>NZ_JANDJO010000009.1 GCF_024331145.1 Shimia sp. CNT1-13L.2 | reverse complement strand
ACGAGATGATCACCCACAAGCTGACCCTCGATCAGATCAACGAAGGCTTCGACCTGATGCACGAAGGCAAATCCATCCGCGCGGTGGTTGAATTCTGATGGAGGTTCTTTCCAAACCGATACTATTTGGCGGCGGGCAAATCGTCGCCAACCCTTCATCGGATGTATGCGGGCGTGACATGAACTTTGCCGCCTATCTGCCACCCGCTGCCAAGACAGAACCCTGTGCCTGAAATTCAAAACTGCTTTGCCGCTTTACCTGTGGAAAGCGTGCCCGTGCATTTTTACCTCTTTTGACAATCACACGCCGAGGAAAGACCTAGATGACACGCAAGATTTTCTCTCCCTATGAATTGGGAAAACTCAAGCTGGCCAACCGCATTGCGATGGCCCCCATGACCCGTTCTCGTACTTCTCAGCCAGGTGATGTCCCCAATGAGATCATGGCGACGTATTACAGCCAGCGCGCGAATGCGGGCCTGATCGTGTCTGAGGGTACTCCGATCTCCGCCGTAGGGCGCGGGTATTCCCTGACGCCGGGGATTTATACGCCGGAACACATCGCGGGCTGGCGTAAAACAACGGATGCGGTTCATCAGGCCGGAAGCGCGATGTTTGTTCAGCTTTGGCATGTGGGGCGTCGCAGTCACTCGGTCATTTCGGGTGAAACTCCGGTTTCAGCGTCGGCGCTGAAAGACCCTGACAAGGTGTTCGGTCCAAGGCCGGATGGCGAATACGACATGATCGAAACCGAAACCCCGCGCGCTATGACCCTGGAGGATATTCAAAACACGATTGCCGACTATGTCCAAGCTGCACACAACGCGATTGAGGCTGGATTTGATGGCGTGGAAATCCACGCTGCGCATGGCTACTTGCTGGAGTCTTTTTTGCGTCTGGCCAGCAACCAGCGTGACGACGATTATGGCGGCAGCCAGGAGAATCGCATGCGGTTCCTGTTGGAGGTTCTCAGCGCCGTCAGCGATGCCATCGGTGCACATCGAGTGGCGGTTCGCCTGTCGCCCTTCGTCATTGAAGGGTTTGCAGATCCGGATCCTGAAATTGTCGAGATCACTCTGAAGATCCTCGAAAAACTGTCGCCCATGGGGCTTGCCTATGTGCACTTCTCGGAGCACATCTCGCGTTTTGAGACGGTGCCAGAGAGTTTCCGTATCGCGGCGCGCGCCGCGTATCCAAACCCAATCATGGTCGCTGGTAAGCTAACTTTGGAAGGTGCCGAAGACCTGCTTGAAAAAGGGTATGCGGATATGGTCGCCTTTGGTACGCCTTATGTGACGAATCCGGACCTGGTGCAGCGGTTCAAGAACGGTTGGCCGCTCACGGATTTCGATGCGGATGCGCGACTGACGCTCTACGGCGGGGGCAGCGAGGGATACACTGACTATGCGCCTTACGACCCGTCGGTATCAGAGCGTTCCGGGGCACCGGAGCTGGTTGGGTGAGAAGGTGTGAGGCAAGTTTCATTGCCTTTCTTGTCAAATAACCAATGAAACTTGGTCGCGCATTTTTGCGGCCGAGTTTCGAGTTGGAGCCGCGCAACATAGTAGGTAGCTAAGCTCAAAACTTCAGTGTTGGTGAAAACTAGCTACCGTTTCTGACACACTCGAACAGCTTCCAATCCTGGGGCATGAGAGGTTTTGTTCATTGGCTATTTCGCGACTCCACCGTTGCGCTCCAGGTCATATTGGGCATTCCGGGCTGTCGGTTTACCATGAAAGCACATCTGTATTTTCTTCGGCGCCTCCGACTGTCTCGTCCAGTCCGGCGATGGTCAGCGAAACAGTGGCGGTGTCCGTGCTGCCCTGTCCGTCCGAGACCGTATAGGTGAAGCTGTCTCCGAGGAAATCGCCGGCGGCAAGCGCCTGTAGAGTAGAGGCCGCGGTGGGATCGTAGACCACGTTGCCATCCGCATCGAGAGACAGGGCCGCGCCATGGGTCGAGGTAGCCTCCACCGACAGGATCACCAGCGTATCCCCATCGGCGTCCGTATCGTTGCCAAGCAGGTCTGCCGCGTCAATTGTCGTGACCTGATCCTCATGGGCAAGGGCCGAGGTTGCAGGGGAGCCATCCGCATTGAATATCCGCGCGCGGATGCCGTGGCCGTCGGTGTCTTCGGTTCGGTCGGTTGAGTGCCACGAGATTACAAACTGGCCGTTGTCCAGCGCGGTGACATTGGGTGTATACTGATTGTTCGTGGTAACTTCGTTGACCTGGAACTCACCGACAGCCTCAGTTCCATCTGCGTTCAAAACACGGGCGCGAATACCAAAGCCCTCTGTATCTTCCGCTAGATCGTCCGAAAACCATGTGACCACGAACTGACCATTTGAGAGAGTGGCGGTCGACCCAAAATACTGATTGCCATTTGATACCTCATTGACCTGAAACTCACCTACGGCTTCGCTGCCATCCGCGTTGAAGATGCGCGCCCGAACGCCATAACCGGATGTATCTTCGGTTTGGTCAAGCGAGTGCCAGATGACCGCAAATTGCCCGTTTTCCAGTGCCGTGATCGTTGGGTAAGTTTGGTGGTTTGTTAGTTCACTGTTGACCTGAAATTCAGTCACGGCTTCGCTGCCATCCGCATTGAACACCCGGGCGCGAATACCATTGCCACTTGGATCTTCGGTCAGATCGCTGGAATTCCAGGCAACAACAAACTGTCCGTTGCTGAGAGACACGACGTGTGGATAGAGTTGGCTGCCGGTGTGGGTGGAGTTGACTTGGAACTCGCTTACCACCTCACTGCCATTCGCATTGAAAATGCGGGCACGAATTCCATACCCATCTGTGTCTTCGGTCTGGTCGAGAGACCACCACGCCACCACGAACAGGCCTTCGGAGAGGGCCGCGATACTGGTAGCAGCCTGTCCATTTTGCAGAACTTCGTTTACTTGGAATTCGTCGCCGGCTGGGGTGCCATCGGCATCAAAAACACGCGCGCGTACGCCAGTAGACGACGTATCTTCGGTCTGGTCATACGAATGCCATGTCACCACGAACTGACCTGTGCTTAGAACCGTGATACTTGGATGGGATTGAGAATTTTGAGTGATTTCGTTGACCAGAAACTCGCTAACAACCTCGCTGCCGTTCGAATTCAGGATACGCGCGCGGATACCCGTACTTGAGGCATCTTCTGTCTGGTCATTTGATTGCCAGGCAACTACGAACATGTCGTTGCTAAGATTGGCGGTAACAGGCTCAGACTGATGTCCCGCCGTGACCTCGTTCACTTGGAACTCGGGAATAGTCAGTGTCCCCCCCAACGTGTCATCTTCGGCCACAGGGCCGGTGTTTTCGTCGAGGCCGGAGACGGCAATTGTCACCGTTGCGGTATTCGTGCCGCCGTTGCCGTCGGAGACCGTATAGGTGAACGTGTCTTCCAGAAACGCCCCGTCGGCCAGCGCCTGAATAGCGGCGGCGGTTGTGGGGTCGTAGATCAGGTTGCCATCCGCATCCAGCGTCACCGTCGCGCCGTTGGCGGAAGTGGCGTCGACCGCAGAGATCGTCAGGGAATGGCCGTCGGGGTCGCTGTCGTTGGCCAGCAAGTCCGTGGCCGCGATTTGCGTGACGGTATCTTCGTCCGTATAGGCCGGATCGGTTGTGGCATCCGGGCCTTCAAGGCTGTCGTCGGCTGCGATTGGATCGCCGTTCTTTCCAGACACGGTGATGGTGACGGTGGCCGTGTCGCTGCCTCCGTTGCCGTCCGAAATGGTGTAGGTGAAGGTGTCATCCAGCCGATCTCCGAGCACCAGCGCCTGAATGATCGAAGAGGACGTCGGATCGTAAACCACGTTGCCATCGGCATCGAGCGTCACCGTCGCACCGTTGGCACTTGTGGATTGAACCGAGGTGATCACCAAGGTGTCGCCGTCGGCATCGGTGTCATTGGCAAGAAGTTCAGAAGCCAAGATGACAACGGGCGCGTCGGCGGTGGCCCTGCTGTCGCTGACGGGGGTGCCATCGGCGTTGAAAATCCGTGCGCGGATGCCGTCTCCCGAGGTGTCTTCTATGCCATCCCCTGACATCCAGGCCACTGCAAATTGGCCATTGTCCAAGGCCGTTATGGTTGGCATCAACTGAAAGTCTGCAAATACCTCATTGATCTGGAATTCGCTGACGGATTCACTGCCGTCGGAATTGAAAATGCGCCCGCGAATCCCTGTCTGTGAATTATCCTCGCCTTCATCCGACTGCCAAACGACCGCGAAGCGCCCGTCGGCTAGGGTGGTGACACTTGGCTCGTATTGGCTGGCAAACGTGACCTCGTTGACCTGAAACTCTGGCACGGCCTCGCTGCCATCCGCATTGAAAATGCGTGCGCGAATTCCGGGACCGGAGGTGTCTTCCAGACCATCACTAGAGGTCCAAACGACTACGAACCGTCCGTTCTCCAGTGCAGAAATGACTGTACTAACTTGAAAGCCATTTGTGACGGTATTGACCTGGAATTCGCTGACGGCTTCGGTTCCGTCGGCGTCGAAAATGCGAGCTCTGACACCAGAACGATCTGCATCCTCGGGGGGGTGAATAGAACTCCATGTTACCACAAACTGACCAGTGGAAAGAGCAGTTACATTTGGTGACCGATGATCGCTTGCCGATACTGTGTCTACCTGGAATTCGCTGACGGCCTCGCTTCCATCCGAGTTAAATATGCGCGCCTGAATGCTTTTTGATTCCCAGGGGGAGAACCCCTCCCGCGTCAACCAGGTTACGACGAATTGCCCATTGCCAATGGCTGCCATCGATGGCTGCGTCTGCTCATCTTGTGTAAATTCGTTCACCAAAAATTCGGGGACAAATTCATTTCCATCTGCATCAAAAATACGAGCGCGAATTCCCGAATAATCCGGGTCGTCAACGCCGTCGTTGGAATACCATGCGGCGACAAAGTGGCCGTTTTCAAGTGTGGTGATGCTTGGGTACACCTGTGATTCTGCAGTTACACTGTTCACCAAGAAGTCACTGACAACCTCATTCCCATCTGGCCCGAAAATCCGCGCCCGGATGCCTGAGCTACTCTCATCTTCTTGCCTGTCGAGCGACCACCATGTGACCACGAAATTTCCATTGTCCAGAGCTGTGATACTTGGATCTCTTTGAGTTCTAAGTGTCACCTCGTTTACCTGAAACTCTGGGATCGGATCGCCCACTAACCGATCATCCTGCGCTACCGGGCGGGCCACGATCTCGTATCCGCCGAAGTGGGCGGCGGTGAATTTTTCGGACTTGCGGTTTTCGATGCGAAGCAAAGTGGTGTCGGCCGTCCCGTCGCCGTCGAAATCTGCGCGCAGCAAGGTGTCTGCGCCGTCCTGTTCAAGCGACAAAAGGGCCGCGAAAGGATTGCTGATGCCATCCCAGTGGGCGGTGATATCGGCCAGTGGTCCGAGATCGATGGTGTCCTTTTTCAGGTTGAAGTCGAGAACGCGCTGTTCGCCTGCGTTTGCGGTATCGGTGAAAGCTAGGCGGATGACATCCTCGCCCAGACCAAGGTTCAGGGCACTTGTTCCCCCCTGCACGACGATGGTGTCGGACCCGTTGCCGGCTTCGATCTGGTTCAGGGTGCCGCCGGAAATTTCGATCAGGTCATTGCCGAGGCCAGCTTTGGCGGTGTCATTGCCAGAGCCGATCCGGATTGTATCCTGCCCCAGGCCCGCCTCGATCAGGTTGTTGCCGCTGGATGTGATGATCAGGTCATGGCCATCCAGCGTCCTGACAGTATCGTCGCCATCCCCGGCCAGAACCGTGTCTGCGCCGCCCTTGTTCACATCCTTGTAGATGTCATCGCCGTCCCCGAGCTCCGCGTAGTCGAAACCTGTGCCGCCGAGAACCGAGTCGTTGCCGTTGCCGGCATAAAGGCTGTCTTTGCCAGCATTTCCTTCAAGGGTGTCGTCGGCGCTTCCTCCGTAGAGCGTGTCGCTGCCTGTATTGCCGATCAGGCTGACCGCCATGGTTGAAGCCGATGCGTCGATCAGATCGTTGTATTTGCCGCCGTCGACCGTGTCGCCGGCCCGTCCGGCATATGCGGCATCCAACAGATAGGTGTCGTTGCCTTTGCCCAGATTGACGAGATCTTCGCCCGTACCAGTCACCGTGTCCGCGCCGCCACCCGCATTGATCTTGTCGGCGCCCAACCCACCGTTGATCACGTCCAGACCATCGCCGCCGAAAATCGTATCCTTGAAAAGACCGCCTGTGATCGTGTCGCTACCTGTGCCGCCAGACAAGAAGTTGGCACCTGCGGTGGCACTTAGCAAATCGTCATGCGCCTGCCCGAGGATTGTATCGCGCCCGTTACCACCCAGGATCGTGTCGCCGCCATCGCCACCATCGAGTTTGTCATGCCCACCTAGGCCCGAGATCCAATCCTTGCCCAGTCCGCCAAGGATCGTGTCCGACCCCTGGGTGCCGGTGATCGAGTCTGCGAGGCTTGTGACTATTCCGGGGATGGTGCCGAGGTCGATGGCTGTATTCGGGGAAACTGCCCCGTCAGGGATCGCGCTCAGATCGGTGACACGGTTCAGCTTGGAGAGGTCACCGGTGTGGGTCAGAGCCGTTGCCCCCTGTCCGCCAATCCGGAAGAAATGCACCCGGCCGAGAGGGTCTGCGGCGCTTGGGTCTTGTTCGAGGATCAGGAAGTCGGTGAAATTTCCGGATGTATAGGTCATCCGGCCCGCGCGCACGGTCCAGCCTGCTGTCGAGGCGGGTGCGAGATCAATGGCGTCCGTGCCGACATGCAGATTGTGCAGCGTGCCGACGGCTGCTCCCAGCTGAATGGCCTCTGGAAGATGCGGTGTCGCACTGCTTGACAGGGGGGTGTAGGACAACATGAAGTCTTCGGAGACCGTGAGCTTCAGGGAGGTTGCCTGCCAGTCGCTTGCATTGCCGAGGGCGTCAAGCGCCCAGGATCCGCCGACCAAAGTAAATGTTGTCATCCTGAAATCCCTTTGGAAAAAATAGGGTTTAGCACTGAAAATGAGCTTTAACGCACCGACGGTATTTGGTGGCGGAACCTGTGTCAAAGGAAAGATCATCGGGGGAAACATGCACTTGTCCGATTGTGTCGGCGTGGTGTGACGCAAGAGCCGACCTGAAATCCTGACCGTGAGGTGGCAGCAGGTGGAACATGGCCGACGCGGGTGCATCGCAGTTTGCGGAGTTGGGAATCTGTGGCTATTCTTGATGATGGAATGGTTCTGCAGGAGGTGTGTGGCTTGCCTAGAAAGACGCTCCGGTACGTGTTGATTGGGTTGTGGTGGGGCATGATCGTGGTCATGTCACCAGCGTGGGCGAACCAGCCATCCGATGACATTCCAAAGTGGTTGCAGCGTCATGTCGGAACGGAAGACGGGAAGATCGCGCCTGTGGTTCTTGAGAGGGCGCGGGCTTTGCACCAGAGGAAAACGGCGGAAGGCACGACACGAAACTCCTGTTATTTCGCAAAGGATGCCACGCGGCCCAGCACCGGGCCGGACGGTAAACCGGGGCGGCGCTTCTACATCATCTGCGAAGGGCGAAAATCGTTCCGCGCGGTGTCATCGGGGTATGGCAACGGGCGCAAGTTGCCGCGTGCGAATTTCGCAAACGGGCGCGAGTGCGCGCAGCATTTCAGCAACGCCGAAGGGTCGAAGCTGAGTGCGGGGGGCGCCTATATGACGGCCGAGACCCGGACATCGTTCAAAGGGTTCCTGAAGCAATCGGGCAAGCGTATTCCGTTTTACCGGACCTTCCTTTTGTTTGATGGCGAAGGCGAGATCAGCAATGCGCGCGAGCGGGCGATCGGCGGGCATCAGGCAGTGTTTCTCAAGTGGCAGTGTCGTTACAAGAACGCGAGCAGTCGCCATGCGGACACTGCCGGTTTTGTGCCGTTCGGACGGTTGGTGGATTACACCAGCGGGCGCAGCAATGGCTGTACGACGTGGTCGGAAGAGGTGTCACGAGAGATCATCGCGATGGTCGAAGGCAATCCGACAAGCCTGTATTTCTATCCCGAGTCGGGGGATATCGAGGCGGTGGCGCGCGCCGTGAAGAAAGGCAAATCGCCGGCGCAGTCCGGTACTTACTGGAATGCCCAGTGCCTGAACGAAATCGGCGCGCCAAAGTTCTGGCACAAGAAGAAACTTCAGCCCATTATCAACCAGTGGCGTCGTTCGTTGCCGAAACATCCTCCAAGAGAGCTTCCAATCTGTCGATCCTAGCGTGAGGCGGGTTTCGTTTTGTGCCTTTCCCGAGTAATTTGGCTCCGTGATGCTGGGACACGCGGGTTGGCTTGGACAGAGGAACACGCGGGGCTGAGCTCACAAGATTTCGGGCTACTTTTTGCGGATCACTAATGGCAGCGTCTTACATTATCCATACGCCGGAAAACGTGAAATTCGTGCGAATATCCGGCACCACGAATTACCGGGAGCTCGAGGCGCTTTTCTACGAATATGTGCGTGATCCGGAATTTCGACCGGATATGCGCATCTTGGCGGACCTGCGAGAGATGACCGATGCCGTTGCGGGGCTGCTGGAAATTCTCAGGCTCAAGAAACTTTACCAATACGCATATCGCGATGCGGTGGGGGCGGTTGATGTCGTGATCGTTGCCAAGAAGGGCATTGCCTACCGCGCCGCCCGGACCTTCAAGCTGTTCATGTTCGACAGGAAACCGTTGAACATTCTGATTACCCAAGATCTTGGTCATGCTCAGGAGATTCTTGGGCTGAGCAGCTACATGCTGGCGCAAATGCAGCAAGAGACGGCTGCCACCAAGGCCCCTACGCTCAAACTTGTCCCCTAGGGTTGCGCGACTTGTCGCTGTTAGTAGCTGAAGATGGCTTGATGCTTGACCTGTGGGGCAAAGGGCGGTTCAAGCAGGGCAAGATTACTAAGATTGCGGAGGCCGGCAATGCGCCCCCCTGAAACGATTGGTTCGCCGAAGGTTTCGGTGATTGTTCCCATTTACAACGTGGCCGATCACATCGGCCCCTGCATTCAATCGCTTCAGGATCAGTTGTTTACCGATTTCGAGGCGATCCTGATTGATGACGGATCGACCGACGGTAGTGGCGACATTGCACGTTCGTTGGTGTCCGAGGACCCCCGGTTCCAGATCCATCAACAGGCCAATGCCGGTCTGTCTGCGGCGCGCAATGCCGGGCTGGAACATGCCCGCGGGCAATATGTCAGCTTTATCGACAGTGATGATCGGGTTGCACCGGGCTTTCTTGAACGGATGGTTGAGACGCTTGAGCAGACCGAGGCGGACTGGGTCAGTTGTGCGGTGTCGTTCTGTTTCCCGGATGGTCGTACGGAATTGCACTCGGCCACTCATGGCGCGCCGGACATCGACATGTTGCAACCGCGCCGCCAGTCGTTGGAAGACTGGAATGACGTGGTTCGGCTTTATCCATCGGCGTGGAACAAGCTCTACCGGCGCGACCTGATCGAGGGTCTGCGCTTTGATGAGGGGCTGTATTTCGAGGATCATCCTTTCTACTACCGGTATGCCAAGCGCACGGATCACATCGTCTTGCTGCCAGAGCCCCTGTACCTTCATACCCGTGGGCGCGAGGGGCAAATCACGCGCGAGGAATCAGAAAGGGTTTTCGAACAGTTTCGCATTCTCGAGCTGATGCGCGAGGTGATGTTTGACTCGGACAAGGCCAACGCGCAGGAGGCGTTTTCCGCCATTGCAACACGGGTGACGTTCGAGCGGAGTCTGGTGCTGCATGACCGTCAATTGCGGCAGAGGTTCATCAATCATTCCCGTGCCCTGATCGGGGATGGGGCGTCTGATGAACTTGGCGTCGGGGCCTCATGGATGAGTGTACTGCGTGGTGAAATTCCGGTGACGGTGGTTGTGCCGACGGATGGCAACCCCGGTCCTTTGCGCGAGACGCTGAAGTCGCTTGCTGTGCAGGCGATGGGTGAGGCCGAGGTTCTCGTGGTGCTGGATGATGGCGCCGAGCATATGCGCCAGTCGGTGTTCGAATGCGCGGCACCGTTTGCAAATGCGTCGGTTCTGACTGGGAACGGAGCGCCGGGTGTTGCACCTGCACGCAACCGGGGGCTGGATGCGGCGCGGGGCGATGCGATCGTGTTCCTTGATGCCGGTGATACCCTGCCACCTGCGGCGTTGGGCACCTGGCACAACCGGCTGGTCAAGGCGAATGCCCGTGTCGGCATGGCGGTCATGCTGATGGGGGGCGCGCCGGATGCACCGCACTCGGGACTGCATGATCCCGTAGTGGCAACCGAGATGTTCCTGGATGAAGACGGGTTCGAGCCAGCGGGAGATGAGGGTGTCTATCTTCACGCACATCCTTCGGCGAAGATCTTTGACCGGGTGTTCCTTCAGAATCGGAAAATCCGCTTTCAGATCGAGCCGCTGGCCTCTTGGTACATGATCATCGAGGCATTGGCGCACGCCGATCGTGCCGTCTACATCTCGAAACAGAGGGCCCGTATTGCCAATCGAGGTGAAACACGCCGTTTCTGGCGTCGTCCCGAAACCGTCGATACTCTTGTCTGGGCCTTGGAGCGGTTGTCACATGCCGCGGTGCGAGAGCCGTTGACGCCGCAGCAGAAAACCCGGCTTTTCGTGCGGGCCGTCTGGGAGAAGATCAACTTTGCCGACTTCCCAAACCCAGAGGACAAACAAGCCTTTGCCAATGCAGCCAAGGCGCACCTAGAAACGCTGGATACCAGTGAATTGTCGCTTGATCCCTATGTCGGAGACCATTTGAAAGGCATCCTTGGCCTTGGGGAAAATTAGTTTCAACCCACGCGGGAGTAGCGCCGCACTTCATTGGACAAACCATTAAAAACCCTTCAAAGAAGGTATGTAGTTTCCCAGTGACGCAATTGATTCAGCTACCGAATTAGCAGGAGCTTAGTATGCTTAATTTCCGATCTCTCGGAGGCGCCGAATTTAAATACGCGGTTGATTTTTCGGATGTGGATTTTGCCAACATTTCGTTTTTCGACCGCACGAAGAAGCAGATCATCTTTCACTTGTCACTGCGCAAGGCCAAGAACCTTGCCGTGGTGAATGCCAAGCGTAATGGCGAATGGCAGGGAGAGATCAGCAAGCCTTTGGAGATGGGGGATCGGCTTGACGATGTCGCCATCCGTTTTGACGGCGAGACCGTGGCGGTTCAGATCGAAGGCAACGAGCTTTTCCGGTTCCAGGAAGATTTTGCAGGTCTTGAAAGCGTTCAGCACATCAATTTTTCCGGTGGGCTGGATAAATCGAGCTTTGTGATTGAAGGCGCGGCCAACCAGAACCGCGAGGGCGAAGGCCGCATCGACCTTGGCCAGGGGCTTGATGTCTATGGGTGGGGTGTGGATACCGCCCTGACGCAACAGTCGGTGATTGTCGAGGTGGAGGGGCTCAAGGAGCCGATCCTGTTCCACGCCAGCGAAATGCCGGAGATCGCCAAGAAATATGACATCGAGCCGGACGCGAAGGTTGGCATCGTTGCCCAACTTCCGGGGCGGATTTGGGAGGCCAGCAAGGCTGCGGATTCCGTAAAGCTCAAGGTGACAAGCAATGGCGCGGTCTGTGGCCAGCCGCTTCTGCTTGAAAAATCCGAGGTTGCAAAACGTATCGACGAGATCGCTGCGCGGGGACACCTTGCATCGGAGACTTTCAACCTGCTGCTTGCGCTGGAACATGTGAAGTTCGGCGATCTCTGGAGCAAACTGGCGAAGAAAACCCAGGAAGTTCTGCTCCAGACGGCTAGCGATCATGGGTTGGACGAATATCTCGAATTGCCGGAAGCCGATCAGCCGAAGTTTGTTCCGGCCGTCAAGACGCCGGATACCCTGCTGCTGCAGAAGGCGCGCAAGATGTTTGGGTCGCGACTGATGTCAGGCAAAAGCCCTGATGCAATTACCGCATTCAATGAGGTCGCTGGCAAGCTACCGTTGACGACCCAAATGTATCGCGCATTCATGCTGGCCGTGACCGACGAGTTTTGCTGTTCCGACCAGTTTGAGGATCTGTACCGCCAGGCGGCGACGCGCGGCGCACAGACCTTTGAGACAAGCAAGAACGCGTGGCACAACTCGGTTATCCTGCCTTACCTTGGCATGGAAGGCCGGTTGGACGAGGTCACAAGCGCGCTTTGGTCACTGAGCGATGCGGCCGGAAGTGGGTGGATCGCCACGCCTGCGGTGGGTTGGACCATTCGGAAAGTTGTCAGCGATAGTGATGGTCCTGCAACCGACAAGTCGCGCGACAACGTTATTTATGCGTTCAAGGGGCTGCTGGAGAAGCGGAATAACCACTATTGGTCGCGTTTGCGTTGCAACGAACTGATCAAGACGATCGTGTTCCTGATCACGTCGCGCGACAAGTTCGCCGATTACCTGTGTCGCGATATCGAGAAGTTCGCGGTTCGAAACTTTGGCCTCTCGCGCATATTCTGGACAGTTCTTGATGAGGCCCTGGAGGCAAAAGGCATCGAAGCAGGCCCGACTTTGCGTTTCGCAAAAGGCCAGTTCGAGATCGTGCGTGCCGGTGTGGGTGGTGACGTTGATGGTTTGGAAGAGGCGATTGCCTTTTTTGAGTCCATGGAGAACCCGGAAGCCAGCCGTTTCCGGCTTGAGCTGCTGGGTCCGAGCGGCCTTCCCAAGAAAGTCGCTGAAGAGCCGGTGGAAAATGCCATGCTGGACGGCCTGTTGCTGCGTGGACAGGATACCGAAAGCGCCCTGCTGCGCGGACTGGCGTTCCCGGGTTTCCAAAAGAACGCCTCGCCTCAGGAAGCGGAAATTGTCCGACGCGCGATCCGCAAACGCCATAAGGACACACCACATGCGTTGCTTTACGAGCAGCAGGTTTCCTATGGACAGGGCGCTCTGGCATTTCTGACGGCGATTGCCAAAGGGGATCTTGTCGGTGACAGCGAAGCGGCCGAAGACCGGTTGCAGGACCTGCTAACGCAGCTCAACATCCTGTCATCGGGACGCAGCGATTTCCTTGGCTTGGGATTGATGATTGCGTTGTTCGACGGATTGATCCGCCTTGAAGAAGAGGCGCTGGCGACAGTAGCCCTTGCCCAGTTGAATCTTTTGTGCGCGCAGACGCCAAGCGATCAGAAGAACAACCTGTTCGCGCAACCCGCGATCTATTCTGCGCTAAGGTCCCTGTCACAAACGGCCGCGCGGATGAACAACGAGCTGGCACTCGTGGGTCTGTCGTTGTTCCCCAGATTCTCGGTACCGGAAGAAGTTGAACGGGTCGTGGACAAGGAGCTCGACTTTGGGGCAATCACACCCTTGTTCGATACGATCGTCGTTGTGTTCTCGTGTGTACCCTATCTCTCGAAGCGCATTGATCCGATGCGTGAGGGCTGGCTTGGCAAGCTGAAGGCGCTGGGCATTCCCTATATCGTGGTGGTCGGGGATGGTGATGGCCGCCGGGAAGGCGACATCGTGTATCTGGATGCGCCAGATAACTATGAGGGCTTGCCGCAGAAGACCCTGAAGTCTGTTGAATGGGTCTACGAGAACACCGACTTTGCCTTCATGCTCAAGATCGATGATGACTGCTTCATCAACGTGGACGAGTATTTCCAAAGTCTCAGCTATCGGAAATTCGACTATTACGGCCGCCGGCTTCTGCGTCACAAGGGGCAGACTGACCGGGTTTGGCACTTCTCGAAGTCGGAATCCGAACGTGGCCGCAAGGAACTTGATAAGTCACCCGAACCGTCGGAATACGCGGATGGCGGCAGCGGGTATTCCCTTAGTCGCCGAGCGATGGGCGAGATTCTCAAAACCATGCAAACGACGGAAGGTCAGGGCCTGATCTCTGTCAGCTTCATGGAAGACAAGATGATCGGCGATCTTCTCGCGCTGTCCAACATCAAGGTCAGTGAAGAAGACTACTATGTGACGATCCAGCGGCGCACCTATGGTGCCGCAACGCCGGTCTCGCTGTGGCAGAACGCGTTCTTTGCAGGGCCTCTGTCGCCGGCCAAGCAGGTCCACATGGATACACACGTCGTACAGCTTGAGGCGATGGACCGGCTGAAGGTACCACAGCTCTATCCCCGCAAGATCTGGCCGACGTTTGCGCCCGTGAAACTTGGATACGAGAGCAATCTGCTTGAACTGGTAAGCAGCGATGAGAAGCTTGAGTCACTGAACAAGGAAGACGTGGCGGTTGTGGCCTGTGTGCGCAACGAGAAGTTCATGCTTCCGGAGTTCCTTGCGCATTATCGCAAACTTGGTGTGAAAGCCTTTTTGATTTCGGACAACACGTCGGACGATGGCACGCTGGAATATCTCCTGGAACAGCCGGACGTGGCCGTCTTCTCGGTCGACAGTTCCTACAACAACTCGCAGTACGGCGTGACATGGCAGATGGCGATCCTTGCAAACCTGCGGGTTGGTCGCTGGTCGCTGGTGGCGGATGCCGACGAACTGCTGGTTTACAAGGGATGGGAGAAAACCTCTCTGCCCAAGCTTCTTGCATCCAAGCAGTTCGAGGACGTGGACGCGGTACGTCTCTACATGCTGGACATGTACCCCAAGGGCGAGCTGAGCAGTGTCACGCTGGAAAGCGGGGATCCGTTTTCGGAAGCCGATCAGGTCGACAAGGAACCCTTCCTGCGGAATATGGCGGCACGTGGCCCATTCTCGGACAGCAAGACGGTGACCAGCGCCCTGCGCCACAGGTTGCTGCCGGATTCCAAGCCGGAACTGTTCACCGCGCAGAAATATGCGCTGTTGAAGTACAAGCCCTGGATGCGGCCTTCTGCGGGTCTTCACTATGTGGCGGATCTGAAGGTGGCCGAGATGGAAATGATCTTTGCCCACTTCAAATACAACGCTCAGTTCCGGGCCAAGGCCGAGGCGGAGGTCGCGCGCGGACAGCACTTCAACGATGCAGAAGAGTACCGCAAGTATCTGGCGCTGGTCTCGGAAGGCCGGGAAGTTGTCTATGATCCCAAGGTGTCGATCCACTGGCGCGATTGTGCCGAGGTCAAGCGCATCCTTGACTAATAATCCAAATGAAAAGGCTCCGGAACCCCGGAGCCTTTTATGCATCAATCCTGAAGCATGATCAGCTGGCGACAGCTGCGGCTTTCTTGGATGGTTTTGCCTTTGGTTCGGCCGAAGGCAGATATGCGATTGGACGCGCCTTCGTGTCATAAACCTTGTGCAACTCGTCGAGGTGTTCAGCCATGGAATGCGGCGCCATAGCGTTCTTCCAGTAGTCCTCGGTCGAAACCTTGCCATCGAGGATAGCGCCGATCTTTTTGGCGAAATCGGTTGTGCTACCGTTTTTGAAAACCATGTTCTTGCAATTGCCAAGCTCCTGCGCACCGCCGAGATCAGAGGTGAGCAATGGAATGTGGCGGGCATGCATTTCAATGGCAACCTGCGGGAGGTTGTCTTCCCAGAGAACGGGGATCACACCAAGATCCGCCTCTTCCAGGATCGTGTCGAGTTGCTCGTGGGTATAGCCATCGGCAAACAACAAGGAGGCAAAGCGTTCGCTAAGCGCGGTAATGCGGTCCATGGTTGGCTGGTCGATGAGGCGCGACGCGATCACGACATGGATGCGCTCGGCAAGCTCTTGAGGGAGGGCTTCCAGCGCTTCCAGAAGGAAGAAGAACCCTTTGTCGCGACGCATGTAGCCCAGATAGGCAATGGTCAGGCTGCCATCCGGCTTTACGATCGATGGTTTCGGATGTGTGTGCTCGAACTTTTCAGCATGGCGGGTGCCGATATAGCTGGTCTGGATCAGGGCGGGAGCAATGCCGAACTTGGCCGCCACTTCGCCCACGCGGTCAGAAACGCACAAAACGGAATCGCAATAGGTGTTGATGGTCTTGACCATTTGCGCGCGCCGCCGCGTGTACTTGCGATGGCTCATCTCGATGCGCTTGAGAAGCTTGTTCGAGCCTTCCTTCTTGGGGGTGGGTTTCTGGCCCTTCTTGAAGAGCCTGTTCGATACGCGCACTGCTTTGCCTGCCAAGCGCATTGACGGGCCGAAACCGCGGTCAAACAGACGAGACCCGGGGCGGATACCGCGCTTTTTGAGGTTGAAAGCCACGGCATTGGCGAGACGAACAATACGTTCATCATGATGATGCGGCAGGCAGGTTTCGCACTTTTTCCCACTGTCGAAATCGAGGCAGTTTTCTCGTTCCTGGAACCAGAGGTTTACCTGCGGGCAGAGCGGGTAGTAGTTGTGAAGCGAGAAGATAACCCGAGTTTCCGGCCAATGCTCCTTGATCTTCAGGGCAGATGCCGGGAGGCCTTCGAGGTTGTTGAAATGAACAACATCAAACGGGCCTTTTTTGCGAATGAAGTCGAAGAAGGCTTCGGTGGTTTCCTCTTCGTCGAGTTGAACCTCGTGACCAAAGGAATGGTGAGCTGGTGAAAGCACGCCAGAGTTCACGATCTCAAACCGGCGGCGCCGGTTTTCGGTCGGGCCGTGCTTGACCCGCTCCCAGCGCGGCTTGTTGTTGAACAGGTCGTATGAGATGCCAGACGAGATGAAGTAGCACTCGCGCTCTTCCTCGGCGTTCAGTTCGTGAATCACGTTCTTCTGATAGACGCTGACGCCGCCGCCCCGTTTTTCATCGTCCAGGTAGTCGACCCAGTTGTAGAAGAGAATTTTCATGGATCCAAAACCACCTATTTCAATTTCTGTTCAAGTTCTTCGATACGTTTTTCCAGTGCGGAAAAATTCGACCGATTAATGCGTTGGCGCAAGTGAAGGAACTCGGAAAAAACAAAGCCAAGCATAAGGTCCTGATCGACCTGTTGCTGTGATGCCGGTTGGGGCAGGTTCTGCATGAAGGCTTCGGTGTTGATATGGCTGCCAGACTGGGTCTCAAGCCATTCCAGACCTTGGCGGGCACGCACGCGTGCTTCGGTCATACCTTCGCCACGTCGCACGATCTGGCGGTCCTGCATGTCGATGTAATCAAGGGCCTGCTTGCGCACGGCGTTGATCGTGTTCTTGCCCAGCTCCATGTTCTGCATCAGGCGAACAAGCTCGACGACACGATCATCCATGCGAGGGTTCGGGTCTTTCTCGATCTTCAACAGATCGGGCGGCAGGTTTGTTCCCAAGTATTCGACGAAGTCTTCGTGCAGGGCAGCGGGGTTGGCCGGGTCTTTGACATAAGGACGGATGCTGACGTTTTCGGCGCCCAGCATCTCGATCCAGGGACCAAGAGCGCGTTCATAGTTGTAGTGGATTTCCTCAATGTCGCCATTTACCGCGCGGTTGATGTCGGCAACGCGGAAGCGCATCTTGATCAACTGATTGTACCAGGAATGCAGGTGTGCCCCGGGTTCGCGCAGGTAGGCGACGGCCTTGACCTTGATACCTTCAGGCCGGTTCTCAAGAATTTTCTGGAGCGCCTCCCGGGCTCGCGGGAACTGGCCGATCCGCATGAATTCTTCCGAACTGATCAGGACATTCGGCTGTTCGGATTCGAGTACGGCCTTGAACAGATCGCCCCACATTTTTTCAGGTTTGGTGGGATCGCTGTAGTCATACATCAACTTGCCTACGCCCGCTGCGCGCAGCAGCGAAAATGCGAAGGCCGAGTGTTTCGAGTTGTGCATCCAGACGTCGGGATAATCTACGCCTGCCTTTGAAAGGAATTCCAAATGTTGATGAAAGAAAACCTGAAGGGCTGTGGTGCCGGTTTTGTAATGGCCTATGTGGAGGATCAGGGTCTTGGACATTTCTTCCGCCAGTAAAGTAAATATTGCTATCGCCCTTTGGGCGCATCCCTTCTGTGCCGCATTCAAGGTGCGCTGGTCAAGCAATCTGCTGGTTCGCGTTAAGGATCAGTGGCGTTCGATGCGGCGATGCAGCAATTTGACGCGTAAATCGCTCGAAAACCCTTGGTAGGTGACGCTAATTCGGCACAATCCAAGCGGGTGCTGGGCTATTGGCTCCGAAACATTTGCTTTCGTCCGACCGGCAAGTTACCACACATTCAAAAGATCAAAGACCGCCTAGAGATGATCGACAAGCACAGGTCAGGTAGACCAATGATTGAGAAACCTTGGTTGATCCACACGCTTCGCCGTGGAGGCGCGTCTCTCACCGCGTCGCTCTCGAAATTCTCAAAATTCAAGACGGTCGGAAACCATATGTGTTCGGAGTCCTGTTCGATTGGACGAAACCCTAGCTCATTGCGCAACCGGCAGATCCAACAGCCATGGAGTTTTCGCGAAGACCGTTGCTTCGGCGATATGCCGATAGGGGCAACGGAGACTGCGATTTCGATGGATTGTGAGCAAGAGATGGATGCGTCGGATGAACGGTCGCAGGCACTATCGGAACATGATGGAAGCCAGTTTTTCTTACCCCCACCATTCGTTGAAACCTATAAAGAAGCTATGCTACGAACTCGAACATTGTGCGCTTATGCTCGCAATACGTTCAAGCCGCTTCCCTATGGGTTGAGAGGCTAATTTACATGAGGACATATCCATGCTGATAGGTGTCGAAAAGCGTTTTGTATTCATTGCCAACTCGAAAACGGCTTCGACGTCGATCGAAAGAGCACTTATTCCCGAAGCAGAAATCCATCGCGGAGGGCCGGATCGTGGAAAGCACATTTTGCTTCGCCAGGCCGTGCGGCAATATGATTTCCTGTTTGCCCAAAAAAAATACGCCCCCGAGACCTTCTTCAAATTTGGCGTAATGCGAGATCCAGTTGACTGGATTCAATCGTGGTATCGGTACCGGGTTGGAAACAAGGTGAGCAATCCTCTGCCGGAAGGGACCACCTTTGAGGAGTTTTGGCGCAAACGGGTCAATCGCTCGATAAAGAGAAACCAGAAACCTCAGCAACGGGACTTTTTCACGCGGCTGAACGGTGATCTCCTCGCCGACTATATCATCCCATACCATGAGTTGGCAGATCACTTTAACCTGCTTGCATCGGAACTGGATTTTGCGACGAAGTTGCCCAAGACAAACGTCAGCAAGGTAAAAAACCTGGAGAACGCGCCGTCCGACGCACTTGTCGAGGAAATTCGAGACTACTATTCGGAAGACTATGAGCTTTTCAACCGTCTGGAAGAGATCAACAAGGCGGGATTGGAGCATCTAAAACGGACGCGTGTCGCGAAAGTCAAACAACCCGCCAAAGCCGAACCTGAGGAGGCACTTGAAGAATGAAATCTCAGAAGTCTGGAAATGTTCTAGGTCTCAACGACCTTGAGGGCTACGTGTTCATCGTGACCTACGGCAGGTCGGGATCGACGCTGCTTCAGAACATGCTGAATGCAATTCCAGGTTATCAGATCCGTGGTGAAAACAACGATGCGCTGTTTCACCTCGTGAAGTCTTGGGCTTCAATCGTGGATTCCGAGCCGTTGCGCGGGCTGCGCAATGCAGGAAAGGAAACGAACCAGACCCATCCGTGGTTTGGGGGCGAAAACATCTTTCCGGACGTCTATGGTGCAAGTCTTGCCGACACCTTTGTGAAAACAGTTCTTCAACCCGATGAAGGTGTTCGGGTTTCTGGATTCAAGGAAATCCGGTTTCACCTGCATCCCGCGTTCTTTCCGCGGTATCTCAACTTTATGCATGCCTACTTTCCAAACGCCCGTTTCGTGATCAACACGCGCGATCACAAGGCGGTTGCAAAGTCCGGGTGGTGGGCGTCGCGGTCGTTTGAAAATGTCGACAAAATTCTCAATTTGGCGGAAACCACATTCGAGAAGTATCGCGAAGCCAATCCTGATCGCTGCATTCACCTCCACTATGATGACTACGTCAAGGATGTGCAGGCATTCAGACCCCTGTTTGAGTTTCTAGGGGAAACCTTCGACGAAAAGGTTGCTCTTGAAGTTATGGGGCAGCGTTTGGAACATATGAGAGGCGAGGGCAAATAAGCCCTTGCCGGAAAAACCCTCAGAAGAACTCGCCAAAGATCTCGTAGTCTTTTGCGTAGAAGGTTTTTAGCTTTTCGATCTGGCCATCGGTGAGGTCGTCGACCTTGAACTTGGGACCACCGGTCTGGCTGCGACCAAGGTTGAGTTCGGCACCAAGACGTTCGCTCATGTCGCTTACGAACTGCTTGATATCATGTAACGGGTAAATCTTGGCAAAGTAGTTTGGATCATCACCAAGAATATCCACGATCGGCCGGGTGTGGTGAGAAATAGAAGGATGGGCCTGTCTGTAGTCGTCGAATTTCTCAATGAACAGGTCGAGATCGGGATTGGGAGCGAGGTCGAGTTTTTTCAGGTTGGCACCGGCAGCACTCTTGGACAGTTCCTTGTGATGCACAACCCGGTTGCCAAAGGCCGATAGAAGCCGCTGGATCGGGTCACGGACCAGCGTCACGCGGTGGAAATCAGCAATGCGTTTCTCGGGGAAGTTTTCGCGCAGAAGCCCTTTGTAAGCCACATTGTGAATGAAAATTTGCCTACCATTCACCTTGAAGGGCCGAAATTCAAAGCCGTTTTCGAACTCAAAGAACATGCGCCTCAGCGATGTGCAGGCGACTTTGGGTACGGATGCATAAAATACTTTTTGATCGTCAAGAGTAACGCTCATGGCAGCTGTCCTTAAATACTTGGGTTAATCAACTGGTCGCAAATGGTGGATTGTTTGTCCAGACAGTTCTTTGTCACATTTCTGCAAACGCAAAATGGCCAAGCTCCGGTACAAATGATGGGCAAATTGGATCGAAACTTCCGTTAGAAAAGGTCGTGCCACGTTGTGCCGTCGTAGCAGCGCAACTTTGTGGATGTGGAATCAAAGTAGATGTCGCCAGTGGACGGGGTGCTTGGGCCGTTGCCCGGTTCGATCCGCAGGATGTCCTTGATGTGCACAGCGGGTTTGTTCGCGGATACGCCAATTGTCATGGTGCCGTTTGCGGCAAGGCGGGCGTATTCCGTTGCGTCGACTTCGAAGGCGATAAAGCTTTGGGTGCTGCTGGAGTTATCGTTGTTGTCGGAACTCAGAACCATGCCGCGGGCAGATGCAATAGTTGATGCCTCACCGCTCCAGTTCTGCAATCGAAACGTGACCGGGCTGCCCGCATCATTGTGCGTAATCGTCAACGGAAAGCTGGAGTTGGCAGAACCGATCCCGACAAAACCTGTGGCGTGATCGACGCTGATCGAGGTTGCCCAGTCTGATCCGTTGGGAGAGGTCTTGACCACGAAATCGTCAGACCCTGACAAGCCGAACTCTACGCGGCCGGACCAGTTGGTCTGGAACAAAAGGCTGGCGGTGTCGCTGCTGGATGCCTTGTTGATCTTGAGCTGATGATCGGTGCCCTCATGGGTCAGAAGCGTTGCCGCCGATTTGACTGACAGGCGGTTCGTCAGGTCGGCAGTGGTGTTGATGCCGATTGAAGGAAGGTTGTCGGTTTCCCAGGATGGGCGTTCCCAAGCACCGCTGTGCCAGACGCGGAATGTTGAATCCGCCTTGTTCCAGGCCAGCCAGCCTTCGAGGGGCGGCAGGAAGTGCCAGGCGGTGTCGCGCCAGAAAGCCAGCTCGAAGTCATGACCGGCCCAGGCACCACCCGCGCCGACCCCCAGGGCATAGACCGCATTGGACTGTGGCACACCCGGCGGTGTGGTGGCTTCGATCTCTGCCAGAGTGAGTTGAACGATGCCGTCCAGCATGCGGATGGCCTCGTTGTGGGTCACGTGTTTCTGGGCTTGGGACGGCTGAATATAGGGCAGGCCAAGAATGGGCGAGGTTTCGGACATGTCATTCACCATGAGCAGGGAGATTTGCCCCAACCCTGACCGTGAATTGGTGAAGAAATTGCCGCTGGAGCGAACGGTGGATTAACCGTCGCGGTGCTTTTTGCGCTCGTAAAGGTCTTCGTAGCGCACGATGTCGTCTTCGCCGAGATAGGCGCCGGTCTGCACTTCGATCAGGACCATCGGCACCTTGCCGGGGTTTTCCATGCGATGAACGGCTCCGAGTGGGATGTAGACGGATTCATTCTCGCTCACGAGGCTGACCTTATCGTCACAGGTCACGCGCGCGGTGCCTTCGACCACGATCCAATGTTCGGAGCGGTGCATGTGGCTCTGCAGGGAGAGGGCGGCCCCGGGTTTGACAACGATCCGCTTGACCTGAAAGCGGTCCGAAAGCGCAAGGGTTTCGAAGTGGCCCCATGGGCGATGATCCATTGCAAAGCTTTCGGCCTGTTTTGCGCCCTTGGCCTTGAGGGCCGTGACCGCCTTTTTGACGTCCTGTGCGCGCGACATATCCGCGACAAGGACGGCATCCGGCATGGCAACGACAAGGGTGTTTTCAAGGCCGATACCGACGAGTTCGAGATCTTGGGCTTCGGAGCGCAGCAGGGAGTCATAACAGTCGATCGACGTCACAGGGCCAGACGTGACCGAGCCATTTCCGTCGGGTGTATCTTCCCGCATGACCGCTTCCCAACTGCCAAGGTCGGACCATCCGCCGCTGAAGGGGACAACCGAAAGGTCGGTTGCCTTCTCCATCACGGCATAGTCGATGGAGATGTCTTTGACGTCTTCCCAAGTACCGGGATCAAGCCGTAGGAAACCCAGATCGCACTCGGCCTGGTCGATCGAGCGGGCGACGGGATCGAGGAGTGCCGGGGCGTGCTTTTTGAAGGCCGCGATGATGTCTGCTGCGGCAAACAGGAAGATGCCCGCGTTCCAGAGGTAGTTGCCCTTTTCGAGCATCTGGCTTGCGGTTTCCACGTCTGGTTTTTCGACAAAGCAGGCAAGCGGGATCGCGGTGCCCGAGCCGTTGGGCGTTTGGGTGAGTTCCAGATAGCCATAACCGGTTTCCGGTCGATCGGGGGTTATGCCAAAGGTCACGAGACGCCCTTCTTCGCGGACTGCGCGCAGGCCCTCGGTGACGGCATCGTGAAAGCCGGCAACATCGGGCACGACGTGATCGGACGGGGCGACCAGCAGGATGGCATCGGGGTCACTGGCCTGCAGGTGCAAGGCGGCCGCCAGGATGGCGGGGGCGGTATTGCGCCCTTCGGGTTCGATCAGAACCGGCCCCGGGTCGATGCCGATCTCGATCAATTGCTCGCTTACCACAAAGCGAAAGTCGGCGTTGGTCAGGACAAGGGGGCGGTCGAACAGATCACCCTGCATGCGGGCGGCACAGGACTGGAACAAGGTTTGTTCACCCGTCAGTTGCACAAATTGCTTGGGGTAGCTTTTACGGGAGAGAGGCCAAAGACGGGTGCCGGAGCCGCCGCACAGGATAACTGGGGTAATCTTGGTGGTTTGGCGCTCAGTCATTGGGGTGTCCCGGTAAATTCTTATCATTCAATAATTTCGATCCGGGCACAAAAGGCAACCCGTGGAGAATAGGCATAGTGAATTGTTTAGATTGGTATTGTGCAACGTTTCTGACAGTGGAGGAAGTACCGGCGTATTCGGTTGGCTCAATGAGGTGGACCGAGCGAAATTCGAGTCTGTCTTCCCCAATGAATTTTCCGTGATCTCGGCCGATTTGTCCGGAAACTATTACTTGAGAAAAATCAGGAAATACCTCTAGTTTGTTCTAGATTGAACGCATTGAGTTTCAGGGAGGAGCGCGCGATGGCCGTCCAGTTCAACTTTTTTGGTCCGACTTCGAATGTGCACGGGGATTTTATTGACGATGCCTTTCTGAAGTCGGCGGACAGTACCTTTGATGTGGATGTTATCACCTTCACGTCGAACTTAATCGAAGTAGAGAGCTATGACACCGGATACCGGACAACGTTCAACGGCACGAACTTTGCCCTGAACGGGAATGGTGATCCGATTTCAGGAACCATCAACAGCCTTACCTTCAAGGATGACAACGGCGGCACGGTGATGACGCTGACCGGCATTTCCTGGAGTTTCATCACCTTCGTGAACGCGCTTGATCAGTTGTTCGAGAACGACAATGACTCGCTGCTGATTTCGCTGGTCAATCAGGCGCCGGTCAATTTCAGCGGCGCGACCGCCAGCGAGGGGATCGAGTTCAATCTCGACAATGCAACCACGCCGTTGGATGCGACCGGCACGCCGTTTGCTGACAGCCTTGAAGGTGGCAGCGCAAATGACGTGATCGACGGCGGCGATGGCAATGACCTGATCCGCGGTAACGGTGGAAATGACGATCTTGCCGGTGATGCAGGGGACGATACCGTTGAGGGCGGGGACGGCAACGACACCCTTTATGGCGATGGTGGCAACGACGAACTGGTCGGTGGTGCGGGGGATGACTATCTGAACCCTGGAGAAAACATCGAAGGCTATGATCTGGTCCGGCCGGGAACCGGCAACGATACCGTCGACATGTCCGATATCTCGCTGGGCTATGTCGATATCCAGCACTTTGACCTGAATGCCGGCATTGTTGCGACGATCAACGGCCCGACGAATACCGGTACGATCAACAAGGGCGCCAATGGCGTCACGACACTTGTCGAGCTTGACAATCCCATGAGCTATTGGGGTTTGGGTATTGGCGGTACGGCCTTTAATGACACCTTCACGATTGACGTTTTAAGTGGCGGCTGGGGCGGTATTTTCATTGGCGGTGGCAACAACACGATCAATGTGGGCTCAACAACCGGCGGTATTCTCAGGATCGGCTACAGCGGCTCTCAGGGGTCGGTTAATGCCAACCTCAACACTGGTGTGGTTTCTCACCAGGTGAACGGTTCCGCAGGTACCGATACCATCTCTGGCTCGGGTGCCCGGGTCGAACTCCAGGCGTCGGATTTCAATGACAGCATTCTTGGTAGTTCGGCGAACGAACGTTTCATCCTTCGTCGGGGGCAGGACACCCTGGATGGTGGCGGCGGCTTTGACCTTGTGCGCTATGACAGGAGCGGTGTTACTGCCGTCAACGTGGACCTTCAGGCCGGAACCGCGACCGGTAATTGGGGCGGTCAGGCATTCTCGCACCAGATTAGCAATGTCGAGTCGGTTCGCGGATCGCGCAATGATGACGATGCTCTGGCGGGCGACGGCAATGCCAACCAGCTTGACGGGCGTGGTGGCAATGACTTCCTGACCGGTCGTGGTGGTGATGACACGCTTATCGGCAACAGCGGCAACGACACGGTCCGTATCGACGATGACTTTGGCGATGCGACGATCACCGGAAGTGGCGGCAACATCACGATCTCTTCGGCAGATGGTACCGATGTGCTTTTCGATGTCGAGAAAGTGCTGTTCAACGATCTGCTTCTGGACACTGCAACCATGACCACATCGGTTCCTGCGGGTGGGGGCACTCCGGGTGACGATAGCCTGACGGGCACCTCGGGCGACGATTCAATCAACGGCCTTGCCGGCGATGACACGATTGATGGTGGCGCGGGCAACGATACGCTGCGTGGCGGTGAAGGTTATGACCGGCTAATCGGCGGCGACGGAAATGATTTCCTTGATCCGGGTACGAACGCGGAAGATTGGGATCACCTGCGGCCGGGAGCTGGCAACGACACGGTCGACTTTGCCAGCTTCGACAGCCAGTCGGGCGGTGGCATCTATCACCACGACCTGAATGCCGCGATTACGGCGAATGTGAATGGCGATGCAGGCACCGCTTCGATCAACAAGGGTGCAAATGGAACCACCAGCGTTCTGAACGTCACCAAACCGCTTGAGGCCTGGGGTTTCGAGATTGGCGGTACAGACTTCAACGATGTGTTCAACATCGCATTGAACACCAGCACGTGGAGCTGGCACGGATTGTTTGGTGGCGCGGGCAACGACATCTTCAATGTTAATGCCGGTGCGGGCACCCTTCGGATTTCCTACAACGACAGCAATGGGGCTACGGGCATTGTAGCCGATCTTGGCGCGGGTACGATCCAGGACGGCCTTGGTGGCACAGACACGATCACCGGAAGCTTCACGGAACTGCGCGCTTCGTATTTTGCCGATAGCATCCTTGGGTCAAATGCGAACGAGCGGTTTATTCTTGAGCGTGGCAATGACACGCTGGATGCGGGAGGTGGCTGGGACACCCTGCGCTATGACCGTTCGGGTGTTGAGAACCTGGTTGTTGATCTTTCGACCAACACCGTCACCGGTACCTGGAATGGACAGGCATTCACCGATACTGTTTCCAACGTCGAAGAAGTACGCGGTGCGCGGTCGACCGGCAGCAGCCTGACCGGCGATGGCAACAACAACCATCTGCGTGGTGGCACCGGGAATGACACCTTTAACGGCGGTGACGGGAACGACACCATCGATGCGAATTCGGGCAGCAACACCGCCAATGGTGGTGCCGGTACGGATACCATGCGGTATTATGGCAATAGCAGTGACTTTACCGTCAATACCTCGGGTAACATGGTCACCGTAACCTCGGCACAGGGTACGGACATCCTGACAGACATCGAGTGGCTGGATTTCTGGGACACCGATATCTTTGTAGGCTCGTCCACGCCGACCAATGGCGCCGACAACCTTGTCGGGACGGGTAGCAATGACACCATTGATGCCCTTGACGGCAATGACACGGTTGACGGTCTTGGCGGGAATGACTCGCTGATCGGCGGCGCAGGCGATGACCAGTTGATGGGGAATACCGGCAATGACACCCTCCTGGGTGGCGATGGTAGTGATACGCTGGTAGGCGGCGGCGGTGCCGACTACCTCGATCCTGGTTCAAACACGAACTACGATACGCTTGAAACTGGCTTGGGCAACGATACCGTTGATTTCAGCAATGCCACCTCCGGCTTCTTTGATGTTGCTTTCTGGGATCTGGCGAACTCGATCAATGTGGCGATCGACGGCAATGCCAATACCGGCACAATCTCCAAAACCGGCGGTACTGTTACAACGCTGGTGGACGTGGCCAATGCCTTCGCACTTGATGGTCTGGGTATTTACGGCACGGACGCGAACGATACGTTCAACGTGACTGTTGCCAACAATGGCTGGATGTCGGTGCGTGGTGGTGACGGCGTTGACAGCTATACCATCGGTGCCTCGACGGATAGCACCTTGCGCCTTGATTTCCGCAATGACTCGGCCACGCAGGGTGTTCATATCAACCTGAACAACGGCAACATCTTCAACGATGGCTATGGCAATGCCGAGACCTTTAGTGGGACTGTTCAGGAAGTGCGCACCAACATGTCGGACGACAGCGTGCGCGGATCTTCGGGTGATGATCGCATTATCCTGATGGCGGGCAACGATACGGTGAATGGTGCGCTGGGCAATGATACGCTGCGCTATGACCGGAACGGTGTGACGGCTGTCAACGTCGATCTGGATAGCGGAACGGCGACCGGTGTCTGGCGTGGTGTTGCCTTTACCCACACGATCTCGAACGTCGAGAACGTGCGCGGGTCGCGCAATGACGACGATACTCTGATCGGTAGCAGCGTTGCCAACAACCTTGAAGGTCGCGGTGGCAATGACACGCTTTCCGGCCTGGGTGGCAACGATACGCTAGAAGGCGAAGAGGGTAACGACAGCCTGCTGGGCGGAGATGGTGACGATACCTTCAAGGACGGTGACGGCAACGACATCGCGCGCGGTGGTACAGGCAATGACCTGTTCATCATGGGCAGCGGCGAAGACACCTTTGTCGGTGGCGGTGGATCAGACACTGTTTATGTCGATCTCTCGAACGCAACGCCGCAGTCGTTCCAAGTGGAAGCCAACCTGATTACCGGTGATGCCGGTGGCGTCGGGATTGCCGCAAACCGGGATGTCCTGAGCCAGATCGAAAACTATACGCTGGTTGGGAACTTCGATACCTTCCTGACGGGGAATGGCGTGGCAAACCGCTTCATCACCGATGCCGGCGCCGACTCGATCAGCGGTGGAGCCGGCAATGACACCATAGAATCCGGCAAGGGCAAAGATACCATCAATGCTGGCGACGGCTTTGACAGTGTGAACGCTGGTGACGGTGCCGACCTTGTCAATCTTGGCAAGGGCAATGACATCTTCCAGGATACCGCGGTGACCGGCGTGGGTGGCCAGGACACTGTCAACGGCGGCGGTGGCAATGACACCATCAACGGCGGCGGCGGTAACGACCGTTTCAATGGCCAAGAAGGCAATGACTCGCTTCGTGGTGGCCTTAACAACGACACGCTGCTTGGAAGCAACGGCAACGACACCTTGAAAGGTGAGAAAGGCAACGACAGCCTGAATGGTGGCGGCGGCAAGGACAGCCTGCTTGGCGGCGGTGGTAAAGACACGCTGCAAGGTGGCAATGGCAATGACACTCTTTCCGGTGGTGATTTTGCCGACAAGCTTTACGGCGGTGCACAGGGCGATGTTCTGCGCGGTGACAAGGGCAACGATCTTCTGGAAGGTGGCCAAGGCAACGACACTCTGATCGGCGGATCGCAAGTCGATACACTGAATGGTGGCGCTGGCGATGACCGGCTGACTGGGGGGCTTGGCGCTGACCGGTTTGTGTTCAAGGGATCGTCTATTGGCGACGATACGGTGACGGACTTTGCCACCGGCCTTGATCAGCTGCGTCTGGATGATGCCCTTTGGGGCGGCGGCAAGACCGCGGCACAGGTGGTAGCGGATCACGCGGATGATTCCACCGGCACAGTCATTTTCGACTTTGGTGCCAATGGTTCGTTCACCCTGAACGGTGTGACCTCGGTGACCGGATTGGATTCGGATATCATCCTGATCTGATCGGCGTTTGCCACAGTACATTTGACCGCCGCCGGAGCTTCTTCGGCGGCGGTTCCTGTTTGGGCTTCAGAACAGGATGTCGCCTCGTGTGAAGTCGCCCGGCTCCAGCCCTTCGAGCAGAACTGAGCCGCCATCCCAACTGATGCGAAGGCCGGTGCCGGTGTCGGTCAGGTGTGTATCCTCTTGTGTCAGGTTCGCGATCTGAAGCGCCAACTGGTCAGTGTTAGGGGCGAAATCCGTGATCCGCCGGTCTCCGGTGCGGCCCAGAAAAACGAAACTGTCCGCACCTGCGCCACCTGTTAGAACATCATGGCCCCCTCTTGATTCAAGCGTGTCCCGACCATTGCCGCCGACCACGGTATCCCGGCCAAATGCGTCTGCTTGCGGATCGTCTTTCCAGCGGTCGTTGCCATTCCCCAGCCATGCGTGGTCGGGGCCTTTGCCTCCGGAGACGGTGTCATGACCGCCACCCGCCCAGATCTGATCAGCCTGCATGTTGCCATTGAGAACGTCATTGCCGAGACCTCCGAACAGGCGGTCATTTCCGGCACCGCCAAAGAGCGTGTCATTGCCCAGCTCTCCGTGAAGAAGGTCGGCGCCGGTGTGGGAAAACAGCCTGTCATTCCCGTCGCCGCCAAGAAGCGTATCAGAGCCGAGGTTGCCCTCGAGATGGTCGGCACCCTGTCCGCCCAACAGGCGATCTCTTCCAACGCCGCCTGTGAGGCGATCATCGCCATCGCCACCAAGAAGCGTGTCGCTGCCTTCGTCTCCGCTCAGGTGATCTGCGCCGAGGTTGCCGTAGAGGTGGTCGCCCCCGTGCGCGCCCGAAAGGGAATCCGCGCCCCAGCTGCCGCGGAAAACATCGTCGCCTGCGCCGCCTGTCCACTCCTGGTTCACCACGAGGGGCGGGCGGTCTGGTCCGGTGACCAATGCATTTGCGATGTCGCTCCATTTCAGGCTCTTGTTGCCTGATCTGTAAATCTCGGTGACTTCGTCGCGCCAGGTTACGATTGCGCCGTTTGAAAGGACGGTCACGGTAAGCTGGGCCGCGTCGTAGAACATAGCGT
The DNA here is from genome assembly GCF_024331145.1 of Shimia sp. CNT1-13L.2. Taxonomy (GTDB): domain Bacteria; phylum Pseudomonadota; class Alphaproteobacteria; order Rhodobacterales; family Rhodobacteraceae; genus Shimia. The sequence goes on along the minus strand of NZ_JANDJO010000009.1, from coordinate 108,364 downwards.
AGGCCGAGAAATCGAGGCGGTCGGTGCCAGGCCGGAAATCGGTGATGACATCGCGTGCGCCGTCTTCTTCAAGGACAAAGGTATCGATCCCGTCGCCACCCGTCATAGTATCGGTGCCGGGGCCGTCCTGGATCGTGTCGTCGCCCGACGCGCCGGCCAGTGAGTCATTGCCCTTGCCGCCAAAAAGAATGTCTCCTTTGCCCGAGCCGGTGAGGCTTTGCCCGCCTTTCTGCGCCCGTAGGACGTTGCCCTGATCCTCGAGTGAAAAGGAAAACTGCGAGATGCCCGACGTTTCGGAGGCGGCGACCACCTGGAGTTCGTTGCCAAGGCGGGCCGATCCAAGTGCAGAGACGTTTTCGAGTGGAGCGACCTCGCCATGCGATAACGTGTCGATCAACAGAAGGCGGCCGTTTGGCAAGAGGCGAAACATGCTCAGGCCATCGTCGCCGCCGCTGGCAAAGACAAAGGCCTGATCGCCGGATTCGGTGACGGAAAGAGACTGAACCGCCCCAAAACGTGTTTGTATCGTATCGAGCAGGTGGTCGGTCGCGGTCAACTTACCGTCCGGTCCGATGCGGATCACGCTCAGGGCCGAGGCCGTGCCGTTGCTGGAGGAGGAGGCCACCAGCGCATAGCCTTCTCCGAAGGCAGAGAAGGTCTGCAGGTCAACCAGTTTCGGCAAAAGGCCAAGTCCATCCCGGATACCAAGGCTATCAACTGGCTTCATGTTGCCGGTATCAGTGTTGAGACAGTAACTTGTGAGGCCGGTTTCCCCCTGGCTTGCCGCGAGAACGATACACCCAGCAGACGTGTCGTGGCTGGCCAGGCACACAACATCCGTTAGGAGGGTTTCTTCGGTGTCCGTGATGGTGTCAGACAGGTTGAACCCAGAGCCGGACGACGTGTAGTTGCCAATGCTGGATGCGCCTTGGGCTGCAAGAAAAACGAAACCCTCTTGGCTATCGTGCAGCGCCGAGACCGGCCCCGACGATGGGGCGAGGCCATCCAGTTCGACCGCGTTTCCTAGGGTGCCGTCTGTGTTCAATACATAGCCAACGGCCCCCTGACCGGACTGCCCGATCACAAGCACATCCTGATTGCCAGTCGTCACGATCGAGATGTCGCCCGTCAGGTTGATGTCGAGAGCCGTGGGGAAGAGCGTGGTGGAAACCGACTCGGCCGCGTGACCGGCAGAGAGCTGATAGCTCGCCAGACCACCGTGAATGCCTGTGAGGGAGATGGCAAACACCCCCTCGTCGGTCTCGATGATGCGGATGTCCCGGATATCGGTTTCCAGCGCACCGCCGGGCCTCGAGCCGCCTGTTACCAACTGCAATCGTGCCATTGAGATCACCCCGATTTCCACCGGGGTCTAGTGTTGCCTGATGGCTTGAAATGGCAGTGCCGCCAATATGGCCAAATCAGGGAGATCGCCTTGGCTTGTCAGAGAATTTTAGAGAGTTTCACCTATTCCATAAGCTCTTCGTGGAAGCGAATGGCTTCTTCGAGATCTTCGAAGTAATTCAACCCGCCATCATGGAGAACCACACCTGCATCGCAGAAGCTGCGGACCTGCGCCATATCGTGGCTTACAAGGATGGCGCTGCTGGTCTTCATGCGCTCTCGGAAGACGGCCCTACTTTTGCGTTTGAAGCGGGCATCGCCCACCGCCGTAACTTCATCCACCAGATAGGTGTCAAAATGGATACCCATCGAGGCACCGAACGCCAGACGCGACCTCATGCCCGAGGAATAGGTGCGGACCGGCATGAAAAAGTGGTCACCCAGCTCAGCGAAGTCCTTGACGAAGGCGACGAGGCTGTCGGTATCGACGCCATAGATCCGTGCGATAAAGCGGATGTTCTGAGCCCCTGTCAGTTCCCGGTGAAACGAGCCGCCGAACCCTACGGGCCAAGAAATCGTGCCATCAGAGCCGATTGAGCCGGAATCCGGGCGCAGGGTGCCGCCGATCATCTGAAGCAGGGTGGACTTACCCGCACCGTTGCGTCCGAGAAGGGCCAGTGATTTTCCACTGGGCAGCGTGGCGGTGAGGTTCGTGATCACCGGATGGTAGTGTCCGTTTACCCAGAACCCCTTTTGCAGGTTGTTGAACTGAATCATCCAAAGGACTCCGGGTCTTATTTCCGGTCGCGGATACTGTAGTAAACGAGGATCAGGATACCCCAGACCAGGAAGATCAGCAGCGACATCAAGGCGGTTATGACAAAGCGTTGGGGATACTCTGCGGTTTCCGGAAAAGTGGGGCGGATGAACGTCGCCAAATACCGGCTTTGGCGGATCGCGTTTGCCTTTGCCACGTCAAGAGCTGTCAGGGCAGCGCGATAAGCCTCTTCGGCAAAGTTCAAATCGACGGTCAGGCTCTCAAACTCGGCGATCAGGGTTGGGTAGTCCTCGCCGACCGAACCGATCTCGTCACTATCTGTCGCAAAGGTTTTGCGTTCGTGGGCAATGCGTGCGCGGATGACGTTGATTTTCTGGTTCGCCTGAATCAGGCGCGGATCGGATTCCGAGGTGGTTTCGAGGAGAATGTCTGCCTCGACCAAAGCCTCTGCCAGCTGTTGCTGAAGGTTGTTCAAAACCCCAAGTCGCCCCTCGATGTCTGTCTGGGGATCGACGATCTGGGTGCGGGTTCGAAATCGGGTCAGAGCCTCACGCGCGTCCTTGAGGCGCTGAATGGATTGCTCAAGGTCCTCGGTGGCATAGCGCATGGCGTCTTCGCGCGCGGTGGTGTTCAGCGCGTTGATCATGGCCTGGCTTTCGTTGACGATCTCCTGTGCAATCCGCTGCGCCGTTACCGCGTCGAATGCCAGCACCTGGAGATCGATGAGGCCTGATTTCTGATCGTAGGAAATTCGGACGAAGCGTTCCCAGTACCAATGCAGGTCTTCAATGCTTGCGTCCGGCCAAATCGAGAAGACAGGGTCGTTGGTCCAATTCGCGGAATAGTGTTCTACGAGATCGATCTTGGCGTTCACACGTTCGACGATCTCCTGGCTCTGGATGAACTCATAAAGAATATCGGCATCTGTTTGCGTGCCGCCCCCGGTGAAGGCTGCGATGCCTCCCAGCAAGTCAGTGGCGCTGCCGCTTTCCTCGGAACGAACTGTAAAGCCGGATTGAGAGCTGTATTGATCAACGGCAATCGTCCAAAGGTAGAATACGATGACAGCGATAGGGAGAACCACCATCAGCAGGCCACTCAAGAGAATGCCCCAGTGCCGACGTTGAGCGGTGACTGGCTCTGCCAAGGGCCTTACGACAACGCGGGGTCCCTGCTTTTTGCCAGCACCTCCCTTGCCACCTTGAGCCGGGGATTGGTTCTTACCTTGAGCCCCCCCTGAGTTCTTACGGCCACCTTTGCCGGCGCCCGGACCGCGCACAGCTTCTCCGCTTCCCTGATTGGTGAGGTCGTCTGATGAGGTCGTACTATTCTCTAGGGACGCTTGGTTTTGCTTTGAGTCGGTCAAGGGAAAGTCTCTTAATAATCTGATTTGCCTCGGGCAGTTTCTTTCTACATACTCTGCAACTGAAACAATAGCATGGGAAATTTTTGCCCGATGACGTTCCCGGCAAGCAAGCCGCGCCGCAACCGCCTTCAGCAGTTTGTGTCAGCGCGTATCACCTTTGCCTTGATCCTACGCGAAATGGCAACCCGGTACGGACGGTCACCTGGCGGGTACGCATGGGCGCTGCTGGAGCCGTTGGGCGGGATCATCATCCTAAGTGTAGCTTTCGAGCTGCTCGTGCGGAACCCCTCGCTTGGGCACAGTTTCCTTTTGTTTTTCGCGACCGCCTATTTGCCTCTGACGATGTATCTGGCGACTTCCAACATGGTACAGCGTTCGATCATCTTTTCGCGCCCGCTTTTGAAATACCCGGTGGTGTCATGGATCGATGCCGTGATGGCGCGTTTCCTGCTGAATGCCCTGACCACTTCGCTTATCGCCATCATCTTGTTGTATGGCATTCTGGAGTATGTCGGATCCCGCACCATTATGGATATTCCGACGATGATACGGAGCGGTGCTCACGCCTTGTTTCTGGCCTTTGGTGTGGGAACACTGAACTGTGTGGCCACCGGGTTCTTCCCGATTTGGGCCAATTTCTGGGCCGTGCTGACGCGTCCTGTTTTCCTCTTGTCAGGTATTTTCTACATCTACGAGGATCTACCGCAACTGGCGCAGGATATCATTTGGTTCAATCCTCTCATCCATATCACCGGGCTTATGCGTGACGGGCTTTATAGCAACTACAGGCCCCAGTACATCAGCGAGGCCTATGTCTTTGGATTTGCACTTGTGACGACAGCCTTGGGCTTGCTGCTGATCCGGCGCTACAACAAAGAGCTGCTGAACCGCTAGGGCGATTTTGACCATTCGACAACGTCATCATGAGCAACGTTCGTGTGGCGGCGTAGCCCATGCGAAATCGCCCGCCACATGTAGCGCGTGAATGCGCGCGTCTCGCCAGAATGGTGGCGGACTTTCAGCGCCCACTTGGGAAGAAACATGAGCAGGACAAGCCCGAAAAGAGGGCCGGATGCGGCGCGATAGAGAAGCAGCAGGTTGCGGTGGTAGTAGTAGAGTTTCCACAACGGGCGAAAGCGGCGATCCTCGTTCTGGAAGGTCTGGAACGCGTGTTCGAATTTGATCTGCGGATGAAAGGCGATTGCGCTCCCCGCCTTGCGAAGCGACAGCGAATAAAGCGCGTCATCTCCGTAAACGAACAGCGAGGGGTCGGGATAACCGTTTCGCTTTACGGCTGCGCCGCGAATGAAAAAGCCCACGAAAGACGTGATGTCGATGTCGACGGGTTGGGTTCCCGCATAGTCTGAGGGTTTCAGGTGAAACCCGCTGCGGCCGCCAAGACGCAGGCTGGTGCGCAGGAACACTCTCAGGTTCCAGAACGGGTTGCGGGACGGGCAGTTCATGTCACAGATTTCGCCCTTGTCGTCGTAGACGGCTGCGGCGATGGCGTCCCATTTTCCCAGGTCGAGGTGATGGAATGTCTTCAACGCGTCGGCTTGCGGGCGTCCATCGTCGTCCATCAGGACAAGCCAATCCGGATCGAACTCGTCCATGGCAATGCGCATTCCGGTCTCGAAACCGCCGGCGCCGCCGGCGTTTATTTCGCTACGATGGATACGCAGGCGTGGATCGTCTTGTGCTGCCAGCCAAGTGGCTGTGTCATCGGTGCTTGCGTTGTCGACGATGACCACGGTGTGAAGGTGTTCCGGGGCGCTGTTGAGGAGATGGTCAACCGTGATCTGAAGCTGGGACAGGCGGTTGTACGTCACCACGACTGCAACGAGGTTTCCCTGTGTCTGATCCAATTCCTCGCTCACCCGCTATCTCCAAAAGACCTTTGCGTTCTAAGGGTCACAAATCCCTGCATGTGTCAAACCGCGAGGGGACGGGGGGTTCCATTTAGAAAGATATGTGGCACAACGCTCGCAGGAGAATACTGAGGGATTATTATGCAAGTCGTTTCCACCAAGCTTGAAGGTGTGGTTGTCATTGTCCCGGCGCGGCACGGAGATGCGCGCGGGTTCTTTTCAGAGAGCTGGAACCGTCGAACGATGGAAACGCATGGGCTTTCGATAGACTTTGTTCAGGACAATCATTCGGTCTCGGCCCGAAAAGGGACTGTGCGGGGGCTGCATTATCAGACTCCTCCGCATGCGCAGGCCAAGCTGGTGCGGTGTGGGCGTGGCGCGTTGCTTGATGTGGCGGTGGACATTCGCAAGGGATCACCGACCTTTGGCCAGTGGGTCGCGGAAGAGTTGACGGCGGAGAACGGTCGGCAGCTTTTGGTGCCAGAGGGGTTCGCGCATGGATTCGTAACGCTGAGCGATGATACCGAGATTGTCTACAAGTGTTCGGACTATTACGCGCCAGAGTGTGATCGGGCGATCAGGTTTGATGATCCCGCGATTGGTGTGGACTGGGGGGTAGATCGCGAGGCCGCGGTTCTGAGCGAGAAAGACGCTGGCGCGCCGTTGCTGGCTGACGCGGATTTGCCTTTTGTTTGGGAGGGTTACGCATGAAGCTCTTGGTGACGGGAGGGGCCGGGTTTATCGGCTCGGCGGTGGTGCGGCAGGCGGTGGCGCAGGGGCATGAGGTGGTGAACCTTGATGCGCTGACCTATGCGGCGTGCCTTGAGAACGTGGCATCGGTTGCGGATCAAGAGACCTATGCGTTCGAGCATTGCGACATTCGCGATGCCGCTGCGGTTGAGGCCGTTTTCGAGCGCCATGCGCCGGATGCCGTGATGCATCTTGCGGCCGAGAGCCATGTTGACCGGTCAATTGACGGGCCGGGGTTGTTCATCGAGACCAATGTGAACGGCACCTTCAACCTGCTTCAGGCGGCACGCGCACATTGGGAGCGGCAAGGGCGACCGGAAGGGTTCCGGTTTCACCACATCTCGACCGATGAGGTCTATGGATCGTTGGGGGCAGAGGGGCAGTTTACCGAGGACACGCCCTATGCGCCGAACTCGCCTTATTCGGCGTCCAAGGCGGCCAGTGATCACCTTGTGAGAGCCTGGGGCGAGACCTATGGGCTGCCGGTGGTGATCACCAATTGTTCCAACAATTACGGGCCTTTCCACTTTCCTGAAAAACTGATCCCCGTGGTTATCCTGAATGCTTTGGCAGGCAAGGAGATCCCGGTTTATGGCAAGGGCGAGAACGTGCGGGACTGGCTGTTTGTCGAAGATCATGCCGATGCGCTTTTGACTGTTCTGCAAAGGGGCGAGGTGGGGCGTAGCTATAATATCGGGGGCGAGAACGAGGCGCGGAATATTGATCTCGTTCGGATGATTTGTGCAATTCTGGATGAGTTGAGACCCCAGGAGAGACCGTATTCCAGCCTGATTTCCTTTGTTCAGGACCGTCCGGGCCATGATATGAGATACGCGATCGACCCCAGCAGAATGCGTGGCGAACTTAATTGGCGGCCTTCGGTGACCCTTGAACAAGGGCTACGCAAGACGGTGGAATGGTACCTCGAGAACGAGGTCTGGTGGCGTGCTTTGCAAGATCGGGAAGGCGTTGGCGTAAGGCTTGGAAAGGCGTGAAACGGCCAGTCTGTATCACGTCGGTATTGCGGAGGTGCGACATCGCACAGATGAAGGTTTTGGTTTTTGGACAGTCGGGGCAGGTGGCGCACGAGTTGGCGGCCAAGGGCGAAGGGGTTTCGATCCTGAGCTTGCCGCGCTCCGAGGCGGATCTGTCCAATCCGGCGGCCTGTGCCGCGATCATTTCGGACATGGACGTGGATGCGGTGATCAATGCCGCGGCCTATACGGCGGTCGACAAGGCCGAAGAGGAAGAGACGCTTGCCACGGTGATCAATGGCGATGCGCCCGGCGCAATGGCGCGGGCGGCGGCAGACAGGGGCATTCCGTTTCTGCATGTCTCCACCGACTATGTGTTTGACGGTTCCGGTGACGCGCCGTGGTGCGAGGGTGATCCCGTTGCGCCGCTGAATGCCTATGGGCGCAGCAAGCTGGCGGGAGAAGAGGCGGTGCGTGCCGCCGGTGGGCATCATGCGATCCTGCGGACCAGTTGGGTGTTTTCGGCGCATGGTGCGAACTTCGTGAAAACCATGCTGCGCCTTTCCGAGACGCGCGATGCGCTTGGCGTGGTGTCGGATCAGGTGGGCGGGCCGACGCCTGCGGATACCATTGCAACAGCCCTGCTTGGCATGGCCCGGCAGATGGCTGACGGTCAGGCAGGTGGCACCTATCACTTTGGCGGGCAGCCGCCGGTCAGTTGGGCCGGTTTTGCCCGCGAGATTTTCGAACGCGCTGGGCGGCAGGTGACGGTTTCGGATATTCCGACAAGCGACTATCCTACCCCAGCACAGCGCCCGTTGAACTCTCGGTTGGATTGCGGGGCGTTGCAGCGGGATTTTGGAATCGAGGCCCCGGATTGGCGGGCCGGACTGGACCGGGTTCTCCGGGCATTGGGTTAAGACATGACGAAACGCAAAGGGATCATTCTCGCGGGGGGATCGGGGACTCGGCTGTATCCGATCACGATTGGCATCTCGAAACAGTTGCTGCCGATCTACGACAAGCCGATGATCTATTACCCGCTGTCGGTGCTGATGCTGGCCAATATCCGCGAAATCGCGGTGATCACCACGCCGCAGGATCAGGAGCAGTTCAAACGCACCCTTGGCGATGGCAGCCAGTGGGGGCTTGATCTGACGTATATCGTGCAGCCTTCGCCGGATGGGCTGGCGCAGGCCTATATCCTTGCCGAAGAGTTTCTGGACGGCGCGCCTTCGGCGATGGTTCTGGGCGACAATATCTTTTTTGGTCATGGCCTGCCGGAGCGATTGCAGGCGGCGGATGACAGCGCGGGTGGTACCGTGTTTGGCTATCGCGTGGCCGATCCGGAGCGTTATGGCGTTGTGGGTTTTGACGCGGATGGCAAAGTGCAGCAGATCATTGAAAAGCCCGAGGTGCCGCCTTCGCCCTTTGCCGTGACAGGGTTGTACTTTCTGGATGGCACCGCGCCGGAACGTGCGAAACAGGTGAAGCCATCGCCACGCGGTGAGCTGGAGATCACGACGCTTCTCGAGATGTATCTGGCGGACGGGCAATTGAGCGTTCAGCAGATGGGGCGCGGGTATGCCTGGCTGGATACCGGGACACATGCGAGCCTTCTGGATGCGGGGAACTTTGTTCGGACGCTGAGCGAACGGCAGGGGCAACAGGTGGGCAGTCCCGAAGAGATTGCCTTTGGCAAGGGGTGGATTTCGGAGGATGAGCTGCGCGCACGTGCCGAAACCTTTGGAAAAAACGACTATGGTGCCTATTTGCTGCGTCTTCTGGACGGTTAGGGGCCACCTTGGGGCCTGCGCGTTGACAGGGCGCGTTGCACAGGTCATGACGAAGAAAACAAATAGCTGAGCGGGAGCAGTTCAGATGAAGATTGCGATGATCGGGACAGGTTATGTCGGGCTGGTCTCGGGAGTTTGTTTCTCGGATTTCGGCCACGAGGTTGTTTGTGTCGACAAGGATCTGACCAAGATCGAAAAGCTGAAGGCTGGCGAGGTTCCGATCTACGAGCCGGGGCTGGATGTCCTGATGGCCAAGAACGTCGAGGCCGGGCGGTTGAGCTTTACCCTTGATCTGGAAGAGGCGCTGGATGGGGCCGAGGCGGTGTTCATTGCCGTTGGCACTCCGACCCGTCGCGGGGATGGCCATGCCGACCTTTCCTATGTGATGGCCGCCGCAGAGGAAATTGCGCGTACCGCGAAGGACTATATCGTCATTGTCACCAAATCGACCGTGCCTGTTGGGACGAACCGTCAGGTGAAGCAGACGGTCAAGAAGGCCAACCCGCAGCTGGAATTCGACGTGGCATCGAACCCCGAGTTCCTGCGTGAAGGCGCGGCGATCGAGGATTTCATGAAGCCCGACCGTGTTGTGGTGGGGGTTCAGAATGATCGTGCCGCCGAGGTTATGAACGAGATCTATCGCCCGCTGTACCTGCGGGAATATCCGATTGTCACCACTGACCTCGAAAGCGCGGAGATGATCAAATACGCGGCGAATGCGTTCCTCGCCACCAAGATCACTTTCATCAACGAGATTGCCGCGCTGTGTGAGCGCGTTGGCGGCGATATCAAGGAAGTGTCGCGGGGCATTGGGCTTGATAACCGGATCGGGAACAAGTTCCTGCATGCGGGGCCCGGCTATGGCGGGTCGTGTTTCCCGAAGGATACCAAGGCGCTTGCCCGGATCGGGCAGGAACATGCGGTGCCGATGCAGATCACCGAAACCGTCATCAAGGTGAACGAAGAGATCAAGCGCCGGATGATCGACAAGGTGCTGGACCTGTGTGGTGGCAGCGTGAACGGCAAGATCATCGCGGTGCTGGGTGTGACCTTCAAGCCGAACACCGATGACATGCGGGACGCCCCCGCCCTGACCATCGTGCCTGCGCTTGTGGGTGGCGGTGCCAAGGTGCGGGTCTGTGATCCGCAGGGGCAGCACGAAGGCGAGGCCCTGTTGCCCGGCGTGCATTGGGTCGAGGATGCCTATAAGGCGGCGAACAATGCCGATCTGGTTGTGCTGCTGACGGAATGGAACGAGTTCCGCGCGCTGGATCTCAAGCGGATGGCGAAGAAGATGAACCTGCCGCATATGGCGGACCTGCGGAACATCTATTCGCCGCGTGATGCCAAGCGGGCCGGCTTTACCGCCTATGCCTCGATTGGGCGCGGGGAGTATTTTGACGACTGAGGCCAGGGGCCGGGAGGGTCGTGTGGCATCTGCCGAGCGGATATTGCTGGTGACCGGGGCGGGCGGAAAACTTGGCCGCCTGCTGCGCCGGTATTGGGAGATGTCGGCGCCCAAGGGCTGGCGGGTTGTGTGGCTGTCGCGGGCGGACGGTTCGTGGCCGTTGCAGGCGCCGGTTCGCGCCGATGCCGTGCTGGCGCTTTGGGGCGTGACGCCGGGCGGTGCTGATCTTTCGATGAACGTGACGCTGGCACAAGAGGCCATGACACTTGCACAGCAGTGCGGTGCGAACCGGGTGCTGCAGTGTTCGTCGTCGGCGGTCTATGGTCCGGGGGTGTCGCTGTCGGAAGGGGGCGAGACCATACCGGTGACGGACTACGGCAAGGCCAAGCTGGCGATGGAGCGGTGGGTGCAGGCCAATCCGGTTGACGGGATCGAGACCTGCCTGATGCGGATGGCGAATGTCGTGGGGGCCGAGAGCCTGTTCGGGGCGATCGAACGGCCCGGTGTCCTGACGCTTGACCGGTTTGCGGATGGGCAGGGACCACGGCGCAGTTACCTTTCGGTGAGCCGGTTTTCAGAGACTGTTCTGGCCTTGTTGGAGACTGATTTCCTGCCTGATGTGGTCAACGTGGCGAACCCGACGCCGGTTGCGATGGAAGCCCTTGTGCAGGCGGCGGGCAAGGCGATGCAGTGGCGCGATGCGCCGGACGGGGCGGTGCCTGTTGTTGTGTTGGAGACGGTAAAACTCGACACTGTTCTTGGGAATTCAGAGCCTGTAGGTGCGGATGAGATGATTGCAGAGTGGCGCGCCCTTGGAGGAGAAACCGCATGAGCCGGGTGATGGATATTGTACTGGTGATCCTGATGGCGCCGTTTCTAGTGCCGGTGATCATCATTGTGACTATTGCGGTGCTGATCCTTGACGGGCGCCCCGTGTTCTTTCGGCAGGAGCGGATGACGCGCGGATGCAAGCCGTTCATGCTCTACAAGTTCCGCACCATGACCCATGACGATAATGACAGTGGTGTTGCCGGTGGTGACAAGGTGGCGCGGATCACGCCGATTGGCCGTTTCATGCGCAGGACGCGGGTGGATGAGCTGCCGCAGCTTTGGAACATCTTCAAGGGTGACATGGGTTATGTCGGGCCGCGCCCGCCGTTGCGCCGGTATGTTGAGCGGTTTCCCGACCTTTATGGCGAGGTTCTCAAGGATCGCCCCGGTGTGACCGGCCTGGCCACGGTCGTGTTTCACAAGCGGGAAGAGGCGCTGATTGCGCCCTGCACAACGGCAGCGGAAACCGAAGCCGTATATGAGCGGCGCTGTATTCCGACAAAGGCGCGGCTTGACCTGATCTATGCTCGGCATCGCAGCGTCTGCATGGATCTGCGGATGATTCTAGCCACGCTGAATCGGCGGATGCGGGCCATGCCGAAAGTGCAAAAGTAGAATTGCATACCATTGCATACCGTGGCATTGTGTCTCCCCATGAAGGGCAAAGCGTCAATTGAAATTCGCGTTGTCGTGTTTTAAACGGGCGGCATACAGTTTGTCGCTGCACGGCGGCATCGCAAGAGAGTTGGTAGCCTCGCTACGTAAGTCACCAGAACTTCCTGAAACTCTGAAAGGTAGGGAATAAAATGGCCGATACATCGAAACCCGATATTTTGTATACAATTGTAGACGAAGCGCCCGAGCTGGCATCGGCTTCGTTTCTCCCGATCATCCGCAAGTTCGTTTCCGCCGCCGGAATCACCGTTGGCACCCCGGACATTTCGCTGTCTGGCCGTATCATCGCGACCTTCCCCGAGAACCTGATCGACGCACAGCGCCAGTCGGACGATCTGGCCGCGCTGGGCGAACTGGTGAAAACCCCGGACGCAAACGTCATCAAGCTGCCGAACATCTCGGCATCGGTGCCGCAGCTGGTTGCTGCCATCGAGGAACTCCAGGCGCAGGGCTATGACATCCCGGCCTATCCGGAAGATCCGCAGACCGACGAAGAAAAGGCGATCCGCGCCCGTTACGACACCATCAAGGGTTCGGCCGTGAACCCGGTTCTGCGTGAAGGCAACTCGGACCGCCGTGCCGCCCGCGCGGTGAAGAACTATGCCCAGAACAACCCGCACTCGATGGGCGAATGGGTGGCCGACAGCAAGACCAAAGTGTCGTCGATGCCGGGCAATGATTTCTATGCCAACGAAGTTTCGGCCACCATCGCCGCCGGTCAGGCAGGCGACGCGAAGATCGAATTCGTCGGCAAAGACGGTTCGGTCACCGTTCTGAAAGACGGCTGGCCGCTGGAAGAAGGCACCGTTGCAGACGCGACCTTCATGTCGGCCAAGGCGCTTGGCGCGTTCCTGGCAGACGCCATCGAAGACACCAAGAATGACGGCACCATGTTCTCGCTTCACATGAAAGCGACCATGATGAAAGTGTCGGATCCGATCATCTTTGGCCACGCGGTCAAGGCATGGCTTGGCCCGGTTTGGGACAAGCACGGCGAGGCAATTGCCGCCGCTGGTGGCGCGCCGAACTCGGGCCTTGGTGCGGTTCTGGCTGCCGTCGACAGCCTGTCGAACGCAGACGAGATCAAAGCCGAGATCGCGGCGCTCGAGCGTCCGTCGATGTACATGGTCGACAGCGACAAGGGCATCACCAACCTGCACGTGCCGTCGGACGTGATCATCGACGCCTCGATGCCGGCCGTGATCCGCGCAGGCGGCAAGGGCTGGGACGAGACCGGCGCCAAGGGCGACACCAACTGTGTCATTCCTGACCGCTGCTATGCGACCGTCTATGACGAGACCATCAATTTCTTCAAAGCCAACGGCGCGCTGGACGTGACCACCGCCGGTGCCGTCGCCAACGTCGGCCTGATGGCGCAGAAAGCGGAAGAATACGGTTCGCACCCGACCACCTTTGAAGCCCCCGCAGATGGTACCATCCGCATTGTTCTGGCCAATGGCGAGACCCTGCACAGCCACGACGTGGAAGCCGGTGACATCTGGCGTTCGTGCACCGTGAAAAAGGCTCCGATCGAGAACTGGATCGAACTGGCGATGGATCGTCAGCGTCTGACCGGTTCGGAAGCGATCTTCTGGCTGGACGCAAACCGCGCCCACGATGCCCAGCTGATCGAATACGTGAAGCCGGCGCTGGAAGCGGCTGGCAAGACCGACCTGTTCCAGATCATGGCACCGCGCGAAGCAACCGCACAGTCGCTGAAGACCATCACCGCAGGCAACGACAGCATCGCCATCACCGGCAACGTGCTGCGTGACTACCTGACCGACCTGTTCCCGATCCTGGAACTGGGCACCTCGGCCAAGATGCTGTCGATCGTGAAGCTGATGAAAGGTGGCGGTCTGTTCGAAACCGGTGCTGGTGGCTCGGCGCCCAAGCACGTTCAGCAGTTGGTGGAAGAAAACCACCTGCGCTGGGACTCGATGGGTGAGTTCTGTGCCCTGGGTGAATCGCTGAACTTCCTGGCGGACGTGAAGGGCAACGCGAAAGCGGGTGTTCTGGGCCGTGCGGCGGAAGAAGCCACGCAGGGTATTCTCGACAACAACAAGTCGCCGTCGCGCAAGGTTGGCCAGCCGGACAACCGTGACAGCCACTACTGGTTTGCACGCTACTGGGCCGAAGCCCTGGCGGCACAGGGTGACGACGCCGATCTGGCGGCCGAGTTCGCGGGCATTGCCAAGGCGCTGGCCGATGGTGAAGAGGCGATCCTGGCCGAGCTGGCAGCCGCTCAGGGCCCGGCCGCGGACATCGGTGGTTACTACCGTCCGAGCGTTGAGCTGAAGGCGAAAGTGATGCGCCCGTCGGCAACGCTGAACGCGATCATCGACTAAATCGCGCTGAAATAGAGACTGGAAAGGGCGTCCCGTGCGGGCGCCCTTTTTCGTATCAGTAGTCTTTCTGGTAGAACAGTCCGATGCCGGTGTTGGCGTCGGCCCCGACCTGTCCCTTGACGGTCAGGCTGCGGGTGACATCGAGGTTGAGGCTGATCGAGGAGTTGCCCTCACCGTCGATCCCGATCTCGGAATAGATGTTGTCGTTGATATATTTGCCTGCCGTGATCTCGGTTTGACCATTGGCGTCGGTAGAGACATCGAGATCGTCGATGCCAACCGAATTGCGCAGGCCGCCGAACAGGTTGCCGCCCCCACCGCCGGACATACTGGCAACCGCATTGGCGAGGCGGGCGGCCTGAAGCGGGGAAATTTCCGAGGCGGACGAGCCGAAGAGTAGCTGGGCCAGCGCTTCGTCCTCGGCCATCTCGGGGGAAGACGTGATCGAGATTTCAGGGGCGTCTGCACTGCCTTCGAGGATGATGTCGAACGTCGCATCCGCGGATTCGGTGGACGCCACAAGGCGAATATCGGGTGTGAAGCTTCCTGCGAGGGTTACGAGGCCTTCGGTCAGGTCGAAACGGCGGGCGAGGAAGTTGAGGCGGCCCCGCAGGAGTTCGAATTCACCTGAGGCGATGGGATTGGCCGTGGTGCCGGTCAATGTGAGCGCGCCGCCGAATTCGGAGTCGAGGCCAAGGCCGCGCACGAAGAAACGGTTGGGCGCGGAAATGGCGAGGTTGAGGTCAAACGGGGTGGATGCGCCACCGGAGGTGGTGGCAATGACGCCGGCCCGATCGCGGGTGCGGCGCACGCTGGCGGGCTCGCCGATATGGGTGATGGCGGTGCCCGCGCTGCCGGAACCGCTGGTGGTGGAAACGCGGATCTCGGTGGGATCAAGCAGGATGTCTCCGGCGATCAAGGCCCCGCCGGTCAGTGGCCCTGACAGGGTGACCTCGCCATTGAGTATGGTTTCGGCGAGGGCTTCGTATTTGACCCGGACCGCCTGAAGAGATGTCGAGATATTGCCGTTGAAGGGAGCGGAAAGCGTGGTGTTGCCGCGCACAGAGATCGCCCCACCAGCGGCCACGTCGCCATCGACAGAGAGGTCGGCGGTTCCGTTCGCGAGCGTGACCTGTGAGCGTATATTGTTCAGGGCCATCTGGAGATCGGGCAGGGACAGGCGTGTGTTGTCGGTCCGAATGGTGCCGCGCAGGTTCTCTGGCGACAATGCGCCATCAAGCGCTAAGTCGAAAGCGGCGGTGCCCTGAATGGCGTTGGGTTTCAACATGCGGTTTAGCGCGGCAAGGGGGAAATCACCCTTGGCAACAAGTGCGCCTGTTGCGAAATCCGCGGAGAGGGTGCCGGCGCTTTCAAGGGATGTGCCTGCCGGCCCTGTACCGTTGGTTTGGAAGCGCCAGCCATCAGCTGTCTGGGAGACTTCGGCTTGAAGCGCGGAATTGCCTTTCAAATCAGGGAACAGGTCCGAGAGGGCCTGGGTTACGGCGTCGATGCGGGCGTTGATGAGCGACTGTCGCGTTGTTGCGGTGGCCGAGAGGCGGGTGGCTCCGGGGCCGGTGGCTTCGAGGGTGGCATCCCAGCCCAGATCAGTCTCTGTTCCGGCGGAAATTAGCGAAACCGGGCCGCTGATGTCAGGCACGATGCGGGCCAGTTCATCCAGTGCAAGCGAGATGTCATAGCGGCTTTGTCCGGTCCGCAGCAGGGCGGTTCCGGTGGCGCTCACGGCGTCCGAGAGAACGCTCAGCTCTGGGATCGAGACACCGGTTTCGTCGCGATTTACGCTGACCGAGATACGTGAGGTGCCTTCGAGAAGCGCGTCAGCCTGGGGATGATCGAGTTTGAGGTTGTTCCCAGTCACTTGCGCGACAAGGTCAAAACTCCCTGCGAGAGGCATGAGGGTGCCGTTCGCATTTGCGCTGATCTGTCCGGACAGGGCGCGTTGGGCAATAGGACGGAGCCCCGCCAGATCCGAGATATTGGCGAGGATTGAGGTGTCGATCGTCGGGTTGGTGGCGGGACCGTT
Source organism: Shimia sp. CNT1-13L.2 (assembly GCF_024331145.1). Classification (GTDB taxonomy): domain Bacteria; phylum Pseudomonadota; class Alphaproteobacteria; order Rhodobacterales; family Rhodobacteraceae; genus Shimia. Next base: position 92,185 of record NZ_JANDJO010000009.1, on the reverse strand, counting down.
GATGGTGGCTTTGGCGCGCAGCGTGCTGTCGGAGGTCTCAACGCCGAGGCGTTCGATTTCCAGCGGGCCGCCTTCACGCCATTGGCCGCGCAGGGTGAAGAGGGCGGTGTCACCGATGGCCGCGGCGACGGCGTCATTGGCGGGATCGGTTGCCGTGATGCCTGTGGCATTGGCCGAGATCGCGGCGCTGACGGATTTGGGGGTGTTCGGGGCAATCACGCCCTGACCGGCCAATATGGTCTGGCCGATGGTCAGATCGGGTTGAACGAGGTTTTGGATATCGCCCGACAGGGTCCAGGTATTGCCGCGTTCCGCATCAAAGCGCGCCTTGAGATTGGCGCTGCCGAGGGAGGTGCGGACGCCGGGCAGCGGGAGGAGGATGCTTTCGGCCGTCGGATCGGCCAGCGCGATGTCGAGGGCGAACCGCTGGGGCAGGCGGTCGGGCGCCAGAACCAGGTCGCCGGACAGGTTCAGGGCGCGGGAGGTCAGGAGCAGCTGATCGAGCCGGGTGCTGCCGTCTGGGATCTGGCGAAGGACCGAGGTAAGCGAGATGTTCTGGCCGAAGAAGGCCCGATAGTCGGGCGCGAAAAGCGGGGCAAGATCGCCGCCAATGTCGACGTGAAGGGCGCTGATGCCAGTCTCTTCGTCGACCTGTGTTGCCACGGTGCCCTGTAGGCGGGGCTGGCCATCAGTGGCGAGGGCGATGCTGGTTTCGATGGTCTGGATCGGGCCGCTGCCCTCGACGCTCAGGCTGAGGGAAGGTTTGCCGGGAAGGTTCGCGAGGTTGGCAATCAGGCCATCTTGCGCCTCGGTGACCCTCAGGTTGATGTCGAGATTGCGGGTCTCGTTGGCAAAGCCTCCAAGCAGCGAGATTTCACCGGACACGTCATCCGTGCGGAGAACTTGCAGGCGGGTTGTGCCTTGGCCGTCGGCGAGTGCAACAGATCCCGTGAGGCGCGCCTCGAGCGGATGGCCAAGGACGTCCTTGCCCAATGTGATCTTGTCGATCTGAAGGGTGCCGATGTTCACGGAAACCGGAAGATCGGGCAGCGAGAACGGCGTGGCTTCGGGAGAGGGGGCGGAGGGTTCAGAGGCCGGGAGGCGCGGCAGGTAGATTTCGGCGGCGGACAGGCGGTTGATCTCGATCCGGCCCCGCAAGAGGGCGGCGCGGTTCCAATCAAGCGTGGCATCCTTGAGGGTGAGCCAGACACCGGTGTCGTCGGAGATCGTCATCTGGGACAGCGTGGCCTGCGCGCTGAGGGCGCCCTTGAAGCCATCGATCACGACCTCGCGGCCTGCGCCGGACAGGGCGTCCTGCAACATGCGGGTCAGGGCACCCTTGTCGTCTTCCTGGGAAAGGGCGGTGACGGGCCACAGAAGGGCGAAGATGAGGAAAAGGGCGCGCATCAGAAGGCCTGTCCTATGCCGATGTAGAGTTGCACGCCGCCGGAGTTGCTTCCGGAGACGGGGCCGGCGATGTCAACGCGGATCGGGCCAATGCCGGTGTGATAGCGGATGCCCACGCCTGCGCCGGAATGCCATTCTCCGCCCGAAGTAAAGTTAGTGCTCTCGCCGATGAAGCCTGCATCGTAGAAGGCAACCGCCGAGATGTTGCGGGTGGTGCGGATGCGCATTTCTCCGGAGAAGCCGAGGAACGAGAGGCCGCCGCTGTCATTGCCGCCGGTCGTGATGAAGTTAGACTGGAAGGGCTGGCCGCGCACGGTGCCGCCGCCGCCGGAGAGGAAGAGGAGGTCGGGCGGGGTGTTGGCAAGGTCGGGACCAAAGACGGCACCCAGCTGAAAGCGCCCGGCGGCCACCACCCGTTCACCCAGGCTGCGGTAGGCGCGGGTGTCGGAGAGGAGGTAGGTGCCGGATTCGGTGCCGCTGTAGCCCAGATAGGGCATCAGGATCACGCGGGAGTAGAGGCCGGAGGTGGTGTCCAATTCGTCGTCGCGCCCGTCATAAGTGGCGACAAGGGGCAGGCCGAGGAACTGGAAGCTGCGGTTGCCGAAGTCATCGGTGACATCGTTGGTTTCAAGTTGCAGACCGGCATAGACGGTGAGCTTGTCCGACACGAGGCGGTTGAACCCGATGCGGGCCGAGGCGCTTTCCAGGGTGTAGAGCGGATCGTTGATCCGTTCCGCAGTCAGCCCGATGGCGAGATCGGTATCCGCACCAAGGGTGGCAGGGCGGATCAGTTCGGAATCGAAACGATAGTCGGTGCCGCCGGTCTGGGCACCGATCCCCGAGGCCTCGCCCTCGATGCGCAGGCGTTCGCCGCCACCCAGAAGGTTGCGATGCAGCCAGTAGGCAGAGACAGAGACGCCATCACGGGATTCAAACTCGGCACCAAACCCGATGCGCCGGGGCTTGTTGTCCTGAAGCGCGACGTCGATGTCCATTTCATTTTGCGGTGAAACAGTCTCTGATTCCGTGATGGCGACCGATCGGAAGATGCCTGTGCGCCGCAGACGTTTGGAAATGCGGTCAAGCTCGTCCGGATCAAAGGTTTCGCCGGTGGGCAGCGAGATGATCTTGCGCAGGCGGCGTTCGCTTACCGCGGACTCACCGGAAAGGGTGAGGTTGCCAAAGCTGAGTTTCTGACCTGGCGAGAGGCGCAAATCGGCAGAGAGCGTTGCGTTGCGATGGTTGGCGCGTATGTCCTGTTGCGAGACGCGGGCCTTGGCGTGACCAGCGGCGCGCCATGCGTCTACCCCGGCCTGTGCGGCATTTCGGATGGCCGCCGTATTGGCGGTTTCACCGGTGGCAAAGCCTTCGGGAAGTTCCGTCGCGGGTGCGAGCGGGGCGATGCGGGTGGTGCCAAAGACGAACTTCGGCCCGGGCTCGACCCGGTACTCCACGCTGGTGACCTGTTTCAGGGGCTGGAAGGGCGGAAAGGACGCGACCTCGCGACCGTTGAGGCGAATGTCGATTGTCGGCCCGAAATACCCAAGGTCGTAAAGCACCGAGAGGATGCGGCGGTAATCGGCATTCGCCATCGCCAGAATGTCTTGCGGTTCCGTGATGCCCTCGGCCTTGGCTGTAAAGACAAGCGAGGCGGATTCAATGCGTCGGATCAGATCTTCGGGGGCGTCAACGCGGGTTTCGAAGGCCAAAGCGGCAGGCGCTGGCGCGCTCAGGGCCAGGCCGAGCGTGGCGCAGGCAAGCATCTGGCGCAGGCGCGGGCGCATTGGGCAATCTCCAAAACCGAAACTCTCTTGCTGGCAAATTAGGCGAGACACCATCGGGAGACCATAGCGCGTGGCGGGATTTCATCAGTTGTTTGCAAAATGCGCGATGAATGGCCGAAGGTTGCTCTCTCGAGTCGCGCAATGGATAGTGTGACCTGATAGCCTGCGCCGAACCGGGGGTGGGAAACGCGAATTTGAAACGGGTATTCTGGGGCATGTCATCAAGCCAAACCGCCACTTTGGGTATCCAGTTGCGAAGCACGGGGTTTTACGTGCTTTCCGTGCTGTGTTTCCTGCCGTTCCTGCTGTGCTTTCCCGTGTTGTGGATGCCGCGCCGCTTTCTCGTGGGGTTGGGATGTCGGTACCTGCGCCTACAGATGTGGCTATTGCGCTTCGTCTGTGGTGTGCGTCACGAGATTTTGGGGCGTGAGAACCTGCCGGCGGCGCCATTCCTGATTGCGTCACAGCATGAATCCTCGTGGGAGACCCTGTTCTTTCAGGAGTTGCTGCCTGACCCGGTGATGTTCGCCAAGAAAGAGGTGTTTGGCTATCCGATTGTCGGGATGGTGGCGCAGGGAGTCGGGCACATTCCGGTGGATCGCGGCGGATCGGTGGATGGCATGCGCGAAGCGCTGGACAAGGGTGTGGCCGTGGTCAGGGGCGGGCGGAACCTGTTGATCTTTCCCGCCGGTACACGGCGACGGCATGACAAGGGCCGCATACAATCGGGGATCGGGGTGCTTTATGCCAAGGCACAGGTGCCGGTGGTGCCGATCCTTTTGAACTCCGGCGGATGTTGGCCCTCGGGGACGCTGTTGAAATATCCCGGAACCATCACGGTGCGTGTCTTGCCACCGATTCCCCCGGGTCTTGACCGACAGAGTTTCCTGACGCGGTTGTCGGAAGACATGGCACCGGACCATCCCTGAATTTCTGTTGCATTTGAACCGTTAAACAGTTGGTAAGACGCCGGGTGCTAGGCCTGCTAGCGGGTGAGTAACAGGTGGTGAGATGAGTACGCAAAGCAATGCGGCTCCGGTCATCATCAAACGGAAGAAGAACGTTGTGGGCGACGGGCATCATGGGGGTGCCTGGAAAGTGGCCTATGCCGATTTCGTGACCGCAATGATGGCGTTCTTCCTGTTGATGTGGCTGTTGAACGCAACAACCGAGAAACAGCGCAAGGGGATTGCGGATTATTTCAATCCGACGGTGGCCGTCAATCGGGTGTCGGGCGGTGGTGAAGAGATGTTCGGCGGCAATAGTATTTTCGAAGAGCAGCTGCTTGCGCGGTCGGGTACCGGTGGGGTGGCCATCGTGTCGGAAATCGAGGCGGACGGCACGGCCCAGTCGGGAGAGGACAGCCGGCTTGAAGAGGTGGAAGAGTTGCTGCTTGGGCAGGGTGGCGAGAGCATGGCGCTCGACAATGCCCTGAAACACGTGGTGACGCGCCAGACCGATGAAGGGCTGGTGATCGAGGTGTTCGATCTGCCTGATCGGCCCCTTTTCGAGACACGTTCCGACAGGGAAACCGGCGATCTCAGGATCATTCTGGACATCATTGCAGAGGCGGCAAATCTGGTGCGCAACCGGATGGCGATCGAGGGCCATGTGGCATCCGAGGCCAAGGCCGTGGCGCATGACATGTCATGGCCCCTGTCCTCGGCGCGGGCCGATCGCGTGCGTAGTTTGATTGAAGAAGGCGGAGTCGTGGCAGAGCGCATCGCACGGGTGGCGGGGCATGCGGATCGGGAGTTGGTGGATCGCGATCCGCGCGCGGCGCGCAACAACCGGATCGAGGTGATCCTGCTGCGTGACCCCCAGGGGAAGTGAGGAAGATTTTATCTATTAGCCGGGTGTTAAGTGCGGCTGTCCTAACTGTTGTGTCGACACCAATCGACGCAGCAGAAAGGCGTGTTCATGACCATTTCTTCCTCACTAAACGCAGGGGTCGCGGGACTTTCGGTCAACGCGAGCAGACTTGCAGCCATCTCCGACAACATCGCGAACTCGTCGACCTTTGGCTACAAACGCATGGAATCCGATTTCCATTCGATGGTCATTTCCGGCAATGGCGGCACCTATTCCGCGGGTGGTGTCCGGGTCACGAACCAGCGCCTGATCGATCAACGCGGCGCCCTTCTGTCGACATCCAATCCAACCGACCTTGCGGTGCGCGGACGTGGCATGCTGCCGGTGGCGCTGGCGTCAGAAGTGGCGGTCGGCAATGGCTCCGAGCAGATGCTGCTGACGACAACCGGCTCGTTTCGCACGGATGCCAAGGGGTATCTGACGTCGGAATCGGGGCTTGTTCTGATGGGCTGGCCTGCCAATCCCGACGGCACCGTGCCGACCTTTCCGCGTGACACAAGCGATGGTCTGAAACCGGTGCAGATCAACGTGAACCAGCTGACCGGCGATCCGACGACGCAGATGACACTGGGCCTGAACCTGCCTGCGACCTCGACGGATGCCTCTTCGGCCGGGACCAGCGAAGAGCTTTCGGTCGAGTATTTTGATAACTTGGGCCGGTCGCAAAACCTTGCCTTTACCTTTACGCCAACCGTGCCAGCGACGGGTGAATCCAACGAGTGGACCATGGTGATCACCGATTCCGCCTCGGGAGGGGCTGTGGTGGGCGAATACACGATGGTGTTCGAAGACAGCCGCACCGGCGGCGGTACGCTGATGTCGGTGACAACCACGTCGGGCGGCACCTATGATCCTGCCACCGGCAGCCTGATCGCCACCGTCGCAGGCGGGCCGATGGAGATCAACATTGGACGGTTGGGCGAAAGGGATGGCCTGACACAGCTGTCGGATTCCTTTGCGCCGCTTCAGATCGCCAAGGACGGCTCGCCGGTGGGCAACATGACTTCGGTCGAGGTTGATGAAAACGGATTTGTGCATGCCTTCTTTGATACCGGCATCACGCGGACGATTTTCCAGGTGCCACTGGTGGACCTGCCCAATCCCAACGGAATGGTGGCGATGGATCACCAGACCTATCTGCCGTCGCCGGAAAGCGGATCGTATTTCCTGTGGAACGCGGGCGACGGGCCGACCGGTGACATCGTCGCCTATGCCCGCGAGGAATCGGCCACAGATGTCGCGGGCGAGTTGACCGACATGATCCAGACCCAGCGCGCCTACAGCACCAATGCCAAGGTGATCCAAACCGTGGAATTATCCTGGGCGTCGCCAACGCGTTTGCCGGTTGAAATCTGGGTTTGCGTTGTCGAGAGGCTGGAATTCACGGCCTTCAGGGTCTGCAGCGCAACCATTGCGCTGGTGTTGGTAAGTATGCTGGACATGGCACTTCCTTTTCAGGGAAAGGGCGCTTTTGCGCCCGTTGAACAAACCCGCCTTTCGGCGGTGACGAGTGTCGTTCTGACAAGTGCCGGCCCATGTTTGGGTACGGCGCCATCCGCACGGGATGCCCCGCGACAATGGCGCTCAATTCGCTAATGGAGTGCTAAGCCGCTCATCTAGAAAAAGCCGGATTTGAGACAAATCAGGCGCGCTTCTCCAGTTTGCGGGTCGTGGAGATGGAGAGATCGGATTTCTCTCCGTTGGAATTGTAGGTTTCCAAGGTTGTTCTGACGCGCCGCAAGGTGGCCATACGGTCGGCCACCTGCCGAACGCCGCGCAGGGCGCTGTCGAGAAGCCGCTGGTTCACCGACACCTTCTCATAGAGACCTGCCAGATCGGGGCGGGAGGTGTCATCAAGCGCCTCCAGCTGTTCAAGAAGGCCAGATTTCTGGTCGAGAATCAGCTTGATGTCTCCCAGCGCGCCATTGGCCAGAGCTTGCTTTTCCTGGTCGAGAAGGGTTTCGAGCTTTTCAAACAAGGCATGTGTTTCAAGGGCGCTCATCCGTACGCTCCTTCAGAGACTGATAGATGTTTTCCGCAAGCCCGATGCCCCCGGCACGGACCATGACCATTGCCTGTTCCTGCAAGAACAGAGACTGAAAATGTTCTTCTCCTTCGGACCCACCCATGCTTTCGGGGAGTTTCCCAAGTCCGGAGTGTTTCAGCATTTCCGCAAGAAAGCTGGCTTCGAGTTCCTGTGCAGCCTGCATGAGGCGCGGATCCGTCGGGGTGTGATGGATGGGCAGGGCGGGTTCGGCAACAGCCCTCATGGCGATACCTCCAATTTGATGCGGTTTCATCCAATCTGCCTTGTAAGCGGTAAAGAAGTGGTAACCTTGAGAGGTGAGTGTTGCGGCGACTGACTTGACCGGAGAATCCGAGATGATCCAATTGCTGCTTTCGCAAGTGACGGGCGCCCCTTCTGAAAACGGGAAGGGTGGGGTGCCACTCCCAAGCCACGCCGGTAGCACCGGAGAACCGGCTTTTGACGAGATCTGGGAGATTCACGCGACGCCTGACGAGCTGGATGCGGACGCCTTTGCAGGAGCTTCCGAGGATGAGGATACCCTGTATGTTCGCCCTGCGTCGGACCCTCGTGCACCAGATGAAGAAGCGGGTCCGATCGCGGAGAACGGTGGTTTGACGGGCGGTACAAATGATCAGCCTATTGCAGATATCGGGCCGGTCGAGGCTCTGAATTCTGCGCCTGACGCAGAAACTTCAGAAGGTCGGGAAAACGCTGTGCTGGAGGCGGAAATGACTCGGTTTCCAGAGCAGAGCGTCGGCATCACGCACCCTGTGCCCCACCTGATGCAGGTGACAGACGGGCCGTTGGCCAATGCAGCATCCAAGGCCGAGGGAATTTTCGAAACCCCGCCAGCGATGCCGAAGAGCACGCATCCTGAGGGTATCGAGGGGTGGCAGCCACCAGCAGCACTCCTGGCCGTTTCGCAAAATGAGTCGGATGCAACGATGGGGGCGAAGACACCCATTCCGCCTGATTCGGAAAGCCGCCACGGTTTTCCCATGTTGAGGACGTCCGCGGTGAGGGCGGATCAGAGCCCGATTCGCGACGCCGCGCCCTCGAATAGGATACTGGCGGCTGTCCCGGATGAAACTTGGCCTCCTGCGCAGACCTCTGACACGGGACCGTCAGGCAATGTGCCAAGAGATGTGCAGGCCTTGGTCTCACGAGACATGGGCCTGCCAATACGGGGAGTTGCTCAGCAAGAGAGGGCAGCAAAGGGCGAAATTTGCCATGCCAGGGCCGAAGGGCTTCGGACCGATTTGGAAGGTGCCTTGGTAGACTCGAGACCAGTTCTCTCTGACCAGGAAACTCCCAATGGTGCTGGGCCTGTTCCACGGGCGCGCGAGCACGAGGTTGCGGTGGCGCCCGTCAGAGTTTCACGTACGGTGTTGCGGGAGAAAGCGGGCACTTTGGTTTCCGATATGGGGGTCTTTGCCCCCTCTGGTTCCGATGCTGGGATGGCTGTCGAAAGAAACAGTAGAATGGTCGGGGGCGCGGCACACAGGGCCTCTCTCCCCGAGGGTGAGAGGCTTGCCATGGCGAGCCCGATGACAGGGGCGCAGGGGGCGTTGATGTCCCGAGAAATTGTTCCTGTTGGTGCCCGCCAAACATATGTGGCCGAGCGCGCAACGTTCAGAGATTTGACCGCGAAAGCGCCAAAACCGCCAAGTGTTGAAGGTGAAAGCCCCAAGCCTGCTGGGCCAGCATCTGGACCCAAAGTCACCGTACCACCCGGGCGCACTCTGACTGCGGCGGCACCAAAAGAGGCTGCGACCGGCATAGCGAAAGCAATGCCAGATGAACCCGCCTCCAAAGGGGCGCAGGAGACCCTTTTGCCCACTGCGCGCGCGCCGTCAGAGGCACAGGTTCAGAACATTGAGAGAGGGCAGACCGCTCCGGTGACGCCTGTGAGCAAGGCCTTAGACTTTGTCGCTGATGCACCTGCCCGGCCCGAAGGAAACCCTGTTGGGATACTTGAAACGCCACTTCAGCCACGCGCCGAGGCAGGCACAATCAAAATGGCGGCCGCGTCCATCTCAAATGATCCTGCCGCTGGCCGCCTTGTTACGCAGCAGCTTGCGGAAGTAATTCAGACGCGCGGCAATGGCGTTGTCGAACTGGCCCTGCGGCCAGAGGAGCTGGGCAGGGTGCGCATGGTTCTAGCCGGAAGCGAAAGCCAGATGACCGTGGTCATTCAGGCCGAGCGCCAGGGTACGGAAGAGCTTATCCGCCGTCACCTTGAGCAGCTGCAGCAGGATTTGCAGGACATCGGGTACAGCAGCATTTCCTTTGCCTTCGGGGATCGCGCACCGGAAGGAGACGCGCAAGTCAGGTCTGCCGGCCTTGGTCCTGAGATCGAAGGTGACATGGCGGATGAGGATCCGCTTGTGTCTGCCCCGGCTCGGTATGTGGTCGGCGGTGGTATGGACATTCGGATGTGAGGCAGGGTCATGGAGACAGCAACCACAGGGTCGATTTCGCAACCGGTGCAGCGCGGGCCGGCAAATTCATCGGACTATGAAACATTTCTCAAGATGCTCACCGTCCAGATGCAGAATCAGGATCCGTTGAACCCGGTTGAGGCATCGGATTTTGCGGCGCAGCTTGCGAATTTTTCCGCGGTGGAACAGCAGGTTTTGACCAATGACCTGCTGACATCCATCGAGGCGCGGCTTGCGTCTACCGGGGTTTCGCAACTTGCGGGATGGGTTGGCATGGACGTGCTTTCCCACGCACCGGTCTATTTCGAGTCTGGCGAGATTTCGGCCGAGTTGTCAGAAAGCCCCTATGCGGATCGTCGGGAGCTCGTGGTTCGGGATGCAGATGGTGTAGAAGTCTACCGCGCCATTGTCCCGTTTGAAGCTGAAACGGTTACTTGGAACGGGGACCTGACGACGGGTGCATCCGCGGACCCCGGTCTTTTCCGCCTCGAGGTCGAGGATTTTACCGGTGACAACCTGTTGGGCGCCGAGACCTTGGCGCTGCACAGCAAGGTTAGGGAGGCGCGGATAGGTGCCTCTGGGGTCGAACTTCATCTGGAAGGCGGGGCGGTGACACGGGCTGAAGACGTTTTGGGTGTGAGAATGCCGATCTGAGGCTTGCGGGACGAAACCAACTGACTTAGCGTCCCACATCCTCAAAAAGTGGATCGGGACTCTGAAGACCATCGGACAAAATCCGCCAGCGGCTCTTGTCGCGTCTGTGGCCAATATTGCACCCGAGGCGGCGGTCGCGGAATGGGAATTCCTGTCCGGAGGGCGTACGAATTCCGCTTGGCGGTTGCACTTGCAGGATGGTGACCTCGTCGTGAAACTCTATTCCGGCGTGGCAGAGAATCCCTTGTTCCCTAATGCGCCCGATGCAGAGGCGCGTTTGTTGCAAGAGCTTGACGGATCGGGGCTTGCACCCCGGCTTGTGGTGCAAATCGGAACCCCAGCGGGTGCGTGCAACATTTATGGCCACATTCAGGGACAGGTCTGGACAGAAGATACGGCTGGGCCGGCGCAGTTGATGAAAAAACTGCACATGCGTGCGCCATTGCAGGGATTGCGATCTGTTGCGGACGGGTCTGAAGCGGTGATCGAACACACGCGAACGATCCTTTCGAAATGCGTTCGGACCGACCATATCGACACGTCGCCAGCTGAAGACCCTGTTGCACCGTCGGGGCGTTCCTGCCTGCTGCACTGTGATATCGTTCCGGGGAACTTGATCCACAATGCTGGTGGATTGCATTTGATTGACTGGCAATGCCCGGCGGTAGGAGATCCCTGCGAGGATATCGCGATCTTTCTGTCGCCTGCGATGCAAAGCCTGTACCGCGGCAAGCCGTTGAGGGATGCTGAAGTCGCAGCCTTCATGGAGGCCTATGACTGTCCCGAGGTGACGGCGCGCTACGCGGCGCTTGCCCCTTTCTACCATTGGCGCATGGCTGCATATTGCCAGTGGCAGGCCGAACGTGGACGCACGGAATACGAAGAGGTTCAGGGGCTTGAAATCGCCGCAGCCTACAAGTCTGCCAGCGCGAATCCGAGGTAGGCGGGCCACATTGCCAACCTGCGAAAGCGCCCGCCCGGCATGCGACGGGGAGGCGTCTCGATCACCGCAGAAGAGGGCAGGGTCGCGCGGCCGAGAATCCGGTTGGCCAGCAGCGCACCGCAATAGCTGCCCATCGCGACGCCGTTGCCATGATAGGCAAACCCGGCAAACAGACCGTCCGCGCCCGGGACGGGCCCCGCGAAAGGGGTGAGGTCGGGCGAGAGGCAGACGAACCCCGACCAGTACCACGGCGTTTCAACATGCGCCCATGCCGGGAACATGCGCTCAAAATCGCGGCGGATCTTGGCCCTGATCTTGTGGTGCACGCCTGCTGAGGTCGCCAGCCCACCGCGCATCCCGAACAGGAACTGGCCGTTTGGCATCAGGCGGAAATAGTGCAGGAGATTGCGGGTGTCGTAGCACATCTGATGCGTGGTCCAGCCCTGCGCCTCGCGTTCTTCGATGCTAAGCGGGCGGGTGACAATCACGCTTGATTGCGCGGGGAGATAGCGGCCTGCCATCCAGTTCGGCAGGGTTTCGCTGGAATACCCGTTGGTGGCAAGGATCACCTTTTTGGCCGTAATGCGCCCCTTGGGCGTGGTGAGCGTATGCGTGCCATTGCCTGTTTCCATACCAGTTACGGACGTATTCCCGAAAATGCGCGCGCCTGCGGCCAAGGCACCGTCCATCAAGCCGATGACATATTTTCGCGGGTTGAGGGCAAAGCCGATGGGGGTGGTCATTGCCCCGTGAAAATTGCCACCCATTCCGTGTTCGCGAAGTTCTGCTTGCGGGATGACCTGCGGCTTTTGGCCATGCAGATGGGCAAGACTCTCGGCATAGGTGGCGAACCCCGCATAGTCGCGTTTGCGATGGGCCAGAATGGTTTCGCCTTCCGAATGGCGGTCAACGTCCAGACCAAGCTGGTCGATTGTTGCGTCGACCAGATCGACGGCGTCGCGTTCAACGAGAGCATAGTCCCTCGCGGCGTCCTCGCCGTGGCGCTTGATCATCTCTTTTGCGCCCAGCATGGAGCCGCCGAGGCAGCAGAACCCGCCGTTGCGACCGGACGCGCCCCAACCGGGCTGTTTCTCGTCCACAACCACGACATCGACGCCCGCTTCGGCCAGATGTAGCGCCGCAGAGAGGCCGGTGAATCCGGCGCCGATCACGGCGACTTCGGCGTTTATGTCCTCTGAAAGGGATGCGAGGCCCGGATCGGGCACCGTTTCGTTCCAGAAACAATGCTCAACCGGGCCGTTGCCATAGGAGAAGGGGTGACAGAGGCGGGTCATTCCGCCTCTGCGCGTTCCGCTGCCTGCTCTTCGCGCTGTTGTTTGACGGCACCGCGCTTGGAGATGATCGAGGCGCTGATCACACCAAGGGTCACGACGGCAATCATCAGGGTTGAAAGCGCGTTGATTTCAGGGCTGACACCCAGACGTACCGAACTCCAGATTTTCATTGGCAGGGTCGTTGCCGACGGACCGGCCGTGAAGGATGCGATCACCAGATCGTCGAGCGACAGGGTGAAGGCCAGAAGCCATCCCGAGATCACCGCAGGCGCGATGATGGGCAGGGTCACGAGGCGGAAAGCCTGAAACGGCGAGCATCCCAGATCAAGCGCCGCCTCTTCGAGCGACTGGTCGAAACTGACGAGGCGCGAGGACACGACCACCGACACGTAGCACATCGAAAAGGTCGTATGCGCAAGTACTATGGTCAGCACACCGCGATCCAGCCCGATGCCAATGAACAAAAGCAGCAACGACAGGCCGGTGATGACTTCGGGCATCACGAGAGGCGCATAGATCATGCCCGAGAACAGGGTGCGCCCGTAGAACCGCCCTGCGCGGATCATGACAATGGCCGCAATCGTGCCCAGAACCGTTGCAAGGGTGGAACTCATGACCGCCACCTTCACGGTGACCCATGCCGCATCAAGGAAGGCATCGTTCTGGAGCAGTTCGCCGTACCATTTGGTCGAGAACCCGGCCCAGACGGTGACCAGCTTTGACGCATTGAAGCTGTAGATCACAAGGATCACCATCGGCAGGTAGAGAAAGGCGAAGCCGAGGGTCAGAGAGGTTGCGTTGAACCAGCTGAAGCGTCTCATCCGTCAATCTCCCTCTGCTTTTGTTCGTTGCGCTGGAAGAGGATGATCGGGATCACGAGGATCAGCAGAAGCACCACGGCCACCGCGCTTGCCACCGGCCAGTCGCGGTTCGAGAAGAATTCTTCCCAAAGCACCTTGCCGATCATCAGCGTCTTGGAGCCACCAAGGAGCGACGGGATCACGAATTCACCCAAGGTGGGGATGAAGACGAGGAACGATCCGGCGATGACCCCCTGTTTCGAAAGCGGTGCCGTGACCAGCCAGAAGGCGGAAAGGCGGGAACAGCCAAGGTCTTCGGCGGCTTCCAGAAGGCTGCCGTCAAGTTTTTCCAAGGCCGAATAGATCGGCAGGATCATGAAGGGCAGATAGGTGTAGACGATGCCGATATAGACCGCGACATTGGTGTTGAGAATGATCAGCGGTTCCGAGATCAGGCCAAGCGACATCAACAACTGGTTGAGGTAGCCTTCCTGGCTGAGAATGCCCATCCACGAGTAGACGCGGATCAGGAACGAGGTCCAGAACGGCAGGATCACCAGCATCAGGAGGGTCGCTCGCCATTCGGTTGGCGCGCGAGCCATGCCATAGGCGATCGGGAAGCCCACCAGCAACGTCAGGATGGTCGAGGTCAGGGCGATCTTGAGGCTGGAAAGATAGGCTTTCCAGTAGAGATCATCTTCGGTCAGCCAGACAAAGTTTTCGAAATCCAGTTCCGAGAAGAAATCGGTAATGCCCTTCCAGCCGGCCGCCAGATCAAGGGTTGGCGTATAGGGTGGAATGGCAAGCGCCGTGTCCGACAGGGAGATTTTCAGAACGATGACAAATGGCACGAGGAACAGTGCCAGAAGCCATAGATAGGGCGTTCCGATAAGCAGGTTTTTGACAACCGGTTCTTTTCGATCCTCGCTCAGGAACTTCCAGACTAGGTAAATTACAGCGACTGAGATTGCCGCTTGTAAGGCAAACTTTGTCAGCGATCCGGCAACGGACGCAAATCCTAGAGCAAACCCAGGTCCCGAAAGTGTTGATAAGAACCAGTAGGTGCTCAGAACGCCATAAATTGCCGCTGCGCCAATGACCAATGTAGTGGCGAAATTGGTAATGCTGCGCATGGATCAGGTCTCCAACAGGACACCGGCCGTGTCGGTGAAGCTAAGCCAGACATTGTCTTCCCAGGTGAAGCTGCGGCGCGAGATGCGGCGGTTGTTGGCGGTTTGCGCCTTGATGATCTGCCCGCCGGCAAGTTCGACGTGGTAGGTCGAGATGTTGCCGAGATAGGCGATGTCATGCACCTTGCCCGGAATGGCGTTGGGGCTGTCGGGTTTCTCAGAGGAAATCGCCACTTTCTCGGGGCGGATCGCGAAATGCACCGTGTCACCGTTGGCAAATTCGCGGTTTGGCGTGCCGACGATCTCGGGTTGTCCCTCGGCCCAGGCGATGCGCAGGCGATCTCCGTCTTTGCCCGTTGCCTTGCCGCGGATCAGGTTCACGTCGCCGATGAAATCCGCCACGTAGGTCGAGTTGGGCGCTTCATAGATGTCGGCGGGGGTGGCCACCTGGATGATCTTGCCGTGATCCATCACCGCAACCCGGCTGGCCACGGTCATCGCTTCTTCCTGGTCGTGGGTCACGATGACAAAGGTGGTGCCGGTCTTCTCCTGGATGTCCATCAGTTCGAACTGGGTTTCCTGGCGCAGCTTCTTGTCGAGCGCGCCGAGCGGTTCATCCAGCAAAAGGAGCTTCGGTGCCTTGGCGAGAGAGCGGGCGAGGGCCACGCGCTGACGCTGACCGCCGGAAATCTGGTGTGGCTTGCGGCGGGCGAATTTTTCGAGGCGCGTGAGGCGCAGCATCTCTTCGACGCGCTGGGAGACCTCGTCCTTGGGGCGTTTGTCGCGGCGCAGGCCAAAGGCGATGTTGTCCCAGATCGAAAGGTGCGGGAACAGGGCGTAGGATTGGAACATCATGTTCACGGCGCGCTTGTTTGGCGGCACCGGAGCAATGTCCTGACCCGAAA
This sequence comes from Shimia sp. CNT1-13L.2, assembly GCF_024331145.1. Taxonomy (GTDB): domain Bacteria; phylum Pseudomonadota; class Alphaproteobacteria; order Rhodobacterales; family Rhodobacteraceae; genus Shimia. The sequence goes on along the minus strand of NZ_JANDJO010000009.1, from coordinate 76,925 downwards.
GCAGGATGGTGCCCTCGGTCGGGGTTTCGAAACCGGCCAGCATCCGCATCATCGTGGTCTTGCCACAGCCGGACGGGCCAAGCAGGGCGAAGAACTCGCGCTCGTAGATGTCGATGGTCAGATCGTCGATTGCGGTGAAATCACCAAAACGCTTGGTGACATTCTGAAATTGGATGATCGGTTTTTCGTTGGGATCAGTCCAAGGTGCGAACACGTCTTGCGGCATCGGAACCTCGTAATTTTGCAAAAAGAACCCGCGCACTCAAAGGAATGCGCGGGCGATCTGTGTTGGGCTCAGGTGCCCGACTTGATCTTGGTCCACATGCGGGTGACGACCCGCTGTACCTTCGCCGGGTAGGGCGTGGTGGTGTAGAGGTTCTTGAGAGTTTCTTCATCCGGATAGATCGCCGGATCGCCGATCACGTCTTCCTCGAGCAGCGGTTGCGAGGCGAGGTTGCCGTTGGCGTAGTACACATAGTTCGACGCATCCGCCATGTTCTGGGCGTCCATGATGAAGTTCAGGAAGGTGTGCGCGCCTTCGGGGTTCGGAGCGTCGGCAGGGATGGCCATCTGGTCAAACCACATCAGGGCGCCTTCCGACGGCGCGTTATAGGCGATGTCGACACCGTTTTCGGCTTCGGCCGCGCGGTCGCGTGCCTGAAGGATGTCACCCGACCAGCCGATGGCCACGCAGATGTCGCCGTTGGCCAGGGCATTGATGTATTCCGACGAGTGGAACTTCTGAACATAGGGGCGCACGGCGGTCAGGATCGGCTCGGCTTTGGCGATGATGTCCTTGTCGTGGCTATCGGGATCTTCACCGATGTAGGCCAGAGCCGCGGGGATGATCTCGGCCGGGGCGTCAAGGAAGTGCACGCCACATGCCGCCAGCTTTTCCATGTTCGCCGGGTTGAAGACGAGATCGAGCGAGCCGATCGGTGCATCCGCGCCGAGGACTTCCTGAACCTTGCCCACATTCACGCCGATACCGGTGGTGCCCCACATGTAGTTGATCGAATAGGCGTTCTCTGGATCGTATTTCTCGGTGCGCGATGCGATCACATCCCAGAGGTTGCCGTGATTTGCGAGCTTGCCAGTGTCAAGCTTCTGGAAAGCACCGGCCGTGATCTGGCGCTGCAGGAAAGTGCCAGACGGCACAACTACATCGTAGCCCGAACCGCCGGCGAGCATCTTGGTTTCAAGAACTTCGTTCGAATCGAACACGTCGTAGATCAGTTTGAGGCCGGTCTCTTCCTCGAACTTGGTCAGCAGGTCTTCATCGATATAGTCCGACCAGTTGTAGACACGCACTTCGTCGGCGCTGGCGGCCATGGCACCGAGCGCCACGCTGGCGGCCAGAGTGAAAAGGGTCTTGTTCATATCATTCTCCCGTTGGATTGCCGGATTCTTGTCCGAGCTCTTGATCACGAGAATAATTTGATCATTTTTTTGTCGTATGGCAACATTCGATTGTGACAAAGGCGCAAAATAGCTTTCGATCACCCTATTGAAGAGGTAAAAAACGCGTAAATGGCAGGCACTCCAAAGGCAGTAACCGAAATGCCCTATGATGATGAAAACGCTCAACGACTTCCTGCGCACCAGCAGGTTTACTTCGAATTGCGAGAGCGTGTTCTGTTTGGAGAGTTTGCCCCGGGCCAGCCCGTCACGATTCAGGGGCTGGTAAAGGATCTGGGCGCGGGAATGACCCCGGTGCGCGAGGCGATTCGCCGTCTGACAGCGGAAGGCGCGCTTGAATTTCAGGGGAATCGCCGGATTTCGGTGCCTACACCGGATGCAGCCAGCATTGACGAGTTGATCTATGCCAGGACTGCTTTGGAACCCGAACTTGCCGCGCGGGCAGCGATCAACGCATCCGACGCGGACATTAATGATCTAGAAGCAATCGATCTCGAGCTCGACAAGGCCATCGCCAAGGGGGATGTCCCGGCCTATCTCAAGAAAAACTATGCTTTCCACGCAAAACTTTATGCGATGGCGAAGTCCCCGATCCTCACCGAAATTGCAGATGGTTTGTGGCTTCGCTTTGGCCCGTCGCTGCGCGTGGTGTGTGGACGTCTCGGGACACAGAATCTTCCCGACCAACACAAGGAAGCGTTGACGGCGCTGCGTGCAAGGGATGCGATCCGTACCGCGTCCGCGATACGGGATGACGTTGTTCAGGGCATGGAACAGGTGCGCCGCGCATTGGAAAAATCGTCTTCTTTGACAGACTAGATTGACAGCCAAAAATTTGATCATATTCTGATCGCAAACGGTACATGATCAAATTTGTGTACCCAGATTCAATCTTGTGAGGTCAGACATGAACATGATCACCAACCACATGCCCACTGCCGAACTGCAGGCACTGGATGCAGCCCACCACATCCATCCTTTCAGCGCGCAGGGCGAACTTGCCAAGAAAGGTGCGCGGGTCATCATGCGTGCAAAAGGTGTGACGCTGACCGACTCTGAAGGCGAAGAAATCCTTGATGGCATGGCCGGCCTTTGGTGCGTGAATATCGGTTATGGCCGCGACGAACTTGCCGAAGTTGCCGCGCGACAGATGCGCGAGCTGCCCTATTACAACACGTTCTTTCAGACCACGCACGTGCCGGTCATTGCGCTCTCGGCAAAGCTGGCCGAACTGGCGCCCGGTGACCTGAACCACGTGTTCTATGGCGGCTCGGGGTCCGAGGCCAATGATACCAACATGCGTCTTGTCCGCACCTACTGGGCGCAGAAGGGCAAGGACAGCAAGAAGGTCATCATCAGCCGCAAGAATGCCTATCACGGGTCGACCATGGCCGGGGCAAGTCTTGGTGGGATGTCGGGGATGCATGCGCAGGGCGGATTGCCGCTGCCGGATGTGCACCATATCAATCAACCCAACTGGTACGCCGAGGGCGGTGACATGACGCCCGAGGAGTTCGGCTTGCAGCGCGCGCGCGAACTTGAAGAGGCGATTCTGGAGATGGGTGAAGACCGCGTGGCGGCGTTCATCGCCGAGCCGGTCCAGGGGGCGGGCGGCGTGATCGTCGCGCCGGACACTTATTGGCCCGAGATCCAGCGCATTTGCGACAAGTACGAAATTCTGTTGATCGTGGATGAGGTGATCTGCGGTTTTGGACGCACCGGAAACTGGTTTGGCTGTCAGACGCTGAACATCCGCCCCGACATCATTACGGTCGCCAAGGGGCTAAGTTCGGGCTACGCACCGATCGCGGCCTCCATTGTTTCGGACGAGGTGGCCGAAGTGATCGGCGGATGCGAGTTCAACCACGGTTACACCTACTCCGGCCACCCGGTAGCTGCTGCTGTGGCGCTGGAGAATCTGCGAATCCTCGAAGAAGAGAAAATTGTCGAAACCGTACGTGAGGACACCGCGCCTTATCTAAAAGAGAAGTGGGAAGCGCTTGCCGACCACCCTCTTGTCGGCGAAGCAAAGATCGTTGGCATGATGGCTTCTGTGGCCCTGACCCCGAACAAGGAGACCCGCGCACCCTTTGCGGCAGACGTGGGTACGGTCGGCCTAATCTGTCGCGAGCATTGCTTTGGAAACAACCTCATCATGCGCCATGTGGGGGACCGCATGGTCATCTCGCCGCCCCTGGTCATCACCAAGGAGGAGATCGATACGCTGATCGAGCGCGCACGCCGGGCGCTGGACCTGACGCTCGCGCAGCTCAAAGAGGAAGACCTCCTGAAGTAACTCAAAACCTGAAGAGATTTCTGTCTTTTCCAGAACCCGGCGGTTTTTTCGCCGGGTTTTTTGGTTTCGAAAAAGGGCGATGCGCCGACAGATTCTGGGCAGTCCTAGGGTGAGTCGTTTGCACCAATTTCACGCATTCGCCAAAAAGTTTTGCTTTTTTTATGAGGGATCAAAGGACCAAAAAACGGCCGACTCGTTGCATCTTGCGCCAGATGAGAAGACGCAATTCGTTCTGAAAGGGTCGGTTTTTGACGAAAAATCGACCCAAACCGTCGCAAATTTCTTTCGGCTTTCCCGATGCTCGACTTAGGCTTTTCCTCATCATCGCGGTGTTGCACTTCCTTCGGGTCATGTGCTTACATCCTCGGGAGAAGCGCAGAACAATCTGCCGGACTAAAACAGGGAGCCGTTAATTGGCTGATTCCGTATCCAACGACGCGTTCGTGGAATTCGAACGCGTGCAGAAAAGCTATGATGGTGAAACGCTCGTCGTCAAAGACCTGAACCTGACCCTGCCAAAGGGCGAGTTTCTGACAATGCTGGGCCCGTCCGGGTCAGGGAAAACCACCTGTCTCATGATGCTGGCGGGGTTTGAGACCGCGACGCACGGCGAAATTCGTCTTGATGGCCGCCCCATCAACAACATCCCCCCGCACAAGCGTGGCATCGGCATGGTGTTCCAGAACTATGCGCTGTTCCCGCATATGACCATCGGCGAAAACCTGAGCTTCCCGCTCGAGGTGCGCAAGATGGGCAAGTCGGACCGCGAGGCCAAGATCAAGCGTGCGCTCGACATGGTCGAGATGGAAGCTTTCGTGAACCGCCGCCCCGCGCAGCTTTCGGGTGGTCAGCAGCAACGTGTGGCCCTTGCCCGTGCGCTGGTGTTTGAACCGGAACTGGTCCTGATGGATGAGCCGTTGGGCGCGCTGGACAAGCAGCTTCGCGAGAAGATGCAGTTCGAGATTACGCACCTTGCACACAGCCTTGGTATCACCACCGTTTACGTGACCCACGACCAGACAGAAGCCCTGACGATGTCTGACCGTGTGGCCGTGTTCAACGACGGCGTGATCCAGCAATTGGCGCCGCCGGATGAGCTTTACGAAGCGCCGCAGAACAGCTTTGTTGCGCAGTTCATCGGTGAGAACAACACGCTCGAGGGCACCGTAAAGGAAATCAAGGACGGTATCGCGCTGGTGCAGCTGGATGATGGCGAACTGATCGACTGTAAGCCGATCAACGTCAGCAAACCCGGTGAACGGACCCGTGTTTCGATCCGTCCCGAACGTGTGGAGTTCAACAAGGAACGCCTGCAGGAAGGCGCCCACACTCTGAAAGCGGAAGTTCTCGAATTCATCTATATGGGTGACATTTTCCGCACCCGTCTTCGCGTTGCCGGCAATGACGAGTTCATCGTCAAAACCCGTAACGCCCCCGACCAGGTTCGTCTTGAACCCGGCACGCAAATCGAAATCGGCTGGCTGCCGGAAGATTGCCGCGCGCTTGACGCCTGATCTCGACATCTGAAAGCGAACCGCTTCGGCCCGCAGGGGCCGGGGCATACAAAAAGCAAAAAACCACAAACTGAACCATCAGGAGAGGAAAACCATGAAACTTTCGAAAGTACTTATGGCCACCACGGCTCTGGCTTTCTCGGCAGGTGCCGCACTGGCATCTGAATCGATCACCGTCGTCAGCTGGGGCGGTGCCTATACCAAGAGCCAGGTAGAAGCCTATCACAAGCCCTGGATGGCCAAGACCGGCAACCAGGTTGTTTCGGAAGACTACAACGGTGGTCTTGCTGAAATCAAAGCGCAGGTGGAAGCCGGCACCGTGACCTGGGACCTGGTTGACGTTGAACTGTCGGACGCGATCCGCGGCTGTGACGAAGGTCTGCTGGAAGAGATCGACCACTCGATTCTGCCGGCCGCACCGGATGGCACCCCGGCGTCTGAAGACTTCATCGAAGGCGCACTGAGCGACTGTGCGGTTGCAAACATCGTCTGGTCGACCGTTTTCGCCTATGACAGCTCGAAAACTCCGGGTGTTGACAGCATCGACGACCTGTTCGACCTCGAAGCCTTCCCGGGCAAGCGCGGCCTGCGCAAGAACCCCAAGTCGCTTCTGGAAATGGCGCTGATGGCTGACGGTGTTCCGGCGTCTGACGTTTATGCCACCCTGGAAACCGACGAAGGTGTGGATCGCGCCTTTGCCAAGCTCGACACCATCAAGGACAGCGTTGTCTGGTGGGAAGCCGGTGCACAGCCGCCGCAGCTTCTGGCAGACGGTGAAGTTGTCATGACCACCGCCTACAACGGCCGTATCTTCAACGCGGCAGCAGGCGAAGGTAAGCCCTTCGAAGTTGTCTGGGACGGTCAGATCATGGACTTCGACCTGTGGGTGATGCCGAAAGGTGCTCCGAACAAAGAAGCCGCGCTCGACTTCCTGGCGTATTCGACCGACACCCAGCGTCTGGCAGATCAGGCGTCCTGGATCTCCTATGGTCCGGCACGTAAGTCTTCGGGTCCGCTTGTTGGTCTGTACAACGACGGCAAGACCGAAATGGGTCCGCACATGCCGACCGCAGAAGCCAACCTGGCAAACGCTCTGGTCAACAACTTCGAGTTCTGGGCAGACAACCAGGACGAGCTGAACGAGCGTTTCAACGCTTGGCTGGCCAAGTAATCGCAGATTGCGCACATGAGAAGAGGCCCCTCGCGGGCCTCTTCCACCCCCTGAACGAATCCTGTCGAGGCCTGTCTTATGACTGACACTTCCGGGCCGCTGCTTGCCGCGGACGGCACCCCCCTGAAAAAGCGATTGGCACAAGCGATGTTCCGCAGCCGTGCCCGTGCTTTTGGGCTCGCCTTTCCCCTGATCGCATTCATCATTGTGGTCTTCATCCTGCCTATCATCTTCCTCTTGTGGCAGGGCATCTATGATGCGCGCTATTCTAGGCTGATGCCGACTTCTACAGCCGCGATGGCGGATTGGGATGCGGTTTCGCCGCCCACCGAGGAAATGGCGGCCGCGATGGTCGCGGATCTGGTGAAAGCCCGCGAAAACAAGACCATCGGTCAGGTTGCGACCCGTGTGAACCGTGAGCTGTCGGGCACCCGCAGCTTGTTCACCAAGTCCGCCCGTAGCGCCAAGAAGATGGAAGCGCCCTATATGGAAGCGCTCATCAAAAAGGACAAGGACTGGGCCGATATCGAGGTCTGGAAGGCAATCAAGATTGCCTCGGTCAAGTACAACCCCGGCTATGTCGCCTCGGCGCTTGACCTGAAATACAACGCTGATGGCTCGTTCGAACGTCAGGATGAAGACCGCCGTATTCACTTGATGCTGTTCTGGCGCACCATCGAGATTTCGTTTCTCGTAACGGTGTTCTGTCTGATCCTCGGGTATCCGGTCGCTTTCTTGCTGTCGACCTTGCCCACGAAAACATCGAACCTTCTTCTGATCCTCGTGCTTTTGCCGTTCTGGACGTCGCTCCTGGTGCGGACGACCGCATGGATTGCAATGTTGCAGGCGCAGGGTGTGATGAACGACCTTTTCGTCGTCTTCGGCCTCGCCACGGATGAAGACCGGTTCAGCCTGATCTACAACAAGACCGGTACGCTGATTGCCATGACGCACATCCTGTTGCCGTTCATGATCCTGCCGCTCTACTCGGTGATGAAAACCATTCCGCCGTCTTATACCCGTGCGGCCAAATCCATGGGGGCAACCAATTGGACGGCCTTCTGGCGGGTGTACTTCCCGCAGTCGGTTCCGGGCATTGGTGCAGGCGCTCTGCTCTGCTTCATCCTCGCGATCGGCTATTACATCACGCCCGCCCTTGTGGGTGGTCAGGATGGCCAGATGATCTCGAACATCATCGACTTCCACATGCGTAAGTCACTGAACTGGAACCTTGCAGCGGCGTTGGGGCTCGTGCTCCTGGTGTTCGTGCTGTTCCTCTTCTGGATCTACGACCGTGTGGTCGGCATCGACAACATGAAACTGGGGTGATCCGATATGAGCACTGGTGAATACAGATATATCCCGCCCCAGCCGCCACTTGGCTTTACCCTTGGAATCCTTGCAGGATTCGGCGCCCTTGCCGGGTTGCTGACAGCGCAGGGCGCATTCAGCCTGTTCCTGCCTTACATGATCGTCGCGGCAGCTATCTTTGCAGGGGCTGGGTTCGCGGTGATCAAGGCCACGGACAAGCCGCTTGTGGCCGGTCTTGGAACGGCGCTCCTGTTCCTTGTTCTGGGTACGGTCCTGATTGCCTTCCCCTATGGTGTGCTGATGATGTTCATCGGCTATATCATTGGCCGCATGGCGCTTTGGCTGAATACGGGGAACTACCGCCTGAACCTGCCGCCCTATGCCTCCTCGCGTGAGGTGCTGTGGTTCTATTGTTTCCGCACGATCTGTGGCGCGATCTTTGTCTTCCTGATCACGCCGATCATTATCCTGATCCCGCTGAGCTTTAACCAAGAGCCCTATTTCAGCTTTACCCCTGGTATGCTGGCGCTGGATCCGGATGCGTTCTCGACCCGCTGGTACTGGGATATCCTTGCCAACGGTATGGCGGCGCCGGATGCGATTGCGGGCTGGTGGTCGGACATGTGGAACAACGCGCAATGGGTGCGTTCGGTTCGCAACTCCTTCTTCATCGGGATCTGCGCGACGCTGGTTTCTACGTCTTTGGGGACGCTGGCGGCCATCGGTATCAGCCGCTCCGAGATGCCCTGGCGTCGTCCGGTCATGGCGCTGTTGATTTCGCCGATGATCGTACCGCTGGTGATCACCGCGTCTGGCCTGTTCTACTTCTTCTCGGGTGTCGGGCTGGCCAAGACCTATATGGGTCTGATCCTTGCGCACGCCGCATTGGGCACGCCTTTCGTGATCATCACCGTGACTGCGACGCTGAGCGGGTTTGACCAGAGCCTGACCCGTGCCGCGGCCAATATGGGTGCAGGTCCGGTGACGACCTTCTTCAAGATCCAGATGCCGCTGATCCTGCCGGGTGTGATCTCGGGTGGCCTTTTCGCCTTTATCACCTCGTTCGACGAAGTGGTTGTCGTGTTGCAGCTGGCGGATGTGAAACAGCGGACCATTCCGCGCCAGATGTTCTCGGGTATCCGCGAGCAGATCAGCCCGACCATCCTTGCGGTGGCGACGATCCTTGTGATCATCTCGATCGGGTTGCTGACGGCGGTGGAGCTGTTGCGGCGCAGGTCGGAACGCCTGCGTGGGGTAACACCAAGTTAACCTTCGTTAACCACCTGTTAATGAAAAAGAAAAAGGGGCGTGCTGCGCCCCTTTTTCAATGTCGGTATCTGATTCTTGGCCCGGCTTCAGTTCCTGCGGAGCCGTTTGAGCAGGGTCAGGGACGGGTAGCCATCCGGTGTGAGGCCCTGTGCCACCTGGTATGAGCGCACCGCGTTGATGGTGAGCGGACCGATCTTGCCGTCGATCTTCTGCGTGTCAAAACCTGCGCGTGTCAGGCGGCGCTGAAGCTCCATGCGTTCCTTGAAGGTCAGCGCACGGTCGCCGCGGGGCCATTTGCTTTTGATCGCGGGGCCGCCCTTGATCCGGTCGGACAGGTGGCCGACGCCGATAACATAGGCATCTGCGGTGTTGTACTTCTCAATAGCGGAAAAGTTCGAAAAGATCATGAACGCAGCGCCATTGCCGCCCGCCGGCAGCAGGATCGAGCCCTTGCCGTGGCTGTTGGGCACGGCGCGGCCGTTCATGTCGCGGATACCAATCGCCGCCCATTCGGAGGGGGCTTTGATGGTCTTGCGGTTGGCGAGGCTGTAGTTGAAGCCTTTGGGCAGTTTCACCTCGACGCCCCAGGGCTTGTTCCGTTTCCAGCCGGATTTCGCCAGATAGGCGGCGGTAGAGGCCAGCGCATCCGAGGGATCGTCGCTCCAGATGTCGCGTTTGCCGTCGCCAGTGAAATCCACGGCGAAGGTTTGGTAGGACGTGGGGATAAACTGGGTGTGGCCCATGGCACCGGCCCAGCTTCCGGTCATGTTGCGGGCAGAGACATCGCCGTTTTGCAGGATCTTCAATGCCGCAAGCAGCTGAGATTCAAAGAACTTTCCACGCCGCCCGTCATAGGCGAGGGTGGCCAGCGCCTCGATTGTCGGGATGTCGCCGCGATAGGACCCATAGGCGCTTTCAAGGCCCCAGACGGCAACCACGACTTCCTTGTCGACCCCATAGCGGCGTTCGATGGCGTCCAGTTTGCGGTTATGCTTGCGCAGGGCGGCCTTGCCGTTACGGATGCGCGTCTCCGAGGCGGCGCTGTCGAGGTATTCCCAGATCGTCTTGGTGAACTCCGACTGGTTGCGGTCGCGTTGAATCACGTTGGTGTTGTAGCGCACGCCCTTGAAGGCCCGGTCGTAGACCGAGGCCTGAATGCCTGATCTGATGGCCTTTTTCCGAAAGGACTTCTGCCAACGTTGAAAGCCAAGATTGCCTGCGGTTTCCGTGGCTTGTGGCACGGTGGTGATGGATTGCGCAGGCCGCAACACGGGCCGCACGGAGGCCAGCGGCGCATTGGCCGCCACGCGGATCTCGGGGGTGTTCCCTGTCAGCGTTGAGGGGCGTTCAACAGGGCGCAAAGAGGTTGTTGGCGCGCCGGCCTCGGCAAGGGTGCCAAGAGAAAAGGCGCATAGGGACATGGCCAGAACAGAAGGTCGCATCGGTTGCCTCGGTGTTTTTGTTTGGCCAAGTGTACCGCGATTGTTTCCATGCAGGAAGCAATCATGCGGATAGGTACGGGAATTCGCTGAGCAAAGACCCGCCGAAGTGGTTAACGGGATGAAACAGGCCGAAAACGCCTGTCGGTGCAACGTCGGTATTGTGTCGGTATTGCGGAAGTGCGGAATTCGGGATGGGCCGCGTTAATGCGGCGTGCGGGTTAAGGCGGGATTAACAGTTCTCGGCTCGCAGACGGGCCTGAAACTCGCGCAGCATCGGGATGCGGCGCGGCCGGAAAGAGGTATCGGTGACCTCGAGGTCGCGCATCCGGTCGAGGCGGAACACGCGGTAATCCTCGCGCAGGTGGCAGCGGGCCAGAAGGCAGTGGCTTGACTGCATGAAGACAATCGACAGCGGATCGGCGGCCCGCGAGGTATGCGCGCCGGTGGCATCGGCATAGTTGAAGCGGATTGTCACCTCGTCCCATGCGGCCTGTCGCAGGATGCCTGCGTCGATGCCGGGGGGCGGCGGGGGATCAAAGCGTTTGGCCGTGAGAACCGCGTGGCGCAGGCGGTGGGCCTGGGCCTGTGGTAGGCGGGCCTTGAGCTTGGAGAGCGCGGAGTGGGCGGCCTTTGCCAGCGCGGGATCGCCGATTTCCATCACCTCACGCAGGCCGACCACCAGCGCCTCGATCTCTTCGGGGACAAAACCAAGCGGCGGCAGGGCGGCGTCTTCGATCAGGGTAAAGCCAAATCCGGCCTCGCCGTCGATCACCGCGCCAAGCGCGCGCAGCGTGTCGATGTCGCGATAGATGGTGCGTTCGGACACGCCGGTTTCCTGCGCCAGCGCCAGCGCGGTGGCGGGCGGGGGCAGGTCGCGCAGGGCCTGCATGAGCTGAAAGAGACGATCGGTGCGGGGCATGGTGGGGGTATAGTGCATTCTCCTGACAGAAACTGGCAAGAGGGCTTGTTACTCCATCCGGTATCGAAACCCCATTTGGAGACCCCGATCATGAAGCTGATTGTTTTTCACGGCGATGCCCAGTTCCCCACCTATTCCCCGTTTTGCCTCAAGGCGATGTGCCTGCTGGAAATGGCGGGGCAGGCCTGGGAGCCGGAGTATGCGCTTGACCTGTCGACCCTGCCACTTGGCAAGGTGCCGGTGTTGCGGGTGGGAGAGCGCCTTATCCCGGACAGCCATTTTATCCAGGCCTATCTGGAAGAGGAGGCTGGGGCCAATTTCCATCCGGGGCTGAGCGAGGTGCAGAAGGCCGAGAGCCATGCCCTGATCCGGATGGTCGAGGAAAGCCTGCGCCTTGGTCTCGTGCATGATCGCTGGCTTGATCCGGCGGTGTGGCCGGTGATGCGCGAGGGGTTCTTTGCCGGGGTTCCGGTTGAGGCGCGCGACGCGGTGGCCGCCGAGGTTCAGGCGCAGGTGAAGGCGGGCCTGATGTCGGAAGGCATGGCGCGGTTTGCGCCGCAGGACCGGTTGCGCCGCTTGGTGCAGGATCTGGACGCGGTGCAGGTGACGCTGGGCGACAAGGCGTTTCTTTTCGGGGATCGCCCGACGGCGGCGGATGCGGCGATTGCACCGGTGCTGGACATGATCCTTGCCCTGCCCGCGCCGACCGACCTGCGCAAGGCGGCGGAAGGGCGCGCGGTGTTTGCGCCCTACGTGGCACGGGTGCGCGCCTCGATTTATCCGAAAGACGGCGCGCTGCGCGGGGCGGCTTAACGCCGGTTGCGGCTGACTTTGCGCTTGGTCTTGGCGGCCTTTTTCTTGGCACGGCTTTCCTTGCGGCGCACCGGGCCACCCCGTCCGCCCCGCCCTGATCCGGTGGGGCGGGCCTTGCCTTCGATGTCGAGGATTTCTAGCGCGATGCCGCCGGTCACCGGCGCGGCTTCGGTCAGGCGGACGGTGACACGCATGCCAAGGGCGATGGTCAGGCCGGTTTCCGTGCCGCGCAGGGTGTTTTCCTCGGGGTCAAAGCGGAAGTATTCGCGCCCCAGTGAGCGCATCGGCACAAGGCCGTCGGCACCGGTTTCATCCAGTTTCACGAAGACCCCGAAGCGGGCGATGCCCGAGATGCGGCCGGTGAATTCGTTGCCTACCCGTTCCGAAAGATAGGATGCGAGGTAGCGATCTGTGGTGTCGCGTTCGGCCAGCATCGACCGCCGTTCGGTTTCCGAGATGTGGCTGGCGGTGTTTTCCAGCGATTCGATTCCTTCGGGGGACAGGCCGTCTTCGCCCCAGCCGTGGGCCGTGATCAGGGCGCGGTGCACGATCAGGTCGGCATAGCGCCGGATCGGCGAGGTGAAATGCGCGTAGGATTGCAGGGCCAGACCGAAGTGGCCGAAATTCGACGGGCTGTAATAGGCCTGTGTCATCGAGCGCAGGGTCGAGAGGTTGATCAGTTCGGCGTCTTCCGTGCCGGCGGCGGCATTCAGGAGGGCGTTGAGGTGCTGGGTCTTGAGCACCTGCCCCTTGGCCAGCGAGAAGCCCGCGGCATTGGCGGTTTCGCGCAGGGCGTCGAGCTTCTCGGGGTTGGGCTCCTCGTGGACACGGAACAGCAGCGGGGATTTCGCGGCGATCAGGGTTTCGGCGGCGGCCACGTTGGCGAGGATCATGAATTCCTCGATCAGCTTGTGGGCATCGAACCGGTCGCGAAACATCACCGAGGCCACCTTGCCTTCGGGGGTGAGTTCGACCTTGCGTTCGGGCAGGTCAAGATCCAGCGGCTGGCGGGCGGCGCGGGCCTTGGTAAGGGCCTCGTAGGCGGCATAGAGCGGGTCGATCACCTCGTGCATCAGCGGGGCGCAACGTTCGTTCGGGGCACCGTCGCGGGCCTCTTGCACCTCGGCATAGTTCAGCGAGGCGATGGAGCGCATCATACCGCGCACGAAGCGGTGGCCGATCTTCTGGCCTTTGGCGTCGATCTGCATGCGCACGGCCACACAGGGGCGCGGGACGCCTTCGTGCAGAGAGCAGAGATCACCGGACAGGCGGTCGGGCAGCATCGGCACCACGCGGTCGGGGAAATACGAGGAGTTGCCGCGCTTGCGGGCCTCGCGATCAAGCGCCGAGCCGGGGGTGACGTAGTGAGCGACATCGGCGATGGCGACCCAGATCACGTGGCCGCCTTCGTTGCGCGGATCATCATCGGCGTGTGCCCAGCAGGCATCATCGTGGTCACGTGCGTCGGCGGGGTCGATGGTGACAAGGGGCATGTCGCGCATGTCTTCGCGCGCGCCCAGCGGAGCAGGCTTGGCGGCATCGGCGCCTGCGATCACGTCATCGGGGAAATCATCGGGGATGCCGTGCTGGTGAATGGCGATCAGCGAGACCGCCTTGGGGGCCGAGGGATCGCCGAGGCGTTCGACGACCTTGGCGCGGGGCAGGCCGAGACGGCCCTTGGGGCCGGTCTGCTGGGCTTCGACCAATTCGCCGTCGCGTGCGCCGTTGATGCCCTCGGCCAGCACGATCCATTCCTTGCCGTCACCCTTGTCGATTGGCAGGATGCGCCCGCCTTCGGTGGTCTTGCGGAACAGGCCGAGGACGCGGCGCGGGTTGGTGCCGATGCGGCGGATCAGGCGGCCTTCGTAGGCGTGATCCTCGCCTTTCACTTCGGTCAGGCGGGCAAGAATGCGGTCGCCCGCGCCAAGCGCCGGATCAGAGGCGCGCAGGATCAGAAGGATCGCGGGGGCCTCGCCCTCGCCATGCCATTCCAGGGGGCGGGCAAAGAGATCACCATCGGCACCGGGGCCGGAGACCTGAAGCACGCTGACCGGTGGCAGGCGGTCGGGATCGCGGTAGGTTTTCTTGCGTTTCTGCAAATGCCCTTCGGCCTCGAGTTCCTTCAGGAGGCGCTTGAGATCGATGCGCGCAGCCCCTTTGATGCCAAAGGCCTTGGCGATGTCACGTTTCGAGGTGAGGGTCGGGTTTTCGGAAATCCACTCGAGGACTTCTTCTTTGGACGGCATATGCATGTTCCCGCCCTAGCATGGGGCAATCGCCGCGTCATGCGGAAAAGCGGGTTGGTTTACGCGGCGCGATCGGGGGCGGGGGTCAGATCGGCAACGGTATCGACATCGCGCAGGGTGTCGGTGAGGGCGATGGAGAGGCCGGGCAGGGAGGCCATGCTGTCGGCCAGCGCGTGTTCTGTGGACCAGCGGATATTCTGGAAGAGGGTCGCGGGGGCACGTGCGCCGTGCCGCAATCCGACCAGCCAGTAGCCCCCGTCATCCGCCGGACCAAAAACCGCGTCGTGATCGCCAAGGGCGCGGAAGGCGCGGGCGATGTGGGCGGGCTGGATGCCGGGAATGTCGGCCCCGATGATCAGCGTCGGACCGGGCGGCATGGAGCGCAGGGCGCGGGCCATGCGGTCACCAAGATCGCCGGCCCCCTGCGGAATGCGTGGCAGGTGGGCAGGCCAGACGCGGCTTTGCAATCCGGCGTGATCCGGGGCCACCGCGAGGGTGAGATCCCAGCGCGGATCGTCAAGGCGACGCAGCAGGGCACGGCATTGATGGCGGAACCACCAGGCCGCCCGGGTCATGCCGATGTCACGGCCCAACCGGGTTTTCACGCGGCCCGGGCGCGGGTCTTTGACCATGACAACAAGGCTTGGGCGTGGAGGCATCGGGGTGTCCTTTCGGGGCGGTTCGTGCCTGATTAGAGCCGCAAATCCCCTGTTGTCGAGGGCTGTCCGGTCACGTCTGTGCGAGACGATTTCAGGCGAAATAGTCTCGAAGGATGCGGCTGTAGATCTCTTTCAGCTGGTGGATCTGGTCGACGGGGACGTTTTCATCGACCTTGTGCATGGTCTTGCCCACAAGTCCGAATTCCACCACCGGGCAGTGGTGCTGAACAAAGCGGGCGTCCGAGGTGCCGCCGGAGGTAGAGAGTTCCGGGGTACGGCCGGTTTCGGCGGTGACGGCGGCGGCCACCAGATCGGAGAGCGGACCCGGAGGCGTGATGAAACTTTCGCCGGAGATCTTGACGCTGATGCCGATCTCGACGCCGGTGTCTTGTGCCACCTCATCCACCAGCCCCTGCATCCAGTCGGTCAGCGAGGCCCCGCTGTGGGCGTCGTTGAACCGGATGTTCACGGTGGCGCGGCATTCGGCGGGAATCACGTTGGTGGCGGGGTTGCCGGTGTCCATCGTCACCACGGCAAGGGTCGAGGCGTCGAAGTGGTCGGTGCCTTCATCGAGGCTGTGCGAGGACATGCGGTCCATCAGGCGGGCCATGGCCGGCAGCGGGTTTTTCGCGCGGTGCGGATAGGCCGAGTGGCCCTGAATGCCGGTGAAGGTGAAATAGGCGGTGAGCGAACCGCGACGGCCGATCTTCATCATGTCGCCCATTTCGTTCGGGCAGGTGGGTTCGCCGACAAGGCAGACCGCCATCTTCTCGTCTTCGCGATCCATGTAGTCGAGCAGGGCAGTGGTGCCGTCGAGCGCATCGCCTTCTTCGTCACCGGTGATGGTGAGGATGATGGCGCCTTCCGGCGGGGTGGTCTGGACGAAATCAATGGCGGCGGCGGCAAAGGCGGCGACACCGGATTTCATGTCGGTGGCGCCGCGGCCATACATGATGCCCTCTTTGATCTCTGCACCGAAGGGCGGCATGGTCCAGGCGGCTTCGTCGCCGACGGGCACCACATCGGTGTGGCCGTTGAAGCCGAAGGTGCGGGCGTGGCCCTTGGCCCCCCAGCGGGCAAAGAGGTTGGCGATACCACCACGATCAACGCGGGTGCATTCGAACCCGGCATCGGCCAGCAGGCCTTGGAGAAGCACAAGCGCGCCCCCTTCTTCGGGGGTCACCGAAGGGCAGCGGATCAGGTCAGCGGTGAGGGCGGCGGCGTCGGTCTTGGTCATGGCGGTCTCGCAGAGTTTGGCTTGCCCGGCTTTGTGGCACATGGATTTGGCACCGGAAAGCCACAAATCGCCCTGATTGCCCCGCTGCGGGGGCAGGAAGCCCTTAACAAGCGGGCGGGATTTGTGTTTAGTGAGGGCAATAACAAGACCGAGGCAGGTCAACAGCAGCAAGGCCGAAACAGGCCACCCAGAGTGCCCAACCCGTATCGAGCGGTTTCGGGTCACATCGCAGGACAATAGCGCCGGACGCACCGGTGCGCGCAGCTGTATGCAGTGCCTTGGCATGAGAACATGTTGGGGCAGAAGCTATGGCAAGACTTCCGGTAGATCGCAACGCCAGCGATATGGAGATGGCGGAAACCATTTTTGGCGAGGGTGTCACCGTTGTGTCGGCGGACTATACCGGCGACCGGGATTCCTCGGGGGTGTATTCGAACGCGGATTCGGTTTCGCCGGGGGTGGCCCCATCGGACACCGGCGTGATGCTGTCGACAGGCGATGTGCGCTACTTTGCGAACCGGAATGGCCAGTTCAACCAGGACACCAACCAGACCACCAGTTCCAGCGGACCGAACAACGTGTCCGAGTTCAACGCGGTGGCGGGTGCGAACACCTATGACGCGGCCTATCTGGATGTGACTTTCATCCCGACCGGCGACACGATGACGATGCAGTTCGTCTTTGCCTCGGAGGAGTACCCGGAGTACGTCAACTCGATCTACCAGGATTTCGTGGCGGTCTGGGTGAACGGGGAACTGGTGCCGATGGAGATCGGCAATGGGGATGTTGACCCGGGCAACGTGAATGGCGGCGAGAACCAGAGCCTGTTCGTGGACAACACCAACGATGCCTACAACACCGAGATGGACGGGTTCACCATCACCATGACCCTGACCATGCAGGTCAATCCGGGTGAAGAGAACGACATTCGCATCGCGATCGCCGATGTCTCGGATTCGAGCTATGACTCGAACCTGCTGATCGCGGCGGATTCCGTGCAGACCTCGGTGATTGCCAATACCGACACGGTGAATATCGGGCTGGATGCCACCAAGACGGTGGACCTTCTGGCCAATGACACCAACACCGGCAGCACGCTGACAATCACCCACATCAACGGGCAGGTGGTGACGGCGGGATCTTCGGTGACGCTGGCGACGGGGCAGGTGATCACGCTGAACGCGGACGGTACGGTCACGATTGAATCCGACAGCGACGAAGAAGTGGCCAACTTTACCTACAAGGTCGAGAACGATGTGGGCACCACGGACGTGGGGTTTGTCACCATCAACGCGGCGCCCTGTTTCGTGAAGGGCACGTTGATCCGCACACCGCTTGGAGATGTGCCGGTGGAAGACCTTGATGAGGGTGATCTTGTCGAGACCTTTGATGACGGGGCGCAGCCTGTGCGCTGGGTTGGCCAGCGGACGGTGCCCGCTGAAGGTGCGCTGGCACCGATCCGGATCGAGGCGAATACCTTCGGGGATCACGCGACTCTGGTGGTTTCCCCGCAGCACCGGGTGCTGCTCCGCGATGCGGCGGCCGAGATGCTGTTTGGCGAGTCAGAGGTTCTCGTGAAGGCAAAAGACCTGCTTGGGCATGACCAGGTGTGCCGAGAGACAGGCGGGAGCGTGACCTATTTCCATATCCTGTTCGACAGCCACCAGATCGTGTTTTCGCAAGGTCTTGAGACCGAGAGCTTTTTGCCGGGGCCGCAGATCAACAACCTTTTCGAGGAAGAGATTGTCGAGGAGATCGGCACGCTGTTTCCGGAGCTGGATGTGAAGACGGGCGAGGGCTATGGCCCGGCCGCGCGGCGGACATTGCGGACCTTTGAGGCAGATGTGCTTCTGGGGCGTAGCAAGGTGGCATAGGGGATCACATCAAGATGACCTGGATCGCCATCGCAGATCGCGAAAACGCCCGGTTCGAAGCCCGAGGGCTTTCGGGTGCGCGCGCGGGTGCGGATGATCCGGGGCAGGAATTGCGGCGCGGAAGCCTGTTGCTGGAAACGCGGCTGTCGCCCGACGACCGGCCCCAGCTTCTTCTCGGGCTGGAGCGCGGGTTTGAACATGGCCTGAGTTTCATGCTCAAGGCGCTGCCGGGTGGTGGTGTCACCCTGGTGCACAGCCGGGGCGAGGCGATGCTACATGCCACGTTGCGCCATGACGCCGAGGCGCAGCGTACGGATGTGTTGCGCATCACCTATAGCTGGGATCGCGATCACGACTGGGCGCGGCTTGTGATCGAGCGGCCGGACATGGCCCGCAGTTTCCAGACCATCCTGCGCGGCCCTGTTCGCATGACGCTGGAAGACATTCGGGAAATGGTTCTGAACCCGGCGGCGGGATGGATGTCGGAAGACGTGTGTTTTCTGGCCGCCTCTGACCGGATCGAGCCGATCGGGCCGATGCCGGGGCTGACCGAGGAAACGCCTGTCCTGACATCGCTTGGCATCAGGGCAGTCGGGGCGTTGCAACGGGGCGATCTGGTGGAAACGCTGGAGGGGTCGTTGCAACCGGTGCTGCACGTGGTGAAACGTACGGTTCCGGCGCGTGGCCTGTTCCGTCCGGTGCGGCTCAGGCATCCCTATTTCGGGTTGAAGGCAGATATCGTGGTGGCGCCTTACCAGCGGATCGTGGTGGGTGGCAGCCGGGTTGAATACCTGTTCGGCGCCGAGCAGGTTCTGGTGCCGGCCAGCCATCTTGTCAAAGGCAGTGCCGCAGTGCGGGAGCGCGATCAGACCCTGGTGACCTATTGCCAGGTCGTACTGCCGGACCATCAGGCGGTTCAGACGGCGGGCACCTATGTGGAAACCATGGACGTGGGCCGGATCAGGCGGAAACCGGATATCCTGAAATCAAGCCTGTTTGGGCACCTGCCGCGCAACACCTTGCCCGAGCACCGTGGCGCGGCCTATCCGGTTCTGGGCGACTATGAAGCCATCGTGTTGTCGGAACAGCGGGCGGCCTGATCAGTTGGCGATCTCGTCGCTGGCGTCCATGCTTTCCTCGCCGTTGTAGAACTCGGTCATCTGGGCAACGACCACGGAATTCTCATCCAGTGCACGCTGCATCAGCTCCTGTTCTTCGGCGGGAATGTCGTGGCCCTGTGCCTCGCGCTCTTCCAACGTGCCATAGCCGGTGACATCAAGCGGGGCGAGATCAGCCTGCTTGAGAATGGCCACGGTTTCGCGCACCGCCTCGGCTTCGTCGACGCCGCTGGCATAGATCATCAGCGCCGCGCCGGTTGCCCCTTCGGGCAGACCGTCGCCATCCTTGCGACCGACCTGAACCAGGAGGGTGTAAACCTGTTGGCGGGATTTCTTCTTGGGCTTTTCCATGCGCGGGCCTTAACGCGGGCAGGGGAGAGGCGTCAAGCGCCGTAGCTGTGCGGCCTATCCGAAAGGGTAGGATTTGTATCTATTGCCCGGCATTTTCCTTCCTTCGCGCAAGAGTTTTTCAAGACGCGTGCTGATAGAAAGGGATCGTTCATCCGGGACAGTTCAGAAGTTGGATGAGTGGAAGTTAAGGGTACTGTGGTAGAGCTTTATGAGTGCAATTGGCTGGCCCCGGGTGAACACGAACTCCAGCGTCTCATGGTGGTGATTGTTCGCGTTTCCGCATCAGAGTGTTCCCGACTCAACCAATAGAAGAATCGCCCTTTTCATGCGATGTAGGCTGCAACGAGTAGTGTAAAAAGTATTGAGGTATGAGTATGGTAACGGCTTCCGAGCTGCCGATAAACACGTCCGCTTCTGCAATGGCGATGGCCGAGGCGATGTTCGGCTCAGGTATCACGATCAAATCAGCAACTTACACCGGCGCAACCGAGGCGTCGGGGATTTACTCAAATGGCGATACGGTTGCCCCCAACCTGACGCCATCGGACTCCGGCGTGATCCTGTCGACCGGCAAGGCGACGGACGTGACGCGCGACAGCGGTGATCCGAACCAGCAGGCGAACGAGTCAACCGATTGGAAACTGGCGGGTGATTCCGACCTCGAGGCGATTGCCAGCGCCAAGACCTATGATGCCGCGATCTTCGAGGCCACTTTTGTGCCTCAGGGCTCTGTCCTGACGATGCAGGTGGTGTTTTCGTCGGAAGAATACCTTGAGTACGTGAATTCCGGTTACAACGACGCGGTTGGCATCTGGGTCAATGGCGAAAAGGCCGAGCTGACGGTTGGCGATGGCGATATCACCATCAACAACATCAACACCGGGTCGAACGAGAACCTCTATATCGACAACCCGCAGAACGCCGAAGTTGCCAACACTGAGATGGACGGTTTCACCGTTACCATGACGCTGAAGGCGAATGTGAACCCCGGCGAAGAGAACACCATCAAGATCGCCATCGCCGACGGTGGGGACGGGATCTATGACAGTAACCTGCTGATTGCTGGGGATTCGATCCAGACCGCGCTGGTGGCGGGGGATGATGACCTGACCATCGGCAAGACCGGCGAATACACCTTTGACCTGCGTGACAATGACACCAGTTCGACGGGCGCGACGCTGAACATCACCCATATCAACGGCGAAGAGGTCGTGGTGGGGACACCGATCATCCTGCCGACCGGCGAAAGCGTGACCTTCAATGCCGACGGTACGGTGACGATTGAATCGGACGGGGAGCTTGGCACCAACGTGTTCTCCTACACGGTGGCGGATGATCTCGGAAACACCGACGTTGGTTTTGTGAACCTGACCACGGCACCCTGTTTCGTGGCGGGCACCAAGGTGATCACCGACAAGGGCGAGGTGAACGTTGAGGACCTGTCTGCCGGTGATCTTGTTCTGACCCGCGACAACGGGTTCCAGCCGCTGCGCTGGATCGGGCGCACCACGCGCAAGGCCGATGGTCTGGATGCGCCGGTCTGTTTCGAAGCGGGCGCGCTGGGCCATCATGGTCGGGTCGAGTTTTCCCCCAACCACCGGGTGCTTCTGACCTCGGCGCGGGCCAGCCTTCTGTTTGGCGAGAGCGAGGTTCTGGTCAAGGCCAAGGACCTGGTGAATGACAGCACCATCCGCCGTCGTGCCGATGGATCGGACGTGACCTATGTGCACATCCTGTTTGACCGCCACGAGATCGTGCGCGGCAACGGGCTGGACAGCGAGAGCTATCACCCGGGCGAAGAAACCGTCGGGGCGTTTGATGCCGAGACCCGGGAAGAGATTCTGCGGCTGATGCCGTCGCGCGACTGGTCGAAGGGTTTTGACTATGGTCCAAGCGCACGGATTTCTCTTCGTGGTTTCGAAGCGCGGGCGCTGCTTGTCCAATAACGTGTATTTACTGGTGACGTAGCGCCATGCCGCGTTGACCCTGCCGCCATGACGGGCCATGAAGGAAGACGGTCCGAACAAATGGGATGGGTTGGGTCTATGAAAATCGTGAAGACCGTCACGCTTGCCGTGGCGCTATTGGTATCCGTGGTTCAGGCGTCTTTTGCGCAGAGCACGGACTCCTTAGTCTTCTCGTCAGTACACCGCCCGCCCTTTGCCATTCTCGATGAGGGCGAGGCGACCGGCTTCAGCATCGACCTGATGCGCGAGATCGCGACGCGCCTTGGCCACGAGGTGCGCTTTGTGCCCTCGCCGACGTTTGGCGAGATGCTGGACCAGGTGCGCAATGACAGCGTCGATGGCGCGATTGCCAACATCTCGATCACCGCGGCCCGCGAAAGCGAGATGGATTTTTCGCTGCCGATCTTTGAAAGCGGATTGCAGATCATGCTGCCGCGCGAAGAGGGCACCTTTCAGCAGATCGGCGTTCTGATGACCCGAGAAATCCTGTTCCTCGGGCTGATCGCGCTGGGCGTGCTGTTCGGTGGCGGCATGTTGATGTGGGTTTTCGAACGGCGACACCAGCCGTTTTTCGACCGCTCTGCCAAGGATGCGATGTTCCCGTCTTTCTGGTGGGCGCTGAACCTTGTGGTGAACGGCGGTTTCGAAGAGCGGATGCCGATGTCGCGCTTCGGGCGGTTCTTTGCGGTGGTTCTGGTGGTGTCGAGCCTGTTTGTGGTGTCGGTCTTCGTGGCGACTATCACGGCGGCGGTGACGGTGGATGCCCTGCAGTCGAACGTGGATTCGATCAACGACCTGGACAACCGGACCGTGGCCACGGTGAGCGGCTCGACCAGCTCTGAATTCCTTGCCGGGCGCCAGATCGACTATGTCGGCCATGATGATCCGCAAAAGATGCTGCGCGCCTTTGCCACCGGTGATGCGGATGCGGTGGTCTTTGACGGCCCGATCCTTGCCTACTATGCGCAGGGCGAAGGGGCCGGCAAGGCGCGCCTGATTGATCGGGTGTACCGGCCCGAGAACTACGGCATCGCCCTGCCCACCGGCAGCATGATGCGCGAGCCGATCAACCGCACCCTGCTGGAGTTGCAGGAGGACGGCACCTATAACGCGCTTCTGGAAAAGTGGTTCGGGGCGACCTACCGGGCGGATTAAAAAAGCCGCGCGAGACGGGTCTCGCACGGCTTTGACTGTCAGGCTGGCGTCCGGGATCAGTCGCGCAGCAGATCGTTGATCGAGGTTTTCGAACGGGTCTTGGCGTCAACGCGTTTCACGATCACAGCGCAGTAGAGGTTGATGCCGTTCTTCGAGGGCATCGAGCCCGCAACAACAACCGAACCTGCCGGCACTTCGCCGTACATTACTTCGCCGGTTTCGCGATCGACGATCTTGGTCGACTGGCCGATGAAAACACCCATGCCAAGGACCGAGCCTTCGCGCACGATGCAGCCTTCGACAACTTCCGAACGGGCGCCGATAAAGCAGTTGTCCTCGATGATGGTCGGACCGGCCTGCATCGGCTCCAGAACGCCGCCGATGCCGACGCCGCCGGAGAGGTGCACGTTCTTGCCGATCTGCGCGCAGGAGCCAACGGTGGCCCAGGTGTCAACCATGGTGCCTTCGTCAACGTAAGCGCCGAGGTTCACGAAGGAGGGCATCAGAACCGCACCCGGCGCGATGAAGGCGGATTTGCGGACAACGCAGTTCGGCACGGCACGGAAGCCGGCTTCTTTCCACTCGTGGTCGCCCCAGCCCTTGAACTTGGAGTCGACCTTGTCCCACCAGCCACCGCCCTGCGGGCCGCCGTCGTGGATTTCCATGTCCTTGATGCGGAAACCAAGGAGGACGGCTTTCTTGGCCCATTGGTTCACGTGCCAGTCGCCGTTTTCCATCTTCTCGGCAACACGCAGTTTGCCCGAATCCAGCGCGTTCAGCGTGTCTTCGATGGCTTCACGGGTTTCACCGCCGGTCGAGGGGGTGATGGTATCGCGGGCTTCCCACGCGGCTTCGATGGCGGCTTCAAGTTGCGCGTTCGACATGTTTTCAAGGCTCCAAGGTTCAGGATTCGCGACTTTCTAACGGCATCGGAGGGGTCTGGCCAGTTCACAATGCGACGCGGCGG
Organism: Shimia sp. CNT1-13L.2; assembly: GCF_024331145.1. Lineage (GTDB taxonomy): Bacteria > Pseudomonadota > Alphaproteobacteria > Rhodobacterales > Rhodobacteraceae > Shimia. Next base: position 53,197 of record NZ_JANDJO010000009.1, on the reverse strand, counting down.
GCGTGCAGACCGGCAAAATGCGTCACGGGGGTGTCACTGGCCAAGGGCGGGCATCTGGGATACGCCTGAAAGAAAGTGTCGAACAGGAAAGTACCAGTGATGAACGAACAGAGCCGCCGCAACCCGCTGCCGAGCGCCCATACGGATGCCGATACCGCCAGCCACGTGCCGCAGACGCCGCAGACCATGTCGCCGGCTTACCGGCTGGCCTATGCGGATCAGGATTTTCTGTGTCGGGACGAAATGCGGTCGGTGCGGCTTCAGCTTGAGCTGCACAAGCCCGAGCTGGAATTGGTGGACCAGGGGGTCGAAGGCACCATCGTGATGTTCGGCGGCGCGCGCATTCCGGAGCCTGCCAAACGTGACACCGCGCGTACCGAGACGCTGGCCAACTTGTCGAAGTATTACGATGAGGCGCGCGAGTTTGCCCGGCTGATGACCCTGCGCAGCGATGGCAAGACCAACGTGATCGTGACGGGCGGTGGCCCCGGTGTGATGGAGGCCGGCAACCGTGGTGCGATTGATGCGGGTGGCAAGTCGATCGGTCTGAATATCGTGTTGCCGCACGAGCAGGCGCCGAATGAATTCGTGACGCCGGAGCTGTGTTTCAACTTCCACTACTTCGCGATCCGCAAGATGCATTTCCTGATGCGGGCGCAGGCGATCTGCTGCTTTCCGGGCGGGTTTGGCACGCTTGACGAGATGTTCGAGTCGCTGACCCTGATCCAGACCGGGCGCATGGAATGCGTGCCGTTCCTGCTGTTCGGGCGCGACTTCTGGGAGAAGATCATCAACTGGGAGGCGCTGGCGGATGCGGGCACCATCTCGGCGGACGATCTCGAGCTGTTCCGTTTCGTGGAGACGGCCCAAGAGGCGATCGAGGTGATCGACAGCTGGGGCGACTGTGCCCCGCGGGATGTGATCCCGGGCCGTTAGTGGATCTGCGAGGGAAGCACGCCCAGTTCGGTGCCCTGCGGCAGCTTGGTGACGACCTGGGCGCCTTTGACGTCCTTGATCGCATAGCCGTAGCCGGCAAGACGGAATTTCCATTCGCGGGTGCTCAGCGCTTTGCTGCGCTCGCGGGTGATCAGGTCGAGGGTCGGCGAATCGATGCAAGCGCCGCCAATATCTGCATGTGCCATGGGTCGTTTCCTTCCAAAGGTTAACTGTTCACAGTTTGGAAACTGACTGTTGATCTGGGCGGTTTTCTACCGGAAATGAGGAAAGTTTGGGGCAGGTGCGGGGGGCTTTGCCCCCCCACGGCGCCCCCACCCGAAGGGCGGTTGCGCCGCTCCCCCCCAGGGTATTTTTCCAAGAAGAAGCAAGGTTTCCCTAATCCCGACCATGTTCAATACTTACGCGGTACAGGCTGGGGAGCCGATGGCCGCCCAAGGAGAAGACGCCCCGAACTCCGCTTTGGAATTCGGGGCGCATCTTTTCTTCTTGGGGCAAATACCCCGGATCGCGAGGCAGCGCCTCGCAAAATATCAGCTGCCAGAGAGGCCCGCTTCGGCCTCGATCTGCTTGCGCGACTTGCGGGCGCGTTCGGTGGCCGATTTCAGCTGGCCACAAGCGGCCATGATGTCTTCACCGCGCGGAGTGCGGATTGGCGAGGCGTAGCCGGCCTGGTAGATGATGTTGGCAAAGGCGCGGATGCGGTTGTTGGACGAGCGTTTGTAGGGCGAGCCGGGCCATTCGTTGAACGGGATCAGGTTGATCTTGGCCGGGATGTTGTGGCGCTTGATATGGTCGATCAGGCGGTGGGCGTCTTCGTCGCTGTCGTTCACGCCGGCCAGCATCACGTATTCAAAGGTGATGCGTTCCGAGTTCGAGGCCTTGGGATAGGAGGCCAGCGCCTCGAGCAGGGTTTCAATGTTCCAGCGTTTGTTGATCGGCACCAGCACGTCGCGGGTTTCATCAGTGGTGGCGTGGAAGGAGATCGCCAGCAGGCAGCCGATTTCCTGTGCCGTGCGGGCGATTTCCGGCACCACGCCGGAAGTCGACAGCGTGATGCGGCGGCGCGAGAGCGAGATGCCCTCGGGGTCCATCGCGATCTTCATCGCGTCGCGGACGTTTTCGAAATTGTAGAGCGGTTCGCCCATGCCCATCAGGACGATGTTCGACAGGAGGCGGGTTTCATCCTTGGGCGCGCCGCGTTCGGGCCATTCGCCAAGGTCGTCGCGGGCCATCATGATCTGGCCGACGATTTCGGCCGCGGTCAGGTTGCGCACGAGTTTCTGGGTGCCGGTGTGGCAGAAGGAACAGGTGAGGGTGCAGCCGACCTGCGAGGAGACGCAGAGGGTGCCGCGATCTTCCTCGGGGATATAGACGACTTCGACCTCGTGGCCGCCGGCAATGCGGACGAGGTATTTGCGGGTGCCGTCTTCGCTGACCTGTTTGCTGACCACCTCGGGCACGGCGACTTCGAACTTTTCGTCGAGTTCGGCGCGGTAGGCCTTGGAGAGGTTGGTCATCTCGTGGAAGTCACGCACGCCCCATTGGTAGATCCACTGCCAGATCTGGCCGGTGCGCATCTTGGCCTGTTTCTCGGGGGTGCCATTGGCGATCAGGACGTCGCGCATGGCGTCGCGCGTCAGGCCGACAAGGTTGATCTTGTCGCCTTCGGGCGTTTTCCGCGGGATGGTCATCACGTCCTGCGTGATCGGTGCGCTGGCGGTCATGGGCTTTGGGTCCTGGGTGTGAAATCAGACGCGTCAGATATACCATTAGCACGAAATTGCAAGAAAACCTGGCAATTTTGGTTTCATGTGTGGCCAACTGACAGACCCTGTCAGTTGGGGGCTGTCATGAGGGCGGCATCATAACTGAAAAGGAGACATGTGATGTCAGTCATCGAAACCGTTCGATTTTCCCTCAACCCCGGCATTGGTGCCGAAGAGATCAAGATGGCCTGGTGCGGCAGCGAAGGCTTTGTGCGCGCGCAGCCGGGGTTTCAGCGGCGGCGGCTTGTCGAAGGGGAAGACGGCACCTGGCAGGATATTGTTGAATGGCAGGACATGGCGAGTGCCAAGGCCGCCAGCGCCGCCTTTGATCCCGAGGCGCATCCGGAACTGGGGCAGTTGATGGCGGCGATTGATCCGGGCACTGTGCAGATGAGCCACGCCACCGTTCACGGAGAAATGTAACCCCGATGCGCCGGACCGATCGTCTTTTTGATCTCATTCAGGTGTTGCGCGACGGGCGTCTGCACAAGGCGCAGGACCTGGCTGAGCGGATGGAGGTATCGGTCCGGACCATCTATCGCGACATGGATTCGCTGGTGGCGAGCGGCATCCCTGTCGAAGGAGAGCGCGGCGTGGGTTATCTCTTGCGCGCGCCGGTGTTCCTGCCGCCGATGTCCTTCACGCAGATCGAGTTGGAGGCGCTGCACCTTGGGGCGGCGCTTGTGCGACAGACCTCGGACCCGGAGTTGCAGCAGGCGGCGGCGCGGGTGCTGGGCAAGGTGGATGCGGCAATGCCGGAACCGGAGGCCGCGCCCGACAGCGGTGTTTCTGTCTATGCCTCGCCCGAGATCGAGGCCGGGTTTGCCCACATGCCGGTGATCCGGTCCGCCATTCGTGGCCGTGAAGTGCTGGCGTTGAAATACAGGCGGTTGGATGGGGTGGGCAGCACGCGGCATGTCTGGCCGCTACAGTTGGAATACTGGGGGCGCGTCTGGACGATGTGCGCCTGGTGCGAGTTGCGCGAAGGTTTCCGGGTGTTCCGGGTGGACAGGATCGAGGCGACCCTGCCGACAGGGCGGTTTTACGAGGATATGCCGGGGCGGACACTGCGCGATTACCTCGCGCAGTATGACTAGCCTGACGGGCTCAATGGCGGCGGTGGCTGGCCATCGCGCTTTGGGCCTCGGTCCGGTCAAGGCGGCGGCGGGGGGCGCCACCGGCTCCGGCGAGGTGGGTGAGTTCGGGGAACAGGGCGATCATGGCGTCGCGGGCGGTGCAGGCGAAGGCATCGAGCGAGCCGCCGGGATGCACGCTTTCGACCTGAAGGCCGTCGGCGACGATGATCTCGCTCTGATCAAACAGTACGAGATGGTATTCCGCGTCGGGCACATAGGTGACCTGCGAGATGCCGTGCCAGCCAACAAGGTGACGGGCTGGGATCAGAACCTCGTGCGAGGCAAAGAGATCCTTGAAGGCCGCGCCGCGCAGCCAGAGGCGCTGATCGGGGGCGACATAGAGATCGCGAATCGGGACATTGCGGCCAAGCGCGCCGCGCGGGATTTTCACCGGGGCCTCGTCCGAGGTGAGGTGGCTGTCGACTTGGAGAACGCCGATCCAGCGCACGGTGGCAAGACCGCGATCGCGCGAGACAACGCGGTCTCCGGCCTGAAGGTCTTCGACGGGAATCTCGCCGCGTTGCGTGGCAATCATGGTGCCGCGCAGGACGCACGGCAGACCGGCTGCGGATACGGGTTTGGGTTCAGGCAACGCCTGTTGCGCCTGTAGTTTCACTGCTCTGCCCCCCTTTGACGGTTTGCCCGGCCGTTCGTGCGGCCGATGTCCCCCGTGGGTGTGCCTGTTATATGGGCCCTTTGTGGGTCCCGGTGCGCCCTTACTTTGGGATGCACTTGTTATTGTGGTGCCATCGGGCGCGGGCGTCCGGATGGCGGGGCTGACTTACTTACACTGTTTGTCAGCTTCTTCGACGGCGGCGGTGAAACCGAGCAGCGAGAAGCTGTCTTCGGTCTTGGTGCCGCGGGCCGACATGGCGGTCAGCTTGGCCTTGGAGCCGCGTTTCATGGCGGTGACGATCTTGGCGTCATCGGCGGTCGAGGCAGGCCAGGCCCATTCACCTTCGGTGAACAGTTCGAAGCTCTGGCCGTCGATATTGAGGTTCACGGTCGAGCCGCCCTTGAACGGGTAGCCGCCGGTAAAGCCGACCTGGCCAGCGACATTCACCTCGGGGCGGAAGACCACCATGAACAGGATGTCGGAACGGCGCACGGCCACGACGTTGCCATCCTTGGTGTTCACGCTTTCCTCGGCGGTGGAAACGGCCCAGCATTCCTTGGGGCTGTTTTCCTTGAAAACGCTCCACGAGGTCATCGCGGCGATCTGGTTCGTGCTTGCCTCCTGCGCATGCGCAGCGAATGCACCCAGTGCCATCGTTGCCGTGGCAACAAGTTTCACAAGACGTGATCCCATATAAACAGCCTCCAAGCTGTGCTTTGCCTCTGGTTGTTCCGTCTCGGGCTTGTTGCCCGTTTTTGTCCCGCGGAACATTTCTTTCTCGATACAATCATATTAGCCTGATTTGGCCAGTGGGGAAAAGACCTGTTGGCACAAATTTGCCCATATGAACGAGTGAAACATGACTGAACCTGTCCCGATGGTAGAGCTTTGGCGCGGACCGTTCCTTGAAAGTGTGCATCGCGGCCACGCGGTGGTGTGCGACGCAAGCGGCCAGATTGTCGAGGCCTGGGGCGATCCCGAGGCTGTTGTGCTGCCGCGATCGTCTTCGAAGATGCTTCAGGCGCTGCCCCTGATCGAAAGCGGGGCGGCAGATGCGGCGGGGCTGACGGATGAGCAGCTGGCACTGGCCTGTGCCTCGCACAACGGGGCCGAGATCCATTCGGTTCGGGTGAAGGCGTGGCTGGCGGATCTTGGGTTCAGCGACGAGGATTTCCGTTGTGGCCCGCAGGAGCCGCGCGATATCGAGGCGCGGGACGCCTTGATCCGCGAAGGCAAGCCGGTGTGTCGCTATCACAACAACTGTTCGGGCAAGCATTCGGGGTTCCTGACGCTGACCAGACATCTTGGCGCCGGGCCGGAATATGTTGATCCCGACCATCCGGTGCAGGTGGCGGTAAAGGCGGCCTTTGAGGAGGTCACTCAGGAGGAGACGCCGGGGTTCGGGATTGATGGCTGTTCCGCCCCGAACTTTGCCACCACCATGCACGGCATGGCACGGGCGATGGCCTTTTTCGCAGCGGCGGATCGCGAGGGGAGCACGCGCGAAAGAGCGGCGGCGCGGTTGCGCGATGCGATGGCGGTCTATCCCGAACTGGTGGCGGGCGAAGGGCGGGCCTGTACGGAACTGATGCGGGCGATGGATCACAAGGTGGCGGTGAAAACCGGGGCCGAGGCCTATTTCATCGCGATCATTCCCGAGAAAAAGATGGGTGTGTCGGTCAAGGTGGTGGACGGTGGCACCCGTGGCGCGGAATGCGTGATGGCGGCAATTCTCGTGCGTTTGGGCGTGCTGGACGCGGCCCATCCAACGGCGCAGAAGTTCGTGAACGGGGCGATCCGCAATTGGGACGGTTTGGTCACCGGACGCATGAAGCCGACGGCGGCCCTGTTGTGAAGCCGGTGCTGTCGTCGCTTGATCATCTTGTGCTGACCGTCGCCGATGTGGCGGCGACGCGCGCGTTTTATTGCGATGTGCTTGGCATGGAGGCGGAAGAGTTCCGCCCTGCCGACGGGACGGTGCGCTGGGCGTTGAAGTTCGGGGCGCAGAAAATCAACCTGCACCAGAGCGGGGCCGAGTTCGAACCCAAGGCAGCGCGGGTGATGGCGGGATCGGCCGACTTGTGTTTCCTGAGCGAGGTGCCGTTTGCGGAGTGGCAGACGCATTTGGCGGCCAGGGGCATCGAGATCGAGGAAGGCCCGGTGCGCCGGACGGGGGCGACGGGGCCGATCCTGTCGGTCTATCTGCGCGATCCGGATGGTAACCTGATCGAGGTCAGCAACCGGATTTAGCGGGCGCAGCCCGGCGGGACCGCCGGGCGGATGTTTGCAATGCCGCTCTAGCGGGTGATTTCGGCGCGCAGGGTGTCCATCAGTGCGGTCAGGTTCTTGACGTAGCTTTCCGAGATGCGGCCATCCTCGTCGAACTGGCTGCCGGAGGCGGCAACCATGACTTCGGGGCCGTTCACGACGCGGGCGCGGAAAGGCGCCATGGCAAGGCGCAGGTTGTTGTGGGCGCGGGCGCCGCCGGCGCGACCGGCCGCTGCCGTCATCAGGGCGACGGGCTTGTCGGTCCAGGGTTTCACATCCGCGCGGCTGGCCCAGTCGAGAGCGTTTTTCAGAACACCGGGGATGCCGCTGTTGTATTCGGGCGAGGAAATCAACACCGCGTCTGCCTCGGCGATCTGCTGCACGAGGGTCTGCGCGGCGGCGGGCAGGCCGGAGGCCTCTTCGAGATCGCCGTCGTAAAGCGGCATGTTCAGGTCTGCTTCGACATAGGTGGCCTCGCCGAACAGGCGGGCCGCCTCGCGCAGGAGTTTGCGGTTTGTGGACTCGCGGCGCAGGGCACCGGACAGGCCGAGAAGTTTGGTCATGGGGACATTCCTGTTCGCTGTTGTCAGTTCAGAACCTATGACGGGCGATCAGGAAAACAACAGGGGCCTGCCGCGCAGACCCCTGTGCAGGAATGCAGAGATGGATCAGGTCGCGTTGGGAAGGATCACGATCTCGACGCGGCGGTTCTGGGCCTTGCCGTCCTCGGTCAGGTTCGAGGCGATGGGCTGGTTCTCGCCTCGGCCGATGGTCTGGATGCGGTCGAAATCGACGCCGGCTTCCATCAGGCGGTCGGCCACGGCTTCGGCGCGGCGTTCGGAGAGATCCTGATTGTGTTCGGCAGAGCCGGTGTTGTCGGTGTGGCCGATCACCTGCACAACCGAGTCGGGATACTTCTGAAGGCTGCGGGCGACGGTGACCAGATCGTCGGACAGGGCCGGGCTGACATAGGCGCTGTCGGAGTCGAACAGGATGTCCTGCGGCAGGGTGACGATCAGGCGATCGCCGGTGTTCTCGATGGTGACATCGTCATCCAGTTCGCTGCGCAGCTCGGCCTCTTGCTTGTCGAGGTGGTTGCCGATCAGGGCGCCCGCACCGGCACCGATCACGGCGCCCTTGAGGGCATCGCCGCCCGTGACCTTGGCGGCACCGGCCCCAAGCAGACCACCCAGCAGGGCCCCCTGTTTGGTCTGGCGATAGCGGTCGCGCTCGCCCGCGTCACCGGTCACGTAACCGGGATCGGTACAGGCGGCCAAACCGCCGAGCGCGAGGGCGAAAAGGGGAAGGGTGATACGTTTCATGACTGCTGCCTCGTTTTGACTGTCGTTGCCGTCTTTTGCGGCCTTTCTTCCAATATAGGCGAACAGATGCCATCCCCCAAAGGTTTAGAGGGGGAAAAATAGGCGGATTTCGGCAAATTGGGGACTATTCCGCGTCTGCGCGCGCCCCCTCATAGGCCAACAGGCAGCGTTTGACCGGCAGACCCCAGTGATAGCCGCCCAGCGCGCCGGATTTGCGCAGCGCCCGGTGGCAGGGGATCAGCCAGCTGACCGGGTTGCGGCCGACGGCGGTTCCAACCGCACGCACGGCGCGGGGCATACCGATCGACTGGGCGATTTCCGAATAGGTGCTGACCTGCCCCGAGGGGATGCGCATGAGGGCTTCCCAGACCTTGATCTGAAGCGGCGAGCCGATCATGTAGAGCGGCGTCTTGTCGAGAGCGGCGCTGTCGGTCTGGTAGGCCGCGAGCACCCAGGGACGAAGGAACATCGGGTCTTCAACAAAGGTGGCCTTGGGCCAGCGCGACACGAGATCCTGCATCGCCCATTCCTCGCCGGTTTCCGAGGCAAAGCCGATGCCGCAGATGCCCTTTTCGGTGCCCATCACGAGGGACAGGCCGAAGGGGCTGTCGAACCAGCCCCAATAGATGGTCAGACCCGCGCCCTTGCGGGCGTATTCGCCGGGGCTCATGGCTTCCCAGCGCAGGAACAGATCGTGCAGGCGGCCCGACCCGGAGAGACCCACAGAGTTCGATGTTTCCAGCGTGGTGAAGTGATCGTGCAGCAGGGCCTTGGCATGGCCGAGGGTGAGGTATTGCTGGTATTTCTTGGGGCTGACGCCGGCCCACTTGGTGAAGAGGCGCTGGAAATGGGCCGGGCTCATGTCCATCGCGCGGGCGAGATCTTCGAGCGACATCGACTCGCCGCCCTGATCGATCAGGTCGATGGCGCGGCGCATGACGTTGAAATGATAGCCTTCGGTCATGTCGTTCATGGAAGCTCTCCTCGCTGCTTTTCCTGACAATAGGTGCGTGGCGGGCGCAATTCGACCCGATTGTTGCGCTTTTGACTTTGACCCGCTGGGCCAAGATGGCGTTACTGGGCGCATGGACCACAAGACGTTTCTGAAATCCCTTCCCGCCGAGGTGTCCGGGGCTTTGACGCGGCGCAGTGATGCGGCGGGTCTGCGGCATCTGGTGGCGCATCTGGGGTTGATTGCCCTTGCGGCGGTCTGGATCGCATCGGGCGGCCCGCTGTGGTGGGCGGTGGTGCCGGTGCAGGGTGTCATGATCGTTTTCCTGTTCACGCTCGAGCATGAGGCGACACACAAGACGCCCTTTGCCAGTGAGGCGCTGAACGAGTGGGTGGGCCGGTTCTGCGGCCTGCTTCTGGTGCTGCCGTTCGAGTGGTTCCGGTATTTCCACCTTGCGCATCACCGGTTCACCAACATCCCCGGCAAAGACCCGGAACTGGCCGATTATGACCGCAAACTTGACGCCTGGGGGCCGTTCCTGTGGCACGTGACGGGGGTGCCGTACTGGGGATCGCTGGCGAAACAGCTTTGGGTCAATGCGCGCGGGCGGGCGGATGCGTCCTATCTGCCCGAGCGGGTGAAGCCGCGCCTGAAACAAGAGGCGCGGATCATGCTGGGCGTTTATCTTTTGCTGGCGCTGAGCCTGTTGGTCACGCCGGTGGTGTTCTGGATCTGGGTGCTGCCGGTGCTGATCGGGCAGCCGTTTCTGCGGCTCTACCTGATGGCGGAACACGGGCGCTGTCCGAAGGTGGCGAACATGTTCGACAACACACGCACGACCTATACCAACGCGGTTGTCCGCTTTCTTGCCTGGAACATGCCCTACCACACCGAGCATCATGTCTTTCCTGCAGTGCCGTTCTACAAGTTGCCGGAACTGCATGGGGTGATGAAGGCGCATCTGCTGCATGAACAGGCGGGATACGCGGAATTCACCAAGGAGACAATCAAAGGCTTCTGAGCCGGTTGTCGCGCGCGCGGGCCTGCCCCATATACGGCCCATGACACAGGCCCCTGATTCCCCCGTTTCGAGCTTGCGCGACCGCATTGGTGCGGTTCTGGATCGCGCGATTGTCCGCAATGTCATCCTTGGCGTGATCCTGTTCAACGCGATCATCCTTGGATTGGAAACCTCGCCCGCCGTGATGGCGCGAGTTGGCGGGCTGATCCATTTCCTTGACGTGATCTGTCTGACGATTTTCGTGGTCGAGATCGTGGCCAAGCTGTTCGTGCACCGGATGCGGTTCTGGCGGGATGGTTGGAACATCTTCGATTTCATCATCGTTGCCATTTCGCTTGTGCCAGCGGCGCAGGGGCTTTCGGTGCTGCGGGCGATGCGTATCCTGCGTCTGTTGCGGGTGGTGTCGGTTGCACCGTCGCTGCGCCGCGTGATCGAGGGGCTGATCAACGCCCTGCCGGGGATGGGATCGGTGTTCCTTTTGATGGGGCTGATCTTCTATATCGGCGCGGTGATGGCGACCAAGCTGTTTGGTGAGTTGTTCCCGGAGTGGTTCGGCACCCTTGGTCAGTCGATGTATTCGCTGTTCCAGATCATGACGCTGGAAAGCTGGTCGATGGGGATCGTGCGCCCGGTGATGGAGGTTGCGCCCTACGCCTGGGCGTTTTTCGTGCCCTTCATCCTTGCCACGACCTTTATCATCCTGAACCTCGTGGTGGGTCTGGTGGTGAACTCGATGCAGGATGCACACCACGCCGAGGCGGACGAGCGCACCGATACCTACCGTGACGAGGTTCTGAACCGCTTGGGCGAGATCGAAGCGATGCTGAAGGCCCAAGCGCGGGACAAAGACACGCAAGCGTGACTTGTGAGCCGCATGGCCTGCCGTATGGTGGGGCCATGCGATATCTGATCCCATTTCTTCTGTTGGCCACGCCCGCGTTGGCGGAATTTCCCGTTGTCGAATCCGCGAAGGCGCAGAAGGCAGGATCGGGATGGCGCTATGACGTGACGCTGAGCCACCCTGACACGGGATGGGAGCACTATGCTGATGGCTGGCGGGTGGAAACGCCCGAGGGTGAGGTGCTTGGCGTGCGCGAGTTGCTGCATCCCCATGTGACCGAGCAACCCTTCACGCGCTCCTTGTCGGGGGTTGTGGTTCCGGAGGGGTTCAAGGCAGTGCATATCCGGGCGCGCTGCAACCTTGATGGGTGGTCTGACACGGTGTTTGTGCTGCCGCTGGAGTAGAAAGCCCCCGCGCAGGTCTGAAAAAATACCCTTTGAGAACCGTGCTTTGCGCGGTTTTTCTTTGCGTTTTATTGACATCTTTGTCTCTAATGAGACATCTGTGTATCATGACGAGTAAAACAGAAACATCCATAATCGAAGCGGGCTTTGCCGTCTTTGCGGCGAAACCCACCGCCACCCTTGCCGATGTGGCCGAGGCCGCCGGTGTTGGCCGGGCCACCCTGCATCGCCACTTCAAGGGTCGCGAGGACCTGATGATCGCGCTTGCGCATCGGGCGATGGAAGAGCTGGACGCGGCTGTCGAGGCCGCGACCAAAAACGCCACCAGCTATACCGAGGGCCTGCGCCTTGCGCTTGAGGCGATGATCCCCCTGGCCGAACGGCAGATGTTCCTCGAGAAAGAGCCGCTGGACAACGTGCCGTCGATTGCCGAGGCGCGAAAACGCGATGCTTTCGAGCTTGCCGAAGCTGTTGACAAAGCCAAGGCCGAGGGCGGGTTCGCACAGGACGTGCCGACGCCATGGATCGTGCAGGCCTATGAAAACCTTCTGTTCGCCGCGTGGATCATGGTGCGCGACGGTGAGGCAACCCATCGACAGGCGGCGACGCTGGCCTGGCGCACCCTTCAATCCGGCGTATCAGGAGGCACGGCATGACATCCGAAACCTTTACCACTCTGGTCACCCAGATCGACGAGGTGTTCTTTCTGATCGGTGCGGCCATCCTGTTGATCGAGATCGCCGAGGCCGCCTTCAAGGGCAATTTCCGGCGCAAGACATTCTTTGAGATGATCGCCAGCGCTTCGACGCAGATCCCCTATCTGCTGATCGAGATCACGCTGATGACCTTTGCCTACGGGGTTCTGTTCCTGCTGAGCGCGACGTTTATCTCGTGGCAGATCCCCACCACTTGGGTGACGGTTGTGGCCGCCATCGCGCTGGCCGATTTCACCTATTACTGGGAACACCGGATCGCCCACGAGGTGCGCCTGCTGTGGACACAGCACGCGGTGCACCATTCCTCGCGGGATTATAACATCATCACCGGCATCCGGTTTGGCCCGCTGGAAAGTCTGTGGTCGCTGATTGCCCATGTGCCCATGGTCCTGATCGGGTTCAGCCCTGAAGTGGTCCTTGGATCGGCTCTTGTGGTGCTGGCCTACCAGACCTGGCTGCATACCGAGCTGATCGGCAAGCTGGGTCCGTTGGAATGGGTGCTGAACACCCCGTCGCACCACCGGGTGCATCACGGCAGCGACGCCAAGTACCTGGATCGCAACTATGGTGGCATCACCATCATCTGGGATCGCCTGTTCAACACCTTCCAGGTCGAGGAAGAGCGGCCGCGCTATGGGCTGACCACAGATTTCGACAGCCAGAACCCGATCAAGGTGTGGTTCTCGGAAATCCCGGCGCTGGTGCGTGATCTGCGACGCGCGAAATCGGGGCGTGAAGTCTGGCACTATCTGTTCTCCGGACCCGGCTGGAAACCCTGAGCCGTGCATTGCCCCTTGCCGGGTCAACCGGCAAAGGGCATACCGCACACATGGCCAAGCAACTTGATTATCATACGATCCGCGAGATCTTTACGCGGTTCCAGGCAGCCGAAGCCGAGCCCAAGGGCGAGCTGGACCACGTCAACGCCTATACGCTGGTGGTGGCGGTGGCCCTGTCTGCGCAAGCCACCGACAAGGGCGTGAACCGCGCCACTGCCGAACTGTTCAAGATCGCCGATACGCCCGACAAGATGCTGGCGCTGGGCGAAGAAGGGGTGATCGAACACATCAAGACGATCGGCCTTTACCGCAACAAGGCAAAGAACGTCATCAAGCTGTCGCGCATCCTTGTTGAACAATACGGCGGCGAAGTACCCTGTTCGCGGGCCGCGCTTGAGGGCCTGCCGGGCGTCGGGCGCAAGACGGCAAACGTGGTGCTGAACATGTGGTGGCAATATCCGGCACAGGCCGTGGACACCCATATCTACCGGTTCGGCAACCGCTCGGGCGTGTGTCCGGGCAAGGACGTGGTCGCGGTTGAACGCGCCATTGAAGACAATATCCCCGTGGATTTCCAACTCCACGCCCACCACTGGATGATTCTGCACGGACGCTATGTCTGCAAGGCGCGCAAACCTCTGTGCGGCACCTGTCTCATCCGCGATCTCTGCATGTTTGAGGACAAGAACCTATGAGCAAGACCTACAAGGTTGTCGGCATCGGCAACGCCATCGTGGATGTGTTGACCACGGCGGAAGACACTTTCCTTGAGATGATGGGCATCGAAAAGGGCATCATGCAGCTGGTCGAGAAGGACCGCGCCGAGGTTCTTTACGGCGCTATGGACAACCGCAAGCAGGCAGCGGGCGGCTCGGTCGCAAACACGCTGGCGGGGATCGGCAAGCTGGGTCTGAAAACCGGCTTTGTCGGGCGTGTGCATGATGACGCGCTGGGCCATTTCTATGCCGACGCGATGGAGATGGACGGCACCCGTTTCGTGAACCCGCCGGTGGCGGGCGGCGAGTTGCCGACCTCGCGCTCGATGATCTTCGTCTCGCCCGATGGCGAGCGATCGATGAACACCTACCTTGGCATTTCCGCCGAACTTGGCCCCGAGGACGTGGACGCCGCCGTGGCCGCCGATACCGAGATTGTCTTCCTCGAGGGCTATCTGTTCGACAAGGACAAGGGCAAGGAAGCCTTTATCGCGATGGCACGGGCTTGCCGCGCCGCGGGCGGCAAGGCGGGGATCGCGATTTCCGATCCCTTCTGTGTCGAGCGGCACCGCACCGATTTCCTGATGCTGATCGAACACGAGCTGGACTATGTCATCGGCAACGAGGACGAGATCAAATCGCTGTTCGAGACCGATGACCTCGAAGAGGCGCTCGAGAAAACCGCCGCAATCTGCCCGCTTGTGGCCTGTACCCGCTCGGGCGATGGCGTCTCGATCATCCAGAACGGTGTTCGGGTCGACGTGCCGGTCGAAAAGATCATCCCGGTGGATGCCACCGGTGCCGGCGACGGTTTTGCCGCCGGTTTCCTGTTTGGCCTCGCCACCGGCGCCGACATCCGCACCTGTGGAGAGATGGGCTGTACCGTGGCCGGCGAAGTGATCCGCCACATGGGCCCGCGCGCCGACCGCAACCTTCAGGCCCTGTTCCGCGACAAGGGGCTGCTCTAAGCGCCCCTGTCTTCTTCTTGGAAAAATACCCCGGGGTGAGCCCGCAGAGCGAGGGGCAGAGCCCCTTTCTCGCGGAGCTTACTCGGTGTCCACCACTTCAAAGTCGTGAGTAACCTCTGCCGTGGCCGCCATCATGGCCGAGGCTGAACAGTATTTGTCGACCGAAAGCGCGATGGCCTTTTCGACCTTGGCTTCACCGACGCCACGGCCCTTGACGATGAAATGCAGGTGGATGCGGGTAAAGACCTTGGGGTCGGTCTCGGCGCGATCGGCGTCGACCTCGACCTGCACGTCCTCGATGCGCTGGCGCTGCTTTTCGAGGATCGACACCACGTCATAGGCCGAACAGCCCGCAGTGCCGAGCAGCAAAAGCTCCATCGGGCTCGGGCCGGGGGTGCCGCCTTCGCCGTGACTGGTGCCCAGAACGATGCTGTGGCCCGTGCCCGACGTGCCGACAAAGGTGCGGCCCTCGGCCCATTTGATCCGTGCTTTCATGGTGGTCTTCCTGACTACGGGGCCTTAATCGCCCAGCTTTGCGTGGACTTCTTCAAGGTCGATCTCGCCGATCGGCATCTTGTTGGACGGGTCTTCGAAATCGTATTTGAACAGATCGAAATCGCGTTTGTAGATTTCGTAGACCAGGTGCATCGACAGATCGTCGAAATAGTCTTCGACCGGATGGGCGCGCTTGGGGCCGTGGCCTTCGGATTCGTTGAACCGCGGGATGGCGTTGATGTCGACCTCGGCCTTGGTGTCGATGGCGTCCAGCACCGATTGCATGCCGTCGTTGAACTTTTCGGTCCAGAAGATGTTGTCATACCGCCCGCCGTTCACGATGAAGGTCGAGACGTGGCCGGACATCGCCGACCAGTGGATGTCGGGGTCCATCGGGCGGCGCCAGCGGATGGTGTCGCGGGCGAACAACAGGAAGCGGCGGAAGCTCTTGATCTGGTCGAACTCCTGCTTGCCGTCATCGCCACCGACCTCGATGCCGTATTTCTGGATCAGCATCGGCACGAGATTGCCGCGATAGCGTTTGCCGTTGCGCTGGATGCCGCAGATCTTGTCGAAGAAGGACGACAGGATGCGGGTGTAGGGGTTGCGCACGCAGGTGAAGGCGTAAGAGCCGTGTGACTGCACGTTACGCGTGATCGGATCCTGGCTCGCGTCGATGGCCCACTTATGCATGCCACCTGTGGCATCGTGAATATCGCCGTCAAAAAATTCGCCGTGATCGGAATAATACATGATCTGACCGATGGTCGAACACGCGCATTTGGGAACAACGCGGTAAACCACGCTTTCGCTTTCGGTCATCCAGGTGCCGGGAAAGCCCATATCTCAATTGCCTCCAGTATCACCGTGATCCGGACATTTCGGCCACAGTTTGGTTTGCCAGTAAAAAAGCAAAGAAAGTCTGTTTATTCAACGTCCGTTCAGCATTATTGAGATAAACAATCAATGTAAAACGGGGTGTTGGTTTCCAATATGGCAAAAATCGCCTTTATTCTTCTGTGTCATAAGGACCCCGAGGCGATCGTAAAGCAAGCTCAGATGCTGACTGCGGCGGGGGATTATATTTCGATCCACTTCGACGCGCGCGCCAAGAAAGAGTATTTTCAGCTCATCCAGGACGGTCTCGCCGACAATCCGAACGTGGCCTATGCCACCAAGCGCATCAAGTGCGGCTGGGGTGAATGGTCGCTTGTCGAGGCCACGCTTTATGCCGTCGAAGCCGCGGTCGAGGCCTTTCCGCGCGCCACCCATTTCTACATGCTGTCGGGCGATTGCCAGCCGATCAAGACGGCGGACTATATCCATGACTACCTCGATGACAACGATTGCGACGTGATCGAGAGTTTTGATTTCATCGAAAGCGACTGGATCAAGACCGGGATGAAGATGGATCGCCTGATCTATCGTCACTGGTTCAACGAACGGACCCAGAAACGGCGGTTCTATGCCTCCTACAATCTGCAGAAACGTCTTGGCCTGACGCGTGAAATCCCGCCGGACATCCAGGTGCAGATTGGATCGCAGTGGTGGTGTCTGCGGCGCCAGACCATCGAGGCGGTGCTGGAGTTCACCCGCAAGCGCAAGGATGTGATGCGGTTTTTCCGCACGACCTGGATTCCCGATGAGACGTTTTTCCAGACCATCGTGCGCCACCTTGTGCCCGAACGGGAAATCCGCACCCGCACGCTGACCTTCCTGATGTTCACCGACTACGGGATGCCGCTGACCTTCTACAACGATCACTATGACCTGTTGCTAAGTCAGGACTATCTGTTTGCCCGCAAG
The DNA here is from genome assembly GCF_024331145.1 of Shimia sp. CNT1-13L.2. Classification (GTDB taxonomy): domain Bacteria; phylum Pseudomonadota; class Alphaproteobacteria; order Rhodobacterales; family Rhodobacteraceae; genus Shimia. Next base: position 36,434 of record NZ_JANDJO010000009.1, on the reverse strand, counting down.
ATCAGCCCTGAGGCATTGGACCTCAAGCAGCGGCTGGCGGACCTGTTTACCGCCAAGGACGTGCGGTTCCAGATTTCGGCGGAAGGCCCGAGCCTGTTCAAGTTCCTGACCGGTCGCGGCCGGATCGGGCGGCGGTTTGCCTCGCGGTTCTGGGAGACGGAATCGACGCTTGGACGGGACCGCGAATTGCTGATCATCGTCTGCAAGAAGTGGCACGTCGCCAAGCGGCTGACCGAGAATATCGCCCAGACCACGGGGCTGGCGGCGATTGCCTATCTGTTCAATGAGGAAAGCACGCCACTGCCCGATCTTGGCGGCATTCAGGCCACGCTGGGCAAGCGGACGCGCCACCGCCGGGCGCTGATGCGGATGCTGTTTGACTATTTCGATACCAACCGGCTGGTGATCTGTCTTGATCCCTCGTCGGTGGACCTGCTCTATGACTTCTTTGGCGACCGCTCCGGCACGCGTCTTCTTGAGCTTGAGTGCAAGTTTTCCGATGAATACCTCGTCGGCCATGCCTCGCGAATTGGTCTGGCGGGATCGCAGACCCCGGCCGAGACGATCCAGCGCCTGTTGCCGACAATCCGTCAGGATATTGTTCTGGAAGGCGACCGCATTCGCGATGCCAACTTTGAAAACCACGTGCGGATGCGTGAGGGCGACGATGTGGCGGACCACGTCGCCGTGTTGAAGGAGTTTCTGTCGATCAATGACGAGGCGGCAGAGAAGCTGGCGAAGACACAGCACCTGTTCGCGGATTGATCGCGCGGGAAAGCGGGCAATCATTTTCCGATCTACCGAGCTGATAGGGAAACGCCCGGCGGCACCGCCGGGCCGCTCCTGCCTGCCCCCCGGCAGGCGCATTCGCGCCCGCCCAGGCAGTCGCTGCCCTATGGGCAGGTGGAAAAGCCAGGCAAACCTGCTCTTGCGTCAGCGGCTTGAGGTAATGGACAGGAAGACGTCTTCGAGGTCGGCCTGTTCGGTTTTCACGTCGCGGATGCGGATACCGGCGCTGTGGACGGCTTCGAGCACGGCTTCGGCGGTGATCTTGCTGGCTTCGTAGCTGAAGGCGAGGGTGCCATCGTCGCGGCGGCAGGCGCTGAGGCCCTCCATCTCGGGCAGGGTCTCGGGGCGGTCCATCGGGTCGATCACCATGGTCTTGCGGTCGATCTGGCCGAGCAGGTTGCGGGTGCTGTCGCGGGCGACCAGTTCGCCGTGGTTGATGATGGCGATCTCGTCACACATTTCCTCGGCTTCCTCGAGATAGTGGGTGGTGAGGATGATGGTCATACCGCGGTCGCGGTTCAGCTTGCGGATGTTGGTCCAGAGCATCTGGCGCAATTCGATGTCGACGCCCGCCGTGGGTTCGTCGAGTACGAGGATTTGCGGATGGTGGACCAGCGCCTTGCCCAGAAGCAGGCGACGACGCATACCGCCTGACAGGGTACGGGCATAGGCTTCGGCCTTGTCGGAGAGACCGATCATTTCAAGGATCTCGTCAGAGCGGCGTTGGGATTTCGGGACACCGTAAAGGCCCGCCTGCACCTCAAGCGCACCGCGGGGAGAGAAGAACGGGTCGAGGTTCAGCTCCTGTGGCATGACGCCGATGGCGGCCCGTGACTGGCGCGGGTTCTGATCCTGGTCGAATCCCCAGATGTTCACGCTGCCCGCGCTTTTGGTGACAAGGCCGGCCATGATGTTGATCATGGTCGATTTTCCGGCACCATTGGGGCCAAGCAGGCCAAAGATCGACCCGGCGGGAATATCAAGGTCGATGCCCTTGAGAGCGTGTTTCTCGGGCTCGCCCTTGCTGCCACGGTAGGTCTTTTTCAGGCCGCGAATCTCGATGGCGTTCTGCGTCATGGCTGCTCTTGCTCCCGGGGCTTTGATCGCTCATATTCGCGCATAACGAAACCGGTGCGAATGAACAACCGGAACGACATCAGAAGGACGATAGGCAATGACGACTGAAGCGCCCGAAACCAAGATCGTGGACAGCTACAAGGTGGCCTGTGACGGCGGCGAAGGCGCGCTTGGCCATCCCCGCGTCTACCTGCAAATCCCCGCCGAAGAGGGGTTTGTCGAATGCCCCTATTGCGATTGCAAATACATCCATCGCGATTTTGCCGACAAGGCGGCCTGATCCGGCCCTATAGCGGCACATCTGAAAGACACGGGCAGACCCCCTGACGGGGTTTGCCCTTTGGTGCCTGCGGCTCAGAGGTGGGTCTGGGCGTATTGGCGATCCGGCGCTTCGAGGTGGGCAACGCCGTTGAATTGAACCAGCAGCGGTTGTTCCAGCACCATCTGCCAGCGATGCACCGAGGTGTTCATGATCGCGAGGCACATCTTGGCCCAGCCCTGCACATCAAGAGACAGGGTCTGGCGCAGGACCATGCCGATCAGGCCCCCTGACGTGACCACCAGTGCGCGGCCCTGACCGGCGGCGATTTCGGCCATGACATCGCGGACCCGCGATTCGAACTGGGCATAGGTTTCCGGCGCGCCCTCGATCTCTCCACGCTCCCATGCCCCAAGCACGGTTGGCAGGTGTTCGACAAAGCCCTCGCGCTCGGACGGGACCGACAGGCCGTGCTGTTCTTCCATCAGCTGGGACAGGGTGAAGTAGGTGAATTCATTGAGACGTTCGTCGCGCACGATGGTCGCGTGGGCCTCGGCCCCCATGCTGATGGCGGTCTCAATATGGCGGGTCAGCGTGCCGCAATACACACGTTGAAACCGGTCCCCCGTGGCCTCCATATGCGCCCCCAACCAGCGCGCCTGTTGATGGCCGAGGTCGGACAGGCGGTCATAGGAGATTTCATCGCGGGCATCGGTGTTGGCCTGACCGTGGCGAACGAGTGTAATGTGGGGCATCGGGATATCCTTTGACTATGCCCCTTGCCTAAGCCAGCGGGCGACGCGCGGAAAGGGCAAATGCGCCGCCAAGTGCCGCGTGACGCATCGGAATTTCCGGTGTGCAAAGGTGTGCCGCTTGGCGCAAATATACCCCGGCCTGTCGGATTGAGCGACTCGCCCAAGCGCGACGCTGGGGTATGGTGGCGCGGAATCCATGGAGACACGCATGTCCGAAACCATCAAATTCACGCTGGACGGTGAAACCGTCGAAGCCAAGCCCGGAGAGACCATCTGGGAAGTCGCCAACGGCCGTGGTCTGGTCATTCCGCATCTCTGCCACAAACCGGCACCGGGCTATCGCCCTGACGGCAACTGCCGCGCCTGTATGGTCGAGATCGAGGGCGAACGTACCCTTGCCGCCTCCTGTATCCGCGAGCCGCAAGAGGGCATGGTGGTCACCACCAACAACGCCCGCGCCACCAGTGCCCGCAAGATGGTCATGGAAATGCTTGTGGCGGACCAGCCCGAGAAGGCAGAGGCGCACGACAAGTCTAGCCACCTTTGGGAGATGGCCGAGCTGAACGGTGTCGAGGAAAGCCGTTTTCCGAAGCTGGAAGAGGGCCGTATCCCGCTGTTGGATGACAGCCACGTCGCGATGCGCGTGAACCTGGATGCCTGTATTTCCTGTGGTCTCTGCGTGCGGGCCTGCCGCGAAGTGCAGGTGAACGACGTGATCGGCATGGCCGGCCGTGGCCATGATGCCTATCCGACTTTCGACATCATGGACCCGATGGGCCAGTCGACCTGTGTGGCCTGTGGCGAGTGCGTTCAGGCCTGCCCGACCGGCGCGCTGATGCCTGCCACGGTTGTGGATGACGCCCAGGTTGGCGACAGCAAGGATTACGACAGCGAAACCGAAAGCGTCTGCCCGTTCTGCGGTGTGGGCTGCAAGGTGTCGCTCAAGGTGAAGGACGGCAAGGTCAAATATGTCGAGGGCATCAACGGCCCGGCGAACGAAGGCCGCCTCTGTGTCAAAGGCCGTTTCGGGTTTGACTATATCCACCACCCCCACCGTCTTACCAAGCCTCTGATCCGTCGCGAAGACGCACCGGCCAAGGGCCTGAACGTCGATCCGGGCAACCTGTCGACCCACTTCCGCGAAGCATCCTGGGAAGAGGCGATGGATCTGGCTGCCAAGGGCCTGATGAAACTGCGCGCGGAAGATCCGCGTTCGGTGGCGGGCTTTGGCTCGGCGAAATGCACCAACGAAGAGGCCTATCTCTTCCAGAAGTTCATCCGCCAGGGGTTCAAGCACAACAACGTCGACCACTGCACCCGCCTGTGCCACGCCTCTTCGGTGGCGGCGCTGATTGAGAACGTGGGTTCGGGCGCCGTGACCGCGACCTTCAACGAAATCGAAAACGCCGACGTGGCCATCGTGATCGGGTCTAACCCGATCGAGAACCACCCGGTTGCCGCGACCTACTTCAAGCAGTTCACCAAGCGTGGCGGCAAGCTGATCGTGATGGATCCGCGCGGTGTGGGCCTGCGTCGTTTTGCAACCGAGATGGTTCAGTTCCGTCCCGGTGCCGATGTGTCGATGCTGAACGCGATCATGAACGTGATCGTCGAGGAAGAACTCTACGACAGCCAGTATATCCACCGCTGGACCGAGAACTGGGACGCCGAGAAAGAGCACCTGAAGCAGTTCACCCCGGAGAAGATGTCGGAAATCTGCGGCGTCAGCCCCGAGCAGCTGCGCCGCGTGGCGCGCACCTTTGCCGGTGGCAAGGCAGGCCTGATTTTCTGGGGCATGGGCGTGTCGCAACACATCCACGGTACCGACAACTCGCGTTGCCTGATCTCGCTGGCGCTGATGACCGGTAACGTCGGCAAGCCGGGGGCAGGTCTGCACCCGCTGCGCGGCCAGAACAACGTACAGGGCGCCTCTGACGCGGGCCTTATCCCGATGTTCCTGCCGGACTATCAAACCGTGACCTCGGACGAGGTGCGCGAAAAGTTCACGCAGGTCTGGGAGTCGGAGGACTTCTCGAACGAGAAGGGCCTGACCGTGACCGAGATCGTGGACCAGGCCTATGCCGGCAACATCAAGGGCATGTACATCCAGGGTGAGAACCCGGCGATGTCGGACCCGGACGCCGATCACGCGCGGGATGCCTTTGCCAAGCTTGAGCTGATGATCGTGCAGGACATCTTCCTGACCGAAACGGCGAACTATGCCGATATCATCCTGCCGGCCTCGGCGCTGTATGAAAAGAACGGCACCGTGTCGAACACCAACCGCCAAGTGCAGCGGGTGCGCCCCGCGGTGACGCCTCCGGGTGAGGCGCGCGAGGACTGGTCGATCACGGTCGAACTGGCGCAGCGCATTGGTCTGAACTGGGATTACACCGATGTGAGCCAGGTCTTTGACGAGATGAAGAAGACCATGAAGTCGCTCGACAACATCACCTGGGAGCGTCTCAAGACCGAGACCATCACCTATCCGTCGCTGCACGAGACCGACCCCGGTCAGGCGATCGTGTTCGGTGATGGCTTCCCGCGTCCCGAGGGCCGTGCCCGCTTTACCCCGGCTTCGGTGATCCCGCCGGATGAGGCGCCGGACGCAGAGTTCCCGATGATCATGACCACCGGGCGTCAGCTGGAACACTGGCACACCGGGTCGATGACCCGCCGCTCGAAGGTGCTGGATGCGGTCGAGCCGGAAGCGAACTGTTCGCTGAACCCGCGCACGCTCAAGCTGATGGGGATCGAGCCGGGCGAGATGATCCGCCTGTCGACCCGCCGTGGCTCAATCGAGATCATGGCGCGCGCCGACCGCGCGATTGCCGAGGACATGGTGTTCGTGCCGTTTGCCTATGTGGAAGCGGCCGCCAACATCCTGACCAACCCGGCGCTGGACCCCTACGGCAAAATCCCCGAGTTCAAGTTCTCGGCAGTGAAGGTCGAGAAGATCGAGGGCCAGATCGCGGCGGAATAAGCTCTTGAAAATCATAGCCATAGGGCGTTCTATCGCCCTATGGCCAATTCAGTTTTCATTCAAAACCCAATTTCGATTTACGACGATCGCCCTGGCATCGCCTACCACTTTCCCAAGATTTACCTTCGTCGCGTTGAAGAATGCCTAGGTGATTGGGTTATTATCTATGAAGGAAAAAAGGGTGCTCTTGGTTACACGTCAGTTGTAAAGATTGACGCGATTGTCGAAGATCCTTCGAAGCCGAACCACTATTTTGCAGTCTTTGAAGAAGGCACCCAGTGGGAATTTGAACAAACAGTACCACGCAACAATCCATTTGGGCTGGCCTATGAGCACAGTCTAAGAGGTCATGACGGCTCTGCAATGTCCGGTGGAGCGAGCGTTTCAGCGGTTCGTCGCATATCATTTGATGAGTTTTCATCCATTGTGAGTGCGGGCTTGAAGCCACTGGAAGGGCCGAACGCATTACCGCGCGAGGCAATGTTTGATGCCCAAGGCTCCACTGGTTTCGCGGATGGTCAGGCGCCGTTTGTCGGCCCGCTATTGCAAGAGTTTCGAAAGGAAGTTTTGACGTCCCGGCCGGCGCGAGACCAGTCGTTCGCCCGAGCGGTCAAAGCCGCATATCAAGGACGCTGTGCAATATCCGGTCTGGACTTGAGGAACGGAGGTGGTCGCGCTGAAGTTCAGGCCGCGCATATCAGACCAGTCAAAGACAAGGGTCCCGACATAGTCATAAACGGTTTGGCGCTCTCAGGAACTGTCCATTGGATGTTTGACAGAGGTCTCATTTCAGTAGGGGAGAACTTCGAGATTTTGGTTTCCGAAAACAAAGTTTCGTCTGAAGTTCGAGGCCGGCTAATCGCTCCTGGCGGCAAGTTGTTTCTACCTAGAAACCCTCGGCATCATCCTCACCCAGAGTTTCTAAAATACCATAGAGAGAATATTTTCGGAGCTGCAGCTTAAGTCACGACTGTTACGGAGATTGCGGGTGCCTCCGGCGGGAGTATTTTGGGGTGCATTGAAGAGAGGGTGTGGTCATGAAAGTGGATTCGGCGCGGTTTCTTGAGGACTTGCATGGCTTGCGGCAGTTCGGGGCGTCTGGTGAGGGCAAGGGCGTGGTGCGGCCGGCGTTTTCCGAGCCGGATGTGGCGGCGCGACGGTGGTTGATGGACCGGATGCGGGCGGCGGGACTGTCGGTGCATGTGGATCCGGTGGGGTCAATCTGGGGATTGGCCGAGGGGCCGTCTTTGTTGTTGGGATCGCATAGTGACAGCCAGCCGGAAGGCGGGTGGCTGGACGGGGCGCTTGGGGTGATTGCGGCGCTCGAGATCGCCCGTGCGGCGCAGGAGGCCGGTGGGCCGGCGGTGTCGGTGGTCTCGTTCCAGGACGAGGAAGGCCGGTTTGGCGTGACCACGGGCAGCGCGATCTGGGGCGGCGTCCTGCCGCTCGAGACGGCGGACGCGCTGACCGATCGTAACGGGGTGCGATTCGTCGAGGCGCGGGCCTCCATGGCTGATATGGCCGGGGATTTTGTGGATCCGGGCCGGTTCACCGGTTTTATCGAGATGCATATCGAGCAGGGTCCCTGGCTGGATCAGGCGGGCGAGATGATTGGCGTGGTCACCGACATCGTGGGTATTCGCGACATGCGGATCACCCTTGAGGGCGAGCAGAATCACGCGGGCACCACACCGATGCACCTGCGCCGGGACGCGGTTCAGGGGATGGTGGAGTTTGCCACGCGGTTGAATGCGGCACTTGCTGGGGTGGTTACGCCGGAGACGGTCTGGACCATTGGTCATGTGAACGTGCATCCGAATGCCTCGTCGATCGTGCCGGGCAAGGTGACCTTCTCGATGCAATGGCGCGACGCCGAGGTGGCGCGCTTGCAGGAGATGGAGGGGATCATTCGCAGCCTTGCCGAGGAAGTTGCCGGGGCGCGGGGGCTGGATTTGAGTTTCGGGCCGATGCTGGGGCTGGAGCCGGTGGCGATGGATGACCGGCTGCGCGGGGCTTTGGCCGAGAGCGCCGAGCGGCTGGCCGCGGGGCGGTGGCGCGAGATGCCTTCGGGGGCGCTGCATGATGCCACCAACGTGGCGCGGCACATGCCGGTGGCGATGCTGTTCGTGCCGTCGATCAACGGCATCAGCCATGCCTTTGCCGAGGACACGGACGAGGCCGATCTGGTGACGGGGCTGGAGGTTCTGGCTGGCGCTGTGGCGCGGCTTACGAACTGACCAATGCGCGGTCGCTGCGGCTGTAGCCGCGGCGCAGGGCGCGGTTGCGGAACCGGTCGGCGGCCCGTGAGGCATCGAGCAGGTTGCCGAAGAGGTCGATGCGCGACACCGGTTTGCCGCCGGAAATACCCCATTCGCGCAGAACGGAGACTTCGTTGAAGAGGTTGAAGGCGATCTCGACGCGGTAGTAACGCGGGCGGGCCGCGCGGCTGCGTCGATAGAGAATGCAAACAGGCATGGGGTGACTCTATTGCACCGCGAATCCGGGTGCAATAGAGACTGAATGCGAGACTAATTCACCCCAAAAGCACGATATCCGAGCCGCCAGCCTCACGGCGCAGGGCGTGGACGTCGGCCAGCTCGGGATCGTTGATCCACCCCAGCGCGCTGTCCTTGTCGGGGAAGGACAGGATGGCGGCGACGTCGGGCACATCGGGGGTGCCGTCAATGCCCATGCTGTTGGCGCTGGCCTGTTCGACCTTGCCGCCGTGACGGGCGAGGGCGGGGCCGGCGACCTCGCGGTATTTGGCAAGGGAGTCGGGGTTGGTGACGGTGAGTTTCGCGTAGGCGTAGATCATGGGATGGTCCTTTCGGTGTCTGTGATGGCCTCAAGCTAGGCAGCACCGAGGTGCGAGAAAACGCGTGTCTTTGCATCAGTGATGTGCGAAAATGCATGTATGGCGGCACAATGGGATGATCTTCGCACGGTGATGCATCTGGTGCGCGGTGGCTCGCTTGCTGCGGCGGCCAAGGCCTTGGGGGTGAACTACACCACCGTCTCGCGGCGTATTGCCCGGGCCGAGACGGCGCTTGGGGTGACCCTGTTCGAGCGGCTTGCCGATGGTTATCGCCCGACCGAAGACGGGCTGGCGGTGGCGCGCCATGCCGCGGAAATGGAAGCGCGCGAACACGACCTGATGCGTGATCTGACCCAGCGTGATGCGCGGCTGGAGGGGCGGCTTGTGGTGACGGCGCCGCAGCTGATGATCGGCCCCCTGCTGGGGGAGGTGATTGACCGGTTCATGGCCAGCCATCCGAATGTTGATCTGCACCTGAGGGCGTCGAATGACCTTATCGATCTTGGGCGCCGCGAGGCGGATCTTGCCATTCGTATCAGCAATGATCCGGGCGACAGCCTCAAGGGGCTTCGGCTGACGGCGCAGCAGTCAGCTGCCTTTGCGGCCCCGCGTTGGGCAGAGCGCCTGGAGGCTGATCCGGAGACGTTGGTGGACTGGATTGTCTATGACGCATTGGGGCGTGTGCCGGGCGGCATTGATCCGGCTTACGCCAACCACCGGATGCTATTGCAGTGCAACGATATGGCGGCGATGGTGGGAATGGCGCAAGCGGGGCTCGGGGTGGTACGGATGCCGCTGTTTCTTGGCCGGGTCAGCCCGGGTCTTGTGCAGGTGCCGGTGCTTGCGCCGCAACCTTATGCCGATGTCTGGCTGGTGGCCCATCCCGACATCTGGTCTTCGGCCAAGGTTGCGGCGTTCCGCGAGTGTTTGGTGCCACAGTTCCGCGCAAGGCAGGCCCTGTTCCTTGCCTGAGTTCAAAAAAGGCCCCCATGACCAGAGAGGGGTTCATGGGGGCAGAGGGAGTGAACCCTTGTGGGAGGAGCTCAGATCACTCCGAAAACGCGCAGGGCCAGACCGATCGTGGAGAAGGCCGCCAGCGCGAATGCCAGCGTGCGCAGGACCACGATGCCCAGCACGTAAATTATGTAGTGAGCGATAATTCCGATGAAGAAGGTCATCGCCAGGATGCCGGGATAGCCATCCTCGGGCATCTTGATCATCGCGAGAATGGCCAGCGGGGCGAACGCGGCGAAAGCTTCAACTGAAACCAGATGCGCGCGTTGCGCCCGCTGAGCCCATGCCGATTGTGGCGTGGCGTCAGGATCGTAGTTCGCAAGTGCGCCCATCAGACCGCGCACCATGATCCGATCCAGGATGTAGGGCACCCATGCCACGGCGATCCACAATGCGGTAAGGGCTGTGTACTGCTCGAGACTGCTCATAGTTGTTTCCTACCTGTCTGCACGGGTAGGATAACATAATATGGGGGATTTACCTACATTTTGTTGTTTTTTGGGTTTTGAGATCAATTTATGGGGGTGTTTCGGGCCATCTCAACCCCAGGAAACATCCCCCAGAAAGATATAGCCGGCACCGTATATCGTCTTGATAAGGCGGGGGTTCTTGGGATCTTCCTTGAGCTTGGTGCGCAGGCGCGAGATACGCACATCCATGGCGCGGTCAAAGCTCTCGCCGGCGGCGCCACCAAGGGTTTCCTGCATGTGCGCCCGGCTGATCAGGCGTTTGGGGCTGTCGAGGAACAGGCGCAGGACCTCGCCTTCGGCGTGGCTGAAGGTGGTTTCGGTGCCGGTCTCATCTTCCAGCACGTAGCGGTCGAAATAGGCGGTCCAGCCGTTGAAGCGCGCGGTGTTGCTCGAGGCGGGCGAGGCCGGGCGTTCCTTGCGCAGACGGGCGCGAACGCGGGCGACCACTTCGGCGGGATCGAAGGGTTTGATGATATAGTCATCGGCCCCCAGTTCGAGGCCGGTGACCCGATCCTGCACCTGCGCGCGGCCCGAGATGATGATCACGGCGGCCCCTTGTTCAAGCGCAAGACGGTGCACAAGGGTCAGGCCGTCCTTGTCGGGCAGGCCGAGATCCACAAGGCAGACATCGGGCGTGGTGGTTTGCAGGGCCGCTTCGAATTCGGTGGCACGGCCAAAGCCCATGGTGCGAAAACCCGCGTCTTCGAGGGCATCGGCCAGCATCGAGCGGATTTCGGGTTCGTCATCAAGAATGGTCACGAGCGGAGCGGTCATGGGTCACCTCGCATGCAGGAAGGCATCAAGCTGTCCGGCGCTGAACGGTTTTGACAGAACAGGGGCACGGGCAGCCCCCTCGATATAGAGGGGGTGGGTCTGCGGCAAGGAGGTCATCAGGAAAGATGGCACCCCGTCGCTTGGCAATGTGCGGATTAGGTCGACGCCGGTGGCCTCGCCTTCAAGGGAAATATCAGACAGGACAATCGAGATGTCGGGCACCTGCGCCAGCAGGATCTGGGCTTCGTCAACGCTGGCGGCTTCGATCACGGTGTGGCCCATCTCGGTCAGCATGTCCCGGATCAGGCCACGAAGGTCGGGGTTGTCCTCGACCAGCAGGGCAAGGCCGGGTGTTGAATCACGCTTGGCACGGCGCAGCGGCAGGCGCAGGGTCACGCAGCCGCCAACATCGGTATTCTCCAGCCGCACCTCGCCGCCCGCCAGTTTGGTCACGTCATAGACCATGGCAAGACCAAGGCCCGATCCCTCGCTGCCCTTGGTGGTGAAGAACGGATCAAGCGCGTGTTTCAGGGCTTCTTCGGAAAAGCCCGTCCCGGTGTCACAGACCCGCAGTTGCACCCAGGTGTCGTGAACAATGTCGGCGTCGAGCGTGATAGCCCCGTGGCCGGTGCAGGCATCGCGCGCGTTCAGGACAAGATTGAGTAGCGAATCCTGCAACATGCCGGGATCGACAAGCAGGGTTTCGTTGGGAATGTGGTCATTGATGGTCAGCGATATGCCCGCCGGAAGGGTTGATGTAGCCAGCGTGTTCAGGTCGGCAAAGAAGGCGGCCATGTTGGTGGGCTGCATTTCCGGTGCGCGGTGGCCGGTCATGTCGGCGATGCGGTTGAGAAGCGTGCCGCCACGATGGGTGGCGGCCAGCGTGGCTTCGACCAGTTCGCTGGCGTCTTCCGACAGGGGCATCTTCTGAAGTTTCGACTGCATCCCGAGGATGATCGTCAGCAGGTTCGAGAAATCATGCGCAAGGCCGCTTGTCATCTGCGCGGCGATTTCGCGGCGCCGGGTCTGTTGCAGGGCGACGCGGGTCTGGGTTTCCTCGGTGATGTCCATCGACAGGATATAGACGCCCCGTTCCTCGCCGGTTCCGCTGTCAGGGGTAAAGGCGGTGCGGATGCGCCGCGTGCTCATGTGGTCGTTGAATTCAAATGCCGAGGCCTTGCCCTTGAAAGCATCGTCGAGATGCGGGCGAATGGCCTTGTAGGCGGAGTCGCCAAGGGCGTCGCGAATATGCTGGCCGATGATGTTCGACGGCCGGCCTGGCATCACGGAATTCAGCCTGCGGTTGGAATAGGTGTAGCGCCGGTCGGGGCCGACATGGGCGATATGCGCCGGCATCATCTCGGTGGTCAGGCGGGTGCGGGCCTCGGAGATCGAGATCTGGCGCTTTGCCTCTTCCAGCGCGGTGATGGTTGATTCGAGCTGACGGTTGGTGGCCGAAAGCTCTTCGGCGTATTGCAGCAGCTGATCCGAGAGTTCCTCGGAGCGTGAGCGCAGCAGCAACTCCTGCCGACGGGTGGCGGTGATGTCGGTGTAAACGGCGACCCACCCCCCTTCGGGCAAGGGGAAGCCCTCGATACTGACCCAGCGGCCATTTGACCGCTGACGTTCCACATAGTGCGCTTCGAATGCGAGGGCCTGATCAACCTTGCCTTGAACGAAGGTTTCGATGTCTTCGATCTCGCCGTATTCTCCGCGCTCCGTAAGGTAGCGTATGGTCTCTGCAAAATCGGCACCGGGTGTCGCCAAATGGCTGGGAAGACGGAACATTTCCCGAAATCGTGCATTGGAAACGGCCAGTTTCAGATCGCTGTCATAGATCGAAAGCGCCTGTTGGATCAGGTTCAGGCCGGCCATTGTCATGGCCTGAATCGTGCCGGAAGTGGCGGGCATTTTCAGGTCCTCCTTCACTATGGCTAACACCGGTTTCACGGGTACGAAAAGCAGGAAATGTGCCCTGTTACAATTCGTAAGGATTGGGAAATGTTCAGGAAAAAGTTGACGCACAGTCTGAAACCCGCACCTTAGTGGTGGAGGAATCGTTTCGGCGATTTGGCCCGTAGAGGCGGGCTTTAGGGAGGATTAGAATTTGGCACAGTCGTCACAGGCGACCGGTGGGCTTGCGTCCATTCCGGCGCTTTTGCAGCGTAACGCCACCCTGTACGCAGAAAAGTCTGCATATCGGGAAAAGGAGTTCGGGATCTGGCAGACCTGGACTTGGGCAGAAACCGAGAAAGAGATTGAAGCGCTAGCGCTTGGGTTGATCAACCTCGGCGTTAACGAGGGCGATTTCGTCGCCATCATCGGCCGCAATCGGCCGTATTTCTATTTCGCGATGGTCGCCGCCCAGTCGGTCGGTGCCGTTCCGGTGCCGGTCTACAACGACAGCGCTGCGGAAGAGATGGAGTACATCCTTGGTCACTGCGGCGCGCGTTTCGCCATCGTGGAAGACCAGGAACAGGTCGACAAGATCATCGAGATCCAGGAGCACCTGCACCAGTTCGAGCACATGATCTACATCGATCCGCGTGGCATGCGTAAGTACGACCACCACGCGCTGCACGAGTATAGCCACGTGCAGAACCAGGGCCGTGCCGCCTATGACGAGTTCATCACCGATCTCAAGGAGCGCCGTGAGAAGCTGACTTACGACAGCACCTGCGTGATGCTCTACACCTCGGGCACCACCGGCCGCCCCAAGGGCGTGGTTCTGTCGAACCGCAACGTGATCGAATCGGCCAAGAACGCCTCCGAGTTCGACAACCTGACTTCGGAAGAGGAAATCCTCTCCTACCTGCCGATGGCATGGGTGGGTGACTTCATCTTCTCGGTGGGCCAGGCCTACTGGTGCGGGTTCTGCGTGAACTGCCCGGAATCGGCGGACACAATGATGACCGACCTCCGCGAGATCGGCCCGACCTACTTCTTCGCTCCGCCGCGCGTGTTCGAAACCCAGCTGACCAACGTGATGATCCGCATGGAAGACGCGGGTAACTTCAAGCGTAAGACGTTCCACAAGTACATGGAGCACGCCAAGAAGGTTGGTGGTGACATTCTGGACGGCAAACCTGTGAGCGGTGCTGATCGTCTCAAGTATGCAATCGGCAATGCGCTGGTTTACGGCCCGCTGAAAGACACGCTTGGCCTTGGCCGCGTGCGCGTTGGCTATACTGCCGGTGAAGCGATTGGTCCGGAAATCTTTGAATTCTACCGTTCGCTGGGCATCAACCTAAAGCAGCTTTACGGCCAGACCGAAGCGACCGTCTTCATCACCGTTCAGCCTGATGGCGAAGTGCGTGCCGACACCGTTGGCGTGCCTGCACCGGATGTCGAGATCAAGATCGACGACAGCGGCGAGATCTTCTACCGCTCGCCCGGCGTGTTCGTCGAATACTACAACAACCCGGATTCCACTGCGTCGACCAAGGACGCCGAGGGTTGGGTTGCCACGGGCGACGCGGGCTTTTTCGAAGAGAAATCCGGTCACCTGCGCATCATCGACCGTGCCAAGGACGTTGGCAAAATGGCCGACGGCAGCATGTTTGCGCCGAAGTTCGTTGAGAACAAACTCAAGTTCTATCCGGACATCCTCGAAGCGGTTCTGTTTGGCAATGGCAAGGACAAGTGCGTTGCCTTTATCAACATCGACCTGACCGCAGTGGGCAACTGGGCCGAGCGCAACAACGTGGCTTATGCGTCCTATCAGGAACTGGCGGGTCACCCCAAGGTTCTGGACACCATCCAGGAACACGTTGAGACGGTGAACAAATCGGTTGCCGAAGACCCGATGCTGTCGGGTTGTCAGATCCACCGCTTCCTTGTTCTGCACAAGGAACTGGACGCCGATGACGGTGAAATGACCCGGACCCGTAAGGTGCGTCGTGTCGTGGTTGCCGACAAGTTCAAGGATCTGGTGGACGGTCTGTATGACGGCTCGACCTCCGTCGATACCACCACCGAGGTGACCTATGAAGATGGCCGCAAGGGCAGCATCAGCGCGACGCTGGAACTGCGTGACGCTGCCGTGGTCTCAACCGCAGCAAAGGTAGCCGCAGAATGAGCACGCAGGAAAGCTACGTCACCGAAGACGGCCGCACGATCGGTCCGACCGTGATGGAAATGAAGAACATCACGCTGCGCTTTGGCGGTGTGAAGGCGATCACCGACATTTCGTTCGACATCCGCGAGGGCGAAATCCGCGCCATCATCGGCCCGAACGGTGCCGGCAAATCGTCGATGCTGAACGTCATCTCGGGCTTCTACGTCCCGCAGGAGGGTGAGGTCTGGTACAAGGGCAAGAAACGCCCGCCGATGAAACCCTATCAGGTCGCTGAACAGGGCATCGCCCGGACCTTCCAGAACATCGCGCTGTTCGAAGGCATGACCGTTCTCGACAATGTCATGACCGGTCGTATCCGTCAGATGAATGCGGGCCTGTTCAGCCAGGCGATCTGGAAGGGCAAGGCCGAGCAGGAAGAGATCGAGAACCGCGAATTCGTGGAAAAGATCATCGACTTCCTCGAAATCCAGCACATCCGGAAAACTCCTGTTGGCCGTCTTCCCTATGGTCTCAAGAAGCGGGTGGAACTGGCGCGTGCGCTGGCGGCGGAACCGTCGATCCTGCTGCTTGACGAACCGATGGCCGGCATGAACGTCGAAGAGAAGGAAGACATGTCGCGCTTCATCCTCGACATGAATGACGAATTCGGCACCACCATCGCCCTGATCGAACACGACATGGGCGTTGTGATGGACCTTTCCGATCGTGTTGTCGTGATGGATTACGGCAAGAAGATCGGTGATGGCACGCCCGACGAAGTGCGCTCGAACCAGGCGGTGATCGACGCCTATCTGGGGGTGTCGCATGACTAATCAACGCACTGAGAAACAAATGAAAATCGGAGGTGTGAAGCATGCCTGAACAACTCGTATTTGCCATGGAGGTTTTCCTCAACGGCTTGATGGCAGGCGTGCTCTATGCCCTCGTGGCGCTGGGCTTCGTTCTCATCTACAAGGCCTCGGGGATCTTCAACTTTGCCCAGGGTGTTATGGCGCTGTTCGCAGCGATGACCCTTGTCGGCATCCAGAAGGGCCAAGTGCCCTTTGCCCACCTAATCAACGCCATGCTGGGCACGCACATCCACCACTTCGGCTGGCACATCCATTCGTTCATCGCGATCCTGCTGACGGTTGGTGTCATGATCCTGTTGGCCTGGGCGGTTCAGAAGGTCGTCTTCAAACACCTGGTTGGCCAGGAGCCGATCATCCTGTTCATGGCAACCATCGGCCTTGCCTACTTCCTTGAAGGGTTTGCCGACCTGATGTGGAACTCGGAGATCAAGAAACTTGATGTCTGCATGACCGCGAACGCCTGTCTGCCGCAGGGCATCAACATCCCGATCGACGAATTCACCTATGGCATCTTCGGCTATGGTTTCTTCATCGACAACCTCGACATCACCGCAACCATCGTCGCCATCATCCTTGTTGCTGCACTGGTTATCTTCAGCCAGTACACCAAGCAGGGCCGTGCAATGCGCGCCGTGGCGGACGATCACCAGGCGGCTCTGTCGGTGGGGATCTCGCTGAACTTCATCTGGGTTCTGGTGTGGTCGGTTGCCGGTTTCGTGGCCCTTGTCGCGGGTATCATGTGGGGCGCCAAATCAGGCGTGCAGTTCTCGCTGTCGCTGATCGCGCTCAAGGCCCTGCCGGTTCTGATGCTGGGTGGCTTTACCTCGATCCCCGGTGCGATTGTCGGTGGCCTGATAATCGGTGTGGGTGAGAAACTGTTCGAATTCGCAATCGGCCCGATGGTCGGCGGCGCGACCGAGAACTGGTTCGCCTACGTCCTCGCCCTGATCTTCCTCGTGTTCCGTCCGCAAGGCCTGTTCGGCGAGAAGATCATCGAGAGGGTATAAGTCCATGACCAAGCTGATCGCCATCCTCAATGTTGTTGCCTGGTCCGGCTTCTGGGCCTTCGGATACCTCGCCGTGACGGCGGAAGACTTCGACGACGGACAAGTGACGATGGCGGTCATCCTGGCCTTTGCCGGACTTATCATCGGTATCTTCGCCTATTTCAAACTTGTGCGCGCCGCCGAAGCGAGCGGCTATGCCAAGAAGTCCAACCAACTTGACGCCGAAGCGCGCAATCGTGCGCACGCGCAAGGGAGCTAAGAAACATGTTCTATCGTGAAGCGGGCGATTTCAAAACGTCCTACGCATCCGACAACCAGACCTTCCCGATCCGGTTCGACCGTCTGGGGTACTTCACCGCAATGGTGGTGGCCTTCCTCGTGGTCCCGTTCCTGATCAACGACTACTGGGCAAACGCGATCCTGCTGCCCTTCCTGATCTACGCCATCGCGGCGATCGGCCTTAACATCCTTGTCGGCTATTGCGGACAGGTATCGCTGGGGACCGGTGGTTTCATGGCGGTGGGCGCCTATGCCTGCTACAAGCTGATGACCGCGATGCCGGAAGTGAATATCTTCTTCCACGTGCTGATTTCGGGTGGCATCACGGCCTTTGTCTGCGTCCTCTTCGGCCTGCCGTCACTGCGCATCAAGGGTTTCTACCTCGCGGTGGCAACGCTTGCGGCACAGTTCTTCCTGGTGTGGCTCTTCAACCGTGTGCCGTGGTTCTACAACTACTCGGCTTCGGGCCAGATCAACGCGCCCGAGCGTACCCTGTTCGGCATCGAAGTGACCGGCCCCAACACCCAGGCCTGGGCAACCTACCTGTTCTGCCTCGTCTTCCTGGTGGGCAGCGCCTGGATCGCCCGCAACCTGACCCGCGGCATGACCGGCCGTAAGTGGATGGCGATCCGCGACATGGACATCGCCGCCGAGATCATCGGTGTGAACCCGCTCAAGGCCAAGATCAGCGCCTTTGCAGTCTCCGGCTTCTTTGTCGGCATCTCGGGCGCGCTGTTCTTCTCGGTCTACCTTGGCGCGGTGGAAGTTGGCGAAGCCTTCGGCATCAACAAATCGTTCCTCGTGCTCTTCATGGTGATCATCGGCGGCCTTGGCTCGATGTTCGGCTCCTTTGCCGGCGCGGCCTTCCTGGTGCTGCTGCCCGTCGTCCTGAAAGTGGTCGGCGTGGACTGGCTGGGCATGCCTACCGACCTGGTGGCGCACCTTCAGCTGGTGATCGTAGGGGGGCTGATTGTGGTCTTCCTGATCCTCGAACCTCACGGCCTCGCGCAACTGTGGCGCGTTGCCAAAGAAAAACTGCGGCTGTGGCCCTTCCCGCACTAAGGCGGGGCCTCATCCAACCGGAATTCGGGGGCTGGAGGAGCCCCCGGACAACAACATCGGACAAACCAAAGGGAGGAGAAACCCGATGAAAAAGACTTTTGTAACTGCAGTTGCTGCCCTGATGGCCGCAGCGCCGGCAATGGCCGATCTGGTCTTCCCGTCGCTGAGCTACCGCACCGGCCCCTACGCCGCGGGCGGCATCCCGTTCGCCGACGGCTACGCAGACTATTTCACCCTGCTGAACGAGCGTGACGGCGGTATCGGCGGCGTGATGACCAAGCTGCTCGAGTGTGAAACCGGCTATAACACCGAAAAAGGCGTTGAGTGCTACGAGTCGACCAAAGGCCAGGGCGCACTTGTGTACCAGCCGCTGTCGACCGGTATCACCTACCAGCTGATCCCCAAGACCATGGCAGACGACATTCCGATGCACACCATGGGTTATGGTCGTACCTCGGCCGCCAACGGTGACGTCTTCAGCCACACCTTCAACTATCCGGGTACCTACTGGAACGGTGCGTCGGGTGCGGTGAACTACCTGCTGGAAAGCAACGGTGGCGACATCAGCGGCAAGAAAATCGCGCTGGTCTACCACAACTCGGCATACGGCAAAGAGCCGATCCGTACCCTGGAAGAGCTGCAGAAGAAGCACGGCTTCGAACTGAGCCTGCTGCCCGTTGACCACCCCGGTCAGGAGCAGAAGTCGCAGTGGCTGCAAATCCGTCGCGAGCGTCCCGACTTTGTCCTGATGTGGGGCTGGGGCGTGATGAACCAGGTTGCCATCCAGGAAGCCGCGAACATCCGTTTCCCGATGGAAAACTTCATCGGTATCTGGTGGTCGGGTGCAGAGCATGACGTTCTGTCGGCTGGCGACAAGGCGAACGGCTACAAGGCGCTGACCTTCCACAACGTTGGTCGTGACTTCCCGATCTTCGACGACATCCAGAAGTATGTTGTCGACACTGGTAAGGCGGCAGGCGCCGGCGACCAGATCGGTAACGTTCTCTACAACCGCGGCATGTACGCAGCGATGCTTGCAGCCGAAGCAGCCAAGACCGCCCAGGCGATCCACGGCACCGCAGACATCAACGCGTCGCAAATGCGTGACGGTATGGAAGCACTGGAAATCACCGAAGAGAAAATGGCCGCCCTCGGCATGCCGAACTTCGGTCCGTCCTTCACCGTTACCTGTGAAAACCACGGTGGCCCCGGCCTCGTTGGTGTGACCCAGTGGGACGCAGCTTCGAAGACCTGGTCGCTGATCTCGGACTTCAAACCGACCGACATGGAAGTGATCGGTGGTCTGATCGCCGAAGACTCGGCCGCCTATGCTTCGGAAAACAACATCCCGTCGAACTGTAAGTAAGACATAGACAAAGTTCCGGCCGGGTTTTGGCCCGGCCGGTAACTCCAACCTCTAGGAAAGACGTTTCATATGCTCGACGCTGGTCACACAGAAGAGACCCTGCTTGAGGTCAACAACATCGAGGTGATCTACAACCACGTGATCCTCGTGCTGAAAGGGGTCAGCCTGTCGGTGCCCAAGGGCGGTATCACCGCGCTTCTGGGAGGCAACGGCGCAGGCAAGACCACCACGCTCAAGGCGGTTTCCAACCTGCTGCATTCGGAACGCGGCGAAGTCACCAAGGGTTCGATCAACTATCGCGGCAACCGCGTTCAGGATCTCGACCCGGCAGACCTTGTTAAGCGCGGCGTGATCCAGGTGATGGAAGGCCGGCATTGTTTTGAACACCTGACCGTAGAAGAAAACCTGCTGACGGGTGCCTATACCCGGACTGACGGTGGCGCGAACATCCAGCAGGACCTTGAGATGGTCTACAACTATTTCCCCCGTCTGAAGGAGCGCCGCAAATCGCAGGCTGGCTATACTTCGGGTGGTGAGCAACAGATGGTTGCGATGGGCCGCGCACTGATGTCGCGCCCCGAGACGATCCTTCTTGACGAGCCGTCGATGGGCCTTGCCCCGCAGCTTGTGGAAGAGATCTTCAACATCGTTAAGGACCTGAACGAGAAAGAAGGCGTGAGCTTCCTTCTCGCGGAGCAGAACACCAACGTGGCGCTGCGTTTTGCCCACTATGGTTACATCCTCGAGAACGGGCGCGTGGTGATGGACGGCCCTGCCGCGGAACTGCGCGAGAACCCGGACGTGAAGGAATTCTATCTCGGCATGTCGGATGAAGGCCGCAAATCGTTCCGCGACGTGCGGTCGTACCGTCGCCGCAAGCGTTGGCTGAGCTAACGCCTCACAGCGGTGGGTTGGACAGCCGCCCCCAAGTGTCCGCACGAAGGTAACACGAGACCTGACACGTTTCGGGACAGGGCGATATCGGCCTGTCCACAGGAGAGCTACGCCCGCACAAGACCGGGCCAGCAGGGAGAGGGCCAACAAAGGTGGCCCGTGAGAATAAAGAGGACGGCCAGATGAGCCAGTATTTTGACGACCTTGAAACGCGTTCGGCCGAAGACCGGGCGGCGGATCTTGCCAAGGCATTGCCGGAACAGATCGCAAGGGCGAAGGGGTTACCGGGCTATGCAGAGGCGTTTGCCGATGTGGATCCGTCTTCGATCACCTCTGCTGCGGACCTCGTGAAACTTCCTGTTCTGCGCAAATCGGAACTGAGCAAGGCACAGGCGGCAAACCCGCCGCTGGGGGGCTTCAACGCCATTCCGGTCAGCGACTTTGCCCATATTTTCCAGTCGCCGGGGCCGATCTATGAACCGGGCAACACCACGCATGACTGGTGGCGCATGGGGCGCGCGATGCACGCTGCGGGCTTTGGCTCGGACGACGTGGTTCAGAACTGTTTTGCCTATCATCTGACGCCGGCGGGCATGATTTTTGAAAACGCCGCCAAGGCCGTGGGCGCAGCCGTGGTTCCGGCCGGGATCGGCCAGACCGAACTTCAGGTTCAGGCCGCCGCGGCGATTGGTGTGACCGCCTATGCCGGTACGCCGGATTACCTCAAGATCATTCTCGACAAGGCCGCCGAGATGGGTGTCGAGTTGAACATCACCAAGGCCGCTGTTGGCGGCGGTGCCCTGTTCCCCAGCCTGCGTCAGGAATATGCCGATCGCGGCATCACCTGCCTGCAGTCCTATGCCACCGCCGATCTGGGCAACATCGCCTATGAAAGCCCGTCGATGGAAGGCATGATCGTGGACGAGGGTGTGATCGTCGAGATTGTCACCCCCGGCACCGGAACCCCTGTCGCACCGGGTGAAGTGGGTGAGGTCGTGGTGACCACGCTGAATGCCGAATATCCGTTGATCCGTTTCGCCACCGGCGACCTGTCGGCCGTTCTGGAAGGCCAATCCCCCTGCGGTCGCACCAACATGCGGATCAAGGGCTGGATGGGTCGTGCCGACCAGACTGCCAAGATCAAGGGCATGTTCGTGCGCCCCGAGCAGGTGGCCGCACTGGTTGAGAAACATGACGAGATCGCCAAGGCCCGCGTCATCGCCACCCGCGAGGGCGAGATGGACGTGATGACGGTGCAGGTAGAGGCAGCGGGCGGTGATGCGGGCATCTATGCCAAGTCGGTAGCCGAAACGCTCAAGCTCAAGGGCAAGGTCGAGATCGTTGCCCCCGGCAGCCTGCCCAAGGATGGCATCGTGATCGAGGATCAGCGCAAATACGACTGATCCCCTGAAGGTTCTCTTCCCGAGAGAGAGGGCGCAGACCGCTACTGATCCCAACTCGGTGGCATGGTCTGCGCCTTTATTCTTGGTGCGACGCGAAGTCTGGAACCCTATCCCTGATTGCGTGCAACGGGTTTACTCGGGGCGCAAGAACGCCTTTGTTTATGCACATGAATTCGCTGACGACGAGGGAGTCTCACATGACCATCAGACAAACCAATGGCCGCGGCCAGCGCTATGACAGTGTTCTGGAAACCGTCGGCAACACCCCGGTGATCCGCATCAACCGCATTGCCCCGGAGCACGTGAATGTCTTCGTGAAATTCGAAGCCTTCAACCCCGGTGGGTCGGTCAAGGACCGTCTTGCGCTCAACATCATCGAGGCCGCCGAGCGCGATGGCCGCCTGAAGCCCGGCCAAACCGTGGTCGAGGCGACTTCGGGGAACACCGGTATCGGCCTTGCGATGGTTTGTGCCGCCAAGGGCTATCCGCTGGTGATCACGATGGCCGAGAGCTTCTCGGTCGAGCGTCGCCGCCTGATGCGCTTTCTAGGGGCCAAGGTTGTTCTGACGCCGAAAGAACTCAAGGGTTTTGGCATGTATTCCAAGGCCAAGGAACTGGCCGAGGAAAACGGCTGGTTCCTGGCAAGTCAGTTCGAAACGCCGGACAATGCCGACATCCACGAGAACACCACCGCGCGCGAGATTCTTGCCGACTTTGACGGCGAGTCGCTGGATTACTGGGTCACTGGTTATGGCACCGGTGGCACCGTGTCGGGCGTGGGCCGTGCCCTGCGTGCGAGCAGCCCGGACACCAAGATTATCCTGGCCGAGCCGGAGGCCGCCGCGATCCTGTCGTCGGGCTATATCAACACCCGGAACGATGAAAACCAGCCGACCGAAGGCCACCCGCATTTCGCGCCGCACCCGATTCAGGGCTGGACGCCGGACTTTATCCCCTACGTGCTGCAAGAGGCGATGGACAAGTCGTTCTACGATTCGCTTCTCAAAGTGCCGGGACCGGATGGCATTGCCTGGTCGCGCCGTCTGGCGGCCGAGGAAGGCATCTTTACCGGCATCTCGGCAGGCGCCACGTTTGCCGCCGCGATGGAGGTGGCAAAGGATGCGCCTGAAGGGGCAAACATCCTTGTCATGCTGCCTGATACCGGTGAGCGTTACCTGTCGACGCCGCTGTTCGAGGGCATTGCCGAGGACATGAGCGAAGAGGAGTGGGAGATCTCGCTCTCGACGCCCGGTCAACAGATGCAAAAGTGACGATTTAGCCCCCTTTTTCGACGTGTCAAAGGGGGCGGACTCACATATAGAGCGATAGTGCGGTATGATTGGGTGCCGGATGCGTTGCGTCTGGCGATGTTTGATCCAAGAATTTTGGTAGGAGACCATTATGCCAGTGACAGTTGTAGCTCTGCTGTCGATCAATGAAAGCGACCCGATGGCGCTTGGGAAATACTTCGAGGTTACCGGGCCGTTGCTCGAGCGGGCAGGGGCAAAGATCGTCAAGCGTTTTGATGTGAACGAGGTGGTCGTTGGCAAGCGCAAGGCACAGACGGTTGTGATCGTGGAATATCCGGACAAGGCCGCTGTAGACAGCGTGTTTGGTAGCCCGGAATACGCCAGCATTGCCGAGGTGCGTGATCGCGCCTTTAACGAGTATCACATCAATGTGGTCTCGGATCCTGACGAGGGCCGCGAAGTCGCTGCCGCGGCGACCGACTAAGGTCACAGCTGGCCGGTGCGCTTTCTCCAGAGCAGCCAGCCGAAGAATCCGCCCACCACGCTGGCCCCGCCACCGAGGGCCAGCATGTAGGGCACTGTAATCATCCACATTCCGAGCATGAGGATCACCGCGTTGGCAAAGCCGCCGGGGCCGGAATATGTGGTCAATCCGAACAGCGAATACCCCTGGTAGACAAAGAGCCCCAGGAAGGCCCCGACGTACATGTGCAGACGCATGGACAGCTGTTTGGGGTGGTCCGCCAGCGCCGACTTGAGCTTGCGATGCACATAGATTGCCAGCACCAC
The DNA here is from genome assembly GCF_024331145.1 of Shimia sp. CNT1-13L.2. Lineage (GTDB taxonomy): Bacteria > Pseudomonadota > Alphaproteobacteria > Rhodobacterales > Rhodobacteraceae > Shimia. The sequence goes on along the minus strand of NZ_JANDJO010000009.1, from coordinate 12,519 downwards.
GAAGGGGATCTCGAAGAAGATGGCGAGGGGAATCATCAGCTGGATTCCACGTGACCAGCTGACGACGGAAACGCCGCGCGCCTCGAGCGTGGCACGGGCGATGATGCCCACCGCGACGGTAAGCAACAGGCCTCCGATCACGATTGTCGAGACCAGAAGTCTTGCAGCAGGGGGGAGGGGTGTTTCGGCCATTCGAATACCTCTTAGACGGGGCATTCTAGACCTTTTGGAAGCGGAGCGCCTTGATCTGCTCGCTTGCATCCTACCAAAAGAAAAAGCCGCCCAGATGGACGGCTTTCTTGATAACGCTAAGGCGTCTTGGGCAATTAGCCCTGACGTGCCTTGAAGCGGCGCTGCGTCTTGTTGATGACATAAACGCGGCCCTTGCGGCGCACAACACGGCAGTCGCGGTGACGCTGCTTGAGCGAGCGGAGCGAGTTCTTGACCTTCATGGCCTTTCTCCTCTTACGTGGCGCGACATGCGCCGGGTTGACGGGTACTTCGCAGTGCTGCGAAGCGATGAATTAGAATGGTGGGCGATACTAGGATCGAACTAGTGACCCCTTCGATGTCAACGAAGTGCTCTACCGCTGAGCTAATCGCCCACTCTGGCCGGCTCAAATCCAACCCCCTTAATCAAAGGGGGCGCGGAAATCCGCGCCGGTAGCGGGGTCTATAAAAGGAGTCGCGCCGGGGCGCAAGGGCTTTCGACCACGTTATTTTTTGTTCTATATTTTTCGAGTACAGGAGAGACAATGCCGAAACGCGCCTACAGCCTTATGCAGCCAGAACAGCGGAGATCCTCCGTTGTCTTTGCGTCGCCCCACAGCGGGTGCGACTACCCTGAATGGTTCGTGCGGCGCTCGTTGTTGAATGCCCATAGCATCCGCAGTTCGGAAGACGCCTTTGTAGACAGGCTTTTCGAGGTCGCGCCGCAGTTCGGCTCGCCATTTCTGGTGGCCGGGGCGCCGCGCGCGTTCCTTGATCTGAACCGTGCGCCCGATGAACTGGACCCGGCGCTGATCCACGGCGTGAAGAAGGGCGGGCACAACCCGCGCGTGGCATCTGGCCTCGGGGTGATTCCCCGCGTGGTTGCCAACGGGCGGCCGATTTATCATGGGAAAATCGACATGGTTGAGGCCGAGGCGAGAATCGCGCGCTATTGGCGGCCCTATCATGACCGTCTGCAAAGCCTTCTCGACGAATCGCGGGCCCAGTTCGGGCGCGCGATCCTGATCGATTGCCATTCCATGCCGCATGAGGCGGTCGAGAACCTGTCGCGCAGCGGCGGGGGGCGTCCCGATATCGTACTGGGGGATCGTTTCGGCGCGGCCGCAGAGCCTGACATCGTGGATGAGATCGAACAGGCCTTTGTGGATGTCGGCCTCAAGGTCTCGCGCAATACACCCTTTGCCGGCGCCTTTGTAACGCAGCACTATGGCCGCCCCTCGCGCAAGCAGCACGCCATCCAGATCGAGATCGACCGTTCGCTCTATATGGATGAGGCGAGGGTTGAGCCGAATGGCAACTTTGAAGCCTTCCGCGCCAAGATCGAACAGGTCATCGCCCGCATTGTGGCCATCGGTCTGCCCCGCCAGAGCCTTGCGGCGGAGTGACCGGGATCACCGCATCGCACGCCCTTTGAGAATCGCATCGCTGCCAAAGCGTTTGCGGATTTCATCGGTTGCGCGCTCCGCCTTGCGGCGCTGCGCGGCCTTGGGGTCGAGAAGATCACCCGAGAGGTCCGCAGCGGCTTCGGGCACAAGATCGGCCAGCCCCACGCCAATCAACCTGTAAGGCCCCTGGTTGCCTACCTGGTCAAACAGACCGCGGGCGGTGGAATAGAGCGTGTCTGCCATCTGGGTGGCATCGCGCAGGGCGATACGGCGCGAGATCAGGCTGTGATCGGCGCGTTTCAGCTTGAGGGTGACAACACGGCCTGCCTTGCCCTTGGCCTTGGCGCGGTCCGAGACCTTTTCCGACATGCGCCAGAGGTGGCCGTCAAGAATATCGGCGTCGCCTGTATCCTCGAAAAACGTTGTCTCGTTGCTGATGCTTTTCATCGGCGCATTGGCGGAAACGCGACGGCGGTCCTGTCCGCGTGCAAGATGCCAGAGGCGTGTTCCCATCGAGCCGAATCGCGCGGTCAGGTCGCGTTCGTCCCAGCGCAGCAGATCGGCAAAGGTATGGATGCCCGCACGATCGAGCGATGATTGCGTCGCCGCCCCCACACCCCAGATCATGCGCACCGGTTTGTCATGCAGGAAAGCGGCGGTCTCGGCCTGTCCGATCACGGAAAACCCGCGTGGCTTTTCGAGGTCAGAGGCCACCTTGGCGAGGAACTTGTTGTGGCTGAGGCCGATAGAGCCGGTCAGCCCAAGTTCGTCTTTCATGCGTTTGACCAGCCGCGCCAGCATCACGGCGGGCGGTTTGCCGTGCAGGCGGGCGGTGCCGGAGAGATCCATGAAGGCCTCGTCCAGTGACAGGGGTTCGATGTCGGGGGTGAGTTCATCCATCATCGCCCGAATCTGGCGCGAGGCCTCGGCATAGACCGACATGCGCGGCTTGATGATCACCGCGTCAGGACACAGTTTGGTGGCCTGGAACATGGGCATGGCCGACCGCACGCCACGAATGCGCGCGACATAGCAGGCGGTGGACACCACCCCGCGCCGACCGCCGCCGATGATGACGGGTTTGTCGCGCAATTCGGGATTGTCGCGTTTCTCGACGCTGGCATAAAAGGCGTCACAGTCCATATGCGCGATCGAGAGATCAAACAGTTCGGGGTGACGCACGACGCGCAGGCTGCCACAAGAGGGGCAGCGGCCTTGGCTTTCGAAGGGGGTCAGGCAATCGCGGCACAGGGCAGGCATCGGGCTCTCGAACGGATCAGGGATCGGACCATGAGTGTATCATTTGACGGCGGAATGGACACCGACTTTCACGGCGCAAAGCTGGCCTTGTTCATCGGGGACAGGTTGCTGACCATTCTGAGGGATGACAAGCCCGGCATTCCCTGGCCCGCGCATTGGGATATGCCCGGTGGCGGGCGGGAAGGCACGGAAAGCGGTGCGGCCTGTGTGTTGCGTGAGGTGCAAGAGGAGCTGGGGCTGATCCTGAGCGAGGCGACGCTGTCCTGGGGGCGCATCTAATGGCGCAAGGGGCAGGCGTTCTGGTTTTTCGCGGCGCATCTGCCCGAAGGGGCGGACAGGGACATCCGGTTTGGCGACGAGGGGCAGGAGTGGGCCTTGTGGGAAGCGCATGACTACCTGCGGCACGCACGCGCGATTCCCCAGTTTCAATCCCGATTGGCCGACTACCTCGCCGGGGCATAGGGCCTTAGCGGCGGATGCCTCCGGCGGGAGTATTTCGGGTGCATTGAAGCGGTGCCGATGCGCCCTTCAGAGGCTGGCGAGTTCGTCGATGATGGCCTGGGCCGCGGCCCGAGGGTCTTCGGCCTGCCAGATCGGACGGCCGACAACGATATGGTCGGCGCCATCGGCAATCGCGCTGGAGGGGGTGGCGACACGTTTCTGATCGCCAAGTGCCGCGCCGGTGGGGCGCACGCCGGGGGTGACGATCAGGCGGCCTTCGGCCTCGGGCAGGGCGCGGATCAAGGCGGCCTCTTGCGGCGAGGCAATCACGCCGTCGGCACCGGCCTCAAACGCCTTGCCCGCGCGTTCCTGAACCAGGTCCTTGATCTCGCCCGGTTTGATCAGGGCTCCATCAAGGTCATTGCGGTCCAGTGATGTCAGGATGGTCACGCCGAGGATCTTGAGGTCTTTGCCTGCGGCGCCTTCCTTAGCGGCTTTGACGACGTAGGGGTCACCATGCACGGTCAGGAAATCGAGGTCGAACTGTGCCAGCCCGCGCACCGCGTTTTCCACGGTGGCGCCGATGTCGAACAGTTTCATGTCGAGGAAGATGCGTTTGCCGTGGTCCTGCTTGAGTTCGTTGGCCAGTGCGAGGCCACCGCCGGTCAGCATGCCGAGGCCGATCTTGTAGAAGGAGGCCGCGTCACCGATGGTTTCCGCCAGCTTCAGGCCTTGCAGGGCGTTGGGGACGTCGAGGGCAACGATCAGGCGATCATCGGACATGGGGCAGACTCCTTTGGGGCATGGGGATATCGGCACTGGCCTTACTCCCCTTGCCCGAAGGCGTCAAACATTTGCGGCGTTCAGAGCGCGTTGTCGGGCAGAAGGCCCGGTTCAAAGTCGATCTGGCCGCGGCCGTTGCGGTATTCCGGCATCCGGCGGACCTGGCGCAGGGCCTCGCGGATGAAGGCGATGCGGCGCATGACCTTGTCCTGCAAGCCCTCTTCCTTGATTGCGCACATCACCTGGATCTGGCGTTCGTAAGAACAAAAGGAAACGCTGCCAAGCGTTTCGCCGCCGTTGGGTATTTCGTTGATTTCTATCTCGGTCACATACATTGATCTGCCCCTTGCTTCTGCTCTTGTGACAAAACTGTGCCCGACAAATCGAGGGGAAATAAGGCAGACTTCGCTCATTTCGGGGGCTTTCTTGTTCACATCCTCTTGAAGGTACCACCTGCAGTTGCCACATTGATTTCGAGGCCCGGAATAGGGGCGTGCCGCAAAGCGGGCGCATTGAGAACAACCGGGTGCTTGAGAGAAGGAGAGTGACCATGGACTTGAGCAAGTTCACGGAGCGGTCGCGCGGTTTTGTACAGGCTGCACAGACCATTGCCATGCGGGAAAACCACCAGCGCATGGTGCCAGAGCATATTCTGAAAGCATTGATGGACGATGATCAGGGGCTTGCCGCCAACCTGATCAAACGTGCTGGCGGTGCGCCCGAGCGGGTGCGTGACGCGGTTGACCTGGCGATGACCAAGATCCCGCAGGTCAGCGGCGATACCGGCCAGCCCTATCTCGACAATGCCACCGTCAAGGTGCTGAGCGAGGCAGAGAAGCTCGCCAAGAAGGCGGGCGACAGTTTCGTGCCGGTCGAGCGTATCCTGATGGCGCTGGTCATGGTGAAATCCAAGGCCAAGGACGCGCTGGAAAGCGGCGCGGTCTCTGCGCAATCGCTGAATGCGGCGATCAATGACATCCGCAAGGGGCGCACCGCCGACAGTGCCTCGGCGGAAGAGGGCTATGATGCGCTCAAGAAATACGCGCAGGACCTGACCGAACGTGCCAGCGAGGGTAAGATCGACCCGATCATCGGGCGCGATGACGAAATCCGCCGCGCCATGCAGGTGCTGAGCCGCCGGACCAAGAACAATCCGGTCCTGATCGGGGAGCCGGGCGTGGGCAAGACCGCGATTGCCGAGGGGATGGCGCTGCGCATCGTTAATGGCGACGTGCCGGAATCCCTGCGCAACAAGAAGCTTCTGGCGCTGGACATGGGCGCGCTGATTGCCGGTGCGAAATACCGTGGTGAGTTCGAAGAGCGCCTCAAGGCGGTTCTGACCGAGGTGACCGAAGCCGCCGGCGAGGTGATCCTGTTCATCGACGAGATGCACACGCTGGTTGGGGCCGGCAAGACCGATGGCGCGATGGATGCCGCCAACCTGATCAAGCCGGCGCTGGCGCGGGGTGAGCTGCACTGTATCGGGGCCACCACGCTGGATGAATATCGCAAATACGTCGAGAAAGACGCGGCCCTGGCACGCCGTTTCCAGCCGGTGATGATTGCCGAGCCGACGGTCGAGGACACCATCTCGATCCTGCGCGGGATCAAGGAGAAATACGAGTTGCACCACGGGGTGCGGATTTCCGACAGCGCGCTTGTGACGGCTTCGACCCTGTCACACCGCTATATCACCGACCGCTTCCTGCCCGACAAGGCCATTGACCTTGTGGACGAGGCGGCGAGCCGTCTGCGGATGGAGGTCGACTCCAAGCCGGAAGAGCTTGATGCGCTGGACCGCCAGATCCTGCAGTTGCAGATCGAGGAAGAGGCGCTGAAGCTCGAGGATGATGCGGCGTCGAAGGATCGCCTCGAGACGCTTCAGAAAGACCTAGCCGAGCTGAAAGAGAAATCCGCTGAGATGACGGCGAAATGGCAGGCTGGCCGAGACAAGCTGGCCTCGGCCCGTGATCTCAAGGAGCAGCTTGATCAGGCCCGCGCCGATCTGGAAATCGCCAAGCGCGAGGGCAACCTCGGGAAAGCGGGCGAGTTGTCTTATGGCGTGATCCCGGGGCTTGAAAAGCAACTGGCCGATGCCGAGGCGCAGGAAGGAGACATGACAGTCGAAGAGGCCGTGCGCCCCGAGCAGATCGCCGCGGTGGTCGAACGCTGGACGGGCATTCCGACCTCGAAGATGCTGGAAGGCGAGCGCGAAAAGCTGTTGCGGATGGAAGATGACCTGCACCGCCGGGTGATCGGCCAGAACAGCGCGGTGACCGCCGTGGCCAATGCCGTGCGCCGTGCGCGTGCGGGGCTGAACGACGAAAACCGGCCGCTGGGATCGTTCCTGTTCCTCGGGCCGACCGGTGTCGGGAAAACCGAACTGACCAAGGCCGTGGCCGAGTTCCTGTTTGATGACGACAGCGCGATGGTGCGCATCGACATGTCCGAGTTCATGGAGAAACACGCCGTGGCCCGTCTGATCGGCGCGCCTCCGGGCTATGTCGGCTATGACGAAGGTGGGGTTCTGACCGAGGCCGTGCGTCGCCGCCCGTATCAGGTGGTGCTGTTCGACGAGGTGGAAAAGGCCCATCCGGATGTCTTCAACGTGCTGTTGCAGGTGCTGGATGACGGTGTGCTGACCGATGGTCAGGGCCGTACTGTGGACTTCAAGCAGACGCTGATCATCCTGACCTCGAACCTTGGGGCGCAGGCGCTGTCGCAACTGCCGGATGGGGCGGATGCAGGCGATGCACGTCGCGACGTGATGGATGCGGTACGCGCCCATTTCCGCCCAGAGTTCCTGAACCGGCTGGACGAGACGATCATCTTCGATCGCCTGGCCCGCGCGGATATGGACGGGATCGTCGACATTCAACTCGCACGTCTCAAGAAACGTCTGGCCGGTCGCAAGATCGAGATCATGCTGGACGAAGACGCCCGCAAGTGGCTTGCCGACGAAGGTTATGATCCGGTGTTCGGTGCCCGCCCGCTCAAGCGCGTGATCCAGCGTGCGTTGCAGAACCCGCTGGCCGAGATGCTCTTGGGTGGCGAGGTGAAGGACGGTGAGGCCATTCCGGTGACCGCGGGTCCGGAAGGGCTCATCATCGGCGACCGCGTCGGCACATCGGATCGCGCCAAACCGGACGACGCCGTGGTGCATTGAGCCGAATGGCAGAAAAGAGAGAAGCCCGCCTGAGAAGGCGGGCTTTTTCTATTTGAGAAGGATGTATGGCACGGGCGGATCGCCCAGGCCGCGCCCGACCCTCCCCCCGGGAGGGCGCATTTGCGCCCACCCAGGCTCGGGCGCGACCCTAGAGGGGGTTATTCCGAAATCGCTTCCTGAACGATCTCTTCCAGCATTGCCTGAACACGTTTCATCGGGCCTTCGGGCATGATGCGGTAGCCGATGGTGGTTTGATCGGGGTTTTCGGGGGTCTGCATGACGAAGATGCCATAGGGGCAGAACTGGAGGTTCATCGGGTCGGCTTCCATGACCTCGCGCGAGATCTTGGCCGAGCAGAAATTGTAGACCTCGGCCTGAAGGAAGATGGTCTTGGTGCCGCCCACGTCTACCTTGGTGCGCTCCAGCATTTCGCCGACATGGTTCACTGCGTCGATGATCAGCCCGCGGTCGGTGATGGCGCTTTCGAGGCCGAAGGTGACATCGCCATAGTCCTGATCGACGGTATAGGTGATGGCGGTTTCATCTGCCGGGGCCATCGAGGCGAGGACGGTCAGGCCTGCGGCCAAAACGAGGTTTTTCATTACAATTCTCTCCCGAAAAGTTTGGGCAAACGTGACTTGCAGCATGAATGTTGAGGCCGCACTGTAAAGTCCAGAGCCGGCGTGGCTTTGATGCAGGTCAACAACAGGATCATACATATGAATATGTCGATGGATAGGGCGTTTTACATTGTTGAGGTGCTTGGGCTGATCTTTGTGGCCTTGGTTGGCCTCGCGGTTCTGGTGGCCATGGTGCTTTTCGTGCTGGACCGGCTCCAGACCGGTGATGCGGTGCGGCGCAACTATCCCCTGATCGGGCGCTTCCGGCATCTGTTCTCGGAACTTGGCGAGTTCTTCCGTCAGTATTTCTTTGCCATGGACCGCGAGGAACTGCCGTTCAACCGGGCTCAGCGCGACTGGATCACCCGTTCCGGCGAGGGCAAGGGCAATACCATCGCCTTCGGTTCCACGCGCAACCTGAGCGTAGTTGGCACGCCGATCTTCGTGAACGATCCCTTTCCACCGCTGGATGACCAGTTCGCCAAGACAGAGCCGCTGTTGATCGGCCCGACGGCACGCACGCCCTATCTCGCCCCGTCGATCTTCAACATCTCGGGCATGTCTTACGGCGCCCTGTCAAAACCCGCCGTGCAGGCCCTGTCGCAGGGCGCGAAAGAGGCGGGTGTCTGGCTGAACACCGGAGAAGGGGGCGTCTCGCCCTTCCATCTCGAAGGCGGGTGCGACCTTGTTTTCCAGATCGGCACCGCCAAGTTCGGGGTGCGGGATGAAAACGGGGATCTCTCGGACGAGAAGCTGCGCAAGGTGGCGGAACACGAAAACATCCGCATGTTCGAGATCAAGATGGCCCAGGGCGCGAAGCCGGGCAAAGGCGGCATTCTTCCCGGAGAAAAGGTGAACGAAGAAATTGCCGCCATTCGCGGCCTTCAGGTCGGGCAGGACGGGATTTCGCCCAACCGCCACAAGGAGATCGACAACTTTGACCACCTTCTGGACATGATCGTGCGTATCCGCGAGGTGACGGGCAAACCGGTGGGCATCAAGACGGTGGCTGGATCGGAACCGGCGGTGCGCGAGCTGTTCGAGACCATTGACCGCCGGGGATCGGATGCCGCCCCGGATTTCATCACCATTGACGGCGGCGAAGGTGGCACGGGGGCCGCGCCGATGCCCCTGATCGACCTTGTCGGCATGCCGGTGCGCGAGGCGCTTCCGATGGTGGTGGACCTGCGGGATGAATTCCACCTGCACGACCGCATTCGCATCGTGGCCAGCGGCAAGCTGGTCAACCCCGGGGACATCGCCTGGGCACTGGCTGCCGGCGCCGATTTCGTCACCTCGGCGCGGGGCTTCATGTTCTCGCTGGGCTGTATCCAGGCGCTGAAATGCAACAAGAACACCTGCCCCACGGGCATCACCACCCATGACCCCCGGTTCCAGAAGGGCCTCGTGGTCGAGCGCAAGTACAAGCGCGTCGCGCGCTATGCCAAGACCATCATCAAGGAAGTCGAGACCATCGCCCATTCGGTAGGCGTGTCCGAACCCCGTCAGATGCGCCGCCGCCACGTGCGGATCGTGCAACCCAATGGCCGCTCGGTGCCAATGAACAAGATCTATCCAAGTTACAATTCCCCCACGCCATCGTGAGGCAACGTGCTTTGGTTTTTGCGCCCGTCGCAGATACATCCTTGGGTAACGAGAGAAGAAGGAGTGACAGATGGCCAAGCGCTGGACCAATGATCTGACCCATGCCGATGTGACCCCCGAGGGCGCTTATCTCAACCGCCGCCAGGTCATGGCTGGCATGGTTGGCCTTGGCGTTGCCGGTCTGGGGGCGAATGTGGCCCATGCTGCCGGTCTCAAGCCGGACAGCTGGGAGACCATTACCAACTACAACAACTTCTATGAGTTCGGCACCGGCAAGGGCGATCCCGCGAAATACGCCCACACCCTGACGACCGAACCATGGAGTATCAAGATTGACGGCATGGTAAACCGCCCCGGCACTTATGCGCTGGGCGACATCCTGTCGAAGATGACCATCGAAGAGCGGATCTACCGCTTCCGCTGTGTCGAGGCCTGGTCGATGGTTGTGCCGTGGAACGGGTTCGAACTGGCCGATCTGCTGGATATGGCCGGGGTCAAGGCAGGCGCGAAATACGTGGCCTTTGAAACCCTGATGCGCCCCGAGGAAATGCCGGGCCAGAAATATCCGGTTCTGGAATGGCCCTATGTCGAAGGTCTGCGCCTCGACGAGGCGATGCACCCGCTGACCCTTATGGCGACGGGCATCTACGGCAAGACCATCCCGAACCAGAACGGCGCGCCTGTGCGTCTCGTGGTGCCGTGGAAGTATGGCTTCAAGTCGATCAAGTCGATCGTGCGTATCACCCTGACCGACCGTGAACCCCCGACCAGCTGGAACAAGGCCAACCGCCGCGAATACGGGTTCTATTCCAACGTGAACCCGAACGTCGATCACCCGCGCTGGTCGCAGGCATCGGAACGCACCATTGGTGGCGGTCTTCTTGCCCGGCGCAAGGAAACCCTGATGTTCAACGGCTATGAGAAAGAGGTGGCCAAGCTCTACAAGGGTATGGATCTGGCCAAGCACTTCTGATGGTCGAGACGCAGTCGGTTCTCACCTGCCCAATCTGCGGCCATGTTGATCTGTTCGATATGCCTACCGATGCCTGCCAGTTCTTCTTTGAATGCCAGGAGTGTCACACCGTTCTTCGTCCCCTCGAAGGTGACTGTTGTGTCTTCTGCTCCTACGGCACGGTCCCCTGTCCTCCGGTCCAGGAGGGCAGGGGATGCGCTGGCGGTTGAAATGAAACGGCTTGCGCTACAGCCCGAGGCGATCGCGCAGCTTGGGCATGGGCGGCACCACGCCATTGTTCAGGTTGTCGTCGATGATCGCCTGCATCCGCGTAACAAAGGTGTCGCGGTGAGACAGAAACTTGGGCAGGTAGAGCGGCGCCTGTTTTCCAAACCGCAGGACAAGAGCCGGGCGCGACTCGTGCATCCTGATATCCGTGAGATCCGAAAGCTCACGCTCTTGCCGGCGCAGATCGATGCCAAGGCTGATGACACGGTCCTCATCAAAGATCACCCGCTGGAAAAACATCAGCATGATCCAGCTGTAAGCGAAGACCAGGCTGGTGAAGGTGTAGATCGTCAGTTGCAGGTTGCCATCATGAATGCCGAGGGACATCAGGAGCGGTCCGAAATCGACGTTTGCCATGAACACGAGGGCAGCCACCGGCGCGCCAAGCCGCATCCCCCAGGTGGGGCGCAGTTCGACAAACCCGTTCTGCAATACGCGCGGGGCGTTGTTCCCCAAATCCGACAGCAAGCTGAGGCCGACCGCCTCGAGCGATCCCCCGTCCTGGCTATAGATCGACAATGGTCCCTTGCTGCGGGTCCAGCGGGCGATCCCGATTGCGACAACGTAGGCGGTGATGAGAGACAGGGTAAGAACTGTCAGTTGGTGATGAAAAAGCATTCTGCAAAATCCGTGGTCTTGGCTGCCATGAACGATGGCTGGCATGGCTCGTGTCTGACGGCAGACTGGGGTGGCAAAGTGGCTGAATTGCGGCAAGCCTGCGGCACGCGCCAAAATGCGCCTATAGTATAGAGAAGAGGTAAGAGACGTGTTGAAGGACAAGGTGAACACAGTGACCCGGAAACTGCCGACCTGGCCGGTCTACCTGCTGGGCGCGCTCTATCCTGTCTGGCTTCTCTATCAGGGGCTGACCGGCGGTCTGGGGGTGGACCCCGTTAAGGTCATGGAACACAATCTCGGAGAAGCCGGGCTGCAACTGCTGATCCTCGGGATGGTGGTGACACCTCTGCGCAAGTTCACCGGCATCACGCTGCTGAAGTTCCGCAGATCCATTGGTCTCCTCGCCTTCTTCTATATCTTCCTGCACCTTCTCGTCTGGCTGGTGCTGGATGTGCAGATCCTCTCGCAGATCTGGGCCGACATTCTCAAACGCCCTTACATCACCATCGGCATGGCAGGCTTTGTCCTGATGCTGCCGCTGGCCGTGACATCGAACAACTGGTCGGTGCGCCGGCTGGGGCGTCGCTGGAACAGGCTGCACAAGCTCACATACGGCGTGGCGCTGCTTGGCGGTCTACACTTCGTGATGCTGGTGAAAGGCTTCCAGATCGAACCCCTGATCTATGCCGCGGTGATCCTCGTGCTTCTGGCCCTGCGCTGGTCACCGACTCGCCGCTCTGCCCGCGCCTGAATCGCCACCTCCGCAATACCTCCGCAATACCTCTGCAATACCGACGTAATACCGACGTGTGAATCGCTGCCCGATTCACTGATGATTCCGCGCTCCGAACCCCGCGATTCCGGCCGGACACCTATTCGCTGTGGGCATTTCTGTGGATAAGGTTGATTGCGCCAACAGGCGATGCTGCGCTGCGGTAATATTCTTGCGCAAACGGCTCTGGTTTTGAAATCGAAATTACGTAACCCATTAAAAACACGATAAAAATCGAGAAAATCGAAAAAAGATGACATTTCTGCAAAAAACCACTTGCGGCTCCCCCGAACTCACCATAGAACCCCCTTCACCGGCGGCGCTGAGGCGCTGACGGGACGCCAGAGGGGCTGACGGAGCGGTGCTTCGGAGGGACTGAGGGCAAGGATTTTGAGGCA
>NZ_JANDJO010000008.1 GCF_024331145.1 Shimia sp. CNT1-13L.2 | reverse complement strand
ATGTCGAGTGACAAGCTTGTCACTGGATGGCCATCTGGGAATGAGGCCGTTCAAGAACTTGTCTCCGGAAATGGGGAAAACCTACCTCCCCTTCTTTCCAACCAAGCTCTCCAAGAAGGGTTAATCGATCTGGCTAGAAACAGCTTTTCTTTCAAGCTTGCGTCCGAAATCCGACGCGAATGCGATGTTCCTATCGTCTTTGTTCCCCAACCATTCCCGTCTGAACAAGTCCTAGATAAGTCTTCGAAGCTCATTGAGATCAAACGTATCGTCAAGCGCGGAGATGGAACGGTGGTGGCAAGTTCTTTGAATTTTTCTCTAATTGCCGCCTTTGAGGAAATACCGAACTCTCAACTGTACCTTCAGCCTAAGAATACGATAGCGCGTGGCTGCTTGAGTAAGCTGGAGTTCATGCGAGGTGCGAAACGGCTGAGCCAGAATTCCAAACAACCCAAATCAGACGTTCTGCACGGGAATGCTGCACTGGGAAGGGAATTCTTGGGTTTGATTTCCCAGTAGGGTTCCTAACTTATTTGCCGAACACGCTACCGTCTTTCGTCTGCGGGTCGCGAAGATCAAAGGCAAGCACTTCGAGGCGATCTTTCGCCAGTGTAGCACAAGACCTAGAGCCGAAATGTCAAAGGAGACTAGTCGGTACGAAAAAGATCGCGAGTGAAAACCTTGCTCTCAGAATCATCTAACTCGGGGTCCCAACGGTTGGCGAGGATCACATCGCACTCGCCTTTGAATGCTTCTATGTCCTTTTCGACTCGAGACCCGAGAAACTCATCGTCACTCAAAGCGGGCTCATATACAACAACAGGAACTCCATAGCCTTTAATCCGACGCATAACCCCTTGAATTGAAGAGCTGCGGAAATTGTCGGAACCATGTTTCATCACTAGCCGATAGATGCCGACCGTTTGGGGATTGAGGCGCAGGATTTCGTTGCTTATGGCGTCCTTACGTGTGTCGTTAGCATCAACGATAGCTCTGATAAGGTTTTGGGGAACGCTTTCGTAGTTTGCGAGCATCTGACGAGTGTCCTTGGGAAGACAGTAACCGCCATATCCGAAGGATGGGTTGTTGTAGCCTTCACCTATTCGTGGATCGAGACAAACACCTTCAATTATTTGGCGCGAATTCATATCATGCACCATGGCAAAAGAGTCGAGCTCATTGAAGAATGCTACGCGCATAGCGAGATAAGTGTTCGAGAAAAGTTTGATCGCCTCTGCTTCGGTCGGACCTGTCTGGAGCACAGGTACGTTGTTGTTTTCCGCACTCTCTCTTAGAGTGCGGGCAACGGTAGCACCAAAGTCACCAGTATCGCCGACAACGATACGCGAGGGACGCAAGTTGTCCTCTAGCGCACGGCCCTCCCTCAAGAATTCCGGGGAAAAAACAATGAGATCGGTGTTATGCATTTCACGTAAGCTCTTCGTGAAGCCAACCGGAACAGTGGACTTGATGACGATTATAGCCTCGGGACGTACTTCGCGAACAATCTCGACAGCTTTCGACACCGATGTGGTGTCAAAATTGTTCAGCTCGGGATCGTAATTTGTTGGGGTCGCGACAAAAACGATTTCGGCATCGGCCAGGGCCGTTTCAATGTCTGTTGTCGCCGTCAGGTTAAGATCTTCTTCGTTAAGAGTTTTTTCGGCCAAGAAATCTGCAACAGGTGCGATGCCATTGTTCAAATCATCAACTTTGGACTGAATGATATCCACGGCGGTCACTTGGTGCTTTCGTGCAAGTAGAACCGCCATGGCAAAGCCGACGTACCCGAGACCAACTACGGCAATTTTCTTCATTGGTAAGTCCTCAATTCAGTAAGTTTCGGCAGAGCCGAGCTTGTTGTTTTTGGGTTTGTGAAACTCGACAATATTTCTTAGTAGAAACCTCTGTCGAAAATGGCTACGCTCGAGTAATTGGCAACAAGATCCGCATTTGATCTCGATCGCATACGTTCGAATTTGGAGGAAAGCTTCTTACTCCATACGCTCTCTGGAATGTTGACTAGTTTCTCAATGGCGCGAAGGCAGCTTCCTGGAGACCGGGTGATGTCTTCGAAGAAAATTTCGTGGTAGTCGGCGTTGGAGAACAAGTTCCGCCCCCAATCGATCTGCTCACGTCGCTCTAGGATAAAAGTTTCTAACGCCTTTTTGTCTACATCAATTCGAGCATTCTTAGCGCAAATGCTCTGACCTCTCGGAATGTTCCACGTTTTAAGTTGCATAGCGATTTCACGCGAAATGAAGGCTTCAAAAAGATTGCTACGGATCAGATGCAAAATACAGGCGTCATTGTGAATGCGCTTCCAAAGTGCAGAGTCTTTGTTTTGATGATAGTGGAAGACGCGAAGAAAAATCGGGTCCTCACTCGCTTCTGCCGCAACATTGAGTTTATCCCAGATCTTTTCTGGTGCCACTCGCGAAAGCGATTTGAGGTCGTCCGTCGAATACCCTGTCAGTTTTGAAAGCCTGGTATGACTATCACTGCCTTTGCGAAAAGCTTCCTGAAGTACGATGGCTCCCGGAACCGCCTGTCCAATGAGATCGAGGAGATACCTTCCGCCAAAGCGCGATGAGGAAAGTACAACGGTTATCTTTGACATAGCAATTTATGTTCGTTTTACGGCTGAAAGATGAGCCATCAATGAAATTAAGTTCGGAATCGTTGACTCTGACTAGAGATGAGCCTTCCCTAGCGCAAGTGCGATGTTTGCTGCAAGGCAGAAAGGACGTACGCAGGTTTCTGCGCATGCTAAGTGGATCCGTCCGGTGAAAACTGTAGCAATTCGGCCCAAAGGGTTTCGGGGATCAGGCCGCCGCCCAAACGTGGCATCACACTAGGAACTAGGGTGTCTGTAGGAGTGTTTTTGAGAACCTCTTGAGAGGAGCGCTTTGTGCACGTGAGGGCGACAAAGACGTCGTAAGGATGGAGCTTTGCGAAGCTCCGCAAATCTTGGGCGATTCTCTGTTCCCAGAAGGTGCGCGACCGCCATTCCGGGAGATTCTTCAGAAAGGACAGTGCTTCATTGATTGACTGCATTAGGCGAAGATTTTCATTTTCGGCAGCATAGTCGGCTGACTTCGGGTTCAAGGGTGGAATACGACGTGGGATAGGCATTGCCCGCGTCTTTGGGTGAAAGCCCATGTCTTTAAAAAACTTTTGGATGTTGTCTGTCTCGATGGCACTTAAGCCAACATCGTAGTGAAGCAGTGTGAGTGAGCGGCTTTGGCTAAGGGTCGAAAGAATGACGTCGATTTCGTCAAATTGACGGGGAAAAAAACTCTCATCATAGCCAATGGTTAGATACAAATCTGAGGGCAGAGTTAGACGACCCGAGCTGCCGTCTCCCCAGGTGCCCGAAAAGTGGTGGAAAATGAAGTTCTGACCATATTCGGCCAGACATTTGAGAAGTAACGAAGTTTCCTCTTTAGTGACGACATTGTCAGCATCTAAGCTGGAATAGAGTGAGCCGGAAATATGGTCGCGAAAACAGTTCTTTGCTATGCCGAAATGCCATGCATCGAGCCGCGGTTTCTGAACCACACGAAGATAACCAGACTCAAGTTCACGCCAAAAGTGGCGCCGAGCCCAATCACTCGTCGCCGTGTCATCCTCAAAGGCCACAATTAGAAACTCAATCATTCCAGAAAATGGTGCATTTTCGGCTAACGAAATTTCAAGCGTTTCCTTGATCTCGGAAAGTCGATCCATAGACGGAATGCAGTAGGAGATTGCGATTTGTTGTGAGTTGGCGGAAGCACGTACCGCAGCTCTGCGCCGCCCAAGGGCAAGGGCCAAAGGGTCTTGCGCCAAAAGGCGCGGGTAGCGCGCGGAACACCCTCGACCTAGACGTGATCCGATGAGGGCAAAGTGCACTTCTTCAGACAGGCCTGATTTCGCGACATCTGGATACCGTTTCTGATACCAAATCGGATCGAAACGTTTGGAGTTCTTGACGATGTCGAGCATATTAGGTACCTGAAACTAGGGTCAAATTTACTTCGAAAAAAATTCTAGAGCTTTACGCTCTACGTGGTCAATTACCAGCTTTCAAAAGTCCAAATATTGACGAGTATTAGAGCAAGATGGCAAAAGATTTTGATTTAGAAATTGAGGGATGCCGAGTTGGTGATGCGGGCTTTTTTAGTGTTGAGATTTGTTCGACCCGAAGCTTTGAGGCGCGTTGCGCCAGCGAAGTCTTGGATGTTTTTAAAAATCCAAACGAAGCTACCTTTTTCGAAGTTCTCGTGCCAGGATGGCTATGGACAATTGAGGACGGAAACTCTTCTGAGCTGCTCATTCGGTTTTTCTCTTCTTCCGGCTCGATAGATGGTGATTCAGAGGCTGAATGGGAAGTCCGCATTACATCTGAACTGTTGAGGCAGCGCTTTTGTGAAATCTCTGAAACTCCTTGGAAAGAATTGTGCGATCAGACTGTTGTCGGGGCCCTTGAGCACTTGCACTATGGTCCGATACCGCTTTCGGAGCTTACCGAAAAAGAGCAAAACTGGCTTCAGGGGGCTGCAAAAGCCTTTGGCTTGCAGAAGCTATTTCCGCAAGCACCTTGTACTGGAATAGCAGAAGTTCGAGAAAGCGCGCTCAAGCATTTCGGTTCGGTTCTTGATGGGAAAGTCTTGGACACAGAGGCACTGCTTGACGCCTTGTACTCAGCTTGGCCAGTTGCCGTTGAACATGGTGAAGAGCTAGCGTTTGTTCTGTCGATTACACCAGCTTTCTGCGATGCTAGCGGTATGTTTGAACTCCGAAATGCTCTGGATTTGCTCGAATTTCCAAGTGGATGTCTTGTCGGAGGAGCTTGGACTTGGTCCGAGGCGATGCCGCACCTTTTGGTGGATTGCAAGTGGGCAGAGGTTTCTCGCCTAGCGATAGAAATAGCCGAGGCCGATACTAAGGAGTGGGTCTCTAATGCGGCGCTTTCTTGGTGTTTGGTCCATGTGTTTTCCCCAGATGGTTATCGAGTGCCGATTTGGCTTCGTGAGCAATTGGCAAGCAATGTAATGGCCTACATTAAGAAACGAGCAGCGCTCAATGAAGGGCCGGGTGCAAATCTTCACATGCGTGAAGCAATGCTCTTGCTGATAGATAGGGCCGAGCTTCTGAGCCAAAGGACGAGAGATGAGGTGCCTTGGACCGCACTTAAGGCATTTGGAACTTCCCCTGAATTTTGGATGGAAATAGGTGTCCGGCTGGCGCGAGGGAAACTGCCTTTCGAAAGGCTTGCTGCCGGAGCTTCTGCATTCTCAATGCTACGACATGTTCTAGATGGGGAAATGCCACTGGGCCATCGTGACGAACTTGTTGTTGATGCTGCATTAAAAGACCTGAGCATGCTTGGGGTTGCTAGACTAGAGGCATTTCGGACCGAGGCGCTAGGTTCATACGGAACAGGGAGGAATAGACGGCCGGATTTTGGCGCAATTCAACGGTTAGGATGGGAAGCTTCAGAGAGGGTTTTGAGGGGGGCTTTTGATCCCATTGCGCCTGACTTGATGCCGATGCCAATTGGTGCCCTAGAAACCGGGCTTCGTACTGATGTTGCATTGGCGGAAGTCACAGATATGGCATCAACTATTAAAGGAATGATGAAGCGCGCTCATGCTCTTTTTTGCGAACCAGAGGATCATCGTTGCATGGCGGATCTGGCGCCGTTCTTGGCGCATACCAGCGACGGAAATTCCGATTTTGCGGGAATTGGGGCTGCTGTCGCTCTAATCGCTGACTTCGCCGCAATGGGTGCTCGTCGTCGTGCGCTCGAGCTCTGCCGTGTAGTGTGTGCAAACATTGATGCACTGACGGAAAATGATCGTGCCAATCTGTCTGATTCTGTTTTTCTGATTGGTGCCATGCGCCGTATGAGAGAGGCTGGGCTCGAAGGGGAGCGGGATTTCGATGCCCTGTTGACGCGTTTGCCTGATCATCCTCATTGGGCTGCCAGCGCTCGCCAGAAAGCCCCCGGAGTTTCTTCAGGGCCTGCTCTTTTTGATACCGTGGTCATGGTGTGTTCTTGTCATGAGAACTTAAGCAATCGTGTTGAAGCGCAGAGATCTGGCTGGCTCTCAGAGCTAAAAAAGCTTGGTATTCCCTATGTGGTACTCGTCGGTGGTGAGAATACCGAGTTGATTGGAGATGTGCTTCAAGTCGAGGCCGCGGATAGCTACGAAGGTCTTCCCGAGAAAATTCTGAAGGGCTTTGAGTGGCTGAGAGACAATACCGACGCTTCACATATCTTGAAGATTGATGACGATTGCCATCTTGACGTCCAGACATATTTCTACTCTGCACGTTGGCGCTGCGCATCATGGTACGGTCGGATTTTGAGGAAAGACGATGCTTTAGCTGATCGCTTGTGGCACCAGAGCCGTGCAAACAGTCCACGGGGGAAGCTAGCATTTGATCGAGCCCCGCGCAGCCGATTGTATACTGACGGCGGGACAGGTTATGCTCTCGATCGAAGAGCGCTCTGGGCTCTTCATGGGGCCGCGCGCACGTTGGAAGGTCAACGGGTCATCGCGGGGACCTATAGTGAGGATGTCTGTGTTGGAGCGCTCCTCTGTATGGAGGGGTTGTCACCGGATGAGCGTGACTATCATACAATGGTGTTGCGTCACGGTCGGCAAGGCGAACCCGCGGTTCTCAAGTGGAGCGAAGGGATGGGCGTGAATGACCACTTCGGTTTCACGAGGGTCATGCACATGGACGGGACGCTCAACCTTCGAACGCTTGAAGCCGAAAGGAAAACAACAGGTCTCTTTCCAAAGCGTATCTGGCCTGCCGAGTATAAAGCCACCTTCAAGGACAATAATGGTTCCTTGACATATCTAGGCTCCACTAAGCATCTGCGAAACGCTATGGACGTGCCGGTTGCTGTCGCCTGTGTGCTACGTAATGAACGTGTCATGTTGCCACATTTCCTTGCACACTACCGGCAGCAGGGGGTTCAAGCGTTTCTATTTGCGGATAACCTTAGCGATGACGGTTCGCTTGAGTATCTTCTGAAACAATCGGATTGCGCAGTGTTTTCGGCTGCTGCTCAGTTCAATTCGGTGGACCAGGGTACTGCGTGGAAAAAAGCTCTGATCAGTCAGTTTAGGATGGGGAAGTGGACGCTTGTTGCAGATGTGGATGAATTCCTCATGTTGCCGGAGGGTTTCGATACGCTCGAAACTTATCTTGACGATTTACCCGCAGGGGCGGATGCACAGAGAGTAAAGATGCTCGATATGTATCCGGGATATGATCTTTCGAAGGCAGATTTTGAAACGACTGAACCTTTTTACGCGGCACCGTTTCACGATAAACACCCTTACCTTTCTACATCGCTTTCTAAGGGACCTTTCGGCAATGAGAAGACCTTGACCAGCGCACTTCGGCACAGGCTATTACCGGGAGCTAGGGTGGATTCGTTCGTGGCGTGCAAAACGGCCTTGCTCCGCTACAAGCCTTGGATGCGATTGTCGACAAGTTTCCATTTTGCGACGGGTGTATCACTTGCGGAGAAAGCCCTTGTTTTCGCCCATTTCAAATTCCACGCGCAGTTTCACAATAAGGCCGAGATCGAGGTGCAGCGTGGGCAATACTGGAACGATAGCGAAGAATACAGGGCTTACTTATCTGGGGAGATCTCTGGTCGCACTTTGATGGAGGAAGGTATGTCAGTTAGAGTAGCGTCGCCAAACTATGCTGCAATGCAGGAATAGTTCTTGCATTGGGAGAAGCATTGAGAGAGATAAGTGTTCGACAAATAGTTGTGTCCAAGAAACGAACTCGCGACTTTCCATTACAACTGCGGGCAGAGTTGTTGAATTCGCCAGGACACCCAGATTGGGTGCAACTTGGTGAGATGTGCAATTAGGCTCGAGCCTGCCGTTCGAGTGGAAGCACTCAAGTTTGTGTTTTGTGGATCCTCCTTATTGTCTGTTTCAAACCTCGTTTTTTTGGGGGAAGCAAGAATGCCTGATGAGGCGCTGATGGGTGTATTGAAGAAAACTGATATTTTGGAGATAGCTGGAGAAGGTATCGGGCAGAGTTTCGTTGAATTGGCCTTGTTACAATCTGTTGTTCTCGAGCAAAGCAACCGTATTGACTTGCTTGAGGAAGCTGTGCGCAAAGCACGTAGCACGCCTATGGTTGCTAAGGATGATCGAGAAGACCTTGCTATCAAACTTGAGCTTCAATCGGCGCAGCTTGCCGAGACCCAAGCAGACTATGCCCAACTTGCCGAGGCGCTGTCGGAGAAAGAGCGTCAACGTTTCGCGTTAGAGCTTGAATTGTGCTCGATTCTTACCGAGCGCGAGAGTGTTAACGGCATGACTTCAGCGTCGGGAGAGTCCTCTTCGGAGATGTCTGAAATGGCCCAAATTGTGCGCGAACAGGAAGAGTTAATCTTGTCTCAGGGCAAAGAAATCAACGACCTTCGCCGAAAATTAACGAGCTTAGAGGCTGGAGATGTGGCGCGCTTCACAAAGAGAGGCGCAGAACTGCTCCATGAGTTAATTGGTAGGATTGAACCTGTTCTGAATGGGTATCGTACGAACGAGAGTAACCTGATCGCAGAGCGTGACCAAGCCATTTTGAAGGGAGGGGAATAAGAATGTCTGTCACTTTGACCGATACTGCCCTCTTTCCATACCTTGCGCTTCCAAGAAAGGGGTTCGTGTTCTTGCTCGGATGTGGCGAGTCTGGGAATCTTGTGATTCAGAATCTTTTGAATCAGTATTCGGGGATCGAAATAAGAGGTGAGAACGATGCGCTCTTCACGCGATTGATCGCTTTGTGGGAGGCAGAGAGAAACTCTCGCCTCCAAATTTTTGTTGAAGAATCTCCTGCTCTCAATGACGAAGAAGTTGCGCTCCTTTTTGAAGGGTTGGACCACTTTGGACGTCAACTCGCTGATGCATTTGCTGGTGGTGTGCTCGCCGTGTCCTCTTCACAAGAGCTCTGCGGCTTTAGGGAGATTCGCGTTCTTCAACCCGAGGTAAGCATTGATCGACAGATTGTTTTCCTTAAAGCGTTTTTTCCTAGGGCCAAATTCATTGTTACGACGCGTGACCCAAAAAAAATTGCTCGCAGTGGTTGGTGGGCCGATCTTAATCGCGAAGAAGCCGTGCGCAACATTTCCGAAGCGCAGGACCAACTCTCCGACGCAGTTCGCAAGATTGCAGGCGAAACAGCAGTGTTGATCGACCATGATGAATATATCGTAGACCCTGGCGCGCTGAGGCCGATGTATGATCTATTGGACATTCCTTTTGACGAGGCTTCGGTAGCGTCCTTCCTTACCAAACATGGCGAAATCGAGATGGTGGAGGACTTGGCGTGAAGAACCGTTTCGTTTGCGACGCAACGCTGCCCGATGGAACCCCGCTGCCCTGCTTTTTGTTTCTGGGGCATGATGGAGTGGATTGGATGGAATTTAGATCCAGTATATTGGAAGCTTTTTCTGTGCGTGTTGTGCCAGTTTCATTTGGTAGTGTATTCGGCATTTCTTCATGCCTTGACTATACTCGAAGAGGTTCTCTTCTAGCCGATCACGCCAAATTACAAGAGACTTCTGTCGACAGTTCTCTCCCGTGGTATGGGGCCGCCAATATTCAGCCAGAATTGTTTCGTGAAGGGTTGCAAAAAGCGCTGATCCGAAACCTCTACTCTGCTGGGAAGCCTGGTGCAACTTGTGTCTTTCGTTCCGCGCGCACCATGCTTTGGGACAGAACGAAATCCTGTGAAGACGTTTCTTTTCTACTTGATTCAGTTCCAGGGCTTCAGATTGTGACTCTTTTTAACTCCAGCGAAGCTGCAGTTGACCGCTTTGTCGCTGCGAATAGTTGGAGGCGTGAAGACAGCCACAACACGATCTTAAGTACGGAATCCTGTTTCGAAGCCTTCATGGATGTTGCAGGAGGACGTGTAATTGCTTTCTCTCAGGCTGAACCCGACGACTCGCTCGCTAAGTTGAGCGACAAGATAAACACCATCGGGAGTGAAACGTGATAGAATTTAGATTGCTTGACGTCATAGAGCACGTCGCCCCCTTTGACGCTCAATGGTATCTGGAAACGTATGCGGATACGAAGCTCACTGGCCTTTCTCCACGACAGCACTATGCCCACTTTGGGCATTTTCTCGGGCGCGGAATCTCCGCAGAAGTCGCAAACCCTATAGCGCTGCCAGGTTTGGCAAACGCTTTATCCCGAAAACCCGTTGTTTCGTACTGCACGCCAATCATGAACCGTGGTGCTGATATCATGGGGACTCTTGCAGCTAACCTTGAAGCCAATAGGGCTGTGGCTGATTCCTTGGAGTTCGTAGTGGTCTTCATGGACGAAGATCACGAGACTCATAATTGGGTGCGAGAAAACTTCGATGCCGATTTGACGTCGGGGTATCTGCGAATGGTTATTGAACCACCACTTGACGGCTGGCACTTCGGTAAAGCCAAAAATCGCCACAAGCACTATGCTATCGGAGAGATTTACTCGTCTCTCGATGGCGACAATTTCGTGACTGAAGCTGAAACCCGTCAACTTATTGACTTGGCCCGCGCGTGTCCCGACGGGTTCGTTTTCCATCATTTTACAGGAAATTGGGGTGATGGCTCTAGTGGACGGATTTCTCTTCCGGCATGGCTGTACCGCGAGGTTGGTTATGATGAAAAAATGATGCCTCGACAGTACGACGAGATGGACGTACTGCTAACGGCAATGGTCAATTATCCCAACATTCCTTTTGCAAGGATCAAAGCCGACAACCACGGATTTTCTTCCAAACGCTCACGCGAGTTTTTTGAGTCGGCAGGAGTCGGCAACGAAATCATTGAGCTTGATCCGGTGGAGCGCTGCTTGCCACTGAACCCCAGAGGCGACACCTATGTGGGTGATGACCATGCAATGGTGGCGATGACCACCTTCAACCAAGGGGCGTGTTTCCTTAAGAATGCCACGGATCCAAAGTTGCGTGACAAATACCTTGGGCTCGCGGTGCAGGGGCGCCACGAAGTTGTCGACACGGTGCCAAAGGAAAAGATTCTTGGGACGCTGTTTCATTCAAGCGGGAATCCCGAGGCAGGAAGCCTTGAAGTCGGCGAAGATGATGTTTGCATTGTGGCCTGCATGAAGAATGACCACAATTTCCTTAGGCCCTTCTATGAGCATCACAAGGCGCTGGGCGTGAAGTATTTCTTCATCGTGGATGATGGCTCTTCCCCGCCGTTGGCCGAGACGTTGTCATATGAGGACGTGTTCATTTTTTATCCGAAGGTTGGCAGCTTTCTTACGGCTAAGGGGCTTTGGATGGAGGGAATGGCCAAGGCCTACCTCGACGAGGGGCAGTGGATGCTCTCGCTTGATGCGGACGAGTTTTTTGACCTGCCGGAAGGGTTTGATACCTTTCCAGACCTCACCCGTTTCTTGCGCGCACGTGGGCAAGAGACCATGCCAGCGCTGCTAATCGATCTGGTACCCTCTCCGGATGTGTCCCAGGAGGAGCTGGAACGGGTCGAAACGGAATTCGAGGAAATCTTCAGCCACCATGTCTGGGTGGAAGACGAGATTACTCAGGACTACGCCAATTACGGATCAGTCAAATGGGCGTTTGGCCCCTATGCGGAACTTTCTTGGCGTCTTGATACACGCTATCATGCCTATCAGACCTTCGACAGCCTGCGAAAAATTCCGTTGATCCAGTTCCGCAAAGGGCGCCATATCAATCAGGGTTTCCATACGCTCCACTACAATGACGGCACTCCCAATCCCGGCCCTGAGATCTGGGACACTGATCTTGTTCTCCCGATCCGTCACTACAAGCTACTAAAGCTGTTCTCCACCGCAGCGCGCGAGCGCATGGCGGCCATGGTCGCCAACGCAGACAACTCGGCCTATCATGCGAGAACGACTGAAAATATCGCGAAAATCTTTGGGACGGGTGGTGAAGAGCAGATGCGGCGTGTACTGTCGTTGCCGAGCAGGCCGCTTGCGGAAAATGCTTTGAGGGCTCTGTGTCCTGCCAACTTCAACGGCGACTCGAGTAGTTAGAGGAAGGGCCATCCGGAAGAGTTATTTATCGCCATAGCCGCTCCACGCGCCCCTCAGTGACCAGCCAGCCGGCATTTCGGAGCAGTGCCGCAATCCGACGATAGCCGTATCGATCATTTGGCCTGAACAATTTAACCATATCGGTAAACAGTTGACCCTCATTTGTACGGCTCCTTGGGATATGCCTCTGTGTGGAGTGGTGTTGGTCCAGAACGCGGCAAGCCTTGCGTTCTGGTACTTTGAACTAGCTACGCAAATTATCAATGCAGGCACGACGGCGAGCGGAGCTTAGAAGTTTCCCTTTGCTGCCTCCGTCAAGATTCGCTTGTCAAGTGTCAGGCCTGAAAACGCACGTCTCAACCGCTCATTCTCCTGACCTGAGCCCCTAAAACTCCTCCATTTTTGTGTAGAGACCGGCCAATCAAAGGACGGACCAATGAAGACGAGATTCACTGACGAACAGATCATTCAGATGATCAAGGAACAAGAAGCTGGCGAGAAGACAGCTGATGTGTGCAGGCGCTACGGGATCAGCCAAGGCACCTTTTACAAATACAAATCGAATGACCTGCTCCCCTTGGAGTCCGCGTTTATTGGTTAGCTCTGTTCAGGGTTTGGTCCTCTCTTGACCGTTGGTGATACTCCCACGGAGTGAGCCCGTCGAGGCTCGTGTGGGGGCGGTGATGGTTGTAGTCGTCGCGCCATGCCGCAATCAAAAGGCGGGCATGGCGCAGGTTGGCAAACAGGTGCTCGTTGAGGCACTCGTCCCGCAGACGACCATTGAAACTTTCCACCAGGCCGTTCTGCATCGGTTTTCCCGGCGCGATGTAATGCCAGTCGACCCGCCGCTCCTCCTGCCATTTCAGGATTGCGTTGCTGGTCAGCTCTGTGCCGTTGTCGCTGACCACCATGCAGGGGTAGCCCCGCATCTCGGCAATCCGATCCAGCTCCCTGGCGACACGAACGCCCGGCAGCGACGTATCAACAACCGAGGCAAGGCATTCGCGACTGAAGTCGTCGATGACGTTCAGGATGCGGAACCGGCGTCCCTCCGAGAGCGCATCTGACACGAAGTCGAGTGACCACCGCTGGTTCGGCCCCTGCGGGATCGTCATAGGTGCTCTGGTGCCGATAGCACGTTTGCGTCCTCCCCGTTTACGCACTGTTAATCCCTCTTCGCGATAGATCCGATAGAGCTTCTTCCAGTTCACTTCCCAGCCCTCGCGTTTCAGCAGGATGTGCAGTCGCCGATAGCCGAACCGACGCCGTTCAGACGACAGCTCCCGCAGCCGCTGGCGCAACTCTTTGTCTTCCGACCGCTTCGGTTGCCGCCGATACACACGCGGATCGATCCCGGCCAGGGCACAAGCCCGCCGTTGCGAGTAATTCTTCTCTGTTATGGCCCAGTCCACAGCTCGCCGCCTCGAACCGGGCCTCAGAAGTTTTTTCCAAGCATCTCTTTCAGAGTGGCAACATCAAGCATCTGCTCGGCCAACAATTTCTTTAACTTGGCGTTCTCAGCTTCCAGCGCCTTCAACCGCCGGGCATCGGACACTTCCATGCCGCCATACTTCGACCGCCACTTGTAGAACGTCGCATCGCTGATCCCGTGCTTGCGACACAGGTCCTTCGCACTGAGCCCGGCCTGGTGTTCCTTCAGGATGCCAATGATCTGCTCTTCGCTGAATCGGCTTCTCTTCATCGTCTGTCTCCTCAGTTGGAGAACAGGCTAACCTCGAAGCGAGGACTTTTCAGGGGAGCAGGTCAGCATGGCCATCCTGAGATGGGTGCAGGACACCGGGGTCGACTGGCACTACATCGCGCCGGGAAAGCCTACCCAGAACGCATTCATCGAAAGCTTCAACGGTAAGCTGCGCGACGAATGCCTGAACGAAACGCTCTTCAGCTCACTGGCCGAGGCCCGGGAAACGCTGGAAGCATGGCAAGAGGATTACAACAATCATAGACCGCATTCGGCGTTGGAAAATCTGACACCGAGGGAATTTGCAGAGAAAACGATGATGGACAAACTGGCGGCGTAAGGCCACCAAACGAACCCCAAGGACTCTCCGTGAGATGGAGGAAACTTGGGGCTCAGGTCAGGTCTGTTCAACAATATCTGTCTATCTGATCGCGTCCAGACGGGGCATACCTTGCCTAATCCACACTTCAACCTGCCGCGACTTCGAGGCAATCTCCTCCGGCTTCAGTCGCTTGTTTGCCATTCTTGGTCCTCCGTTTCCTAAACATAAGGGCGGACCAAATAAGTTGGGGAGGCTCAGGGACTGTGTTGCTTGCTGCAGTTCCAGGAGCGGTAACTCAAGCGGTTGCCTTGGTTTGCACAGACAAAAACGGACGGTTTTCGAATGATGTATGGGCATGCCCCAGCTTAGACTGAGTCCCTCAATCCCCCTTAATTTTTTCGTGTTATACAAGAACACGACTGACCATTGGTGGCGTCAGTCAGCAAAACGGGCCTGAGTTGACGGTGGTGGCGTGATGGCCAAATTTTCTTTAGCTCGCTCTACTTGGCCTGCCCGATTTGCAATGGGCGGGCCAAAAACAAATCGTCGTTGTACCGAGCTAAAGTAGGGATTCACCTTTATAATTCTACCCTTTTGTCTGAAACGCGGGCACCAATCACCGTAGCCCGTGCAATATGAAGTCAAAAGACTGCAAACATGTTTTGTTGCCCCAGAAAATCCTCTAGTGTTCAGCAAGAAATTGAATGAGTTGCACGCTCGTAAGCGAAAAAGATTTTGAAAAGAAAAGGGTTTGAATAATGGAGTTTGTTGTAACGAATATCAATGAGCCTTCCTTGAGAGGCGATGCTGGCTCTTCGAAAAAACAGGACGCCTTGCTGAAACGGCTTACAGATGTTTCCTTTTCTCGCTGGTTTGGCGCGTTCGAACGCGAGCATTTCGGTGGACTGACGGTGTTCGCGCCTGCAAAAACTCTGGCCCGGCGAGAAGGGTCCGCTTTGTTCGCAGGGCACGCTCATTTGAGGGACGAAGCCGCCATTGAACACCAGCTATCAAACGGCGGTATCTATGACGGAAATCCCGACGAACTTGTTGGTGCGAACGGAGTATTTGCCGTTGTGGCACCGCAACAAAATGGCGGCCTCTCCATCTGGACCGACCCAGCAGGGTTTTACCCGGTGCATCTTTTTCAGTCGGGCAAAAACTTCGTGATCTCTAACAATCTTCACATGCTGAACGAGATTGCCAAACTGGCCGGACACACATTGCGTCGCGCCGTTGAACCCATGTTCTATGCGCTGGCGTATGGAAGGAATTTCGACAGAGCCAGTGGGCTGGAAGACGTATGCCTGACAAATCCACGAACCCGATATGACCTTTCCCCATCCGGCAAACTGACTCAACGCGAATACGCCTCGCTTGTAGACCACTATACGTCGGATATCCCGTATGATGAAGCAGTCGATACGCTTGCTGCGAAGATGACAGCGCGTGTGAATACCGTTCTCGACCTTGGAAATAAGACTTGCGTGGATGTAACTGCAGGAGTCGACTCACGCGTCTCGCTTGCTGCGATGCTGTCCACCGGGCGATTGGACGAGTTCGGAACCTACAATTTCGGAATGCGCCCTAACCCTGATCGCGTCATCCCCGAACACCTGATCACAAAATTTGGACTGACCCCCACCGACGCGGTGGTCGCCAATGATGTTGAAGCTCTGTCTTTGCCTGAAAGGATTCCTCTCGGGGCATATAAGTTCTGTGGAATGCGGACGATTGATTTCCCTGATATCGGACCTCTGGTTCTCCCAAACTTGACCAGAATATCAGGAGCTTTTGGCGAACTGGCCAGAGGGGTGGCCCCTTCAAAATCGGTCTGGGCCTTGCAAAAAAGCGGTGGCGAAGGATACGCAGAGGGTTGGTTTGGGGCGCGCATCGCTGCCAATTATTTCGTTACCGACAAAGCTCTTGAGGCCCTAACAACGAACGTCGCCAAGCGGGCAAACGACTTGATTGAAGGCGGTCTTGTTGGCCCTCAGGTCGATCAGGTTTTCTATACCGAAAACAACACGCCATACCATTTCGGCATCGCATACAGATTCCTCAATGATGTGAGATATCACCTCTCGCCTCTCAACTTTTTTGAACAAATTCAGTGCACTACAGGCCTCAGCGTCAAGGAAGTTCGCAACGGAAAACTTCATCTGGATCTCATCGCCCGTTTGGGGGGATATGATTTGGCCATGCAACCTTTCGGCGGATTTCGCTGGCAAGATGAGTTCTTGCCGCCAGAGCTTCGAGAAGAATATCAAGGCGTCGAGAAATTCACTTCGTCTTCAAAACCACTCAGCCCTCCGATAACTTACCCAAAACCGCTGGATCTTGGAGAAAAGCCGCTGAGTCCCAAGGAAATCACCTTGCGTAAACTGATGGCAGAGAAAGGGCTCAATGCCCGTTTCCAGAACGCGTTTACCTATCGCGAACATCTTTCTGATCTATTTGAAAAAATCCCTTCAAGTGACAGAATCTGGGATTACCTAGACAAAGGCGAGGTGGAGAACCTGCTGAAGAAGAACACGGATAACATGTTGGAAATGGCAGACAAAGAGCATGTTAAGTTCGGCCGGATCGGCATTCTCGCCAATGCGCTGACTTGGTACACATCTCAGGAAAAATCGGCCCCCCTGACGACAGACGGAAGCCACTACAATGACGGAAGCCGTGTCGATGCCGGATAGGTTACTTGGACGGGCTATCAACGGACGTCGGCGAGTATTCACTCGGGGATCATGCTTAGGACAGGATACGTGCAAACGAAACAGCATCCGAAGCAAAGGCTGTTGCCGGGCAAGCCGGTAGAGGGTAGAACCCTGACTTAGTTTAAACCCAGCTAGTATGGCGTCAGTTTTCGCAACGTTATTGACAATGAGTTTTCCAAAACTTCGCCCGACCGGCATTGCATCACCATGCTGCTACAAAGAAAAACCTAGCTGCAAGAAGAAAAGATCACGCTAAATGGCAATTTTCCTACATATTGGCTTTCCCAAAACGGCAACGACGAGCCTGCAGATTGCTTTTCAGGATCGTGTAGAAGACTTGAAACAGGCCGGCGTTTGCTATCCGCTCATCGATCAGGATTTCAAGCAACGATACTTGAAGAATTTCGGTTTGAAGAGTCTGCCTTCCGGGAAGGGTCTACCCAAATCGGTACAAAAAAACATGGATGACATGAAGAAGCTTATCAAAGCTTCGGGATGCGCCGATGTCGTGTTGTCGTGTGAAGAACTCACGAACTTCATGATGATGACCTATGACACCACAAGTGCGAAAGCGTTGAGAGACCAACTCCGTGAAATCGACGACGATATCCGGCTTGTGGCCTATGTTCGCAACCCTTCCGATTTCTACCTTTCCATTCTTCAGGAAAAGCTGAAACGGTCGGGCGGTGTTCTGGAACCGCAAACGTTTCAGGCCAATTTTGCCAAGACCATCCGCTACTACGAAGACGTTTTCGAAGTCAAAGCCATCGTTCGAGAATTCCACTCCAGCAAACTGAAAGACAAGGATATTGTCGCAGATTTTTTGCATGCGACAGGATTGGAACATGTTGACATCTCCAGCTGGACTCCGATCCGATCGAACGAGTCCGTCTCTGCTGAGGCCTTGTTCGCGTTGGATTTGGCTCGGCGAGACTACATGGGTTCGGAACTGGTCTATGAGTTCCGTGAATCCGAAATGCTGTGGCGCAAGTCCAATATGATTGCAAATGAATCCGAGATCTACCAGAAACCGGTGTTGTTCAAACACATCCACGATCAAGTGATGTTCGCCAACCAAAGCGATATCGACGTGCTCCACGAGCGATATGGGATTTCCTTTTCCGAGGGTAATTACGTGGAAGGTCAACCAACCTTCCCACCGGAAAGCCAGCTGTCTCTCGTCGAAGACCTAATGCATGTCGACAGAAGCAAGGCGATATTCATTTGGTCGACGTTTACCTTGCGTGCCATTCGAGAGGTGTTTCAGCTAAGGGAAAAGGTGAGGCGGTTAAGAGCAGAACAAGCTTGAAGCGCCAAGTGCGGCGAATAACTGACAGTTCTCAAACGATATGTCATGCAGCACATCTAAGGATGGCTGCTAGATCGGAGCCGCTACAGATTGTAAAGGACTAGACGATGGCTTTATCTCAACGATCATTGAAAAAAATGGGGTTTTCTCAGGTGGAGCCAAATCTCTACCGAGCACATCTCGAGCACTATGCCGTCGATTTGTTTGTTCAAGAGAAAACCCAGCTTACCGTGTGTTTTGATCATCTCGGAAGACCCGAAGCTTTGCCCACAAGGGAACGCGAAGGTTGGGGAAAGTCATTTCTTGAAAGCCATACAGATCATTCGGGTCTTTTCATCAAGCCAGATCGAACGAATTGGTTCCGCGAACCTGGGCTTATCGAATTTCTCCGGTCCATTGGCGACATCGGCCTTTTCTCCAACTTCAAGAAAACCATGACCTACGGCGGATCAATGGGTGGCTATGCAGCCATTGCATTCGCAGATCTGTGCCATGCGACAACAGTTTTTTCACTCAATCCGCAAGCTACTCTAAGGCAGGATGCTGTCCCTTGGGAACCGCGGTTCCTGAACGGCAAGGAAGAGGATTGGGACGGCCCCCTGTGGTTGGCGTCGGATGGGTGCAAGAAGGCAAGCAAGGTGTTTCTTGTCTACGACCGGCAATTCACCCTTGATCGTAAGCATGTCGAAATGATGGACTTGCCCAACGTGGTAGAGTTAAACGTTCCATTCGTTGGTCACAAAGTTCCCAAACATCTGCGCAACATGGGATGCCTGGATGACCTTTATCATTCGATTTCGGAAGAGAACTACGACACCTGCACTTGGCAGAAACGCGTCAGGGCAAGGAGAAAACTGCCGGAATATCGTGAAACCCTCTTGAGTAGTGCATCTGGCCCAAGAAAGCGAACCCTGGAAAAAATCTTGGCTAGATTGAAGTTGCTCGATCCGGAGGAACTTGCAAACTTGGAGCGCAAAGAGAAGCGTGACCTCGCCAGGATTATCGGCTTCTCTACCTGGATCGCGAGGTACAAGAGCGACAATCCATCTGCGCCTCAGGAAGAGATCAAAATTGCCTGGGCAGAAGCGCGAGAAAGCGAAACACAGGCCGGTATTCGAGCGCTGGCGGCAGTTGAAAGGGCTGGATACCAAATAGTTCCTCCAGAATGAAACGTAGAAATTCCAAGAGAACCGAAAAGCACAAATAAGTTTTCAGCAGAAACTTTTTTCAAGAGAAAACAAAGAGGAAATCAACGTGGAGCCGAAGGAACGGCGAGCCATCGCCAGGGTGATCGGCTATGGGGCGTGGTACGGCAAATATGGGCGGCCTTCAACTGACGGGCCCAAATTGTTAGTTAGTGCATGATTGGCCTGCTTGGCACTGTCAGAAGAAACCAGCTTGAAGCGGGTAGGGGGCTGTCCTGGCGTTCTACCACGTCAAAACTGGACCTGTCGCGGTTTGATGCCGCTCCTTTGATAGCATTTATTGCAACAAAGGAGATGAACTATGGGATCGAAACGGACGGACGAGTTCCGCCAAGATGCGGTGCCGATTGCACTGACAAGCGGGTTTACGCGTAAGCAGGTGGCTTCTGATTTAGGTGTCAGGCTGTCGACGCTGAACAAATGGATCACGGCCCATCGAGTAACTGATGTGGTGTCGAAAGAGGATTTGAGCCTCGCACAAGAGAACGAGCGCATTCGACGCGAGGTGCGCATTCTCAAGGAGGAGAGGGACATCCTAAAAAAGGCCACCCAGTTCTTCGCGGCCCTAAAACATTGAGGTTTAGGTTCATCGAAGAACACCGTGGCAGTTTTTCGGCCAAACGCTTATGCCATGTTGTCGGTGTCAGCACGCGTGGTTTGCGGGCCTTCCGCACCCGTCCGGCCAGCTGCAGACAGCGGTCTGATATGGTGACGCTGGCGCACATCAAAGAACAGTCGCGTCTCAGCCTGGGCAGCTATGGTCGCCCACGTATGACTGAAGAGCTGAAACAAATTGGCCTGAACGTTGTGCATCGTCGCGTCGGCAGATTGATGCGCCAGAACGGCATATCTGTTGTGAGGTCACGTAAACACAAGGTCACGACAGACAGCGAACACAAGTTCAATATCGCGCCGAACCTGCTGGACCGGGACTTCACAGCGGACAAGCCCAACCAGAAATGGGCCG
Organism: Shimia sp. CNT1-13L.2; assembly: GCF_024331145.1. Taxonomy (GTDB): domain Bacteria; phylum Pseudomonadota; class Alphaproteobacteria; order Rhodobacterales; family Rhodobacteraceae; genus Shimia. The sequence goes on along the minus strand of NZ_JANDJO010000008.1, from coordinate 135,328 downwards.
GTGACAACAGCTACGTGTGGACGCGTGAGGGGTGGTTGTATCTTGCCGTCATCCTGGACCTGCATTCCCGGCGCGTCATCCGTTGGGCAGTGAGCAACCGGATGAAACGCGATCTGGCGATCAGGGCTTTGAAGATGGCCATTGCATTGGGCGCGCCGCCAAAGGACTGCATTCATCATACCGACCGTGGCAGCCAATACCGCTCACACGACTACCAGAAACTGCTGCGACAGCATGGCTTCAAGGTATCCATGAACGGTAAGGGAAATTGCTACGACAATGCGGCTGTCGAAACCTTCTTCAAAACCATCAAGGCAGAGATGATCTGGCGAAGGTTATGGGAAACACGCAGGCAAACTGAGATGGCAATCTTTGAATACATCAATGGGTTCTACAATACGCGCCGCCGCCACTCAGTACTGGGCTGGAAAAGTCCGGTCGCATTCGAACGAAAAGTAGCTTAAACGAGCACGTGGGGCGGCACGAAAACGCGACAGGTCCACGACGGTTACTTTCGTGACACGGTAAAACTTAGGACAAGTTCAGTTGGTCCATTCTTTCGAAACATCAATGGGGGCTGCAAGCATCTGAAATGTCAGCATTGTAACCGAGTACTAATAGCTGGCTATGTTCCAGGCTGCTTCAAGGGTCTTTTGCTCGAATGCCCAAACTGTAAAACTTCAAATCCCACTGGTGATTTGGAACCAGATGCCTTCATCCCAATCGGACACTTACCGGCTTCGGTTCGCCCATGTATTCTTGCACCGCTAGAGAGGCTTGGCCTAAACCGTGGGGCAATCTGCCCACGTTGGTTCAATGCCCGATTTAAAGCGATATACTGTCCCCTGACGCTCTCAATACACTCGCGACGGAGTGCTTTGGTGAGAATGCAGCCATCTGGATTGCCGCCGCATACCTATGCGAGACGCGGTCTCTAAATGAGGTTTTGCGATGGCGCGACAGGTAAGGCTAACTTGGAAAATTTTGCAAATCGCGACATCTGTGATAATGTTGTCTAGGTACGTTTGTCCGCATTTAGAAAACGGACGATCGAAAAGGGTTTATTGGCGTTTTGCGCGATCATTCTATTAATTTAGAAGATTTCTCAAATCTTACCACGACGCTTTTTTCGGCGGCGATGGGGCAAGTAGGTTGGGAGCACTTTTTGAAAGAGCTCTCGGTTCAGGCTGGTGACATCTGCACACATTTGATTGGCTTCGACCTTGAAGCTGACTTGGCCATAGACTTTGCCACGATTGGCTACGATCCCGACTTCGTTAAAACCTATAACGAGCACTTTGCTGCCTTGAATGCCTGGGCACCTGGTTTCATCTCTCAGCCTGCAGGAATCCCAGTTGATTGTGAAGTGATGTGTCCGACCGAAGACCTCATTGAAACCGAGTTCTATCAGGACTGGCTACGCCCGCAGGAGGATATCATTCAGGGCGGTGGCGCGCTTCTCTTCAAGCATGACACACGCGTCTTTGCCTTGGGTGGTAACATCCGATTGAAAGATGCTGAGCGTCTAAAGAAGGGGTGGCTAAAGCTAGTTGAGCATCTCATTCCTCATATGCAGCAAGCATTCGAGATCAGTCGCACTTTAGCTGGTGCTCGACTGGAAACAGCTGTTGTCGCCAACCAGGGTCTTCGTGAAGTCCCCGGGATTGTCATGATTTCAGAAGTTGGGCGCATAGTTTTTGCAAATGCTATTGCTCAGACTATGCTGGCACGCGGTGCGCCAGTTTCCAGTGACATACGAGGAAATTTGAGGATTTCTGATAGGAGCGAAGCCGGAGGGCAAAGAATGGTCTTACACCTTCTGAGCCATAGACTGACTTCCGCTAATCCCTCTTTTTCGCTTAGGGTTTCAGACGCGGTATCTAAATCGAACTTCAAGCTACGTTTCGTAAAGCTTACTCCCGAAGCTCAGATAGCTTTCCCATTGGACAAATCGCTAGGCTTCTCAAGTCACTGCACACTGCTGATAATCTCAGAATTGAAACCATCCGCTGATCTGGTTTCTAAACTACAGATCAAACATAGACTGACAAAAGCGGAGGCTGATGTGGCATGTATGATCGCCGAGGGGCTATCTATTCGCGACATATCAGAACAACGCCACACAAGCATTCACACAGTACGCTATCAGGTCAAAGCAGCCATGGGAAAACTAGATGTCGACCGACAAGCGCAGCTTGTGGGGGCTGTTCAACGACTAGGTTCGCATAGCCCATTTGGATGATGACTTATTTTCACCCCTAGAAAATACTGGTTCAGACGATTGAACTGAGTTGGAAAAATGCCCAATGAAACGACTTACCTGCACCGTGATACTGACAGTCCTCGCATCGTGTATGGAAGCAACTCCGCCAACTTCCACACCAACAGAGGCAGTATCAGGAAAACAATTTACACTGGACGTAAAGCGGTTGGCTAAAGACAAAGCAGAGGTCAAGCGCCACAAATCTTACATAGTCGAGCAAAACGTTTCTCTGCCTTGTAACCGACAGAAGGTTAAAGCCTATGCAACCCAATTGGATTCAGATGTTACGAGAATCCAAAGCCTTCAAAACGCAGTTGATGGCGTACCGAAAAAACCAACCGACATTGCAATGAGCCGAGCGCAATATTTCTCCCTGATTTCGCAAATAACTCTATCTGAAAACGCCGTATACAAGGCGGCTTCGCAGCACTGTTCTCTAGGTTTCAATCGAGAAATTGCAGCGACGCAGCAGATTAGCGATGAAAGCATGGCAAGGTCCGTTGCTGCGTTCCAGACACACGAGAACCTCAAAAACCCTTCCTCCAGGAACGCCGCTGCTGGAGACTATTCCAGTCAGGTCGGATGCAACCTAAACGCCTTGGGTAACCTTACAACACGCCTGTCTGAAGAAGGGAAACGGCGGACGGCTGGAAAAGGCGCCAAGACCCAAACCCGCGAAGTTGTTCGCGTCATGGATACCCTCATCCCAGTTTATGAAAGCTTTCAACGCCGATGCAACGTCAATCTTACCTCAGAGATTGAGGGTATGAAGAGAACACGCGACGGGGCCAAATCCACGATGTCCCTTATGTGATCCACATTTCAGGACAGATGTGTGGACAGCATGTCCACTGATCGAAGTATATTGAGGGAGAAAAACATGGTTACAGTTCGCAGTATGCTGGCTTTTTCTTTGATCGTTGCGATATCGCCAGCGTCAGCCAACCCCTCCAAATGCCTTTCCCGAGCAAATGTAAACAGTAGTTACGTACACCTTCAAAACAATTGCAGAAAGGCGATCATTTACAGTTACTCAACTCCGTATGGAAATTGCGCTCCCAAATACGCAATGCACTTTCCATGCACAGATACAATACAAGCTGGCGGGCGTCAGTTGACCCCAACCTTCCACAATGACGGGAAGATAAATGTCTGGGCATGTTTCTATGACGATTGGGCGGAAAGGACTTGTTCCCTACCTTAAGGTCTGAGGGCACTGTGAGCTACCCCCTGAAATTCGGACACTGACGTAAGCTACGATTTGTTGTCTGCTGATCTTCGACGAAGAGGAGATTAGAGATGTCGAAACGGAAGCAACATGCGCCTGAGTTCAAGGCGAAGGTGGCGCTTGAGGCGCTGAAGGGTGAGCAGACGGTGGCCGAACTTGCGAGCCGGTTCGGGGTTCATCCGACGATGATCCATGCCTGGAAAAAAGCGCTGTTGGACGGCGCGTCCGGCGTGTTCGAGCGTGGCGGAGCCAAGAAACCCGAGATTGACGAAGAGCAGTTGAAAGAGCTGCATGCCAAGATTGGGGAGCTGGCCATCGCCAACGATTTTTTGTCACGAAAGCTCAAACCGTGGACCGGCAAGTGAGGCGCAAGATGGTCGAGCCAGCCAACACCAACCTATCCATCGGCAAGCAGTGTGGGCTGCTGTCGATCTCGCGGTCGTCGTTCTACTACACGCCCAAGGGCGAGACGGCGCTGAATCTCGCGCTCATGCGCCAAATTGATGAACAATTCCTTGAGACACCGTTCTTCGGCGTCCGGCAAATGACGTGGCATCTGCGCAACGAAGGCCATCTGGTGAACGAGAAGCGGATCCGTCGCCTCATGCGCCTGATGGGCCTCATGCCGATCTACCAGAAGCCCAACACCCGCTGCCCGGCAGCACATGCAGAGCATGTGCGAGAGGGGGCAAAGCGGCGAAGGGGCACAAGACCTACCCCTATCTGTTGCGCAGTCTGAGGGTGACCCGGCCCAACCAGGTCTGGGCCGCCGACATTACCTATCTGCCGATGCGACGCGGATTCCTGTATCTGATCGCCATCATGGACTGGCACACCCGCAAGGTGCTGGCCTGGCGCATCTCGAACACGCTGGAGGCCAACTTCTGCGTCGAGGCACTGAACGAGGCCATCGCCAGGTTCGGTCCACCCGAGATCATGAACACCGACCAGGGCAGCCAGTTCACGTCCTTCGCCTGGACAGACCGGTTGCGCCGATCCGGCGTGCGCATCTCGATGGACGGCAAAGGCCGGTTCCTTGACAACATCTTCGTGGAACGGCTCTGGCGGAGCCTGAAATACGAGTGCGTCTACCTGCACGCCTGGGAGACCGGATCAGAGGCCAGGGCCGGTGTCGGTAAGTGGATCGAGTTCTATAACCGCAAGCGCCCGCATTCCGCCCTTGGCGGCAACCCCCCGGCCGTGGTCTATTGGCTGAGAAAAGACGAAACCCAACCCGATCAGCAGGAGCAGAGAGTAGCTTAATTTACGCTCGAAACTGTCCAAACATTGGGGAGTAGCTCATCCAACTGCAGATGCATTTGGGCTTCTCAGGTGTTTTGAGGTTTTCGGAAACGCATTGTGAAACCCTGCTGGTTTATTCGTATCTTCGGAAACTATCCTAGTTTCCGCCGCTGTGAGCATAGTCCGCCCACGCCTGCATCATATCCACACGTTGCTCTAGTAAGTCTGTCCGGTGATAGGCTGCCTCGGTTGCATTCTGGATTGTGTGAGCCAATGCGCGTTCTGCCAGATCTCTAGCATATCCGTTTTCTGAAGCCCAATCTCGGAACGTGGAGCGAAATCCGTGTGCTGTTGCGGGGCGGTCTGGTGTATCGCTAGCAACCTTGTGATCTCGGAGCAACTTCGTCAGCGTCATGTCGCTAATGGGCGATTTTCCATTGTGTGAAAACACCCAAGGTCCTTCATGAGCAAATGACCGACGGCGTTTCAAAACCCGAATTGCTTGATTGCTCAATGCTACCCTATGGACAACACCAGCCTTCATTCTTTCAGCAGGTACAGTCCAAACTTTTGAGTCCAAGTCAATTTCTTCCCAAGTAGCTCCACGGACCTCTCCAGATCTGGCGGCGGTGAGTATGAGAAAGAGGAGCGCCTCGCGACCCGCGCTTTGACGTTCGCCAAAAAACAGGTCTCCCATCATAATTGGCAAACTTCGCCAAGGCACAGAAGGGTGATGCGTGACGCGATCCCGTTTGGTTTTTTGTTTTGGTAGAAGAACAGTCACCGCGGATACGGGATTACTTGTCGCTAGCTCCTGCGCTAGGCACCACGTCATAACCAGTTCACAACGTTGGCGAACGCGACTTGCGGTTTCAGGTTTGGCAAGCCAGATGGGTTTTAGCAGTCGGGCAAAGTCTGCGGTTGTAAGAGTGTTGACTTCGAGATCCCCAATGACAGGAAAGGCATACTTTGACAGTGTGTTGATCCACTGGGCACTGTGTTTCGCATTCTTAAAGCCTGGGGCAATATCCGCATAGACACGGCGTGCGGCAGTCTCAAAAGTTAGGTTTGAGTTTTCCAACCGTTGAAGGGCTTGCTCTCGTTGGCGCTCAGCCAATGGATCGACGCCGTTTTCAATAAGAACGCGTGCAGAAAATGCTGACTTTCGTGCTTGTGCAATGCTGACGGTAGGGTATGCGCCAAGTCCCATGTCTCTACGTTTTCCCGTTTCCGGAGACACAAACCTGAGAATGAACTTGCCAACGCCTACGGTTTTTCCCGCATGTAGATAGAGGCCGGGTACGCCTCCGACACTAAGGGACTTTTCTCTTGGCTTTAGTTTGCGAGCTTTAGCATCTGTCAACATGTTTGCCTCTCACTCAGCCCCACATTCAGCCCCACACAATGAACGAGTTTGGATGATGATGATTGTTACGGATTGATAGCTGCGGGTGGTCAAATTTGCAATAAATAAGGAAAAATACCAATAAAATGAAGTTGATTTAGACGCAGGGTTACACATAAATGGCGGACTTCGTCTCCGCCATCACCAAGAAAAAACCACCCTACGTTCGTATTGGGATTGGTGGGGAACCTGATTTTTAGATTTGGTTCTGCAAGAACGACCGGGTCCTTTACAACTGGCAACATCATGCGGGTAGTCTTGCAGAGCAGTCGATACGTTGTTTCCCGATTTGCCTGTGTGGCGTTGAACAGCGACTTGAACCACTCAACTACGAGCACAGGGCGCAACCACCTGCCTTGTTCGCCTAAAGGTGTGGCCGGACGGAAAAGTAGAACCTTTTCAGTTGGTCTGGTTCTACTTTCCATATTCTGGCCAATTGTCAGGTAAGCTCACGCGCAATGTCACGTGCCCGGGCCTGAGCCGCGGCCACTGATGCTACGTGGCGATCATCAGCGAATTCCTGATACTCGGCTGCGGCTTCGAACATGCGCTCTGCGCCGAGGTATTTGCGCAATGTGTTGATATGCGCCGAAAGGTGACCCGAGCCATCGCGAATGCCACCGGTCTCAAAGCCGAATTCACCAGCCGATGTCAGCAGCACCAGGGTTTTGCCTGACATGATCGGTTCCAGGGGGAAGTCGCCGCGCGCCAGATCAAATGTAAACGTCTTGTTGATCCTGATGATCTGATCAAACCAAGCCTTCAGGGCTGCGGGCATGCCGTAGTTGTACATGGGCGTCGAAATCAGCAGGATGTCGGCGCGGGCGAGTTCGTCAATCAGAGTATCAGACAAGCTGACCAAGGCATTCTGTTCGGGAGTGCGTTCCTCTTCTGGCGTAAAGACGGACGCGATCCAATCGTTGGAAATGAAATCCGGCGGGGTCATTCCGACGTCACGCAGAATGATTTCGACGTTGGGATCAGCTGTTTTCCATTCTTCCACGAAACTGTCCGCCAAAGCGCGGGAAATGGAGTTGTAGGCAGCAACAGGGTTGTCGGTGCGGCGCACGCTGGCGTCAATTCTCAGGATTGTGGTCATCTTGTCACCTAGTCAGTTTGCAATCGGTTTTTCAAAGGTGAAGCCTGTGACGGGCAGCGACAAATGAAGAGAATTCTGAATTGCGTGAGCCAACTTCACCCATCGTTTTCCTCTGAAAAAACCCTCTCCAGAAAGGACGCGGTCGCAAGCACATCCGGGTCGCTATTTGCTGCGCCGCTTAGGGATAGGCTGTTCCCTGCTCTCCGTTCTCCAAAGGGAAGGGCAATTGTTGGGGCGTCGAGAAAAGCGGTTTTCATCGCTATCGACAGGATCAGAGCGTTTTCCCGTGCAAAGACATCTCTATCGCGGATCACGGCCTGAACGGAGGGCGGGTACCACGGCAATGTCGGGTAAAGCAGCATCTTCCCCGACAGTTCCCTGCCAAAGTTCGAAATGAGGGTTCGGCGGAGTGCCAGCATTTCCTGCAATTCTGAGTCACGGATTGAGGCCGCTTGCGCCAGGCGATCCCGCACATTTGGGTCGAGTTTGCTAAGTTGGTCTCCTACCAAATTCGGCACAAGACGAAAGGCTTCGGCACTCACCAGCGTTCCATAGGTCTGGAACACCTTCGTAACGCGCGCGAAACTTTGGAGATCAACCCTTTCCAAATCGATGCCATGATCGGACAGTTTCTGGAGGGCCTGATTGTACATCGCCCCGATTTCCGGGGAACATTCTACCAAGGCATCGTCGTTCAGGCACAGAATTTGACGACAGACGCGCCCGGTTTCTTTGTGATCCGACAAAACGCGATCCACGGCGCAAACCTGACTGACATTCGAAGCAAGGGGGCCGGGTGTATCCAAGGAAGGCGCCAGAGGAACAATCCCGGCGCTTTCATAGCGGCCCATCGTTGGGCGAAACCCCACCAGCCCCTGACAAGCGGCCGGAATGCGCACGGAACCGGAGGTATCCGTCCCCAAGGCGATATCCGCCAGCCCCAAGGCAACGGCTGACGCCGATCCGCTTGAGGATCCGCCCGGCACCTTGGTGCTGTCCAGGGCATTCATGGGGGTGCCAAAATGCGGATTCACTCCCAGTCCGGAGAAGGCGAATTCCGACATGTTCACATGGCCCAGAATGATCGCGCCAGCGGAACGGAGCCTGGACACGATCGGGGCGTCGTTTTCTGCTGGATGAGGAGCGATCGCCAAGGACCCTGCGTGGCTTGGGAGCGCTTGCACGTCGATATTGGCTTTTACTGCAACGAACTGGCCATCCAACGGGCCAAGCAGCCTGCCTGCGGCCTGCCGCGCGGCGGCGGATTGGGCCTCCTGCATCAGTGTATCCGGGACAACGTTAACGAAGACCTCGCGCTGCGCGTCGAGCGAAGCCAGAAACCCGCATGCCCGTTGAAGGATGTTCATGATGTCAGGACCGGAGCTCGATAGTAGGGCAGCTCTTCTACCCGCACGCTGTGCCGATCTGCCTCGTATTGCGTGCGCACATGCTGCGCGATCTCTCCGAGCGTAGCGAACCAGACATCCCCTCTTTCCAGGATGCTTTCGATCCACTTTTCGACTTGCCGCCACCGCGCCAAACGTCCGGTCAGGAAGGGATGCCAGATGCCAATCCAGAAGCCACCCGCTTCGTATTGGGCTTCGAATTCCTCCCAAAATGGGGTCAGCCCGGCGCGTGGTCCGGCAACGGGCATCATGTACCCGATTTCCTCAAAGTGCGCGAACTGGGGCCAGTCGTCGGTCCCCCAGTGAGGCGGGAGTTCGACCAATGTCCGCCCGCCGGATCGCATGAGGTATGGCACATCATCCGCCATCAGCGAGCTGTCATAGTCGAATTTATGCTTGTTCAGCAGGTCGATGACAGCTTGCGTCACGTTGTAGACCGGCGCGCGATAGCCCTTTGGTACATTGCCCAGAACCCGCTTGTGCGAGTCCAGTGCGCGTTCAAACCAATAGGCTTGTTCAGACGCGCTATGGTTGGTTGGGTCTTCATGCAAATGGCCGTGATGGCCGATTTCGTGACCATCTTTCAGGATGGCTTGCATGGCATCTGGGTACTGTTCCACGACCCATCCGGGGGCGAAGAAAGACTGTTTCAGACCAAGACGTTTGTAGGTTTCCAGAATCCGAGGGATGGCAACTGTTGGCCCGTAGCGCCCCATGGAGATTGGATAGAGACGATCATGCCCGTCGACCGGCTTTGCGATATGGATCAGGCTGTCCGCATCTATATCAAAGGTGATTGCACAGGCGCATTGCGCGCCGTTTGGCCAAATAATCTTCTTCTGCATGGTCTTGCTCCTCTGTCACAATTGCGGGGTGTTGTTGGTCAGCCAATCGTCATACCAGCGCTGCAATGCGGATTTGACGGCGTGATATTCACTGGCGTTCAGTCTTTGATCCGCGGCCTGTTGCATGGCGTCGGTGATGTTTTGGAGAATTTTCTTTTCGTCGCAGTTTTTGATTTCACCGTGGGAAACGGCCAGTTGCCCGTCGGTGTAAACGCTCTGGATATCGGTGGATTTGGCCGAACTGACCAGCAGCTCTACCGGGTCGGTGCTGGGGTCCAACCAAGGCCCTTCAAGACGCTCCAGACACAGGATCACGAAGTTTGCGCGTTTGCCGATGGCCAGGCTTCCGATGCTGTGATCCATGCCCATCAGGCGCGCGCCACCCATGGTGGCCATGTCGAAAACGTCTTTCGCCGTCAGGCTGGGGGTTGCCGGGTCACGAGACCAGTAGAGGCTTTGTGCCAAACGCATTTCGGCGAACATGTCGTCGTCGCCCGCAAGGCTCGTTCCATCCATCCCCAGGGCGAGGCTGATGCCCATCCGTTTCATCAATGGCGCGGGGGCAATGCCGGAGCGTAGCCGCAAATTGGAGCTGGGATTGCAGACGATATGCCCGCGCGCCTTGGCCACGCGCGCCAGATCTTTTTCACTGGCCCAGACCATATGCGCCAAGGACAAGCCATCAGTCATCAGGCCAGCTTCGCACAATTGCGCGATGGCACCCTTTGAACGCCCGGCTGTGGCCGACAGGTGTTGTAGCCGAGACTCCTCGGCGTGGGTGTGAATACGCTGGCCGCTTTCGCGGGCCGCCTTGGCGATGTCGCGCAGGATCTCTTGGCCTGTCCAATGTGGTGCTGTGGGGCCAAACCACACATCAGCGCAATCAAAAGTCCTGTATGCGTCGTGCATTCGAGACAGAAGCTGCACAAAATTTGTCGGATCAATACGTGAGCGCGCAACGTGCTGACGTTGCAGTTTGCACCGAAGGCCCTCTGGCAAGGTCTTTAGAAACGACTGGCTTTGCCCGTTTGGATGCACAAGCTGGTTTTGCCATCTCTCGCCCGGTGCGATCGCACAGGACAAGCCAAGCCGACTATATGCGTCGATTTTGTCCCTGATCTTCGCTTCGGCAAGTGCCGCTGTCTGACCTGCGGTGCAGGCATCCACAACACCCGTCACCCCATTCTTCAGCAAGCGAATTGCCGCGTATTCGGTGGTAAGGCGCGACGCAATATCGGCCGCGCCTGCGGAGGCGAAAATCCAAGGTTCCAACAGGTCATCCCGTATCCCTTGGTTGATCAGGTTTAGCCCATAGCAATGGTGGTGGGCATTCACGAACCCGGGCAGGATCGCCGTGTTGGTGTCCGAGTGCACCCTTGCGTCGGGAAAGCGTGATTGCAATTCGACCAGCGGTGCCAGGCCAACGATCTTGCCGTCCAGAACATAAAGTCCAAAGTCTTTGTGACTGTGGAACGCATCTTCGATGATCCAGCGGGCGGAAAATATGTCACCGCCGTCAGCCTTCATGGACGACAAATTCCAGGGCGCTTGGTTGGCCTTCATCCCCATTGACCGGAGTGACATCCTGCGGGCAGGCCGACATTACGGCGTAGACTGGCATCTCGGCCTTGAAGGTAATGGCTTCCCCCGGTTTGGACACTGGCGCCGCCCATGCAAGGCTGCCATCAGGGGCAACCGGGACGTTCATCCAAAGATTGAAGGGGGCTGGCACAAGCGGTGCTTTTTGCCCGATGACAAGCAGGGCCTGCCTCAAGTTGTCGGCGCAGTTCTCGTGGTAGTGGGGCACCCCAAGTTGCTTGTACCGGTTGGCATCGCAAGCGGCGATCGTTGTGTCATGAACTCCCGGCGACGAATCTTGGGTCAGCGTCAGAAGCGGATTGCGAAGATTGCTGACCAACGAGTCACCAACCTTTGGAAAAACAGACAGAAGGTCCGTATGCACGTGCGACATGGACATATATTCGTGCAGCTCTGCGGCATTGAAGGCCCAGAAATCGCAGACTTGCCAGCCGGTCGGATTGGTGATTGTCAAAGTCTGTCCAGTGGCCAAATACACTGCGACCCCGCTGCGTGCTGGTACCGTGTACCGTTCTGCAATGATCGGGAGGCCGTCTGCGGAGACCGAGCTGTCCATCGTTTGATTGAAGCCATCGGGTTGAGAAGGGTCAAAATTTTGCATGTGCAAGAACTCCTGATTAGGGGCTCAGAAACGCATGCTTCACGGCAATTTAGAAATGACAAAAATTCAAGCGACGGATTAGATTGTGGCGGCTTCTTTAGTCTTCGAAAAACCGTCGACCTACGGCGCTGTCGCGAAATTCATCCGCCTGGTCCAAGAGCCATTCGCGGAACACGCGCACGCGTGCACGGTTGGCGTAAGTCTCTGGGCAGACAAGAAAATAGCTCTTGTTTTTCAATGCCGTGTCAAAGGGTGCGACCAGCATGCCACGTTCCAGAAAACGTGCGGCGGCCAATAGGCTGACAAGGGCCACGCCATGACCATCGCTTGCCGTCAACAAGCAGATGTGTTCCTCGGAGTAGGTTACGTAGGGCTCAACTGCACCGGTTCGTAAGCCAACCGCATCCATCCAGCGTTCCCAGTTCGGATCCACGTCTGAAAATCCGCTCCATTGGTATTCGATCAAACGAGACTTCAGGAGGTCTTCTGGAGAACCCAGTGACCCAGCCTTTTCGGCGCTACAGACAGGGGCCACCCAGTCATTCAGGACCCAGGCCACATGGCTGTCAGGGTAATCGCCATGACCGTACCGAATGGCGACATCTACATCGCTGGATTTGAAATCCACCAAGTGATCGCTAGACAGAACCCTTACCGAAATCTCCGGGTATTTCTCGTAAAAGCCTCGCAGTCGCGGGCTAAGCCAATTGGCTGCAAACGACCCGGTTGTCGAGATTGTCAAAGTGCCCGCGAGGTCGTCTTCTTCCAGCGCGAGAGAGGCGGCTTCGATGTTCTTGAAGGCCTCTATGATGTGCGGCGCGTAGTTGGCCCCATCTTCCGTCAGTTTCAAGGCGCGGGTCAGCCGGTGAAACAGGGGCACCCCAAGTTGATCCTCCAGCGATTTGATCTGATGAGAAATAGCCGTCGGAGTAACGCATAGTTCATCGGCGGCATCCTTGAAGCTCAGATGTCGGCAGGCCGCTTCGAAGGCCTGAATGCTTTTCAACGACGGTATCTTCGCCATGGTGCGCGGCTTTGCTCTCCTGATGGGTTGTTGTTTCGTTACTCTACTCTAACCCGATTGCCCGTTCACATGTGGGCGAAATTCTCACCTGTGAGGTGAAATCTTCTAATTTGAGAAGACGGGGCATCCTCTCTTGAATTTGGGTGAAAGTTGGGAGGTTGTCTTGGAACCATTTTTGAAAGTCACCGGCATCGACAAGTCGTTTGGCGCTGTGCGTGCATTGCGCGACGTCAATCTGCTGGCCTCAAAAGGCGAGTGCATTGCGATTCTGGGTGAAAACGGAGCGGGGAAAACCACGCTCGCAAGCGTTCTGATCGGATTGTATCAGCCCGATAACGGCGAAATCACACTGGGAGGAACACCTGTTTCGGTGACCAGCCCAGCAAAGGCGATTGAGCATGGGATCGGCATGATCCACCAGCATTTCAGCCTGGTTGGCGCGATGACCGCCGAAGAGAACATTCTGATAGGTTTGCCCAGCACAAAGAGGGGTGCCGAAGCGCGGGCGCGCATTCGCCAGCTTTGCAGGGACTTTGACTTTGTCGTGGATTTTGACATCCGCGTCGCGGAAATGCCCGTGGGAATGAAGCAGCGGGTGGAAATCCTCAAGGCGTTGTTTCGCGATGTATCGATCCTCATCCTGGATGAGCCTACCAGCGTGCTTGCCCCGACCGAGGTTGCGCCGTTTCTGCAAGGGGTGCGCAAGCTGGTCGCCAACGGCTGTCTTGTCTTTTTCATCAGCCACAAGCTCGATGAAATCCGCGAAATTGCCGATCGCGTCATGATTATGCGCCATGGGCGTGTCGAGGGCATTCTTCCGGTTGCGACCACGCCTATGGCCCAGATGTCAGCGCTTATGATGGGAGAAACACCGTCCGGCGAAACGGGTGAGACGCCCAAGGCCAAAAGGGCCCAAAACGACACCATCTCTGAATGGGACGCCCTGGTTGTCTCTGGTGTCTGCCTGACCGATCCAGGCGGCGCGGAAATACTGAAGGATGTGACCCTCACGGTGAAGGCTGGCGAAATCCTTGGCATCGCCGGGATCGACGGCAATGGTCAGACCGAGTTGAGCGAGGTGATCACCGGTCTCAAAAGGCAGACCCGCGGTGCCATCCTCCTGAATGGTACGGAGATATCCAGCGCCTCCATCGCTTCGCGCATAGAAGATGGCATCGGCTTCGTGCCCGAGGACCGCCATGCCGAAGGTTTGGTTCTGTCGCTGAGCGTCGAAGAAAATCTGGCCTTCCGCTCTATCGGCGAAGACAGGTTCAAGTCTGGTGGCCTGATTTCCCGGCGTGCGATGCACGAGATCGCGAACGACGTGATTGCGGGTTTTGACATTCGGCCCCCGGACCCGAAGTTGAACGCATCTGCCCTATCGGGTGGCAACCAACAAAAGATCGTTCTGGCCCGAGAAGTGGCCCGCGCGCGCAATCTTTTGGTCGTCGTACAACCGACCAAAGGGCTTGATGTCGGCGCAACAGAGTTTGTTCAGAACCAGATCCGCGCCGTCGCCCAAAGCGGTGTGGGGGTTCTCTACATCTCCACCGAACTTGAACATGTGCTCGACATCTCTGACCGCGTCGCCGTGATGGCCTTTGGCCGGATCACAGGTGTTGTCGATCCAGAAAACACAACTCTTCAAGACATCGGGCTCTTGATGACCGCAGCGCCGGAGGAGGTACAATGAACAGATTTACCATGCAACGCCGGATCGGGATTGCCTTGTTGTTGGCGCTGAGCGTCGGCGGTGTGCTGATCCTGCTGGACGGGCACAACCCGTTTGAAGCCTACAAGGTTCTGTTCCTGGAATCCTTCCTGAACTATTGGGGCTTCTCCAATACCCTCGTCAAAGCCTCGCCGATGCTTCTTGCTGGGCTGGCCGTGATCATTCCGATGCGCGCTGGTGTGTTCAACATCGGTGGCGAGGGGCAGATCTATATTGGCGGGTTGTTCGGCGCTGTGTTTGCTTTGGCGGTCCCCGATTTGCCCGGTGTTTTGGGCGTGCCGCTGATCTTTCTCGCCGCCGCCGTTGGCGGGGCCTTCTGGGCGGCAATCCCCGCGTATCTCAAAGCCTACCGAGGCACGAATGAGGTCATTGTCACGCTCTTGATGAACTTCATCGCGATTCACATCGTCAGCTACGCCGTGGCCGGGCCGCTCTTGGCTGAAGGCGCGCCATACCCTTATTCCGATGAAGTCTCGGAAGCCTATCGCCTGCCTATTCTGATGCCGCAATCTGATACCCATGTGGGCTTTGTTTTCGGGCTGGCGATGGCGCTCATCTTGTATTTCTGGCTGCGCTTCACGCCATCTGGGTTCCAACTCGATCTGGTGGGGCGCAATGCGCGCGCTGCGGCCTATGCCGGTGTCGATCAGAAAAAGACCATCATCCGCGCCATGTTGATCGGCGGCAGCCTTGCAGGCATGGCCGGCGCGATCGAGGTGATCGGGTTGAAGTATCGCCTGTTCCACCTGTTTAGCGATGGCTACGGCTATGACGGAATTGTTGTCGCCTTTCTCGCGGCCCTTAACCCAATTGTCGCGCCGTTGACCGCGCTTTTCCTCGCGGGGCTCTCCGCCGGGGCAGGCACGATGCAACGTGCCGTCGGAGTCGACAGTTCCGTCATCGAAGTGGTCGAGGGGCTTGTCGTGGTTCTTGTCGCGGCCGCTCTCGTGGCACCGCGAAACGGGTCAAAACCCATTCTGAAACGTCTGGTGGAGAACCTGCGACTGCGCCGCCAGACACAACGCCAACAGAAAGAGGCATAGGCTATGATTGATCTTGTTTTGCTGGGCGACATCCTTGCCGGAACCGCCCGATTGGGGACGCCAATTGCGTTCGCTGCCCTTGGTGGGGTGATCGCGGAACGCGGCGGGCTGTACAACATCGGCCTCGAAGGTCAGATCCTTGCCGGCGCGCTTGGTGCCGCGGCAGGTTCCTTCGCTACGGGCTCGGCCATGATCGGGCTCGGGTGCGGCATCGTTTGCGGCCTGATTTCTGGTTTGCTTCTTGGGTATATGTCTATCCGCCTGCGCATAAACCAGCTGGTTGGCGGTATCGCGCTGAACCTTCTTCTGGCGGGTCTCACAGCGTTTCTGTCCCGCCAGATATTCGGCGCTCAGGCCGGAGGGGCGCGGGTGAACGGGTTCTCGCAGATCAACATTCCCTTCCTGTCGGATATTCCCGTTGTGGGACCGTCCCTGTTTTCCCAGGATCCGCTGTTCTACCTATTGATCGGCTTGGCAATCGTGGGCTGGTTCTGGCTGATGAAATCCCACAAGGGGCTGGACCTGCGCGCCGTTGGTGAAAACCCGAAGGCTGCGGATCTGGCTGGGGTTCCCGTCTTTCGCATGCAATTCCTCGCGATCGGAGTCAGCGGTGCTCTCGCGGCGCTGGCTGGGGTGCATCTGGTCTTGTCGCAAGTCTATGTGTTTGCGGAAGGGATGAGCGCTGGCAAAGGGTTCATTGCGCTTGCGGCCATCATCTTGGGCCGTTGGTCGCCGGTCGGCGCAATATGCGCGGCGCTCTTCTTCGGCTTCTGTGATGCCGTGCAGTTCAAGCTGCAATTCACGTCGCCAGAGATACCCTATCAGCTCTTCCTGATATTGCCTTACCTGGCGTCGCTGATCGCTCTGGTGGCTCTTGGCGCCAAGGCCAGCGCACCTGCCAGCGTTGGGCTGCCCTACGATCGAGAGCATCGATAAATCTCAGCCGTGACGTGAGAAACCATCGTTTTTCACGTCACGATCCTCCCGTCACCCTGACAACGCATATCCAATAAGGGAGAAAAGCAATGCAACTGAAATCCAAACTATTGGCGGGGCTTACAGCGCTGATGTTGGCAGGGCCTGCGGTGGCTGAAGGGATCGAGCGCGCCGCGATCGTCATGCCCGGATCGATTTCCGACAATGGCTGGAACCAGGCTGGTTTCGAAGGTCTCACCCAGGCAGGGGATGCACTCGGCTTTGAAGCCGCTTTTTCCGAAAGCGTGCATCAGCCGGAGCAGATTGAAGTCCTGAGCGACTATGCGCGCCGGGGATATGATCTGGTGATCGGCCACGGTGGAGAATTCCAGGACGCAGTGGAACGCGTCGCAACCCGCTTCCCAGATACCATGTTCATGGTGAACAACGGATTGGGCACAAAGGGCAACATTGCCAACGCGGACTTCTATTTCAGCCAAATCGCCTATCTGATGGGCTATGTCGCGGGTTCCATGTCCGACACAGGCACCATCGGCATCATCGCGGCGCAGAAGTTCAAGTTCACGACCGACACGGTTGCGGGCTACGAAGCGGGCGCCAAGGCGGCCAATCCCGACGTCAGTGTTCTGGTTACCTGGACGGGCGATTGGGATGACATTGCCAAGGGCAAAGAGGCTGCCCTGAACCAGATTTCCCAGGGTGCCGATGTCGTCTGGCCGACAATGGACAGCGCGACGCTGGGCTCCATGCAGGCCGTTCAGGAAAAAGGCGTCTATGGCATCGGCATCTATCGGGATGCAATCAACGAATGGCCGGAAATCCTGCAATCCGCCATCCTGGATGTCCGTGGCAACATGCGGTCGTACCTGGAGCTGGCAGCAGCCGGCAAACTGGAAGGCGCGCTCTATCGGGCGGATATGGGCAATGAGCGTGCCATGCGGATCGGGTCTTTCCACCCGGACATCCCGGCAGACGTTGTGGCCGAAGTCGGTAATCTAATCGAGGCCATGACGTCAGGTGACTTGGTTGTAGAACCTCAATAAAACCCGAAACCAAGCGATCCTCTTCTTACTATCGCCCCCAAGCCTGGGGGCGTTTTTTATGTTTGGAGAAACCATTGATAGTGTCTTTCACGAGTGCTGGATGGGACTTTATCTCCCTCGACTTCACAGAAGTCACATTGTTGTTCGTTTCCAATTTCCGGTTCGATGATGCCTGAGAAAGGACAGCGCCCGCAGAGCCTAGGGTGCAACTATACAGGTGTTCCTTCAGCATCATCTTGGCAAACTTTGTAATCAGGTATCCCTGCGCATTGCAGCCTCGATCACACGAGCTTCGAACCGTCTGTTCGCTTCGTTAAACACCAAGGTTCGATTTGCCGAAAGAAGTCTCTGTCTACCTGGGCGGTGTCCTATTGGTTGCCAACTACCTTTCTAGGAATGCACCAGGGAAGTGAAATGCATTTGAGTAGATTCGAACTAGCTCAGCTTAAACTCAGCAACTTAGTTTACCAAACACCCTAGCGGTCACGTTGAATTCGCAACGACTGCCTTTTCAAAAGGCATTGCTTTGGCTCCTTCCAGTCTGCAAAAATCGCTCAAGTTGCAAGCATGAGCTCCATGGTCAAGCTGGCGCCCATCGCCACCCTGTCTATAGACAGCGTTCCGCCGTGCCTCTCTGCAACTGAGGCTGCGATTGCCAGGCCCAGCCCGCTGCCATCGGAAGGTTGGACTTGAGAAAAACGCCCGAGCGCAAGCTCTGTGTCATCCGGAGAAAGTCCCGCTCCGTCATCGCTGATCGTAATCAGTGCAGTCTCGTCCTGTTGGCGCAATGCAACAGTTATGGAAGTCATTTCAGCGCCCCCATGTTTGAGCGCGTTGTCGATCAGATTTTTGACCGCCTCAGCAATGAATATCCGGTCCCCGCACACTTCAATGCTCCTATCCGGAGCAACCCATTCGAAAGCCAGGCCCCGAGAGAGTACGTCCGGTGCCATATCTTCACAGACATTCTGTATCTCCGCTGCAAGATCGAATTGTTCCATGCGGGTGGAAGGCATGGGTTGTCGCAGGCGATCCATCGACAGCAATTGATCGGTCACGCGGGCTGCTCCGCGGGCAGCGGTCACAAGTTCTTCAATTCTCTGGTTTCGGATTTCATCGGAGGGTGCATCGCGCAGAGATTCCGCCATGGACTGGACCGCTGCAGCTGGATTTCGGAGTTGATGGGCGGCATTGGAAATAAAGACCTGATGGGCGGAGATGCTCTCTTCCACTCTTGCAAACAGACGATTGAGAGTTGCTACGATGCCCTGTGCTTCGATTGGAACGGGGCGTTTGATGCGGCTCAGGTCGTCTGGTGACCGGATAGCGATTGCATCCTGCAGATCCAAGAGTGGACGCAGGCCACGCGCCACGGCGAACCATACGACCAGTGCCAGAGTTAGAAGCAGCCCTCCCATCAGGGCGGCAGCACGCTTGGCGAGCTGAGATGCAAATTCGTTTCTGTCGGAAATCCGTTGCCAAACCGTGACTGTCGAATTGCCTGTCATGCCATCGATGGTCGCGCGTTCCATGATGCGCAGAACACGGACAGGTTCTGCGCGGTATGTTGCTTCGAAGTACAGCGGTACATAGAGGTCTCCCCCCTCCGGTTCGCCATGCGGGGGCGGGTAGGCATAGCCCGTCACATAGATGCCGCCGGGGCCGGTGGCGTGATAGAAGACTTCACCACCGGCTGCGTCCCTGATCAGATCGCTCGTGGAGGGGAGCAATGCGTCTCCGCCAGAGATCGCCACATCGCGCGAAATGGCGAGCGCCGCCGACAGGAGTGAGCGGTCAAACAGCTCCTCGGCAGTGCGTTGTGCAACGGAGACGCGCCAAAACCCAAGCAAGACCGCCATCAGAACCAGCGGCGTCAGGATAAGGAAGAAGAGCCTTTGGCGCAGCGAGTAGACGCGGGTCATCGCGCTGTCACTTCAAGCATGTACCCCAGACCGCGCGCCGTCTTGATGGCGATGCCATGAACGACCAGTCGCCGCCGCAGCCGTGATACGTGAGGTTCGACAGCCGTATCGTCGACATCAGCCCCGACGCCGTAGACATGATCCGTCAGATCCGCCTTGGAGACAATTCGACCTCGCCTTTCCAGAAGGCACTCCAGAACAGCAAGCTCCTTGCGGGGAATGTCCACCGGTGCTCCGTTCGCTGTTACATGTCGCGTGGTCTTGTCGAATTCAATCCCACCGATAGTGTCCTTGGCACCAAACTCAAGGTTCTTGCGGCGTGACAGCGCACGGATGCGCGCTTCGAGCTCATCCATTTCGAAAGGTTTCACAAGGTAGTCATCCGCGCCCAGATCAAGACCTGTCACCCTGTCCTCGATCTCGCTGCGTGCGGTTAGCAGGATAACGGGGGCATTGTCTCCACGCTCCCGAAGCGCGCGCAGAATATCCAAGCCGCTCTTCCCGGGCAGATTAATATCCAGGACGATCAGATCGGCACTTTCCTGTGCGAGGAACTGGTCCGCATCGCTGCCATCATGTAAGACATCCGCGGCATGGCCACGGTCTTTCAGTCGGTAAGAAATCGCTCTCGCCAAGGTTTCGTTGTCTTCGACGATGACTATTCTCATGTCCGCTCCCGCAAGGTTGGCGCAAGGTTGGAGTTCCATGTTGGTCACATCGAAGGGGGAATCAACCCTGCATTTCGAATCTCAATCATGGTGGCGTGGAGGACGTGACTGTGATTGTCTGGTCAACAGGGAGGATCTCATGACCGTTACCCAACTCACCCGTCGAGCCGTTCTAGGGCTGATTGCAGCTGCTGGTGTCGCAGCCCCGGCCGTTGCCGATGTGGATCTGTCAGGCAAAACCGTTGAATGGGTTATTCCCTTCTCCGAAACCGGTGGATCGGCGAAATGGGCCAACTTCTTCGCCCCGCTGCTGAGTGAGGCTCTGCCCGGCCAGCCGACGGTCGTCGTCAAGTTCATGCCGGGTGCAGGATCGACCAAGGGCGCTAATTGGTTCCAGGAACAGAAACACGAAGATGGCACTCTGCTATTTGGTTCGTCAGGGTCCACCCAGTTTCCCTATCTTCTCGACGATCCTCGCGTGCGCTATGAGTACAAGGACTGGAGCCCAGTCATGGCCTCAGGAACAGGTGGTGTAGCCTATCTGAATGCTGAAGATGGCGCCAAGTTTGACGGCTCTGCCAATGCTCTACAGGAGACGGACTTCATCTATGGTTCGCAGGGGGCAACCCGCCTCGACCTCGTGCCGCTCTTGGCGTGGCAGATGCTTGGTATGAATGTCGAGCCGGTCTTTGGCATTAAGGGGCGCGGTGACGGCCGCCTGATGTTCGAGCGAGGGGAAGCTAACATCGACTATCAGACCTCATCCGGTTACCTCAAAGGATCCGCAGAAATGGTTGCCAATGGTCAGGCCGTCGCGATGATGACTTGGGGGGCATTGGATGAAGATAGCAATATCGTGCGCGATCCGACCTTCCCCGATATTCCGACTTTCAAGGAAGTCTGTGAAGCTACCGATGGCTGCGAGACTTCGGGCGAAGCATGGGATGCGTGGAAAGCCTTCTTCGTTGCCGGGTTCCCGGTGCAGAAACTCGCCTTCCTGCCTGCTGGCACTCCGCAGGATGTGATTGATACCTACACAAAGGCATTCGAAGCCGTGGTCGCGCGGGATGACTTTGCCGACATCTCATCCAAGCGTGTTGGCAAGTACAAGGTCTTTACCGGTAACGGGGCAAACGCTGCTTTGGGCACTGCAACCTCGGTGCCGGACGCAGCCAAAGTTTACGTCACCAACTGGCTCAAAGAAGCCTATGGCGTCGAGCTGAAGTAAGCTCTCCTCCTCAAGGCGCGCGTCGGTTCGCGAGACACGAGCGCGCGCCACCCTTCTCTACATCTCTACAGAAAGGCGGCTCCCATGGAGGCTTTCGCCACAGCTCTTCCTGCGCTCGGTGAGGCGTGGGCCCTGATCCTGCAACCCGTTGTTCTTGGCTATCTGGTTCTTGGCGTCGTAATGGGGCTGGCCGTGGGGGTCTTTCCTGGACTTGGCGGCATTGCCGGGCTCTCTTTGCTCCTGCCTTTCATGTTCGGCATGGACCCGATCCTTGGTTTGGCCCTGATGATCGGCATGGTTGCCGTGGTTCCGACCTCGGACACCTTTGCTTCGGTGCTCATGGGCATACCCGGCTCATCCGCGTCACAGGCGACCGTGCTCGACGGTTTCCCAATGGCCAAGAAAGGTGAAGCTGCCCGCGCGCTTTCCGCCGCGTTCTCCTCGTCACTCTTCGGTGGGCTTGTAGGGGCCACTTTCCTAACCATATTCATCCTTGTCGCGCGCCCGATCGTTCTCGCTTTCGGTCTCCCGGAAATGCTGATGATTACCATCCTTGGCCTGTCCATGGTTGCGGTGCTTGCAGGTCGTATTCCCCTGAAGGGCCTTGCAGCAGCCGGTCTGGGTATCATGATCGGCACAATTGGCGAGGCCGATGCGGGCGGCAGCTTGCGCATGGCATCTTATGACATTCCATATCTCGCCGATGGTTTGAAACTGGTGATTGTCGGCCTCGGTATCTTCGCCATTCCCGAAATTGTTTCACTGCTGCGCCAGGATCGCTCGATTGCCAAAGGTGCCTCGCTCGGTGGCGGTTGGTTAGATGGTGTGAAGGATTGGTTTGCCAACATCTGGCTCTCGGTACGCTGCTCGATCATTGGGGTTGTTGTCGGCATCATTCCCGGCCTCGGTGGCTCAGTTGTCGATTGGATCGCCTATGGTCATTCTGTGCAGACTACCAAGGACAAGTCCAATTTTGGCAAGGGTGAAGTCCGTGGTGTGATCGGGCCGGAAAGTTCGAACAATGCCAAAGAAGGCGGTGGTCTCGTGCCGACACTTCTTTTCGGTATTCCGGGCTCGGGTTCCATGGCGATTTTCATTGGTGCCGTCGCATTGCTTGGTTCTGGCGACATCGAAGTCGGCCCCGGCATGCTCAAGAACAATCTCGACATCACATACTCTATCGTATGGTTGTTGGCGCTGGCCAATGTTGTCGGCACGATCCTCTGCATCGCAGCCTCTGGTGGTATTGCCAAGTTGACCACCATCCGCTTCACCTATCTCGCTCCTTTCTTGTTCATGCTCATTAGCTTTGCAGCTTTCCAGTCGGGGCAGAACTTCGAAGATCTTCTGGCGCTATTCGCGATCGGCTTGATCGGTATCTTCCTGCGCCGCTTTGATTGGTCGCGCCCGGCGTTTCTGATTGGTTTCGTCCTGTCGAATCCGGTCGAAAAATTTACCAACCAAGCCTTTCAGATCGCGTCCTTCCGTTTCCGCAAGAGCTTTGACGCAGGCCTTGAGTATGTCTTTAGCCCAATCGTGATCGTGCTTATCATTATTACGATGGCGTCGGTCGTTCTTGGCATTCGTCAGGCCAAGTCGATCATGGCCGAAGGCGAGGTTGAGTCGGGCTCCAAACGCGCGCCTCTCGTCTTTCTTCTGGTGATCTTGGGCTACCTGACTTTTGCTCTCGTCAATGCCAATTCGATCCCGGACTACAACATGACCGACAAGATTATCCCGCTTGTCGTGGGAGGCTTCTCGTTGGCCTGTTGCCTGATCCTGATGGTGCAGATGGTGCGCCGCCCCGAAGGCGACAGTATCTTTGCCGACAAGGAGGTTGCGGGTGAAGACGCGGATGCGCCCTATGGTCTTTGGTCTACGCTGGCGTGGTTCGCCGGGTTGATCGTTGCCACCTGGTTTGTTGGCTTCATCATCGCTTTGGTCGGTTTCCTGATTACGTTCTTCCGGGTTCGCGCCGGGGCTGAGTGGGGCAAAACTCTGCTTCTCACTGCCGTGGGTATCGGCTTCATGTGCCTTATGGCTGGCGCTTTGAACCGAGATTTTCCGCCGGGCCTTCTACAAAACGCTGTCGCACTGCCGTGGCCATTGAAGTGAGCGGGATAGTTATGACACAGACAGCTATTCCCTACATCTTCATGCGCGGCGGTACTTCAAAGGGCCCTTACTTTCGGCGGGAGGACCTGCCTGAAGACCTCGACACCCTGTCTGAGGTGCTCATCTCGGCGGTGGGGTCAGGCCATGCACTCAATATCGACGGGATCGGCGGTGGGGCCGCCGTGACCACCAAGGTCGCGATGCTCTCGATGTCAGATGACGAGTGGGCTGACGTGGACTATTTCTTCGCTCAGGTTTCGGTTGAGGACCAGTTGGTCGACTTCAAACCGACCTGTGGCAATATCCTCTCTGGTGTAGGCCCAGCGGCGATCGAGATGGGGCTCATCACCCCAACTGACGATCAAACTGAAGTACGTGTCCGTGCCGTCAATACGGGTGCGAGGATCATCGCCAAGGTTGCGACACCCGGCGGGCAGCTCGAATACGCGGGCGATACAGTCATTGCCGGAGCGCCAGGTAGTTCCGCACCGGTACAGTTGACCTTCATGGGTGTTGTCGGATCTTCAACCGGTGCCTTCCTGCCAACGCAGAACCTGCGCGATGAAATCGACGGGGTTGAGGTGACTTGCATGGATGTGGCCATGCCCGTGGTCCTGGCGCGCGCGCGTGATTTCGGACTGACGGGATATGAAAGCGCCGCAGAGCTGGATTCTAATAGCGCCTTTTTCAAGCGCATGGAGGCGATCCGCTTAGAAGCGGGGAAACGAATGGGGATGGGCGATGTCCGTGAGAGTGTGACGCCGAAATTTGCAATCCTTGCTGAGGCGCGGGCAGGCGGTACGATCTCTTCGCGATACTTCATGCCATGGAACACACACCCCACAATGGCGGTTACCGGCGCGCAATGCATCGCCTCTTGCGCACTTACTCCCGGAACAGTGGCTGATGGCATGCTGGAACGCCCATCGGACTCACCCGCAGAAGTCGTGCTCGAACATGCTTCGGGAACAATTGACGTGTTGGTCGATTTCACGGTCAATAATGGCTTTTCACTCAATGCGGCGGGTCTTGTGCGTACTGCCCGCAAACTGGCTGATGGCCATGTTTATGTGCCTACATCGGTCTGGGCCGGAAAGGAGTTCGCATGACTATCCGCAATATCATGGTTGCTTTCAATGGTTCCGAAAGCGCGGTCAGCGCACTAAAGTACGCTGCGAAGATGGCGGGGGACTCGGCCCACGTCACGGCAGTTCTGGCGTATTCAACCCATGAGGTTGTAAACAGCCGAGCGCCCTGGGTGCCGGCAAAGGCCCGCGAGATCATTGAACAGGCCAACGCCGATATTCTGAGTGAAATTGAGGCGCGGTTTGAAACGGCCAAGGAGGGTTTCGGGCTTGGCGGCAGACTGCATTTCCGGCGTCAAACCGGGCGGGTCGATGCGGTTCTTGCGGAATATGCACGAGGCTTTGATCTACTGGTGATTGGTCAAGATCAGTCCGAAGTCGTCGACGAGCATGTCACCATTCACCCCGACCGGATCGCACTGATGAGTGGTCGCCCTGTTTTGATCGTACCAAAGGGCCATGACAGGGGCGGGTGCCGCACCCATGCTGTCGTAGCCTGGGAAGGAACGCGGGCTTCGGCGCGTGCGCTCTCGGATGGCCTCGACCTTCTGGAAGCTCAAGGTAGGGTTACGGTTTTGACTTTGGGCGAAACTGAATTGGCGCGTCCGGTCGATGAGGTGCTTGATCACCTGCACCGGCATGGCATCGACGCTTCCCACGGCACCCTCTTGACGTCTCCCGGACCGGCGCGGGCATTGCTTGCCTATTGCACTGAAAAGGACCCGTGCCTCCTTGTTATGGGGGCCCATGAACACTCCAAATTCCGCGAGGATTTCCTCGGCGGCGTCACCACACGAGTGCTGCGAAACACGACAGTGCCTGTTCTCCTGTCCCACTGAAAAAGAAAGACCATGCAATCTTCCAAAATTCAGAGACGCGTCAACGAGTGCAAGAACAAGCTGGGCGTTTTACACGATGAGATCGGCAGCGTTTTTGCAGATAGAATTGCTGATTTCCGACGAGAAGGGACATGTCGTCTCTCAGAATTCAAGGCCCGATTTGCCATTTTGTTCATAGTTCTTTGTCGCGGGGTCTAAAATGAAAGTTCACATTCTTGATGACTGGTTTGACACATTGGGCAGCTTGCCCTGTTTTGAAAAGCTTCGCGGCCATGATGTGACGGTCTGGAACGATCATGTTGAGGATGTTGACGTGCTGGCTGAGCGGTTGCGAGAGGCCGACGCCGTGGTTTTGTTTCGCGAGCGAACACAGATCACGCGCGATTTGTTGAAGAAACTGCCCAACCTCCGGCTCATCAGTCAACGCGGTGTCTATCCGCATGTGGATGTAGAAGCGTGCACAGATCTTGGCGTGCTGCTGTGTTCCCGGATGCCCGCGGGAGGCGGCCCGAACTATGCCGCTGCAGAGCTTACATGGGCGCTTATCATGATGGGAATGCGCGACTTGCCTGCGCAGATGGACTCAGTAAAGTCCGGACATTGGCAGGTGGGCGTTGGCAAGACATTGCGGGGGCGTCGGCTCGGCCTCTACGGCTATGGCCGGATCGCCAAGGCGGTCGCGGAATATGCTCGGGCCTTTGGCATGGATGTCATTTGGTGGTCCTCCGAGGAGGGCAGAGCACGCGCTTTGGCCGAAGGAGAGTTTGTTTCGAAAAGTCGCACTGCTTTTTTTGCTGAAAGCGATGTGGTTTCGCTGCATGTGCGCCTCAAGCCCGGGACCCGCGGGGTCATAACGGCTGATGACCTCACCCATATGCAGCCCGGTGCTCTGTTCGTGAACACCTCGCGGGCCGGGTTGATCGAGCCGGGGGCGCTTTTGAAAGCGCTGAATGTTGGGCGACCCGGCAAGGCGGCCATTGATGTTTTCGATACCGAACCGCTGACCAACCCCGAGGACCCGCTTTTGGCGCATCCAAATCTCATAGCGACGCCGCATATCGGTTTCGTGACCGAAGACGAGTTTGAAAAGCAGTTCGCCGACATCTTCGACCAGGTGGTGGCCTATGCCAAGGGTGCACCGATCCAGATGATCAATCCGGAGGTTTGGTCTCGGCCGCGCACATTCGGTGAGTAGTGGCATCTAACCAGTTGCTCCATCGTTGCAGCAATCAGGACTTTTCCGGGAGAAGTTCAGCGAAAAGGAAAATAGGGTGTTGCGGCGGTGTATCCGAAAGGCAGGGCCTCCAATACATCCCAAATCCACTTGGAGGCTGTGACCTTGTCGCAGAGCCGCTCTACACTCCCCGTCCTACTCGAATATATTCAAGTCACGCCGTTGTTCACTCAGCGGCTTGAGATGTGATGCTTGCCTGATCGCGAACCCAATCGCAGAAAGTGGCCGCGTCTTTCCGGTTTTCCGTGGCATCAATGAGGTAGAAGAAATCCCGTTCGATTTCCGGGAACCCTTCCAGTTTTCTGAGTGATCCATCTGAAAGGTAAGGGTCCACCAGTGGGTTGCCGGCCAGGGCGATGCCTTGTCCTGCGATCGCAGCCTGAAGCATGTTGATATAGGTATTCAAGACCACGCCGCTGGACTCTGGCGGAGGCGGGATTTCGCAATTGCGGAACCAGTTCGGCCATCGTGCGCCCGGGCGGTAAATCCCTGAGAGGTGCAGCAGGTTCTCATTGAGCAGGTCTTCCGGAGTTTCCATACCTGTACGGGCCCTGTAGTTCGGGCTGTAAACGGGAAAGACGCGTTCCTGCAATAGAGGCGTCACGTTTTCCCAGTTTGGTGGCGTCTTGGAATATCGAATGGCAACATCGATCCCTTCGGCTTCGAGATCGAGTTTTCGATCGGACACCACGAGGTTCAATTCGATGTCGGGGTGCTGGTTGCTGAAATCGACCAGGCGCGGCATCAACCAGTAGGTGGCGAAGGCCGAGGTCGTGGTGACAGTCAAACGCGTGTCACTTGCGCGCGCCGTCGCGTTCAAAAGGGCTTCGGCAATTTGGTGCAGTGCTGGAGACACCTCGGTTTCCAAAGCACGCCCGGCCTGAGTCAGGGTTACCTTGCGATGATCCCGATAGAACAGTTTTGTTCCAAGTGCCTCTTCCAACTCGGCAATCTGGCGGCTGACGGATACACGCGTAACCCCGAGATATTCGGCGGCTCTTGTAAAGTTACTGTGTCGGCATGCCGCCTCAAAAGTAATCAAGTGAGGCAGCTTGGTAAGGGTTTTTCGTAAGTTTGCCATAACGCTGTGGTTAACATTTTGCTTCGGATTTTGGAACTTCACAATGCGCATTTTCTGACAAACCATGACATCAAAGATTAGCTGCGGCACCGATCAGGGCCCGCATTCATGGGAGGACATCATGAAACACTTCAAGAAAATCGCGCTGGCGACAGCCCTGTCGGCAACACTTTCCATTCCGGCTGCGGCGGCCGATATGCCCGGAAAGGGCGTGTCAGTGTCCCCCATCAAGGGCTCGCCCGCGAACGCCTGGTTCCAGCACATGGTCGTGCAGCTGGGGCTGGAGGCGCTGGGCTATGAAATGGAAGAAACGCTTGAAGCGGATTTTCCGGCTGTTCACCTCGCCGTTGCCTCGGGCGATGCGGACTACACGTTCAATCACTGGAAACCACTGCACAACGGTTTCTTTGACAAATCCGGGGGCGAAAGCGTCATGACTCGCGTGAACCCGGCGATCAAGGGCGCGGGGCAGGGGTTCTTCATGGACAAGAAAACCGCCGAGGCCAATGGCATTACCAGCATTCAACAACTGGGTGATCCGGCGGTGGCTGCATTGTTTGACGCAGATGGTGACGGTCGCGCCAACCTTTCCGGCTGCAACCCCGGATGGGGGTGCGAGATCGCGATCGAGGATCATCTCGACAACCTAAAACTGCGTGACACGGTGCAGCATGATCAGGGGAGCTATTTTGCGATCATGGCGGACACGATTACCCGCTACAACGAGGGTGGCTCGATCCTCTACTACACCTGGACCCCGAACTGGATCAGCGACGTGTTGGTGCCCGGAACAGATGTGGTGCAGATCGGTGTTCAGGCTGAAGGAGACATCGATACCGGGTTTGCAGTGAACGATGTCTACATTGTCGCAAACAACGACTTCCTGAAGGACAACCCTGCTGCCGCGAAGTTCTTTGAACTCGTCGACATCCCGATCGGTGCCGTGAATGCCGCACAGGTCAAACTGCGCGATGGCGAGAATACTTTGGACGATTTCCGCCGGCACGCCGAGGATTGGGTTTCCGCGAACCAAGCAACCTTCGACGGTTGGGTCGCCGAGGCGGCCAAAGCCAACTGATCCCTCCCTGCAACTCCCGGGCGTGGAAATTTCCGCGCCCGTTTTTTCCGAAGGGAACAGCGCCATGAGTGAAGCGCAAATCGAATGCCGTGATCTGTGGAAGATTTATGGACGCCGCGCCGACGAGGCCATGAAAGCCGTTTTGGCCGAGGGCCTTAGCAAGGAAGAGGTGCGCGATCGGTACGACTGTGTTCTGGGTGTCCGGGATGCCAGCTTCAGCGTCCGAAAGGGGGAGATTTTCTGCATCATGGGTCTTTCGGGATCAGGAAAGTCCACGCTGGTGCGCCATGTGAACAGGCTGATTGAACCGACGTCAGGCGAAATCCATGTCGCGGGTCAGCGCGTCGACACGATGAACGAAGGGGAACTTCGTCAACTTCGCGCCGAAACCATCGGAATGGTGTTTCAGCACATGGCGCTCTGGCCGCACCGTACACTGGGCGACAACGTTGGCTTTGGTCTGGAGGTGCGTGGTGTCGCGCCTGAGAAACGCCGGGAGGCTTCGGTAAAGGCGCTTGAGGCGATGGATTTGGGCGGGTGGATTGACCACTACCCCGACCAACTGTCTGGCGGGATGCAGCAGCGGGTGGGTCTGGCACGCGCCTTGGCGGCTGATCCGGAGATCCTTTTGATGGACGAGCCCTTTTCCGCACTCGATCCTCTGATCCGGCGACAGTTGCAAGACCAGTTCCTCGACCTGTCTGCGCACATGGACAAGACCACGCTCTTCATCACCCATGACCTCGACGAAGCGATCCGCATGGGGGATCACATTGCCATCATGAACGATGGTGAAATCGTCCAGATCGGCACACCAGAGGAAATTGTCACCAACCCGAAAGACGACTACGTCGCAGAATTCGTCAAGGGCATCAGCCGCGTTGGTCTCGTGCGTGCGGAAACCATAATGGACAAGCTCGACGGGCGTGATCCGACTGCCAAACAGGTTGGGCTCAACGCTGAACTTGGCGAGATCATCGAGCACTTCATGGAAGATCAGTCCCCCGTCACCGTGATGAGCCCGGATGGGCCCGCAGTGGGACAGATCACCATCAAATCCGCCCTTCAGGCCTTGCGCGGATAAGGAGACGACTATGGAACTCTGGAACATTTTCGATACCGAATGGGTCCCGGTCGGCGCATGGGTGGAAAGCGCCCTGCAATGGGTCGTGGCCAACTTCCGTTTCATTTTTCAGGCGATCAAAGTTCCCTTTGATATCGTTCTAACCGGACTTGAAGACGGGCTGACCCAAGCGCCGGATCTCTTGATCCTGACTCTCATTGTTCTGGTTGCCTGGCAGGCAGGTGGCCGTAGGCTGGGGTTGATTTCACTTGCGTGCATGACGGCCATCGGTCTCATGGGCGCTTGGGAAGAGAGTATGACCACGCTCTCCATTGTCCTGACCTGCGTGGTGTTCTGCTCGCTGATCGGCATACCGCTGGGGGTGATTGCAGCGAAGAACAACCGGTTCTGGATGATCCTGCAACCGCTTCTCGACTTGATGCAGACCATCCCGTCGTTTGTTTACCTCGTGCCGATCGTGATGTTGTTCTCCATCGGAAATGTGTCGGGCGTGATCGTGACCTTCATCTATGCGCTTCCACCTGTCGTGCGCCTGACCAATCTTGGTATTCGACAGGTGCGTGCCGACATGGTTGAGGCCGCGCGCGCGTTTGGGGCCTCGAACCAGCAGACCCTTTTCAAGGTGGAACTGCCGCTTGCGATGCCCACGATCATGGCAGGGGTCAACCAGACCATCATGATGGCACTTTCGATGGTTGTGGTCTCGTCCATGATCTCGGTGACGGGCTTGGGGCAGATGGTTCTGCGCGGCATCGGCCGCCTCGACATGGGGCTGGCGACCGTGGGCGGGCTTGGCATCGTTTTCCTTGCCATTGTGATCGACAGAACCTCGCAAAGCTTTGGCATCTCGGCGCGCGATCGCGGGCATAAGAAGTGGTACGAGACCGGGCCCGTCGGGGCAATTCGCAGCCTTGTGAAGAAGGGGTAGGTCATGACGGATCGTCCAAACATCCTGTTCATTCAGGTCGACCAGCTCACCGCCGGAGCCCTGCGATCCTATGGTGACAAGGTTTGCCATGCGCCGACGCTGGATGCCCTGGCTGAGAATGGCGTCGTGTTCGAAAACGCCTATTGCAACTTTCCGCTCTGCGCGCCGTCGCGGTTTTCAATGGCCACGGGACAGTTGGCAAGCAAAGTCGGCGCCTATGACAACGCCGCGGAGTTCTCTGCTGAAATCCCGACCTATGCCCACTACCTGCGTGCAGCCGGATACCAGACAGCGCTGTCCGGCAAGATGCACTTCATTGGGCCGGATCAATTTCACGGATTTGAAAAGCGCCTGACGGCTGATCTCTATCCGGCTGACTTTGCCTGGGTTCCAAACTGGGGGAACGAAGGAAAACGCGATACCAACGATCCAAGGGCTGTGCGTATTGCCGGCATCTGCGAGCGTTCGGTTCAAATCGACTATGACGAAGAAGTCACGTTCAAAGCGGTGCAACACATTTTTGACATGGCGCGCTCAGGCGATGAGCGCCCCTTCTTCCTTCAGGTATCCTATACGCATCCACACGAGCCTTATCTGTGCCGCAAGGAATTCTGGGACCTCTACGATGGCAAGGACATTCCCATGCCGCATGTCGGGGCATTGCCAGAACAGGAGCACGATCCGCATTCAGCGCGCCTGTTGAAGGACTTTGGCATGCTGGGCATCCAGTTCAGCGACGAGGACATTCAGCGGGCCATTCGGGCCTACTATGGCTCCATCAGCTTCATCGACTCCTTGGTGGCACGGGTTCTGGATGCTCTGCGGGCAACTGGCGCAGACAAGAATACGGTCATTCTCTTCACGTCGGACCACGGCGAGATGTTGGGCGAACGCGGCATGTGGTTCAAGAAGCATTTCTTCGAGAAATCCCTGCGTATCCCCCTGATTATGTCTGGCCACGGTATCACCCCTCAGAGGGTGCAGGAACTGACGTCACTCGTCGATCTTGTGCCGACCTTCAACGCAATTGCTGGAGTGGAAGAGGAAAGCGAACCCCTTGAAGGAGTCGATCTTGCGACATTGACCGATCGTGGCGATCCGGAACCGGCGCGGGCTGTCTATGCAGAGTATCTCGCCGAAGCTACGCCCGTGCCAATATTCATGATCCGTCGTGGGCCGTACAAGTTTATCAGCTCCTCGCATGATGGAGAGCTTCTGTTTGATCTCGGGAACGATCCAAACGAGCGCGTCAACCTTGTCGCGGATGCCGACCATCAAGAGGTGGTCTCACGTTTCCGGCAGGAGGTCGCGGAGAAATGGAGCGAAGAAGACCTGACGCGTGACATTTTGTTGAGCCAGAAACGTCGCGCCATCGTCCGTGACGCCATGAGCAAAGGGGAAAAGCAACGCTGGAACCACGGGGAAAGCAGCAAGGATCAGGTTATCTGGTACCGAGGTGAACAGGGCTATAACGAGTGGGCGTTTGACTATATCTGAGCGGGGGAATTTGGAAAGAAGACGGATCGGCTGTACGTAAGAGCCGGTGAACCTGTTTCGTTTGGTTGCGCGCACACATCGAAGTATGTGTCTGCGCGCCAAATGTGATGCGGTTTACTAAGGTAAAGTGTCCCGCGGATGTTTGGGTGTCTCACGGCATTGGAGCCGTGAGACTTTTGCTTGCAGGCATCGGTGCGCTGGACAGTGCGAATGGCCGTTTTGCCTGACGGAATTCAAACGTAACCTTGGTAACTCGTCCGGTTCACGCACGACGCAACCATGGTGGAGAGAGTTGTCAGGTCAAACACTGGGCGTTCCAGGGCAGCCTGAATGCGGTGCGCATAGGGGGGCAGGTCGGTGCATTCCAGAACGATGGCTCCAATCTCCGGCGCACGGGCGACAAGTGCTTTGCCGGCTGCAATCACTTCATCTGCAACTTTGGCAAGGTCCATGTCATCGCGCTCGTTGCGGAGAATGACCGTGGCGAACTCGCTGGTCTCTTCCAGCCCCTGGATTTCCACGGGAACACCTCCCGCCCCGGCATTGTTCAAATGCGCCTTGGTCAGCGAAGGGGCAGAGGCCGTCAGGATGCCAACTGGTGCGGCGGTCATCACGTGGGCCATTTGCACCTGCACGAGGGACGATACGAAAACGGGGACTTCGACTGCTGCTGCAATATCGTTCTGATAAAGCGCCAGAAATCCGCATGATCCCGTGATCGCCCGCACGCCCGAGGCCTCAAGACGTTTGGCGGCCTTGATGATCTGGTCTTTCATCGCGCCGTTCGGATTGCTGAGCAATTCCGGCACCGTGATCCCATCAAGTATTTCGTACGACAAGGTGAAGGGCAGACTTGACGGGTTCTTGATATGACCGGGTGGTTTGGGGAAATAGCTTTCCAATGACAGCACGCCGATAGAGACGCCGCAGATGTTTTTTCCGCCGGATTGAAGCATTGTTTAGAACCTTGTTGGAGAATAGATGTTCATGTCGATATTGGGACGCGCGCCCGAAACCAGTTCGGCCACCAACTGCCCTGTTTTCGGGGCCTGCATCAGCCCATAGTGGCTGTGGCCGAAGGCCGTTATCAGGTTCGGGAACCCGGGAATTTCGCCAATCGCGGGCAGGCTGTCTGGAAAGCTTGGGCGCTGGCCCGACCATGTGGTCCGTGCCTCGGTTTTCAGCTTGGGGGAAATGCGTTTGGCCAGTTCGATCAGGCCCGTGATGCGCTTTTCGTTGATTGGTGCGTCAAGCCCCGCGAATTCGGCAGTGCCCGCAGCGCGGACTCCGTCTTCCATCGAGGAGGCCACAAATTTATTGTCCGCATCCAGCACCGAGTTGTTCAGCTTTATGCCGGGCTTGGTAAAGGTGACATGATAACCGCGTTCTGCCTCAAGCGGTAAGCGAATGCCGAGTGGCTTCAGGAACTTCGCGGACCAAGCCCCCATGGATAGCACCAGTTTGGGGGTGATGAATTCGCCCGCGTCCGTGCGGTAAATCCACTGGTCTCCATTCGGCGCGATACTGTGCAGCGCTTCTCGACGGATTTCACCACCCATGGTCTGGAATTTCTCGGCCAGAACCGCGCCAATCCGACCTGGCGAGCGGGCCCGCGCCTGGCCCTTGATGATCACAGCGGATTTGAAATCGGGTGACAAGTCGGGTTCTATCTCCAGCAACTCTCCACCGGACACGCAATCCAGTTCGGCTCCTGCAGCCAAGCGAATGCGATTGTCGAGGGTGTCCAGACTGGCTGCATTCGGGTCGCGGTAGGCGTGAACATAATAGCTATCTTCCACCAAGTCCTCGGCCCCGGTTCCGCGCAGATGGTTTCGAAACCCGGTGACACAATCCCTGTTCAGCGTCTCCATGCCAGCCGAAATCTCACGGACCCTGTGTTCCCGACTGTTGGCCAGAAACCTGAGTCCCCAAGTGGCGATCCAGGGAAAATACCTGACGGGGACAGATACGGGACCCAGCGGGTCCAGCATCCAGCCAGGCACCTTTTTCCAGGTGCCCGGCATGGATTGGGGAATGATCGACCACGGGGAGATTACGCCCGCATTGCCAAGAGAGGTGGCTTGGCCCGGTGCGTCGCGGTCGATCAATGTGACCTGATGGCCACGTTCCAGCAGGGACAGCGCAGAGCAGATGCCAACAATGCCAGCCCCTAGTACGGTGACTTGTGTCGTCATGGTTACGCCGCCGCTTCCCGGTTACGCCGCGCGATCAGCTGACTGATGATCGCGGGTGATGCCACGATCAGCGCCACCAGATCAGCTTGCAATGTGGGCGCGATAAAGATCAGCCCTGCAAGCGCCATCAGCCAGCGATACACCGTGCCCATGGGGGCCAGCCAATAGCCAACCACTGCGGCCGAAAGGGCGACAACCCCCATGATGCAGCTTGCGGCGGTATAGGTGAACTCCCACAGATCGAATCCGGTCGAGGACACGAACAGGAGAACCGGCGCGTAGACAAAGGCCATCGGCGCAACCACTTTGCCCAAGCCCAGCGTAAAGGCCGATATGCCGGTTCTGAAGGGGTTGGAATTGGCAATCGCCGCTGCCGCATAGGCCGAGGTACAAACGGGAGGTGTGATTTCGGCTACGACACCGTAGTAGAGAACGAACAGGTGGCTTGCGATCGGAGGAACACCCAACTGGGCAAGCGCAGGCTGCGCCACGGACACCAGCATGATGTAAAGTGCCGTGGTCGGGATGCCCGCGCCCATCAGAATACAGGCCAGAGCGATGAAGACGAGGGAGATAAACAGGGTCAGATCTTCAACCGAGAACAGTTCAAAGCCGCCAAAGCTGAACAACCCGTGCAGATCCGCGCCAAGAGAGCCCGCGCCCTGGGTGACCATGAAACCGATGCGAAAGCCGATCCCGGTGGTGTTGATCACGCCTACGACGATGCCCACTGCAGCCGAGGCCGCGCCCACGGCCAGCGCGTACTTCACGCCAGTCTCAAACGTCTCGGCCATCTGCGGCAGGTTGATACGTTTCTGTGGGTTGAGGGTGGCCAATGCGGAGCAGGCGATAAGAAGGGCGGACATCGGCAAATCGAACCCGCCATTGGAGTATTTCCATATGACAAACGCGATGAAGGCCGCCGGATAGACCAGCGTCATCGGATTTTTGTATCGCGCCATGCCTGCGATAATCGCAACCGAGATACCGCAGAACGCCGACATGAACGGCGTGTAGCCTGAAAACAGCACGACCAGGAGGGCAATCAACGGCAGCATATTCGCCCAACCATCGGCCCAGACTTCCTTGAACTTGGGGAGCATGTCTTTGCTCAATCCCTTCAGGTCGAGCTTGCGCGCCATCAGGTGCACCACGGCAAAAACGCCGGTGTAGTGCAGGATGGCCGGAAAGATCGCTGCAATCACGATGGTGGTGTAGGAGACCTCGAGGAACTCGGCCATGATAAAGGCAGCGGCGCCCATGATCGGCGGCGTGATTTGGCCGCCAGCGGAGGACGCGGCCTCAACCCCGCCCGCGAAATGGCCGGGATAGCCAAGGCGACGCATGTTCGGAATTGTCAGCGCACCGGTTGAAACGGTGTTTGCCACCGAAGAGCCCGAGATCGTGCCGAAGAAAGCGGACGATACCACAGAGACTTTCGCGGGCCCGCCCGTATAACGGCCTGCCAGAATGGTAGCGTTGTCGATGAACAGCTGTCCCAGACCCGTACGCTGGGCGATCACGCCGAACAGGACGAAATGGAATACGATGGTGGAAACGACCCACAGGGTCACGCCGTAGATGCCTTCCTGCGGAAAATACATCGACGAAACAAAGGTGCGGAATTTCACGCCCGGGTGCTGAAGGATGCCGGGGAAGATCGGGCCGAACAGGGCGTAGCACATGAACACGCAGATGATCAGTGGCAGAACCCAACCCAGCGTACGTCGCGCGATATCCAGAACCAGTACGATGATGATGCAGCCAAAGACCATGTCATAGGTATTGGGGTTGCCCATGCGGAACGTCTGTTCCTCGATCCCCAGCCAGGGAACACCATGCCATGCAAACCCGAGGTAAAGCGCCGCCGATACACCAAGGACCATCAGCAACCAGTCCAGATGTGGGATGCCTCCCAGGTGCAGCGCCCCGGTTTTCAGATCGAAAGACGTTTTCGTTTTCGCGAGGGGGAAGAACGCATAAATCAGGATGAAGAGCCCGGCCAGGTGCCACCCCATGTGCCAATGATCGGGCGGCAGGGCGAAACCGGCCGTCAGATAGTGATAAATGGCGAATGCCAGCGCCACCCCGCGCAGCAGCAACCCGGTTTTCTGACCAACTGAGCGGGTCGCGGCGCCTTCATCGTATTTTTCTTCAATGGCGGCCAGCTCTTCGGCTGAAAGCTCATGGGTATTGTCGGCCATCGTGTCCCCCAGGGTACCTTTTTGTTTTTCTCGGAAATTGGGCGGCAGAATTGTCGTTCCACCGCCCGATTCAGTCTTGCGGAAAGTCTGGTCGCCTTAGTCGATCATACCGATTTCGCGGTAGAAACGCTCAGCCCCGGCGTGCAGCGGCACGCCCAGTGCTTCGACGCCGTCCAGCGAAGATTCAACGGTGATCTGCTTGCCCTTGGCGTGACCATTGTCCAGCAGCTTGCGGGTGTTGGAGTTCCACAGCGCTTTTGTGATGCCGTAGATCAGTTCTTCGTCTTGCTCAGCCGAGACAACCAGCATCGCGGACACGGCAGGGGTGTTCACGTCGTAGTCAACGCCTTCGTAGACGCCCGCCGGGATTTTGGACGGGATGTAGGCCGGAATGATTTCGTTGATCTTGGCCAGGTCTGCCTCGGTGAAAGAGTGCAGGTCCATGCCCTTGGTCGAGGCCAGCTGAACCATCGCCGCAACGGGCCAGCCCGCCGCGTAGAAGTAGCCATCCAGTTGGCCGTCAGCCAGACGTTCGGCCGATTGCGAGTTGTTCAGTTCGGCTTCGTCCATGTTGTCGCGGTTCACACCCCATGCTTCCAGCATCTGAAGCACGGCAACCTGGGTGCCGGAACCGGCTTGCGCGATACCGACACGCTTGCCTTCGAGGTCGCCGAGGTCATTGATCGAGCCGCCCTTTGGCAGGACGAGGTGCAGGTCTTCCGGGAAGAGGTTGGCAATGATGCGCAGGTTCGGGTGCGGTTTGCCTTCGAACTTGCCTTCGCCCAGGTACATGGACCGGGTCACGTCAGCCGCAGCCAGACCAGCCTCGAGTTCGCCGTTCTGAACGGCCGCATTGTTGAAAACGGATGCGGTGGTGGACTGCGCAATTGCGATCAGGCCGGGCACGCCACACTGGCCACCCTTGTCACAGGGACGCGCACCGGGAGGGGCGGAGATGCCGTTGGCGATGGTACCGCCAATCGGGAAGTAGGTGCCGCCGGCACCGCCGGTGCCGATGCGGAAAAAGGTCGGGCTCTGTGCCGCCGCAAGCGACGCGCTCAGCAGCGTGGCAATCGCCATAGCGGTCAGCTTTTTAGTGAAATTCATTGTCAAACTCCCTGACGTTATCGTTCTCGCGATGCGTACTGATCGCATTTGGTTTTCACGGAGATATGAGAAATCAGCGAAAGAATAAAAACAAATTGGTAATTATTGTAATTACATAAAAGGAATTTATGATTAAGGTATGAATACCCAGCAGCTTGCCGTTTTTCGTGAAGTTATGGAAACCGGGTCGGTCTCTGCCGCCGCCCGGAACCTAAATCGTACACAACCCGCAATAAGCGCCTCTCTGAAGGCGCTAGAGGCAAGCCTGGGTGCCAAGCTTTTTCACCGTGAGGGCCGTAGGTTAGCTCCTGTTCCCGAAGCGCACTACCTGTTGTCTGAAGCTATAGGTATTCTTGACCGGCTCCAAACAACCAAAGCCCATTTCCAAGACATGTCGACAGGCGAAAGCGGCGAACTTCGCGTGGCGGCCATGCCTGGAACGTCCGCCTATTTGATGCCGGATTTCGTAAGCCGTTTTGCCGCGAAAAAGAAAGATTTGCGCATTACATTGACGACTCGAAGTTCGCCCCAGGTTCTGAATCTCATTGCTGCGCAGAATTATGACGTGGGGTTCTGCGATGTTAGAATCACAAGAGACCAGGCTCATCTTTGCGCAAGTGAAAGCTTGGAAGGGCATTGTGTCGTTGCCCTTTCCGCCTCGCATCACTTGGCAAAATGTGAGTCATTGACTGTGTCAGACCTTTCGGGTGAACCGATGGGGACACTCCACGATACACATCATATTGTTGATCAGACGCGTCAGGTGTTTCAGTCGGCCAAGGCAGAGTTCAACGTCAAGGTACAGACGCAGTTCTTTCTTCCGCTTCTTCGGTTCGTTGAAACCGGATCAATCTGTGCAATCATCGACCCGTTGAGTTTGGTCAGTTATCAAAAGATGTTCGCGTCGAGCGATGCCGTGCGTTTTGTGAGGCTGGAACCAAGCCTTCCATTTCATTACTCAATCGTCACTCCCAGCCAACGACCACTTTCATCAGTTGCGCGGGAGTTCATAGAAGCATGGTCGGTCTATATGCATTCGACGCTAGATATTGGACAATAGTAGTAGATCCCATTTGTTCGCAGAGTTTTCCGGGGACCATCGCAGAGACGGGAGTTTTGCAGGATGATGCAGACGTAGTCTGAATGATTGCATCACCCAATACCGGGTCTTGGTGGTTGAGGGCGGATCGGCTTCGTTCTTGCTGACTATAGCCGTGCCTCTTGCTTCGCTTGTTTGATTGCCTTGATCAGAGCGGCGACCGGTTCGGTCTCCAAGCGCCCGATTCCCCTAAGGATACCAATGCTCCGAAGCAATCGTGGGTCGTTTAGAGGCACGCAGGCGATATGGTCGTTTAGGGCAGCGGATTCCGGGACAAGTGCGGCCCCGAAACCGCCGATTACCATTTCAAGGGCTGTGGAGGTTCGGCCTACCTCGTATCTCCATGTTTTCGTTTGATGGGCTTGGGCTATGGCCTCGTCGATCAGCAAACGATTGCCGGTGCCTCGCGCGGGCAAAATGAGCGGAACATTTTGCAGATCAGTCCAATCCAGAGTGCTTCGTCCTGCCAAAGAGTGACTGCGAGACAGCGCGAGCACAATGCGCTCTTCGAATAGAGGTTCAAATTCGGTTGTCGGTTCAAGCGCCGGAATTGAGGAAATACCAAAGTCTGCTTCGCCGTCGGCAACCGCTTCAGCGACGTCATTTGCAGACATGTCGAGGAAACGAACCCGGAGGAGGAGACCCTGCTCGCGAAGTGTGTCCAATGCAGGCAGCACAACACGGCTGATGACGGTTGGGATTGCAGCAACGGTGACGAGGGCGTTGCGCTGATGTGCGAAAGCGACGCTTTCATCGCGCATCGCTTCAGATGTTTCGCGCGCATCCTGAAGCAAAGCTTCGGCCCGCGCCTGGAGGCGTTTTGCGGCCAAGGTGGGTTTCACTGCACGTGTGGTGCGGACGAACAATTGGCTGTCCAACGCGTTTTCCAGTTTGCGGACCCGACGGGTGATTGCAGATTGCGACAGATTCAAACGGGTTGCGGCTGCATGAAATGAGCCTGTTTCCTTGACCGCGAGAAAGGCTTCCAGGTCACCAAAGTCGTAATTGATGCTCATATCGCATTAATCGAGAATTTTTAGTCATTTGTCAAATCAGATGCCACGCTTTAGCCGATTGGATAACAAAGGACTTTGACCATGACACAGTATGATATTGCGGTGATCGGCGGCGGGAATGCGGCTCTGTGTGCCGCCATGACCGCGGCGGAAGCCGGTGCGAAAGTGCTTATACTTGAGGCCGCACCAAAGGCATATCGCGGGGGGAACTCTCGACATACCCGCAACTTTCGATGCATGCACAGGGGGCCCCTTGGTCCACTTGTCGAAGATTACACCGAAGACGAGTACTTTGATGACCTGATGAAGGTCACCAAGGGGAAGACAGACGAAAACCTGGCCCGGTTGGCGATCCGAACCTCTGAAGAATGCCTGCCGTGGATGGAGCAACGAGGTGTCCGTTTTCAACCGTCTTTATCTGGCACCCTCTCGCTTGCACGAACCAACGCGTTCTTCATGGGGGGGGGCAAAAGTCTCGTAAATGCCTATTACCGCACCTCAGAGAAGCTTGGTGTGGATGTGATTTATGGGGCTGCTGTCACACATCTGGAGCTGAATGGAGATGTGGTCGAGTGGGTTGACTATACCCACGAGGGCAAATCGCATCGTATCAAACCCAAAGCGATTGTCGTGGCTTCGGGAGGGTTTCAGGCGGACACCGACTGGTTGACTCGTGGGTGGGGGCCTGCGGCCAAGAACTTTCTGATCCGTGGCACGCCTTACAATCGCGGCGTGGTTTTGGCGGACCTCTTGGAGCAGGGCGTTAATCAAGTAGGGGACGCCGACCAATGCCATGCCGTGGCGATCGACGGGCGGGCACCAAAATTTGACGGCGGTATCGTGACCCGGCTGGATTGCGTGCCTTTCTCTATTGTCGTGAACAAGGACGCGGAGCGATTTTACGATGAGGGTGAAGATGTCTGGCCCAAACGCTATGCGATTTGGGGCCGTCTCATTGCGGCGCAACCAGAACAGGTGGGGCATGTCGTGATTGACAGCAAGTCCATAAACCTGTTCATGCCTTCGGTCTTTCCGCCGCTCAAGGCGGATACATTGGAAGTCCTTGCTGAGATGATGGGTATCGACGGCACCAAACTCAAGGCCACCGTGAATGAGTTCAACAAGGCATGTGGGGACACGTCTGCCTTTCATCCTACGGAGTTGGACGGTGTGGCCACCAAGGGGGTAATGCCAGCCAAGACCAACTGGGCACGCCCGATCAACGATCCGCCGTTTTATGGTTATTCGCTGCGTACAGGCGTAACCTTTACCTATCTTGGGCTGAAGGTGGATGAAAACGCGCAGTGCAGCACGCAAGAAGGCCCCATCAAGAACCTCTGGGCCGCGGGCGAGACGATGGCAGGTTCGATCCTTGGGCAAGGCTATCTCGCTGGCTATGGCATGACTATTGGAACGGTTTTTGGACGCATTGCAGGACGGGAGGCCGCCACATATGCAAGCTGATCTCATTCAGGAAGCCCGCCGTCAGGCGGAAATCTGCAACGCTTGCCGGTATTGCGAGGGCTATTGTTCGGTCTTTCCCTCTCTTCACGCCAAGCGCGCGTTTACCGATGGTGATATCACGCAACTGGCAAACCTGTGCCATAACTGCCGTGGTTGCTACTACGCCTGCCAGTACACCGCGCCGCATGAGTTTGACCTGAATCTGCCCGCCGCTTTGGCGGAAGTTCGTCGCGACAGTTGGGAGAGTTTTGCCTGGCCACAGACGATGGCACGCCGATTCAATACGCACGGCGGGGCGATTGTGGCTGCTTTGGTGGTTGGGTTTGCTTTGATTTTCGCGGCAATCAGGGCAATTGGTTCGGCTGGCGGCGAAGGATTTTATGCGGTGCTTTCCCACAATGCGATGGTTGCGATCTTTGCCCCGGCTTTCGTGCTGCCGTTGCTTAGCATTTTAATCAGCGTCCGGCGATACTGGCGCGAGGTCGGTGGCAAAGGAGTGAAATTTGCAGACATTAGTGGCGCACTTGGACGCGCAGCAAAGATGCAAGACCTTGCGGCTGGTCACGGTGAGGGATGCAACTTTGAGGAGGAAGACCGGTTCTCCCATGGCCGGCGCCACGTTCATCAGGCGATCATGTACGGATTCCTGCTTTGCTTTGCCTCTACGACCGTCGCCACGCTCATGCACTATGTTATGAACATGCCTGCTCCCTATCCGTTGCTTTCGCTGCCCAAGCTGTTTGGTCTTAGCGGTGGTGTGCTCCTGACAATTGGCTGCATCAAAATGGTGGCGCTCAAACTTAGATCAGATCGTCATGTGGGTGATGCAAAGGCTTGGGGGGGCGATATTGCCTTTGTCGCACTTCTTGGGTTCGTCGGGTTTTCCGGGCTGGCGCTCTACGCACTTGGAGGCACCGCCTTGATGCCGTTGCTTCTTGCGGTTCACCTTGGAGCGGTTCTAACGTTTTTCCTGCTCACGCCCTTCACCAAGATGGCACATGGCTTCTATCGCTTAGCGGCGTTGATCCGCGACGCGCAGCGCAAACGTCTTTCTGATTAGGTCCAAAGGTGATTATCTATACGTAATGCGTGTCCTTTTGGACGTGGCCTTTCAATACGTTTGTCAGCCATGTCGAGGCCGCGCAATGTTCTGATTGGGAACTGGTTAGATTCTGGTCCGTTTCCAGACGTTTCCATAGGGCGCAAATGCGCACCGCTGGTGACGCCGGGTTTAGAACTGCGGCAGCATGTGAAACGTTGATTTATCGGGCCAAGGTCACGAAGGCCAAGTGCGTGTTCATTTTCGAGAAGCTGTCAAACATTTTTTCGTAAGTTGCCATTGTGAGGTTTTGCACTAGGAAATTGTCCTGACTGGACGCATGAAATGGTTCATTGTGTGAGCAGGGAGGAGAGTGGCATTCATCGGGTTTCATAGCAGGCATATCTGGTGCCAGACTGTGAAACCGAAGACTGCCCCCTTTGTCGTGCAGAGTTGATCGGGAAACAAGGAATGGGTCGTGCGCGTGTCTGAAGGCGAGAACAGGTTTGACTATATCGTGGTTGGGGCAGGCTCGGCGGGGTGCCTGATGGCGAACCGGCTGAGTGCCGATCCGAAGAACCGGGTGCTGTTGCTGGAGGCGGGCAAGCCAGACACCTATGCGTGGATCCATATTCCGGTGGGCTATCTCTATTGCATCGGCAACCCGCGGGCGGACTGGATGTACAAGACGCAGCCCGCCAAGGGATTGAACGGGCGCAGCCTGCTGTATCCTCGTGGCAAGACGCTGGGTGGCTGTTCGTCGATCAACGGCATGATCTATATGCGCGGGCAGGCGCGGGATTATGACAACTGGGCGGCGTTGACCGGCGAGGCGGCGTGGAGTTGGGAAAACTCGCTGGACGATTTCAAGGCGCATGAAGACCATTACAAGCTGGATGGCGGGGCTGATCCGGTTACCGGAGACAACAGCCGGTTTTCCGACATGCACGGGCATGGCGGGGAGTGGCGTATCGAGAAACAGCGGCTGCGTTGGGATGTTCTTGACAGTTTTGCGGATGCCGCGGTGGAGACCGGGATTTCGCGCACCGAGGATTTCAACACCGGCGATAATGCGGGCGTGGGCTATTTCGATGTGAACCAGCGTTCGGGCTGGCGGTGGAATACCTCGAAGGCGTTTCTGCGTCCGGCCAGGTCGCGGCCGAACCTGACGGTCTGGACCGAGGCGCAGGT
Source organism: Shimia sp. CNT1-13L.2 (assembly GCF_024331145.1). GTDB lineage: Bacteria > Pseudomonadota > Alphaproteobacteria > Rhodobacterales > Rhodobacteraceae > Shimia. The sequence goes on along the minus strand of NZ_JANDJO010000008.1, from coordinate 91,788 downwards.
TGAGAAGCTGACATTCGACAGGGGCGCGGATGGCGCGTTGCAGTGTTCCGGTGCCGTGGTGCATCGCGCGGGCAGGCCGGTGACGGCGTATGCAACGAAGGAGGTTGTTCTCTCGGCGGGGGCTGTGAACTCACCGCAGATCCTGCAGCTGTCGGGGATTGGTCCGGCGGGGGTGTTGAAGGAACACGGCATCGAGGTGGTGATGGATGCCCCTTATGTGGGGGAGAACCTGCAGGATCACCTGCAAATCCGCGCGGTCTATAAGGTCAAGGGGACCAGAACCCTGAACACGCTGGCGAATTCGCTGGTGGGCAAGGCGCGGATTGGGCTTGAGTATATGTTCAAGCGAAGCGGGCCGATGAGCATGTCGCCAAGCCAGCTTGGGGCGTTCACGCGGTCAGACCCGAGCCGGCCGCATGCCAACCTTGAATACCATATCCAGCCGCTGAGCCTTGAGGCCTTTGGTGAGGACCTGCATGACTTTCCGGCGATGACGGTGAGTGTCTGCAACCTCAACCCGACCAGCCGTGGCCACATCCGGATCGCGTCTTCGGATTTCCGAAAGGCGCCGGAGATTGCGCCGAATTACCTTGATACCGAGGAAGACCGCATTGTTGCGGCGCAGAGCCTGCGGCAGGTGCGCGAGATCATGGCGCAGCCTGCGATGCGGGCCTATGAGCCGGAAGAGTTCAAGCCGGGCATCCAGTATCAGAGCGATGAAGAGCTGGCCCGTCTGGCGGGGGATATTGCCAGCACGATCTTTCACCCAGTTGGCACGATCAAGATGGGGCGCGTCGATGACGAGACGGCGGTTCTTGATCCGCACCTGCGTATGAAGGGGGTAGCGGGGCTGCGTGTGGTTGATGCGTCGGTGATGCCGGAGATTACCAGCGGCAACACGAATTCGCCCACGATCATGATCGCGGAAAAGGCGGCGGGCTGGATGCTGGCGGGCCAGTAGGGCCTGCCAGTTGTTCAGGACGCGGCGCGTTCGGGTTCCGGTGTCTGCAACGTCAGGCCGCCGACCTCGGCCAGCAATGCCAGCACATCGGCCACGCCTTCGCGGTGGCGCATGGCGGTGAAGACAAAGGGCCGCCCCTGCCGCATCCGCGTGGCATCGCGGTCCATCACCTCAAGCGAGGCGCCGACGTGCGGGGCCAGATCGGTCTTGTTGATGATGAGAATGTCGGACTTGGTGATGGCAGGGCCACCCTTGCGCGGGATTTCCTCGCCTGCGGCAACGTCGATCACGTAGAGTGTCACGTCGGCAAGTTCCGGGCTGAAGGTTGCAGAGAGGTTGTCGCCGCCGCTTTCGATCAGCACAACTTCGACGTCGGGATGACGTTCCACCATTTCCGCCACGGCGGCGAGGTTGATCGAGGCATCTTCGCGGATGGCGGTGTGGGGGCAGCCGCCGGTCTCGACCCCGATGATCCGGTCCTGGGGCAGGATTTGCAGCCGGGTCAGGGCTTCGGCGTCTTCCTGTGTGTAGATGTCGTTGGTGATCACCCCGATCGAATGCGTCTCGCGCAGGGCTTCGCTCAGGGCGGCGGTCAGGGTTGTCTTTCCGGCGCCGACGGGGCCACCGATGCCGACGCGGAGCGGTCCGTTCATCGTGCTCATGTGCGGAAAATCCTTGAATATTGGGTTTCGTGTTTCATCGCGGCGATGTCGCCAAGAAAGGCGGTGCTGGTGAGGGCATCAAGCGAGCCTTCGCAGGTCTGCTCCGCGATTTCGGTGCAAAGCGGGGTGAGATCGCGGATCAGCCTTTGGCCGTCGGTCTGCCCCAGGGGCACCAGCCGCATGGCGACCGCGGCAAGGTTGGAGACAAAGGCCATCAGGTAGAACTGCGTGGTGAGGTCCAGCGGCAGGCCTTCGAGGCGGGCTGCACGGCCGACGGCGACCGGATAGGTCAGTTGGGCGAGGTCGGTTGCCCAGACCTTGGCCGTGACATCGCAAAAGGCCGCACCCTGCAGGCGGGTTTCCTTGAGGCGTTCCGAAGAGGCGGCAAAGGCGCGGGAGGTTGCGTCGATCTCAGCGAGGCCGTCTTGTTCGGCGTGATAGGCGGCGGCGAGGAACAGACCATCGTTCCAGCCCGCGCCGTGGCGCAGCACGTCTTCGATCCATGCATGGGTCTGCGCGGCGGTTGCCACCTCGCCCGCGTCAATGGCCCATTCCAGCCCGTGCGAATAGGCGAAGGCCCCCACCGGATAGGCGGGCGAAAACCACTGGGTCAGCGTGAGGATGTCAGTGGCTGTGGCCATGGGTGCGTCCGTGTCCATAGGCTCCGCCTTCGGGGGTGAAAGGTTCCACCACCTCGCGCACTGTCGCGCCGATCTTGCCGAGCATGTCGCGGATCACATGGTCGCGCTGGATCAGCAGGCGGGTCGCTTCGATCTGGCAGGGGGTGTGGCGGTTGCCGATGTGCCAGGCAAGGCGCGGCAGGTCGGGGCCGGTGACTTCCAGAAGGTTTTCGGGGGCGGCAACGATGCCGATCTCGCGACCATCTTCCAGCACCAGAACACCGCCGTGATCCAGCGAGGTTGTCTTGGGCAGGTCGACGAGGATGGATTGCCCATCCTCGGTTTTCAGAACCTTGCGCCGCAGGAAACGCGCTTCGTAGTCGAGCGCGATCTGGGCCGCGAGGGCCTTGTGGGCATGGGCGTGATAGGCGCGGGCGATGGTTTGGGTCATTTTCGGGGCCTCAGAACAGGAAGTAGCGTTGCGCCATGGGCAGAGTTTCGGCCGGTTGGCAGGTCAAGAGTTCGCCATCGGCGCGCACCTCGTAGGTTTCGGGGTTCACCTCGACCTCTGGAGTGGCGGTGTTGAGCTTGAGGTGGGATTTGCCGATGTTGCGGGTGTTCTGCACGGCCAGCGTCTGCTTGGCGAGACCGAGGCGGTTGCCGATGTCGGCGTCCTGTGCGGCGGCGCTGACGAAGGTGACGGCAGAGTTTTCGACCGAGCGGCCATAGGCGCCGAACATGGGGCGGGAATAGACCGGTTGCGGCGTCGGGATCGAGGCGTTGGGATCGCCCATCTGGGCCATGGCGATGGTGCCACCCAGGAGAACCATTTCCGGCTTCACGCCAAAGAACGCGGGATTCCAGAGCACCAGATCGGCGCGTTTGCCTTCTTCGATGGAGCCGATCTCATGGGCAATGCCGTGGGCGATGGCGGGGTTGATGGTGTATTTGGCGATATAGCGTCGGACGCGGAAATTGTCGTTGTCGCCGGTTTCTTCCGGCAGTTGGCCGCGCTGTTTCTTCATCTTGTCGGCGGTTTGCCAGGTGCGGATCAGGACTTCGCCGACACGACCCATGGCCTGACTGTCCGAGGCGATGATCGAAAAGGCGCCCATGTCGTGCAGGATGTCCTCGGCGGCGATGGTCTCGCGGCGGATGCGGCTTTCGGCAAAGGCGACGTCTTCGGGGATGGATTTGTCCAGATGGTGGCAGACCATCAGCATGTCGAGATGCTCTTCCAGCGTGTTCACGGTGAAGGGGCGTGTGGGGTTGGTCGAGGACGGCAGGACGTGTTCCTCGCCGCAGATCTTGATGATGTCGGGGGCGTGGCCGCCGCCTGCGCCCTCGGTGTGGAAGGCGTGGATGGTGCGGCCTTTCATGGCGGCGACGGTGTTTTCAACGAAGCCCGATTCATTCAGGGTGTCGGTGTGGATCATGACCTGCACGTCGAGGGCGTCGGCCACCGAGAGACAACAGTCAATCGCGGCGGGGGTTGTGCCCCAGTCCTCGTGCAGCTTGAGGGCGCAGGCGCCGCCAAGGATCTGTTCTTCCAGCGCATTCGGAAGGGAAGCGTTGCCCTTGCCCGCGAAGGCGAGGTTCATGGGGAAAGCGTCTGCGGCCTGCATCATGCGGCCAAGGTGCCAGGGGCCGGGGGTGCAGGTGGTGGCAAGCGTGCCATGGGCGGGGCCGGTGCCGCCGCCGAGCATGGTGGTCAGGCCGGAATGCAGCGCGTCTTCGATCTGCTGCGGGCAGATAAAGTGGATGTGGCTGTCAAACCCGCCCGCCGTCAGGATGCGGCCTTCGCCGGCGATGGCTTCGGTGCCGGGGCCGACGGGGATGTTGACGCCCGGTTGCGTGTCGGGGTTGCCCGCCTTGCCGATGGTGTGGATGCGGCCGTCCTTGAGGCCGACATCGGCCTTGTAGATGCCGGTATGATCCACGATCAGCGCGTTGGTGATGACGGTGTCGACGGCGCCTTCGGCGCGGGTGGTCTGGGCCTGTCCCATGCCGTCGCGGATCACCTTGCCGCCGCCGAACTTGACCTCTTCACCATAGAGTGCGGCGTTCGGGCCTGATCCCCCGGTCTGGGCGGCACCGGCCAGTTCCGCCGTCAGATCGCGTTCGACCTCGATGATGAGGTCGGTATCGGCAAGGCGCAGGCGGTCGCCTGTGGTGGGGCCGAACATGGCGGCATAGTCAGAGCGGTGGATGGTGGCGGGCATATGTCGTCTCTTCTTTTGTCTGGTCCACACCCGAAGAGGTTTTTCACCAAGGGCGGGCCCCGACCGCGGGTGGGGGTGAAGCCCCCGCCCATGGGGGCGGTCGGGGGCTGCCCGGGCCTGAGGCCCGGGCGGGAAGATGTCTTAGGTCACAGGTCCCCCATGACCTTTTGATTGAAGCCGAACACGCGGCGTGCGCCGCCAATCGGGATCAACGCGACCTCGCGCCGTTGGCCGGGTTCGAAACGGACGGCGGTTCCGGCGGCGATGTCGAGGCGCAGGCCGTAGGCGGCCTCGCGGTCAAAATCGAGCGCGGGGTTGGTTTCGGCAAAGTGGTAGTGGCTGCCGACCTGAACCGGCCGGTCGCCGGTGTTGGCGACCATCAGCGTGGTGACCTCGCGGCCTTCGTTGAGGGTGATTTCCCCTTCGGCCGGAAAGATTTCGCCGGGGATCATTTCCTGCGCGCCCATGCAAGCATGGCGGCGCCGGCGGCGGTGAGTGCGCCAATCAGCAGCGGCAGCCAGACCGGATCATCGGCGTGCGGGTGCATATGCGCGCCGGTATGGGCAAAGGCGGGTGCGGCGGCGATGAGGGCGAGAACGGTCAGGGTGGGTTTCATAATGGTTCTCCTTCAGCGGATCGGATTGTGAACGGTGACGAGTTTGGTGCCATCGGGAAAGGTGGCTTCCACCTGCACTTCGTGGATCATCGAGGCGATGCCCTCCATGCACTGGTCGGCAGTGATGACATGGGCGCCCGCTTCCATCAGGTCGGCCACCGAGCGGCCATCGCGCGCGCCTTCGACAACGGCGTCGGTGATGAGGGCGATGGCCTCGGGGTGGTTGAGTTTCACGCCACGGGCAAGACGCTTGCGGGCGACTTCGGCGGCCATGGCGACCAGAAGCTTGTCTTTTTCTCTGGGGGTCAGGTTCATCTCACATCATCCAGCATCGGGGGAGGGGGCTGCCGTTCAGGCGGTGCAGGACCGGCAGGAGGGTTTGTCTGAGGGCAAAGCTGTCCTCGGCCAGAAGGCGCAGGACAAGCGTGTCATCGTGCAGGAGGCTGACGCCTGCGGTGTCGGGCAGGGCGGCCTGCAAGGGGGCGAGGTGCGCTTCGGCATTGGCCGCGACCAGCACCACGAGGGCCATTGCCCCGGCACCACCCGCGATGAAGGGGCGGGCAAGGTGGCGGGCCACGTTGCCATTGAGGTTCATGGCATCAAGGAACAGCGGGGTTCCGTCGCGGCGAATTTCTATTCGATCACGGAAGTGAATGTCGGTCAGGGTTTCGCCCATGGCAGGGCGGCCGAAGACCAGCGGTTCGACCATCAGGAATGAGGCATCGGCAGCGAGGTCGACCCGCAAGTGGCGATCAAGCGCGCTGCCGTTGAAGAGGATGGTTTCCTGCGGCAGCCAATTGACGCGCGCGCCGGATGCGATCTTGAGCCGGTTGCGCAGGCGTCCGACCTGACCGGCCTGCGCCTTGTAGGCGCGTTCGCAGGCCTGGGTGGTCAGGGTCAGGGTCGTCGCCGGTGCGGCGTGGGCGGAAAAGGTGAACTGGTCGCCCCCTGTCACGCCACCGGCAGTGTTGAGGAGAACGGCCTCAAGCGCAGGACCGCGGCTGCGCGGGAAGAGACATTTGAAAGAGCCGGACTGGCGAAAATCACTCAGGACGCTGCTCGTGCCGGAGGTCTTGGTGCCCAGATGCACGGTGCCCAGCGCGCGGGGCGGCTGGACGTGGTGAGCGGTCGATATGTCTGACTGTTGGGTGATCGGCTTGATCCCGGGTCATTTCGGACTGCCTCAGGTTTTGCCATCCAAAGGGCAAATCGCCATTGCAAACGGCATTTTGCGGACAGAGCGCGGCTCTTGCTGGTTATTTTTTAGGCAGCAGTCGGGATGGGAGTCTGAAAATTAGGCGCTCACTGGCAGTGGTCAGGAAAACCCCACCCCCAAGTTTGCTAAATTCGCTGCGATGCAGAATCGATAGGGCACCCGCCGGGGACAGCTTGTCCGAAATCGGGGGTGTGTGGCGACCATACGAATTGGACCTCGAAGCGGCCGCCACACGAAATGCAACATCAAGTTGCGGGGGATAGCTAATGGGATGGGGCACATATGTGCAAGCCCTGACGGCGACGGACCCGCCTGGAGGATCGTATGAACTTTCTTAAATCCACACTTGCCGGATCGGTTGTTTTTGCCACGCTGGCGGGCGCTGCCATGGCCGCTGAAGACACTATCAAGGTTGGCGTACTGCACTCGCTGTCGGGCACCATGGCCATTTCGGAAACCACTTTGAAAGACACCATGCTGATGCTGATCGACCAGCAGAACGCAAAGGGTGGCCTTCTGGGCAAACAGCTGGAGGCCGTGGTGGTCGACCCGGCATCGGATTGGCCGCTGTTTGCCGAAAAGGCCCGCGAGCTGCTGACCGTGCACGAGGTGGACGTGATCTTTGGCAACTGGACCAGCGTTTCGCGCAAATCGGTGCTGCCGGTGATCGAAGAGCTGAACGGCCTCTTGTTCTATCCGGTGCAGTATGAAGGCGAGGAATCGTCGAAGAACGTGTTCTATACCGGTGCCGCGCCGAACCAGCAGGCGATCCCTGCGACCGACTATTTCCTTGAGGAACTGGGCGTCGAGAAATTCGCGCTGCTGGGTACCGACTATGTTTATCCGCGTACCACCAACAACATCCTGGAAAGCTATCTGAAGGGCAAAGGCATCGCGGATAGCGATATCTTCGTGAACTACACGCCCTTTGGGCATTCGGACTGGTCCAAGATCGTGGCAGACGTTGTCGCGCTGGGCGCGGACGGTAAGAAGGTTGGCGTGATCTCGACCATCAACGGCGACGCCAACATCGGTTTCTACAAGGAACTGGCGGCGGCTGGCGTATCGGCGGATGACATTCCGGTTGTGGCCTTCTCGGTCGGTGAAGAAGAGCTGGCTGGCCTCGACACCTCGAACCTTGTTGGTCACCTGGCGGCGTGGAACTACTTCCAGTCGGCAGACAGCGATGTGAACGCATCCTTCGTGGAAACCTGGAAAGCCACCATGGGCGAAGAGCGTGTCACCAACGACCCGATGGAAGCGCACTACATCGGTTTCAACATGTGGGTGAACGCGGCGACCGAAGCCGGTTCGACCGAAGTTGATGCGGTTCGTGCCAAGATGTACGGGCAGGAATACCCGAACCTGACCGGCGGTACTGCCGTGATGCTACCGAACCACCACCTGGCCAAGCCGGTGCTGATTGGTGAAATCCAGGAAGACGGTCAGTTCGACATCATCAGCCAGACCACCGAAGTGCCGGGCGATGCCTGGACCGACTACCTGCCGGAATCGGCCGTTCTGGTTTCGGATTGGAAAGATCTGGGTTGCGGTATGTACAACACCGAAACCAAGAGCTGTGTTCAGACCCTGTCGAACTACTGATCCTGACATTGGGAAGGGGCCGAGCACTGGCCCCTTCCACCCAAACACGCGGACATTCCCGACATGTTACGACTTTTCCTTGCGGGTCTCGCAATTCTGCTGTCATGCGTGATGGCAACGGCCGAAGACGGCGCGATCCAGCCCTTGTTGCAGGAGCACCGCGAGGTGATCGCCAAGAGCTCGCGCAAGACGATTGCCCCGGCCATTGATGCCATCGCGGGCAGTGGCCTGCCGCAGGCACAGAGGGTGCTGGAGACCTGGGCGGCGAAAGCCATGTGGATGCGCAAATCCGACGGGCATTTCTTTGCCGGTGAGAAGCTGGACAGCAAGACCTATCAGTTGACGGATTTTGACAGTGGCGAGGTGGTCGGGACCTTTGCCAAAAAAGAATTGAAGCAACTGAAACCGAACAGCGGTATCCGGGCGATGATCGGCACCGCGCTGGTGCAGTTCCAGTTGCTGGACGCCGATATTGCCAAGCGGCAGGCGGCGCTGACCTCGATCCAACGGGATCCTGAGGCGGCCTTGCTGGCCCCGTTGCGGGCGTCAATCGAAGCCGAGCCGGACGCGGGGTTGAAGGCGCAAAAGCAGCGGCTGGAGCGGTTGCTGACCATTGGCTATGACGCAGACACGGCGGCGCGTGTGGCGGCGATCAAAGAGATGTCGGGCGATCTGGGTGTGGACGTGCGCGCCACGCTGAACCCGCTGGTGGCGACGACGCGGGATGTTGCGCCGGGGACGGTGCCGGACGGGGTGAACGTTGCGGCGACGCTGGTGCCCGGAAAGGACGGATTTCCGCAGGTCGAGGCCTATGACCTGTTGGTTGCGAAAGGGTTTGCGCCGGCGCGCGTGACGCTGGATGACATGCGTCTTGGGCTGGCGGCGCATATCGAAGGCGCGACGGTGGGCGGTGTTCCGGTGGCGCAGTTGAATACGGACGAGAACCGCGCCCGCGCCTATGCCGCGCTGGCCGAGGCGGGCAAGGTGGCGCCGCTTGTGACATCGGCAGACGTTCAGGCGGCCCTTGCAGCGCATGTGTTTTATGACACCTATGCCGAACCCTCTGCCCAGGTGGCGGAGGCTGCCGAAGCGGCGTTGGAGGATATCGCGCTCAAGGTGGGGATGAACCAGACGCTTGATCTGACGCTGGATGCGTTGTCGCTCGCGTCGATCTATTTCCTTGCCGCCATTGGCCTTGCCATCACGTTCGGTGTGATGGGCGTGATCAACATGGCGCATGGCGAGTTCATCATGATGGGCGCCTACACGGGTTATGTGGTGCAGCAGATCATTCCCGATCATACGGCGTCGATCATCGTGGCGATCCCGCTGGCCTTTGCGGTGACCTTTGCGGCGGGTGTGGCGATGGAGCGGCTGGTGATCCGCTGGCTTTATGCGCGTCCGCTTGAGACGCTTTTGGCGACCTTCGGGATTTCGATTGCCTTGCAGCAGCTGGCCAAGAACATCTTTGGCACGCAGGCGCGGCCGTTGACGGCCCCGGGCTGGCTGGATGGGGCGCTGGTGATGAACGACGTGGTGTCGATCAGCTATATCCGCATTGCCATCTTCATTCTGGCACTGATCTTCCTCGGTGTGTTCCTGTTCATCATGAAGCGGACACGGCTGGGGCTGGAGACCCGCGCCGTGACGCAGAACCCGCGCATGGCGGCCTCGATGGGGATCAACCCGGGGCGCGTGAACATGCTGACCTTTGGTCTTGGGTCGGGCATTGCCGGGATCGCCGGGGTGGCGATCGGGTTGTTCGCCAAGGTGACCTCGGAGCTGGGCAGCGATTACATCGTGCAGAGTTTCATGACCGTGGTTGTGGGCGGGGTTGGCAATATCTGGGGCACGCTTGCTGGGGCTGCGATGATTGGCTTCCTGCAGAAGGGGATCGAGTGGCTGAACCCGTCGAATACGCTGGCGGCGCAGACCTACATGATCGTCTTTATCATCATCTTTATCCAATTCCGGCCGAGGGGCATCATCGCCCTCAAGGGCCGCGCGGCGGGGGACTGATCCATGTCGGGACTTGATATTCAGGGCGGTGCGGGGGCTGTCCGGCCTGTCGGTCGGGTGGTGCAGATTGCCGGGGGGGTGTCTCATGCAGCGTAGTTTCATTGCCAAGAACCCGTCGGTTCTGATCTTTCTTGCCTGTCTTGCGCTGTTCACGCTGATGGTGACGGTGCTGTCAGAGGGCTTTGGGGTCGGGATGATCTCGACCAGTTTCGTCAAGACGCTGGGCAAGACCCTGTGTCTGTGCCTGATCGCCGTGGCGATGGACCTGATCTGGGGTTTTGCCGGTATCCTGTCGCTTGGCCACTTCGCGTTTTTTGGTCTGGGCGGGTACATGATCGGCATGTGGCTGATGTATGAACGGACGCGGTTGATCGTTGTGGACTCGCTGTCTCAGGCCGAGATACCGCCCACTGGTGCCGAAGTCGTGGACGCCATCGGCAACCAGATTTTCGGTGTCGTGGGATCAAGCGAGTTTCCGGTGATCTGGGCCTTTGCCGATAGCCTGTTCCTGCAGCTGGTGCTGGTGGTGCTGGTGCCGGGGGTCTTGGCGCTGGTCTTTGGCTGGCTGGCGTTTCGCAGCCGGGTGACGGGCGTCTACCTGTCGATCCTGACGCAGGCGATGACACTGGCGCTGGCGCTTTATCTTTTTCAGAACGACAGCGGGCTGCGCGGCAACAACGGGCTTTCGGGCCTGCAGAACCTGCCCGGCGTCGAGGCCTCGCAGGATGTGGTGTCGCTCTGGTTCCTCTGGGCCTCTGCACTGGCGCTGGGTCTTGGCTATCTGCTGGCGGCCTGGGTGGTGTCGGGCAAGTTCGGTTCGGTCATTCGCGGCATTCGTGACAACGAGGCGCGGGTGCGGTTCATCGGGTATTCGGTGGAGACCTACAAGCTGATGATCTTCACCCTGACCGCCTGTATCGCGGCCATCGCAGGCGCACTGTATTATCCGCAGGCGGGCATCATCAATCCAGCCGAGATCGCGCCGATCGCTTCGATCTATCTTGCGGTCTGGGTGGCCATCGGTGGGCGCGGGCGGCTGTACGGCGCAGTCATCGGGGCGGCCTTTGTCAGCCTCTTGTCGACGTGGTTCACGGGCGGGCAGGCACCGGACATTCCGTTGGGTTTCTATACGATCAAGTGGGTGGACTGGTGGCTGGTGCTGCTTGGCATGTCCTTTGTCGCGGTGACGCTTTTTGCGCCGAAAGGCATGGGTGGATTGGTGGACCTCTGGACGCAGCGGCGCGCGCCCAACCGTCATGGTGCGGACCTCGGGCCGGATGACGGGGCATTGCGCGAACAGGAGGCCAGAAAATGAGCACTCTACTGGAAGTTTCCGGCGTCTCGGTCAGCTTTGATGGGTTTCGCGCAATCAACAACCTGTCGTTCCAGATTGGCGAGGCCGAGTTACGGGCGGTGATCGGGCCGAACGGAGCGGGCAAGACGACCTTTATGGATATCGTGACCGGCAAGACCAAGCCGGATGAGGGGCGGGTGATCTGGGGCGAGAAATCGGTTTCCCTGTTGAAGATGAACGAAGCCCAGATCGCGCAGGCCGGGATCGGGCGGAAGTTTCAGAAGCCCACGGTTTTCGAAGACCAGACAGTGCAGGAAAACCTGTTGATGGCGCTGAAAAAGCCGCGTGGCTGGCTGGCCGTTCTGACCTATCGGCCTGCGGGCGAAGATCTGGACAGGGTGGCCGAGCTGGCCCGCGAGATCGGGCTGCACGATGCCCTTGGGCGCACGTCGGGGGAGTTGAGCCACGGCCAGAAGCAATGGCTCGAGATCGGGATGTTGCTGGCGCAGGAGCCGCGGTTGCTATTGGTGGATGAACCGGCCGCCGGCATGACGCCGCAGGAGCGCGAGCACACAACCGACCTGCTTTTGAAGGCGGCCGAAACGCGGGCGGTTGTGGTGGTTGAACATGACATGGAGTTCGTGCGGCGGCTGAACTGCAAGGTGACGGTGCTGCACGAAGGGGCGGTTCTGGCCGAGGGGAGCCTGGATCACGTGACGTCGAACCAGGAAGTCATCGATGTTTATCTGGGGCGCTGAGAGATGCTGAAGCTGCAAGACCTGACCCTGCACTATGGGCATTCGCAAATCCTGAACGGGATTTCGATGGAGGCGGCACGGGGCGAGGTGACCTGTGTGATGGGTACCAATGGCGTGGGCAAGACAAGCCTGATCAAGGCGATTTCGGGCACGCATCCGCGTTCGGGGGGCACAGTCGCGCTGGAAGGGGAGCCGCTTGGCGTTCTGCCCGCGCATGTCCTGGCGCAGATGGGGGTGGCGCTTGTTCCGCAGGGGCGCGAGATCTTTCCGCTTTTGACCGTGCGCGAAAATCTCGAGACGGGGTTTGTCTGTCTTCCCGCATCCGAGCATTTCATCCCCGACGAGATTTTCGAGCTGTTTCCCGTGCTGAAAGAGATGCAGAACCGCCGGGGGGGCGACCTGTCGGGCGGGCAACAGCAGCAGCTGGCCATTGCGCGCGCCCTGATCACCAAGCCGCGTCTGTTGTTGCTGGACGAGCCGACCGAAGGCATTCAGCCCAACATCATCCAGCAGATTGGCGAGGTTATCAAACTCCTGCGGGATCGTGGCGACATGGCGATTGTGCTGGTCGAACAGTATTTCGAGTTTGCTTACGAGCTTGCAGACCGTTTCGTCGTGCTGCGTCGGGGCGAGGTGATGATGTCGGGGCCGAAGGCGGAGTTTTCGAAAGAGGACGTGCTGAAGGGCGTGTCCGTCTGACGCGGTGGCATTTGCCCTTTGCTTAATGGGATCATGCGAAGGGAGTGCAGGGGCCACGTGGCCCCTGCGTTTGGTTTTTAGAAGAAGCCCAGTTTGTTGGGGTTGTAGCTCATCAGGATGTTCTTGGTCTGCTGGTAGTGATCCAGCATCATCTTGTGCGTTTCGCGCCCGATGCCTGACTGTTTGTAACCGCCAAAGGCTGCGTGGGCCGGATAGGCGTGGTAGTTGTTGACCCAGACGCGACCGGCTTCGATAGCGCGGCCAAAGCGGTAGCAGGTGTTGGCATCGCGCGACCAGACGCCGGCGCCAAGGCCGTACATGGTGTCGTTGGCGATCTGGAGGGCCTCTTCTTCGTCTTTGAAAGTGGTGACCGAGACCACAGGACCAAAGATTTCCTCCTGGAAGACGCGCATCTTGTTGTGGCCCTTGAGGATCGTGGGCTGGATATAGTTGCCGCCTGCCAGCTCGCCGTTGAAGAGGGCCGCGCCGCCGCCGGTCAGAACCTCGGCCCCTTCCTCGACGCCGATGGTCAGGTAGGAGAGGATTTTCTCCTGCTGTTCGGTGCTGGCCTGCGCGCCGACCATGGTTTCTGGGTTGCGCGGGTCGCCCTGTTTGATGGCTTTGACGCGTTCGATGCAGCGGGCGATGAACTCTTCGTAGATGTCTTCCTGGATCAGGGCGCGGGACGGGCAGGTGCAGACTTCGCCCTGATTGAAGGCAAAGAGGACAAAGCCTTCGACGGCCTTGTCGAGGAAGGCGTCATCCTTGGCCATGACGTCGGAGAAGAAGATGTTGGGGCTTTTGCCGCCAAGTTCGAGGGTGACGGGGATCAGGTTGTCCGTCGCGGCCTGCATGATCTTCTTGCCGGTCGCGGTGGAGCCGGTGAAGGCGATCTTGGCGATCCGGGGCGAGCGGGCCAGCGGTGCGCCGACTTCTGCGCCATAGCCGTTGACGATGTTCAGGACACCGGCAGGCAGGAAATCTGCCATGATCTCGGCCAGGATCATGATCGCGGCCGGGGTTTGTTCGGCGGGTTTGAGGACGATGCAGTTGCCGGCGGCCAGCGCGGGCGCCAGTTTCCACGCCGCCATCAGGATCGAGAAGTTCCACGGGATGATCTGGCCGACGACGCCAAGGGGTTCGTGGAAATGGTAGGCCACGGTGTCGGCGTCGATTTCCGACATATTGCCTTCCTGGCTGCGCAACACGCCCGCGAAGTAGCGGAAGTGGTCGGCGGACAGCGGGATGTCGGCGGCCATGGTTTCGCGGATCGGCTTGCCGTTGTCCCAGGTTTCGGCCTGAGCAAGGCGATCAAGGTTTGCGTCGATGGCATCCGCGATCTTGAGCAGGATGTTCGAGCGTTCCGCTGCCGAGGTCTTGCCCCAGCTTTCCTTGGCGGCGTGGGCCGCGTCCAGTGCCAGCTCGATGTCAGCTTCATCCGAACGGGCGCATTCGGTGATGGCTTCGCCGGTGATCGGGGTCACGTTGGTAAAGTAGCGGCCGTTCACGGGCGGGGTGAATTTTCCGCCGATGAAGTTGTCATAGCGGGCCTTGAAGGGCGAGACATAGGTGCCTGCCTCGGTGTGAGTCATATCGTTCATTTGGGTTTTCTCCTCCTTGTAAGACCGGACCTCCTCCGGAATTGCCAATGAACATGACCAAGGGGCAGGCCGGAGTCTGCGGGGGGAAAGGGGCGTAGGAGGGGGAAGTGTCTCAGGGCTGAGACAGGTGCGCCTAGTTTTGCTCGAGGCCCAGCCGTTTCATGCGGCGGTAGAGGGTTGCGCGACCGATGCCGAGCTGTCGGGCCGCTGCCGAGACGTTGCCGCCAGCGCGCGTGAGGGCGCGAATGACGGCGGCGCGTTCGGCCTTTTCAAATCCGGTTGCCCCGTCTTGCCGTCCCAACACGTCATTTGCCGGGCGTGGGGCGAGCGGGCCAGCGGCGGCGAGGCCGAAGGCGCGGCGGGCCTCGCGGGTGGCCCCGATGATCAGGTCGTGATCGTCGATGGCAAGGAGGGTCGTGGCCTCGGCGTCTTCGCTTTCGGCCACCACGATGCGGGCCTTGTCATAGGCCGCGCGAAAGTTGGCTTCCTCGATGGCGCGGGCGGTTTGCGCCACCTGTGCGCCGATCAGACGGTTGAAGGCCTCGGTCTGGTCGGCGCGGGCAGAGGAAACGTCCAGAGCGGCGAGGATCTGGCCCTCGGCCCCGTAGATCGGGGCGTCGATGCAGCTCATGGCGGTGTTGCGGGCGTAAAAGTGTTCGTCGCGGTGGATGATGACGCGGCGTTGTTCGGCAAGGCAGGTGCCGATGCCGTTGGTGCCTTCGTGCTCTTCGCTCCAGTCGGCACCGACACAAAGGCCCCAGGCTTCGAAGATGGCGGTGTCGGCCTCGGATATTCGCTGGTCCAGAACGACGCCGTCGTCATCCGTCAGCAGCACCGCACATCCCGACTGGCCGACGAGGGAAAACAGCGTGTCGAGGCGGGGGGAGGCCACCGTCATGAATTTCTCGAAGGCTTCGAGGCGTTCGCGCAGATGCGTGCCTTCCAGCCGCATCGGGCTGCGGTGTTCGCCGGGATCAAGGCCGTGTTTTTCCGCCGAGCGCCGCCAGCTTGCCGCCAGCCGGGAGCGTGCCGCCGCAGAGGGGGAGTTCGCGACTTCGAGGACTTTTTCGATATGGGCGACGGATCGGGTCATGGGCCTTGGGGTTTGGAAATTAGGGCAACGGTAGGTGAAGAATGCGTGTATGGCAAATTTAGGGGGGATGACCTGTCTCAGTTCTGAGACAAGTTTTAGGGAATATTGAAGTCTCTGCGGGGAGTGAGAAGAGAAGCGACGTTACGTCTGAAAATGAAATTGAATTTTACATATTGAAATTTGATAGGCCGGCAGGTACCTCTGGATTCGATCAGTAGTTGCCCTGAAGAACTGGAGAACGCGCAATGCCAAGTCTTATCAACGTGAACCTAGAGGGTGATATTGCCGTGATCGGAATCGACAACCCGCCGGTCAATGCCTTGTCGCATGCCGTCCGTGAAGGGTTGCAAGAGGCCGTGCGCGGGGTGCTGAAAGACGGTTTGGCAAAGGCGATTGTCATCTATTGCGAGGGACGCAGCTTTTTTGCCGGGGCCGATATTCGCGAATTCGGCAAGCCGCCAATGCCACCGCATTTGCCCGACTTGATCGACGAAATCGAGGCGACGACGATCCCGGTGGTTGCGGCCATTCATGGCACGGCGCTTGGCGGCGGCCTCGAGGTGGCGATGGGGGCGCACTACCGCGTTGGGGCCAAGAGTGCCAAGTTCGGTCTTCCCGAAGTTGCCCTTGGTCTGTTGCCCGGAGCGGGTGGGACGCAGCGTTTGCCGCGCCTGATCCCTGTCGAGGACGCGGCTGCGATGATCACGAGCGGCAAACCGATTGGCGCAAGAAAGGCCCTGGCATTGGGGTTGATTGACGAGATCGCCGAGGGCAGCGACATGCGTGCCGCAGGCGTGAACTTTGCCCGTAAGTTGATCGAAGATGGGCAGGGCGTGCGAATGACGCGTGCCTTGGCCTGCAACTCGATGAGTGATGAGGCCGCTGCGACCCTGCGGGCGAAAGTTGCCAAGTCCGCGCGGGGTGCGATTGCGCCTCTGAGCTGTCTGGATGCGATTGATGCGGCGATGACCCTGCCGTTTGATCTTGGGCTGAAGCGCGAGCGCGAGCTGTTTTACGACCTTATGAACTCGGATCAGCGCGGCGCGATGATCCATGCGTTCTTCTCGGATCGCCAAGTTGGCAAGGTTCCTGAACTGGCGACCGGCACGGCGCGGGAGATTGCACAGGTTGGTGTTGTTGGGGGCGGGACCATGGGGGCAGGTATTGCCGTCAGCGCCCTTCTGAGCGGGTTGGATGTGACACTTGCCGAGCGCGACGACGAGGCGGTTGCCGGTGCACAGTCGCGGGTTTCCGGAATGCTGGGCGAGGCTGTCAAACGCGGCAAGCTGGCAGAGGCGGCGCGGGATGCGATCCTCGCGGGCAAGTTCCGGGTAACCACGAACTATGGTGATTTTGCCGATGTGGACCTCGTGATCGAAGCGGTGTTCGAGAGCATGGAGGTGAAGAAGGATGTGTTCACCAAGCTGGACAGCATCTGCAAGCCCGGCGCGATCCTTGCGTCGAACACTTCGTATCTTGATCTGAACGAGATCGCGGCGATGACAAACCGCCCGCAGGACGTGATCGGCCTGCACTTCTTCTCACCGGCCCACGTGATGCGCCTTTTGGAGGTCGTTGTCGGAAACGAGACCTCGGCGGATGTGGTTGCCAGCGGGTTCGCATTGGCCAAGCGGTTGAAAAAGGTCGCCGTGCGGGCAGGGGTCTGTGACGGCTTTATCGGCAACCGGATTCTCTCGCACTATGGCAAAGCGGTCTACAACATGGTTCTCGCCGGCGCGAGCCCCTATGCGGTGGACAAGGCACTGACGGACTTTGGATTGGCGATGGGGCCGTTTGCCGTGGGTGATTTGGCGGGGCTGGATATCGGCTGGGCCAATCGCAAGCGTGTGGCCCCGATGCGGGACCCGAACGAGACCTATCCGGAATTTGCCGATCGCATTTGTGAGCTTGGGCGGTTTGGGCGCAAGACGGGTCGCGGGTTTTATATCTATGACGAGACGTCCAGAGGCGGGCGGCCCGATCCCGAGGTCGAAGAGATCATTGCCAAGGAACGGGCGGAGAAGGGGATCGAGGCCCGCGAGATCGACAGTGGCGAGATGATTGACCGCTACATGGCCGCGATGGTGAACGAATCCGCCCGTGTGGTGGGAGAAGGCATCGCGCTGCGCCCGCTGGACGTCGATGTGACGCTTTTGAACGGCTATGGTTTCCCGCGCTGGCGCGGTGGCCCGATGCACTATGCCGACACCGTCGGTCTTGAGAAGATTTTGGCTGATATTGGTCGCTTTGCCGAGGAAGACGCGACCTTCTGGAAGCCGGCCCCCTTGCTTGAGAAACTGGCCTCGGAAGGCCGGACCTTTGCCAGCTTGAACGCATAAGGAGAGATGAAGATGAAACAGGCGGTTATCGTCTCGACGGCACGGACCGGACTTGCCAAGTCCTATCGCGGTGCTTTTAACGAAACGCATGGTGCCACGATGGGCGGCCATGCCATTGAACATGCGGTCAAACGGGCGGGCATTGACCCGGGCCTGATCGAGGACGCCTTTGTCGGGTGCGGGTATCCGGAAGGTTGGACCGGATCGAACATTGCGCGCCAGTGCGTGATCCGCGCCGGTCTGCCGGTCAGCGTATCGGCGGCGACGGTGAACCGGTTCTGTTCCTCCGGGCTTCAGACGGTGGCAATGGCAGCACATTCGATCGTGATGGAAGGGGCGCCTGCTGCAATCGGCGCAGGGGTGGAAAGCATCAGCCAGATGCCCCCGTCGCGCCCGCCTCAGGCACGGGAAAGCTGGATCGCCGAGAACAAGCCGGAACTGTATCATTCGATGATCCAGACCGCGGATATCGTGGCAGAGCGCTATGGCATCAGCCGCGAGGCACAGGACGAACTGTCGCTGGAAAGCCAGAAGCGGACTGCGGCGGCGCAGGCGGCGGGGCGTCTGGATGACGAGATCGTGCCGATCACCGTGACGCAGGCCTTCAAGGATCGTGAAACCGGCGAGGTGACCCGCAAGGAGGTGACCTTTGGCATGGATGACTGCAACCGCCCGAATACAACGTTGGAAGGCCTTGCTGGTCTGGCGCCGGTGCAGGGTGAGGGGCATTTCGTAACGGCGGGCAATGCCTCGCAGCTGAGTGATGGTGCGGCGGCGTTGGTGCTGATGGACAGCGATCTGGCCGAAAAGCAGGGCGTCGAACCGATGGGGGCGTTCAAGGGCTTTGTGGTGGCCGGATGTGAACCGGACGAGATGGGCATCGGGCCGGTCTTTGCAGTGCCGCGTCTTCTGGAGCGTCATGGTCTCAAGGTGTCGGACATCGACCTTTGGGAGTTGAACGAAGCCTTTGCGTCGCAGGCCCTGTATTGCCGTGACCGGCTTGGGATTGATCCCGAACTCTGCAACGTCAACGGCGGGTCTATTTCGATTGGCCACCCGTTCGGGATGACAGGCGCGCGGATGACCGGACATCTGATGATCGAAGGCAAGCGGCGTGGTGCCAAGCTGGGTGTTGTCACCATGTGCATCGGCGGTGGCATGGGCGCTGCCGGTCTGTTCGAAATCTTCTGAGAGGGCAAAAGATGGACCTGAGTTATACCGAAGAGGAACAGGCGTTTCGCGCCGAGGTGCGGGACTGGCTGAAAGATACGCTGCCCCGCGACCTGAGCGAGAAGGTGCGTCTTGGCAAACGCCTGGGTAAAGCCGACGTGGAACTGTGGCACAGTCTGCTGAACGAACGCGGCTGGCTCGCGCCGAACTGGCCACGTGCCTATGGCGGGTGCGAATGGAATGCCGTGCAGCGCCATATCTATGAAGAAGAAGCCTGTCTTGCACATGCGCCCCGCAATCTGCCGTTTGGCCTGAGTATGCTGGCGCCTGTTTTGATGGCTTTTGGCAGCGAAGAGCAGCGCCAGACGTTTCTACCCCGTATCCTCAACGGTGAGGACTGGTGGTGTCAGGGCTATTCCGAACCGGGGGCGGGTTCCGACCTTGCGGCGGTGAAAACCCGTGCGGTGCGCGAGGGCGACGAATATGTCGTCAACGGCCAGAAGACCTGGACCACCCTTGGGCAGCACGCGAACTGGATTTTCTGCCTTGTGCGCACCGATCCGGACGCCAAGAAGCAGGAGGGGATTTCCTTTCTGCTGATCGACATGAATACGCCGGGCGTGACCGTGCGCCCGATCGTTCTTATCGACGGCGAGGCCGAGGTGAACGAGGTGTTCTTTGACAACGTGCGGGTGCCGGTGGAAAACCTTGTTGGCGAAGAGAACAAGGGCTGGACCTATGCCAAGTACCTGTTGACCCACGAGCGGACCAATATTGCCGGGGTCGGGTTTTCGACGGCGGCGCTGGATACCCTCAAGCAGGTGGCAGAGCAGGTGAAATCAGGCGGCAGGCCGCTTGCCCAGGACCCGCTGTTTGCGGCGCGTATGGCGCAGGTCGAGATTGACCTGATGGCTATGGCGACAACCAACCTTCGTGTGGTGTCGGCGGCGGCCAAGGGGCAGGCGCCGGGCGCTGAAAGCTCGATGCTGAAGGTCAAGGGGACGGTGATCCGACAGGAGCTGACATCGCTGTTGCGCCGTGCCGTGGGGCCGGACGCGATGCCGTTCCAAAGCGATTTTCTGAACGGTGGCGACAATGTCGAGGCCATGGGGCCGGAACATGCGGCTGCGGCGGCGCCCAACTATTTCAATATGCGAAAGCTGTCGATCTTCGGCGGTTCGAACGAGGTGCAGCGCACCATCATCACCAAGGCCATTCTTGGGCTTTAAGAGGGGAAACGGACCATGGATTTCAATCTGACCGAAGAACGCAGCATGCTGCGCGATACCCTTTCGCGGTTCCTAGCGGACAAGTACGACCACGAGGCGCGGCGCAAGCTGATCACCTCGGGCAAGGCCTATGATACCGAGATTTTCGCCGGTCTGGCCGAACTTGGGGTGCTTGGGGCGCTGTTCTCGGAAGACCAAGGCGGCTTTGGTGGCGCAGGGTTTGATTTGAGCGTGGTGTTCGAAGAACTTGGCCGCGCGGGTGTGATCGAGCCGGTTCTGCCGGCTGTGCTGACGGGGGGGCTTTTGGCGGATGCCGGACACGACGATCTGGTTGGCGAGATCATCGCCGGTGCGCAGATCGTGGCGCTTGCGCAGGGCGAGGCGGCGGCGCGGTATGATCTGAACCACGTCGAGACGTCGGTGGCCGATGGTGTGCTGAGCGGGGTGAAGACCCATGTCCTGAACGGTGCGCAGGCGCAGAGTTTCGTGGTTTCGGCGCGTGAAAGCGGGGCGGTGGATGACGAAGACGGCATTTCGCTGTTCCTCGTGCCCGTTGGTGCCTCCGGTGTGACGGTTGTCGACCACATCAACACCGATGGAACCTCGGCGGCGACGGTGCGGTTCGAGGGCGTCGCGGTGGACGACACCATGCGGATCGGAGTTGCAGGTTCGGGGTTTGCGGCGTTGGAAGCGGCGGTTGCACGGGCGTTGTGTGCCATTTGTGCCGACGCCGTTGGCGCCATGGAAGCGGCCAAGGCCCTGACCATCGACTATCTGAAAGAGCGCAAGCAGTTCGGTATTCCGATCGGCAAGTTTCAGGCCCTGCAACACCGTATGGCGGACATGCTGATCGAGGTGGAGCAGGCGCGGTCGGCGGTAATCAACCTTGCTGGCAATCTCGAGCAACCCCGCGACATTCGCGAACGCCATGTGAGTGCTGCCAAGAACCTGATTGGTCGGGTGGGCGCATTGGTGGCTGAAGAGTGTATCCAGATGCACGGCGGGATCGGCATGACCGACGAATACGCGTTGTCACATTTTGCCCGCCGTCTGACGATGATCGACCACCTGTTCGGGGACGTGGATCACCATCTGGCACGGTTCATCGCGCTGAAGGCGGCCTGAGGATTGGCCGGAATGGAGAGTGAGACATGAGCACCCTGTTTCGACATGAAGCCATGGGCAATGTGCTGGTTATCTGGAACTGCAATCCGGGCCAGCGCAATGCCCTGTCGCCCGAGTACTACGAGGGATTGCTCTCGGGGCTCGAGGATGCGGCGGCGGACCCGGCGATCGCTGCGGTTGTCTTGGCGGGTGAGGGTGGCTTCTTCTGTTCTGGGGGCAACCTGAACATGCTGAGAGAGCGCAGGGACATGTCTCTGGAGGATCGCAAGATCCAGATCGAGAAGCTAAGCGCCATCATGCGTGCCATTCGAGCCTGCCCCAAGCCGGTGATCGCGGCGGTTGAAGGCGGTGCGGCAGGCGCAGGTCTGTCGCTGGCCATGGCGTGCGACATGATCGTGGCGGCAGAGGGTGCCAAGTTCACTCTGGCCTATGTGAAGGCCGGTCTGGTGCCGGATGGCGGGGCCACCTATGCGCTGATGCAGGCCATGCCGCGGGCCACCGTGGCGCGGATGGCGATGCTGGGTGAGCCGCTGGCGGCAGAGCGCATGTACGCGCTTGGGGCCGTGACCGAACTGGTGGCAGAGGGCGAAGCCGTTGCGGCGGCCTGTGATCTGGGCAGTCGGCTTGCGCGAGGGCCAGAGGTGGCGATCAGCGAGATCAAGACCCTCCTCAACCAAGCCGAAAGCGCCACGTTTGAAGACCAGTTGACCAACGAGCGGGATGCGATGGCCGAGGCCCTTGGCGGCGACGAGGCCCAGATTGGCATCAACGCTTTCCTGAACAAGAAATCCCCCGTGTTCCGACAAGGATGACTCCCATGACACAGATTCCCGAGATTTTTGATACTGCCGTGACCCGTACCTTCGGGACACGCCTGCCCGTGGTCGCCGGTGGTTTGCAGTGGCTTGCCAATGCCGAATACGTGTCTGCGGCGGCCCATGCCGGGATCATTTCCTTTATCACCGCGGCGAGCTTTCCCGATCTCGAAGACCTACGGGCCGAAATCCGGCGCTGTCGCGAGATGTGCGGTGACAGGCCGTTCGGGGTGAACGTGTCGATGATCCCCAAGCTGGTGCCGGGGGAGAAGACCGAAGAGGTGTTCCGGCTGATTGCCGAGGAAGGTGTGCGGTTTGTGGAAACATCCGGGCGCAGCCCCGAAGCCTTTATGCCGATCCTCAAGGATGCGGGGATCACGGTTCTGCACAAGGTGCCCTCGCTGCGATATGCGGTGAAGGCCGAGGCAGTTGGGGTCGACATGGTGTCGATCGTGGGCGCGGAATGTGGCGGGCATCCGGGTATGGACATGGTGGGCAGCATGGTAAACGCAGGGCTTGCCGATGAGCGGCTGAGCATTCCGTGGCTTGTGGGCGGTGGCATTGGCCACGGCAAGCAGATCATCGCCGCGCTGGCGATGGGGGCCTCGGGGGTGGTGATGGGGACGCGGTTCCTCGTGGCCGAGGAATTGACGGCGCATCCAGGTTACAAGCAGGCGATGATTGATGCTTCGGAACTGGATACGCAGCTGACCATGCATTCTGTGCGCAACACGGTTCGGTCGCTGCGCAATGAGACCACGGAAACCGTGGCCAAGCTTGAGCGGGACAATCCGGATATCGGGATTACCGAGTTGCTGGAACACGTGTCGGGCAAGATCGGGCGCAATGCCTATGCCACTGGTGACGTCTCGCGCGGGATTCTGTCGGCGGGACATGCGCTTGGGTTTGTCGACAGGATCGAGCCCTTTGCCGACATCGTTTCACGGCTTGAAAACGAGGCCCTTGTGGCACTGGGCCGCCTTGGCCTGGCGGCTTGAGACAGGGCTTTGTGAGGAGAACCATGACCAATCGCCTACATGAGCTGCTGTTGTCAGCGGCGACAAACCGGTCTGCCGATCTGGCTCTGATCGATTTCGATGACCGGAGATTTTCCTGGTCTGATCTGAAGGAGGCTGCCGACGCGGCGGCGGCGTGTCTGAAAGCGCAGAATCTCCGCCCCGGAGACCGCGTGGTTCTGGTGTTTGAGAACTGCGCTGAGGTGATCGCGTTTTTCTTTGCCACCAGCATGATTGATGCGACGGCAGTCGTGGTGAACGCGCGGCTGTCGGTGCCCGAGCTGGAGCGTATTTTCGCACATTCGGACCCGAGCGCGGTGGTGTTCTCGACCGGATCTTCGAAAGCGGCGAAGGCACATGCAGAGCACTTTGGCGCAGAGGATGTATCCGGGGCGTTTGGTGCGGCTGCGATCATGTCGCGTTCGAACAGCGTGTCCGAACCCGTTTTGGACGATGGCAAGGAGCAGGTGGCCCTGTTGCTTTACACCTCTGGGACGACCGGGGCACCGAAAGCCGCGATGTTGACCCATGCCAACCTGATCGCGGGGGCCATAGCCTCTGCCGAAGTTCGGGGGGTAAGGGCGGATGACATGACCTATCTCGCGCTGCCGTTGAGCCATATTTTCGGGCTAGTGACGCTGTTGTCGGTTGCACATGCGCAGTCAGCCATGCGGATGGAAGCGAAGTTCTCGGTCGAACGGCTGTATGACGCCCTGAAAGAGGATGTGACCCTGCTTCCGGCGGTGCCACAGATGCACGCGCATTTGTTCAACTATGCCCGGGCCCACAACATGCCAAAGTACGACACGGGCAAGCTCAGGTTCGTGTCGTCGGGCGGCGCGCCGCTTGACCCGGCGTGGAAGCGGGAGGCGGAGGCGTTTTACGGACTTCCCCTGCAGAACGGCTATGGGCTTACCGAAGGCGCGGCCGGTGTTTGTGCTACAAAAAACGAGATCGGAAATCCGGATATCAGTGTCGGGGTGCCAATGGGCGAGTGCGTTTTCCGATTGGACATGGAGGCCCCAGGGGCAACACCAGATCAAGGGATCGGTGAAATTCTGCTCGGTGGTCCACAGGTGATGAAAGGATATTTCCGCGATCCCGAGCAGACCGCGGCCGCCCTGACGGAAGACGGTTTTTTCCGGACAGGCGACCTTGGACGTTTCGATGATGAGGGGCGGCTGCACATTGCCGGGCGGACAAAGGAATTGATTATCCGCTCCGGCTTTAACGTCTATCCTGTCGAGATCGAAGCGACGCTCACCGAACACCCTGATGTGGTTGTGGCCGGTGTTGTTGGTCGCGCGGTTGAAGGCAATGAGGAAGTTTTGGCCTTTGTCACCGCCGCAACCGGCAGCGGGATAGGTGAGGACGACCTGAAGGCCTGGGTTCACGACAAGCTGGCGCCCTACAAGCGTCCGTCGCGAATCATTGTTGCTGATGCATTGCCTGCTGCGCCGACAGGCAAAATTCTGAAGGCCAAACTGATCGAAACCTTTGCGGAGGAGCTCGCGGTCGTCGGCTAGAGGTTTGGGCCGTCTGTGGCCCCTTTTACGGTTTATTTAATGCCCTGAAAACATGGGAGGATTTTGCGTGTCTGCTCGAGGCATGTGAGTTCGATGAAATAAATTTTCACTATGTAAAATTGTCTGGACAGACAGATTAAATTCCACATAGTGAAACTGAACCCGGCAAAAATGGAGGAGATGCCAGCCATGGGACTGATCAAGAATTTTCTGGGGGGACTGACCATCGCGGCCGGTCTGGCCGCAACCGCCGCCCAAGCGGAAACCGTGATTTACTATGGCCACAGTGGTCCTGCACGAGGCACGATCCCTGCTGCGCTTAAGTGGTACAACACCCGGATCGGCGAACTTTCGGGCGGCGATCTCAAGATGGACATCCAGTGGGGTGGCGCGCTGTTCAAGGCAAGCGCGGCGGTTCAGGGCATCAGTGACGGTGTTGCGGATGCGGGCTCGGTTATCGCGGCCTATTTCCAAAAGGAAATGGCGGCTTATTCGCTCGCGGACTTCCCGATTGGCGGGGCCAATGCATGGGTCGCGCTGCGGGCTACGGACCGTCTGATGCGCAGCGAGCCGCAGATCACCGAGAACCTGGCGCGTCAGAACCTGGTCTATATCGGCACCTTCACGGCGTCGGCGGTGAACGTTGGTTGCGCGGGTGATCCGATCCGTTCGATCGAAGACATCAAGGGCAAGAAGGTGCGTGGCGCGGGCGTTTACGGCAAGGTCTTTGGCGATCTTGGCGCCACACGTGTCAACCTGTCCGTCTATGAGGCCTATCAGGGGCTGGACACCGGTTTGATCGATTGTACCCAGGGCTATGACTATGTGATCCCGGCGCTGAAGTGGGACGAGGTCATGGACAACTATACCGTTCTGAACTGGGGACAGATCGGCGGTTATGGGATGTTCATGAACAAGCAGACCTTTGACAGCCTGACCTCCGAGCAGCAGGCGGTCCTGATGCAGGCGGGTGAAGAGCTGGCGGATACCTTTGCCAAGATCGTGACCGGCGCCAACGGCAAGGCGATGACCATGATGAAGGCGGGTGACACCGCGCGTCCTATCGAAGTGATCGAAATGAGCGCCGAAGACCGTGAGAAAATGAACGCGGCGACCACTCCCTACATCGAAGAGTGGAAGGAAAACGCGCGCAGCGTGGGGTTGGATGCCGACAAGCTGTTGGAGACCTACACCGCGGCTGTGGCAGAGTTCACCGCTGAGTTCGAGGCAAATGGATACCCCTGGGCGAGCAGTAACTGAGCCCTAGTCAACAAACATGCGGGCCGAATGGCTGTTCGGGCCGCGACCGGTACACAGGACAGGATTGGAGGAAACGATGCTGCAACGGCTTGAGAAGATCTTTATCGAGATCGCGACGGCTTCGATCATTCTGTTGGCGCTGTTGATCTTTGCGGATGTGATCGCGCTCAATGTTTTCAACAGTTCGGTGCCGGACACGATTGTCATCGTACGCGAGCTGATGGTGTTGGCCATCGTGATGCCGCTCGCTGCGGCGACTGCGAACCGTGCGCATATCTCGGTGGAGTTTCTGACCAACAAACTGCCTGACCGGGTGGTAGGCTGGCTTGTCGTCTTTGGATCGGTTTTCGGGCTGCTGGCGTTTTCGCCCATCCTGTATTCCGGCGGCAAGGAGTTCCTGCACCAATGGAACACGGGCAGCGTGTTCTATGGCGACCTCGACCTGCCGCAATGGCCCGGTCGTCTGGCCTTTGTCATTGGTATCGCACTTGGGTGGCTGCGCCTTCTGGTGATGGTCTTTCAGGACGTGCGCGTTCTCTTGCGAGGCGGAACGTTGGATTTGTACCACGGCTGATCCGCGCCCCGGTTGCTTAACTGTCTGCCCAAACATAACCCTTATTTCGGAGAGACCGCATGGATCCTTCTGTCGTAGGCCTTGTCGCCTTTGCCGTCATGCTCGTGCTTTTGGCCATTCGTGTGCCGATTGCCTTTGCCCTGATGGGCGTCGCGACCTTGGCGGCGTTCACCATCTTTGCCTTTCGCACCGGCACGTTCATGCCCGAGCGCGCGATCCGGGCGACCTCTTCGCTGGTGTTTTCCAACTCGTTCGACCTCGTGCATTCCTTTGATCTGTCGATGATCCCCCTGTTCATCGCGCTGGGCAATATCGCCTATCGGGCGGGCATAACCACGGCGGTTTATGATGCTGCCAAGGTCTGGTTGCTGCGTTTGCGGGGGGGCATTGCAGTGGCGTCCGTGATGGGCTGTGGCGGGTTCTCGGCGATCACCGGATCGAGCCTCGCCTGCGCGTCGACCATGGGCAAAATCTGTACACCTGAAATGCTGCGGCTGGGGTATGATCCCCGGCTCGCGACCGCCAGTGTGGCGGCGGGGGGGACACTTGGCTCTCTGATCCCCCCGAGCATCCTTTTCATCATCTACGCGATCTTTACCGAGACCTCGGTGAACAAGCTGTTCATTGCAGGCATCCTGCCTGGATTGCTGACATTGGCGGGATTTGTCCTGGTGATCTTCCTGTGGATTCAGGCTGATCCGAAAGCGGTGCCGGCCAAGGGGCAATCGGCCAGCTGGGCCGAGAAGATGGCGGCCTTTCGCAGTGCATGGCCTGCGGCGGTGATCTTCCTTGTAATCGTTGTCGGCATCTATGGCGGGTTCTTCACCGCAACGGCAGCGGCGGCGGTCAGCGTAGTTCTGACCTGTGTCATCGGGTTTGCACAGCGACGTCTGAGCCTCGGGGATATCTGGCTGGCGGTGCGGGAAACCTGTGTTCAGACCGGGGCGATCTTTTTCGTCGCGGCGGGGGCGAAGATTTTCGTTGCGGCCATTGCCCTGACTGGCATGGCGCCGGCGCTGGTGGAGTGGGTGTCACAGGCTGAACTTTCGACGGCGACGCTTTTGCTGGCGATCTGTGTGGTTTACCTGATGCTGGGCATGTTCCTTGATCCCATCGGTATCATGGTTCTGACGCTGCCGCTGGTGGTGCCGTTGGTCGAGGCCTATGGTTTGAACCTGATCTGGTTTGGTGTTGTCGTGGTAAAGCTTCTGGAAATCGGCCTGATCACGCCACCGGTTGGATTGAACGTTTTTGTCCTGTCCAACGTCGTGGGCAAAGACGCCCCCATCGGAATGGTGTTCTCCGGGATCTGGCGGTTCCTGAGTGTGGATGTGATCGTTCTGATCCTTCTGGTGGCCTTCCCGTCAATCTCTCTGGTGCTGGCAAGCTCTGTTCAGTAAAGTCTTGGATCAAGGAACAAAGAAGCAAGGTCTGGGCACGTCCAAGCGTGATTGGGCCGCGACAGGGGGAAACATGGCAGGCGACACATCCGACAGGAGATATGCCAATACACTTGCCAGGGGTCTGACCATCCTGCGCGCGTTTCGTCCGACGGATGACGGGCTTGGCAACCTGGAAATCTCGGAACGGACGGGCATTCCCAAACCTACGGTGTCGCGGCTGACCTTTACTCTCTGCGCGCTCGGGTATCTCACGCACGGGCGCAAGCACGACAAGTATCGCCTGGGACCAGCGGCGCTGGCCCTGGGCAATATCGCGGCGGCGTCTTTCTCGTTTGTCGAGGTTGCCTCGCCGACGATGCAGCGTCTTGCGGATGAGACCGGCACCCTGACCGCGATCAGCATCAAGGATGATCGCCGGATGTTGATGACCAAGGCATGGCGGCCTGCGGAGTCTCCTTCGATCTGGCTGGATGTGGGGTATCGGATGCCGCTGCCCAGTTCTTCGAGCGGCAAGGCTTTTCTCGGGGCGCTGGACGATGGCGAGTTCGACACGCTTGTGGAAGGGTTTGCGCAGGACGATGAGGCCGTTGCGCAGGAGCTTGGTCGTATTCGTCTGCAAGCGCGGGACGAGTTGTTGGCCAGCGGGTTCACACAGGTGCGGGGCGTCGAGAGGTTTTCGGAGACGATCAACGCAGTGGCGGTGCCCTACCGACCGAGCGACTTGGGAGAGCCAGTCGCCTTCCTCGCAAGTTCGACGTCCAGCCTGTTGACGGATTCACGTATTCACGACGAAGTTGGCCCGGCTTTGGCGCGCGCGGTTTCTGAAGTGCGACGTGTCACAGGGCAGCAACCTGCGCTGGTCGTCAGTGGTTGAGGATTTGATCGGCGTCAGAAAAGTGGTGCGCTTTTAGGGTGTTTAGGCCTCGGCTTTGACCAGTTTTCCATCGCGCAGGTCCAATGCTTGGTCGGTAAGTGACTTGCGAAAGCCGGGAGAGTGGCTGATCAGGAGGATTGCCTGGGGCAGGCCTTGCAGGATTTCCAGCAGGCGCGCTTCGTTGCGGGTGTCGAGTGCGTTGGTGGGTTCATCCAGCAAGAGGGCTTCGGGTTCCATTGCCAGCACCGTCGCCAGCGTGACCAGACGTTTTTCGCCGCCGGACAGCTTGTGGGTGACGCGGTCTTTCAGGTGCATGAGGCTCAGATCGCCCAGAACCTTGTCGACGATGGCCAGCGCTTCTTCGCGGCTGCGACCAAGGTTCAGGGGGCCAAAGGCGATGTCCTCGGCCACGGTGGGGCAGAAGAGCTGATCATCCGGGTCTTGAAACACAAGGCCAACGCGGCGGCGGACTTCATGGAAGTCGGCCTCGTCCTGACGCAGTTTGCCGAAGGCTGTCACCGTGCCTTTACTTGGTTTTTGCAGGCCAAGCGCAATCCGCAGAAGGGTCGATTTGCCCGCGCCGTTGGGGCCGGTCAGGGCCAGCCTTTGGCCCGGTTCGAGCGAGAGCGAAGCCCCTTCCAGAACGGGGGCATAGCCGGGATATGCGAAGTGAATATCGTCGAGCGCAAGGATGGTCATGCGAATTCCAGCAGGAAGAGACCGAGGCAGACCGCGCCCATGCAGAAGGCAAAAACCTGATCTCGACGACCGATTTCGAACTCGCGCAGCAAAAGGAGCTTGCCAGAGAAGCCACGGCATTTCATGGCACCGAGAATGCGTTCGGAGCGTTCGATGGCCCGCACCAGCATCATGCCGACGAGATAGCCAAAGCTGCGATAGGTGTGCCAGTTGGTGCCGGGGCGGAAGCCGCGGATTTTCATCGCGGCACGCAGGCGCATGTATTCTTCGCGCAGCACTTCGATGTAGCGGATGGTGAACATCAACAGATGCACAAGTGTTTCGGGGCAGCGCATCCGGTAGAGCGCGTGGCCAAGTGTGACGGGTTCCATGGTGCTAACGAGAACCATGACGGCGAGGATCACGGCATTGGCGGTCAGGCCGATTTCGACGGCTTTCCAGAGGCCCTGCCAGCTTGCCGGAAAACCGAAGACGGTGAACATTGCGTCACCGGGCATGGAAAACGGCAGCAGCACCAGCATGAAGATGATGAAGCTGTCCATCATCGCCATACGCCGCAGGGTGCGCCGCATGGGCAGTTTGGAGAGCGTCAGGAGGCCAATGGACACCAGAAGCGCCGCCATGAGCGCGGCGATGGAGGTCAGGGCGACGGTGACGATGGCAAACAGGCAGGCGATCACGATGCGTACGCGAGGGTCCAGAGACCCCAGCAGGCCATAGTGACCCAGTTCCCCCGGTTGGGAGACTGTCTTGTCTGGCTGTTCGAGTACGTAGACCATCAACTGTCCATCTTACGCCGGGCGGCGATGTAGAACCCAAGGCCGAAGAGACCCACGATATAGCCGATGCCGCCAAGGATGGACTGGAGATCGTTTTTCTCGCGGTAGGCGGCGATTTCCCGACGCAGCGGGCGGATCTCGTCGCGTACGGCCTCAGCTATGGCAAGGCGCTCTTTGTCGGAGAGCGATGCAACAGTGATAGTGGCGCTGTTTCCGGTTGCAGTATCGTTTGCGACGGCCTCAACCAGTTCTGCGGCAACACCCATGATCTTGGCCACGTCTTTGGCGGGCATTGTCACTTCGGCCACGTGGCCGGCGCCCATGTCGGCGCGGAAGGTGTGTGCGACGGGCTGTTGGGGCGTGAAGAGGAAGAAACCATCGCCATCGGTGATGGTGCGGCCGATTTCGGCACCATCTGGGCCGAAGACGATGACCTCTTGGGCGACGGCCATATCTCCGTTGGAGAAGCCGAACTCGCCTTCGATCGCGTCGCCTGCGGGAAAGACACCGGCGATGACCTTGTGGGCAAGGGCGGGAAGCGGGGTGCAGAGAAGGGCGAGGGCCAGACAGAGGTGCTTCATGCCGCGCCCCCTTTGACAAAGAGTTCGGGTTTGACCTTGCGGGCCAGCAGAACCGCAAAACCGGTCAGGACGGCTTCGACCACCATGACGGGGATATGGGCGAAGAACACGAGTTTGGCGGCCGGCAAGAATTCATCACCTGTCAATGCGAGAGAGACTGCGACCATAGCCGTTGTGGCGGCAATCGCAAAGGCGCC
The DNA here is from genome assembly GCF_024331145.1 of Shimia sp. CNT1-13L.2. Classification (GTDB taxonomy): domain Bacteria; phylum Pseudomonadota; class Alphaproteobacteria; order Rhodobacterales; family Rhodobacteraceae; genus Shimia. Next base: position 60,835 of record NZ_JANDJO010000008.1, on the reverse strand, counting down.
GCCGATGGCCCCCCAGATGGCGCCCTGAACAGGCGAGCCGCGACCGATCATGCCGCTGAACAGAAGCCCGGCAACAACGGCGGGGAAGGCGATGTTCACGGCGTTGACGCCCAGAACCGTCAGGCCGCCGAAGCCAAAGAACACGGCCTGCAGCAGGAGGCCGATGAAGAGGGCGGGAAAGGCGGCCCAGCCGAGCAGAAGCCCGGCCAGACCATTCAGGATAAGGTGCACGGACGACGGCCCGATGGGCACGTGGATCAGGGAGGCGACAAAGAAGCTTGCCGAGAGCACCCCCGCTGTGGGGATGCGATCAAGGTCCAGTGATCTGAGGCCCATGGCAATCCCGCCCACGGCGGCAACTGCGCCGCCGATGACTACGGGATTGGAAAGTGCGCCGTCGACAATGTGCATGGGGGGTTACTCCAGGTCCCAGGCGCGGATCCAGATCACGGCGTCCTGGCTCAGTTCCTTGCCTTCATGTTCGGTGGCCGGGCCGGAACCCAGAGCGGCAAAGCCCCAGTAGCCAGCTTTCGGCACGCCGAACGAGAAATAGCCGTTGTCGTCGGAGATCGCGACGATTGCGCCACCCGGCAGGGGCGAGGCGGTTCTGGGTTTGGTGCCGTTGCTGTCCATGTCGGGCTCGGCGGCCATGTATTCGATTTCGATTTCAGCGCCTGCCACGGGTTTGCCTTCGCTGAGAACGCGGCCTGTGAAGGTCGAGCCTGCGATGATGTTGTAGGGCTTGTTCAGCGGCAGGATTTCGGTGGCCAGACCTTGCGGCTGATCCCAGTCGGTGGGCAGCTCGTTGCGGTTCAGGTAAGCCTTGGTGATCTGCTGGATGTAGATGTCTTCCGACTCTTCATAGTAGGGCGTGGGCACGGTGACGACGACATAGTCGCCTGAACGCTTGACCGGAACGGAGCCCATGAACGCGGGCGCATTGTTGTCCGGACCTTCGAAGGTGAAGGGCTTGAGGGTGTCCATCAGGTCGGTTTTCTTGCCGTTGTGGATCACGAAGAATTCTTCCGGCTTTTCCATGACCATCGCGTGGCCAGCCTCGTGCGGGTGCCAGAAGATCAGTTTGACCGGAACATCGCCCGGACGTTCGATCATGGTGTCGGTGGTATATTCCAGAAGGAAGTGGGCCTGCGCCATTGCCGGAATGGCCAGTGCAGCTGCGGCCGCGCAAAGCAGCTTTTTCATGAACTTTCGTCCTTTTTCACGTCGTGCCAACCCCGGCACGCATTTAAATTTGACGACTGGACGCAAGATACTATTTGCCGACATGGACAAAAGCATCAGGCGCGCACCCCGCCGCCGACAATGAAATGTCCCTTCCGAGGACACGTATCCGGCAGGTCTCCTGACTTGCGGGTCAATGCGACGGTCTGGCCTTCCCGGGGTGTTCCCCAGTGGCGTTGTCAGCCGCGCTCACCGCTTACAGTTGCGGGGGCAGTTGCAGAGTTGGTGATCTTAATCACCGCACTGCATTCCCTATTTCTTCCGGGATCAACCCGGAACCGGACATTGGTTTTGCATGGCAGAGCATGCGGTTTTCGTCAACTCGGATTCGTGTGTCGGGACATCAAATCGCAGATGGTGAATGTCGGCGGGTTGTCGGAGCAAATGGAATTTACTTGCGAGCCCTTGGACAACCGGTTCGTCGAGCAGGAAAACAGCTCAGGATTGTAAAATACCCCTTTCGGCCACACCTTTTTGTCCTTGGGGGTGTTTTGCGCTATTCATTCGTTAAGCATTGCGCAAAGTCGCTAGAATCAAGGGCATTACAATGGCGAACCTCACCGGAGACAGTGGTAATAACGTGATCGAAGGCACCGCGGATGCGGATTCGATTTCGGGTCTGGCTGGCGTTGATTATCTCTATGGTTTCGGTGGCAATGATACCCTGAGCGGCGGCACCGAGAATGACGGGCTCGCGGGCGGCACCGGCAACGACATCCTTTATGGTGATGCGGGAAATGACCAGCTGTTCGGCGAGGACGACAACGATGCTCTGAACGGCGGCGACGGCGACGATACGCTGTTTGGCGGCAACGGCGTTGATCTGGTTGTGGGGGGGGGCGATGACGACCGCCTGCTTGGCGGCGCGGGCGACGATGATCTTCTTGGAGGCGACGGCGACGATGTCTTGCTTGGCGGTTCCGGTGCGGATGAGCTGGTTGGCGGCAACGGCAGCGACCTGTTCATTGGCACGGCCTCTTCGATGCAGGGAGATACCATCGCGGATCTTACCGCCATCGACCGTATTGCCGTTCTGGGGTCTAATTTCAGCGCCACGGATGTGTCGTTTTCCGTGGTCGGCGGTAACACCGTTGCCAGCATTGATACCGATCAGGACACGATTGCCGATCTGAGCTTCACGATGACCGGCACGCTTGCGGTGGGCATGCTGGTGCTGGCGTCGGAGTCGTTCACTCTCATGCTATTGAATTCGTTCAACGGCACGATCTGGACTGGCACGGCGGCCGATGACAGCCAGGTTGGCAGCGCCGCGGATGACGCGCTGGTTGGCGGCGAGGGGGCCGATACGATTGAAGGGGGCGACGGCCACGATCTGCTGATGGGCGGTGAGGGCAACGACTCTCTGGACGGTGGTCTTGGCAACGATGTGCTTCAGGGCGATCTGGGGGATGACTTCCTGCGCGGGGGCGCTGGCCACGATGTCATTCAAGGCGGTGACGGCGCCGATACCGTGTATGGCGACAGCGGTCACGACCTTATTTCGCTGGGCGCCGGGGCGGATATCGCGAGCGGCTGGTATGGCGACGACAGCATCTATGGCGATGCAGGTGCCGACACGATCTATGGCCGGAGCGGTCGCGACTATCTGGATGGCGGCGCGGACAATGATGCCCTCTCGGGTGGTGAAGGGTCTGATACGCTTGTTGGCGGGGAGGGGGGAGACTCTCTTTACGGTGATGAGGGGGCGGATAACCTTTATGGCGATGCAGGGTCGGACCGTCTTTATGGTGAAGAAGGCGACGACCGTCTGTTTGGTGGCGATGATGCCGACACGCTGGATGGCGGTATTGGCAATGACTCTCTCGCAGGCGGGGATGGTAACGACTATCTGTTTGGTGGCGACGGAGCGGACTCGCTTTGGGGTGAAGAAGGTTTTGACACGCTTTGGGGCGGCGATGGTGCAGATTGGCTCATTGGCGGCAACGGCATCGACCGGCTTTATGGCGGCGCGGATTCGGATACGCTCTGGGGCGGAGATTTCGGCGACTATCTCTATGGCGGCTCGGAGGCGGATACGCTTTATGGCGGCGGCAGTTCTGACTACCTGTACGGCGAGGGCGGCAGCGATAGCCTGCTGGGCGGAGACGGCGTTGACCGCCTCTTTGGTGGCGCGGATGCGGACACGCTTCTGGGCGAGGCTGACAACGACTCGCTGGACGGTGGCGAGGGGGCCGACAGTCTTGACGGTGGCTCGGGTCAGGACACGCTGAAAGGTGGTCTTGGCATTGATACGCTTGCTGGCGGCACCGGCGCGGACAGGTTCGAAGGCGATGCGGCCGATCTGGATGGTGACCTGATTTCGGATTTCGAAGCGGGTGATCAGGTTGCGGTTCTGAATGCCTATTTTGCGGACGGTGATCTGAGCGTGGTGGTCAATGCCGGGGTTACGACGGTGACCATAGACATCGGCAGCAATGGCGACGTCAGCGATGACATCACCCTGAATTTCACCGGCACGGGACTGAATTTTATCACCCTGTTCGGGAACTCGTCCGCAACGGGGACGGATATCCTTCTGGTGCAGGAAGGCCAAGGAACGGCGACGACAGGCAGCGACAGCCTGACCGGCACCGCGGGCGCGGATTCGCTGGATGCGGGCGACGGGAATGACACCGTTGTCGGCTTTGGCGGTGCAGATACGCTGGCCGGCGGTCTGGGCGCGGACAAGCTTTATGGCGGGGGCGACAATGATCTGCTGACCGGCGACGCCGGGGATGACTTTATGTTGGGTGGTGCAGGCGATGACACCCTGCAGGGTGGCGACGATGCCGACGTTCTCATGGGCGAGGCGGGGGCCGACAGCCTTGAAGGCGGGGCAGGCATCGACACCCTGAACGGTGGTGCCGGCGCCGATACGCTGGTCGGTGGCACCGAGCTGGACGTATTCGCGGGGACAGTTGGCGACCTGAACGGCGATACAATCGCGGATTACCAGGTTCTTGAACGTATCCGTGTTCTTGACGAGAGCTTTGACACCTCGGACATGACGGTCAGCAACGATGGTGTAAACACGTTCCTGAACATTGATGTCGATGGTGACGCCTCTACAGATATCACGCTGACCCTGTCCGGCCTTTTCACAGGTACCTTCGTGGCACGGTCCGGTATTCCGGTGACCGGCCGCAGCGCGACTGCGACGGAGATCATTCTGGTCCAGACCAGCGGATCGGTGATTTTCGGGGACGACAACTACAACAATCTCAGCGGCACCGTGGACGATGACCTGATCTTCGGGTTCGGTAACTATGACTACCTATACGGCGGCGATGGCAACGACGAAATCTGGGGGCATGAAGGTGGTGACTACCTTTATGGCCAGAATGGCAATGACCTTCTGATTGGCGGTTCCGATGCGGACAATCTCTATGGCGGCGATGACAACGACACGCTCCGCGGCGATGATGGCAACGACTACCTGACGGGCGATAACGGAGATGACCTGCTCCTCGGAGGGCTCGGTTATGACCGGATCTACACGGGAACCGGTAATGATACGGCGTATGGAGGGGACGGCAACGACTCGATCTATGCCAACGCGGGCGACAACCTGCTCGACGGGGGCGCGGGGAACGACAGTTTGCAGGCCAGCACAGGGGAAGATACGCTGCTGGGGGGTGACGGCAATGACACGCTCCAAGGCAGCGGCGGCCCGAACAGCCTTGTTGGTGGTGCTGGCAATGACCGGCTTACGGCAGGACAGTCGAACGACACCGTTGAAGGTGGGACCGGCAACGATACGCTCAACGACAGCAGTGGCGACGACATTCTTGACGGTGGTGATGGCGATGACTCGATCATTGCCAGCGGCGGCAACAACACCCTGATTGGTGGTCTTGGCAACGACTATCTGAGGGCGGCGGGCAGCACTGACAGCCTTGATGGCGGAGATGGCAACGATACGCTCTTGAGCTCGTATGGCGCGGACACGCTGACGGGTGGGGCTGGGACCGATGTCTTCCAGGGCTATTCTTATTATTACTACGGCTATCGCTATCAGACGCTCGACGGTGACCTGATTACCGATTTTGAATCTGGCGACAGGATCACTCTGAATCAGACCACGGCGAACAGCGTTGTAACTTTTGACACGAGTGGGCCTGATACGATTGTAATGCTTGATCGTTATGGCAACGGCAACGTTGACGTGACCTTTACGATCGCTGGGGTACCGGCTGGGGGCGAATTCCTTGTTCTGCACGGTGCTACTCAATCCAATGGTACCGATATTTATCTGACGTCGTTTGCCGGTTCCGGTTCGGCGACTGAGGGTGCTGATGTGTTGGCTGGAACGCCGACCAATGACTCGTTCAATGGTCTGGGTGGGAATGACACGCTGGTTGGGCTGGATGGCAATGACACTCTCCTGGGCGGAGAGGGTGATGACAAGCTGTTTGGACAAGGCGGTAGCGACAGTCTGGTCGGTGGCCTTGGCAACGACTCTTTGCTTGGTGATGTCGGTGATGACACGCTGGAGGGAAGCGAAGGCAATGACACGCTGGAAGGCAACGAAGGTGACGACAGCCTTTCGGGCGGAGACGGCAATGATCGCCTGAATGCGCATGACGGCAACGACACCCTGTTTGGTGGCGGGGACAATGACACGCTGATCGGGGGGGACGGCGCCGACAGCTTGGACGGTGGAACGGGGGCCGACAGTCTGACCGGTGATGCTGGCAATGACACGCTTTCGGGGGATGCGGACAACGACACGTTGGTCGGCGGATCGGGGAATGACTCGATTGACGGCGGTGATGGCGAGGATCGGCTGAACGGCAACGACGGTGCGGATAGCCTTGTTGGCGGTGACGATAGGGACTGGCTCTACGGCGACAACGATGATGACACGCTGTCCGGCGGGATGGGCGATGACTATCTCTATGGAGGCACTGGCGCCGATAGTATTGAAGGGGGCGAAGGGGCCGATTTAATCAGCGGCCAGGATGGTGCCGACACCATGACGGGCGGCGCCGGAGCCGATATCTTCAGCCTGCGCCAGTTGTGGGTGGACGGAGACGTCATCACCGATTTCGGCCAGGACGACACGTTGCGGTTTACTGATTTCCGGGCGGATAGCGGCAACATTTCCGCCACTGTCGACAACGGCAATACGGTGCTCACGATCGATGTGGGTGATGATGGCGATACGTCCAATGATGTCAGCCTGACGCTGAACGGCACGTTTGCGCAGCCTTTCCTCTTCCTTGCGGGGCTGACGTCATACAGTGCGAGCGACATTGTCCTTCTCACGCAAACCGGTATTGGAGGCGAGACTGCGGGCAATGACTCGATCATCGGGACCGATGCGGTTGAGACCCTGTCTGGTGGAGACGGAAACGATACCATCATTGCGCTGGGCGGCGATGACAGCCTGAGCGGTGGGACCGGTGCCGACAAGTTGTTCGGCAATGGTGGCAACGACACGATTGATGGCGGTGACAGCAACGACATGCTGTCGGGAGGCGCCGGCAACGACTCGATCCGCGGCGGCTCCGGACGTGACACGCTGTTGGGTGGGGCCGGGGATGATACCCTTGAAGCGGGAACCGAAAGTGCGCGTCTCTATGGGGATGGTGGCAACGATAGCCTGGTTGGTACCGCAGACCGCGACTACCTTTATGGTGGAAGCGGAAACGATACACTGCGCGGTGGTGCTTACGCCGATTATCTGTATGGCGATGCGGGGGACGACAGCATTGATGCGGGCGACGGCGATGACCGTGTCTATGCTGGCGACGGTGCCGACAGCGTTTCAGGTGGGAGCGGCAACGAGTACATCAACGGGGATGCCGGCGACGATACGCTGAACGGCGATCTTGGTAACGACAATCTGTTCGGTGGTTTGGACAACGACCTTCTGAATGGTGGGGACGGCGACGATTCACTCTATGGCAATGATGGTGACGACACGCTGAATGGTGGCGTTGGCAATGATGTCCTGAAGAGCGGTGCTGGTGCGGATAGTCTTGTTGGCGGCTCGGGCAGTGACACCTTCGAAGGAAGCTACAGTGACCTTCAGGGAGATTTCCTTTCGGATTTCGCTTTGGGCGATCTGATCAGGTTCGATGCGTACATTCGTGATGCGTCGAGCGTCGCGGATGCGTCGATTACCACGGTGGCCAGTGGCGCCAACACGCTGGTGAGCCTTGATATCGACAATGATGGTACGGCCGAGACCACATTCACACTTGCGGGCAGTTGGGCGGCAAGTGCGCTGGCCTATGTCGTGGTGGATCGGAAAGGGGTTGTTATCGGTCTGGGTGGGTCCGTTCAGGGCAGCATTACCAGTGGCAACGACACTGTTTTCGGGACGACTGGCGGAAATTCGATCAGCACAGGCGATGGCAACGATATCGTGTTCGGGTTTGCCGGCGGTGATGCGCTGTACGGCGGCAATGGCAACGACACCCTTTTCGGAGATGCCGACAATGACAACTTGTCGGGAGATGCCGGGTCTGACAGCCTGAGTGGTGGTGAAGGCAATGACACGCTCAGCGGCGGCGATGACAATGACAATCTTCTTGGTGGCAACGGCACGGATTCGCTGATTGGTGGTTCTGGACGAGACACGCTGAATGGAGAGGATGGCAACGATACGCTCTATGGTGGTTTGGATTCAGACTACCTGTACGGTGGTGAGGATGACGACTATCTGGTTGGTGAAGACGGTAGCGACCGGCTGAATGGTGGTGCCGGCAACGACACGCTGATCGGCGGCCTTTTGCATGACCGTCTGTATGGCGGAGACGGTAACGATACGATCACCGGCGACGACGGCAACGACTATCTCTACGGCAATGATGGAGACGATACGCTTTCTGGTGGCGAAGGCATTGATCGCCTCTATGGTGGTGTCGGAAATGATAGCCTGACGGGGGGCAACGGGGCCGATGAGCTTTGGGGCGGCGCAGATGCCGACACGCTGAGCGGTGGGGCCGACATCGACGTATTCCGGGATACCCTGGCAGATTTCAACGGCGACCTGATCACCGATTTCCAGGCCGACGAGCGTATCGATATCAATACAACCGGGCTCTCCCGAAACCAGCTGAGCGTGAGCGAAGTTGGTGGCAACACGGTCCTGACGTTTGACCTTACTGGCGACGGGGCGAGCGTGGACGATGTGGTTCTGACTTTGAACGGGACGTTCACGGGCGAATGGACCCTGCTGCGTGGGTTCTATTCAACGTCCTATACCTCGGTCTTCCTGATGTCGACGACGCCGTCCGGAACGGCCACGAGCGGCGCGGACAGTATCGTTGCCAATGCCACGGCTGATGTTCTGGATGCCCTTGAGGGCAACGATACGGTGTTTGGCTTTGGCGGCGATGACCAGCTGAGCGGCAACCTTGGCAATGACAAATTGTATGCTGGTATCGGCAATGACACCCTGTTGGGTGGCGATGGCAACGACACGCTGAACGGCGAAGAGGGTAATGACAGCCTTGAAGGGGGCACCGGTTCGGATGCCCTTCTTGGCGGGGCCGGGAGCGATATGCTCGACGGTGGCGAGAGCAATGACCAACTGTTTGGTGGCGCTGGTGACGATACCCTGACCGGCGGGGACGCAGACGACTATCTCGACGGTGGAGAGGGCCATGACCTCCTGACCGGTGGCCCCGGTAATGACAGGCTGTATGGCAAGGGTGGCAACGACACTCTGATCGGCGGCGACGGCATTGACTCGCTTTACGGTGAAGACGGCGACGACTCGATGGTGGGTGGCGCTGGCGACAGCACGATGGCGGGTGGCATTGGCAACGACACGATGACGGGCGGCAATGACCGTGACTATCTGCAAGGCGGCGAGGGTAACGACCTGATTTCAGGGGGTGATGGTAACAACCAGCTCTATGGCGAGGCAGGTGACGACACGCTTCTCGGAGGCGCCGAGACGGACAATGCGACAGGTGGAGATGGCCACGACAGCATAGCTGGTGCGGGTGGCAATGACTATCTCTACGGCGATGCGGGCGATGATACGATCGATGGCGGCGACGGCAACGACTATATCTATGGAGGGACCGGCAACGACAGCCTTTCCGGCGGTGATGGAGACGATTACCTTGCTGGCCAAGGTGGTGCCGACGTGCTTTCAGGTGGAGCTGGGCTGGATTTCTTCCAGCTGAACTTTGTCGATTTGGCCGGAAGTCGGATTGAGGATCTGGAAATCGGAGAGCGGATTTCGCTTGCGGGAGCCCCCCAAGACATTGAGGGTTTTGTCGTTTCCGAACTGGGCGGAAATACTCTACTGGGGTTCGATGTCGATCACGATGGCGTGGTGGATGCGAGCCTGACGCTGGCAGGCACAGGGTTCACGGGCCAGTTCACCTACGACCAAAGCGCAAGACAAATTTACTATTTAACCGCAGGAGGAAGCGGTGCTTCCACGGCCGGGAGCGATACGATTTTCGGCACGGCTGCTGGCGAGATACTTGATGGCCTAGCTGGCAATGACCGGATCTTTGGGCGTGGTGGCAATGACGCGCTGAAGGGTGGCGATGGCTATGACACGCTGTTGGGTGGTGCAGGCGCTGACACTCTGGATGGTGGCGCTCTAAGTGACCGGTTGTATGGTGGCGAAGGGGCTGATGTTGCGGTTTTTGCCGGCAACCAGGCGGATTTCACTTTGACAGTCGCAGCGGATGCGTGGGGAGCCACATTGGTGCGCCACACCGCAAGCAATGTCACCGATTACCTTTATGGGATCGAGCGGCTTCAGTTTGACGATGGGATTGCCACGCTGTTCAACTCGCCTCCGGTTCTGAATGCACCGATTGCGCAGGTGAACTGGTTGCAGGGTAACGCGCATGTGCTGGATGTCAGCGCGGCGTTTTCGGATGTAGATGGCGATGCAGTGACGCTTGCTGCGACGCTGGCAGACGGGTCTGCCTTGCCGACATGGATGATTTTTGATCCGGCGACGGGACGGTTTGCCGCTGACATTCCGGAAGCGCTTTCGGGAACGCATTCGTTCTCCGTGATTGCAACTGACACGCATGGGGCGTCTACACGTGCGACGTTTGATCTTGTCATCGAAAGCAACGTGATTACAGCCCCTGCGTCCGGCGGCAGCACAACTGGCACCAACGCGAACGAACGGATCTATGGTTCTGGTAAGGCCGATCGTCTTGTCGGCCTCGGTGGACATGACCTGATCGTTGGCAAGAACGGTGCAGATACCCTGATCGGGGGTGATGGCGACGACACGCTGAATGGCGGTAATGGTGCCGACCTGATCGATGGTGGTGCAGGACGCAATACGCTGTCTTATGTCTTTGATTCAGTTGGCGTGAACGTGGATCTTAAGACCAACGTGGTGTCGGGCGGCCAGGCGACAGGCGATGTTCTAAGCGGCCTTTTCTCCGATGTCCTGGGGGGCGCTGGCAACGACACCATTGTTGCGCATTTCAGCGGTTCACAGCTGTCCGGCTTTGATGGCAACGACAGCCTTACCGGCCGGATTGGCGACGATGAACTGTTGGGGGGTAGCGGAGCCGACACTTTGAACGGCGGTTCTGGTGATGACACTCTGAACGGTGGAGGGTCGCACGATTTGCTGCTTGGTTTGAGCGGTGCTGACAGCCTGTTGGGGGATTGGGGTCTGGACACGATCGACGGCGGCGACGGCAATGACACCGTAGACGCCGGATCAGGCAACGACTCGGTTGATGGTGGAGCAGGTGACGACAGCCTTGAAGGTGGCCTTGGAAAAGACCTGATCACAGGTGGTAGTGGTAGCGATACACTAAGTGGCGGAGACGGCAATGACACCCTGCGCGGCAGCGGTGGAGATGACCTGATTTCCGGCGGTGTTGGCGATGACGAGATTGATGGTGGTTTCGGCGCGGATACCCTTGACGGTGGTGAGGGTGTCGACCTTTTGACCTATGCCTATGAAACCCTGTCGATGACCATCAACCTTACCACCGGGGCCGTCAACGGAGGGCGGGGTACAGGTGACGTTGTTTCCAATTTCGAGAACCTGACCACGGGTGCCGGGGATGACGAAATCACTGCATCTGCTGGAGACAACGTCATCGTGGCGAACGGCGGCAATGACACTGTTTCAGCGCGAGACGGGGCGGATTTGGTTCAAGGCGGAGCCGGGAACGATAGCCTCTCTGGTGGCCTTGGTGAAGACACGCTCAAGGGGCAGGCTGGTGACGATACGTTGTCTGGTGGTGCTCAACGCGACGTGCTGATCGGCGGGGCGGGCTCGGATAGCCTGTCTGGCAACTACGGAAACGATACGCTCAACGGTGGCGGCGGAGATGACAGTTTGTTCGGCGATGCCCAAGATGACCGATTGTACGGCGGGAACGGTGTTGACCTTTTGGTTGGTGGTTCAGGGAATGACACGCTTACCGGCGGCGGCCAAACGGATACCTTTGTTTTCACGGATGGCTTTGGTCAGGATGTGATCACCGACTTCAAGACTCATAACGCGGAGAGGATCGATCTGTCCGGTGTGACGGGCATCACCGACTATGCGGATTTCATTGCCAATCACGTACAGGACAGCGGTGGGTTTGCCCTGATCGTCGATGGGGCCAACAGCATTCTCTTGCAGAACGTGAGCTATCAATCCGTGATCAACGGGATAAACGGTTTTACGGCTGATGATTTCATTTTCTGATTTGGCCTGTCGGCATGATCGAGCGGTTCGCTGGAGGAAATCTCAAGTCTCCGATATCCAGATCGTTGAAGATTTGCGCGCGAAACCCGCGGCTTCTGACAGAGCAGTCCGCGTTTTTCTAGAACGACCGGAGTAGTGCCAAGCTTGTTGGTTCTTGCCTTATCTGGTGTTCAATGCCCGTCGATTCCGAGGGACTGTTTAGCTAGCGAAATCGCCCGAATGGCGATTGCGTAAGTTTGCACTAACCGCTTTTCCTAGTCCATCATCGGAATTTGGCTTGCTTCAGAGAGCCAACCTCCGGACTGTTTTTCGAATGCCAGCGCGGCTCTGAATACGGAAGCATCGTCAAAGGTACGACCTACGATCTGAATGCCGGTTGGCACACCCGTTTGGGCAAACCCACTGGGAACGGCCATGACGGGACAATGGTGCAGCATATTGAAGTGATGTGTCAGCACCCAACCGTACTCCGGGTCAACAGTAACTCCTTCAATCTGGAAGTCTTGCGAGGTGGCATCGTGGTCGGCGGGCACGGCAGGAACTGTAGTAGTCGGACACACGAAGAGATCATAGCTCTCCATCAATGTACCAAAGAACTGGTACATCTCATGCTGAACATCCCACGAACGGGAGACATCATCCAGCGTGGTCGCTGCAACGCCCTTGGCGGCTGCAAGGGTATAGTCGTTCAGGTTCTCCGCATTGTTTTTTGCCGCCCACGACGCCTGCCGAAGGTAATGCATCGTGTTGTACCAGTGTGTCGCCGCGTCGTCGCAAGCCTCGGACCAAGGTACCGAAATCTCGGTGATCTCGGCCCCAAGCGCGCGGAACTGTTGCAATGCGGCAAGTGTGTTGCGGCGAACATCTGCATCTACCGGGCGATACCCAAGATCCATGGAGAAGGCGATTTTCACACCGTCCAGACGACCTGCGCGACGCGGCAGATCCACTTTGTCACGCAGGCTGTCATGGTCCCGAGGATGGGCACCAGAAACAACATCCTGAACCAGCGCGAGGTCGGCGACTGTGCGGGCAAGTGGTCCACAGTGGTTGTAGCGGTCAAAGTTGGCTGGCGGCCCATCAGGGTTGCGCCCGTGCGGAGGCTTGAACCCGACGACCCCGCAGCAGCTTGCAGGAATGCGGATCGAGCCGCCAATATCCGTTCCCGTCGCAATTGGGGCAAAGCCGGCAGCCACGGCAGCGCCGGACCCGCCCGAAGACCCTCCGGTGCCGAAATCAGGGTTGAACGGATTGACCGTATTGCCCCACGCCAAGCTGCGACAGACACCCGAAATACAGAACTCGGGGGTTGTGGTCCGCGCGAGGATAATCGCGCCGGCATCTTGCAGTCGTTCAATCATCGGATCAGAAACTTTGTCCGGCGCTGCGTCCATGTGCAAAAGGGAACCGTGTGTTGTCCGCTTACCTTTCACCCTTTGCGCGTCCTTGACCAACACCGGTACGCCGAGCAGGGCACCTTGGGCCAAACCGTTCGCGTATGCCGCATCAGCTGATAGGGCCTGTGCGCGGGCCTCGTCAAAATAAGTGTCGGCCAGCGCGTTCACTAGCGGATTAACCTGTTCGATCCGCCTGATCAGCGCCTCAACCAAATTGCTGGGCTTGAGGTCGCCGGAGCGAAAGGCGACTAGAGCGTCATTCGCCGAGAGATAGCACAGCTCAAGGTAGGACATCGGATCAAGAATGGCGTCTTCCATTGGCGCCTCCCGTTGTTTCTTGTGGTCAGAGTGGGGTGGCGGCAGACACGCCAAGGCGCGCCTGAACCTGTTTGCTGAACCCTTGGGTGATGCGGTCGGCAATCATTGCGATAATAGCCATTCCCAGTCCGGCCGTCATGCCGACGCCAAAGTCACCGTCGCCCAGGCCTATATAGATTTGCTGTCCAAGGTCATCGGTACCGACCAATGCGGTGATCACCAGCATCGAGATACCAAACATGATGGTCTGGTTCAGACCCAGCATGATCGACGGTACGGCCAGGGGCAGCTTGACTTGCCACAGGAGCTGGCTGCGCGTGGTGCCAATGGCGGTCGCGGCTTCGATCACGTCATGGGACAGGTTTCGCAAGCCGTGTTCGGTATAGCGGATCGCGGGTACGATTGAGTAGACAACGATTGCCAGAAGCGCAGTGAACTCGCCGATCTTGAAGATCATCACGAAAGGAATGAGGATCACGAAGAGTGGCATAGTTTGCAACGTATCGATGACCGGGCGTACGATACGTGATACGATGGCATTCTCCGAAGCCCAGATACCGATGGCACTGCCAAGAGTGAAGGCGACTAAAACGCCCACGCCACAGAGGTAGATCGACACGATTGAGGCTTCCCAGACGCCGGTGAACAGGAGGAACGACAGACCGGCGAGGGACCAAACTCCCAATCCGCGCCCTCCTGCCTGCCAGGCCAGAGCCAGGATGATAACAACGGCTGCTACCCACGCTAGTCCGGTCAGGCCGACAAACAGTACGAGACAGAACAAGATGAGCGACAACGCCTGTAATTTGCGGCCACGCAGGAACAGCAGCAGGGCCAGAGCCGCTACGACTGCTGCGTAAGCAGCGATAACCGGCGGGGTCATTGCAAATCCCCAGGTAAAGGGGCTGACAGCTTGAGACAGGCCGATTTTGATTGGCAGCATCACGAAGAAGAACGCAGCGGTTTTGATTGCTTCCAGAGCGCTGCGGAATTCGACAAAGACCCATTCAAGCGCGTCATTCATCGCGGGAGCCGGGTTCAGAGCCCAGGTTTTAGGCCAGTCGGCCAGCGCAGGGACGATGAAAGACAGGCCGATGGCCCCAACAAACAGACCTGCGAATGGAAGCCAACCAATCTCGGCTCTTGCGGAGCGGACCTGAGAGCGCATCGCAAAGCCCCATGTGATCCTATCGAGAACCATCGCCATTAGGGCGATCACGATACCGGCAAGCAGGCTTTCGCCAAATTGAGCCTTGCGCATGGTCGAAAGGACTTCCCAGCCGATATCGTTGGTGCCGCCGATGATCGATGCAATGATTACCATAGACAGCGAGGCCATCGTGGTTTGGTTCACGCCCAAGAGAAGTTGTCGCTGTGCTGTGGGGACGCGCACGCGCCAGAACAGTTGCGAGGGGGTCGCCCCGCTCATCAAACCGCTTTCGATGACTTCGTCGGGAACTCCCCGGAGGCCGACAATCGTGTTGCGCACCATTGGCGGGAAGGCGAACAGGACTGAGGCCACAAGCCCAACCGTTGTGCCAAAGCCAAACAGAAGCAGGATCGGTAGGAGGTAGGCAAAGGCGGGTACGGTCTGCATCAGGTCCAGTACCGGCATGATTACACGGTTGGCTCGGTCCGACCGGAAGCCCCATGTGCCGACCGCAAACCCCAACGCAACCGCCATTGGGATTGAGATTACCACCAGGGCAAACGAGTTCATCGACTGTTCCCAGAACCCGAAGCTGACCATGTAAATCAAGCTTAGCAAGGTGAAGAGAGCGAGACCGATCCCGCCTGCCCGTAGGGCCATGAAGACCGCAAGTACCAGCCACGCAGCCCAGGGTACGGCATGCAAGACGGATTTGGCGGCCAATATTGGCCAGTCAAGTACCCAAGAAATCGCCTTGAAGGTCCAGCCGAAACTGTCGACGAACCAGCGCATCGCGGCATTCATCGGGTCTGTAACGGGAAGGATCAATGCTTCTGGGAATGTGACAAGCAGGTCTAGAGAGTCTGCAAAGACCACGCAAACGGCAACGGTCAAGGTGACCGCGACCCACATCGGGAACGTGCTGTCAGAGAACTTGTTCATAAGCTCAGTCCTTCACAGCCGAGGCGTCGGACACACCGCTGGCCAGTGCAGCGATCACGTTCTGGCTGGTCATGTGCATCAGTGTGCCGTCATCGTTTTTAACGGCGACACCGGTGTCATGGGACGCGAGGT
Source organism: Shimia sp. CNT1-13L.2 (assembly GCF_024331145.1). Classification (GTDB taxonomy): domain Bacteria; phylum Pseudomonadota; class Alphaproteobacteria; order Rhodobacterales; family Rhodobacteraceae; genus Shimia. The sequence continues at coordinate 44,997 of NZ_JANDJO010000008.1, read as the reverse complement.
AGGGCAGCAGCTCGGCCACGTTGGTAGAGGCCGAGACTTCTTTGATGCCTGGGGGCGGAGTGCTATCGGATGCAACGTCGCCAGCGGTCAAGATCAGTTCCCATGGTACATCATTGGTGAACTCTCGGACGTAGTCGTTGACCGGGTTCAGGATCAGATCAACCGGGCGGCCAATCTGCACCACCTCACCGTCTTTCATGATTGCCATCCGGTCAGCAATTCGCAGTGCTTCGAGGAAGTCGTGGGTGATGAACACGATGGATTTGTGCAACTCCTGTTGCAGGCGCAGGAATTCGTCCTGCATTTGGCGGCGGATCAGTGGATCCAGCGCGCTGAAAGGTTCGTCCAGGAACCAGACTTCGGGTTCGACTGCGAGTGAACGCGCAATGCCAACCCGCTGTTGTTGCCCGCCCGACAGCTGGCTGGGGAAGCTGTCTTCGCGCCCCTCAAGCCCAACGAGAGAAATCACCCTTTCTGCTCGTGCAAGACGTTCCTTCGCGTCCATCCCCTGTAGTTTCAAGGGGAATGCAACGTTTTCCAAAACGTTCAGGTGCGGCATCAAACCGAAACTTTGGAAAACCATGCCCATCTTGTGTCGACGAATGTCGATAAGCTCTTTGCCGGACGCCTTCAAAAGGTCCTGACCATCCAAAAGGACTTCCCCAGCGGTTGGTTCCACCAGGCGCGACAAGCACCGTACGATGGTGGATTTCCCGGAGCCTGATAGCCCCATGATGACAAAGATTTCTCCGGGCATGACATCAAAGCTGACGTTGGAGGAAGCAACGATACCATCCTTTTCCCGTATGCTCTGGGCGAGCGACTTTGCAGTAGCATCATCCAGGCTTGAGGCATCTACCTGCCCAAGGTGCTTTTCTGCACCTGCGCCGTAAAGTTTCCAGACGTTCTTGCAAGAGAGTTTGGGGGCGGTTTGAGAAGGCGATGATGTCATTTCGGGAAGCTTTCAAAGAAGGATGGAGCGCAGAATATGCGCTCCATCTAGTCAAGGAGTTTTATTTGGCGGCCGCGATCCAGGGCTGCCAGACATCAGCATTGGCAGACATCCATTCGGCGACTACTTCTTCGACTTCGCGCCCTTTCTGGTCGACCTCGAGGATCAGCGCATTCTGTACCTCGTTGGAGAGGCTCATCTGTTCGACCAGCTTCATCGCATCAGGGTATGTCTCGGCGAACCCCTTCGAGACGATCTTTTCAACGCTGGCCTGTTGGAAGCCGCAAGCTTCACCGCGTTTTTGGTTGGCCTCGTCACAGTCGCCATGCGGAGTGTCCCATTGGACCCAGTTCACCTCGGTTTCGGCGAAGACCCAGTGTGGCTGCCACATCATCATCAAGATCGGCTGCTTGGCCGTGACCGCGCTTTTTAGCTCAGCCAGCATCGCGCCTTCGGATCCACCAGGCACAGGTTTGAAGGGTAGGTCAATCAACTCGACCAGGTCTGCAGACCGAGTGCCCCAATCTGCCGGATAAGTGATCAGGCGACCGTTCGGAAAGGTGTCGGCCGCTGCAAAAGCCTGCGCACAATCATACAATGCCTCGTATGCGGGCAGGCCCGGACACATCTCTTCCATGTAAGGCGGATAGATCCAGCCCTCTTGGGGCTCAAGTCCAAGGCCTCCTACCACTTTGATGTCGCCGCTCTCGATGGCTTTGGGATAGATGTCGCCAACGTTGTTGGTCCAAAGTTCGGGCTGGAAATGCAAACTGCCTTCGGCCAGCGCGGCGATTTGTGGTACAGCGCCAGCAGTAATGAACTCGACGTCATGTCCCAGCTCTTTGAACAACGCACCTGCGAAATGGGCTGAGATATGCTGTCCAGTCCATTCGTTGATAGCGATTTTGATTGGGTCCGCCATGGCAGCGCCCTGGCTGATCAGCACCATGGCCGTAGCAGCAAGACCTGTAGTGACTTTGGATGGGATGTTCATTTGGAAACCTCCGGTTGTTGGTGGTCAGTTTGACCATATTATATATTCGCACCAAAAAGCAGTACGATTGACGGTATTTTGCGGGTGTGGTGGAAAATTTGTCAATAGTGTTTGTTTTTTACTTCTTAGGTGGTAAAATTTTTTAATTGCAATTTGGGAGAAGGCCCGTCTTCATGCGAAAGCAGACGATCAAGATCATACGCCGCAAGCAGCTGACAGAGGCGGCTTTCGACGTCTTAAAAAAGCATGGGATCTCGGGCACCACTTTTGACAAAGTTGCAAAGCAAGCGGGGTTGTCGAAAGGTATTCTTCAGCACTACTTCTCTGGAAAGGAAGCACTTTTCGAGGCGGTGTTGCGAGAGTCAAATGCAGTTACACAACAGAATGTAACCGTGTTGTTTGGTCATAGCAACTCGTCGTGGGAGCGCCTTTACGCAATTATTTATGGCAACTTCGCCCCAACAGTCTTTCAAAGAGAAGTCTGTCATGCTTGGGTTTGTCTCTGCGCCGAGGTGCCGCAAAATCCACAATATGAGCGCATACAAACAGTGATCCATTCCAGAATGCGCAGCAATCTTATGAGCAGCTTGCGGTTTTTGGTTGATTCGTCTCTGGCCGAGAAAATCGCCTTCAATCTGACAACAATGATTGACGGTCTTTGGATGCGGGCCGCGCTTCAACCTGAGCCGATGTCTTCTGAGGAAGCTATCAGCCACTTAGAGTTCACGTTGGACAAACTGTTCGAAGGCGCAAAGGTGGATGATAGTCAGCGGGCAATGGCACGTGATAAAATCTCTACAGTCAGCGGTATCTTGTTCAAAGTGTGAGTGATTGATCACTAGTTTTATGCCTCTGTTACTCTTGCCGCCTAACTGGGCAATTAGGTTCCATACACGCTAGAAACCATTTTTGGGCGAATGTTCGGGATAACCCATGAAAGTGCCCAGTCGGCCCATGTCTGTCCGTCAACCTGGCGAGGAGATCGCGCTTCAGATCAAGCCTGAGCACCTCGCTTTCATCAACGTTCAAAGGCTCGCATTCGAAATTGAGGCCGACAGCATGTTGGCCTGCCGCAGCTTTACCTAGTGTGAGTTTTCAAACACTGGGTGACGCTGGACGAATGGTAGCGGATCAGCTGTCCTCTGTCGCATCGCTCCAATATGAGCCTTCTTTACGATCGATATGTGCTGTTAGGATTTCGAGCGCCTTTTGCGTGTCGCGCTCTTTGACGGCTTCTACCAGCTCGATGTGTTCTCGAAACGACTTGGCCATGTGATCCGGATGCTTGCCCAGCCTATTGCGAAGGGCTGCCATTTTCAGGGCGATCGTCTGGTAAGCATCATTCAGGAATCTGTTGTCCGAGTAGTCAAAAAAGCTCTGATGAAAAACAGTGTCCAGGGCTAGATACTCGACGTCATCGCCCAGCTTCCTTGCCGCACCCATCCGATCAACGCAAGCGCTCAGAGCAGTGGCCAAGTCTTCGGGCCGTTCTCGAATTGCGTGGGTTAGTGCTGCAGTTTCGAGACAAACGCGTGCATCACAGAGTTTTGCCAGTTCGTCAGATTTCAGGCTGAAAACAAACGATCCCCTTTGCGGTTCGACGGTGAGCAGACCTTCCATTTCTAAACGGTTGATGGCTTCTCTTACCGGTGTCCGACTTACCTCAATGTCTTTGGCGATTCGAGCTTCTGAGAGCTGTTCACCAAGGTCGAACTCTCCACTCACAATGCGATCCCTCAAATTTTCGGTCACTAATTCTGTCAATGATTTTGGTCGGTTAAATAGTGTCATGCGGCTCTCCTCATGAAAACTTTATCACCTCCATGATTGGCATACAATATGTCAGCGTTGACACGTGGCATACTGTATGCCAGTTTTAATTCCCACAGCGAAGACGCATCGGGAGGGGCGACTTTGGATAGGTTGGAAACTTGGATAGTTCACTTTAACCGGGCGCTTGTCGCGGTTTCACTGGCAGCGGTTTTCGTGATCGTGTTTGCAAATGTCGTGGGGCGTTACGGCTTTGGCGTGTCCTTTGCCTGGGTGGAGGAAACCGCGCGTCACCTCATGATTTTGGGAGCGTTCTGCGGGGCAGGCCTGGCGCTGCGAGAAGGGCGGTTGGTGGCCATCATGACTTTCCCAGACGCATTGCCTCCGGCGGTGGCGCGGGGGCTGCGCTGGGGCATCGTGCTGGTGATGTTTGCCTTCATGGCGACGATGCTGTGGTTGGGTGTGAAATTCGTCGAGTTCGGCTGGAACAAGGAAACCATGTCGACCGGTATTTCGCGCGGCATTCCCTATCTGGCCATTCCGATCGGTTGCGGGCTTTTCCTGATCCAGCTGGTTTTCTTCGCCAAGCGCTTCGTTGCACAGGATTTCGAGATGGGGTTGTAAACAGATGGCCAAGACTCTGATCATCTTGTTCTTCGCGACCCTGTTTCTGGGGGTGCCGGTAGCTTTCACCATGGGCATTGCTGGGTTGTCGGCAATCTTCATCAACGGCGGGCTGAACCCACTGGTGGCGACTCAGCGGATGTTTGCGGGGATCGACAGCTTTCCGCTGATGGCGGTGCCGTTCTTTATCCTCGCGTCCGAGCTAATGACCGCCTGTGGGCTGACCCGTGCGCTGCTTCGGTTTGCCAATGCGCTGGTTGGTCATGTTCGCGGCGGTCTAGGTCATGTGAATATCCTGGTGTCGATGCTGTTTGCAGGCATCAGCGGCTCGGCCCTGGCTGATGCGGCGGGCCCATCCGCCATCGTCATGCGGATGATGCGCGAGGCTGGGTATGAAAAGAACTATGCCGGCGCGTTGTCTGCGGCGACGGCGACCATCGGGCCGATCATCCCGCCGTCGATCCTGGCCGTGATCTTTGCGATTTCAACCAAGGGCGTTACCGTTGCGGGCCTGTTCCTGGCGGGCATCGTGCCGGGCATCCTGCTGGGCCTGTCGTTGGCAGTGGCAAACCACATGGTGTCGACGCGCCACGGCTATCGGGGTCGCGAAACGCGCGCCACAATGGGTGAGTTGCGTGGCGCGAGCCTGGGGGCGCTGCCGGCGCTGATCATGCCCGCGATCATTCTGGGCGGTATTCTGGGCGGCGTGTTCACGCCGACCGAGGCAGGGGCGGTCGCGTCGGCCTATGCCCTGCTGCTGGGCGTGGTCATGCGGGCCTTTACCCTGCCGGCGCTCTATGGCGCGTTTGTGCGGGCCGCAGTGGTCACCTCTTCCGTGTTCCTGATCGTGGCAATGGCGTCGATATTCGCCTGGCTGCTGACCTATCTGCAGATCCCGCAGGAGCTGGCCAAGCTGATCACCCAGATCACCGAAAACCGTTTGGGTATCCTGTTCATCCTGGCCGGTTTCGCGCTGATCTGCGGCTTCTTCATCGACACGCTGCCGGCGCTGATCATCCTGACGCCGATCCTGGGGCCGATTGCCTATTCGGCCGGGATCGACCCGCTGCAATTCGGGATGATGCTGGTGCTGAATCTGACCATTGGCATGATCACCCCCCCCGTCGGGCCGGTGCTGTTCGTCATCGCCACGGTCGGTCAACTGAAAATCGAAGGTCTGTCACGCGCGATTCTGCCGCTGCTTCTGGCAGAGCTCGTGGTGCTGCTGCTGGTCATTCTGGTCCCGGAAATCAGCACCTTTGTCCCCAACTTCTTTGGATTTGCGAACTGACATGAAAGGGAGGAACCTCATGAAAACCATGTCGAAACTGATGATCGCCACTGCGACCATCGCAATGACCGCCGCGGGCGCTGCCTCGGCCAAGGAACTGAAATACGCACACTTTCAGGCGGCTGACCTGAGCTCACCCAAACACGCGGCTGCGCTGGCGTTCGAGGCCTGCGTCGAGGGCAAGACATCCGGTGGTATTGATGTCCAGATTTTCCCGGCGTCGCAGTTGGGCGGTGGCTCAGAAATCATGGAAGGCCTGCAGCTGGGCACCGTGCAGATGGCAGCGATCCACGATGGTCCGATCTCGGCCGTGTACAAGCCCTTCTCGGTTCTGGCGATGCCCTACCTGTTTGACGATCAGGCCATGGCGTGGTCGGTGATGGACGGCGAATTCGGCGACGCGCTGAACGCGGACATGCTGGCCAAGACCGGCATCCGCAGCTTTGGCGTGGCCGACAACGGCGTGCGCAACTTCACCAACAACGTCAAACCCGTGGCCGAGCCTGCCGATATGGAAGGCCTGAAGATGCGCGTCATGACCGCGCCGGTCTGGGTGACACTGGTGGAAAGCCTCGGTGCTTCCGCCACTCCGGTTCCTTGGCCGGAACTGCCGGGCGCGCTGCAGCAGGGCGTTGTGGACGGTCAGGAAAACGGCGTGACCAACATTGTCAACGCCTCGCTCTATCAGCACCAGAAATACGTCTCGCTGGATGGGCACGTGTTCAGCTGGCACGCCTACCTGATGTCGGACATGTTCTACGAGAGCCTGACCGATGGTGAGAAATCGGCCGTCAGCCAGTGTGTCGAGATCTCGAAAACCATCCACCGTGGAATGACCGCGGCGCAGGACGCCAACGCAACCGCGATCCTGTCGGAAAAAGGCATGGAAGTGGTCCCGGTCAGCCCCGAGCAGAAGGCCAAGTTCCGCGCCGCCGCCCAGCCTGCCGTGCGCGAATACATCGTGAGCGAGATCGGCGCCGAATGGCCGGATCGCCTCGACGCTGCCGTCGCCGCTTACAAAGCGCAATAAACCATGCCCAGGGACCGTCAGATGACACATCCGACCATTGCCGTATTGGAACCGGGTTATGCCGCCTATGACACCGAAACACGGGTGTTGGCCGCGCATGACGCCAAAATTGCGCCGATCGGCGCGGATGTTCCGGCGGTCCCGGCCTTGCTGGCGCTGGACCCGGTCGCGCTCTTGGTGCGGGAACGCACTGTGGACGCGGCCGTTCTGGACGCCTGCCCGAATTTGAAAGTCGTCGTCCGCTATGGGGTGGGTGTCGACAATATCGACCTCGACCATGCCCGCGCGCGTGGGATCAAGGTCGCGAATGTGCCCGATTACGGCGCCGAACACGAGGTCAGCGAACATGCGGTCGCCCTGTATCTGGCGGTGCAACGCCGGATCGCCACCCGCGATGGCGAGGTGAGGAGAGGGGCGTGGGGCATCGGTCAGGCCGCCATGATCCCCAGCCGCGCAGGCGCGGTGCTGGGTCTGATCGGCTGTGGCAAGATCGGGCTGAAAGCGGCCGAGAAATTCCGTGCGCTGGGGTTTGAAACCGTGCTGGTTTTTGATCCCTATCTGCCGCCCGAGGCGGCCGCTGCGGCGGGGGTGGAGCTGGCCGATATCGACGATCTGTGCCGCCGCGCCGACGTGGTCAGCCTGCACGCGCCATTGACGCCGGAAACCCGCCATATCCTGAACACCGACCGGATCGCGCTGATGAAACCGACCTCGATCGTGATCAACGTGTCGCGCGGGGGGCTGCTGGACGAGGCCGCGCTGGCCGCCGCGCTTAAGGATGGACGCCTGTTCGGCGCGGGCATTGACGTGTTCGAGGCTGAACCGGTGGCGCAGTACAATCCGCTGCTGCATGCGCCCAACACGCTGCTTTCCGATCACGCGGCCTGGTATTCGGAGCGGTCTGTCGAGGTGCTGCAAAGCAACGCCGCCGCCGAGGTGGACCGCGTTCTGTCGGGCGAAGCGCCGCGCAACTGGGTGAATCCGTGATGAAAGCGGCGATGAATATGGTTGACCGCTTGCGCGCGGCGCGGGTTGTACCGGTGATCCGGCACGGGGATGCGCGCATTGCGCGTCAGGCCTGTGACCTGCTGGCCGAGGCCGGGATCCGTGCGCTTGAGATTACCACCACCGTGCCGGGCGCCGCCGATCTGATCGCCGATCTGCGCAAGGCCTATCCGGATATCGCCACCGGGGCAGGGACCGTGTTTGACGCCGAACAGGCCCGTGCGGTGCTGGATGCGGGGGCGGAATTCGTCGTTTCCCCCTGTTGGAGCGAGGCCGCCGCCGAGGTCGTTCTGGCCGCGAAAACCCCGTATCTGCCGGGCGCAATGACCCCGGGCGAGGTGCTGCATCACGCCAATGCCGGCGCGCAGGTGGTCAAGATCTTTCCAGCCGACGCCGCCGGGGGGGCGGGCTTTCTGAAAGCGTTGAAATCGGTCTTTCCCGAAGTGGCGCTGATGCCGACGGGCGGTGTCTCCCCCCAAACGGCGCAGTCCTATCTGGATGCGGGCGCCGTCTGTGTGGGCATGGGCGGCAACCTGTTGCCCGCCCGCGCGCTCGAAGCAGACGACACCGCACTGGCGCGCTCCCAGATCAAGGCGGCGCTGGCAGCTGTTTCCTTTCACAACTCCTGATCAATGAGGATATGACAATGAACACCAAAGAACTGGTAGCGGGTTTCCGCGAGACGGCGACCGCCTCGGTCGCGGACGCCGTGGACAAGATCGCAGGCAAGACCGGCTTCCTGCCCGCCGCGTTCAAACCGCGCATCAACGAAAAGAAGATCGTTGGCCCGGCTGTGACCATCCTGGAGGGCTCGACCGACGAATTCCTGCCGCCCCAGCACGCGCTGGACGCGATTGACGAATCCGAAGCCGGTTCGGTGATCGTGATCTCGACCAATGGCACCACCGATGTGGCGCTGTGGGGTGGTCTGATGACCGCTGGCGCCGTGGCCAACAAACACGAAGGCGCCCTGCTGGACGGCGGCGTGCGCGATCTGGTGGAAATCAAGCGCGACTATGACTTCCCTGTTTATTCGCGCTGCGTGTCCCCGGGAACCACCTTGGGCCGGATCAAGACCCTGGCGTCCAATGTCGAAGTCGATATGGGCGGTGTGATCGTGCATCCCGGCGACATTATCGTGGCCGATGTGGACGGCGCCGTCGCCGTGCCGCGCGACCATGCCGAAGCGGTCCTGGAACTGGCGCGCGAGATTGATGAACGCGAAGCCGAACAGGCCCGCCTGATCATCGAAAGCGGTTCGCTGCGCGAAGGTCTGGCGAAATACGGCCGGATCTAATCTTTGAAAGACGTGTCCCGCAGGTCGCTGCAACGACCTGCGGGACGCCAAAACATCAGCAAGGGAGGAATACATGCTGAAACGAATGCTCAACACGGTGGCCCTGACTGCCATTCTGGCGACCTCGGCGCTCGCGGCCGAGCCCGAGGTGGTCGTGGAATGGAACAGTCTGCCCTATGCGGTCAAGGACGCTGACACAAAAGCTGCTTGGGAGGGGAGCGAAATCCACGGAAAAGCGCTGGTTCAGGGCGCCAAGGTGGACAGCGCGGGCAACATCTATGTCTCGACCGCACGCTGGGGCGGACCTGAGATCCCGTCGACCCTGTCCAAACTGGTCCAGAACGGCGACACCTGGGAACTCGAAGCCTTTCCCAGCGAAGAAATGAACGACATCGCCAATGCCGCCGGTCTGAAGGCCGTGCTGGGGTTCGAGATCGACCGCAATGACGTGATGTGGATCCTGGATCAGGGTCATGTGGCGGGTCCGCCCTACCAGAACGGCGACGCCAAGCTGGTGCTGTGGGACATCAAGGCGAACAAGGAAGTGCAGCGCTATGTCTTCTCCAACGAAGAGGCGGATGAAAACTGTTCGTTCCTGAACGATCTGGCGGTCGATAACGACACCGGCTACGCCTATATCGCGGACAGCGGCATCTTCTGTGATCCGCTGCATGGCGGGCTGATCGTCTATGACAGCAACACCAATTCCGTGCGCCGCGTCCTGGACCAGCATCGGTTTACCAATGACGAACCGAACTTCTTCTTCAACATCGACAACCGTCCGGTGCTGAAGAATGGCGGCATGCGCACCGGCGCCGATGGCATTGCGCTGTCGGGCGACAAGGAAACGGTCTACTGGACCAACCTGACCGGCAACCACCTCTACAGCCTGCCGGCCGAGGTGCTGCGCGATTTCGAAGCCAATGAAACCGTGATCGAAAACGCGGTCGAGGTCGCCGCCGTGCTGCCGTCGAACACCGACGGGATGACCGCCGACAATGCGGGCAACATCTACATGACCGCCCTGTCGCTGGACGGCATCATGAAGTTCGACGAAAGCACTCGTCAGGTCAGCCGTTTCGTGCATCACCCCGAGATGAACTGGCCCGACACCCTGGCCTGGGGCCCGGATGGCGAGATGTATGTGGTCTCCAATCACCTGCATGTCTGGGTTGATGGCGACATGAACTTTGACGACCCGGAAATCCCGAACTTCCGCATCTGGAAGATCCAGGGCGTTGGGCAAAGCTATACCTCCGAATAGAAAACCCTCCCGGGCCGCGCCTTCGGGCGCGGCTCCCTTACAGACGAGAGATCAACATGACGCCTGATATTCTGTGCCTTGGTGAACCGATGCTGGAGTTTAACCAGCAGCCCGACGGAAAATATCTTCCCGGACATGGTGGCGACACATCGAACTGTGCCATCGCGGCGGCTCGGCAAGGGGCGTCGGTTGGATATGTGACACATATTGGTGCCGATACGTTCGGCAACTCGTTCATGGATTTGTGGACGCAAGAAGGTGTGGATACATCGACGGTCACACGAGTCGCGGACGCCCATACTGGCGTCTATTTTGTGACCCATGGCGAAAACGGACACGAGTTCAGCTATTTTCGCGCAGGATCAGCCAGCAGTAGGATGGGAGCTGCGGATTTGCCGATCGAGACCTTGAAGTCGACGGGCATTCTGCATGTTTCGGGCATCAGTCAGGCCATTTCAGACACTGCTGCAGATGCGGTGTTCGAGGCTATTCGTGTCGTGAAAGAAGCGGGAGGGTTGGTTTCCTATGACACCAACCTGCGCCTGAAACTGTGGCCGATAGAGCGGGCTCGGGCTGTAACCCATGCGGCGATGGCACAATGTGATATTGCGCTTCCGGGTCTGGATGACGCCGAGCAGTTGACCGGCTTGTCCGATCCGGAAGCCATCGCCGATTTCTATCTGGCTCTTGGAGCGAGGATTGTTGCCCTTACGCTTGGAGCCGAAGGTACGCTTGTCGCAACGCCTGAGAAACGCGAGCGTGTCAAAGGCCGCCGGGTCGAGGCTGTGGATGCCACTGCCGCCGGTGATACATTCGATGGTGCCTTTCTGGCTCGGATCTCAATGGGGGACGACCCCTTCAAAGCTGCCCGCTATGCAAATGCCGCGGCGGCGCTGTCGACGCAAGGCTATGGTGCGGTGGCCCCGATGCCGCGGAAAGAGGCGGTCGAGTCGTTTCTAGCCGAAGAGGAGTGACGGATGAAACACGCTGTTATCATTGGAGGTACAAGGGGAATTGGTGCTGGAATCGGTGATGTTCTGCGCCAGAAAAGTTGGATGATCACGGCCACTGGGGTGGGAGAAGATGAGGTCGCGGCATATGCCGCAGAGCACCCTGAGGATACTTGTGTACAGCTTGATGTTCGCGATGCCGAAGCCGTCAACAAGTTGTTTTCCGAGTTCGACAGCCTTGATGGTCTGGTCAACTGCGCAGGTATCTTGGCTCGGGAAGCTGAATACGACATTGAGATGTTCGAGGCGGTCATTGACATCAACCTCAACGGTACAATGCGCTGCTGCCTGGCGGCCCATCCCTTGTTAGCCTCTTCTGGTGGAGCCATCGTAAATACTGCGTCTATGTTGAGCTATTTTGGTGGCCCTCTGGTGCCAGCCTATTCCGCATCCAAGGGCGGCGTGGCGCAACTGACCAAAGCGCTGGCCGGAAAGTGGGCCTCAGAAGGCGTTCGTGTGAACGCTGTGGCCCCGGGGTGGATCGAAACCGAAATGACTGGTGCTTTGCGCGAAGATCCGACGCGAAATGGCCCAATACTAGGCCGTACCCCAATGAACCGCTGGGGAAAGCCAACCGAAGTGGGCGCGCTGGCAGCTTGGCTATTGTCGGAGGAGGCCGCTTTTGTAACCGGCGCCGTCTACCCCGTCGATGGCGGTTATTCTGCAATGTAAGGAGGAGGCATCCATGCCCGTACAAGGAACTGACGAAGATCCGAGAATGCCATATCAGTTGCCGTTTCCAAGCGATGCGCAGGAGGAGATTGTTATCCCTCAGGCCATTGCCGAGGACGAGCGTATTTGGGTGCCACAAACCCCGAGCGTGTCCTTTCGACCGCTGTGTCTGAACCGTTCGCAGGGCTATTGGATGAACCTATTGCGCGTTCGCAAGGCTGGCGTGCTTTCACGGCATCGCCACCCGCAACCTGTACATGGCTTTGTATTGAAGGGCCGGTGGCACTATCTCGAACATGACTGGGAGGCCCGCGAGGGTGGTTATGTCTATGAGCCACCAGGCGAGACACACACGCTGGTTGTTCCAGATGATGTTGAAGAGATGATCACCTATTTCCAGGTGAATGGCGTGATGCTCTACGTCGACCCATGGGGTAAAACGATGGGTTACGAGGACGTCTTTACCAAGATCGAGATGTGCCGAAGCCACTATGAAAAAGTGGGATTGGGGGCAGATTATGTCGACCAGTTTATCCGGTAGATATCTTCGACTGGCCTTGGTGGCACATGACGCCAAGAAGGATGCATTGGTTGTCTGGGCTAGGGATCATTTGGCGCAAATGCAGAATGCGGTCCTGTTTGCAACGGGCACGACTGGTGCACGTATCAAGGAAGCCCTGCCTCAATTGGATGTCACTTGTCTAAAAAGCGGACCCTTGGGCGGAGATCAGCAGATTGGTGCGATGATTTGCGAAGGGCGGTTGGACGCGATCATCTTTTTTATCGATCCTTTGTCGCCGATGCCGCATGACGTGGATGTCAAGGCGCTTAGCCGTTTGGCAATTGTGTATGACCTGCCTTTTGCCAATAGCCCGACCACGGCCGATTTTGTCCTTAGCGGTCTTGCCGCCGAAAGGGCTTGAAACCTTAACTTGAACTGCAGCCGGAAACCGTGATGGACCATCGCGAAGATCATACCTGATGTGGCGTAGTTCGGCTTAAATTGTTAGCGCAAACATTTCGTTCAGTAGCTGTTTGCGCGAAACGAAAAAGGAGACGTAGACCATGACCATCAAGATTGCCATCAACGGGTTCGGAAGGATAGGGCGCGGAGTCTTGCGGGCCCTACTGGAACGCGGTGACAGCGACATTGAGATCGTTGCAATTAACGATCTGGCACCTGCGGCGACGATTGCACATCTTCTTAAGTTTGACAGTGTGCATGGTCGCTTGAACACCCTCGTGCGTATCGAAGGCGACCTATTGATCGTTGGAGATCAAAATATCCGGCTAACGGCTTGTCGGAACCCTGAAGAGTTGCCTTGGGGAGATGTGGACATCGCCTATGAATGCACGGGGTTTTTCACGTCACGCGAACAAGCTGCGCGGCACTTGCAGAACGGATCCAAGCGCGTGTTGATCTCGGCGCCGGGTGAAGATGCTGATCGTACCGTTGTCTATGGAGTAAACCATAAAGACCTGACGCTGGATGATTTGATCGTGTCAAATGCGTCATGTACCACAAATTGTCTGGCCCCGGTTGCGATGGTTCTGGATCAGGCATTCGGCATCAAGACAGGTTACATGACGACAATCCACGCCTTTACAGGTGATCAGCCGAGTCACGACACGACCCACAAAGATCTCTATCGTGCGAGGGCGGCTTCTATGTCAATGATACCAACCTCGACCGGTGCGGCGCGCGCAATCTCTTTGGTGCTGCCACAGCTTTCCGGCAAGCTGGAAGGTTCTGCCGTTCGCGTGCCAACACCGAATGTGTCACTAGTTGACTTATCATTCATGCCCGAAACCGAGGTCGCTCGGGACGAGGTAAATATGGCGATCAAGGAGGCAGCGAATGGCGCGCTGAATGGTGTGTTGTCCTTCGAAGAAGATCCTTTGGTTTCGATCGACTTTAACCATGACGCACACTCTTCCTGCTTTGCAGCAGCTCAGACCACGGTAACCAATGATGGTATGGTGCGTGTGGTCAGCTGGTATGACAATGAGTGGGGTTTCTCGAACCGAATGATCGATACAGGGCGTTGTATTGGTGCGTTGCTTCAGGTTCCTGATCCCCTCAAGTTGGCCAGTTGAAGCAATTGAGTTTCACGTCATAGCGGCTGAGAACTGTGGTTTTGTCTCGCACTGGGGCGGCGGTTTCGCTGCCCCTCTTGGTTGTTTGGAAGCCCGACAAACTTGTATCGTCAATGTCTAAATTATTTGAAGGAAGGGTTGAAAGGGGATGATGAGTTCTCCGTTTCGCAAAGGGAATGCTGTGCATCATGCTGTTTCATTCAAACCGGACCACTTGGGTGGGGCTGACCTATTGCGTTGACATATTGCTTTTCCGGCAACTTCATCGATGGGCAGGTCCACTTACAACAATCGATATCGAGTGCGTTGGATACCGCCTGAATAACACTCTGCGCCGGGCAGCGCATTGTTCGGTAAATCGACTGTGCCTCTAAGCGGGGGAAGCCTTTTGAACGCCCATCGGGCCTGGGTACACGGAATTTAGACCCCGTCCAAGAGGCTGCTTTTCGGCAAGAAGCTACACGAGCGGACAAGTCATTTGATCTGGTTGGCGTATTTAGTTTTTTGCTCTGTTGAGTGAAAGGTCTTCAACTCTGGGCGTTCCTGCAGGCTTCTCAGTTTTTCGCGGCCAACATTTCGTTTTTAATGATTTATCTGGGATTTGGGTTTGAGTTACTAGGCGCATCAGATCGCATGTTTCATGAGCTGTTGGAGTGTAGGTGTTGTCCGGCTTTGCGGTATCAGAAGAGCGCGCTTTCCGAAGGAAAAATGTGCTATCACATGCATCTTTTTTCGGCGCCTTCGCACCCTGACATTTCTTGGTAGGGAGACCTAGTCGACAAGGGTTTCTTGGGTGAAATGGCTTCACATAAACCGTACTATTATTAAATTGAAATAATTCATTCTCTGACAATACTGAACTTAAGCGTCCTGTTGACGTAAGGGAGCCTTTCGTTCTCTCAGCTCATATCTGTGCTTCAAACACCGGACTCAAATCTTGGGCGTCCGCGGCATCTGCTCGCGGCGAACAGAGAAGGAATGTACATGGCAAACGCGCTCCCCGCGGTTCAACAGCCTGCATCTAATACAGTGTGGAATTTTATTGGTGCCCCAACTGCCCGGATCACTCAGCTAGCGACAGCGAAGTGCAGACGCCCGTCGCAACAACCACAATACAATGGCAGTCTCGTTTCTCCATGCGCCGCCATCACAAGTGGCGTGCAGATTGGTTCGCGCCAACAAGTGCGATTTGGGCTGTTTTTACGGCACGCAAATTGCAGCGCTTTCGCGAAGTTCATGCCGACCATCAAACGCGCGACCGCCCAACGGCGGGCAAACTCTTCAAACACTTGAAAGGGAGGAACTTTAAGTGACCAAATTTGGATCAACCCTGAACATCGGCCGCCGTGGCTTTTTGGCGGGGTCAGCAGCGCTGATCGGCCTGTCGCAAGTGCCACGGCCCGCTCAAGCTCAGCCGAAAAAAGGCGGCACATTCCGTTTGTCAGTCAGTCAGGGCGGTACCAGCGACACGTTGAACCCGGCTGAGGCCAGCGGTGCACAGCAAATCATGGTCGGTTGGGCGCTTCGTAACAACCTTACTGAGATCGGCGCGGACAACAAGCTGAAGCCGGAACTGGCAATGAGTTGGGCCTCGGACGACGCTAAGACCTGGGTGTTCAAACTACGTCAGGGCGTGACTTTCCACAACGGCAAGCCGTTGACGTCGGAAGATGTGATTGCCTCGCTCAACCTGCACCGTGGTGAAGAGTCGACCTCGGGTGCGAAGTCGCTGCTTGCGGGTGTCGAAAGCATTGCCGCCGAAGGCGCGGAAGAGGTTGTCTTTACGCTGTCGTCCCCTAACGCAGATTTCCCGTTTATCCTGTCGGATTACCACTTCCAGATCATGCCTGTCGGCAAGGATGGCGAACTGGATCTGTCGGGCACAGGTACCGGTGGCTACACGCTTGAAAGCTGGAAGCCGGGTGTGAAAACCGTGCTGAAGCGCAACCCCGACTACTGGAAAGAAGGCGCGGCCAATTTCGATACTGTCGAACTGCTGCTGATCTCGGACAGCGGTGCGGCCACGACCGCGCTGGTCACCGGCGAAATCGATGCTGTTCAGTCGGCAGAGTACAAGACGCTTGGCCTCTTGGGGCGCGACAAGAACGTCGAGATCGAGTCGATCTCGGGCGGCTTCCACCCGACCTTTGCGATGCAAAGTTCGCAGGCACCGTTCAGCGACAACAACGTGCGTCTTGCGCTGAAATACGGTGTCGATCGTGAAGCGCTCGTGAAACAGGTGCTGCGCGGTCACGGAGCGGTTGCGAATGACCACCCAGTTGCCCCTTCAATGCCGTTCCACGATCCGTCAATCGAACAGCGCGCTTATGACCCGGACAAGGCCAAGTTCCACCTGAAAGAAGCTGGCTTGGACAGCCTAAGCGTTTCGTTGAGCGTGTCAGACTCGCTATTTGCCGGAGCTGTGGATGCGGTGACTTTGTACCGTGAGCACGCGGTTCCGGCGGGAATCGACCTCAAGGTGACACGTGAGCCAGGTGATGGCTATTGGTCGGATGTCTGGATGAAAAAATCCTTCTTCACCAGCTCGTGGGGCGCCCGCCCTGTGCCTGATATGATCTTTGCCACCGCGTATACAGGTGACTGGAACGAGAGCCAGTTCAGCAGTGAGAAATTCCTCCAGCTGATGATTGCCGCACGTTCGGAACTGGACGAGGCCAAGCGTGCTCAGATGTACAGTGACATGCAGGTCATTTTGCGCGACGAGGGCGGATCGGTGATCCCGTTCTTCCGCAATTTTGTCTATGCCCGCCGCGCCGATGTGCAGCATGGCGAAGACGTGGCCGCAAACTGGTCGCTTGATGGGTACAAGGCCATCGAACGCTGGTGGAAGGCCTGACTCTGAAGACTGCCAAACCTGACACTTGGGTCGGCTGGCGCGGATGTACGCGTTGGCCGGCCTGAAAACCGTTCCAGAGAGACACAATGCACTATCTCATCAAGCTCTTCATACAAAGGCTGGCTCTTGGCCTGCTGACACTCTTCGTTGTGTCGCTCGTCATTTTCCTGTCGATTGAGTTGTTGCCGGGCGATGTGGCCCAGCAGGTTCTCGGGCAATCCGCGACGCCCGAAAATCTTGCTGCTTTCCGGCGTGAATTGGGGCTCGATCAGCCAGCGCACTCGCGTTACCTTGAATGGCTAGGCGGGTTCCTGCAGGGGGATCTAGGCAACTCGCTGATTTCGGGCATTCCGATCTGGGACCTGATCAGTGAACGTCTCTACAACACCTTCTTCCTTGCCGGTTTCGCGGCGCTGATCTCGGTGCCGTTGGCGGTTTTGCTGGGGGTTGTTGCAGCGCTTTATCGCGACACGCTCCTCGACAAGTCGATCAATGTAGCCACGCTTACCGCGATTTCGGTGCCCGAGTTCTTTGTCGGTTATATTCTGGTCTGGTTGTTTGCAGTAGAGCTTGGTTTGTTCCCCTCTATCGCCAATTTGTCGGACGACGCGAGCCTGAGCGACCGCCTTTATCGAACGTTCCTGCCCGCGCTGACCCTGACGCTGATCGTGACTGCGCATATGATGCGGATGACGCGCGCGTCTTTGATCAACCTTCTGGCGCTTCCATATATCGAGATGGCGCGTTTGAAGGGCGCGAGCCAGCGGCGATTGATTGTTATTCACGCGCTGCCAAATGCCATCGCCCCAATCGTCACCGTTATCGCAATCAACCTTGCCTACCTTATTGTAGGAGTCGTGATCGTGGAGGTGGTCTTCGTTTACCCAGGCATGGGGCAGCTCTTGGTCGATAGCGTTGCCAAGCGTGACTTTACCGTGGTGCAGACCTCCTGCCTGCTGTTTTCCGCCACTTATATCCTCTTCAACTTGGCGTCCGATCTGATCTCGATCGCATCGAACCCGCGCCTCTTGCACAGGAAGTGATGATGAACGGATTTCTTCATGAGCTGCGCAAGGCGCCGCTGACCGCGCAGTTCGGCTGCGTGGTGGTCTTGCTTTACATCTTCGTCGCAATCTTTGCCCCTATGCTGGCACCTTTTGGTGAGAGCGAAGTTGTAGGCTATGAATACGAGCCTTGGTCTGCAGTCAACTGGCTGGGCACCGACAGTCTGGGGCGCGATATGGCGACCCGGATGATATATGGCGCGCGCAATACCATCGGGATTGCCCTGCTGACGACGGTGATTGCCTTTGTTGTGGGCACCACGGCGGGCTTTTTCGCGGCTGTTTTGCAGGGGTGGGTTGATCAACTGCTGTCGCGCGCCGTCGATGTGGTGATTTCGATCCCCACGCTGATCTTTGCGTTGCTTCTGCTGACCATCTTTGGAGCTTCGGTGACCAGCCTTATTGGGGTTATCGCATTGATCTACGCAACCTTTGTCTATCGGATCGCCCGCGCCGTCGCGATGGGTATCGTGGTGATGGATTATGTCGAGGCCGCGCAGGTTCGAGGCGAGGGTCTTTGGTGGATCATGCGCAAAGAGATCCTGCCCAACGCCGCACCGCCGCTGGTGGCAGAGTTCGGGCTGCGCTTCTGTTTCGTGTTCCTGACGATTTCTGGACTGTCGTTTCTGGGGTTGGGTATCCAGCCGCCTGCCGCAGATTGGGGCTCGATGGTGCGCGAGAATGCGTCGCTCATCACTTTTGGCGACCTGACGCCACTTATTCCGGCTGCCGCGATTGGCCTTTTGACCGTGGCAGTGAATTTCATAGTTGACTGGATGCTGCACAAGGCCAGTGGTCTCAAAACCCGAGGGAAATGACCATGACAAACCAAGATACCCAGCTTTTGAAGGTCCAGAACCTTCAGATCGAAGGCCTGTCCGAGGACCGCTGGAAACCCATTGTCAAAGGTGTCGATCTAACACTGGCCAAAGGTGAGGTGCTGGGCTTGATCGGCGAGAGCGGCGCCGGTAAATCCACCATCGGTTTGGGCGCTATGGGCTATGTGCGCGACGGTTGCCGGTTTTCTGGCGGTAGTGTTGAATTCGATGGAGTAGATCTGACTAAGGCGGACCGGGAGACGCGTCGTAATTTACGCTCGACCCGGATTGCCTATGTCGCGCAGTCTGCTGCCGCAAGCTTTAATCCGGCTTTCAAGCTCATCAATCAGCACACTGAGTTTGCGGTACGTCGAGGCGTGATGTCGCGTGATGAAGCGCAAAGAGATGCGATTGACCTATACCGCCAATTGCAGTTGCCGAATCCTGACGAGATTGGGTTCCGCTATCCGCACCAGGTGTCCGGCGGCCAATTGCAGCGGGCTATGACGGCAATGGCCATGGCCTGCCGGCCCGATCTGATCATTTTCGACGAGCCGACCACAGCCCTGGATGTAACGACACAGATCGAGGTGCTGTCGGCCATTCGCGAGATTGTGGAAGAGTTCGGAACTTCGGCGATCTACATCACCCATGACCTCGCGGTTGTCGCGCAGATGGCGGATCGCATCATGGTTTTGCGTCACGGAAATGAAGTGGAAAGTGCCGACACTGAAACGATGCTGAACGCCCCGCAAGAAGACTATACCAAGTCGCTCTGGGCGGTTCGTTCGTTTACGGCAGAGGAAAAGCCCGAGGTTTCGGAAGATGCGGTGCCGGTGGTTTCGTTGAAGAACGTGACCGCTCAATACCCCAGTATGGCCCAGCCGGTATTGAACGATATTTCCATGTCATTCTATCCAGGACGCACAGTCGCTGTTGTCGGGGAAAGCGGGTCGGGCAAATCAACAACTGCACGCAGCCTGATGGGGCTTTTGCCGCCGATTTCTGGTGACATATTGTTGAACGGCGAACCTTTGGCGCCGCAGTTCCGCAAGCGCAGCAAGGCCGAGCTAAAATCAGTTCAAATGATCTATCAGATGGCGGATACGGCTCTAAATCCAAAGCAGCGAATTCGTGATATCATCGGGCGTCCAATGACCTATTACCGCGGTCTCAAGGGCAAGGCGTTGACCGAAGAAACTCGTGCGCTTCTGGCTGATATCGAGCTGGAGCCGGATCAGTACATGAATCGTCTGCCGTCTGAGCTATCGGGCGGTCAGAAACAGCGTATCGGTATTGCGCGTGCCCTCGCGGCAGCTCCGCAACTGGTGATCTGCGATGAGGTGACGTCTGCGCTGGACCAGCTAGTGGCGGAAGGCATTTTGCGCCTTTTGGACAAGCTTCAGAAAGAACACAACCTGGCCTATATGTTCATCACCCACGATATCTCGACCGTGCGCGCCATTGCGGATGAGGTCGTGGTGATGCAGCACGGCAAGATCGTGGAACAAGGGCCCAAAAATGCGATCTTCTCGCCACCACATGCGCTCTATACCGACTTACTGCTGTCTTCGGTGCCAGAGATGGATCCGACATGGCTGGATCGCGTTTTGGCGGATCGAGTCTCGGAGGCGGCTCGGGCTTACCTTGTTGAGTGAATGTCTTTCACGAAATGATGTAAATAATGGAATTGAGCTAATTTCAAGCCACTCCTAGAATGCGTCAACAAGACAGATTACTGAGGACGCGCTCATGCGGCGAACAAGATTAAAAAGAGGCGTAAAGCCTACGACGCCACAGATGACCCTGCCACCCGTCGGCGGCCGTTTCATGCCGCTCGACGATAGCAAGTTGGCGCATATCACTAATACGGCTTTCGATATTCTCGAGCGCATCGGCGTATCGAATGCGCCGGCAGACTTTAAAACGCTGGCGTTGGAGAACGGCGCGGAAGAGCGTGCCGATGGGCGTATCACGTTCTCTCGTAGCTTGGTTGAGGACATGATCTCCAAGGCTTGCAAGCGGGTAGAGCTGCCGGGCTACTTGCGTGACCGAGGCATCGAAGTCGGCGGTGGCAAAGTGCACATCGGCACCGGAGGTGCAGCCGTGCAGGTGCTTGACTCTGCCACAAATACCTTTCGCGACAGCACCTTGCGGGATCTCTATGGCCTGATGCGCATCGTGGATGCCTGTGACAGCATCCACTATTCTCTGCGCCCGGTGGTGGCACGCGATCTGGAAGATCCGTTGACGCTGGATATCAACACCGCTTTTGTCGCGATGAAAGCAACCTCGAAACCCATTGGCACCAGCTTTTTCGAACCAGCACATGTTGCACCGGTGATCGACATGTTCGACGAGGCCTTGGGGGGCGAGGGCGCGTTTGCCAAACAGCCGTTCTGCTTTGCCTCGGTATGCCACGTAGTGCCTCCACTGACTCTGGCGGAAGAGGCCTGTGGCGTGATGCAGGAATGCGTACGTCTGGGGATGCCGCTGCAGATCTGTTCTGCCGCGCAGGCAGGTGCGACCAGCCCTGCCTCGCTGGCCGGTGCCTTGGCGCAGGGACTGGCGGAATCGCTGGCCGGTCTGGTGCTGGTCAACATGATGCAGCCGGGGTTTCCCTGTATTCTCGCCTTCCTGCCGTTCATTTCCGACCTGCGGACCGGCGCGATGACCGGTGGCTCGGGCGAGGCCGCTGTGGCCAACGCCGCCGCGGCGCAGCTGTTGCTGAACCTTGGCCTGCCGTCGACCGTATCGGCGGGTATGACAGACGCCAAGACGGCGGATGCGCAGTCGGGCTATGAAAAGGGCTATACAATCGCGCTTGCCGCCCAAGGTGGCGCGGACATGATCAACCTGAGCGTTGGCATGCTGGGGTCGATCATGGCGGCCAGCAAAGAGGCTTTGGTGATCGATAATGACATGTGCGGTGCGATCCTGCGTTCGGTGCGTGGGGTCGAGATGTTCGAAGGCTCGATTGATCTGGACATGATCGAGGAGGTGGTGACGGGTGAGGGGCACTTTCTTGGCACCGCGCAGACGCTGGACCTGATGACCAAGGAATATGTCTATCCCAAGCTAGGCGACCGCCAGAGCGTGAACGACTGGCTGGAAAGCGGCGCACAGACCGTCTGGGACAGGGCCATCGCCCGCGTCGCCGAAATCGAAGCGCAGCCCGCGCCGTCTCACCTGCCCGCTGATGTCGAAGCCGCCCTGCGCGCGCGTCTGCCGATCCGGCTGCCGCCGAGCGACTGCTAGGTAGGGAACAACGATGTACAGACTCAACAAACACCAATTGGTCCGGCGGCAGGCCGGACCGCGCCCGACCCTCCCCACGGGAGGGCGTAAAAGCGCCCACCCAGTGTCAGGCGCACTCCTAATCGCGTGGAGAAACTCATGAAAACCCAAGCCAAAGTTGTCATTATCGGGGGCGGTGCGGTTGGCGTGTCGACCCTCTATCACCTCGCCAAGGCGGGCGTGACCGATACGCTGCTGATTGAAAAGAACGAACTGACCAGCGGGTCGACATGGCACGCGGCGGGCAACATTCCGACCTATGCCAACAGCTGGGGCGGGATGCGTGCGGGTAACTATGCCTGGCGGCTCTACAAGGACCTGGCCGAGGAAGTCGACTATCCGATCACCTATCGCCACACCGGTGCCTTCTGGCCCGCGCACACCGAAGAGAGGATGGACTTGTTCCGCCATTTAGTGGGCATCTCCAAGGGCCTTGGCTATGACATGGCCATGCTGACCCCGTCCGAGATGGACGACATGCACCCCTATTTCAGCTCGGGCGACAGCATCATCGGCGGTATTCTGGACCCCTATGAAGGCGATGTTGACCCCTCGCAGTTGACGCAGGCCCTGGCGAAAGGTTCGCGGGATTTGGGCGCTGAAATCGCGCGCTTTACGCAAGTCACCGGCATCAACCGCCGCCCGTCGGGCGAGTGGGAGGTTGTGACTGACAAGGGCAATGTGATTGCGGACATCGTGATCAACGCCGGTGGCTATTATGGCCGCGTGGTGGGCGAGATGGTGGGCCAGAAGCTGCCCGTCGTCACGCTTGAGCACCAGTATCTGGTGACCGACAGCCTGCCCGAATTGGAAGCGAACCCCGAGAACTTCCCGCTCGTCCGTGATCCGGACATCATGTACTACCTGCGCCGCGAGCGGAACGGGCTGCTGCTGGGGTCCTATGGCCACGAGGGGCGTCCAGCGTGGCTCGACGGAATGCCGGATTGCTTTGCCAACCAGCTCTATCCCGACAGTGTTGATGACATCGCCGAAATCCTTGAAGCCGCGTTGGAGCATGTGCCGCTCTTGGGCGAGGCGGGGGTGAGCCGGTTCGTGAACGGCCCGATCCCCTATAGCCCCGATGGCGCGCCGCTGTGCGGCCCCGCGTTTGGTCTGCCGAATTTCTACCATGCCTGCTGCTTCCCGGTTGGCATCACCCATTCAGCTGCGGCAGCGAAAACGCTGACCGAATGGATCACCGAGGGCGAAACCGAGTGGGATATGTCGTTCTGGGATCCGCGCCGGTTTGGTGAGGAATGGGCGACGTTTGATTACACCGTGAAACGGTCGAGCGAGCTTTATGAAAACCAATATGCGATTCCCTATCCGCACCGCCTGTGGAAATCGGGCCGCCCGGTGCAGACCACGCCGCTTTATGACACTCTGAAAGCCAAGGGTGCTCAGTTCGGGCAGGTTGCTGGCTGGGAGCGGGCGTTCTGGTTTGAGACGAATGCGATCAAGAATGATGGCGAGCTGAGCTTTCACCACGAATGCTGGCATGACGCGGTCAAGGCCGAGTGCGAAGGCGTGCGCGACAATGTCGGCGTGATGGATCACGGCGGTTTCACCCGCTACGAGGTTGAGGGGCCAAAGGCGACCGCGTTCCTGAACGAAGTGTTCTGTGGCGCGATGCCCTCGGTTGGCCGGGTCAAGCTGTCCTACATGCTGACGCCCAAGGGCAAGGTCTGGTCCGAGGCGACGATTGCGCGTCTGGGCGAGGACAAATACCTGCTGTGCGGCCCGACGCTGGCCGATCAGCGCGACCATGACTGGATGTCGAAATTCCTGCCCGAAGATGGCGTATCGCTGAAGCGTGGGTCGGAATTCGACGCGGCGCTGATGGTGATGGGGCCGAAGTCGCGCGACGTGCTGCAGCCGTTGACCGATGATGATCTGTCGAAAGAGGCAGCCCCCTGGATGTCGGTGCGCGAGATCACCATCGCCGGTGCGCCGGTGATTGCGCTGCGCGTATCCTATGTGGGCGAGCTGGGCTGGGAGTTACATCTGCGCAGCGATGATTTGGTCAAGGTCTATGAGGCGATCATGGAGCAGGGGGCCGACAAGGGCATGGTCGAGTTCGGATCCTACGGGCTGAACGCGATGCGCCTGGAAAAGGGCTATCACGGCTGGGGCGCGGATTTCGGCATCGAATACAGCGCGTTTGATGCGGGTCTGGAGCGGTTCGTCAGCAAGACAAAAGCGAGCTTTGTGGGTCGCGACGCGTTTCTGGCGCAGGCGAAACAGGAGAAGGCATACCACTTTACCGCCTTCGTGCTGGATGGGCATGGGGCTGATGCGCTGTCCTCCAGCCCGATTTGCCGGGATGGTAAGCCGGTGGGCTATGTGAGTTCGGGCGGAACGGGGTTCCGCATCGGCAGGCGGATCGCGCAGGGCTATCTGACCGAGCCGTCCAATCCGGGTGATGTCTACGAGATCGAAGTTCTGGGCGTGCCGGTCAAGGCGACTGTTTCGACCGTGCCTTTCTATGATCCCGAGAATGAACGGTTGCGGGGGTAGGAGCATGACGAACGGATCGGAAATGTCCCGCCCGGAAGATAGGCCGGGCAGCGCCCGACCCTCCCCACGGGAGGGCGCTTTCGTACCCACCCAGGGTCAGGCGCAGCCCTACGCATCGGAGGCGAGGTGATGACAAAACCCCTGCCCACAGACGTTCAGGTTGCCATCATCGGTGGCGGCATCGTTGGCTGTGCGACGGCCTATCACCTCGCCAAGGCGGGCTGGTCGGTTGCGCTCTTGGAACGCAAGAAACTGACCTCCGGCACCACCTGGCACGCCGCTGGTCTGGTCAGCGAAACACAGGGCGTGCCGGTGATGACGGCGCTGGCGAAATACGGCCTCGACCTGATGGAAGCCCTTGAGGACGAGACCGGCCAGAACACCGGCTTCAAGCGAAATGGTTCGATGACCGTGGCCCTGAATGACGCGCGGATGGAAGAGTTGCGGCGCAAGGTCGACTACGCCCATGGCTGTGGCATCCGCGCCGAGGAGATCGGACTGGCCGAGGCGCAGGAGCGTTGGCCCTTGCTGTCCATCGACGGCGCCAAAGGCGCGTTCTGGTTTCCCGGGGACGGCTATACCAACCCCATCGACACCACCATGGCGCTGGCCAAGGGCGCGCGCATGAACGGTGCGCAGATATTCGAAGATACCCCCGTCAGCCGCGTGGTGATCGAGGGCGGTCGTGCGGTGGGCGTGGAAACCGAACAGGGGTTGATCCGCGCCGAACATGTAGTCAACGCCACCGGCATGTGGGCGCGCGAGTTCGGGCTGACCCACGGCGTGCAGATCCCGCTGCATTACACCAATCACTACTACGTCGTGACCGATCCGATTGAAGGCGTGACCGGCGACCTGCCAGTGCTGCGGGTGATGGATGAATACGCTTATTACAAGGAAGATGCCGGCAAGCTGCTGATCGGTTGTTCGGAACCCAACGCGACGCCGTGGTTGCCCGAACAAGGCCTGCCTGAGAGGTTCGAGTTTGACGAGCTACCTTGTGACGAGGAACACCTCTATCCCATTCTCGAGGCGGCGATGGAGCGGGTTCCTGCGTTGGCAGAAAGCGGCATTCGCAAGTTCTTTAATGGGCCGGAATGCTTTACCCCGGACGCCAAGCACTATCTGGGGCCGATCACGGATGTGAGGGGCTATTGGGTTGCTGCCGGGTTCAACTCGACCGGCATCCAGAACGGGCCGGGCGCGGGCAAGGCGCTGGCGGAATGGATTATCAATGGCCAGATGACAATGGACCTGACGGATGTGGACAGCCGTCGCATCGTGCCGGGGTTGAACGCCCGAAGCTATACGGCAACCAAGGCCGCCGAGACCCTGAGCCATGCCTATGCGATGCATTGGCCCTATCTACGCAAGGCCGAGGCGCGAGGGCTGCGGCGCACGCCCTACTATGCGCATCTTCGGGACGCGGGGGCACAGTTTGGCAGTGCCAACGGCTGGGAGCGGCCGCTTTATTACGGGCGCGAGATGACCGATGGGTTCGGGCGAGAGCCGTGGTTTGATGACTGGCGGGAGGAACATGAGGCGCTGCGCACCGACCTTGGCTTGATCGACCTGACTTTTGGGCGGTTTATCGTCGACGGTGCGGATGCCGAGGGCGAGATGCAGCGCCTGTGCGGGGCCAATATGGCCGTGGCGCCGGGGGCGTTGATCTATACGCACATGTTCAACGAACAGGGCGGGATCGAGGCCGATGTGACGGTTGCGCGCCTGTCCGAGACACGGTTCATGGTAATGGCTTCGGCCGGGGCCGAATCGCAGACGCAAAGCTGGCTGACGTCCCGGCTTGAGGGCACAGGTGTATCGGTTGTGAATGTGACGGCGGGCGAGGCGACGCTGGCGGTGATGGGGCCGCGGTCGCGCGAGTTTCTGAGCGCGCTGACGGGGGCGGATCTGTCGAACGAGGCGTTCCCATTCGGCACCTGGCAGAACCTGCATTTGGGCCATGCGCCGGTGCGGGCGCAGCGGATCACCTATGTGGGCGAGCTGGGCTGGGAACTGCATGTCCCGGCAGAGTTCGCACAGCAGGTGTTCGAGACGCTGATGGCTGCCGATGGCGCCCCGCGTTTGTGTGGCGGTATGGCGGTGGATTCCTGCCGGATCGAAAAGGGTTTCCGCCATTGGGGCCACGACATTGGGCCGTTCGATAGTCCAGTAGACAGCGGTCTGACTTTTGCATGTGATTTCGATACGGAGTTCACCGGGAAAGCTGCGATCCAAACGCGCAAGGCAGAAGGTGCAAGTAGCCGCCTCTTGTCATTCCGGCTGACAGACCCTGATGCGCTTGTGTTTGGGAAAGAACCGATTTTGTGCGATGGGCAGAACGTCGGTCGCTTGACCTCGGCCAGCTATGGCTGGTCTGTGGGTGGTGCCATCGGAATGGGGTATGTCACCTGTCCCGAAGGCATGACCATGAAGGAACTGGCGGCGCGAAGCTATCAGATTGTGGTGGCAGGAAAACCAGTGCCCGCCGAGCCCAGTCTTAGACCTCTCTATGATCCGAGCAACGAACGGTTGGAAAGAAGCTGAGACATTGCCATTCCGAACGCCTATTGGCTTGCGACAGACCATCAGGCGTTCGCATCCACCGCATGGGGTTTCCTTGTATCCTCGGCACAAGCGAGGTCTGGCGTTTTCGCGGACCAGCAAGGTTTTTCGCGGTAGAAGGAAAACGCTGTGGTCGATTGGCAAGAAGGTACCTGCGCCAGCCGAAGTCTATCCTATCCAAACACCCAAGTACGTTGCCTACACGCAGGGAAATTTAATTGAGCTCTGTAGAAGGATGCGGTCCGCGTAAATTCAAGGAACACTTATTCTGAGGGCGAGTGTACCCGACTGCCAAAAGCGATAGGCTCGTTGGAAAAGGGCAGGCGGCCAGGGCGAGTGGTGCCCGGGGCCCAGCAGGGCAGCAGAGTATTGTGTCAGGTGATATGGAAACCACCATCGGGCAAGCTGCACCACTCTGCCAGGAGGTGGGCAACTTGCAGAATTGGATCGTCTTCCTCCATATCTTCTGCGCGCAGCACAGCGCGCCAAGGTACGGTGATGCCAGCCTCGGTGACTTGTGCTCCGACAATCCGGCCTTCGGCAAGAGCCGTCTGAAGCGCCCAGTTCGATAAAACGCTGGTGCCGAGATCCGAGGCAACCAGTTCGACAATAGCTTCGGGAAGTTCAACCGTCGCTGTCCATTGCGGGTAGCTGTCAGTGGGACGGAAAAGAAGTGCGAACTCGCGGTCTGGTTCAGGCACTTTGGTGTAGGTGATAAAGTGCTCGCCCACGATGTCCGTACCTTCCACATAGTCACGATCAGCCAGCCTGTGTGACGGTGGCATGATGTAGAGGAGTGGATCTTCGAACAGCTTAATTGTACTCAACCCCACCTGCGCAACATTGCCGGACATGACGGCAATGTCGATATTGCGATTCATGACGCTGTTGACCGGATCAATGCGGGCTCCGGCCATGATCTGTATGTCTATTCCCGTAATTCGGGATTTTAGAAATTTGATAAAGAACGGCAGCCAGCGATAGTTGCTGTAGGCCTCTACTGAGAGCCGCACAACATGCTGCACGCCGGCGTTCATGCGGCGGACATCTTCTTCGGCACGGCTCAGATCGGTCAGAATGCGTTCCGCCACAACGGCCATATAATCGGCTGCTGGTGTTTTGCGTAACTTCTTGTGCATCCTGGTAAAAAGTGGCACGTCGAGCCGCCTTTCGGCTTCTCGCAGCCGGTGTGACAAGGCCGAGGGGGTAACACCCAAAAGCTTGGCGGCATCGGTGATGCGGCCCGTTTGAATGATCGCTTGGATCAGTTGCAGGTGGCGTAGGTCGAGTAGAGGTTTCATGGTATATTGAGTGAAAAAGATTCAACAAATCGAAAAAACTTCGAAATTGATCTTCAGTCAAGTTAAATGTGAGACTGCTTTGAGTTTTGAATTGGAGCACCAGTATGAACGTCGACGCCAAACGCTCGATTGAGCAGGACAAAGCCCACCACGTGCACCCACAGTCGAACCTGCGCCAGCACGCCGAGCAGGGGCCGACCATGATTACCCATGGCAAGGGTGTATTCATCTACGATAGCGAAGGTCGCGAGATCATTGACGGGTTCTCTGGCCTCGGCTGCGTGAGCCTCGGCTATCACAACGAACGCTTGTCGAATGCCGCCAAGCGCCAGATGGACGTGCTGCCGTTTGCACCGACCTTCTACAACCGCTCCCACCCTCGTGTGGCGGAGCTTGGCGAAAGACTGATCGGCATGGCGCCGGGTGACATGAACCGCGTGATGTTCCAGTGCTCGGGGTCCGAGGCCAACGACACCGCGATCAAGCTGCTGTGGTACACAAACACCGCCAAGGGTGAGCCGAACCGCCGAAAGATCATCGGCCGTGTGCGCGGCTATCACGGTAACACCGTTGCAACAGTGTCGCTGTCGGGCCAGCCCCACATGCACGCCAAGTTCGGCCTGCCTCTTCCCGAGTTCAAGCACACCGAGCTGCCGAACTACTACCGTTTCCACATCGACGGCGAGAGCGAAGAAGAGTTCTCGGCGCGGATGGCCGCGAAATTCGAGGAACTGATCCTGGTGGAGGGCCCGGAAACTGTGGCCGCGTTCTTTGCTGAGCCCGCCATTTCCGGTGGTGGCGCGCTGATGCCGCCCGAAGGCTACTGGAAAGAGATGCAGTCGGTCCTGCGCAAATATGACATCAAGTTCCTTGCTGACGAAGTGGTTTGCGGCTTTGGCCGGACGGGCAACATGTGGGGATCCGAGACATGGGGTCTTGAACCCGACATGGTGTCCTGTGCCAAGGCGTTGTCGGCGGCGTTCTTCCCGATCTCGGCCCTGATGTTCAAGGACGAGATGTATGCCGACATGATGAAGAACTCGGACGAGGTTGGTACCTTTGGCCACGGCTATACCTATGCCGGACACCCGGTCGGCGCGGCCGTGGGGCTCGAGGCGCTCGATATTTACGACGAGATCGACCTCGTCGGCCATGTGCGCAAGGTCTCCAGCCGCTTCCTCGAAAAATGTCACGCGATGGCGGAACATCCGTTGGTGGCAGAAGTGCGCGGCGTGGGGCTGTTCTGTGGCTTCGAACTGATGAAGGACGCCAAGGCTCGCGAACCGTTCGACCCGGCCCTGAAGGTGGGCGAACTGGTGCAGAACTTTGCCCATGATCGCGGCCTGTACCTGCGCGCCATCGGCGACCGGATGAGCTTTATGCCGCCTCTGATCATCAACGAGGACGAGAT
Source organism: Shimia sp. CNT1-13L.2 (assembly GCF_024331145.1). GTDB lineage: Bacteria > Pseudomonadota > Alphaproteobacteria > Rhodobacterales > Rhodobacteraceae > Shimia. Next base: position 15,161 of record NZ_JANDJO010000008.1, on the reverse strand, counting down.
CGACCTGGCGACCGAACGGTTCAAGGGCGCGCTGGACGACGCCTGGGCCGTGGTTCGGACCAAGATCTGATCCTTCTCCGGGTCCGGCCATGCTCTCATCCGGACCCGAGCGCCGCTCTCCCACTCCCCGAGACGCGGCGCGCCCTTTTTTAAACCTATAAGTCTCGCCAAGGAGAACAGGGATGACCACCTACCTGGAACCGAAACTGCCCGAAGCGGGGCTGGCCGGAAGCTATATCAACGGGGCCTGGCACTGGCCCGAGGGGCGCCTGACGGTCGAGAACCCGTCGCGCCGCAGCGCGATCTGCGAGGTCGGGCGCGGCACGGCGAAAGAGGTGGACCTTGCGGTTCAGGCGGCGCGCACGGCGCTGCCCGCCTGGCGCGCGCTGGCTGCCAGCGAGCGGGGCAACCTGTTGTCCGAGCTGGGGCGGCGCCTTGAGGAGAACGCCGAGGATGTTGCCCGCGTGCTGGCTGCGGAATCCGGCAACGCGATCAAGACCCAGTCGCGTGGTGAGGCCTTGGGGGCGGCGGGCGTGCTGAAATATTATGGTGGTGTTGCGGTGGAACAGAAGGGGGAAACCCTGCCGCTTGGCCCCGGTATCCTGAGCTATTCGACGCGTGAGCCGCACGGGGTCGTGGGCTCGATCATTCCCTGGAACTCGCCGCTGCAGCTGGGCGCGGTGAAGATCTCGATGGCGCTGGCGACCGGCAACTGCCTTGTCCTGAAACCGGCAGAGGATGCGCCGCTGGCTATCCTGAAGCTGGCCGAGCTGGCGGATGGGCTGTTCCCGCCGGGCGTGTTCAACGTGGTGACCGGTGTCGGCGAAGAAGCCGGTGCCGCGCTGGTGGCGCATCCCGGTGTCGACAAGGTGTCGTTCACAGGCTCGTCCGAAGTGGGCAAGCTGATCGGCAAAGTCACCGCGGATCGCATTGCCAACCTGACGCTGGAACTGGGGGGCAAGTCGCCGACCATCGTCTTCCCTGATGCTATTGCCGAGGGGCGCCTCGATACTTGTGCGCAACAGGTCGCCAATGCCATGCGTTTCATGCGTCAGGGGCAAAGCTGCACCGCGGGGTCGCGCCTGTTCGTGCATAAGGATATCTGGGACGAGTTGATGCCCAAGGTGGCAGAGAAATCCGCGGCACTTAACGTGGGCGATGCGCTGGACCCGGATGTTGACATGGGGGCGGTCGTCAACGCGGAACGCTATGGCGAAATCCGCGCCTTTGTGGCCGAGGCGGAAGAGCAGGGCGCGACGTTCCTGATCGGTGAAACGCCGACGGAAGATCCTCAAGGGTTCTGCCCGAACCCGACGATCATCACCGGTGTCGACAATAGCTGGCGTATTTCGCGTGAAGAGGTGTTTGGCCCGGTTATGGTGGCCATCCCCTTCGAGACCGAGGAAGAGGTGATAGAGATGGCCAACGACACCCACTATGGGCTCGCGGCGTTCCTCTTTACCCATGATGTCAGCCGGATCACCCGCCTGACCCGCGCGATTGATGCGGGCTGGATTCAGGTCAATCAGGGCGGTGGTCAGATTCCGGGCATGTCTTATGGCGGCACCAAGCAATCCGGAATGGGCAGCGAGTATTCCATCGAAGGCGCGCTTGAGGCCTATACCTACCGGAAGTGTGTCACCATCAACATCGAGGGCGGCGTGTGAATACGGACTTTTTCGGCAACGAGATCGACCCCGCGGTAGGTTATGCGCGGGGCAGTCTACTGCGTGGCTCTGCGGATGAGGTGCGCCGTCTGGCCCAGGCCGGGCGTGTGGCTGCCGCGTTTGTCGCCCGCGAGGGGATCGACAAGATCGCGATCTGTACTGGGAACCTGCGGTTCTATCCGGTGGCCGCTGATGACTTGCCGGTGCTTTGCGAAGAGTGGATTGGACCGGGCCTTTTCGGAGAGGACCTGCGGCAGGCCGCGATTGCGCATTTGGGGGGGCAGGGGCACGAAGCGGCGGCTGTTGTCAATCGCACCAGCGCAGGCATTGTCGCAACCGTTCTGGCCCATGCGCAGGGCCGCTCTGTCCTGTCGCTGGTTCAGGAAGGTGATCGCAGCCATGCCTCGGTCGGGCGCGGTGCAGGATTGGCGGGTGTCGATGTCGTCGAGGTGCATGATCTTGATGCGTTGAAGGAAGGTATCGCGCGCGAGACGCCCTCGCTTGTCGTGATCACGCCGGTGACGTCCGAATTGTCGATGCTGGCGGACGACTTGATAAAGGGTGCAGTCGAGGCGGCGAAAGCCGCCGGATGTATCACGTTTCTGGATGATGCCTATGGCGCGCGTTACCGGCCTGTCTTGCATGGCGGTGGCGCTTCCCTGTCCTTCGGGGCGGATCTTGTCATCACCAATGCCGACAAGGCGGGCCTGTCCGGCCCTCGTGCAGGCATTCTGTGCGGTGATCCGGCCAGCCTTGTGCCTGTTCAGGCGAAGGCCAGCGAGTTGGGTATGGAGGCCCGCGCGCCGGTGGCCGTGGGCGCGATGCGCAGCCTTCAGGGATTTACGCCGGAGCTGTTGATCCAGGAGGCGCAGGACGGGCAGGATCTGGCCGAGGCGCTCGAAATGGCTTTGGGCGCAGATCGGATCACCCGCTCGGCCCTGGGGCCGAAGATCGACGAACAGGATGCTATGAAGATTGCGCTGGACATGGCCGGAGCGGAGGCAGCTGATCTTGTGCCTGCCGAAGTCACCGCCGCGATCGGCATGCTGATGCTGCGCGAAAAAGGGATCGTTACGGTCAACACCCATGGTCAACCCGGCGGGCGTGTTTCGATCCGGTTGAAGCCGACAGCCGGGGCCGTAGCTCGCGCCGGTGGCGCCAAGGCAGTCGCTGACTGTCTCGTGTCGGCCATGCGGGAAGTGGCAGATCATTTGCAGGATCAGGCTTGGGTCGCTGCGACATTGTTTGGAGAAAACGCACATGGCTGATGCGGCTTTGATCACGCGCCTGGACAACCGTTTGGACCAGTTGGTGAACATTGATATGGGCGAACGCGGAGTTGAACATTTGTTTGTGGCTGCACGGGAATTGCAGGGCGGTTCGCTGGTTGGTGCCGCGGCAGACGCGCTGATGGCTGTGCCAGAAGGCGGCACTGTGGTGATGACCACCGGCTCTGTCTCGCGTGCGTGGATTACGGAAGACCTGGGTGAGAACGACGGACCGTCTGGTGCTGCGGCTGTGGCCCGCGCCTTGGTGCTGGCCCGCAATGTGACCATCGTCATGCTCTGTGAAGAGACGTTGCTGCCAGCGATCCGCAATGTGTGCCGGTCGGCGGGATTGTTCCCTGTTACGCTGGCACAAGCGGCGATCGCCAAGGCGGACAAGAGCCTCGCCACCATCGTGATGCAGCCCTTTGCCACCGAGGATGAAGCCGGCAAGTCGCAGGCGAGTGAGTTGATGGACACGCTGAATCCAGACCTCTTCTTCTCGACCGAACGGGTGGGACGCAACGATTTTGGTGTCTACCACTCGATGAGGGGCATCGACTACGGCATGGGCCGTTCGCGGGTTGACTTGTTTTTTGATCAGGCTCTCGAACGCGGTGTGCCGGTTGTGGCCGTCGGTGACGGCGGCAATGAGATCGGCATGGGGAAAATTGCGGATCACGTGAAAGCGCATGTCCCCTATGGTGACAAATGCCAATGTGGTTGCGGTGGTGGCATCGGCGCCTTGACCTCCTGCGACGTGCTGGTGACGGCCGCCTGTTCGAACTGGGGCTGCACGGCGATCGCTGCGGCCATGGCCGTTCGCGCAGGGGATGCCCGCCTGCTGCATACACCGGAACGCGAGGCCCTTCTGCTGGACACCATGGTTGCCAATGGCCTGATCAATTCGACCCACGGAGTTGTCGACGACAGTGTCGACGGTTTCCCGAGACAGAGCCACCTTGCAGTGGCTGAACTTTGCCGCACTATCGTGTCGCGCGCCCTTTGATTCCCTACAGGAAAAGACCCATGATCCAATACAATCCTGACCTGATCGCCGCAATCCGCGATCGCTTTGCCCATGTCGACAGCTGCCCGTTCCAGGGCGAGCGCATCTTCTTTGAAAATGCCGGTGGTGCGTTGACGCTGAAATCGGTTTTCGAGACATCGGGGTTCTATGCGGCCATTCCGGACAACCCGGGCCGTATCAATCCGGCGGGGCAGGGGACGCAGAACGTTATCAACAAGGCCAAGGCCGATCTGGCGGTGTTCATGAACGCCACGTCGGGCCAGTTCTTTGCCGGTGAAAGCGGGACCGAGCTGTTGTTCCGCCTGTTGCGCACGGCCTGTGTGAACGCGCCCAAGGGCAGCAAGGTGATCGGATCATCCATCGAGCATCCGGCCACCCGCAGCGCCGCGCGTCGCTGGGCGGGCATTGCCGGATTGGACTATGTCAACGTTCCGCATGACGATGCGACGGGGCTGGTGAGTGCCGAGGACTATCTGAAGCATCTTACCCCGGATGTGTCGGTGGCGACGATCCTTCATGCCTCGCCGGTGACCGGGATGGGGATGGATGTCGCGGCCATCTCCAGGGCGATCCGGTCGGTTGCGCCCGATTGTTTCATCATCGTTGACGGCATCCAGCACGCGGCACACGGGCAGCTTGATCTGGCGGCCTATGACGTGGATGGCTATGTGATTTCGCCTTACAAGGTGTTTTCGCGTCACGGTTATGGCATAGCCTGGATTTCGGATCGTCTGGGCGCGGCGCCGCATGACAAGCTGATCGACGCGCCGGCGACGGGATGGGAATTCGGCACCCGCGATGCGGGGTCTTACGCGACGGTGTCTGACGTAGTGGCCTATTTCGACTGGCTTGGCGGTGAAGTGTCCGAGGAAAGCGAGCCGCGCAAACGCATCGAGGCGGCGGGGCGCGCGATCCACGCCTATGAAACCCACCTGACGAACACGGCCATCAACGGCACGGGCAACCTGCCCGGGTTGCGGGACATGGAACACGTCACGATCCTTGCCGGTGCAGACAACGCGGCGCGCGAGGGGCTGGTGTCGATCGTGGTCGACGGTCATGCCTCTGAAGATGTGGTTGAGCGACTGAACCAGCAGGGCATCCGCACCCACACCCGCAAGGCCGACCACTATAGCGGCAATGTGCTAACGCCGCTTGGCCTGCCTGATTGCATCCGCATTTCCTTTTGCCACTACAACACCGAACAGGAAATCGCCCGGATGCTTGCCGCCGTGAAGGAGCTTGGCAAGGACGGGTGATACGGGGCGAATTCTCGAGAAATCAGCAGCCCCGCGCTTCAGGGAACGAAGGGCGGGGTTCTGTTTTGGTTGATGACAATCTGAACGCTGCGAGGGAGAAAATCCCCCATTTGTGTTCGAGAAAAGCCATTGATATGGTGGCTCTGATTGGCGTCAGATGAGTTTGATTTTGGTTTGACGGATTTCAACGTCTGAAACGGCGCAACATTGTTTGTTTCGCGAGATTGAATGGCTTCGAACGCTTTTGAATATCAAAAACCGTATAAGGAAGAGGCATGCGTGATAAAGGTTTGGGTCGCGGAAGATCGCTTGGGCCCCCTCTTATCAAGCGCTGGTTTTGGGCGGTCGGCATAGGTCTGATCCTGGCTTTCGGTGTCGGTCAAACCATGCGAACACTTGCAGGCGCCTCAACTTCAGAACCGCTTCCAATTGAGTGGAGCGTGCAGCAGAAAAGCAAGAACGCTACCACCACAAATGCGTCCAGAAAAAACTACAACATATCCTCGACCACGATCGAAGGGTGCACTCTTGTCCATGTCGACAAACGAGTCAGAGTGAATGCAATCAAAGGCTATCCAAAGGAAGCCATTGTCACCATTTCACTAAAAAGCGTTGGAAAAGTAGAATTCCACGATTGGTCGGTCAGCGGCCCTCCTGACTTAGCGCACAGATCGCCCAGCCTGTACCTTTTTGGTCGAGACGATCACCTTGATGTCAAAAAGGGGTCGATTGAACAGTACATCAACGGAATCATTCCACTTCAAGGCACTGTCGAGCATCGGTATTACGGTGGGGAAATGATCGTAGATCAGGGAGATATTTCAAGCACTGACGGGGTCATTGAGCTACCTTATGGAGCATCCACAGGAAACGCTTTGTGGCTTGTAAATTACATTAATGAAGCCTGTTCTGGAAAAGCGAGATTGAAAGATGGGTAGTTCCCAATTTGAGGTGGGTGATGTTTTGGGGGCGGGCATCTATTCTTGCCGAATGAATCTCGACCACTGCCGTTCTATTGCCCAGGAAGTGACGGAAGGAGAAACCTCGAGATGACGGAGAAAACCTCTCGGCTTCACGAGTTTCGTAGCTTTGCGAAGTCCAGAAAATACGCATGGATGTTTTTTACCGCGACATGGGCAATGCTTCTTGGTGTCAAATACCTTGATGGTGAGTCAAAGTCATTTGAGAGATGGGAGACGATGATCAATTTTTGGTTGGTTTTTGGTCCTCTTTTGATTTTTTTAAGTGAATATATCGAGTTAAAGAAATTCAGGTTCAAGAGGAACAACGGTATCGACGGATGAACGATGCTGTTCACTTGTCTAGTGTCAGGGGCGCGTCATTCAATCGGTTGGGTCGGAACGTCGATCAGTGTTTTCCGTGATGGCAACGCCCTTGATGGATACGACTCCTGACAACAGCGAGGACGATTGGGTAAACTGGTCGACCGGGAAGAACTTCGATCTACTCTGACACTGTGGCACCGGCCTTCAGCGGCTTGCCTAGGGCAGCTCAACGCACCCCTGACACCCTGGGGCATACACTGGGGCACATTTGCTCATACAGCGTGGCAGCACTTACCTTACGGTCATACAGCATTCATTGTCAGGAAGACTGGCTGGGATGGTAGGAAGCCTTGCCACCCCATGGTTTCCATCAGCTTTCCCAACTGCCCACGAGAACTGGGGCGGTTACTGGGGCGAGAGCTTCTCTAGTTCGTGCTGAACTCGTAGAACCGCTCCCCGCCACGTTCCTTCAACCGAACTGTCAGCCGGGTCTCTCGTCCATCGTCCAACAGCGCCTCCGCACGGCAGGTCAGCTGGGTGCTGGTGCGGTTGGTCAGGCGGGGGGACGAGACCTGTAGAACTCGGTAGGTGGCTCCGAAGGCGTTTCTTAGTCGTGAGGTCGTGTACACACAGGGGTGCGCAAAAGGTATCCGACACCACGTACGGTTTCGAAGTATTCCTCGGCGTCCGCGTGTTCCATCATTTTGCGCTTCAGGCGGCTTACGAGGCCATCTATTGATCTATCGTAGCCAGCCCAATCTCTGCCGCGCAGTGCAAATACGAGGTTCTCGCGTGTCAGAACGCGGTCTGTTGCCCTCAGGAAAGTCACCCAGAGATCGAATTCCAGCTTCGTCAGTTTCAGTTCTGTCCCCGACGGCGCAAGTAGCCTGCGTGCATCGATGTCAGTCCGCCATCCATCGAAGTCCAGAAACGCGCCGTCACCGCCGTTTTCAATAGTGGGTGTTCCCCGCGCCTGCATTCGCCGAAGAAGGCTCTTCAGCCTCGCGACAAATTCGGAACGCGGAAACGGTTTGACGACATAGTCATCGGCGCCCAGTTCCAGGGCGACAACCTTGTCTACTTCATCCAATTTGCCCGAGAGAACCACGATCCCCGCTTCGCTGGTGCGTCTGATTTGCCTGATCAACTCGTGACCGTGTCCATCGGGCAGCAATAGGTCAACGACGTACAGATCAAAGGCAATCTGCGAGGTGGCCTTGTGAAACTGGTGAATGGTACGGGCGAACGTTACCTCAAAACCCTGCTCACCCATCATTTCGGCAACTTCTTCGGACAGGTCGATATCATCATCGATGAGAAGGACTTGGACCTTTTTCATTTGCAGCACTTTCAGCGAATACTTTTGAAGACCCCAATCGGTCAAATGTCAGAGCCCTCTAGTCAAATCTGAACAGAGCTGCCACGCGTGAAATTGCATTTGCACGCTTCATACACCGAATTGCACAAAGCCTACACGAACACCTCACCAGACTATCCGAAAGGGTTGTTGCCAAAGGGGCGGATGCCGATAGGACATGCCCCTCGCTGGGAACCATTGGAAAGGAATCTGCCTATGCAGGTGCGCGGCGCTGCTGAAAAGGCTGGTGGAGGTCCGATCGTCGCAATGGGAGGGGCAAACCCGTTTCTCGGGGTCTTGTTCTGTGTGCTTGCCTACTTTGGCAATGTGCTCAATGCGGACTTGGTCTTTGGAGTGAACTTTCTCTTCGGGTCGATCTTCGTCTGGCTGGCGATGATGATAGTTGGTCCGCTCTGGGCGATCGCTGCGGCCGTGCTTGCGGCGCTGCATACGGTCGAGCTTTGGGGGCACTGGTATGCGGCCGGCCTGTTCACGCTGGAGGCCGTCCTCGTTTCCTGTGCACATCGGCGCTCGCTGCCAACCCGCGTGACGGCCTACGTGCTGCTCTATTGGCTGCTTCTCGGAATTCCGAGTTCGATTCTGGCCTACTCACAGGGGTTGGGCTTGCCCTGGACGACAGTGACTTTGGTTGTGTCCAAGCAGGTTCTGAACTCTCTGGTGAATGTCGCCTTTGCCGTCTTTCTCTTTAATCTCATCCTGTTGGTGGCTTCCAATCGCATTGCATGCAACGGGGGCAAAGCCACATCTTCCTACAGCAACTTTCTCCAGGCACTTTTCGGTTTGTCCATGTTGCTGCCGATTTCCGTTTCGGAGTTCGTTGAGTTGCACCAGTCCTTCAAGAACCAGACCGGGCAGGTTCAGGAGCGTGCCTTGGCGAATGTTGAGCGTTCGGCCATCAACTCGCTGTCATTTCTCAAGCTGGAAACGGCGTTTTGGACGCGGTTTTTTCATGGTGTGGAAGGTGTCGTGGGTGAAGCGGATCTGGTTGTTGATGACACCCGGAGCCATTCTGTCTTGCCGCAAGTGGTCTTTGAAATGTCACCAAGCGGAGGTTTGTCCCAGAGATTCGGCCTTTTCGATGCCGGGCTTGAAGCTCTGCAGGATTTTGTAGCACACCACCCGATACCGAAATCGCAGGGCACCCATCTGTGTGGGTGCTGGTCTGGCCTGGTTTTCACCATCTCGAACTCCGTTGCGCCACAGGAGGTGCTCGTCTTTGGCTGGCGTCCAGCTGACTTGGGGATGCTTGTGTCGGAGGTGCCGGGAACTGATGTGGAAATACACTGCGATGCGGTTGAAAAATATGACGCCGACACACGTGGTAGCCGCCCTTCGGTCGAGATCGTTCGGGATATGAGTGTCGGTGTACCTGCGCTGTCGTCATGGCAAAGGGGCTACGTTCTGAGCGAGGCGCCCCTTAGCGCCGAGCATCCAGCGCGCCTGCGCCTTGTCATTCCGCTCAAATCGACGATCCTAGCTTTGCAACAGGACACAGCGCGTGCTGTGGTTCGCTTGTGTATTCTGGCCGTCCTGATCGTAGGAGGGGGCCTTCTGCTCGAAGCCATCTTCCGAAGATGGGTGGAGCATTTTGTCCTTACAGCCGAGACCTTTTTGCGGTTCCACCGTTCGCCCCCGGGCCGGATCAACACGAACTTCTATGAGGAGCGGGAAATAGCCAAGTGGCTGGGCCGGTTCGCCAAGGCGGTAGAAAGCGAAGAGCGTCGAAAGATACTGGCTGTGGAGAACCTCAAAAAGCTGGTTCGACAGACCTCCATACCGATCTTTGCGACTGACCTTCAGGGGAACGTCGCCGAATGGAACCCCGCGTTGGAAAAGATGACCGGCTTTTCGCGCGACGAGACTATCGGCACGCCGCTGCGCGCGCTTGCGGAAAGCGTTCATGACAGCGAGATGGGGCGGGACGGATTTGAAGGTGCTTTGTTCAATATCGACATCAGGTCGAAAAACGGGAGCCTGGTGCACCTCGAGGCAAGTCAGACACTCCTGACAGAGTTCACCGAGATAGTCTGGGACGGAGATCATCAACGGACCGCGGGCCAAGGGGTGATCAAGTTTTTCATGGCCCGTAGTCTTAACGATCTAAAGGCCACTCAGGCCAAGCTGGTCGAGGCCTCGAGGCTGGCGGCGTTGGGTGAAATGGCAAGTTCCTTTGCGCATGAACTGAACCAGCCACTGAATATTATCTCCATGTCTGCCGGGAACTATCTTGAGAGGATCAAGTGGGAGGACGTGCCGTCCACCTATGTCATTTCGAAAATGCGCAGGATTGAGCAGCAAGCCCTTCGTGCGGGACGTGTGATCCAAGGAATCCGCCAATTCGTGCTCGAGATCGGCGATGAAGAAATCGTGCCCTTTGACCCGGCAGAGCGCATTGAGGCCGCGATTGCCCTGCTGCACGAGCAACTGAGGTTGGATAGTGTCGGGGTGGAACTGGACTTGCCAGTTTCGCGCGTCAGCCTTGTTGGACGGCCAATTCTCTTTGAACAGACAATCGTCAATCTTCTCACCAACTCTCGCCATGCAATGCAGTGCATGCCGCGTCAGGAAAGGTGCATCCGTATCCAGATTGTTTCGCATGACACCCACATCGTAGTCTCCGTGCAGGACAGTGGACCGGGTATTTCACCCGAGTTGATCGATCGGGTGTTTGATCCGTTCTTTACGACCAAAGAAGATGCGAATGGCACCGGGATCGGGCTCTATCTCAGCAAAACCGTCGTTGAGGCAATGCATGGCAGCATCCATGCGGATGCCGTGCAGAAGGGGGCCCGGATCGTGATGCAGTTTCCCCATGGCGGATCCGATTGATGGCCCGGCGCAAGAATGGAGGGTCGCTTTGACGTTTTGGGTTCTCATCGTCGATGACGAACTGGAGGTTGGTGGCGAACTGGCGGAAGCGATCGATCTTCTCGGCGGGTCTGCTGTTTTTCATTCCTGCCCGGAGTCGTGCCTTGCTATTCTGAAAAAGACTCAGCAGCGCTTTGATGTGATCATAGCGGATCTCGCGATGCCTGCCATGAGCGGGCTGGAGTTCTTGCAGGAGGTCTCTCGCATACTCGACCCACGTCCCAAGTGTTTCCTGATGACCGGGTTGCCAGAGTTCACAGGTGCTGAAATTCGCGAATGCGACCTGTTTCAATTGCTTCCAAAGCCTGTAAGCCTTCGAGAGCTCAGAGAAAAAGTGGGGCACCCAAAATCGAGTTAGGGGGTATGGGCGCCCCAAGTGAACGAAGACCTCTCAATAGAGCGGTGCAGAAGCCTTCGTATTGATCCCGTTCCTGAAACTGGCTCCCCAGTGCCGTGAGTGGTGCAGGAACGGGTAGTGCGTGCTGTCAGTTTCAGATCTTCCTGCGAAAGCCCTCAAATGCTTCGCGGCGGAAGTCGTCGAACCGAGCTCCCCAGCTTCTGTTCGCTTTGACAGCGGCACCAATACTTTTGGAGAGTTCCGAAACCGATTTCGGTTCGGCAACGACACAGTCTCCATAGAGTTTGGGATAGTCCACTTCCTCTGGAGACTTGCCGTTTCCAGCCATGACCAGGATAGGAATGCGCACGTCCATCATGCGCAGCAGGCGCACGTAGCTTTCCAGACGCGCTTCGTCGAGGGGCTGATCGAGACGCACAATGATCAGGGCCCATTCCTCGGGATCTTCGGAGACTACCTTGAAAACTGTATCAAGGCTATTGGAGCATGCAGCTTCGAACCCCAGATGCTCCAGTGCCCAAAGAACGCCCGAGAACGTGTTTTCCCTGTGAACCACACAGGCGACATTCCTGGCTTTGAACGCGCTGGAATCGTACAGGTTTTGCGTTTGCGGGCGATGCCCTGCGTGTACCAATTCATCGTTGCGTAGCTGAAACTTTTCGATACCCATCACCTTACTCCTAGCTTTGTCTCTTTGCTTCTAGTGGAAGAGTTTGAGTGGAGTGTGCAGGGAGTGTTCAAAATCCGTGCAACTTGGAAGTCTGAGCAGGTGCTCGCGGTTTCTCTTCGTTCGCAAGGGTCCCTGCCAGTCGAATTCTCGGATGGAAGAGTTGAGAGAGCCGGGCGTTGTTCCGAGCAAACCTCCGTATCTATATTGATAGCAACTTTGGAGGTTTAACATGCTGTCCAAACTACTACGCGCTTTGTCGTCAAAGCCTAAGGGACGCCCTAGGCAGATCTCACTTGGTGAAGAGTTTCTAGCCATTTTCTTCGCTGTCTGGATCATTTCCTGGTTCAACTAGCCATGCAGGTTCAGGAAGGCGACATCGTCGTCATCCGCGCTGGCGAAGACTGGCCCGAGCATCTGTTTCGGGTCGATTGGGTCTTCGATGACTGTGTGGGTGGCTACTCACTGACCGGGCCTCTGGCGGGCGAATACGGTGAACCCGAGTTCGACCTGATCCTGAAGGTTCAGAGCAAGGCCGACTAGGCCAGCACCAATCCCTAAATCTGAAAGGAGGAGACCAATGTCTGCTCAGATCAAGTATGCCTACTTGAAGGGCCACACTTGGCTCTATCGGCGCAACTACCCAAAGGACGTGGCGATGGTCCTGGGGCAGCAAGCCCTGAAGCAATCGTTGAAGACAGGTTCGACGAATACCGCACGACTGAGGGCGGCAGAGATCAACGTCCGCTTCGAAACCATCGTATCGCAGGTGCGCGAGAGTGCCGAGGAGACGCTCACTGCAGCGCCTGGATGGGTGGAGGATACTCAGGGCGCTCTTGCCCACCTACGGGCCACTCTGGAGCTCTCTGGGGCTCTTTCGGGCGGAACGGAGTTTCAGGTAATCAAGCCACGAGCAAAACTGCTGATCCGAGATCAGAGCAGAGTCTACCTTGGTCGCAGAAGTAACGAGCTACGGCCCAGCGGCTTCAAGTCCGTTCGCTATTCAGTTGGCCTGTTCGCCTCGAAGTACGGTGACCAGACGCTGTGCAGCCTCTCTCGGGCGGAGGGGCGGGAGTTTTTGAACCTTATCACCCAGCTGTCTCCCGTTATCGGAAAGTCAGAGAAGACACGAGGACTAAGCCTGGATCAACTGGTGGCCTTCTCGTCCTTCGGATCAGCGAGGATCAAGACACGAACCCAGAAGCGTATCTGGGCGCAGGTTAACCACTTCCTCGACTGGGTCGTCTATGAAGGTCATCTGGAGCAGAACCCGTTTCGGACTGTTCCTTTCGATCAGAAGATCAAGCCGCAACCCTACGCCGTTCCAACCGAAGACGAGGTGGTTCAACTTCTTCAAACCAAGGATGATGACCTCCGACCAGTGATGTTGACTTGCCTGCTCTCAGGGATGCGGGCTGGTGAGGCAGCGGGGTTGCTACGGGAAGACTTGGTCAACAAGGGGAACCTCGGGTGGTTCGTTCATGTCCGTCCCAATGAGCTTCGCCTACTGAAGACGGATTCTGCCGAACGTCTGGTGCCTTTGCATCCTGTTCTGGAAGACCTGTTTCGCTCAAGGCCGAGCAAGGGGGCCCTGTTTCCAGACCTAACGGTTGATCGTGTGACCAAACGGTTCGCGGCTCTCAGGAAGGCAAAGAAGCTGGAGCGCCCCGGTCTGGTGTTCCACTCCACCCGCAAGTGGTTCATCACCCAATGCGAGCGGACAGGTGTTCCTGAGCACTTCACGGCTAGCATCGTTGGACACAAGTCAGCCCGGTCGGAGAACGGGATCACCTACGGAATCTACTCTGCCGGGATATCGGACGAGCAGAAACGGTCAATCATTGATCAGATCCGATTGCCCGATCGTGTGACACCATGATGATACCTGACATCGACGCCTTCGAGGAAAGGGCCGCTATCGCTGAACACGATGGCGGCCTTTCTCGTCGTAGGGCAGAGGATTTGGCTGCGAGAGCGCAGGGCTTTCCCCATGCCGATGCCTACTGGCAGTGGTTGGCAGACTATGTGGTTACTCGCAGAGTGCCCTAACAAGGACCCCGGCTGGCTTCGCGCTGGCCGGGGTTTACACTTTGCTTTTTTCTTGCGGTCCAGTGGAGATACTAAAGCGAGGTCAATCTCATCGACCTCAAGGACAGAACTCCAGCCAGCGCTTTCTAGTTTTCCGGAACTAGTAGTTGCCAGGGATGGATGCCAAGCGGCTCGGCCAGTTTGGCGAGCACTTCAACTGTTGGGTTTCGAACACCTCGCTCTACACCGCTGACGTAAGTGCGATGAAGGCCGCATTCGAAGGCGAGGGCCTCCTGGGACAGCCCGGACGCTTCTCTAAATCGCTTCAAGTTCCGACCAACTAGTCTTCGAATTGCCATGCCGGGAGTTGGCAGTCTTGTAGACTCATAATCTACAGACTATGAGTCTCAATTGTTGTTGCCGCTTCGAAACTACGCGGGGCAATCTTTGAGCGTGCAGATCATAATATCAGTTGGTTCATTTGGAGAAATTGAAATGGAAAGAACTTTCAAGGGACTAGTTGCTGCGGGATTGCTCGGAAGCCTTGCAGTATTCTGGTACATCGCACTCGTTGAAACCTCTCGGACGGTCGAGGCAATCGGTGTTTCCTTTCTGATAGTTCTAGCACTCGGATGCATTGGGTGGTTAGGGACACGCACCGCGACTGCTCTGCGGACCCCCAAGGCTCAAGAGGAAATAGCTCGTATCCAAGAACGGGCCAGCCAGTCTGCCGCAGTGCTTTCAGAGAGCGGCTCTCAAGCCGCTAGAGAGACTGGTCAACAGCTTAGTCCTCGGCTGGCTTACCTGTTTTCCTTCCAAGGGCGAGTCACTCGAATGGAGTACTTGGTCAGCCAATTGGTCGCTGGATGCTTCCTAGTTGGGTTTCTATTGTTGCTCTTGGCTGCTCAGGGAACGGTCTGGAGCCTAATGTTCTTCTCGGGAGTTGTCGCCTCAGTTGTCCATCTTCTTGCCTTTGGAGTCCGGCGAACTCGTGACACTGGCGTGAACCAATGGTGGTACCTGCTGATCTTGGTCCCTCCCGTGGATCTCGCGCTTCTTGTGTTCCTGCTTCTGGTTCCGAGCGATGAGTTCTCCGGTTCTCGCGTATCGTAACTAGAGGCGAGGATCGGATGACTGCTGACGGAGCATTCCAATCAATCGAAACTCATGACACCTATGGACAGTTTGCCCCAGTAACCGCCCCAGTTCTCGTGGGCAGTTGGGAAAGCTGATGGAAACCATGGGGTGGCAAGGCTTCCTACCATCCCAGCCAGTCTTCCAGACATTGAATGCTGTATCGCCTCTAGCGCAGAGCTGTCATGCTTTGCGAGCGAAAGTGCCCCAGCGGATGCCCC
>NZ_JANDJO010000019.1 GCF_024331145.1 Shimia sp. CNT1-13L.2 | reverse complement strand
CGCCCGAACGGGTGAATTCGTCGGTGTGGCACAGGCCGGTGGCCTTGATTTCCACGAGAACCTCACCGGCCTTGGGGCCTTCCAGGTTCACTTCCATGACTTCGAGGGGTTTGCCGGCCTCAAGGGCGACGGCGGCTCGGGTGCGCATGGGGGCGTCCTTTCAAGAAAAGGCCCGAAGGGGACGAAACCCTCCGGGCAAGTTTGGGAGTGGTCCAAGCCGTGCTTAGACAGGGAGAGGAGCGTTGGGAGAGTTCTTGAACTCCACAGTTGTGAAGATCAGGTCCGTGTCGCCGACATTGGCAAGGTCGTGGAGCATGAACTCGTCCTTTGCGAATTCGAAATGCATCACATCACCAGCGTTGTAGTCAGCATCCTTCACCTCACCAGTCGCGTAGTGCGATCGCGATTTACCCGCGTTGATCGCGACCCAAAAATAGTTGAGCACGTGGCGGTGAAACCCTGCCCGCTCGCCCGGTTTCAAAGCCAGACGCCAGACGCGTACATCGTCAGTCTCTGAAATCAGGTCCTGACCGACGCGGCCATTCATCTTGTTGGTTTCAATCTCGGCCTTGCGAGCTTCATCCCAATCAGGGCCTGGGGTGATTTGTTCGTTGCTGGTCAGCTTGGTCATGCCGTGACCTCCTTCAAGTTTGCAGAGACGGCACAACGCCGCCATCGACGCCAAGGACGATGCCGCTGACAAAGTCAGAGACGTCCGATGCGAGGTAGAGAACCGCCCGGGCCACGTCCTCGGGTGTTCCGAGGCGGCCTGCTGGCAATTGGCTGTCTTCCAGGAACGCGGCCACGGCCCCATCCCGGTCGTTGCGCGGCACTCCGTAGTGATCTGCCAGCGTATCAAGGAACCCGCCGGGTTCGTCCCACAGCTCGGTCCGGATGTGTGCAGGCGCCACGATGTTCGAGCGGATGCCCTTGCGGGTATAGTCCCGCGACAGGATCTTCGAGATCATGTTGATCGCAGATTTGGAAACCGAATAGTCGGGCAGCAACGGGTGCGGTTTGATGCCGGCCTCTGATCCGCAATGGATCAATACACCCTTGCCCTGTTTTTCCATCACAGGGATCACCGCCCGCGCCATCCGGATATAGCCCATCACGTTAAGGTCAAAGGTCTGCTGCCACATCTCGTCTGTCACTGACAAAAAGTCATCGCGCCCCGGAGCGGCGCCTGCATTGTTGAACAGAATGTCGACTTTGCCAAATCTGTCGATCGCAGCTTGCATAACCTTCTCCGCAGCGCCCGCCTGCGTTAGGTCGACGTCGATCGCACAAATCATGTCTGGTCCGGCCAGTTCAGCCAAATTCGCGGTGCTTCTGGCAGCGCCGACCACCTTCGTGCCGGCTGCAAGAAACTGTTTGGTTGTTTCCAGTCCGATGCCGGAACTGGCACCGGTGACAATGGCCACCTTGCCGTTAAGGTCCTGGGTCATATTGAAACCCTCCTCCTTGGTTTCAAGTTTTTGTGTCATGGGATGATGCGTTCGGCGCGCAAACGGTCGAACACGTCGATGAAGCTTTGTGCCGTGTCCTGGAACGCATCAAAGCCAAGCGCTCGGCATTTGGCCATCGAGTGGACGCACTCCATAGGCCGCCCGAGATCGAGATCGCTGTGCCAGGCCGAAGCCAGTTTGCTAAGCGGATTGCGTTGCAGATTGTGTTTTTCGACAAGATCGTCCCACGCCGGGCCGCTGTCCTTCATCTGTTCCTCAAGCGAATTGTAGACGCCGGGGTATTCGGCAACCTCGATCTCGAAATAGTCGGCGATTGCCTGCCACAGCTGCTCCCATCGAAACACATCCCCGTTCACCGCATTGAAGGCCTCGTTTCGGGCATTGGGTTCCGTCGACGCCCAGACAATCTGTTTTGCCAGGATGCGTGCGTCTGTGATGTCGTTCAGGCCACGATAGGCCGTCGGCGAACCGGGAAAGCGGAAGGGCTGGCCAGTTGCCTTGCAGATCGACGCATGGGTCGCAAGCGTAGCGCCGATGTTCATCAGGTTGCCCACGGCATAGCCGATAATGGTATGCGAGCGGTGCACCGACCAGCCAAAGCCGTGCTTGTCGCTGTAGTCCATCACGACATCTTCCAACTCGTAATAGAAGTTCTTCTTCTCAAGCCGTGGTGCGGATTCCTGGAAGGGCGTGATCGGCGTGACCTTGCCGTAATCTTCGAACGGGCCAAGGTAGTGCTTGGTGCCGGTCACCACGGCCACATGCTCGACACATCCCTTGTCTTTGAACGCGTCCAGAACCGTTCGCAGCATATTGCCGTTCAGGCGGATATTGTCGTCTTCGTCTTTTCCAAGGGTCCACGAGCAATAATAGATATGGGTTGGCAACAGATGCGACAGCGCCTCGACAGCGGCATCACGGTCCATCAGGTCCACTGGATGACTTTTGATGTAAGATGTCCCTTGCGGTGGCCGCCGTGACACACCGTGAATTTCCCAACCTCCCTGAGCATGCAGGTGTTCGGCAACATTCAGCCCGACAATGCCGGTTGCCCCGACGATCAATGCGCGCTTGGCGTACATGTGTGCTCCTCCCATTTCTGAACCGCCAAGTGCGGCTTGAAGCAAGGGTGGCACGGGATATTACCCCTTCACAGAAGTGATCCGGCAAACATAATGTGAAATAAATTCACAAGTGAATCGGGTAAGGTCTGCGCGCAGAGCATCGTCAGAAATTGGAGAGACAAGGATGATCAACCGAGGTGGGGAGATGGAAATCTTTGTGCGCGTGGTCGAGCATGGCAGCTTTTCCGCGACCGCACGGGCCTTGCGTTTAACCCCTTCGGCGGTCTCCAAGCTGATCTCGCGTCTTGAGGAGCGGCTTGGCGTTTCGCTTATCGTGCGTTCGACGCGCGGCTTGCAGTTAACGCCCGAGGGAGAGGTATTTTATGACCGCGCCCAAAGGATTGTCAGCGAGATTGAACAGTCCGAGCGCGCGGTGTCTTCTGCCTCGGAAGAGGCGCGTGGCACGTTGCGCGTGAACTCGAACATTCCATTTGCCCAGCACTATCTGATGCCGATCATTCCGGGGTTTCTAGAAGCCTATCCTGGTATCACGCTGGATCTGGTCCAGACCGATATGCCAGTCGATTTGATCTATGAACGTGCAGATGTTGCGATCCGGACAGGTCACCTGTCGGACAGCGCGCTAAAGGCGCGAAAATTGCTAGAAACGCCCCGTCGTGTGGTAGCCTCGAAAAGCTACCTGGATCGGTTTGGTACTCCGAAACATCCGACAGATCTTGAGCGTCACAACTGTCTGAATTTCAACATCAAGCGGAGCCTCGACATCTGGCCATTTGATGGGCGCAAATTCGGAGAACCAGAGCGGCTTGACCAAGCAGTTAAGGGCAACCTGCGTGTCAGCGATGGCGAGGCAATGCGGCAGATGGCGCTGGCTGGCGTCGGGATTGCACGCCTGTCGGATTTCCATATCGGACAGGATGTTGCGCAGGGAAGGTTAACACCCATTCTGCAGGACTATAATCCAGGGGATACGGAGCCGGTTCAGGCGCTCTATGTAGACCATGCCCATCTGGCCAACCGGATCCGAGTCTTCATTGACTACGTCGTCGACGCATTGCGAGACGCGTCCTCCCAATGAACCGCCTCGATGTGTCGCGGTTTGACCCGGATGTGATCCGGGATTGGCAAAGGCGGATTGGCGCTGCGCATGTGTTCACAGATCATGAAGGAAATCGGGTCTGATCCTGTGTTCTCCATATCGTGAAGCAGGAACTCGTTTTCCTGAAACTGCACGTGCTTCACCTGACCAGGCTCGAAGGTGAAGTGGGTAACGGCACCATGATGATCCAGTGACTTTGCCGAGCCAGCGGTAAGCGCAACCCGGAAAAAATCGAGCACGTGACGATGAAAACCCAAGCGTTCCCCTGGATCAAGATCCAGGCGCCACACCCTGACGCGGGCATTCTCGGACAAGATGAACCGCCCAATGCAACCGTTTTTTACATTGCGGAGAAGCTCTTGGCGAAGGTCCTCCGGCCAATCGGCCGGAGGTGTGATTTTGGGGGTGTTTGCCAATCTTACTTGCATGACGGATTACTCCGCTTTCGCTGTGCGACGGCTGTAGAGGCCAACCATAACGATGATGACCAAGCCATAGGCAATCTGCTTGGCCGCCTCGGGCGCCTGCATAATCGACAGCATCGACGACATCAGTGTGATCAGCAGCACACCTGCAACGGTTCCAGCGTAGCGTCCTGAACCGCCAAACAGGCTCGTACCTCCAAGTACCACCGCCGCAATGCCAGGCAACAAATAGGGATCGCCCATCCGTTGATAGGACTGACCTGCATAACCGGCCAGCATCATACCGCCCAGAGCACTCATCACACCGGCAAAGACAAAGGCCAGAATGGTCACGCGCTTGGTATTGATCGCTGACAGGTAGGCCGCGGGCTCTGAAGTGCCGACCAGATAGATATTGCGGCCAAAGACGGTGCGTTTCAGCAGGAAGATGGTCAGCGCTGATACCGCGATCCAAACCAGAACGACGGCAGGCAGACCCATTACCTTCCCCTGACCAAGGGCACTCATTACCGGCGAGGGCTGGCTGGCCAAAGCGTAAAAACCGCTGAAATAGACCAGCAGGCCCAGCAAAATATTGTTGGTCGCCAAGGTCCAGATCATCGACGGGATACGCATTACAGCCACACCGAACCCGTTTACAAAACCGACCAGTGCACCGACACCCAAACCGGCCAGCAAACCCAACTCGCTGATCCCGGTCTGCGGGTTGGCACCAACGACAGCGGTCGAGATTGTCGCTGCTGCAGTCATCGTCCACGGGACCGAGAGATCAATCTGCCCAAGCAGAATGACTACCATTGCGCCCGCCGCAACTATGCCAAGGAAGGCACCGTTCTGCATCTGCTGCGCCAGATAGTAGGGCGAGAAGAACTGAGGAAAGAACGATCCGCCCACAACGATGAGAAGGATGATCGCGACAAAGACCGACCGCGTGGGGCCATCGAAAGGCAGGGACCACGAAACCTGCGGTTTGCTTTTGACTGCGCTACTCATTGGAACACCTCCATGCGGTTCTTGATTTTCAGAAGACGGGTTGCGCCAAAGGACACTGCGATCAGCAGGACCGTGCCTTCGAACAGTGGCTGGGCCAGAGGTTGCAACCCGATGAAGAAGATCAGGCTACCGATGGTGCGCAGCACCAAGGCCCCGGCAATGGAGCCCACGACGCTGCCGGCACCACCGGTCAGCATCGTGCCGCCGATGACCACAGCCGCAATCGAGTTCAGCGTGTAGGTCAGCCCGATCGAAGGATCGCCAGACAGGGTCTGGAAGCCGATGAACAGACCACCCAGCGCGGCGAACACCCCGCCCAGCGTATAGGCCGCGATTTTGGCACGGGCGACGTTCAGACCCGATGCCTCGGCAGCCGCCTCGGACGAGCCGACAGCGATGATCGAACGGCCGATCGGATGGCGGCGGATCGGATACCACAGCGCAACTGCGCCGAGCATCACCAGCACGGCCGAAGGCACCACGCCGAAGACGTCCATGGTCATGGCATCACTCAGCCCAATGGAAATATCGCCACCGGGGATTGGCCGCACAAGCAAAGCAAGGCCCGTAAAGATCGCGCCGGTTGCCAGCGTGGCAATGATCGCCTGCAGTTTTCCGACCACGACGACGAGGCCGTTGATCAGCCCGCAAGCAGCACCGGTGGCAATGACGATCACGACGCCAAGGGCGACTTCGGTTGGGCTACCGTTGACCAGATGCGAAGCGATGCAATTGGTCAGCGCCATGATGGGCCCAATCGACAGGTCAATGCCCTTGGACAACACGACAATCGTCTGCCCCACAGCCAAGAGCGCCAGGGCGGCACATTGGTTGGACCAGGTCGTGAAGACGCCAAGTGTTGCGCCACGCGGGTGAACCGAGAGGAAGATCCCCATCAGGATTGCGAAGACGCCCCAGGCGAACAAGGTTCGCCCATGTGTTTTGAAGATACCGGAAGCCATCATGCCACCCTTTCCTCAGCCCCGCCGCCCATGTTGAGCGCGCTGGACAGAATGTTCTGTTCGGTAAGTTGGTCGCCGGAAAGCTCTGCGTTGATCCGGCCGTCATACATGACAAGCGCACGGTCACAGAGGCCGATCAGCTCGTCATAATCGGTGGTGTAGAGCAAGATCGCCAACCCATCATTGGCAAGGTCGCGCAGCAGTTTGTAGATCTCTTGCTTGGTACCCACGTCGATCCCACGGGTCGGGTCGATCAACAGCAACAGCTTCGGTTTGGTCGCCAGCCATTTGGCAATGACGACCTTCTGTTGATTGCCGCCCGACAGGGTCGACACGGCCAAGTCGGCGCTGCTGACCTTGATCTGCAACGTCCGGATCATCTCGTCGAGCCGGGATTGCTCGTTCGTTTCGCTGACAACCCCGCGCGGGCTGATCCGTTCCAGGATTGGCGCCGTCAGGTTGTTGGCGATGGATTGCGGCAGGAACAAACCACCAGTCTTGCGGTCCTCTGGCACCAAGGCAACGCGATAACCATCGGTCAAACCACCACGCGGGCCGTTCGGCACCTCGGTTTGCTCGCCAATCCGAATGTCTCCGGAAACGCCGCGCAGAACACCGGCCAGTGCCTGCAACACTTCCTGTTGCCCCTGACCGTCCAGCCCACCAAGGCCAACGATTTCACCGGGGCGGACATCCAGATCAACGCCCTTCAGTTTGCCGTTCCAAGCCAGCCCACGGGTTTCGAGATAAGGCGCGGCTGCGGGTGTTCCTGCAGCCTTCTCGGGGAAGATCTGTGACAGCGGCTTGCCGATCATCATCTGGACAATCTCTTCATCGCTACGGCTACCGGTAGCGAAGGTCTCCACGTGTTCGCCATTGCGAAAAACCGAACAGGTGTCAGCCAGCGCCTCGACCTCATGCATGCGGTGCGAGATGAACAGGATCAACGTGCCCTCGTCGCGCAACCGGCGCAGCAGCGCCATCACGGGCTCCACATCCGCTGCCGTCAGCGCCGAGGTCGCTTCGTCCAGGATCAAAACCTTCGGTTTGCGGATCACCGCCTTGGCGATCTCGACAATCTGGCGCTTGGACAAGGGCAGATCGGCAACCTTGCTGCGCACGTCGATGTCCAGGCCGACACCCATATCCTGAAGCGTCTCGCGCGCCAAACGCGCTTGTTCCTTGCGATCAATCAGTCCAAATTTGTTGCGAGGCGGATCAGCAAGACAGATGTTGGCTGCCACATTCAGGTCAGGCACGATCGACAGTTCTTGAAAAATGCAGACGATGCCATGCTTTGCCGCATCGCTGGCCCCATGCATGCTCAGCTTCTGCCCTTCCAGCAAAATGCTTCCTTCTTCCGGATGCACGACGCCGACAAGCGATTTCATCAAAGTGGATTTCCCGGCGCCATTCTCGCCGAGGATCGCGTGAATCGAAGCTTTAGAGGCTTCGAAATGCACGTTGTTCAAGGCAAACACACCACCATAGTGTTTGCTGATCCCGTCTAGTGTCAGGAACGCGGATGTCTCGGGCATCGCTTTATACTCCCATTGATAAAGGCCCCGGGCGGCAACCCGGGGCCTTCACGGATTACGAGTCGTTGTCGTGAGATTGGTTGCGCAACTCATCCGGCGTGAAGACCATGTCATCACCACAGGCGGCATACCCGGTCACGGTTTCGAACGTGTCAGGCTCGTCAGGATAATAATGCGTGCCAGCAACCATATCCGCAGTCTCAACATTCGGGATTGGCAGGTTTGCCATCGACGGGAAGCTTTCGCCTTGCAGCAGTGCCACCGCTGCACGCACAGCCAGCGGGCCCATACCCGGTGAAACAGAGACCGAAATGCCCGGAATATCGTTGCCCGCCATCGCCTTCACATAGCCGTTCTCGGCATCACCACCGACCGGTACGGCAGGGTGATCCGCTGCGGCCATTGCGTTTGTCACACCACGGCAACCGTGCTGACAGATGATCCCGTCGAACTGGCCGTGGACTGCGAACGCATCTGCAGTGACCCGCTGCACCGTCCCGGTGTCCCAGTTGCCGACAACCTCGACAACTTCGACATCAGGATAACTCGCCAGCACCTGTTCCACGCCAACGTGGCGGTCGCGGTCGGTCGAGTTGCCCTGAATCCCGCGAATTTCCAGCACGCGGCCAGCCTTCTCGGGCATTTGCGCTAGAACCGACTTGGCCTTGATAGTTTCGAAATCGACCCAGTTGGGGGTAATCCGCAAGATCGAGTCATTGTCGACCGGGTTGTCGAACGAGACCAGCACTGTGCCGGCACGGTTCGCGCGGCGTACAACGGCATCAAAGGCCGTCGGGTTCACCGCGATAAAGGCAATCGCGTCATAGCCAGCCTGGATGAAGTTATCGACCGCAGCGATCTGAGTGGCCACGTCCGGGCCAGTCGAGACCACACGCAATTCGCCGATGGTTTCCTTGTTCTCAGGACGATCTGCCCAGGCGCGCACACTTTGAATCATCTGCTCGCGCCACGGAATCCCCGTGTGACCGTTGACCAATGCAACGCGGTACGGGCCTTCCTTGGCCTCATACTGGATGATCTTTTCGTTGCCCTCAGCCGGAATATAGCAGTTCGGCATGTAGGTCTCGGCGGTAACCGAAGTCACGCTGAGACCGGCCACCAGCGCAGCAACGCTGGTCCGTTTAAACAGAGTTCCAAGTGCAGTCATGAGTTCCTCCCTTTGCACATCAGGTGCGGTGCCCAGCTCCTCCTGCCGGTCCAGTCCGCGATATGTTTCAGGCTCGTTGGAATTCTGCTTGTTCAGTAGGGAGTAAATTCTCGCGTCATTTGTGAATTTATTTCATAGGCCGCTATACGCGAGGTGTTTCATACCAACTGTTTGACAAAGCGTCAGCGACAGGCACTTAATCGGCAATCGTTCCATTGAGTCACGCAAATGATTGTCAGAGATCCCCCGTCTTCGTTGCTGCTTTTCTTTGTTGTTCAAGGATCAGTGGTGCCAAAAATCATTGGCAAGATCGTTGGTGTCACCTTGCTTTCAGTCGGCGTTTTTCTGGTGGATCAGCACGTTCTCACCCTGCCGCACATCTCGATCGCAGCAATGGGCGTTTTCGGCGTGGCCCTGTCACTGTTTCTTGGGTTTCGCAACAACGCGGCCTACGATCGGTGGTGGGAAGCAAGAAAACTCTGGGGGTCATTGATTGCCGATGTCCGGACTTTGGCGCATCAGGCAAGTGTTTTCCTGCATGCAGAGGAAGATAGAAAGCACCTACTCTCATACGCGGTTGCCTTCGTGCATTTACACAGAGGCACGCTTCGAGAAGTAAACGTGCATTCAGAGATCGTGGACTGGATCGAAGAGGACAGCGCAGCTGGATTAATTGCCAAGAGCAACCCCGCCGCAGCGGCGCTCCGGTCCATGGCCGATCTCACAGGTCAGTTGGCGAAAAATGAAACGCTCAATGGCTTTGGTCAGATGGCACTCTCACAAACACTTTCGTCCTTGGCGGCCGCCCAAGCCGGATGTGAACGGATCGCGACCACACCGCTGCCTTTCGTGTATTCACTTCTGGTTCGCAGAACGACGTATCTTTACTGCTGGTTGCTGCCTTTCGCGCTGATCGAGTCCGCAAACTGGTTCACGCCTGTTCTTGCCGCTGTGGTGGCATATGTCTTCTTTGGCCTTCAGGCCGTCACAAACGAACTCGAGCACCCATTCCGCAATGCTCAGAACGGTCTGCCACTTGATGCCATGTGCCGAACCATCGAGATTTCGGTAGCTGAAGCATTGAACATGCAACCGCCTATTCCGTTGACTACGAAGAACCATCTCTTGAGTTAGAAACAGGTGTTCCTGCGGGATACAAGGAGCCAACTTAACTAGCGCGGTCGACGATTTTCTTCATGACGGTGTCCGGCACATTCAAGGTGCCGAACTCGTGCGCCCAGGCATCCCCCAGCCGGGAGACACAAAATGTGTCGGCAACTTCTGACGTGGAGTGTCGGATCAAAAGGCTGGCCTGCACAGCCATTGCGATGCGCGTCATGAGGCGGCGGGCCTGCGGTTCAAAGTCAGAGGTATGGGCAACCAGATCTGCCTCAAGCGACGCCAGGAATTTGTCGAAAGTTCGGTTCGCTCCCTTGGCCTGCGCGATCTCGCGTATCAGGGAATCCAGCGCGCCGTCGGTTTTCATTGCACGCATCACGTCCAGCCCCATAACGGCGGACGTGCCTTCCCAGACGCTGTTCAGCGGCGCTTCTCGATAGAGCCGCGCAATGGGTTGCTCTTCAACATAGCCCATGCCCCCGTGGCATTCGAGCGCTTCAAGCGTCACCGCCCCCACCCGCCGGCAGTTCCAGTATTTTGCAATCGGCACAAGGATCCGGTTCAGGTGTTTTTCCACCTCACAGGATTGCGCATCATCTGCGGTTTGCGCCACCCGTAGCCCAAGCCACATGGCGGCTTCGGCCTCAATTGCAAGATCGGCCAAAGTGTTACGCATCATTGGCTTGTCTCGCACTGGGCCGCCAAAAGCGTTTCGATGAGATGTATGATGCAGTGCCAGATTGAAAGCCTGCCGCATCATGCCTGCTGCCCCGGCAGCAAAGTCCATGCGGATATAGTGGGTCATGTGCTTGACGAAGGCACGTACACCATGCCCGTCTTCGCCAATGCGATAGGCAATCGCGTCGTCGAACTCGATCTCGGCCGAGGCGTTCGAGCGATTGCCAAGTTTGTCTTTCAGCCGCTGAATACGAATGCTGTTGCGTGACCCGTCAGGCAGGGTGCGGGGGGCAAGAAACAGGGTTACGCCTGCATCTGTCTGCGCTGTAAGCAACACCAGATCCCCCATCGGAGCCGAGCAAAAGAACTTGTGCCCGGTCAACCGATATTCGCGCCCATTCCCGGTGGGAGTGGCCCGCGATGTGTTCGCGCGCAGATCCGACCCGCCCTGTTTCTCAGTCATCGACATGGCGGTTGTAATGGCCTGTTTCTGATCTGCAGGCAGTGGGCGCGGATCATAGTCATTCGCCAGCATCTTATCCAACCAGAGGTTTCCAACCTCGGGGTCACTGCGCAACAGAGGTATCACAGAAAAGCTCATGGCGAGGGGGCACATTATTCCCTGATCAGCTTGATACCACATATAGCTCATGGCGGACCGCGCCACATGAGGGCGTTTTTCATTGCTGGTCCAAGGCAACGTATGCAACTCCGATTTCAAAGCCGCACCCATCAGATGGTGATAGGCCGGGTGGTATTCGACAAAATCAATGCGCTCACCAATGCGATTGTGGGTTTTGAGGATCGGCGAATGTTCATTCGCCAGCCGCGCAGCCTCTTGAATGCCCGCACTTCCGGCAACCGCACCGCATGCACTCAGCTTGTCATTGGCCCATTCAACTCCAAAGCTTTGAACGGCAGCTTGCAAGATGGTGTCACTCTTATACAGATTCCGGTCCGGTAGGTCGGGGGGCATATTGTGGACCGCATGAGTGGCATAGCCCCGCTGTGTGCTTGGGCGCGGAAACACAGAGATATGTTCGCGATCTTCTTCACTGTTCATTGCTGGTATTCCTTGGGTTCCGCCGAAATCGGGTCAACACGGTGAGGGGGTGTCACAGGCCTTAAATTAGGCTGGCCTGAAACAATGCCTTGGCGGTTTGACCAAAAAGCTTAAGTCGCCCGGTCCGTTCCATCACAAGCAATCCAACTGCATGGGACACACCATTGGCCGTGACCTGCTCGGAATTCACATGACCATCAGCCTTGTAAGCATCTGAAATACTATCAAAAATTCCGCGCAACTGGGCGTTCAATTGAACGTCCAGCTCAGGATTCAAACCGGATCTCCCGATACCGTCGTAGAGGTACAGCCCCAAGGCAAGGTCATCAGGGCGCGTTTCGTAAAATTCGAAAAAGGCCGTCATGGCGGCGCGCGCCCGATGCTCATTTCCCGCTTCATCCATGCGCTGACTCACAAACGCCTGAAGATCGACAAGCGTGTCCTCCAGTACCTTGCCATACAGCTCATCCTTGGTTGCAAAATAGGGATAAATCGAGCCCGTCGTCATCCCGGCGGCCGAGGCAATCCCCCGCATTGTCGTGCCACTCAGCCCAGATGCCGCGAATTCGGATTTCGCGGCGGCAACGATTACATCCCGACGCGCGGCGTGCTTTTCCTCCATCCTTCTGGCTCGTGCGAGCACCTTGGCGCTAAGTTCAGGCATGGCTAACTCCTCTATCCGCCGGGATTGATCGGACGGTCCAGGGTCCAGTCATATGTCCCCATATCGCGTTCACGCACAGCGTTCTTCCAACTTGTTTCCTCGGCTCGGCGTTTGAACGCCATCCCTTCGGGCGAATGCCGTGTGATCCCGTCGAACACGGTCGCGATCATTTGGGTGTTTTGTAGGCCCATCGCGTCAATTGCCTGATTGATCATCAGCTTCTGCATCATCAGCTGATTGACTGGCACGGTCGATATCCGTTCAGCCAACGCTTCGACCTCTGCATCCAATTGGTCACTGGGAACGGACTTGTGGATCAATCCGATCCGTTCGGCCTCTTTCCCATCGATCTTGTCACCGGTGAACAGCAGGCTTTTGGCCTTTTCTGCGCCCAATCGATAAACCCAATGCGCCGTGGTCGGGCATCCCCAGACACGCGTCGGCATGTATCCGATCTTGGCATCATCAGCCATGACGACAAGATCCGAGCTGAGCGCTATATCAGACCCGCCGGCAACCGCGTAACCGTGAACCTTGCAAATGACTGGCCGGTAGCTGCGCCACAAGGTCATGAAGTTCTGGGTGTTTCGCATCATGAAGGCATAGTCCTTCATGGGGTCCCAGGGCATGTCCTTTTGCGTGACGTTATCACTTGAAGGGTCTTCCGCGTAATACGTGAGATCATAGCCGGCGCAAAAGGCATCACCGTTCCCCGACAGAACAATGACATGAACACCTTCGTCCGCGTTCGCCTGACGCACGGCTTCTGCCAACTCCAGAGGCAGGTCGTCATCAATTGCGTTCATCCGTTCTGGTCGGTTCAATGTGATCCGGCCAATCCGCCCATCCTTTTCATACAAAACCTTTGCCATCTTCGCGCCCCGCCGCTCGTTGTTTAAGTGATTCGTAACAATGTTATCACAAATTTAGCACGTTGATATGATTTTGTACTTAGGAAGAAAAACCGGTGCAGTATTCCAATTTTCCTTGGTGCAACACGCTGATCTGGACGGATTGGTCGACCAGCAACAGGACAGTCAGGAACCCTTTCCTAAAACACCGCGCAGCTGGGCAGGACTGCCGCACGGTATCTGACCTCAAATGGGCACGAGCATCATGCGCACTGAAAGACGTCGATCCACGTGCCCACAGCCCAAAGAGGGGCGTCGGCGTTTCCCTCACTGTCCGGCATTGTACCGCGGAGGACGCTTTTCCAAGAACGCCTGCATTCCCTCCTTCTGCGCGTCCGAGCCGTAAAGCGCGTGGTACATCTGGCGTTCGAACCGCACTCCGCTTTCCAGAGTGGACTGCTCGGCCATGTTCACGCAGGCCCGCGCCATCATCGCGATGTCACGCGGATAGCCCGCGATCTCCTGCGCGGTCTCAAGCGCGGTCCGGGCGAGATCGTCCGCCGGGATCACCCGGCTGACCAGACCCATCTGCAGCGCCTCGTCTGCGCCGATCATCCGGCCTGTGAGGATCAGGTCCATCGCCTTGGCCCGCCCGATCAGACGGGTCAGGCGCTGGGTGCCGCCAATGCCCGGAATACAGCCGATCTTGATCTCGGGCTGGCCGAACCTGGCTGCGTCCGAGGCAAGGATCACGTCGCACATCATCGCCACTTCGCAGCCGCCCCCCAGGGCAAAGCCGTTCACCGCCGCGATCTTTGGCAGGCGCAGGGCGGCGAACCTGTCCCATCCGGCGAAAAAATCGCTGGCGTACATGCTGGCATAGTCCTGCACCGCCAGTTCCGCGATGTCGGCCCCCGCCGCAAAGGCCCGCCCCGACCCCGTCAGGATCAGGCAGCCGATACCGGGGTCCGCGTCAAAGCCGGTGGCGGCGTCCAGAACCTCTTCCATCACCTGCGTATTCAGCGCGTTTAGCTTGTCGGGCCGGTTGAAGCGGATCGTTGCGACCCGCCCCGTGACGTCGGTTTCGATGGTGTCATACATGTCAGCTATCCCAGATTGCGCCATAGGCGGGGATGCCAAGGCTTTCCATGTCATGCACAACCTTGCGCGTCAGCTTCTGGTTCGAGATCACGATCACCGCCTCGGCCCCGCTTTCACGCACCGCTTGCAGGGCAAGGGCCGACAGGTTCGGTTTGCCGTCCTGATCCGTATCCCAGATCACCGGATTCTCGGTATGGGCCTCGATCTCGTCCACGATGGCGTCACCATAGGTCGCGCGGGGGTCGCGCGTGGACCAGATCAGGCGATTTGGCACCATGCCCTTCAAAAGGTGGGGCAGGATGGGGCCGATGCCCGAACCGGTGCCCACATAGACAACCTTGGTGAACAGTTCCTCAATCCGCGCAACGCCCGACGTGGTGATCCCCTTCACCCACACATGGCTTGGCGGGTTGTCGATGAAATCTCCGGTCCAGTCGCCTGCGCGGCTGATCGCCAGACGGTATCCGGTCTTGCCGGGTGTCGGGATGTTGGCGAAAGAGTGGTACTGCCCAAAGGGCGTATGCGACAGCGCGTTGGAACTGCCCGCAAAGGGCGTGTCGCCATAGTCAAACCCGGCGATGACCACATGGTTCGAGGGTTTGTCGATCTCGACCTTGACGCGCTTCAGAGTGAGCCACGGCGACAGGATCGACAGAGTGATCAGCAGCAGCATCCAGAAGGCGGGTGTCTGTGTCAGGGTGCCGCCCATGTCGTGGGTGATCGAGACGGTCTGCGCCCAGAACAGCCCCAGAACGGTCCAGCCGACAAAGCGGTGGATGCCCTCGAAGGTGTTGTGAAACTTCGCGCGGATCGGACCAAGCGCCGAGATGATCATCAGCGTCATCAGGGCGACCATCGTGGCGCTCAGGCCCAGTGTCAGGTCCGTCGGCAACGCCGCCCCGCTCAGACGGTTGGCGACCATGGCAAACAAGAGGAAGCCGAACCAGATGGTGCCAGCAACCGTGCCGCCCGAATGCAGCCCGCCAAAGTGAAAGACCTTGCCCGCGCCCCAGCGGATCCACAGCGGCCAGCTGGTCGGAATGCGAGTGGCCAGCCAGAAAAGCGCGTTCACCACCCGTTGCTGACGGATCAGAATGCCCAGCGACAGGTTGATCAGTGCCATATCGGCGATGGCATCCAGCGCAAATGCGCTGCCGTCAAACCACAGTCCGTCGCGCAGACCCACGCCAAAGACCGTCAGGTTGACCACCGCCACCAGAAACGCCAGACGGCGATATTCCATCAGGGCAGGGTGCCGGGTGATACGTCGCCAGCGGGGGGTGGCGGTTTCGATGTTTACAGTCTCGGTTGCCATTATCTCAGCTCCACACCACGGGTTTCGATCTCGGCCTTGGCCATCTCCAGCAGCAGACGCTTGTCAATCTTGCCGCGCGGGGTGCGGGGCAATTCGTCCAGCGCCATCACGAGGCTGGGCTTGTGGTAATAGGGCAGCTGCGCCTCGACCGAGCGTGTCGCCTGAACCGTGTCCGCCGTCGCCGGCGAAATGAAGCTCACCAGATTGCGGTCGTCATATTTCAGGGTCACGGCCTGTTCA
Organism: Shimia sp. CNT1-13L.2; assembly: GCF_024331145.1. GTDB lineage: Bacteria > Pseudomonadota > Alphaproteobacteria > Rhodobacterales > Rhodobacteraceae > Shimia. Next base: position 4,121 of record NZ_JANDJO010000019.1, on the reverse strand, counting down.
CAGCCGTCCGACGCCTCAAGCGCGGTGGACACGCCGTCCAGTTCCACTCGGAAGCCGCAGATCTTGACCAGATCATCGACGCGACCGTGGTGCAAAAGCTCTCCGTCATCGGTCCACGATCCCAGATCACGCGTGTTGAACATCATCTGGCCGGGGCGGAACGGATCAGGGCGATAGCGTTCGTCGGTCAGGTCGGGGTTCGCCAGATAGCCCGCGGTCACACAGTCACCGCCGGCCCACATCGTGCCTTTCTCGCCGATCGGCAAAGGCGACAGGTTTTCATCGAGCACATAGACGGTGTTGTTGGGCGTGGGTCGTCCGATGGTCAGGTCCGCCTTGTGGGCGCAGTGCGGTTCGGCGGTGTTGATGATCGTCGTCTCGGTTGGGCCGCAGGAATTGTAGAACGTGCAGAATTGCGACCACGCATCGGCAAGCGGGCGAGGGCAGGGCTCGCCCGCAACAGCGGCCACCTTGATGTTCTGACAGCCTTCAATGTCCAGCGTGTTCAGGATCGAGGGCGTTCCAATCAGGATGTCCACCTGACCCGCAACCTCGGCAATCGATTTGCCCCGAATGACAAGGGTGGCCCCATTGGACAGGGCGCCCAGGGTCTCCCACGCGGCCATGTCAAAGGCGATGGACAGAATCTGCCCCACGCGCAGTCCTGGACGCATGCCCAGATTCCCGGGGCGGGTCTGCAGGATGTTGCACAGGTTCTTGTGGGTCACCTGCACCCCATTGGGCACGCCCGTCGTGCCAGAAGTGAACAGCACCATGGCGCGGTCGTCCGGTTGCAGCTGGTATTCCGCGCCCTGCGGTGCGACGGCCGCGCGGCTGGTGTCGTTCATCACCGCGTCGATACAGATCAACACCTGATGGTCGGGGTCCACCGGCACGTCCTGTTGCAGGCGAGACAAGGTCAAAAGCACCTTGGCGCCCGTCTTCTCCGAGATGTACTTCAACCCCTCTTTAGGGGCGACACCCACATGTTGGGGGGCATAGGCCGCACCCACTTTCATGGCCGCCAGAATGCCGACGACCATCTCAATCGAGCGTTGCAAATACAGGCCCACAACCTGCCCTCGCTTCACGCCTTGCTCGGCCAGCAGATGCGCCAACCGATCCGATGCCTTGTCCAGCGCATCATATGAGATAGACGCCCCCTGGTGCTCGACCGCAGTCGCGTCAGGTTGCAGGGCGGCATAAAAGCTGAAGCCTTCCAAAATGGTAGAAAAGCGGGGGGCTTGCATGGGGCCCCAGCCAAACCTGAAAAATCGATCACGGTCGAAGGCCGACAAGGACTGCAAACCGACTTGATCTGAAGCTGTCATCTCTATGGATTGTGGATGAAGCACGTAGAGCCGAGGATCTGTGGCAAGGTCCTGCATGGCGAAAATCTCCTTATTGGTGTGACACTTTTCTTGTTAATGGGTATTTTTCCCATTTCCACTTCACAATGGCTAACACCCACTCACGACAATGTGTAAATCTGATGCAAATCTGTTAAGGCCCGGCATATTGTCCTTAGAAATATGGGGAAACCGACTTGAGCGAAAAAACGCCTGATCTATTTTCGGACGCGCTGACCGATTTACTCGCCCCGCTGTCACGGGCGATGGTGGCGCATGGCGTCACAGTTGGTGCTGCAACAGAAGCGATAAAAATGGCCCTGATGAACGCGGTGATAGATGCTCATGGGCCGGACGTATCCGATAGTAGGGTCAGCGTAATGACTGGACTGCACCGCAAGGATGTTCGCCGTTTGCGCTCCAGCGCCCCGTCGGTAGACGGCCGCAAAACCGCCAACCGGCTGGCACTATTAATTGGCCATTGGGCGACGGCCCCCGATTTCCAGGGCACAGATGATCGCCCGCGCGCCCTGCTACGAGAGACAACAGAAGAAGGCCCCGGTTTTGACGAACTCGTACGCCGGGTACGACTGGACGCCGCGCCAGGCACCATGCTGCAAGCACTTCTGGATCAGGGCGCCGTGGCTGAAGATCCTGAAGGCCGATTTCAACTGACGCTCAGGGCGCTGGTGCCCGGTACCGGATCAAAAGAACTGGTAGCCGCCTACCGCGCCACGCTCACGGCCCATATGACAGCGGCCACTCAGAACCTGTTGGCGGAGAGTGGAGATATTCGCCACTTTGACCGCGTGGTGCGCTACTCGCACTTAACCACCGAGTCAGTCTCCGAACTCGACACGTTGGCACGCGCAGAAGCGCAGGCCTTGCTGGAGCGCCTGAATATGCGTGCCAGGGAACTACAGGAACGTGATGCCGATCAGAACGCCAGGGGACGATTTGCTGCTGGGGCCTATATTCTGCCCGTTCTGGACACGACCCAGAAGGACGCAGAATGAATTTGCTTCGAATACTGCTATCCGCCCTGACGCTGACACTTGCAAATACTGCATCGGCCAGTGACCAGGAGACCGAACGAGAGGGCGGCATACTTGGGACCGGTATCCTTGGCACCATCACCGAACTCGGCAGTATCTATGTGAACGGCCAGCATATTCGCTTCGCTCCAGACTTTGCTGTAACCGACGGAATCACCGTTACAAACGCACATCAATTGCGGCCCGGTCATACCGTAGCGGTCATTGCAACGCCGGGCGAAGATGCCTGGCAAGCATCATATATACGTCAGATCATCCCGCTTGTGGGGCCTGTTCAAAGCGTGTCCAGCAGCGGGTTCAAGGTTATGGGCACAACTGTTTTGACCAACGGGATTGCCGCAAACGATCTGAACGTCGGTGATTGGGTTGCCGTCAGCGGGTTGTGGCAATCGGGACACGTCATTGCCTCGCGTGTTGAAACCACTCCGCAACACGGTCTTGCTCGGATCGAAGGGAGCGTTCTTGACCTCGTGTCTGGTCAGCCGCTGACGATTGGCGGCACCAGAATCACGGGCCTTCTGCCCAGACACATTCAAGAAGGTGATGTCGTGCGGGCAGTTGGCACGGCCTCGCGAGAAACGGTGCAGGTCACCCGTTTAGATACCGGCGTTTTTTCAGGAGAGCCGCAAATCGTTCTCTCCGAAGGGTTTTTCTCGGCACCAAGGTCCTCCGGCTTTTACACACTTCTTGGCTCTGACATTGTGTCTTACACGAGCAATCCTGCAATGATCGACCCCGCTTCCAAACAGTTTGTCTGCAGCAGCAAGGGAGAGATTTTCTCTGTCCCTATCCACCACAACCAGGCGCAAGAGGTCGCTGCAATTCTGGAGAATTGCATATCCAACGCCGCCGAGTGAGCGCGCACGGTTGAAACCCAAGGCAATGCCCTGTGAGGCCAATCGGGAGCATTGCCGCCATAGATGCGCGTCTTAGCGGAGTAAGGTGGTCAGGTTGCCCATTTCGCGAATTCCATCAAACGATGGTCTAAACCAATCGCTTCGCGCAATGCACTTCTGTTGAATTGCGAATTTCAGGAAAAAATGGTGCCTCAAGAGGGCCGTGAAGCCCAATATCTTTCGTACTCGCCTTACCTCAACCTCTATCAAAGCAGTTGAAGTTATTGATCTTTTTCACACCAATCAGGATCATGCAGTCTCGACATGCCTCAATCAATACTATAGCAAAAGGTGGACTAAGGGGTGGACTAATGAGGCTGCTTTATTGGCAACCAATCGACTGAATGCACGAACCGCGGCAGCGCTGGATGCTGGCAAATACTGTGACGGTGCCGGGCTGTGGCTGGCAAAATCTGACGCCAAGAACGGCAAATGGTTCTTGAGAGTAACCGTGCACGGAAAACGCCGGGAGATGGGCCTTGGGCGGTGGCCCGATGTTTCCTTGTCAGAAGCTCGCACCAGGGCCGAGGCCGCAAGACTCGAACTGCGAAACGGACTGGATCCTATTCGAGAGCGTCAGAAACGGCGGCTCGAAGCCCAGCGCAATCTGCACCTGTTTCGAGATGTGGCAAAGGACGCCTTTCAGGCCCGGCAAGCGGAACTCAAAGGGGATGGAAAGGCCGGTAGATGGTTCAGCCCTCTGGAGCTTCATGTCCTGCCGCGACTGGGACACATCCCAGTCGCCGAGATCAATCAACTCGATATCCGTGATTGCCTGTCTCCCATCTGGCATTCGAAGGGGGAAACCGCAAAGAAAGCTC
>NZ_JANDJO010000007.1 GCF_024331145.1 Shimia sp. CNT1-13L.2 | reverse complement strand
CACCGCTGATCTGGGTCGCGGCTTGTGCGGCCAGGGTGTTGGTGTTGGTTTCGATGGCGGTGTAGGCCGCAACGGCCAGGCCAACGATTGCGGCGGTCAGAACAACCCAGTCTACGGTTACTGCGCCATTTTCGTCTTTGCGGAAGTTTTTGATGAACTTGATCATGGTGTGTCCCTCCTAAGGATACAGTGGATTCATTCAGTTTCGGTTCACAACCCGGCCGGGCAACAATTGGGCTATGTCTCTCTCGTGCCCGGTGTCCGACTTGGCATGAGGACAATATCCCTTTGGATTCGGGCAGGAATTGGGCGCAATTGGTGCCATTTTGTAGTGAATCGAGAGATTTGCATGAGCCTGCGGAAAAGATGTTGCGGGCTTTGTGCGGCCAGGCCCGTGAGCGGTTGACCCAAAAAGAAAGGCTGCGCCGATTTGACGGCGCAGCCCCGGAAATCTGGTTTTTTAAGTGCGGCTTACTTGCCGACTTCACCGCTGATCTGGGTCGCGGCTTGTGCGGCCAGAGTGTTGGTGTTGGTTTCGATGGCGGTGTAGGCAGCTACAGCCAGGCCAACGATTGCGGCGGTCAGAACAACCCAGTCAACGGTTACTGCGCCATTTTCGTCTTTGCGGAAGTTTTTGATGAACTTGATCATGATGTGTCCCTCCAAGGATCATTTACATTCAGTCTCAACCTTGCCGGCCTTGGTGGGCTGCTCTCTCATTGCCCCGTGTCCGACTTGGTATGAGGGTAATATCCCGCTTGAATCGGGCACGATTGGGGCACGATTGGTTCCATTTTCGTGCTTTGAGGGAAAATTCTGGTGAATTTATTTATCCGTTTGTTTTTAAATGGAAAAATTCGTGGTTTTCCTTCGGTTGGGTGTCCGCAAGGGTGGTTCGGCGGTGAAATGAGGCAAAAATGACAGGATTGGATGCCCAATTACATGGTTTCACGCCGTGATTTCTGGGAGAGTGGCGCCATGGCGCGTGTGAGGCAGCAGTTTTTTCAATGGATCGGAACGGGACTCATCGGAGTTTCCGTTCTTGCGGGGCCGATTCAGGCGGAATCACCACCCCCTTTCCCCGAATTCAGTGCCAAGCGGATCAAGGTCCCGAAACCGGGGAGTAAGCCGAAGATTGATGTGCAGATCAGCGAAGAGGCGGCGGCACCTGTTCCGGTTGAACAGGAGGTTGCCACCACAGCCCCCTATGCTGCGCGCTATGACTGGTTCTGGGAGGAAGTTTCGCCGCAGATGTCAGAGAGCGGGCCGGGGCGGCTGGCGACCGCGCTCCAGCACCTGAGCACGCCGCCAGAAGGCAAAGGGGTTTCGGCGCCAAGGCTGCAGGCCTTGCAGAAGATCGCACAGGCCCATGCGCGGGATATTCTGATTGCGACGGTGGGCACGGATGTGTCTCCGGCGCTTGTTTTGGCGGTGATTGCGGTGGAATCGGGCGGCGATGGGTCTGCGGTGAGTGGTGCAGGAGCTGAGGGACTGATGCAGTTGATGCCGGTGACGGCAGAGCGTTTTGGTGTGTCCGACAGTTTTGCCGCGGATGAGAATATCAAGGGAGGTGTGGCGTTTCTGGATCTTCTCATGAAGACCTTCGAGCGCGACCCGATTTTGGTGCTGGCGGGGTACAACGCAGGCGAGAATGCGGTCAAACAGGCGCAGGGCGTGCCGGAGTATGCGGAGACGCGGGATTATGTGCCCAAGGTTCTGGCGGCCTATGCGGTGGCGCGGGGCCTGTGCAGGACGCCGCCAGAGTTGATTTCGGATGGTTGCGTGTTCGTCACGCAGTAACGGATCAGCAGTTGGGCACGTTCACCGCGAGCCCGCCAAGCGAGGTTTCCTTGTATTTCTCGTGCATGTCATGGCCGGTCTGGCGCATGGTTTCGATCACAGCATCCAGCGGGACAAAGTGCGTGCCGTCGCCACGCAGGGCGAGGGAGGCTGCCGAGACCGCCTTGATGGCACCAAGGCCGTTGCGTTCGATACAGGGCACCTGAACTAGGCCCTTGACCGGGTCGCAGGTCATGCCGAGGTGATGTTCCAGCGCGATTTCGGCGGCGTTTTCCACCTGTTCCGGCGTGCCGCCCATTACGGCGCAGAGACCGGCGGCCGCCATGGCCGAGGCCGAGCCGACTTCGGCCTGGCAGCCGGCTTCGGCCCCTGAAATCGACGCGTTGAATTTGACGAGGCCACCGATCGCGGCGGCGGTCAGCAGGAATTCATCAATGCGCGAGCTGGTTGCACCGGGTACGTGATCGATCCAGTAGCGGATCACGGCGGGCAGAACACCGGCAGCGCCGTTGGTGGGGGCGGTGACGACCTGACCGCCGGCGGCGTTCTCTTCGTTCACGGCCATCGCATAGGCGCTCATCCAGTCGTTGATGGTGTGCGGCGCGTTGATGTTCATGCCGCGCTCGGCCTGAAGCGCATCGTGGATCGCCTTGGCACGGCGCTTGACGCCAAGACCGCCGGGCAGGGTGCCTTCGGTGGTGAGGCCGCGTTCGATACAGTCGTTCATGACCTGCCAGATACGGGCCGAGCCCTTGGCAAGGCTGTCGGGGCAGCCGCGTGCAATTTCGTTGGCCTTTTTCATCTCGGCGATGGTCTTGCCCGAGGCCTGCGCCATTTCGAGCATCTCGACGGCGGATTTGAACGGGTAGGGAACGGGATCGCCTTCGTCGGTGTCCTTGCCTTCCGCCAGTTCCGCTTCGGTCATGACGAAGCCGCCACCGATCGAGTAGTAGGTTTCCTGAAGCGTGACATCGCCCTGCGCATCGGTGGCCATCAGGATCATGCCATTGGCGTGGCCGGGCAGGTTGGGGCCGAAATCGAACTTGAGATCTTCGGAAGGGTTGAAGTGCAGGGCGTGCAGCCCTTCGGGGTGCACCATATGCGTGGCCTTGATCTGGGCCAGCGCCTCTTCGGCCTTTTCGGCGTCATAGGTGTCGGGCAGGAAGCCCGCGAGGCCGAGGATGGTGGCGCGGTCGGTGGCGTGGCCAACGCCGGTAAAGGCAAGCGAGCCGTGCAGAGAGGCCTTGAGGCCATGGAAATCGAAGGGCGAGGCGCGCATCAGGTCGAGAAAACGCGCGGCGGCCACCATCGGGCCCATGGTGTGCGACGATGACGGGCCAACGCCCACTTTGAACATGTCGAAGACAGACAGGAACATTACAGGGCCACTCCTTCAGGCGGATTTGGGGATTTTGGGGTCGTGAACGGGTTCGGGGCCATGCCTTCGGCCTTGCACAGGGCAAGGACGGAGGGGCGGCTTTCAAGGCGGGCGGCGAGCGACTGGAGCGTCGGCCAGTTGGGCAGCGAGAACCAATCGGTGTCGCCCTGCGGATACAGCGCCATCCAGCGGAGCATCATGCAGACATAGAGGTCGAGCGCGGAAGGGTTTTGGCCATTGAACCAGGGTTTGTTCTGGAGGGCGAGGTCTTCCAGCAGGTCAAGCGACCGGATCAGGCGCGCGCGTGCGCCCTTACGCAGGGTTGCGTGATCGGTTGTCGATGGGCCGATATACTGATCGGGATAGAAATTCAGGCGCAGGTCGGCGTGGGTGGTGTTCGACAGGTAGAACAGCCAACTGAGGAACTGCGGGCGGTCAGCGTCGTCAGGTGCCGGCCCCAGCTTGCCATAGGTGTCTGCAAGCCAGAGAAGGATGGCCGCGGTTTCGAAAATGGTGCCCTTCGGTGTTTCCAGCGCCGGGATGAGACCGGCGGGATTGATGGCGCGATAGGCGGCGCTTTGCTGTGCCTTCGAGGCACGATCGACCAGAACTGCATCATACGACAGCCCGCGCTCTTCCAGCGCAAGGCGGATGATTCCCGACGCGTTGTCGGGGGCATAATGTAGTCGCAACGTCTCCATGGTGGTGAAAATAGGAAGTGCCGCGAAAATCTGTCCGTCCCAAAGCGACGTTTCCAATCGGAAACGCGCATTTTTGATGTGGGTTTGATCGGGCCTTGAGCCGGTCTGCGAGGAAGCGATCATTTGATAAGCTTGCGCCGCGCACGAAGGGCCATGCCGTCCTTCATGTTGAGACCCAGCAGGGTGATGTTGGTGGCGCCGGCAATCAATTCGAGGCTCTGGACAACGTAGAAGGGGATGTCGAATTGACCTGCTTGCGCGCGAAGAGCAATGAACACGGCGCTGGGCAGCAGGATCAGGATGCCGTTTGCGGCGATGATCTTCATGCGGCGCTGTTTGCTGGCGACTTGGGGCAGCCGCCAGCCTTTGCCTAGGGTTGCACCGGTGATTCCGGTCATGGCCATTGCGGGAATGAGAAGCGCCATTCCCCACAGGATATTGGTTTTCACCAAGGCGATGGCCTGATGAGAGCCAAAGACTTCGGACAGTAGTGTGGAGATCCAGAACGACGCGATTGTCAGGAGTGCGATGGTTCCGGCGATGGCGTGCAGTTTGAGTTTCATGGGGTATTCCTTTTAAATAGCATGCTATGAAAAATGAAGTTGAATAGCGTGCTATGCAATTGCACATTGGCGCACATGGAATTTGCAAAATCGCACTCGGCCGGGTTTCTGGCCAACCACATGGCCCGCCTGTTCGCGAACGGGTTGCAGCGGCGCTTGAAGGTGTTGGGGCTGGCACCTGCGCAATTCATGGTGCTCTTGGAGCTGTGGGAGGAAGATGGTCTCACGCAGGTGGCGCTTGTCGAGCGTCTGGATGTAGAACAGGCGACGATGGCAAATACGTTGACGCGTATGGAGCGGGATGGGTTGATCCAACGAAAGCCCAGCCAATCGGACAAGCGTTCGAAGCTCGTTTTCCTGACGCAGAAGGCGCAGATGTTGCAGCGGGATGCTACTGAAGCGGCTGCGGCGCAGAATGCCGAGGCCCTTGCCGGATTGGGGCAGGACGAGCGGGAGGCGTTGCTGAAGCTGATGCAAAAGGTGATTTCGACCATGAGACGTGGTTAGAACGGGTTAACCTGTTCGTTTTCACCGTGGCCCTAGGCGTGCAACTTTCCTATAAACTTGCCAACACTAACAGGGAGTCGCCGCATGTCCGGAGAATTGTCACCTATCGACAAGGCCAAATTCGTCGCCGCCAAGAAGGCCACCGATTATGTCGAAGACGGCATGCGGGTGGGTCTTGGGACCGGATCGACGGCCGCATGGCTGGTGAAATGCCTTGGCGAAATGGTGCGCGAGGAAGGGTTGCGCATCAAGGGCGTGCCGACATCGACCCGCACGGCGCAGCTGGCGCGTGAGGTGGGCATCGAGGTGGTGAGCCTTGACGAAGCCAAGTGGCTGGATGTGACGATTGACGGCGCGGACGAGTTTGATGGCGACCTGAACCTGATCAAGGGTGGCGGCGGTGCGCTGCTGCAGGAAAAGATCGTGGCAACGGCCTCGGATCAAATGGTTGTGATTGCCGATATCGGTAAAGAGGTCGAAACGCTGGGCGCGTTTCCCCTGCCGGTCGAGGTGATCCCCTTTGGCTGGCAGACCACGCAGGCCCTGATCGAGGAAACCCTTGTCAGCATGGATGTTCTGGGCCGCTCGTCGACCCTGCGGATGAATGGCGACAGCCCTTTTATGACCGATGAGGGCAACCACATCCTTGATCTTCACCTCAAGCGGATCGGGGATGCCCGCCAGTTGGCTCTGGTGATGAACCAGATGCCGGGCGTGGTTGAAAACGGGTTGTTTATCGATATCTGTGACGCGGTCGTTGTCGGCTATGGCGATGGGCGCGTGGAAGTGCGCGACATCAACGCCGGCACGATCGAAGAGAGCATGTTGGACTTTGCCGAGACCGACAATCTCTTCTCGGATCTGGCAGACTAAGGGCGCGATATGGAATTCGATTATGATTTGTTTGTCATCGGCGGTGGCTCCGGTGGCGTAAGGGCAGGGCGTGTTGCGGCCCAGGAAGGTGCCAAGGTGGCACTGGCGGAAGAAGACCGCTATGGCGGCACCTGCGTGATCCGCGGTTGTGTTCCCAAGAAACTGATGGTGTTTGCCAGCGAATTCGCCCATGCGGCCGAAGATGCGCAGGCCTATGGGTGGGATATTCAGCCCGGTGCCTTTGACTGGGACGTGTTCCGCGGCAAGCTTTATGCCGAGTTGGACCGCCTCGAGAACGTCTATCGCAACATTCTGGGCAACAACGGTGTCGAGACCTTTGATCAGCGTGCCAAGGTTGCGGATGCGCATACGGTTGAACTGGCCGACGGGACCCGCAAGACCGCCAAGCACATTCTGCTGGCTGTGGGCGGACGTCCGACCAAGCTGGACGTGCCCGGCGCCGAATTGGCGATCACGTCGAACGATATCTTCCATCTGGACAAGCTGCCCGAAAACGTCCTGATCGTGGGCGGCGGCTATATCGCGAGTGAATTCGCCGGCATCCTGAACGGTCTTGGGGTGAAAACCACGCAGTTCTATCGCGGGGCGCAGATCCTGCGCGGGTTCGATGATGAAACGCGCAACCTCGTGGCGTCGGAAATGATCGAGAAGGGCATCGACCTTCAGGTGAACACCAATGTTGTCTCGCTTGAAAAAGACGGCGACAAGGTCAAGGTGCTGGATACCAACGGCACGACCACGACCTTTGACAAGGTGATGTTTGCCACGGGTCGTGCGCCGAACACCGATGGGCTTGGCCTGACCGAAGTTGGCGTTGAAATCGGCCGCAAGGGCGAAGTCGTGGTCGACGACTATAGCCAGACCGCGGTTCCGTCGATCTATGCGGTGGGCGACGTGACCGACCGTGTGAACCTGACGCCGGTTGCGATCCGCGAAGGCATGGCCTTTGTCGAGACCGTGTTCAAGGGCAACCCGACCAAGCCGGATCACGAGTTGATCCCGACGGCGATCTTTACCCAGCCCGAGATCGGCACCGTGGGTCTTTCGGAAGAAGAGGCCCGCGCGCAGGAGCCGATCGAGGTGTATTCGACATCCTTCAAGCCGATGCAGCAAAGCTTTGCTGGACGCAGCGAGAAAGTGCTGATGAAACTGGTGGTGAGCCAGAAGACCCGCAAGGTTCTGGGTTGTCATATCGTCGCGCCGGGGGCGGGCGAAATGATCCAATTGGCCGGTATCGCGGTAAAGATGGGTGCAACCAAGGAAGATTTCGACAGGACCGTTGCGGTACACCCGACGATGTCCGAAGAGATCGTGACCATGAAGAGCCCGGTACGTACGGGTTGAATTTTGGCGAATGCACCGCAGATTATGTGGTGCGTTCGTAGATGATTGAGAAAGGGATAGACCTTTATGGCAGGCAATAGTGGCGGCCCCTGGGGCGGCGGCGGAAATCAAGGTGGCGGCGGTGGCAACCGTGGCAACAATGGTGGCGGTGGACGCCGCCCGGAAGATGATGGGCCGCAGATCCCGGATATCGACGAGCTGATGAAGAAAGGCCAGGACCAGCTGCGCGTTCTCATGGGCGGTCGCGGTGATTCCGGCGGTGGCCAGGGCGGCGGACGTCGCCCGTCTGGCGGTGGTGGTATCGGTCCGGGTGTGCTTGCCCTTGGGATTGGCGTGGTTGCAGCCCTGGGCTGGATTTCTGCGAGCTTCTATACCGTCAAGCCGGAAGAGCAGTCGGTGGAACTGTTCCTTGGGGAGTATTCCTCGACCGGTAATCCGGGTCTGAACTTTGCCCCGTGGCCGCTTGTCACCAAGGAAGTGATCCCCGTAACCCGCGAACAGACTGAAGATATCGGTGTTGGCGCACGTGGTTCGGATGCGGGCCTGATGCTGACCGGGGACGAGAACATCGTCGACATCGATTTCCAGGTGGTCTGGAACATCAATGATCCGGCGCAGTTCCTGTTCAACCTGCGTGACCCTCGCCCGACGATCCGCGCCGTTTCGGAATCGGCGATGCGCGAGATTATCGCGCAGTCGGACCTTGCGCCGATCCTCAACCGTGACCGTGGTGTGATTGCCTCGAACCTTCAGGACCTGATCCAATCGACGCTGGACAGCTATGATTCAGGCGTGAACATCGTGCGTGTGAACTTTGACAAGGCGGACCCGCCCGAGCAGGTGATCGACGCTTTCCGCGACGTTCAGGCCGCCGAGCAGGAACGTGACCGGACCCAGAAAGAGGCGGATGCCTATGCCAACCAGGTTCTGGCTGGCGCGCGTGGTGAAGCCGCGCAGGTTCTGGAACAGGCCGAAGCCTATCGCGCGCGCGTCGTGAACGAAGCGCAGGGTGAGGCGAGCCGTTTCTCGGCTGTTCTCAACGAATATCAGAAGGCTCCGGATGTGACCCGCAAACGTCTTTACCTCGAGACGATGGAAGAGGTTCTGGGCCGTGTCGACAAAGTCATCATCGACGATCAGGACGGTGGCCAGGGCGTTGTGCCCTACCTGCCGCTGAATGAGCTGACCAAGGGGAAAAAATAATGCGTAAGTCGACTTATCTTCTCCCTATCCTCGTTGTGATCGTGGCGGCGGCGCTGTCGTCGGTCTTTATCGTGGACGAACGTCAGAAGGCGCTGGTTCTGCGCTTTGGAAAGGTGGTTTCGATCAAGGAAGAGCCGGGTCTGGCCTTCAAGATCCCGCTGTTCGAAGAGGTTGTCACCTATGATGACCGTATCCTAAGCCGTGATGTTGACCCGCTTGAAGTCACGCCGCTGGATGATCGTCGTCTTGTGGTTGACGCCTTCGCGCGTTTCCGGATCGCCGACGTGAACCAGTTCCGTCAGGCAACTGGTGCCGGTGGCGATCAGGCAATCGAGGTTGCGGGCCGTCGTCTGGATTCGATCCTGCGTTCGCAGACCCGGGAAATCCTGGGTTCGGTTTCGTCGAACGACATCCTGAGCTCGGATCGTGCGGCGCTGATGCTGCGTATCCGGAACGGTGCGATTGCGGATGCACGCGCGCTGGGCCTTGAGGTGATCGACGTGCGTCTGAAGCGTACCGACCTGCCGCGGGAAAACCTGAGTGCAACCTTTGACCGGATGCGGGCAGAGCGTGTGCGGGAAGCCACCGACGAACGGGCGCGTGGTCAGGAAGCGGCACAGCGTATCCGTGCGCAGGCCGACCGGACCGTGGTCGAGCTTGTGTCGGACGCGAACCGTCAGAACGAAATCATCCGAGGTGAAGCCGACGCCGAGCGGAACGCGATCTTCGCGGATGCCTTTGGCGCGGACCCCGAGTTCTTTGAATTCTACCGTTCGCTCGCGGCTTATCGTGCGGCGCTTCTGGAAGGCAACTCCACGCTGGTCCTGTCGCCGGACAACGATTTCTTCAACTACCTGAAATCGGACAAACCGGCACAATGATCGGGGTCGCACTTCTGGCGATCGGTCTTGTACTGATTATCGAGGGGCTGGTGTACGCACTGGCCCCTTCGCTTGTTGAGCAACTGCTTGAAGCGTTGCGCAGCCTGCCGGAAAATCAACGCCGGAACATGGGGTTGATGGCAATGGCGCTAGGCGTTTGTCTGGTCTGGATGGCCAAGGCGCTGGGTGCCTGACAACCGGATTTTGGCCGGTAACATTCTTCACAATCACTTCACATCCATTTGTGGCTTGGCGATCCAAGTTGAGTTGCTCATGATGGAACCTACATTCATTGTGTCGCCCAAGGCGTGGCCCTCGTGTGCCACCCGGGTACCAAAATAGGAGATTTGCGAGTGAATACAGAGGCAAAAGCAATTGCGCGTCTTGCCAGCCTGAGCGGGCATATGCGCGTCATGTGGATCACGGCACTGGGGATCCTGCTCTTGATCGCTCAGTCCATTTCAGCACAGGCCCGCCCCGATAGCTTTGCGGACCTGGCCGAGAAAATCAGCCCGTCCGTCGTGAACATCACTACCTCGACCGTGGTTGCCGGCCGCACCGGGCCGCAGGGCATCGTGCCGGAAGGCTCGCCGTTCGAAGATTTCTTCCGCGAGTTCCAGGATCGGCAGGGTGACGGGGATCGTCCGCGTCGCACGTCGGCGCTTGGGTCCGGGTTCGTGATCTCGGAAGACGGCTTCGTCGTGACCAACAACCACGTGATTGATGGGGCAGACGAGATCCTTATCGAGTTTTTCTCGGGGGAAGAACTGCCTGCGAAAGTTGTCGGCACCGATCCGAATACAGACATCGCGCTGTTGAAGGTGGAAACTGACAAGCCGCTGGCCTTTGTCAGCTTTGGTGACAGTGACACCGCCCGTGTCGGCGATTGGGTCATGGCCATGGGCAACCCGCTGGGACAGGGCTTTTCCGTGTCGGCAGGGATCGTTTCGGCCCGTAACCGCGCCCTCTCGGGCAGCTATGATGACTACATCCAGACCGATGCAGCGATTAACCGGGGCAACTCGGGTGGTCCGCTGTTCAACATGGATGGCGAGGTCGTCGGCGTGAATACTGCGATCCTGTCCCCCAACGGTGGCTCGATCGGTATCGGTTTTTCGATGGCGTCCAACGTTGTCACCCGCGTGGTGGACCAGTTGCAGGAATACGGCGAGACCCGTCGTGGCTGGCTGGGTGTGCGCATCCAGAACGTCAGCGAGGACATGGTCGAAGCCATTGAGGGGCTTGACGAAGCCGCTGGCGCGATGGTGACCGATGTGCCGGAAGGTCCGGCAGCCGAGGCCGGTATGCAGTCGGGCGACATCATCATGTTGTTTGATGGCAAGGAAGTCGCCGATGTGCGTGGACTGGTTCGCGTGGTGGGCAATACCGAAGTCGGCAAGACCGTCCGCGTGGTGGTGCTGCGCGATGGCAAGCAGGAGACCCTCAAGGTGACCCTGGGACGTCGCGAGACCGCCGAATCCAACAATGGCACCGAAAGCACTCCGGAACCGGCCGAGCCGATTGAGAAAGAGTTGCTTGGCCTGACCGTGACGCCGCTGACCGATGAAATGCGCAGCGAACTGGGTGCGGGTGAAGGGACTGTTGGTCTGGTTGTGACCGGTGTGGATGAAACCTCGAAAGCCTTTGAAAAGGGGCTGCGTGCGGGTGACATCCTGACCGAGGCAAGCCAGCAGAAACTGACCTCGGTTGCCGATCTCGAAGCGCGGGTTCAGGAAGCCCGTGACGCAGGCCGGAAATCGGTTCTCTTGTTGGTGCGTCGCGCCGGAGAGCCGCGCTTTGTGGCGCTGAACATCGAAGAGTGATTGTCTGGAAATAGACGATGAAAGGGCACCTTCGGGTGCCCTTTTTCGTGGGATGGACGCGTTACTCCTCGCGCGCTACGGCGACAAGACCAAGCTGGCGGGCGGCGGCAAGGGAGAGGATCGAACTGTTGAGGCCTTGTGGCTCCTGGTAGCGGCGGATGGCGGCGCGTGTGCGCTTGTCCATCTCGCCCGTGATCGCACCGGTATAGTGGCCACGAACCTTGAGCGCGCGTTGCAGGGTGGCGGTGAACTCTTCGGTCCAGACGTCGTCGCAGGGCGTCTCGAACCACGTTTCGCGCCGTTCGCGGACAATGCGCTGCTGGGTCTCGCTGCGGTAGACACCGGGGCTGATCACGGTGCCGTCGGCCAGAACCTCTGCGGGTTGCACGAGAATCTGTTCGGTGACGGTTTCGATCACGGCGGGGGTCACGGAACGCCCCCAGCAGGTGCCGGGCTTGGCCCCCGGTGGCGCGATGGCCGAGGTCGTGCGCACGACGTCCGGTTCGTTCAGCGCGGCGAGGTCGGGCGTCATCATGCCGTCTTCGCAGGCGGCCAGTGTCAGGCCGGCCAAAGCCGCAAGAAAGGGAAATCGGAGTGTCATGCTCGTTGCCTCTGGCGAAAACGCACGGGGTGTTTTGTTCTTCTTACCCTGTTTTAGCCCGTTTCGGAACCCCGCGGCGGAGTGAGCAGGGTGTCGAGCATCGGAGAAATGTCCTCGATCCGTTCGGCCAGAACATGGGTCACGTTGTTTTCGCGCTGGATGCGGCCGGTGATGCGCAGGAGCCTTCCCGAGATCACCGCGCGGCGAAAATGTTCATACAGCTTGCGCCAGACCACGATGTTCACGATGCCGGTTTCGTCTTCGAGCGTGAGGAAGATCACCCCCTTGGCGGTGCCCGGTCTCTGGCGCAGGATCACCAGCCCGGCAACCGTCACACGCGCCCCGTTGGGCGGCTCGACCAGACGGATTGCAGGCAGGGCCGACGGGGGGCGTGGCCAGGGGGGGAGGCGAGGCTGAACTGTCATAGGAACAAATATAGAACATTTGAATTTTGTCGCAAGGAAACAAGACCTGAGTCGCAAAAGGGACTGGCGAGAGTGAAAACCGTTGATTAGGTAAGTAAAAACTCACGCAAGGAAAGTTCTAAGACATGGCCAAAATCACTTATGTCGAGCACAACGGTACCGAGCACGTGGTCGAAGTTGCCAACGGTCTGACCGTTATGGAAGGTGCCCGCGACAACAACATTCCGGGTATCGAAGCCGATTGCGGCGGTGCTTGCGCCTGTTCGACCTGTCACGTGTACGTCGCCCCCGAGTGGGTCGAGAAAGTACCGGCAAAGGACGACATGGAAGAAGACATGCTGGATTTTGCCTATGAGCCCGATCCGGAGCGCTCGCGCCTGACCTGCCAGATCAAGGTGACCGATGCGCTGGACGGTCTGGTTGTCCAGATGCCGGAAAAACAGATCTGATGCCTGAAGAGGCGCGGGATACAGTTTTTCGCACCCGATATGGGAAATTGGGGGCCGCGCTGCTGATGGGCTGCGCGGCCTTTCTCATGGCGGGAAAGGCCAAGGCCGAGATCGTGACAGCCAGCTATGGCGCGCCTACCACGCGCTATGCCCATGGGGTGCTTGGGGACGCGATCGAATATGGCACGTTGGAGATGCAGATGTCGGATGGGCGGAGGCTTCGCCTGACCCTTCCGGAAGATCGCGTGTTCGAAGACCTGTCGCCGCGGCTTGTGGATCTGGACGGGGATGGTGACGGCGAGTTGATCACCATCGAGAGCAGCATCCATGAGGGCGCGCGGCTGGCGGTTTATGACGAGACCGGGCTGGTGGCGGCGACGCCGTTTATCGGGCGCTCGAACCGCTGGCTTGCGCCGCTGGGCGCGGCGGATCTGGATGGGGACGGCAAGGTCGAGTTGGCCTATATCGACCGTCCGCATCTGGCCAAGACCCTGCGGATCTGGCGGTTTGACGATGGGCGGCTGGTGCATGTGGCCGACAAGACCGGGCTGACCAATCACCGCATTGGCGAGGATTTCATTTCGGGTGGTATCCGCGATTGCGGGCAGGGGCCGGAGATTGTCACCGTCAACAGCGACTGGGGGCGGGTCATGCTCTCGACCCTGTCGGGGCGGAAAGTGACCAGCCGGGATGCCGGGCCGTTCCGGGGGCGGCAGAGCCTTGCGGATGTTGTGGCCTGTAAAGGCTAGGTCCCGGACCCAAGAGACAAAAAAGGCGCCAGGGTGTCCTGACGCCTTTCTTTATTCCGATCAGAGGGCGCGCCAGCCGATGTCGCGGCGGTAGAAGCCACCGGGCCAGTCGATCTGGTCAATCATGGCATAGGCGCGGTCACGGGCTTCCTGCAGCGAGGCACCGCGTGCGGTCACGTTCAGAACGCGGCCGCCTGTGGCGGTGAACTTGCCGTCAACGGCGGTCGTGCCCGCGTGGAAGACCATGTTCTTGCTGTCTTCCGGCAACGCGTCGAGGCCGTTGATGACACTGCCCTTTTCATAGGAGCCGGGATAGCCGTTGGCCGCCATGACAACGGTGATGGCGTGGTCGTCGGCCCAGTTCACGCGGGCTTCGGCCAGGCGTTCCTCGGCGGCGGCGTGCATCAGGTCAAAGGCCTGCGCGCCAAGGCGCATCATCAGAACCTGACACTCGGGATCGCCAAAGCGGACGTTGTATTCCACGAGGCGCGGCTGGCCGTCCTTGATCATCAGGCCGGCGTAGAGAACGCCTTGATAGGGCACGCCACGGCGGGCCATTTCGTCGATGGTGGGCTGAATGATCTCATCCAGCGCCTTCTGGGCGATCTCGTCCGACAGGACCGGAGCCGGAGAATAGGCGCCCATGCCGCCGGTGTTGAGGCCGGTGTCGCCTTCGCCCACGCGCTTGTGGTCTTGTGCAGTGCCGATGGGCAGAGCGGACTTGCCATCGCAGAGGATGAAGAAAGAGGCTTCTTCACCTTCCATGAACTCTTCGATCACCACCTCGGCACCTGCGCCACCAAAGGCACCGCCGAACATGTCGTCGATGGCCTCCAGCGCGGTTTGCTCGTCCATTGCGACGATCACGCCTTTGCCGGCTGCGAGACCGTCCGCCTTGACGACAATCGGAGCCCCTTGTGCGCGAATATAAGCCTTGGCCGCTTCAGCATCGGTAAAATGACCGTACGCTGCGGTTGGCGCCTTGGCGGCGTCGCAGATTTCCTTGGTAAAGCTTTTCGAGGCTTCCAGCTTGGCCGCGCCTTCAGAGGGGCCGAAAACGAGGATGCCTGCTTCGCGCAGGCGATCGGCGACACCGTTTGCCAGCGGGGCTTCGGGGCCGACGATCACGAAGTCGATGGCGTTCTCTTCGGCAAAGTTGACCACCACGCCACCGTCGTCGATGTCGATCTTGGCGCAATCGGCGATCTTGGCGATGCCCGCGTTGCCGGGCGCGACGATCAGCTTGTCACACTTGGGGTTCTGCATCACGGCCCATGCCAGGGCATGCTCGCGTCCGCCGCTTCCGAGAATGAGAATGTTCATGGTGTGCCCTTCTGCTTGGCCTTGCTTTGCGGGCGTTCTAAGCTGTGGTGAGCAGTCTTACAAGCGAGGCCAAATGTCCGACCTCATCGATTCCCCGATTGAAGGGGAAAATGCCCCGGAATTTAGCGTATCGGAAATTTCCGGCGCGGTGAAAAAGACCATCGAGAGCGCCTTTGGGCGCATCCGCGTGCGTGGCGAGGTGGGGCGCGTGTTCCGGGCGCGGTCTGGGCACCTGTATTACGACATCAAGGATGAGGGCAACGTGCTGGCCTGCACGACCTGGAAGGGGCAGGCGGCGCGGCTGACCGTGCAGCCGGAAGAGGGCATGGAGGTGATCGTCACCGGCAAGCTCACGGCGTTCGGGGCGCAGTCGAAGTACAACATGAACGTCGATGACGTGAGTGTGGCGGGCGAAGGCGCGCTGATGGCTATGCTGGAGAAGCGCAAGAAGCAGCTGGCGGCCGAAGGGTTGTTTGCGCCGGAGCGCAAGAAACCCTTGCCCTATCTGCCCGAGATCATCGGGGTTGTGACCTCGCCTTCTGGCGCGGTGATCCGGGACATTCTGCACCGTCTGAGAGAACGGTTTCCGCGCAAGGTTCTGATCTGGCCGGTGGCGGTTCAGGGGGCGGCCTGTGCGGGCGAGGTGGCGCGGGCCATCGAGGGGTTCAACCGCCTGACACCCGGCGGTGCCATGCCGCGTCCTGACCTGCTGATCGTTGCGCGGGGCGGCGGAAGTATTGAGGATTTATGGGGGTTTAACGAAGAAATCGTCGCGCGTGCAGCGGCGGCGAGTGATATCCCCCTGATCTCGGCAGTGGGGCATGAAACGGATACCACGCTGATTGACTTCGTCTCGGACAGACGCGCGCCAACCCCCACGGCGGCGGCCGAAATCGCGGTGCCTGTGCGCCTTGATTTGTTGGGCTGGACCGACGAGCAGGGGGGGCGGTTGACGCGGGCGTTGACGGATGGGATTGCGCGGCGGGGGCAGCGGCTCAGGGATGTGGCGCGGGCCTTGCCGAATGCGGATGCGATCTTGCAGACGCCCCGGCAGCGGCTGGACCGGGCGGGAGAGAACCTGCCGCGTGCCCTGCGCGACGGGGTGCAGCGGCGGCGGGTGGAGCTGACGCAACGCACGGGCAGCCTGCGAGCGAGCACCCTGCGACAGCTGATCGACGGCAAGCGGCAGGCCTTGGGACGGCGGGCAGACCGGTTGTCGCCGGTGGCGATTACGCGGGAGGTTTCGCGGAAACGCGAGAAAATACAAGAGCTTGCCGCGCGTATGGACCTTGCGGAAGAGCGCGTTTTGAAAGGCCTCAAAGACCGTTTGGCGCAGGCTGAAAGGATGCGCGAGACGCTTGGATACCAGGCCACGCTTGAGCGTGGATATGCGGTTGTCTGGGGTGATGGCAAGCTGGTGACGGACACGAAATCGGCCAAGAAAGCGAGTGAGATCGAGGTCGAATTTGCGGATGGAAAAGTGGCGTTGAGCGGCAAGGCCGCGCCGAAAAAAACGGCCAAGAAAGACCCGCCGCCCACCCAAGGAAGCCTGTTCTGAGGGCGGGTTAACGGCGAAAACCGGCGTCGGTGCTACGTCGGTATTACGTCGGTATTGCGGAGGTGCGAGGGCCGATAATTCCGGTCGTTACAGCACCGCACGGATTAAGAGAGTGTGAATTCAGACGCCGACTTCGGGACCGAGGCAGAGCATTTCATCGGTCTGCTGGGTTTCATAGAGTTCGGTGGGAGTGTCGCCGCTGGCGAAGACAGCGCCAAGGCGGCCGTTTTCGTTGAAGAACAGCCAGCACTGTGGTTCGAAATCATCTTCGTAGATAAAGCAGATGTGCTGGCCTTCCTGATACCAGACCCCTTCCTTGCATTTGCCGTCAAGAAAGGACCAGCGGACACGCCGGTTCGGCAGATATTCCTCGACCCCGTAATTCTGGCCGTCGGCCCCGTAGGTGAGAATCTTGCCCTGGGTATGGGCTTCAAATTCCGCCGCTGACATGGGCGTATCGGCAAGCGCCGGGAAGGCGAAGAAACAAATGGGTACTAGAAATCGCATGGGCGCAGAGTGGCATGAGTGCGCGGCGCAATCTAGGGATTTGTGTCGTTTGGCGGGGTCAGTCGGGGAAATTCAGCTTTAACTTGCCGCTTCGCGGGCCTGGGAAAGTTGGGTGAGGATGTTGGCAAAGGTTTCTACGCCCTGTGCGCCGGAGGTGGCGTGGCGCTGGTCGAAAACCATGGTGGGCACGCCGGAGACGCCGCGGGAGGTCCAGAACTGTTCCTTTTCGCGGACGATGTCGGCAAAACGGCCATCTTTGAGAACCTCGGCTGCCTCGTCGCGGTCGAGACCGACAGAGGCGACAGCGTCTAGCAGAACGTCAGAGTTGGAGACGTCCTTGCCCTGTTCGAAGTAGGTGTTGAAGAGGGCGAGTTTCAGATCGTGGGACTTTTCGAAGTCCTGTGCCCAGTGCAGCAGTTGGTGCGCCTGGAACGTGTTGTAGATGCGGGCGTCGTCGGAGAAGGCAAAGTTGATGCCGAGCGGGGCACCGATGGTTTGCAGGTTTTCGCGCGCCTTGGCGGATTGCTCGGCGGTGCTGCCGTATTTGCGCATGATGTGATCGCGCAGGTTTTCGCCTTCCGGCACCATGTCTGGGTTCAGCTCAAACGGATGCCAGTAGACCACGGCTTCGATGCCGGATTGGGCAACGGCCTGTTCAAGCTGGCGAAAGCCGACGATGCACCAGGGGCAAACCACGTCTGAAACGATGTCGATGCGGATGGGGGTGGTCATTGGCGCGCTCCTTGAGGGGGTGGTTCCTTGGAACATGTGCGCGCCGTCCTGTCCAATCAAGGGTGAGTGATCCTAGGGAAGGGCGCCAAGCCAGAGCCAGATGGTGAGGATCGAGATCGCGGTGCCGACGAGGACGGTGGAGGCGGCTGTGCGTTGCCCGCGTCCGTAGAGGTTGGCAAAGAGATAGGCGTTGATGCCCGGGGCCATCGATGCGGTGAGCACGGCAGAGCGGAGGCCGTCGACGCTGAGCCCATTGAAGGTGCCGAGGGTGTAGACGATGGCCGGATGCAGGACGAGGCTGACGATGCAGCAATAGGCGATGGTGCGCAGGTCGCCTTCGGGACGATAGCGGAACAGGACGCCGCCCATGCCGAAGAGCGCGGCGGGGAGGGCGGCTGTGGCCATCAGGTTGACCGAGACCCAGACCGGTTCGGGCAGGGTGAGGCCGCTCAGGTTGACTGCGAAGCCCAGCGAGATGCCGACAATCAGGGCGTTGCGGAACATCGCCTTGAGCACCTTGGGAACGATGGTGATCGGCGAGGAACCGCGAGCGCGGACAATTTCCATCGTGGTGATGCCAAGGCCGTAGCAGAAGGGCGAGTGCAGGGCGACGATGGCATAGTTCCCGGCCAGCGCATCGGGGCCAAAGGCGCGTTCGGTGATCGGCAGGCCCAGCAGAAGTGAGTTTGAGAACAGGCAGATAAAGCCGATGGCGACGGAATCTTCCCAATCGCGTTTGAACAGGTAATGCGCCCCGAAGAGGCCCGCACAGAAGCTTAAGAAAGCGCCTGTGTAGAAGCTACCTAGGAGGGCGAGGTCGAATTCGGCGGTGAGGTCCAGCTTGGCGATGGCGCGGAACAACAGGACCGGCACCGCGAAGTTGGTGGCAAAGCGCATCAGGCCGTCGACATTGTCCTGTGTGAACAGGTTGCGCCAGGCGGCGAGATAGCCAAAGCCGATCACCAGGAACACCGGAAGGATGACGGTGATCAGCGTTTGCATGGGATCAGACGGTATAGACGATCTGCATCCCGTCATAGGCCGCGCGGATGTGATCGGGCGTTTCGGCCTCGACTTCGGCGTGGTCCATGTCGATGTGCAGGTTGGTCAGGATTGCGCTTTTGGGAGCCGCCTGTTCGATCCAGCCGAGGGATTTCTCCATATGGGCGTGGGTCGGGTGTGGCGTGCGGCGCAGGGTGTCGAGAATCCAGCAGTCGAGGCCCTGAAGCTGGAGCCAGGCATCGTCGTAGATCTCGGCCACGTCGGGCATGTAGCAAAGGTCGTTCACGCGGAAGGCGAGGGCGTCGATGCTGCCGTGGTTCACCTTGATCGGGGTGAGGGTGACGGTGCCGCCGTCGCCGGTAATCTCGACGTCATCCTTGATGGTGTGCATGTCGAGGATCGGCGGATAAGGCGAGCCTTCGGGCTGTACAAAGGCATAGCCGAAGCGGGAATAGAGCGCGTCCTGGGTGGCACCGTCGGCCCAGACGGGCAGGCGTTTGCGCATGTTGAAGACGATCATGCGCAGATCGTCGATGCCGTGCACGTGGTCGGCATGGGAATGGGTATAGACCACCGCGTCGAGTTCGCCGACGCCTGCATCCAGCAGTTGCGAACGCATGTCCGGCGAGGTGTCGATCAGGACGCTGGTCTTGCCGGCCTCGGTTTCGCGTTCGATCAGCAGGGAACAGCGGCGGCGGCGGTTCTTGGGGTTGGTCGGATCGCAATCGCCCCAGTGGCCGCCAAGACGCGGCACGCCACCGGACGAGCCGCAGCCGAGGATCGTGAAGGTCAGCGTGGCGCTCATGCGGCCTCCGCGAAGGATGCGACCTTGGTGAAGAGGCGGTCGAAGTTGGCTTCGGTCTGGGCGGCGAAATCGGCGTAGGACATGCCGAAGACATCTGCGCCGACCTGCGCGGTGAGGGCGGTATAGGCCGGTTCGTTGCGTCGGCCGCGATGCGGGGGCGGGGCAAGGTAGGGCGCGTCGGTTTCCACGAGGATGCGCTCAACCGGTGCGGCGGCAAAGATGTCGCGGACGTCCTGGCTGCGCGGGAAGGTGGCGATGCCGGACATCGAGAGGTAGAAGCCGAGGTCTACAGCGGTTTTGGCCAGGGCGGCACCGGAGCTGTAGCAGTGCATGACGCAGGAATAGGCGCCCTTGGCGTGTTCCTCGCTCAGGATTGCGGCCATGTCCTCGTCTGCATCGCGCGAGTGGATGATCAGCGGCAGGCCGGTTTCGCGGGCTGCTGTGATGTGGATGCGCAGGCTTTCTTTCTGCACGTCCTTGCTTTCGGCGGTGTAGTGATAATCGAGGCCGGTTTCGCCGATGCCGACGAATTTCGGGTGCTGCGCGAGGGCAACGAGCTGGTCGACGGTGGCCATCGGCTCGTCTGCGGCGCTCATCGGGTGGGTTCCGGCGGCATAGAAGACGGGGGCGTGGGCCTCGGCGATGGCACGTACGGTGGGTTCGTTGCGCAGGCGGGTGCAGATGGTGACCATGCGGGCCACGCCGGCGTCTGCGGCACGGGCGACGATCTCGTCGAGCTGTCCTTCGAAGTCGGGGAAGTCGAGGTGACAGTGGCTGTCGGTAATCCGGGGGATGTCAGTCATGGTCTAGCGCAATGCGGTTTCTGTTATCTTGAAAACCGTATCTAGAACTAGTGCGGCAGGGTCAAGGTTGACCGCCTGCCCGTGGCGGGTGCGTGATGAAATCTCTTGCGCGATTTCTGCCCATTGGCGGGCCTTGTGCGGATTGGGGGCAAGGCGTTGCAGAACCTCGGCTTCGCCCTTGGCGGCCTCGGGCAGCGGCGGGACACCGGTTGCACCGGTGCGGGACAGCCGCGCGAGGAAGGTGTCGAACATGGTGAGCAAAAGCTCGAAGCGGTTCTCGGCCCCGCGCGCGGCGGCGGCCTCGGCCAGCTTGAGAGCGCGCGGTCGGTCGGGGTTGGGCATCGTGGCGAAGATGCCGACGATTTCCTGATACATCTCGAGACCGCCAAGCCGCGTCAGGCGCATGGCCTCGCCGACCGATCCCGAAGACAGGGCGGCCAGTGCGGGATCGTCGTTGTCTTCGGCCCCGGCCTGGGCGAGGGCGGCGGTCATGTCGTCGGCCTCAAGCGGGGTCAGGCGCAATTCGCGGCAACGCGAGCGGATGGTGGGCAGGAGACGCGATGGCTGGTGAGAGACCAGCAGCATGGTGGTGAGGGCCGGGGGCTCTTCGAGCATTTTCAAAAGCGCGTTGGCGGCGTTCACGTTCATTTCGTCGGCGGCATCGACGATCACGACGCGGCGTCCGCCCTCGGCGGCGGACATGGTGAGAAAGTGGGTCAGGCCGCGGATGTCATCGACGGTGATCATGTCACGCAGCTTACCGGTCTTTTCGTTCACGCTTCTGGTGATGGCGAACATGCCGGGTTCCGAGCGCGCCAGAAGGCGGTGGGCGACAGGGTGATCGGGCGAAATGTCGAGGGTGTCAAAGGTGGGCGGGGCATCGCCAAACAGGCCGCCGCCCTCGTAGATGGGCGTTGCCAGAAGAAAGCGGGCGATCCGCCAGGCCAGCGTGGCCTTGCCGACGCCGCGCGGGCCGGTCATCAGCCAGGCGTGGTGCAGGCGGTCGGCGTTATAGGCTTCGAGAAAGCCTGCCTCGGCCTGAGACTGGCCGAAGAGCCGCTCGGTTTCGCGCGGGTGCGGTGCCCCTTCGACGCGATCTGCTTCTGGGAGTGTGTCGTCGCTCATGAAAGATGCGTTAGCACGGTGTCGGCGATGTCGGAAGCCACGGCGTCGATGGATTGTTCTCCGTCGATGATGCGGAAGCGGTCGGAGAATTCGTTTGCGAGGCCGAGAAAGCCCTTGCGCATCTGTTCCTGAAGGGCCTGTCCGAAGTCTTCAAAGCGTTCCTCGGTGGTGGCGCGGGACTTGGCGCGGCTGAGGCCGGTGGCCGGGTCCATGTCGATCAGGATGGTGAGGTCGGGTTCGCGGCCGATCATCAGGCGGTGCAGGTGGTCGACGGTTTCGCGCAGGTCGCCGCGGGACAGGCCCTGATACATGCGGGTGGAATCGGCGAAACGGTCGCAGAGCACGATCTTGCCCGCAGCCAGCGCCGGCAGGATGGTGCGTTCGAGGTGGTCGCGGCGGGCCGCGGTGAACAGCAGGATTTCGGTTTCGGCCGACCAGCGGTCGGGGTCGCCTTCAAGCACGAGAGAGCGGATTTCCTCGGCCCCGTCAGAGCCGCCGGGTTCGCGGGTCAGGACGACGTCATACCCCTTGCCGCGCAGGGTTTCGGCCAGCACCCGGATCTGGGTGGATTTTCCCGATCCGTCGATGCCTTCGAAGGTGATGAACAGTCCGCCGTCGGTCACGACGCGTCTCCGGCCCCGATGCCGAGGCTGTCAAACAGCACGCTGGTGGCGGTGCGCAGGCGGACGGTAAAGCCGCCGGCGGGAACGTCTTTGGCCGCGACCAGAGGCACGCGGATCGCGGGCAGATCATCGGGACGCACGACCAGTTCGGCCAGTTCCTGGCCTTGGGTGACAGGGGCCTGAACCGGGCCGTGATAGACCACTTCGGCGTCGACCTTGTCCATCGACAGAACCGGCAGGAGCACATCGATATCCTCGGCCGGAACCAGCGCGACCTTGTTTTCGCGGCCCATCCAGACCTCGGCATCGGCTATGCGCTCGCCCTCGCGGGCGATCTTGCTTTCCGAGAACTGGCGGAAGGACCAGTTGACGATCTGTTCCGAGACTTCGGCGCGGGCTTTGGAGCTGTCGAGGCCGGAAATCACGAAGATCACACGGCGGCTTCCCTGGCGGGCAGATCCGACGAGGCCATAGCCTGCTTCCTGGGTGTGGCCGGTCTTGAGACCATCCGCGCCGATGTCGAGGCTCAGGAGCGGGTTGCGGTTGCGGGTGTTGCCGGGGGCGCGGCCATCGAACTTGAACTCGCGTTCGGCAAACATCGGGTAGAACTCGGGGAAGTCCTCGATCAGGTGGTTGGCCAGCAGCGCTAGGTCGCGCATCGACATGCGGTGTCCGGGGGCGGGCCAGCCGTTGGAGTTGGCGAAGGTCGAGTTGGTCATGCCCATCTGGCGGGCGCGGCGGGTCATCAGGCGGGCAAAGCCGGCCTCGGTGCCATCCGGCGACAGGGCCTCGGCGATCACGGCGCAGGCATCGTTGCCCGACAGCACGATGATACCGCGAATGAGGTCGGAGACCTTCACCTTGTCGGTGGTATCAAGGAACATGGTCGAGCCGCCATAGTTCATCGCGTGTTGCGAGACAGGCAGCTTTTCCTCCATCGACAGGCGGCCGTCGCGGACCGCCTCGAAGGCCATGTAAAGCGTCATCAGCTTGGACATGGAGGCGGGCGGCAGGGGCTCGTCGGCGTTCTTGGCCAGCAGGATGGTGCCGGTGCCCTGATCCATCACATAGGCCGCGCTGGCCCGGGTTTCGAAGGCCGAGACCTGGGTCACGGTCAGGGCCAGCGCCACGGCGGCGCTCAGGAGGCGGGGCAGGGCCAGTTTCATGCGGCGATCTCCGGTTTTCGCGCGGGTCAGTTGCTGACGGCGTAGGCGTCGGTGAACCCGGTGGCGTGGATGTTCTTCAAAAGCGTCTTGCGTTCGGCGGCATTCGAGGCCGGGCCGACGATGACGCGCCAGAAGGTCTTGTTCTTGCTGGTCAGTTTGCGGATCAGCGGCACCATGCCCGCGTTGCGCATCTGCTGGGCGGCGTTCTTTGCGTTGCTTTCAACGCTGAAGATGCCGATCTGCACATAGGGTTTGGACAGGGTGGTGGATTGCGGCGCGGGCGCGGTTTCGGCCTTCACCTCCTGCGCGGGCGGCTTGGTGGCGGCTTCGGCCCCGGCAATCGCGGCGCTGGCGGCGGCGATCGGGTCAAGCGCCTCTTCCTCGACAGCGGCGGTCTCGGTGGTGGCCACCGGAGCGGGGGCCTCTTCCGGCACTTCCTCGCGGCGCAGGGCGGTCACGTTCAGCTCAACCGGCTGACCGGCCAGCATGCCAAGGGCGGCAGCGGCATCGGCAGAGATCTGGACACGGGGTCCGGGGATTTCCCGTTCGCGACGGAACAGGGCACCGATCACGAACTTGCCGTTCGACTGGTTGCGGATGATCACGCGCTCGGGATCGGCCACATCGGGGTGAGCGGCCCAGACGCCGCCAAGGCTCGGACGGCCATCCCAGAGGCCGGCCTCGGTGACCGAGAAGACCTCGGGCGCTTCGACGTCACGTTCGACCAGCTTGGTTGTGCGGGTGTCGGTCTCTTCTGCTTCGGCGCCTGGTTTCGGCTTGAAGATCGAGGAAAGATCCTGGCCTTCTTCACAGGCGGCCAGCGCGCCTGCGAGGCCCAGTGCCAGAAGAATGCGGCCCGTGCGGGCAGTGGTGTTGCGGGAAGTGCCTGTGCTCATCGTGCCGTGCCCTTTGCCTGTGCGCGTGCTTTCGCGCGGTTCCGCCGCTTGCCGACGTTGTTTGCTGCCCTCGCGGGCTTGCGCGCAGTCTAGCGACATGGCCGCATCAAGAAAAGGCTGCGTTCGGGCATCGGCGAAATTTCCCCGACAGATTGGCCTTTCAGAATCATTTCTCTCGAATTAGGCAAGGCGTGTCGGAGGAGTGGCAGAGTGGTTGAATGCACCGGTCTTGAAAACCGACGTGGGTTAACGCCCACCGTGGGTTCGAATCCCACCTCCTCCGCCAGTTCTTCAGTTAATAATTTGAAAAGTTATCACAATTGCCGATTTTTTGTTTCGAGCCCCACATTTTCGTAAAGGTGAAACTCCAACATTGACTTGGGCATTGTCAAAAGAAACAGGCTTGAGGTGGGTAAGGTACTGACTTAACGTCGTGCCACGTTAAAACTTTCCCCTTTTCGGTATTTCAAAACCAGCCCGGAAATCATCTGCCTGGCGGGGATGGTGTACGTCCGGTTTCCCCTTTCACTTCGCATCGTATAAGATTTGCTTCACGAGCGTGGCATCGACGTGAGCCACGAAGCGGTTCGTCACTGGCGGGATCGGCCCTAAGGGGCGGCCTTGCCGTGTTTTAGTGGGCCAACTTGGATAACAAGTTTCGCAGGATTGTCCCGTTTTCGCCTTCGAGGGTCTTCGCCAGCGCACGGTCGTGTTCCTGAATGTCGTGGCGGACATCCATCATGCGTTTGCGCCCCAGGTCGGTCAGCAACAGGTTGATCTGGCGGTGGTCCTGCTGTGCCACCTGCCGGTGCACCAGGCCATCTGACACCATTCGGTCGACCAACTTGCTGAGCGTCGGCGGGTTGATCAGCGCCAGCCGGGCCAGTTCGCCCATGGTGGGGCGGGCACCGCCATCCAGAAGTTCCATCACGCGCCAAGCCTCGATCTGGACACCATGGGTTTTCAGGCAGTCGCCCAAGGACTGCGTCACCTTGCGATGTGCGGCCGCGAGGGCGTAGGTGATGTAGCTGTCAAAAGGCGTTGTTTCGGCGCTCATCCCTGTCCCCTGATCCTGTCTCGTTGGTCTCGCATGATGAATTTATTTGACTTGGAAACTAATTTCAATTGAAATGTGGTATCGCCCAACCCAGGGCATCGGGGATCACACTATGTCATGAGGCCACTGCATCCGGACCTCCCATTTCCGATGGAACTTGCCGATTTGCGGGCAGGTCGTCGGCTGAGCGGCAGCGAAACGTTTCGCGTGGCGCTGCTGATCCCCATGTGCGGTTCGGCCGGTATCTGGGCGCCATCCTGTATTTCAAGCGCACAGGTGGCGATTGCCGAGCTGAACGAACGTGGCGGTATCGCCGGGCGCAAGGTTCAGCTGATCATGATCGACGCGGCGGTCGAGGCACCGGAACCGGTCGAAGAGGTGGTCAACGGATTGATCGAGGCCCGCGCCATCGACGCGATCGTCGGCATGCACATCAGCGCCATCCGCCAGCGGCTCAGCAAAGTCGTGCGCCAGCGCATCCCCTATGTCTATACGCCGCTTTACGAAGGGGGAGAGACCACGGCGGGGCTTTTTGCGATTGGCGAAACCCCGGACGAACAGTTGGGGCCGGCGATCAAGCTTTTGCAGGAGCGCTATCGACCCGCCAGCTGGGCGCTGATCGGCAATGACTATGTCTGGCCGCGCAGTTCGCATTCCTATGCCAAGGGGCGGTTGCGAGAATTGGGTGTGCCCGTGGTGATGGAGCGCTATGTGCCGTTCGGGTTGAATTGCATGGGGCGGTTGATCGACGAACTGGCGACGTCGGGTGCCGATGCGGTGCTTTTGTCGCTGGTGGGACAGGATGCGGTGGCCTTCAACCGCGCCTTTGGCCGTGCCGACCTGCATCGCCGCATGATCCGCCTGTCCTGCGCGATGGAGGAAAACGGGCTGTTGGCGTCGGGTGCCGCCAACCTGGAGCGGTTGTTCACCGCGTCGTCTTATTTTGGTGTCTTGCCGACCGAGGCGAACGCGGCCTTCAAGGAACGGTATTATTCGATGCACGGCGACACGGCACCGGTGCTGAACGCGCTTGGCCAGTCGACTTATGAAGGCTTGCAATTCCTTGCCGGGCTGATGGGGGGGCACCACCAAAGCTGGCACATGCAGGGCGGTCAGGACAGCCTGCCTGTCCAGTACCACAGCGGCCGCCAAAGCGGCGTTCAGAGCGCCCTTGATCGCAAGCCGATCTACCTGGCGCGCGCGGATGGTTTGCAATTTCACATAATTAAAGAATTTAAAAACAGTGACTTGTGAGAAATAATTTCCAATTCAAATAAAAAACTTGAAATGGAAAATAAATTCCCTCACCGTTTACGGCAACCAAGACCCGTGCCCTTTTGGTGCGGGAAGAATGCAGATAATCGGGGGAATTACCTTGTTCTGGGCACTTGCTTTTGTCGTCGCCGTCATCGGGATCATTGTCGGCCTGTGGTTCTTGCAGCGTTTCTATGCCAAGGCCACTCTGGAAACCGCGCTTGTGCGCACCGGGCTTGGCGGACGCCGGGTTGTTTTGGATGGCGGCTGTGTTGCCCTGCCGATCCTGCACCGAGTGCAGAATGTCTCAATGCAGGTGGCGGCGGTTTCCGCGGCGCGCAAAGGGGGCGAGGCGGTTCTGACCCGCGATCAGCTGCGGGCGGATGTCGAAATGGAATTCGAACTGTGCGTCGCGCCGGACGCCGAAAGCATCGCGATGGCGGCGCAAACCATGGGAACGCGGATCGCGCGCAGTGGCGAGGCGATTGCAGATGTTCTGGCGGGACCGTTGGCGGATGCGATCCAGGCGGCTGCGGCTGAACGCAGCCTGGAGGAAATCCACCTGAACCGCACCGAGTTTGCCCGCGATGTGGCGGCCTCGGTTCAGGCGCGCGGCAATCGGCTTGGTTTGTCACTGGTATCCGCCTCGCTGGTGGCGGTCGACCAATCGAACCTTGCGCAGATGGATGAAAGCAACGCTTTCAATGCACGTGGTATGCGCCGTCTGGCGGAACTGATCGCCGAAGAGCGCAAGGCGCGTGTGGCGGTGGAAACCGGGGCCGAAGTGGCGGTGCGCGAACACCGTTTGACCCAGCACCAGCGCCAGTTGGACCTGCAACGCGCCGAACGCGAGGCCGAGATTGCCCAGTCCGAGCACCTTTCCAAGCTTGAGGCCGAGGCGGACGCGCGCGCCGAACAGGCCCGCGCCGAAGCCAAACGCGCTGCCGAGAGTACCCGTATCGAGCAAGAACGCCAGGTCAAGGCTGCACAGGTGGCCAACGACGAGGCCCTGCGGCTCGCCGAGATGGAAGCGCTGTTGGCATTGGAACAATCGCGCATCGATCACGATATCGCGCTGGCCGAGAAGCGCGCCGAGGAAAGCGCTGCCAAGGCGGCCGAAGAACAGGCCCGCGCCCAGGTGATACTGGCTGCCGAACAGGTGCAGGCGCAAAAGGATCGTGCCGTGGCCGAACGCGACGCCGAAATTGCCGCGTTGAAGCAGGCCCGGGCTCTGGAGCGTGAAACCGCGCAGATCAATAGCGATGTCGACACATTGCTGACCCGGGCCCAGGCCGAGGCCAGCGCCCGCGCCGCAGCAGCCGAAGCCGAGAAAGCGGCGATGGAGGCCGAGGCCGCAGGGCGTGTCGCCTTGAATGCTGCCGAAAACACCCTGAGCAGCGCGGTGATCGCCATGCGTCTTGAACAGCACAAGCTGGACCGCATGCCCGAGATCATGACCCAGATGATGAAACCGGTGGAAAAGATCGATTCAATCAAGATCAACCACATTGGCGGCGTTGGCGCAGGCAGCATGCAGGCCGCCGGCGAGGGGACCGACGGCGCCTTTGGCACGGCCATGGACCAGATCCTCTCCATGGCCGTGCGCCTGCCGGCGATGAAGCAGATGGGCGAGGAAATCGGGCTGGATTTCGACCCGAACATCGCCGGGCGAACGGCAGATTACGCCAACCGGATCAAGCCGAAAGATACAAAACCCAAAGAGTGACGGGCCACGTCACCACCCCAATCGCGGGCCGCCACTAGGCCCGAGAACCTTCCAACAGAACCTAACCAACGGAGGACATGACATGTCTCTGAACAGGAGAGAATTGCTTGGCGGTGCCGCCGCCCTGACCGCAGCCAGCCTGCTGCCCCGCGTGGCGATGGCCGGCGACGTGATCAAGCTGGGGTCCATTCTGGACACATCAGGGCCGTTTGACGCCTATGGCAAGCCGATGGACCAGGCGATGCGCCTTGCGGTTCAGGAGATCAACGCTGCCGGTGGATTGCTGGGTAAACAGGTCGAAGTGACCGCCTATGACACCCAGTCGGACATGGCGCTTTATTCGCAGTACGGCCAACAGTTGACCCGCCAGGACAAGGTGGACGTGGTGCATGGTGGCATCCTGTCGGCCAGCCGCGAGGCGATCCGACAGACCATGCGCAAGACCAAGACGCTGTATTTTTACAACGTGCTTTACGAAGGCGGCGTCTGTGATCGCAACATCTTTATCAATGGCGTGACCCCGGCCCAGCAGGTTGAGGCTCTGGTGCCCTATGCGATGAAGAAGTCCGGTCCCAAGGTTTATATCCTGGCCGCTGACTACAACTATGGTCAGATCACCTCGCGCTGGATCCAGAAGTTCGTCGCGGAAAACGGCGGGGAAGTGGTCGGCAATGATTTCTTCCCTCTGGATGTGAGCGATTTCGGTTCGACAATCGCCAAGATCCAAGGGGTTGGCCCCGATTTGGTGATTGCGCCCCTGGTGGGCGGTGCGCATCTGTCGTTCTTCCGCCAGTGGGCTGCTTCAGGCATGAAAGACAAGATTGCGCTTGCGTCGACCACGCTGGGTGTTGGTAACGAACAAAAGGTGCTGACGCCGGAAGAAGGCGACGGGATCATGGTTGCCTACAACTACTCTCAGCAACTGGACACGCCCGAAAACAAGGCGTTCAAAACCGCTTGGGCGGCGGCTTATGGCAGTTCGGACAACATTCATGAAACCGCGGTGTCGACCTATCAGGGCGTGAAAACCTGGGCCAAGGCGGTGGAAATGGCCGGTTCCATGGACCGCGATGCGATCATTGCGGCACTGGAAAGTGGTATTTCCATTGATGGACCCGGCGGCAAGATCACGGTCGATCCGAAAACTCACCACGCGGTGCTGGACGTGCATCTGATGGAGTTCGAGAACCAGGAGATGAAGGTGATCGAAACCCTGCCGCAGCGCCAGCCGATCGACACCCAGGCGGTGTGCGACCTTGCGTCCAATCCGAACGACAACACGCAATACGAGCTCTGACGCGCGTCGCGGTTGCCAATGGCGCGGCGGTCACTCCCCCGCCGCGCCGAATCTCCTAATTTACAAGAGGCCAAAGATGGATCTGAGTTTCGTCTTTCTTGTCGAAGTGCTCTACGCGGTGGCGACGCTGGTCGTGATAAGCGCCGGTCTGGCCGTGGTGTTCGGGATGATGAAGGTCATCAACCTGGCACATGGCGAGTTCATGATGATGGGCGGCTATGCCACCATCACCGCCGTCAACCTTGGTGTGAATGTCTTTGTTGCGATGCTGGTGATTGCGCCCCTTGTGGTGGGGCTGATCGGGCTGGTGGTGGAGCGGCTGGTGATCCGGCATCTCTATGGCCGACTGGTGGACACCATGCTGGCGACCTGGGGTCTGAGCCTGTTTTTCGTCGGCATGGCGACGATGATTTTTGGCAATACCACCACGGGTATTTCGACGCCGATCCCCGGATTTGCCGTGGGGGACTACCAGATCAACGGCTATAACTTTTTCATCATCGTGGTGGCGGTTGCGCTGTTGGTATTGCTGTTTGCGGTGCTGCGCGGGACCCGCGCCGGGCTGATTGCACGTGGGGCGATGCAGCGCTCCGACATGGCGGCGGCGCTGGGCTACAGCCCTGACCGTATCTACATGGCGACATTTTTCTGCGGCTCGGCTTTGTCTGGACTGGCAGGAGCCATCGTTGCGCCTCTGGTCGGGCTCGTGCCCACATCCGGCATCAACTATATCGCCAAGTCGTTCATTACCGTGGTGGCAGGCGGACCTTCCCTGATCGCGGGGCTGGTCAGTTCGGCCACGTCGTTCGGTGTGGTCAACCAGGTCTTTGCCTTTGCGGTTTCGCCGATCATGGGCGACGTCGCTCTGTTGGTTACGGCCGTTATCCTGCTGCGCCTGATGCCGCAGGGCATTACGAGCCGCTTTTTCAAGGGGAAGCTGTGATGCAGACCCCTGTTAGCAAAGATATCCTGACCACGCTTGTCGTGTCCGCCATCCTGATCTGGCTCGCGCCTTACGTGATCGGCACCTACACACTCACGGTACTTATCATCTACGGGATGCTGGGTCTCAGCCTCGGCCTGATCTGGGGGTTTGGCGGTATCCTGTGTTTCGGTCAGGGCGCGTTCTTTGGCCTTGGTGCTTATACCTACGCGATTGCCGCGATCAATTTTGGCGAAAGCACTTTGCCGATGGTCCTGGCGGTGCTTGTCCCCGCCACCTTTGCCCTGTTGTTAGGGGCAATGATGTTCTACGGCCGTTTGACCGATGTCTATCTCGGCGTCATCACGCTGGTTGTAACGCTGATCCTGTTCAAGTTCATCAATTCCACCGCCGGGCCGCAGTACGTGATCGGCAAGGCTCGACTGGGCGGTTACAACGGCATTCCCGGTTTCCAGACCTTGAACGTGCCGGGCAATCCGGACGCCTATATCTGGGGCGACGCCTACTACTACTTCTGCGCGGTGGCGCTGGTAATTGTCTTCCTTCTGGTGACGTTTCTCTTGCGGTCTTCCTTTGGGCGTATTGCCGTTGGTATCCGCGAAAAC
The DNA here is from genome assembly GCF_024331145.1 of Shimia sp. CNT1-13L.2. Classification (GTDB taxonomy): domain Bacteria; phylum Pseudomonadota; class Alphaproteobacteria; order Rhodobacterales; family Rhodobacteraceae; genus Shimia. Next base: position 141,713 of record NZ_JANDJO010000007.1, on the reverse strand, counting down.
GAAGTGCGGATTGCGCTGATGGGCTATGACGTGGCGGCGCGTAAGACCGTGCTGTTTGGTATCGGCGCGGCCATTGCCGGACTGGCTGGCGCGCTTTTCGCAAATTGGGGGGAGATCGTTACCCCGACCTTGTTCAACATGCCGCAATCTGCCGAGATCATCATCTGGTGCATCGTCGGGGGGCTGGGCACGCGTCTGGGGCCGATCCTGGGAGCCGCCGGTCTTGCCTATATGAAGTTCCTGCTGGGTCAGCAGTCGACCATCGATAACACGCTGATCACCGGGCTGATCCTTGTTCTTTTTGTTCTGTTCCTGCCCAAGGGCGTCGTGCCGGCCTTCAGCGGCCTGTGGAAGATCAGCTTTGGTCGGCGCGGTTTCGGCAAGATGCACGACACGCGCCGCAAACGGAGGGCACGACATGGTTGAGATCGTACTTGAGAGCAGCGGATTGACCATGCGGTTCGGCGGCGTGGTGGCCAATGACAACGTCAATCTGAAACTACAGGCGCGCGAGTTGCGCTGTCTGATCGGGCCAAACGGGGCGGGAAAATCGACGTTCTTCAAATGTGTCGCCGGGCTTTTGACGCCAAGTGAAGGGCAGATCTTCATGCGTGGGCAGGAGGTCACCGGCTGGCGCCCCCACCAGATTGCTTCGCTTGGCGTGGGGATCAAGACCCAGACACCGAACGTGATGGACGGGCTGAGCGTGCGCGAAAACATCTGGATGGCGGCGCGGCGCTTCCACAGCGCAGTAGAGGCACGGGAGCGTGGCGACGCGATGATCGACCGGCTGGCGCTGGGCGCGATTGCGAAAACCGATCTCGGGCAATTGGCCCATGGGGAAAGGCAATTGGTCGAACTGGGCCTTGTGGCGGTCGGCGACCCCTGGCTGGTGCTTCTGGACGAACCTGCGGCGGGGATGAGCGCCGAGGACGTCGCCCGCATGACAGAAATCATTCACGAACTTACCCGCACCGCAGCGGTGGTGGTGGTCGAACACGACATGCAGTTCATCCGCTCGATCGCGGAAACCGTCACCGTGTTTCACCAGGGCGCGGTGCTCATGGAAGACCACGTCGACCGCGTCATGGCGGATCAGACCGTGCGGAATGTCTATCTTGGAAAGAAGGCCTGAGAATGAGCGACGAAGTAAATACGCTCTTGGAAATCAAGAGCCTGTCGGGCGGCTATGGCCGCGTACCGATCCTGCATGGGATTGAATTCGAAGTGGCCGAAAACGAGGTGGTCGGCATCCTGGGGCACAATGGCATGGGCAAGACCACGCTGTTGAAAACGCTTATGGGCTTTCTGCCAGCCACTTCGGGGCAGGTGCGGTATCACCAGAGCGAGATCACCCGGGCGCCGCCTTTTGAACGCGCCGGGATGGGGCTTGGGTATGTGCCGCAGGGGCGGGGGATTTTCCCGCAACTCTCGGTGCGGGACAATCTGAGGTTCGCCTGGCACGATTACTCCGGTGCCTCCGAGGCAGAAGTCGTGGAAAGCGTGTTGTCGGATTTCCCTCGCCTCAAACGCCTTCTGGATCGCGAGGGCGGGGCCCTGTCGGGCGGGGAACAGCAACTTCTGGCGCTGGCGCGGTGCCTGATGGGGGATCCGGACTTCCTGTTGCTGGATGAACCGACCGAGGGCATCCAACCTTCGATCATTGAGGAAATGGCCGAAACGCTTTTGGCTTTGAGGGAGAAACGCGGGCTGTCGATCCTGCTGGTCGAGCAGAACTTTGATTTTATCTCGGACCTCAGCGACCGGGTTCTCGTTCTTGAGCGCGGCCGGATCACCGGCGAGCTCAGCCGTGCGGATCTGGCCGATCAGGCCAAGGTCGATCATTTCCTTGGCTTTGGCGCCGCGCGTGCCACGCGCAGCAGCACCGGATCGCCTGTCGCACCTGCCAAGGCGCCTGCGGTGCAGGCAGTGCCGACCCCGGCAAGTTTCCCGACCGAAAACACCCTTGCAAAAACATCCGCAGGCCACGCGCCTGCGCCCCAAACACAGATCAACACGGTGACCGCGATGACCATCAAACGCCCCACATTGGAACAGATGCGCCGGATGGCGGCGCGCTTCGGCATGAGCCTGTCGGACGAAGAGCTGGCAGAGTATTCGCAAATCATCGAGCCCTATATGCAGGCCTATGACCGGCTGGATGCGATGCCCGATCACCTGCCCGAGGTGCGCTATCCGCGTAGTCCGGGGCATTTCCCGCCAGTATCGGAAAACCCGCTTAATGCCTGGTACGTCAAGACGGACATCAAGGGCGCGCCGGACGGGCCGTTGCGTGGCAAGCGTATTGCGCTGAAAGACACGATCTGCCTGGCGGGTGTGCCGATGATGAACGGCTCGTCCATCATGGAGGGTTATACCCCCGAGATCGACGCCACCATCGTCACTCGCATGTTGGACGCCGGTGCGGTCATCGCGGGCAAGGCCCATTGTGAGAACTTCTGTCTTTCGGGCGGTTCGCATACCAACGCCAAGGGGCCAATCCACAATCCGTGGAAGCGGGGGTACATGGCGGGCGGATCCTCGGGCGGGTCTGCGGCGCTGGTTGCCGCGGGCGAGGTCGACATGGCCATCGCCGGGGATCAGGGGGGATCGATCCGCATCCCGTCTTCGAACTGCGGCGTCTATGGCATGAAGCCGACACATGGTCTGGTGCCCTATACCGGCGCGATGCCAATCGAACAGACCATCGATCATTTGGGGCCGGTGACAAACACGGTGGCCGACAACGCGCTACTACTCGAGGTGTTGGCAGGCGAAGACGGGCTGGACCCGCGCCAGTACAAACCCAAAGTCTATCGCTATACCGAGGCTCTGGGGCGCGGTGCGCAAGGGTTGCGGATCGGCATCCTGAAAGAAGGCTTTGCCCACCCCACGAGCGAAGCTGATGTGGACGGGCTGGTGATGCAGGCCGCCGAGCGGTTCCGCGAAATGGGGGCGCGCGTCGAAGAGGTCTCGATCCCCGAACACCACACGGCCGTCGATGCCTGGACTGCGATCACGCTGGAGGGGCTGCAGGATGGCATGATGTGGGGCAATTCCGCGGGCAGCAATTATCGCGGGTTGTTCCTGCCCTCCATGACCGATCACATGGCTCAGTGGCGATCCCGTGCGGATGAACTGAGCCACAGTCTCAAGGCATGCATGTTTGTTGGCGAGCATTTCCAGACGCAATATCGCGGACGGTTCTATGGCAAGGGCCAGAACATCATGCGGATGGTGAACGAACGCTACCTGGCGGCGCTGACGCAATACGACCTGTTGCTGATGCCGACCCTGCCGATCAAACCGCAGGAAATCCCGCCAGCCGATTGTTCGATCAGCCTTTATGTACAACGCGCCTTTGAAATGGTCGCCAATACCGCGCCTTTCAACGGCGGTTTGCCGGCGATGAACGTGCCCTGCGGGCTTTTGGAAGGGTTGCCTATCGGCATGATGCTGGTCGGCCCGCACTACGGCGAGATGAAGATTTACCAAGCCGCGCATGCGTTTGAGCAAAGTGGCGACTGGCGGACATTTTAAGGGAGGCGGCGATGACGATATTGAATGAAAGCCTTGCAGGACGCATTCGGGGGGTCGGGCAGGGGCAGACCGGGGAAAGCCGCGCTTTGCTGGCACCGCAAGACGGGCGCGCCTATGTGCGCGGGCCGGAAACGCCCGCGCTGCGATACGTCACCATCCCGCAGATGTTGCGCGAAACCGTGTCCAAGTTCGGGCCGCGTGATGCGGCAGTCTTCACCGAAACCGGCGTCCGTTTGAGTTACTATGATCTTGACCGGGAAGTCGACAAGCTGGCCTCGGGGTTGTTGGCATTGGGGTTGGACAAGGGGGACCGGTTGGGCATCTGGTCGCCCAATCGGCTCGAATGGCTTCTGACGCAGTTTGCCACGGCGCGGATCGGAGTGGTGCTGGTCACGATCAACCCGGCCTATCGCCTGGCGGAGTTGGAGTATGCGTTGAACAAAGTGGGCTGCAAGGCGCTGGTGCTGGCGGAACGCTTCAAGTCCTCGGAATACGCGCAGATGGTGCGCACGCTCGCACCCGAACTGGAGACTTGTGAAAAAGGTCGGTTGCAGTCGGTGAAGTTGCCGCATCTGCGCCATGTTGTGGTGATGTCGGACGCTCCCGGCCCTGGCGCATGGAGTTTTGCGGAGCTGCAGGATCTGGGTGGTCCGGCTCAGCAGCTCAGATTGGATGGCATCACCGCCAGCCTGAACCCTGATGATGCGATCAACGTGCAGTTCACATCCGGCACAACGGGGGCGCCCAAGGGGGCGACGTTGAGCCATTACAACATTGTAAACAATGCTTTTTTCACGGTTGATCGCATGCAGTTTACAGAGGCGGACCGGTTGTGCATCCCGGTGCCGCTGTACCATTGTTTCGGCATGGTTTTGGGCACGCTCGGCTGTGTTACCAAGGGGGCCGCGATGGTGATGCCGGGCGAGGCCTTTGATCCGGAAACCGCGCTTGACGCCTGTGCCGCGGAACGGTGCACGGCACTCTATGGCGTACCAACCATGTTTGTCGCTATGCTCGAGGCGCTCAGTGCGAAGCCTCGCGATTTGGCGCGCCTGCGTACCGGTGTGATGGCAGGTGCCCCCTGTCCGATCGAGGTGATGCGCGCGGTGATGGAGCAGCTGAACATGACCGAGGTTACGATCGGTTATGGCATGACTGAAACTTCGCCGATTTCCTGGCAAAGCTTTACAGACGATCCCCTGGAGAAACGCGTCACCACCGTCGGACGTGTTCACCCGCACGCTGAAGTCAAGGTGATGGGCCCCGACGGGGAAACACTGAAGCCCGGCGAACAGGGGGAATTGTGCACGCGCGGCTATCTCGTGATGAAAGGGTACTGGAACGATCCAGAGAAAACCGCCGAAAGCATTGTGGATGGGTGGATGTTGACCGGCGACCTGGGGGTGATTGACGAGGACGGGTATTGCGAGATTACCGGCCGGGTGAAAGACATGATCATCCGGGGCGGTGAAAACATCTATCCGCGCGAAATCGAGGATTACCTGTTCCGCCATCCCAAGGTCAGTGAGGTGCAGGTTTTTGGCATTCCGGACGAGAAATTCGGTGAGGAGGTATGCGCCTGGGCGGTGCCCAAACCGGGTGAAACACTGTCGCCGGACGAGTTGCGCGCCTTCTGCCAGGGTCAGATCGCGCATTTCAAGATTCCGCGCCATTTCAGGGTGGTCGAGGCTCTTCCGATGACCATCACCGGCAAACCGCAGAAATTCGTCATGCGTGACATGATGGTCGAAGAGCTTGCGGCGGATGACTAGAGCGACGCCGGTTGTCGCGGGCAATGCCTTCGTGTGATCCTCTTTGGGTTTTTGCCAAAATCCGGGTCGGGCTGCTTCGTTTCAGTAGGATTAGTTGTCCCGCCGACGTCGGTTCCGTCAGAGGATGCCGACTTGGGGCGGGGCGGCAGCCGTCGCCGATGTCGCGGTTGAACGACAGGGCGTGACAGGTTTGGCAAGCTCGATGGCTTCAAAATAGGCAGGCGCGCTCATTTTTCACTCTGATGAAAGTGGGGGGAGGGGCCTTTTCCGGCCCCGCCCGGATTCAGGCTTTGACGAGGTGCCCGCCGTCGATGTCCAGCACGGTGCCGGTCATAAAGCTGTTGGCCAATATCATTACCACAGCCATTGCGATTTCGTCGGCTTGGCCCACACGTCCTACCGGCAGGCTGCCTCCGACCTGAGCGTACATTCCTTCGCGCGCCTCTTCTGGCATGCCGGAGTAGGCTTCGGTTGCAACCATCCCGGGGCTGATGCAGTTGACCCGCGCCTTGCCACCCAGTTCTTGCGCGAGCCCTTTGGCCAGCGCTTCGACGGCGGCGTTGACCGCGCCCAAGCCAGTGGCGCCCGCTGAGGGGCGGCGGCTCAGAACGCCCGAGAACAATGTGATCGAGCCGCCTTCGTTCAGGTAGGGCAGGACTTCGCGGGCGGTGACATAGGGCCCGATGAACTTGGCTTCGAGCATGGCGCGCAGATCATCTGTCGGCAGGTCACCAAAAGCGCCATGTGCCGCGCTCGAGGCCGAGATCACCAAGTGGTCCACAGGGCCCAGCTCCGCGGCCCATGCCTTGACGCGCGCCTCGTCGGTGGTGTCGACGGCAGCGACGGACACGTCGCCCTCAATTGTCGCGGCGACGGTGGTCAGCTTTTCCGCGTTGCGGCTGGCGATGGTTACCTTCGCACCCAGGCTGGCCGCCAGTTCTGCGGTGGCTTTGCCCATGCCGCTCCCGCCGCCGACGATGACGATGTGTTTTCCGCGCAGTACGCTTTCGAATGCGGTGTTCATGATGCGAGTCCTTTCTTCCCAATCAGGGGCGTTCAATTGGCTGTTGAGCCTCAAGATAGGAAAGGTGGATAAATAGTTGAAATGGATTTATGGAATGTATTAAATTCATCACATGAATTTAAATTCACTTGACCTGAACTTGTTGAAAGCTTTTGACGCGCTTTACCGCGAACGCCATGTCGGGCGTGCCGGCGCGGCCATCGGTCTGGCCCAGCCGTCGATGAGCAATGCGCTGAACCGGCTGCGGGCCCAGTTCGAAGATCCGTTGTTTCAAAGGGGGGCAGAGGGTATGACGCCTACGGCCCGCGCAGAAGAGCTGGCCCCTAAGGTCAAGGAAAGTCTGGCGATCATCGCCCAGATGTTGCGGCAGTCCGATTTTGATCCGATGACAGCTGACGGGCAGGTTTTGATTTCGGCCTCCGACCTTGCAATTCTGCGGCTCTCGCCTGCAATTTTACGGTATTTTGAACAGCATGCGCCAAACCTGACAGTGCATTTCGTGCCAATGCAAAAGAAGGATCTGGTTGCCAAGCTGGACAACGACGAGGTGACGGTCGCCATCGGAACCTTTGGGAATTTGCCCGCGCGCTTTCACCGCAAGGTTATCATGCCGGACAGTTTTGTCTGTATCGCCCGCAAGAACCATCCTTTGACGCGCGACGGGATGACGCTCGAAGCATTCCTCAAGGCCCGCCATTTCCTGATGACCTTGAACAACGACAAGATTGGCGTGGTGGATCGGGCCTTGAAACAACAGGGTAAGAAGAGACGGGTGGTCATGACCTGTGCACAGTTTGCCCTGTTGCCTGATATCGTGGCCCAATCCGACGGCATGGCAACTGTCCCGGCATCGCTGCTCCCGATTGCAGAGCGCGCGGGCTGCGACGTCTTTGACCTGCCACTGACACTGCCGAAGTGGGACAGTGAAATGGTGTGGACCCAGAAAACTGCACATGATCCGCTAGGAAGATTTGTAATCAGTTCCTTGGCTGAGGCTTCAAAGTCGATTTTCCATGACTATGGCCAATAGAATTTGTTGAGAAGTCGCGGTGCCTGCAAAACGCATGGGCTTAATGCCTGCGCGCGAGTCATTCCGTTGACTATTTTGAAAACCAGACCGGTCTGATCGCGCTCTGTATCAGTGAGGCAGGAGGGCTAAAATGTCGTGAGAGGTCCAGTGATGCCTCGCTTGCTTCCACTTCAGTTTGAGGAATGGGCGCGGATCGTCCGATTTTGTACAGGCTCACAATAGTGCGGGTTCCGTGCCAACTCAGGGCAGTCTTTCTCTCCAACCAGTGACGATTTCGCGTCAGTCGGTCTGCGCTCCTCGAAGAACGATTGCCGTGACAAGCAGACCCGGGTCCATATTAACGAAATCCAGCTTGCCGCCGTGCAGTTCGATGAGTTCAGCGGCAATGGAAAGGCCAAGTCCTACACCGCGCTGGGATTGGCTGTTGTGGCCACGCACAAATGGCTGTTGCACCCGTGCAATCTGGTCGGGTTCGATTCCGGGACCAAAGTCCCGGATGCCGACGGAAATCATTTCGTTTGAAAACGGCTTGACCTCGACCACCGCCCGACCGCCATACTTCAAGGCGTTGTCGATAAGGTTCGAAAAGGCGCGTCGCAGCTTGTCAGGCTGGCCAAACATCATACAGGTGTTTTCTGTGCGAACCGTGACATCGCCGGGAGATGTGAAAATCGAAGTTGCGGACTGCATCTCAACTTGTTCGGGTGGCGTGAATTCGACGTTCTTTCCAGTGTCGCTGTAGTCGCTGCACAAGCTTTCCAGCAAAGACGCCAGTGAGAACTGAAAGCTCTCTTCGGTTCGGGATCTGAGGCTGAGCAGGTCCAGTGCGCCATCGATCATGTTGGAAAGTTCGTCGAGATCCGCCTCGAAGCGTTCCCGGACGGCATCTTCTTTCAGAAGCTCAGTGCGCAGCCTCAGGCGGGTGACAGGCGTATTGAGATCGTGAGAAATGGCTGCCAGATTGCGTTCCTTCCGCTCTTGCTCCACCTGAAATCGCTCGGCCAGACGGTTGATTTTATCCTCGATCAGGTAGGCCTCGCTTGAGGCCAGTGGGTCCGGGACTCCCTTTATCGGTCCCTTCCTTGCAAGGCGCGCGAATGGGGCCGATAAGTTGATTGCTGGCGGCAGCAGCAGAGATAGGCTCACGACCGCGGCAACAAGCCCGATAATTGCCACCCAAGTCTGGCTCTTTCGTGCATGCCACATATCCGGCGCGGAGATCGTGAGAACGACGTCGTCAGGGAAGAAGACGTGAAGCTGGGCGCTTTGGTCTTGTCTGGCAATGCCGCGGGAAAGCTCTGCCAATCGTTCGTTGGTGGACAAGGTGACCCCACCCGTACCCAATGCGCCTAGTAACTTGGGAGGGGAGGCGAAAGACACGGCAGCCCGTGTGCGCTTGCCTTCGATTTCCAGGATCAGCGGCACCGAATGGACGGGCAGCGGCGCAGGCAGGCCTTTCGTTCGAAGCAGCTGAAACGGAGCGGCGGAGGTTCGGCCTCCTTCGGGAAGGTCCTTCCAGCTTTGCTTTTGCAGCAAGGACTGGAGCACATCTCCGGAGGATTCAGCCTGCGTCAGTGCCAGGCTGCGCTCGTACAGGTTTTGCAGCAACCAGCCGGACACGAAGGCGCCCAGCACGAAGGCCGCGATGACCAGTAAAGGCAGGCGCTGACGGAGGGAGCGGGGGAGAAACCTGAGCGCAGCAATGAGTTGATCACGCATCACTTAGTCCAAGTCTTTCAGGTCTGCACAAAATTGATAGCCTTGATTTCGTACCGTGCGAACGAAATCGGCCTCGGGCTGAATTGACGACATCTTCTTGCGCAAGCGGCTGACCAAAATATCTATTCGTCGGTCCTCCGGCCCGATTTCCACGTCTAGAATCTCGCGGCCGATGTCCTCGCGGCTCACGGGGGCGGGCAGGGCAGCAACCAGGGTCGAGATCAGTTTGTATTCTGTCGCGCTGAGAGGGACGTGAATGGATCCGGGGCCATGAAGCTTTTGGTTGGACCGATCCAGAACCCAGCCCGAAAACCCGACCCGTCCCATGGCACGGACCCGATTGCCGCCCTGGCTGCGGCGTAGCAGGGCTTTCATGCGCGCCAGAAGTTCGCGCGGATTGAATGGTTTTTCCAGATAGTCATCTGCCCCCAACTCGATGCCGTTGATACGGTTGGCATCCCCTTTCTCCGCCGAGAGTATGACAATCGGAACGTCAGATCTGTCTCGCACCCACTGACAGAACGTCAGCCCATCTGCCCCCGAAAGCATGATGTCCACGACGAAGATGTCAAAGCTGTTGGGGGGGTGTTCTTGCCCGGATTCCGCGGATGGCGACACCTGACATTCAAACCCATTGCTCTCGAGGTAGGTCGACAACAGCGATGAAATTTCTGTGTCGTCTTCTATGATGTGTACCCGTGTCAGTTTCCGCCTCCCCTTACACGCCGCAAACATTTCTGTTTCCCCAGAACAGCATAGCACGCTTTTCCCTTTGCCAATGGCTGGAAACATGGCTGTTACAAAACGTAACAAAACACCGGCTTGGCGAATAGCGGTTTGGCCTTACCCTTTTCAGGAGTTGGTTTTGCCAACACTTTGATTCTGGGAGGAACACAATGAAATCGTTTGCCAAGGCGCTCGTTAGCGCCGTTGCACTTTCGTCGGCAATCTCCGCGGCGCCGCTGATGGCCGAACCCAAGGCAGAGGTTCTGCACTACTGGACATCCGGCGGGGAGGCCAAGGCGGTGAAGGCTTTGCAAGAAGCTTTTTCTGCGCGGGGTGGCACCTGGATTGACGCCCCTGTCGCTGGTGGCGGTGGAGACGCACAGGCAGCCGTCCTGCGTGCACGGGTTCTGGCTGGTGACCCACCCGCGGCGGTTCAGATCAAGGGGCCGAATATTCAGGAATGGGCCGAGGCCGGCGCGTTGGCGGATCTGTCGGACGTCGCAGCGGCGCAAAACTGGGACAGCGTTCTGCCCGAAACCATTCAGGCCATCGTCAAATACGAAGGTAACTATGTTGCGGTTCCCGTGAACGTGCACCGCGTTGACTGGATCTGGGCCAACCCCGAAGTGCTTGCCAAGGTGGGCGCGACGGTGCCGACAACCTGGGACGAGTTCAACGAAACCGCCGAGAAACTTCTGGCTGCCGGGATCATCCCGCTGGCACATGGCGGACAGCCTTGGCAGGATGCCACCGTGTTTGAAACGGTCGTGTTGGGCATTGGCGGCGTGGAGTTCTACCGCAAGGCGCTGGTCGAGTTGGACATGGACGCGCTGGGCTCGGACACGATGGTCAAGGTCTTCGACCAGATGCGCAAGATGCGCGGCTATGTTGACCCCGACTTCCCTGGCCGCGACTGGAACCTGGCGACCGCGATGGTCATGCGTGGCGAAGCCGCAATGCAGATCATGGGCGACTGGGCCAAGGGCGAATTTGCGGCCGCCGGCAAGGTGCCTGGCAAAGATTACACCTGTGCGTCGACGCCATCGGACAACGGCTATCTGCTGAATTCGGACAGCTTTGCAATGTTCAACGTAAAGGGCGACGATCTGGTTGAGGGTCAAAACCTTTTGGCTGAACTTATCCTTGGAACCGAGTTCCAGGAGACCTTCAACCTGTTCAAGGGATCGGTGCCCGCCCGTACCGATGTTCCGCGTGGCGAGTTCGACGAATGTGCGATCAAGTCCATGGACGACATGGTCGCCGCGGCAGACGGTGGCACGCTTCTTGGGTCGATGGCGCATGAAATCGCGCAAGCTGGTGCCGTTCGCGGGGCCTTCATCGACATCGCAACGGCGCATTTCAACTCTGATATGTCCTCGCAGGAAGCCGTCGAAAAACTGGTTTCGGCCATCAAACTGGCCCAATAACACCGGTTGAGATCTGTGGCCCGCTCTTGTTTTCTGCGGGCCACGGTATCGCGCCTGATGAGGCGCACGTCCGGAGGAGACTGACTCGTGTCCCGCCCACAACTTAAAATCCTCGACAGGGTTGCCCGCGTTCTTCCACAGATCGTCGTGGCGCCAAGCTTCGCGCTGATCCTGTTTTTCGTCTATGGCTTCATCATCTGGACCGGGTACATCTCGCTTACCAAGTCCAAGATGCTGCCAAACTACAACCTGATTGGTTTCCGCCCCTACGAGCGCCTGTTTCAAATGGATCGTTGGAGCGTTGCCCTTGAGAACCTCTTTATCTTCGGCTTTCTGTTCATTGTGATCGCGATCGTGATCGGATGCCTTCTGGCGATCTTGCTTGACCAGAAGATCCGGGCAGAGGGTGCGATCCGCACCATCTATCTCTATCCGATGGCGATTTCCTTCATCATCACCGGTACGGCCTGGAAGTGGATCATGAACCCCTCGCTCGGTCTGGAAACCGTTGTGCGCGGTTGGGGCTGGGAGAGCTTTAGCTTTGGCTGGACCAACAGCGAAACCATGGCGGTCTATGCGCTGGTGATGGCCGCGGTCTGGCAGGCCTCCGGTTTTGTCATGGCCCTGTTCCTGTCTGCCCTGCGCAGCGTCGATCAGGACATTATCAAAGCAGCCAGTCTGGATGGGGCCTCACCCTGGAAAATCTACATCCGCATCATTCTGCCCTCGATGCGTCCCGTGTTCATGAGCGCGGTTGTGATCCTCGCACACCTCGCCATCAAGAGCTTCGACCTTGTTGTCGCATTGACTGGTGGTGGCCCGGGCTATGCCTCGACGTTACCCGCCAACTTCATGTACGAAATGACCTTCCGCCGGAATGAAATCGCGGTTGGTGCCGCCTCGGCGATGATCATGCTGGCCACAGTTGCCGCGATCATGGTGCCTTATCTTTACTCTGAACTGCGGGGGAAAAAGCATGGCTGATCACTCGACATTCGTTCCCGCGCAAAATCGGTCAAACGTCGGGCTTAGAATCCTCCTTTGGGCCATTCTCATCGCCTTTGCGATCTGGTTCCTCTTGCCGGCATATGTTGTCGTTGGGACGTCTCTCAAGGACCTGGGCGAAATTCGTGGCGGCTCTCTTCTGGCGCTGCCGCACGAGTTAAACTTTACGGCATGGCGCCACGCCTGGAGCGAAGCCTGTATCGGCGTCAAGTGCACCGGTCTTGAACCCTACTTCTGGAACTCGGTCATCATGGCCATTCCTTCAGTCCTTCTTTCGACGTTGTTGGGCGCACTGACAGGATACGCCTTGACCAAGTGGCGGTTCCGGGGCGCCAACGTGGTCTTTGCATTGATCCTGTTTGGCTGTTTTGTGCCGTTTCAGGTGGTGATCCTGCCGATGGCGCAAACGCTGGGCAAGATTGGGATCACCAACACGGTCTACGGCCTGATCCTTGTGCACACCGTCTATGGCCTTGCCTTCACGACGCTGTTCTTCCGGAACTACTATGTCACGATCCCTGACGAGTTGGTGCGGGCCGCGACGATTGATGGTGCAGGCTTTTTCACGATCTTCCGCCGCATCATTCTGCCGCTGTCACCGCCAATCATCGTGGTTTCGGTCATCTGGCAGTTCACCCAGATCTGGAACGACTTCCTGTTTGGCGCAAGCTTTACGACAGGCGGCGCTCAACCGATCACCGTGGCGATGAACAACCTGGTGAACACCACCACGGGCGTGAAGCAATACAATGTCGATATGGCTGCCGCCCTTATCACCGCCGCTCCAACCCTATTCGTCTATATCGTCGCGGGCCGCTACTTTGTGCGCGGGCTCACCGCTGGCTCGGTCAAAGGATAATCTCATGGCTTCTCTGACAATCAAAAATGCAATCAAGCGGTACGGCACTGTCGAAGTCCTCAAAGGTGTCGATATCGATCTTCAAGATGGAGAGTTCCTTGTTTTGCTGGGCGCGTCGGGATGCGGCAAGTCCACCTTGCTGAACATGATCGCCGGTCTGGAAACCGTCACCGAAGGCGAGATTCTGATTGGTGACCGGGTCATCAATGACGTTCACCCCAAGGACCGCGATATCGCGATGGTGTTCCAGTCTTATGCGCTCTATCCGAACATGACGGTTGGCAAGAACATCGCATTCGGTCTTGAAATGCGGGGTGTGCCCAAGGCCGAGCGCGATGCGGCGGTTCTGGAAGTCGCAAAGACGCTTCAGATGGATCACCTGCTGGACCGCAAACCCAGCCAGTTGTCCGGCGGTCAACGCCAGCGCGTCGCAATGGGGCGCGCCCTGGTGCGCCGCCCCGAGGTGTTCCTTTTCGACGAACCGCTGTCTAACCTGGATGCCAAACTGCGGCTGGAAATGCGGACCGAGATCAAGCGGCTTCACAAGCGCCTGAATGCGACCATGGTCTATGTGACACATGACCAGATCGAAGCGCTGACGCTGGCGGATCGGATCGCGATCCTGAAGGATGGCGAAGTGCAACAGCTGGCGAGCCCGGCTGAAATCTATGACCGGCCAAAGAACATGTTTGTAGCCGGGCTTGTCGGGTCGCCGCCGATGAATTTTATTCGGGCCACCGTTGCGCGTACCGAAAAGGGCTATGGCGCGGAAATCTCGGTGCGTGCCGATGGCAGCGACCAGCCCGTGCTGTTGGATCTGACGGACCACCCAACCGATCTTGCACCGCATGTTGGCAGAGAGATTGTCATCGGGCTGCGCCCCGAAGCGATCACTCAGGCCGGTAACGGCAGTCAGGGAACGCAGAGTTTCATGTCCGAGATCGATGTGACCGAAGCCACCGGTGCTGACACGCTTTGTGTACTGACGTGGAATGGCAAGGAAGTCATGGCGCGGGTCAGCTCGGGTTATGCCCAGATCATTGAGGGTACAATGGAGTTCTCGATAGATATGTCGCGGGCCACCTTGTTCGATCCCGAGACGGAAATGCGGCTGGACTGAGTGCTCGTGCAAAGCACGCAAGGAACCAGGGGACACCCATGTGGAATCTCGTAGCTGATGTCGGCGGAACCAACATGCGCCTTGCGGCAATTTCGACCGCGGGAACGATTGTTGATCAACAGTCGTTCCACTCGAAAGGCGACTTGGACTTCCTCGAGGTATGTGACGCGTTTATCGAGGGGCACGCCACCCGGCCGGAAGGCGCAGTGGTCGCTGCGGCCGGTGTCGTTTCGAATGGCAATGTGCGCCTGACGAACTCGGGACAAAGTTTTTCGGAGGCGGAACTTGCCGGCATATGCAGCACGCAAAACGTCAAGATCCTGAACGATTTCGAAGCCGCGGCCTGGTCTCTTGCAACTGTCAGCGAGACAGACGTTAACCGTTTGCAGGGGGGGGCCTCGGAGCCTCAGGCGTCAAGGTTGATCATCGGCCCGGGTACAGGGTTGGGGGTTGGGGCCATGGTTTGGGCGCATGGTCAGCCACACGTTATTCCGGGGGAAGGCGGCCATGTCAGCATAGCGCCGCAATCTGTCGAGGAGATTGCCTATTTTGAAGAACTGATCGCGCTCTGGCCCGAAGTACAGATTGGCGATGGCCTTGCCATGGAGGCTGAAGCGATCCTGTCGGGAACAGGCATTCCTGTTCTGTATCAGGCCATTGCCCGCGCGAGGGGGGAGGATTGCGCGCCCAAGGCTGCCGAAGCCGTATTCGCATCCGCCAAAGGGTTCGAAGATGAAAACGCGCTTATTGCGACGCGCCTGTTCAAACGCTTTCTTGGCCAGTTGGCAGGTGATCTGTCTCTGGTTTTCAATGCCAGAGGGGGCGTGTTCCTTACTGGCGGTGTTGCCCTCTCGAACCCCTGGATCTTCGATCAGGAGTTTCTGGATGCGTTTAACGCAGGTGGTCGCCATAGCCCATGGCGCGCGGCCATGCCGGTCAGTCTCTACCTGAACAAAGACTTCGGCCTTCTTGGGGCCAGAAACTACATTTCAACGCGTTGAGAGTGTCAAACATGTCTGAAATAAGAGTTGGTCTTTTGGGGTATGGCAATGCGGGGCGGATCTTCCACGCCCCCCTGATCATGTCTGAACCAAGGATGACACTTTGCCAGATCGGAAGCCGTCAGTTCGCTGACAAAAAGCTGCCAAAGGGCGTGGGGGGAGCCCCGATTGACGAGGTTCTGGAGAACCCGGATATTGATCTGATTGTGGTTGCCACCCCGAATGACAGCCACGCCGCGCTCGCGAAACAGGCCCTGCTGAATGGCAAACACGTGGTCGTCGACAAGCCCTTTGCATTGGATGCAAATGAAGCGGCAGAGGTCGTGCAGCTTGCAAATCAACATGAAAAACTGCTGAGCGTCTTTCAAAACCGCCGTTGGGATGGAGGTTTCTTAACCGCCCGAAAAACAATGGAAAAAGGTGTTCTCGGGCCGGTGAGTTACGGCGAGTTCCATTTTGACCGCTATAGCCCTGAAATCAAGGATCGTTGGCGCGAGTGGGACACGCCGGGTGCGGGCATCCTTTATGATCTTGGGCCGCATCTCCTCGACCAGATTTTCCATATGTTCGGCATGCCCGATGCTTTGACCGCGAACGTCGCGCGACAACGACCGGGGGCGATTGTGGAGGATTTCTTCCACATAGTTCTCGAGTTCGGCACGTCTCGGATCGTGGCCCATGCCAGTTCTCTCATGCCGGATCACGCGCCTCGTATTGCACTTTATGGTCAGGATGCGAGTTTCTTCCAGTTCGGATTTGATGGGCAAGAAGAGGCCTTGAAGAACGGAAGCCGCCCGGGCAGTCCCGGGTGGGGAGAGACACCGGGGGGATACTCATATCTTCTTGAGGCGAATGGTTCGCGGCGCGATATCCCGCTTTCCTTGGGGCAGTACGAAGCCTTCTATGCAGGGATCGCCGACGCGATAGACAAGGCTACCCGACCGGATGTGACCGGCCTTCAGGCCTTGAAGGTGATGCGCGTTCTGGATGCCGCGGCACAGTCCGCCCGTACTGGCCACAGGGTCACCCTGCAAACAACACCTGGGTGACACATGAAACTCCCGATTTCAGCGCTCGCCAGCCCAGAAATGTTAGCGCTATCATTTTTCGTCCACTTTGTGTAGAGACACCGAAAGGAGACCAATGACATGACAGTACGAATTGCCATCAATGGGTTCGGTCGAATAGGCCGCGGCGTGCTGCGCGCTCTGATCGAACAGGATGCCGGGGATATCAAGGTTGTCGCGATCAACGACTTGGCTCCTGCCGAAACCATTGCGCACCTCCTTAAATTCGACAGCGTGCATGGGCGGCTGGGGACCCGTGTTTTGGTTGATGGGGATCAGATGATCGTCGGCAACCAAAGCATCCGCCTGACGTCGGTCCGCAATCCTGAAGACTTGCCCTGGACCGACGTGGACGTGGCCTATGAATGCACGGGGTTGTTTACAGACCGCGATCAGGCCGCGCGCCACTTGCAGAACGGGTCCAAGCGGGTTCTAATTTCGGCGCCCGGCCAAGATGCTGATCGCACGGTGGTTTACGGCGTCAATCATGCAGACCTGACATCTGATGACGTCATTGTCTCAAACGCATCCTGCACGACAAATTGCCTTGCCCCGTTGGCTATGGTTCTGGACCGGGCTTTCGGTATCAAGACCGGGTATATGACCACGATCCATGCCTTTACCGGCGATCAGCCGAGCCACGACACGAGCCACAAGGATCTGTACCGAGCGCGCGCTGCGTCAATCTCGATGGTGCCGACCTCGACAGGGGCAGCGCGGGCGATCTCGCTGGTCCTGCCCCAACTCGCGGGCAAGCTCGAAGGGTCTGCAGTGCGCGTCCCTACGCCAAATGTGTCCATGGTGGACCTGTCCTTTCTGCCGGAAACCAAAGTTACCCGCGATCAGGTCAATGAGGCCGTTGCCAAGGCCTCGCAGGGTGCGTTGCAAGGCATTCTGGCATACGAAGACGACCCATTGGTCTCGGTTGATTTCAACCACGATCCGCATTCTTCGTGTTTTGCAGCGGCGCAAACCTCGGTCACGCTGGATGGCATGGTTCGCGTCGTGAGCTGGTATGACAATGAATGGGGTTTCTCGAACCGGATGATCGATACAGGGCGCCGCATTGGCGCGCTTTTGCGGTCGGATGAAAACTTCAAGATGGCGGGTTAGAAACGATGGTCTCCCGCGTTATCCCCGTCGATGCCTTCGATCTTGTCCTGTTTGGAGCAACCGGTGATCTTGCCCGCCGCAAAATTCTGCCGGGGCTTTTCCATCGCTTTGTCGTGGGGCAGATGCCGCAGGAGGCGCGCATTATTGGCTCGGCGCGCAGTGCAATGGCGCGCGACGCATTTGTCGCGCTCACACGAGAGAGCCTCCTTGAGTTTTCACCAACAGCCAGGGAACAGGGTGAGGCCCTGGAACGGTTCCTGGAAACGATTAACTATGT
Organism: Shimia sp. CNT1-13L.2; assembly: GCF_024331145.1. Taxonomy (GTDB): domain Bacteria; phylum Pseudomonadota; class Alphaproteobacteria; order Rhodobacterales; family Rhodobacteraceae; genus Shimia. The sequence goes on along the minus strand of NZ_JANDJO010000007.1, from coordinate 124,033 downwards.
CCAAGTGGATGCCTCCGGGGAAGAGGGCTGGCAAACTTTGGCCAAGGCTCTTCGTGCCGGAACCGTGCGCGCCTTTTACTTGTCCGTGTCGCCGTCGTTGTTTGGCCCGATCGCCAGAAATCTGAAGGAACACGGGATCGCAACGGACCAAAGCCGGATCGTGGTCGAGAAACCCTTTGGGCACGATCTTGCTTCGGCGCGCGTTCTGAATGCCGAGTTGCTGCAGAACTTTGACGAGCAGCAGATCTTTCGCATCGACCACTACCTAGGGAAGGAAACCGTTCAGAACCTGATGGCTTTGCGATTTGCCAACTCTTTGTGGGAGCCACTTTGGAACGCCACGCATGTGGATCATGTTCAGATCACCGTTGCCGAAAGCCTGGGTGTCGAAGGGCGGGGCGAGTACTACGATCGTTCAGGAGCGATGCGGGATATGGTGCAAAACCACCTGATGCAGCTTCTATGTCTGATCGCGATGGAGCCACCTTCGAAGTTCACGTCAGATTCTGTTCGTGATGAAAAGGTCAAGGTGATTGAGGCGCTGGAACCTGTTGCCCAATCCGACATCGTCCGGGGGCAATACCGTGCACGTGATGGAAACGGAAGCTATCGCGACCACGCTGGCGACCCGAACAGCACGACGGAAAGCTTCATCGCCATCAAGGTCAACATTGGCAATTGGCGCTGGGCCGGGACGCCGTTCTATCTGCGCACGGGCAAGAAGCTGCGTGCGCGTACATCCGAAATTGCCATCGTGTTCCGTGACCCTCCCCACATGATTTTCCCCAAGATGGAAGGTCGGCGGGGTAACGCAATGATCCTTCGGTTGCAGCCAGACGAAGGCATCACCCTGCGCAACACGATCAAGGAGCCGGGTCCTGGCGGTTTCCGCCTTGCGGAAGTGACGATGGACATGACCTTTGCCGATGCCCTCACACAGGATGCCGCCCCCCAGGATGCCTATGAGCGTTTGATCATGGACGTCATTCGCGGCGACCAGACCCTGTTCATGCGGGGGGATGAGGTTGAGGCTGCCTGGGCCTGGACCGACCCTTTGATTGAAGGCTGGCAGGACGCTGGGCTGAAACCTGCACCCTATGATCCCGGCGGCTCGGGCCCCGAGGATTCCCTTATGCTGCTACACCGCGAAGGACGGCGGTGGCGCGAGATCGAGGAATGACCATGAGCCAACTTAACGATACTCTCCGTCGGGTGACCGACCGCATTATCGCGCGCAGTGAAACAACGCGATCTGCCTATCTTGAACGGGTTGGGGCTGCGGCATCCAAAGGGCCTGCACGCGCCCATCTGTCATGCAGCGGCCAGGCCCATGCCTATGCCGCATGTGGCGAGGACAAAGCCCAACTGGTTGACGGGGTGGCCGGCAATCTTGGCATCGTCACGGCCTACAATGACATGCTGTCGGCGCATCAGCCGTTCGAGAGCTATCCTGCAATGATCAAGCAGGCCGTCCGCGACTTGGGTGGGACCGCGCAGGTCGCTGGCGGGGTTCCGGCCATGTGCGATGGCGTCACTCAGGGGGAAGCTGGTATGGAGCTCAGCTTGTTCTCGCGAGACGTGATCGCGATGGCCGCGTCTGTTGCACTTAGCCACAACACGTTTGATGCGGCTGTCTTCCTTGGAGTCTGCGACAAGATCGTGCCGGGCCTTGTGATCGGTGCTCAGGCCTTTGGCCACCTGCCTGCCGTGTTCCTGCCTGCTGGCCCGATGACAAGCGGGTTGGCCAATGACGAAAAAGCCAAGGTGCGTCAGAAATTTGCCGCTGGCGAAGTTGGTCGGGAAGAGCTTTTGGCCGCAGAGATGGCGGCCTATCATGGGCCGGGCACCTGCACCTTTTATGGCACGGCCAACACAAACCAGATGCTGATGGAGTTCATGGGACTGCATCTTCCGGGCTCGAGCTTTGTGACGCCGGGAACCGCGTTGCGTGAGGCTCTGACGCGAGAAGGGGCCAAACGCGCGCTGTCTCTCAGCGCTCTTGGGGATGATTATACTCCGGTCGCCGAAATCCTCGATGAACGCACGTTTGTGAACGGTATTGTCGGTCTGAATGCCACTGGCGGGTCTACCAACCTGCTGATCCATCTGGTTGCCATGGCCCGGGCTGGTGGCATCCAGCTCGACTGGGAGGATTTCTCGGATCTCTCGGAGGTCACGCCGCTGATGGCTCGGGTTTACCCCAACGGGCTCGCGGATGTGAACCATTTCCACGCTGCGGGGGGACTTGGGTACATGATCGGCCGGTTGCTGGAGGTTGGACTTTTACATCCGGACACCAAGACAGTCGCAGGTCAGGGGCTGGAAAATTATACACGAGAGCCGGTGCTTGTAGATGGCAGGCTTTCCTGGCGTGCGGGGGCCGAGAAGAGCCTGAACGAAGCCATTCTCAAGCCGCCGCACGAGGCTTTTCAGCCCACTGGCGGTCTCAGGCGCCTTACAGGCAACCTTGGGACATCGGTCATGAAGGTCTCGGCGGTCGCCCCCGAGCATCATGTGATCGAGGCTCCGGTGCGTGTCTTTGCTGACCAGAACGAGGTGAAAGAAGCCTTCAGGGCTGGAGAGCTTACAGAGGATGTGATTGTTGTTGTCCGTTTCCAGGGCCCCAAGGCCAACGGCATGCCCGAACTTCACAGCCTGACGCCCATCCTGTCGATCCTTCAGGGGCGCGGGCAAAAGGTGGCTCTTGTGACCGATGGTCGTATGTCCGGAGCCTCTGGAAAGGTACCCGCCGCAATTCATGTCAGCCCCGAGGCCGTGGATGGTGGCCCGATTGCCCGTCTCCGGGACGGGGATCTGCTGCGCGTCGATGCCCTGTCCGGAACGCTTGAGGTCTTGAGCGCCGACGCACTCGAGCGTGCTGCTGCCTCACATGATCTCACGGCAAACCAAACGGGGACGGGGCGCGAATTATTCGCTGCCTTCCGCACCACTGTCGGCGCCGCCACAGAGGGCGCTTCTATTTTCGGAGCCTGACTTATGACACTCTCTCCTAAAGACGCCAGCCGGCTGACCCGCGAAATTTGCGGGCTCGCCCCCATCGTACCTGTGCTCGTCATTGACGATGCCAGAAAAGCTGCGCCTCTCGCAGAAGCCCTGGTGGCGGGTGGGTTGCCCGCCCTTGAAGTTACCCTTCGAACCCCCGCCGCGCTGGACGCGATCCGCGCCATGGCCGAGGTTAGCGGAGGGCACGTCGGCGCAGGCACATTGATCACGCCGGATGACGTTCGCGCCGCCAAGGCGGCCGGGGCCACCTTTGGAGTCTCGCCGGGGGTCACCGGCGAACTTCTTGCGGCCTGCGAGGCTGAAGGCCTGCCACTGCTGCCGGGCGCGGCCACGGCCAGCGAGGCCATGCAGCTTCTGGCGCGGGGGTATGACATGCTCAAGTTCTTCCCTGCCGAAGCCTCGGGCGGCGCGGCCGCGCTCAAGGCGATCGGCGCTCCTCTGCCACAAGTCACCTTTTGCCCAACGGGCGGCATCAGCGCGCAAAACGCCGAAAACTATCTGTCACTCGGCAACGTGCTGTGCGCCGGAGGCAGCTGGGTGGCTCCCAAGCAAATGATTACGGATTCGGATTGGGGCGGCATCGAAGCACTCGCGAGAAATGCAGCAACATTAGGCGATCGGTCTTGAGTGATTTCCAGAGCAAACTTTCGCCGGGCCCAGATGCGATGGCAAAGCACCTTTTCAATTGCCTATAGGGAAACTCGCCTCGAACATGGCCTTTAGAGGACAATGTAAGACGAATTTAGCGGGGCTATGTCCTGCGGAGCGTGGCTCGGCGCCTATGTTTGATCGTTTCAGTAGCGGCTAAAGGATAAGGTCAACCCCTTCCGATATTGAGAAAAGGCCTTCTAAGATGATCTTGGCGTCCTGCTTGCCATCTCCATCGACATCGATGCGAATTTCCGTTGTGTCTTTGAGAGGCCAGATACGATCTTTCTGGACAACCGAAACCTGACCGGTGCCTGAACCACTGAAGCTGTTTGCGCCAATGAATTCGCCCCCATTGGCAAAGTCGACGCGGGTTAGATCAATGACGTCATCTCCGTTTTTGTAGTCGGAAATACGGTCATTGAATATTTGTTTCACAGAGCGGAAGACAAAAAGGTCATCCCCATCCCCACCTTCAAGAAAATCCTTACCCTTGCCACCATCAAGCGTGTCGTCGCCTTTGCCACCATGCAAGCGATCGACGCCCCAGTCTCCAAAGAGAATATCTGCGCCTCGGCCGCCCTTCAATACATCGTTGTTTCCACCTCCAAAGAGGAAGTCCTTACCGCCCCTCCCCTCAAGGGTATTCCACGAATGATCACCCATCATAACGTTGCTTAGGCTGTTGCCGGTGCCGTTTACATGATGTGAGCCATCGTCGGCGGAGATGGTTAGCCGCTCCACATGGTTGGGCAGGGTGAAATGATCGCTGGTCATCACCAGATCAGTGCCTTCTCCGGCGTGTTCAATGATGATGTCGAGAACATCGTCGACCGCGTTTGTCCCATTTACGAAAACAAAATAGATGTCGTCGCCATCTCCTCCTACCAAGGTATCGATACCACGCCCGCCGTCCAGGTAGTCGTTGTCAGAGCCACCAACCAAATGATCTTTGCCCCAGCCCCCGAAGAGGGCGTCTTCGCCTGCGCCGCCAAGGATCACGTCCTTGCCCCCCAAGCCCATCAGTCGGTCATTACCATTTCCGCCCAATACCAGGTCTTTTTCGCTAAGCGTCCAAACAGTTTCCGCGAGTTCACCGAGGAGAAACGTCATGGTATTGACGCCCTTCAGAACTCGCCAAGCGTCAAGTGCAGTTTCCATGGAGAAAAGGTCGCGCACACCCCGGTCCAAATCGAAGCCGTTTTCCAGAAATGGGTCGACTAGAAGATCATGCATGTTCCGTGCTGTGGATAGCGCAGCAATGATTGGATTTGCCTTTCCCGCAGCGAATTCAACGGAGTCCTTCATTAGGCCCAAAGTTGCTTCCCAAGCGCCGGCCAGCACGACGTCATACCTTTCGCCGATTGCGAACCGGAAATCACCTTTGTGTTCGATTGAAAAGGCGATCCGATCAATGGGTGTTCCCGCTGGACCACCAAGGAGACCGGACAGATCCAGATCGACGCTTTGCGTTTGGGCATTCTCGGTTTGAAAGAATTCCGCAATCGCGCGGTAGAGATTCATTGAATGTGCATCGGTACCGTTGAAGAAGCCGTCGACAAGTTCGGTGGCGGCGTTGTTGAACGAGAATTCAGCGCCTTCGATATCGCTTACACCCAACGCAAGACGAATAGCATCGGTACTGTTCCAGAAGTTGGTGATATTGACATGTGTCGGAAGATCCAGGCCACCAAGACTGGTATAGCCCGGTGAAGCAAAAGTAACGCCTTCGATCAAGAATTCGCTGCCATCTGAGGCGGTGTAGGCCGTGTCGTAGAAATGCCGAAAAATGTACTCGTAGGCTGGCATGACCATAGCCCCGCCGAGGCTATGGCCGGTGAGGTAAAGTTTTTTAACCTCCCCAGCACCCGACCCCTGGTTCTCTATGTAGGAAACGGCCGCGTCCAGAAGCGGTTTTAACAAGTCGAAATGGGCTTCGCGATCAAGCCAGTGTGCGTGGTCGAATGACGAGTCGAACCTGTCGTTCGTTCCCCGGAAAGAAATGAATAAGGCATCCTCACTGCGAGCGATCAGCGCGGCGGCGTTCTCATTTGTGAAGAGCCCCTTGGACGCACCCGACCTCAGCCCGTTGTTCCAACCACCTGCGCTCCATGGGGCGAGGTCCGGGAGGTCCGTCTTGGTCAGGAAGGTCAGATTGTCGGCGAGGCTGTCATAGGAGACTTCCGCCGGTGTCAGCATCGACGCGTCTTTTTTGTTGCGCGCGTTTGTCGCCTCTCCTGCCCGATGCGCTGGCTCGTTCGGTGCTTGATGATATGCCGCTTGCGTGAGTTGTGCGAAAAAGCGTAGCTTGCCTTCGGTTGAAAAAATATCTTCCGAGTTTTTCAACGCCAATGCGGAAAGCTGTTCCCAAGTCAGAATTGTGTCAGTGAATTCGAAAGATTCGATATTATCCCCAACAAAGTCATTTCCTTCAGGTGAGACAACAATCAAACCATCAATGGCTCTGTAGACCAAAATATCTGAGGTCGAGGATGAGAACTTAACGAGATCAGAATTCTTCCCACCCCAAATTATGTCGTCTAGCCCTGAGCCAGTGATCACCATAGGGACGGTGTTAACACCACCGTACCCAACGGTAACTGAGGCGACCGATTTTGAAGCGTCGATGTTCAGCGGTTGACTGTTCCATAGAGCAAGAAGAGAGGCGCCGCCGTCCGTTGACATGCTTGCGAGTGCGCTCACGAAGGCCGGAGCGCTCCAGCTCATATTCTCGTAGGAGCCGACTGTTTGGGAGCCTTGCTCGAAGACAATCGAGGTTATGGTGCCCGCCGTGAAAGTTTGGCCGTTGCTTTGAAAGCCCTCTCCACTGAGTGTGGTAACTGCTCCATTTCCAGAATTCTGAAAAACGATCTGGGTCTGGGATGCGGACATGACCTGTAGTCCTACGGATCCTGGCACGTGGAGAAACGCTGTAAACAGAAAGTTAATGTCGGGACCAAAAATCTTGATGTCCATGGTGCGCACCGAATATTGGATAATGGGGCTTCAATTGTAGGATCTTTCAAGTGTTTGAGCTTTACTGAATTCAGTCAAGCCTCATCTCCGGCGTCATATTTCCCTGTGCAATGTTGAAAGCTGGCTTCACTAACAAAGCTAGGGGGCTTTTACTAAGAGCTTTGTTATTGATTACACCGGTTCGATGCTGATGAGTTGCATGACATTGATTGGCCCACCATTGACATTATCGGCGCTGCGCCTGCTCCGTTTCTGACGTTTATGGCCGGTTTGGCGGACGGGCCGAGCCGGACGAGGCCGTTCATATGACCCAGCACGACTGTTCCCCCGCGGGAAAAGGCGGTGGCTGGTTCCGCAGGTGGCGCCTATGCCAAGATGGTGCTTCCACAGGTTTTCGGTTCCGAAGGTTTCGCTTTGTCCGGCGAGGGCTACCCTTGCTTGATCGACGCGTAATGCGTCCAGATGCGACACGTTCGGAGATGGATGGCACCACCTTTGAACGTGATCATGTCGCAAATCCATTTAACTTTGTGCTGCAAGAAGGTTACTGATATTGCGTCTTTTGCCAAAAACTCAAAATGCTTGCGCCGTGTCCGGGTGGCGCACAATGTGTCAGGACGTGAATTCGGTGGACGTGTCCAGAAGACGTTGGTCATTCCATGTTGCGGAGAGAACGGATTTGACTGAGAAACCATCGGGTTTGCCCGAGGCATGAATGCGACTGGCAACCGTGGCGCTGCCATCCGAACGACGAATGTTGAACCTGACTTGGATGACACAATCCGCCGAGGTGGGATCGTTGGCTACGATCCTGTAGTCGGCGTTGGTTTCATAGGAAAAATCGAGATCAATATTTTCGAATTTCATGGTCAAGTTGGGCTGATGCCAGCCTATATGAACCGTCTCTTCCTGCTGATTTGGTGCTATACGCGTCAATGGGCCGTCTGAAATGAAGGCGCTGCGTTTGACGGCGGGCAGATCTTTGGCTGGGGGAAATGGGGTGGGCGACGCTTTAGCATCTTCAGGCATTGCCGGCAGCGAGAGCGTTGCCTTTGCAGGAAGCAACCGCAGTCGCGGAGCGTGGGTCGTCGGCCAGACAAGTGGCCAATACGAACTTGCCAATGCCAGTCGGAGACGGTTCCCGGCTTGGAAGCGATAGGCAGTTGTCGGGAATTCGATGCGGTAACGGCACGGTTCACCGGGCTTGATAGTTCGTGAACCGTCAAGTGTTTCATCCAGTTCAAGTGCCAGCACAGTGCGGGTTACCAGATTGGAACGTCCATCGGGCGAAACTTCGCACAGTCGGCAGGCCAGTTGGGCGGGAAAACTGTCGATCTCCAGATCTAGCGTAAGTGTCGCGTGACCGAAGAGATCAAGGTCTTGATCAAGCTGTTCGGTGTCGAAACACAATGCGCGTTCGTCGTCGGGTGTCTGATCCAGCGGCAATCCACCCGTGCGACCAAAGTATCCGGTGTCGCCAGCACATTCTCCGTGACGCAGATCAAAGGGGATGGCCATGGATTTGGCTTCGACGGTTGGAGAGGGCGACAGCATGCTTTCTCCAAGACACAACTGGGTGTCTTTGGACCCGGTCGCGGTTGATGACATGACCCATGTTCCATTGCGCATCGTCAGGCGATCTTGGGGCACGTCAAACTCGCGTCGCCACACTTGCAGAGATGGCCATGTGGACTCGGCCGGGGCATCTGATTTCAGCCAATGATCCCACCACTTAAGCGCCACGTCTTGGAAGCTTATGCCGGGGCCGGGCTCTCCGTGATCGGGATAGTGGTGCCCCCATGGTCCGACGATTCCCTTGCACAGATCGGGCCGTGACTGGACCAGGCGCATGACCGAGTTCGAATAACGGTCCGCCCAGCCCCCGATGGTCAGCACTGGACACGTCAGGCGATCAGCCTGGAATCTTACGGAGCCATGACGCCAGTAGTCACCGCGTCGATTGTGCTTTGCCCAGTTTTCAAAGGGGAAGGAGATGTCCTTCAAGCGGGCTTGCCACATGGCCATCCATTCATCGCCCACTGTTGCGCTGTCCGGCGGCGAGGCAAGGATAGCCGGCAGAGTTGCCCCCCATTCAAGGCTATCCGTCAATAGGCAGCCGCCCATCCAATGAATGTCGTCTTCGAACCGATCAATTGTGGCGCAGTTTGCCAGCACGGCCTTGAGCGGGCCGGGTGCATTCACGGCGGCTTGTAGGCTGGCAGTTCCCCCCCAGGATGTGCCGAACATTCCAACGCGCCCATTGCACCATGGTTGACTGGCAATCCACTCGATAACGCAGCGCGCATCATCGAGTTCGTTGGCGTCGTACATGTCCGGCATTACGCCTTCGCTGTCACCCGATCCACGCATGTCGACCCGCAGGCTGGCGTAGCCATTCTGGGCAAAGTACGGGTGGTTTCGTTCATCCCGTGCGCGCACCATGTCGCGCTTGCGATAGGGGATATATTCCAGAATCGCGGGCTTTGGTTCGCCTTCGGGAAGCCAGAGCCGCGCAGCAAGACGCGTGCCGTCGGGCATTGGAATCCAGCAATGTTCGATTTCCTGAATCGCAGCGGGGGAGGCGGTTTTCGTCATTTTTTTCCGATGGTTGCGCAGTCTGCGTTTTCGCTTTCCGCAATGGAATGTGTATCTGAGATTATTTTCTAAAAAGAATTTCACAAGAAAATTCTTCTCAAACGAAAATTTTGTGGCAGTATTTCCGGCATGAAAAACACTCTGGTCAAAGAATCACACTGATGGGCGCACCTTCAAAGTTCGATCCCTCGAAGCCGGCCACGACAGACAGTCTGGTGTCTTTCGGCTCGGAAGTACGCCAGTTGCGTAGAGCGCGGCAGATGACCCTCAAGGAGGTCGCCCATGCAAGCGGTGTCTCGCTCAGCCACCTGAGCGCTATCGAGCGTGGCTCATCCAAACCTTCAATCGACGTGGTTGAGCGCATTGCAGAAGCGTTGGGAGTTTCTTCCGACTGGTTTTTTGCGCGGCGGCCCGGAGCAGGTCCGATGGAGCAGGCATATGTTGTTCGCAAGAAGAACCGTCGCAATATGAACGTTCTCTATGGCGAGACGGTCGAGGAAGCGGGTTATTCAGACGCGCTGTTGTCGAGCTCCATTGGTGGCAGCTTTTGCATGGGGATTGCAGACTATGAGCCAAGGTCCTCGAAAATTCCCGATCAGTTTTACAAACACGGCGGCGAACTTCACGGGTATATCCTGCAAGGTGAGCTGGAGCTTCTGATCGGTGAAGAACAGATCACATTGCGGCAAGGAGACAGCTACAGTTTCCCCGCGTCGGTCATTCACGACATGCGAAACATGACGGATTCTATCACCCGTCTAATCTGGGCAAATGGCCCGGTCATCATTCCCAAGGAGGTCATCGCCGATAAGCGAGCTGATGAACCCGGGGACCAAAGGCAACCAAAATAAAAATTAGCCAAAACAAGCTCTAGACAGGGAGACACCCACATGACGAACGACTTCTCACATCTTTCAAGGCGGTCATTCTTGGCCGCGGCAGGGGCCTTTGGGGCTGCATCCATGGCGCTGCCAAGGATGGCTCTGAGTGCAGACGGCAAAATTCTGACGGTGCGGTCTTATTCCGACTTGCAAGTTCTTGACCCCGCTTACCGGTTGTCACTGCCCGAAGATGACATCATCCGCTCGATCTTTGCTCCGCTGGTAATCCCACAGGCGGGCGATACATGGGGTTGGAAAGCCATCGCCGCGGACAGTATCGAACAGCTTGACGATCTGACCGTTGCCTTCAAGCTGAGAGACAACATCGGCTTTACCGATGGCTATGGCCAGATGACCGCCGAGGACGTGAAATTCTCGATCGAACGTATGGCGGATCCTGCCAATGAGAGCCCTTATGCGGGGGACTGGGCAGCCTTGAAAGAGGTTGAAGTCAAGGACAAGCTCTCTGGCCTGATCCACCTCAAGAGCAAGTTCGTGCCGCTTTGGACCACCACGCTGCCGACACCGGCTTCGTGCATTCTGTCCAAGAAGGCGATGGAAGAACTTGGTGACAAGATCACCACCAAGCCGGTCGCACAATCGGGTCAGTACCTGCTGGCCGACTGGCAGCCCAAGCAGAAAACCGTACTCAAGCGCAATCCTGATTGGGCGCATGAACCGGGTGGGTTCGAAGAAATCCACATCATCCCGATCGAAGACCCTGCCACGGCCGAGCGCGGTTTTGAAGCGGGCGATCTGGACTATACTTGGACATCGGTTTCCTCTCTGCCGCGTCTCAAGGAAAACCCACCGGCCAACTCGGTTGTCCTCGAAAAACCGTCGCTTGCCTATGTCTGGCTGGGCATCAACCAGGACAACGAAGCACTGAAAGACGTGCGCATCCGCCGCGCAATCCAGCATGCCATTGATCGGCCGACCGTTGTGGATGCGGCCTATTTCGGAGCCGCAGGTGTCGGCAACGGAATCATTGCGCCGGGCCTGCCTGGGTCGCGTGACGCTGTCACCTACGATTATGACCCGGCCAAAGCGCGTGCTCTTCTGGAAGAGGCGGGCGCCACGGGTCTCAATGTGACACTGGACATCCTGAACCAGACCGAACGTCTGACTGCGGCGCAAGTCATCCAGGCGAACCTGGCTGAAGTGGGTATCAATTGTGAGATCAAGCAGAACGACTCAGGTACGTTCTGGACGCTTGGCTCGAAGGACGGTGACTACTTCATGGACCTGCAACTGGTTCTGAGCCGCTTCTCGATGCAGCCTGACCCGAGTTGGGCGACAGTCTGGTTCACGCCCGAACAGGTTGGTGTCTGGAACTGGGAGCGTTTCGATAACGCCGAGTACAAGGCGCTGCATGACGAAGGCCTGGCCGAAAGCGATGAAGCCAAGCGCGACGAGATCTACAAGAAGATGCAGGGTCTCATGGATGAAAGCGGTTGCTACGTGTTCCTCACTCACGAAGTGGTGGGTGCCATCCACCGCGACACGATCCAGCCGGGTTTGAAGCCGAATGGAGAGTCTCTCTACTCTGAATTCAAGCCTGCGTAAATGAGAGGAGTGGTCCCGGGGTTTTCCCGGGACCGCCTGATATCTGATGTTGAATTACACCCTGAAACGTCTGGGATTGGCTGTGGTCATCGTGTCGGTGGCCATGTTGATGCTGTTCTCGATGATCTACCTCATTCCCGGAGATCCGGCTGCTGTTGCCCTCGGTCCCCGCGCTACGGAAGCCATGCGCGAGGCCTTGCGGGTCAAGATGGGATTGGACCAACCCGTGTGGGTGCAGTTCTGGAATTTCTTCAGCGGAGCCTGGACCGGCGACCTGGGCCGCGAGGTTCTGTCTGACCGGCCCGTCGCGCAGGTTGTGATGGAGCAGCTGCCCTATACGCTCGTCCTGATTGCTGGCGGTATCAGCTGGTCGGTGGCACTGGGTATCCCGCTTGGGGCCTGGGCGGCCGTCAAACGTGGCAGTATGGCCGACCGCATCGTCGGCATCCTGTCTGTTGCCGTGATCGCCGTGCCGTCCTTCGTGATCGCGATCTACGCGCTTTTGATCTTTGCTGTAAGCCTGCGCTGGCTGCCTGCTATCGGGGCAGGGGAGCCGGGTGATTTCAGCGATCAACTGGCGCACCTGATCCTGCCGTCATTGGCCGTTGGATTGGGGTGGGTTGGCTATATCGCACGCATGGTCCGTGCCTCGATGCTCGAGGTACTTGAGGCACAACACATCCGCACAGCGCGCGCCTTTGGGCTGCCCGAACGCATGATCACCTATCGCTATGCCCTGACCATCGCGATTCTGCCTACGGTGACCCTCCTCGGGGTTGGTATCGGACAGATGCTGTCCTCTGCCGTATTCGCCGAGATTGTCTTTGCCCGTCCCGGAGTGGGCAAGCTGGTCTATGACGCCATCCTGACCCGCAACTATCCGCTTGTTACCGGCGCGGTTCTTGTGACGACGGTTCTGTTTGTCCTTTTGAACCTGATCGCCGATCTGATTGTAGGAGCTTTGGATCCCCGTGTTCGCAGTCGCTTCTGATAAACCCAAGCCCGAGTGGCTTTTGGCAGTGCGCCGCATCCTGCGCGAGCCGCTGGGGGTGCTTGGTATCGTGCTTGTCATACTCATGGTGGGCGGTGCGATCTTTGCCGATCTCCTTGCCGCACATGAACCTAACAAGATCTCACCGCGTGATCGCTTTCTTGGGCCTTCGTGGGACCACCTTCTTGGCACAGACCAATTGGGCCGCGACCTGTTTGCGAGGGTGCTTCATGGCGGGCGCATTGCGCTTTCTGTCGCCCTGTTTTCGACAGCGGCGTCGCTGGTCATCGGTATCGTGCTGGGTCTGATTGCGGGGTATGGTCCGCGTTGGCTCGATAACTTGATGCTGTTGCTTTTCGACTCGATCAAGAGCTTTCCGACGGTCATGCTGGCCCTGGCGCTTGTGACACTGTTCGGCCCTTCTCTGACGGCTGTGGTCGTTGTGGTTGTTCTCGTCAACGTGCCGGGGTATGCGCGGATCATTCGTACGCAGACACTGGCACTGAAAGAGTCTGAATTCGTGACCGCCGCCCAAAGTATGGGGGCCAGCACGGCGCGGATTCTGCGGGTGCATGTCATGCCGAATGTCATCGGTCCGCTCTTGATCCTGGCATCAATGGACATTCCTGTGGTGATCGCCATCGAAGCGGGGATGAGTTTCCTAGGGCTGGGTGTACGCCCTCCGACACCAAGCTGGGGCGCTATCCTCAACGATGGCTTTACCGCGATCCGAGATACGCCGTGGATCGCCATTGCAGGTGGCTTGCCCATTATTGTCACCACGCTCGGCTTCACCTTCCTCGGCGAAACCCTGCGCGACGTGTTTGACCCAAGATTGAAGGGGCGGGGATGACTGTATTGTCGATCAATGACCTGAACGTCATGTTTTCAACTGAAAGCGGAGACCTGCACGCCCTGCGCGACGTCAGCTTTGACGTACCCGAGCGGCGTATCGTTGGCATTGTGGGCGAGTCTGGCTGTGGGAAATCCACTCTGATCAACTCGATCCTTGGCCTCTTGGCCGACAACGGACGGATTGAAAAGGGGCGCATCGACTTTGAAGGCCACGACCTGACCAACCTTGATGCCAAAACCATGCGCGATTTGCGCGGCCCGCGTATCTCAACCGTGTTTCAGGACCCGATGGGGGCATTGAACCCGGTGATTTCTGTTGGCCAGCAGATGCGCAACATCCAGTACCGGCTTGGGATCAGTGCCAAGGACAAGGACCAACGCTCTGTCGAGATGCTGAAAATGGTGCGTATCCCCGATGCGGAGCACGCCTTGGATCGTTTCCCGCATGAGTTCTCAGGCGGGATGAAACAGCGGATCGCCATCGCCATGGCACTGATGATGGAGCCTGCACTGTTGATAGCGGACGAGCCGACAACAGCACTGGACGCCACGCTCGAAGTCACCACCATCGAACTTTTGAAAGACCTGCAAGAGGAGATCGGCTGTTCTGTCCTGTTCATCTCGCACCACCTCGGCGTGATCGCCGAACTCTGCGACGACGTGGTGGTGATGTATGCGGGCGAAGTGGTGGAACGCGGCAGTGTCCGTCAGGTGTTCAACAACCCGAGCCACCCCTACACTGCGCGGCTTTTGGAGTGCGATCCTGCGCGCCAGTCGGAACGCACGCGGCTTCTGCCCACGATCCCGGGCGAAATTCCCGACCTGCGACGACGCCCGGCGGGATGCATCTTTGCGAACCGCTGCGACCGCGGTGTTGAGGCTTGCGGTAGCACGCCTCCCGAACGCGAGGTTGCAGAAGGTCATATCGCACGTTGCGTATTGGCGGAGGCAAGCTGATGTCCATTCTCGAAGTCAAAGACCTGGAGGTTTCATTCGCCGTTGGCTCAATGTTGAACCGTGGCGCGCTCCTGGGGGTGGCCGGTGTCAGTTTTGATGTCAAAGCTGGTGAGACCTTTGCCTTGGTTGGCGAAAGTGGCAGCGGTAAGACCACACTGGCCCGCGCGGTCAATGGCCTGCAGCAGATTTCGGCCGGGTCCGTCACCTTCGATGGTCAACGTATCGACGGGCTGGGCGTGCGGGAAATGAAACCTCTGCGCCGCACCATGTCGATGATGTTCCAAGACCCGATCGGCTCATTATCGCCACGCATGAAAGTCGGTGACCTCGTGACCGAGGCGTATCGTATTCATGGCGTCAAGGCAGACATGAAGGCCGAGACCGAGCGTCTGTTGTCCCTCGTTGGGCTGAACATGGATTTCGCTGACCGCTTCCCGCACCAACTTTCGGGCGGTCAGGCCCGCCGCGTCGGAGTGGCACGGGCGATCGCGCTGGATCCGAAGTTGGTGATTGCTGATGAACCGACAGCCGGTCTGGACGTGTCAGTGCAGGGTGAAGTGCTGAACCTTCTGAATGACCTGCGCGAACGGCTTGGGCTGGCGATGATCATCATCACTCACAATCTGCATGTGGTGCACCACGTGGCCGATCGGATGGCGGTCATGTATCTAGGCCGCTTTATCGAAAGTGGCCCGACCGAGGAAGTGTTTGCCGCTCCGGCGCACCCCTACTCCGCGGCCCTGCTTTCGGCCAACCCCGAACCCGATCCGGACAAGGCCAAGAACCGGATCGCGCTGCCTGCCGAGGTGCCTTCGCTTCTGTCTCGCCCCTCGGGATGCGAATTCCATACCCGTTGTCCCTGGGCGCAAGAGATGTGCAGCCGCAAAGCCCCCGAGGCCGTCAATGTGGGTGACCGCCGCGTCGCCTGCCACTTTCCACTGGAGCAAGGGGCAAGCCCCCCCGTCAAAGCGGAGGTTTCATGACCGAGGTGATCGAGACCGTCTGGATCCCCATGCCGGACGGAACGCAATTGGCAGCCCGGGTCTGGCTGCCGGACGTTGCGAGAAACACGCCTGTACCGTGCATCCTCGAATACATTCCCTATCGCCGCCGCGACCGCACTCGCATGCGCGACGAGGCCGCGCATCCCTTCTTTGCCAAGGCAGGCTATGCCGCGATCCGGGTTGACCAGCGAGGATCGGGTGACAGCGAAGGGGTCATGCTGGACGAATATACCGACATCGAAACGCAAGATGGGGTCGATGTGATCGCGTGGATCGCGGCTCAGGATTGGTGTGACGGAAATGTCGGCATGTTCGGCAAGTCCTGGGGGGCCTACAACTCGTTTCAAATCGCGGCCAAGCGTCCCCCAGCGCTCAAGGCCATCGCGCCGGTGATGGGCACCGATGACCGTTGGCTGGAAGATATTCATTTCTATGGCGGTGTCCTTGCCAGCGACAATTTCTGGTGGGGCTCGATAATGCAGCTCTATAATGCCATGCCACCCGACCCGGAAATCGTGGGCGAAGAGCGCTGGCGTGAGATGTGGAAAGAGCGGCTTGAAGCCATGTCCTTTTGGCCCGCGCAGTGGCTCGAACACCAGACCCACGATAAGATGTGGTGCCGTGGCTCGATCTCGGAAAACTACGATGATGTGGAGATCCCGGTCTACTTCTTCGGCGGATGGGCCGATCTGTTTCGCGATACGCCCTTCCGCATCGCCGAGAAATTGAAGGGGCCGCTCAAGGTGTTGATGGGGCCTTGGGCGCATCTCTACCCGCATGAAGGCATCCCCGGACCTAGGGTGGATTTCCTTGATGAACTGATCCGCTTTTGGGATCACACGCTTAAGGGTGTGGACACAGGCCTAATGGACGAACCTTCCCTGCGTTTTTACCTACAAGACTCCATCGCGCCTGCCGGTTTTCATGCATCGCGCCCGGGGCGTTGGGTGGAAGAGGTAGAATGGCCAAGCCCTAATGTGAAACCGAAAAAGCTGTGGCTCAACGCCGGTACTCTTTCCGAGAAACCCGCAGATGGTGAAGCGATGTCTATCTGCTCTCCGCAGACCTTTGGCTCGGCTGGTGGCGACATGTGTTCCTTTGCGATCCCCGGGGACATGCCGATGGATTGCCGCATAGATGCGGCAGGCGCACTGCTTTTCCGCACCGAACCGGTGACCGACGCGCTCGACATTCTTGGGCAACCGGCGCTGACTCTGAAAATTAGCGCAGATCAATCACAGGCCTTTGTTGCGACGTTGTTGATCGACGAAGCCCCAGACGGTGCCCAGACGCTGATTTCCCGCGGCTATGCCAACCTGATGCACCGCGAGTCCGATGTGGCGCCAACCCGAGTGACACCCGGAGAGGTGATGGACATCACCGTACCGTTACATGGCATCGGTTACAGCCTCGCCCCCGGACACCGGCTCATGGTGCAAATCGCCTCGGCCTATTGGCCAGTCCTCTGGCCGTCTCCGAAACCGGTCACGCTGACCCTTCGACCAGGCACATCCGCGCTGGAATTGCCCGTGCGCAATTCTGTAGACGATCAGTCCCGTGAAATGCCCGAGCCTGAACGGCGTGTCGGAAAACGCCGGGTGACCAAATTGCGCGAGGGTTCGATGGAGCGCTCGCTGCATACCGACCTGATGACGGGTGAGGTCTCGGCAAGGTTTTTCCTTGATGGCGGTGTGTTCGGGCCTGTTGGCAGAATGAGACTGGACGACATCGGCACGGAGCTTGGCGATATTTCCGATCGCATCTATCGCATCCATCCAGACGACCCTTTGTCCTGTCTTGCGAGCATGGATCAAGAAAGCTTGTTCGAACGTGGTGATTGGAGCGTAACCATCAAGACCACTGCCGAGATGACGGCGACTGAAACGGAATTTCACCTGAAGGCCACTGTGACTTGCTGGGACGGGGACGAGGAATTCCACCACGTAGACTGGGTCCATGCGATCCCTCGAAACGGTATGTGACCTCATGAACGACATAAATATCAAAACCGAGTTTCCCCGCATTGTGCGCGAGATTGAAAACACTTGGATTCCGATGCCGGATGGAACCAAGCTGGCGGCCCGCATTTGGTTACCAGAAGATGCCGAGGATGATCCGGTGCCGGCGATCCTTGAATATCTGCCTTATCGCAAGAGAGATGGAACCGTGGAACGGGATGCGCTTACGCATCCTTACTTTGCCGGACATGGGTACGCAGGGGTGCGGGTCGATATGCGCGGCACTGGCGATAGCGAAGGCGTCTGCCTTGGAGAATACCTGCTGCAAGAGCAGGATGATGCCTTGGCCATTATCGAGTGGCTGGCTAGCCAACCCTGGTGTTCCGGCAAGGTCGGCATGATCGGCATCAGCTGGGGCGGCTTCAATGGTTTGCAAGTTGCAGCCCGCCGTCCCGCCGCCCTTGGTGCGGTGATTTCCCTGTGTTCAACGGATGACCGCTACACGGACGACATCCATTTCATGGGTGGCGCGTTGCTGTGTGACAAGCTGAATTGGGGCGCCACGGCTTTTGCCATCGCCAATACACCTCCCGATCCGGAAATCGTTGGTGCAGATCGCTGGCGAGACATGTGGAAGGAGCGTCTCGAAAACAACGGGTTGTGGATGCTTGATTGGTTTCGCCACCAGCGTCGCGACGACCTCTATAGTCACGGCTCCGTGTGTGAGAACTACGGTGACATCGAAGTGCCGGTCTACATGGTAGGTGGCTGGGCTGACGGTTATACCAACGCGGTTTTCCGCACCCTCGAACACCTGCCAGGAGTCAAGAAAGGGCTGGTCGGCCCGTGGGCCCACAAGTATCCGCATTTTGCCAAACCGGGTCCGCGTATCGGTTTCTTGCAAGAATGTCTGCGCTGGTGGGATCAGCACCTGAAAGGTGCCGACACAGGCATCATGGACGAACCCGAGTTGCGCGCCTGGATACAGGAACCCGCTAATCCTGCGCCCCATTTCGAGGAACGCCCGGGCCGTTGGGTCGCCGAACCGGGCTGGGAGGGCGCAGGTCTCAGGACGCATTCGCTATATCCCGGCGGGCGGCTCCTTTCCGATACGCCAACCGGAACAACACTGACCCTCAACTCGCCTCAGACAGCCGGAGCCACGTCCGGCACTTGGTGCCTTTACGGCGTGGATCCGGATGGCCCGCTTGACCAGAATGGCGAGGCCGGGCTGATGACAAGTTTCGAAACGGCCCCATTCGAAGAGGATATTGACCTTCTCGGGTTCCCGATGTTCCATGCGGATTTCTCCAGCGACGCGCCCCAGGCAAACATCGCTGTTACCTTGTCCGCGGTTAACGAAAACGGTAGCGCCACGCTGATCAGTTTCGGCGTGCTGAACCTGACCCACCGCAATAGTCATGCGCATCCGGAACCGATGCCACGGGGGCAATCCGTTCCGGCCACTGTGCAACTCAATGTATGCGGTCAACGTATTGCCAAGGGGCAGCGCCTGCGGCTTTCGCTTGCAACGGCCTATTGGCCGGTTATCTGGCCTTCGCAGACAGACGGCACACTGACTCTCAACAACGCCCGCATTGATCTACCGATCCGTGATGCCCGAGAGATCGATGCGTCGCTCACCCCTTTCCTGCCGCCGGAAAGTGCGGCTCCCATGCAGACAGAGGTGATTTCCAAAGGCGAGTATCAACGGCTCCGGACGATTGATTGTATCACCGGTGTCGAAACATTCGAGCGTATCGCGAACACTGGCGCCGAGACCCATGTTCATACAGGCATCACGGTGCATTACACCAATCGTGAGACCTACCAAATCCATCCACGTGATCCCAACTCTGCTGCGGGCATCCAGAAATGGACCAAATCCTACGCCCGAGGTGATTGGCAGGCGGAGGTTCAGACACAAGTCGCGGTGCAGGCCCTGGCCGATGTCTGGCGTGTCGAAGCTAGCCTGAAAGCTTTCGACAAGGATGGAATTGTAGCGGAACGCAAATGGCGCGAGGATGTCCCGCGCGATCTCGTGTAACTGGAGAAAATCATGAGTGCATTTCCCGAATTCGGCCCCGGAGCTGAAACCCATACGCTGACCGTTGACGGTGTCACGATGCGTGTTGTGACCGAAGGTGAAGGCCCGGATATCGTCTTTATCCCCGGCGGAGATCAAACTGCCGAAGGGTATTCTCAACAGTTCGCCCGGTTGACCGAACGGTTCCGCTGTATCTCCTATGATCCGCGCGGCGCAGGCGAGACGACCTCGCCTTCGGCACCCTGGACCATGGCGGATTTCGCCCGAGATTGTGCCGCAGTTATTGATGCCTTTTGCGGCGGGAAAGCAGTTGTCTGTGGCCTGTCACTTGGAGGTCTGGTCACCCAGCAGGTCGCGATTGATTTTCCGGACAAAGTTCAACTTGCCATTCCCATGGGCACGGCCGCCTATATCGACGGTTTCACTCGTGACTGGATGCAGGCTGAGATCGATCTGCGCCGCGATGGCATTGTGCTGCCAGACTACTTTCTGGCCTCGCACTATGCGGCTTTTGCCTTTCCCGCTAAGGCGCTGCATGATCCAAAACTCTGGGCAGAGGTTAAGCCTGCCTATACCACGCGTTTTGCCAACCGTGATCCGAAGGACCTGATTGACCAATGGCAGGCCTGCCTGGACTTCGATTGTCGGGAAGGGCTCAGGACCTGTCCGGTTCCGATGCATGTCATCAGCTTTTCCGAAGACGTCCAAACTGCGCCTTCAATGTGCAAGGTTGTCTCAGATATCGCCCCCAATGGTGTGTTCCATGAGATCCCTGGTCTCGGCCACGTTTCCATGGCCCGACATCAACCCGGTGTGGTCGCGGACAAATTGCGAGAAATCCTGGAAGACGTTCTGGGAAAATGACGAGACGCCGGATTGCTTTTGCTGGGTTTCAACATGAAACCAACACCTTTGCACCGTCTCATGCCGGTCTTGCAGAGTTTGAAGTGGCCGACAGCTGGCCCGGCCTTTTGCAGGGGCAAAAAGTGGTGGACGGTTCGCGCGGTATGAACCTGCCTATTGCGGGTGCGGTTCGTGCGGCGGAAGAGGCAGGCAACGTCGAGGTCATTCCAATCCTGTGGTGTGCCGCAGAGCCCAGTGGCCCGGTGACGGATGAAGCCTTCGACCAGATCTCGGGAACGATCCTGGCCGGACTCAAGGCGGCCGGTCCATTGGACGCTGTCTATCTGGATTTGCACGGCGCGATGGTGACGGATAGCTACGACGATGGTGAGGCCGAGTTGTTGTCTCGGATCCGCAAGATGACGGGTCCGGATATGGTCATTGGTGTCAGTCTCGACTTTCATGCAAACCTGTCTCACCAACTTGTCGACCTCGCCACGGTGATTACGATCAACCGCACCAATCCCCATCTGGATATGGGCGAAACCGGTGCCCGATGTCTTGTCGAGGTCTTGCGCACGTTGGATGGTTGCTCGCGCACGGTCGCGTTTCAACAAGCGCCGTTCCTGGTACCCCTTCATGCGTTAAACACTGGGGCCGAACCCTGTAAGTCGCTCTATCAAGCGGTTGCAGACATACCCGCATCCAGCACCGAGTACATTGAACTCGCCATGGGTTTTACCGCCGCGGATGTCCCCGATTGTGGCCCCTCTGTCGTCGCCTATGCAGAGACCCGCAACCGTGCCGAGGAAATGCTTCAAGCGCTTTTTCAGCAGCTCATTGAAAGCGAAGCCGCCTTTGATACCTCGCTATTGTCTGCAGACGAAGCAGTGCGCAGTGCGATGTCGATGACTGGCTCAGGACCGGTGGTTCTTGCAGATGTACAAGACAACCCCGGGGCAGGGGCGAGTTCTGATACAACAGGACTTTTGCGTGCCTTGGCAGGTGCAGGCGCTCACAAGGCCATTCTCGGGATAATGTGTGATGCCGAGATTTGTGCCAAGGCCCATGAGTTTGGTGTCGGAGGGGATTTTCATGGTGGTTTGGGAGGGCGCTCGGGGATTGTAGGGGACCAGCCCTTCAAAGGCCATTTCAAAGTCCGTGCGCTCAGCGATGGGCGTATTCCTTATACCGGCGAAATGTACGCTGGCAGTATTGCGGAAATCGGACCGAGTTGTCTTTTGGCAATTGAAAATGAAGGCCGCGAAATTCTTGTAGTGGTTAGCTCGGAACGCACCCAATGCCTCGATCGCGCCCTTTTCACCCATTTTGGAGTGGACCCCTATGAATGTGAAATTGTCTGTGTAAAGAGCATCATTCATTTCCGAGCTGATTTTGAACCAGGAAGCCTAGCAGTATTGAATGTTTCCGCGCCTGGGCTGTTTCCTTGCGAACTGAAGGGTCAGAACTACCAAAAACTGCGACGGGGTTTGCGGATCTTGCCGATATCGTGAGTCTCAATGACACTGCAAAAGGGACTTTAGATGAGGTGGGCCGTGGATCACGAAGTGGAAGTGCTTGAAGGTTTCGTTACAAAGTCGAGGGATAAGAAAACGGCGCTGAAGTTCCCAAAGAAAGCGATGCGCAGGCATGTCCGGCCCGGAGTGACCGTGACCGATAGGCTTCGTTCCTATGGTGCTGCGATGCAGGAGATTAGCCATGCTGATAAACAGGATACGGGTCGTTGGCAGAACAATCGCGCTGAGAACTCAAATTTGCCCTTTCGATGAAGAAAGTGGGCCATTCGACGCTTTAGGTACATGCGAAACTTGTAGAAATTTGCCCCGCTTTTTCCTTGGTCTAAAACCTCTTTATTTCGGAACTACATTATATCTCGAGACCAAATTTCAAATAGAACCGGGCCGTAGCACTCTCCGAGAGGCGCGGTGGTTGCGCCCACTAAGGATATTGCGCCGCCCTAGCTGAGACGAGTTTGAAGTGGTCTTGCAACACCACCTCGCTAAACGTTCAAGCCTGCTTCGGCGACGACCCAGTCGCGGAAGGCCTTTAGTTGTGCTTGTTTTAGTGCTTCCGGGGGGTAGACGAGGTGATACGATCGCGAGGGGTGGAAGGCTTGATCGAAGGGGCGGACGAGCTGGCCGGATTGCAACTCACTTCGGATAAGGGGGAGCAGGCCAAGCGAAACGCCCTGACCAGACAATACTGCCCTCAGGAGAACACTGGAATCGTCGATCACCACACCCGGCAGGCGGTCGCCTGTATCGACACCCATGGCGGCAAACCATTCCATCCAGTCGAACTGGTCCTTCCAATGCAGGAGCGGCAAAGCCAGCAGATCCTTGGGGTGGAGGGGAGGTGCGTTGGTGTCACCGGGCAGCATGGAAGGGGCGATGACAGGCGAAGTCTCGAATTGCAGAAGGGGCTCGGACACCAATCCCGGCCAGCGCCCGTCGCCCCAGGCCAGCATCATGTCCGTCTGCCCGTCCGAAAACTCAACGCCGCCCGGTGAATATTGCAGGTGAAGGCCGGTTTCGGGAAAACGCTGCCAGAAGCTGAACAGCCTCTTGGAGAGCCATTGCGATCCGATCAGTGCGCCTACGCCGACGGTGATCGAGGTTCGGGTTGCGGTCTGGCGCGTGTCCTGAACCGCCTTGTCGAGGTGGGCAAAGATGTCATCGCAGGCCTTGGCGAACTGGCGTCCGGCCTCGGTCAGGCTGACCGACTGCGCCTTGCGATCAAAGAGGGCACAACCCAGAAACAGTTCCAGCGTTTTGATCTGGGAACTGATGGCGGTCGGGGTCACGCCCAATTCGTTCGCAGCGCGTTTGAAATTCTGGAACCGGGCCGCCGTCACAAAGGTTCGCACGGCCCCCAAAGGTATCTGATCGGTGCGATCCGGCATGATTAGGGTAATTTCAAGTTATCCTAGGATTAGTGACTTTTAATCTATGCAAAGCAGTATCCGCAAGGCAGGTTTTCGATTTAAAGGATCATGCAATGCGCCGAGGCTCGACCGACCCGGCGGAAGCGGAGGTAGGATGTCGCGAAACACCCCATTGGCAGCGCGTTACTATACACAGCCCGACTTCTTCGAAGTCGATAAGACAAAGGTATTTTTTCGCACGTGGCAGTGCGTTTGTCATGTGTCGGAAATCGCAGAACCCGGAGACTTTAAGACATTCACGATTGTGGACGAGGACATCTTTGTCATTCGCACGCCAGAAGACGAAATCAAGGCTTATTACAACATCTGCCGCCACCGTGGTCATCCGTTGGTCGAGGGCGCTGGCAAGGGTAAGCGAGTGTTGGTCTGTCCATATCATGCCTGGACTTACGAAGTGAACGGAAGATTGCGCCGTGCGCCAGGGTCCGTGGAAAGCGACGGCCTGACGTGTGATCAGATCAACTTGCGGACTATCAGGGTCGAGGAATTCTGCGGTTTCGTTTTCGTCAACCTTGACGAGGACGCTGCCCCTATGGGACCGGAATTGGTAGAATACCGTGACAACCTGCTCAGCTTTCACCCGGACCCGACCAAGCTGAAGTTCGTCTGCGAGACCGAGATTGAACATGACAGCAACTGGAAGCTCTCGGTCGAGAACTACAACGAATGCTATCACTGCCCCACCGTACACGCGAGTTCGCTGACACACGGGGTGCTAGCGATGGAAGGGTACACAACCATCCCAAAGGGCAAGACGATCTGGCACGATGGCAAGGCGCAGACGCAGAACGAAAAACAGTATGATTACGACGTGACGGCCAGCGCACGGGCAGGGGATTATGGGGCCTATTGGATTTTCCCGAATGTGTCGATGTGCTGCTATCCCGGCGGATATTTCACCATTCGCCAGTTCCTGCCGGTAGCCTGGAACAAAACGATCTATCGTTACCGTTGGTTCTCGTCTGGCGACATTGCCGATGAGGATGTGGTCGCGCTGGCAAAAAAACACAAGGAAACCACCGGTGCCGAGGACGAGGTGGTGGTGTCGAAAATCCAGAAAGGCATGCAAAGCCGCGCGTTTGAGCCCGGCCCCTATGTGATCGGTGACGGCTGTGGCGCGATGAGCGAGGTTGGCTTGCGCCATTTCCACAATCTCTACCGCGACGCTTTGGGGGAAAGCTGATGTCGGGTGCCATTCGCCGGGAACTGGCTGCGCTCTATCGGTTGGCGCATCACTATGGCTGGACCGATCTGACCTCTACTCACATTTCGGCACGACTACCTGATGATCCTGAGCATTACCTGCTCAATTCGCATGACCTGATGTTTGACGAGATCACAGCATCGAACCTGACTCGCATGTCGTTTGATGGGCATGCGGTGGATGATGAACCGGGCAGCGGGCGGATCGTCAACCTTGCGGGGCATATCATCCACTCGGGTATTTTGAGCGCGCGGCCCGAGGTGAACTTCGTGATCCACAGTCATACCCGGGCCGGGGTGGCGGTCTCGGCGATGCCCGGGGGGCTTTTGCCATTGTCTCAACATGCAGGTTTTGTTCTGGGGACGCTGTCGAGTCACCCTTATCAGGACTCGACCGCCGTTGCCGACGAAGGCGCGCTGCTGGCGCGGGATCTGGGCGACAATTATGCCATGCTGCTACAAAACCACGGATTGCTTGTGGTTGGTCGCACGGCAGCAGAGGCGTTTCAGTATCATTACTATCTTGAAATGGCCTGCAAGATACAGGTGGATATTCTGGCGGGGACCGATCGTCCGATTGAAATCACCCCCGATGCCATGGCGGCGCTGCATGACTGGGGGGCGCCTGCAAACGGCCCTCATGGCGGTGTACAATGGCCGTCGTTGATGCGCATGCTGGAGCGCACTGTGCCGGAGTATCGTGAATGACGAAGACCGATCTGATTCAGACCACTCGAGAGGGTGCGCTGCTGATCGTGACGATCAACCGTCCCGACAAGGCCAACTCGCTCACCACCGAGATGCTGGTTGTCCTGCGTGACGTCTTTCGGGGGGCCGCTGAAGATGCAAACCTTCGCGCAGTCCTTATCACAGGTACAGGGGGACGGGTGTTCTGCGCAGGGGCAGATCTGAACTCGCTTCATGACAAACAGGACGGCCCCGACCCTTGGGACGAGATGGCCCGCGCTTTGCATGCGGTTCCCATGCTGACCATCGCAGCAATCAACGGCCCCTGCATGGGCGGCGGGTTGACGCTTGCGCTCGGGTGCGACATCCGAGTCTGCGTGCCCGAGGCGCGTTTTTCCTATCCAGTGCTGAAGAACAACGTGTTGCCCGGGCGATATGACGTTGACCGCTTGCAGGCGCTGATTGGCGCAGGGCGCAGCGCGACGATCCTGCTGGGAGGCGACAGCGTGATGGCAGACGAGGCCATCGCCTGGGGCCTCGCAGACCGCATGGTTGATCGCGGGGCGCTTGAACAAACTTGCCGTGATCTAAGTGCGACGGCCTGCGCTGCTGACCGTACGCATCTGAAAACTCTGAAATCCATGCTGAGAGGTGCCGCATGAAAGGTATCCGCATAGTCGACATGACGTCGGTTCTGTCCGGCCCGTTTTGCACATGGCTGCTGGCCAGCCTTGGGGCCGATGTGATCAAGGTGGAAAACCCGAACGGTGATCTGGCGCGCACGACGCCGCCTTTCGAAGACAACGTCAGCCTCTATTTTGCTTCGCTGAATCGCAACAAACGTTCGGTGAAACTGGATCTGAAGACTGAGGAAGGCAAGGAGGCGCTGCACAAGCTTTTGGCGACCGCAGACGTCTTTGTTGAAAACATGCGACCCGGAGTGCGTGATCGGCTGGGCTGCGGAGACGCCGATCTGAAGCGCATCAACCCGCGCCTGATCTCTGCGTCGATAAGCGGCTTTGGCCAGACCGGTAGCCTTTCGCACCGTCCGGCCTATGACATCGTTGTGCAGGCGATGAGCGGTATGATGAGCATCAATGGCGAGTTGGGGGGGGACCCAACTCGCGTAGGGTTCTCCGTCGGCGACATTGCCGCCGCGCTGTTTACCACCATCGGTATCCTGCAACGTCTTTATGAACGCGACGCCAAGGGAGTAGGCGAAACAAGCCATCTTGATGTCTCAATGCTGGCCTGCCAATGGGTCTGTCTGGAGAATGCCTTTGCGCGCTATCTGAACGCGGGCATCGTGCCCGGACCGATTGGATCACGCCACCCCTCAATGGCTCCCTTCGAGCCTTATCCGACTGCGGATAGGGACATTGTCATCGGTCTGGGCAGCGATAAGGATTGGCCACGCTTCTGCGAAGCAATCGGGTATCTCGAGCTGCTAAAAGATCCCCGTTTCCAAGGTGATGAAGCGCGTTTGGCCAACAGGGATGATTTGGATGATGTGCTTGGCGCACATCTGAAACAGCATTCCTCGTCGCATTGGACGAAGATATTGATCGACAATGGTATTCCCTGTTCGGTCGTCGAGACGATCCAGACGATCGCCGACAGTCCTCTGTCAGAAGAATATGCGGCCTTTTCGACGGTGACTTCGAACGGACGCGACATGCGCTTTGCGCGAAATCCAGTTGCGGATCGGAACTTTGAGGAAAGTCCGGCACCTGAGTTGGGCCAGCACACGGCCGAAGTTCTTGCCGAACTGGGCTATGACACCGACGCCGTCGCGGCCCTGAGCCGCTGAGCGCCCTCAATCAGGATACCACTATGCCTGAATTTCAATCCGCTGACGGACTGACCCTGTATTACGAAGACACGGGGGCTGGCACGCCGATCCTTTTTGTTCACGAATTTGGCGGCGACTATCGCAGCTGGCATTTGCAGGTTCCGGTGCTGGCGCAAAAGTTTCGTTGCATCACCTTCAGTGCGCGTGGCTTCCACCCTTCAGCCATACCAGAGGATCGGGCCCGTTATGGTCAGACGTTTTCGACTGGCGATGTGCTGGCGTTGATGGATCATCTGGGAGTGGAACGTGCTCATGTCGTCGGCACATCAATGGGCAGTTTTACCAGCCTGGATTTCGCTTTGACCTACCCCGATCGCGTCCTTGGCGTGACCTTGGTCGGCAACAGTTCCGGCCCGCGTGATGAGGCTGAGCGTGTGCATTACCGCGAGACCTGGATCGGCCATGAGGTCGCCTTGCGTGAGACACGGGGCGGACAGGGCGCGGTCGAGGTGCTGGAAGACGATCCTGCCTATCAGAGTTTTCAGAAAAATCAGCCGGAGCATTGGGCCATCTACGCGAACAACCTGCGAGGTCAGTCTGCTTCAGGGGCGGTGCATGTGCTTTCGACCGTACATTGGAGCCGGCGTTCGCTGTTCGAGGATACCGAGCGTTTGAAAGCCTTCGATCGGCCGGTGCTGCTGGTAACCGGAGACGAGGACTATTACCTTGTCGGGGAGACCAATGCCTTCCTGCAAGATATTCTGCCCCATGCCACATGGCACCGCTTTCCCGGGACTGGTCATCTGGTTAACATCGAACGTGCCGAGGTGTTCAATCAGCTGCTCTCGGATTTTGCGGGGCAATGACGTGAGCTGAAGAACCACGCTTTCGCTTCGTTGGCTGCGGTCTTCCTTGTGGTTCCGCGCCTAAGGGGCGGGGCCGAGCGAGTCACGTATCGTGGTCGTGGCGTCCAGTTCCACGCTGGGGCCGGGATTCTCGCCTTTGCGCAGGGCGACCAGCAAGCGGGCCGCGCCCTTGCCCATGTTGCGGTGCGGGACATGGACCGTTGTCAGGGGCGGGGTCACGATTTCGGCAATTTCAATGTCGTCGAAGCCGGTGATGGAAACGTCTTCCGGCACCTTGATGCCCATTTTCCGGGCCTGAATCAGAGCGCCGGCGGCGAGCACGTCGTTGCCACACATAATCGCCGTGGGCCTGGGGGTCAGTTGCATGGCATCTTCGAAAGCCCGCGCGCCGTTGGCGATAGAGTAGGGGGTTTCGATGACGTGGAGGCTGTTTGGATCAACGTCGCGGGACAGCATCGCCTGTTTGACGCCTTCGCACCGCAGTCGCGCCCTGTCATTGCCGTTCAGGTCGGCGGTGACAAAGACCATCGTGCGATGTCCCATGTCCAAAACCTGTTCGGCCAGGTCTTGCATGGCTTTGCGGTTGTCAAACCCGATCGAAAGCTGCGCGTTCTCCTGATCGTAGACCCATGCGACCACGCTGGGGATTTGTTGTTTCTGAAGGAACTCGTAGACCTGTGGGGTTCTGTCAAAGCCGATAAGCAGCAGGGCATCGGCGCCGCGTGCAACAAGGCTGCGGATCTGTTCTTCTTCGAGTTCGGGATTGTAGGAAGAGCTTGCGACGAGCAGGGTTATGCCATGGCGCTGAAGTTCTTCCTGGAAGGCCTGAAGGCCGCGCGCGAAGATGGCGTTTTCCATCGTGGGGATGATGGCGCCGAATGTTCTTGTGCGTTTGGCCGCCAGGGCCTGCGCGCCAAAATTGGGCGTGTAACCAAGGGCTTTGACCGCATCGAGAACCTTTTTGCGGGTCTTTTCCGAGACGACCGACGGGTTGTTCAGGCATCGAGACACGGTTGCTGTTGAAACGCCGGCACTGCGTGCGACATCTTCCAGCGTCGGGGAGATCGCCGTCTGTTGGTCTTCAGAAACTGGAAACGGTGCCTTCTTCATCTACCTTTGCACATATGCAGCCTTGCAATACCCTTTGCGCCCTTCGTCTGGCGGGGTCAACCGGTGTATTGTTCAGGCTAAAATGTAAGCGCTTGCATTGCAATATGTAAGCGCTTACAGTTACCTCGAATCGAAGGGAGAGGGGGGTGAAATGCTTAAATTCGCATCCGGTGCGTTGTTTCTTGCATTCTTGATCAACGTGGTGGCTGGCGCTTTTGGGTACGGCCAATTCCTCGGGGACGTTGGAGAGATGCTGCTGCTGTTTGCGGCATCTCTTTCGTTCGTTGTCATCACCCTGAACAAAGAGGCGAAAGACAAGACAGATAATCAATAAATCAAGAACTTACATGACCCATAGGGAGGAAAAAATGGATCGTGAAAAGCAAGAACTGGCTTCGGCGTCACGTCGAAACTTCTTGAAGCTGGCAGGAAGCGGCAGCTTTACCGCGGCGCTTGTGGCCGGTGCGGCTGGCACGCTGTGGTCGACCGAAGCGGCGGCGCAGACTGCGAAGGAGGAACGTGAACGCGAGAGCGCAGCGGAGTACACGATGACGCTTGCAACTGCCTATGTTCTGGGTGCGACACGCAGCTATCCCATCATGCAGCTGGATCTGAAAGAGAACATCCAGAATGCAACCAACGGCAAAGTCTATGTAAAATTGGCGCCCGGTGGTCAGTTGGGGGCGGGTGGTGCCCTGGTTCAGGCGGTACAGGCCGGCACCATCCAGTGTGCGCAGCATTCGCTTTCGAACTTTGCGCCCTATGCCAGTGCCGCAGACCTGATCAACATGCCTTACTTCTGCGGGTCGAATCAACGTTTCACGAACCTCGTGACCTCGGATGCGTGGAAGTCGGAAGTGCATCCCAAGATCGAGGCGGCCGGGTTCAAGGCGCTTTTCTATATCAACATCGACCCGCGGGTCGTGGCCGTGCGCAAGGGCGGGAATGCGGTGATCACGCCGGGTGATATGTCGGGGATCAAGTTCCGCGTGCCCGGGTCGAAGATGCTGCAACAATACTACCGCATGGTCGGGGCCAACCCGACGCCGGTGGCCTGGGGCGAAACCCCGTCTGCGATCAAGCAGGGCGTGGCGGACGCACTGGACCCGTCGGTGGGCGCCCTGTTCGTGTTCGGCTTCAAGGATATCCTGAGCCACGTGACCTTTACCCAGGCGGTGCCGGACAGCCAGATCTATTCCATGAACCTGGAATGGTTCAATTCGCTGCCGTCGGATGTTCAGGACGGTATCGAGTTCGCGGGCGAACTGACGTCGCATCAGAACCTGTCCAAGGTTCCCTCGGCGCGCACCTATGCCATGGCAGAACTGCGCAAGGCGGGTGTGGAGTTCCATAGCCTCAGCGACGATCAGCTGGCGGAATGGCAGGCGGCTGGCGGATACCAGCGTTCGGAATGGGACGAGTTCAAGGTCGAGCTGGCCGGCTCCATGGATACCTTTGCCAAGCTTGAAGAAGCGGCGGGGACCAAGGGGCGCTACTATGTCCATGACGCCTGATACGGCCTGACGCGTTACTGGGGCGGCGGACTGTTTTGCGCCGCCCCGACCACCTGACGATACCTTGGAAATCCGGCTGCCAGCTGCCCTTCACGCGCTGGTTCACGGGAGGATTGCATGCAACGGATACTGCAAGAACTGAACCGGAATGCAGAGCGGTGGTTGCTGCTTGTGTTCTACACGATGCTGGTGGCGACGATGTTCATCGAAGTTCTCCGGCGCGAGCTGTTGTCCTACTCTTCGATCTGGGGTGAAGAGATTGTCCGGTACTCGTTCATCTATCTTGCCTGGATCGGTGCTGCGGCGGCGGTGCGCGAGCGCGGCCATATCCGTATCGATGTCATCATGCATTACGTCAGCCCGCGTCTGAAGGCGCTGCTTTACCTCTTCGGTGATCTGGTGATGGTCGCGGTGTCGGTGGTTGCGCTCTACTATTCGTTTGAAACGGTTCACGTTTCTGCAAAATTCGGTTCCGTTACGGACGGGCTTCGCATCAGCCGGGTCTGGTTCTTGATGGCGGTTCCGGTCGGTTTTGCCCTCGTTCTGCTTCGCCTCTTTCAATCCATTCTCCGCGATGTCGCGGACCTTCGTGCGGGTCGACCCGTCTACGAAGGCGACAAACTTTTCGATTGAGGAGATAGGTCATGCTTTGGAACCAACTTGAGCAAACCGTTGTCCTTGGTTGGGACTTTTACGGTCCGGTCCTTCTTTTTGTCGTGCTGGTTGCATTGGCCGTGCCTGTGTGGGCCGCCATCGGCTCTGCCGCGATCTTGATGCTGGTCTGGTCCGGGGCTCTGCCGCTCAGCCTTGTTGGCGAGAAACTGTTCTCCGGTATCGATTTCTTCGCTTTGACTGCGGTCCCTCTGTTTATCCTGACGGGTGACGTTCTTGTGCGCACCGGGTTGAGTAGGAAATTCCTTGATGTCGCCGAGGCGCTCACGCAATTCGCCAAAGGTGGCTTTGGTTCGGCCACAGTGTTGGTGTGCGGGATGTTCGCCGCGATTTCGGGCTCGGATGCCGCGGGGGCGGCTGCTGTTGGCCGCATGACCATCGACCGGCTGGTCGAGTCCGGCTATCCGCGGCCCTATGCCTGTGCGCTTGTGGCGGCCGGTGCCTGTACCGGTATCCTGATCCCGCCGTCGATTGCCTATATCATCATTGGTCTCGTGCTGGGTATTTCAGCCTCGACCCTGTTCCTTGCGGCCCTGATCCCGGGCATCGCGATCCTGCTGTCCATTCTTGCCACCAATATCATCATGAACCGGCTCAAGGGCTGGGAAGGTGGCGGCAACATCAGCATGTCCGAGTATTTCTCGCGTCTTGTTAAGGCCCTGAAATCTGGGTGGTATGCCTTTCTTGTGCCGGGCATCATCTTCTATGGCATCTTTTCGGGGCGTCTGACGCCGACCGAAGCGGGGGCCACGGCCGTTGTGGTGACGATCATCATGGGCTTTGTCCTGCGGACCCTGAGCCTGAGCGACTTTCCGGCGATGCTGGTCAGTTCGGCCAAGGTGAACGGGGTTATCCTTCCGATCATCGCCTTTTCGGCCCCCCTGGCGGAGGCGCTGGCCATCATTGGGGTTCCCCAGGGCTTCGTGGCTGCTGCGACTTCGGTAAGTGATGAGCCGCTGGTGTTGATCCTGATGATGGTGGGCATCCTGATCGCGGCGGGTTGCGTGATGGAAACCACGCCGAACATCGTGATCCTTGCGCCGATCCTCAAGCCATTGGCTGATGACATCGGCATGAACGAGATTCAGTTCTGCATCATGATGATCACGGCCCTTGGTGTGGGCTTCATCACACCGCCGTTGGGTCTGAACCTTTTCGTTGTCGCGGGGATTACCGGGGAGTCGATCCTGAAGATCGCCTACCGCGCCATCCCGTTCGTCCTGTTCATGCTGATTGTCACGCTGTTCATCGCCTACGTGCCAACGATCTCAACCGTTCTTCTGCCAGATATTTATAAATAGGAAGCAATCAATGCCGAGAGAATATCTCAAAAAAGCCACGCTGACCTCGAAGAGCGATGCCTCGGAAACCAAGAAGATTGTGCGCGAAATTCTTGATGAGATCGAGGCGGGCGGTGATGCGGCGGCCATGGAATATGCCAGCAAGTTTGACAACTATGATGGTGAAATCCTGTTGTCGCCCGAGGCCGTTGAGGCGGCTTCGGCGCTGGTGCCCGAGAAGCTCAAGCAGGACATCCAGTTCAGCCATGCCAACGTCAAGAAATTTGCCGAGGCGCAGCTGAACACGGTGAAGGACTTTGAAACCGAGGTCGTGCCGGGCTTTATCGCGGGGCAGAAGGCGATCCCGGTGGATGCGGCTGGCTGCTATGTTCCGGGGGGGCGGTACAGCCACATCGCCAGTGCGATCATGACCGTCACGACCGCAAAAGTGGCCGGGTGTAAGCATATCGTGGCCTGTTCCCCGCCGCGTCCGGGCGTGGGTATTGCCCCCGCCATCATCTATGCGGCGCACGTGTGCGGCGCGGATAAGATCATGGCCATGGGCGGTGTTCAGGGTGTTGCGGCCATGACCTTTGGTCTGTTCGGGCTGCCCAAGGCAAATATCCTGGTTGGCCCGGGCAACCAGTTCGTCGCCGAGGCCAAGCGGATGCTGTTTGGGCGGGTCGGTATCGACATGATCGCCGGGCCGACCGACAGTCTGATCCTTGCCGACAAGACAGCCGATCCGATGGTGGTTGCCGCCGATCTCGTTGGTCAGGCAGAGCATGGCTACAACTCGCCGGTATGGCTGGTCACGGATGATCGGGCCTTGGCCGAAGAGGTCATGCGCCTAGTGCCGACGCTGATCGACGATCTTCCCGAGGTGAACCGCGACAATGCCACCGCGGCCTGGCGCGACTATGCGGAGGTCATTCTATGCCCCGACCGGGAAGAAATGGCGGCGACGTCTGATGCCTATGCGCCCGAACACCTGACCGTTCAGGCCGAGGATCTGGATTGGTGGCTGGATCGTCTGAGCTGCTATGGATCGCTGTTCCTTGGTGAGGAAACAACGGTTGCCTTTGGCGACAAGGCGGCAGGTACGAACCACGTTCTGCCGACCTCTGGCGCGGCCAGCTATACCGGGGGCCTGAGTGTGCACAAGTACATGAAGATCGTGACCTGGCAGCGGGCGACACGCGAAGGTTCCAAGCCTGTCGCCGAGGCGACGGCACGGATTGCCCGGCTTGAGGGAATGGAAGGTCATGCGCGCACGGCCGATATTCGCCTGAAGAAGTATTTTCCGGATGAAGAATTCACCCTGACGGCGGAAGGCTGAACCGTTGCCCGCATCCAACCTGTTCAACATAGACGGTCGGGTGGCCGTCGTGACCGGTGCCAGTTCCGGCCTTGGGCAACGCGCCGCCACCATTCTGGCCAGGTCTGGGGCCAAGGTGGTTGGCGTCGCGCGGCGTGGCGATGCGTTGGAAGATTGGGCCAACGGGATCGGAGACAATGCCGCCGTTGTCGCCGGGGATGTCGCCAACCTTGATATGGTCGACGATCTCGCGCGGCAGCTCGCCGCTCCGTTCGGTGCGCCCGATATTATTGTTCATGCGGCCGGGCTCAATCCCCGGCTTCCGGCAGAAGACCTGACGCCCGATGTCTGGAGCGCCACCCTTGCCGTCAATCTGTCGGCGCCCTTTTTCCTGAGCCAGGCCTTCGTTCCGGCGATGAAAAAAAGCGGTTGGGGGCGGATCGTCAACTTTGCGTCCCTTCAATCGTTTCGTGCGTTTCCAAACGGCCTGCCCTATGGCGCGTCCAAAGGGGGCGTGGCCCAGATGACGCGGGCCATGGCCGAAGCGTGGTCGTCTTCCGGCATCATGGTGAATGCCATTGCGCCCGGCTTTTTCGAGACGGAACTGACCGCATCGGTTTTTGCCGATCCGGAGAGAGCCGCCCGCAATGCGGCGCAAACATGTATCGGGCGCAATGGCGAGGCCGAAGATCTGGACGGGCCACTGCTGTTCCTGTGCTCGGATGCCTCGCGATACGTGACCGGTCAGATCCTGATGCTGGATGGGGGGTTCACGGCGAAATGAAGGCTCTTGTCTACACGAATGTGCAATCGCTGTCGTACGAAGACACGCAGGATCCCACGCCGCAGTTCGGAGAGGCCCTTGTCCGGGTGGACAGCGTTGGGATTTGCGGCTCGGACATGCATGCCTTTCTTGGGCACGACAACCGCCGGCCGGCTCCGTTGATCCTTGGGCACGAGGCTGCCGGGACAATTGTTGGTGGGCCGCGTGATGGCGACCGCGTGACGATCAATCCGCTGGTCACCTGCGGTACCTGCGACGCCTGTACGTCCGGGCGGGAAAACCTGTGCGCCTCGCGGCAGATCATTTCGATGCCCCCACGTGAGGGGGCGTTTGCAGACCTTGTGCGCATACCCGAAGTCAACCTCGTGACGGTGCCGGATGATGTTTCCCTGGAAAAGGCGGCGCTTGCCGAACCTATCGCGGTTGGTTGGCACGCGGCGCGGCTTGGGGACGAGGCGCTTCATGGCGCGGAACCCCGTCGCGGGCTGGTCATTGGGGGAGGGGCCATAGGCGTGGCCTCTGCCTTGTCGCTGTCCGCGATGGGCTTTGAAGACGTGGTCATCATCGAAAGAAACGAGAGCCGGCGCGACTACCTCGCGCGGACCTGCGGATTGCAGGTTGCCACGGAGATAGAGGGCGAATTCCCGCTCGTTGTTGATGCTGTCGGCTTTGCCGCGACACGGGCGGCGGCCTCGGCTGCGGTCAAGCCCGGCGGGGTGATGCTGCATATCGGTCTGGGCGAGGATACTGGTGGGCTGGATGTGCGCCGCATGACGCTTCAGGAAATCACCTTTATCGGCACCTACACCTACAGCGCACAAGACTTTCGCGATACGGCCCAAGCCATGTTCGACGGGCGCTTGGGGCCGCTTGACTGGGTGGAGAGCCGCCCCCTGTCAGATGGCGCACATGCCTTTCAGGACATTCTGAACGGCCGGGTCGCCGCACCGAAAATCATTCTAAAACCTGACGCCTGAGGAGACTACAAATGGCTGAAATTCCACACCTTCTCGTCCACGAACATGCCGATAACGTTGGCGTGGTCGTGGTCGAGGGCCTGACGGCCGGCACCGACATGTTGGTTTGCGTGACGCATGACAATTCGACGTTCCGTCTGACGTCAGGTGCCGATGTCCCGATTGGCCACAAGATTGCCCTGAAGGACTTCAAGAATGGCGACACCGCGATCAAGTACGGCGAGGACATCGGCAAGATCATCGCCGACATCCCCAAGGGCGCCCACGTTCATACCCACAACTGCAAAACGAAGCGCTGGTAAGGAGCTCATTTCATGGCACTCGATTTCAAAAACATGTCCGTGCATGCCTACCGTCGTGAAAATGGCCGCGTTGGCGTTCGTAACCACGTGATAATCTTGCCGGTGGACGACATTTCCAACGCCGCCTGCGAGGCCGTGGCAAATAATGTCAAAGGCACGCTTGCCCTTCCGCATGCCTATGGTCGCCTGCAATTCGGTGCCGATCTGGAGCTGCATTTCCGGACCATGATCGGCACAGGCGCGAACCCCAATGTGGCGGCCGTGGTGGTGATCGGTATTGAGCCCGGATGGACCAAGCGTATCGCCGACGGCATTCGCGAAACCGGCAAACCGGTCGCCGAGTTCTCGATCGAGCAGAAGGGGGATTTTGAAACCATCCGCCAGGCCAGTTGGGCAGCGAAGGAGTTCGTGCATCTGACGTCGGAATACCAACGTGAAGAGTGTGGGCTGAACGAGTTGTGGATATCGACGAAATGCGGTGAGTCCGACACGACCACCGGTCTTGGGTCATGTCCGACCGTTGGCAACATGTACGACAAGCTTTTGCCCGAAGGCATCACGGGGTTCTTTGGCGAGACGTCGGAAATCACCGGCGCGGAGCATATTTGCCAGAAGCGTGCGATCAACGAGGAGGTTGGTGAGCGCTGGTACAAGATGTGGAAAGCCTATCAGGATGACGTGATCTTTGCGCATCAGACCGACGACTTGTCGGACTCGCAGCCGACGAAAGGCAATATCGAAGGCGGCCTGACCACGATTGAAGAGAAGGCCCTTGGCAATCTCGAAAAAATCGGCCGGACGTCGCGCTACATCGACATTCTGGACGCGGCCGAGGCTCCGGGATCGGGTGCGGGGCTTTACTTCATGGACAGTTCATCGGCTGCTGCCGAGTGTGTGACCCTGATGGCGGCAGGTGGGGCCGTGATCCACACCTTCCCGACCGGTCAGGGCAACGTGGTGGGCAACCCGATTGTCCCCGTGATCAAGATCACGGCGAACCCGCGGACCGTGCGCACCATGGGGGAGCACGTGGACATTGATGTGTCCGGCATCCTTCGTCGTGAGCAGACCATCGACGAAGCCGGCGATGCGCTGATCGAGATGATCCGCCGCACGGCCAATGGCCGGAACACCGCTGCGGAAGCGCTTGGTCACCGCGAATTCTCGATGACCAAACTGTATCGCAGCGCTTGATCCAAACGGGGCGGCGTAATGGTGCCGCCCCGTTTTCAAAAACGGCAATAGGCGACGATTTGAGTGCAGTTGCAGACTTGTCGTAAAAAATCATGCTCCCGGGACGAGGCCAACAGCTGCCACCTGAAACAAGAGAGGACGTGACCATGCACAAACACATTCTGATCCCGGTAGCGCTTGACCATGAAGGCGTTGTCGTCAACAAAATCGCGGCCGCGCGCCGGCTTTTGGACGAAGGTGGAAAGATCACGCTTCTCACGGTGCTGGAGGATATACCCGGGTTTGTTGCCGAGCTCGTTCCGTCGAAGCCCGAGAACCACCTCACGGCGCGTATCAAGGCGCATCTGGACAAAATTGCAGGCGGGGCAGAGGACATCGGCACCGAGGTCGTAACCGGTAAACCGGGGCTGAAGGTCTCAGAATATGCCCGCCAGCACGAGGTTGATATGATTATTGTCGGCTCGCATAAACCGGGTGTTCAGGATTACTTCCTTGGTTCGACGGCTTCACGGATTTCCCGTCGCGCCCCTTGTTCGGTGATGATCATTCGTTGACGAAGAGGATGGTTCAGAAACCAAAGGGGCCGGGGAGCAAACAGGCGGATCAGCACAAGGCGACACGTCTGTTGATCGGTCAGGGTGACGGTGCAAGCCTGACTGACCAGCCGTATGACCGCCGCCGCTTGTCTTACGCATCTACGTTCCGAAACCCGGTTCAGCGGTGGATGATCCAGGCCATCGAACTGGCGACAAGCAAGTACCACTTGTTGCGGCGCATACGTCGGTTCGAAGCCATGGGGGTGCCTGTCGGGCAGGCATTCTGGGCGCAGGCGCTGGGGGTGATGGGGATTGAGCTACTGACCCCGATGGAGGAAATTCGCCGGATACCTGCCGAGGGGCCCGTGGTCATCGTCGCCAACCACCCGCATGGCCTGGTGGATGGGATGATACTTGCCGAGCTGATTGGAAAGGTTCGCACCGACTATAAAATTCTCACGCGCTCGCTGCTGACAGGGGTGGTGGAAATCGATCAGTTCATGATCCCGGTCCCCTTCGATCATGAGCCGGATGCGCTGAAGCTGAGCCTTGAAATGCGACGCAGGGCGATGGAACACCTGTCCCGGGATGGTGTGATTGCGCTGTTTCCATCCGGCGTTGTCGCCTCGTCGGATGGCTGGTGGGGAGAGGCAGTAGAACGCGACTGGAACCCCTTTACGGCCAAGATTATCCAGCGCTCCGGTGCCACCGTTGTGCCGATCCGCTTTCCGGGAAGCAACAGCCGCGCCTACCAGATCGCGAGCAACGTTTCGGCCACACTGCGCCAGGGATTGCTTCTTTACGAAGTGCGTCATGCCCTGGACAAACCCCAGCGTCCCTTCGTGGGAGAGCCGATTGCGAAAGATGAACTGGCGAAATGGGCGGGCAATCCAAGAGGGTTGCTCGATTTTCTCAGGCAACGCACGATTTCCTTGGGCACGCGTGAATGATTTGCGCCAAACGGCAGTGCAGCGCGGCAAGAAAGAGCCGAACCCTTGTACAAAATCATCGGGCGGGACCTCCGGATCACAAAGAGCGTCCTGTATTAGGAGCTCTTGGTCTTGAGGTGTGCTGGTTCAGGCCTTCTTGAGAGAAGAAAATGCGTGATCCAAGCCGCCATGAACCCGGTCAACATCTTCTAGTGACAGGCACATTGGCGGCACCATTCGCAAGCAGGATTGGTAGGCACCGGATTTTGACAGGATAATCCCACTGCTACGTGTGGCTTCGAATACTGCAGCGGTCGTCTGCGGATCGGGTTCCTTGGTCTTGTGATCCTTGACCATCTCGATCGCCAGCATCAAACCGCGGCCTCGGACATCGCCTATAGCATCATGCTTTTCTTTTAGTCTGTGCAGACGTTCGAGCAATGCCGCCCCTACCGTACGGGCGTTTTCCTGAACCTTGTCTTCGCGGATCACTTCCAACACCGCGCGGCCTGCTGCACAGCTTGTCGGGTTCGCTCCGTAGGTGTGAAACATGAACTTGTCGGCCATCGGCGCAGCAATGTGTTTGCGGGCGACGA
Source organism: Shimia sp. CNT1-13L.2 (assembly GCF_024331145.1). Lineage (GTDB taxonomy): Bacteria > Pseudomonadota > Alphaproteobacteria > Rhodobacterales > Rhodobacteraceae > Shimia. Next base: position 84,963 of record NZ_JANDJO010000007.1, on the reverse strand, counting down.
CGGCGCCCAGCGGGAAGCCATTGCCGATACCTTTGGCCATGACGACGATGTCGGGAATGACGCCATCGGCCTCGAAACCCCACATGTGATCGCCAGTCCGGCCAAAGCCTGCCTGAACTTCGTCGGCAATAAGCAACCCGCCCGCCGCACGAACACGTTCTGCGGCACCGGTCATGTAGCCCTTGGGCATTTCAACGATGCCGCCGTAGCCCTGAACGCTTTCGATAAAGATGCCCGCGACCTTGCCGGATGTGGCTGCGTGTATCGTGCGTTCGATCTCGTCCAGATACGGCTGAGCTCCCGCATTTTGGCCAAAGATACCGCGATATTGGTTCGGCTCAGGGACAAAGGCCACGTTTCCGGGCATGCCGGGATGACGCCAGCCGGAGATACCGGTGATGGACTGGGCTGCGGCGGTTGGCCCGTGGTAGGCCGACCTCAGAGCCAGGAGGTCAAGGTTGCCCGTAAAACTGCGGGCCATGGTCATGGCGAGGTCAATGGCTTCGGAGCCAGAGTTGGTGAAATGTACGACCCACTCTATGTCGCCAGTCGGGTTGGGCATCGTTGCCGCCAGTTCTTCTGCGAAATGCGCGGGCACGGGATGGTAGAACATCGTCGTGCAGTGAGTGAGTTCTCGCGCTTGTTCCATTGCGGCAGCAACGACCTTGGGGTGGCTGTGCCCCACAGAAATGCACACGTTCATGCCAAGGAGGTCGGTGTATTTCTTGCCTTCGGCATCCCAAAGGTACTGCATAGATCCCTTTTTGAAGACCAGTGGATCCTTGAACGGAACGAACTTGCGTTGTGAGGCGGCATAAAAATTATCGCGGCGCGCGGCCGTTTCTTTGAGCGTCCAGTCGGTGTGAGGGGTCATGGTCTTTCTCCTGTGATCTCCTGGCTCCGGCGCTCAACGAACGCGTCCAAAGCTTCGCGTACTTCAATGTCCATTTCGGGTGGTTCGTAGTTTTCGATCAGGTCTTTCACGCGCGCGGTTGCGCGTTCATGTGTCCAAGACGCGCCTTCGGCCTGCCACTGCTCGAAAGTGCCGTTGTCTGACATTTCGCCCATCCAAAAGGCGGTTTCGAAATTGTCTTGTGTGTGTTGTGCCCCCAGGAAATGCCCGCCGGGGTTGACCTCTGCAAAGGCGTCCATGGCCTGCGCGGTTTCCGAAAAATCAACGCCCTGAGTGAACCTTTGCAAGGCCGAGCACCGGTCGGCATCCATCACGATCTTTTCGTAGCCTGTGGTGAGAAGCCCTTCGAGGCAGCCGGTGGCATGTATGATAAAGTTCACGCCAGCCAGTGTCGCGCCCATTAATTGCGCCTGGCTTTCATACCCCGCCTGAGCATCCGGGACTTTCGCGGCAGTCAGACCTCCGACAGAGTGGAACGGCAGGCCAAGGCGGTCAGCAAGTGTTTTGGCGCACATCTGGAACAAGGTGCCTTCGGGCGTGCCGAAGGTAGGTGCGCCGGTTTTTAGTGAGATCGGCGAAAAAAATGTGCCGAAGGCTGCCGGTGCGCCGGGGCGGATGAGCTGGATCAGGGCGACCGAGGCCATGACTTCGGCCAGAACCTGGGCCAGTGTCGCTGCGACGGAAACGGGCGACATTGCCCCTCCCAGAACAAATGGGGACACCACGGTGCACTGCCCTGCCTGAGCGTATTCCTTGAGCGCCCAGAGCATGGTTTCATCCATCACCAGAGGGGCGTTCGTGTTGACCACGGAATAGAGCACACAGTTTTCCTCAACGAACCGAGATCCCATTGCGATCTTGCACATCTCGATCGTGTCGCGTGCGCGTTCGGGGGCGGTTACGGCGCCCATGAAGGGCTTGTCGTTCATGGTCAGATGCGTGTGGGCCATGTGCAGGTGTCGCAGTTCCACGGGCACATCGACGGGCTCGACGACAACCCCGCCTGAGTGATTGATGGCTCCAAGCTGGTGGTGAAGCTTCGTGATGTTTCGGAAGTCTTCCAACGTGGCATACCGCCGACCGTGTTCCATGTCGTGGACGAAGGGTGGCCCGAAACTCGGCGCATAGACCTGTGCGTTCCCGCCGATTTGGATGGCCTTGCTGCTGTTGCGGGCGTGCTGGGTGAAGATTGATGGTGCCGTCTTGATCTTGTCTCGACACCAACCGGGATCAAAGCGAACGCGCTCTCCATCCACGCGGGCACCATGTGCTTTGAACAGCTCTATGGTGTCGGGATCACCTCTGAATTCCATTCCGATTTCGTCAAGAATCCGGTCGGCGTTGCGCTCGACAATGGCAATCGATTCGTCGTCAATGACGCTAACACTTGCGATTTTTCGTAGGGTGAACGGCGCTGCAAGATTGGCCTTTGCAGTTCTTGCCGCCATACGCTCCTTGCGTCCTGCTCGTCTGGTTGTTCTTGCCACGCTGAAACCTCCTGACCAGTCGCTTCAAGAAAGACATGGCAAGGAAAAGGGCGCGGTGACAGGAAAAACAGGCGCCATAAGAAGTACTAATAAAGTCGATTAGGAGTGATAAATAACGTCTGCAGCCAGATTAGGAAGTAGTTTTTCGAAGCTCTGGCGCAGCAGTTCCTGGCTTTTTTCCGCAATCATGCGGGGAATGTCCTCAAGATTTCCGGGACGGTAGATCGCCACGATCGAGCGTTTGAAGCCTGTGATTGGCAGCGGTTCAACACGCAAGTCCATGCCCTCGGCAATGGCGTCGATAAGAAGACTGGGCGTCAGGATGGCAAAGCACTTTCCGGTGGTGACGCCTGCCACGACCATGGATGCACGGTCGGCGTCCATGGTTCTGGGAAGATCGATTCGGCAGCGTTGCAGGTGCTGATCTGTACGGCGTCCGACTGGTGCGTCTGCGCTGAACCTGACGAAAGAAAGGTGTTGAGAGATGGCTTGAATGTCATTGGTAGGTCCGTTGTAAGAGCCTGGAAGAACTAGGTAAAAAGCTTCTTCCAACACGGGTATGACTTCGTAGTCCGTCAAGTCGAATTGCGGGTCCGATGTAATGGCAATATCTGTGCTCTTGGTGTTGAGGGCGGTCTGGTGATCCGTTGCAAGGCCAGCGGCAAGGCTCAGTTCGGGGATATGCAGCTCTTCGCGAGACATATCCAGCAATCCCGTGGTGAGGGTGGTGGCAATCGATGCCAGCATTGCAATCCGCAGGATTGGTAGCGAGTTCGACTGGACATGCCGCATGTCTGATCGCAGATCTTCGACCTCGTTGAGAATGCGAAATGCCCGTCGTTTAAGGATTTCTCCCGCGTGGGTCAGTTCGAGTGGTCGCCTTGTCCTATCGAACAATGTGGCGTCCAGCGACCATTCCAGCTTCTTGATTTGCTGGGACACGGCAGATTGCGTCATTCCGAGAGCAACCGCAGCTCCGGTCACATGCCGAGAGTCCGACACGGCCATGAAAACTTCCAGTGCTCGCAACAGGTTAACATCGTGTTCAGATTGGCTTCTTTTCATTTCGTTCTACTAATCATTAGTCTTTCTTATGCTCTGACTCCCAACTTGCTTCGTCCAAGGCGGAGTGACAAGCCATAGAAGGGGGCGGGACCAATTGCGCGGCCGCCCGTAAAACCTCGTTAGCACAAGGGCTCGAGATGACATGAAGCGTATTCTGATCATTGGTGGAGGGGCAATTGGCCTGAGTCTGGCCTATCATCTGGCAGGGCGAGCGCATGTAACTTTGCTTGATCGCAACAAACTGACGAGTGGCACAAGTTGGCATGCAGCCGGGATCGTAGGACCTTTGCGTGCAACGTCCAATATGACCAAGCTTGCAATGTATGCGGGAGAGCTGTTTCCGCGGCTCGAAGATGAGACAGGATTGGGCACCGGCTATCGCAAGACCGGCGGATACTGGCTGGCGCGGGAAGATGCGAGGATGGACGAGTTGTACCGGATTGCCGCTCTGGGGCGACACTTTGGGCTGACACCTTCTATTGTCACAGCCAATCAGATTGATGTTCCCGGATTGGACCTGACCGGGGTTGTTGGTGCGCTCAGGGTCGAAGAAGACGCGAACGTGAACCCGGTCGATCTTTGCATGGCATATGCGCGAGCCGCGTGTGCGAAGGGGGCAGAGATCCGGGAGAATACCAGCGTCAGCTCTTTGCTTGTCGAAAGCAGTGTTTGCAAAGGTGTGTGTCTGGCAGACGGGACTGAAATCCTTGCGGATCAAGTCGCTTTATGTGCGGGGGCGTGGTCCAAGAAGCTGGCCGATGAAGCTGGTGTCGCCTTACCGCTTCAAGCCGTCGAGCATATGTATGTGGTCACCGAACCCATGGCGGGCCTGCCAAATCCCTATCCCATTTTGCGCGATCTGGATCGTGGCATCTACGTCAAAGGGGATGCCGGGAAGCTGGTTTTTGGAGGTTTCGAGCCTAACGCCAAATGCTGGGATGCCTTTGGGCCCGAAGGGGATCGTCCCTTTCTAGAGATGCCGGAAGATTGGGACCAATTCATGCCGTTCATGGAGGCGGCTCTTGCGTTGGTTCCCGAGTTGGAAACCGCCGGTATCCAATATTTCATGAACGGCCCGGAGAGCTTTACGGCGGATACCAAGCCCCTGATCGGGCAAACACCCGAGGTGGACAACCTTTACGTTGCCGCCGGCATGAACTCGGTCGGCGTGATGTCTTCGGCGGGAATTGGACGTGTCCTGGCAGATTGGATGGTGGATGGGCAACCGCCGATGGATTTGTGGGAAGTGGACATCGCGCGTGTCGATCCAAGAACCGCGTGCAAGGAGCACATGGAGACCCGCATGGAAGAAGCGGTCAGCGATGCGTTCTCGCTACATTGGCCGTTCAAACAGCCAAAGTCCGGTCGTGGCCTTCGCAAGTCGGCATTGCATGAACGCTGGAAAAGAGCAGGGGCGCAGTTCGGCCTGACTGCGGGGTGGGAGCGGGGGCTGTGGTACGCGAAAGATGGTAGCGAAACCAACCTGCCTTACTCCGTTGGTGATCAGCCTTGGTATCCGATTGCCGTGCGCGAAGCAGACATCATGCGATTCGGGGCCGCACTTGTTGATCTGTCGCCCTTTGGCAAATTTGACGTGCAGGGGCCGGATGCGCTGGACATGCTGCAATATCTGGCGACCGCAAATTTGGATGTGGCCGTAGGCCGTTCCGTATATACGCCCTTGACCAATGCAAAGGGCGGTATTGAAGCTGATGTGACCATTGCACGCGTGGCTGAGGACGCTTTTCGCGTAACGAGCGGTGCGGCCACCCGCACGAAGGACCGGGCGTGGCTTCGGCGCCATGCGAGCGGGCGGCGAGTGGCAATAGTCGACGTCACCGAGAGTGAAGTGGTGTTGGGCGTAATGGGGCAGGGGGCGCGCGACTTGCTCAAGTCCCTGTCCCCGGATGATTGGGATGACTTCCCGTTTTCGTCTTTCAAACCCGTTACCGTTGCCGATCAAAGGCTGGTCGCAACGCGCGTTAGCTTTGTAGGTGAGTTGGGATGGGAGTTATCTATTGATGCGGACAGGGCAGGGCCTGTTTTTGATGCTCTTTACAAAGGCGGCGCGAGACCTCTCGGTCATTTTGCCCTGGACGGTTGCCGCATCGAAAAAGGCTTCAAGCACTGGGGGCATGATCTTGGCCCCGAGATGACGCCACTTGAGGCAGGACTAGGTTTCGCCGTCGACTGGTCGAAGAGCTTTCTTGGCAAAGAGGCGCTGGAACAGCAAAGAGTCGAGGGCGTGTCCATCAAACAGGCGATGTTCGACCTGCCAGAACATCCGCTTGTGCTGCACGACGAGCCCATCTGGGAAGATGGACGCGTTGTCGGCATGACAACCAGCGGCGCGCGTGGGGTGCGCACGGGCATGACGCTTGCCCTTGGGATGATCCGGGTTTCACCGGGGGAAAAGCTGGCCGTGACGCAGAAACGAAAATTCGAAATAGAAATTGCGGGCGTTCGGTACGCAGCACATGTCCTGGTGCGCCCCCCGTTTGATCCAACAGGCGAAAGGATGCGCGGATGAGCACGACGAACGCTCAGGTTCTGATCATAGGCGGCGGCGCCATGGGTGTGTCTCTGATGTACCACCTGGCGAAGGTGGGGTGGTCTGATGTTGTCCTGACGGAAAAGAACGACCTGACACATGGTTCGACGTGGCACGCGGCGGGTCTGTGTACGCACTTTGCCCACAATCCCACCATCCAGGAACTTCGCGCGACTTCGGTCCGGCTTTACCGCGACATTCTTCCCGAAGAGACAGGTGACACCTGTGGTTTTCATCGTTCGGGCGCCATGCGCATCACGTCCAACCCGGATCGCATGGACGAGTTTGCTCATGTTGCGGGGCTTTCACGGTTCACGGGCTATAATCTCGAGCTGTTGACGCCCTACGATATTGAGCGTCTGCATCCCCTTGCGCGTACCGAAGGGTTGTTGGGGGGAATTTACGAGCCTGACGATGGCCACGTTGATCCCTCGTTGGCGACCAACGCAATGGCCAAGGTCGCGCGAGCGAGAGGGGCGACCGTTCTTCGATACAATCCGGTGACCAGCATCCGTCGTGAGGGAGGGCTGTGGGTCGTGGAAACGCAAAAGACCAGGATCCACGCAAAGCATATTGTAAATGCCGCTGGCACCTGGGGATGGGAAATCGGCCACATGATGGGGTTGAACATTCCGTCTGTGCCGGTGTTGCACCAGTATCTTGTTACCGACACGGTTCAGGCGGTCTCTGATCGAATTGCAAAGGGATTGCCCGAACTGCCAATGATCCGTGATCCCGAGGAAAGCTGGTATGTGCGTCAAGAGCGCGACGGCCTGATCCTCGGGCCATACGAAAAGGATGCGCAGCCCTGGTCAATTGACGGGTGCCCTCCGGACTTCGGGGCTAACCTGATGCCACCGGATCTCGACAGGGTCGAGGACATCATCATGATGGCGATGGCGCGCATTCCGGCATTGGAAACAAGTGGGATCAAATCCGTTGTCAATGGCCCCATCACATTCACACCTGATGCCAACCCACTGATCGGGCCGGCGCATGGGCTGCCAAACGCCTGGTTGCTGACCGGGTCCTCCATGGGCGTGATGGAAGGCGGCGGCGCAGGCTGGTTCCTGGCGCATTGGATGACCAACGGAGCTCCGCCTATGGACGCCTTGGCCATCGACAGCCGGCGCTTCGGGGCATGGGCGGACCGGGACTATCGTGTTGAGAAGGCAATTGAGTGTTTCGGTCTTCAGTTCGGCGTGCACTATCCGCATGAAGAGCGCCCAGCGGCGCGTGGCAAACGACTGTCGCCGATCCACGATCTTCTGCTTGAGCGCGGGGCGGTCATGGGGGCGGCTCATGGCTGGGAGCGTCCCAATTGGTTCAGCGACAAAAACGGCGACGAAGCGGTGCCGACTTTCCGCCGCTCCAACTGGTTCGAGCCGGTCGCGAGAGAATGCGGGGCGGTGACCAACGGCGTTGGTCTTGCAGACATGTCAGTGTTTTCGAAATTCGAGGTGACAGGCTCGGACGCCCGCGCCTTTGTTGACTATGTTGGTACCAACTTTGCGCCGAAACCTGGCCGCATATGCTTGACATACGCGCTGACGCCAGATGGTGGTACGCAATCAGAATTTACCGTGACGGCGCTGGCGGAGAACCATTTCTACCTGACCAGCGCGGCGGCTGCAGAGGAAATGGATGGGGACCTGCTGGCTGAACGGTCGACCGGGTTTGACGTGAAGATTTCGAATGTGACCGAGAGCTTTGGCGTCCTGAGCTTGATGGGGCCGCGGTCGCGGGCTGTTCTGGGGCAACTCACCACAGGCGAACTAGGAGCCGATTTCTCCAGGCTCTCGGTTCGTGAGATCGACATCGCTGGTTGTCCTGTGCGGGCTTTGCGTGTGTCATATGTTGGCGAGTTGGGATGGGAGTTACACGTGCCAGCCAATCACCTTGAGGAAGTTTTTCTTGCACTGGAAACGGCCGGAAAGCCGCACGGATTGGCCCTCTTCGGGGCCTATGCCATGAATGCGATGCGGCTGGAAAAAGGGTATCGCGCCTGGGGCAGTGACTTCACAACCGAACGGACGCCCGCGGAAACCGGTGCCGGGTTCCTGATCAAGATGGATCACGAGTTTGTCGGCAAAGCCGCATTAGCAGATCGTATGTTGGCAGAGGACAGGTGGGATATGGTCTTGTTGGAGATCGAAGGTGGCGATGTCGATCCCTATTACGCGCACTGTGTCGTGCAGGGGGATGCTGTCGTTGGTATCGTTACCTCCGCGGCCTTTGGACATCGTACCGGCAAGACGCTTGCACTGGCCTATCTTCGTGATCGCAGCGCTCGCGAAGGGCTTTCGGTTGAGATCCTTGGGCGCACGCGCCCAGCGAAAATCCTCGATGAGCCGCCATTTGACCCTTCAAACACGCGCATGAAGGCGTGATCGGGAACCCGGTCTGACAAGCGGCGCTCAGCTCCTGTTGAGGTTCAAACTTGCCACCCTGGGGTCCATCACGCGGCGCCACATGCGGGGCCAGAGGGCAAGGGCGCCCATCAGGGGCAGGGAGCGGGGCAGGATCGGCATGGTGGCGTGGTCGAGGGCGAGGGACGGGTAGGTGCGCAGCGGGTGCATGTGGTGGTCCGAGTGGCGCGGGGCATTCAGCATCAGGGCCGAGGAATAGAACTGGGGCGCGTTCCAGCTGTGCTGGGGGCCGACGGGTTCGAGACGGCCGTCCGCGCCACGGGTCCGGCGCAATCCGTAGTGTTGCACGTAGTCCGAGACCAGAAGCTGCATTGTCGCGTACGTACAGAGGCAGAGGTAGGCGACAAGGCCTGTTAGGCCGAAGAGCGTTGTCATCAGCCAGAGCATCATCAGGCCGCCACCGACATAGGCGACGTAGGGGTGGTCTGACAGAGGCTTGGGGCGACGGCGACGCAGGGCGTTTTCGGCGGCAAGGCCTTTGAGGAAGGAGCCGATCCAGGCACGCGGCCAGAAATGGTAGAAGCTCTCACGGGGGCGCGGGCTGTTGGGGTCCATGTCGCTGGCGACCCAGACGTGGTGAACGCGGGGGTGAGCCGAGGCGTGGTGGCCGAACAGCAGCGAGATGTAGACCAGTTTGCCAAGACGGCGGGGCCAGCGGGCCTGTTTGTGAATCAACTCGTGCGCATTGGCGTTGCTGACCTGTCCGAAGAAGAGCCCGAAGGCGATGAAACAGGCGATCCGTTCGCCCGCGCCCAGGCCGCTGTTGCCGCCGATGGCGAAGATTGCGATGAATATCAGGCAGATATGGGCAAGGCCGAGAGTGATCGCGAGGGGTTCGCCTACCGGAAACTCGCCATCGGCACCGCGTCGGGCAACCGCGCCCTGAACGATGCGGTCCATCAGGTAGGTAAAGGCGGTGAGGTACAGGAGGGCCAAAAGGCACCAGAGGCCGCCTGCAAGGCCCGCGAGGGCAAGGAGGGCAACGGGCAGAAGTGTTGCCACGGTAAACCAGATCATCGCGACGCTTTCCTTGAATTCGGCGGGTTTCACATATTAGCGCATAGTCCGGTAAGGGATACAATCCGGAGCCGTAACGAGAGGCTTTGGGATATACGAACGCATACAGTCGCCTGCATGTCGTTTTTGACCACGCCTGTGGGACGCGGAAAACGCTAGTGTGCCGCCAATACCAAGCTCAAGGGGGCCGCAATGGCATTGGACGAGTCCAAGAAAGGCATCTGGAAGTCAGGCAAAGGCAAGGGGCGCAAAACCCCGAAAGGACGTCAGCTTGATGATACCGCACATGCAGAGGTGCTGGCGCTGCTGGGTGATCGCCCGCGCACCCGCGATCTGCTGATCGAGTTCCTGCACCTGATTCAGGATGAATATGGCCATTTGTCGGCTGCGCATATGCGCGCTGTGGCGGAAGAGCTGCGCATCGGTCAGGCAGAAGTTTACGAAGTTGCTTCGTTCTATGCCCATTTCGACGTGGTGAAAGAGGGGGAAACCCCGCCGCCGTCGCTGACCATCCGGGTCTGCGATTCGCTGTCGTGCGAGCTGGCGGGTGCCGAACAGTTGCAGAAGGCGCTGGAAGACGGGCTGGACCCGTCGGAGGTGCGCGTTGTGCGTGCGCCCTGCATGGGCCGTTGCGATACCGCGCCGGTGCTGGAAATCGGTCACAACCACATCGACCATGCCACCCCCGAGAAGGTGCAGGCGGCGATTGCGGCGGATGACACCCACGCGCATATCCCCGACTACGAGGATTTCGCGGCCTATGAGGCCGAGGGTGGTTATGCGATTCTGAAGGACCTGCGCGCCAACGGCGACTGGGAAGCGGTTCAGGCAAAGTTGAAAGAGGCCGGTCTGCGCGGTCTGGGTGGTGCGGGTTTCCCGTCGGGCACCAAGTGGGGTTTCGTGCGTGCCAATGAAGGCCCGCGTTATCTTGCCGTGAATGGCGACGAGGGCGAACCGGGGACCTTCAAGGACCGTTACTATCTCGAGCGCACGCCGCATATCTTCCTTGAGGGTATGCTGATGGCGGCCTGGGCGGTGGAGGCCGAAAAGGCGTTCATCTACATGCGTGACGAATATCCGGCTGTTCTGGAAATCCTGCGCCGTGAAATTGCTGCGCTGGAAGCGGCAGGAATCGTCGAGGCCGGTTACATCGATCTGCGCCGTGGTGCGGGGGCCTATATCTGCGGCGAAGAAAGCGCGATGATCGAGTCGATCGAAGGCAAGCGTGGCGAGCCGCGTCACCGTCCGCCCTTCGTGGCGCAGGTGGGTATCTTTGGTCGCCCGACCCTCGTGCACAACGTCGAGACCCTGTATTGGGTCTGCAAGATCAACCGCGAGGGGCCGGAGTGTCTGAACTCGGTTGAAAAGAACGGCCGCACCGGTCTGCGCAGCTATTCGGTCTCGGGTCGCGTCAAGAACCCCGGCGTGCATCTTCTGCCGGCCGGTTCGACCATCACCGATATCATCGAGGCCTGCGGTGGCATGCTTGATGGCCACGCCTTCAAGGCCTATCAGCCGGGTGGTCCGTCGTCGGGCCTGCTGCCCGCCTCGATGAATGACATCCCTCTGGACTTTGACACCCTGCAACCGCACGGCACCTTTATCGGGTCTGCCGCCGTGGTGGTTCTGTCGGACAAGGACAGCGCGAAACAGGCGGCGCTGAACATGCTGCGTTTCTTCGAGGACGAAAGCTGTGGCCAGTGTACGCCTTGCCGCGTGGGGTGTGAAAAGGCCGTGAAGCTGATGAGCCAGGACAAGTGGGACATCGGTCTTCTGGAAGAGCTGAGCACGGCCATGGTGGATGCCTCGATCTGTGGTCTGGGGCAGGCGGCGCCGAACCCGATCCGTCTGACCATGAAGCACTTTGCCGACGAGATCTGAGGCCGGTCAAAACCAGATTGAAAAGCGCCCCGCTGATCGTGCGGGGCGTTTTGTTATTGCAGGGACCCTTTGAAGCGCAGGGCGCGGATCGAGCGACCGAGGAAGCTGCCGGAAGCAAAGGCGATCACGAGGGTGAAGGGGGCGAGGAATTCGGGGCTGCCATAGGCTGCCGGTGCCACGGCGCGCAGGGTGCCCGCCGCGAAATTGGCCCAGAACATCACCATCAGGACAGCAAAGGTGAACCATTCGCCGGACACCCTGAGGCGGGTGCCGTTGCGCCCGAGCAGCCAGCGGGATTGTAGGCCATGGGCGATATAGGCCCCGGCGAGGAAGCCGAACATGAAGCAGGGCCAGACGAAGCCGGGGTTGGGCAGGCGGGCCATACTGTTGAGGGTGATCAACCCGAGAAAGGGCAGGCCGTAGAACATCGCGCGGGACACGTTGCGCGTGCGGGTGGATTGCAGGCCCAGTAGCACGAGGCCGATGAACAGCGGCCATACCCAGAGCGGGGCACCGGATGCGATGCCTTGAAGAAGGTCCATGATTTCAATTCCTTGGAAGGGGTAGGCCTTAGCGGCGCATACGCTTTTCGATCTGGCGTTTTTCCCAGTCGCGGCCGAAGAGGTCGACAACTTCGAAAACGCTGAGGCCGTGGGCGGCGACACCAATACCCCAGCCCAGCATCGGCCAGATCGCCCAGAAATACCCGGGGCTTGTGGCAAGGTTGATGATCAGCAGAAGAACCATGACGGCGCCGTAGGTGGCCGCGTGCATGTAGAAGGATTTGATGTCGCGTACGTATTCCATGGCCTCGCGCTCTTCGGTTGCGAGGTCGGGAAGAATGGGGGCGCTTTGTTCAATAGGCATGTCCTGTTCCTTTCGGAGGTCTGAAAAATCGGTTTCCAGAACAGCGGCGATGCACTTGAGGGTCTCCGGGCTTGCGTTTGCTCCGCGTTCGATGCGCTGGAGCGTGCGGGTGCTGATCCCGGACATTTCGGCAAGTTGTTCCTGCGAGAGGCCCTTGTCCAAGCGAAGCTTTCGTACAATCACGTGCAATATTCCTTCTGTTCTAAACCGCTTATCGCAAATCCGTGTGTCGCCACGCCACGACAGGCCCCCGACATTTACCCGACAGGGAGGTGACACCCCAAGGAAAACTTGGGTGTGGAGCGTCGAATCTCGTGGCTGGCGGGGGTTCCGCCATGTAACGGGAGACATTGACGGGCGCGCTTGTCTAAGGTCAGCGCAAGGAGGACTGCCTATGACCCTGATGGAAGAGATTGCACTGCGTCAGTCGACGCGTTTTGGTTTGTTGGTGCTGGGCTGTCTTGCGGCCCTGATCTATGCAGCGGTCTTTTGCTATCGCGGGCCGTCGGTGGCCAAGACCGTGGTCAAATCGGTGCCGCTCTTGTCCTTTGCCGGGGCAGGGTTGGTGAGCTTTGCCAATCCCTTTGTCGTGGGGGCTTTGTTCATGTCTGCCGTTGGCGATATTGCCCTGTCGCGGGATGGCGAGAGGCCGTTTCTCGTGGGGCTGGTGGCCTTTGCCCTGGCCCATGTTCTCTATATCCTGCATTTCTGGGGGCTGGCCGGGGGGATTACCGGCGCTTTCGAGGTGCCGATGCTTCCGGTGCTGGTGATCCTGTTTGCCCTCTCGACAGAGTGGTGGCTTGCGCCGCACACCGACGATATGCGCTGGCCGGTGCGGGTTTACGTGGTGCTGATTGCGGTCATGGGCCTGCTGGCGCTGGGGCTGCCGGGGATGCTTCTTGCGACGCTGGGGGCCTTTGCCTTTCTCGCCTCGGATACGATCCTGTCGATCCAGCTGTTCCGCATGGATGAACAGTCGCGCTGGCAGGTGCCGGCGGCGGTGGCGCTCTGGCTGCTGTATGCGGGCGGGCAGTTTATCATCCTTGTCGGGGCAGGTTGGCAAACGCCGCTGTTCTGATGGCGGTTTATTCCACGTCGCGCTGATAGAGTGAGTTGATGCGGGTGCGGCCAACGCATTTATAGCCCAGCCGTTCAAACGCGGCAGTACAGGCCGGGTAGTCGTCGGGGCCGACGCGTTCGATCACGATGCGGTCGGGGATCATGTCACCCTCGGCGGTTTCCAGGAAGGGGGCGAGCGCGAGATCCTCGTGGCCTTCCACATCGATCTTGAGCGAGTCCACGCGAGTGATGCCCTGTTCCGCCAGAATACGGTCGAGGCGACGGATCGGCACGTCGCCTTCTGCGTCTTCCACCACATTCACGATGGCCACGTCATCGGCATGGATGCGCAGGCTGGCCATGCCGTCGGTATCGCCCACTGCTGCGTGGATCACATCAATGGTCTTGAGGCCGGTGGCATTGGCGTTGAAGTTCAGCGTGTCGACCATTGCCTTGTTGGCGTCGATTGAAATGGTGCGCGCACCGGTTAGGGCCATTGGCTGGCTGTAAAGGCCGATGTTGGAGCCGATGTCGATGGCTACTTTACCGTCTCCCAAGTTGGCGGTGAGAAAGTCGATCTCGGTTTTATTGTAGGTCGGCTGCATCAGCAGGCCGTAGTCGATCAGGTTGGAATGCAGGCCGATGCGGAAACAGGCGCCAAAGCGGCGAATGTCGAGGGGTTTGCCGAAGCGGTAGGTCAAGAGGCTCATGCGGTAACGCAGCTTGCCGCGGCTTAGGATGGTGTTGCGGGTCAGGCCGATCAGGAAGCGCTGGATGGCGCTGGGGGCGTGAGATCCGAAGGGCGCGGACAGTCCGGATTGATCGGTAGTGTGTTCGTCGCGGCTCAGTGCCCGTGTTTCACGATCAATCACTTTGTCCTCCTAACTTGCGCTCCGCAATATGACGGGGTGCGCGGTTGCCCCCCTTTTCACTGCATTTCCGATTAGCTAAAGGTAGCTTGTCATTCAAGCGAGCTCTCATGTCCTTTTTCAACAAACTGAAAACCCGTCTCTTCAAATCCTCTTCGAAACTGGAAGAGGGGCTGGATGCTATCATCGAAGAAGGTGGCGAGGAAGTTGCGGCCGATGAGGCCGTGGAAGAGGGTATTGTTGAGACCGCGCCGGAGCCGGCTGTCGAGGACGAACCTGTCGCCGACCCTGAGCCCGCATCGGAAGGTGTGTCCGAGGTAACTCCCGAGCCGGACGTTATGCCGGAGCCTGTTGCAGCTTCGGAGCCTGCCGCGCCGAAGCCGGGTATTCTGGCGCGTCTGACCGGACGGGGCGGTTCCGCGCCGGTGGTCAAGCGGGTGCTGGACGATGACATGCTGGAGCAGTTGGAAGAACTGTTGATCGCCTCGGACATGGGTGTGGATACAGCGCTTCGGGTGACGGCGAACATTGCGGAGGGTCGCTTTGGCAAACGCCTGTCGACCGAAGAGATCAAGCGGCTTCTGGCGCAGGAAGTGTCGCGCATCATGGAGCCGGTGGCGCGTCCGATGCCGCTTTATCCCACTACGCCGCAGGTGGTGCTGGTGGTGGGCGTGAACGGGGCGGGCAAGACTACGACTATTGGCAAGCTGGCCAGCCAGTTCCGCGCGGCGGGGAAATCGGTTGTGATCGCGGCAGGCGATACCTTTCGTGCGGCGGCGGTTGAACAGCTGCAGGTCTGGGGCGAACGTGCCGGTGTGCCGGTTCTGACCGCGCCAGAAGGATCGGATCCCGCGAGCCTTGCCTTTGATGCGATGACCAAGGCGCAGGAAGACGGGGCGGATCTGTTGATGATCGACACGGCGGGCCGGTTGCAGAACCGTCAGGACCTGATGGAAGAGCTTGCCAAGATCGTGCGGGTGATCCGCAAGAAAGACGAGAACGCGCCGCATAACACGCTGTTGGTGCTGGATGCCACGACGGGGCAGAACGCGGTGAGCCAGGTCGAAACCTTCCAGAAGCTCGCGGATGTGTCGGGGCTTGTGATGACCAAGCTGGACGGCACCGCCAAGGGCGGTATCCTCGTGTCGCTGGCCGACAAGTTCGGACTGCCGATCCATGCCATTGGTGTTGGCGAACAGATCGACGATCTCGCGCCGTTCGATCCCGAGGAGTTCGCGGCGGCGCTGATCGGTCTCAAGAGTCAATAGGCGGGCGGTCATGGCCGCCCCGAGCATGAGTTTTTCCCTATGAGTGAATGGCTGGTCTCTCTCGAAGGTACCCCGACGGGAGAGCAGATGGCGCTTTTCCTGGCGCTGTTGGCAGCTTTTTTGCACGCGGTGTTCGGCGCGCTACAGAAGGGGCGGCATGACCCGTGGCTGTCGCGCGGGGCGATTGATATCTGGCTGTTCGTACTGTCGCTGCCGATTGCCCTGTTTCTCGTACCCTGGCCCGAAGGCAACGTGTGGTGGCTCTTGCTGGGCGCGCTGGGCATTCACTTTGTCTACAAGCTGGGCATGGCGCTGGCCTATTCGCGCGGGGCGTTCACGGTGGTCTATCCGGTGGTGCGCGGCACGGGGCCATTGTTCACGGTGATCGGGGCCTGGGTGATCTTTGGCGAGAGCTTCTCGCTGGGGCAGTGGCTTGGGGTGCTGGTGCTGCTTGCGGGGATCTTCGGCCTGGCGGTCTATAACCTGATCCACATCGAAACCGGGCGCGAGACCCTGATGCCGGCGCTCTGGCTGGCGGTGGGGACCGGGGCGCTGGTGGCGATCTATACGACATATGATGCCTATGGCATTCGCGCGACACCCGATCCCTTTACCTTTCTGGCGTGGTTCTTCCTTGTGACAGCGGTGGATTTTCCAGTGATTGCGGCGCTGCGCTGGCGCAACATGCAGCATCGCCCCGAGATCGGGCCGCTGATGTGGAAGGGGTTGGCCGGGGCGCTGGTGGCTTATGGCAGTTTCGGCTCGGTCATGCTGGCGACGCGGCTTGGCAAAGTGGGCGAGGCGGCGGTTCTGCGCGAGACATCGCCGGTCTTTGCCGCCCTGATCGGCTGGTTGGTGCTGCGCGAGACGGTGGGGCCGCGCCGCATTGCGCTGATGAGCTTGATCGCAGCGGGGGCTGTGATAGTTGAGGTGGCAGGATAGGAGCAGAAATGACTGACCAGAATACGCCCAAACCCGTGAACCCGATCCTCAAGCAGGTGCTTGAGCTGGGGCCGACGATTGCCTTTTTCCTGATCTACCTGAAAATCAAGGACGAGAGTTTTGTCATCGGCGGGACCGAGTATTCCGGGTTCATCATTTCTGCGCTGGTTTTCGTGCCGATCCTGCTGGTGGCAATGGCGGTGTTGTGGCGGCTGACCGGACACCTGAGCCGGATGCAGGTCTTTACCGCCTTCATGGTGATTTTCTTTGGCGGGCTGACCGCCTGGTTCAATGACGAGCGGTTCTTCAAGATGAAAACCAGCATCGTCTATGGTTTCATGGCGGGTCTTCTGGGGATTGGCCTGGTGCAGGGGAAATCCTACCTGTCCTACGTGATTGGTGAGCTGATCCCGATGACGCTGGAGGGCTGGATGATCCTGACCCGGCGGTTGTTCGTGCTGTTCATCTTGCTGGCCATCGGCAACGAATTGGTCTGGCGCAATATGTCCGAGGAGGCCTGGGTCAAGATCGAGACCTTCGGGTTTCCAGCGATCCTGTTTGTCTTCCTGATGTCGCAGGCGGGCCTGTTCCAGCGCTATGCGCTGGAGGAAGACGAAGGCTAGGGGCGCTGCCCCTCTTGCCCCTGCCGGGGCAATTCACCCCGAGGTACTGGGGCCAAGAAGAAGGGGCAGTCTCGCCCCTTTATTTTTGCCGGAACAGGAGATCGTGCGAGGCCTTGTCCTTGCGCAGGTCGCCGCGTTTGTCGGCGTGCAGGGCGCGGCCCCTTTGCACGGCGGGGCGGGCGGCCATCTGGTCGAGCCAGCGGGCGAAGTGGGGTTTGTCTTCAAGTGTCTGTTGCTGGCCTTCCCAGAGCGAGGCCCAGCCCCAGATCGACATGTCGGCGATGGAGTAGAAATCGCCCGCGACGAATTCGTTTTGCGCCAGTTGCCTGTCGAGCACGCCGTAGAGGCGGGCGACTTCGGTGCGGTAGCGGTTTTTGGCATAAGGAAGGTCGTTGGGCGGGTCCATCGCCGGGGCGTATTTCAGGAAGTGGTGGGCCTGTCCGGCCATCGGGCCGAGGCCGCCCATCTGCCACATCAGCCATTGGTCGACCGCGACGCGCTCGCGTTCGGTGGTGCCGCCGAACTGTCCGGTCTTGCGGGCGAGGTATTGCAGGATGGCGCCGGATTCGAAGACCGAGATCGGCTTGCCGTCGGGTCCGTCGAGATCGGTGATCGCGGGCATCTTGTTGTTGGGAGAGATCGCGAGGAAGTCTTCGGTGAACTGGTCGCCGGTGGCGATGTTGATGAGGTGGGTTTCGTAATCGAGGCCCATTTCCTCGAGCGCGACGGAGATTTTCCATCCGTTGGGCGTGGGCCAGAAGTAGAGATCGATCATGCAGGGCTCCCCGGTCAGGTTGCCGTCATGATGCCTGTTTCATCGCGAGGGACAAGGTGGGGAATTTCCAGCTGCGCTCACTTTCCTGCGATGGCGGGGTGGGGGCGGGGGCGGAGAGCAGGTGTTCGAGGTGCCGGAGCGGTGTGCGTTCCGGGGTGCGCAGCAGGCCCTGGTAGAGGGGAAAGACACCCGGGCGCAGGTAGGTGGACCAGTGGCAGTGCCAGTGCGCGCGGGCGGCGACCGGAAACCCGAGGGCGGCAAGGCGGGCAAGAGTTGCGGGGGCGTCCAGGCGCAGGGTCAGGGCGTTCGGGGCGCTGAAACCGCGCCCCAGCGCGCGGTCGTGGCGAATGTCGGGGCGCAGAACGCATTCGAACAGCCTGTCGTAGAGGGCATTCTCGTGGCTGACCACGTTGAAGAGTTCGCAGGTCTGGCCTGCCGCGCTATCGAGGGCGGCGTTGGCGTGGCCCTGGTAGGCGGCGCCGTTCAGCAGGATGACGCGGCCAAGATCGCCGGCCTGCATGCGCCGGATTGCTGTGAGCGAGAGATGTGCGCCTAGGGAATGGGCGATGATGTTGATCCGGCGCTGGGGCGCGATGCGGCGCAGGCGGCCAACCAGATCGGCAAGCGCGATGGCGGCGCGTTCGGCACTGTCGCGGGCCTGCCAGAGGCTACCGCGTGCCTGCCAGCCGAAGGCAATGGCGAGGCCCTCGTTGCGGTTGCCACGTCCGAAACCGAGGTGGCGGGGCCAGCTTAGGGCCTTGGGGCAGGTGTTGGTGTCGCCCAGCGAAAAGATATGGGTGTGCGGGCAGTGGACCGGATCGCGCGGGCGGAACTTGTAGCCGTGTACCATGACCACGATCGGACCGGGGTGCGCCAGCGCCCGTTCGAGCATCGGCCCGAGCGGGTGGGGTGCCCCGTGCAGGGCGGGTGTCGCGCCGTCCGCGTTGATCCGTATGACGGGCATCTCAGGGCCTCCACTAGATCTTGTGTGCGGTAAACAGAATGTTTGCGTATCTATGATGAAAGTCCGGTTACAGCTGCGTGACGGTGTTGACCAAACTGCCGCATCGCTCTAAGACCCTGCCTCGTGGCGATTTGTTACCGGATTGCGGGCCACGTTAAACATGCCGCTAAAGAGGTCAGGACGAAGGAAACCCCTGTTCGCTTGGCCGACGGGGGTTTTTTGTTTGGGCGTTGGGAGCCCAAGGAGACGACAATGAGCGATTGGAAAACACGCACGAACCTGGTGCATGGCGGAACCCGCCGGAGCCAGTACAACGAAGTCAGCGAAGCGATCTTTCTGACCCAAGGATTTGTCTATGACACGGCCGAGCAGGCCGAGGCGCGGTTCATCAAGACCGGCGAAGACGAATTCATCTATGCCCGTTACGGCAACCCCACGGTTGCGATGTTCGAAGAGCGGATTGCGCTTTTGGAAGGGGCGGAAGATGCCTTTGCCACGGCCTCGGGCATGGCGGCGGTGAACGGGGCGCTGATGTCCCTGCTGAAGGCGGGTGATCACGTGGTTGCGGCGCGGGCGCTGTTTGGCTCCTGTCTCTATATTCTCGAAGACATCCTGCGCCGATTTGGTGTCGAAGTAACGCTGGTGGATGGCACCGATCTGGATGCATGGCGCGCTGCGGTGCGCGAGGACACCAAGGTCGTGTTTTTCGAATCCATGTCGAACCCCACTCTGGAAGTGATCGACGTGGCCGCAGTGGCCGAGATTGCCCATTCGGTAGGGGCGGTGGTCGTGGTGGACAACGTCTTTTCGACTCCGGTCTTTTCGAAGGCGATCGAGCAGGGGGCGGATGTGGTGATCTATTCCGCGACCAAGCACATTGACGGGCAGGGACGCGCCCTTGGTGGCGTGATCCTCGGGACGCAGGAGTTCATTCGTGGCACGGTCGAGCCTTACATGAAACATACGGGTGGCAGCATGTCGCCGTTCAATGCCTGGGTGATGCTGAAGGGGCTTGAGACCATCGATCTGCGGGTGCGGGCACAGGCCGAGAGCGCGCTGAAGGTTGCCGAGGCGCTGGACGGGCATGAAAAGCTCGAGCGGATGATTTATCCGGGGCTGAAGGGGCACGCGCAGAACGCATTGGTGCAGACGCAGCTGGGTGGCAAGGGCGGTACGGTTGTGTCGCTTGACATCAAGGGCGGTCAGGCGGCGGCGTTCCGGTTCCTGAACGCGCTGAACGTGGCGGTGATTTCGAACAACCTTGGCGATGCCAAGTCGATTGCGACCCATCCCGCGACCACGACGCACCAACGCCTGCCCGATGAGCAGAAGGTCGAGCTTGGCATTACGCCGGGTCTTGTGCGGTTCTCGATCGGCCTTGAAGATGCTGACGATCTGGTGGCCGACATCAAGCAGGCGTTGGATCAGGCCTGAGTGGCGGCGCGGCCGTAGAAGCCGCGCTGTTCCTCTTCGGTGAACATCACGTCGGGGCGGTCGAAGAAAGAGAACACGGCGATGATCCGGGCCCTGGGGCCGGAGACCGGGGCAACCCGGTGTGGCGTGTTCTTGCCTCGGAAGACGTTCAGGGTGCCGGGCGACAGGGTCAGGCTCTGGACGTCGGGATCGCCCCCGCGCAGCATGTTTGCGACACCTTCGTAGTTCGGATCGTCTTCGCTGCGCAGGTCGGTGCGGTAGATGAATTCGCCGCCCTGATCAGGGGCCTGAATCAGCATCGTTGTTGTGAATTCCGAGCGGTCGAAGTGCCAGTTGAGCGCCTGACCCGCGTCGTAAGACATGACGTTCACACGGGCGAGGGGATCCGCCATTGTGTGCAGTTCGGGCTTGTCCATTGTTGCCGCGAGGAACCGGGCGAAGGGTGGCCATTCATAAAGGCGCATCAGGGCGTTCTGGCCCAGTTGGTCGGCGCAGAGTGTGAGGTTCGAGGTCTTGAAGCGGGTCAGCGCGGGGTGATCTTCGGGCAGTTCGGGGATGGATTTGCGGAAGTAGATGTTGTGTTCGCGCTCGTGAAGAAAGGACTCGGTCTCGAAACGGGGGGCAAGGGTGGTGGCCGTGGTCTGCGCGACCTCCTGAAACATCAGGCCGGGAAGGTTGAACATGCCGTCACGGGCGAGATCGGCTTTGCAGCGTGCCACCAGCGCCTGCCACTCGGGGCTTTCGGGTCGGTCAAGCGGGTAGGTTTCGAGATCGATAATGTCGTGCATTGGTCCTCCTGTTGGGGGCAGGGTGCCGAGGGAACGTCAGGGCAATCAAGCCTGTTTGCGGCAAACTGTCGGGAATCGAAGCAAAAAAGACGTCGCTAACGGTGCATGGGCTTTCGAAATTGGAAATTCAGTGGGCAATCCGTTAAGTTAGACTGATCGCAGGACGCGAAAGGCAAGGCAAATGAACATTCAGGTTCCGGAAAACACGGGTGAAACCGAACGCCGCGAGGCCGCAGAGGCTTTGGCGCAGTTGCGCGCATGGGCGGCCAAGGCGACACCGACCGAGATTGCCGAGCTGGACCCGGCGATTGCACGTCTGTTGCCGGATCAGCCGCTGTCGAACTATCCGGACCTGAGCCGCGACTATCCGGCGGATTTCGTGGTCGACGAGGCCTATCGCAAGACCTTGCCGGATTTGCAGAATGGTCCTTCGAGCCTGATCCGTGGTGAAAAGCAGTTGATCCAGCACGTGGGGATTTCGAATTTCCGCCTGCCGATCCGGTTCCATACCCGTGACAGCGAGACCGATATCACCCTTGAGACCAGCGTGACCGGGACGGTGAGCCTTGATGCCAACAAGAAGGGCATCAACATGTCGCGCATCATGCGGTCTTTCTACAAGCACGCGGAAAAGACCTTCAGTTTCGATGTGCTGGAAGCGGCGTTGGCGGATTATGTGACGGACCTCGAAAGTCTGGATGCGCGCATTCAGATGCGGTTTTCCTATCCGATGCGCATTGAATCGCTGCGGTCGGGGCTGTCGGGCTACCAGTATTACGACATCGCGCTCGAGAAGGTGATGGTGAATGGCCAGCGCCACAAGATCATGCACCTGGACTATGTCTATTCCTCGACCTGCCCCTGTTCGCTTGAGTTGAGTGAACATGCGCGGATGGCGCGCGGGCAGTTGGCGACACCGCACTCGCAACGTTCGGTGGCGCGGATTTCGGTGCAAAGCGTGCCGGGCGACCGCCTTTGGTTCGAGGACATGATTGACATGGCGCGTGATGCCGTTCCGACGGAAACGCAGGTGATGGTGAAACGCGAAGATGAACAGGCCTTTGCCGAGTTGAACGCGGCGAACCCGATCTTCGTGGAAGATGCGGCACGCCTGTTCTGCGAAAAGCTTAAGGCCGATCCGCGGGTTGGGGACTTCCGGGTGATCGCGAGCCATCAGGAGAGCTTGCACAGCCACGATGCGGTGTCGGTGCTGACCGAAGGCCCGCTGTTTGCCATGACCAGCATTGATCCCAAGCTGTTCAACACGCTGTTCCACGTCGGTTAGGCCTGTTTCCTAGGCAATCTTCGGTGTTTCAGTCGTGCGGCGGTGCTGCACGACCGCAACAGGGCGTGTCTTGTCGCGGAATTGTTAACCGCCCGGAGGGTGTTTTGCGCTAGAATAGGCCTGTGGGAGGAAACCAGAGCGTCCAGGACGGAGGTTTCCAATGAACGAAGACGAACCAGACATCGAATTTCGCGCCGGCCGCCTGTTGCAGCGGATCGACATGTTCCTTGCAAGCCAGGGCATGGGGTTCAATGCGGGCACGGAACGGCGTAGACGCCTGCATGAGGCCTATGCCCTTGATGCGCTGAGCGATTGTGAACTGGCCTATATGGGTATGAACCGCGCGGATATTCCCGCCTTTGTCTTTGCCGACCTGCTTGGCGGGGGGGCGCGCTGAAATTTTCCGGTTCACGTCAGTTTCGTATGCCATTCGGCAGCGGCAATTGTGGCATTGCGGGGAGGGGCGTTTCCTTGCGGGATTTTCGGCCGGAAATGAATGCCATAAGGCGTGCGGGGTGTTTGCCCCGACCCGTCGGGCATCGGGGGCGTGGTCTGGGTGCTTGACACAGGGCGGAACAACGGCCAACGCTCGGCCTCATGTTGGACTTGCGACCTGTCGGATATGTGATCGGCCTTCTTGTGGCCATCCTCGGCCTTGCCATGTTTCTGCCGATGCTGGTGGACATGGTCGAGGGCAACGGCCATTGGCCGGCCTTTCTTCAGAGTGCCATCCTGACTGTTCTGACCGGCGGCCTTGTGGCGCTGTCGTGCCAGTCGGGCAAGGGCAGCGGGCTTACCATCCAGCAGACCTTTCTTCTGACCACCGGTGTGTGGCTTGCCCTGCCGATGTTCGGGGCGCTGCCCTTTCTGTTTGGCGTCACCGAGGCGCGCCTGGTGGATGCGTTCTTTGAAGCGATGTCAGGGCTGACGACCACGGGGTCGACGGTGTTCTCGGGGTTGGACGAGATGCCCAAAGGGATGCTGTTGTGGCGCGGGTTGCTGCAATGGCTGGGCGGGATCGGGATCATTGTTGTCGCGATGGTTTTCCTGCCGGAACTGCGGGTTGGCGGGATGCAGATCTTCCGCTCGGAAGGGTTTGATACCTTTGGGAAAATCCTGCCGAGGGCGACCGAGATTTCTTCGCGTATCTCGGTGATCTACCTTGCCCTGACCGCATTGTGCGCGCTGGCCTATGTGATCACGGGGATGAACCCCTTTGATGCCATCGTGCATTCCATGACCACCATCGCGACCGGTGGATTTGCCAACTATGACGCCTCGTTCGGAGCGTTTTCCGCCGGAAGCGAATATGTCTCGGTGGTGTTCATGATGTTGGCGGCGTTGCCCTTTGTGCGCTTCGTGCAACTGACGGCGGGCTCTGCCAAGCCGCTGTTCATGGATAGCCAGATCAGGGCGTTTTTCATGACGGCTACGGTGATTGTCGCGATGATCCTGGCCTGGCAGATCCTGGCGCGGGACGTGCAGACCGAGGAAGGGTTCCGCAAGGTTCTGTTCAACTCGGTCTCTATCCTGACCGGCACCGGCTATGCGAGTGCCGACTACATGATGTGGGGCGGGTTTCCGGTGGCGGTTCTGTTCTTTACCGGCCTGATTGGCGGCTGTGCGGGATCGACGGCCTGTTCCATCAAGGTGTTCCGCTATCAGCTTCTGTTTTCGTCTATCAAGGTTCAGGTGCTTGCGATCCAGCAGCCGCGAGGCGTGTTCACGCCGCGCTATGACGGACGGCGCGTGGACGAGGACGTGTTGAACTCGGTCATGAGTTTCTTTGTCTTCTTTACAGTGACGCTGGGTGTTCTGGCGGTTCTTCTGGGCATGACCGGCCTTGATTTCACCACGGCGCTTTCCGGGGCGGCTGCGGCGCTGGCCAATATTGGTCCGGGCCTTGGCGACACCATCGGGCCCTCTGGCAATTTCGCGAGCCTCAACGATACGGCCAAGTGGCTGCTCGCGGCGGGGATGCTGATCGGGCGTCTCGAACTTCTGGCGGTCTACGCCATTCTCACCACTCAATTCTGGAGAGCCTGACATGGCAGCGAACACGGACGTAATGCGCCCCCTTGGTGCGCAGATTTCCCACATGCTGAAAGCGCGGGGTGTCGATACGATTTTTGGTATTCCGGGGGTGCATAACGTAGAGATGTACCGCGGGATCGAGGAAGCGGGCATTCGTCACGTGCTTGCGCGCCATGAGCAGGGGGCCGCTTTCATGGCGGACGGCTATGCGCGTGCGACCGGCAAGCCGGGAGTGTGCTATGTGATCACCGGGCCGGGATTGTGCAACGCGATGACGGCGCTGGGGCAGGCCTATTCCGATAGTGTGTCCGTTTTGGCGATTTCCTCATGTCTGGACGAGACCGCGGCGCGTCGGGGGCAGTTGCACCAGATGCTGGATCAGCGGGCCGCGGCGGGTACGGTCTGTGACTGGTCGGAAGAGGCACGCACGGCGCAGGCGGCCTATGGGTTGATTGACCGGGCGCTGACCGAGTTCCGCACCGAGCGCAAACGTCCCAAGCACATGCAGGTGCCGATCGCGCTGTTGGGGGCCGTTGCAGAAGGGGCCCCGGAGGCGCCCGGTGTCGATGCGGCAGCAGGGCTGCGCCAGCCTGGAGATGTCAGCGGTCTGGCGGCGGATGTGCTGGCGGCCAAGAAACCGATGTTCATCTTTGGCGGCGGCATGGTGCGCGACGGGGCCGAGGCCGACGCAGCGGCGCTTCTGGCGCGGACCGGTGCGGCGGGCTTTACGACCTATGCCGGTGGCGGGCTTCTGGCGGCGGACAACCCGCTGAGCTTTGGCTGCTATCTTGGGCGCCCCGATAGCGTGAGTCAGATCCGGCAGGCGGACCTTGTGATTGCGATTGGCACAGAGCTTTCGGAATGTGATCTGTGGCGCAACGAGTTGGGGCATGAAGGAACGCTTGTGCGGGTGGACATTGATCCGAAGGTGCTGGGCGATGAGCACCGGGCGGAGCAGGTGATCCATGCGGACGCGGGGACTTTTGTGTCGGCATTGCTTGCGGCGCTTGGAGACGAGATCGCACCAAAGTGGGACGTCCGCGAAATTGCGGCGGCAAAGGCGCGGTTCCGTGCCGAGACGGATTCGGAACGCCCCGGTATCGCCGATATCTGTGATGCGCTTCGGGCCGTGATGCCCGAGGATGCGATGGTCTATTCCGACATGACCCAGTTTGCCTATGTCGCCAAGGAGGTCTGGGACATGCCGCGTGCAGGGCACTGGCACCACCCCACGGGGTTCGGTACGCTTGGATATGCTTTGCCGGCGGCAATCGGTGGGGCTGTGGCCCGCCCTGGGTTGCCGACGGTCTGTGTGGCCGGAGACTATGGTTTCCAATACACGATTCAGGAGTTGGGGGCGGCCGTTGAGTTGGGCCTGCCGATGCCGATCCTGTTGTGGGATAACGGCAAGCTTAAAGAGATCGAGGACAGCATGGTGGCAAGCCAGATCGCGCCCAATGCCGTGGTTGCGATGAACCCTGACTTCTGCAAGCTGGCCGAGGCCTATGGTGCCCTGAGCACGGCGCCGCAGACGGTTGAAGAGTTGCAGGCAGCCCTTGGCGCGGCATTTGCGGCGGATCGTCCGACGCTGATCCACATGACACCCGTTCTGAGCGCGGGCTAGGGTCCCGGCGTCCGACGGGGGCGGGCGCGCTGGCAGAAACGAAAAAGGCCGGGGAGATGTCCCCGGCCTTTTGCATTTTGTCGATGGTCGATCAGTTCCAGCAACTGACAAGCACGGTCAGGCCGGCGGCCATGCGGGTGATGTCTTCGGGGGCCATTGCAACGCCGGAGGTGCGGGACTGGGCGTTGATGCCTGCTTCGGACAGAACCTGGCGGATCGCGTCAGAGCCGGCGGCAAAGCTGACGTCACCGGGCAGTTGGCGCGCGCCGCCCTGCGGTTTGGGCAGCAACATGCCCATCACCGAGCCGTCGGTGTCGAAGATCGGGCCGCCTGCGTCACCCGGCAGGGCCGTGAGGGCGAGACGTTTGATTTCCGGTTCGCCATAGAGGCCCTTGATGTCGGCCAGACGTCCGAACGTGAGGCTTGGTGCTCCAAGGACGCCTTCGTAGGAATAGCCGGCGACGGCGACTTCGCTTTGCAGACGCGCATCCCCCTGCAGCAGCGCGGCGACGGTCTGCGGAACCAGGGCTTCCTTGGGGCGCAGCACGGCGAGACCGAGGGTGTCGTTCACGCCCAGAAGTTCCGCGGCATAGTCACGTTCGATGGTGAGGCGCGAGCAGCCCTGAACGGCTTCGGCGGTGGTGATCACCACGCCTGCCTTGTTCACGAAGAAGCCAGAGCGCGACACCTTGGGCTTGCGGATATCGAGACCTGAAAGGAGGTCGATGTCTTGAGCGGCGTTGCTGCCAGCCGAGGGATCAAGCACGCCGGGGATGCGTTTGAACGAGGCTTTCATCTCGTCCAGTACGCGGGTGCGGCGCTCTTCGTCGCCCTGCGGCCAGACAAGGGTAAAGCCCTTGATCCGGCCGTTTTTCAGGGAGGCCTCGGTATAGGAGATGATCTTGTCGTTCTGGCCGATCAGCGTGAAGCTGTCTTTCTTGCGTTCGCGGGCACCTGTCAGGGGCACAATTTCCAGCGTCTGCATGATGTCATAAAGGCCGAACAGGGTGTTCTGGTCGCCTTCCTGCGAGATCAGCAGCGCCTTGGCCGGTACGTCGCCCTTGGCATCGAAATGCACGAAGGGATAGTCGGGGCCAGAGCGTTTCAGGAACGCCATCGGCAGCAGCATTTCAATACCGGCACGATTGTTCGAGATGGTTTTCAGCCCGACTTCCTTGATCGGGGCGAAATACTGTTCGCGCAGCAGGGCCCGCTGACGGGTGGTCATGACACCGGTCTGGTCAAAGTTGTTTGCACCCTGCCATGCCGCCATGGAGGCACGGGTGCCGCGACCAAAGGCGCCGTCGATGGCGGAGTTGTAGAAACCGGCCCACTTGAGCCAGCTTTGCAGCTCCTTGCGTTCGTCACGGGTCAGTTTGGCCTCGCTGGCGCGGGCCTCGCGCGGGGTTTCGTCGGGTTCGACCACGGGCTGGGGTTCAACCACGGGTTCCACAACAGGCGTTGGTTCCGGGGCGACCTGAAGCTGAACCTGTACCGCGGGCGCGGCGTTCAGGAGGTTCGCGCCAACCGGCCAGAACTGGCTGCGGAAGCCGTCGCTTGGCACGATATAGGAATCACGGGGGATCAGACGGTCACGACGCAGGCCACGCAGGGCGATCTCGGCGTTGTCCCGCTCGAACGGGCCAAGGGCGACAGCATACCAGCCATTGCCAAGCGAGAAACCGTTCACGTCCTGGATGGACTGGCCATAAAGCTGAGCGCGCTGGGTGGCGATTGCGAGGCTTGGGTGGGCTTCGATCTGGAGCCAGACCGTTTCATCGTTTCGGGACTGCGCGACAGCCGAGTGAACCGTTACCAGAAATAGCATACAGAAGGAGAGAAGAACGCGGATCATGTGCTTGAAAGTCCCTGAAGGTCTTGAATCGTGTGTCTATCGGACATGTTTATCAAATGTTGCGCTTGTTGCACCCCCATTTTGGCGAATGGCGCAATTGACCCCACCGTCGTGTCGGCATAGGTACAAATCGCATTTTCCAGAGGGCAGGGCCATGGCGACGACCGACAGCAAACCGCGCAGCTTTCAAGAGATCATTCTGAGGCTTCAGAACTACTGGGCCGAGAAGGGCTGTGCTGTGCTGCAGCCCTATGACATGGAAGTGGGGGCAGGGACGTTCCACCCGGCGACAACGCTGCGGGCGCTGGGCACCAATGCTTGGGCTGCGGCCTATGTCCAGCCGTCGCGCCGTCCGACTGATGGCCGTTATGGTGAGAACCCGAACCGTTTGCAGCACTACTACCAGTACCAGGTGCTGATCAAACCTTCGCCGCCGAACCTTCAGGCCCTCTACCTTGGGTCGCTTGAGGCGATTGGCATCGACATGGACCTGCACGACATCCGTTTCGTCGAGGATGACTGGGAATCCCCGACCCTTGGCGCATGGGGTCTTGGTTGGGAAGTCTGGTGTGACGGTATGGAAGTCAGCCAGTTCACCTATTTCCAGCAGGTTGGCGGCCATGACTGTCAGCCGGTGTCGGGTGAGCTGACCTATGGTCTCGAGCGTCTGGCGATGTACGTGCTGGGTGTGGATCACGTGATGGACATGCCTTTCAACGATCCGGACGCGCCGATCGCGCTCAAATACGGTGACGTGTTCAAGCAGACCGAACAGGAATACTCGCGCTGGAACTTTGACATCGCCAACACTGAAGTGCTTCTCAAGCAGTTCGAAGAGGCGGAAGCCGAGTGTGAGAAGATCCTTGCACAAGAGCATGTCGACCCGAAAACCGGCAAGCGTATCATCATGGCGCACCCGGCCTATGACCAGTGCATCAAGGCCAGCCATCTGTTCAACCTTCTGGATGCCCGCGGCGTGATCTCGGTGACCGAGCGTCAGGCCTATATCGGTCGTGTCCGTGCGCTGGCCAAGCAATGTGCTGATGCCTTTGTGCAGACCGAAGCCGGGGGATATGCGGCGTGACCGGGAAAATTCTGGCGGGGTTGATTGTGGCAACTGCTTTGATCGCCGGCGTGGCGATGTATTACCTTCAGGTCTATGCCTTCTATGACACGGTAAGCGCGTCGGGGCAGGACGATGTTGAAATGACGCTTCTGGCGACAGGAGAGCCGGAGGCCATTCTTTACGAGGATTTCGAGGCCATCGATTCCACGTCGAGTCCGATCCGCTATCGCGCCTGTTTCACCACGAGCCAGTCGCTGCCGATGATGACCGAGACCTACGAGGCCTATGACCATGCGGTGCCACTTGTGGCGCCGGGCTGGTTTGGCTGTTTCGACGCCAAGGAAGTTGGCAAGGCGCTCGAGACCGGCGAGGCGCTGGCCTTTCTAGGCACCAAGAATATCGAATATGGTATCGACCGCGTCGTTGCCGTGATGTCGGACGGGCGCGGGTTTGTCTGGCACCAGATCAACAAGTGCGGCGAGGTTGTCTTTGACGGCAAACCTGCGCCGGAAAACTGCCCGCCAAAACCGGAAGGCCTATGATATGCCCGATCTTCTGATTGAACTGTTTTCCGAGGAAATCCCGGCACGTATGCAGGCGCGTGCGGCCGAGGACCTGAAAAAACGTGTGACCGATGGTCTGGTCGAAGCGGGGCTGACCTATGCAGGTGCGCATGCCTTCTCGACGCCACGCCGCCTGACGCTTGCGCTTGAGGGGCTGCTGGCCGAAAGTCCGACCGTCAAGGAAGAGCGCAAAGGCCCGAAAGTGGGGGCACCGGACAAGGCGATCGAGGGCTTTCTGCGCGGTGCTGGCGTGACACGTGACGACCTTGAAGAGCGCGATACGCCAAAGGGCGCTGTCTATTTTGCGACGATCACCAAGCCGGGCCGTCCGGCGGGCGAGATCGTGGCCGAGGTTCTGGAAGATACCATCCGCAATTTCCCCTGGCCCAAGTCGATGCGCTGGGGCTCCGGTGCGCTGCGCTGGGTGCGTCCGCTGCATTCGATCCTTTGCATCCTGTCGGACGAGGCGGGCGCAAGCGTGGTGCCGATGGATGTGGATGGCATCGTGTCGGGCGACACCACTGAGGGGCACCGTTTCATGGGGTCGGGCCGTTTTGCCGTGACTGGTTTTGAAGATTACGAAGCCAAGCTGAAGCGTGATCACGTGATCCTGAACGCATCCGAGCGCGCCGAGCATATCTGGAACGATGCCACCAACATGGCCTTTGCCCAGGGTCTTGAAGTGGTCGAGGACAAGGGGCTTCTGGCCGAGGTTGCGGGCCTTGTGGAATGGCCGGTTGTCCTGATGGGGGACATCGCCGAAGATTTCCTTGGTCTGCCGCCAGAGGTGCTTCAGACCTCGATGAAGGAACACCAGAAGTTCTTTTCGGTGAAGAACCCCAAGACGGGCCGGATCGAGAAGTTCATCACTGTCGCCAACCGCGAGACCGCCGACAATGGTGCGACCATTCTTGCGGGCAACCAGAAGGTTCTGTTCGCGCGTCTTTCCGATGCCAAGTTCTTCTGGGAGAACGACCTGCGCGTAGCCGAGGCCGGGGCGCAGGAGTGGCTCGACAAGCTGGAAAACGTGACCTTCCACAACAAGCTGGGCAGCCAGGGTGACCGGATTGGCCGGATTGCCGCGCTGGCGCAGACGCTGGCGGGAACCGTTGGGGCGGATGCCGATGTGATCGGCAAAGCCGCGATGTTCGCCAAGGCGGACCTGTCGTCCGAGATGGTTTATGAGTTTCCGGAACTGCAGGGCCTGATGGGGCGCTATTATGCCGAGGCAGCGGGTCATGGCGCCGAAGTCGCGGCCACCGCAGAAGAGCATTACTCGCCGCTTGGTCCGTCGGACGACGTGCCGACCGCACCGGTGTCGGTGGCTGTCGCACTGGGTGACAAGCTGGATACGCTGACCGGGTTCTGGGCGATTGATGAAAAACCCACTGGATCGAAAGACCCGTTCGCGCTGCGCCGTGCGGCGCTGGGGGTGATCCGTCTGGTGCTGGAGAATGATCTTCGACTGAACCTTGATACCTATTTCGATTTGCAGTTGTTGCGCCACGAAATCGCGCAGAATGGCGAGGACGAGGTGTCTGCCGGGTTGATGTCTGACATGATGGGCGAGATTGCCGAACATGGTGTCTTTGGGGCCGCCGTGCGCACGGTTCTGGATGCCTTTGACGGTGACCTGCCGGTGCATATGGAAGAGTTGAAAAGCCGCCTTCCGGATACCTCGCGCGATCTGCTGACGTTCTTCCATGATCGTCTCAAGGTTTACCTTCGCGACCAAGGGGTGCGTCATGACGTGATCGATGCCTGCGTTGCGATGCCGGGCAATGATGACCTTACGCTGCTGGTCAAGCGTGCGCGGGCACTTGGTGATTTCCTCGGCACCGAGGATGGCGAGAACCTGTTGCAGGGCTTCAAGCGGGCCAACAACATCCTGAGCCAGGCCGAGGAAAAGGACGGGGTGGAATACTCCTATGGTGCGGATGTGAAGTTCGCCGAAGACGAGACCGAGAAGGCGCTGTTTGCCGCCCTCGATGCGCAGGAAGAGGCGATCTCTTCGGCCATCGAGGCCGAAGATTTCGCGGCCGCCATGGGCGGCATGGCCGCGCTGCGGGCTCCGATCGACGCCTTTTTTGAAGCGGTGCAGGTGAACAGCGACAACCAGATCGTGCGCCGCAACCGCCTCAACCTCCTGTCGCGCATCCGCAAGACCTGTCTCGGGGTTGCGGACCTGACCCTCATCGAGGGCTAATCTGGTGACGGCCTGCCGCTGACGCGCGGTAGGCCGTCGCAGCTTTTCCTTGCCACGCAAGGGATTGCGACTATGCTGCTGTGGCAAAGGAGAGCGCCGCAGTGCAGCAAGAAAACCCCCATATCACCTTCATTACCCCCGGAGCGCCGGTGGCCACGGCCACGCACGGCGGACGGGCGAAATGTCTTCAGCGCCTTGTTCGGCTGGACCTGCCGGTGCCGCCGACTGTTGCGCTGTCGTTTGATGAGGTGCATCGGATTGCCTCTGGGCAGATGCCGGATATGGCGGACCTGCTGGCGCCTCTCGACGTCGCGCATCTCTTGTGTGTGCGGCCCTCGTCGGAAGACCCGGATTGGGGCGGGCCGGGCGCCGTTTTGAATATCGGGATGAACGACCAACGCTATGCTGAGCTTTGCGAGCGGATTGGTGAGACGGCCGCGCGGTCGATCTATGCGCGCTTCATCCAATCCTATTCGATCAATGTGGCGCGGCTTGATCCGGACATGTTCGATGATCTGGACATGGATGACCCCGAAATCTGTCAGCAGGCGCTTGAGGCGTATGAAGACGAAGCGGAAGAGGCATTTCCGCAGGACCCGGCGGTACAGTTGTCGGGTGTATTGCGCTCTATGGCGCGGGCCTGGGAAGGAACTTCTGCACGCCTGTTGCGGCAGGCCAAGGGTGCCCCTGCCGACGCGGGACTTGGCCTTGTTGTGCAAGAGATGGCGCTGGGTCTTGGGCATGGAGAATGTGGATCGGGCGTGTTGCAGTTGGTAAACTCGACCACCGGCATGCCGCAGATCACGGGACGGTACCTGAGCCAGTCGCAGGGTCGGGATGCGTTGCGCAGTGGTGCCGAAGCGCTATTCCTTGAGAAAGATCCGAGGGGATCGTCGCTTGAGGAAAAGGCACCGGAGGCGTTTGAAGACCTCAAGGTGCACGCCGCCCTGATGCGCGAGAAGTTGCGCGAAGAGATGCAGATCGAGTTCACCATCGAGAATGGTGCGGTGCATATTCTGGATGGTGTTCGGGTCCAGCGGTCTTCGCGGGCGGCAGTACGGATCGCGGTGCAGCTTGCCAAGGATGGCATCATCCCGAAACAGGAAGCGGTGATGCGGGTCGAGCCGCGGGCGTTGAATGAACTCTTGCACCGGCAGGTCGACCCCGAGGCCGAGCGCGATGTGATTGGCACCGGTGTGGCGGCAAGCCCCGGTGCGGCAACGGGCCGGATCGTGTTTTCCGCCGCCGAGGCACAGGCCAGCGCGGCGCGAAGTGAAGCCTGTGTTCTGGTGCGCCGGGAAACCACGCCAGAGGATATTCGCGGAATGCATGCGGCGAGTGCCGTGCTGACCGAACGCGGCGGGATCACCAGCCACGCGGCAGTGATCGGACGGGGCCTTGGTTTGCCTTGCGTTGTCGGGGCGTCCTCGATCCGGTTCCAGATGCGCAAGAAGATGTTGATTGCTCCGGATGGGCGGCAATTCAGGGAGGGCGACGTAATCACCATCGACGGCAGCGAGGGGGAAATCCTTGCCGGTGCGCCGGACATGGTCGAGGCGGCGCTGGATGATGCGTTTCAGACCCTGATGGCCTGGGCCGACGATGAGCGGGATATTGGCGTGCGGGCCAATGCGGATACGCCGGCCGATGCCAAGACCGCGCGCAACTTCATGGCGCAGGGGATCGGGCTGTGCCGAACCGAGCACATGTTCTTTGAGCCGGGCCGCCTGACGGTGATGCGCGAGATGATCTTTGCCGATGCGCCCGAAGATCGCCGCAGTGCCTTGGAACAGCTTTTGCCGATGCAGCGTGCGGACTTTATCGAGTTGTTCCGCATCATGCAGGGACAACCGGTCTGCATTCGTCTGTTTGACCCGCCGTTGCATGAGTTCCTGCCGACGGACCGGTCCGGCCTGCGCGATCTTGCCGAGGCCCTGAACCTGCCCTTGTCAGATGTGACCCGTCGGGTTGAGGCGCTTGGGGAATACAACCCGATGCTTGGCATGCGCGGGGTTCGACTTGGGATCACCGTGCCCGAGATATATGACATGCAGGCGCGCGCGATTTTCGAAGCCACGATCGAAGCGAGCCGCGATGGCGATGCGGTTGTTCCCGAGATCATGATCCCGCTGGTCAGTGCCAAGCGGGAAGTGGAGCTGGTCAAGACCCGCGTGGACGCGGTGGCGGCTGCGGTGCGTACGGAGCAGGGCGAGGATTTCGACTACCGGCTTGGTGTTATGGTTGAAACGCCGCGTGCGGCGCTTCGGGCCGAGGATATTGCGCCGCATTGTCATTTCTTCAGCTTCGGAACCAATGACCTGACACAGATGACCTATGGTCTGTCGCGCGATGACGCGGGGCGGTTCATGTCCGCCTATGTGCATCAGGGTGTCTATCCGGAAGACCCGTTCCACACGCTGGATGCAGATGGCGTGGGGGAACTGCTGCTTCTTGGGGCCGAACGGGGGCGGGATGCTCAGCCCGATCTGACCCTTTCGGTGTGCGGCGAACATGGCGGCAGCCCCGAATCAATCGCGTTTTGCCGAAAAGCAGGCATGGATTACGTGTCCTGTTCGCCATTCCGGGTCCCGGTGGCGCGTCTTGCAGCAGCACAATTGTCGATTCAGGATAAAGTCGGGTAATTTCCGAAAAAATCTCTCTTTCGGCTTGACACTTTTGTTGTTCTGTATCCCCGAAATCAATTTGGGGTGGACCTTGTATGCTCGATTCTGTATACGGCCGGGATTGTTCGGCTGGGAGGACCGATCACGACGCGTATGAGGCTCAGGATGAGACTACTTGTTACTGCTGTTTTGACCCTGTTTTTTGCAGCCGGACTCTCGTTTGCAGAGGTTCCGCCTCGGGTCAGCACCAAGAATACGACGACGCAGGCCGAGGAAAAGAAACCTTCCTTCGGGAACCGCTTTCTTTTGATGTTTGCACCGCGGACCAAGAAGACCCCGACCGAGATCACATATAGCCGCGCCTGGGTGGATGCCCAGCCGAAGGTGTCCAAAACCGACGAGCAATGGCAATGCCTTGCCGAGGCGCTTTATTTCGAAGCGCGTGGCGAGAGCGTGAAAGGCCAGTTTGCCGTGGCCGAGGTTATCCTGAACCGTGTGGATCACGATTACTATCCCGATACGCTGTGCGGGGTGATCAAGCAGGGGACAGGCCGCAAGTACCAGTGCCAGTTTACCTATACCTGTGACGGTATCGCCGAGAAAATTCACGAGCCCGCCGCTTTTGATCGCGTAGGCAAGGTGGCCCGCCTGATGATTGATGGCGCGCCGCGCAGCCTGACGGCCGGGGCAACCCACTATCACACCAAGGCGGTCAATCCGGCTTGGGCTCGGAAATTCCCGCGCACCACCACCATCGGCGTGCATCACTTTTATCGTCAGCCCACACGCTTGACCCAAAACTAACGACCCGTGGTCCTGCCGGCGATTTGAGGGCAGGGGCACAACACTACTCACGGACAGGCCTGCCATTGTGGCAGGCCTTTTCCGTTTGGTGTGGCGCGAATGGGTGCTGGCGCGGCGTTTGGCGGCCTGCTAAAGGCGGGCATCGCGCCTATGTTCGTGATCCGAGACTGCGGAGACTGAGATGACTGACGAGACGAAACTGGCCTTTGGCCATCCCGAGGAGCGGGCGGCCACAACGGAAGGGGCGGATTTCCTGGATCGCATTTCCCTGCGCAACCACGTTGTCGAGGTGGAAATCGGCGCGTTCCAGGCCGAACGTGGTGTGACGCAGCGCCTGAGTTTCGATGTTGTCGTCGAGGTCTATCCGCTTGAGGAAGATGCCGGGGACGATGTGGATCGTATCCTGTCCTATGACCGTGTGACCGAGGCGATTGCGCATGAACTCGCGGCCGAGCGCCTGAACTTGCTGGAGACCCTTTCGGTACGGATTGCAGATCGTATCCTGTTGGAGCCGCAGGCGGCGCGGGTCTTCGTGCGCATCCAGAAGCTGGACCGCGGTTCGGGGGAACTGGGGGTCGAGATTGTACGGGCGCGTGGCGATGCTTCGACAGCGGTTGCGGAAGGGGAAAAACCGCATCCGCGCGTGGTGTTCCTGACGCAGGAGGCCATGGTGTCGGAATACCTTGGTGGCTGGATCGAGGAGATGGGGGCGGATGCGCCGCTGATTTTCTGTGTCGGCCTGCCGGAGGTGGCAGCGCCGCAGACCGGACATCCGCTGACCCAGCGCCGTGTTGATCTTCTGGCGATTGAACAGAACGCCTGGATGCTGGCCGCGCGGGACCGGCGTTGTTTCGTGGTGGGCACCTGGACCGAGCTGGATTGGGCGATGAAGAACGGCCAGACCTGTGTCTGGGCGCCGTCGAAGATGGTACTGGATGCCGTGGACGGCCCCAAGGGCAGCGATGCAATGGCGCTGGCGCAGTGGCTGGCCGGGGAAATGGACGCCTGCGAACTGGTTTTCATTGGTGCGGATGTTTCAAGCGTTTCAACAGAAGGCGGCAAAGTGCCGATGCGGAGCCTGCCCGTTGCGTAATCGCTGACCTTGGTGCTTGCCAAGCGCGGCGCAAAGGCCCATTCAACAGATATGAAGATTTATTATCGTGCGATCCCACAAACCGATGCCGCGCGGCCCGATGAGGCGTTGACGCTGGCCGGTGGCTGGACCTGGTTCACCCATGTTGAAATCCTGAGCCGCGATGCGGCCCCACGCATCGTTGCGGCCGCGCAGGTGCCTGAAGAGGCGCTGGCGGCGATCACCGCGCCGCGGGCTGCGATCGGGTCCATGGACCTGACGCAACCGCAGATCATGGGCATCCTGAACGTGACGCCGGACAGCTTTTCCGACGGCGGGCTGCACAATGATCCCGAACAGGCGGTGGCGCGAGCACGCGAGATGGTGGCCGAGGGGGCAACGCTGATTGATATCGGTGGTGAAAGCACGCGCCCCGGTGCCGTTGAAATCCCGATGCTTGAGGAAATCCAGCGCACCACGCCTGTGATCTCGGCCCTGTCCGCCGTGATGGATGTGCCGATCAGTATCGATACCCGCAAGGCATCGGTGGCAAAGTCGGCGCTGGCGGCAGGGGCCTTGATGGTGAATGACGTGGCTGGCTTTACCTTTGATGCCGCGCTTGCCCCGTTGTGTGCCCAACTGGGGGCGCCGGTCTGCGTGATGCACGCGCAGGGCGATCCGCAGACGATGCAGGACAACCCGACCTATGATGACGTGCTTCTGGACATCTACGACTTCCTTGAGGGGCAGATCGAGATGCTTGAAGGGCTTGGCATGAGTCGGGATCAGATCGTTGTCGACCCAGGCATCGGGTTTGGCAAAACGTTGGCGCACAACCTTGCGCTGCTGGCCCGTTTGAGCCTGTTCCATTCGCTGGGATGCGCGGTTCTTCTGGGTGCAAGCCGCAAGGGGTTCATCAAGGTGATCGGCAATGCGCCGGACCCGGAGAAACGCCTGGGCGGGTCACTGGCGGTGGCGCTGGAAGGGTACGCCCAGGGCGCGCAGATCGTGCGGGTGCATGATGTGGAAGAGACACGGCAGGCCCTGCAGCTTTGGCAGGCTGCGACGACAGGAGTGTACGATGGGGCGTAAGTTCTTTGGCACCGACGGGGTGCGCGGCACCGCCAATATCTATCCGATGACCGCCGAGATGGCGCTGCGCATCGGCGCGGCGGTGGGGCGGTATTTCCGCAACGATGGCCAGAACAACCACCGTGTGGTGATCGGCAAGGACACGCGCCTGTCGGGCTATATGTTCGAAAACGCGCTGACGGCGGGTCTGACCTCGACGGGGATGAACGTGCTGTTGCTTGGACCGGTGCCGACACCGGCGGTCGGGTTGCTGACCTCTTCGATGCGGGCCGATCTTGGGGTGATGATCTCGGCCAGCCATAACCCGGCAGAAGACAACGGGATCAAGTTTTTCGGCCCGGATGGGTTCAAGCTGTCCGACGAGGCCGAAGCCGAGATTGAGGCGCTGATCGAGAGCGGGGTCGAGCCGGTGCAGGCCAAGAATATTGGCGGCGCCAAGCGGATCGACGATGGCCGGTTCCGCTATATCGAGCGGGTCAAATCCTCTTTGACGCGGGCGGTGCCGCTGAAGGGCATGAAAGTGGTGATCGACTGTGCCAATGGCGCGGCCTATCGCGCGGCCCCCGAGGCGCTTTGGGAACTGGGGGCCGAGGTGATCCCCGTGGGGACTTCGCCGGATGGTCTCAATATCAACCGCGGCTGCGGATCGACCCACCCGGCCACCGCAGCCGAGGCGGTTGTGGCGCATGGGGCGGATGTCGGGATATCTCTGGATGGTGACGCCGATCGGGTGATGATCATCGATGAGAATGGGCAGGTGGCCGACGGCGACCAGATCATGGCCCTTTTGGCGGATCGCTGGGCGCAAGACGGCCGGTTGAAAGGCGGGGCCTTGGTGGCGACGGTGATGTCGAACCTCGGGCTGGAACGGTTCCTTGAAGGCAAGGGGCTGCGGCTTGAGCGGACTGCTGTGGGCGACCGGTATGTGGTGGAGGCCATGCGCAAGGGCGGCTTCAACCTTGGGGGTGAACAGTCGGGTCATATCGTGATGACCGACTATGCCACCACCGGTGATGGGTTGATGGCGGGTTTGCAGTTTCTGGCGGCGATGGCGGAAACCGGGCAACCGGCGTCGAGCCTGACCCGCAGTTTTGAAACCGTTCCCCAGATGCTCAAGAACGTGCGCTATGGCGTAGGTCAGACGCCGCTGGAGACCGATGACGTGAAGGCGGCTATTGCGGCTGCGGAACATGCGCTGAACGGGCAGGGCCGTCTGTTGATCCGGAAATCCGGAACCGAACCCTTGGTGCGGGTGATGGCGGAATGCGAAGATGCTGTTTTGCTTGAGAAAACAGTGGATTCCGTGGTGGATGCCGTCGAAGCCGCACTTTGAGGTGAACGCGGGGGCGCTGCCCCCGCACCCCCGGGGTATTTTTCCAAGAAGAAGCGCTCAGCCCCGGAACAGGCGGGTCAGCGCACCGTATTGGCTGAGGCCGACGCCGCCGAGGATGAGGGCAAGCGCCATGAGCAGGCTGGCGGGTAAAGGTTCGCCAAGGATCAGCGCGCCAAGGACCACGGACCAGATTGGCACCTGGTAGTTGGTGAGGCTCATGAAGGTCGGGCCTGCGCTGCGGATCACGAGGACGCGCAGGAGATTGGCACCGGCGGTCGGGATCAGGCCCAGCACGGCGAGAATGGCAAGCGTTTCCCGCGAGGGCATTGGGGGAGGGCCTTCGACCAGCCAGGCCGCGGGGATCACGATGGCGGAGCCCAGCACCAAGAGCATCGTGGCAAGGCCGATGGGGTCTACCGGTGGCAGGCGGCGGACCAGCACGGAGCTGAGCGCATAGCAGCTTGCCGCGGCGACGCAGGCGAGGCGACCGAAGGTTTCCAGGGCGGCGCCGGTGCTTTCGAAAGCATTGCCGCCGATCAGGACGACAACACCGACAAAGCCCATCACGAAGCCCAGCCCCTTGCGCAGGGTGAGGTGTTCGCCGGGGACGAGGAAATGCGCCAGCGGCAGGACCAGAAGGGCGACCGCGGCCATCGAGACGCCGGCAAAGCCGGAGGTGACGTATTGCTGGCCCCAACTGAGCAGCATGAAGGGGATGGCGGAGCTGAGGGCACCGACCACCACGACGGTGGGCCAGGCGCGGGGTGCGGGGGTGGCAAAGAGTTTCCATCCGCGCAGGCCCCAGACCGCGACCATCAGAAGCGTGGCAAACCCGATGCGGCCTGCCGCGAGCCAGAAGGGGGTGATGCCTTCGAGGGCCATTTCGATCACGAGGAATGTCGAGCCCCAGACGAGGCCCAGCGTGGCCACCATGAGCCAGCTTGCGCGGGTGATGTTCGGTTGTTCTGTCATGTCCCTCTCTCGCGGCTGACAAGACCCCGACGCGCGGTCGGGGTCAAGGGGGGACAAAGATCAGCCACGCAGGCGGTGATGCAAGAGGATCGGCACCACGAGATCTTCTTCGTCCGTCAGGTGACGGGTGAGGAAGCGGTCGATGCCGCCGGTGTGCGTTTCCAGCGCCGACAGTTCGCGCTCTGCGTCCGTCGGGGAGAGGTGCAACAGCTTGAGATAGCGGTTGGCTGTTCCCGTCAGGTTTTCAAGCAGACCGTCCATCTCATGGTGGTCTGTCTCGAGCATTTCCAACCCGCGCGTAAACCTGGGATCAGCCTCTTCCAGTTCGGGAAAGAAGCTGTGGTCTTCCCAGTGGTGATGCCCATGCAGGTTGTGGACCAGAAGATTTCCAAAGCGTGACAGGCGTTTGGCGTGGTCTTCCTGTGCGAGGGTCTTGTCGATCACCTGCTGTGTGTCACTTTGCAGGATGGCCGCCAGTTGGCGGAAGGAGGAATGCGCCCCCAGCCAGTTGCGGGTGGACGCGGCGAGATTCGGGTGATCCGGCCAGTCATCGCGCGGATACTCCCGAAGCAGGGTCTGCATTTCGGTGGGCAGACCCTGTCTGACGTTGATGTCATATTGGGTCATGGCGCTGATGTGTGGTGGCGGCGGGGGATTTGCAATGTGCAGGAGCTGCGCCCGGCCTGTGCGCCCGTGCAGAGCGGCAAACGCGAAGGGGCGCCCCGAAGGACGCCCCTGATAACCGTTGTCCGGTAGAGACTTAGTTCTTTTCTTTGTCGACCATTTTGCCGGCCGAGATCCACGGCATCATGCCGCGCAGCTTGGCGCCGGTTTCTTCGATCAGGTGCTCGTCGTTGGCGCGACGCGATGCCTTGAGGGTCGGCTGGCCAACCTGGTTTTCCAGCATGAAGTCGCGGACGAATTTACCCTGCTGGATGTCTTCCAGAACCGCTTTCATGCGGGCTTTGGTTTCGTCGTACTTCAGGATGCGCGGGCCGGTGACGTACTGGCCGTATTCTGCAGTGTTCGA
Organism: Shimia sp. CNT1-13L.2; assembly: GCF_024331145.1. Classification (GTDB taxonomy): domain Bacteria; phylum Pseudomonadota; class Alphaproteobacteria; order Rhodobacterales; family Rhodobacteraceae; genus Shimia. The sequence goes on along the minus strand of NZ_JANDJO010000007.1, from coordinate 44,471 downwards.
GATCGAGTAGTCCATGTTGGCGATGCCGCCTTCATAGATCAGGTCAACGATCAGCTTCACCTCGTGCAGACATTCGAAGTAGGCCATCTCGGGCGCGTAGCCGGCTTCGACCAGGGTTTCGAAACCGCAGCGGATCAGTTCAACCAGACCACCGCAGAGAACGGCTTGTTCGCCGAACAGGTCGGTTTCGCACTCTTCGCGGAAGTTGGTTTCGATGATGCCCGAGCGGCCGCCACCGATGGCCGAGCAGTAAGACAGGCCGATTTCCAGCGCCTTGCCGGTTGCGTCGGTGTGAACGGCTACGAGGCAGGGAACGCCGCCGCCTTTGGTGTATTCCCCGCGTACGGTGTGACCGGGGCCTTTGGGGGCCATCATGATCACGTCAACGCCTTCTTTCGGCTCGATCAGGCCGAAGTGCACGTTCAGGCCGTGGGCGAATGCGATGGCTGCGCCCGGCTTGATGTTGTCGTGGACGTATTTCTTGTAGGTTTCTGCCTGAAGTTCGTCGGGCATGGTGAACATGATGACGTCGCACCATGCGGCCGCTTCGGCGATACCCATGACCTGGAGGCCTTCGCCTTCTGCTTTCTTGGCCGAGGGCGAGCCTTCGCGCAGAGCAACGACAAGGTTCTTGGCGCCCGAGTCACGCAGGTTCAGCGCGTGTGCGTGGCCTTGCGAACCGTAGCCCAGGATGGCCACTTTCTTGTCTTTGATCAGGTTAATGTCGCAATCGCGATCGTAGTAAACGCGCATGTCGGCGCTCCCTTTGTTGTATGTCTGGCGGGCACTATACCCGTACCAACAGGGAAGGCGAGATGCGCTTTGAATGAAAATTCATCCAGTATTGTGATAGTCATTCGTGAAAAATTCGTTTAGTGAAAGATTCATGCTTGATGATCTCGATAGACGCATACTACGCCAGATGCAGGCCGATCCCGACATGTCGCTGCCGGATCTGGCGGATCGGCTGGGGATGACCTCGTCGCGATTGGGGCGACGGATAGATAAACTGCAAGAGATGAAGGTTTTGCGGGGGCAGCGTGCGGTGATCAACTGGCGGGCGCTTGGCTATGCGGTGGAGGTGAGCCTTCGGGTGACTCTCGACAAGACCAATCCGCGGGCGTTTGACGAATTTCTGGCCGCTGCGCGCGAGATTGGTGAGGTGATCGAAATCCAGACCTTTCTGGGCCGTGTGGACGTGCGGCTTTCGGTGATCGCGCGGGACATGTCACACTATCAGGACATCTATCGCCGCCACATCCTGACCCTGCCGCATATCGCGGATATCGAGGCGCTGATGCAGGTGGCCGCGATCAAGGCCGAGGAGACCCTGCCGATATGATGGAACTGGACGAGGTGGATCGCGGGCTTTTGAAGGCGCTGGCCGAGGATGCGACCCAGTCGGCGGGGGCGCTGGGGCGGCGGTTCGGGCTGAGCCAGCCGGCCACGTGGCGGCGGATCAAGCGGCTCAAGGATGCCGGGGTGATCGCGGGGCGCAAGCTGGATCTGGATGCCGAGAAGCTGGGCTTTGGGGTTACCGTGTTTCTGGGCGTCAAACTGGCCACCAAGGGGCGGGTGTCGCTTGAGGATTTCGAACGGGCGGTGACGGCAATCCCGGAGGTGCAGACGGTCGAGCACGTGCTGGGCATGTATGACTATCGCCTGCGGGTGACAGCGCGGGATATTGCGGATTTTGAACGGGTTCTGCGGCGGCGGGTGATGACATTGCCCGGGGTGGGCGACGTTGAGGCGAATGTGCTGCTGAGCGAAGAACGCAGGCCGGGGCCATTGTGATGTGGCAGAATGGCGGAAACGGGGGCAGTTTTTGTCGCCATTGTTCGTAAATCGCCTTTGAAAACCTGCCTAATCTCAGGTTGTGGTGAACTGCCTGCACGTCTTGAACAGTATGCAAAAGTAGACTTTGCCAAAACGGATTGAACCGGCTAGCGATACTGGCCGACAGAAGAAAAGGGAGGCCGTCATGGCGCTTTTGAAGGATATCGACCCGACGGGTCTCGAGGAGTTTTCGGTTGTTTTCACCGACCGTTCGCTGAACCACATGAGCCAGGCGTTCCAGCAGGTGATGCGGGATATCTCGGGGATGCTGAAAGAGGTGTACAATGCCGATGCGGTGGCGCTGATCCCCGGCGGTGGCACCTATGGCATGGAAGCCGTGGCGCGTCAGTTTGCACGCGATGCCAAGACGCTGGTGGTGCGCAACGGTTGGTTCTCGTACCGCTGGAGCCAGATTTTCGAGGCGGGCGCCTTTGCGGCGGAAAGCACGGTGATGAAGGCGCGCCAGACGGGCAATGACGTGACCGCGCCTTTTACACCTGCGCCAATCGAGGAAGTTGTTGCGAAAATTCAGGACGTTAAGCCGGATGTGGTCTTTGCTCCGCACGTTGAGACTTCGGCCGGTGTGATCCTGCCGGACGACTACATCAAGGCGATGGCCGAGGCCGCGCATGAGGTTGGCGCGTTGATGGTGCTGGATTGTATCGCCAGCGGATGTGTCTGGGTCGACATGAAGGCGCTGGGGGTGGATGTGCTGTGTTCGGCGCCGCAGAAGGGCTGGTCGGCGTCGCCGTCGGCGGGGCTTGTGATGATGTCGGAGGCGGCGCTGGCGAAGATGGAAGAGACCACTTCGGACAGCTTTGCCATTGACCTCAAGAAGTGGCACTCGATCATGATGGCCTATGAGAACGGCGGCCATGCCTATCATGCGACCATGCCGACAGATGCGCTGCGGGCGTTCCGTGACACGATGGCGGAAACCAAGGAATACGGGTTCGACAAGTTGCGGGATGCGCAATGGGCGCTGGGCAATGGTGTGCGGGCGATGCTTGCCGAGAAAGGCATCAAAAGCGTTGCAGCAGAAGGGTTTGGCGCTCCTGGTGTCGTGGTGAGCTATACCAGCGATCCGGGTGTGCAGAACGGCTCGAAGTTCGTGGCCGAGGGCATGCAGATTGCCGCCGGTGTGCCGCTGGCCTGCGACGAGCCGGAAGGGTTCATGACCTTCCGCCTTGGTCTCTTTGGTCTCGACAAATTGTATGATGTCGACGCGACGCTTGGGCGTTTGCAGGCGGTTTTGGACAAGGTTCTGTAAAACCTGCAACCGAATCAATGTGTTAAAGCGACCGGCGGCTTGGAAACGGGCCGTCGGTTTTACGTCGGTATTTTATCGGTATCGCGACGGTGCGGGATTGCGAATTTGCCGGATTAAGGCGGCGTGCGGCTTTTCGGAAGGTTAACCCCTGCGCAGGCGGATCTGCACGTTGCTGTTCGCCCCGAGGCCATAGCGCAGGCTTGTGAAAATGGCCGCGAGGCTGATGGCGAGCCACAGGAGGCCCCAGAAGGTGGTGGTGCCGCCGATCTCTTCGGCCAGCATCCGGGCATCGGAGCGCAGGTGGGCGCGGGCGATGGTGTCGGAGAAGATATCGTAGGGCACGTAGATCATGCTGGTGAGGCCGATGATGCGCAGCACGAGGTCGTTGATGTCGTGCGGCAGGTAGCGGGCGGTCAGGAGCATCAGGGTGCCGGTGGGTGCGCAGAAGCCGATGGCAAAGGGTTCGCGGATATAGAGCAGGGTGACAAGCAGCATGGCCGCGCCAAGCGTGGCAAGAGCGGTGCGATCGAGGCGCGTGCGTACGGCGGTCAGGAGCAGTGTGATGCCGATCAGGAGAGAGCCGACATAGCCGGCGCTGAGGGTGATGAAGCGATTGCCGCCTCGCGACATGACATGGCCGCCTTCGTGGGCGTTGACCGAGAAATCGACCACGCTGCCGCCGGTGAGGATGGTGGCGATGGCGTGGGAGAGTTCGTGCAGGAAGACGATGAGCAGGCGCAGCGGATAGACGAGGTCGGAGGGCCAGAGGACGAAGACAAGGGCGCAGAGCAGGGTCAGCTGCCAGTGGCCCTTGAAGAACGTTGTCAGGCGGCGCATCCGGTCAGCGCGCTCCGAGACCCATCTGCATCAGCGTCTTGCGCACCGGTGCCAGCGAGTAGAGCGCGTTGAGACCCATCGCGCGGGCGTCGCGCAGGGCGGGGGTTTCGACCATTGAGGCGCGGTTCAGCATGTCGATGCCCTTGACCCGCAGTTTGACCTCGGTGAAGCGTTTGCGGTGGTAGGTTTCGAGCATCTGGCGGCTGCCGAGCTCGGCGGGGCTGGCCTTGGCGAGGTCCAGAAGGATGCGCATGTCGCCGAGGGACATGTTGAGACCCTGCGCGCCGATGGGCGGCACCACGTGGGCGGCTTCGGCCACCAGTGCGAGGCGTTCGCCGTAGAGGCTTTCGGCGGATTGCGAGATGATCGGCCAGATGGTGCGGCGCGAGGCCAGTGTGAGCGGGCCGAACAGGGAGCAGCTGCGCTCGGTCATTTCGCGTTCGAAATCGGCCACGTCCATGTTGAACAGCTCTTCGGCGCGGGGACCGCGTTCCATCCAGACCAGCGCCGAGGAGGGTTTGCCCTGGTAGTCGGGCAGGGGCACGAGGGTGAAGGGGCCGCCCGAGCGGTGGATCTCGGTCGAGACGTTCTCGTGCGGGATCGGGTGGGTGACGGCGAAAGCCAGCGCCTTTTGACCATAGCGGGTGGTGTGGACCTTGATGCCTGCGGCCTCGCGCATGGGCGAATTGCGGCCATCGGCGGCAATCACGAGACGGGCCGTGGTGCGGCTGCCGTCGGTGAGGGTGACGCGGGCTTCGTCGGTGCGGGTGAAGAGCGTGGTGGTCGCGGTGCCAAGCCGCAGGTCGACATTGTCCATCTCTTGGAGGCGGGCCAGCATTTCACGGCGCAGGAGCCAGTTTGGCAGGTTCCAGCCGAACGGCAGGTCGGAGATGTCGGTGGCGTTGAAATCCTTGACGGTGCGCGGTTCGGGAACTTCGCCGCCTGCATCGACGATGCGCATGATCTGAAGCGGGGCCGCGTGGGGCGCGAGGCGTTCCCAGAGGCCTGCTTCGTCAAGCAGGGCGCGGGCGGGTTGCAGGAAGGCGGTGGTGCGCAGGTCGGAGCCTGCGGCGTCGCGTTCGGTGATCGGCGGGGCCGGATCGACGCATTGCACGGAAAATCCGGCGCTTGCAAAGGCGGCGGCTGCGGTCAGACCGGCGATGCCGCCACCAGAGATCAGGATATCGGTTTGGGATGTAGCCGTCATGGGCGCCTCATTGGTTCTCCGGGCCTTGGGCGCAATCTAGCGCTGGTGGCCCGGGGTTCCAAGGGGCGGAATGACGCCTTGCCCTGCGTCGGTGATTAACCGCGCGAGATGATCAGCAGGATGACCCAGATGACCGGAACAAGGGCCACGGCAGGCATGTAGAGGCCGGGAATGCCGAAGGCATAGACAGCCGAGCCCCAAGCGGCAACGACGGCGGCCAGAACGGCGTAGATCATGGCCAGGCCGGACTTGGAGATGACTTCGTCGTGGTGGGTGTCTTCGGTGGTTTCGATGACGGGGTTGGTGTCGGTAAGGCTCATGCGCGTTTCTCCTGTCGAGTGTGGTTCCCTGTCTCGGCAGATAGCGATGGGCGCTGCGAATCCAAGGGGGTGTGACCCCGTGTCATGCTGCACTGCGGCGGGAAAATCAATACATATTCGCATAAATGAATTAATATATGCGCAGATTAGAAAGTGTGCATGGGTTGACCCTGATTCAGGTCAGTTTCGACAGGAAGTCGGGCAGGTCGTCAGTGTGGTGGTGAATGTGGTCTGCGTCATGCGGATCGGGGGCCACGTGCACGGTTTTCATGCCCATCTCGTGCGGCGCCTTGAGGTTGCGCGGATCGTCTTCGAACATGGCGGCGGTTTCGGTGGTGACACCGTCGAGTTTGAACACCGCTTCAAAGGCGGCGCGTTCCGGTTTGGGCAGGTAGCCTGCGTGTTCAACGCCATAAACCGCATCGAACAACCCGTCGAGACCACGTGCGTTCAGCACCTGTTCGGCATAGGGCGCGGTGCCGTTGGTATAGACGATGCGCCGTCCCGGCAGGGCCTTGATTTGCGCGGCGAGGTGGGGGTCTTTTTCCAGTTCGGCAAAGGAGATGTCGTGAACGTCCACAAGATAGGGGGCGGGGTCGACATCATGTTCGCGCATCAGACCGGCAAGGGTGGTGCCGTATTCCGCCCAGTAGTGTTTGCGCAGGTGGTTGGCCTTGGGCCGGTCGACGCCGAGAGCGTTCATCACGTAGTCGGTCATCCGCACCTCGATCTGGTCGAACAGTCGTGCGTGGGGCGGGTAGAGCGTGTTGTCGAGGTCAAAGACCCAGGTGGTCACGTGCGAGAAGGCTTGTTTCGGCATGGGGGCAAAATAGGTCCGAGAGGGGCTGCGTGCAATGGCGGGGTTGATTATCGGCACGCGCGTGGCATAGGCTCGTGTGTCAGCGCCTGCAAGAGCGCATACGGGGAGAAATCATGTCGCAAGGAAAATCGCCGAACAAGGATGCGTATTCGCTGATCCTGGGAGCTATTGACGTGGGCGTGTTCAAGCCCGGCGACCGTTTGGTCGAAAGCGATCTGGCAGAGCGGTTCGGGGTGTCGCGGACACCGATCCGCGAGGCGTTGCAACGGCTTGAGACGCAATCCCTTCTGGCGCGGGACGGGCGGAGCCTGATCGTGTCGTCGCTGGATCACAACCAGATGGCCGAGCTTTACGTCGTGCGTACCGAGCTTGAAGGACTGGCGGCGCGGCTGGCGGCGAAACACGCGACGCCGGAAGAGGTGCGGGTGTTGCGCGACATGGTGGAAGAGGACAAGGCGCTGGTGAATGACCCGTCGGCCCTGTCGCGGGCGAACCGCCGCTTTCACAAGCAGATCCACCTGGCTTCGCACAACCGCTATCTCGTGCAGCAGCTTGACCTCGTGCACCGGTCGATGGCGCTGATGGCGACCACGTCGATTGCCGCCGAAGGACGCAGCGAGGACACGCTGGTCGAACATGCGGCCATCGTGAACGCGATCGAGGCCAAGGATGAGGATGGGGCGTACAAGGCGCTCAAGGATCACATCTCGAAGGCCTTCGTGACCCGCCTCAAGCAGGAAAACACGGACGGGTAAGGACGGCCTTCGAGCGGTCTTTTAAAGTGTCAGGATTGCAGTGCCACGGCGCGGCATTTGAAGGCCCGTCGCAGGGCCATCGTGGCTTCCAGAAAGGCAAGGGCGGTCAGCAGGACAAGCAGGGCCGATGCACCCATTTCCACGATCATCCAGCCCGCGACCAGCGGAAAGCCGAAGATGCCGATGAAATAGGTGAAAGCAAAGAGCTGCAAGGTCTGCGGGACCAGCGTCTTGTCGGCGTCGTTGGCGGCCATCGCTGCAAGGATCGGATAGCTGACGCCATAGCCGATGCCGAAGAGGAAGGCCGTCAGCAGGTAGAGCGGCAGGGTTTCGACAAATAGGAACAGGGCGACGGCGGCGCACATCAAGTATTGCAGGGCGGCAATCGTAAGGTAGGGCGTGTCGCCGCCCTTGAAGCGGGCCAGCACCAGACGGAACACAACGACGGTGGCGGTATAGGCCAGGAAATAGTCGGCATAGTCCAGGCCGCGTTCGTCGGCAAAGACGGTCTGGAAGTTGTTCATCCCTGCAAAAACACTGGCGCCGATGCAAACCATGATGACGGGCAGGCGGGCCGGGGATTTCAGGATGCTGGCCACGGCCCCGGGAGATAGGCGGGCCGTGGCCTGTTGCACCTCGCCCAGAGTATGGGCGCGGATGGCGGGTGTGAGCGCGAAGAACATCAGGCCGGCAAGGGCGCAGAGCAGGGCGGTGACGTGGAAGGCGTCGGAGAGGCTGAGGCCTGCGGTTTCGAACAGGGCTGCGAGAACGGGGGAGAGGCCAAAGCCTGCCATGACCGCAACGGACAGGAGGGCGAAAAAGCGGACACGGTCGTGATCAGGCACCACGCGGGTCAGAGCCACGGGCGAGAGCGCGTAGGTCAGGCCCCAGCCCGCACCGAGGCACATGCTTGCCAGCACGACAAGCAGGCCGACATGGGTTGCGGTGGCGTAGAGCACGAGGGCGACCGCGATCACGAGGCAGGCAAGGCCGAGGGTGCGCATATGGCCGAGGCGGTCGGAGAGGTGCCCTGCGTAGTAGACGGCAAGCAGCGTGGCGACGGCGGTGAGGGCCAGCATTGTGCCCACCACCTTTTCGTTGGCTCCGAAGGTTTCGAACAGACGGGGCAGCATGAAGGTCAGGCCATAAGCTCCTGCCTGCAGGAAGGTGGCGAGATAGAAGAGGGTGAACATCGGTCGGCGGGTCATGGCGGTCTCCTTTGGGGTCGAGACCGGAATGACATGAGGAATGGTTTGTGAGAAATGTCCAGAATTTAGAAATTTCTACATACCAATTTAGTTGGAAGTCAGGGGGCTGTGGCGCTGGTGCCTTCGTGGGTTTTTCCGTGGGCCGTCTTGTCCCAATAGAAGGGAATGAACAGCAGTTCGAACAGGGCCTTGTAGGCGGCGAGCGTGGCCATCGGGAAATAGGCCACCATTGCAAAGACCCAGGGGATGAGCGCGTTTCGGCCCTGGCCTGAAATCGACCGCAAAGAGATCAGCGCGTTGACCATGCCAAAGCCGAGAAACAGGGCGGCGGTGCCGGGGGGCAGGGCGCTTTCGAACGGTGGCGAGACACCGATCAGGCCCAGCCAGAACAACCAGATCAGCGGGGCGAGCAGGAACTGGGACAGGGTGCAGGCAAAGACCAGTTGCATACCAAGGAACTGGCGCGGGCCGACGTCGCGCAGGAGACGCAAGGGCGCGCGCATGTGCACGAGCCATGTCACCATGTAGCCCTTGAGCCAGCGTGATCTTTGGCGGACCCAGGCCAGCGGTTGGCAGTTGGCTTCTTCCTGTGTAACCGTGGGGATGAGTTCCGTGCGCCAGCCGAAGCGGGCAATGCGCATGCCAAGGTCGGCGTCTTCGGTGACGTTGTGGGCGTCCCAGCCGCCAAGGGCTTCGATTGCGCGGCGACGCAGGAACAGGGTGGTGCCGCCCAGTGGCACCGCAAATCCGAGGCGGGCGAGGCCGGGCAGGACGGTTCGGAACCACGTGGCGTATTCGATGGTGAAGCAGCGGGCGATCCAGTTGGTGTAGGGATTGTAGTAGTCGAGGATGCCTTGCAGGCAGACCACCTCTGGCGGGGCGGCGGCGAAGTGGTTGGCGACGGTTTCGAGCTGGTCCGGGGCGGGGGCGTCTTCGGCGTCCCAGATGCCGATGATGTCGCCCTTGCAGAAATCCAGAGCATAGTTCAGCGCGCGCGGTTTGGTGGTGAGGCCCGATCCTGCCGGAACGGTAACGACCCGAATCCAACGCGGCAGAGTGGTATGTTTGAGTGCGGCTTGCGTGGTGTCGTCATGGGCTTCGAGCACCAGCAGCACGTCAAGCAGGGCCTCGGGGTAGGTCAGGCGGCTCAGGCGGTTCACGAGAACCTGCGCCACTTCTTTTTCGCGAAACAGTGGCACCATCACAGAGATGCGCGGCAAGGGGCCTTGGAGCGGGGGCGCGGGGTGCGGTGGGGCACAGGCCATGAAGGCGGCGATCTTCATGACCGAAACGGCAACGAGGGAGAGCGCCGCAAAGACCGTGAGGGCCGAGAAAACCGCGGAGGGGGCGAGCAGGATCAGGCAGGTGAAGAGGACCAGTGTCGCCCAGATGATGCGGCTGCGTTGGCGGCTGTGGTGCCAGTTGCGGCAGCTGTAGGCCGGGGCGGTGCGGGTTTCGGCCTGTTGGGCGAGTGTCGGGCGGTGGGTATCAAGGGTCGCGGTTTCGACCTGACCCGGGGTGGCGACGGCGATCAGCGCGCCCTTGAGCGGGGCGGATTGCGCTTCTGGCAGGAGGGCCAGCGCGGCGGCCAGACGTTCGGGGGCGCCGGTGGCGAGGATCAGGAGGCCGCCCAGGCTCTGCCATGGGATCACGTTGTGGCGCAGGCAGAAGGTGGCGGGCAGGAGATGGGCGAGATTGGGGTCGGGCGGCGTTTCGGAGAGATCGACGGCCTGCATGTCGAGCTGGCGGGACAGCAGGTCGCGTCTTGCCTCGGGCGAAAGCCAGCCGCGGGCGGCGAGGATTTCCATCAGGGTGGCATCCCAGAGCGGCAGACGCTCGCGGGCATGGAAGAGTTGCCAGGGGGCCAGAAGGCCGGATTTGAGCAGACGCAGACCAAGGGACATTGTCCCCGCCGGAGCGGCAGGACGCGCATCTGTCAGGCGCAATAACGGTTCACTCACGGCCTGTCCCCCATAGGTCGATCCGCGGGGGATTTTGGCGGGCCTTGGTTAACAGGGTCTTAAGTTGGCCGTGGGTGTTGCCCGTGGGGCGCTGAGGCCTGTGTCATCCATTCAATCACCGCGGCAACGGCGGGTCTTTTGCGGGTGTCACGGCGGACGAGGAGATAGAAATCGGAGTCGCCTGTCATGACCTCGGGAACGACCTGTACGAGATTGCCTGCTTCGATCTCTTTGCGCAGGAGAAACCGGCTTGCCAGTGCGACGCCCTGACCCGAGATCGCGGCGTCGATGGCAAGGGCTGTCTGGCTGAGCTGGAGGCCGTGAAGCGCATCGTGTTTGGAGGGGGCGTTGCCGAGAAACTTTGGCCAGAGACTGTGGGCGTCGTGAATCCTTGGCAGGCTGGCGAGCGCGTCCATGTCCGGCGAGATCTTGTTGACGAGTTCCGGCGCGGCGACGGCGATGATCTCCTGTTTGAACAGGAGGTGGGCATCGAGGCTTGCGCCGAACGGGGGATTGCCCTGCCGGACGGCGAGGTCGATCCCGTCCGCATGGAAGCTCGAGACCTTTTCGGTTGCGACGATCCTGAGGTCGATGTCGGGGTGTCGTTCGCTGAAGTCGGGCAGGTTGGGGATCAGCCATTTCGACGCGAATGTCGGTGTCACGCTGATCAGGACCTTGTCGGCCTCGGGCAGCAGGGTTTCCGTGGCCTCGCGCAGCGTGGCGAAGGCGGCTTGCACCTGCGCGTGGTAGCCGCGTCCGGCAGCGGTGAAAGTCAGGCCTTTTGAGTGGCGGTCAAACAGCTGGACCCCAAGCTGTGCTTCCAGCGCGCGCACCTGCTGGGCCACCGCGCCCTGTGTGACGTCGAGTTCCTGGGCGGCGGCCTGAAAGGTGAGATGACGGCCGGCTGCTTCAAAGGCCCGAAGCCCGTTCAGGGGTGGAAGGTTTTTCATAAGACAGTAGTAAATCTACAGTTAGGTTTCGTCAAATCTGACTACAGAAGTGAGCCATGCGTTTCTATGTTGCATTCAGAATGGTGATGGAGGCAGTAATGACTGTAGAAAAAGTAGCGCTTGTGACGGCGGGTGGCTCTGGAATGGGGGCGGATGCAGCGCGTCGATTGGCGGCGGATGGCTTCCGGGTTGGCGTTTTGTCTTCGTCGGGCAAGGGCGAGGCTCTTGGCACGGAACTTGGAGGGTTCGGCGTTACCGGCTCGAACCTTTCGGGGGCGGATCTTGGTGCGCTGGTCGAGGGGGCAATGGAACGTTGGGGGCGTGTCGATGTTCTGGTGAACTCGGCCGGGCATGGCCCCAAGGGCGGTGTTTTGGAGATGTCGGATGAGGACTGGCATCAGGGGATGGAGGTCTACCTGATGAACGTGATCCGGCCGACGCGCCTCGTGACGCCGATCATGCAGGCGCAGGGGGGCGGCGCGGTTATCAACATATCGACCTTTGCCGCTTTTGAGCCCGATCCGCTGTTCCCGACGTCGGGTGTGTTTCGTGCCGGACTTGCGGCCTTTGCCAAGCTGTTTGCCGACAAATACGCGGCTGACAACATCCGGATGAACAACGTGCTGCCCGGCTTTATCGACAGCCTGCCCGAAAGCGAAGACCGCCGCAGCCGCATTCCGATGGGGCGGTATGGAAAGGCGGGGGAGGTGTCTTCGCTGATCTCATGGCTCGCGTCCGAGGGCGGTGGATACATGACCGGGCAGAACCTGCGTATCGACGGGGGGCTGACGCGTGCCGTCTGAGGTTTTGTTGCCCGGTAGGGGCAAGGATCAGCTGGCGTTCTGGGTAAAGTGGGGGGCGTCTGTCATCCAGATCATCGGCTATACCGCGACAGGGTTCGGCTGGACCCCGTGGAACCTCTACCTGTTCCTTGTGGGGGTGCTGGGGTGGTTTGTTGTCGGCGTGCTTTGGAACGACCGCGCGATCATGCTGATCCACCTGGTTGCACTTGCCGCGATGATCGCGGGGATGAGCAGCGAGTAGGGGGCCGTCTCGGATCGACGGCACGAGTGACGTGCAAACGAAGAAGGCCCCGCGCAATGCGGGGCCTTTTCGTGTTTCGATTTTGCCGGGGCTCAGGCGCTGCGGGCGTCCATGGCGGCGGCGAATTTTTCGAAGAGGTAGAAGCTGTCCTGCGGGCCGGGCGAGGCCTCGGGGTGGTGCTGGACCGAGAAGACCGGGCGGTCGGCGATGCGGATGCCGCAGTTGGAGCCGTCAAACAACGAGACGTGGGTTTCCACGACACCTTCGGGCAGGGATTGCGCATCGACGGCAAACCCGTGGTTCATCGAGGTGATCTCGACCTTGCCGGTTTCGTGATCCTTGACCGGGTGGTTCGCACCGTGGTGGCCGTGGTTCATCTTGACGGTCTTGGCACCCAGCGCCAGGGCCAGCATCTGGTGGCCGAGGCAGATGCCGAAGACGGGCAGGTCGGTTTTCAGAATGTCCTGGATCATCGGCACGGCGTATTCGCCGGTGGCCGCCGGATCGCCGGGGCCGTTCGACAGGAAGACGCCATCGGGGCTGTGGGCCAGGATCTCGTCTGCGGTGGCGGTGGCGGGCAGGACGGTGACGTCACAGCCGGCTGAGGCGAGGCAGCGCAGGATGTTGCGCTTGGCGCCGAAGTCGAGGGCGACAACCTTGTGCTTGGGCGCTTCCTGACGCGGGTAGCCGTCGGGCCATGCCCAGCGCATTTCGTCCCAGCGGTAGGATTGGGCGCAGGTGACGTCCTTGGCGAGGTCGAGACCTTCGAGACCCGAGAAGGCGCGGGCCTTGGCGATCAGCGCCTCGGTGTCGAAGTTGCCTTCGGGATCGTGTGCCAGTGCGACGTGCGGCGCACCTTGCTGGCGGATGGCGCGGGTCAGGCGGCGGGTGTCGACACCGCCGATGGCGATGCGGCCGCGGGCTGCCAGCCAATTGTTCAGCGTGTCAACCGAGCGCCAGTTGGAGGGTTGGGTCGGGTCCCATTTGACAACCATGCCCGCGGCAACCGGATCGCCGGTCTCGTCATCCTCGGGGGTGACGCCGGTGTTGCCGATGTGGGGGAAGGTGAATGTCACGATCTGGCCCGCGTAGGACGGGTCGGTCATGATCTCCTGGTAGCCGGTCATGGCGGTGTTGAAGCAGAGCTCTGCAACGGTGTCACCGGTGGCCCCGAAACCGCGTCCGTAGAAGACGGTGCCATCTGCAAGGGCAAGGCAGGCTGTGGGTTTGGCGTTGGGATCCTGGACCATGGGGCGACTCTCCGGCTGACAAATTGTCGGGAAACTATGTCGAGGCGGGCGCAGCGTCAAGGGAGAGAAAAAAATGGTTTTCTTTTAAAAACAATAACTTGGCAAAATCGCGCGGTGCTTGCTTCGAAACCGCGCTTTATATATGTTCCCGGCTTCATGATTATCAGCAAACGGGCGATGCCATGACATTGCGAGACGACATCAATACCGCACTTAAACAGGCGATGCGGGATCGGGCGGCTGACAGGCTGTCGACCCTGCGTCTTGTGACTGCCGCGATCAAGGATCGTGACATTGCGGCACGGGGCAATGGTGACGAGGGCAGCGTCGGAGACGACGAGGTTCTGGGGATCCTGTCGAAGATGGTCAAGCAGCGCCAGGAGAGCGCGCGGACATATGAAGAGGGCGGGCGTCTGGACCTTGCGGAGCGGGAATTGAACGAGATCACCGTGATCGAGGAATTCCTGCCCAAGAAGCTTGATGATGGCGAGATCATTGCTGCCATCGACGCCGCGATTGCCGAGATCGGCGCAAGTTCGATCCGCGATATGGGCAAGATCATGGGCGTACTGAAAAGCAAGTACACCGGCCAGATGGATTTCGGCCAGGTGGGCCCGATGGTCAAGGATCAGCTTAACAAGGGCTGATCGTTCCAACGGCACATAGAAAAAGGGCCGCCCGGATTGGGCGGCCCTTTTGCGTTGTTTGATCCGGATTAGATAAAATCGTACTGGATCAGTTCGAAATCAGCGAGTGTCAGGCCTTCGAGCAGGAACTTGATCGTGCCATCGAGGGTCATTTCCAGGCCATCTGCTGTTTGGACACCAACGAAGAGCGTCGGCTCGTGTACGCGGATGACGTCTTCTTCCACGTTGAAGTCTTTCACAGTGTCGTGGCCGTTGTTGATGGTGTCGAAGAAGACGAAGCTGTCTCCTCCCGCGCCGCCCATCAGGGTGTCATCGCCAACGCCGCCACGGATGGTGTCGTTGCCGTCACCACCGTTCAGGATGTCCGCGCCGCTGGCACCGGTCAGGTAGTCATCGCCCTTGCGGCCATAAGCGACATCATCGCCGTCACCACCGTGGATGGTGTCATTACCGCGTTCGCCGCGCAGGGTGTCGTTGCCGTCATCGCCCTTGATCAGGTCGTCACCGTCGCCACCCGAGGCAAAGTCGTCACCGCGTCCACCGTAAAGCTGGTCGTGGCCCGCGCCGCCGAAGAGGTCGTCGTTTTCGTCGTTGCCCGACATCTTGTCGTTGCCGGCGCCACCAACCATGGTGTCGTTGTCACGGCCGCCGCGCATCACATCATCGCCGGCTTCGCCGAACATCTCGTCATTGCCGGTGCCGCCAAGCAGGCGGTCACGTCCGTCGCCGCCGAGCAGCAGGTCATCGCCGCCGCCGCCCTTGAGGGTGTCTTTGCCGTCTTCGCCAAAGAGGCAATCGGCCCCGGCGCCACCATCCATGTTGTCGTCGCCCGCGCCGCCGGCCATGGCGTCGTCTCCGTTGCCACCTTTCATGGTGTCATTGCCGCCGCCGCCAAGCATCATGTCGTTGTCGTCACCGCCATGAAGATCGTCGTTGCCTTCGCCACCGTCGATGAAATCGTTGCCAGCGCCGCCGAGGATTTCATCGTGGCCGTCATCGCCGCGCAGGTCGTCATCGTCACCGCCGCCGTCGATCACATCGTTGTCGGCACCGCCATAAAGCGTGTCCATGCCGAGGCCGCCATAGAGGCTATCGTTGCCAGCGCCGCCAAGGGCACCATCGTTGCCGCCATTGCCGTTGAGAACATCATTGCCGCCAAGGGCGTCAAAGGCGCTGTTCACGGAGGACAGCATGTTGAGGGTGTCATCACCTTCCGAGCCGACAACGGAGGCGGCCCAGGCCGAGTTATGGTCATAGGTGCCAGAGATGATGAAGTCGTGGGTCCAGCCGAGCGCCGCGACCAGATCAGTCCAGGTCTGGCGGGTTGGGGCGACAATGCTGTCCGCGGTTTTCGAAGGGGTTGGTTCGGAACGTGCCATGGCAGTGGCCTTTCGCGCTTAGAGAATGTGGAAATTGGGTGGTACAATTAGGGCAATAATGGGGCAGTTGGGGCCGCTTCGTCAACGATCTGCGGGTTTGGAAACAGTTTGTTAACGAATTGGCGCTAATGGGATTCGTGTGATTTTTCATAAAAAGAAGGCGCTTCGGGGGGGCGAAGCGCCTTTATTTTTTGTTTTTTCCCCTTGAACGCGGGGTTTTGCCTCAGCGGCCCCAGATCACCGGGAACCAGTCTTCGCGCAGGCGCTGGCCCTCTTGCATGTCGTGGTCGGGGAAGGGAGGCGAGGTGCGGCCCGGGCGTTCGACATAGCGGGCATCATCCCCCACCAGACGCAGGGAAAACGCGCGGCGGCGGGTTTGCGAGGTATTGCCGCGTGCGCCGTGCAGGATGTCGTAGTTGAAGGCCACGGCATCGCCGGGTTCCATCTGCCATTCCAGAATGGTCATGCCCTCGGCCTCCGGGTCGGGGACGGGCATGTAATCGTCGACATTCGGGAAGTAGCTTTCCTCGCTGACCCAGCGCATCGGCAGCACGGGTTTTTCCCAGTTGTGCGAGCCTGCGACCATGCGCAGGGCGGCGTCCTTGACCGGGTCGAGGGGGGACCAGAAGCTGACGGTCTGTTTGCCGTCGACAAAGTAGTAGGGGCCGTCGGTGTGCCACGGCGTTGCCATCGAGGTGCCGGGCTCCTTGACCAGCACGTGATCGTGGAAGACCTGAACCTCTTGCGACTGCATCAGGTCGGCGGCGACTTCTGCGGCGGGAGAGGTGCGGATCACCTCTTCGAACTCGGGAATGCGCTGCCAGTTGCAGTAGTCGTCGAAGAAGCGGCCGGATTCGCCGTCTTTCTTGTTTTCCGAAGCATAGGGGCCGGGGGTTTCCATGTTGCGGGCAACGCCCTTGCGCAAGGTGTCAACATGGTCGGCAAAGAGGCCGCGGATCAGCACCACGCCGTCGCGCTGGTAGGTGGCGATGTCTTCGGGGGTGATCAGTGGGCTTGGCATGGCGATGCTCCTTGCATGGTCTTGTATTCGGCAAGTCGTGGAGCGGATTGGGGACGTCGTCAAGGCGGGAAAATCGGATTTGGATTTCGTTAAATCTGTCTAGGGGCAAGTAGCTGGATTTTCGTGCGAAATTGGTGTTTGTCTAGGGGTGCAAAATTATGGGGCCAGACATGGCATTTGACGAGACGTTTCTGGACATTGAGGCCTTGGGCAAGACGTTTGACGGGTTTGCCGCGCTAAGCGAGGTCTCGCTGTCGGTCCGCGAGGGGGAGTTTGTCTGTTTCGTGGGGCCGTCCGGATGTGGCAAGACCACCCTTTTGCGGGCGATTGCGGGGCTGGATCGCCAGAGCAGCGGCCGCATTCTGCGCAAGGGGCAGGACATTTCTGATGTGCCACCTGCGGCGCGTGATTGCGGGATCGTGTTCCAGTCTTATGCGCTGTTTCCCAATCTCACGGTTTCGCAGAATATTGCCTATGGCCTGCCGACCGGGCGGAAGCACCGCGCGGTCAATGCGGCGCGGGTGGAGGAGATGCTGGCGCTGATCGGGATGCAGGCGCATTCAGGCAAGTATCCTGCACAGCTGTCTGGGGGGCAACAGCAGCGGGTGGCGCTGGCGCGGGCGATGGCACGCGGGCCGGGGCTGTTGCTCTTGGACGAGCCGTTGTCGGCGCTGGATGCCAAGGTACGGGTGCAGTTGCGCGACGAGATCAAGGGATTGCAGCGACGGCTGGGCGTGACGACGATCATGGTGACGCATGATCAGGAAGAGGCGCTGGCGATGGCCGACCGGATAGTCGTGATGAACGCGGGGCAGGTCGAACAGGTGGGCACGCCTGCCGAGGTTTATGGCGCACCGAAGAGCCTTTTCGTGGCGGAGTTCATTGGCGAAATGAACCGTTGGGAGGGGGTTGCCAGCGGCGGGACCCTCGAAATCGGGCAGGAGCACGTGGCCTGCGCGGGCGAGGGGGAGGTTGTCGCGGCGATCCGGCCCGAGGATGTGGTGATTGGCCAGGGCCAGATCCGGGCGAAGGTGTCCGAGATGGAGTTCCTCGGCGCCTTTTGGCGCTGCCGGTTCGCGGCGCGTGGCATGGAGATCGTGGCCGATGTTCCGGCGCAGGGGATTAGCGGGATTGCCGTGGGCGACGCGGTGCAGGTTGATCTGCCGGAACACCGCCTGCACCTGTTCGGGGGCGCATCCGCGTGACACGGCTCAGGGACGAAACCGTGCTGCGATTGGGGCTGCTGGTGGTGGCGCTTTACCTGCTGGTGGCGCTGGTGCTGCCGCTGGGGGCGATCCTTGGCAAATCGATGACCACCTACCGGTTCGACCTGTCAAAGTTCGAGATCATGGTGAGCGACGAGGCGGGTGTTTTTGGCGGTGCGGTCCTGAACGCAGCCGAAGTAAATGCAGCGCTTGGCGTCTATAGTGAGGGTGACATTGTGACGGGGCGCGATGGGCGTCTGTCGCCGGTGGCGCTGTTTCCGGATTTCAGCTTTCGCAGCCCAGTGAAGTACCGTGTGCGCGGGATCAACGGGGGACAGTTCCTTGTCGGGTCGGCCCCGCATGGCGCGGATTGGGTCGAGGTGGATTCGAATGCCTTCCGGCGGGTGCAGTTCCGGCCCGATGCGGCGCGGGGTTTCGGCAATTTCGCGCGGTACTTCAGCAGCCCTGCGCTGGCTGGGTCGATCGTCAATTCGCTGGTTGTCGCGACGATCAGCACCGTGGTGACGGTGGCGCTTGCATTCTGGTTTGCCTATGCGGTGCAGCGCAGCCGGATGTGGGGGCGGGGCCTGTTCCGGATGGTGGCGATGGCGCCGCTTCTGGTGCCGAGCCTGTTGCCGGGGATCGCGCTGATTTACCTGTTCGGCAATCAGGGGATGCTGAAGGGCCTGTTGATGGGTGAAAGCATCTATGGGCCAATCGGGATCGTGATTGGCTCGGTGTTCTTTACCTTTCCGCATGCCTTTCTGATCCTGTCGACGGCCCTGTCGCTGTCGGATGCGCGGCTTTACGAGGCGGCAGAGGCGCTTGGGGCGTCAAAAGGGCGGATGCTGCGCACGGTGACGCTGCCGGGGGCACGGTATGGCCTGATCTCGGCTGGCTTCGTGGTGTTCAACCTGGTGATCACGGACTTTGGCCTTCCGAAGGTGATTGGCGGGCAGTTCAACGTGTTGGCGGTGGATATCTACAAGCAGGTGATCGGCCAGCAGAATTTCGAAATGGGGGCGGTTGTGTCGGTGATCCTGTTGATCCCGGCGGGGCTGGCTTTCGTGGTGGACCGGATCGTGCAGCGGCGGCAGGTGGCGGCGCTGAGCGAGCGGGCGGTGCCTTATGTGGCAGCACCCTCGCGCGGGCGGGACCGTGTGCTGCTGTTGCACTGCGGGATAGTGAGCCTGTTCATCCTCGGGGTGCTGGGGGTGTGCCAGTATGCGGCGCTGGTCAGGTTCTGGCCCTATGATCTCAGCCTGACATGGCAGCATTTCCGGTTTGATTTGGTGGATGGTGGCGGCTGGGCGTCTTATTGGAATTCGCTGCGGCTGGCCGTGCTGGTGGCGGGGCTGGGCACGATGTTGATCTTTGTCGGGGCCTATCTGGTCGAGAAGGCACCGGGCATGGGCCGTGCGCGGGGGACGGTGCAGGCGATGGCGCTGATGCCGATGGCGGTGCCGGGCATGGTGCTGGGGCTGGCCTATATCTTTTTCTTCAACGCGCCGGGCAACCCGCTGGGCGGGATTTATGGCACGATGGCGATCCTCGTGATCTGTACCGTGGCGCATTTCTACACGGTGGCGCATCTGACGGCAGTGACCGCTTTGAAACAGATGGACGGGGCGTTCGAGGCGGCCTCGGCGAGCCTTGGCCAGCCGGTGGTGCGGCTGTTCTGGCGGGTGACGGTGCCGGTGTCGCTGCCGGCGGCGCTGGAGATCGGGATCTACCTCTTCGTGAACGCGATGACGACGGTGTCGGCGGTGGTGTTCCTGTATAGTCCCAAGACCACGCTGGCCTCGGTTGCGGTGCTGAACATGGATGACGCGGGCGACGTGGCGCCGGCGGCGGCGATGGGGATGCTGATTTTCTATACCAACCTTGCCGCACGGGGCCTTTATGCGGGGATTGCCCGCGGGCTCTTGGCGCGTACGCAGGGCTGGCGGTAGGGGCGCTGCCCCTCTGTCCCCGGAGCAGGTCCGGGGCCATTCACCCCGGAGTATTTCGCGGTGCATTGAAGCGCGGGATGGGTGCTTGCCTTGGGTCGGGGAGTGTCCGAGAGTGGCGGCAACCTATCGGGAGAAAAGTGGCATGGCGCGTGATGATCTGAGTCTGCGGGGGCTGGAGTTGTTCCAACTGGCAGCGGCGGCGGGATCGTTGCAGGCGGTGGCGCGCGAGACCGGATTGTCGGTGAGCACGGTGTCGCATCACCTCAAGACGCTGGAGGCGCAGTTGGGGGTGTCATTGCTGGATCATGGGCGACGTCCGATGGTGCTGACGCCGGCGGGGGGCGTGTTTCTGAAACACGTGGATGAGGCGCTGCGGCTGATCCGGCGGGCGCGGGCCGAGGCCTCGGCCGGCAATATCACCGAGGCGACCCACCTCAGGCTCGGGATGATCGAGGATTTCGACAGTGACATCGGGCCGGAGCTGGCGGTGTTCCTGTCGGAGGCGATGCCGAAGTGTGACTTTCTGCACCGTACCGATCACAGCCACATGCTTTTGGAGATGCTGCGCAACCGGGCGCTGGATATCGGGGTGGCGATGCGCCCGGCGGATGCGGTGCTGGAGGCGCAGGAATACCCGTTGTTGCGCGATCCCTTTGTGGTTGCCCTGCCAGCGCAGAGCGAGGTTACGCCGGAAGACTGTCTGGCGGGGCGGGCGGGGATGCCGTTTCTGCGCTATACGCAGAACCAGATCATGGGGCGGCAGATCGAGGCGCAGTTGCGGCGCATGAAGCGGGTGTTGCCGACGCGGTTCGAGATCGAGAACAACCAGACGATCATGGCGATGGTGGCGGCGGGGGCCGGGTGGTGTGTGACCACGCCGATGCTTTATGCGCGCGCCAAGCGGTTTCACGGGCGGGTGCGGTTGCACGAGTTTCCGGGCAAGAGCTTTGCGCGCAATATCTCGGTCTTTGCCACGCAGGATTGTTCGGAGAGCGTGGTGCGGATGGTGGATGTGAAGCTGCGTGCCTTGCTGGCGCTGCACGCGATCCAGCCGGTGCACGAGGCGATGCCCTGGCTGGCGGATGCGTTCCGGCTTTTGGAAGGCGAATAAAGCCCCGGCTAGAGGATGTTGAAGCGGTCGCGGATGGCGGCGTCTTGTGTGGGCGAGAGGTATTGCGGCTGGTGGTCGGCCAGGATGCGGCGGGCGGTGTCGCGGGCGCGGTCCCAGGCCGATTGCGCACCGGATTGCGCCCATGTGCGCGGCTCTTCCCGGTCGGCGAGATCGGGGTAGTAGTAGTCGCGTTCCATCGCGGCATGGGTCTGGGCGTGGCCGAGGAAATGGCCCTCGCCGAGAACCGCGTCGCGAATGGCATCGAGGCCGAGGGTATCATCGCTGACTTCGACACCGCGCAGGACGCGGTAGGTGTGGGCGTGCATTTCGTTGTCGAGGATGAAGCCTTCGAAGCTCGCGCCGAGAAGGGCGGCTGTCATGCCGGAGCTTTCGTAGATCAGGTTGCCACCCGCCAGTGCGGCGGCCAGCGAGGTGAGGCCTTTTTCCATGCCATATTGGGCGTCGATGGCCTTGGCGTCGGTCATGGAGGCCGCGACACCCGAGGGCAGGCCGAGCCAGTTGGAGAGCTGGGCCGAGGCGGCGTTGAGGAGGGCGGTTTCGCCCCCGCCGCCCGAGAAGGCGCCGCTGCGCAGGTCAATCACGAAAGGCCAGTTGGAGAAGACCATCGGGTAGCCGGGCTGGATGGCGTGGACCATGACCAGCGAGGCGAGGGTTTCGGCAAGGGAATGGGCGAGGAACCCGGCCAGCGTGGCGGGAGCGGTGGCCCCGGCCTGGGCGGCGGTGATGCAGGACATCGGGATATTGTGGCGGATACATTCATAGACCACGTCGACCGCGTCTTCGCCGTAGCGCAGGGGCGAGATGACGGGGCTGATGTGGGCCTTGACGAAGGGGCGTTTGGAAAAGGCGCCTTCGCCGCCGGCGGCGATGTCGAACAACTGCACGATCGGGGCGACATGTTCGGCGATGGTAAAGGCGGTGGCCACCGGCTTGGTGGTGTTCTTCATCAGCGCATAGGCGGTGTTCACATCCAGATCGAGAAGGTCGGGCAGATCGGTGGCGATGCAGCAGCGGGTGAACCAGCTGACGTTTGGCAGGGTGTCTTGCAGGCGGGTGAAGTCGTGCAGGTCGGCCAGGGTCGAGGGGCGGTACAGACCGGTGTCGATGTCCAGCGTCTGGACCGCCGCGCCGCCGGTGCCGAAGTGGACGGATGTGCCGCCGACCTCGATGCTGCGGTCGGGATCGCGGCCATGCAGGACAAACTGTTTCGGGGCGCGGGCGATGGCATCTTCGACAAGGGCGCGGGGGAATTCGATGCGCGCGCCGTTTTCGCGTGCGCCTGCGGCCAGAAGATCGCTGCGCAGGCGGGCGGGCACCTCGCCCATGCCGAGAGTGTCGAGCAGGGTGAGGGCAGCGTCATAGATGCGCTTGAGATCGGCGTCTGACAGGGGGCGGTAGAGGCCACCCGGCTGACCGGGCGGGCAGGGATCGACTTCGGGTTTTGCTGCGCGCTGGGCGATGCGGGCCTTGCGTCCGCCGCGTTTTCGCATTGCCGTCATGGGGGCCTCGTTCGTGTTGGTTGCGGGCAGGATAGAGGCGGGATGGTCGGGCGGGACAGGTGAGAAATGCAGTTTCGTATTTCGGAGAAAATAATTTCGAAAATTTCGGAAATAGCGATGCGGCGTTGATCTTTGGGGCGGCTTGGCCACTGGTCATTTGTAAGACTTGTTTTCCGGGAGAGACTTATGAAATCGCGCACGAAGGTCGTGGTCATTGGTGGCGGGATCGCCGGCTGTTCGACGTTGTATCACCTGACGCAGGAAGGGTGGAGTGATGTGGTGCTGGTGGAGCGTGACGAGCTGACCAGCGGCACGACCTGGCATTCGGCGGCGCAGGTCACCAATTTCGGCATGAACCAGACGATGGTGGGGCTGAAGACGCATTCGATCAATCTTTACAAGGAATTGTCCGAGGACCCGGAGTATCCGATCAATTACCACCATGCAGACGGTGGCATCCGGCTGGCCAATACCGAAGAGCAGATGATGGGCTATCGGCATTTTGCCTCGATGGCGCGGGGGATGGATGTGCATTTCGAGGTGATCGACGCCGAGGAATGCGCGCGGCGGCATCCGCTGATTTCGACGGAGAACCTTGTGGGCGGGCTTTGGGATCCGCTGGACGGGGATATTGATCCGGCGCAGCTGTGTCAGGCGCTGGCGCGGCGGGCGCGCAATGCGGGGGCCGAGGTTTATCGCAATACGCCGGTGACCGGCCTGACCCAGCACAAGGACGATACCTGGACCGTGCATACGGTGAAGGGGGATATCGACTGTGATATCGTGGTGAACGCCTGTGGTTATCGCGTGAACGAGGTGGGCGCGATGATGGGGGTGCATCATCCGGTGATGTCGATGGAGCACCAGTATTTCCTGACCGAGGAGATTCCCGCCATCAAGGAGGCCGGGCACCGGATGCCGTTGTTGCGCTGTCCGATCAGCGATTATTACTCGCGGCAGGAAAAGAACGGGTTGCTTGTCGGCTTCTATGAGCAGGGCTGCAAGACCTGGGGCATGGACGGGATTGATCCGAAGTTCGTGAATGCCCTGTGTCCGGATGATCTTGATCGGGTGACGGATGTTCTTGAGGGGGCTTTCGCGCGGATGCCGGCCTTGATGGAGGTCGGCATTCACACGGTCGTCAACGGGCCGATTACCTATACGATTGATGGTGCGCCCCTGGTGGGGCCGATCCCGGGCAAGCGCAATGCCTTCTGCATCATTGGTCTTAGGGCAGGGCTTGGTGAAGGGGGAGGGCATGGCTGGCTTCTGGCGCAGCAGATCGTGCATGGCGAGGCCTGCTATGACACGTGGTGCCTTGATCCGCGCCGGTTCACCGGACATGCCAACGTCGAACTGACCGCGCTGAAGGCGATCGAGGATTATCAGAACGAGTTCAGGTTCCATTTCCCGAACGAGCATCGACCCGCAGGGCGGATGGCCAAGACCACGCCGCTGACGCCCGTGCTGGCGGCGGAAGGGGCCGAGTTCACGGTGGTGAACGGCTGGGAGCGGGCGGAGTATTTCAAGCCCGCGAAGGAGTTCCATCCGACGCATACCTTTGGCTTTGACGAGGCCGAGCCGGTTGTGGCGGCCGAGGTGAAGGCAGTTCAGGAGGGTGTGGGCCTGTGCGAAGTGAACGGGTTCAACCGCTTCGAGCTCACCGGCGCGGATGCGCATGGGTTCCTTGATCGGATGTTCTGCGGGCTGGTGACGCGGCGCGAAGGGCGTGTGGGGCTTGGCTACTTGTTGAACCATCACGGGATGATCAAGGGAGAGGCGACGATTGCCAATATTCCGGCCTCGGATCGCGGTGGGGCGCGTATCTGGTACGGGTCGGCAGCGGCGTCGGAATTTCACGACATGGACTGGCTGACCTCGCATCTGCGCGCGGATGAGGACGTGCAGATCAGGAGCCTGACCAACGAGCAGACCATTCTTGTGCTGGCGGGGCCGAAGGCGCGAGATGTTCTGTCGGCGGTGTCGCGCGGGGATTGGTCGAAGGGGGCGTTTCCGTGGCTGAGCGTGCGCGAGTGTTTCGTGGGGATTGCGCCGGCCACTGTGATGGCGGTGAGTTTCTCGGGCGAGCTGGCCTATGAAATCCATGTGCCGAATGCTTCGCTTTATGCGGCCTATCTCGCGCTGCGCGAGGCCGGGGAGGCGCATGGGATGCGTCTGTTCGGCGCGCGGGCGGTCGAGTCGATGCGGCTTGAGAAAGGGTTCCACCATTGGAAGGCGGACCTGATCACCGAGTATGATCCTTTCGAGACCGGGCTGAACCGGTTTGTGCGGATGGACAAGGAATTTGTTGGCAAATCCGCTCTGGTGGAACGGATGGCGGCGGGGCAGAAGCGCAAGCTTGTCTGCCTGCATGTGGACTATGCCGATGCGCGGGCGCATCCCGGCGCGTCTGTCATGGTGGGTGACAAGGTTGTTGGCACGGTGACGTCGGGGGCCTGGGGGCACCGGGTGGCGATGAACCTGGCCTATGCTTTTGTTGACCGCGACGTTGCAGGGACCGGCGCCCAGCTGAGTATCGACATCTGCGGGGACATGGCCGAGGCCGAGGTGATCGCCTTTGGCCCCTATGATCCGGCTTTCGAGAAGGTGAGGGCATAAGCGGAATGGCGATATCCTATCTCAAGCGGGCCGAGCCGCGGCCGCCGTCGGAGAACCTTGATCTGCGCGACAGCGTGGCGATCATGCTGCACAATATCCGCGATGGCGGCGAGGAGGCCGTGCGCCGCTATGCCGAGAAGCTGGATGGTTGGCGCGGGGAGATCGTGCTGAGTGATGCAGAGCGGGCGGCGGCCTGTGCGCGGGTGCCGGAGCAGACCAAGGACGACATCCGCTTTGCCCATGCCAATATCCGCCGCTTTGCCGAGGCGCAGATGGCGACGATCCAGGACTGCGAGATCGAGGTGATGCCTGGGCTTTGGGCGGGGCAAAAGCAGATCCCGATGAACAGCGCGGGCTGCTATGCGCCGGGTGGTCGGTATTGCCATGTGGCCAGCGTGTTGATGACAGTGACCACGGCCAAGGTGGCCGGGGTGAAGCAGATCACCGCGGCGTCACCGCCACGCGGGGCCGAGGGGCTGCGCGACGAAATGGTCTATGCGATGGACCTTGCCGGGGCCGACCGCATCCTGACCCTTGGCGGGGTGCAGGGGATCGCGGCGATGGCGGATGGTCTGTTTGGCGGCGTGCCGGCAGATATCCTTGTTGGGCCGGGCAATGCCTATGTTGCCGAGGCCAAGCGGATGCTGTTTGGCGGTGTGGGCATCGACATGTTTGCCGGGCCGACCGACAGCCTTGTGATTGCCGATGAAACAGCCGACCCGACCACCGTGGCCTGGGATCTGGTCGGACAGGCGGAGCACGGCGCCGACAGCCCGGTGTGGCTGGTGACAACCTCGGAAAAGCTGGCGCGAGAGGTGATTGGGCTGGTGCCGCATCTGATTGGCGAATTGCCCGCGCCGAACGGGCCGGTGGCGCAGGTTGCATGGGATGAGCGGGCCGAGGTGGTGTTGTGTGATACACGCGAAGAGGTGGCCGAGGTTGCCGATCGCTATGCGCCTGAACACCTGCACGTGCAGGCGGCGGATCTCGACTGGTGGCTGGGGCGGCTCAGTGCTTATGGATCGTTGTTTCTTGGCGAGGAGACCACGGTGCCCTTTGGTGATAAATGCGCCGGGCCGAACCACGTGCTGCCGACAAGCGAGGCTGCGCGCTATACCGGCGGGCTTTCGGTGCATAAGTTCACCAAGACCGTGACCTGGCAACGCTGCGACACGGCGGCTTCGCGGGTTCTGGCTGAACGCACGGCGCGGATCAGCCGTCTTGAAGGCATGGAGGGCCACGCGAGGTCAGCCGAGATGCGGCAACGCTGATTTACGGGTCGGCAATCTCTTTGCGCTAGGGCTGGGCAACCGGAACCAGCGCAGAGAGGACCGCATGACACAGGAAAACGAACAGGTCGGCACCGAAGTGGATTGGGGCTGGACCGAGTTGATCTATTCGCGCACCGATGCGCGGGGCGTGATCCGCTTTGCCAACCCGACCTTCTGTCGGGTGGTTGGCATGGAGATGGACGCGTTGCGCGGGGCGCCGCATCGGATCGTCCGGCACGCGGATATGCCCAAGGGGGTTTTCTGGATTTTCTGGGATCGCCTGAAGCAGGGTCTGCCGGTTGCGGCCTTTGTGAAGAACCGCACCATGAGCGGCGATTACTACTGGGTCTTTGCCTTCGCCAAGGCCTGTGAAGGCGGGTATCTCTCGGTGCGGTTCCGGCCGCGTGGCCCGCTGTTCGAGACGATCCGCAAGGAATACGAGGCCTTGCGCCGGGCCGAGCGCGAAGAGGGGCTTTCGCCGGAGGCTTCTGGCAAGCGGTTGCTGAAGCGTCTGGAAGAGCTGGGCATGGAGGACTTCGAGGCCTTCATGTCGGCGGCGCTGGCCGAGCAGAGCGCGATGCGGCACAAGGCGCTGGGCCGGGTCGAGCAGGTGCGGGACCGCACGGTGCGCGAATTGATTGGCCGCGTCGACAAGGCACAGGGCATCATCGACGACATGGCCGTCGGGTTCGACAGGATCCGCGGTGAGCCGATCAACATGCGCATCCTGTCGGGGCGCATGGATGATGGCGGCATGGCGATCAGCACGATCTCGCAGAACTATGACACGATGGCCTCGGAAATGTGGGAGGACCTGGCGGCGCTTGGCGCGATCGAGGGCAGTGATCTTCAGGCTATGCGCCATGCCTTTCACCAGGGCCACTTTGCCCTGATGATCGAGGAAATCCTCGGCGATGCCGCGGATGCGCTGGAACAGGAGGCAGGGGCGTTTGACGGTGATCTGGCGATTGCCGCTGATGTGGCGTTGTTGCGCGACATGGTGGAGGAGGCCGAAAGTTTCGCGCGCCGCAAGGTGTTGCGGATCATCCAGCGCTGCCGCCTCTTGCCAGAAACCTGTCGCCGGTTGCGGCGCAAAATCAACGGTCTGGACGTGGTGAAGCTATTGTGCCGGGTGGAAAGCGGCCGCATGGGCGAACGCGACACCGGGCTGGAGGGTATTATCGGGCGGCTGGATGATTTCCACAGCGATGTGGACCGGCAGCTCGATGGTTTGTCGGACTGCGCGCGCCAGATCACCAGCGACGGGCAGGCGCTGCTGCTTAGTTCAAATTCTCCACATAATCCCGCGCCCCGTGCGTGACTCCTGTGCTGGCTTTAACCCCTCCTTCGGGGTTGGCCGTCAAGGTGAGGCAAAGGCGATGGGAAGGATGAACATGACGGGGTTTCGAACAGGGCCGGCATTTTGTTGCGGGCATCAGGTAGCAGGCGTTTGGAGGGAGACGGTATGACGCGGAAAGAGTCTTTGGCAAGACGGCCGATCTCGGCGTGGCGGGGGCTGAGCCTGAGGGTGCGTCTGGCGCTCATCATGATGCTTGGTTTTGCCTTCAGCATGGGGCTGATCCTTGTGGTGGAACATGTCGGCCACAAGCGCCAGATGGAGACCTTGGCGCATCGCAATGCCGAGATTGTCACCGGCCTGCTTGCGGACCGGGTCGGGCAGCTGGGCATTGGTGAGCCCGAAGAGAGGCTGGCCGAAACCTATGCGGCGGTGGTCGAAGGTTATGCCCAGCAGATATGGGCGCTTGAGGTGGTGGATGCGCAGGGGGCCATCCTCGCCCATTGGGAGGCTGGACAGGGCCGCGATGCCGCCCTGCATGAGTTGGCGCGCAAGGCCGCTGCCGAAGGCGAGGTGCTGCGTCAGGACGTGTTGCATGGACGTGCGCTGGCGCGCCCGATCCTTGGATCGGAGGGGCAGGTGATCGGGGCCGTGGCAGCGACCTGGAGCATGGATGCGCTGGGCGCGATGATCAGGGATGCCTCGGTTTGGATTTCCCTGCTTGCCCTTGTGGCGGGGCTGGCCGGGCTGGCGGCCCTGATGCTGGCGGTCTCGGTGATGGTCACGCGCCCGCTGAACCGGTTGGCGGGGCGCATGAAGGACGTCTCGGAACGCCGCTTTGAGGGCGAGATTTCCGATACGCAGCGCAAAGATGAAATCGGCGTGCTGGCCGCGGGGCTGTTGGTGCTGCGCGAGGCACTTGCCGAGGAAGAACGCGACCGCATGCGCCGCGAGGAGCAGGAAGCCCGCAAACAGGCCCTGTTCGATGATCTGAGCCGCTGTATCGGTACCGTGGCTGAGGGGGATCTGTCGCCGCGCCTTCCCGAAGGTCTCGCCGCGGATCTCGAGGCGCGCTACCAAGAGGTGTTGCGGGATTTCAACCACCTGATCGACAGTTTCGAGCAAGTGATTTCCTCGGTTACGACAAGCGCCGAAACCGTGCGCACCAATGCGGTTGAAATCAGCCAGGTGGCCAGTGAACAATCGCGCCGCTCAGAGGCACAGGCGGCCACGCTCGAAGAATCCTCGGCTGCGCTAGATGACCTGTCGGGCAATGTTCGCAAGACTGCCAAAGCGGCGCAGGACGCCGACGCTGTGATCGTGCAGAACCGCAAGCAGGCCGAAAGCAGCGGCGAAGTTGTCAAACGCACCGTCGAGGCGATGCAACGGATCGAGACCTCGTCGAGCCAGATCAACGAGATCATCGGCGTGATCGACGATATCGCCTTTCAGACCAACCTCCTGGCGTTGAATGCCGGGGTCGAAGCCGCCCGCGCAGGCGAGGCGGGACGCGGGTTTTCGGTCGTGGCTTCCGAGGTGCGGGCACTGGCACAGAGATCCTCGCAATCGGCAAGTGAAATCAAGGAGCTGATCTCCAAGAGCGGCCAGCAGGTCATGGAAGGCAGCGTGCTTGTCGCCGAGACCGGAAGCGCTCTGGAGCGGATCATTACCCAGGTTCAGCAGGTGTCGGACCTGGTGACCGCGATCGCAACCTCGGCACAGGAACAATCCAGCAGCCTTGAGGAAATCAGTTCCGGTGTGGGGCAGCTGGACAAGGTGACCCAGCAGAACGTTGCGGTGATCCAGGAGACCACGGCCTCGAGCGAAACCCTGCGCCATGAGTCGGAAAAGCTGGTGCGGGTCCTGAGCGGGTTCGGCCGCGATGGCACCGAAGAGGCCAAGGTGGAGACTGAAATAGTCAGGCAGGCCCTCCCTGCACCGAGGCAGCAGTTTGTCAACGGTGGCATCAGCGATGAATGGCAGGATTTCTGAGATGGCAGGATCACGTGACCCCCAGGAATGGCCCTTGGAACGCGAGCGCCGGGCCCCGCAACCCGATCCGGTGCTGCCACCGGTGGTGGATGCCAACGGAACCAAGACCCTTTCGGTGTTGCAGGGGCAGTTCCGGGTTTCGGACGACCCCGATGCGGTGATGACGACGATCCTCGGCTCTTGTGTCGCCACCTGTGTCTGGGATCCTGACACAGGGGTTGGCGGCATGAACCACTTTCTCTTGCCGGGAACCGAGAAAAACCGCTCGGGCAACCTGCGCTATGGCGTGAACTCGATGGAGTTGCTGATCAATGCGCTTCTGCAGCAGGGGGCAAGACGCGAAAACCTGCATCTCAAGCTGTTTGGCGGGGCGCGTATGTTCGGTACCGAGGACGGGATTGGCCGGAAAAATGCAGAGTTCGCAGTGTGGTACGTCGAGACCGAAGGGCTGCGTCTGGTCAAGAAATGCCTTGGCGGCACCCGTGGCCGCAAGGTGCGGTTCTGGCCGGGAAGTGGCCATGCGCAGCTGAAATTCCTGCAGAACGACTGGCACGAGACCTTGTCGCCGGAGACCACCACGCCGCGCAGGCGGGCGGATGATTCCGGCGTGGTGACGCTGTTCTGAGATGTCGGGCAACAGGCAAAGACGGGGAGGACCTGTGAGATGAAAGCAAGAGGAATTGCCGGGAAACTGTTTTTCATGGCGGCCTCCATCCTGGGGATGATGATGGCGACGCTGTTCCTTGTGAGCATGCTGAACCGCGGGCTGGCCGAGAGCATTCATATCGTCGAAGCGGATGTGCGGCGTGATAACCTTGTTGGGGACATCAAAGAGCAGTTCGACAAGGCACGTATCGGCCTTGCCGCCTTCCAGAGCAGCGGCAGCGAGGACGACGCGACGCGGGTCTTGCTGGCGCTGGAGCGCATCCCTCCGCTGGCCGATACGCTTCTGGCGCTGGAAATGCCGGAGGAGATGCGTGCCGAACTGGATGTCGCGGTGGCCGACATGCAGATCTATGCGGCGACTTTTGCACGGATCAAATCTGCCAACAGCATCGTGCGGATCAATGCCTTTCGCAGCGACCTCGACCCGATGGGCGCGCGGATCGAGGGAGAGCTGGATCACTTGCAGGAGGTCAATCGCGAAGATGCGCGGCGGCAATTTGCAGAGCAGGTGGCAATGGCCGAGGCCGCGCCGCGCTGGATGCTGGCCCTGTCGGCGCTGGCGCTGGCAGTAGGCGCGCTCTTGGCGATGATCATGGGCCGGTCGCTCAGCAAGCCGGTCGAAGAGATCGCCAGTGCCATCGGCCGTGTCCGTGACGGTGACTTTGGCGGCGACCTGCCTGCGCTGAAACGCCGGGACGAGATCGGTGAAATCTCCCGCGCGCTGAACGATCTGCGCGACCGCCTGCGCGAGGATCACGAGCGCCGGGTGGCGGATGATCGCCGGGTGGCCCGTCAGCATGCGTTGTTCAGTGAGGTCAGCCAGCACATGGAAGCGATGGCGGCGGGCGATTTCGAAGGGCGGATTGACGAGGCGGCCTTTGCCGATCTTGAGGCTGAGCACAAGCAGCTGAGCCGGGATCTGAACGGGCTGGCCGACGGGTTGCAGACGGTTTTGCAGGCGGTCAACGCCAGCTCGGGAGAGGTGAGCGGCGGGGCGTCACGCATCTCGCGCGTGGCGCTCGACATGTCACGGCGGGCCGAGAAACAGGCCGCTACGCTCGAAGAATCTGCGGCTGCGCTGGAAATGCAGACCGAAAGCCTGCGCGGGTCTGCGGAAAACGCGGCCCAGGCGCGCAATTTCGTCGATCAGAACCTCAAGGACGTGGAAGACAGCGGCGACGGCATCAAGAAAGCGATGCAGGCGATGGCGCTGATCGAGGACTCCTCGGGGCGGATCAACCAGATCGTCAACGTGATCGATGACATTGCCTTTCAGACCAACCTTCTGGCGATGAATGCCGGGGTCGAGGCGGCGCGGGCAGGCGAAGAGGGGCGTGGCTTTGCCGTGGTGGCCTCAGAGGTGCGGGCGCTGGCGCGGCGGGCATCGAAATCGACCCATGACATCAAGGAGTTGATTGCCGAAAGCAATGCCCGCATTGGCGAAGGCAGCAAGCGGGTTGAGGGCACCGGCACTGCGCTGGTGCAGATCGTCGAAAGTGTTGGTCGCATCTCCGACCTCGTCGCGGAAATCTCCTCGGCGACCGAGGAACAGGCCGCCGGGTTGAACGAGATCAACTCAAAGATCGGCGCGCTGGACCAGTTTACCCAGCAGACCGCCGCGCTGGCCGAAGAAACCCATGCCTCAAGCGAGGTGCTCGATGCAGAGGCCGAAAAGCTGGCCGGGGTGCTGGCGCAGTTCAGGGCCCGTGACGGCGCAGATAATGACATTGCCCACTTCGTGCGCAGCGCCGAGCCGACGGTGAATGCGGAGGCATGGCCCGAAAACACACGGCATATCGCCTAGGGCTTGGAGGGAGAGTGACCATGACAAAGGACACGAGCGACCGGAGTGTCGCCGATATATCCGAACCCAAGGCAATGGTTCTGGCGGAGCGACTCGACAGCAAGGCCGCGGACGATCTGCTGGCGGCGCTGCTGGCGCACATGGGCGGCCCGATAAGCCTCGACGCCAGCCGAGTGCAAAGCCTGGGCGCACTTTGCGCCGGAATTCTCTTGTCGGCGGCCAAGACCTGGAAGGACGCAGGCCTGCCCTTTGCCCTTGCAAACCTGTCCGAGCGTTGCCGCGCTGACCTTGCCCTGATGGGGCTGACCGAAACCCGTTTCGAGGAATTTTAAGATGACTGCCAAACAAATTCTCGCCGTTGATGACTCGCGCACCATGCGCAACATGCTGAAACAGACCTTGGGAGAGGCCGGATACGAGGTGTCGCTGGCCGAAGACGGGGTCGATGGGGTGGAACGCCTGCGCGATCTGACGCCAGACCTGGTGATCACCGATATCAACATGCCCCGCATGGACGGGTTTCGCTTTATCGAAGAGGTGCGCGGACTGGGACGGCTGCGTGGTGTGCCGATCCTTGTGCTGACGACGGAAAGTGATCAGGCCCTGCGAAATCGGGCGCGGGCCGCAGGGGCCACGGGCTGGATCGTCAAACCGTTTGACGATGGCAACCTGATCTCGGCCATTCGCAAGGTCACGGTGGGGTAGGATCATGAGTGCCCTGCTGGACGGTTTTTTCGAGGAATGTGGCGAACTGCTGGAAAGCGTGTTCGAAGGCCTATCTGCATTGGAGGCAGATGGCGGTGACCAGGAGGCTGTGAACGCGGTGTTCCGCGCGGTGCATTCGATCAAGGGAGGCGCTGGCGCTTTCGGGCTGGAGGCGCTGGTCGCGTTTTCCCACGTTCTGGAAAATGCGCTGGATGCCTTCCGTTCTGGTGCCGCACAGATCGGCAGCAAGGAAGTTCAGCTGTTGTATGAGGCCGGCGACCACCTGTCCGACCTGGTCGAACGGGCGGCGCGCGGACAGGTTTCGGGGGGTGAGATGCCGGACCTGCACCGGGCGCTAGAGGGGATCTGCGGGGCGGTCGACCAAGAGGAAGACGCTGGTCTAGACTTTCAGCCGCTAACGCTCGACATCCTGCCCTTGGAACCCGAGCCCGCCGCGGGGTTCGATATCGTCTTTCGGCCCCACGCGACGCTTTTTGAGAACGGTCACGAGCCGGCCTTGATGCTCAGGGAGCTGGGCGAGTTGGGGGCCATTGATGTCGTAGCTGACCTGTCTGCCTTGCCCACTCTAGACGCAGGGCTCGCCAAGACCCCTGTGTTGGGTTGGCAGATCGGATTGGAGAGCGATTGCCACCGGGCCCAGATCGCAGAGGTTTTCGAGTTTGCCGAAGGTCTATGTGATCTCGAAATCATCGCTCGTGACGCTGAGGGGCTGAAGGTCGAAGACCCGGTGACGCAGAGCGATATCGACAGGCCGGAGGTGGTTGAGAGGGCCCCGGCGCGAGAAACCATCCGGGTTGATCTCGCGCGGGTTGACCGGCTGATCAATATCGTTGGTGAACTTGTCATCAGTGAGGCCATGCTGCGCCAGGCTATGACGGAAATTCCGGTTGCGAAATACGGACCAATCGAAGCGGCGATGGGGCAGTTTCGCCAGCTTTCCGGGCAGTTGCAGGAAAGTGTCCTCGCAATCCGCGCGCAGCCCGTCAAAGGGCTGTTCCAGCGCATGTCGCGCATCGTCCGGGAGGCCGCACGGGAAGCCGGCAAGGAGGCGCGGCTGGTGACCCACGGCAGCGCCACGGAAGTGGATCGCACGGTGGTGGAACGGCTGGTCGATCCGCTGACGCACATGATCCGGAATGCCGTGGATCATGGTCTCGAAGACAGTGACCGGCGGCAGGCTTCCGGCAAGGCATCTACCGGAACCGTGACCCTGAGCGCCGTGCACAGATCGGGCCGGGTGGTGATTGAACTGCAAGACGACGGCGGGGGGATCGATCGCGAAAGAGTGCGCCAGATTGCCATCGACAAGGGGCTGGTTGGCGAAAGTGATGAGCTGAGCGATGCGGAAATCGACAACCTGTTGTTCCGCCCCGGGTTTTCCACCCGCAGCGAAGTGTCGAACCTGTCGGGGCGTGGCGTGGGCATGGACGTTGTCAAAAGCGAGATCCAGGCGCTGGGCGGGCGGGTGTCGATCCATTCCGAATTTGGCGTGGGCACGACAGTGACCATCAGCTTGCCACTGACGCTAGCGGTGATGGAAGGCATGGTGGTGGAAACCGCGGGCGAAATCCTCGTTGTGCCGACCACCGCCCTTCGCGAGACGTTCAAGGCCTCGAATGCCCCGCTCCACGCGCTGGGGGCGGGAGGACATGTCCTGAACCGTCGCGATGGGCTGGTGCCGGTCTTTGACCTTGGGTCGGCGCTCGGGTTTCGAACGGCGCCCGGAGAATACGGCGACCATTCACTGCTGCTGGTCGAGACAGAGGCGGGCCGGCGCGTGGCGTTTGCCGTCGATCGCATCCGCGACCAGCGCGAAGTGGTGATCAAGGGGCTTCAGCAGAACTATCAGGAAATCCCCGGAGTGGCGGCCGCCACGATCCTGGGCGATGGCCGGATCGCGTTGATCGTAGATGCCGATCAACTTGCCGAACCGGCCGTGCGCGGGGGGGCGGAACTTTATGGAGGAGCGGGATATGTCCAGTAACGCGGTTGCCAAGGGCGAGCATCAGCTTGAAATCGTGTCATTTTCGATCGGGTCACAGGCCTTTTGCCTTGAGATCAGCCATGTTCTTGAAATCCGGGGGTGGACGCCAACCACGGTGCTGCCCCACGCACCAGACTATGTGAAGGGGCTGATGAACCTGCGTGGCACGGTGCTGCCGGTTGTCGACCTGTCGCTGCGGCTTGGGCTCGGCGTGACCGAGCCATCGGCGCGTCATGTCGTGATCATCGTCTTCACCAATGGCCAGACGGTTGGTCTTTTGGTCGAAGCGGTGTCCGATATCCTGACCGTTTCACCCGAAGAGATGATGGCGGCACCGGATGTGTCGGGGGGCGAACTGGCTGGCTGTATCCGCGGGGTCTTTGCCCGCGACGACGAATTGATGCGGGCCATCGATCTCAAGACCACGCTGCCGTTTCTGGCAACGGGAGAGGCGGGGTGACCATGAACGGGGTGGCGGCGCAGACGGTTGATTTCGGCATCTCTGACAGGGATTTCGCCGAGGTGGCCCGGATTTTGCACAAGGAAACCGGTATCGTTGTAACCGAGGCCAAGCGCGCCATGGTGGTTTCGCGCCTGTCACGAAGGGCGCGCAGCCTGCGGCTGCCGTCGATCGCGGCCTATTGCGGTTTGATTTCCAGTGACCGGGGTAGGGACGAAATGCAGCACTTGATCTCGGCGCTCACAACCAACGTCACGCGGTTCCTGCGTGAAGAGGGGCACTTTGAGGATTTTGAAACCCGCCTGATGCCGGCGCTGGCGAAACGGGCGCGCGACGGGGGGCGGGTACGGCTGTGGTCGGCCGGATGTTCGACAGGGCAGGAGGCCTATACGCTGGCCTTCAGCCTCTTGTCGGGGCTGCCCGAGGCGGCGACGCTTGATGTAAAACTCCTTGCCACCGACATTGACGCCGCGGTGATCGAACAGGCGGTTACCGGTCGGTATCGCGAGGATCAGGTCGCGGCACTCCCCGAGCGTCTTCGCCAAGCGTTTTTGCGCCGGGAGGACGGGGAGACTTGGGTGGTTGGCCCGAAGGCGCGCGAGTTCCTGACGTTTCGTCCGCTGAACCTGTTGCACGACTGGCCGTTTCACGGCGCCTTTGATGTCATCATGTGCCGCAATGTCACGATTTATTTCGATGCGGCCACGCAGGACAGGCTGTGGTGCCGGTTTGCCGCGCAAATGCCCGAGGGGGCGACGCTCTATTCTGGGCATTCCGAGAATGTGACCGGCGCGGCGCGACAGTTCTTTTCGCATCTGGGGGCCAGTGTCTACAAACGAAACGCGCAGACCGTGACACCGGAATTTTTGAATGATGTCAGGAGGATGTCATGAGTTTGAAGGACCAGTTGAAAATCATGGTGGTGGATGACATGACCACCAGTCGCGGCCTGATCGAGCAGGCGATGAACGAGATCGGGATCTGGAACGTGGTGAGCGAAGCGGACGGGCAGTCGGCCTTTCGTACCCTGATGGCCAAGCCGGTGCACCTCGTGATCTCGGATTACAACATGCCGAACATGGACGGGTTGCAGTTGTTGGAGCAGTTGCGGCTTAGCAAGGCCACGGCGCGGATCGGGTTCATCCTCGTGACGGGGCGGGCGGACAACGCGGTTTTGCAAAAGGGGCGGCAGTTGGGGATGAACAACTGCCTGCTGAAGCCCTTTTCGGTGCCGCAGATGAAGGCCTGTATTGAAAAGGTGGTGGGACGGCTGTGACAGAAAAGGTGAGTTTTTCCGAAGCGCTTGCGCGGCTGGGGGCGGAATTGCGCGGGCTATCTGCGGTTGCGGCGCGTCTCGATGCCCATATCGGCGACCTGGCGGACCAGTGCAACCTGCATGAAGATCTGCAACAGATCGATCTGATGTGTCAGACCCTTGAGGACCTTGTTGGCGTGTTCGACAGTTTGCAGCGGTCCGAGCCGGGGCGGCCTCTGGACCTCGCCATGCTGGTCGAGGGGGTGATCCTCAAGGATGTGCGCCGCCGCCTGTCAGGGCAGGTGACGCAAGATGCGCCCATGTTGAACGGGGCGCACTTAGAGCTGTTCTGAGGCTTTAGCCAAAGGCGATGTCGACGGAACCAAAGGTACCGAAATCGGCGTGGATACGGGTTTCAGGCGGGCATTCGATGGGGCGGATGAAACTGCCCGAGAGGATGACCTGTCCGGGTTCGATTTGTTGGCCGTATTGCGCCATGCGACGGGCCAGCCAGACCACGCTTTCGACCGGATCGTTCAGGACGCCCGCGCCAAGGCCGGTTTCCTCGATCTCGTCGTTGCGGAAGGTGAGGGCACCGACCCAGCGCAGATCAAAGGCATCGACGGCGTGGCGTTCGGCCCCAAGCACGATGCCGGCGTTGGCGGCATTGTCGCTGATGGTGTCATGCACGCTGCGGGTGCGGCCGGTTTCGGGATCGGCGCGCAGGATGCGGGTGTCGAGGATCTCGATGGAGGGCGCGACGTAGTCCGTGGCGGCGATGACCTCGTCACGGGTGATGTCGCTGCCGCCAATGGCGGATTTCATGACAAAGGCGATCTCGGCTTCAATGCGGGGCTGGATGAAGCGGCCCTTGGGCACCGTGCTGCCGTTGTCAAAAAGCATGTCATCAAACAGGATGCCGCTGTCGGGAATGTCGATGTTCAGCGCGTATTGCATGGCCTTGGAGGTGAGGCCGATCTTCCAGCCGATGACCTTGCGGCCCTGCGCCAGTTTCTGTTCGTAGATGGCGTTCTGGATCGCATAGGCATCGTCCATGCCCATGTCGGGATGGCGCAGGGACAGAAGGCCGATCTGTTGCCCCGTGGCTTCGGCCTGAAGCAGGTCGGCGGCGGCGCGGGCGTGATCCTGCGGGGTCATACCACTTCGTCCTCGATGGTGTTGCGCAGGGTGCCGATGCCCTCGACGGTGATTTCAACCACGTCACCGGGGACAAGATAGCGGGGCGGATCGAACCGTGCCCCGGCACCAGTGGGCGTGCCGGTGACGATGATGTCGCCGGGCTGTAACGTCATGAAGGTCGAGATATAGGCGATCTCCTCGCGGATCGGGAACATCATGCGGTTCAGC
This sequence comes from Shimia sp. CNT1-13L.2, assembly GCF_024331145.1. Taxonomy (GTDB): domain Bacteria; phylum Pseudomonadota; class Alphaproteobacteria; order Rhodobacterales; family Rhodobacteraceae; genus Shimia. Next base: position 6,736 of record NZ_JANDJO010000007.1, on the reverse strand, counting down.
GTGTCGTCCTGGCGGACCTCGCCGTTGACGGTTGTCACGATGCGCGCGTCATCCAGCTGGCTGGCATCGGTGAAGGGCACAAGCCAAGGGCCGATGGCACCGGAGCGATCCCAGTTCTTGCCTTGGGTGACGTTGAACTTGGCGTGGCGCACCCAGTCGCGGATGGTGCCCTCGTTGCACAGGGTCAGAGCGGCGATGTGGTCATAGGCGTCTCCGGGTTTGATCCGGCGGCCGGTCTTGCCGATCACGATGGCGACCTCGCCTTCGTAGTCGAGGGTGTGGTTCTCGGGCGGGCGGATCAGGGGGCGGTTGTGCCCGGTAAAGCCGCTGGCAAAGCGCGGGAAAAGCGACATGTATTTCGGCTGGGCGCTGCCGTCTTTGTATTCGGCATTGCGGTCGGGAAAGTTGACACCGACACAGAGGATACGGCGGGCATCGGGCATCACCATCTCGAAGTCGAATTCGGTGTGGGTGACGTCAGCCCCTGTCGCGGCCTTGGTCAGGGCGGAGAGCCCGCCTGCCACGATGGCTTCGAACAGGGTTGGCCATTCGGGGAAGCGGTGGTTCAGCGCGACGGCGCCGGCCTCGGTGATGGCACCGTAGTGGGTTTGGCCGTCGGCGGAAAAGGTGGCAAGGCGCATGGGGCTCTCCGTTGTTCGGTGTCAGGTGGTGAAGGTCAGACCGGGAAAATCACGTTGGTCTGGCCTGTGCCGGAGGAAGGGAAATACTCGGTCACGACTTCGCATTTGCCCTCGTAGCTGTCCCAGCCGAGGGCACCGTAGAGCATGGCGGTGTCGTGCATGGAGCCTTCGCCGCAGCAGAAGTTGGCATAGTCGCCCAGCATCTTGAGGAAGGTGGCGTGGTCGCCGTTTTTCCACATTTCCAGCACGTGCAGGTCCATCTGGCGGTTGAATTCGGAACTGATGGTAAAGGTGCCGTTGTTGGCGGCATAGTCCTTGTTGGCCCAGATCTTGTGGGAGAGCGAGCCGGAGGCAACCAGCAGCACCTTTTCATCGCTGGCTTCCACGGCTTCGCGGATGGCTTCGCCGATGATGCGGCTTTCGTCGTGGCCATGCACGGTGGCCCATGCGGCGACGGAGACAACCTTCATGTCGTGTTCGCGGGACATGAAACGCATGGGAACAAGGGTGCCGTATTCCAGTTCGAGGCTGTCGAGATGGTGACACAGAGTGTAGGCGCCTTTGTCAGAGGCAATTTTGGCAATTGCGTCACCCATCTCGGGATTGCCTTCGTAGGAATAGGGCAGGTCCTGGATGAACTGCGGGAACTCGTTCGAGGTGAACAGACCTTCGAACCGGGCGTTGGCGTTGATGTGAAAGCCCGCGTTGATAACCCAGTGGGTATCGCAGATGATGACGGTGGTAACGCCCAGTTCCTTGGCGCGGCGCGCGATTTCGCGGTGGCCGTCTATGGCGGGTTGGCGCTTGCCCTTGATCGGGCCTTCCTGCTCGGACATGAGCAGGGTCGGCACGTGGGTCATCTTGGCGGCGAGTACGATTTCTCCCATGGTATCCTCCCGAAGATTGATGGGTCAGGCGCCGAGACGCATGATCTTGTGGTGGCCGGTGGCAAAGCCGACGTGTTTCTGTTCCATGTAAAATTCAAACGACCAGTCGCCGCCGTCGCGGCCGATGCCGGAGGCCTTGACCCCGCCGAAGGGGGTGGGCAGGTGGCGGACATTTTCCGAATTCACCCAGATCATCCCGGCCTCGAGACGGTCGGTGAAGCGCAGGGCGCGGGTGAGATCGTTGGTCCAGAGATAGCCGGTGAGGCCGTAGTCGACGTCGTTGGCCATCGCCAGCGCCTCTTCCTCGGTCGAGAAGGGGATCGAGGTGAGGACGGGGCCGAAGATTTCCTCTTGGGCGATGCGCATCTGGTTGTTGGCGTTGGTAAACAGGGTGGGGCGCACGAAATAGCCCGCGTCGCCAACCTTTTCGCCGCCAGCGGCAACGGTGGCACCGTCCTGTTTGGCGATGTCGAAATAGGAGGTCACCTTGTTGTAGTGTTCCTCGGTCACCAGCGGGCCGATTTCGGTTTCCGGATCAAGGGGGTGGCCGACCTTGATTTTGTTGACGCGTTCGATCAGGCGGGCTTCGAACTCTTCCTTGATCGTGTCCTGCACTAGAAGGCGCGAGGAAGACGTGCAGCGTTCGCCGTTGATCGAGTAGATCATGAAGATCACCGCATCGAGCGCGCGGTCGAGATCGGCGTCATCAAACACGATCACGGGGTTCTTGCCGCCGAGTTCGAGGTGGTTGCGCTTGAGGGTATCTGCGCCCTGTTTGACGATCAGGCTGCCGGTGCTGCTTTCACCGACGAAGGCGATTGCCTTGATGGCGGGGTGTTCGCAAAGTGCCTTGCCCGCGTCTTCGCCAAAGCCGTTCACGGTGTTGAGGACACCGGGCGGCAGGCCGGCTTCTTCGGCGATTTCAACCAGCAGACGGGCGGTCAGTGGCGAGGCCTCGGCGGGTTTGTGAACCACGGTGCAGCCTGCGGCCAGCGCCGGCGCGATCTTCCACGTCGACAACATGAAGGGGGTGTTCCACGGGGTGATGACGCCAACCGGACCGATGGGGGTGCGGGTGGTGATGTTCATCAGGGTGGGAGATTTCAGGTGCTGGCCATCGCGGGCCTGAACGACCTGGTCGGCAAAGTAGCGGAAGTTCTCGGCGCCGCGCAGGGCGGCCTTGGACATGAAGCGCAGGGTCTGGCCGGTGTCCCAGCATTCGCAGAGCGCGATTTCCTCGGCGCGGGCCTCAATGGCTTCGGCGACGTTGATGAGGATTTTGCGACGCTCTGCGGCCGGCATGTCGCGCCATGCGGGGAAGGCATCGGCCGCGGATTTGGCAGCGGCGTCGATGTCGGATGCGGTGCCGTGGGCGACGTCGCAGATCACCGATTTGTCGACCGGAGAGGTGTTCTTGAACACGCCGGCCGCGCCCTCGTGATCTTCTCCGTTGATGCGGTTCTTGATGCCACCCTCGGCAAAGCGGGAGAGATAGCCGCTCAGCTTGGCAATGTTCTGATCGAGTTGGGACATGGGGCATCCTCCGCTTGAAATGCTGTTAGTTGTCATGTTAAGTAAATTGCAGTGAACATGTCAACAAAGTTTTTTCGGCTTGGTTCCTGTGCGGGGGAAACGGGTTTGACATGGGCGAAAATCGCGAAATGATTGAAGAAACTCTGGGACGGTAAACATGCCTCATTTCATCATCGAATATTCCGGCAACCTTGAAGGCGAGATCGACATGGGGGCGCTTTGCGAGGTGATCCGCGCGACTGCCGCCGGGATTGAAACCTTTCCGATGGCCGGGATTCGGGTGCGGGCGATCCGGGTGGATCACTATGCGATTGCCGACGGAAATCCGCAGCACGGGTTCATCGACATATCGATCCGCCTGCGGGAAGGGCGGCCGCAGGAGGTGAAAGAGGCTGCGGCTGCTGAGGTGTTCGAGGCGGCGCGGGTTTTCGTGGCAGATGTGATGGCGCGCCGGCCTTTGGCCCTGTCGCTCGAGATGCGGGATATTGATGCCAACCTGTCGCCAAAGACAGGGTCGATCCGCGACTTCCTCTAGGGGTGGATCAAGAAAGGTTCATCTTTCAGGTATCTTTCTGATTCAGATCAATGCGGACCTTTGCATGTGAGGCCAGTGTCGCCCGTGGAAACGCCACAAGATAAGGCAACGCACATGTTTCGGCTCTCTCTGATTCTGCATCTCTTCATCGGTTCGACCATCGCCGGCAGCGCAATGATCGTGGCGCTCGTGTCGGGGTATGACACGCTTTACCCGGTGGCCCTTTCGGCCCTTGTCGGCTTTTTCATTTCTTTCCCGGTGTCTTACCTGGTGGCGAAAAAGCTCTACGAGTTGGAAGCCTGAGCGCTGGTTGCGTTCAACCACGCCTGAACGGATTGCACGAATTCGCGGGGTTTCTCGGCATGGAGCCAGTGCCCCGCGCCCGTGATCTTGGCAAAGCGGGCCTTGGGGAAAAGTTCCCGGATGCGGGGGCGATGCTCTGGCGTTACATAGTCAGACTCGGCGCCGGACAGGAAGAGGGTGCGCCCTTCAAAGCTGCCGCTGATCTCGGGGAAGCCGATGACCTTTGGCATTTCCGCCTCGAGCACGTCGAGATTGAGCCGCCACTTGCGGCCCGTCAGGTCGAGTGACTGGGTGAAAAAGCTGCGCAGGGTCGGATCGTCGACGTTCTGCGCCAGTTGATCTATCGCGTCCGAACGTTTTTCCACTCGCGACAAATCCACAGCGCGCATGGCGGCAATGAACTGGTTCTGGTCGTGGGTGTATTGCACCGGCGCGATGTCGGCGACGATCAGGCGATTGACAAGGTCGGGGCGGGTGAGCGCGAGGATCATCGAGGCCTTGCCGCCCATTGAATGGCCCATCACGTCCATCGGTGCGCCCTGTGCCTCGATCACCTCGGCCAGATCGCGGGCCATGTCGTGATAGGAATGGCTGTCGAACCACGGGCTGTGGCCATGGTTGCGCTGGTCGACCGAGACGATGCGACGGTCCGGAGCGAGTCGTTTGGCCACTGCGCCCCAGTTGCGGCCAGAGCCATAGAGGCCGTGGACGATCAGCAGGTCGGGTTCATCGGTGCGGGAGCCATATTCGAGCGTGTTCAACATACCCGCTTGATAGCCCCAGAGGGAAAGCGATGCCAGCCCTGTTGAGCGATGGGCACGGCGGGGCTAGGCTGGCGGCAAGATGATTGATTTGAAGCATATCCAGAAGACCAACGCGGGTCTGGCCCGACTTGCCGGTCAGAAGTTCTCGTTCGAGGCGGACGGTTTGCAGAAGGCAATGCGCAAGGTCGGGCGGCGTGTGCCCAAGGCGTTGCATCGCCAGGCGGCGGTTCTGATCGAGGCGGAACAGCTGGCGGGGCATCCGAAAATCCGGCTTGGACTGGATGCCGAGAAGGTGGCGGCCGCCGAGGCGGGCTTGCGTGCGGGGCTGGAAGCGGTGGACCCTGCGGACCGGCGCAAGGGGTTTGTGCTGGGGCTACTCGGCGGGCTTTCTTTCAACCTGATAGCGGCTTTCGTGCTGCTGGTCGTCTTTCTGAAATGGCGCGGATTCCTTTGACAGGGGCGCAGCATGCAGCGCGTCACGCAGCACCAGCGTGACAGTGACGAAACTCACGTAAAGCAGAAGGTACCACGAGCCGATCTTGGCAAGGCTGACCATCTGGTCGCTGGTCTGGCCGTGGTAGAGCCATGTGCGGGTCATGGTGCCGATGTTTTCCGCCACCCAAAGCGCGATGGCCGACAGGAAGGCCGCCAGCGGCAGGGGCATCCAGTAGGGCGTGTCGCTGACCTGAAACCAGATGCGGGTGCGCAGGAAGACGATCAGCGTGGCAAAGAATAGCGCAACACGGATGTCGGGCAGGAAGTGGTGGCTGAAGAAATTGACATAGATTGCCAGCGCCAGAAGGGCCGTCATCCAGAACGGCGGGTAGGGGGCAAAGCGCATGTCGAAAAGGCGAATGACGCGCGCCATGTAGGAGCCGACCGAGGCATACATGAAGCCCGAAAACAGCGGCACGTTCATGAGTTTCAGAACCCCGGCTTCGGGGTAGGACCAGCTGCCGTGGTTGACCTTGAAGACCTCCATCAGGGTGGCGGTGAGGTGGAACAGCAGGATCACCCGCGCCTCGGCCCAGGTTTCCAGTTTCAGGGCAAGGAACAGGATTTGCAGGCCGACCGCATAGAGCACGAGGAAGTCGTAGCGGGCCAGTGGCCAGTCGTTCTGCCAGAGTTGGGAGGACAGGATGATGCCGACAAGCAGCAAGAGGGCAAAAAGCGCGGCCCAGGCCTGTTTGAGGAGGAAGACCACCAGTTCCGCCACCGCAAACGGCAGGTGGGCGCGGGTCCAGTCGCCAACGGCGCGTTCGATAGGTAGGGGGCTTCGGCTCATGCGCCGTTTGTTGCCAAGGTGGGGGCGTTTGTCCAGAAGATTGACTGCCGTGGAAGGCAAGCGGCGGCAAAAGGCCGGAAACCCGAAGATCTCCGGCCCTGGTTGCCGTGAGTTTCCCGACCGAGGCCGGGCAGGCTTTGTAAGTTGGCTGCGCTGATGAAAGGCCCGGCCGATCAGGGACACATTCCCGGCCACCCCCAAAAGCAACAACCGCCGCCAGTGTGCCTGACAGCGGTTGCCGATTGATTAAGCTAAAACCCGAAACTTACAGGTTGTCGTACAGAGGGAAGCGGTCGCAGAGGGTTTTGACCTTTGCGCGAACGTTTGCTTCGACGTCTGCGTTGCCGTCTTCACCGTTGGCGGCGAGGCCGTCGACGACTTCGACGATCAGGTCGGCGATCTCGCGGAATTCCGCTTCGCCGAAGCCGCGGGTGGTGCCTGCCGGTGTGCCGAGGCGGATGCCCGAGGTCACGGTCGGTTTTTCCGGGTCAAACGGGATGCCGTTCTTGTTGGTGGTGATATGGGCGCGGCCCAGGGCCTTGTCGACGATGTTGCCGGTCACGCCCTTGGGACGCAGGTCAACCAGCATCACGTGGGTGTCGGTGCCGCCGGTGACGATGTCCAGACCGCCCTTGATCAGCTGGTCGGCCAGGGCCACAGCGTTGGCGCGCACCTGCTTCTGGTAGGCTTTGAACTCGGGACGCAGCGCCTCGCCGAAGGCCACGGCCTTGGCCGCGATCACGTGCATCAGCGGGCCGCCCTGGATGCCGGGGAAGATCGCCGAATTC
>NZ_JANDJO010000006.1 GCF_024331145.1 Shimia sp. CNT1-13L.2 | reverse complement strand
GCTTGTGGGCGGCGATCTGAACGACACGCTTCTGGGCGGGTTGGGCAATGACGTGCTTTATGGCAACGGCGGCATCGACAGCATCGACGGCGGCGCGGGAAATGACCATTTGTTGGCAGGTGGTGGAGACGACGTACTGTGGGGAGGAGCCGGTGCGGATATTTTGGACGGAGGCGATGGCATCGATCGGGTTTCCTATGTGACTGCCCTTTTCGGCGTCACGGTTGATCTACTGGAGTCTTCAAACAATGCGGGAGATGCAGCCGGTGATGTCTTTGTTGGGATCGAGACGTTTGAAGGGTCGACCTACGGTGACGTGATGACAGGGGATGGCCAGGCCAACAGCCTGTCGGGACTTGGCGGCAACGACAAGCTGAGTGGTGGCAGTGGCAAGGACACGCTGCTGGGCGGTAAGGGGGCAGATAGCCTCAATGGCGGCGTCGGGGCCGACTATGTTGTCGGTGGCAAGGGGCGTGACACGGCCAGTCTTGGATCGGGCGATGATGTCTTTGTTGATCACGCTGAAGGCCTGAAAGCGGGGCGCGATACGGTGTCGGGTGGCAAGGGCAACGACACCATCGAAGGTGGCGGTGGCAACGATGTCTTCCGGGGCGACAACGGTTTTGACCGTATCCTTGGCGGGGCGGGCAACGACAAGCTTTACGGTGGCAACCAGGCGGATGTGCTCAATGGTGGCAACGGTCAAGACACCCTATTTGGTGGCGCGGGTCGCGATAAGCTGACCGGCGGTGGCGGTGCTGATGTGTTCGTCTTCGCGGACGGCTTTGGTCAGGACACGGTCTTTGGCTTCAATGCCAGCGATAAGGAAGTTCTGAACCTGAAAGGGGTGAGAGCTATCACCGATTTCCAGGATTTGCTCGACAATCACCTCTTGGATCAGGGCGGTCTTGCCAAGATTGTGGTGGGGACAAACAGCATTCTTTTGAAAGGGGTCGCATTTGCCGACGTCGGCACGGGACTTGCCTACAGCGATGCTGACTTCGTGTTTTGAACTGGTGTGTGTGAAGGGGGCTTCCTGAGGACTACTCTTCTTGAATCTGTTTGGGTACTGACTGCTAGGTTGTTTGAGGTATCCGTTGTCTGAAAGCAAGCTTAGGGAAACGTAGAAGTGATGATCAGTCGCCTGTCGGTAGAAGATTATCCAAACTGCGGCGCCAATTCATAAGTTATCGTTCTTGACAAAAACTGTCCGTGTGTCGGCGAGTAATGGCAAACACTTTCGTGGAAAACGTGCGCAGGACCTTTATACCCGCCCCACACTTCACCCCACATTATGTTGCAACAGATTGCGGCAGGGTAAGGCGACTTGTATGTTGCTTTGGCAACAAAAACAGTGGGATAAGACGAATTGCAACACGTTGCTATTTGAACATAGTTCCCTCCACCCGCACCACGGTAACTCTTCATGACAGGTTTGAAGACGGGAAGCGCGGGGCATTTTGCCTTGGCTGATGCGTTGGTGCGCAGCGAGTCCGGCGTTGGGAGGCTATTTAGCCGTCCGAAGTTTTTCATTTTTTGGCGACTTTCTGTGCATCGCTGCACCCGGGTTGTTCGGGGATCGGGGAAGTGTCCTTGTCTGGCTTTGGTGAGTTATTCGGCTGATGCTGGGACGGTATGTCGAAGGTGCATAGCTGGTGCGGTTTTTGACATGTGTTTAAATGGACGAAAATCGGATAAATGTAAAAGATTGTAGATTTAGGCCTTGAAAAATATGTATAAAAATTTTCAAGGGGCGATGCTGAACAAATTTGTGACGACGTATTGTGACAATGTTAACTGTGGTACTTGTGAGTTTACTTGTCGTTGAACCTCCGAATTTCCGTGCCTATGTCGGCCTCGGGCCCCACCGGGTCATCACGCAAACAGGAACGACAGTGACCATGAGCAAACAGATTTTTTCGGCGGTTTCAGTGATCGCAATGGGCGCAGCCCTCGCAGGCACGGCCTCGGCTGCAGAGTATGAGAACGCCTCGGGCGGCAAGGTAACATTTTACGGCCATATCAATCCGGCCATTGTGTCGGTCGACGACGGCGTGAACAGCGAAACCAACCTTGGTGATAGTGCGAAGTCGAACAGCCGTCTGGGGTTCCGCATTGTACAGCCGATGGATGCAGGCACGCTGAAGTTCAACTTCGAGACCGGGCTTGGTCTGGGGTCGACCAGCGCCTTTGGCCAGGGCACCAGCCCCGACAACATCGATTGGGACCGCACCGACATTCGCAAGATTGACGTGTCGTTCGTCTCGAACTCGTTTGGTACCATCTCGCTGGGCCAGGGCAGCATGGCAACCGATGGCGTGGCGTTCATGGATGGCACCGGCACGGGGCTGGTTTCGGATGCGGCGATCGGCGACTTCGCAGGTGGTTTCCAATTCACCACCACTGGTGGCGCACTGTCGGGCATCGAGATCGGCGACGCGTTCGGCACTTTTGACGGCGGCCGTAAGGGTCGTGTCCGTTATGACAGCCCCTCGTTCAACGGTTTCACCGTTTCGGCGGCCTACGGTACCGAGATCCTGAAAGCTGGCAACGACGATGACTTCTATGACATCGCGCTGCGCCACAAAGGCGAATTCGGTGACTTCGAAGTCAATAGCGCTCTGGGCATGTCCTGGACCAAGTCGGGCGGCACCACCACAGATGCGGTGCTGGCCTCGGTTGGCGTTTCGCACGCATCCGGCCTGAGCGCGGCCCTGGCCACCGGTGATCAGGATGGCGGCGCAAACTATGTCTATGCAAAGCTCGGTTACGGAGCGGACCTGATTTCTGCCGGCAAGACCTACTTCAGCATCGACCTCTTCGAAGGCGACGACTTTAACACTGCGGGTTCGGAAAGCTCGTCCTGGGGTGTTGGCGTAGTTCAGAAGCTGAACAAATACAATGCCGAAGTTTATGCAGGTTACCGCGATTACTCGTATGACGACGCAGCGAATACCTACAACGATGCGTCTTCCATCGTCTTCGGCACCCGCCTGAAGTTCTAACCACTCTCCCTTGGTTTTCCATGACTGGCGCCAGATCCTGACGGGTTTGGCGCCTTTTTTCTTGGGGGATTGGGCTTGTTGAAGGGGAGTCGGAAAATATCCGCCGCGTCCCTTTGCAAAAGGCGGTGAAACCCCTTGCGCCCGCCCGCGCGGACCAATAGAAGGGCAAAAATTTTTGCCCGCGCGCGGACCTCGCGCGCCGTAACCTATGGGGAACTGACATGCAGGTCACCGAGACTCTGAACGAAGGTCTGAAGCGCGGTTATTCGATCACCGTCACCGCTGCCGAGCTGGACGAGAAAGTGAACGAAAAGCTGGTTGAAGCGCAGCCGGAAATCGAAATGAAAGGTTTCCGCAAAGGCAAGGTGCCGATGCCGCTTCTGAAAAAGCAGTTCGGTCAGCGTCTGCTGGGCGAAGCGATGCAGGAAGCTGTTGACGGTGCGATGAACAAGCACTTTGAAGACAGCGGCGACAAGCCGGCCCTGCAGCCGAAAGTCGAAATGAAGAACGGCGAAGAGTGGAAAGAAGGCGACGACGTAGAAGTCGAAATGTCCTACGAAGCTCTGCCGGAGATCCCGGAAGTTGACCTGAAGGCCATCAGCCTCGAGAAGATGGTTGTAAAGGCAGACGACGCGGCCGTTGAAGAAGCGCTTGGCAACCTTGCCGAAACCGCGCAGGACTTCAAAGACCGCAAGAAAGGCACCAAAGCCAAAGACGGCGACCAGGTTGTCATGGACTTTGTTGGCAAGATCGACGGCGAAGCCTTTGAAGGCGGTTCGGGCGACGATTTCCCGCTGGTACTGGGTTCGAACCAGTTCATCCCCGGCTTCGAAGAGCAGCTGGTTGGTGTGAAGGCCGGTGAAGAAAAAGACGTCACCGTATCGTTCCCGGAAGAGTACCAGGCCGAGCACCTGGCCGGTAAAGAAGCTGTTTTCACCTGCAACGTGAAAGAAGTGAAAGAGCCGGTTGCCGCGGAAATCAACGACGAGCTGGCACAGAAGTTCGGCGCGGAAGACCTGGACGGCCTGAAAGGCCAGATCAGCGAGCGTCTGGAAGCAGAATACGCCGGTGCGGCACGCGCCGTCATGAAGCGCGCCCTGCTGGACAAGCTGGACGATGCGGTTTCCTTCGACCTGCCGCCGTCGCTTGTTGAAGCGGAAGCCGGCCAGATCGCGCACCAGCTGTGGCACGAGGAAAACCCGGAAGTCACCGACCACAACCACGACACCATCGAGCCCACCGAAGAGCACACCAAGCTGGCCGAGCGCCGCGTGCGCCTGGGCCTGCTGCTGGCCGAGCTGGGCCAGAAGGCAGAGGTTGAAGTGACCGAAGCGGAAATGACCCAGGCGATCATGAACCAGGCACGTCAGTACCCGGGTCAAGAGCGTCAGTTCTTCGAGTTCATCCAGCAGAACGCACAGATGCAGCAGCAACTGCGCGCGCCGATCTTCGAAGACAAGGTTGTCGACTATGCGTTCGAACTGGCCGAGGTTTCCGAGAAAGAAGTGTCGAAAGACGATCTTCAGGCGGCTGTTGAAGCCCTCGACGACGAATAAGACCTTGCGTCACGTTATCGGAAAGGCCGCCTTCGGGCGGCCTTTTTTGTTGGCCTGCTGTCAGGGGAGGGGCAGGATGGCGGCAAGGCCAAGGGAGGATGACAATGGCACATACCGCGTTCGGGAAAGAGGATTTCCAAGCGTTCAAGGACAATGACCGGGACGGGCCGATCCACATGCTGAACCTCGTCAGGTTGCGCGAGACAGCCGAATACGAGGACGGTCGCGAGGCGACGGGGGCCGAGGCCTATGCTGCCTATGGCCGCGAGAGTGCGCCGGTGTTCCAGCGGCTGGGTGGGCGGATCATCTGGCGGGGACAGATGGAGCAGATGCTGATCGGCCCGGGCGAGGAGCAGTGGGATCTGTGCTTTATTGCCGAGTATCCATCGGTGCAGGCCTTTGTCGATATGCTGGGCGATCCCGACTATCGCAAGGCGATGGCGCATCGGCAGGCGGGGGTGAGTGATAGCCGTCTGGTGCGCATGGCGCCGATGGGTGTGGGGGCGAATTTCGGCGAGTAATTGTGCGGGTGTTCCGCAAAAGGAAAGGGCCGCACGACGGATCGTGCGGCCCTTCCTGATTTCCAAGAAGGTGAAAAGCTTAGGCTTTTGCTTCTTCTTCGTCCGAAACCGGTGCATCTTCGATGATGTCGTCTTCGTCCGATGCAGCAGCGCCGATATCGTCGAACAGTTCGGCGATTTCGAATTCTGCTTCGGCTTCGGCTTCAGCGGCCAGTTCCTGGATCGACTTGCCCGAGGCTTGCAGTTCGGCTTCTTCTTCCGAACGAGCAACGTTCAGCTGAATGGTCACGTCAACTTCGGGGTGCAGCAGCACGTGTACGTCGTGCAGGCCCAGTTCCTTGATCGGCTTGGCCAGAACGATCTGCTTCTTGTCGACGGTGAAGCCAGCTTCGGTTGCTGCGTCAGCCGCGTCACGCGGGCTAACCGAACCGTAGAGGGCGCCGGCGTCCGATGCCGAACGAATCACGATGAACTGTTGACCAGCGAGTTTCTCACCGAGAGCTTCGGCTTCTTTCTTGGTCTCGAGGTTACGTGCTTCGAGCTGGGCTTTCTGAGCTTCGAAGGCCGCCACGTTGGCGTCGGAAGCGGTCAGAGCTTTGCCCTGCGGCAGCAGGAAGTTACGGGCATAGCCGGGCTTAACGTCTACGACGTCGCCCATTTGGCCGAGTTTGGCCACGCGTTCGAGAAGGATAACTTGCATCTGTCAGGTCTCCTTACTTCACGGCGTAGGGCAGCAGGGCGAGGAAGCGGGCGCGCTTGATAGCACGGGCCAGTTCACGCTGCTTCTTGGCCGAAACGGCGGTGATGCGCGAAGGAACGATCTTGCCACGCTCAGAGATGTAGCGTTGCAGGAGCTTGGTGTCCTTGTAGTCGATTTTCGGTGCGTTGTCGCCCGAGAAGGGGCAGACTTTGCGACGACGGAAAAACGGTTTTGCAGCCATGACTTAGTGTCCTTTCTTCAACCGTGTGATCAGCGGCGCTCGCGACGGTTGTCGCGTTCGTCACGTTTCTGCATCTGGACCGAGGGGCCCTCGGCGTGCTCGTCGACCTTGATGGTCAGGACGCGCATCACGTCGTCATGCAGGCGCATCAGGCGTTCCATTTCCTGAACGGCCGACGAAGGTGCATCGGTTTTCAGGAAGGCGTAGTGGCCCTTGCGGTTCTTGTTGATCTTGTAGGCCATCGTCTTGACGCCCCAGTATTCGCTTTCAACGACTTTACCGCCGTTGTCCGCGAGGACGGTGCCAAAATGTTCGACGAGGCTTTCGGCTTGCGCGTTGGACAGGTCCTGGCGCGAGATGAATACATGCTCGTAAAGGGGCATGCGAACTCCATTTCATTTTCAGGCGCATTTCAAAGAGCGGGGCAATGATCCTTTCGCACCCCACCCACGAGAGACTGCGCGGTTCTAGCTTTCGCGAAAGGATGGCGCTGTATAGCGGAATTGGGCGATCATGCAACCCTTGTCTTGCCGGAAATACAGGCGTTTCGGCGGGGTGAGGGCAAGGCGGGTGAAACCGTTGATATTCCCAAGATGCGCCTCATTCCAGCCGCATTTTGCCACGAGGGTTAACGAAAGAAAAAACGACAGCCGAGGAGACCCTCATGACCGTTGCATCCAACGCCTTCGCACTTGCCGCCGACCGTGCCAACCGCGGGTTTGAACGCGGCCATACCGTGCCGGTGCGGGCGGCTTCGGTCTTTTTCGGATTTGCCTTTATCTGGGCGGGTGCCGGTCTCTGGCTGGTGCCAGGGCTGGACCTTGAACCGGGTGTGTTGATGGTCAAGGCCTTCCTGTCGATCATGATGGTTGCCGCCGGGATCGGCATGACGCAGATCGCGACGGCCCGCAAGCTGGCCGAGATGCACTTTGACCCACGTACACGTCAGGTTCACCTGATTGAAATGCGTGGACGTGGCCGCCGCGAAAGCCTGCGTTCGGTTGGTTATGACGCGATTTCCTCGGCGCGGGTGACGGATCAATCGCTGGTGTTGCTGGATCAGCGCGGCAAAGCCATCGCGGAAATGGCGCTGGAAGGTCCGGACATGCGTGACGAAGCCATTGCACATTTGCGCAGCCAGTCGATCACGCTTTCGTGAGTGTTCATTGATACACACTGGTTGTTGAAACCTAGTGAATTGTTCCGTTCGGGCGCTACGTCGATATTTACACCACGATATTGACGCCAACGGAGTGTATCACCCATGAAATCCCTTCTTCTTGCCGCAGGTTTCGCTGCTGCCGCCGGCTTTGCTGTTGCTGAGCCGGTAAAATACGATCTGGACGCAAGCCACAGCCAGGTTGTCTTCTCCTACAACCACCTCGGGTATTCGACCACCTACGGTATGTTCTCGGGCTTTGCCGGTGAAATCATGTTCGACCAGGAAAACCCGGCGGCCTCGTCGGTGAATGTCTCGATGCCGCTGAGCTCGATGATCACCGGTTGGGACGCACGTTTCGGCCACTTCATGTCGCCGGACTTTTTCAACGCGGCGGGTGACGAGATGGTGACCTTTGCCTCGACCGGCATCGAAGTGACCGGTGAGAACACCGCGAAGATCACCGGCGACCTGACCCTGAACGGCATGACCAAGCCGGTGGTTCTGGATGCCAAGCTGAACCAAGCGAGCAAGCACCCGATGGCGGGCAAGGACTGGGCAGGTTTTGATGCCACCACGACTGTTGTGCGTTCGGAGTTCGGCCTTGGCAAGTTCGCACCCTTCGTAAGCGACGAAGTTCAGCTGATGATCTCGATCGAGGCCTCGAAAGCCGAATAAGGCAGAACGTCCCCAAGTTTTCCAAGAGAGGCCGCCGGAGTGATCCGGCGGTCTTTTTGTTTGTGGGTATTATTGAGAGGGCGCGCCTGAGACAGAATGATGGAGCCAGTGGCCAAGGGCAGGGAGGAAGGGGCAATGAAAAAGGCCTCCCGAGGTGGAAGGCCTTTTTTGGTGTTGATTTGTAGAGGGTTCAGCCTCGTGTGGCGGTGAGGGTGATGTTCACCTTGACCGGGAAGCCGAGGGAGCTTTCGTCGGGCATGGTGGCACCGATGCCGAAGTCCAGACGTTGCAGGGTGGTGGACGCGCTCATGCGGGCGGTGTCGCCTTCCAGCTCCAGCGAGAAGGGCAGGTCGAGCGGTTGCGAGGCGCCCTTGATAGTCAGGGTGCCAGAGGCGACATAGCCGCTTTCCGCAGGCAGAAGATCGGCCTTGAAGGTGGCGGTCGGGAAACCCGTGGCATCAAGGAAATCACCGCCCAATGCCTGATCGGTAACCGAGCCCAGCGTGAGAGAGGTGATGGCGATGGTGGCTTCGACCTCGCCGTGTTTGCCGTCGGTCGCGGTTTCATTGAAGGCGATGGCGGCGGTCCAGTCGGCAAAGCTGCCTGTGATGTCCGAGCCGAATTGTACGACGGAGATCGACACCTGGCCTTCCTGAACCACCCATTCGGAGGGGGTGGCGGCAAGTGCCGGTGCGTTTGATGCGCGATCGTGGCCTGCGCCGGTCGACAGGATGCCGGTTGCGCCGCCGATGATCAGGGCAAGGGCCCAGGTGGTGACAGCGGCGATCTGCGGAAGGCGCGAGTGGGCTTTTGGCTCCGGTGTTGGGGCGGAATTGCGACCGGGCAACATGCGCTGCAGGGTCTGGTCGCGGTCGATGACAAAGTGCTTCAGCGCACCGCCGACATGGGCGAGGATCGACAGGACCAGAACGATGATGAAGACGAAGTGCAGGCCGGAGAAGAGCTCGGACAGGGCTTCGTTCTTGGGTACGAAAGGCAGGTTCTGACCGAAGGGCCAGAAGATCGGGGCAAAGCCGGTGGTGGCGGAATGGTGAATCCAGCCGGTCAGTGGCACCATCAGCATGGAGCCATAAAGCAGCCAGTGGGCGGTATGGGCGCCGAAGGCTTCGAGCCTGTTTTCGCTATTGAGTAGGCCGGGGCGCGTCTGGGTCATGGCCCAGAGAATTCGCAAGAGGGCCGTGAAGAATGCTGCGACGCCGACGGTTTTGTGCAGCGAAAACAGGAGCGCCTTGAAGGCAAGCTGTTCGCTGTCTGCGAAGGGCGCTTTTTCCGCGAAGAAGCCAAGAGGAATGGCTGTCAGGATGAGGAGGGCGGTCAGCCAGTGGAAGGTCTTGGCGACGCTGCCATATTGGCTGTGCGTGTTGGAGGCGGGCATGGGGAGCTCCTGTTGCGTGTCTTGTTCCTAGATAAATGTGGAGACGCGCTGCGGAAAGCTCTCTTGCCGCACATAAGTGGTGCAGGAATGCGCAAGGGCGTTGCGCCTGCGCCCGGCAAGCGGTATTCCGGCTGAAACCACTAGATTTTGGGGGACTTCATGAGCCGAGCATTTGTATTTCCGGGACAGGGTGCACAGACCATTGGCATGGGCAAGGCGCTGGCGGATGCCTATCCGTCGGCCAAGGCCGTTTTCGACGAGGTCGACGAGGCCCTTGGGGAAAAGCTGAGCGCGCTGATCTGGGAAGGTGAGCAGGATCAGTTGACCCTGACGCAGAATGCCCAGCCCGCGCTGATGGCGACCTCGCTGGCGGCCATGGCGGCGCTGAAGTCGGAAGGCGTGCCGATCGAGGCCGCGTCTTATGTCGCGGGTCACAGCCTTGGCGAGTATTCCGCGCTGGCGGCGGCAGGTGCCCTGAGCATTGCCGACACGGCGCGCCTGCTGCGGACACGTGGCGAGGCGATGCAGGCAGCGGTTCCGGTAGGTGTTGGCGCTATGGCGGCGCTGCTGGGGTTGGATTTCGAGACGGCACGCGAAGTGGCCTCGGAAGCGGCACAGGGCGAAATCTGCCAGGCGGCCAATGACAACGATCCGGGGCAGGTTGTGGTGTCAGGCCACAAAGGCGCGGTTGAACGTGCGGTGGAACTGGCCAAGGAGAAGGGCGCGAAACGTGCGGTTCTTCTGCCGGTGAGCGCACCTTTCCACTGTGCCCTGATGAAGCCGGCTGCCGAGGCGATGGCCGAAGCCCTCAGCCATGTTGACCTCGAGATGCCTGCGGTTCCGGTGGTGGCAAACGTGATTGCCGAGCCTGTGAAGGACGCGGCCACCATCCGTTCGCTGCTGGTAGATCAGGTGACCGGTTCCGTGCGCTGGCGCGAATCGGTGTCGTGGATGAGCCAGAACGGTGTCACCGAGGCCTGGGAAATCGGTGCCGGCAAGGCGCTGTCGGGCATGATCCGCCGTATCGACCGTGCGATTGCCTGCAAGGTGGTTGGCACTCCGGACGACGTAAAGGCCGCCGCAGCCAGCCTGGCGCAGGGCTGAGACAGAACAACTTCCGTCCTGTTCGGCGTCTTGGCGGGTGGGAGGATTGAGATGAATAAGGAACATTCAAATGTTTGATTTGACTGGAAAATGCGCACTGGTAACCGGTGCGTCGGGCGGTATTGGTGGCGAGATCGCCAAGGCCCTGCATGCGGCGGGCGCAACCGTGGGCCTGTCGGGCACCCGCGTCGAACCGCTGGAGGCGCTGGCGGCGGAACTGGGCGAGCGCGCGCATGTGCTGCCGTGCAACCTGAGCGATGCCGAGGCCGTGGATGCCCTGCCGAAACAGGCCATCGAGGCCATGGGCAGCGTCGATATCCTGGTGAACAACGCCGGGATCACCCGCGACCAGATTTTCATGCGCATGTCGGATGACGAGTGGCAATCGGTTCTGGATGTGAACCTGACCTCGACCATGCGTCTGTGCCGTGGCGTGATGCGCCCGATGATGAAATCGCGCTGGGGCCGTATCATTAATATCTCGTCGATTGTTGGCGCGACCGGCAACCCCGGACAGGCGAACTATGCGGCCTCGAAGGCCGGTATGGTTGGTCTGAGCAAGTCGATTGCCTATGAAGTGGCCAGCCGTGGCATCACCGTGAACGCGGTTGCGCCGGGGTTCATTGCCACCGCGATGACCGACAAGCTTAACGATGACCAGAAGGGCAAGATCAACGCCCAGATCCCGGCTGCGCGTATGGGTTCGCCCGAAGAGATCGCGGCGGCGGTTCTGTATCTGGCCAGCAATGAAGCCGGTTATGTCACCGGTTCGACCTTGCATGTGAACGGTGGCATGGCCATGCTGTAAGCGGATTGCCCCCGATCAGGATGGTCGGGGGTTGTTCCGTTGGCAGGAGATGCCATATTGCGAAAGCGTTTGCCTTGGCATGAGGATGTGCTATAGGCGGCGCAGATTTATCGAGGGTGTGCTTGGGTTCACCCGTGAATTGCCGGTTCGCCGGTGAACAAGAGCCGCCCTTCGGGGCACAAACCAAACCCGCCATCGGGGCGGGCGATCACAGGGCCTCGGGCCCATGACGAATGAGGAATTGACATGAGCGACGTCGCAGACCGCGTGAAAAAGATCGTTGTAGAGCACCTGGGTGTTGAAGAAGACAAAGTTGTTGAGAACGCTTCGTTCATCGACGACCTGGGCGCAGACAGCCTCGACACCGTGGAACTCGTGATGGCTTTCGAAGAAGAGTTCGGCATCGAGATCCCGGACGACGCAGCCGAAACCATCCAGACCTTCGGCGACGCAGTGAAGTTCATCACTGAAGCTTCCTAAGTTCTGACGCCTTTCGAGGCGTAGAAGAGCCCCTGCCGAAAGGCGGGGGCTTTTTCCTTTTTGGGGCAGTTTTGCCCGCGTTGCCGGATTCGACTTCGATTTTGCCGATTTGGGAATATCACCCTGCGGTGTTAGGCTTTCATCCTGAGAGGGGCCGATGTGGAGAGGGCCATACATTTTCCGGGAGGAAACCATGATCGTATATCCAACAATCGAATTGAAAGGCGGCAAGTGCGTCTCGCTGTATCGCGGGCGTCCGGAAGAGCCGACAATCTGGCATGTGGATCCGGTAAAAACGGCGCAGTCCTTCGTGGAGAGCGGTGCCGAGTGGCTGCATGTGACCGACATGGACGCGTTGTTCGGGGACGGCAATAACGACGAGCTGATCGAAGACATCATCCGCACGGCCGGAGCATCGGTGCAGGTTGGCGGCGGTGTGCGGTCGCGTGAGCGGATCGAAAGCTGGATCGACAAGGGCGCGGGCCGCGTGGTGATCGGCACGCTGGCGGTGCAGGATTCGAACCTCGTGAAGGAGATGGCGAACCGCTATCCGGACCAGATTGTCGTGGCGATTGACGTCTTCGAAGGCAAGCTTATGACCGATGGCTGGCGCAACTCAGGCGCGCTTGAGCCGCAGGATGTGGTGAAGGCTTATGACGACGTGCCGCTGGCCGGTGTTCTGGTGACGGATATTGATGCCGATATTGGCGATCAGGACGGCCAGCTTGGTGTCATTTCGGGCATTTCGGCGGCGACGCGCCATCCGGTGATCGCTCGGGGAACCGTGCATGCGTCGGATGACGTGTCGCGTTTGAAATACGTATCCAATATCTCGGGCACGCTGATCAGCAAGTCGTTGTTCACCAAGGACGTTGATCTTGGCGAGGCACTGGCGCTGGCCCAGCCCGAACCGGAAGCGCGGGCGGCGTTCCAGTAAGCAAGTGATGTGACTCAAGGTCACCTATGGCGCTGGCCCAAGCCGGGTTGGCGCTATTTCTTTGGGCGGAAGGCAACCGATTGACTTCGTGAGGCTTGCCCCCATGTGCAAAGGCGCGGTAAGAGCGTGCAAGCAATTGAGGAAAGGGCAACATCATGCGTCGTGTCGTCGTTACTGGTCTGGGTTTGGTTACACCGCTTGCAAGCGGGGTCGAGGAAACCTGGTCGCGTATTCTTGACGGTCAGTCCGGGGCAGGGCCCATCACCCGTTTCAACACGGAACGCGTGACGACCAAATATGCCTGTGAAGTGCCTTATGGCGACGGAACTGACGGCACCTTCAACCCTGATGACTGGATGGCGCCGAAAGAGCGCCGCAAGGTGGATGACTTTATCCTCTACGGTCTGGCCGCAGCCCAGCAGGCAGTGGAAGACTCGGGCTGGAAGCCGGAAGAGACCGAGGCGCGTGAACGCACCGGTGTGATGATCGGGTCGGGTATCGGCGGTTTGCAGTCGATCGAACAGACCACGCTTTTGATGGCCGAAAAAGGCCCGCGCCGGGTATCGCCGTTCTTTATTCCGGGTGCCCTGATCAACCTGATTTCCGGTCAGGTCGGCATTCAATACGGTTTCAAAGGCCCGAACCACGCGGTTGTGACCGCCTGTTCGACCGGTGCGCACGCGATTGGTGACGCAGCCCGTCTGATCATGTTCGGCGATGCGGATGTGATGGTTGCCGGTGGTGCAGAAGCGGCGATCTGTGAAATCGGCATCGCGGGCTTCAACGCCTGTAAGGCGCTGTCGACCTCGCGCACGGAAGACCCGACCATTGCCAGCCGTCCCTATGACGCGGACCGCGATGGTTTCGTGATGGGCGAAGGGGCCGGTGTCGTGGTTCTGGAAGAATACGAACACGCGGTTGCCCGTGGTGCGAAAATCTATGCCGAGGTCCTGGGCTATGGCCTGTCGGGTGACGCCTATCACATCACCGCGCCGTCGGAAGATGGTGAAGGCGGTGAGCGTTCGATGCGCGCGGCGCTGAAGAACGCGGGTCTTGAGCCGAAGGACATCGATTACATCAACGCGCACGGCACCTCGACGATGGCTGACGTGATTGAACTGGGCGCGGTCGAGCGCATGATGGGCGAGGCTGCGGGCAAGGTGACCATGTCCTCGACCAAGTCGATGACCGGCCACTTGCTGGGTGCGGCTGGCGCGATCGAAGCGATCTTCTCGATCCTCGCGATCCGCGACCAGGTTGCGCCGCCGACCATCAACCTTGATACGCCGGCGGTTGAGACGCCTGTTGACCTTGCTCCGAACAAGAAGGTCGAGCGCGAGATCAACGTGGCGCTGTCCAACTCGTTCGGTTTCGGCGGCACCAACGCATCGGTGATTTTCGGAAAGGTCGACTAAATGTGGCGACACATCGCGTCGAACGCGATAACGCTGCTGATCGTGGCAGTGTTCCTTTTGGGCGGCGTCGTGATCTGGGGGAAATCCCAGTATGAAGGCGCTGGCCCGCTGGGCGAGCCGATCTGCCTGCGGGTTGCGCCCGGATCGACCATGAGCCGGGTGTCGCGTGATCTCGAGACACGCGGCGCAGTCAGCAATGGCGCGATTTTCCGGATTGGTGCGGATTACACCGAGAAAGCTGACAAGCTGAAAGCGGGGTCTTTCCTTGTGCCTGCCGGTGCGTCGATGGAAGAGATCGCCGATATCGTCACCCGCGGCGGAGCAAGCACCTGCGGCACCGAAGTGGTGTATCGCATCGGTGTGACCCGTCAGGCGGTGCAGGTGCGCGAGCTTGATCCCCAGACCGGCAAGTTCGTGGAAGTTGCAGCGTTCAACCCTGTTGAGGGCGAGGCGCCGGATGCCTTTACCAAGGTGCGTGCGCAGGCGGATACCCGGTATCGCATTGCCATTGCCGAAGGCGTGACCAGCTGGCAGATCGTCGATGGCCTGAAGCGGGTGGATCTCTTGAACGGCGAGGTCGATGTGCCTGCCGAAGGATCGCTTGCGCCCGACAGCTATGAGGTGCGCGTGGGTGACAGCCGAGCCTCGGTGATTGAGCGGATGCAGGACGCACAGGATGTGCTTGTGGCTGCAGCCTGGGAGGCGCGGTCGCCGGATACGCCCTTGAAATCTCCGGAGGAAATGCTGGTTCTGGCCTCGATCATCGAGAAGGAAACCGGCGTGCCGGAAGAACGTCGTCAGGTGGCGAGCGTGTTTACCAACCGTCTCAAGCGGGGCATGAAGCTGCAAACCGACCCGACGGTGATCTATGGCATCACGCGTGGTGAAGGGGTGCTGGGCCGTGGCCTGCGCCAGAGCGAATTGCGCCGCGAGACACCGTGGAACACCTATGTGATCGAGGGCCTGCCGCCGACACCGATTGCCAACCCGGGCCGTGCGAGCCTTGAGGCGGCGGTTGATCCGGACGAGACCAACTTTATCTTCTTTGTTGCGGATGGAACCGGTGGTCACGCTTTTGCGCGGACGCTGGAAGAGCACAACCGCAACGTGGCCAAGTGGCGCCAGATCGAGGCGGAACGGGCCAACCAGTAAGGTTAGCTAAATCAAAGTTTAGGGCGTCCGGTTGGGCGCCCTTTTGCTTTGGTGGGCCTTCTGCCTGCGTGCGCTGCGTTAACTGGAAATCGGTGGCCTCTGCCTAGCGTGCCCTTGCGGGACGGGGGATGTCTCGCGGTCGGGGGAACGTGGGCAGTGTGAGGCAGCAGGCAACTTATGACGACATCAATACCGCCAACCGGAGGCCGCGCGCTTGAGGGCGAGGTGACCCATGTCAGGGCGCTGTTGGCGGGGTTGGCCCGTACGATCCGGGGGCTTCAACAACGCTTGCAGACGGGGGAGGCGCAGACCTTGGCAGATGCGGGGGCGGCGATGGCCGAGCTGCGCGCGATGGTCCGCATTGCCATAGAGACGGAGAAACGGTTTGAAAAATGCCAGCAGCAAGAGACGGGACGCGGCGATGCCCGGCGGCTCGAACTTGAAACCGCAAGGGATACGATCGGGCGCCGCCTTGATCGCCTCAGAGCCGCACGAGACGCGGGAGAGGTTTCTGAATGACCTGAGCGAGGGAGAGCTGCTGGCTCTGCCTTACCTGTTCGAGTTCTGGGCGTTTGATCACCAGTTGCCACCCGAAGGGGACTGGACGACCTGGGTGATCCTGGGCGGTCGTGGGGCGGGCAAGACACGCGCCGGAGCGGAGTGGGTCAGGGCGCAGGTCGAAGGCAACGGGCCGGAAGATGCAGGGCCAGCCAGACGTGTGGCGCTGGTGGGTGAGACGGTGGATCAGGTGCGCGAGGTGATGGTCTTTGGGGACAGCGGGATCCTTGCCTGTTCCCCGCCTGACAGGATGCCGGAGTGGGAGGCCGGGCGCAGGCGGCTTGTCTGGCCCAACGGGGCGGTGGCGCAGGTGTTTTCAGCGCATGATCCTGAGAGTCTGCGTGGGCCGCAGTTTGATGCGGCCTGGGTGGACGAACTGGCGAAGTGGAAAAAGGCCCAGGAGACATGGGACATGTTGCAGTTCGGATTGCGTCTTGGGGTGCATCCGCGGGTCTGTGTGACCACGACACCGCGCAATGTCGAGGTTCTGAAGGCGTTGTTGTCGCGCGAGGGAACCGTTGTCACGCGGGCTGCAACCGAGGCCAACCGGGCGTTTCTGGCAGAGAGTTTTCTGGCGGAAGTGCGGGCGCGCTATGCGGGTACGCGGCTGGGACGGCAGGAGTTGGACGGGGTGCTATTGGACGAGGAAGACGGCGCCTTGTGGTCGCTGGACATGCTGGACGGGTTGCGGGTTGATGGGGTGCCGGACCTGGACCGCATAGTTGTGGCCGTCGATCCCCCCGTGACCGGGCATTCGGGATCGGATGAATGCGGGATCATCGTGGCAGGGGTCGTGACGCGCGGGGATGTCGGGCATTGGCAGGCCTATGTGCTGGACGATGCCACGGTCAGTGCAGCCAGCCCAGCAGCCTGGGCGCAGGTGGCGGTTGCGGCGATGGAGAGCTGGCAGGCAGACAAGCTGGTGGCCGAGGTCAATCAGGGCGGTGATCTGGTGGCCGAGGTGGTGCGCCAGATCGACCCGATGGTGCCGTTCAAGGCGGTGCGGGCCTCGCGCGGGAAGGTGGCGCGGGCCGAGCCTGTGGCGGCGCTTTATGAACAGGGGCGGGTGCATCACGTGGGTGCGCATTCGGCGCTTGAGGATCAGATGCGCCGCATGACGCAGGCCGGCTATCAGGGGCAGGGCAGCCCCGACCGTGTGGATGCGCTTGTCTGGGCCCTGCACGAGCTGATGGTGGAACCCGCGGCCAAGTGGCGGGCGCCCCGTATGCGCGGCCTCTGAGCACCGTACGGTGGCGAGGGCGCGAATTAACGAATTTCCCGCAGAGTGTGTCTTGTCCGGAGCGAAGAACAAAACGCCGGGTCCAGAGCAGGAGCAACATAAAGATGCTATTCGATTTTTTTCGACACCATGAGGCAGAGGCTGCGCCGGAGCAGAAAGCAAGTGCGACCGGTCGAGTGGTGGCCTGGCACAGCGCAGGTCGCGTGGCCTGGAGCCCGCGTGACACCGTTTCCCTGACCCGGACCGGGTTTTCGGGCAATCCGGTGGGGTATCGCTGTGTAAAGCTGATTGCCGAAAGCGCGGCGGCCCTGCCTTTGGTCTTGCAGGACGGGGTGCATCGCTACGAAACGCACCCGCTGGTGTCCCTTTTGAAGGCGCCGAATCCGGCACAGGGCCGCGCCGAGCTGTTCGAGGCGCTTTATGGCCAGATGCTTTTGTCCGGCAACGGCTATGTCGAGGCCGTGGGCGGTGACAGCGGTGTGCCGCTGGAACTGCACGTGCTGCGCTCGGACCGGATGAACGTGGTGCCGGGTGGGGATGGCTGGCCGGTGGCCTATGAATACAGCGTCGGCAATCGTAAGCACCGGTTTGATATGACGGCCGGTCAGCCGATCTGTCATTTGCGAAACTTCCATCCGCAGGATGATCATTACGGGTTTTCGCCGTTGCAGGCGGCGGCGATGGCGGTGGATGTCCACAATGCGGCGTCGCGGTGGTCAAAGGCGCTTTTGGACAATGCCGCGCGGCCGTCGGGGGCGATTGTTTACAAGGGCTCGGATGGTGCAGGGGGCCTGAGTGCGGATCAGTATGACCGCCTGGTCGGAGAGATGGAGACGCACCATCAGGGTGCGCGCAATGCCGGGCGACCGATGTTGCTGGAAGGCGGGCTGGACTGGAAGCCGATGGGATTTTCGCCGTCGGACATGGAGTTCCAGAAGACGAAAGAAGCCGCTGCGCGCGAGATTGCACTCGCCTTTGGGGTGCCGCCGATGTTGTTGGGAATCCAGGGGGACGCGACCTATTCCAATTATCAGGAGGCGAACCGCGCCTTCTATCGGCTGACGGTGCTGCCGCTGGCGACGCGAGTCGCACAAAGCGTCGGGGCGTGGCTGACCAAATTCTCAGGCGAGGATCTGACCTTGAAGCCCGACCTTGACCAGGTGCCCGCATTGGCCGCCGAGCGGGATGCGCAATGGGCGCGGGTGCAGGCGGCGGATTTCCTGACCCAGACCGAAAAACGCCGCTTGCTGGGACTGCCGGTCGAGGCGGATGGGGCTGCGGATGAGTGATGGCAAGCGGTTTGGGTTCGAGGCTTTTGACTGTGCGCCTGCCTTGCGGCTGGAAGCGCACGAGCGGGTGGCCAAGTTGCAGTTCGACAGTCTGAACCGGCGTTTGGACAAGATCGAGGCGTTGATCGAGCGGCTGGAGAAACGGCTTTGGTTAACGGTTTACGGGGTGGTCGGGGTGATCCTGGCGCAGGCGCTTCAATCGCTTCTGACAGTCACCCCCTAGGGATACGAGAGGACGGAACATGCAGGTGGATACGGGGTTGGAGCACAAGTTCGCGCGCTTTGGGGCGGCGATTTCGATGCAGGACGAGAACGTGATCGAAGGCTATGCCAGCCTGTTCGGCAAGGCCGATCAGGGGGGCGATGTAGTGGCAAAAGGCGCCTATGCGACATCGCTCAGGACGCTGCTGGCAGAGGGACGGGCCGTCAAGATGCTCTGGCAGCACGATCCGGCGCAGCCGATTGGCGTCTGGGAAGAGGTGCGCGAGGATGACAGGGGACTGTGGGTCAAGGGGCGGCTTCTGCCGGATGTCGCCAAGGCCCGCGAGGCGGCCGCGCTGATCGGTGCGGGGGCGATTGACGGGCTGTCGATCGGCTATCGCACGCTGCGGGCAACAAAGAACACCAAGGGCGAGCGGCTCTTGCAGGAACTGGAGCTTTGGGAGGTCTCATTGGTGACCTTTCCGATGCTGCCCAGTGCGCGTGTGTCGGCCAAGGGGGAGAGCCCCGAGGCGCAGACACTGCGGGAGATGGCGGCGGCCTTCGAGGGCGCCCGCCGGGAGCTGAGGCGCGAGTCGCGTCCGGCGTAACTCAAGGTTCGAGGAAAAATGGATGGGTAAGACCGAGACGAAGGCTCGGGCCGGAGAAGGCGTGTCTCTGGCAGCCGAGGTGAAGTCCTCAGTGCAGGGTTTTATGCGCGACTTCAGTGACTTCAAAGATGATATTCACGCGCGACTTAAGAAACAGGAAGAGCAATTGACCATGCTTGATCGCAAATCTCAGACTATCGCACGGCCCGCGCTGGCGGCCGCAACCGATTTTGACGCCCCGCATCAAAAGGCGTTCACCGCCTATCTGCGTTCGGGCGAGGACGACGCGCTGCGCGGCCTTGATCTTGAGGGCAAATCGATGTCGACGGCTGTCAACAGTGACGGCGGGTACCTGGTGGACCCCCAGACGGCGGACACCATCCGGTCGGTGCTGAACACCACGGCCTCGATCCGTTCGATTGCCAATGTGGTGAATGTCGAGGCCACGTCCTATGACGTGCTGATCGACACTTCGGATGCGGGCGCGGGCTGGGCGGACGAGACCACCAGCACCACCGAGACCGGTACGCCGAACATCGAGCGTATCACGATTGGCCTGCACGAGTTGTCGGCGCTTCCGAAGGCCTCGCAGCGTCTGCTGGATGACAGTGCCTTTGACATCGAAGGCTGGCTGGCCGGGCGTATCGCTGACAAGTTCGCCCGTGCTGAGGCCGCGGCCTTTGTGAACGGTGACGGCATCGACAAGCCGACGGGCTTCATGTCGCACCCGATTGTGGCTGATGACAGCTGGAGCTGGGGCAACCTTGGCTATGTCGCGACGGGCATCGATGGTCAGTTCGCCGACGGTGATGCGCTGATCGACGTGATCTATGCGCTGGGGGCGGACTATCGCGCCAATGCGAGCTTTGTGATGAACTCCAAAACTGCCGGTGCGGTACGCAAGCTGAAGGACAACGACGGCCGTTTCCTCTGGGCTGACAGCCTGGCCGCGGGTGAACCCGCGCGTCTGTTGGGCTATCCGGTGATGATTGCCGAAGACATGCCGGACATCGCGGCAGGTGCCAATGCGATCGCCTTTGGTGACTTTGCGGCCGGCTACACGATTGCGGAACGTCCGGACCTGCGCGTGCTGCGTGATCCGTTCAGCGCCAAGCCGCATGTGCTGTTCTATGCGACCAAGCGCATTGGCGGCGACGTGAGCGATTTCGCGGCGATCAAGTTCGTGAAGTTCTCGTCAACTTGATGAGCGCAAGGCAGGGCGGTTCGACCGCCTTGCCCGGGCGTGCGCCACGTTTAGGCGTTGTCAGGCAGTCCCCTCGGCCGGATCGGTGCGAGTGGCGCGCGCCCGAATTGTCGGAGGGAAGAGAGTTTCCGGAGTTTTTCCATGATGTTAGTCGAAGAGACATCTGTGCCCCTGGCGGTGCTTCCGGTTGCACAGTTCAAGGCCCATCTGAGATTGGGTAGCGGGTTTTCCAAGGACAGCCTTCAGGACGGTGTTCTGGAAAGCTTCCTTCGGGCGGCCATGGCGGCGATCGAGGCGCGGACCGGAAAGGTTCTGATCGTGCGGTCGTTCCTGTGGACGCTGCAAGACTGGCGCAACGAACAGGGGCAGGGTTTGCCCGTGGCCCCGGTCAGCACCGTGACTTCGGTGTCGCTGGTTGATGCGGCCGGTGATGATGCGGTTGTGGCGCCAAGCGCCTATCGCCTTATTGCTGACGGCCTGACGCCCGAACTGCGCCCGGTGGGGGGATGCCTGCCATCGGTGCCGCACAACGGGCAGGTCGAAATCAGATTTGACGCCGGTTTTGGCGCGGCATGGGAGGACGTTCCCGTCGATCTGCGGCAGGCAGTCTTCCTGCTGGCGGCGCATTACTATGAGTACCGCGATGAAACCGCGCTGTGTAGCGGCTGTATGCCTTTTGGCGTGAGCAGCCTGATCGAGCGGTACCGTCCCGTGCGTCTGGGGGGCACGCGATGAGCCGGGTGCTTCTTTCCCGCCAGCTGACGCTGGAGGCGGTCGAACGGGTGGCCGATGGGGCCGGTGGCTATGCCGAGACCTGGCAGGCGCTGGGTCTGGTTTGGGCCGAGGTGACGGCACGCAGCGGTCGCGAACGCGATGGCGGTGACGTCACGCTTTCAACTACGCGCTATCGGATCATCCTGCGTGCGGCACCTGTTGGACAGTCGTCGCGCCCGGTGCCGGGGATGCGGTTTCGCGAAGGAAACCGTGTTTTCACGGTCCTTGCCGTTGCCGAGCATGATGCGGCTGGCCGCTATCTGAGGTGTGAGACGACAGAAGAGGTGGTGGTATGAGCTATGGTGTTTCTGCCGCGCTTCAATTGGCAATATATGATTTTTTACAAGCAGATACGATGCTTTCCTCACTTCTTGGGGGGCGGTGTATGACGCGCTTCCTGCGGGTGATTTGCCAGCGACCTATCTTGTCCTGGGCGCAGAGACCGCTTTGGATCGGTCTGATGGGTCGGGTACGGGCGCAGAGCATCGCCTGATCATTTCGGTGGTCTCGCAGGCGGCTGGATTTGCCGAAGCCAAGGCCGTGGCGGCCGCGGTTTGCGATGCGCTGCAGGGGGCGGACCTCACGCTTTCGCGGGGACGACTGGTGTTCCTGAATTTCCAACGCGCGGTGGCGAAACGGGTTGGTAGCGACAACCAGCGCAGGATCGACCTGCGGTTTCATGCACGTGTCGAAGACGATTAACAACATATCGGAGTGACGAATATGGGTGCCCAGAATGGCAAGGATCTTCTGATCAAAGTGGACCTGACCGGAGATGGTCAGTTCGAGACAATCGCGGGGCTGCGGGCGACGCGGGTGAGTTTCAATGCCGAAAGCGTTGATGTCACCAGCCTTGAGAGCCAGGGGGGATGGCGTGAACTGCTGTCAGGCGCAGGGGTGAAATCGGCGGCGATTTCCGGTTCGGGCGTGTTCAAGGACGCCAATACAGACGAACGCGCGCGCCAGATTTTCTTTGACGGTGAAACCCCCGGTTTCCAGGTCATCATTCCCGATTTCGGCGTCGTCGAAGGGCCGTTCCAGATGACGGCGATCGAATACGCAGGCAGCCACAACGGTGAGGCGACCTACGAGATGTCGATGGCCTCTGCCGGGGCGCTGTCCTTCGTGGCGCTGTGAGCATGGTGAACCCTTGGGCCGGTGAGGTGGCGCTGGAGATCGATGGCCAGCGGCATGTTCTCAAGCTGACGCTTGGGGCGCTGGCCGAGCTGGAGGCGGGTCTCGAGAGTGAAACCTTGGTTGGCCTCGTAGAGCGGTTCGAAGGTGGGCGGTTTCAGACGCGAGATGTTCTTGCGCTGATCGTGGCCGGATTGCGTGGTGGCGGCTGGCAGGGGACCGCGCGGGATCTGTTGCAGGCCGAGATCGCGGGCGGGCCGATGCAGGCCGCGAAGGTGGCGGCCGATCTTTTGGCGCGGGCTTTTGCTGTACCGGACGGGGCTGATGGCGGGTCTTGATTGGCTGGGGCTGATGCGCGTGGGCCTGCAAGGGTTGGGTCTGCGACCTTCCGAGTTCTGGGCGCTTACGCCCGCTGAGTTGAACCTGATGCTGGGAAGACGGGGCGCGGCGCAGACGATGGATCGTGCCGGGCTGGATGCCCTGCTTGCCGCTTATCCTGACAGGAGGGAAGGACAGGACAATGACTGAGAGCGATGGATTGGATGACTTCGCCGACCAGGTAGACGCGCTTGAAGCCAATTTGGCCCAGGCCACATCGGTCGCCGCGAGCTTCGACACGGAGTTGCGCACGATGCGGCGTTCCCTGTCGGCAACGGGACAGGACGTGAAGACGCTGGAACGTGGTCTGAGCCGTGGATTGCGCAAGGCCTTTGAGGGGCTGGTGTTTGACGGAGACAGCCTGTCGGAGACTTTGGACCGGATGGCGCGGACCATGATGAACACCGCCTATAATGCGGCGCTGCGCCCCGTTACCGACCATTTCGGCGGCATGATCGCAAACGGTATTGGCGGCCTTGTGCAGAACATTCTGCCATTCGAACAGGGCGGCAGCTTTGTGCAGGGGCGCGTGATGCCTTTTGCCAAGGGGGGCGTTGTGACGGGCGCGACCACTTTTCCGATGCGGGGCGGTATCGGGTTGATGGGCGAGGCCGGACCGGAAGCCGTGATGCCGCTGGCGCGTGGTCCCGACGGGCGGCTTGGGGTGCAGGCGGCGGGAAGCGGGCGTGCCGTCAACGTTGTGATGAACATCCAGACGCCGGATGCCGAGAGCTTCCGCCGCTCATCGGGGCAGATCGCTGCGCAGATGGGGCGTGTTCTGGGGCGCGGGCAGCGCAACCTTTGATCGGAGGAATGTGACATGGGATTTCATGAGGTGCGGTTTCCGGCCAGCCTGAGTTTCGGGTCTGTTGGGGGGCCGGAGCGGCGCACGGATGTGGTGACGCTGGCCAATGGCTTCGAAGAGCGCAACACGCCCTGGGCGCACTCACGCCGCCGCTATGATGCGGGTGTGGGGATGCGCAGCCTGGATGATGTCGAGCAGCTGATCGCCTTTTTCGAAGCACGACGCGGGCAGCTTTACGGATTTCGCTGGAAAGACTGGTCGGATTTCAAATCCTGCCCTGCTTCGGGCGAGGTGGGATACCGGGATCAGACCATTGCCGTTGCGGATGGCGAGAGGGCCAGTTTCGCCCTTCAGAAAACCTATGTGTCGGGCGAGGGGCGCTATGACCGCCCGATCTGCAAGCCGGTCGCCGGTACGGTGCGCATGGGTATCGAGGGGGACGAGATGTTCGAGGGCGTGCACTATGAAGTGGATGTCGCCACGGGGGTCGTGACCTTCGACAAGATCCCCGACGAGGGGCGCGAGATCACCGCAGGGTTCGAATTTGATGTGCCGGTGCGGTTTGACACGGATCGCATCCAGACAAGCGTGGCGAGTTTCCAGGCGGGCGATGTGCCTAATGTGCCGGTTGTCGAGGTGCGGGTCTGATGGCGCTTCAGGAGGCATTGCAGGCGCATCTGCAAACGGGGTTGACCACGGTGGCCCGCTGTTGGGGCATTCGCCGCTCGGATGGTCTGCGATACGGGTTCACCGAGCATGATTGCGATCTTGCGTTCGAAGGGTTTGTTTTCAAGGCAGAGACCGGTTTGACGGCGCTGGCGATTGAACAGGCGACCGGGTTGTCGATCGACAACTCCGAGGCACTTGGCGCGCTGAGCGATGCGGGGATCACCGAGACCGATATCGAGGCCGGCCGTCTGGACGGGGCCGATGTGAGCTGCTGGCTGGTGAACTGGGGGGACGTGACCGAGCGCAGCCTGGTGTTTCGTGGGCAGATCGGCGCTTTGACCCGTGCGGGCGGTGCCTTTCGCGCCGAGTTGCGGGGCCTGAGCGAGATGCTGAACCGTCCCATCGGGCGCGTTTACCAGAAACCTTGTACGGCTGTGTTGGGGGATGCCGCCTGTGGCTTTGATCTGGACGGGGCGGGTTATCATACGCTGCTGACCGTTGAAGAGGTGCAGGAGGGCCGCGTGTTTCGCTGGGCAAGCCTTGCGGGGTTTGAGGACGGTTGGTTCACCCGTGGGGCGCTTTCCTTGCATTCGGGAGAGGCCGCTGGTTTGCGGGGGATGATCAAACGGGATGCGTTTGAGGCGGATGGCAGGCGCGTTGTGGAACTGTGGGAGCCGATCCGGGCCAGTATCAACGCTGGGGACGAGGTGCGGTTGGATGCGGGGTGTGACAAGCGGTTTGAGACCTGCCGTCTGAAGTTCGCCAATCAGCTCAACTTTCGGGGATTTCCTGACATTCCGGGCGAGGATTGGCAGATGAGCTATCCCAAGCAGAGCAGCGTGAACACCGGTGGGAGCCTGCGGGGATGACGGCGGTTGTGTCCCTGGCGCGGGAGTGGATTGGTACACCCTATCGGCATCAGTGCGCCGTGAAGGGCGCAGGCTGCGATTGTCTTGGGCTGGTGCTTGGGGTTTGGCAGTCTTTGAACGGTCGTTTGCCCGAACCCGTGCCTGCCTACACGATGGACTGGTCCGAGCCTCAGGGGGACGAGGTTCTGTGGCAGGCGGCGGCGCGCTGGCTGGTTGCCAAGCCGCTTGAGGAAGAGGCCCCGGGCGATGTTCTTCTGTTCCGGATGCGGGCGGGCAGCGTTGCCAAGCATCTGGGGATTGCGGGGCGGACCGGCGCGAGGGCGAGTTTCATTCATGCCTATGCCGGACGGGCCGTTGCCGAAAGTGCGCTGAGCACACCGTGGCGCCGCCGGATCGTGGCGCGGTTTTCATTTCCATTGGAGGGTGCGTGATGGCGACACTTGTTCTTTCGGCTGCCGGTGCGGCGATTGGGGGCTCGATCGGGGGCAGTGTTGCGGGGCTGTCGGCGGTTGCGATTGGGCGTCTGGCGGGGGCAACACTGGGTCGTGCCATTGACCAGCGCATCCTTGGGGATGGCACGCAGGCGGTGGAGACAGGCAAGATCGAGAGGTTTCGCCTGAATCAGGCGTCCGAGGGGCGGCCCGTTTCGCAAGTCTATGGTCGGATGCGGATTGGCGGGCAGGTGATCTGGGCAACGCGCTTTGCCGAAAGCGTTGCGGTCAGCGGGGGCGGCAAGGGCGCAGCGCCCCAGCCGGAAGTGCGCGACTATAGCTATACTGTTTCCCTTGCCATCGCGCTGTGTGAGGGCGAGATCAGCCATGTTGCGCGGGTCTGGGCGGATGGTGTCGAAGTCGCGGCCGGTGATCTTAACATGCGCGTCTACAAGGGGACGCAGACGCAACTGCCCGATCCGTTGATCGAGGTGGTCGAGGGAGAGGGGCTTGTGCCTGCTTATCGCGGCACGGCTTATGTGGTCATGGAGGATATGCCGCTTGCGCCCTTCGGGAACCGTGTGCCGCAGTTTTCATTTGAAGTGTGCAGGCCCACCCACAAGGAGCAAAATTCGGCAGAGGGCGATATTGCCCATGCGGTCAAGGCCGTCGCCCTGATGCCGGGCACCGGAGAGTATGCGCTGGCCACAACCCCTGTGTTCGTGAGCGGCGCGCCGGGCCAGTCGCAAAGTGCCAATGTGAATTCCCCGTCGGGGCAGACGGATTTTGTGACATCTGTTGGCGCGCTTGAGAACGAACTGCCGAACTGTGGTGCGGTGTCGCTGATCGTGAGCTGGTTCGGGGATGATTTGCGCTGTGGTGACTGCGAGATCCGGCCCAAGGTCGAGCGCAAGGAAGCCGATGGCAGCAATATGCCATGGCAGGTGTGCGGTGAGACGCGGGCCACGGCCGAGGAGATTGCCCGGATTGAGGACCGTCCGATCTATGGGGGGACGCCTGCGGATGCCGCGGTGATCGAAGCGATCCAGCACCTGAACGAGGAGGGTAAGAGCGTGATGTTCTACCCCTTCCTGTTGATGGAGCAGTTGGCGGGCAATGGCTTGGCCGATCCGTGGAGTGACAATGCCGACCAGCCGGTGCTGCCCTGGCGCGGGCGGATCACGACGTCGAAGGCGGCGGGTCAGGCGGGAACGCCGGATGGCATGTCGGCGGCAGAGGCTGAGGTTGCGGCCTTTTTCGGGAGCGCGACGGCTTCGGATTTCACGGTAGGCGAGGGAAGCGTATTTTACAGCGGGCCACAGGAGTGGCGCTACCGTCGTTTCATCCTGCATTGCGCCGCCCTGTGTGCCGCGGCTGGCGGGGTTGAGAGCTTCTGCATCGGGTCGGAAATGCGGGGGCTGACACGGATACGCGGGGCAGGGAACCAGTTTGTCGCTGTACAGGCCTTGCGGGCGCTGGTGAGCGAGGTTCGTGCGCTTCTTGGGCCAGATGTGAAGCTGACCTATGCGGCCGACTGGAGCGAGTATTTCGGATACCATCCGCAGGACGGATCGGGGGACGTGTTCTTCAACCTCGATCCGCTTTGGGCCGATCCCGAGATCGCCTTTGTCGGCATCGACAACTATATGCCGCTTTCGGATTGGCGTGAGGACGATGACCACGCCGATGCGGATTGGGGATCGGTTTACAATCCCGACTACCTCAAGGCCAATATCGAAGGGGGCGAGGGGTACGAGTGGTTCTACCATTCGAGTGAGGCGCGCGCGGCGCAGATCCGCACGCCGATCACCGATGGCGCGCATGATGAGCCTTGGGTGTTTCGCTACAAGGACATCGCCAACTGGTGGGGGCAGGATCACCACGAGCGCATTGGCGGTGTGCGTCAGGAAGACCCCACAGACTGGGTGCCGCAATCCAAACCCATCGTCTTTACCGAAA
This sequence comes from Shimia sp. CNT1-13L.2, assembly GCF_024331145.1. Taxonomy (GTDB): domain Bacteria; phylum Pseudomonadota; class Alphaproteobacteria; order Rhodobacterales; family Rhodobacteraceae; genus Shimia. The sequence goes on along the minus strand of NZ_JANDJO010000006.1, from coordinate 206,244 downwards.
TGGGCTGTGCGGCTGTGGACAAGGGCACGAACCAGCCCAACAAGTTTCTTGATCCCAAGTCGTCGGAAAGCAGCCTGCCACGATATTCCGACGGACGCCGGGACGATCATATCCAGGCCCAGTATCTGCGGGCGATGATCTCCTACTGGGGGAACAGTGAAAACAACCCGGTCTCGGAGATTTATGGTGCGCGGATGGTGGATATGAGCCGCGCCCATGTCTGGGCCTGGGATGCGCGCCCGTTTCCGTTCTTTCCCAATAGCCGCGATCTCTGGAGTGACGGCGCAAGCTATGCGCGGGGGCACTGGATCAACGGACGGAGCGCAACGCGGCCGCTGGCCTCGGTGGTGGCCGAGATTTGCCTGCGCTCGGACATGCCGCATTTCGATGTTTCGCAATTGCACGGTGTCGTGCAGGGATATGTGGTGGGCGAGGTCAGCGATGCGCGATCCGCTCTCCAGCCCCTGATGATGCAACACGGGTTTGATGCCGTGGAACGGGACGGGGTGATAAAGTTCATCATGCGCGCTGGGCAAGACGTGCATGTGTTGGACACCGATCGCTTTGCCGTTTCTGAGGATATTGACGGGACCGTTGACCGGCAGCGGGATGCCGAAGCCGAGACCACGGGGCGTGTGCGGGTTCAGTTTGTTGAAGCCGATGGCGACTTTGCGGCTCTTGCCGAGGAAGCGGTGCTTCCCGAGGACGCGACACATGGGATAACGGGGACTGAGCTGCCGATCAGCATGGGGCGTGCCGAAGGGCGCCAGATTGCAGAGCGCTGGCTGAGCGAGGCGCGTGTGGCGCGTGAACGGGCGCGTTTTGCCTTGCCGCCTTCAGTTTTGAACATCGGTGCAGGCGACGTGGTGAACCTGAAGGGCGACGGCGGGCCGTTTCGTATCGAGCGTATCGAGCAGGGGCACTACCAGATCGCCGAGGCCGTGCAGATCGAAGCCTCGGTCTACAAGCCAACCGGTTATGAGGATCAGACGGCCAGCACCAGGCCCTTTGCCGCGCCGGTTCCGGTTCTGCCGCTCTTCATGGACCTGCCGCTGCTGAGCGGTGACGAAACGCCCCATGCGCCGCATCTGGCGGTCACGGCAACGCCCTGGCCGGGGAGCGTGGCCGTCTATGGTTCGGACAGGGATGCCAACTATGCGCTGACCCAACTGGCCACCAAGCGCGCCACGATTGGTGTCACGGAAAGCGCCCTCTGGCGCGCGCCGACGGGGCTTTGGGACGAGGGGCCGGTGCTTCAAGTCAAACTCCTGTCCGGTGCCTTTGAGGGCGTTGATCCGGCGGCGCTGTTGGCAGGCGGCAATGCCGCGGTGCTCGGGGATGGCACGCCGGGCAACTGGGAGGTGTTCCAGTTCCGCGATGCCGAACTTGTGGCGCAGGACACATGGTGGCTGCGCGGCCGTCTGCGGGGGCAGCTTGGGACGGATGCCTTCGTGCCCGAGGTCTGGCCACTGGGGTCATGGGTTGTGCTTCTGGACAAGACCGTCGAACAGCTTGACCTTGCGCCCTCGACGCGTGGGCGTCAGCGGCACTATCGCATTGGTCCGGCGCAGCGGGGGTATGATGATCCGTCCTATCTGCACCAGACACATGCCTTTGCGGGCGCTGGGCTGCGCCCCTACAGCCCGTGCCACCTGAGCGCGACAGCGCATGGCTCGGGTGATCTTGCGGTGACCTGGGTGCGCCGGACGCGGTTTGATGGCGATGAGTGGGAGGTGCCGGAGGTGCCCCTGAACGAGGAGCGGGAGGCCTATGCCCTGCGTGTTCTCAAAGACGGGGCCTTGGTGCGCGAAGAGGAGGTTTCGCAACAGGGCTGGGATTACACGGTGGCAGACCAGTCTGCCGACGGCATTGTTCCACCTTACGAGATCCAGGTGGCGCAGGTTTCGGGGCGATTTGGACCGGGGCCATTTGCTTCGCTGACCATTTCCGCCTGAGATGCGGCGGGTCATGCACGGGGATGTGGTGGCGGTGGCGCGGGTTCTGCTTGCGCTGCCTAACGACAGCCGCAGGACCCGTTGTGAAAGCATGATCCGCCAGTCGCACGCGGCGCATCACTATTTCAAACGCTTCGGATACAGCCATCCGCGATGGGGGGACGGGTCTCTCATGTCGATCGCGCACAGATTTCCCATGCGGCCAGAGCCAAGCTTTTCCGACAGCGAATACTGCCGGTGCGTCGCGCAGGTGTTGAGATGTCTGGAGGAGTGGCGCCTTAGCCGGAGGCGCAGCTGATACAGCGCAGGACGGCCGGATCGAACTCCAGACGCTTGCGGGCGATCTCTTCGCCGCAGTCCTCGCAATATCCGAACTCGCCCTCGTCGATCCGCCGCAAGGCCGCGTGTAGCGCCAGCTCGGTCGCGTCCCTGCGGACCTGATTGGCCTTGGCCATGGCCTGGGATTGCAGGGCATCCATGCGGCTCAGGCGGCCCACGGCCTGCTGGTCCAGCATGACGGTGGATTGCCCGTCCTGTCCCCTTTGGTTTTCACGTTCCAACGCCGCAAGCCTGTCGTGGATCAGCGTTCGAAACCGGCTCAACTCTTTGTCATTCATGCGTGTGATGCCTTCGATCAGGGTTTTGAATTTGCTGCGCGTAGACTATGTAGTGTAGTCTAAAGCCAACAAAGGATGGATTGCCATGGCTGAGACACGCGCGAAAATCACTGCGGTTGACCCGGTTTGGGCCCGTATCACTGCGGAAGCGGAAGAGGCGGTTCGCGACGAACCCCTGATGGGCGGCCTGGTCCATGCCTGTGTGCTGCACCACAAATCCATCGAGCGGGCGCTGAGCTATCGCTTTGCGGCCAAGCTGTCGTCGAATGAGATGTCGATGGTGGTTCTGCGTGAAATCGCTGACGAGGCATTTTCCGAAGACAAGGGGCTGATCGAAGCGGCCCGCGCCGACCTGATGGCGATTTTCGACCGTGATCCGGCCTGCCACCGCCTGTTGCAACCGATCCTCTACTTCAAAGGATTTCAGGCGGTTCAGGCCTATCGCATCGGCAACTGGCTCTGGCGGGAAGGGCGCAAGGATCTGGCCTATTTCATCCAGATGCGCACCTCCGAGATTTTCGGCATCGACATTCATCCGGGCGCCCGTATCGGCAAGGGCATCATGATCGACCACGCGCATTCCATCGTGATCGGTGAAACCGCCGTGGTGGGCGACAACGTGTCGATGCTGCACTCGGTAACGCTTGGCGGGACCGGCAAGGAAGAAGAGGATCGCCACCCGAAAATCGGTGATGGGGTTCTGATTGGGGCTGGCGCGAAAGTGCTGGGCAACATCAAGGTTGGCCATTGCAGCCGCATCGCCGCCGGTTCGGTTGTCCTGCAGGAAGTGCCGCCCTGTTCGACCGTGGCAGGCGTTCCCGCCAAGATCGTCGGCGAGGCCGGTTGCGCCCAGCCGGCAGTCGAAATGGATCAGATCCTGCACGACGGTGCCAAGGGCTGAAGCATTGTTGATTTGTTGAGGGTGTAACCCTATATTTGACCCAGGAAAGGAGGTGCCGGATGGTTGAACTTATCAAGACTCACAAGGTCAATGCGATCTTCGCTCTGGCACCTGTCATGGGGGCCATCTTAGCTGTTGCCTTGGTGATCCTGTAACCTTTCCTTCGTCTTTCCGAGACCTGTCTCCACGCCCTCCAAGGTCAATTGCCGCGCCGACGGTCAGGCCAAGATAGATATATCCCAACACTGCTTCGAAACCGGCCAGCAGGCGCAGGTCCGGGTGCGGTTGAAAATCGCCATAGCCGAGGGTCGTGAAGGTCACGACCGAAAAATAGAGCCCCGAGAGAAAACGGCTGTCCAGATTCGCCGTTGCGACGCTGCCGTTCGCGATGTCAAACTGCACGGTCTGCGTTCCAACACAGATCGGTGAGGTGCACATGATGCCCGCTGCGCTGTGCAGCAGGGCGAAAAACAGGATCATCAACGCGCCGTTGGTAAAGATCGTGCCCCAGGCAAAGCGGTTGGACACATTCCTGCTAAAATGGGCAAGAAACACCGAGACCGCGCTTGCGCCCAGCAAAAGCGAAACGATCAGCGCGGCAAGTGGTTGCTCGGAAATCGGCTGTCCCCCGAAAAACGCTACGATTGTTCCGACAACAACGCCAGCTGTCGGAACAATGCAGAACAAAACCGTTTCACGGGTCATTCGGGCTTATACCAGCATGGTCATCGGGTTCTCGAGGTTGTCGACGATGGCCTTGAGGAACTCTGCCCCCAGCGCGCCGTCGATCACGCGGTGATCCACCGACATGGTGACAGACATTACCGTCGCCACCGTCACTTCGCCATCAGCACCGACCACGGGTTTCTTCACGCCTGTGCCCACGGCCAGGATCCCCGCATGCGGCGGGTTCACGATGGCGTCGAAATTGTCGATGCCGAACATGCCGAGGTTGGAGATCGCGAAACTGCCGCCCTGGTATTCATGCGGGGCCAGCTTGCGGTCCCGTGCGCGGCTGGCAAGGTCCTTCATCTCGGTCGATAGCGCCGAAAGGGTCTTGCTCTCCGCATCCTGAAGGACCGGGGTGAACAACCCGCCTTCGATAGCCACCGCAACCGCCACGTCCGAGGCTTTCATCTTCAAAACGCGATCACCGGCCCAGACGGCATTGGCATCGGGCACCTGTTGCAGGGCAAGGGCGCAGGCCTTGATGATGAAGTCATTGACCGACAGTTTCACACCCCGGCCTTCCAACTGCTTGTTAAGCTCCGAGCGGAACTTCAGCAGCGCATCGAGCTTGATATCGCGGCGCAGATAGAAATGCGGGATGGTCTGTTTGGCTTCCGACAGGCGCGCGGCGATTGTCTTACGCATCCCGTCGAGCGCGACTTCCTCGTAGGTGCGGCCTTCGTACATGCGGGCAACCGTTGCAGCGTCCGCACTCTGCGGCATTGGTGAGGGGGCTGCTGCCGGAGCGGTAGGGGCCGGAGCCGTTTCCACCGCCGCAGGGGCCGTGGCGGCACCTGGCTGGGCGCTTTCCACGTCGGCCTTGACGATCCGGCCACGCGGACCCGAGCCCTGAATGGCCGCGAGGTCCAACCCCTTGTCAGCCGCGATCCGCCGTGCAAGAGGCGAGGCGAAGATGCGGCTGCCATCCGCAGCGGCGGGGGCAGGGGCGGCAGGGGCCGACGCCTGTGGCGCAGGTGCGGCGGCCGCCTGTGCGGGTGCCGCAGAAGCCGCAGGCGCAGCAGCGACGCTCACGTCATCCGCGCTTTCGCCTTCCTCGAGAAGGACAGCGATGGCGGTGTTGACCTTGACGCCCTCGGTGCCCTCGGCCACGAGGATGGGGCCCATGATGCCCTCGTCCACGGCCTCGAACTCCATCGTCGCCTTATCGGTTTCGATCTCGGCGATGATATCGCCGGATTGCACTTCGTCGCCTTCCTTGACCAGCCACTTGGCCAGCGTGCCTTCCTCCATCGTGGGGGAGAGAGCAGGCATGAGGATTTCTGTTGGCATCTCTGATCCTCCTTACCGATAGGTCACTTCTTTGACCGCCGCGATCACCTCGTCGGTGGTCACAAGGGCCATCTTCTCGAGATTGGCCGCATAGGGCATCGGAACGTCCTTGCCGGTGCAGTTGATCACGGGGGCATCCAGATAGTCAAAGGCGCGCTGCATGATCGTGGCCGACAGGTGGTTGCCGATCGACCCAACGGGCCAGCCTTCTTCGACAGTGACACAGCGGTTGGTCTTCATCACCGAATTCAGCACCGTGTCATAGTCGATGGGGCGCAGGGTGCGCAGGTCGATGACTTCGGCGCTTATGCCGTCTTCGGCCAGCTTGTCAGCCGCTTCCAGCGCGTACTGCATCCCGATGCCAAAGCTGACGATGGTTACGTCCGTTCCCTCGCGCCAGATCTTGGCCTTGCCGAAGGGGATGGTGAAATCATCCAGAACCGGCACGTCAAAAGACCGCCCGTAAAGGATTTCGTTCTCAAGGAAGATCACCGGGTTCGGGTCGCGGATGGCCGACTTCAGCAGGCCTTTGGCATCCGCCGCCGAATAGGGCATCACCACCTTGAGGCCGGGGATCTGCGCATACCATGCGGCATAGTCCTGACTGTGCTGAGCGCCAACCCGCGCAGCGGCACCGTTCGGGCCACGGAACACCATCGGCGCACCCATCTGACCGCCCGACATATAGAGGGTCTTGGCTGCGGAATTGATAATTTGATCAACGGCTTGCATGGCAAAGTTGAATGTCATGAACTCGACAATCGGTTTCAATCCGCCAAAGGCCGCGCCCACCGCGATGCCGGCAAAACCGTGCTCGGTGATCGGGGTGTCGATCACCCGCTTGGAGCCGAATTCGTCCAAAAGCCCCTGGGACACCTTATAGGCCCCCTGGTACTCGGCAACCTCTTCGCCCATCAGGTAGACGTCTTCGTCCGAGCGCATCTCTTCGGCCATCGCATCACGCAGGGCCTCGCGCACGGTTTGTTGCTTGAGCTTGGTACCTTCGGGCCAGTCCGGGGTCTGTTCAACCGGTGCCACCTCGGGCGCGGCCGCAACCTGCGCCGCCGGGGCGGGCGCTGCCGCCGGAGCCGCCGCCGCAGCAGGTGCAGCACCTGCTTCTTCGCCGTCCTCAAGCAACGTGGCAATGGCCGTGTTGACCTTCACGTTCTCGGTGCCTTCCGGCACGAGGATGTGGCCAATCACACCGTCGTCGACCGCCTCGAATTCCATCGTGGCCTTGTCGGTTTCGATTTCGGCGATGATGTCACCGGATTGTACGGTGTCGCCTTCTTTCACCAGCCATTTCGCCAGCGTGCCTTCTTCCATCGTGGGCGACAGGGCGGGCATCAGGATTTCAGTAGCCATCTTTCAACTCTCCTCTGTCAGCTTACGCGTAGATATCCGTCCACAGCTCTTCGGCTGCGGGCAGGGGGCTTTCCTTGGCGAAGTCGGCGCTCGCATTGACCACGGCCTTGATCTCCTTGTCGATCGCCTTGAGGTCGTCTTCGGTCGCGTGTTTGCCGTCGATCAGAAGCTGGCGCACGTGGTCGATCGCGTCGCGTTCCTCGCGCATCTTCTGAACCTCTTCGCGGGTCCGGTACTTGGCCGGATCCGACATCGAGTGGCCACGGTAGCGGTAGGTCTTCACTTCGAGGATATAGGGGCCTTTGCCCTTGCGGCAGTGGGCCACGGCGCGCTCACCGGCCTCTTTCACGGCCAGAACGTCCATGCCGTCAACCGCTTCGCCGGGGATGCCAAAGCTCTGGCCTCGGGTGTGGATGTCCGGCGTCGAGGTCGACCGCTGCTGTGCAGTGCCCATGGCGTACTGGTTGTTTTCAATGACAAAAATTACCGGGAGATCCCAGAGTGCGGCCATGTTGAAGGTCTCGTAAACCTGCCCCTGGTTGGCGGCGCCATCACCGAAATAGGTAAAGGTGACACGGCCGTTGCCCTTGTACTTGTCGGCAAAGGCCAGACCCGCGCCCAGAGGCACCTGTGCCCCCACGATGCCATGGCCGCCGTAGAAATGCTTCTCCTTCGAGAACATGTGCATCGAGCCGCCCTTGCCTTTGGAGTAACCGCCGGCACGTCCGGTCAGTTCGGCCATAACGCCGTTCGGATCCATGCCGCAGGCCAGCATGTGGCCGTGGTCGCGGTACGAGGTGATGCGCTTGTCGCCTTCCTCCGCGGCGGCCTCCAGCCCAACCACAACCGCTTCCTGACCGATATAAAGGTGGCAGAAGCCGCCGATCAGACCCATGCCATACAGCTGTCCCGCCTTCTCTTCAAAGCGGCGGATCAGCAGCATTTCACGGTAATATTCCTTGAGTTCGTCGCCCGAGACATTCGTCTTCTTGGCCGGTTTTCTCGCAGCCATTTTGTCCTCCCAGCAGGCAAAAATAGTTTAACGTTAAACAAAATGATAACCCAACAACTTGCGCGTTGGTAGAGGAAATATTCAGAAAGTTGAGGAGGTATCGCGCCTTAGCGGATCACAATTTCATCCGTACGGATCAGGCCAAGAACATCGCGCGCCTGCTGATCCAGCAGATCAAGGTCCAGATATTCATCGGAGAGGCGTTGTGTCAGGTTTTCCATGCGCATGACTTCGGCCTGCAGCTGGGCCAGTTCCGCATCCAGCTTGGCCTTTTCCGCTTCGACCTCGACCCGGCGGAACAGGCCATAGTCGCCCTGAACGGCAGCGAAAGTGAAAATCGACGACAGCACCATCGCCACTCCGAAAAACAGGAGCGCACCAAACGCGGGACGTGATTTTTGTGCTGTCATTTCTGCCTCTTACGCACCCTTTTTCGGGCGTCTGCACGCACTATGCCACAAGGCAGACTCCCTGTGAATCCCCAAAAATCACGGATGTCACCAAATCATGACGCAACGGCTTTCTGGCAACAGGTGCAACCACAAGGGTAGCGTCGGGACCGGAGGAGCACATCATGACACAGTCACAGGCAAGCCGCCATTTAGGCACACACGAGGTGATGAACCAGCCCGACGTCCGGGGAGGGCGTGATCTCTGGTCCGAAGACCTGCCGCTTCGCGAAGCAGCCGAAGCCGCGGGCGCCCGGTTGGATCACCTGGCGCAGGCGGGCAAAACATATGGCGACGAAAACCTGCGTCAGGCGGCCGAGGATGCCCAGCGTGATTTGCCGCGTCTCAAGCTGTTTGACAGGGGCGGGCGGCGTCTGGACGAGGTGACGTTCAATCCCGGCTATCACAGGGTTATGGAAACGGGGCTTGGTGCGGGATATGCCGCGACCGCATGGGATGGGAAACCCGGCGGTCACGCCACCCATGCGGCCCTTGTTTATTACCAGATGCAGGTCGAACCGGGCGCAGGGTGCCCGATGACCATGACCTATGCCGCTGTTCCGGCCCTGCGCAACGATGCGCAACTTTCCGAGATATGGGCACCCAAGCTGACGTCCGGCGTCTATGACCCGTCGATCCGGCCCATAGATCAAAAGGCGGGCGCGACCCTTGGCATGGCGATGACCGAAAAACAGGGTGGTTCCGATGTCCGTGCCAACAGCACGATTGCCACCCGCGATGGCGACCACTATCGCCTGCGCGGGCACAAGTGGTTCTGTTCGGCCCCGATGTGCGACGGTTTCCTGACCCTCGCGCAGGCAGAAGGCGGGCTGACCTGTTTCCTTGTGCCGCGCTGGCTTGAGGGAGAGCGCAATTCGATCCGCCTGCAACGGCTCAAGAACAAGCTTGGCAATCAGGCGAACGCCAGTTCCGAAATCGAATATCACGACACGCTGGCCTATCGTCTTGGCGACGAAGGGGCAGGGGTGCGGACCATCATCGAGATGGTGCACCACACGCGGCTTGATACCGCGATTGCCCCGGCCGCCCTGATGCGGGCCGCCCTCTCCGAGGCACACTACTGGGTCTCTCACCGCTCCGCCTTTCAGCGTCGCCTGATCGACCAGCCTCTGATGCGCTCGGTTCTGGCCGATCTCGCGCTTGATTGGGAAGGCGCGCTGTCGGTGTCTATGTTCCTCGCCCAGGCCTTTGACCGCGATGATGAAGAGGCCCGCGCCCTGGCCCGGGTCGGTGTCGCGCTGGCCAAGTACCTTTCAAACAAACGGTGCATTTCCGTCGTGGCCGAGGCGATGGAGGTGCTTGGCGGGATGGGCTACGTCGAGGACACGCCAATGCCGATGCTCTACAAGGAGGCGCCGCTCAACTCGATCTGGGAGGGATCGGGGAATGTGATCTGCCTCGACATCATGCGCACCTTGGCCCGTGAACCGCGTGCGGTAGATGCCCTGAATGCCGTGCTCGATGGTGCGCGCGGGACAGATGCCCGCTATGACGCGGCACTTCGCCAGCACCGTGACCGCTGGCCAGCCCTGCCTGCCGAACACGAGGCCCGCTGGTTTGCCGAGAACCTCGCCTCGTTGCTGACAGCAGCGGCGCTGATGCGCACCGCGCCCAATGCGGTTGTCGATGGGTTCATCACCAGCCGCGTTGCCCAGCAGCGTGGCAGCGTGGCAGGTTCCGTGAGCGGGTTGGACACCGAGGGTATTCTCTCGCGGCTGGCTTGACCCGAAGGCCCCGCCGGGCGCCCCCGGCGAGACCTTCAAAATTCAGTCGTCGAACCAGTCAAAGCTGCGCTTCTTGCGTTTGCGCGGCTTGATGGACAGGTGCTTGTCCCGCTTGCGCCGCCTGAAGCTCCCGCCGTCCGGCCCGTCATCATCCTCTCCAAGGGCTTCGACCAACTCGTCGATCTTGGAACTCTGCATGAGCCGCGAGGCGTTCAGGAAATTCAGAAACCCCATCACGCGGCTCCTTCCTGATAGGCAGAGGCACCTTTGCGGGCAAGCGAATGGCCAGCGAGAGGCTTGAGCGATGACATCAGACCTTCGTAGCGCGCCACCTGATCGCGCAGGACAAGACGGCGTGCCTTGAGCCAGCGCAGCTTGCCATAGTCCGGTGCGGGGCGGTGCTGTTCCTCGAGGATCTGCCGGTCGAGTTTCCGGTGACGCGTCCTCAGCGCCGAAACATGTGCCGCCAAGGACTCAACGCGCTGTACGATTTTGCTGGTCATGCCAAGCCTCCCATCTGGTTTGCGAAAACGCAGGAGTTCCCTGCTGGTGATGAGATGGGCATTGCAATCATAGAAAGAATGCTAATTTTCCACTTAGTAACTTAGGTTTTTCCTATATTAGGTGGCTACTCATGCAAGATCCCCTGCCGACGCTGAAGCAACTGCGCTATTTCGCCGTGCTGGCCCAGTGCGGCCAATACCGGCGCGCGGCCGAACAGCTGGACCTCAGCCAGCCCTCGCTAAGTCAGCAGATCACCGCGCTCGAATCCACACTGGAGGTTGCCCTCGTCGAACGCGGACGGCGCGGCGTTGTGCTGACACCTGCGGGGCGCGAAGTTCTGGGGCATTGCCAGGGCATTCTCGACGGTGTCGAGCAGTTGATGGGGCTCTCTCAATCCCTGCAAGAAGGGGTATCCGGCACCCTGCGGCTTGCGGCGACCTCGACCATCGGCCCCTATGTCCTGCCGCAACTCCTGCGCCACCTGCACGCGGTACACCCTGATCTGAAACTGCTGGCGCGGGATGGCGCGCCGGCGGAGCTGCTCGAAGAGCTGAAGACCGGGCGACACGATCTTGTGCTGGCGCAACTGCCGGTGCGTTCCGACGATCTGGTCTCGGTGCCGCTTTACCGTGAACCCCTGTTGCTGGCCGTGGCGCGGGATCATCCGTTGGCGGGCAAGGCCCTGATCGAAAAGCACGACCTTGAAGGCCTGGATATGCTGTCACTTGGGGCGACATATGCGCTGAAGACACAGATCGCCCGCCTGAGCGCCGACGCCGGGGCCAACCTGCGCGATGACTATGAAGGCACCAGCCTGGACGCCCTGCGCCAGATGGTTGCGATGAACATGGGGGTAACGTTGCTTCCATCGCTTTATGTGCGGTCGGAAGTGCATGAGACAGACGGCGATGTGGTGGTGGTGCCGATGAAAGGCGGGCTTTATCGAACGGTTGGCCTGTTGTGGCGCAAAACCTCGGGCAAACCCGCCCTCATGAGACGGTTCCGCGATGCCGCGGAAACCGTCGTGTCAGATGTGTTCAAAGACCGCGTAACGGCCCTGAGACCTTAGCCCGCAACGGATGCGTTGTAGATGCTGTCGATGGTGCCGGCGATGGTGCTGTTGAACGCCTCGTCCGACTGCTGTGCAGACAGGCCTTCGGTCAGGGCGCGCGAGAACGACGCGATGACGCCGGTGTTGTTCGACAGGCGCTCGTTGGCTTCGTCACGGCTGTAACCGCCCGACAGGGCCACGACACGCATCACGCGAGGGTGGTCCACCAGCGGTTTGTAGTGGTTCGCGGTTTCCGGCAGGGTCAGCTTGAGCATGATCTGCTGATCTTCCGGCAGGGCGTCCAGCTGTTTGGTGATCTCTGCCAGCAGGATGTCTTCCGCTTCTGCCTTGTCTGCGATCGAGATGGTCACTTCCGGCTCGATGATCGGCACAAGGCCGTGGCCAAGGATCTGTTTGCCAACTTCGAACTGCTGCGCGACGATGGCGGCGATGCCTTCAGCGTTCGCGGCGCTGATGACCGAGCGCATCTTGGTGCCGAAGATACCCGCCTTGACCGCACGTTCGCAAAGCGCGTCGAGTTCGGGCATCGGTTTCATCAGCTGAACGCCGTTTTCTTCGTCAGCCAGACCCTTGTCGACCTTCAGGAAAGGCACGACGCCACGCTCTTCCCACATGTAGGCGGCGGTGGATTTGCCGTCGATCTCGCGGTCCATGGTCATTTCGAACAGGATCGCACCGATCACACGCTCGCCGGTAAAGGCCGGGGCCATCGCGATGCGCGCGCGCATGGCGTGGATCATGTCGAACATTTCGGCTTCGGAACCGTACTGGTCTTCTTCGACGCCATAGAGACGCAGAGCTTTCGGGGTCGAGCCACCGCTCTGGTCAAGGGCGGCAATGAAACCGGCGCCGGAGGTCATCTTTTCGATTTGTGCTTGGTTGGACATATCTGTTCCCGCCCTTGAAAAATTGCAATTTCCGCAGATGCATAATGAATGCGCCCCGCTCATAGGACAGCAGGGCGCGTCATGCAATCGTGGTGGCGCTAACGGGCTGCGGTTGATCCCGAAATTCGCGCCCCGCCTGATCTTATTGCTCGAGTGCCGCGACGCCGGGCAGAACCTTGCCTTCCATCCACTCAAGGAAGGCGCCACCAGCGGTCGAGATATAGCTGAAGTCACCCGCAGCGCCCGACGCGTTCAGCGCGGAAACGGTATCGCCACCGCCGGCAACCGAGACCAGCTGGCCCGAGCGGGTCAGGGCCGCAGCCTTGAGGGCGGCCGCGTTGGTGGCCGCGTCGAAGGGTTCGATTTCGAAGGCGCCCAGCGGGCCGTTCCAGATCAGGGTCTTGCTCTCGGACAGAACCGCGGCAATGGCCTCGACGCTGGCAGGGCCGGCATCAAGGATCATCGCGTCGTCGGGGCAGGCGTCCAGCGGCAGAATTTCGTGGTCAGCGTGGGCTTCGAACTTGCGGGCCACGACGATGTCGGTCGGCAACAGGATGTTGCAGCCGGTGCTTTCGGCCTTGGCCATGATCTCGTTGGCGGTATCCACCATCAGGCGTTCGGCCAGCGAGACACCGATGTCATAGCCCTTGGCCGCAAGGAAGGTGTTGGCCATGCCGCCACCGATCACAAGGTTGTCGACCTTCTCGATCAGGTTCGACAGCAGTTCCAGCTTGGTCGACACTTTCGCACCACCGACAACCGCAGTAACGGGGCGGTTCGGCTTGCCAAGCGCGCTTTCCAGCGCTTCGAGTTCGGCCTGCATCAGGCGGCCTGCGCACGCGGGCAGCAGGCGGGCAAGACCCTCGGTCGAGCTGTGCGCACGGTGCGCCGCCGAGAAGGCATCGTTACAATAGACATCGCCCAGCTTGGCCATGCCAGCGGCAAGGTCGGCGTCGTTCTTGGTTTCACCGGCATGGAAGCGGGTGTTTTCCAGCAGCAGCACCTGACCCGGTTGCAGGGTTTCCGCCGCCAGTTCGGCCTCGGTGCCAACACAGTCGGCGGCAAAGGCGACGGGTGCTTCGAAGGCGCGTTCCAGGGTCGGGACCAGCTGTTCCAGCGATAGGTTGGCGCGGCGCTCGCCACCGGGGCGACCAAAGTGTGCGAGCAGAACCGGACGGCCACCGGCTTCGAGGATATGCTTCACGGTGGGGGCGATACGCCGGATACGGGTCGCATCGGTCACAACCCCATCCACGATCGGCACATTGATATCCACGCGGGTCAGAACGCGCTTGCCGCTCAGGTCCATCTCGTCGAGTGTTTTCCAGCCCATCTTTGCAACTCCGAAAATGAAAACATTTGCCGCGTTCTCTATAGGAAACGCGGCTTAGGTCAATGGGGCGGCTTGGCTTTCGCGTGCGGCATGATTAACTAGCGCCCAAAGACATGACAGGAGGGCCCCATGGCCGAGATCAAAGATCCCGAAAACACCATCCTGATGGAGCTGAAAGACGGCACCGTCGTAATCGAACTGCTGACCGACATCGCGCCGGGTCACTGCGAACGCATGAAAGAACTGGCACGCTCGGGTCAGTATGACAACGTTGCCTTCCACCGTGTGATCGACGGCTTCATGGCCCAGACCGGCGATGTTGCCAACGGCAACATGGAAAACAACTTTGATCTGCGCCGCGCCGGCACCGGCGGTTCGGACCTGCCGAACCTCAAGGCCGAATTCTCGCGCATCCCGCATGATCGCGGCACCCTTGGTGCAGCCCGCAGCCAGATGCCCGACAGCGCGAACTCGCAGTTCTTCATCAACTTCAAGGACAACCACTTCCTGAACGGCCAATACACCGTTTACGGTCGTGTCATCGAAGGCATGGACCACGTCGACGCCATCGTGCGCGGCGAGCCGCCGATGTATCCCGACCGCATGGTTTCGGTGAAGGTGGCGGCCGATGTGGACGCGTAACCTCGGCTTTGCACTGGCCCTCATGGCCGGCCCGGCGTTTGCCAGCGGTCTCGAAATCGAGATCGAAGGCGAAGCCAACGGCACCGTCACCATCGATCTGTTCGAAGACGTCGCGCCCAAGCACGTAGAGCAGATCACCGCGCTGGCCGCTGAAGGCGCCTATGACAACGTGGTCTTCCACCGCGTCATCGACGGCTTCATGGCCCAGACCGGTGACGTGCAATTCGGCAAGATTGGCAGTGACATGCGTATGGCAGGCCGTGGCGGCTCGTCGCGCCCTGATCTGCCTGCCGAGTTCTCGGATGTGCATTATGAACGCGGCATCGTCGGCATGGCCCGTTCGCAAAGCCCGGACTCGGCCAACTCGCAATTCTTCATCATGTTTGCCGAAGGTGGCTTTCTGGACGGCCAGTACACCGTGGTTGGCAAGGTGACCGCGGGCATGGACGTTGTCGACGCCATCAAGCGCGGCAAGGGCCGCAACGGTGCCGTTCTGGGACAGCCGGACATGATGAAAAAGGTGACCGTGACCGAATAAGCTCGGTCAAAGGCATTCACACCATTGTGAGGGGGGCTATGCGGCCCCCCTTTTTCGTCGCACCCTTTCCGGCAAGCATGGAAGGGAGATCCCTCATGTTCATGAGACACGTCCTCGCCACCGCCTTGGCGATCGGGATTACGGGCAGCGCAAGCGCCGATCCGTCATTCTGGAAACACGAATGGCCCAACACGGACTTCAGCAAGACAACTGTGTCGAACTGGGTCGAGATCCTGTCGGGAGGGCCGCCCAAGGACGGCATACCGGCGATCTCCGATCCACAGTTCATCTTCGTCAAGGATGAAACCCGCATAAAGGGCACGGAACCTGTCATAACGGTCGAGCTTGAGGGATCGCTGCCAAGGGCCTATCCGCTGCGGTATCTGACCTGGCATGAGATCGTGAATGACGAGATCGACGGAACGCCCGTTGCGGTAACCTTTTGCCCGCTGTGCAATTCCGCACTGTCGTATTACCGACGTAATACCGACGCGATACTGACCTTCGGTGTAAGTGGTAAACTGCGCAATTCCGACATGGTCATGTACGACCGTGAAACCGAAAGCTGGTGGCAGCAGGCGACCGGCACCGCCATCGTCGGGGAGCTGACGGGCAGGGTGTTGAAGCCACTGCCGTCATGGCTTGAAAGCTGGGACCAGTTCCGCACCCGCAACCCTGATGCGCTGGTGATGGCCGAGCCGCCTTTCAACCGCCGTTACGGCCGCAATCCGTACGAAAGATACGACAGCTCCTACCGTCCGTTCCTTTACAGCGGTGAGTTGCCACCACATGACATTCCCGCGCTGGCTCGGGTCATTCGGGTGGGGGATCGGGCTTGGCCGATGGAACGGCTGCGCAAGGTCAAGACCCTGCGCGAAGCGGGTGTTGAGATCAGCTGGACCCCTGGACAGGCATCCGCGCTGGACACCGCCGACATTGCCAGCGGGCGGGACGTCGGATCAATCCGGGTGCGCGACGGGCAGGGAAGGGACCTGCCACATGATGTGATGTTCGCCTTTGCCTACCATGCGTTCTGGCCTGACGGGCAATGGATGCTGGGGCCGTAAGCACAGAAAGCGACCAATGAAAAACGCCGCCTCGAAGGGCGGCGTTTTCCTTTGTATTTGCAATCGCTTATGCGTCTGCGGCAGGCGCTGCCTTTTTGGCCGGCGCCGCGGCTTTCTTGGTCAGCGGATCGTCCTGACGCTGTACCGAACCTTCGAAGTGCGCACCGCTTTCGATCGCGATGGTCTTGTGGATGATGTCGCCTTCGACACGCGCGGTCGAGGTCAGGCGCACCTTGAGGCCACGCACGCGGCCCACGATGCGGCCGTTCACAACCACATCATCTGCAACCACTTCACCTTTGATGGTGGCAGTCTCACCAACCGTCAGCAGGTGGGCGCGGATGTCGCCTTCGACAGTGCCTTCGACCTGGATGTCACCGGTGGTCTTGAGGTTACCGGTGATGTGCAGGTCCGAGGACAGAACCGATGCCGGGGGTTTGGCCTTGGGGGCCGCCGGGGCAGGGCTTGCCTTGAAGTCGGCTGCCGGTTTCGGCGCAGGTGCGGCCTCGGGGGCAGCAGGCTTGGCCGGGTCGGCAGATTTCGGTGCGGGTTCGTTGATCTTGCTCTTAGAAAACATCTCTTCCAGCCTTGATAAATTTCATCGGGTTCACGGCCCGGCCATTGACCCGGATCTCGTAGTGAAGGTGTGTTCCGGTGGAACGTCCAGAGTTGCCCATATCACCAATAAGGTCTCCGCGCGAGACCCTTTGGCCTTTCTTTACACGGATTTTGGAGAGGTGGGCGTAACGTGTTTCGATACCAAACTCATGTTGGATCTTGATCAGGCGGCCATAGGCCGACTGCCAATCGGCGTGGATAACCACACCGTCTGCGGTGGCATAGATCGGCGTGCCGTGACGGGCCGCGAAATCCGTGCCTTTGTGCATCCGTCCCCAACGCATGCCAAATCCGCTGGTGTAGCGGAACGCGCCGCGCAGGGGTTCCGTGAACGGGGCGGTTTCTGCCGCGATACGGTAGATGTTCAGGCGATCCATCTTGTCCAGCAGATTGTTGGCGCGGATGGTTTCCTCGGTCAGTTCGCCGCCCTTCGTGGAGAACGACAGCGGCAGCATCGGGCCGCCCTGACCATCATATCCACGGCGCACTTCTTCCAGCAACGACTTGGTGTCGAGACCGGCGGATTGGAACATCTTTTCAAGAGGTTCCACAGATACGGTCATGGCGTCTTCTAGCTGGCGGAAGATCTGATCGTTCTTTTCTTCCATCAACGCCAGTTCCAGACGCATTTCTTCGGCAAGGTCCAGTGCGGCGCGGGCGTCACTGATCACCTTGTCACGCTCGGCAGCGGTCTCTTGCAACGCATCAGAAAGCGCGGTGACCATCTCATTTCCAAGCGGCGAGCCAGCGGCCAGCGCAGAAACATCGCCTGAAGCATCGTCTTTGAGTTCTGTCGCTTCCAGTCGGGCCAGATCACGCTCGCTCATGGTGCGGCGCAGGGTGGCCTGGATCACTTCGATACCGGTCTCAAGTTCACGACGACGCGTTTCCGAGGCCAGGAGTTCCGATTGCATGGCGGAAATCTGGGTCAGAGCAGAGTTGAACCGTTCCTGGGCCGCGAGGGCTTCTTCTGTGCGGGCGTCGCGCTCATCCGAGAGATCGTTCAGACGCTGTTCATAGGTCTGCTGATCACGGCGTGCCTGTTCACGGAAATTGCCAGCACCAATCGAGTCCATAAGCAGGATTGCGGTGGCAATGATCGTCCATGCCACAAAGAAGGTTCCGCCCAGAAAGCCGACCAATTGGGTGCTGGGGCGCAGGCGAATAAAACGCGTGTCATCTTCAGAGCGCAGAAACAGGCGACGTTCGGGGAAGTACCGTTCCAGAAAGGCGTGTGTTCGAATTGCCAGACGCGTGCGCACTTTGTTTTCCTTAGTCCCTTGCCCCATCTCCAGGCTCTTGGTTGGCCCGGTCGCGGATGTCTTAACGATTTGGGCGTAACCGGGCAAGTTTTTTGCCCAGTTCCGGGGATTTCTCAATGAGGCGCATGGGCGCGGTTGGCAATCTTCTGCCGATCAGCGCGCGTAGGGCGGCGGCAATTCATCGGCAAGCGGCCAGTAGAAGTCAGGCGGCAGTCCCGCTTCGGCGCGTTTTTCCTCGTTGAACGGAGGCTTGAGGGCCGAGTGGAAATACTTTTGAACAAGCGCGTGGAACTCGGCCTTGGGATCAAGGTTGTCCCTGCCGCAGAGAAAGTTGAACCATTTGGACCCGTATGCGACGTGGCCGACCTCTTCGGCGTAGATCACGTTCAGCGCTTCGATGGTCCGGGTTTCATTGGCCTTCTTGAAGATCTCGATCATGCCGGGCGTCACATCAAGGCCGCGGGCCTCGAGTACCATTGGAACCACCGCCAGCCGCCCGAGGAAATCCTGTGCCGTATCTTCTGCGGCTCGCCACATGCCTGCATGCGCAGGAAGCGCCCCATAGAAGCTGCCCATTTCTTCAAGGCAGTCGCATACCATGTTGAAATGTTTCGATTCTTCGTTGGCCGACTTGACCCAGTCGTCATAGAAACCAAGCGGCATCGGAGTGTCGGTGAACCGCGCGACGATGTCCCAATGCAAATCCACGGCATTCAATTCGATATGGGCAACGGCATGCAACAGGGCGATGCGTCCCTGCGGGCTGCCGGGGCGGCGTTTGGGGACATCACGCGGCGATAGGAGTTCGGGCTTTTCGGGACGCGACGGGCGGTCGGGCGGCGTTGCGTCCCCGATGGCCAGTGGTGCTTCGACCTTGCGAGACGCAAACCACTCCACAGCGTATTTGTGCGAAAGGGCCGTTTTGGCGCGGCCGTCGGCAGTGGTCAGCACTTCGACGGCCATTTGAGACAGAGATTTGGGTGTCACAGGGCTTTTGCCGCCTCCAGGACTTCGGCGACGTGTCCGTCGACCTTGACCTTGCGCCACATCGCGGCGACCCGGCCCTCTGTGTCAATCAGAAAGGTCGACCGTTCGATGCCCATGAAGGTTTTGCCGTACATCTTTTTCTCTTTCCAGACGCCGTAGCGCTCGCAGGCATCGCCTTCAGCGTCGGACACCAGCGGCATTCCCAGTTCCTTCTTGGCCACGAACTTCTCGTGTGACGCCATATCGTCTTTCGAGATGCCGATGATTTTCACGCCGAGCGCGTCAAACTCTGCAAGCGCCTCGGTAAAGCCGATGGCTTCCTTGGTGCAGCCCGGGGTGTTGTCGCGCGGATAGAAGAAGAGCACGACAGGGGAAGGGCGTATGTCAGAGAGCGTGATAGTTGCATCGCCGGTTGCCGGAAGTGTGAAGTCCGGAGCGGGGTCAAGCAGTTCAAACATCTTGAGATTCCTTGGGTCTGGTGGCCATAACGTATATGATGAGATAGGGCGGGCAAGTCCAAAGCAAACCGAAAGAGAAAACCTCTGAACGAGACCCCAAATAGCGCGCCTGAAGAACGTCCGCGGCCACGTCGCAGGCGTCGCATAGGCCTTTGGGTGTTGATCAGCCTTGCCGGTTTGGCCCTGTTTGTGGCGGTTGGAATCTTTGCTGTTGTCGGGCGTCCTATCACGCTGCCGGATTGGGCCAAGGACCGCATCGAACAAGAACTGGTCGAGCGCTTCCCCCAATTGGAGACGACAATCGGCGATATTTTGCTGGTGGTTGATGAGGGGTGGTCGCCCCGGATTCAGGCCCGGGGGATCACTCTGAGTGACCCGGACACCGGCGGTGTCGTGGAAGTCGAGGAAATCGAAACGGCGCTATCGGCCGGGGCCTTGGGGGATATGCAGATTGCCCCAAGTTCTATACGGATTTCTGGAATCTACCTGATCGTGCGCCGGCTTCGGGATGGGGCCATCGATGTGGCAATCGGTGGCGCAGGGCAGTCGGTTGATCCAATCAACCGGCAAACGCAAGTTCCGGATATCGGGCGTCAGATCAAAGCCGTTCTGTCGCGTGACGGCCTGAGTGATTTGGACAGTGTTCAGTTGGACTCCGTCACCCTGCGCTATGAGGATGTTCGCGCTGGCAAGGCATGGACAATCGATGGTGGGCAGGCACGTCTGAAACGGGACGGGGATGACGTTTCGCTGTCGGCCAACCTCGTGGCTGTCGGAGCGCGGGCCTATGTGTCTTCGCTTGAGGTGACGTATTCCACGCGGTTTGGCTCTGACGTCGCAGATTTCGGGGTGACCTTCGAGGATATGCCGTCGGAAGACATCGCGTCGCAGACACCTGCGCTTGCCTGGCTCGACATTCTGAGGGCGCCGATTTCCGGGTCTTTGCGGGCTTCGACCGACGAAAATGGTGCCCTGGGTCAGACCAGCATCGCACTTCAGATCGGCGAAGGGGTCGTTCAACCCAACGAAAGCGTGCGCCCTGTGCCCTTCGAGCAGGCCCACACCTATCTGTCGTATCACCCAGGCACAAATTCTCTTGTGCTGGATGAATTGTCTATTCAGGCCAATTGGTTGCGGGCGATTGCTCATGGAACCGCCCACCTGCGAAAGCTCACGCAGGGGGTGCCCGAAGAGATGGTGGTTCAGCTTCAACTGGACCAGCTTGAAGTCAACCCGATGCTCTTGGAGGAAACACCGGTTTCGCTGGATCAGTCGTTTGCTGACTTCAGATTGCAACTTGATCCCTTTGAACTCTCGCTCGGACAAATGGTGTTGCGGCAGGGGGGGCAGATGCTGCTTCTGGACGGCCAGCTCTCGACCGGGGAAGACAATTGGGAGTACGCCCTGAATGGTCACATGACCGCCACGCATCCGGAGTCTGTCCTGAACCTATGGCCGGAACAGGTGAAACCCAAGCTGCGCACCTGGATTTCAGAGAATGTTCACCAAATGAATATGCGTGACATCAATCTGGCCGTGAGATCCCGTGTCGCGCAACCTCCGTCAATCTATGCGGATTTTCAATTTCATGATCTGACCCTGCGCTTCATGAAGGCCCTTCCGGTCATCCAGGGTGGTGCCGGTTACGCGATGTTCAAGGACAATCAGTTCCGTGTCGGTGCGGAGCGAGGGATTGTCACGGCGGACGAGGGCGGAGACGTGGATGTCACGGGGACGGGTTTCACGATCCTGGATACCCGGCAGAAAATTGCACCGGCCCATGTTCAAGCCAAGGCGCAGGGCGATATCACCGCGGCTTTGTCGCTGTTGAACCGGCCTCCGCTTTCGATCATGGACAAGGTCAAACTTCCGGTTGGCCTGGCCAAAGGGCACGTGAAAGCAGAAGGCGACATTAAGCTTCGCCTCAAGAAGAAGGTGCCAATTGAAGAGGTTCACTTTGTCGCCAAGGCCACGAGTAGCGACATTCGAACCTCACATTTTATCAAGGACAAGGAAATCCGCGGGCAGGTTGAGAGCGTCATCACGAACGATTTGCTGACGATTTCGGGAACAGGCGTGGTGGGCGCGCTTCCGGTGTCCGCCACCTTCAAAACCGGGATAGGGCGGGGGAAAGGGGCCACGAGCGAGCTCGTTGGCATCAGCGAACTTAGCGAACGTGCGATTGACGAATTCAACATCGGCTTGCCAGAGGGGGCCGTGACGGGGCAGGGAACAGCAGATTTTCGCATTGATTTCGCAAGGGGAACGCCCCCCAAGCTCTCTTTGTCCTCGGATGTCTCCGGGGTGCGCCTGTCGCTTGCACCAATTGGCTGGAGCAAGCCGAAGGAGAAATCAGGTGAACTTGAGGTGGATGTGACCTTGACGACACCGGCCAAGGTGGATCGTCTTTCCTTCTCGGCCTCCGGACTGGATGCAAAGGGGAGTGTGACCCTCAGTGACGCTGGTGGTTTGCAGCTGGCCAGTTTCGATGAGCTTTCGATTGGCAACTGGTTTCAGGGACAGGCCGAGTTGCGCGGGCGTGGGAAGGGCAAGTCTCCGGAGGTGGTGATTACCGGAGGTGTCGCCGATGTTCGGGGCTTGCCGACGGGTGGTGGTCGCTCAAGCGGAGGGCAGGCTGCCGGGCCAATTTCTGCCCGTCTTGACCGTGTGCAGGTCAGCGAAAGCCTGTTTCTTTCCGGCGTGCGGGCCGAGTTTGTGCAATCGGGCGGTCTTCGAGGCGCATTTTCCGGAAACCTGAACGGGATTGCCCCGGTGAATGGCCAGGTACTTCCCCACGAAAACGGGCGCAGCGCCTTTCGCATTTTTTCAGAGCGGGCAGGTCAGGTGATCGATGCACT
Source organism: Shimia sp. CNT1-13L.2 (assembly GCF_024331145.1). Lineage (GTDB taxonomy): Bacteria > Pseudomonadota > Alphaproteobacteria > Rhodobacterales > Rhodobacteraceae > Shimia. The sequence goes on along the minus strand of NZ_JANDJO010000006.1, from coordinate 183,955 downwards.
TGGGTTTGCCAAAGCCGCCCCGCAGGGCACGATGGATGTCTCGCTTGTTCCTCATGAACGCAAGGGCACCTACGATGGCACCGTTGCTGCGAATGGTGTGAAAGTTCAGGGCGCGCCGGCGCTTGCCGAATTGATCAACGCGATCAGTATTGTCGGTCTCTTGGATCAGCTGAATGGACCAGGTATCACTTTTTCCGAACTGTCCGGGCAGTTCCGTCTAACGCCTCGGCAGATTATCGTGACACAGAGCAGCGCGGTCGGTCCTTCGATGGGGGTCTCGATGGATGGGGCTTATGACATGAAGACTAAGCAGATGGACTTTCAGGGTGCGATCTCGCCGATCTACTTCGTAAATGCCATTGGTCGGGTGATCTCCAAGAAAGGAGAGGGCTTGATTGCCTTCAACTATCGTTTGCAAGGGCAGCCGGATGCACTTCGAGTATCCGTCAATCCGCTATCGGCCTTGACGCCGGGCTTCTTTCGAGAGATTTTCCGCCGCCCGCCACCCAAGCTAAAAGACTGAGCTTCATGCAGCTTTCCGATTTCGACTTCGACCTTCCCGAAGACCTCATTGCGACGCGTCCCGCGTCTCCTCGCAGTTCTGCCCGCCTTCTGGTGGCGAATGGGGACGAAATATTGGATCAAGTTGTGACCGACCTTGTCGACTGGCTGCAGCCGGGTGATCGGCTTGTTCTCAACGACACCAAGGTGATCCCTGCGCGGTTGACGGGATTTCGGGCGCGCAGCGGGCCGGAAGGGGAAACCCGCGCCAAGATCGAAGTGACCCTGCTTGAGCCGCAGGCCTCGGGCACGTGGATGGGATTGTTGAAACCATTGAAGAAAATCCGCGAAGGCGAAGTGATCGTTTTCTCGGATGCCTTGACTGCCACGCTTGAACACAAGGCGGACGGGCAGGGGGAACTGCGTTTCAATCTTGCCGGAGATGATTTCGACCAAGCGCTGGCGGATGTCGGGGCAATGCCCTTGCCGCCCTATATTGCCGCCAAGCGCGCGGCCGACGAGCAGGACAAGGATGACTATCAAACCGTCTTTGCCCGCAACACCGGAGCGGTGGCGGCCCCCACCGCATCGCTGCATTTCGACGAGCCGCTTCTGGAGAGGCTTGCCGCGAAGGGTGTCGGCTTTACCTATGTCACCCTGCATGTCGGTGCGGGCACCTTCCTACCGGTCAAGGTCGACGACGTGACCAAGCACAAGATGCACTCTGAGTGGGGGCAGGTCAGCGAGATCGCTGCGCAGGAAATCGCGGACACCAAAGCTGGCGGTGGGCGGGTCATTCCGGTGGGCACTACGGCGCTTCGGCTGATCGAAAGCGCGGGACGTGGCGGACAGATTGCACCCTGGACAGGCGCAACCGACATTTTCATCTACCCCAGTTTCACTTTTCACGTGGCCGATGCCTTGATGACCAATTTCCACCTGCCGAAGTCCACGCTGATGATGCTTGTTTCGGCACTCATGGGGCAGGATCGGATGCGCAGGGTGTATGATCATGCGATTTCAGAGCGCTACAGATTTTTCTCCTATGGCGATGCGTCTTTGCTGATACCGTAAGAGTCGTATTCTGCCGGGTTTGACACTTCGAAGTCGCAGATAAGGTTTATCTGCGACTCGCAACCGCGTTATCTCGCAGTGGATTCGAGTAAGGAGACCGCGATGTTCATGTTCCTTTCAAATGCTTGGGCGCTGCTGCTGGGCATGATGCTTCTGATGGTCGGCAACGGTCTTCAGTCAACGCTTTTGGGTATTCGCGGTGAAATCGAGGGCTTCTCGACGCTTGAGATGTCGATTGTCATGTCGGCCTACTTTCTTGGCTTCCTTGGTGGGTCGCGCATGGCACCCGAGATGATCCGCCGGGTTGGTCACGTGCGTGTCTTCGCGGCGCTTGCTTCGTTCATTTCGGCTGTTCTGATCCTCTTTCCAACCTTCGCGCATCCCTGGGTGTGGATCGTCGGGCGCGTGATCATCGGTTTCTGCTTTTCCGGCGTGTACGTGACCGCGGAAAGCTGGCTCAACAACGCAGCAACCAACGAGACTCGCGGCAAGGCATTGTCGCTCTACTTGATTGTCCAGATGATCGGGATCGTTGCCGCACAGGCGCTTTTGGTGACGGCAGACCCATCGGGGTACGTCTTGTTCATCATCCCGTCGGTGCTGGTTTCGATCTCCTTCGCCCCCATTCTTCTCAGCATTTCTCCGACGCCGGCATTCGATGCCACCAAACCGATGAGCCTCAGGGAGCTTGCCAAGAACTCGCCTTTGGGCGCTGTCGGTATGTTCCTGCTTGGGGGCGTGTTCTCGGCACAGTTTGGCATGTCGGCGGTGTACGGGGCCTCGATTGGCCTGTCCGTTGGGGAAATCTCGATCTTTGTAGGGGCCTTCTATGTCGGCGCGACGATTGTTCAATACCCGCTGGGGTGGATGTCGGACCGGATGGACCGTCGTGTCCTCATCATGGTTGCTGCTCTCGTGGGTGGTGTCGGCGCATTGATCGGCATGGCATCGGGCAGCAGCTTCTGGATGCTGCTTGTGGCGGCAACGCTGGTAGGAGGCATGTCCAACCCGCTGTATTCGCTGCTGATCGCCCACACCAACGACTTTCTTGATGTCGAAGACATGGCCGCAGCTTCTGGCGGGATGGTTTTCATCAACGGCGTTGGGGCAATTGCCGGCCCGGTTTTGACTGGCTGGATCATGGGGGCCATCGGCGCACAGGGGTTCTTCCTGTTCATCGCGGCCTTGCTTCTAGTGATGGGGGGCTATGCCGCGTACCGGATGACACGCCGTGCAACAGTTGCAGAAACAGGGGCTTACGCGCCGGTCTTGCCCACTTCGTCACCAGTTGCGGTTGAAGTTGCGCAGGAATTTGCCATCGAAACGGCCCAGGAAGAGGAAGAAAGCGCGACGGCGACATAATATGTCGTCATTGACGCAAATTGTTACTGTTAAACCTGACAACATCCTGTGTAACGTTTTTATGTCACTTGGGTGGTGATGAAGGTGAGGAGACAGGGCAATGAGCAGCCCCGAAGAGATTTTGAGTTTCTGGCTCGATGAAACCGGGCCAGAGGGTTGGTACGCTGTGTCCGAAGAGCTTGATCAGAAGATCAGAGACAAGTTCATGGACACGTGGAAAAAGGCTCAGGAAGGCAACTTCGCCCAGTGGCTGACCTATCCAAGCGGTGTTCTGGCTTACGTGATCTTGAACGATCAGTTCCCACGCAACATGTTCCGCGGCACATCCCGCGCCTTCGCGTCTGATCGGGCTGCGCTGGCTGCGGCCAAGGCGGCCGTGGACAAAAAGTGGGACCTTCGGATCGACGAGCCGGCCAGACAGTTCTTCTACCTGCCAATGATGCACTCCGAAAACCTGTGCGACCAGGAACGCTGTGTGCGCCTGATGAAAGAGCGGATGCCCGAAGGTGGAGATGACAACATCCTACACGCCCGGGCCCATCGAGAGATCATCCGGCTTTTCGGTCGGTTTCCGTATCGCAACGATGCGTTGGACCGCACCTTTACGGGGGCCGAGAAAGCTTATGTCGACAGCGGCGGATATGGACGCACTGTCGAGGATCTGCGCGCCGCAAGCTAGGCGGTTTCCTTCTAGTCGAAATCTGAGCTGCCCGTACCGATTGGTGCGGGCAGTTCGTTGATGTCTCAGGGAATCTCCTCTAGGCTTTTTCAAAAGAGATTGGGAGGTCCGGATGAGCGACAAAAGCTTCGACATGATTGTGATTGGTGCAGGGCCGGGGGGCTATGTGGCAGCTATCCGAGGTGCTCAGCTTGGTCTCAAGGTCGCCATCGTCGAACGCGAGCATATGGGCGGCATCTGTCTCAATTGGGGATGTATTCCAACCAAGGCGCTGTTGCGGTCGTCCGAGGTGTTTCATCTCATGGAGCGCGCCGGGGAATTCGGTCTGAGCGCGGACAAGATCGGTTTCGATCTTGATGCTGTTGTGAAACGGTCCCGTGGGGTTGCAAAGCAACTGAATTCCGGCATCGGCCACTTGATGAAAAAGAACAAAGTGGCCGTGTTTATGGGCGAGGCGAGTTTGCCAGCCAAGGGCAAAGTCAGCGTCAAAAGGGAGAAGGGCACCGAGACCCTTGCCGCCCCGAATATCGTTCTGGCGACAGGTGCGCGTGCGCGGGAATTGCCGGGCCTTGAAGCAGACGGAGATCTGGTCTGGACCTACAAACACGCTCTGACCCCGCCGCGGATGCCCAAGAAACTGCTGGTGATTGGGTCGGGCGCAATCGGTATCGAATTCGCGAGTTTCTATAATACGCTGGGCTCAGACACGACGGTGGTTGAAGTCATGGACCGGGTTCTGCCCGTGGAAGACGCCGAGATTTCGGCCTTCGCCAAGAAGGCCTTCCAGAAACAGGGTATGAAGATCATGGAGAAATCCATGGTCAAGCAGTTGGATCGCGCCAAAGGCAAGGTCACCGCGCATATTGAAACCGGCGGCAAGGTCGAAAAACTTGAGTTCGACACGGTCATCTCGGCGGTCGGGATCGTTGGCAACGTCGAAGGGCTTGGGCTTGAGGCATTGGGTGTGAAGGTTGATCGCACCCATGTTGTGACCGATCCCTATTGCCGGACGGGTGTTGACGGCCTTTTTGCCATTGGCGACATCGCAGGAGCGCCATGGCTTGCCCACAAGGCGAGCCACGAGGGTGTCATGGTAGCCGAATTGATTGCAGGTCAGAAACCGCATCCCGTCAAACCCGAAAGCATCGCAGGCTGCACCTATTGCCATCCGCAAGTGGCCTCGGTTGGCTATACCGAAGCCAAGGCCAAGGAATTGGGATACGACATCAAGGTCGGGCGGTTCCCCTTCATCGGCAATGGCAAGGCCATCGCGCTGGGGGAGCCGGAAGGCATGGTCAAAACCGTCTTTGATGCCAAGACCGGCGAACTCCTGGGCGCGCATATGGTCGGGGCCGAAGTGACCGAGATGATCCAGGGCTATGTGATTGGCCGCAAGCTGGAGACCACGGAAGAAGACCTGATGGAAACCGTCTTCCCGCATCCAACCCTTTCCGAGATGATGCACGAAAGCGTTTTGGATGCCTTTGGGCGCGTCATTCACATGTAAGTATTTGTTTGTGTTCATTTTCGGGGAGAGAGCGTGCCGAGTCTCAACCGTATTGTGATGGCCAAGTCGAGCCGGAAGATGATCCGGTCTCTTGGTCCGGAAAAGCTGGATGTAGCGGAGATTTCCGGGAATTGGGGCGAGATGTTCAAGTTTCGCTCGTACCAGAAATTTCGCTATCCGGCCTATGATATTTGCGCCGGACCGTACCTGACCGAAGAGGGCAAGCCGCGCAAGTTTGACCTGATCCTCGCCAATCAGGTCTGGGAGCATCTTGACCGGCCCTATGCCGCGACCAAGAACGTGCGCCGGATGCTCAAGAAGGGCGGGCACTTCTGGGTTGCCGTGCCGTTTTTCATCCCGTTCCACGCCGCGCCAATGGACAATTCCCGCTGGTCGGCCCGCGGTCTCAAGAACCTGTTGATCGAATGCGGGTTCGACGAGGACGAGGTTCATTCCGAACAGTGGGGCAATCGCAACGCCGCCAAGCGCAACCTCGAAGACGTCTGGCCGCCGATGTACGATGAAAAGATCGATAGCCTCGAGAATGATCCCAAGATGCCGATCTGTGCCTGGGCTCTGGCGCGTAAAACCTGATCAGGCGGTGGAAACCGCGCCACCTGCACGCACCCAGTGCGCAAGACCGCCGATGTTGTGAACGTCGTTGTAGCCTAATTGGGACAGGATCGACTTGGCCGAGTGCGAGCGGGCACCGGAAGCACAGTAGACCGCGATCTTGTCTGATGTTTTGAGAGACGGGTGGTAATCCGGATGGCGGGGGTCTGCCATGTCGCGAAGGCGCATGAGCGGGATGTGGACCGCGCCGTTGGCGATACCGGTTTGGGTGACTTCCCCCAGGTCGCGCACATCGAGAATGGTCACAGTTCCGTCTTCCGCACCGGCCACAGCATCCTGAGCACTCATTCCCGATTTTGCGGCTGAAAGAAATCCGAACATGTTGTCCCTCTCCGTCGTGGTTGGCCCGTTAGTGCTGAATATAACATTCCAAAATTAGAATACAAATGGAAAACCGCAGGTTCACACTTTGTTCACTTTTTCCTGTTGGAGACTCGCGCCATCTGCCCTATCTCTAGGCTACGTTTACTGGGGGCTTTGATGGCTGAGTTGAAGAACATCGAGGTGCGGGGCGCGCGCGAACACAATCTCAAGGGTATCGACGTCGATATTCCGCGCGACCAGCTTGTTGTGATTACAGGACTTTCCGGTTCGGGAAAGTCATCACTGGCGTTCGATACGATCTATGCGGAAGGCCAGCGCCGCTATGTCGAATCCCTGTCGGCCTATGCGCGCCAGTTCCTCGATATGATGGAAAAACCGGATGTCGACCACATCAGCGGCCTGTCACCTGCGATTTCCATAGAACAAAAGACCACCTCCAAGAACCCGCGTTCGACCGTTGGCACGGTTACGGAAATCTACGATTACCTGCGTCTGCTGTTCGCGCGTGCCGGTACCCCCTTTAGTCCAGCAACGGGCCTGCCGATCGAAGCCCAGCAGGTTCAGGATATGGTCGACCGGATCATGGGGCTGGAAGAGGGGACCCGTGGCTATCTGCTTGCCCCCATCGTGCGGGACCGCAAGGGCGAGTACCGCAAAGAGTTTCTGGAACTGCGCAAGCAGGGTTTCCAGCGGGTGAAGGTGGATGGCGAGTTCTATGAGCTGGACGAGCCGCCGACGCTGGACAAGAAATACCGCCATGACATTGATGTTGTCGTGGACCGTCTTGTCGTACGCGAGGGCATGGAAACCCGCCTCGCAGACAGCCTGCGCACCGCGCTTGATCTGGCGGATGGCATCGCGATCCTTGAAACCGCGCCGCGTGAAGGCGACGCCGAGCGTATCACGTTCTCGGAGAACTTTGCCTGCCCGGTGAGCGGGTTCACCATTCCCGAAATCGAACCGCGCCTGTTCTCGTTCAACGCCCCATTTGGCGCCTGTCCGGATTGCGATGGTCTTGGTGCAGAGCTGTTCTTTGATGAACGTCTTGTTGTGCCGGATGCCACGCTGAAGGTTTATGACGGTGCCCTGGCCCCGTGGCGAAAGGGAAAGTCGCCGTACTTCCTGCAGACCATCGAGGCGATCGCCAAACACTATGAGTTTGACAAGAACACCCCGTGGAAAAACCTGCCCAAGCATGTTCAGCAGGTGTTCCTCTATGGTTCGGGCGACGAGGAAATTCCGTTCCGATACGACGAAGGGGGCCGTGTTTACCAGGTCACCCGCGTGTTCGAAGGTGTCATTCCCAACATGGAGCGGCGGTACCGCGAGACGGATTCGAACTGGATTCGTGAGGAATTCGAACGCTATCAGAACAATCGTCCCTGCGGCTCCTGTGGTGGCTATCGCCTGCGGGAAGAAGCCCTTGCCGTGAAGATTGCCGGCCTGCACGTGGGGCAGGTTGTTCAGATGTCAATCCGGGAGGCTCTTGCGTGGATCGAAGATGTTCCCAATCATCTGACCGCGCAAAAACAGGAAATCGCGCGGGCCATCGTGAAGGAAATTCGCGAGCGTCTCGGATTTCTCAACAACGTTGGTTTGGAATACCTGTCGTTGTCGCGCTCGAGCGGCACGCTGAGCGGCGGTGAAAGCCAACGTATCCGCCTTGCCTCGCAAATCGGATCGGGCCTGACTGGCGTTCTCTATGTGCTCGACGAACCTTCGATCGGTCTGCACCAGCGGGACAATGATCGCCTGCTTGGCACGTTGAAAAACCTGCGGGATCAGGGAAATACCGTGATCGTTGTCGAACATGACGAAGAGGCGATCCGGGAAGCAGACTATGTCTTCGATATTGGTCCGGGGGCAGGTGTGCACGGCGGGCAGGTGGTCAGCCACGGAACGCCAGAGGCCATCAAGGCCGATGCCGCGTCGCTGACGGGACAATACCTGAGCGGCCAGCGCGAAATCGCGGTCCCGACGGAACGCCGCAAGGGCAATGGCAAGTCGATCAAGGTGGTCAAGGCCACGGGCAACAACCTTCAGAACGTGACGGCCGAATTCCCGCTGGGCAAATTTGTCTGCGTCACGGGTGTCTCCGGTGGCGGCAAGTCGACCCTGACCATTGAGACCCTGTTCAAGACGGCCTCCATGCGCCTCAATGGCGCCCGGCAAACCCCTGCGCCCTGCGAAAGCATCAAGGGGCTGGAACACCTCGACAAGGTCATCGACATTGACCAGCGGCCCATCGGGCGTACGCCACGGTCAAACCCGGCAACCTATACCGGCGCTTTCACCCCGATCCGTGACTGGTTTGCCGGTCTGCCCGAAGCAAAGGCACGTGGCTACAAGCCGGGCCGTTTCAGCTTTAACGTCAAGGGAGGGCGCTGCGAAGCCTGTCAGGGCGACGGTGTCATCAAGATCGAGATGCACTTCCTGCCCGACGTCTACGTGACCTGCGAAACCTGTGGTGGCGCGCGGTACAATCGCGAAACGCTGGAGATCAAGTTCAAGGGCAAGAGCATCGCCGACGTCCTGGATATGACGGTTGAGGACGCCAAGGAATTCTTCAAGGCGGTGCCGTCGATCCGCGACAAGATGGAAGCCCTAAGTCGTGTTGGCCTTGATTATATCAAGGTCGGACAGCAGGCGACCACGCTTTCGGGCGGCGAAGCGCAGCGCGTGAAACTGTCCAAGGAACTGGCCAAACGTTCAACCGGCAAGACGCTCTATATTCTCGACGAACCGACAACGGGTCTGCACTTTGAAGATGTGCGTAAGTTGTTGGAAGTGCTGCATGAACTGGTGGATCAGGGCAATACTGTGGTGGTGATTGAACACAACCTCGACGTTGTCAAAACCGCCGATTGGATCATCGATATCGGCCCCGAGGGGGGCGATGGCGGTGGTGAAATCGTTGCCGTTGGCACGCCGGAAGACGTGGCCAAGGTCGAGCGGAGCCACACAGGCCACTATCTCAAGGACATGCTGGAGCCAAAGAAGGTCGCCGCTGAATAACGGCGACCTCGCAAGGGTTTAGCTGCTTGTCTTTGCAGTGCTGAAGCCAATCAGCGAATACAGGAAGCAGGTCGAAAAGATACCTGTTGCTGCGATCGGTACACCGATCAAAAGCAGCGGGTTACCCGACACGAAGAACCCTGCGGTCAGGGTTGCGCCGCCGATGATACGAAGCCAGCGGTCGCTGCCGCCGACGTTCTTGGCAAAAATCTTGGAAGCCATGTTTCTCTCCAAACTCTCGATACCTTTCTATGTGGTGTCTGGTACCGGTTTGTCGAGAGGCGAGACGCGCGGTTGGCGCATCTCGCATGTTCTTTGGGACGATCAGCCGCGTCCGCGCTTTTCGAAACGCGGCAGCATGGCCGAGAAATCCATCCCCAGGCCGTCTTCGGATTCAACGAACTGTTCGTAAAGCGCTGTTGCGATCTGGCCCATAGGGGTATCGGCATCGGCGCTTTCCGCGGCCTGTTGCGAGAGGCGAAGGTCTTTCAGCATCAGTTCAGCCGCGAAACCGGGCTTGTAGTCGTTGTCGGACGGCGATTGCGGACCAACACCCGGGGCCGGGCAATAGGCATTCATCGTCCAGCTATAGCCGGAGGAGGTCGAGACGACGTCGAACATCTTTTGACGGTCAAGTCCGAGCTTGTCTGCCAGGGCAAAGGCCTCGCAGGTGGCAATCATGGTCACGCCAAGGATCATATTGTTGCATATCTTGGCAGCCTGGCCTGCGCCGGCTTCGCCGCAATGCACGGCTTTTTGGCCCATGATGTCAAACAACGGTTCAGCCTTGGCAAAGGCTTCGGCGGATCCGCCCGCCATGAAGGTCAGCGTGCCGCCGGCCGCGCCACCAACACCGCCGGACACCGGCGCATCGACCGACAGAAGGCCCGCTTCGGCGGCCTGTTCGGCCACGGCGCGGGCGCTGTCGACGTCGACGGTCGAGCAATCCACAAGGGCTGCACCTTTTTCCATCGCAGGGATGATGTCGCCCGCAACGGCGCGCAGGATCTGGCCGTTGGGTAGCATGGTGATCACCACATCCGCGCCTTTGGCGGCCTCAGTTCCGGATGCGGCCATGGTGACGCCATCAATGGCGACATCGGCCATGTCGAAGCCGGTGACTTCGTGGCCTGCTTTCGCAAGGTTGGCCGCCATCGGGCCGCCCATGTTGCCCAATCCGATAAATCCGATCTTCATGGCTCATTCTCCCTTTTCAAAACTCAGTTTCGCATCCCCAAGCGGCATGAGCATCTGGCTCACGGCGACGGCTGGCAGCGTTTCCAGGCTGTGTTGCCATTGCGGGTTGCGGTCTTTGTCGATGATCTGAGCGCGGATACCTTCGAGGAAGTCACCATGCTCCATTGCGCGGTAGGTAAAGCGATATTCCTGCTCAAGCGCGGCGCGAATGTCCTTGGTGCTGCGGACACGGTGGATGATCTCAAGGGCACATCCCATCGCGAGGGGGGAGTTGCGCGACAGTTTCTTTAGCGCGTCCTGCGCGAATGCGCTGTCTTGCGCCTTGAGCGCATTCACGATGTCGACAAGGCTCTCGCCGCCAAAGGTCGAGTTGATTTCCTCGAGCATCGGGCCAACTTGCCCTTCAGGTGCTTCTGTTGCCGCAGCATCGATCAAGGTCCAGTCACCGGTCTCTTCCAGATTGCCTATCAGGGCAGGCCACTTGCTTTCGGGGATATAGTAGTCCGCAAAGCCAGCGGTGATTGCATCGCCGGCATTGAGGCGCGCGGCCGTAAGGCCCAGATACTCGCCCATCCGCCCAGGTGCATGTGCAAGGATGTATGATCCACCGACGTCTGGCACCAGCCCGATCCCGCATTCCGGCATGGCGATCTGGCTGCTTTCTCCGACAACGCGGTGGCTGCCGTGACACCCTACACCTACGCCTCCACCCATCGTGAAGCCCTGCATAAAGCTTGCGACCGGCTTGCCGAATTCGAACATTTTGGCGTTCATTCTGTACTCATCGGCCCAGAATTTTTGCCCGTACGCGTAATCTTTGGCCCTTCCGGTGTTGTAGAGGTCGGCGATGTCACCGCCCGCGCAAAAGGCCTTTTCGCCCTCGGCGTCGATCACGATCATCTTGACGTCATCATCATTTTCCCAGGCATCCAATGCGTCTTCGATGGCGATGCACATCTCGTAGCTCATCGCGTTGAGCGCTTTTGGACGGGTAAAGGTGATGCGGCCGGTCTTACCTGCCTTGCGGATGGAAATGTCGCTCATGACGTAGGCGAGTCCCCGTGATTTTAGCCTTGCGGGTTGCAGGAAAGGCGCCCGGATTTCGCCGGACGCTTGAGTGGGTGGGTGATCAGGCCGCGTCTGCGATCATCTGGCGCGACACGATCAGGCGCATGATCTCGTTGGTGCCTTCCAGGATCTGGTGAACCCGCAGGTCACGTACGATCTTTTCGATACCATAGTCCGCCAGATAGCCATAACCGCCATGCAGTTGCAGACAGCCGTTTGCGACTTCAAAGGCTACGTCGGTTACCATCAGTTTCGCCATTGCGCAGAACTTGGTCGCGTCATGCGCGCCGGTGTCGAGCTTCCAAGCCGCCTGGCGCAGGAAGGTGCGGGCTGCTTGTAGTTTGGTTTCGTACTCTGCCAGACGGAATTGAAGCGCCTGGAACTGGTTGATCGGCTTCCCGAAGGCCTTGCGCTCGGACATGTACTGCATCGTCAGGTCAAGGGCGTTCTGCGCGCCGCCGAGGGCACCAGCCGAAATGTTCAGCCGGCCACCGTCAAGGCCCGCCATGGCGTAGGAAAAGCCTTTGCCTTCCTCACCCATCAGGTTTTCGTGCGGGACCATGCAGTCGTCGAACTGGACCTGGCTGGTAGGCTGGGCTTTCCAGCCCATCTTGTTTTCATTGGCACCATAGCTGAGACCGGGAGTGCCGTTTTCCACGATCATCGTCGAGATCCCCTTGGGGCCCTCTTCGCCGGTGCGGCACATCGTGACATAGACGTCCGAGTAGTTGCCGCCCGAGATGAAGGCTTTGGTGCCGTTCATCTTGTAGCCTTCATTGGTCTTTTCGGCGCGCGTGCGCAGCGCGGCGGCGTCAGACCCGGACCCAGGTTCGGTCAGGCAATAGGAAAAGACCTTTTCCATCGAGCAGAGAGCAGGGAGCCAGGCCTGCTTGGTTTCCTCGCTGCCGAACTTGTCGATCATGCCGCCGCACATGTTGTGGATCGACAGGAACGAGCCAACGGCGGGGCAGGACATGGCCAGTGCTTCGAAGACCAGTGTGGCATCAAGGCGCGACAGGCCCGAGCCACCGTATTCTTCGGAAACGTAAAGGCCCCCGAACCCAAGCTCGGCCAGCTGTGGCCAGAGTTCCTTGGGGATGCTGCCTTCGGCCTCCCACTTCTGGGCGTTGGGAGCGATATGCTCTTCGCCAAAGCCCTTGGCCATATCAAAGATCAGGGTTTGTTCTTCGGTGAGTGCGAAATCCATCGGTTCCTCCCAAAACGCGCAATTGAACAGTCGTTAAATTATACAAATCTTGCAGCAGTGTGTCAGCGCGCAAAATTGCAAAACAAACCCGCAAATTTGTGCTTCCGTATTTCTACCCATGCCTAGAGGTCGGTATGGAATTCCTCGATCAGGTGGCGCACGACGGCGCGCAGGGCGTCATCGTGGGAATAGTCGGCCTGTATCGCATCGTTGTAGACCGCTCGTTGCTGATCGGCGCTGTTGCCGGTCGCGATGATTGCCAGCGTGTTTTCCACCTCTCGCAGCGAAGACAACGCGGCCGCGTCTTCTTCGATCAGTTCGACGATTTCATGTGCGAGTTCCGAGAATGGCACGATTTCCCTGAGTCCCCAATCGATCAAACCTTCCGAGATTCCATAGCGTTGCGCGCGCCACCGGTTCTCTGCGACAAGGAAGTTGTCATAGAGCCGCCAACGCTGGTTCTTGGTGGCCAGACGCCAGAGCATCCGGCAGAGCGCTTGGTTCAGTGCGGCCAGCGTCAGCGTGTTCTCGAGGCGCGGAGAGACATCGCAGATGCGGCTTTCGATGGTCGGAAAACGCGATGAGGGGCGCAGGTCCCACCAGATTTTCGAGGCATCCTCGATCACCCCGATGTCGGTCATGGCGGCCACGGAACGTTCGAATTCCCCCCAGCCTTCCATGCGGGGCGGCAGGCCGGTGCGGGGCAGGTTGTCGAAAACGGTCAGGCGATAACAGCTGAGACCGGTGTCTTCGCCCTGCCAGAATGGCGAGGAACAGCTCAGTGCCAGCAAGTGTGGCAGGAAATACTTAAGCTGGTTCATCAGGTCGACGCGCTGGTCCTTGTTCTCGATGCCGACGTGCACGTGCATCCCGCAGATCAGCATCCGCCGCACGACGCCCGCGAGGTCATCGCGAAGCGCATTGTAGCGTTCCTTGTCGGTGTGGTGCTGCTTGCGCCAGTCCGAGAATGGATGGCAAGAGGCCGCGATCGGGGCGAGGTTATACTTACCCGCAACACGCGCCACCGTGGCACGCAGGCGCTTTAGTTCTTCGCGCGCGTCACCGACAGTTTGGCAGACGGTGGTGCCAATTTCGATCTGGCAGCTTAGGAACTCGGGGCTGACTTGCCCCTCAAGTTCGCTCATGCACTCTTGCATCAGAGCTTCGGGGGCAGGGGCCAGATCGAAGCTGTCCTTGTCGACGAGAAGGTATTCCTCTTCCACGCCAAGGGTAAAAGCGGGTTCTTTCAAAGACATGGCCGTCCTCCCTGCCAGTTGGGCACCAGTTCAACAGGAAAGCAGGGTGATTTCAAGCTTGTGACGGAAGGGCTGCGTCAGAATAACCCTCCAGCGCAGTAATGTTCTGACTTTAATACGTATTGATTTTGGAATATTTGTGACCGTGAAACGCGCTGAAGACTGGAGATGTCTATGAAAACGATTTTGAAACGGTTGGTTCTGGCGGTTGCCCTGGTTCTGAGCCCGATGCTCGCGGTTGCAGAGACCGTCAAGCCGCGCCTGTTTGTCAACCTGACCACCGATGACACTTGGGCCGCGGCCAAAGCGATTATGTTTGCCCATCAAAAGGCGCAGAAGCAGGGGCACGATACGGCGATCTGGATGAACGTGCGGGCCGTTTACCTTGCCGACAAGAAACGCCCAAGCCATGTTCACGGCCTTATGGCGGACAATGGGACCTCGGTTCAGGACATGCTCAAGGCCTTTATCGCGGATGGCGGCACCGTGATCATGTGCGGCGCCTGTTCGAAAGCGGCGGGCCTGAACAAGGCCGACTATATCGACGGGATCACCATGGGGAGTACCGACCTTGTTGCCGGTTGGTTGTTTGACCCCGATACCAAAACGCTTGCCTGGTAAGGCATGACCATCGCAGGAATTGGTAAAGCCCCGGTAAATCGCCGGGGCTTTGTGCTTTCAGTCAGGCCGCTGTGGTCAGGAGTTGGGAAATCGAGGTTTCGGCGAGGCCAAGAACCGACAGGGCCTGTGCTTCATCTTCCATGACCAGCGCGACAACCGAGTCAAAAGGCTCCCACGAGCGGACGATCATGTTGCACATTTTGCGGCTCAGGGCATTCGGGGCATAGTAGACGATGATCGTCTGCGCGCCCTCGGACATGAAGACATCGGCCTTGGCCGCCTGCAGCTTCATGAGTTCGGCGAAGTTTTCTTCGATCCCGGTCACATCGGAAAGATCGACAAGCTGTTTCTGGCCGGGGCGGCAATCGGGGTGCTGCGCGTATTCGCCGAAGGTGCGCATGGTGTCTTCGAGGCGGGCAAATCCCTCGTAGCGCACGTAAACAAGGCCGTGAGATTTGAGAATTTTGAAACTTACAGACAAGAGGCTACCGAAAATAAACGAAAGGGCCGGAGATATTCCGGCCCTTTTAAGATCAGATTTGACGATCAGGATCAATCCATAGGTTTGAAATTGAACTCGCCGCCTTCCTTGATGCCCGAGGGCCAGCGCGAGGTCACGGTCTTGGTGCGGGTGTAGAATTTGAACGCATCCGGGCCGTGCTGGTTCAGGTCACCGAAGGCAGATTTCTTCCAGCCGCCGAAGGTGTGGTAGGCCAGCGGTACCGGGATCGGAACGTTGATGCCGACCATGCCGATGTTGATCCGGTTGGCAAAGTCACGCGCGGTGTCGCCATCGCGTGTGTAGATCGCGGTGCCGTTGCCGTATTCGTGGCTGATGGCCAGATTGATCGCTTCCTCATAGGAACCTGCACGAACCGTCGACAGAACCGGGCCAAAGATCTCTTTCTTGTAGATGTCCATGTCGGGGGTGACGCGGTCAAAGAGGTGCGGGCCGACAAAGAAGCCGTCTTCATAGCCTTGCAGGCTAAAGTCGCGGCCGTCGACGACCAGTTCAGCGCCTTGCTCGACACCGCTTTCCACCAGGTTCAGGATGTTCTGCTTGGCGGCTGCGGTGACAACCGGACCATAGTCAACATCGTCACCAGCGGTGTAGGGGCCGACTTTCAGACTTTCGATACGCGGGATCAGTTTCTCGATCAGGGCGTCAGCGGTCTCTTCGCCAACCGGAACCGCAACCGAAATCGCCATGCAGCGTTCGCCGGCCGCGCCGTAGCCCGCGCCGATCAGCGCGTCGGCGGCCTGGTCGAGGTCCGCGTCGGGCATGATGATCATGTGGTTTTTCGCGCCGCCAAAGCACTGGACGCGCTTACCTTGCGAGCAACCGGTGCCGTAGATGTATTCGGCGATTGGGGTCGATCCCACAAAGCCGATCGACTGAACGGTGTCGTTGTAGAGCATGGCATCAACGGCTTCCTTGTCGCCGTTTACGACTTGCAGGATGCCCTTGGGCAGACCGGCTTCTTCCATCAGCTCGGCCAGCATCAGCGGCACGGAGGGGTCACGCTCGGACGGTTTGAGAATGAAGGCGTTGCCGCATGCGATGGCCGGGGCAAACATCCACATCGGGATCATGGCCGGGAAGTTGAACGGGGTGATACCGCCGGTGACGCCAAGAGCCTGGCGCATGGAGTACATATCGATGCCGGGGCCGGCGCTGTCGGTGAATTCACCTTTCAGCATCTGCGGCGCGCCGATGCAGTATTCGACAACTTCCAGGCCACGCTGAACGTCGCCCTTGGCATCGGGGAAGGTCTTGCCGTGCTCGCGCGACAGGGCTTCGGCCAGCTTGTCCATGTCGCGGTTCAGCAGGTCGACGAATTTCATCATGACGCGTGCGCGGCGCTGCGGGTTCACGGCTTCCCAAGCGGGCTGGGCTGCGGCGGCGATTTCGACGGCTGCGTCGAATTCTTCCTTGCTGGCCAGCGGAACCTTGGCCTGCACTTCACCGGTTGCGGGGTTGAAGACATCTGCGAAACGGCCGGACGTGCCTTTGACGTGTTCGCCGTTGATGTAGTGGGTCAGCTCTTGCATCGGGACTCCTCCTCAAATGGTCTGAGCGCAGATTAAGCTTGCAGAAATCACCGGAAAAGAGGCAAGATTTCAAAACAGCTTTGCAAAAATTCAGAGGTGATGATGGAGCCGCATTGGGATGATCTTCGTATTTTCCTTGCCGTTGCGCGGGAAGAAAGCCTGTCGGCAGCCGGAAGGCGGCTCAAGGTGGATCCAGCGACGGTTGGGCGGCGGGTCGGGCGGCTTGAGGCGGCGCTTGAGACGCCGTTGTTCGTGAAGTCGCCCACGGGCTATGCCCTGACAGATGCGGGGCAGCGCCTGATGGGCCATGCGGCGCGGGTCGAGCAGGCCTTGCAGATGGCCTCGGAAGAACTTGGTGGCGAGACGGGGGGGCTGTCGGGGCAGATCCGGATCGGGGCGCCGGATGGGTCTGCGAACTATCTCTTGCCGCAGGTCTGTTCAAAGATCGCGAACGAAAATCCGGATTTGGAAATCCAGATCGTTGCCTTGCCGCGCGTCTTCAGCCTGTCAAAGCGCGAAGCCGATCTCGTGGTTGCGGTCAGCCCGCCAACGGCGGGGCGGTTGATGGTGCAAAAGATCACAGACTACAAACTGCACCTTGCGGCGGCGCGCTGGTATCTCAAGTCGCATCCGCCAATCACGTCGCTTGACGATCTCAAGGATCACAAGATTATCGGTTACATTCCCGACATGATCTTTGACAAGGAGCTTGATTACCTCAGCGAGATCGGTGTCGAGAAACCCTCGATCGGATCAAACTCCGTTTCCGTGCAGATCAACTGTGTCCGGATCGGCGGCGGTGTGGGAATCGTCCATGACTTTTCGCTACCCTTTCACAAAGGGGTTAAGAAAATCCTGACGGACCAGTTCAGCCTGACGCGCGGATTCTACTTGGTGCGCCACGAGGATGACAAGCGCCTTGAACGGCTCAACCGGTTTTCTGAGGCATTGTGTAACGGCATCCGCGAAGAAGTGGCGCGGTTGGAAGGGGGAACTTGACATTCCCGATTCTTGCGACGACGCTTGGGTTTAAGCAATATTCTTAATACGGGAGGATCGAATATGCTGGTTCATCAGATTCTGAAATCCAAAGGGGATCAAGGGGTTGTCACCGTCAAGCCCGGTACCTCGGTATCTGATGCGGCAAAGATCCTTGCGGAGAAGCGCATCGGTACCGTGGTGGTGTCGGAAAGCGGCAAGACGGCTGACGGCATCCTGTCCGAGCGTGATATCGTCCGCGAGCTGGCTGCGCGCGGTGCGGGGTGCATGTCGGACAAGGTGGACGACTACATGACCACCGAGCTTGTGACCTGCGCGATGGGTGATGATGCGACGTCTGTCCTTGAAAAGATGACAGAAGGCCGGTTCCGCCACATGCCTGTCCTGGAAGGCACGGAGATGGTGGGGCTGATCACCCTTGGCGACGCGGTCAAGGCGCGCCTGAGCGAATTGAAGATGGAAAAAGATGCCCTTGAAGGCATGATCATGGGGCACTGACCCCAGGTTTCTTCCCCCGTCTCATC
This sequence comes from Shimia sp. CNT1-13L.2, assembly GCF_024331145.1. Lineage (GTDB taxonomy): Bacteria > Pseudomonadota > Alphaproteobacteria > Rhodobacterales > Rhodobacteraceae > Shimia. Next base: position 165,936 of record NZ_JANDJO010000006.1, on the reverse strand, counting down.
CGTAAGACTACGGGTGAGACATTCCGGCCCTTGCATTTCCCCGCGCAATAATGTTGCGTACGCGCGAGCGACAAATTGTGGAGTGTTTCCATGCGTGTAGGCCTGTATCCCGGAACTTTCGATCCGATAACCCTTGGTCATATCGACATTATTCGCCGTGCTTGTGCGCTGGTGGACAAGCTGGTCATCGGGGTGGCCATCAACCGCGACAAGGGGCCATTGTTCACGTTGGAAGAGCGTGTGGCGATGGTGGAGGCGGAATGCGCCAAGCTTTCGGCCGAGACAGGAACCGAGATTGTCGCGCATCCTTTCGAGAACCTGCTGATCGACTGCGCCCATGACGTCGGGGCCCAGATCATCGTCCGCGGCTTGCGTGCGGTGACGGATTTTGAGTATGAATATCAAATGGTTGGCATGAATCGTGCGCTGGACGACAGTGTCGAGACCGTGTTCCTGATGGCCGACCTTCAGCACCAGGCGATTGCCTCGAAGCTGGTGAAAGAGATTGCCCGTCTGGGCGGCGACATTTCCAAGTTCGTGACCCCGCCCGTGAAAGATGCGTTGTTGGAGCGGTTCGGCTGAAACCCTCTTTGAGCAATGCAAAACCTGACAAACCCCGCCGGTTCGAGCGGGGTTTTTCGTTTCTGGCGACTCGGAATATGAACGTGTTCCAGGCGCGAAAACCGACGTCGGTGCAACGTCGGTATTACGTCGGTATTGCGACGGTGCGGTATCGGAAAACCCACCCGTTGCCCCATCGTGCGCAAGTGGCAACGGTTAAGGCAAAATGAACCGCCGGACGCTTGCCCAAACGGCCGGATCGGCTAGGGTGCCTGCAAATCCAGTTTCAGGAGATGCGGTATGAGTGGTTTGTTGGCGCTGTTGGATGACGTGGCAAGCATTGCCAAGGTGGCGGCAGCCTCGATCGACGACGTGGCGGCAGGGGCGGCCAAGGCCAGCGCCAAGGCTGCGGGGGCCGTGATCGACGACGCTGCGGTGACGCCGAAGTATGTGCAGGGGTTCGAAGCCAAGCGCGAATTGCCGATCATCTGGAAGATTGCCAGGGGATCGATCAAGAACAAGCTGCTGATCCTGCTTCCGGCGGCGTTGATACTGGCGAACTTTGCGCCCTGGCTGATTGCGCCACTTTTGATGCTGGGCGGGGCCTACCTGTGTTTCGAAGGCGCGGAAAAGATCGCCCATGCGCTGTTTCACAGCGACGCGGGCCATCATGTCTTTGAGGAAGATGATGTGGAAGGTGATCCTGCACACCTTGAGGAGCAAAAGGCGGCGGGGGCCATCAAGACCGACTTTATCCTTTCGGCAGAGATCATGACGATCATCCTGTCCGCCATCCCGGCGAGCAATTTCTGGATGGAAGCGGCGACGCTGGCGGTTGCGGGTGTGGGGATCACGGTTGTGGTTTATGGCTCGGTGGCGCTCATCGTGAAGATGGATGACTTTGGTCTGTGGGTCTATGCCAATGGCAAACTGTCGATAACCCGGACGCTGGGGCGCTGGCTGGTGCGGGGGATGCCCTATTTCATGAAACTCCTGACCATTGTCGGCACGGCGGCGATGCTGTGGGTTGGTGGGTCTATCGTTGTGCATGGTTTGGAAGAGCTGGGCTTTGGCTGGCTTGGTCATCACATCCACGACTGGGCCTATGCGGCGGGCCACATGGTGCCGGCCTCCTGGGAAGGGTTTGTCGAGTGGACTTCGAAGGCGGCGATGGACGGGGTGTTTGGTCTGGCGCTTGGGCTGGTGCTGATCCCGGTGGCCACCAAGGTAATCGTGCCCGTGTGGGGCGCGGTGTTCGGCAAGGCGGACAAGGCGCACTGAGCCTTACCTGTCCGTCCGAACAGGGAGAGAGCAAGGCAATGGAACAGGTTTCCGGCAGGTGCCAGTGCGGCGCGGTTTCGGTGGTGGCGCAAGGCGATCCATCGCGGGTCGGGATCTGCCATTGCCGAGATTGCCAACGACATCACGGTGCGCTGTTTTACGCGGCGGCGATATTTCCGGAAGACGCTGTGCAGGTGCGGGGGGAGACACGTGATTACAAGGGACGGCATTTCTGTCCGCTCTGCGGGTCTTCGGTTTTTGCACAAAGCGGGGATGAGATCGAAGTGCATCTCGGCATCCTGGAGGATGCCGATCATCTTGTGCCGAGCTATGAATGCTGGACGACGCGCCGCGCACCCTGGCTGCCGGAGTTTTCCGGTATGATCGGGTACGACAGGGACCGCGACGGCTACGGGTAGGGATCAGCCGAGGACGGTGCGTCGGTGGTCGGGGGCAAGCCGTTTCGAAACGGCTTGGCAAGGCCTTTGCAAAGGCCTTGTGACCACGAGGGATCAGCCGAGGACGGCGGGCCAGTTGGCGTGTCCCTTGGCGATGTTGCCGGGGATGTCCTGAAGCCAGAGTTCACGGGCACGCAGGTTGGCGTTGAGGTAGAGCTTGCCTTCGTAGACCGTCCAGGCTTCGGGTTTGGTCGGGGCGAGATAGCCCTTGGAGGCGGCATAGGCGCAGTAGCCGCCAAAGACCGGGGCATAGGTTTCAGGCGCTGCTTTGAAGGTCTTGGCGTTCTCCGCACTGGCGAAATGCCAGTCGGCGCCGTTCCAACTGACCTTGTGCGCCGAGTTGCCTTTCACGGGTTTGCCGTCGGTGAAATAGGCAACCGGATCATATCCGTTGATGGCGTTGGGGTTCTGGAAGACCTCGGGCTCGCGGGCCAGGGCGGCGTGCGGGGCAAGGGTCAGTGCAGCGGGGGCGGCGGCAAAAAGGCCAAGGGCGGCGCGGCGTGTCAGCATGGTGTTTCTCCTCTCGTTTGAAAGAAAGATACGATGATGCGGCGGCGCTGTAAGCCCGGCTGACCGTTGTGTGATGGCGGCGTGAGGTGGTGTGAGGCGATTGTAACAATCGGGGGCCGGTGCGGTGGCCGATGAAAAAAGGCGCCCCGGAGGGCGCCTTTTGAAAGCGTGTTGATCCGGGCGATCAGGCCAGCAGCGCCTTGACCTTTTCGGCCACGTTGGCGGCGGTGATGCCGAACTTTTCGAAGAGTTCGCCAGCCGGGGCCGAAGCACCGAACCGGTCCATGCCGACAAAGTCGGATTTACCCGGCTTGGCGCGTTCACCCAGCAGCCATTGATCCCAGCCCTGGCGCACGGCGGCCTCGATGCCGACGCGTACGGCGGCACCGGCAGGCAGAACCTTGCGGCGATAGCCTTCGGGCTGCTCGGCGAAGAGTTCCATGCAGGGCATGGAGACCACGCGGGTGCCGATGCCTTCTGCTTCGAGCAGGGCCTTGGCTTCCATCGCGATCGACACTTCGGAGCCGGTGGCGATCAGGATGGCCTGACGTTTGCCTTCGGCTTCGGCGAGGACATAGGCGCCCTTGGCGGTGAGGTTGACGTTCTTGGCCTCGGTGCGCACGGTCGGCAGGTTCTGACGGGTCAGGGCAAGAACCGAGGGGGTCTCTTTCGAGGTCAGGGCGATTTCCCAGGCTTCCGCGGTTTCGGCGGTGTCGGCCGGACGGAAGACATAGGTGTTGGGGGTCGCACGGCAGATGGCCAGGTGTTCCACCGGTTGGTGGGTCGGGCCGTCTTCGCCAACGCCGATCGAGTCGTGGGTCATGACAAAGACCGTCGGGATCTTCATCAGGGCCGCGAGGCGCATCGAGGGGCGGGCATAGTCGGTGAAGCAGAAGAAGGTGCCACCGTAGGGGCGGACACCACCGTGCAGCGCCATGCCGTTCATCGCGGCGGCCATGCCGTGTTCACGAATGCCCCAGTAGACGTAACGGCCCTTGCGGTTGTCGGTGTCGAATACGCCGAGACCTTCGGTCTTGGTGTTGTTCGAACCGGTCAGGTCCGCAGACCCGCCCACGGTTTCGGGCATGATCGGGTTGACCGCGGCCAGAACCATTTCCGAGGATTTGCGGGTCGCGACCTTGGGTTGCTCCTCGGCCACGGTTTTCTTGAGGGCCTTGATGACCGACGAGAGCTTTTTCGGGGCCTCAAGGGCCAGTGCGCGGTTGAAACGTTTTTGTTTCTGTTCCGAGATTTCCGCGAAGCGGGCTTCCCATGCGGCGCGTTCTTCACCGCCGCGGGCGCCGATGGCTTCCCATTGTGCCTTGATGTCAGAGGGGATTTCGAACGCGCCGTAGGTCCAGCCGTAGGCTTCCTTGGCGGCTTTCATCTGGTCTGCGTCGGTCAGTGCGCCGTGGCCCTTGGAGGTGTCCTGTGCAGCGTGACCCAGCGCGATGTGGGTCTTGCAGGCGATCATCGAAGGTTTCTTCGATTTCTTGGCTGCTTCGATGGCGGCGTCGATGGCCTCGGGGTCGTGGCCGTCGATATCCTGAACGTGCCAGCCCGACGCACGGAAACGCTGCAACTGGTTGGTGCGGTCGCTGAGTTCGACGGTGCCGTCGATGGTGATATTGTTATTGTCCCAGAAGACAACCAGCTTGCGCAAGGCCTGGCGGCCGGCAAGGGTAATGGCTTCCTGGCTGATGCCTTCCATGAGACAGCCGTCACCGGCGATCACGTAGGTGAAGTGATCAACGACTTTCTTGCCGAACCGGGCACGCTGCATTTCTTCGGCCATGGCGAAGCCAACGGCATTGGCGATGCCCTGACCCAACGGACCGGTGGTGGTTTCAACACCGTCCAGCAGGAAGTTTTCCGGGTGGCCCGCGGTGAGGGCACCCATCTGGCGGAAGTTCTTGATCTGGTCGAGGGTGACCTGCGCGTCGCCGACAAGGTGCAGCAGCGAGTAGATCAGCATCGAGCCGTGACCGGCCGACAGGATGAAGCGGTCGCGGTCGGGCCAGTTCGGGGCCGAGGCATCGAACTTGAGGTGCTTTTCAAACAGCACGGTTGCAACGTCGGCCATGCCCATCGGCATACCGGAGTGACCAGAGTTGGCGGCGGCCACGGCGTCCAGTGTCAGGGCGCGGATGGCGGCGGCTTTCATCCAGTGTTCAGGGTTCTTTTCGCGAAGTGCGGCGATATCCACGGCGGTCGTTCCTTTGAAAAGTCGCTCAGTTTGATTGCTCAATACCAGCCTTGGGGCCAAGATCAAGCTTGCTCACACTCTGTTTCCCGCCGAAGGGGGCGCAATTTGCGATTCCTTTGGATAGAATTGGCAAAACACAGTCATATGGCGATTCGTGTGGCGTTTGGTGGTGGTTCGTGACATTGAGCGAAACACCCAAGAACGGCGAGACCGCACAGAACGGTCCGCAAGGAAAGGATGAGGCTCATGAGTGAGATCAGCGATCTGGAAAGCAGGATCAGCGCCGCGATGGACCGGATCGGTCGCGGGCTTGAGGCCCTTTCGGCAACGCCCGATCCGATGCCTGAGGTCGATGACCGCAGCGCGGAAGTCGAGGCGCTTCAGAAATCTCTCGAAGACGAGAAAACCGCGAATGCCCAGCTGGAAGAACGGCTGTTGGCGTTGACGTCCCGGCAGGACGAGTTGGAAGCCGAGCTGGAAAAGGCAAAGGCGGATACCTCGGCGGCGGAGATTGCGGCACAGGTGGCCGAAGGGGCCGCTTCGGAGGCGCGCGAGGCGCTGGAGGCGGCAAATGCCAAGACCGAGGAGGCCGAAGCCGCGGCCGAGAAGGCAGCGGAAGAGGCCAAGGCGGCAGCGCCGACGGTGGATCTGGAAGCGGATGGCAAGTTGCTGGAGCAGCTGGCCGGACGCCTGCGCCGTCTGCGTCAGACCAGCCGGATGCTGCGCGCCAGCAACCAGGAGTTGCGTGATGCGGCGCAGAAGGCAGCGCCCGAGGCGTTGATCAGCCTGATCAACGAGTCGCTGAAGGCGGAACTGGCAGACCTCAAGGCGATGCGCTCTGCTGAACTGATCGAGATGGACGTGATCGCCGGGACCCTGCGCCCGATGCTTGAACAACCGGCCGACGTGGCCAAGGCCGAAGGAGACGCGTGATGCCTGAAGTCGAAATTCATATCGGTGGCCGGACGTTCGAAGTGGCCTGTCAGGAAGGCGAGCAGCACTTTCTGCAATCGGCGGCGAAGATGCTGGATGACGAGGCACAGGTGCTGACCACCCAGATCGGCCGTATTCCTGAAGCGCGGATGCTGTTGATGGCGGGGCTGATGCTGGCGGACAAGACCGCGGGTCTTGAGGATCGGCTGCGGGATCTGCAATCGAAGATGGATGCACAGACCGCCGAGCTTGAGGCGCTCAAGACTGCCGGACCGGAAAAGGTTGAGGTGGCGGTCATTCCGCGCGAGGTGAATGATACGCTGGCCGAACTGGCTGCGCGGGCCGAGGCGCTGGCGGAAACCGTTGAAGAGAAAGTCGCGGGCTAAAGCCAAGCGACTATTCTGAAAAGAAAAAGCCGGACCTGATGGTCCGGCTTTTTTATTGGGTTTGATCCTCGGGATCAGGCGTTGGCCGCGCGGATCTGATCGGCGGCTTCCTTGTTGTAGGCTACGCCGTTTTCGTCGAACATGCCGTCGAGTTCGCCCGAGAGGGTCATCTCGGTGATGATGTCGCAACCGCCCACGAATTCGCCTTTGACGTAAAGCTGCGGAATGGTCGGCCAGTCGGAATAGTCCTTGATGCCCTGGCGGATTTCCTCGTCGGCGAGAACGTTCACGTCGGTGTATTCCACACCCATGAAGTTCAGCACGCCGGCCACGCGGCTGGAGAAGCCACATTGCGGCATTTCCTTGGTGCCTTTCATGTACAGCACTACGTCGTTGCTTTTGACGGTTTCGTCGATGCGGGTCTTGGCGTCGCTCATGTTGCGTTTCCTTCGTATGTCCTTGGGCGCGTGGCCCATCGCGTTTTCAGCGGGTTTGCGCGGGACCCGCTTTGACTTTGGTCAACCGATCAGGGTTTGTCGCGCTGATCGGCGGCTTTGCTTCCCAGATAGGCCGTTACCCCGGCGGCGACAACCACCAAGAGGATCACGAGGCCCGCACCGAGAAGCAGGCCATCCATCAGTCCGGGGCCTTGGTGGTCAGGGCCAGCGCGTGCAGGGCGCCACTGTCGATGGCGGATTTCACGGTGGCGTTGACGGCGCGTTGCTGGGCAACGCGGCTCATGCCGCGAAAGCTCTCGTCGATGACTTCGGCTGAAAAATGCGCTCCGTCGTCACCCATCACGGTGATCTGGGCGTTCGGGAAGCCCTCGCGGATCATTGCTTCGATATCAGAGGCAAGCATGGCCATGAAATTCTCCTAATGGTCTTGTCCCTAGATGTAGGGCTGTGCGGGGGAACGTGCAAGCGTGATCAGCCCTGCCATTCGTCGCGCAGCATGCCATAGAGATGCAGGTCGGTGATGACGCCGTCGGGGCGTTTCCAAGTGGCGCGAATTCGGCCTTCGTGCTGAAAGCCTGCGCGTTCATAGGTGCGGATGGCGCGGGTGTTTTCCGGGGCGACATCAAGCCAGACGCGGTTCTTGCCAAGGGTCGAGAAACCGAAGGCTTTGAGATCGGAGAGGAAGGCCTGTCCCAGTCCGCGATCGGTGTGCAAAAGCGCGAGGCGGCGCAGTTCGGTCTTTTCGGACGGGTTGGTGAGTTGGCAGAACAGGGCAAAGCCCGCAGCCGCGCCGTCGGCCTCCCAGATCAGGAGGGCGCTGTCGGGGCTGTCGATGTGGGCTTGCAGCTCGGCGTCGGTTTCGTCGGCGATGAAGGCCTGATTGGCGGGATCGCCCGCGATCTGGTGGATCAGCGGGAAATCTTGCGGTGTCGCGGGGCGCAGGGTGGTGTGCATCAGAGGCTTTCTGGAAGGGGGACGGAGAGATAGACGCCGAATTCCTGACCGATGTCGGCGCTGACGCGGGCGTGGACGGCGCCCTGACGATCGAGGAACCGCTGTTGGTCGTGAACCGGAAAGATGCCCTCGTGCCAGATATTGGCGTGGATGTAGAGCCCTTTGGAGCCGTCACACCAGAAGGCCACCACCTTGTCCGGTGTCAGGTCATCACCGGGCAGGGCCAGCGGGACGACAAAGGGTTTGCGTTCGAGCGGGAAGAACAACTGGCCGCCGTCGGGGTGGTAGTTCATGTGCCACAAAAGGATGCTGTCGCGCGGCGCGGTCTGGGTGTCGGTGCGCGCCTGTTGCGGGTCGGCGGACCAGCCCAGAACGTATTCACCGTTCACCGCTTCGTTTTCGCCGTAGAGGACATCGCCTTTCCAGTCGCAGCGGAAGGTGCCTTCGACCCAGCCACCTTCGTCGCCGGTGCCTTCGTCGACCGGTCGCCAGCCCTGTGCCGGCCAGCGGGTGATCTCGATTTCGAAGCCTTCGGGGTCGTCCACGAGGTAGCCATAGCCTTTGAGGGCCTCATCGGTGGCTTGGACAATCGGGACGGTGTGCAGGGGCAGGGAGGGTTTTTCGGATGCGTCGAACATATAGACGGGGGTGTTCATCGCGTGGCTCCGTTCGTGGTTGTTGGTGTCGTGTGAGCCTAGGGGGGCTGCGTGACAAAACAAAGACAAAGTGGTCTGGCCTTGGAATTCTCTTTTCCAGACAGAAAATAACGGGGTGTAGCGCTGCCACAAAGAAAAAGGGCGCACCAGATTGGATGCGCCCTTTGGAAGTGATCTGGCGGGGTTTGCCTTAGGCGATGGCCTCTGCAAAGGCACCGCGGAAGGTGGCGGCCAGTTCGGCCAGAGGCGCGGACGCGCCGCCGAAGGAAACGCTGTCGCCCGAGAACTTGCCGACGCTGGACACCGGTACACCGGCCTGACCGGCGGCGATCATCAGTGCCTCGGCCTGATCGAAGTTGCAGGCCACGAGGTAACGGGCCTGATCTTCGCCGAACAGGGTGGCGGTGTCGTCGCTGTCGATCTGGACGCCGACGCCGGCCGCTTCGGCCATTTCGAAGGCGGCGAGGGCAAGGCCACCGTCGCCAAGGTCGGTGCAGGCCTTGATCATGTCACGGTTGGCGCGGATGAATTCGCCGTGCTTGCGCTCGGTTTCAAGATCCACGGCGGGGGCGTCGCCTTCCTCGCGGTTGAAGACCTCGGCAAGAAGCGCCGACTGGCCAAGGTGGCCGGTGGTTTCGCCAATGAGGAGCGCAACGTGGCCTTCGCGGGCTTCGCCGTTGATCGGCTCTTCGTCGGCGGCGATCAGGCCAACCGCGCCGATGGTCGGGGTCGGCAGGATGGCCGAGCCGTCGGTCTCGTTATAGAGCGATACGTTGCCCGACACGATGGGCATATCGAGCGCGCCCACGGCTTCGCCGATGCCTTTGATGGCGCCGACGAACTGGCCCATGATCTCGGGCTTTTCGGGGTTGCCGAAGTTCAGGTTGTCGGTGGTAGCCAGCGGCTTTGCACCAACGGCCGAGAGGTTGCGGAAGGCTTCGGCCACGGCCTGTTTGCCGCCTTCAACCGGGTTCGCCTTGACGTAGCGCGGGGTCACGTCGGAGGTGAAGGCCAGCTTCTTGTCGGTGCCGTGGACGCGGATGATGCCCGCGCCCTGACCCGGCAGGCGGGCGCTGTCGGCCATGACCATGGTGTCATACTGTTCGTAGACCCACTGTTTGCCGGCATAGTTCGGCGAGCTGATCAGGGCCTTGAGGCCGTCGATGGCGTCGATGGAGGGCACGTCGCCCAGCTCTTCTGCGGCCGGGGTTTCGACCCACGGACGATCGTATTCGGGGGCGCGACCGGACAGCGGCGACAGCGGCAGGTCGGCTTTGACCTCGCCGTTGTGCATGATCAGGAAGCGGTCTTCGGCGATGGTTTCACCGACGATGGCAAAGTCGAGGTCCCATTTTTCAAAGACGGCGCGGGCTTCGGCCTCAAGCTCGGGCTTGAGAACCATGAGCATGCGCTCCTGGCTTTCCGACAGCATCATTTCATAGGCCGTCATGTTGTCTTCGCGCTGCGGCACGTCTTCGAGGTTCAGCTTGACGCCGAGTTTGCCCTTGTCGCCCATTTCCACGGCCGAGCAGGTCAGGCCTGCGGCGCCCATGTCCTGGATCGAGATCACGGCGCCGGTCTGCATCAGTTCCAGCGTGGCTTCCATCAGGCGTTTTTCGGTGAAGGGGTCACCCACCTGAACGGTGGGGCGTTTTTCTTCGATGGTGTCGTCGAATTCCGCCGAGGCCATGGTTGCGCCGCCCACACCGTCACGGCCGGTTTTCGCGCCGAGGTACACCACGGGCATGCCGACGCCGGAGGCCGCCGAGTAGAAGATGCCGTCGGTCTTGGCGATGCCTGCCGCGAAGGCGTTGACCAGGCAGTTGCCGTTGTAGGCAGGGTGGAAACGGACTTCACCGCCGACGGTGGGAACGCCAAAGCAGTTGCCGTAACCGCCGACACCCTCAACCACACCGTTCACCAGCTGGCGGGTTTTGGGGTGTGCGGTTTCACCAAACGACAGCGAGTTCATCGCCGCGATCGGGCGGGCGCCCATGGTAAAGACATCGCGCAGGATGCCGCCAACACCGGTGGCCGCGCCCTGGTAGGGTTCGATGTAGGAGGGGTGGTTGTGGCTTTCCATCTTGAACACCACGGCGTCGCCATCGCCGATGTCGACAATGCCCGCGTTCTCGCCGGGGCCGCAGATGACTTGCGGGCCGTCGGTGGGCAGGGTGCGCAGCCATTTCTTGGAAGACTTGTACGAGCAGTGCTCGTTCCACATGGCCGAGAAGATGCCGAGCTCGGTAAAGGTGGGCTCGCGGCCGATGATCTCGAGGATCAGTTCGTATTCATCGGGCTTCAGGCCGTGAGCTTCGATGAGATCGGTGGTGATGGCCGGTTCCTGCATGTCGCGTAGATTCCCCAAGAAAACTTTGGGCGTCTCTTAAGGGAAAAGGTCAAGCGGGGAAAGGGGGCGTGTGTGGGCTGCGGCATGTTATGCAGGGGGATGGGCGTGCGGCACATCAGCCTTTCACCCTGCGGGCAAAAAAAAGGCCGAGCAATAAGCTCGGCCGAAGTCCAACAGGGAGGTATGAAGATGATGCGCAAATGTGCAATCACCGTCTTCGAGAGATGAAATAGGCGGCGGTTTGGAATCATTCAAGAAAAACAATGTCGCACCTGCAGCATGGCCGCTATGCAGCCAGTGCATGACTTAGAGTTTTCCCTGATCTCTCAATTGCTTGCGATGTGCAATGATCTCTTCCTGGACGAAGTCGCGGAAGGCCGCGATGCGCTTGGATTGGCGCAATTCCTCGGGATAGGCAAGAAACACAGGGATATCGCCAGATTCAACCTCGGGCATGACGCGCACAAGATTCGGGAAATCGTGGGTCACATAGTCGGGTAGAACACCAATGCCGAGGTCGTGCAGAACCGCCTGCAGCACGCCGAAGTAGTTGTTCACATAAAGAACCGACGGAATGTCGTGGCTGAGCAGGTTGCGTACGAAGTTGGAGCCGGAGCTGACCTGCGCGGAATTCTGGTTCTGGCAGATCAGGCGGTGATTGGTCAGATCCGAGAGCTGTTCAGGGGCAGGCCGGCCCGCAAGGTATTCGGGGGTCGCATAAAGGCGCATGTGCACGCTCATCAGGCGCTTGCGGATGAGATCGGCCTGCGAAGGTTCTTTCATGCGGATCGCCACGTCGGCCTCGCGCATGGGCAAATCGAGCACCTTTTCCTCGAGCATCAGGTCGATGTTGAGGTCGGGATACTTTTCATAGAGGTGCGGCAGGCGCGGGGCGAGCCAGAGCGTGCCGAAGCCGATGGTGGTGGTCACGCGCAATTCGCCAAAGACTTCTTCCTCGGAGTCGCGAATGCGGGCGGCGGCGGCATCCAGGCGTTTGATCATCGCGCTGGTGGCGTCGAACAGGAGTTCGCCCTGTTCGGTGAGAATCAGTCCGCGGGCATGGCGGTGAAACAGGGTGGTGTTCAGGCTTTCTTCAAGCGCGCGAACCTGCCGTGAGACGGCAGATTGCGACAAATGCAGCGTGTCACCCGCATGAGTCAGGCTGCCCGCATCGGCAACCGCATGAAAGATTCTGAGTTTGTCCCAATCCATATCCGCAACTTTCGCTTCCCTGAATCCTATCTAGGCGAAACCATCGAAAAACGGAACCGGACTTCCGGAAAATGGTGTTGGAGTGATGTAAAAATTCCTTGTTAGGTAAGAATTGATGACCTAATATTGACCTATATTGGAAGTAAGAGAAAGTCTGGCGAGGGGAGGCGCGTGATGAGTATCCAGCACGTATCACTGAATGACCGGTTTGACCTGGAGAAGTCCCAGGTTCTGTTGAATGGCACCCAAGCGCTTGTGCGTCTGATGCTGATGCAAAAGGCGCGCGATGGCGCGGCGGGGTTGAATACCGCGGGGTATGTCACGGGTTATCGCGGATCGCCGCTTGGCGCGGTCGACAGCCAGATGATGCGGGCCGAGAAGGAACTCAAGGCGGCAGACGTCCTGTTCCAGTCGGGGTTGAACGAAGACCTCGCGGCCACGGCGCTCTGGGGCTCGCAGCAGGCAGAGTTGCGCGGCGAGGGCAAATTCGACGGTGTTTTCGGGCTTTGGTACGGCAAGGGGCCGGGCGTTGATCGCACCGGTGACGTGATGCGCCACGCCAATATGGCAGGCACCGCCGCCAATGGTGGTGTGCTGATGGCGATGGGCGATGACCACACCGGCGAAAGCTCGACCGTGCTGCACCAGTCGGAATGGGCGCTGGTGGATGCCTATATGCCGGTCGTTTCTCCGGCGGGTGTTCAGGAAATTCTGGATTACGGTCTTTACGGGATCGCGCTGTCGCGGTTTGCCGGGGTCTGGGTTGGCCTCAAGACCATGAAAGATACCATCGAGGCGACCTCGGTGGTGAATGGCGATCCGCACCGCCTGTCGTTTGTGACGCCGGAATTCGACATGCCGGACGGAGGATTGAACATCCGTCTGGCCGATACGCCACATGCGCAAGAAACGCGGATGATCGATTACAAGCGGTTCGCGGCTGAGGCGTTTAGCCATGCCAACAAGATGGACAAGCGCGTCTGGGGCAAGCCTGGGGCCAAGATCGGCTTTGTTGCGGCGGGCAAGAACTGGCTCGATCTGGTACATGCGCTGTCGCTTCTGGGGATTGATGAAGACGAGGCCGAACGCCTTGGCATCACCACCTACAAGATCGGTCAGACCTTCCCGCTGGATATGAAGGGCTTCAACGATTGGGCGGAAGGCCTTGATTTGATTGTGATTGTTGAAGAAAAGCGTAAGCTGATCGAGGTCCAGATGAAAGAGGCGATCTTTGATGATCGCCGAGGCCGCCGCATCTATGGCTGGTACAAGGGCGGCGCCGGCCTGATGGGTCGCGAAGAGCTTTTCCCGACGCGCGCGGCGCTTGATCCGATCATGATCGCTGAGAAACTGGGCGAAATCCTGATCGAGGAAGGGCGTGGAACAGACGCGGTGAAGGCGGGCCTTGCCACGATCACCGAGGCCAAGCGCGCCGACAATGCCGAGGAAATCGCGACGCGTATTCCGCATTTCTGTTCGGGCTGTCCGCACAATTCGTCGACCAAACTGCCGGAGGGCAGCCGCGCCTATGCCGGGATCGGCTGTCACTACATGGTGCAGTGGATGGATCGCGAGACCACCGGTTTCACCCATATGGGCGGTGAAGGGGCCAACTGGATTGGCGAGGCGCCGTTCTCGAACCGCGATCACGTGTTCCAGAACCTTGGCGATGGCACCTACAACCACTCGGGCGTTCAGGCGATCCGCGCGGCCCTCGCCGCTGGCACCAACATCACCTACAAGATCTTGTTCAACGACGCGGTTGCGATGACCGGCGGTCAGCAGAATGATGGCGATCTGTCGCCCCAGCGCATTGCCGATGAAGTGCGTGCGATGGGTGTGCAGCATGTCGCCGTGGTCTATGACGAGAAAGAAGACATCGACCAGTCGGCCTTCCCGGCGGGCATGGAGTTTCACGAGCGTTCCGAACTGATGAGTGTTCAGAAGAAATATCGTGAAATCAAGGGTGTGTCGGTCATTGTTTACGTGCAGACCTGTGCCAATGAAAAGCGTCGCCGCCGCAAGCGCGGGGCTTTTCCCGACCCAGATCGCCGCGTGTTCATCAATACGGATGTCTGCGAAGGCTGTGGCGATTGTGGTGTTCAGTCGAACTGTATCTCGATCGAACCGGTTGAAACCGAACTGGGCCGCAAGCGCAGCATCAACCAGTCGTCCTGCAACAAAGACTTCAGCTGTCTGAACGGATTCTGCCCGTCCTTCATCACGGTGGAGGGGGCGAAGATCCGCAAGGAAGCCACCGCAAGTCTCGAGATTGCGGACCTGCCGGAGCCGAGCATCGGCAAGATCGACGGCACGCATAATGTGGTGATCACTGGTGTTGGCGGCACCGGCGTGGTGACCATCGGCGCGGTGCTGGCGCAGGCGGCGCAGATTGATGGCAAGGCCGCGGGCATGATGGAGATGGCCGGTCTGGCCCAGAAGGGTGGCGCGGTGCATATCCATTGCCGCCTGGCCGAAACGCCCGAAGACATCAGCGCGATCCGTGTTGCGACCGGGGAATGTGATGCGCTGATCGGAGGCGACCTTGTGGTGAGCGCAGGTGCCAAGACGCTTGGCCTGACTTCGACCGGGCGCACCGGTGCGGTAGTGAACAGCCACGAGATCATCACAGGCGAGTTCACGCGCGATACGGAATTCAAGTTGCCTACCAGTCGCTTGGAGGTCTCTCTTGAAGCGCGTATTCGCGACGGGCTGACCATGTTCGATGCCTCCGAACTGGCGCGGGTTGTGATGGGAGATTCCATTTTCTCGAACATGATGATCTTTGGCGCGGCCTGGCAGAAGGGCCTTTTGCCCCTGAGCCTTGAGGCGATCCGTGCGGCGATCGAGCTGAACGGGGCGGCGGTGGAACGCAACCTGCGGGCCTTTGAGGTTGGTCGTTGGGCGGTGGAACATCCGCAGGAGGCCGCCAAGATGGTGGTGCCGAATGTGGTGGCGATGCCGAAGAGCCTTGAAGAAAAGATCGCCTTCCGCGCCGATCATCTTGTCAAATACCAGGGCAAGGGGCTGGCCAAGAAGTACCGCAAGCTGGTGGACAGCATCGAGGATGCACGTCTGAAAGAGGCGGTGGCCTTGGGCTATCACAAGCTGCTGGCCTACAAGGACGAATACGAGGTGGCGCGTTTGCATCTGGAAAGCCGTGCCAAGGCCGAAGAGGTGTTCGAGGGCGATTTCAAGGTGAAATACCACCTTGCGCCGCCGCTCATGTCGAAGATGGGGCCGAATGGCCGTCCGCTGAAGACTGAATATGGCGCGGGCATGGAGCGCTGGTTCCGGATGCTGGCCAAGATGAAACGTCTTCGCGGCACGCCGCTGGATGTGTTCGGACGCACCGAGGAACGCCGGATGGAACGCGCGCTGATCAAGCAGTACGAGGGCGACATCAAGGCGGTGATCCGCGATCACGGCGCAAATGCACCGGATGCGGCTGTGGCTCTGGCGGAACTTCCGCGCCAGATCCGGGGCTTTGGTCCGGTGAAGGCCGCGAATGAGGCCAAGGCGGCAAAACGTCGTGAAGAGCTGTTGATTGCTCTCAAGACAGGCGAAGACTTGCCCAAGGCGGCGGAATAAGGCGCACCCGGCAGCAAACTGTTGCTGCCGGGTAATATGTTTGTCGCATTCGTGTCATACTGACTGGTCAGAGGCCCTGAACCTTCTTAAGACACCGGCAAACCGGAGAATGCCGCCATGAGCCGCCAAAAAGAGCAAAAACACGTCGCCCGCGAAATCAGCTATGCCCATTCCGCCAGCACCAAGAGCGGGCGGGCGATGATCCGCGTGATGGAAAACGCCACGGGCCGTATCGGGCTGATCAAACGCGCGAAGGGCTATGAGGAAGAGGTGGCCGCGGGGCGCGATTTCTGGGCGGTGATGAAGGAACGCTATGGTCTTGAGCTGGACGTGGTGGGCGGCTCTCTCGACAATATTCCCAAAGACGGCCCGCTGATCGTGATTGCCAACCATCCCTATGGCATTCTCGACGGGTTGATGCTCGGCCATATCCTGAGCGAGACGCGGGGTGATTTCCGCATTCTGGCGCACCAGGTGTTCCGCAAGGCCGAAGACCTGAACCGCATCATCCTGCCGATCTCGTTTGACGAGACCAAGGAAGCGGTGAAGCTCAATCTCAACACGCGCAAGGTCTCGCTCGACTATCTCAAGGCGGGGGGCGCGATCGGGATTTTTCCGGGTGGGACGGTGTCGACGGCAGAGAAACCCTTTGGCAAGCCGCTTGATCCGGGCTGGCGCGGGTTTACGGCGCGGATGGTGGCGAAATCGGACGCCACGGTTGTGCCGATCTTCTTTGACGGCACCACCAGCCGCCTGTTCCAGGTGGCCAGCCACCTGCATTACACGCTGCGCATGGGCTTTTTGATCCGCGAGTTCAAGAAACGCGTCGATACGCCGGTGCGGGTGGTGATCGGCAATCCGATCGCGCAGGATCTGATCCGTGGAAAGGCCAAGGACACCAAGGCGTTGATGGATTTCCTGCGGATGCAGACCTATGCGCTGTCACCGACGCCGATCCCGGCCAATGGCTATGGGTTCGAGTTCGAGGACAAGTACCGCGCCTGACAGCTGAGTGCTTCGAGTTCCGCAGGTAAAATCGCCCAGTTCGTCGGAAACGGGGGATTTGCTGTCGGGGGTGAAAGGCCTTATGGACTTCCAGAAGCGGCAAATCTATCTTCGGGCCAAGGAACCGGCCCTGATTTTGCGGGTGAGTCCGCCGGGCGGCAAGGGCTGGTACAGCATCGAGGCGACAAGACAATGGCAGTAGGGATTTTCGACAGTGGCCTTGGCGGGCTGACGGTTCTGGACGCGGTGACCAAGCGGTTGCCGGATGTGCCCTTCGTCTATTTCGGTGACAATTCGCACGCGCCTTATGGCGTGCGGGATGCCGATGATGTCTATAACCTGACCACCGCCGCGGTTGAGCGGATGTGGGAGGCGGGCTGTGATCTCGTGATCCTTGCCTGTAACACCGCCAGTGCGGCGGCGTTGCGGCGGATGCAGGAGAGCTGGATTCCCAGCGACAAGCGGGTGCTTGGGGTGTTTGTGCCGCTGATCGAGGCGCTGACCGAACGCAGCTGGGGCGACAACTCGCCGCCGCGCGAGGTCGAGGTCAAGCATGTGGCGCTTTTTGCGACGCCGGCCACCGTGGCGAGCCGTGCCTTCCAGCGCGAGCTGGCGTTCCGCGCGATTGGTGTGGATGTCGAGGCGCAGGCCTGTGGCGGGGTGGTGGATGCCATCGAGGATGGTGACATGATCCTTGCCGAGGCGCTGGTGCGCAGCCATGTGGACGCCTTGCAGCGCAAGATGCCCGATCCGCAGGCGGCGATCCTTGGGTGTACCCATTATCCGCTGATGCACGACACGTTCCAGGACGCCTTGGGGCAGGATGTGAAGGTCTATAGCCAGGCCAATCTGGTGGCAGAGTCGCTCGCCGATTACCTGCAGCGCCATCCCAAGATGATTGGGGAGGGGACGGACTCGATGTTCCTGACAACCGGTGATCCGGCCAAGGTGTCGAACCGGGCAACTCAGTTTCTCCGACGAAAAATCACCTTCCAGAAGGCGTGACAAAACGCGCCTCTCGCATTTCCCAAGTCCAAGAACTACATTTCGCCCCGAAGAGGGGCTGCGCGCACATGAGCGTGCCTGAGAAAGGAAGAGGTCCGAAATGACCCACAAGATCGCTATTCTGGGAGCCAGCGGATACACCGGTGCCGAGCTGGTCCGGCTGATTGCCACCCATCCGAACATGGATATCGTTGCCCTGTCGGCCGACCGTAAGGCCGGCATGGAGATGGCGGCCGTGTTCCCGCATCTGCGTCACCTTGATCTGCCAACCCTTTGCAAGATCGACGAAATCGACTTTGACGCGGTGGACCTGTGTTTCTGTGCTTTGCCGCATGCCACCAGCCAGAAGGTCATCAAGGCGCTGCCCGGCAACGTCAAGGTTGTCGACCTGTCGGCGGACTTCCGTATCCGTGATCCGGAGGAATACGCCAAGTGGTATGGCGGTGAGCATGATGCCATCGAATTGCAGAAAGAGGCGGTCTATGGCCTGACTGAATTCTACCGCGACGAGATCAAGGATGCGCGTCTGGTGGCGGGCACGGGCTGTAACGCGGCGACCGGGCAGTACATCCTGCGGCCGCTGATTTCGGCCGGGGTAATTGACTTTGATCATATCATCCTCGACCTCAAGTGTGGTGTATCGGGCGCGGGCCGGTCGTTGAAGGAGAACCTGCTGCATGCCGAGTTGAGCGAGGGCTACCATGCCTATGCCATCGGCGGCACGCATCGTCACCTTGGCGAATTCGACCAGGAGTTCAGCCTGCTGGCTGGTCGGGATGTGCGGATCCAGTTCACGCCGCATCTTGTTCCGGCGAACCGCGGTATCCTGGCGACGGCCTATGTGCATGGGGATGCGCAGGCAGTTCACGACACCCTGGCCGCGGCCTATGCCGACGAGCCCTTTGTCGAAGTCTTGCCGCTGGGTGAAGCCCCGAGCACGAAACATGTGCGGGCCTCGAACTTCTGCCATCTTGGCGTTGTCGCGGACCGGATCGAAGGGCGCGCGATCGTGGTCGCGGCGCTTGACAACCTGACCAAAGGCTCGAGCGGGCAGGCCTTGCAAAACGCGAACCTGATGCTCGGCGAAGAGGAGACGACGGGTCTGATGCTGGCACCGGTCTTCCCGTAAGGAAACGGACCCGAAAGGGATTGAAAATGAAGAACCTGAAGAAGAAACGTCGTGTCCAGGTGATCCTGGTGGCTTTCCTGGCCCTGGCGATATCGACTGCGCTGATCGGCTATGCGATGCGCGACGGGATCAACTTTTTCCGCTCGCCCAGCCAGGTGGCGGAAGAACCGCCCCAGCCGAACGAGGTGTTCCGGATTGGTGGTCTGGTCGAAGATGGCACGCTGGTGCGTGGCGAAGGCGAGACAGTGCGTTTCAGCGTGACCGATGGCGGTGCGTCGATCCCGGTTGAGTACACGGGCGTGTTGCCTGACCTGTTCGAAGAGAACCAGGGCATGGTGGGTACCGGCAGCTATGTCAACGGGGTGTTCGTGGCCAAGGAGATCCTTGCCAAACACGACGAGACCTACATGCCGAAAGAGGTTGTGGACGCGCTGAAAGAGCAGGGCGTTTACCAGGAGCCCGAGAGCTAAGCCTTTCGCATCGCTTTGAAATTCTGCACCCCGTGGCGCCAGGCTGCGGGGTGTTTTCGTTGTGGCGTACGGTGGGGTGAGGCGGCGTTAGGGGCGGTGTGGCAGCCTTTTGGCCTGGAGGTGGGCCATGTTGGATGTGACGGCGATAGCGCGTGAAATTCTGGAACGGGAAGGCGGGTATGTGAACGATCCCGATGATCCGGGCGGGGTCACGAAATACGGGGTGACGGTGCATACCATGCGTCGGCTTGGACTGGATCTGGATGGGGACGGCGATGTTGATGCGCGCGATGTGCAGCGTTTGAGCGTGGAGCAGGCCGAGGATATTTTCCTTGAGCATTACTTTCACGGTCCGGGCATTGCCAAGCTTCCTCCGGTGCTCTGGGCCGGGGTGTTCGACATGTATGTTAACGCGGGCAGCAATGCGGTGAAGATATTGCAGCGGCTGTTGGGCGAGATGGGCTGGCCCGTGTCTGTGGATGGGGTGATCGGGCCGGTGACGCTGCGGGCGGCGGCAGAGGCGGCAGCTGCGGCGCCGGACCACATCGCCGATGCCTATGCGGTGGCGCGGCGTAGTTACTATTTCCGACTGGCAGACCGTCGACCTGCCTCGCGTAAATACGCGCGGACGCGGGCTGGCGGCAAGGGCGGGTGGATCAAACGCGCCGAGGATTTCATGGCACAGCGGTACCGGATGAGTGACGCGGCCTTTCAGAAGAGGGTGGCGGCATGGGGTTGATCGCGCGGATTTTCGGAGTGTTGTTCGGCGGGGATCGCAACGTGGTGCGCGAGACGGTCGAGGTGTTTCGCGAAAACGCCGAGGCGGGGGCCGAGCGTGGCGTGCATGTGCAACTGGCGGCGATGGCGGCACAAAGCGCCGAGTTTCGCCAGACCGGTCGGTCGCGGTTTGACCGGATCATGGATGCGGTGAACCGCCTGCCGCGCCCGATGATGGCGCTTGGCTGTCTTGGGCTTCTGGGGGCGGCGATGGTTGACCCGGTCTGGTTCAGCGCGCGGATGGCGGGAATCGCCCTCGTGCCCGAGCCGCTTTGGTGGCTTTTGGGGGTGATCGTCAGCTTCTATTTCGGGGCGCGACATCAGGCCAAGGGGCAGGCGTTCCAGGCGTCGATTGCCGAGACCATCGCACGGGTGCCGGGCGTGGTGGAAAATATCAAACAAATTAGGATATTGGACGAAGAGTCTGTGCCAGATGACGGGAACCCGGTGCTGGCGGACTGGCGGAAAAATCAGCGTCGCTAGCGCAGAAAAGTGAAGAGGTATTTGACTTAAAGCATTTGCCCCCGCGTGCGCGCGAACTATACATCAGCGCATGATTACAGAGCTTGGCCACTTCGCCCTTATCCTCGCCGCCCTCACCGCACTGGTGCAGGCGGTGGTTCCGTTGATTGGTGCCTATAAACGCTGGCCCGGCTGGATGGCCGTCGCCGAGCCGGCCGCAGGCATGCAATTCCTTCTCACGGCTTTCTCGTTTCTCGCGCTGACCTATGCCTTCGTGGTCTCGGACTTCTCGGTGCAGCTTGTGGTGAACAACTCGCACTCGCTCAAGCCGATGCTCTACAAGGTGTCGGGCGTCTGGGGGAACCACGAGGGATCAATGCTCTTGTGGGTGCTGATCCTGACGATCTTTGGCGCGACGCTGGCCTGGCGCGGGGGCAACCTACCGCCGACGCTTCGGGCGCGGGCGCTGGCGGTTCAGAGCTGGGTGGCGCTGGCGTTCTTCGCCTTCATCCTGTTCACCTCGAACCCGTTCCTGCGCATCGGGATGCCGCCCTGGGACGGGCGTGACCTGAACCCGCTGCTGCAAGACCCCGGTCTCGCCTTCCACCCGCCATTCCTGTACCTCGGCTATGTCGGCCTTTCGATGGCCTTCAGCTTTGCCGTTGCCGCCCTGATGGAAGGGCGCGTTGATGCGGCATGGGGCCGTTGGGTGCGCCCCTGGACGCTGGCGGCATGGGTGTTCCTGACCATCGGGATCGCGCTTGGCTCGTGGTGGGCCTATTACGAACTGGGCTGGGGCGGTTTCTGGTTCTGGGATCCGGTTGAGAACGCCTCCTTCATGCCGTGGTTGCTGGCGGCGGCGCTGCTGCACTCGGCGATCGTGGTGGAAAAGCGCGAGGCGCTGAAAAGCTGGACCATCCTGCTGGCGATCCTTGCCTTTGGCTTCTCGCTGATCGGGACGTTCATCGTGCGCTCGGGCGTGATCACCTCGGTGCACGCCTTTGCCAATGACCCCGAGCGGGGTGTGTTCATTCTTGCCATTCTTGCGGTGTTCATGGGCGGGGCGCTGACCCTGTTTGCCGCCCGCGCAAGCGCGATGGAGGCCAAGGGCATTTTCGGCATGGTCAGCCGCGAAAGTGTGCTGGTGCTGAACAACGTGCTGCTGGCGGTGGCCTGTTTCGTGGTCTTCATCGGTACGATCTGGCCGCTGGTGTCCGAGATGTTCTTTGCCCGCAAACTTTCGGTTGGGGCGCCGTTCTTCAACATGGCCTTCACGCCCTTCATGGTGGTGCTTGGGATCATCCTGCCCGTGGGCGCGATGCTGCCGTGGAAGCGGGCCAACGTGGTGCGCGCGGCGAAACCGCTGGTTCCGGCGTTTATCCTTGCCGTGGCGATTGCCGGGCTTGCCTGGTCGATGCAGACGGAAAAGTCGCTTCTGGGGCCGGTTGGCCTGTTCCTTGGGGCGTGGCTTGTGTTTGGCGCCTTGGTGGATGTCTATTCGCGCACCGGGCGCGGGGGCTTTGGCCAACGTCTTGGCCGCCTGAGCCGCTTGCCGCGTGCCGATTGGGGCAAGACCATCGCGCATGGCGGTCTGGGTATCACCATGCTGGGCATTGCCGGTCTGATGGCCTGGGAGATCGAGGACATTCGCGTGGCCTATAAGGGGCAGTCCTTTGAGGTTGGTGCCTATGAGTTCACGCTGGACGATGTGCGCGAGGTGGCGGGGCCGAACTATACCTCGACCATGGGGGATGTGACGGTGCGCCGGAATGGCGAGTTCGTGGCGCTGGTGAACCCGGAAAAGCGGGTCTATCCGGTGCAGGCGATGCCGACCACCGAAGCGGCCATCGACTACCGTATCCTGCGTGACGTCTATGTGGTGATCGGGGATGCGCAGAACGATGGCGGCTATACCATGCGCGTCTATATCAAGCCGCTGACCAACTGGATCTGGATGGGCTGTTTCCTGATGTCGCTTGGTGGCGTGGTGAGCCTGTCTGACCGCCGCTATCGTGTGGCCGCAGGTGCGCGCAAGGCCCCGAATGCAGGAGTACCGGCAGAATGAAACGTCTTCTGATGATCCTGATGCTGGTTGCGGCGCCCGTCTGGGCGGTGCAGCCGGATGAGATCCTTGATGATCCGGCGCTGGAATCGCGGGCGCGGGAATTGTCGAAGGACCTGCGCTGTCTTGTGTGCCGCAACGAGAGCATCGACGACTCGAACGCCGAACTGGCGCGTGACCTGCGGTTGCTGGTGCGCGAACGTCTTGTGGCGGGGGACAGTGACGATGAGGCGATCAGCTTTATCGTGGATCGTTACGGCGAATACGTGTTGCTGAACCCCAAGACCAGCGGATCGAACCTTGTTCTGTGGCTGGCCGGGCCGGCGATGCTGCTGATCTCGCTGGGCGTGGCGCTGGTCTACCTGCGGCGGCGGTCTTCCGCGCCGAAGGTGGCGGATGCCGGCCTCAGCGCGGAAGAGGAAGCGCGGCTCAAGGAAATCCTGAAGGATTGAGCAGGGGCGCAAGACGTAAGA
Source organism: Shimia sp. CNT1-13L.2 (assembly GCF_024331145.1). Lineage (GTDB taxonomy): Bacteria > Pseudomonadota > Alphaproteobacteria > Rhodobacterales > Rhodobacteraceae > Shimia. The sequence continues at coordinate 142,997 of NZ_JANDJO010000006.1, read as the reverse complement.
GAAAACCCGGCGGAGACGCCGGGTTTTTTGTTTGGATTGGAGTGAAACTTACCCTTGCCATCTGGATGCCGCGGCAGGGGAAGAATATTTGTGACGTGGGGTTTGCCTTTCCCCGCGTCATGCATAGGTTAAGCTGCGTCGCAGCAGAGGATGGAGACAAACGCCATGGACTATCAAACCCTTACCTATGACGCGTCGGATGGGATCGCTGTCGTGACGTTGAACCGTCCTGACGTTATGAATGCTTTTTCCAGTCAGATGCGGGCCGAGGTGGCACATGCGGTGATCGAAGCGGGCAAGGCTGCGCGGGTGGTTGTTCTGACCGGGGCCGGGCGGGCGTTTTGCTCGGGGCAGGATCTTGGGGACGGTGCCAGCGCCGAGAGCCTGGATCTGGAACGGACGCTGCGCGATGAATATGCGCCGATGCTGCGTGCCATCCGCGATTGTCCGGTGCCGGTGATTGCGGCGGTGAACGGCGCGGCGGCCGGGGCAGGGGCGAACCTTGCGCTGGCGGCGGACGTGGTGATCGCGGCCGAGAGTGCCTATTTCCTTCAGGCGTTTTCGCGGATTGGTCTGATCCCGGATGCCGGTGGCACCTATGTATTGCCGCGGCTCGTGGGCAATGCGCGGGCGATGGGGGCCTCCCTGTTTGCCGACAAGATCACCGCGCGGCAGGCGGAAAGCTGGGGCATGATCTGGGAAGTGGCCCCGGACGCAGAGTTCGAGGCCACCTGGAAGGCGCGGGCGGCGCATCTGGCCAAGGGGCCGACGCAGGCCTATCGCCATATCAAGGCAGCGCTTCAGGCCTCGCCGGAAAACGATTTCGAAGAGCAGATCGCGCTGGAAGCCCGGTTGCAGGGCAAATGCGGCAAGACCCGCGATTTCAAGGAAGGCGTCGTGGCCTTCCTTGACAAGCGACCGGCAAGCTACGAAGGGCGTTAACCCGCCGAACGGGCTTTCAGCCTTTGAAACAGGGCCAATGCCTCGGGCGTTGGCCTTTGTTCTATGCGGCGATAGACCCGGCCGTCGATCGTGCGTTCTGCCAGCTTGTGATCGATGAGAGAGCGGCGCAAAAGCACGTGGTCGTCAAAGGCCATGCCCTCTTGCAGGATGGCGTTGACTTCTTTCTCGGTCAGGTCGCGATGTGCCGGCAAGCGCGCCCAGAAGGGCCAGAGGCACAAACCTTGCACCTTGGTCTGCTTGGGCCACCGCGCCATTTTGCCTTTTCCGTCGAAGACCCGCATCGCCCTTTTCAGGGCAAGTTCATCTAGCTGCGATGGTGTTTCGGCCTTGAGGTGCTGGTGGTTGCGATAGCCCGCGGCCTTGGCAATCAGGGCCAGCATCGCGGCCTGACCGGGGGTGGCGGGCTGATCGTCAAGCGACTTGCGCAGGGATTTGGAGAAGGCCGAGACATCGGCAATGAACAGGGGTGTCAGCTGTTGTGACATGGAACCATCCTCTGAGTGTTCCGTGCATCCCGGATCGGGGTCGATGGCCGCCCTTGTCGACGGCACGGTCAGAACATGCTGTCGGTCTTGATACTGGCAGGTTTAGCGAAGTCTTGCGACCGGCGGCGCCTGGGTGAACTGCGGACCCTGTGCATGAGCTAGCGCGATTCGGGCGGGCAGTACCAGTGCCAAGAAAAACGCGCCCGCAGAAGAGGCGGGCGCGTTGTTTTTAGGTTTCAATGGAACGTGGATCAGACCGCGCTGGCCACCGAGACGTTTGCCAGAACCTTGGTCGCGTCGGCGTTTTCGACTCTCAGGACGGTTTTGCCATCCAGCAGCACGTTGGTGTGATCGCCATCCTGAGCGGTCGTGACAACGGGGGCAGGGCCCTGGTACAGAACCACGATTTCTTCGCCCGCGTCCTCGTCATAGTCGGTGATGGTGCCCACATCGGAGCCATCGAAGTGATCGTCGTAGATGGTGAAGAGGTCTTCACCTTCGCCACCGGATGCTACGTCACCCATACCCAGCAGCAGAAGGTCTTCGCCTTCGCCACCTTCCATCGTGTCCGCACCGCTGCTGTCTTCGGACAGGTCAAGGATCAGGTCACCGATGGTGTTGATGTCGCCGGTTTCAAAGAGCTGGATCAGGTCGTCGACGTTGATGTCGCGGTTCAGGAAGTCGGCGCCAAGCAGAACATCGTCACCTTCACCGCCCTGCATGAGGTCGGAGCCGCCTTCGCCGATCAGTTCGTCATCGCCAAGGCCGCCAATCAGGGTGTCGTCGCCGTCGCCGCCTGCAAGGCCGTCGATTCCGTCACCGCCGTCCATGCTGTCGTCGCCCGCGCCACCAGCCAGGGCGTCGGAATCTTCGCCGCCAAGCAGGGTATCGTTGCCGCCTTTTCCGGAGAGGGCGTCGTTGCCCGCGCCACCGGAAAGCAGGTCACTACCGGAGTTGCCCACCAGGAAGTCGCTGTCAGCGCCGCCTTCCAGAGTGTCATCGCCCTTGCCGCCGGTGAGATAGTCGGCGCCTTCATCACCTTGAACGAGGTCGTCACCGTCCTGGCCAAAGAGCCAGTCAACACCAACGCCACCAGAGAGGGTATCGTCGCCCGCGCCGCCAAGGCCAGTGTCATCGCCAAAGCCGCCGCTGAGGATGTCATTGCCGTCGCCACCATCCATCAGATCCTGGCCGGACCAGCCACGCAGGTCATCGTCGCCAGCGCCGCCGCCAAGAACATCATCGCCGCCGGCACCGATCAGAAGATCAAGGCCGTCATCGCCGGTCAGTTCGTCGTCGTCGTCGCCACCCTTCTGGACGTTGTATTCGGGATCATCGTCCTCGTCGGAGGGATTGGAGTCATCATCATCACCAATCTCGGTGATGGCCCAGCCAAGGACCGCAATCCCAAGAAGGGAAGCAAGAATGAGCATGACACGTACTCCCGAAACCACAATATTGCCTCAATTTCTCCTTGAATCAGGAAAAAGTCAAATAATTCAGTGTATTGTGTGGGATTGGAAAACAGTTAACGGCGAAACCTCGATACCGTTTCCGAAATGGTTAACAATAAATGAAAAACGCGCCCGCGGCTTGGCCGGGGCGCGTTTTGCAAGGTTTGAGAGAATCGCCTTTAGCGGGTCTCGATGTCAGTGTAGTCGCGCAGGGTGTCGCCAAGGTACAGCTGACGCGGACGGCCGATCTTGTGCGCCGGATCCGACAGCTGTTCCTTCCACTGCGAAATCCAGCCGACGGTGCGCGACAGCGCGAAGATCGGGGTAAACATCGAGGTCGGGAAACCCATCGCTTCGAGAATGATGCCCGAGTAGAAGTCGACGTTCGGGAACAGTTTCTTCTCGGCAAAGTAGGGATCTGCCAGAGCCTGTTTTTCCAGTTCCTTGGCGGTTGCCAGGATCGGGTTGTTTTCCACGCCCAGAAGATCAAGCACTTCGTCGGCCGACTGTTTCATCACGGTCGCGCGCGGGTCGAAGTTCTTGTAGACGCGGTGGCCAAAGCCCATCAGGCGGAACGGATCGTTCTTGTCCTTGGCGCGGGCGATGAACTCGGGAATGCGATCCGGCGAGCCGATTTCCTTGAGCATCTCGAGGCATGCCTGGTTTGCACCACCGTGGGCCGGACCCCACAGACATGCGATGCCGGCTGCGATACAGGCGAACGGGTTGGCGCCCGAGGACGAGGCGAGACGCACGGTCGAGGTCGAGGCGTTCTGCTCGTGGTCGGCGTGCAGGGTGAAGATGCGGTCCATGGCGCGGGCCAGGATCGGGTTCACCTGGTACTCTTCGGCCGGAACCGAGAAGCACATGTGCAGGAAGTTCGACGCGTAGTCGAGATCGTTGCGCGGATACACGAAGGGTTGGCCGATCGAGTACTTGTAGGCCATCGCGGCGATTGTCGGCATCTTCGCGATCAGACGGTGCGATGCGATTTCACGCTGGGTCGGATCCGAGATGTCGGTCGAGTCGTGATAGAAGGCCGACATCGCACCGATCACGCCCACCATGGTGGCCATCGGGTGCGCGTCACGACGGAAGCCACGGAAGAAGTTGTGCATCTGCTCGTGGATCATGGTGTGACGGGTGATGGTGGTCTCGAACTCTTCGAGCTCGGATGCCGACGGCAGGTAACCGTAAAGCAGCAGGAAGCAGACTTCGAGGTAGTGCGATTTGCCAGCCAGTTGGTCGATCGGATACCCGCGGTGCAGCAGTTCGCCTTTGTCACCGTCAATATAGGTGATGGTCGAGTCGCAGGATGCGGTCGAGGTGAAGCCGGGATCATAGGTGAAGACGCCCGCCTGGCCGTAAAGCTTGCGGATGTCCAGAACGTCCGGACCCGCCGTCGGCGAATAGATCGGCAATTCGTAGGTCTTGTCGTCAATCGTCAGTGTTGCGGTCTTTTGGGTATCAGACATTCGTGGTCCCTTCCTCGTCGTTTCTGCAGGGCAGGTCCCCGCAGGCGTTTAAACAGTCGGTTTGGCGCAGGTTCTCAGGCGTCCTGTGCCTCCGGCTCAAATTCTGCTGCTTCCTCCAGGCGGGCGATGGTTTCATCGCGTCCCAGAACAAGCATCATATCGAATACGCTGGGTGTCACCGCGCGCCCCGCAAGCGCAGCCCGGAGGGGGCCAGCCATCTTGCCGAACTTGATTTCCTTCGCTTCCGCGTAAGAGTTGGTGACAGCCTCCAATCCGTCTCGGGTCCAGCTAACATTTTGCAACTGCGGCGTCAATTCTTTCAGTATACCACGGGATACAATATCAAGGTTCTTTTGTGCCTTGGCATCCGGCTGCAAGGGGCGGTCCGCCAAAACAAAGTAAGCCTTTTCAATGAGTTCAGGGAAAGTTTTGGCGCGATCTTTCAGGCAATACATTGCCCGCGACATACCGTCCTTTTTACTTTCCGTGAGGGCAGGCGCCTCGGCGGCGGCGAGGTAACCCTCAAGTTCTTGCAGCAGCGCAGCGTCATCGCTAACAGCGATGTGCTGTCCGCAGAGGTTTTCGAGCTTCTTGGTGTCGAAACGGGCCGGGCTTTTGCCGATTCCACCGAAATCGAACCACTCCTGGGCCTGGGCATCGGTAAAGAATTCGTCGTCACCGTGGCTCCAGCCCAGACGGGCAAGGTAATTGCGCATCCCGGCTGCCGGATAGCCCATCGCCTGGTATTCCTGTGCGCCCAATGCGCCGTGGCGTTTCGAGAGCTTCTTGCCGTCCGCACCATGGATCAGCGGGATATGCGCCCAGACCGGAACATCCCAGCCCATGGCCTCGTAGATCATCATCTGACGGGCGGCGTTGTTGAGGTGATCGTCACCGCGGATCACGTGGGTCACGCCCATATCGTGATCGTCCACGACAACGGCCAGCATATAGACCGGCGTGCCATCCGAGCGCAGCAGGATCATATCGTCGAGCTGATCGTTGCGGATGGTCACGTCGCCCTGAACCTGATCGCGGATCACGGTTTCGCCGTCTTGCGGGGCCTTGATGCGGATCACGTAGGGCGCATCGGGATGGGTGGCGGCATCGGCATCACGCCAGGGGCTGCGATAGAGGGTTGATTTGCCTTCGGCGCGCGCGGCGTCACGGAAGGCTGCGATCTCGTCCTGGGTGGCGAAACACTTGTAAGCCTTGCCCTCGGCCAGAAGCTGCAGTGCCACTTCGGCGTGGCGGGCGGCGCCTTCGAACTGGCTGACCACCTCACCGTCGTGGTCAAGGCCAAGCCATTCCATGCCTTGCAGGATGGCGGCGGTCGCTTCGGGGGTCGAGCGTTCGCGATCGGTATCTTCGATACGCAGCAGGAACTTGCCGCCGCGGCCACGGGCAAACAGCCAGTTGAACAGCGCCGTGCGGGCGCCACCGATGTGAAGGAAGCCGGTGGGCGAAGGGGCGAAGCGGGTGACGACCTGGCCTGACATGGGGGATTTAACCTTTCGGTAACGAAGAGTGAATTAGCGTTGGGGCCTGTCTAGCGACCTGCCCGAGAGAGGACAAGGCTTGCGCATATTCACGGGGATCGGTTTGGCCCTTCAGGGCCAGCGGGGATTTCTGTTTCCCTGGGTTCCGGTGCTGATTGCGATAGGCATCGGCGGTTACTTTTTGGTGAAACAGGAACCTTCGGTCGTGATGCTGGCCGGTTTCGGGGCAGGGGGGCTGTTGGCTCTGGCCTTCGGGGCGGTGCTGCCGGAAGCGGCGCGCCCCGTGGCTGTTGCCGTGGGGCTGTGTTGCCTCGGGTTTGCGGTTGCCGGGGGGTGGGCGCATCGGGTGAGCGGGCCGGTGATCGATTGGCGGTTCTATGGTGCGATCGAGGGGCGCGTTGTGGGCATGGACCGTTCGGTCAGCGACCGCGTGCGCCTGACACTGGATCAGGTGGTTCTTGAGCGGGTTGCACCGGAGAGGGTGCCGCGACGGGTGCGGGTGTCGTTGCACGGGGATCAATTCGGGTTTCGCCCTGCACCACATATGCGGGTCATTCTTACGGGGCATCTGGCGCCACCTTCGGGGCCGGTTGAACCTGGGGGCTTTGATTTCCAGAGACATGCCTGGTTTCAGGGGATCGGCGCGATGGGGTATACGCGTACGCCGGTTCTCGTGCTGGAGCCGCCGCCTGCGGGTGTTTCGGTTCTGGGGCTGCGCATGGGGCTTTCCGAACATATCCGCGCCACCCTTGGCGGCGAGGCTGGCGGGTTTGCGGCGGCGGTGACAACCGGAGATCGCAGTGGCGTCTCGAAACAGACGCTTGAGGCCTTGCGGGCCTCGAACCTTGCGCATTTGCTGGCGATTTCGGGGTTGCACATGGGGCTGTTGGTGGGGTTTGTCTTTGCGGCCCTGCGCTATGGCATGGCGTTGTCCCCCTCGGTAGCCTTGCGGTTGCCGACCAAGAAGCTGGCGGCGGTGTTCGCGATGGGCGTGGCGGGGGCCTACCTGATGTTGTCGGGGGGCAATGTGGCCACCGAACGTGCCTTCGTGATGGCGGCCGTGGCGCTGGCCGCGGTGGTGTTTGACCGCCGCGCAATCAGTCTGCGGGCGGTGGCGATTGCAGCGGTCGTGATCCTTTTGGTGCAGCCCGAAGCGATGTTGGGGCCGGGGTTCCAGATGTCGTTTGCGGCGACCACGGCGCTGGTTGCGGTGTTCGAGACGCTTCAGAAACGCGGGCCGCTGGAGATGCCGCGCTGGGTGCGACCGGCCTTTGCCCTGTGCGTCTCGTCCTTTGTTGCCGGTGCGGCCACGGCGCCGTTCGGGGCGGCGCATTTCAACGCGGTGGCGGCCTATGGTCTGCCCGCGAACCTGATGGCGGTGCCGATCATGGGTGTGGTCGTCGTGCCTTTTGCCGTGGTGGCGGCTTGCCTTTCGCCGTTTGGATTAGAGGTGGTCGGGTTGGTGCCGATGGGCTGGGGGTTGGAGGCCATCCTGCGGGTGGCGCATTTCTTTGCAGGGCTGGAGGGCGCGCGGCTGCATGTGCCGAGCCCGACGGCGGTTGTGTTGCCGCTGTTCGCGCTTGGGGCGCTGTTCCTCGTGATCTGGCAGGGGCGGTTGCGGGTGGTCGGCATCCTGCCGGTGATCCTTGCCGCTGGGGTGTGGGGGCTGGCAGAGCGTCCCCATGTCCTGATCGCGGATAGCGGGGGACTGGTGGGCGTTCTACAGGACGGGGGGCGGGCGCTGAGCAAGGAGCGCGGGCAGGGATTCGTGGCGCAGAACTGGCTTGAGAATGACGGCGATGGTGCGACGCAGGCCGAGGCGGCGCTGCGGTGGCAGGTGGCCCATGTCGTGGGGGGACGCAGCATTCGCCACCTGTCCGGCAAGCGGCAGGTAGCAGGCTTTGACGGGTGCAAGGCGGGTGAGATCGTGGTTCTGAGCCATGCGCCGGTGCAGGAGGTTGTGGGCTGCGATGTGCTGCATCCCGAGATCTTGAAAGACACGGGATCTGTCGCGCTAAGCTGGCGGGGCGGCGTGTTGCAAAAGAAAACCGCCCGCGAGATCAGCGGGCGGCGTCTTTGGAATACAAGGGACTTGCGTCAGTAAGTGCGGATCAGGCCGACGAGGGTGCCCTGAACCTTGACCTTGTCCTCGGGGAAGACACGGGTTTCATAGGCGGGGTTCGCCGCCTCGAGCGCGATCGAGGTGCCGTTGTGGTGGAAGCGCTTCAGCGTGGCTTCCTGATCCTCGACCAGCGCGACGACGATCTCGCCGTTATCGGCCACTTCGGTTTCGCGGATGATCACGACATCGCCGTCGTTGATGCCCGCGTCGATCATCGAGTCGCCCTTGACCTCAAGCGCATAGTGGCTGCCGGCGGTGCGCAGCATCTGGCCGGGGACGGCGACGTGGTGATGGACGTGGCTGATCGCCTCGATCGGGACACCGGCGGCGATCTTGCCCATGACAGGCAGTTCGCGGGCATGCAGCACGACCTCTTCCGGGGTGATGTTGGCGGGTTGGGTTGGCGAGGGGTGCGGGCCTTCGATGACCTTGGGTTTGAAGCCCCCGGTGCTTGGCTCACCGCCCATGGATTCGGGCAGTTTCACGATTTCGATGGCACGGGCGCGGTGGGCGAGGCGGCGGATAAAGCCCCGTTCCTCAAGCGCGGTGATCAGGCGGTGGATACCGGATTTGGAGCGCAGGTCGAGCGCATCTTTCATCTCGTCAAAGCTGGGCGGGACGCCATCGCGTTGCAGACGTTTGTGGATGAACTCCAAAAGGTCGAGTTGTTTCTTGGTCAGCATGGGCTTGCCTCCCCTGTCTTCCCGTGGTGATTTTCTTTTGTTCTACCGTTGTTCCCCTTTTGTGTCAACAATTTCGGAACATAGCAGAAACAAAAGCCCCCGAAGCGGCGCTGCGGGGGCTTTGGGAAGGTCTGGATCAGGGTCAGATCGGCAGGTAGGCCATGGTTTCGCCTGCCTCGCGCGCGCCGTCAGAGGGCGGACGGATCAGGAGGGCATTGGCCGCGGCCAGAACGGTCAGGAGCGAGCTGTCCTGATTGTCGAAGGCGGTGATCTGCCCGTCTTCGATGCGGGCGCGCATATAGTGTTGGCGCGGGCCATTGGGCGTAAGCGGCGCGGCCAGTGTCGCGTGGCGTTCCTGAACGGCCGCTTGGCCAAGGCCCAGCATGGCGCGGATCACCGGCGTGACAAAGACGTGACCGCAGACCATGGCGGACACCGGATTGCCCGGAAGGCCGATCATCATCGCGCCCGACGCAAGGCGACCGGCCATCAGCGGTTTGCCGGGGCGCATGGCGATCTTGTAGAAGCTGCGCTCCATGCCAAGATCGACGGCCACTTCGCCAACAAGATCGTGGTCGCCCACCGAAGCGCCGCCGATGGTGATCAGGAGATCGGCGTCATCGGCCAGCGAAAAGGCGGTTTCCAGAGAGGCGCGGGTGTCACGGGCGATGGGCAGAAGGCGGGCTTCGGCACCAAGATCGCGCAACATGGCCTGAAGGCCAAAGCTGTTGGAGGCAATGATCTGGTCGGGGCCGGGGTTTTCACCGGGCATCACAAGTTCGTCGCCAGTGGACAGGATCGCAACGCGCGGGCGGCGGGTGACGGGCACTTCGGCAATGTTCATCGCGGCCAGAAGCGCGATGTCGGAGGGGCCAAGCAGGCGGGGCGCGGTCACGTCGCTGCCGTCGGCGAAATCCGCGCCCTTGGGGCGGATGTGGGTGCCCTGATCAAGATTGTCTCGCAGGGTAATGGTGTCGCCGTCGCGGATCACGTCTTCCTGAATGACAACGCGTGATGCGCCTTGTGGCACCGGGGCACCGGTGAAAATGCGCACGGCCTGGCCCTTGGCGACCTCGCCGTCGAAACCGTGGCCTGCGGCCGCTTCGCCAATCACGGTGAAGGTAGCACCGGGCTGCACCTCATCACCGATGACCGCATAACCATCCATCGCCGATCCCGCAAAAGGCGGCTGGTCGCGACGGGCCTGAACGGGGGCGGCAAGCACGCGGCCATTGGCCTGCGAGAGGGGCACGGTTTCGGTGTCCAGCGGACCGGCAAGGGCGAAGAGGTGGTCGAGGGCCTCGGAGACGGAGATCATTTTGCTTCGTACCGTCCGGATTTGCCGCCGTCTTTCAGGATCACGCGGATGCCGCCGATTTCCATGGCCTTGTCGACGGCTTTGGACATGTCATAGACGGTGAGGGCGGCGACGTTCACGGCGGTGAGGGCCTCCATTTCGACGCCGGTCTGGCCGGTGGTTTTCACGGTGGCTTCGATGCGGACGCCGGGCAGGGTTTCATCGGGGGTGAGTTCGACCGACACCTTGGTGATGGGCAGCGGGTGACACAGCGGGATGAGGGTCGAGCACTGTTTCGCGCCCATAATCCCGGCAAGGCGGGCCACGCCCAGCACATCGCCCTTCTTGGCGCGGTTGTCGCGGATGATCTCGTAGGTTTCCCGGGCCATTTTGACCCAGCCCTCTGCGGTGGCGATGCGCGAGGTCACGTCCTTGTCGGAGACATCGACCATATGGGCATCGCCCTTGCCGTCAAAATGGGTGAGGCCGGACATTCAGAGCCCCCCCGAACGCAGGGGATTTGCCAGCAACTCGCGGGTGGCGGCGGTGACGTCCTCCTTGCGCATCAGGCTTTCGCCGATCAGGAAGCAGCGCGCGCCGTAGCGGGCCATGTCGGCCAGATCTTGCGCGGTGTTGAGGCCGCTTTCCGACACCAGCATACGGTCAGCCGGCACCAGTTTCGACAGCTGGCGGGTGGTGTCGAGGGTGGTCTCGAAGGTCTTGAGGTTTCGGTTGTTGATGCCGATCAGCGGGGATTTCAGCAGGGTGGCGCGCTCGAGTTCCTCGGCGTCGTGGACTTCGATCAGCACGTCCATGCCCCAGCCGAAGGCCGCATCTTCGAGTTCCTGCGCTTGGGCATCCGAAACCGAGGCCATGATGATCAGGATACAGTCGGCGTTGAGCGCGCGGGACTCGGCCACCTGATAGGTGTCATACATGAAGTCCTTGCGCAGCGCGGGCAGGTTGGTGGCGGCGCGGGCCTCGACTAAAAACTCCTTTGCGCCCTGAAACGAGGGGGTGTCGGTCAAAACCGAAAGGCAGGTCGCGCCACCGTCCTCATAGGCCTTGGCCAGCACCGGCGGGTTGAAATCTTCGCGGATCAGGCCCTTGGAGGGCGAGGCTTTCTTGACCTCGGAAATCAGACCATAGCCTTCGCGGGTCGCAAGGCGCAGGGCCTCGGCAAAGCCACGAGTGGGCGAGGCGTCGCGGGCTTCGGCCTCGACCTCGGCAAGCGGTTTGGCAGCCTTGTCGGCGGCAACCTCTTCGAGTTTGTAGGCCTTGATCTTGTCGAGAACGGTGGCGGTCATGCGTTGGTCCAGTTTATTTCGGGCCGGCCTTGGGCGGCGAGCCAGGTGTTGATCCGTGAAAACGGGCGCGAGCCGAAGAAACCGCGACGGGCCGAGAGCGGCGACGGATGCGCGGATTCGATCAGCAGATGGTTGGCGCCATTTTTAGGCGATGAAATGTGGCGTGCAAGGGCCTGTGCCTGTTTGCCCCAGAGCACAAAGGCGGTTGGCTGTTGGCTGACCTCGTGCAGCACCTGTTCGGCAAGGCGCTGCCAGCCAAGTTTGGCATGTCCGTTGGCCTCGCCCGACGGGACGCTGAGGACGGTGTTTAAAAGCAGAACACCCTGTTTTGCCCAGGCGCGGAGATCGCCGTTCATGGGCGCAGCGCCAAGGTCTTCGACCATTTCCTTGTAGATATTGTTAAGGGACCGCGGCAGCGGGCGCACGTCTGGTTCGACCGAGAAGGACAGCCCGTGCGCGTGGCCGGGGGTCGGGTAGGGGTCTTGCCCGAGGATCACGACCTGCACCTCGTCTGGCGCGCAGGCATCGAGGGCTGCAAAGCGTTGATGCTCGGGCGGCAGGATCACGCGTGGTTCGGCAGCGAGGGCCGAGGCGATGGTCGGGAAATCCGTTGTGAAAAAGGGCAGGTGGGCCCATTTCGCGGGCGGGATCATACCGGGACGCGTTGCGCCCCGGCTGGTGTCTTGCAGGTCAGTTGTCACGCTGCCGAGGTGATCCGTGCCAGCGCCTCGACCTTGTCGCGGGCCTTGCCGCTGTCGATGCTGTCGCGGGCTTTTTCAACGCCGTCGCGCAGATCGCTGGCCGCGTCGGCCACAACCAGAGCCGCCGCCGAATTCAGCAGAACCGCATCGCGGTAGGCGCTGACCTCGCCATTCAGAAGGGCGCGGAAGGCATTGGCGTTGTCTTCGGGCGTGCCGCCAACGATGGCCTCGAAGGGGTGAACCGGCAGGCCTGCGTCTTCGGGATGCAGTTCGACATCCTTTACGCTGCCGTCCGCCTCAAGCGCCGAGACCCAGCTGACGCCGGTGATGGTGAGCTCATCGGTGCCGTCCGATCCGTGCACCAGCCACGCGCGTTCGCTGCCCAGACGACCAAGGGTTTCCGCCATCGGGCGGATCAGGTCGCGGGTAAACGCACCGGTCAACTGGCGTTTCACGCCGGCGGGGTTGGTCAGCGGGCCCAGGATGTTGAAGATGGTCCGGGTACCAAGTTCCTGACGGGTCGGCATTACGTGGGCAATCGCCGGGTGGTGCATCGGCGCCATCATGAAGGCGATGCCGCATTCTGCCAGCGCCTTTTCCACCACGTCGGGGCCAACCATGACGTTGATGCCCATCTGCGATTGCACGTCCGCAGTGCCGGATTTCGAGCTGAGGTTCCTGTTGCCGTGTTTGGCGACGGTGACCCCTGCGCCAGCCGTGACAAAGGCGGTGGCGGTCGAGATGTTCAGCGTGTGTTTGCCATCGCCGCCGGTGCCGACGATGTCCATGGCCCCTTCGGGGGCTTTGACGGCGTTGCACTTGGCCCGCATCACGGCGGCGGCCGCGGCGTATTCATCCACGGTTTCGCCGCGTGTGCGCAGGGCCATCAGCAGACCGCCGATCTGGCTTGGCGTGGCTTCGCCGTCAAACAGAATCTGGAAGGCGGCCTCGGCCTCTTCGCGGGTCAGGGGGCGGTCGGCGGCAGCGCCGATCAGGGGTTTGATCGCGTCGCTCATGCCGGCACCTTCATCATGTCGATAAAGTTCTGGAGCATTGCGTGGCCGTGTTCCGAGGCAATGGATTCGGGGTGGAACTGAACGCCCTGGATGGGCAGTTCGCGGTGTTGCAGCCCCATGATGGTGCCATCTTCGAGTTCGGCGGTGATCTCGAGACAGTCCGGGAAAGTCTCGCGATCCACGACGAGCGAATGATAGCGGGTGGCCTCAAACGGGGTTGGCAGGCCTTTGAACACGCCCTTGTTGGTATGGTGCATGGTGCCCATCTTGCCGTGCACGATCTCGTGGCAGCGCACGACGTTGCCGCCAAAGGCCTGGCCGATGGTCTGGTGGCCAAGGCAGACCCCCATCAGCGGGGTCTTGGTTTCGGCGGCGGCTTCGGTCAGGGCAAGGCAGATGCCGGCCTGATCGGGATCGCAGGGACCGGGCGACAAGAGAATGCCTGCCGGGTTCATGCCCATCGCGTCCTGAACGGTGATGGCGTCGTTGCGGTGCACCTGCACGTCGGCCCCCAACTCGCCCAGATAATGCACGAGGTTGTAGGTAAAGCTGTCGTAGTTGTCGATCAGAAGCAGCATATTCGTGTTTCTTCGTCCAAAGTTGCGAAACGGGGTAGAGACCCCGGGGCTGGTCGCGGTATACATGCTCAGGCTTGGCGCAGAGGGTCAAGGGGGCGCAGGCAGTATCGGCCCCTTGAGGCGGCTATTCCGGGGCAAATCCGGAAGATCGCAACCCGATGGCGCGAAAAAGCAAGGACTAGGGGGCAAGCAGATGTTGCGAGGGTTACTTTCGGGTGTTTTCTGGGGGCTGATGGCCGTTCTGGTTGTCGCCGGCGTCGGGTCATTGCTTGCGCCACTTCCCGCGACTGTGGTGCCGCAGACAACGGCGGTGGATGCAACCTCTGGATCGCGTGACGAAAATGGCGGTGGCGTCGACACCCCGAGCCAGGCCGATCAGGCGGTGGAAGAGAATGTCAGTGCGCCGGTGGATGCACCGAAAGAGGACGACGCGTCGCCGCTCGCTGATACCGCGTCCGCGCCCAAGCCGGATGTTGCCGAGCCGGAAGCCGATCTGCAGGCCCCGGCGGCGGCAGAGGAAAGCGGTGTTTCGGTGGATGCGGGCACGCCCGTGGCACCAGCCCCTGCCGATGCACCGGAGCTGAGCGCGCCGGAAGCGCCGGAGATTGATCCGGAGGCGGCGGAAGAGGCCGAACTGTCGATCACGACAAATCCCGAACAGCCGGTTGCGCCCGAAGTGCCGCTTGTGGGCAGTGCTTTTGAGACACCGCCCGCGGTTGAGCCTGTTGCTCCCGAGGCACCGTCGGAAGAGGCGAGCCCTGCGCCCGAGGCACCGTCGGAAGAGGCGAGCCCTGCGCCCGAGGCAGAAGAGACGGAGGTCCCTGTTGCGGAGGTGGGCGGGGAACAGACCTCGATGCTGAAACCGGCGGGCGATCTCAAGGACAGTTTCCCGCAGCACAATTCTTCGCGCCTGCCGACGGTTGGCGAGGAAGAGGTGGAAGAGATCGTCATCAAGCCCATCGACCAGAACGCCGAGGCCTTTGCCGACGAGGCGGGGCGGCCGCTGATGTCGATCCTGCTGATTGATGATGGCAGCGCGCCGGTTGATCTTGCTGGGCTGAGCAGCTTTCCCTATCCGCTGAGCTTTGCGGTCAGCACTCTTGCCAAGGACGTTTCCGAACGGGTCACGACCTACCGCGAAAACGGTTTTGAAGTTTTGGCGCTGATCGACATTCCCGCCGCGGCCGCGCCTGCCGATGTGGAAGTGGCGATGGCCGCGCACCTTGCGGCGATGCCCGAGGCGGTTGGCGTTCTCGAAGGCGGCGGCGACGGTCTTCAGGGATCAAAGAGCGTGTCGGATCAGGTGACGGATGTGCTTCTGGCGTCCGGGCATGGGCTGGTGATGCTGCCCAAGGGGCTCAATACCGCGCAAAAACTGGCCAGTCGTGAAGGCGTGCCGTCAGCAACCTTGTTCCGTGATTTTGACGGCAAGGGGCAGAACGCCTCGGTCATTCGCCGCTTCCTTGATCAGGCGGCGTTCAAGGCGGGGCAGGAAGGCGGGGTTATCATGCTTGGGCGGGTGCGCGAAGAGACGATTGCCGCGCTTCTGGTCTGGGGCTTGCAGGACCGCGCCAGCAGCGTCGCGGTGGCGCCGGTATCGGCGGTTCTGAAATTGGGCCAGTAGAAAAGCGAAAGGGCAAAATCTTCTGAAAGATTTTGCCCCTGCACATTTTTCGAGAAAAATGTTGATGCGTCAGGAGTTGCCGTTGCCTGTAAACCGCGCCGCGTCGGCGGCCGCGCGCCGGATCGCGTTCGATTTATGCACGGTTTCCATGTACTCGGCTTCGGGGTCGCTGTCGTAGACGACGCCACCGCCAGCCTGGATATAGAGCTTCTGGTCTTTCACGATCGCGGTGCGCAGGGCGATGCAGATGTCCATGTCGCCGCCCGAGCTGAAATAGCCCACGCCGCCGCCATAAATGCCGCGTTTTTCCGGCTCGAGCTCGTCGATGATTTCCATCGCCCGCACCTTGGGCGCGCCGGACACCGTGCCTGCGGGCATACCGGCAAAGAAGGCGTCGAGCGCGTCTTTGTCTTCTGCCAGTTCGCCCACCACGTTCGAGACGATGTGCATCACGTGGCTATAGCGTTCGATGATGAATTTCTCAGTCGGGCGCACGGTGCCGATCTTGGAAACGCGGCCGGTATCGTTGCGGCCCAGATCCAGAAGCATCAGGTGTTCCGCCAGTTCCTTTTTGTCGGCCAGCAGATCTTCTTCGAGGGCCTTGTCCTCTTCCGGGGTCGCGCCGCGCGGACGGGTGCCGGCAATCGGGCGAATGGTGACTTCGTCGCCGAAGACACGCACCAGGATCTCGGGGCTTGCGCCCACGACCTGGAAACCGCCGAAGTTGAAATAGAACATGAAGGGCGACGGGTTGGTCCGGCGCAGCGAGCGGTAGAGCGCGAAAGGCGGCTGGCGGAATTCCTGGGTCCAACGCTGGGCGGGGACAACCTGGAAGATGTCACCGGCGCGGATGTATTCTTTGGCCTTTTCAACGGCCTGCATGTAGCCGTCCTTGGTGAAGTTCGAGACCGGCGGGGCAATCTCGTGGGCGTCGCCAAGATCGCGGGCGGCCTGTGGCATGGCACGTTCGAGATCGCGAACCGCATCCATCACACGTTCCGCAGCCTGCGCATAGGCGGCCTTGGCCGACATGCCGTCGCTGATCCATGCCGGGCTGACCACGGTGACTTCGCCTTTGACACCGTCGAGCACGGCAACCACCGAGGGGCGCATCATGCAGGCATCGGGCAGGCCAAGCGGATCGGGATTGACGTTGGGCAGGTGTTCGACCAGCCGGATCATGTCATAGCCGAGGTAGCCAAAAAGGCCCGCCGAGGCCTGCGGCAGGTCGTCGGGAAGGTCGATGCGGCTTTCCTCGATCAGGGCGCGCAGGCCGGCTAGCGGCTCCATGCCCTGCGGCTCAAACCCTTCGGGGTCAAAGCGCGCATTGCGGTTGATACGTGCTTCGGCATCGTGGCACTGCCAGATCAGATCGGGTTTCATGCCGATGATCGAATAGCGGCCACGCACCTCGCCACCGGTGACCGACTCGAGCATGAAGGCGTCTTTCTGGGCGCCGGTCAGCTTGAGCATCAGCGACACGGGCGTGTCGAGGTCTGCAGCAAGGCGAGTGTAGACAACCTGGTTCTGGCCCTTGTCATAGGCCGAGGCGAAGTCTTCGAAGGAGGGGGTCAGTTCCACGTTTGGCCTCTTGAACCGGAGTTACTGGAATTGCGCGTGCACGGCGTTGACGGCCTGCTGGTTGATCTGCACTTCGTGAATCGATTGCAGTTCAAGCGCGTAGGCTTCGAACACGTCGTTCGACAGGCCGCTGGCTGCCTGTTGCAGGATCAGGTTGCGCAGCTGGATGACCTCGGGGTTGGACAGGTCCGGGGCCTGAACCGCATCAAGGCGCACGATCAGCAGGCTGTTGTCATGCGCAATCGCAATCACGTCGCCTTTGTTCATGTCGAACACCTGCGGGATGAAATCGGCAGGAACGTCCGCGACAAAGCCGTTGCGGATGATGTCGACCTCGGTGCGGGGCGTCAGGGCGAAGGCGCTCCAGTCTGCGGCGCCCTTGAGTGCGGGCAACATGCCGTCGGCCATGGCTTGCAGGCGGTCAACGGTGGCCTGGGTTTTCCAGGCTTCGGCCACGGCGTCCTTGACCTCGTCGAACGGGGCCGGTGCCGCAGGGGTTTCACCGTCAAGACGCAGGGCGAACACGCCGCCGTCTTCGAGGTTCTCGATCTGCGGGAAGTCGCTTTCGGTGACGGTTTGCGCAATCGCGCGGAAGCTTTCGTAACCGGCGATCGAGCCGTAGATGTCGGCGTGGAAGCCGATGTTGCCAAGCTGCATGTCGGTTTCGGCGGCCAGTTCCTCAAGTGTCGCACCGGCGGCCAGAAGGTCGTCGATGTCGTTGATCTGGGCGTCGATCACGCGGCGTCCGCGCTCGGCGGCCAGCTCTTCGCGCAGCTGCGGCAGCGCGTCTTCAAAGCTGGTCGAACGTGCGGGCAGGACACCGTTGACGCGGAACAGGGCCGGGCCAAGGCTCGACGGGGCAGGGCCAGCGATCAGGCCTGGGCCGGTTGCGAACACGGCATCCGCAGCAGCGCCCAGTTCGGCGGCCGAGACATCGCCCATGTCGGTGTCGGACAGTTCAAGGCCGCGCTCTGCCACGAGACCCTCGAAGGTGGTTTCGCCAAGGTTCAGGCGTTTGAAGGCGTCCAGTGCAGCGGCCTCATCGGCAAAGGCGAGGCGTTCCACAAGGCGGCGCTCGGGCTGGTTGAACTCGGCGTCACGTTCTTCGTAAAGCGCCTTCAGCGCCTCTTCGTCGATCTCGACGCTGTCGATCAGCATGGCGGGCGTCAGCCAAGCATAGGTGATGTCGCGGGTGGCCGGACGGGTGAAGCGATCGATGTTTGCGTCGTAGAAGGCGCGCAGATCGGCATCACTCGGCGCGGCAACCGGATAGGCGAGGTCGCCTTCCTCAATGCGGGCCAGCGTGACGTTACGCTGTTCGCCAAGGAAGTTCAGAAGCGTAGTGGCATAGACTTCCGGCATGGCGACACCGGAAACGATGGCCGCCTGAAGCAGGCCACGGGCGCTGTCTTCGCGGATGCTGTCTTCGAAATCGGATTCGTTGAGGCCCGTCTGGTCGAGCGCATAGCTATAGGCTTCGCGATCAAAAGACCCATCGGGACGCTTGAAGGCGGAAATGTTCACAAGTTCGCTGCGCAGGCGTTCATCACCGATCGACACGCCCATCCGTTCGGTCTCGGCGTCCATCGCGCGCGACACCACAAGGCGGCCGAGCACGAGACGGTCAAATCCGGCTGCCTGTGCTTCGGCAAAGGGGATCTGGCGTCCGGCCTGTGCTTCCAGTGCGCGCAGCTCTTCCTGCATGGCGCGGGCATATTCATTGATGTCCAGATCCTTGCTGCCGACAGACCCGACGCTCTGGACCGATCCGCCAAGGTTGGTGATGCCAAATCCACCCAGCCCGAAAATGAGCATGGCCATGAGGATCCAGACCAGCGACTTTGACACGTTACCCTTGGACATGAGCTTTCCCTGCTTGCGGCATTCTATTTCAGTTGCGGTTGTCTACGACGGGCGGGCAGGAGGAGCAAGTGGCGACGCCCGCCGCATCGTCACAATTCTACGGCGGCCAGCCGCTCAAACAGCGTGCGGATGCCGGAACGGTCGACATTGGCAAAGGCAATGCGCAACTGCCGGGCCCCGTCGGCATCGGTTTCGGGCATGAACATCGTGCCGGGCAGGGTCAGGACATGGGCCTGTTTCACCAGCGCAGGCGCAAGTTCATTCGAGGGCAGCTCGAAAGGATGGCGCATGTAGGCGAAATAGGCCCCGACGCCCATCAACTCCCAGCCCTTGTCGGCCACCAATGGCAGGTGGTCCGAGATCGCGGCGCGCCGGTCAAGGATCTCTGCCCGTTCCCCGGCAAGCCATTGGGCAAGGTTCTGCATCCCCCACAGCGCGCCGTGCTGGCCAAGCTGGTTGGGGCAGATAGTCACCGTGTCGAGGAACTTCTCGACCTCGGCCAGAAGCGGTGCGCTGGTCACCATGGCGCCGACGCGGTGGCCGGTCAGGCGGTAGGCCTTGGAAAAGGAATAGAGCTGGATCAACGTATCTTGCCAGTCAGGATCCTTGAAAAGATCGTGTGGCGCACCGGTGCGGGAATCGAAGTCGCGATAGGTTTCATCGACGATCAGGCGCAGACCTCTGCGGCGGGCCAGATCAAAGAAGGCCTGAACAAGATCGGCAGGGTATTCGACACCGCCGGGGTTGTTGGGCGTGACAAGCACGATTGCGCGGGTGCGATCGGTAATCAGGGCTTCGGCGGCCTCCGGATCAGGCAGCAGATCCCCCTGCGTGGCCAGCGGCACCGTCCTGACGCCCATTATATCAAGCCACATTTTATGATTGAAATACCAAGGCGTTGGCAGGATGACCTCGTCTCCTTCCCCGGCAATCGCGGTGATCGCGGCACAGAAGGCCTGGTTGCAGCCCGAGGTGATGGCGACCTGCGCGGCCGCGATGTCACCGCCATAGGCCGCGCCGAACTGGCGGGCGACTTCCGCCCGCAGGTCTGGCAGGCCCAGAACCGGCCCGTAAAGATGCGCATCGGCCACATTGAGCGCGGTTTCCGCGATATGGCGGCGCAGGCCCTCGGGTGGGGGATCAACCGGAGCGGCTTGGCTGACGTTGATCAGCGGGAAGTCCTCGCTAAAGCTCACCCCGTCCAGCCAGCGCCGCGCCTCCATCACCGGAGGGGCAAATGTGGTGGCGGTGCGGGGTAGGGTCATGGGGCGCTCCAAGGAATCCAAAACAACAAAAGCGACCCTAGAGGCCGCTTTCGCATTGGGCAATCCGCCCTGTCTTCAATGCACCAAAAATACTCCCGCCGGAGGCGTCCGCGCTTTCGGTAAGGGAAGGGCAGAAGTAGCGGTGCGCGAGGGAGGGGCGTCTTGAAGGTCCGCGCGTTCCGGGTGATACAACGGCTATGTGAGCGAGACAGTTCATGCGCAACCATCGTGATTGCCCTGCTTGACATTCTGTTTGACGATTACGAATTTTAATTCCGGAGATTGATTAAATGATTGAAGATATTTTCCTGTTTCTTGCCGGTTTGCTCGTGATTGGCCTCATGGTGGCCTTTTTAGTTGCCCTTTTTGTGTTCGTCTATGACATGGCCAAGGCGCGAAACCGCGATCCGCGTTTTTGGGTGATCGTGGCGCTGATCATCGATCCGTTTGCAGCCATGATCTTGCTTTGGCTATTGGGACCTGCATCGCTTCATCAGGCAAAATAAAAAGAGCGTCCCCGAAGGTCGCTCTTTTGCAATGTTCGTTTGCCGTCGGGTGGGCGGATCAATCGGTGCCGCGGTAGGGTTCGACGTATTGCAGCGCCATGTCCCAGGGGAAGAAGATCCAGGTGTCCTGGCTGACTTCGGTGATGAAGGTATCCACCATCGGGCGGCCCTTGGGTTTGGCATAGACGGTTGCGAAATGCGCCTTGGGGTACATTGCCCGCACCAGTTCGAGGGTTTTACCCGAGTCCACCAGATCGTCGATGATCAGCACGCCTTCGCCATCTTCCCCCATCAGGGACGCGTCCGGGGATTTCAGCACTTCGGCTTCACCCTGTGCCTGGTGGTGGTAGGATTTCACGCTGATGGTGTCGACGGTGCGGATGTCCAGCTCGCGGCTGACGATCATCGCAGGGGCCATGCCGCCACGGGTGATGGCCACCACGGCGCGCCATGCGCCATCATCGGGGCCCTGTCCGTCCAGACGCCACGCCAGCGCGCGGCTGTCGCGGTGGATCTGGTCCCAGCTGATGTGGAAGCCCTTTTCGTGTGGCAGACGGTCGGTCATGGCTTGTCCCTCGCTCGTGTCGTCGTCAGGTGGCTGCGATCTTGACACCCAGCGCGGCAAGCAGGCCGCCAAAGGCGCGGTCGATCAGGTGTTTCAGGTTGATATAGCCGCGGCGGGTCTTCTCAAAGGAAAAGATGCGCGCGACGATGGCGTTCCATGTCATTTCACCGATGAAGATGCAAGCCAGCAAAGCCATAAGAACCCACATGGACGCGGTTTCCGGCACGGTTCCAACAAAGACTGCGCCAAAGAAGACGGCGGGTTTGGGGTTGGCTAGCTGCGTGAAGAGGCCCAGCTTGAACGCCGAAGCAAGGCTGCGCGGGGCTGCGGGTTCTTCGGTGTCTTCAAGGGGCGCGTCGGCGCTGCGCCAGATTTTGAGGGCCATATAGATAAGATAGGCTGCGCCGCCGAACTTCAGCGCCAGCAAAAGGGTCGGGGCGTATTCGAACAGGAGCGACAGGCCAAACAGGGCCGCGGCGGCCCAGGTGACCGCGCCAGCGCCGATGCCCGCGGCCAGGGCCACGCCGGTGCGCAGACCTTCACGCAGGCCGATGCGGGCGGCCATGAGAACCGCAGGGCCGGGGCTGATCGCCGCCATCAGGCACAGCAGCCAGGCCGCAAGAAAGGCTGTCAGGCTCATTTGCGACCGACAACCGCGTCGATGTCGGGGGCGTCGACCGCCTTCATGCCGACCACGTGGTAGCCTGCATCAACGTGCAGGTTTTCACCGGTCACGCCCGAGCCGAGATCGGACAGGAGATAGAGGGCCGAGTTGCCGACGTCTTCGGTGGTCACGTTGCGCCGCAGCGGCGAGTTCAACTCGTTCCACTTCATGATGTAGCGGAAATCGCCGATGCCCGAGGCTGCAAGTGTCTTGATCGGACCGGCGGAGATCGCGTTCACACGGATGCCGTCTTTGCCGAGGTCTTCGGCAAGGTATTTGACCGAGGCCTCAAGTGCCGCCTTGGCGACGCCCATCACGTTGTAATGCGGCATGACCTGTTCGGCACCATAGTAGGTGAGGGTCAGGGCAGAGCCGCCATCCTTCATCAGCTTCTCTGCGCGCTGCATGACGGCGGTGAAGGAATAGACCGAAATGTCCATTGTCATCAGGAAGTTGTCTTTCGACGTGTCGACATAGCGGCCGCGCAACTCGGTCTTGTCGGAAAAGCCGATGGCATGCACGATGAAGTCCAGCTTGCCCCATTTTGCTTCGATCTCGGCAAAGGCGGCGTCGATCGAGGCTGGATCGGACACGTCGCAGTCGATGAGCGTGTCGACGTTCAACTGTTCGGCCAGAGGGGCCACGCGTTTCTTGAAAGCCTCGCCCATATAGGAAAAGGCCAGCTCGGCCCCGGCATCGGCGCAGGCCTTTGCAATGCCCCAGGCAATCGACTTGTCATTGGCAAGCCCCATGATCAGGCCGCGTTTTCCCGCCATCAGATTGTTTGACATCCGTCCCACTCCGTCCCAATTCTCAGTCAAAGGACGTTTAGGCGATCCGTAACATCGCATCAAGTGCGGCTAACCAGCGAGATGAGAGACCGAACCATGGCTGACAGAACCGGAATTTTTGCAGGCGACGATCCATTCGAGATTGCACGACAGTGGTTGGCCGAGGCGGAAAAGACCGAGGTGAATGACCCCAATGCGATTGCCCTGTCGACAGTCGACGCGGACGGATTGCCCAACGCGCGTATGGTGCTGTTGAAGGACATCGAGGATGACGCCTTTGTGTTCTATACCAACTATGGCAGCGCCAAGGCGCGCGAGATCGAACAGGCGGGCAAGGCGGCTTTCGTGATGCACTGGAAAAGCCTGCGTCGGCAAGTGCGGGTGCGTGGCATCGTGAGCCGCGAAGAAGGCGAGCAGGCCGATGCCTATTATGCCTCACGTTCCCTCAAGAGCCGTCTCGGCGCCTGGGCATCGCGCCAGTCGGAACCGCTGAGCTCGCGCGGGCACCTGATGGCCGAGGTTGCAAAGGTGACCGCAAGCCACGGTCCGTCCCCGTCGCGCCCGCCATTCTGGGGTGGATTTCGGATACAACCGGTCGAGATTGAATTCTGGGCCGATGGGGCCTTTCGGCTACACGATCGCTTTGTCTGGCGGCGCGCAGGCATCGGAAATCCTTGGGAAATTACCCGTCTCAACCCGTGACATTCACGTTACGTAAGCTGCAAGTGGTTGAAAATTCGTTAACTTTTGCTTGCTGCCGAAGGCGATTTCACGCAAGATCGCCTGCGTGTATGGGAATATCGCTTACGTAAGGTTAAGGTGTTGAGCGACAATGAAAAACAGGCGACTCGAGTCGTCGGAGAAGTGAAGTGGTTTGACCCGGTTAAGGGATTCGGCTTCGTCGTGAGCGACGAAGGCGGGCCGGACATCCTGCTTCATGCTAATGTTTTACGCAATTTCGGTCAGAGTTCGGTGGTGGATTCCGCCCGGATCGAGATTGACGTGCAGGAGACAGACCGAGGCGTTCAGGCCATCGAGGTTCTGCGGATTGATCCCCCGATTGCAACGGCGGCCAACACTCTGGCCGACTTTGCCGATCTGGCGGAAGAAGATATCCGGAGTGCCCCTTTGGAGCCTGCGCGCGTCAAATGGTTCGACAAGGGTAAGGGCTTTGGTTTTGCCAATGTCTTTGGTCGGCCGGAAGACGTCTTTGTGCATATAGAGGTTCTGCGCCGTTCCGGCCTTGCCGATCTGCAACCCGGTGAAGCGCTGGCGCTGCGGGTGATCGACGGCAAGCGTGGGCGCATGGCCACAGAGGTCTGCGCATGGGAAAGTGCGCTCGGGAAGGGCCTTATCTGATGCGGCTGTGGCTGTCGGCGCTTTTGATGGTGATCGGCAGCATGGCCATGGCGGCGGAGACCGCCTGTCGCGCAGATCGCATAGAACTGCGTGGAGATTTTGGCTTGGCTGCATTCCGGATCGAAGTGGCGCAGACGCCGGATGAACGGGCGCGCGGATTGATGTTTCGCGAATACATGGCGCCGGGTGCGGGCATGCTGTTTGTGTTTGAGCGCACCGGGCCGGTTGCCTTCTGGATGGAGAACACGCTGATCCCGCTCGACATGATCTTTGTCGATGAGGCTGGCACGGTTTCCCACATACATCACAATGCCATCCCCCATGACAGAACCCCGATTCCGGGCGGCGACGCGGTGCGGTATGTGCTCGAAATCAATGGGGGAATGGCGCGTGCGTTGGGTATCGATGTCGGGGCCGAACTGCGTCATCCAGCAATTTTGCAAAAAGCTGCGGTTTGGCCTTGTTAGCGTCGACACAAGCGGCTAAACCGCGTCCACGGTCCGGGGCGTAGCGCAGTCTGGTAGCGCACCTGTTTTGGGTACAGGGGGTCGCAAGTTCGAATCTTGCCGTCCCGACCACTTCCACAAGTAAGTATTACTTTCCCTATGGGAGCACGGCGGCACAGGCGTCTTTGCCTCGTGGCGACGCCCGCTTGTGGTAGCGAGAGGGAAGGCTGATGGCTGGAAGCGAGGGCTCACTATATATTGGGGCTCTTTTGGGAAAGCCCTACAACCTGCGGGCGCGTGCCGTGCTGTGATTTGGGGAAACGTGCCGTGTCGCACATCGGTTCATTTTCGAATAACGGGGGGCATTTCGGGGCGGATCACGTCCCCGAGCGACAAAAGTAAGCGATTTCTTTTTGGGTAACTCTCCTTAACGTTGAATTAACCTCTGTTAATCCGCATCTTTTGCAAGGCAGTCCCGAACACCGGCAGCCACCAGCAATTTCTATAGAGAAAATAACGGCTTCTATTGGCTACCTGATTTCAGGCCCAATGAAACAAGGTGGTTAACGATCTGGTCAGGAATCGGGCAAGCCGTTTGACCCGCCAAACCGGCCATGTCGGTCAACAGCAAAAATCGACAAAAATCTCAAATAAATCGTTTGACCCCCTATGGGCAAATACGTCAGATTGTGTGGGAAGATCGAAATTGCCACAACATATAGTGGTAAAGAGCTTCGAGCGGGGACAGTAACCAAACAGATGCTCCGGGGGCCACCCTGGACACCTGCGGCGCCGATTTGGCCGCCGCACGGGGGAGTTTGTCTGCTTCTTGAGGCGTGATCTGGAACACCGCGACAAGCGGGATTGGGACGGAACAGCTGGTACTAAGAGGCAGCGCATGAAAATCGAACGCACTTTCACCAAGCCAGGGCAGGACGCTTACGCAGAACTGGACTTTCTGACCACCGAGTCCGAAATCCGCAATCCCGACGGAACCATCGTGTTCCGTCTTGATGCTTTGGAGGTACCGTCGTCCTGGAGCCAGGTTGCAAGCGATGTGATTGCGCAGAAGTATTTCCGCAAGGCGGGTGTCCCTTCCAAACTCAAGCGGGTCAAGGAAAAGGGTGTTCCCGAATTCCTGTGGCGCTCTGTTCCGGCAGAGGGTGCTGAGTTTGGTGGCGAGACCTCGGCGAAACAGGTGTTTGACCGCCTCGCAGGCGCGTGGACCTACTGGGGCTGGAAGGGCGGCTATTTCTCGACCGAGGAAGACGCGCGCGCCTATTTCGACGAGATGCGCTATATGCTGGCCACCCAGCGTGCCGCGCCGAACTCGCCGCAATGGTTCAACACCGGCCTGCACTGGGCCTATGGCATTGATGGTCCGGCGCAGGGCCACCACTATGTCGACTACAAGACCGGCAAGCTGACCAAGTCGAAGTCGTCTTATGAACATCCCCAGCCGCACGCCTGCTTTATCCAGTCGGTCAGCGATGATCTGGTGAACGAAGGCGGCATCATGGACCTCTGGGTGCGCGAGGCGCGTCTGTTCAAATACGGCTCGGGCACCGGCACCAACTTTTCCAGCCTGCGGGCCGAAGGCGAGGCGCTTTCAGGTGGCGGCAAATCCTCGGGCCTGATGGGCTTTCTCAAGATCGGGGACCGTGCCGCGGGTGCGATCAAGTCGGGTGGCACCACCCGTCGCGCCGCCAAGATGGTGATTGTCGATGCCGATCACCCGGATATCGAGGAATACATCAACTGGAAGGTCAAGGAAGAGCAGAAGGTTGCCTCGATCGTGGCCGGCTCGAAGATGCACGAGCAAAAGCTGAACGCCATCTTTGCAGCGATCCGCGCCTGGGATGGCGCCGAGGCGGATGCCTATGATCCCAAGATCAACGACGCCCTGAAGGCGGCCGTGCGCGATGCGAAAAAGGTCGCGATCCCAGAGACTTATATCAAGCGGGTGCTGGATTACGCCAAGCAGGGATATGACAGCATCGAGTTCCCGACCTACGACACCGACTGGGACTCGGAGGCCTATGCCAGCGTATCGGGGCAGAACTCGAACAACTCGATCCGTGTGACCGACGCCTTCCTGAAGGCAGTTGAGGAAGACAGCGACTGGAACCTGATCAACCGCACCAACGGCGAGGTGGCCAAGACCATCAAGGCGCGTGCGCTGTGGGAAGATGTGGGCCACGCCGCATGGGCCTGTGCCGATCCGGGTATCCAGTTCCATGACACCGTGAACGCCTGGCACACCTGCCCGGAAGACGGCGAGATCCGTGGCTCGAACCCCTGTTCCGAGTACATGTTCCTCGACGACACCGCCTGTAACCTGGCGTCGATGAACCTGCTGACCTTCTACAAGGACGGCAAGTTCCAGGCCGAAGACTATATGCACGCGACCCGTCTGTGGACCGTGACGCTGGAAATCTCGGTGATGATGGCGCAGTTCCCGTCGAAGGAAATCGCGCAGCTGTCTTATGACTTCCGCACGCTGGGACTTGGCTATGCCAACATCGGCGGCCTGCTGATGAACATGGGCTACGGCTATGACAGTGACGAGGGCCGGGCGCTGACCGGTGCGCTGACCGCGATCATGACCGGTGTGGCCTATGCTACCTCGGCCGAGATGGCATCGGAACTGGGCGCCTTCAGCGGCTATGAGCGCAACGCCAACCACATGCTGCGCGTGATGCGCAACCACCGTCGCGCGGCCTATGGCGAGGCGGACGGCTACGAAGGGCTGGCGGTCAAGCCGGTGGCGCTTGATCACGGCAACTGTCCGGACCAAACCCTTGTCGCGCTTGCAAAATCCGCTTGGGATGAGGCGCTGGAACTGGGCGAGAAACACGGCTACCGCAACGCGCAGACTTCGGTGATTGCACCGACCGGCACCATCGGTCTGGTGATGGATTGCGACACTACCGGTATTGAGCCGGACTTTGCGCTGGTGAAGTTCAAGAAGCTGGCCGGTGGCGGCTATTTCAAGATCATCAACCGCTCCGTGCCGGCGGCGCTTGAGAACCTTGGGTATTCCCCGGCCGAGATCGAAGAGATCGTATCCTACGCGGTGGGCCACGGCAGCATCGGCAATGCGCCGGGCATCAACACCACATCGCTGGTGGGTCATGGCTTTGGTCAGGCCGAGATCGACAAGATCGAAGCGGCGCTCGCCTCGGCCTTCGACATTCGGTTTGTCTTCAACCAGTGGACGCTGGGCGAAGATTTCCTGACCAAGCAACTGGGCATTCCGGCGGCCAAGCTGGTTGATCCGAGCTTTGACCTGCTGCGCCACCTTGGCTTTACCCGCGCGGACATCGAAGCGGCCAATGACCACGTTTGCGGCACCATGACCCTTGAGGGCGCGCCGCACCTGAAGGAAGAGCACTATGCGATCTTCGATTGCGCCAACCCCTGCGGCAAGAAGGGCAAGCGTTATCTGTCGGTCGATAGCCACATCACCATGATGGCGGCGGCGCAGTCCTTCATTTCGGGCGCGATTTCGAAAACCATCAACATGCCGAACGATGCCACCATCGAAGACTGCCAGAAGGCCTATGAGCTGTCGTGGTCGCTGGGTGTGAAGGCCAACGCGCTTTATCGTGATGGATCGAAACTGTCGCAACCGCTGGCGGCGGCGCTGGTTGAAGATGACGACGAGGCGGCAGAGGTTCTTGAAAGCGGAACCCCGCAGCAGAAGGCGGAAACGCTGGCCGAGAAGATCATCGAGAAGGTGGTTATCAAGGAAGTTGTGAAATCCCACCGCGAGAAGATGCCGGAACGCCGCAAGGGCTATACCCAGAAGGCGAATGTGGGTGGCCACAAGGTCTATCTGCGGACGGGTGAATATTCGGACGGTTCCCTTGGCGAGATCTTCATCGACATGCACAAGGAAGGCGCTGGCTTCCGGGCGATGATGAACAACTTTGCCATCGCCGTGTCGGTTGGCCTGCAATATGGCGTGCCGCTGGAAGAGTTCGTGGATGCGTTTACCTTTACCAAGTTCGAACCGGCGGGCATGGTGCAGGGCAACGATTCTATCAAAAATGCAACATCTATTCTCGATTATATCTTCCGGGAGCTGGCTGTTTCTTATCTAGATCGAACAGATCTGGCACATGTGAAGCCCGAAGGCGCGAGCTTTGATGACCTTGGTCGCGGCGAGGAAGAGGGCGTTTCCAATGTCAAGGAACTGAGCGAAAGCGCGGCGTCGAAGTCGCTTGAGGTGCTCAAGCAGATTTCCTCGACCGGCTATCTGCGCAAGCGTCTGCCGCAGGAGCTGGTTGTGCTGAACGGCGGCCAGACGGGTGGCGTGGCCCTTGGTGGTGCCGATCCGGTGGCAACGCTCCAGACGCTGGTTCCGGAAACGGCAACCGGAGACGCGGCGGCGATGGTGGCGACCTCGACAACGACAATCGCCAGCGGTGCGGTCAGCATGGATGCGCGCGCCAAGGCCAAGATGCAGGGCTATGAGGGCGATCCTTGTGGTGACTGCGGAAACTATACGCTGGTGCGCAACGGCACCTGCATGAAATGCAACACCTGCGGCGCGACCAGCGGGTGCAGCTGATCCCGGGGGGACCTGGGTAGGGGGCCCTCGTGCCCCCGACGAAACACCGGAGCGAGTGCGCTCGCTCCGCCACGACGCTCAGGCCGCAGGCAAATAAACCGGGCGGTACTAATGAGTGAGCCTGAGCGGCGAAACTGGGGGGCCTCGTGCCCCCCAATTTTCTTGCCGACCAGCGCGGAAACCTAAAAAACATTGCCAACTCGGCCTTTGGCGGTCAGTCTGTGTCTCGGATTTGCGGTTAAGGGAGACAGGACATGGCAATTAATTTCACGTTCCCGAAGACGTCGGGTTACACGTTCGAGAACATCGCCGACGTGGTGGATTTTGCGGCGATTGACGCGACGATTAACCTGGGGAGTGTCTCGGCGAGCGGGTTCACCGGCAGTGGACTTTTTAACGGACAGTCGGCCTCGTTGGTCGTGACGGGGACAAACCTTGTTTACGGCCTGATTGGTGGCGAAAACTATATCACCGGCGGCACGCTGGATACGGTGACCGTGACCGTGGGTGGCGAGGTGATCACCATGACCAACCTCGACATCGACATGTCGGTGTTTTCGCTGATCGTTTACAATGACGAGAACGGCACCGCGCCTCTGGGTATGGAAAACTACCTCATGAGCCGGACGTGGAATATCGAACTGTCGAACGCGAATGACATTGCGCCGTTCAATGCCCAGATCGGTGATGGCGCTGATTTCAACCTGACGGGCAACGACACGATCAAGGCCTTTGGTGGCAAAGACTTTATTTTCAGCGGCGATGGCAACGACCTTGTGCTTGGCGGTCTGGGAAATGACACGCTGCTGGGGGGCAACGGTGCCGATACGCTGAAGGGCGGAAATGGCGCGGACGTCCTGCAAGGTGGTGTTTTCAAGGATCTGCTTGAAGGCGGTGGTGGTAATGACACCCTGCAAGGGCAAGCTGGCAATGACACGCTGAAAGGTGGCGGCGGGAAGGATTTCCTTGTCGGTGGTGCCGGTGCTGACAAGGTTGATGGCGGGGCTGGAAATGACTCGATCCAGGGCAATGACGGCAATGACAACCTGTCTGGCGGTAACCTGAACGACCGAATTTCAGGCGGCAAGGGTTTCGACAAGCTCTTTGGTGGCAACGGTGATGACGAGCTTATAGGCGATAAGGGCAATGACAGCCTTTATGGCGGCAACGGGAGTGACACCCTTAATGGCGGTCAGGGCAACGACAAGATCTGGTTCGGCGGAGGCGTTTTTGATCAGGCAAACGGCGGTGCCGGTGCGGATACGTTCTTTTTCACAGATGTGTCGGGTGGCAGGGGTATTTCCGACTTCGACTCTGCCGAGGGCGATAAGCTCAACTTCAAAGGAGTGAGCAGCATCAACGCGTTTAGCGACCTTATTGATGGTGTGAACATGGTGACCAGCGGAGGTAACACCACGATCACGATCTCTGCCGTGAACCAAACCATTGTTCTCTATGGCGTAGAGGATCTGAGTGCGAGTGACTTTATCTTCTAAGGTCCGCCCCGTTTGAAAACGAAAGCCCCGGCCAATGAGCCGGGGCTTTGCGTTTCCTGAAGTGGTTATCCCAGGTGGATATTGAACCGTTCGCGCAGGGCCATATCCAGCGCCGGATCAAGGCGGGCGGCCGAGGGTTCCGACAGGATTTCCTCTTTCCGCTCAATGGCTTTCTGGACGAGGTTGGGTTTGCCCACTTCGACCCACTCCTTGGGCGAGGTGCGGTCGCCAAGTGCTGGATAGACGTAATCGGATTCCATCCGCGCCAGCGTTTCGCTGGTGCCAAGATAGTGACCCGGCCCGCCAAGGCAGACTTCGCGCATCTGGTCGAGGGCGAGGGTGGTGTCGTCCACCTCGATCCCGCGCAGCACCCGTTGGGCATGGCCCAGCATGTCATCACCGAGGATCAGCGATTCATGGCAGAACCCGAGAAGCGAGGCGTGCATGCCCACGGATTCATAGACCATGTTGAGACCCGCGACACCGGCCAGAACGTTCGAGCACATCTGCTCCCATCCGGCCTGCATGTCGGGCAGTTTGGCATCGGTCATGCCGGCGGCGGCACCGCCGGGCAGGCCATAAAAGCTGTGCATCTGGGCGCAGCCTGCGGTCAGCAGGGCCTGTTCGCCCGACCCGCCGGTCATCGCACCGGTCCTCAGATCAAGGCCAAAGGGCCAGGTGCCGAAGATGGCCGGATGGCCGGGGCGCACGGCATTCACATAGACCAGACCGGCAAGGCATTCCGCGACCGCCTGAACGATGGCACCGGCCACGGTTGAGGGCGCGGTTGCCCCGGCCATGCCAGCCGATAGCAACAGCACGGGCATGCCGCCCTCGATGCAGCGTTCCATCACTTCGCAGGCTTCGGTGGCGAACTTCATTGGCGGCACAACGAAGCAGTTCGAGTTGGACACGAAGGGACGCGCGCGCCACTTGTCTTCGCCACCAGCGATCATGTGCAGCATCTCGAGCGCGTCGGCCACGAAGTCCGGTTCGGTGAACGAGGTGCCGATGTGTTTCGTGGTGCCCGAGCAGGAGGCGTAGATGGTGTTATAGTCCATCTCGCGGTTGTCCGCGATGTCACGGCAGACCATGGGCCGTTGCAGGAAGTGCACGTTGTCGAGGCGATCCACGATGCGAGCGGCGTCATGCAGGTCCTGCACCGTCGAGTCGCGGTATTCCTTGCCGAGCACATCGACCATGCTCACGGCGGCACCGGCCGTTCCAAAGTGAACCCGGTCGCCGTTCAGGTGCAGGTCATACTTGGGATCGCGGCCATATAGAGTGATGTCGCGGCAGGCCTTGCCAAGCGCGTCTTCCACCACGGCGCGGGGGAAACGGACACGTCCGTCTTCGCCATGGATCGCGCCGGCCTTGACCATGTAGTCGATGCCGGACTGAGGCGCATCGGCAAGACCGATTTCTTCGAGTGCAGTAAGGGCTGCCTCGTGAATCTGGTTCACCTGACTGTCGGACAGGGGTTTGTAAAAGCCGCCGGACATACCGGGGCGGATGGAGCGTGCTTCTTCCGAGGCGGGTGCTGCGCGGGCTGCGCGACGCGCGGCGCGGCCGCCGGAACGGCGGGTGGAGATTTCAGCCATGTAGTCTAGTATCCTGTTTTAACGCTGATTTTCTTGAGTGAAGGGTCAGGCGTTAAAACATGGACGGCCACGGGCAGCGCGGCCGCGTTCGGCCCCGATGGTCACGATGACCAGCTGTATCTTGCTGCGAATGCCCTGCAATGCGCGTCCTCCTGTATACCACAGTATGTCTTTGGAAGATTCGCGCAAGTCTGGGCGGAAAGCGACCAGATGTCGTTTTCAGGCTGCGGATGCTCGATTATTGGCAAGATCAGCGGCAAATTCACAGAGCGTACGCAGGGCTTGGGCAAAACGATCGTCGTCGATGGTCATGGCAACGCGGATGTGACCCGCCGCCGCCTGACCAAAGCTTTCGCCCGGCATGACGGCAATCTTGTGGGTGTCTAGAAGCTGGTTGGCAAAATCTTCACCCGAGAGGCCGGTCGCGCGCATATCCAACATGATATACATCGCGCCCTGGGCTGGAATTGGTTTGACGACGTTCTGCGCATCAAGGATATCCATTGCCAGAAGGCGGCGGCGCCGGAAGGGTTCCGCGATCTTTTCCTCCAGTGCGCTGCCCTGGTTGAGGGCGAAATCGGCGGCGTCCTGGATGAAGCCTGCCACGCCGTAAGTGGTGTGCGTGGCGAGGTTGATCAGGTGCTCGATCGCGTCCTTGGGGCCGCAGATCCAGCCAACGCGGCTGCCGGTCATGGCGTGGGATTTCGACATCGACCCAACCACCAGCGTGCGCTCGGCCATGCCGGGCAGAGCGCGGGGGCTGATGTGTTCACCCTCCCAGATCTGGGTGTCATAGACTTCGTCGGAAATCAGCCAGAGGTCGTGTTCCTCGCAGACACGGGCCACGCCTTCGAGGGTTTCACGGCTATAGACCGTGCCCGTCGGGTTGTTGGGCGTGTTGATCAGCAGCGATTTCGCGCCTTGGGCATTCTCTGCGATGTCCTCGGCACGGGGCTGGAAGGCATCCTCGGCGCGGGTCTGGATGGCGCGGGGAATGGCACCGACACCGCGCAGCACGCCGGGGTAGGTGGCATAGTAGGGATCAAGGTAAAGCGCCGTGTCGCCCTGATCGCAGGCCGCCATATGCGCGGCAAACAGAGCAGACTGGCCGCCGGGGGTGATCAGGATGTTCTCGAAGGTTGTCGGCACGCCGGTGCGGGCCTCGATGCGGGCGGCCACGTTCTCGCGCAGGGATTTGATGCCCGGCACCATGGCATAGCCCGTGTGGCCGCTGAGGGCGGCGCGGTCCATGGCTTCGAGGATCACCGGATCGGTGCGGATATCGTGTTCACCAATGGTCAGCTCCACCACCGGAACGCCCTCGGCCACCATGCGGCGCGCCTTGTAGAACACGTCCCAGCCGTCCGAGCCGCCACCGGTGAGATGGGTGATCCGTTGTGAAAGCTGCATGTGGTCCTCCTGCGCGTTAATCGGTGGCCATCGGGCCAAATCGGGCAGGGCAAGTCAAACCCTATTCCGGGTTTGTCGGAATTTCCGAATGCCATTCGGGTGAATGTGGGGGAACCCCGTTCCTGTTCGCATCGGGACACCGAATGCCATCAAGGTCCGAGAGATTGCAGGAGCGTGTCCTCCGGTCAAATCACGGCGTATCGGGCGAGTCACCCAAGAGATATCGCGGCCCCTTGCCCTTGCGGTTGGCGCGGTCTTCGGGGTTGTAGAGCTTGCAGTTCTGAAGCGAGAGACAGCCGCAGCCGATACAGCCGTCCAGCTTGTCACGCAGGGCGTTCATCTGGGCGATGCGCTGGTCAAGATCGCGCCGGAACCGCGCCGAGATGCGCTCCCAGTCGCGTTTGGTCGGGGTGCGCCCCTCGGGAAGGGTGGCAAGTGCGGCCCGTATCTCTTCGATGGAAAAGCCAAGGCCCTGCGAGATCATCACGAAAGACAGGCGCCGGATGTCCGCGCGATCATAGCGGCGTTGTCCGCCGGCGTTGCGGAACGGGAAGACAAGGCCGCGTTCCTCGTAGAATCGGATGGCAGAGGGGGCAAGGCCCGTCCGTTCGGCAATATCCCCGATTGTCAAACCTGCGCGTGCAAG
Source organism: Shimia sp. CNT1-13L.2 (assembly GCF_024331145.1). Classification (GTDB taxonomy): domain Bacteria; phylum Pseudomonadota; class Alphaproteobacteria; order Rhodobacterales; family Rhodobacteraceae; genus Shimia. Next base: position 109,024 of record NZ_JANDJO010000006.1, on the reverse strand, counting down.
TGGTTTGGTTTTCATTGAATAATTCCGTTTGACCTCAAGTTAACTTGAAGAATTAGGATGGTTTCAAGTCAATTCAACCCCCAAGGAAAGGGCACATCATGAAACTTGAGCACGTCAACATCACCGTTCCCAACCCCAAGGCCAGCGCCGCGATCCTGTGCGAGCTGTTCGGATGGCATGTGCGGTGGGAAGGAGAAGCCAAGGACAACGGGTTTACCGTGCACGTCGGCGACGACGAGAGCTATCTGGCGCTTTACGCCCCCAACAAGAGGCTTGAGCCGACCGGCAATACCTATGTGCGCATTGGTGGCATGAACCACATCGGTGTGGTGGTGGCGGATCTTGATGCTGTTGAGGCCAAGGTCAAAGCCGCAGGATACACGCCACACAGCCATGGCGACTATGAACCCGGTATCCGGTTCTATTTCGACGGTCCGGATGACATCGAGTTCGAGGTGGTCAGCTATGCGTAATCTGAAGGATCACCCTGTTGGACTGTTGTTGTGGACGGGCATGCTGCTTGGGGCGACGTTTCCCTTGGGCAAGATGGCCGCCGCCGCCGGGGTGCCGCCGCTGATCTGGGCGATGGTGGTGTCGGGAGGGGCGAGCCTTGTTTTGTTGCCGCTTGGTCTGGCCAAGGGCGTTCTGTCAGTCCCGCGTGGACAGGCGTTGCGCTACGTGGTGATTTCGGGGTCGGTGAGCTTTGCCCTGATCAACGTGATGATCTTTGCGCTGGTGCCATTGGTTGGCGCAGGGCAGGTGGGGATGATGTTTGCCCTGTCGCCGGTGACTACCCTTGCGCTGTCGGTTCTCGCGGGGCTGCGGGGGCCGGGACGATTGGGCGTTGCGGGTATCACGCTTGGCATGGTTGGCGCCTTGCTGGTGGCATGGGGCAGGGGCGGCCTTGGCGACGGGGCCATGACATGGTCGCTGGTCGCGCTGCTGATCCCTGTGGTTCTGGCCGTTGGTAACGTCTACCGGACCCTTGACTGGCCCGAGGGCGTGCATCCTCTGGCGCTCGCGTTCTGGAGCCATCTTGCGGCGATCCTTGGCCTTGTGGCCGTCCAGCTTGCGATGGCGGGCGACTTGCCGTTGGGCAGGCTGGTCGAGGTGCCGGGCCTTGCGATCATACAGGCGATTGCCGCGGGTCTGACCTTTCCGGCCTACTTCCGCCTTCAGAAGGTGGGCGGGCCGGTCCTGCTCAGCCAGATTGGCTATGTCGCCGCGGCGGTTGGTCTGGTCTCGGCGGTTGTGTTTCTTGGCGAACGCTATGCGGCGCTGGTCTGGTGCGGTGCTGGTATCATCGGCGGCGGGATCGCCCTGACCATCCTTGCCCAAACCGGCCGTCGCCCCGCGTTTCCGGCGATTTTCCTTGGGCGCAGGACACGTGCGCGTCTCGTCGTGCGCGAGACCGCGCGCGAAGACGGGCAAAGGATCTATTGCCAGACCTGTTCACGCAACACGGCCTGATCAAAGCAAAACAGCGCGGCGCAATCCGCGCTGTTTCGCGCTTCAAGCAGGCGCTTGACCGCCCGCAAACCGCTGGCTATGGTCGCCGCCATGAACACTGCACGCATCATCATTATTTGCTGCATTCCCTGCTGAGACAATCTGGCGGGCCGTTCTTCTATTCCAAACATCAGCTGAAGTTGTTAAGCCCGCCCCGAGCGTAACCGTGCCTTTTGGCCGCCCGAGGATGAGACATGACAACGATCAAGCTCCACAACTCCAAGACCCGCAAAAAAGAGGTCTTTTCGCCGATCGATCCCGACAATGTGCGGATGTATGTCTGTGGCCCCACGGTTTATGACCGCGCCCATATCGGTAATGCGCGTCCGGTGGTGGTGTTTGACGTGCTCTATCGCCTGCTGCGCCACGTCTATGGGCCGGATCACGTGACCTATGTGCGCAACTTCACCGACGTGGACGACAAGATCAACGCCCGCGCCGCCGAGTCCGGCCGCGAGATCGGCGAGATCACGGCAGAAACCACGCAGTGGTATCTTGATGACATGGGCGCACTGGGTGCGATGGAGCCCAACGAGATGCCCCGCGCGACGCAGTACATCCCGCAGATGATCGAAATGATCGAAGGGTTGATCGCGGATGGGTTCGCCTATGCCAAGGATGGCCACGCCCTGTTTCGCGTGCGCGCCTATAAGCATTACGGTGCACTGTCCGGGCGCTCGGTCGATGACATGATCGCCGGTGCACGGGTCGAGGTGGCGCCCTATAAAGAAGACCCGATGGATTTCGTCCTGTGGAAGCCCTCTACCGACGATCTGCCGGGGTGGGACAGCCCCTGGGGGCGCGGGCGTCCGGGCTGGCATATCGAATGCTCGGCCATGTCCAAGGACCTGCTGGGCGAGTCCTTTGACATTCACGGTGGCGGCAACGACCTGCAATTCCCGCACCACGAAAACGAGATCGCGCAAAGCTGCTGTGCCTCGGGTCACGCCGAGGACGGGGGCGGATTTGCCAACTACTGGCTGCACAACGAGATGCTTCAGGTCGAGGGCAAGAAGATGTCCAAAAGCCTTGGCAACTTCTTTACCGTGCATGACCTTCTGGAACAGGGCATTCCGGGCGAGGTGATCCGCTTTGTCTTCCTGTCGACGCATTACGGCAAGCCGATGGACTGGACCGCCAAGAAGGCGGCGGAGGCAAAAGAAGTCCTGAGAAAGTGGGCAGGTGTCGCCGTCGAAAGTGAACGTGTTGGCCCGGACGAAGAAGTGGTTGATGCCCTTAGCGATGACTTGAATACTTGGGGAGCAATAGATCGTATGCATGAGCTCTTCGAATCTGATGAGCGAGAGTTGCTCTCAGCATCTGCGAAGTTGCTAGGATTTGATTTGCTATCGATTGCTTCTTCAAACTGGGCAAAACCTTTTGCTTTCGAAACCGAAGATGGGCGTTTTTTAGAAGAAGGAATCGACTATCTTCCCACCGTCGCGGTCTTCGGTTGGGGGACTATTTCAGATGATGTACGAGATTCTGCCCTCGCCATCGTCCATAGATGGCTCAAGCACCGTCGTGAAAAGGCTTGGGCTGAGGCGGATGCATTGCGAGATGCTGCTCTACAAGCCGGGGTCGAGTTACGTGCTACCCGTTCTCCAAATGGAGTGAATGGCGGTACGGCGTCTCTATTGAGTGAAGTGAGTATTGCAAAGCTGGAAAGTCTTCTGTGATGCAAAAGAACAAAAGGGCTGTGCCCGTCCGCGGGGGGGCGTGTAGCGCCCGCCCGGGGGGGCGGACGGGCGCTGCCCGTGCCGCAAGTGCTACGGGCAAGGAGCAGGACCAATGACCAAAGAACGTCTTTATCTCTACGACACCACCCTGCGGGATGGGCAGCAGACGCAAGGGGTTCAGTTCTCGACCCCCGAAAAGGCGCAGATCGCGGCGGTTCTGGACGAGTTGGGCGTGGACTATGTCGAGGGCGGCTGGCCCGGTGCCAATCCGACCGACAGCGAGTTCTTCGAGACCCGGCCAAAGATGAAGGCCACCTTCACCGCCTTTGGCATGACCAAGCGGGCGGGCATGTCGGCCGAGAATGACGATGTGCTGGCCGCCGTCATGAACGCGGGCGCGCCTGCGGTGTGTCTTGTCGGCAAGACCCATGATTTCCACGTCGATACCGCGCTTGGCATCACGCTTGAGGAAAACACCGTAAACATCCGCCGTACAATGGAATATCTGGTGGCGCAGGGACGCGAGGCCCTGTTTGACGCCGAGCATTTCTTTGATGGCTACAAGTCGAACCCCGACTACGCGCTGGAGGCCGTAAAAGCGGCGTATGAGGCCGGTGCACGTTGGATCGTGCTGTGTGACACCAACGGTGGTGCCCTGCCGCGCGAGGTCTATGAGATCACCAAGGCGGTGATCGCGGCGGGCATTCCCGGTGATCATCTGGGCATCCACACCCACAATGACACCGAACACGCGGTGGCCAACTCTCTCGCCGCCATCGACGCAGGGGCGCGGCAGGTGCAGGGCACGCTCAACGGGCTTGGCGAACGCTGTGGCAATGCCAACCTGACGACCCTGATCCCGACCTTGCTGCTCAAGGAGCCCTACGCAAGCAAATACGACATCGGTGTCAGCATGTCGGCGCTGGAAGGGCTGACCCGCGCCAGCCGTCTTCTGGATGACATCCTGAACCGGGTGCCGATGAAACAGGCGGCCTATGTGGGGGCCTCGGCCTTTGCCCACAAGGCGGGTCTGCACGCCAGCGCGATCCTGAAAGACCCAAGCACCTATGAACACATCGAGCCGTCGGTGGTGGGCAATGAGCGGGTCATACCCATGTCGAACCAGGCCGGACAGTCGAACCTGCGCAAGCGGCTTGCTGATGCCGGTCTGGCGGTCGAAAAGGGCAACGGCGCATTGGGGCGTATCCTCAACCGCATCAAGGAGCGCGAGGCGGAAGGCTACAGCTATGACAGTGCGCAGGCGAGTTTCGAACTCTTGGCGCGGGATGAACTGGGGCTGCGGGAAACCTTTTTTGACGTAGAGCGCTATCGCGTGATTTCCGAACGCCGCCGCAATGCGCGGGGGCATATTGTCGTGGAATCCGAGGCGGTTGTGACGGTTCAACTGACGGGCGGTAAACAGACCACCAGCTACTTCAAGAACGAAAACGCCGACGAGTTGCACGACAAGGGGCCGGTCAATGCGCTCTGGCAGGCGCTCAAGATGGACCTTGGCGCTTATCAGGCCGAAATCGACGGCGTGAAGCTTGTCGACTTCAAGGTGCGCATCACCAATGGCGGCATAGAGGCGGTGACCCGCGTGATCATCGACTTCGAGGACGAGGCCGGGCGGCGGTGGTCGACGGTTGGTGTCTCGGCCAATATCATCGATGCCTCGTTCCAGGCGCTGGAAGACGCGATCAACTGGAAACTTGTGCACAACCGGATGGTGGCCGCGCAATGAAGGAAGAAGACCTCAACGCCTGCGCAGAGATCGTCCACCGGGGCGATCCGGACCGGTTTCTGGCGGTGATGGCCGCCAAACCCAGTGCGCGTGAGGTCCTGTTTCCGATCTTTGCCTTCAATGTCGAGGTCGCGCGCGCGCCCTGGGTGACGCAGGAGACCATGATTGCCGAGATGCGCCTGCAATGGTGGCGGGATGCGCTGGACGAGATTGCCGAGGGTGGCGCGGTGCGTCGCCACGAGGTGGTGACACCATTGTCCGAGATGATCACTGCCGAAGAGGCCCGTCTGCTTGATGCGGTGGTTGTGGCGCGCCGGTGGGACATCTACCGCGACCCGTTCGAAGATGCCGCGCATTTCGAGGCCTTCATCGACCAGACCTCGGGCAATCTCCTGCTGGTGGCTGCGCGGGCACTTGGCGAGGCCGACGAGGGTGTGGTGCGTGATTTCGCCTATGCCTCGGGGATCGCCAACTGGCTGCGGGCCATTCCCGAACTGGAAGCGCGCGGCCGTGTGCCGCTGGTGGACGGGCGGCCAGAGGCCGTGTCGGCGCTGGCAAAGGGGGCATTGGTGCGTCTCAAGTCAGCACGGGCGCAACGGGGCAGGGTGTCCCGCATGGCAGGACAGGCGCTGTTGTCCGGCTGGCAGACGGCGGCGGTTCTCAAACAGGCTGCGGCCGCGCCCGAGCGTGTGGCACGCGGAGAGCTTGCGATCAGCGAATTTGCCAGGAAATCCAGTTTGATGCGCCGTGCCCTGACTGGGCGGTGGTAGGACATCCTTCTCGAAGGATTTCACGACAACAGAGTTTTCTAGAAAACTCTGGCTCGCTTACTCCTCGGCCGGGCGCAATGTCAGCCAGATCAGCGCGCCACCGGCCAGCATCAGGAAGGGGGCCATCGCGAGGTTGACCGACATCCAGCCATCCACCGGATTGCCGCCGGAACAGTTCATCAGCCCACCCGAGGCCAGCGAAGCCACCGTCACACCGCCAAAGACCAGGAGATCGTTCAAGCCCTGCATCCGTCCGCGCTCGTGTGGCTCGTGCGCGCCGGCAAGCATGGTGGTCGCGCCGATGAAGCCAAAGTTCCAGCCCACGCCGAGCAGGATCAGCGCGATAAAGAAGTTTTCGAGTTCGACGCCCTGAAGGGCAACCGCCCCTGCGCCGGCAAGGATCACGAGACCTGCAGCCACGATCTTTTCCACGCCGAAACGTGCGATCAGGTGGCCGGTAAAGAACGAGGGCGCAAACATCGCCAGAACGTGGGCCGTGACGACATCGGCGGCCGAGTTCTGTTCAAAACCGCAACCGACAACAGCCAGCGGGGTCGAGGTCATCACGAGGTTCATCAGGGCATAGCTGACCATGGCGCAGATCACGGCCACTGCGATGCGTGGCGTGGTGATCAACTGCCAGCGGGTGCGTCCCTTGGGGGCGTCGTCCTTGGGCGCTTCCGGTTTCGGAATGTTGATGAACAGGAACAGCGCCGAGCCCACCACGTTGATCGCAATCACCGCAAGGTAGGTGCCAAGGAAGGGGATCACCATCGACTGCGAGGTGACCTTGACCAGTTGCGGACCGATGATGGCCGAGGCCAGACCGCCAGCCATCACGTAGGAAATCGCCTTGGGACGGAAAGCGTCAGAGGCCGTGTCGGCGGCGGCAAAGCGATAAAACCCCTGCGCGCTCATGTAGATACCGGTCAGGAAACTGCCGACCAGGAAGATGGTAAAGTTGTTGAGGTAGAGCCCGTAAGCCCCGATTGCCCCACCGATTGCGCCGCCGGCAGAACCGACCATAAAGCCGACGCGACGGCCAAAGCGCTGCATGATGGCAGAAAGCGGTGTCGCCGAGAGCATCGAGCCCACCACGATCAGGGAGATCGGAAGCGTTGCAAAGCAGACGTTGGTGGCCAGCGACTGTCCGGCCAGCCCCCCGATGGTAAAGATCATCGGCATCTGGGCGCCCAGGAAGGCCTGTGCGAGGACGAGGATAATCACCGTGCGTTTGGCGCGGCTGTCATCTACGGTGGACGAAATGTCGGTGGCTTGGGTCATGCAGCAAGCGTTATCTTGTTAAGAATGAGAGGTCCAGCACCTGTGGACATCATTTGATGCAATAAGATCATGAAGCCGTGAAGGGGAAACAGGGTGGCGGTTGGCAGGATAATCGAAACGTCCGATTGCGTGGCGGAAGGTGCGGCGTGGCTGGCAGCGCAGGATGCGCGCTTTGCCAGGGCGCTTGAACAGACGGGGCCACTGCCTTTGCGTCTGCGTCCGGACGGGTTTGCCCAGCTTCTGAGCGCCATTGTCAGCCAGCAGGTCAGCGTCGCTTCTGCCAATGCGATCTGGACGCGCCTGAAAGACGCACGGATGACCGGGCCGCGCAAGATCATGTGGGCCAGTGACGAAGACCTGCGCGCACTTGGTCTCAGCCGCCAGAAGGTGCGCTATGCCCGGGCGCTGGCCGAGGCGCGGATCAACTATGCCGCCCTGCGTGATGCCCCGACGGATGAGGTGATCGCGACGCTGACCGAAGTCAGTGGCATTGGCGTATGGACCGCCGAGATCTATGCGATGTTTTCGCTGGGGCGGGCGGATGTGTTTGCCCCCGGTGATCTTGCCTTGCAGGAAGCGGCGCGCATCCTGTTTGATCTTGAGGCCCGCCCGAAGGAACGCGACCTGCGGCAAATGGCCGAAGACTGGGCGCCATGGCGATCGGTTGCGGCGCGGCTGTTATGGGCCTACTACCGTGTTGCAAAGGACAGGGAAGGAATCCGATGACACGCGTTTTGACCACCGGCCGCAAAGAGCCGAAATCCGGCACCACCCGTTCGGTGGTGATTTTCCTGCACGGCTACGGTGCGAACGGGGCAGACCTTCTTGGCCTGGCCGATCCCTTGTCGGATCACATGCCCGATACGCTTTTCCTTGCGCCCGATGCGCCCGAAAGCTGCGCAGGGGCGCCGTTTGGGTACCAGTGGTTCCCGATCCCGTGGATCGACGGCTCGTCCGAAGAGGAATCCATGCGGGGCATGCAGGCCGCGGTGGATGATCTCAACGCCTTTCTTGATGCGGTGATGGTGGACGAGGATGTCCTGCCGGAACAGGTTGTGTTGTTCGGCTTTAGCCAGGGCACGATGATGAGCCTGCATGTGGCCCCGCGCCGCGAAGACGAGGTGGCAGGGATCGTGGCCTTCTCGGGCCGTCTGCTTGCGCCCGAGTTGCTTGCCGACGAGGTGGTCAGCAAGCCACCGGTTCTGCTGGTGCATGGCGATGCAGATGACGTGGTACCCGTGCAGTCGCTGCCGGAAGCTGCGGAAGCGTTGCAAGGGGCAGGGTGGACGGATGTCTATGCCCATATCATGAAAGGCACCGGCCACGGTATCGCGCCGGATGGTCTTTCGGTGGCGCTTGCCTTCATGCGCGACAAGCTTGGCTTCTGAGCGTGACATTTCTGCATAAATAACACCCATGCCGCCCCCCAAGGGCGGCATTTTTGAAAAAGCCTTTCCGCAATTCGGGGCGACCGCCTATAGATGGGGGATAGCCCTAGGAATTCAAAACATTGGAGCCCGCCCGTGCATTGCCGTAGCGCCAAGACCCATAAATCTCCCCGACGCAACGCAACTTTCGCGGCAGCCGTGGCCGCTGCTTTCGTCTCCGGTGCTTCTGCGGCCGTCGCTGAAAGCAGCACGGTTCCCCTGCACAACCATCCCACCCGCCTGATCTCGCTCGAGACCGCGAATATGAACCCTGCGGGGACGGTCGAGCTTTCGGTTGGCACCATGCAGACCGATCCCAGCAAGGGTTCCGGCACCGGCAACCAGCTTTACTTTGGTGGTGGTAGCTATTCGCCCACCGACCGTCTGACCTTTGGTTTCGACCTGCAAACCTATCAGGATCCGACGATCAGCCCGATCAGCGGCGCTTTCCCGGATATCAAGATGCACACCGGCGCGCTTTGGGCCAAGTATCAGGTTTACAAGGGCAGCCGCGTTTCGATGGCGGCGCTGGCCTCGGTTGAAAACCTCTTTGCACTGGAAGGCCCGCTTTATGGCGGCCGTAACGAACATGTGCTGATCGGCGCGCTCAAGGCACCGATCACCATCAAGGCTTCGCAACAGCTTGAATTCCACATCACACCCGGGGTTTCCTTCTTCCCCAACACGGTTGGCGGTCAGCCTTACTACGGCACCGTTGGCAGCATTGGTTTGGGCGCAAGCTACAAACCGTCCGAACGGCTGGCGTTCTTTGCTTCTGCCGAGACTGCAGTGAGCGGTGCAAACAATGTGGATAGCACTGCGGCCTATACCAAAGATACGGTTCTAACCATTGGTGGCCGCTACAACGTGACCCCGAAAGTCGCACTTGAGGCCTTTGTAACGAACGGCGCAGGGCTTACGCCTGCAACAAGCGTTCTGACGCACTGGCCGGATGGGGATGATATCCTTGCCGGTCTTCGCCTTGTCTATACCCCAGGTGCAAACCTCCCGATCAGCTATCGTGGTCAGCCCGCGCCCGTGACCCGCAGACAGGCCAACCTGCAATATGACGGGTTTACCCTCGGCAGCGCCGATGTTCTTGATCCGGGCATGGTACGTGCCACCGTTTGGGGCGGCAGCGACAGCAACAGCGGTGTCGGGATCTCGTTCAGCCCCGATCAGGATGGCGAAATCCAGCTGTTTGTCGAAAAATATTCGGACAGCCCGTCCGCGCCTGCGGCCCTCGTGCCAACCACCGAAGTGCGTTACATGATCGGTCCGAAGCTGCGCTTCATGGATCAGAACAACGGCGATGCGTTCTCGCTCAGCGGGCGTATGCTGTTTGGTCGTCACAAAGAGCCGCTGGTTGGTGGTGTCGGCGTGTTCTACGTTGACGCGATGGCGAGCTATAAATCGAGTGATCGTTTCGTGTTTACGGTTGCGCCCAAGCTGGGGGCGTTTGGCAACATCGAAATGGCGGGTCTTGGCCTTGGTGTGAACTATCAGGTGAGCGAAAATCTTGAGCTGATCGCCGAGGCGACGCCGGTTGGTCTTGATGGCGATACGGCCACCTGGGCGGCGGGGCTGCGCTACAACATCGGCAAGTCCGGTTTCAGCATTGATGCCAGCGCGACCAATGCCGTTGGTCGTCAGGGCATCGGTTCGATGATTGCCCAGGACGATACGCGCTTTACCATCGCCCTTTCCAAAACCTTCGATGGCCGGGGCCTGAAGTTCTGGTAATGCCCTGAAGGCAGACGGTGATTTCTAATTTGGCCGGTCCTGCAGGACCGGCCTTTTTGTCTGCGTGTGTAGGACTGCCTGTCATATGGGCGTCACGGAATCAAACTAGCCCTTTATGTGTGGTCACATATATCGTGAGGCTTGCCAGAAAGCGGCTACGATATATAGTGGGTATAAGGCTGGGGCGGGTGCGTCCGCCTCGATGCTTCAACAACAGGCAGACGAGGCGAAGGACGACTCGAACCATGGATGGCGATTTCAGGACAGAATTTGTAAGGGCACCCGCCGGGGCACGTAACCACCCGGCTTTGGTTTTGAATGCGGATTACAGGCCACTATCCTACTATCCGCTGTCCCTCTGGCCCTGGCAGGATGCGGTCAAGGCGGCGTTCATGGACAGGGTGGATATCGTCGCCGAATATGACCAAGTGGTCCGAAGTCCTTCCACGGAAATTCGCATTCCCTCTGTCGTTGTCCTCAAAGATTATGTTCGACCTCAAAAGCGCGTGGCCTTCACGCGCTTTAATTTATTTCTGAGGGATGAATTCCGCTGCCAATACTGCGGCAGCAAGGGCGATCTGACCTTTGACCACGTGGTGCCCCGCGCGGCAGGTGGCGTGACAAGCTGGGAAAACGTGGTGGCGGCCTGTAGCCCGTGTAATCTCAGGAAGGGATCAAAATCGCTGCGACGGGCCGGAATGCGCCTGTACAAGGCGCCGCGCCAGCCAAGTTCAGAAGAACTGCGCAACATGGGGCGCCGGTTTCCGCCGAATTACCTGCACGAAAGCTGGCTCGACTTTCTCTACTGGGACGCCGAACTCGACGCCTGATGCCCGAAGACCCGCAGGTCTCCGAGCCAACTGTTCCGATTAGCGCTTGGGCGGTGTCAGATAGGTTTCCGATGCCCCGCGATTGCTTTCGCGCAGTTCCATCTTGGCAATGGATTGCAGGTGGACTTCATCCGGCCCATCGGCAAACCGCAGGGCGCGACCCCAGGTATAGTGATCGGCAAGCGGGGTGTCGGGCGTGAGGCCCATTGCACCGAACAGCTGCATGGCCCGATCCGTCACACGTGTGTGCAGGGCAGGGGCGACCACCTTGATCATCGAGATTTCCTTGCGCGCCTCCTTGGCCCCGACATTGTCGATCATCCAGGCTGCTTTGAGGGTCAGCAGGCGGGCCTGCTCGATCTCGATCCGCGATTTCGCAATCCATTCACGGATAACACCCTGTTGAGACAGGTGCTTGCCAAAGGTTTTGCGCTCTTGCGAGCGGTCGACCATCAGCTCAAGCGCCAGTTCCGCCGCCCCGATCGAGCGCATGCAGTGGTGGATACGACCCGGCCCAAGCCGTGCCTGTGCCAGCGCAAACCCGCTGCCTTCTTCACCAAGGAGGTTCGAGGCAGGGACACGCACGTTGGTGAACAGGATCTCGGCATGGCCTTCCGGCGCGTGGTGGTTGAGAACCGTCGGGTTGCGTACGATCTCTACACCGGGGGTGTCGCGCGGCACGATAATCATGCTCTGCTGTTTGTGGGTGTCGGCCTCGGGGTCGGTCTTGCCCATGACGATGAACACCTTGCAGTTCGGATGTGTCGCATTGGTGATAAACCACTTGCGGCCATTGATGACGTATTCATCACCTTCACGCCGCATGGATGTCGTGATGTTCGTGGCGTCAGACGAGGCCACATCGGGTTCCGTCATCGCAAAGGCCGAGCGGATTTCGCCATTCAGCAGCGGCTCAAGCCATTGCTCGCGCTGTTCGGGCGTCGCGAACATGTGCAGCAGTTCCATGTTGCCGGTGTCAGGCGCGTTGCAGTTGAACACCTCTGCCGACCAAGGCACGCGCCCCATGATTTCCGCCAGCGGGGCATAATCAAGGTTGCTAAGCGGCGTGCCGGGTTCGTCTTCTTTCAGGCTCGGCAGGAACATGTTCCAAAGCCCTTCCTCACGGGCTAGTTTCTTGAGGTCTTCCATGAAGGACACCGGGAATTGTCCGGCGTGGGTTTCCTCGTGGTGCTGGCGTATGCGGGGCAGGATGTGAGCGTCCATAAAGCCTTGAAGCTTTTGACGCATTTCCTGGCTGCGGGGGGAAAAGGCAAAATCCATCTGTGCTCTCCTGTCGGCCTTGCGTGCGGGCGGTTTGCGGTGATCTTCGCACAGGATTTGACATTTCAGAACTTTGGAATTTCAATGAACGCCATTCATGGTGTGAATGGTATAGAATGAAACTCTCGCAAGTCGATATGAACCTCTTTCTCGTGTTCGACGTGATCTATGCCGAGCGCAATCTGACACGGGCTGCCGAGGTTCTTTCGGTGACGCAACCGACCGTGAGCAATGCGCTGGCCCGCATGCGGGCACAGTTCAACGATCCCCTGTTCGTGAAAACCAGCCGCGGCATGACGCCAACCCCCTTTGCCGAAAGCCTGTCGGGCAGGATCGGCGAGGCGATGGGCCTTCTGGCGTCCTCTGCCCATGCGCGGGACGAGTTTCGCCCGGACACCAGCCAGCGGGTGTTTCGGCTAAGCATGAACGACTGGCTGGAGGTTCGGATCATGCCCGATCTGGCGGCCGCGATCAGCCTGTCTGCACCAAACGTGGGGTTGCGAAGCCATCGTGTGTCACGCTCGGATATCCTGCGCGATCTGGCGTCGGGGGCGCTTGATCTGGCCATCGACGTGCCGCTCGAGAACGCCGCCGATCTTGTGCATGTGCCGCTTGTATCGCAACGCTATGTCTGCGCGGTGCGCCGCGGGCATCCATTGGCGGGGCAGGCGCTTACGATCGAAGAGTACCTGGCCCTTGGGCACGTACACGTCTCCGGGCGGCGCAGAGGGGGCGGATTGGTCGACTATGCCCTGCAGCGGATCGGCAAGCGGCGGGCTCTGAAGCTCAGGTTGCAACACTACCACTCGGCCGCGCCGGTGATCCGCAATAGCGATCTTGCCCTGACGATTACCGAAGACCTTGCCCGTGATCTTGATTTCGAAGTCCTTGAGTTGCCGTTTGATGTGCCGGAATTGGCCTTCAATCTCTATTGGCACCGGCTGCTGGATGAAGATCCGGCGAACCTGTGGATTCGCAATCAAGTCATAGGCTTATTTGCCAATGTGAATGTGAATTATGAAACCTAAATCGGCGCCATCAGCTGCAAGGCTTCTTCGCTCAGGGCGGATGCCAGAATGTCGCTGCCCAGACGGGCCTCGAAGGCGGCGGGTTGGATGAGGGAGATCGCCCGTTCCGCCTTTGGCGTGTCGAGGCGGCGCAGAACGATGTCATCGCGACGCCGCGCATCGGTCGCCGCATAAAGGCGCGGCAGGATCGCGATGCCGGCTCCGGCGGCGGCCATCAGGAGAATGGCCGCAAGGCTGGTGCCTTCGTATTCATCCGGCACCCGCGCATTGGCGAGGGCGGCAATTTCCGAAACCATGCCCGACAGCCTGTGTCGTGATCCCAGCGCAAGCAGGTTGCGTCCCGCAAGCGACGCCAAGGGCAAGGGCCCCGCATCACCGGCAAGCGGGTCGTCCTTGGGGATGGCCGCCCACAGGGTTTCGCGAAACAGGGGAATTTGCAGGGTGCCGGGGTGATCCTCGGGGGTGGACAGGATCATGTCAAAGCGGCCACTGCGCAGCCCCAGTTCCAGATCGGCCGTGCTTTCCTCGCGGACGACCAGCCGGAAATTGGGGTGATCGACGTGCAGACGCCGGACCACACCCGGCAGCAGGTAGGGGCCGATCGAGGGCAGGACACCAAGGCGCAGGCGGCCATCAAAGATGCCATCCCCCGTCACGCAGGCGCGCAGGTCTTCCATCTCGTGCAGTATGCGACGGGCGCGCCGCACGATTTCCGCCCCCTGTTGGGTCATGACGGCCCCATGACGCCCGCGATTGAAAATCCGTACGCCAAGATCGGTCTCGGCCTCGACAATTTGTGAGGACAGGCTGGGTTGGCTGATGCCGAGCTTTTCCGCCGCCATTCCAAAGCGGGCGGTGTCGGCGACGGCAACGATGTATTCGAGTTGTCGGAAGGTCGGGCGCATTAGATAGATAAAGGCTATGGAAAGTTAAGTTACAATATATTGGACCTAAGCTGGTTGGCAAGCGATACCCCGCCTTCAGAAAATACCATCCCTGGAGACGTCTGATGGAAAACGCGATTGCCATGCTGGCCAACAACCTTCTCGTGCCAACGATCCTGTTCTTTGCGCTGGGTCTTGTGGCGGCGGTGATGCGAAGTGACCTGTCGATACCGGAAGGCGCAGCCAAGGTGATGTCGATCTACCTGCTGTTTGCCATCGGGTTCAAAGGCGGTGTGAGCATTTCGGAATCAGGTGGCTCCGGCAAACTTTTCGCAACGCTGGTGGCGGGGGCGGTCCTGTCGCTGTTGATGCCCTTCCTTGCCTATGGGCTGTTGCGGGTGATGACGCGCCTGTCGCAACTGGATGCCGCAGCCGTTGCCGGACACTATGGATCAATCTCCATTGTTACCTTCGTAACCGCTGCCAACCTTCTGGAAACGCAAGGCATTTCTTCGGAAGGATATATCGTTGCCGTGGCCGCCGTCATGGAGGTTCCCGCGATCCTCTCGGCGCTCTGGCTTGCGGCGCGCAGCCGCCCTGGCACCAAGTTGGATGCACATCTTCTGCGCGACATCCTCGCCAATGGCTCGATTGTGCTTCTGGTGGGGGCCTTTGTCATCGGTGCCATCACCGGCAAGGACGGGCTTGAGCAGATCGACCATTTCATCATCGTGCCCTTCACCGGCGTCCTGTGCCTGTTCCTTCTGGACATGGGGCTTTCGGCCGGGCGCAGCCTGATGGAAAACCGTCGCGACTTGAGCGTGGGTCTCTTTGCCTTTGGCTGTCTCATGCCGCTGATCGGCAGCCTGCTGGGTCTGGGCCTGTCGATGGTCATCGGCCTGTCGCAGGGCGGCACCTTCCTGTTCATGACGCTGGCGGCCTCGGCTTCCTATATCGCCGTGCCCGCCGCCATGCGCATCGCGCTGCCCGAGGCCAAGTCGGGGGTCTACCTCTCAGCCTCCCTTGGTATCACCTTTCCCTTCAACCTCACACTCGGCCTGCCGCTTTACGCATGGCTGGCCGGGTGCGCGGTCTGAGGCCGGTTACTTGGCCCGCTGGAGCATCCCGAAAAGATCACGCGGATCATCGGGATCGGCCAGCAGGTCGAGATCATAGTGGAAATCGGTGTCCTTCACCTTGTCGCGGATATAGCGAAGGGCACTGAAATCCTCGATGGCAAAGCCGACGCTGTCAAACAGGGTGATCTGGCGGGCACTGGTGCGGCCCTGTTTGGCACCGGTGACAACCTGCCAGAACTCGGTCACCGCGAAATCCTCGTCCATTTGCTGGATTTCGCCTTCGATCCGGGTTTGCGGCGGGTATTCTACGAAAACGTCGGAACGTTCCAGAATGCCCTTGGCCAGTTCGGTCTTGCCGGGGCAATCGCCGCCAATCGCGTTGATATGCACGCCGGCGCCAACCATGTTGTCGCTCAGGATCGTGGCATATTGCTTGTCGGCGGTGCAGGTGGTCAGAATCTGCGCGCCTTCGATGGCCTCTTCGGGCGTGGCGCAGATCACGGTTTTCAGCCCGGTACCTTCAAGGTTCGCAGCACACTTGCGGCTTGCAGCCATGTCCTTGTCATAAAGGCGGATGGTGTCGACACCGCAGATCGCCTTCATCGCCAGCGACTGGAACTCGGATTGTGCGCCGTTGCCGATCATCGCCATGGTGGTTGACCCTTTGGGGGCGAGGTATTTTGCCACCATCGCAGAGGTCGCCGCCGTGCGCAGCGCGGTCAGCATGGTCATCTCGGTGAGCAGCACGGGATAGCCGGTATAGACATCCGCCAGCAGGCCAAAGGCGGTCACGGTTTGCAGACCTTCAGAGGTGTTCTTGGGGTGGCCGTTCACATATTTGAACCCATAGGCTTCGCCGTCCGAAGTGGGCATCAGCTCGATCACGCCGACGTCGGAATGCGAGGCAACCCGCGGTGTCTTGTCGAACAGTTCCCAACGCTTGAAGTCGGCCTCGATATACTCCGCGAGGTCGCGCAGCATGTCTTCGACGCCGATATGGTGGATCAGGCGCATCATGTTGTCGACGCTGACGAAGGGCACAAGGGCTTTGTCGGAAGGGGTGCTCATCAGTGGGTCCTCTCGGTGCGGCGGGTCAGGTGGACACCGGCCAGCATGCAGCGGACAGAGCCGCCGGCAGTTTCGATTGTCGGGATGTCCAGCGGCAGGGGCTGGGCTGTTTTTTCAATGATCGCAATCTGTTCCGGGCGCAGCGACGCCAGCGCCCGGGAGGAGAGCGCAAGGATACGGCGATCACCGGTCAGTTCGATGGCGTTGCCGGCAAATTCGCCGATCTGGGCATGGCTCAGGTCGATGACCTGTCGGCCGGAGTCCTCAAGGCGCTGTGCGACCGTGCGGCGGCGCTCGGGGTCGACGATCATATCAAGGCAGATCAGCGCATAGCCCGTTCCGATGCCCATCAGCACGTTGGTGTGATAGACATCGCGGCCTTGCGCGTCGCGGGCCTCGAAGGCAATTGGTTCAAAGTTGAAGTGGGTGCAGAACCGTTCCAGCAGGATCGGATCAGCGCGGTTGGAGTGTACGGTATAGGCAATGCGCCCGATGTGATCGAGAACCATCGCGCCGGTGCCCTCCAGGGCCAGGCCATCCTGTTCGAGGCCGGAATAGTCGATCACGTCCTGCACGCGATAGTCGCGCTTGAGCATTTCGATCACGTCCTGACGCCGTTCCTTGCGCCGGTTCGGGGCGAACATCGGATAGATCGCAACGTGACCACCGGTATGCGTCGAGAACCAGTTGTTCGGAAAGACACTGTCGGGGGTTTCGGTGCTGGTGTCTTCGAAAACATGCACCCTAACGCCAGCCTTGCGCAGTTTGGCAACGGCGGCGTCGAATTCGCTGCGCGCCGCTTCTGAAGTGGCGGCGGCACTGTGGTTCGACAATGTCTGGAACGCGTTGTCGTCGCGGGTTTCCGGGTTGGAACAGAAATGATGCGGGCGGATCATCACCACCGCGTCGGGGGCTTGCAAGAGTGTCATCAATAGCTCCGGGTGGGACGGTCAAAGATCCGGCGACCAAGGGCCGAGGCGGCGAGATCGACCATCAGCTTCGTGGTGCGGCCGCGGGTGTCGAGAAAGGGGTTCAGCTCGACCAGATCCATTGAGGTCATCAGGCCGCTGTCGTGGAGCATTTCCATCACGAGATGCGCTTCGCGGACCGTGGCACCACCCGGCACCGTGGTGCCGACAGCGGGGGCCACGTCGGGATCAAGGAAATCCACATCCAGGCTGACGTGCAACATGCCATTGGCGGCGGCGACCTTTTCGAGGAAGGCAGACAGGGGCCGCGCGATGCCATGCTCGTCAATCTCGCGCATGTCGTGGCGGTGGATGTTGCTGTCCTGAAGCGCCGCGCGTTCGGCATCATCCACCGACCGCAGACCAATGATGCAGATGTTGTCCTGTGGAACGGGATGGGGGACGCGCGGAAAGCCGTCAAAGCCGTCGAGGCCCGCGAAATAGGCAACGGGCGTGCCATGCAGGTTGCCGGAATCGGTGCTGCCGGGGGTGTGGAAATCGCTGTGGGCATCCAGCCAGAGGACAAACTGCGGGCGATCGATCCTTGCGGCGTGGTTGGCGACACCGCGCACCGTCCCGGCCGACAGCGCATGATCACCGCCAAGGAACACCGGCAGGCCATCATCCATCGCCTTTTCCGCCGCATCCGAAAGCGCCTCGGTCCAGGCGATGGTTTCGTTCAGGGCGTGCAGGTGGGTGTCGGGCGCATCAGCCTTGTGGTCCGCAGGGGCGAGGTTGCCGCGGTCGATCACGGTGTGTCCAAGCGCGCTCAGGCTTTCGGCCAGACCGGCGGTGCGATAGGCATCCGGGCCCATCAGACAGCCGCGGCGTCGCTTGCCGGAATCCACCGGTGCCCCGATCAGGATGCAGGTTTTGGGAATCATTTTCTTGTCCGTCGCATTTCGATTGTTTTTCAAGATGCGTTCGATTTGTGTTGATTTGGACCCAACAATTTGCTCAATACGGTCGCCATTAAGGCAAATCGGAAATGGAAATCGTCAAAGTGGATGATCTGGACCGCAAGTTGATCTCGACCCTGCGCCATGATGCGCGCGCGTCCCTGTCGGATTTGGCGATTCTTCTGGGGGTGTCGCGCACCACCGTTCGCGGCCGGATCGAACGGTTGCGCGACCAGGGGGTGATTGTCGGATTTACCGTTGTCTTGAAAGAGGATGCCCACCGCGACGCGGTGCGCGGCCTGATGATGATCGGTATCGAGGGGCGGGGCGCGGAGCGTGTCACCCGCCAGCTCGGCGGGCTGCCTGCGGTGCGGGCGATTCACTCGACCAACGGGCGGTGGGACCTGATTGTCGAACTGGGCACCGCGACCCTTGAGGAACTCGACGAGGTGCTGGGCCGGATTCGCCGTTTCGAAGGGGTGAGCACCTCGGAAACCAACCTGCTGCTGGCCACGAAAAAGTCGGGCTAGACAATCTTCGAGAAGATTGTCGGGCCACAGGATTTTCTAGAAAATCCTGTGCTTACCTTCCGGCAGGCGGGCCGCCCAGAACCACAGAACGGCCACAACAAGCGATCCGATGCCGTTCAGGTTGGCCATTGTCAGCCCCAGCATCTGCCAGGGGATTTCGTCACACAGCACCGGCGCCGCGCCTTCAAAGCTCAGCAGGTTGTCCATGTCCGAGGACAGCCCGCGCCCCGTGCACGAGGCCGGCCCAGGCCACCATTTGCGCTCAACGCCGGAATGATAGAAGCCGATGAAGGATGTGGTCAGCGCGGCAAGTCCTGCGAGATAGGGCAGGATACGGGTGCCGAAAAAGACTGCCGCGATCCCGATCAGGGAGGCCGCCCAATGCGGCCAGCGCTGCCAGTAGCACATGGCGCAGGGCGCCAGTCCGCCGATGTATTGAAACGCCCAGGCCCCGAGGATCGAGGCAATCGAAAAGGCGGTCAGGCCCATCAGGATGGCACGGCGGGACAGGGTCATAGGTACCTCACGAGAAGGAAACCTCCGAACAGGAGGATCAGGAACAGCGTTGTCATAAGTCCAAGACGACGCTCGATAAAGTCACGAATTGGTGCGCCGAATTTCCACAAAAGCGCCGCCACGAGGAAAAACCGGATGCCGCGCGCGATGATCGCGGTGCCGACAAAGGTTGCAAGCGGCATGCCGGTCCAGCCCGACATGATGGTGATCACCTTGAAGGGGAAGGGGGTGATGCCCGCGCCAAGAACTGCCCAGAAGCCGAAATCGTTGAACCGGCTGTTGAACTCGCTCATGGCGTCGGCCTTGCCGAGGCTGGCAAGGATCGGCTGGCCGATCTGGTCAAAGGCAAAGGCGCCGATGGCATAGCCTAGCAACCCGCCCAGAACCGACGCGACAAGGGCCACGGCGGCAATCAGCCAGGCCCGTGACGGCCGGGCAAGGATCATCGGGATCATCAGGACATCCGGCGGGATCGGAAAGACCGAACTTTCCGCAAAACTCACCAATGCGAGAACCCAAAGCGCGCGCGGATGATCGGCCATGCGCAGGGTCCAATTATAGAGATTGGTCAGCATACTGCCCGCTTCCCGTTTCTTTGTTGCCGGAATCAGAAACTATCCGGATGAAGATTTCACACATAAAGTGCGTGACTTATGGGGGGCTCCTATGGTTGCCTTGACGAACAGGGCATTCAAGGGAGGTTGGTGCCCAAGATGTATTGCGAACTGGGAGGATACGCAATGAAACTCACGCTCAAGGCGGCGCTTGCAGGTGCCGTGGCCCTCACGCTCACGGCGGGAACGTCCTTTGCACAGGAGGTGACACTGCGCTGTCAGCATTTCCTGTCACCCAAGGCCTCGATTCCGAAGTACTTCATCGCGCCCTGGGCCGAGAAGGTTGAAAAGGACAGCGGTGGTAGGATCAAGGTGGAAATCTATCCGGCGATGCAGCTGGGCGGCAAACCGCCCGCGCTTTACGACCAGATCCGTGATGGCGTGATCGATTGTGGCTGGGCGCTGCCGGCGTATACGCCGGGTCGTTTCCCCGAAACCGAAGTGTTCGAACTGCCCTTCATGACCTCGATGAGCGCCGAGGCCTCGTCCAAGGCGTTCTGGGAGTTCTATGAGAAACACGCAACCGCCCGTCTTGGCGATATCAAGGTAATGGCGCTGCATGTGCATGGCCCCGGCGTGATCCACAAGAAGGGCGATCCGATCACCTCGACCGCGGATTTCAAGGGGTTGAAACTGCGCGGCCCGTCGCGTCAGGCCAACGCGCTTCTGGAAACCCTTGGGGCAACGCCGGTGGGGATGCCTGTGCCGGCCTTCCCCGAAGCCCTGTCAAAAGGCGTGGTGGATGGCGGTGTGATCCCGTGGGAAATCGTTCCGCCGCTCAAGGTGCATGAACTTGCCGACAGCCACACCCAGATCGGTGGCGATCGTGCGCTTTACAACACCACCTTTGTCTGGGGCATGAACAAGGCCAAATACGACAGCCTGCCTGATGATCTGAAAGCGGTCATTGATGCCAACTCGGGCCTTGAGGTCTCTGGCCTTGCCGGTCGCGGCATGGACACCGGCGATACCGGTGGCGAGAAGGCGACGGCTGCCAATGGCAACACCATCGTAACGCTTGATCCCTCGGTGGTGGCCGAGCTGCGCGCCATTGGTGATGCCCAGACCGAGGCCTGGATTGCCGATATGTCCGGCCGCGGGCTTGAGGCTCAGGCCATGGTGGATGACGCCAAGGCGCTGGTCGCCAAATACTCGCAGTAAAAGCATGGGGAAGGGCGCGTCCGGCACAGTTCGGGCGCGCCTTTGTGACGTTTCATGACCGTATTGATCGCCGGGGCCGGAATTGCCGGTCTGACACTGGGGCTGAGCTTGCATCAACTGGGCGTTCCGTTCCGCATTTTCGAAGCGGTGCGCGAGATCAAACCCCTGGGGGTCGGGATCAACCTGCAACCGCACGCAACCCGCGAACTCATGGAGCTGGGGCTCGAGGACGGGCTGGACCTTGTGGGGCTGCGCACGCAGGAAGTGGCCTATTTCTCGCGTCAGGGCGGGCTGATCTGGTCCGAGCCGCGTGGCATGAGTGCCGGCTACAAGTGGCCCCAGTTCTCGATCCATCGCGGCGGCTTGCAGATGTTGCTTCTGCGCAGCCTGCAGGAACATTGCGGCATGGACGTCGTGCAGATGGGAACTGCCGTGACCGGCTGGACGGACACGGCGGATGGTGTTGAAATTAAATTGGAAAACAGGAAGTCTGGCGAGGCGCTGGGAACTGAAAAAGGGGCCGTCCTGATTGCCGCTGACGGGATCAATTCGGCGTTGCGGGCCAGCCTCTATCCCGATGAAGGCCCGGCTCAGTGGGGCGGGACGATGATGTGGCGCGGTGTCACCAAGTGGCCGCGTTTCCTGACAGGGCGTTCGATGGCCATGGCCGGTGAGAAGCGCCGCAAGTTCGTGATCTATCCGATCGCCGATCTGCCGGATGGCGGCAGCCTGCTCAACTGGATTGCCGACCTGACCATGCCGCCCGACTATCAATGGCGTCAGCAGGATTGGAACCGTGGCGGCAATATCGAGGATTTTCTGCCTGAGTTCGCCGACTGGACGTTTGACTGGCTGAACGTGCCCGAGATCATCCGCAGCGCCGAGGCGATTTACGAATTCCCGATGGTGGATCGCAATCCGCTGGACCAGTGGACCTTCGGGAACATGACCCTCATGGGCGATGCGGCGCATGCGATGTATCCGATCGGCTCGAACGGCGCCAGCCAGGGCATCATTGACGCACGCATCCTTGCCCGCGAACTCAAACGCCATGGCATGGGGCCAAAGGCCCTGAAGGCCTACGAGGCGGAGCGGCGGGAGAAGGTCAACAAGCTGGTGCTGATGAACCGTGGGGACGGGCCGGACAAGATCCTCGACATCGTGGCAGACCGTGCGCCGGACGGGTTTGAAGATATTGAAACCGTCATGCCCCTTGCGGAGCGGCAGGCTTTCGCAGATGGCTACAAGAAGGTGGCGGGCATGGATATGGCGGCACTGAACGCACGTGGCCCCCTGATCGCGGTCTGACAGGAGACATCAATGACACTTGCACCCAATGCACAGCGGCGGATCGGCCGCGTGATCGAGGCAGCCTCGCGCTGGATGGCCTATGGCGGCGGTGTGCTGCTGACGGCCATGGCGGGCATGACGGTGGTGTCGATCATCGGGCGGATGTTCACGGAATACGGGTTGGGGCCTGTGCCGGGCGACTATGAATTGGTGGCCAATGGCTGCGCGCTGGCGGTGTTTTCCTTCCTGCCGTTCTGCCAGCTCAAGCGCGGGCATGTGACTGTCGATATCCTGACGGTGAACTTTCCCAAACGCATCCAGGCGCTGACCGGCCTGATGGGGGATCTGCTGATCGCGGCCGCCGCGCTGGTGATCCTGCGCCAGCTCTGGTTCGGGTTCGGCGAAAAATTCCCCTATGGCAGCGATGGCCTGCGCGACAGCCTTGGTATGGGCTATAAACCCTTCTTTCCGGAAACGACCTATGAATTGGAGATCCCCGTGTGGATACCCTATGGCTTTGCCCTGATCGGCGCGGTGATGTTTGCGCTGGTCGCCCTCTATACCGTCTGGCGCAGCCTCAACTGGGTGCTGGCGGGTGAGGAGGGCGCGCTATGACCGGCCTGACACTTGCCCTGACCGGCTTTGCCCTCATGCTGGGCGGGATTTTCCTGCGGGTTCCAATTGCCCTTGCCATGGCGCTAACGGGGTTCTTTGGCACATGGTACGTGCTGGGCACGCCGAATGCGCCGATGGCGCAGCTAAAGACCCTGACCTATGAGACCTTTTCCAACCAGGGGCTTTCGATCGTGCCGCTGTTCCTGCTGATGGGACAGTTCGCAACGCGCACAGGCATGTCCTCGGCGCTGTTCCGGGCGGCAAGCGATTGGCTTGGCCACCGCAAGGGGGGCGTGGCGATGGCCTCTGTCGGGGCCTGCGCGGGCTTTGGCGCGATCTGCGGCTCGTCGCTGGCAACCGCCTCGACAATGGGGCAGGTGGCCCTGCCGGAAATGCGCCGCCGTGGCTATTCCGACAGCCTCTCGACCGGTGTGCTGGCCGCCGGTGGCACCCTCGGCATCCTGATCCCGCCGTCGGTGATCCTCGTGATCTATGCCATCATGGCCGAGCAGAATATCGTCAAGATGTTCATGGCCGCCATGGTGCCGGGCCTGCTCGCGGCACTTGGCTATATCCTGACCGTGGCGATCTACGTGCGTCTCAAGCCCGACAGCGCCACCACGGCTGAGCGTGTTCCGATGCGCGAGCGGCTCAAGACCTTTGCCGCGACCTGGCCGGTGATCGCGATCTTTGGTCTTACGATGGGCGGCATCGTGGGCGACTGGAACTGGTCCAAGCCCGGGCCGCAGGCGCTCTTCACACCCAACGAGGCGGCGGCCTTCGGGGCCACGGCAACAGCCCTTTACGGTATCGTTGTTGGCAAGCTGACGTTTCAGGGCTTTCTGAACGCAATTCTCGAGACGGCCAAGGCCACGGCGATGATCTTTTTCATCCTGCTCGGGGCCGAGATCTTCAAGGGCTTCCTTGCCCTGACGCGTGCGCCTGATATGCTGGCCGACTGGGTGCTCAGCGCCGGGTTTGCGCCGCTGATGGTGCTGACCGTCATGCTTCTGGCGTACCTCGTCTTTGGCTGCGTGATGGATTCACTTTCGATGATCCTGCTGACCATCCCGATCTTCCTGCCGGTGATCGAGGTTCTGGATTTCGGCATGAGCGCCGAAGACACGGCGATCTGGTTCGGCATCATTGCCCTGATCGTGGTCGAGGTGGGATTGATCACGCCACCCGTGGGGATGAACCTTTTCATCATCAACGGCGTGGCCCGCGACATCCCGATTTCGCGCACCTATGCCGGCGTTGCGCCCTTTGTTCTGTCCGACCTGATCCGCGTTGTGATCCTCGTGTCCTTCCCGGCGATTACGCTGTGGTTGGTCGGCGTGATGTTTTGACAAAAACCGCGCGTTTGGGGCTGGACCTCGGGCGCGCGCTTGGCTAGACGTTTCGGACGGAGCCCAAGTGGCGGAATGGTAGACGCAGGGGATTCAAAATCCCCCGCCTTTGCGGGCGTGCCGGTTCGAGTCCGGCCTTGGGTACCAAGCTCCTCAAACGATTGACTTTGCCTTCGGGTCCACGTTTCGCGCGGGCTTGATGTCCGCGTTTTGAAGGACTGCATGGTCCCAAAAGAAAAGCCCCGGAGTCGTGGTGACTTCGGGGCTTTCTGTTTGTTTATCGGATCAGGCCTTGGCGGTTTCGCTGGTCTTGATGCGGAAGAAGACCATGTAGAGCGCAGGTACCACCAAGAGCGTGAGAATGGTTGCAAAGCTGAGGCCGAAGACCAGAACCACCGCCATCGAGCGGAAGAAGGCATCGGCGAACAGCGGGATCACGCCGAGAACGGTGGTCAGGGACCCCATCATCACTGGCCGAACACGGCTGGCTGCAGAATCCACCACCGCATCGAACCGCGGCATGCCTTCGGCGATTTCGATGTCCATCTGGTCAACCAGAACGATGGCGTTCTTGATCAGAAGACCCGAAAGCGAAAGCACCCCGAGGATCGCCATGAACTCCATCGGCAACCCTGTCGTGACAAGGCCGAAGGTCACGCCGATCATCGCAAGCGGCACGGTCAGGAAGATGATGAGCGGTTGTCGGATTGCGTTGAACAAGAGGACAACCGTCAGCACCATCGCGGCAAAGCCCATCGGCACTGTCGAGAACACGTCGGCATTGGCTTCGGTGCTGTCGCCATATTCACCCTTCCACTTGAGCTTGTAGCCCGCTGGCAACTCGATCGCCTCGATTTCGGGGCGCAACTCGGTGAACAGGTCGCCGGAAAGGACGCCGGCAACCGGATCGGATTGTGCCTTGATGGTCCAGACACGATCAACGCGGCGATACTTGGCCGAGCGCCACTCGGTCTTGAAGCCGTCCACCAACTGCAACAGGGGCACCGTTCCGCCGGTCACCGCCGAGGCCACCTGAACGGTTTCAATGTTGTCGACGCCAAGCCGTTCGCTTGCCGGGGCGCGTTGCATGATCGGGATCAGATAGTCTTCCTCGCGGTAGATCCCGACCTGCCTTCCGGTGAAGTTGATGTTGATTGCATTGGCCACATCCTCGCGGGTGATGCCAAGACGCCGTGCGCGGGTTTCGTTCATGATCGGTTCGATCACCGGCACCGGCTGACGCCAGTCATCCTTGATCGAGGTTGCGCTCGGGTTCGAGGCCATGATGGCCTTGGCCTGATTGGCCAAATCCCGCAGCACCACCGGATCGGGGCCAGAGAATTGGGCTTCGATCTTGGAGCCGCCGCCGGGGCCAAGCTGGAAGCGCCAGACCTTGGCTTGCACGTCGGGATAGGTGTTGTCGACATGGGCCTTGATCACGGGGATCATCGCATCGATCTGGGTGTAATCGTCGACCTTGAGAAGCAACTGCCCATAAGACGAGGTCCGGTCCTCGGGGCCGTAGACCAGCATGTAGCGGATTGTGCCTCCACCGGTCAGAGACAGAACGTCGACCACGTTTTCGCGCCCCTTCATCTCCTCTGCCAGTTCCCGGATAATGGTATCGGTTTCCTCAATATCAGTGCCTTCAGGCAGGAAGACATCCACCACGATCTGCGGTGTCGTGGAGGCGGGGAAAAAGCCTGGCGCAATCAGCGACATCCCCATCACGGCCAGGGCAAAGGCGCCAAAGGCACCGGCGATCACCAGAACACGGACCTTCAGCAGAACCACCATGAAGCGCTTGTAGAGCCGCATCATGGTGCCTTCCTTCTGCTCTTCGGCCTCGCCCTTGTGCTCCTTGAACAGGAGGTCCGCGAAAAGCGGAACGGCGGTCAGGGCGAAAATCCACGAATAGGACAGCGAAATCATCACAACCCAGAACAGGTGGCCGGTGAATTCGGCCACGTCACCGGGCGCAAAGCCGATGGGCGCAAAGGCAATGATTCCCACAACGGTGCCCCCCAGAAGGGGCCACTTGGTACGGGTCACGATGTCCTTGGCCATCGCCAGCTTGCTCTTGCCCTGACGTACGCCAACGAGGATGCCCTCGGTCACCACGATGGCATTGTCCACCAGCATACCAAGCGCGATGATCAGCGCGCCAAGCGAGATGCGGTGCATCGGAATGCCCATCAGGTTCATCGTTGTAAGCGTCGCCGCAATGGTCAGCAGAAGCACCCCGCCGATAACCACGGCCGAGCTGATCCCCATGAACACCCCAAGCGTGATCAGAACGATCACCAGCGCCATGAGAACGTTCAGGGCAAAGTCCTTTACCGACACGTCCACGATGTCACCCTGATGATAGTAGGTCTCGATCTCGAGGCCGATCGGGCGTTCGCTTTCCAGTTCGGCAATCTTGGCGGTGATGTTGTTGCCGACTTCGACGATGTTCTCACCCGGCAGAGCAGCCACACCGATGGCCAGGGCAGGCAAGCCGTTGTAGCGCATGATCTTGGTGGCGGGATCCTTGTAGCCCCGCTTGACCGATGCGATGTCGCGCAGACGCACAACGCGCGAGTCGTTGCCCGTGGTCACAACCGTGTTTTCCAGTGCCGTGACCGAGTCGGTGGTTTCAGGCAGCTGGATGGTGATCCGCTGCCCGTCGACCTTGACGTTCCCGGACGACACCACGGAGGTGTGTTTTTCCAGCTGGCCAAAGACCTGATCCAGCGTCACGCCGGCAACGGCAAGTTGCTGCTGGTTGAACTCGAGATAGATCGCTTCATCCTGAACGCCGTCAATAACCACCTTGGCCACGCCATCAACCGTCAGAAGCTCGGTGCGCAGCGACTTGGCATAATCCTGCATCTCCCGGGGCGAGAAACCGTCACCGGTCAGGGCATAGAACAGGCCATAAACGTCGGCATAGTCGTCATTGACCAGAGGCTCTGCCGCGCCGGGGGGCAGGTTGCGCGCAGCATCCCGCGCCTTGTTGCGCAGCTTGGTGTAGACAATATTCAGGTCTTCCTTGGTCTGCGAAAACTCGAACAGGATATCGACGGCGATGGTCGAAAGGCCTGCTTCGGACGTGGACCTCACTTCGTCGACCTCGATCATCTCCTGAAACGCGGTTTCCAGCGTTTCCGTGACCTCGTTGGCCACTTCAAGCGGCGTGGCACCCGGATAGAAGGTGATGACCTGCGCGGTTCTGATGGTGAACTCGGGGTCTTCGAAGCGTGGCATGGTCTGATAGGCCGACCAGCCCCCGAACAGCGAGATCAGGATGACGATCGCGCCGATCAGGCGGTTCTTGATTGAAAACTCGGCAATGCTCATGGTGATGACCCTTAGTTGCCGAAGCGGCGGATTTTCGTACCTTCAAACAGGTAAGAAGCACCGGCACCAACAATTTGATCGCCTTCACGCAGGCCGTCTGTGACCGCCAGCTTGTCGCCGACTTCATCCGCCACGGTGATGTTGCGGCGGCTTACGGTCATGTCGCTTTCGTTGACCAGCCAGACATAGGCGGTTGCACCGTCGTGCTGGATCGCTGCCGTGGGGATCTCGATGACGGGAGTATAGGGTTTGGACGCGTCAAGAATGACCTCGGCAATCAGTTCGCCGGTCATACCCGGGAGAACCGAAAGTTCCTCCGGACGGGTAAAGCTGAACTGTGCTTCATAGGTCTGGGTCGCCGGGTCGGCCTGAAGCGCGATGGCGCGGAATGCGGCGGGGATGGCTTCCAGCGGGGCGACGTCGAGGACAATGTTACTGCTGATGACCTGGAAGTCAGAGGAATCCACCATGCGGCTTGCCGGAACGTTGGCGAGGGCCTTGAAGGCGATTTCACTTTGCAGCGTCACGATTGACTGTTGGTTCGAAACCGTCTGGAACTGGTCTACTTCGACAAGGGCCACAACACCGTCGAACGGGGCAAGAAGCGTGGCGTCGCTCAGACGCTTTTCCGCAGCTTCCAAGCTAAGGGCCGCCAGGTCCCGCGAGGTTTTACGGCTGTCGTAGGAGCTCTGCGAGATATTGTCCTGCTGCAAGAGGCGTTCGGCGCGTTCGAACTCTTGTTCCGCCTGTTCCAATTGCGAACGTGCCTGCATGACATTGTTTTCAAGGATACGGGTGTCGACGCGCGCGATCAGATCGCCTTCCTTGACAACACTTCCCTCGATGACGGGAAGCTCCTGAAGCACGCCGCCTTCCTGCATGGTCAGAACTGCGGATTGTTCGGGCTCGACGACAATCGGGATTTCAACCCGCTGAACCCGGTCTCTTTCAGTGACCGTTAAGATTTTGGCGGGCCGCGCGGGTTTCGCGGCGTCCTGAGCGATCAGAGAGGTTGGCAAGGGGGTGACCAAGCTGGCCACAGCGGCCAATACAAAGGGGGTAAGCAAGCGGGTCCGCATTGGGTGTCCTCTCGAATCCGTACATATTATTATTGGGTATCGTAGCAGACGCCATTTAGTGTTGGCGTGAGAAATTAAAAGAGTGACGTCAGGGGCTTGGAGAAAAAATCTTTCTGGCTGGCCGCGCTTTTGTCTCCTGCGGGTCAAAATCCTGCCCTGATTGCGGAAGAGAACGGGACGACCGGAAATTTCGCCGGTTTTGTGTTTCTCTAGTCTCCAGGTTTTCGATGTCGACTGCCAAACTTCTCGATACGCAAATCGCGCCAGTGAGCGAAGCGCGGAATGTAGCGCCCGATTTGGGTGATCTCACCGAGATCTCTCCACCAGAAACGGTTGCAAAGACGCAGGTCGAGTCTTGTATGGCCCATGACGCAATTGTCGTAACGCTGCGCGGTCGTTGCATGGCGCGTGACCTGGTTGTCGGTGATCTGGTTCTGACGCGCGACAACGGTTACCAGCCGATCCTGTGGATCGGGCGCCCGGAAGGTGCGTGCTCCGCGAACGCCCGTCTGCGCCTCTCCAAGGATTGCATTGATGAAGGGTGCCCCGACCGAGATCTCGAACTTTCGGCGCGTCAGCGCATCCTCATGACCCTTCGGGGCAGTATGGCCGAGGCCTTTTCAAACGATGCACCGGTCGAGGCCTTCGTTCGTGCACGCGATCTCGCCAGCCTGAACGGGGTGGTCGAGGTGCAGGCTACAGAGGAAAAGGACGTTCAGATCCTCACTCAACGCCATGAGGTGATCCTTGTGAATGGCGTCTGGACCGAAACCTTCCAGCCGGACTGCATGCAGCTGAAGACGCTTCCAAAAGATCAGCGCGATGCGCTTGAGCGGGTGCTGCCGCAGGTCCGTGAGCAAGGTGAGGGCAAGGCCTTCGCGGCGGCCCGCGCAGCCATGCCAGTGCCAATCCTTCAGGAAATCCTGCGTCAGCGCAGTTCCTGAGCCGCGCGCCAGGCGTGCCAGTCTTCCGGCGTGTCGAGATCGGTGAGCGCATGCCGGTCGGGCAGGGCGACAAGGTGCGGCTTTTCCCCGGACAAGACGGAACGCGCACCCTGATCCTCTGACAGCGCTTTCAAGTCCTCGAAACACCGCCTTGGGAAAATCACCGGATGGCCGGGTTTGCCATCTTGCGACGTGGCCCGGAGCAAACCGTCCTGCGGCGCGTCCTCCCATGCCGTGCAAAGCGTGGCTATGTCCGCGCTTGTGATCTCGGGCATGTCCGCAGGCAGGATCATGACCGCACCAATACCGTCGGGCAGGGCGGCTACGCCACCTGCAATCGAATGTCCCATGCCTTTTGCGGCGTCGGGAACGTTTACCAAAACCGCACCGGAATTTGACAGCGCCTGCCATCGTGCGGGGCGATCCGGGGGCAGGGCGGCATAGACCGGACTGCCGGATGCCCTGGCCCGCGCCACCATCGTCGCAACAAGCGGCGCGCCATCAACCACCTGCAACAGCTTGTCGTCTTCTCCCATTCGCGAGGAACGACCGGCAGCAAGGATCAGGATGGCAAGCATGAACGCCCCGTGGAAATGAAAACCGCCAGCGGACAGAAGGCCCGCTGGCGGTTGCATTAAATCTCAGATCGCATCCGAGAGGAAGATCAGCCGCGCATCCGCGCGCCGTCTGCATCGAAAAGCGGTTCGGAAATCAGGCGGGCCTTGCGCATGCTGCCAAGGATTTCGATCTCCACCTCAAGCCCGTCCTCCACGCGATCCACCGGCACGAACCCCTGTGCGATGGATTTCTGCGCATAGTGGCTGTAGCCGCCCGAGGTGCAGAACCCGACGACCTTGCCATCCAGCCAGATCGGTTCATAGGCGTTCACATCCGCATCATCGGCATCAACCTCGAAGGCACAGAGCTTGCGTGCCGGACCCGCTTCCCGTTCCGCCTCGGCAGCGGCGCGGCCGATAAAGTCCACGTTTTTCTTGAAGCTGATGAACCGATCAAGACCGGTCTCGGCGGCGGTATAATCCGGCGAGAATTCCGCCAGCCACGAACCGAAGAACTTGTCGAGGCGCAGGCTCATCATGGCGCGCATCCCGAAGGGCTTCATGCCGTGCGGCTGACCTGCCGCCCAAAGGACATTCCAAAGCGCCCGCTGCGAGGGCAGATCACAGTAGATCTCATACCCAAGGTCGCCGGTATAGGACACGCGCTGAACGATGCAGTCCGCCATGCCAACCGTTATCCGGCGCACATCCATGAACTTCATGTCGCTGATGTCCGTACGGGTGCAGGCTTGCAGCACGTCGCGCGCCTTGGGGCCGGCGATCTGGAAGCCGTTGCGCGTGTCCGAGACATTGATGACCTCGACACCATCGTCCAGGTTCTGCTGGAACCAGCGCATGTGATAGGCCTGCGATCCATAAGAAGCCGTCAGCTGGTACTCGGTTTCGCTAAGGCAGGAGATCGTGAAATCACCGATCAGACGCCCCTTGGGCGACAGCATCGGCGTCAGAGACAGTCGGCCCGGTTTCGGCACGCGCCCTGCCATGATGCGATCCAGCCACGCGCGGGCGCCGTCGCCCTTGATGACGTATTTTCCAAAGTTGTGGGTTTCGTTGATGCCCACCGCAGAGCGCACCGCGTTGACTTCACGCGCGGTGGCCTCAAAGGCGTTGGAGCGGCGGAAGGACGGCGTCTCGAAACGCGGCTCATCCCCTTCGGCAAAATAGTTCGGCACTTCAAGGCCGTATTGCTGGCCCCAGACCGCGCCCATGCTGTCGAAGATGTCGTACATCGGGGTGGTGCGGAATGGACGTGCAGCGGGAAGCTCTTCGTTCGGGTAGGAGACCGAGAAACGCTTCTGGTAGTTCTCAATCACCTTCGGCAGCGTATAGCCGGGGGTGATCCAGTCACCAAAACGCGCGATGTCCATCGCCATCGTGTCGCGTTCGCATTCGCCTTCAATCATCCACTGCGCCAGCATCAGGCCAACCCCGCCGCCCTGGCTAAAGCCCGCCATGACGCCACAGGCCGACCAGTAGTTGCGCATACCCGGAACCGGACCGACCAGCGGGTTGCCGTCAGGTGCAAAGGTGAACGGTCCGTGGATCGACGACTTGATACCTGCCGCTTCCAGCGCGGGAAAGCGTTTGTAGGCGAAATCGATCGAGTCCTCGATCTTGTCGAAATCGTCGGGCAGAAGTTCGTGGCCAAAGTCCCAGGAGGTGCCGTCCACCGCCCAGGGTTTGCAGGGCTGTTCATAGAACCCGATGCAGAGGCCGCGGCCTTCCTGCCGCAAATAGCTCTCGCCGGCCGGGTCCATCACGTGCGGGTGTTCGCCACCGCCGTCGATGATCTCGGCGATCATCGGCACCTCATCCGTCACCAGATAGATGTGCTCCATCGGGTGCAGCGGCATGTAAACGCCTGCCATTGCGCCCACTTCGCGCGCCCAGAGGCCACCTGCGTTGACGATATGCTCGGCGTGGATCGTGCCCTTGTTGGTCACCACGTCCCAGCTGCCATCGGGGCGCTGGTTGGTTTCCTTGACCATGCAATGCGTCTCAATGGTCGCGCCGCCCATGCGCGCGGCCTTGGCATAGGCGTGGGTGGTGCCCGAAGGGTCAAGGTGCCCGTCCAGAGGATCGTAGAGACCGCCGATGATCCCGTCGACATTGGTGACAGGCGCGATCTTCTTGATCTCTTCCGGGCTCACGATTTCCGTCTCGAGCCCCATGAAACGGTGCTTGGCCCGTTCCGCAACCAGCATGTCAAAGCGTTCCTGGTTGTCCGCCAGCGTCACGCCGCCAACGTGGTGCAGGCCACAGGACATGCCGGTGATCTCTTCCAGTTCCTTGTAGAGCTTGATGGTATAGCCCTGAAGGGCCGCCATGTTGGTATCCCCGTTCAGCGTGTGAAACCCGCCTGCCGCGTGCCATGTCGAACCGGATGTCAGCTCCGACCGCTCCAGCAGCATCACATCCGACCACCCAAGCTTGGTCAGGTGATAAAGGACGGAGCAGCCGACAACGCCGCCGCCAATAACAACAACACGGGTGGTGGTTTTCATGGGGAACCTCTGATGTGATTTTTGTCGACCTTGACAGATGTGTCCAATGCGGCTTGTCCGTTTTCGACAAAGGGTGACGTTTTTGTGTTTTCGTCTTTCTTGCCCTCAGGTCACGCGAACGTAGTGTGCATGTGATGTGTGCACTGGTAATCTGGACGGTATGAAGAGACTCGCTTTTTTCCTGACCAGCATTTTGCTGGCTGTTTTTGTGTCGGTCGCCCATGCAGCACCGCAGGCCTATGTTCTCGCGCAAGGATCAAAGGTCGAGTTTTTCTATTCCTCCGGCCCCGAGCCGACACGCGGCACCTTTCCCATTACCGGTGCCGACATCGTGGTGGATCTGGAAAACGTGCGTCGTTCGCGCGTCGACGTGGATGTCTCAACCGCGCGAGTGCGGGTTGCCGATCCCTTTGGCATGGTGGCCCTGAAGGGCGAGGATATGCTCAATACCGGGCGCTATCCGACCGCCCGTTTCCAAAGCCGCAGAATCACGCGCACGCGTGACGGCGCCCAGATCGAGGGCGATCTTACCCTCAAGGGCATCAGGGTGCCTGTGGTGCTACAGGCGATTTTCCTGCGCAAAAGCACGGCTCCGGTCGATAATTCCGAACTTATCCTGCGCGTGTCGGGCGAAGTCTCGCGCAAGGCCTTTGGCATCACCGGCTTCCCCAACCTCGTCAAGGACATGATCCGCCTCGACTTTGTCGTGAACATCGCTAGACCCATCTAATACTGGTCAACAGTGGGCTCTCTTCACGCTAGAGCGTCGTGAATACGATCGGCAGGTTGCTTGTGATTGTTGGGGGGGGGCGCGTGTCGTCGTAGGCGGCAACAGTCTCGCCGGTGTTGGCATTCTCGCCGCCGTCATGGGATTCACCAAGGTCAACAGTCCCGATAAGGCGGATACCGCCAAAGTCTTCTGCTGTCAGACCCGGTTTCCAATAGAAGGCATAGCCATAGTCATCGGGCGAATTTTCATCCAGCAATCCCTCAAGGCTTTCGCCTTCCGGTACATAAAAAATGACCTGGCTGCTCACCTGGCTGGGCGGAAGCGTATTGCCCCAGTTGCCATAGTCGGTCTCAAGCTCCACCACTTCCAGATGGCCACCTGTGCCGTCTTCGAAATTGATCTCAAGGCTGTCACCTGACCCCATTTGCAGGAAACTCTCGGCCTCGGCTTCAATTGCGGGAACAGTTCCTAGGGAGCCGGGAACGGGCAGGCCTTCCAGCCCCTCCGCGGTCACTGTCAGCGATACGTGATCGCCGCCTTCTCCGGCCACATCATCGGCGGTTTCCGTGCTGTCGGACAGGGTGTCGACATCATCACCGACCCCGATCTTGATCACATCGGTCCCGTCGCCCGCATCGACAGATTGGGTCACATCATCGTGGATATTGGTTTCGATGACCTGATCGATGTTCTGGCCGTCCTGCGCCACGCGGGACACCGCTTCGACGTCGAATAGCTGCGGGTCTTGTCCGTCAACGGATATCTGTACGCGATCATCTCCCCAGTTATCTGAAACCTCTGTATCCGGCGTGTCCGGCGTATCGGGATTGTCTTCTGTTGATGTCTCGTCTGACGAATCCGAGACCAGTATCGGAAGGGTTGCCACGCCAAGCATAGCTAAAACGCTCCAAAACAACATCGCGTAAATGTCCCACGTAAGAATGAATTGCTTTTGACTAGGTATTTCCCACGCATTCTCCCCTTTGAACGTGAAATTGCAAGGACGGGTCAGCCCGAAAGAGGCTGGCTTACGACCGAAAGTGTCGCAAAGGGGCATTTTTGGCGCAGCGCTGCAGGTCAGTCTTGGGATCAGACATATGAAACCTGACACGGGAACAAGAACCTATGCGGACCCAGGCACGGGCCGTCGTGATCGGCGGCGGCGTCATCGGATGCTCGATTCTCTACCACCTCACCAAGCTCGGCTGGAGCGACGTTGTCCTTCTTGAGCGCGATGAACTGACATCGGGCTCGACCTGGCACGCGGCAGCCAACATACACGGCCTGCACGACAGCGCCAACATCAGCCGCCTGCAGCACTATACCATGCGCCTCTATGACGAGCTGGAATCCGAGACCGGCCAGTCCTGCGGCGTCTTCCGCCCCGGTTCGCTTTACCTCGCGCAGACCGAGAACCGCGAGCACCAGCTCAAGCTGCAGGCCGCCAAGGCCAAGCTCTACGGCATGAACTTCCACGAGATCAGCCGCGACGAGGCCGAGCGCCTGCACCCGCTGGTCAATTTCGACGGTATCCGCACCATCATGTGGGAACCCGATGGCGGCAACGTCGACCCGTCTGGCGTGACCAACGCCTATGCCGTGGGCGCACGTCAGCGCGGGGCCGAGATCAACCGCTTCACGCCGGTCATCGGCACCGAACAGCAGCCCGACGGAAGCTGGATCGTGAAGACCACCAAGGGCGACATCCACACAGAGTGGGTCATCAACGCCGCCGGTCTCTGGGGGCGTGAAGTTGCCAAACTGGCCGGCATCGAGGTGCCGCTCCAGCCCACTGAACACCAGTATTTCGTGACTGAAACCATCGCCGAGATCGACGCGATGGATCGTCGCCTGCCATCCGTGGCGGATCGTGACGGCGAATACTACCTGCGCCAGGAGGGCAAGGGCCTGCTGATCGGTGCCTACGAAAAGGACATGCGATTCTGGGCCGAAGACGGCACGCCGCTTGATTTTGCCCACGATCTCTTCCCCGATGATCTCGAGCGGATCGAGGAAAACATGATGCGCGCCATCGACCGGGTTCCGGCGGTGGGCACCGCAGGCATCAAGCGCGTGATCAACGGCCCGATGATCTGGTCGCCCGACTCGAACGTGATCCTTGGCCCGGTGCCGGAACTGAAGAACTATTTCATGTGTGGCGGTATCATTCCGGGCTTCTCGCAGTCGGCGGGGATGGGCCTCATGGTGGCGCAGTGGATCATCGAAGGCGAGATGCAATACGACATGTTCCCCTGGGACGTGGCGCGCTTTGGCCATTGGGCGAACAACCCCGATTTCGTCAAGGCCAAGGTCCAGGACGTCTATGCCCACCGCTTTGCCATCCACTTCCCCAACGAGGAACGCGCGGCAGGCCGTCCGCTGCGCACGCGTCCGGTCTACGAGATGCAAAAGGACATGGGCGCGGTCTTTGGCCTGAACTACGGCTGGGAGCATCCGCTCTGGTTCGCGAAAGAGCCCGGCACCGTCGATACCAACGGGTTCACCCGCCAGAACTGGTGGGGGCCGGTTGGCGAGGAATGCCACATGTTGCGCGATCGTGCGGGCATCATCGACATTTCGAACTTTGCCAAGTACCGCGTAAAGGGGGCAGGGGCCGAAGACTGGCTGAATGCCGTCTTTGCCAACACCATGCCGAAAACCGTGGGCCGCTCGTGCCTGACGCCGCTGATTGGCGTGCGGGGTGGCATTGCGGGCGACGCCACCGTGACGCGCGTGGCCGAGGACGAGTTCTACGTGATCTCGTCAGGCATGGCAGAACGCTATCACAAGCGGTTCTTCGACATGGTCCCTCTACCAGAAGGCACCACCTTCGAAAGCCTGACCGACACCATGTGCGGCTTCAACGTGGCAGGACCGCAGTCGCGCGAGTTGCTGCAACGCCTGACCAACACCTCGCTTGGCACCGAGGATTTCCCCTTCATGCGGTCGCAGTGGATCGACATTGCAGGCGTGCGTGCCCTTGCGCTGAGGGTGTCCTTCACCGGTGATCTTGGCTGGGAACTGCACTGCGCGGTGGAGGATCAGAAACGCCTCTATGAGGCCCTGCTCGACGCGGGCAAAGAGTTCGGCGCCGGCCCCGTTGGCGGACGTGCGCTGATGTCGCTGCGGGTCGAGAAGGGCTATGGCTCGTGGAGCCGCGAATACAGCCCGGAATACTGGCCGCAGGAAGTGGGGCTTGAGCGGCTCTGCAAGCTGGACAAGGACTTCCTCAACAAGGCGGCTGTCGAAGAGGTGCTAGCACAGGAGCCGCGCGAGCAGTTGGTGCTGATCCATATCGACGACGCGGCGGTCAAGGCGTCAAACGCCGACGCGACGGGTGGCGAGCCGATCTTCAGGGATGGCGAAGGCATCGGCCGCGTGACCTCGGGCACCTATGGCTACACCGTCGGCATGTCGCTGGCGCTTGGCTATGTCAAACACGGCAAGGCCAGCCCCGGAGACTGCGTCGAGGTGATGGTTCTGGGCCAGCCCCACAAGGGTGTGATCCTGTCCGAGCCGCCGTTCGATCCCAAGGGCGAAAAACTGCGCGCCTGATCGCCAAAGCAAAAGGGACATTCTTCTCGAAGAATGTCCCGCCGCAAAATTTTTCCAAAAATTTTGGCCGCCCGGCCGTGAGGGGGCCTATTTCTTGATTGGCACGCCGTAGAGTTCGAGCTTGTGGCCCTTCAGCGTGTAGCCCAGCTTGGCCGCGATCTTTTCCTGCAGGGCTTCGATCTCCGGATCGACGAATTCGATCACTTCGCCCGAGTTGATATCGATCAGGTGATCGTGGTGTTCGCGCTCTGCATCCTCATAGCGCGCACGGCCATCGCCAAATTCCAGCTTGTCGAGGATGCCGGCCTCTTCGAACAGCTTGACGGTTCGGTAGACCGTCGCCAGCGAGATCCCGGCGTCCCTTGCAGAAGCACGTGCATAAAGCTCTTCCACATCGGGGTGGTCCGCGCTTTCCTGCAAAACCGCGGCAATCACACGACGTTGTTCTGTCATGCGCAGGCCCTTGGCCTCGCAGCGGGAAATGATGGTGTCCGGCATTTATGCTGTCCCTGCTTGTGTTGGAGAAGGTTTTTAACCGCTGAAAAGGCCGCATTCCACCTCTTTTCACTGGGGATAAGCCACCTTTCGCGCTTGACAGCAAAGGCGCAACACCCCATGTGCAACCCCAACCGCCTTCTGCCGCGTGAGCATCAAATCAAGAC
The DNA here is from genome assembly GCF_024331145.1 of Shimia sp. CNT1-13L.2. Lineage (GTDB taxonomy): Bacteria > Pseudomonadota > Alphaproteobacteria > Rhodobacterales > Rhodobacteraceae > Shimia. The sequence continues at coordinate 71,362 of NZ_JANDJO010000006.1, read as the reverse complement.
CGAAAGTGAATTTCGGCCAAGGCGTTCATCCCGATCCCAAGATCACGCGTGGGCTCAGGGGCGTGTTGACCGCGACGTGAAAGGCGCGGGGCAAGCGGCCCATCCACCTGAGGCTCCGCGATGCGGGGCGATGCAAGGCGTCGTTCACATGCGGCGTCGGAAAGCTGTTATGACGACATTCAACGATCTTGGCCTGCCCAAGAAATTGGTCGAGAAGCTGGTGAAAACCGGTATCGACAAACCCACCCCGATCCAGGAACGCGCCATTCCTCTGGCGCTGGAAGGTCGCGACGTGATGGGCCTTGCCCAGACCGGCACCGGCAAGACGCTGGCCTTTGGCCTGCCGCTGATCGCGCGACTGCAATCCTATGGCCGCAAGCCCGAACCCAAGACGGCACGCGCCCTGATCCTTGCGCCGACTCGCGAGTTGGTGAACCAGATCAAGGAAAACCTTGCGGTTCTGGTTGATGGCACGCCGTTCAAGGTTGGTCTTGTTGTTGGCGGTGTTTCGATCAACCCGCAGATCAGCCGCGTTGCCAAAGGCACCGACATCATTGTCGCTACGCCGGGCCGCCTGATCGACCTGTTGGAACGCGAAGCCATTGACCTCTCGGCCACCGATTTCCTCGTGCTGGACGAAGCCGACCAAATGCTTGATCTCGGCTTTATCCATGCCCTGCGCAAGATTGCGGAATTCCTGCCCGAGAAGCGCCACACGATGCTGTTCTCGGCCACCATGCCAAAGCAGATGTCCGAGATCGCGGGCGCTTATCTCGACAATCCCGAACGGGTTCAGGTCTCGCCTCCGGGCAAGGCGGCTGACAAGATCACCCAGGGTATCCACTTTATCGCCAAGGCCGAGAAGACCAGCCTGCTGATCGAACTTCTGGATGCCCACCGCGACGAGGCCGCAATTGTGTTTGCCCGCACCAAGCACGGGTCTGACCGCCTGATGAAGGCGCTGGACCGGGCGGGCTATGCCACGGCGGCGGTACACGGCAACAAGAGCCAGGGCCAGCGGGAACGTGCGATCAAGGCGTTCCGCGAAGGCGAAACCATGGTTCTCGTGGCCACCGATGTGGCGGCGCGGGGCCTTGATATTCCGCAGGTGCGCCATGTCTATAACTACGATCTGCCGAACGTGCCCGAGAACTATGTGCACCGCATCGGCCGCACCGCGCGGGCCGGGATGGATGGTGCCGCTGTCGCCTTCTGTTCGCCCGATGAGGTGGACGAGTTGAAAGCGATCCAGAAGGTCATGAAGATGACCATTCCGGTTCTGTCCGGTCGTCCCTGGATGGGTCTGGAAGACCCCAAGCAGAAATCCAAGGGCGGGCAGGGGCGTCGTGTCTGGCAAGGCGGCGAAAAGCCAAAAGGGGGCGGCAAACCTTCGGGTGGGCCGCGCCGTCGCCGCAAGGGGCCGCCGCGCGGCAAGTCGCGTCGGGCCAACGGATAAGACACACGCAAAAGCGCCGCACCCGTTGCGGCGCTTTTTGCATCAGTAGGTCAGCCGGCCTTCCATCACCTTGCAGGCGCTGCCGCTGATCGTGACCGCCCCATCAAGCGTGGTAACGCCAATCACGCTGGGCCGTCCCATGTCGTCGCCCTGATGCACGCGCAACGTCATGTCCTGGCCCTCAACCGAAGCCAGCAGGGCGCCCAGCGCGGCACATGCGCTGCCCGTGGCCGGGTCTTCGGGGATGTTGTCGAGAGGGGCGAACATGCGGGCGTGGATCACATCGCCTTCGCGGACATACGCGAACTGGGCAAAGTCCATGCCCGACGGAAACTGTGCATTGCCCTCGCGAAACGCCGCCACGTCGGTTTGCAATGCCGCCAGCGTATCGCGGCAGTCGAGTTCGGTGATGGTAAACGGCAAGCCAAGAGAGGCCATTGTCGGCGCGTGTAACGTTGTGAGGATGGCATCTTCGCTGATGCCCAGCGCCCGCGCCACCAAGGCGGGATCAGGGGTCGCCAGAACCTCAAGCGGCACCTCGGTGGTGAACTGCGCGCCGCCATCCGTAACCTTGCAGACAAGCGGCCCGACCCCGAGTTCGAGAACCATGTCGCCGCCATGTCCCAGATCGGCCAGCGCTATTGCGGTGCCAATCGTGGGGTGGCCGGCAAAGGGAACCTCTGTCGTGGGTGTGAAAATCCGGACCCTGGCCGTGTGACTGGCATCCTCGGGCGGATAGACAAAGGTCACTTCGGAAAAGTTGAACTCGGCCGCGATCTTCTGGAGATCGGCTTCGGGCAGATCGCCAGCTTCCGGGAAGACGGCCAACTGGTTGCCGCCAAACGGCGTTTCGGTAAAGACGTCATAGACGACATAGGTGCGCATCACATCAACTCCGGTTCACGGCCAACCTTCTTGGCCAGCGGTGCAATGGTCAGACCCTGCACGATGATCGAGAAGATCACCACCACGTAAGTGGCCGTCAGGATCAGCGGCTTCCAGTCTCCGTCCGGTAGCGACAGCGCAAGCGCGACGGAAATCCCGCCCTTGAGGCCGCCCCATGTCATGATCGGGATCACCCCGCGGCTGAATTCGCGGAACGGATTGAGAATCAGAACCGGCACCGCCACCGCCGCAAGCCGCGCCACCAGCGCCAGCGCAATCGCCATGACACCGGCCATCAGGAACTGCATGTCGAAGGCGACTGCAAAGACTTCAAAGCCGATCAGAAGGAACAGCACCGCGTTGAGGATTTCGTCGATCAGTTTCCAGAAGGCATCCACGTATTCGCGCGTCTCGACACTCATGCCATGTTTGGCCCCGATGTCACCGATCAAAAGCCCCGCGCAGACCGCCATGATCGGGGCGGATACATGCAGCGCCACCGCCAGTTCATAGCCGCCAAAAGCCAGGCCCAGAGTCAGCAGCACCTCAAGGGAATAGTCGTCGATCAGACGCATCACGCGGAAGGTGAGCCAGCCCAGCACAAGGCCCAGAACCGCGCCCCCGAAGGCCTCCTGCACAAAGAGGATCGCGGCCCCTTCCAACTCGTTGTCATGGATGCCGTGACCGCCGCCCGAAAAGGCAATGCCGGTCAGCACGAGGAACACCACATAGGCCACCCCGTCGTTGAACAGGCTTTCGCCCGCAATCTTGGTCTCAAGGCTCTTGCGCAGATTGGCTTCGCGCAACACCCCGAGAACTGCCACCGGATCTGTGGGCGAGATCAGCGCCCCGAAAACAAGTGCCACCATCAGCGGCATTCCCGTGATCCAGCTGAAGCCGACACCGATGATGGCCGTCGACAGGCCTACGCCCACCGTCGCCATCAGGGCAATCGGCAACCACTGTGCCCGCAGGTCCGCCAGCTTGACATGCAGCGCGCCTGCAAACAGCAGGAGGCCCAGCATCCCTTCAAGAAGCGCATCCGAGAAATCGATGCCGATGATCATATGGCGTGCGGCCTCGGCGATGCCGAACTGCGGCGCAACCATATCCACCGCCAAGAGCCCGAAAGAGGCAAACAGCGCCACCACGAGGATGCCGATGGCCGAAGGGAGCTTGAGGAAAAGGTAATTGATCGCTCCGAAGGCACCGGCAAGTACGATGAGCAGGGAAGTGATTTGTAGGAAATTCATGACGCGCCTCAATAAGATACGCGCTTGGGGTAACACGCAGCGGGGCCTTGCCTCAAGCGCCCGGTTCCAGACGTCGGGTGAGATGCGCTCATTGCTTGACTTGTGAATGAAAATGACGGCCTCTGCCCCTATGGAACGGAAAACTCACATAGACACCTTTGGCACCATCGCGCTGACGGTCTTCGCGATTGCGCTGTCGTTCAATCAGGTCGTGATCAAGGTCACCAACGGTGGGTTTTCGCCGGTCTTCTCTGCTGGCATCCGGTCGTTGATCGGCCTTACCGCAGTCGCCCTCTGGATGGCCTATCGCAGGAAAGCCTTTGGCCGCTCTGCACCAGTTGTCCGCGCGGGTATCCTTGCCGGCATCCTGTTCTCGCTCGAGTTCATCTGCCTCTACATCGCGCTCGACCTGACCACCGTGTCGCGCGCCTCGATCATCTTTTACTCCATGCCGGTCTGGCTGGCGCTGGTGGCCCATGTGTTCCTGCCCGGAGAACGGTTGAATGCCGTGCGCCTGCTGGGTCTTGTCCTCGCCATGACGGGGGTGATCGTGGCGGTCATGGACAGGCAGGGGGGCGAGGCCTCGCTCTGGGGGGATCTGTTTGCCCTTGGGGCCGCGATCTTCTGGGGCGGCATTGCGCTTGTCGTGCGCCTGACACCGCTGTCGCAAGAAAAGCCCGAAACCCAGCTGATCTGGCAACTCATCGTGTCGTCCATCGTTCTGATCGCGGTGGCGCCGCTGTTCGGGCCACTGCTGCGCGATCCACAGGCGATCCACGTTGCGGGCCTGATGTTTCAGGCCATCGGGATCGTCGCCATTGCCTACCTGATCTGGTTCTGGCTCCTGACGATCTATCCGGCCTCGGGCGTGGCCTCGTTCAGCTTTTTGTCGCCGGTGTTCAGCGTTCTTCTGGGCTGGTGGCTCCTGGGCGAACAGGTTGGCCTTTCGATCTGGCTGGCGCTGGTTCTTGTCGCGCTTGGCATCATCCTGATCAACCGGCGCTGATCTAGGTGCCGCAGAATGTCTGCTGCACCCGCTCGCCCTCGCTCGGCGGACGGGTGAGATCAGCGAACTCCGGATTGTGCTCAAACGGGTTGGCCAGGGCCTGCGACAGGCGCAGGAACGGGGCCATGTCCCCCTGAACCGCAGCCTGAATCATCTCTTCAACCCGGTGGTTGCGCGGGATCAACACAGGGTTGGCCCGGCGCATCACCTCTTCGGGGGCATCTTCACCGGCAATCCGCTCCTGCCAGTCACGGGCCCAATCGTCAAAACTGGAGGGATCGACAAACTGATCACGCGCCTTATCACCCGACAGGGCCGCGAAGGTGTTGGTGAAATCAGCACCCTGATCGCTCATCAGTTTCAACAGGCGCGCGGCCAGTTGCAGGTCATCCGCCTGCGTCTCGACAAGGCCGATCTTGCGCCCAAGCGCCTCGCGCCAGAGCGTATGCACCCGCTCCGGCATGGCGTTGATCGCCTCGGTATACCCGGCAACCGCCTTGTCGGTGTCCGCCTCAAGTGGCACCAGCGCCGTCGCCAGCTGGGCCATGTTCCAGACGATGATGTCGGCCTGCGCCGCATAGGCATAGCGCCCGCGCCGGTCGATCGAAGAAAACACCATCATCGGGTGGTATTCGTCCATAAAGGCGCAGGGGCCATAGTCGATGGTTTCGCCCGAAATGGCACAGTTGTCGGTGTTCATCACGCCGTGGATAAAGCCGACCGACATCCATTTTGTCACCAACTGCGCCTGACGCTCGATCACGGCCTTGAGGAACTCAAGCAGCGTGCTGACATGTGGATAGTGGCGCGCCACCGCGTGTTCGAACAGGGCCTTCAATCCGGCGGTGTCGCCTCGCGCGGCCAGAACCTGAAACGTGCCAACGCGGATGTGGCTCGAGGCCACACGGGTCAGAACCGCGCCGGGCAGGGCGGTTTCACGGTGGATCGTTTCACCCGTGGCCACGGCGGCCAATGCGCGGGTTGTGGGAATGCCAAGGGCGTGCATCGCCTCGCTGACCACGAACTCGCGCAGCACTGGCCCAACCCAGGCCCGCCCGTCGCCATTGCGCGAATAGGGCGTCGGGCCGGAGCCCTTGAGCTGGATGTCAAATCCACCTGCTTCGCCCAGAAGAATGGCGCGCCCGTCGCCTAGTTGCGGGTTCCAGTGGCCGAACTGGTGGCCGGAATACAATTGCGCCAGGGGTTCTGCGCCTTCGGGGACATCGTTGCCGCCAAAGACCCTTGCCAGTTCGGCCAGATCGTCGGTGCCCGTGATCCCGAGGTCATTGGCCAGCGCATGGTTGAACGCCAGAACCTCCGGCGCCTTCACCGGCGTCGGTTCAATGCGGGAGTAAAGATGCTCCGGCAGGCGGGCATAGCTGTTCTGAAAGGGGATATGCAGGGTCATGACAGGCCTAAAGTTCGCGCGTCATCAACATATAGCGATCCCGTGCCTTGAAACCAGTGCGCGCATAAAGCCGCTTGGCAGTTTCATTCTCGCGGTCCACTTCAAGGTGCAATGCGCGCACACCGGCCTGACCCAACATCTTGGACAGGGTCAGGAGCGTTTCGCTCCCCATCCCCCGACCGCGCACCGCAGAGCGAATGAACAACTCGTCCACGAAAGCGTCCATTCCGCCGAACTCCACGCTCCACCCGAACGTAAGGACAATATAGCCCACCGGCGCGCGCGTCGGCCCGATGATATAGATCGCGCCCAGCGGCGATCCCTCCAAGAGCGGCAAAAGGGCATTGCGGCGCGTAGTGTCGTCCTGTGTGATCCCTTCTTCGGCGTGGAACGCCGCAACAAGCGGAAGAAGCCGATCAAGATCTTCGGGTTTCGCGAGGTGCAGCGCCGCGCTCATAGACGCGCCAGGCGTTCGGTCAGCAGGTCAAAGAACCCGTCTGCATCCACATCACCGATGAAAAGCGCATTCGCCTCGCGCCCCGACACGCCCCACCAATCCGCGACGGTCATCCCCATTGTCAGTTCCGAGTGGGTTTCGATCTCGACATTGATGTAGCGCCCCGAGAACAGCTCTGGCCGGATCAGATAGGCGGTTACGCAGGGATCATGCAGCGGCGCACCGTTCGAGCCGTATTTTTCCTTGTCAAAGCGCTCAAAGAAATCCGTCATCTCGGCCACCGCGATCCCGACCTTGGTGCCAAGGGCGCGGAAGGCATCATTGCGCGGCTTCGTCACCAGCGCCTTGTGCGTCACGTCAAGTGGCATCACGACTTTAGGAGCAGGAGATTTGAAAACGATATGAGCGGCTTGCGGGTCGACGTAAATGTTGAACTCCGCCGCCGGTGTGATGTTGCCCACCTCGAAATAGGCGCCGCCCATCAACACGATCTCCTGCACCCGGTCCATGATGTCGGGGGCCTTTTCGAAGGCCATCGCGATATTGGTCAGCGGGCCCAGCGGACAAAGCGTGACCGTTCCCGGCTCATGGGCGCGCAGGGTGTCGATGATGAAATCCACCGCGTGCTGTTCCTGAAGCGGCATTTGCGGGTCAGGCAGCACCGGCCCATCAAGGCCCGTCTTGCCATGCACGTGTTCCGCCGTCACCAGATCGCGGCCCAGCGGACGGTCACAACCCGCATAAACCTTCACATCATGCTTGCCTGCCAACTCACAGACAATACGCGCATTTTTGCTGGTCAGTGGAAGCGGTACATTGCCCGCCACGGCCGTAATCCCCAGAACCTCGATCTCCTCGGGGCTGGCCAGCGCCAGAAGTATGGCAACCGCATCGTCCTGTCCGGGGTCTGTATCAATGATGATCTTTCGCGCGCTCATGGGGGCCTCCTGTGGTCGCGGCGACCTTGGGCAAACCACGTGACCTTGTCCAGCCAAAAGCAAAAGGGCGGCAGACCATCGCCTGCCGCCCCAACGCCTTTTCCCGAACGATTAGTCGTTCGCGGTTTCGTTCAACTCCATATGCCCGCCCGATTTCGAGAACACCCGCCGCAGCATCGGTTCAAAGAACTCCAGCGGCTTGGAGGGGTAGTTCGGATCAAAGGCGTTCTGGTCGTAGTTGTGGCAGAAATAGACCGCGTCGTCGTAATACGGGCTGTCCTTGTACTTGTCCCGCGCATTGCGATCCCCGCCCAGCATGTGGTTGTAGTAATACCCCTGGAACACGCAGTGATGTTCGATGATCCAGCGGGCTTTTTCACTCATGTAGGGGCGCACCATGGCGGCGGCGAGTTCGCCGTGATTGTAGGGCGACAGGATATCGCCGATGTCATGGATCAGCGCGGCCACCACGATTTCCTCATCCGCGCCATCCGCATGGGCACGTGTCGCGGCCTGCAGACAGTGCTGGTAGCGGTTGATCGGGTAGGGCGTCCACTCTTCGTCCAGCGATTTCAGCATGGCGATGATGCGGTCGACCAGTTCGGCGTTGAACTGTTCTTCATAGTCCATCACCGCGTCCCAATCGGCCTGTGTCGCCTCTTCAAAGCTGGTCCATGTGGGTTTGTGCGATTTGTCGAGCATGGCTTGTCTCCTGATCTGCGTTTGCAGGAAGCCTAGCGAAGTTCATCTGATCGGAAAAACGTATTGTTTTTATCAATCTGATAGTCTTTTGTTTTCACATGGACGAAAAACACCTGCGCACCTTTCTGGCAATCGCCGACACCCACAGCTTTCACCGCGCCGCCGCGCGTCTGAACATCACGCAGGCCGCAGTAAGCAGCCGGGTCCGCGCTCTTGAAATGCAGCTGGATGTCGACCTCTTCACCCGTGGCCCCGGCGGCACCGCGTTAACCGAGGCGGGCCACCATCTTCGCCCCTATGCCGAACAGATGCTGAGCCAGTGGCACCAGATTCGCCAGGGTCTTGGCCAGCAATTCGCCAATCGCATCGCGCTTCGGATCGGCTGTCAGCTGTCGATCTGGGATACATTGCTGGTGGACCTGACAATCTGGGCCGAAGAAGAGTTGGGAAAGCTGCCGCTGACCTTGAATTTTGATCACGAAAGCAATGCGTTGGAGCTGCTTCGCAATCGGATGCTTGATATTTCGATCACCCACGAAATGCCCGCCGGAAACGATCTGACAGTGCACGAATTGCCACCGGAACGTATGATCCTGATGGCGGCCGAGCCCTGTGATCTGAATAATCGCGATCTGCCGCTGTTCCTCAATCTTCAGCTGGGTCCGGCCTATGATGCCGCCGTGCGGGAACAGCTTGCTGGCCGATCTGGTCACCTGTTTCTTGGCAACGCCGCCATGGCGCTGCACTACATGCAGAACAGGGGTGGCATGGCCTTTCTGCCAGAGCGGATGGCAGCCCCCCTGAGGGCAAGCGGCCACCTGTCCCCCGTGTCTGGCGGGCAGGATTTCACCGTGCCCTGTCTGGCCGTCTATGAACCCGGCGGTCCTGCGGCAAGCACGGTCGCGCAGGTTCTGCCTGGCCTCGATCACGTTCTGAAATAAAGAAAGGCGCCCCATGCGGGACGCCTTCCAGACGCAATATCAACTGGCGGATCAGCCGTCGAAATCAACCGTTTCGGTGATTTTCAGAGCGGCGGGGCGGTTGCCAGCCAGGGTCATCAGGTTCACGTCGTCCGCGGTGAACTCACCCCAGCCCTTGACCAGCGGGTCGGGCGAGGTGCCCGGTGCGATCGGGTATTCATAGTTGGCCTTGGCATAGATTTCCTGCGCTTGCGGCGAGGTCAGGAATTCCATCATCTTCAGCGCCGCTTCCGGGTTCGGCGCGTTTTTCGCCATCGCAACGCCCGAGATGTTCACGTGGGTGCCCGCGTTTTCAAAGGTCGGGAACAGCACGTTCACGCTGTCGGCCCAGGCCTTTTGTTCTTCATCGGCCAGCATCTTGCCCATGTAATAGGTGTTGCCGATCGCGATGTCGCATTCACCGGCCCAGATCGCCTTGACCTGCGCGCGGTCGTTGCCCTGCGGTTTGCGGGCGAGGTTGGCCTTGATGCCTTCCAGCCACTTCGCGGCACCTTCTTCGCCGTGGTGATGCACAACTGCCGAGGTCAGCGCAACGTTGTAGGCATGGGTGCCCGAGCGGGTGCAGATACGGCCTTTCCATTTCGGGTCCGCCAGATCTTCGTAGGTGGTGACTTCACCCTCGGCAACGCGCTCTTTCGAGGCATAGACGATGCGGGCGCGGGTGGTCAGGCCGTACCACTGGTTGTCGGGGTCGCGGTATTGGGCGGGCACGTTGGCGTTGAGCGTGTCGCTTTCGACGGCTTGGGTCAGGCCCGCGTTCACGACGGCAGCCAGGCGCGAGATGTCAACGGTCAGAACGAGGTCTGCCGGCGAGCGCTTGCCCTCGGCCTGCATCCGCTCAACCATACCCTTCTTGAGGTAGGCGACATTCACCTTGATGCCGGTCTCGGCGGTGAAGGCATCGGTCAGCGGCTTGATCAGCTCGGGCTGACGGTACGAGTAGACGTTGACTTCTTCGGCAACGACAGGCGCGGCAACGGTGATTGCGGACGCGGCAAGGAAGGCAGATTTGAGACGTGCAAACATGGGACTCACTCAGGTGATTGCTGTTTCGATTGGCGAAGCAATTACCTGAGTGTTTTTATAGGGTCAATACCTGAATAAAATATTCAGGTATCCGAAGCCTTGGCCTTTTCCTCGATTTTGACCGCGTCCCAAAGGCCATCCATTTCTTCAAGGGTCGACTCTTCGGGACGCTTGCCGCGCTTGGACAGTTTTGCCTCGACCGCCTCAAACCGGCGAATGAACTTCTGGTTGGTTGCCCGCAGCGCGGCCTCGGGATCAAGATCAAGATGGCGGGCAAGGTTGGCCATGACGAACAGCATGTCACCGAACTCTTCTTCGATCTCGGTCTGGCTCATGGTGTCGCGCGCTTCGGCCAGCTCGCCGGCTTCCTCGACGATCTTGTCGACCACGTGGCGAATGTCGGGCCAGTCGAATCCCACCCGAGCGGCCCGTTTCTGAAGCTTCACCGCGCGCAGCAGGGCAGGCAGGCCAACCGCGACGCCATCCAGCGTGCCCTGCTGTTTCTTGCTGGCGCGTTCGGCCGCCTTGATGGTTTCCCAGTCGCGGGTCTGCTGGTCGGCGGATTTCTGGTTGCTTTCATCGCCAAACACATGCGGATGCCGCGCGACCATCTTGTCCGACATGGTGTCGGCCACTTCGTCAAAGGTGAACAGGCCCCGTTCGGTCGCCATCTGCGCGTGGAACACCGATTGAAACAGCAGATCGCCCAATTCGCCTTTCAACTCGTCCCAGGCCTCGCGTTCGATCGCATCGGCCACCTCATAGGCTTCCTCGATGGTATAGGGCGCGATGGTCGAGAAATCCTGTTCGATGTCCCACGGGCATCCGGTTTCGGGATCGCGCAGGCGGCGCATGATTTCCAGCAGGCGCGGCATGCCCCCCTTGGGATCGTGGATCAGGTCGTCGGCCATTGCACATCTCTCCTTGGCGGTGTTCACATGCATATCAGATAAACGCGAACCCGGAGTCCACCCCATGCCCGTCCTCAACAGCATTGCCGCCAACGCCGAAGAGATGAAAACCTGGCGTCGCCACCTGCATATGCACCCCGAACTGGAATTCGACTGTCACGAGACCGCCGCCTTTGTTGCCGCGCGTCTGCGTGAGTTCGGCGTCGATGAGTTGCACGAGGGAATCGCGACCACCGGCCTTGTCGCCATCATCAACGGCAAGGGCGAGGGCGGCACCATCGGGCTGCGCGCTGACATGGACGCGCTGCCGATGCCCGAGACCACCGGGCTCGACTATGCCTCGACGGTTGACGGCAAAATGCACGCCTGCGGTCACGACGGCCACACCACCATGTTGCTTGGGGCGGCGAAATACCTTGCCGAGACGCGCAACTTTTCCGGCCGTGTCGCGCTGATCTTCCAGCCCGCCGAAGAAGGCGGCGGCGGGGCCGGCGTGATGGTGGAAGAGGGGATCATGGATCGTTTCGACATCGATCAGGTCTATGCCCTGCACAACGTCCCCGAGATCGCCGTGGGCAATTTCTACACCACGCCCGGCCCGATCATGGCAGCGGTTGACGAGTTCCACATCGACATCAAGGGGCGTGGCGGTCACGGCGCCTATCCGCATGAAACGGCTGATCCGGTCATGGCCTCGGTCGCCATCGCCCAGGCCATCCAGACCATCATCAGCCGCAATCACGACGCCCGGCAAGAGGCGGTGGTCTCGGTCACCCAGATCCATACCGGCAGCACCGACAACGTGATTCCCGATACGGCCTATCTCAATGGAACCGTCCGCACGTTCGAGCCCGAAGTGCAGGATATGATCATATCTCGCATGGAGGCCATCGTAGCAGGGCAGGCGGCCGCCTATGATGTCGAGGCCACCCTGCGCTATGAGCGCGGTTATCCCGCCACCGTGAACGACGCCGACAAGGTTGCCTTCGCCGCCGAGGTCGCACGCGAGATTTCCGGATCCGATGCGGTGCAGGATGATACCGGAAAAGAGATGGGCGCCGAGGATTTTTCCTACATGCTCCAGGAACGCCCGGGGGCCTATCTGTTCATTGGCCAGGGGCCGGGGGCCGCGCTGCACAATCCGAACTACGACTTCAACGACGACATCTCTCCGATCGGCGCGTCGTTCTTTGCGCGTGTCGTGGAAAAGGCCCAGCCACTGTAGGAATTTTACGCTGCACGGCAGCACCGTCGCGATACCGACGTAATACCGACGTGATGCAGACAGCGGTTTTTGACCGTCATTCTGCGTCGCGGCGGATTTCCTGCTTGACTTGCAAGGCCGGATTATCAATTTTTTGATCAAATTTCTTGATCACGGAAATCCGCATGGCACTGGAAGATGCAAAAAAGGTCGTGGACGAAGCCTTTACCCGCGACAACAACCTCGGACCGAGCTTTGAAAACACCTTTGGCGGTGCGACGTCCTTCCTGCGCCGCCGCTATAGCAAGGATCTGACGGGTGTTGATGTCGCCGTGACAGGGGTTCCCTTTGATCAGGCGGTGACCAACCGTCCCGGCACGCGCCTTGGGCCACGCTCAATCCGCGAGGCCTCGGCCCTGCAAAGCCCCGACGCGCCTTATGGCTGGGGATTCAATGTGTTAGAAGAGTTTTCGGTGGTGGACTATGGCGACCTGGCGTTCGACTATGCCAACGTCCCCGCGTTTCCTGCCGCACTGACCGAACACATCCGCACGATCCTTGATGCGGGGGCGGCCAGCATCGTTTTGGGCGGGGACCACTATATCACCTTCCCGATCCTGCGCGCCTATGCCGAAAAATTCGGCCCGCTTTCGCTTTTGCAGTTCGACGCCCACACCGATACGTGGCCCGATGACGATATGGACCGGATCGACCACGGCACCATGTTCTACAAGGCGGTCAAGCTTGGACTTGTCGATCCCAAGCGGTCGGTGCAGGTGGGCATCCGCACGACCAACGAAGACACGCTGGGTGTGAACATCATCGACGCGCGCGAAGTGCATGAGGCCGGGCCGGGTGCTACGGCTAAGAAAATCAAGGAAATACTTGGGGATAACCCTACATACCTCACCTTTGACATTGACGCGCTTGACCCGGCATTCGCACCGGGCACGGGCACGCCGGTCTGGGGGGGACTGACCTCGGCGCAGGCGTCGATCATGCTACGTGATCTGGAAGGCATCAACATGGTGGGCGGCGATGTGGTCGAAGTTTCTCCGCCGTTTGATACGACGGGGGCCACGGCAATCGCGGGCGCACATGTCGCCACTGAACTTCTGTGCATCTGGGCCTCCAGCCGCCGTACAAAAACCTGACGTGACGCCACGCAAGCGTTTACACGGCAAACCTTCAATGCAATCTTTCGGGACGGGCCGGTAAAGCCCGGTTCCTGTCGAATTGCGGAGTGTGTGATGAAGTTCCTTGCGGTGTTGATTGTCCTGTGTGTCGCGTTGATTGCCTATATTCGCTTGTCACCCAACTCGCCCGAAAAATGGCATGTCGCGCCCGAGGTGGATCGCGATAAAGCCTATTCGAACGGGGTGTTACGGCGGATTGAAAACGCTCCCAACGGTCTTGAGAAACTGCATGAAGTGATTGGAAAAGATGTTTCAACACAAGTTCTTGCGGGCGATGTTGCAAGCGGCATGGTGACCTATGTTTCGCGCACGAAACTGATGGGATATCCGGATTTCACGACGATCAAGCAGGACGGCGACACCCTGTTGATCCACGGTCGCTCACGTTTTGGGCGGCGTGATTTTGGTGTCAATGCGCAGCGCGTCGATGGCTGGATTGCGGCTTTGTCCACCAATTGACGGTGCCGCGTCAGACGACAGGCAGGCAGGTGAAATCTCGCGCCACATCGGGACGTTCAGCGACATCTGGCATTGCGCCATGAACATGCGCCCGTCGACATGTAGGCAGATCATCTCGCCAAGTTCCACGCGATTGCCAGCGGTGTCGGTGCAATAACAGTCGATCGTCTTGCCATTGAGGTTGTAATCGGCAAGCGCGGCGCCCGGAACGAGCATGGCCAGAAGAACAAGATATCGCATAGAAATAGTATATCCCAACCACGGCTCTTGACCAAGTCTCCGGTTTGTCCCACTTAGCCTCATGGTTCCTATAGAGCGTCTAGAACAGATCACCCAGCGTTTCGAGTTTCTCGAAGCCAAGATGGCAGAAGGGGCAGCGGGCGAGGATATCGCCGCGCTGGCCAAGGAATATTCCGACCTGCGTCCGGTTGTTGAGCAAATTCAGGCCTATCGCCAGTTACTTGGCGACCTCGAAGAGGCCGAACTGATGCTGGATGATCCGGACATGAAAGAGCTGGCGGAAGAAGAACTGCCAGGTTTGAAGGCGCAACTTCCCGAGGCTGAACACGCGCTGCAACTTGCGCTTTTGCCCAGGGACGAAGCGGATTCCCGCCCAGCGATGATCGAGATCCGTCCCGGCACCGGCGGGGATGAGGCTGCGCTTTTTGCCGGTGACCTGTTGCGCATGTACCAACGGTTCGCCGACTCCAAGGGGTGGCGGATCGAGATCATCGAGGAACAGCAGACCGAACTGGGCGGCATCAAGGAAGTGGTCGCCCATATCAAGGGCGAGGATGTCTTTGCCCGTTTGAAATACGAATCCGGCGTACACAGGGTGCAACGTGTGCCGGAAACCGAATCCGGTGGCCGCGTTCACACCTCGGCCGCGACCGTGGCAGTTCTGCCCGAGGCCGAAGATGTGGACATCCAGATCGATGCCAACGATCTGCGCATTGATACGATGCGATCGTCCGGGGCCGGGGGGCAGCACGTCAACACCACCGACTCGGCTGTGCGCATCACCCATATTCCGTCGGGGATCGTGGTCACGAGCTCCGAGAAATCCCAGCACCGCAACCGGGAGATCGCGATGCAGGTGCTGAAGACGCGGCTCTATGACATGGAGCGCCAGCGCATCGATTCCGAACGTTCGGCAGACCGGAAATCCCAGGTCGGCTCTGGGGACCGCTCTGAACGTATCCGCACCTACAATTTCCCGCAGGGGCGCATGACGGACCACCGGATCAACCTCACGCTCTACAAACTTGATCAAATCATGAACGGTGATCTGGACGAAATCGTGGACGCCCTCACAGCTGACGATCAGGCCCGTCTCCTCGCCGAAATGAACGCATGATCCTCCAAACCCTCCTAACCCAAGCCACCCGCCAACTGCGCGAGGCGGGGATTGAGGGGGCGCAAAGGGATGCGCGGGTCCTGGTTGCGCATGCAGTCGGGATACCGGCAGATCGGGTCACCTTGGAAGCGCAAATGGATGTGAGCGCGGAGCAGGCGTCTGTTTTCAAAGGATTTTGTGCGCGTCGTATCGCACGTGAGCCGGTTTCCAAAATTGTAGGAAAACGGCAATTCTGGGGGCGTGAGTTCAAGGTGACGCCGGATGTTCTTGACCCGCGTCCCGAGACGGAAACCCTGATCGTGGCGGCGCTTGAGCATCGTTTTGAACGGCTATTGGATCTAGGTACGGGGACAGGGTGTATACCAATCACCCTTCTTGCAGAGCGCCCAATGGCGCAGGGCCTTGCCGTAGATGTTTCCCAAGCCGCGCTTCAGGTCGCACAGGAAAATGCGAGGGTCCATCAGATAGACGAGAGATTGGGCTTTGGCGTTTCCGACTGGTTCTCGGCTGTTGAGGGGCGTTTCGATCTGATCGTTTCCAATCCGCCCTATATCACGGACGACGAGATGGAAGAGCTTTCCAGAGAAGTGCGTGAACACGACCCTCACCTTGCTTTGACACCGGGTGGCGATGGCCTCGATCCCTATCGGACTATCGCGCGGGATGTGGCCGCGTTTCTGGAACCCGGAGGACGCCTTCTGGTAGAGATTGGCTGGAAGCAAGGTCCGGATGTGAAAGCCATTTTCGAAGCGGCTGGCCTTTGTGATTGTGCGGTTTTGCCCGATCTTGATGGGCGCGATCGTGTCGTGAGTGCACGAAGCCCCGTGTGAAGTGCCCAATAGACACGGTTTTTCAAGGTTTTTTCATAGAACCCCTTGTATACGAAGCGTGACCGGATTACTCAGGAGGTGTCCTTGCAGAGACCGAACGCGAATTCTGTCACGAAGGACATCAAGCCCAAATGTCGGAACCCGGGTTCTTTTGAGCGCAAGAGGCGCGAAACGGGTTCATCGACCGACAACGGTTCAAGGCTGGATTACTGAAGATATGAGATCGTCCAAATCCCGTTCGCGGAACAAGAATAATAGAAATCGTCCTTCCGGGAACGTCGTCAACCGCGTGTTCGACAGCTCCGGTCCCGAGGGCAAGGTGCGTGGCACGCCGCAGCAGATCATCGACAAGTACAACCAGCTGGCGCGTGACGCACAGTTGGCGAACGATCGTGTTGCGACCGAGAATTTCCAACAGCACGCAGAACATTATCAGCGCATGCTTTCCGAGGCGCAGCGCGAAATGGACGCCCGCCGCGAAGAGCAGGAGCGTCAGAACCGCGAACGCCAAGCAGAGCGTGACCGCGAGCGTCAGGAACGTATGGACCGTCAGGAGCGCGAGGCCAATGCGTCGGCACCCGCCGCCGATCCCGGCAGCGCGGCGCAACCTGATGTGATTGACGTGAACGAAAGCGGCGACACCGGTCTGGTTGAAACCCCCGAGGCCAAGGCCGAGGAAAAACCAAAATCGACACGCAAGCCGCGTCGTTCCTCTCCGCGCAAAAAGCCCGAGCCGAAAAAGGCCGAGGACGCGCCCGAGAGCAGCGCCAAGCCCGCCGAAGGCGACAAGCCTGAAGCCGCAGAATAAGAACAAAGCCCGGGCAATGACCCGGGCTTTTCTTTAGATCGCGTCCACCTGTCGGGCGAGGGCGCAGAACTCTTCGAGAGATACCTGCTCTGCACGTTCCGTTGGCTTGATGCCCGCGGCCAGGAGGCGATCTTCGATATCTGGTGCCACGCCCTTGAGGGACGCCCGCAGCATCTTGCGACGCTGATTGAAGGCTGCGGCAACGACGCGGCTCAGCGTGGCTGCCTCGGCCTCGAAGCGGGGCTTTTCAAGGGATTTGAGATGCACGACGGCGCTGTTGACCTTTGGCGGCGGCGTGAAGGCGCCGGGCGGAAGGCTCAGCACGATCCTGGCCTCGGCCCGCCATTGTGCGAGGATTGCCAGGCGACCATATGCCTTTGATCCCGGCTGCGCGACGATACGCTCGGCGACTTCGCGTTGGAACATCAGCGTCAGGCTTTGCCAGAAGGGCGGCCATTCCTTGGGTGTCAGCCAGCGCACGAGAAGCTCGGTCCCGACGTTGTAGGGAAGGTTGGCAGCGATACGGATCGGCGGGGTGAGATGCGAGAGCGGGTCGATTTCAAGCGCATCTCCGTTGATGACCTCAAGGCGTCCGGGATAGGCCACGGCGATTTCGGACAGTGCCGGAATGCAGCGGGTGTCCTTCTCGATGGCAAGCACCTTGCGTGCGCCTTCGGACAAGAGTCCGCGTGTCAAACCGCCGGGGCCCGGACCGATTTCAAGAACGTCACATTCGCTCAGATCGCCCGCCTGCCGCGCGATCTTGGCTGTCAGGTTGAGGTCGAGAAGAAAGTTCTGCCCAAGGGACTTGCGTGCAGAGAGGCCGTGATCGGCGATGACTTGCCGCAATGGTGGAAGATCGTCAATTGCGCTCATCAGGCAGTGTTTCCTTGGTTCATTGAACGTGCAGTGGCCATTTCAAATGCCATCCGCAAGGCTTCGATCATGCTTGAGGGATTGGCGATACCTTGTCCCGCGATGTCAAAGGCGGTGCCGTGATCGGGCGACGTGCGGATAAAGGGAAGGCCCAAGGTCACGTTTACCCCCTTGTCGAAGTCCAGAGTCTTGATCGGGATGAGCGCCTGATCGTGATACATGCAAATCGCTGTGTCATACTTGCTGCGGGCAGCGGCGTGAAACATGGTGTCAGCCGGCAGTGGGCCAAGCAGATTGTAGCCTTCGGCACGCAGTTCATCGACCAAGGGCGCAATCATGGTGATCTCTTCGTCTCCCATCGCGCCGCCTTCGCCAGCGTGCGGGTTCAGACCTGCAATGGCGATGCGCGGTTTCGGGATGCCGAACTGATCCTGTAGGGCGCTGTGGGTGATTTCGATCGTTTCCCGAAGGAGTTCCGGCGTCAGGGCATCGGGAACGTCAGAAACGGCAATGTGAATGGTCGCGGGAACCACGCGAAGTTGCGTGCTGGCCAGCATCATCACAACCCTGTCGATACCAGCCAGATGGGCAAGATACTCTGTATGGCCGGGGAAGGGGAAATCAGCGCCATCCTTCAGCGCCTTCTTGTGGATCGGTGACGTGCAAAGCGCCGAGGCTTCACCGTCCATGGCCATTTGCGCCCCCATCGCGATGGCATCCATGACGCCGGAGGCATTGTCGGGGTCCGCGGTGCCTGGCGTCGCGACACCGTCAAAGGCCAACGGCATAACGGGAAGGGCCGTCGCCATTGTTTGGGCGGCTTCGGAGGGATCAGTGATGACCTGTGCAGGAACCGAACCGGGAAGGTGAGAAGGATCGCAGATCACGAAAAAGGCAAGCTCGTCTTTCAGAGCTTGCCAGGATTTCTCCACCAGTTCCAATCCGATCCCGGCGGGTTCGCCACAGCTTAGGGCAATTGGGGCAGGGTTCATTTCACGACGATCGTGTTTTCTGCGCGAAGTTGCTCGAGGTAGCTTTCTGCATAAGACTGCAAGCGCTGGTTTCGCAAGCGGGCCGCAACGTCTTCACGCTCGATTTCTTCCCGCAGTTCCGCAGAACGCCCACACAGCATGAGAACTGCCAGCGCAGGTTGCCCATCCGACATCGTTGTCGCGAGGGTTGTCGAGATCTCGTTGTCGTCCAGCTTGGCCAACTCAAGAGCGATGTCGCGTGGTACCGCTGCGGGTTCAACGGCCTGGCGAAGCAGACGGTCTTCTGGCAGGTCAACTGCTTCGCCATAAAGGTCATCGCAAGTGTCGACACGTGCCTTCAGCTCTTCCGCATCTTCCAGTGCTTCCGGTGTACGTCCGCCCGGAATCTTGAACATGGCGTAGTCGATGGCCGAGTAGCGCGGCGCCGGAACATCGGTCTCGCGCTTGCCGCGCATCATGAAAATGGCCACTGCATTGGGAAGTGCGACGGGCTCGCTGACATCGCCGGGGCCAAGGGCCAAAACAAGGGGGCGAATTTGAACAGGGAGCCGCGTGATCGACAGCCAGTTCAGTCGGCCACCTTTGTCTTTCGTTGCCGATTGCGAATAGCGGCGCGCGGCCTCTTCGAAGTCGGCTTGACTCTGGACTTGAGCAATCTGGTCCGCGATCGTCTGGACCTGCTCCGCAGTTTGCGGTGTTACCGGAATGACAATCTCGGACAAAAGGACGTTGATGCCGCTGCTTCCAACATTTGATGCGATTGCGCGGTCGATTTCAGCTTCAGAGACTTGCACCGCGCCGCCGTATAAGGCCTGAACAACGGCACCCCACTCAATTCCAGCGCGAACGAACGCCTGAAGTGTTTCCTTGTGAACGCCGGCTTGTGCCAGAACCTTGTACAGTTGCTCGGGATCTTCGATGTTCCCACGTTTGCCAAAGTCGATGACGCCCCTTTCAATCCCCTCTTGATTGGCTTCGATGCCAATAGTGTCGGCTGCCTGTTTTTGCAGACGCTCGTTGATCAACTGCTCTTGGGCGAGTTTGTAGGTGTCGCCGGGCGCATTCATCAGAGCAAGCAACAAAGCGCGTTGTTCAACCTCGTAGTAGGTCACCACTTTGTCACCCACGACAACCGCCGGAGAAAACGCACTTTGGGCGCTTAGCTGGGTGGTTGTCAGACCTAGACAAAGTGCTGCTGCGGCTGCCAGATTGGTAAGAACACGATGCGGTTTCATTTTTTGTTTATCCTGCGCTCTGTTTGCACGTGCGGCTGTAACTCTTATCACCAGAGTTGACGCTGAAGCCCAAGAGGGCGACCGTCAATCCGATTGATGTACTGGGCTGAACTGTATTGGACGTTGTGAAGTTTCGCGAGAGAGAAAGGCCAACTTTCACACATTCGTTTCGGTACTCAAGACCGACGCCCGCTTCGGCAGTTTGGTTCGAGCCGGTATCATACCGCCAGTCAGCCAGTGCAGTCCAATGGCGATCTAGCCGGTAGCGGCCGTCGATGTTCCACTCGGACAGTGTGCCTGTGCGGTTTTCGGCTACATCTGACCCCAGCCAAATATAGCTTGCGTCCAACCAAACCTTGTCATTGGTCCATGCGACCCGGGTTGCTGCCTTATCGACACCAGTGTCCCAATCGAACAACCCGCGGGCCATGAAAGAAAACCCGTTTTGCATCGCGATCTGACCAGCAACCAGCAGATCCGAGCGCTTGCCGGAGAGGCCGGAGCTCTGCGTGAAATCCGGTTGCGTTTCCCAGTGGTAGACCTGTCCCAGAGAGAAATGTGCGTTCCAGCTGTTTTCAGCAAACCGAGACCAGTTGAGGCCTACGGCCGCTGTTGCACCGCGTTCGCGCCGATCACTTGACGGAAACCGAGACAAAGCCAGCAGGTTGCCCTCATCGAATTCTACAAAAGTGCTTTCTTCGTTCTCAACGTTGAGCGTGTTTCCACCAACCCAACCAACCTGGGCGAGGGGTTCAAGAATATAGGTTTCGCCGTTCGGACCAACTTTGCTCATCGGATACCGAAGGTGCGCCGCAATTGCGGGTGTAACCTGCGTTTCTGTTCCGACAAAGCTGGCATCCTGATGGGTATCGATAGCATCAAATGCAAGAGATGAACTCAGGCCCGGACGCAAACCGTTGGCTAGGCTCCAGTTGCGTTGCCAGGACAGCGAGGCGGTCGCTCTTGCGACATCGCGGCCGATCACGTCGGCATCAGCTTCTCGGTAGTGCCCGTGAAGTTGCAGGCTGAGGCGGGCTTCACCGCCAATAGAGGTGGGAAAGAAGCGCTGTTCTGTCTCTGCGACACCGACAACCGATGGAATCGTATTGTTGTTCTCGTTTGCGCGCAGTGATTCAAAGTGAATGAGCGAAAAACGGGTGTTTTCATCCCGTTCGATGCGGCGCACCGTTACATCGCTTTCCAGACGATCAAGGTCTGAATAGTCGTAGTCAAGAAGATAGGCGTTATCTGACACGGTGCGAAGTTTATACGTGAGCGTATAGTTGCGCGGGAGCAGTTGCCAGCCGTGGATGAAGCCATAGAACCTTGGCTGGTTGGGGTATATTGAATCATCGGAAATCGCACCATTGATTTCAATGCCGCCACTCCTGAATGCTTGGCGATACCGGAATTCAAGTGTGTTGGTATGCTCTGCCAGATAGGGAACGAGCGTCAGGTCCCGGTGATCTCCAAGAGTGATGAAATACGGAACTTTGAAGCCGAAACCGAGGTCACTGTTCTGAGTGATCTCCGGGATAAGGAAACCCGTTGCACGTTCCAGAGTAGGGTCGGGCAGCCGTAATTGCGGGAAGTACGCCACTGGCATATCCATAATACGGAACTGCGCGTGATCGAAATAGATCTGCCGCTCCTCTTGGTCATGTACGACACGCTTAGCACGAATTTGCCAGATTGGTGGGCGGCCATCGTCACACACTTTGCACGAGCTGACGGTTGTTTTGTGCAAAACGTTGTAACGCCCATCGACGCGGTTCATCTGCGCGGAGGCCATTTGTAGCTGCTGATCGAGAACGACGCGCGCGCTCTTCAATAGGGCTGTGCGGAATCCGTCACTTAGTTCCGCGTAGGATGCAAGCACGTGAACGGTGTCGCCTTGCTCAAGTCGGATTGGGCCCGTAACCCGAACAATGTCTGACTGGCCGTTATATTCGATCCGATTGGCGCGGATGCGAACATCGCCTTGGAGGGCTTCAACATGCCCTTCGGCAACAAGAAGGTTTGACCGGGTCATGTAAACCCGATCCGCAATCAAGACCATGTTCCCACCATTTGGCAGGGATTGGGCAGTTGCAGGTGTGGTGCCGGCGACGAGCAGAGCCAGCGACACCGATGTAATGGCAGCTTTCATCCATCCTCCATATGCAACAACAAGCCCAGTGCCAACATGACACTTGCGAAGGGGGGTGCCCATGCGGCGAGATATACCGGAATTTCGCCATTTTCCCCCAGGATCTGTGCGAAATTCCGAACGTAATACAATGCAAAACCCGTCATCACAGCCGTCAATACGGCCAAGCCAGTGCGTCCAAATCGGGTATGACGCATGGTGAAGGCCGCTGCAATCAATACCATCGCTGCAAGGAAAATTGGTTGTGCAAGTTCCATCTGTAACCAGACGCTGTGGCGGCGTGCGGAAAAGCCTGCCTCTTCAAGTTCGCGAATGAACTGCGGGAGATCCCAGACGGAGACGACCGATGGCGTACCAAACCGGTCTCGGATTCGATCTCGTGTCAGGCTTGTTTCAATTACTAGGGTTTCATGGTCCTTTTTTCCGGCTTCCGGGTTGATACCCGGTATCAGCGGCCAGACCCGCGCATTCTTCAATTCCCAGCCTCCGTCGACAAGTGTCGCCGAGTCGGCGACGATGCGGTGAGACGGGGTGCCTCCCGTGGCATAGGAAAGGATCGTCACATCAAAGAATGTGCTGGCATCAGGGTTTGTTGACTCCGCGTGAATGACGGCTTGGCCGCCCACGCCCCCCTGACGCAACCAAAGACCCTCGCTGCTGATAGACAAGGTGCTGCCGCCTCCGGAACGGAAGCGATCTGCGAGCGCGTGATACTGATCGGACGTTGCCGCAACGATAGGGTTGAACGTTGAAACCGCCAGCAGTCCCAAGATAAGCGCCACCGATACCGGTGACAGAAGGGATACTAGCGCAGACCTCCCTGTTGCGCGGACAACAACAAGCTCGCTGCTGCGTGCAAGGCCGATAAAAAGGGTGACCGTGGACAGGATGACCAAGAGTGGCAGGATCTGGTAGAGGCCCTCTGGCGCGCGCAACAAAGTCAGACGCAGGATTTGAGCAAAGCCGATCTCATCCACGTTGAAGCGCCGCAGCTGCTCCATAAGGTCGATGAGGGCCAGCAGTGCAAAGAACACGGCAGTCATCCCGAGAAGGATCAAAAGAAAACGCCGCGCGAAATAGAGATGAATGGTCATGCCGTGACCCTCCCGCGGAGTGCGTTTGGGTGGGACGCCAGCCACAACAACACGAAACTGAGGGTGAAACCAAGCATCGCCGGTACGTACATAAGCGCCCATAGGGAGGCATCGGATCGCACGGGATCAATTGTGGCGCTGCGGACGATTTCCATGAAGATCAACAGCACGAAAGCCACGATGATCTGCCTCCAGACGCCGAAACGGCTGTAGCTGCCAAGCAGCAGGGTCGCGAAACCGATGATGGCGGCGGAAATAACCATGAGCGGGCGATTGATGCGCCCATGCGCTTCTTCGGCGATCCAGCCAAGAGGGATATTCAAACGCTGGGAAATGGCACCGGCGTCGCTTAGAAGAGCTGCCGTGCCTATGAATTTGATGTCTTCACGCCGCTTCGTACTGGCGTCGATCAAACCGCTGATGTCATAGGTAAAGTCCGAGAAGTTGGTCGTGAAGAGGCGTTCGTCGCCGGACACTTCAATCTGCGAAAGGCCGTCAACCATAACCAGCTTGGGGCCGGTCTCGGTTCGCAGAAGGTATGCTTCGGACGCTGTATAGGTCCAGACTTCGCTATCGCGACGTCGATCCGACAAATAAACATCCTTCAAAATCCCCTCGGGTGAGATTTCACGGATGTAGAACGTAACCCCTTCGGTCGGATGGAGGAATGTGCCTTCGGTCAGAAGGCGCGCGGTGATGTTCTCGGTGATTTCGCGCTGTCGCTGGTCCAGTTGCGATGAACTGCTTGGGACAAGGAAATGGGTTAGCATGCTCATCATGAGAGCGACAAGAACGCCAAAGAACATGACCGGCCGCGCCAGCCGCCAGGGGCTGAACCCCGTGGCCTGCATCACGGTCAGTTCGCTTTCACTGCTCAACCTGTTGGTCACATAGACCGTGGCCGCAAATACGGACATGGGCAGCACAAGCCGGATCACGTTGGGCAGGCTGAGCAGGGTGAACTCAAGGAACACTACCGCCGACTGGCCGTTGGCAAGAATCTGGTCGAACAGCGAAACCGCCCGGTTGATCCAGTAGACTGAGACCAACACGAGGGCAAAAAAGCTGAACAGAACCAAAAGCTGCGACAGCAGGTATCTGTCGAATCTGCTCACGTTTCCAGAATCCCCCACGGTTTCTTTTCTTTTGCCAAACCTTAGAGGAAATGCCCGACCTGGAAAACTGCTATCTGGTCATCCAGCGGACAGCGCGGTAGGACTCGTTGTAACAAACAGGGGAGTAGTCCATTGCTTAAGCCGGCATCCATTCAGTTCAAGGAAACAGATATTGATCTCTTGGCAGAGGTGGAGGGGCGCGTGGCATTACTTGTCGCACCGGACGGATCGCTGGACAAAGCCGCGCGACGCGTTAACCGACTGACGAAAGGGGCCGTTGCACGTCTGGTAGAGGCAAAGGCAGAAGCGGCGTCGACAGGCCAGACCTTTTCACTGGCCTTTCCAGTTGGGATGAAAGCCGAGAGTGTTGACGTGGTTTTCCTGCCGCGCCGTTGCACGGACGTCGAAGCGCGCAAGGCGGGTGCCGCCTTGGGAAAAATCCGTTCGGGGGCCGCCCTTACAATCTGCGCTGGTAGCCAAAAACGCGCTTCACAACTGGCTTTGGGGGTCGCTCTTAGGGATTACTCCTTCAATGCACACAAGGCAGGCGAGCAGGAAGAAACACGCGCGGCAGTCACGCTGTTGGTCTCCAAGCCGGAAGAGTTCAACCACGCTGCCGTCACGACCCAAGCGATTGCTGAAGGTGTTTTCTTCACCCGCGATCTGGTGAATGAGCCCGCGAATGTGCTTACCACGACCGAGTTTGCCAAGCGCATCGAGGACATGTCTTCGCTTGGCCTTGAGGTTGAAGTTCTGGAAGAGGCGGACCTCAAGAAGCTCGGGATGGGTGCACTTCTGTCCGTTGGCGAAGGATCTGAAAGCCCCTCCAAAGTGGCGATCATGCAATGGAATGGCGGCGAAAAGGGAGAGGCGCCTTTGGCGTTGGTGGGCAAAGGCGTCGTCTTTGATACCGGCGGCATTTCGCTCAAACCGGCGGCCGGCATGGAAGACATGACAATGGACATGGGTGGTGCCGGGGTTGTGGCGGGCGTGATGCGCACGCTTGCCATGCGCAAGGCCAAAGCCAATGTTGTGGGTCTTGTCGGGCTGGTTGAAAACATGCCATCGGGTCGTGCGACGCGCCCGGGCGACGTCGTCACCTCGATGAAGGGCGACACCATCGAAGTCATCAACACGGACGCCGAAGGCCGTTTGGTACTTTGCGATGTGATGCACTATGCGCAGGAGCGGTTCAAACCGCAGGGGATGATCGATCTGGCGACTTTGACAGGTGCGATCATCATTGGCCTTGGTCACGAAAAGGCGGGTGTGTTCTCGAATAATGACAAACTCTGCGCCCAGTTTCTGAAGGCGGCCGAAGCAGAAGGCGAAGGCGCGTGGCGCATGCCGCTTGGAAAGGCCTACGCCGACCAGCTCAAGTCGCGGATTGCCGATCTGAAGAACACCGGCGGTCGTCCGGCCGGTTCCGTTACGGCTGCCGAATTCCTCCATCGTTTCGTTCAGGAAGACACGCCCTGGATTCACCTCGATATTGCAGGTGTGGCCAGCGTGAAGGCCGACACGGACTATGCGCCCAAGGGTGCAACGGGTTGGGGTGTGATGGCTTTGAACCGTCTTGTTCAGGATATGTGTGAAAAGGCCGAGTGATCGTGGGAGGGGTCTATTTCTATCATCTGACGCGACAGCCCGTGGACGTGACGCTTGCTACCCTTATCGGCAAGGCGCGCGGGCAGGGCTGGCGCATTCTGGTGCGCGGGACCGCCAAGGATCGACTGGAGTGGCTGGATCAGAAGCTGTGGCTGGGCGGTGATGAGAGTTTTCTGCCGCATGGCGTGTCTGGTGGCCCCCATGACAAGGATCAGCCGGTGTTGCTCACGACCACTGCGGAAAACGCGAACGAGGCCAATTGCGTCATGAGCATTGACGGTGCCGAACTTACCGCGGAAGAGATCAATGCCGCAGACCGGTGCTGCATTCTGTTTGACGGGTTTGACGAGGGTGCGGTGCAGCACGCACGCGTCCAATGGAAAACGCTGACGGATGCCGGCTGTGCGGCGCAATACTGGTCGGAAGAAAGCGGTAATTGGCAGAAGAAGGCCGAAAAGGCGGCCAGCTAACCTATTGCACGAGAATGAGTTTCCCGCTTGCAATGGTGATCTGGCTGTACCGTCCTAGGTAACTCATCCCCAAAAGAGATTCATCCAATTCGCCTCCGTTCACCGCGGCGACAACATTCCTTTCTGTTACCCCCTGCAGGCTGAGCGTGTCGATCGTGATGGGTGCCGTGCGAACTTCGCCATTTGCGGTTCGTGCGCGGCCAAAGAAGGGGAGGGTGTCCGGATCAAACCCTGCGCGTTCGGCGTCCCGTTTGCTCAACACGACATTGCTTGCGCCGGTGTCGACAATAAAATTCACTGGCGTGCCATTCACATCCAGCGAGAGGCGATAGTGTCCGTCCGGACTTTGCGGGATTTCAATCCGGCCTTCCGCAGAATGCACCGATGCAGTTGGGATGACCGTTGAACGTATATCTCCCCACATGCCATAGGCGGCAATGATCCCGACGAAAATCAGGACCCAGACGAGAATTTGCTGAACCGTCTTCGAGAGGCTTTGGCGGTTGCTGGCCACGAACCAGAACACGATAGCAGCCCCTAGGACCGCAAAATAACTTAGTTGTGCAATCTGGTCGCCGCTCATGACACCCTCAATCCTTTCCCTTGATATAGTGTCGGGCAGGGGAGCACAGAAGGGCCTAGCCCATAAATCCGAAGTCGCGAAGACCTTCGAGCACGAATTGAACAGCGAGGGCCGCCAACAGCATCCCCAGCAATCGTGTGGCGACATTGATGCCGGTCTTGCCAAGGGCACGTGCCAGAAGCCCGCTTGCCATGAACAGAATGAACACGACCGCCAACACCGCCAGGGCAACCGCCAGAACAAGTACCGTGTTTTCGATTCCCGAGTGCTGACCAGACAAGAGAATGACGGTGGCGATTGATCCGGGCCCGGCAATCAGCGGAATCGCCAGTGGGAAAACCGACGGGTCAGGGCGCTCGTCCGCCTGATCCTCACGACGTTTCGTGCGCCTCTCGAACAACATGTCTAAAGCGGTCAGGAACAACAGGATCCCGCCAGCGATCCGGAATGCCGGCATTGAAATACCGATGAAGCCGAGAACCGCTTCGCCAAAGAACGCGAAGACCGACAGGATGATGAACGCGATGACACAGGCGCGAATGGCAATACCACGACGATGGGCCGAGTCCATGTCGTGCGTCATGGTCACGTAGAGCGGTGCCAGTCCAAGGGGGTCGATGATCACGAAGAGCGTGACAAAGGCCGTGATGAGCGCGGGTGTATCCATGAGACTAGGCTACCGTTCAAGCTTCGGCGGTTTCAAGCTTTTCGAGGGCGTCCATCCAAAGCGCTTCGGCGCGTTCGAGACCGTCCAGAACTTCGGCATGTTTCTTCTGCCACTTGGCAATGTCATCGGTCTTGCCCACCTCGTAGAGAGTCGGATCGGCGAGTTTCTCATCCAGCTTCTCGCGCATCTCGGTCAGTTTTTCGACCCGCGCTTCGCACTTGCGCACATCTGAGCGCAGGGCAAGGATCGTGTCACGCGACGCTTTCTTGGGGGCTTGGACGTCGGCCTTGGGCTTTTGCACAGGTTTGTCCGAGGCAAGCAGTTCGGCGCGGTAGGTTTCGAGATCGCTCTCGTAGGGTTTTACTGTTCCGTCTGACACAAGCCAAAGACGATCAGCGGTCATGCTAAGCAGATGCATGTCGTGGCTGACAAGGATCACCGCGCCCGAGTAATCGGTCAGTGCCTCGACAAGCGCTTCGCGGCTTTCGATGTCGAGGTGGTTGGTGGGTTCGTCGAGGATCAGAAGGTGCGGCGCATCCAGTGTTGCAAGCAGCAGCGATAGCCGCGCTTTTTGTCCGCCGGAGAGCTGAGCCACCACGGTTTCCGCCTGATCCGCGCCAAGGCCAAAACCCGCGAGGATGGCGCGGAGTTTCGCCGGAAGATGATCGGGACGTTCCCGGCGCAAGTGATCAAGAGGCGTTTCGTCGAGATGCAACTCGTCCACCTGGTGCTGCGCAAAGTACCCGATGCGCAACTTGTTCGAGCGCACCATCTGTCCGTCCATCAGCACAAGGCGGTCGGACAGAAGTTTTGACAGGGTGGATTTCCCTTGCCCGTTCTTGCCGAGAAGCGCGATGCGGTCGTCCTGATCAATCCGCAGGTTCAGACGTTTGAGGACAGGAGTCTCGGTGTACCCAACGGACCCGCTTTCAACCCGGATGATCGGAGGAGAAAGCTCTTCCGGTGTTGGAAAGGCAAAACTGCGCAGCGCGGCTTCTTGCGGAGAAGAAATCGGTTCCATTCGGGCAAGGGCCTTCAGACGGGATTGCGCCTGTTTGGCCTTGTCCGCCTTGTAGCGGAAGCGGTCGACATAAGACTGAAGGTGCGCGCGCCTGGCTTCCTGTTTCTTCGCCATCGCCTCGGCCTGCGCGAGTTTCTCGGCGCGTTGCTTGGCGAACTGATCGTAGGGCCCCTGATAGAAGGTGAGCTTCTTGTCTTCGAGGTGCAGGATCGAGCTCACGGCACGGTTCAACAGGCCGCGGTCGTGACTGATGATGATGACGGTGTGCGGATATTTGGCGAGATAGCTCTCAAGCCAAAGCGCGCCTTCAAGGTCGAGATAGTTGGTCGGTTCGTCGAGCAAAAGGAGGTCGGGCTGTGAAAACAGAACCGCGGCCAATGCGACGCGCATACGCCAACCGCCCGAGAAATCGGAACAGGGGCGCGACTGATCGCCGAAATCGAACCCGAGCCCCTTGAGGATCGAAGACGCCCGCGCCTCGGCACTCCAGGCGTCGATGTCGGCAAGCCGTGTCTGTATTTCCGCAATGCGGGCAGGGTCTTGGGCGGTGTCCGCCTCGGCCATCAGGGCAGAGCGTTCGGTATCGGCGGCCAAGACCGTGTTCAGCAGTGACACATCGGTCGACGGAACCTCTTGGGCGACGCCGCCAATACGGGCGCGTTGCGGTATCGACAGCGATCCGGTTTCAAGGGCCAGCTCGCCCCGGATCAAACGGAAGAGGGTGGTTTTGCCCGTGCCATTGCGCCCCACAAGGCCAACCTTGTGACCTGTCGGAATGGTCGCCGAAGCGTTCACGATGAGCGGCCTGCCAGCCACCGAATAGGAGATATCTTCAATCCGCAACATGGCTGAGACAAGTCTATCAGGGGATGGGGCTTGTCAATGACGGATCAGCGTTGTCAGAGCGGCAAATCAAGTTGATTTCGACGCTTGGCCTCCCCGGCTTTGCGCAGGTCCTCTTCTCCCCAGGCTTTCATGGCCTTGACCAGTGGCATGATACTGCGGCCACGCTTGGTGAGGGAATACTCAACACGTGGCGGTATTTCCGCAAAAACCTTCCGGTTCAGGATGCCGTCGGCCTCCAGCTCGCGCAGTTGCTGCGTCAGCATCTGTTTGGTGATGCCGGGGATTGCGCGGTGCAGGGCACCGAAACGGTTCAGTTTGCCGGAAATCCTGAACAGGATGATCAGCTTCCATTTGCCCCCGACAAGGCGAGAGCAATGTGTGACGGCGCATAGTGCATCCTGTGTTTCTTCAATTTGTTCCAAAATTAGACCAAGTTAGTTTTTCAGTATTAGTTTGATATTTTTAGTTAGAGAGAAATTTCGATTTAAGTCAATTATCTGTATTTTCGCGTTGGAAGACTTTCGTCGCGCTTTGGGTGGCACCTGGTCGTAAGAGGGCTGTTGGGAAGTTGGGGAACACTTTGGTTGCAAGGGTCTTCCCAAAGCAGCGCCTGCATGTTACTGCCCGCGCAATTTCAACTTTCAAGCCGAGGGAAAATCATGGCTCTGGAACGCACCTTCTCGATCATCAAACCCGATGCAACCCGCCGCAACCTGACCGGTAAAATCAACGCCAAGTTCGAAGAAGCGGGCCTGCGCATCGTTGCTCAGAAACGCATTCACCTGACCAAAGCGCAAGCGGGCGAGTTCTACGCCGTTCACAAAGAGCGCCCCTTCTACGACGAACTGTGCGAGTTCATGGCTTCGGCTCCGATCGTTGCACAGGTCCTGGAAGGCGAAGGTGCCATCGCGAAGAACCGCGAAGTCATGGGCGCAACCAACCCGGCCGACGCGGCTGAAGGCACCATCCGCGCAGAGTTCGCTGAATCGGTAGGTGAAAACTCGGTTCACGGTTCCGACGCTCCGGAAACCGCAGCTGTCGAGATCGCTTACTTCTTCTCGGGCCTCGAGCTGGTAGGCTAAGCCAAATAAATTAGAGTTTCCGGGGGATTACCCCGATCTCATCAAGGATCGCTTCGAGTTCGGGGCGATCCTTTTTCTTTTTTGCTGCATGTTCGGTTTTGAGGGCGTCAAACCGAATGCGCAAATCGTCTTTTTCTTTGCCCTGACAGTCATTCCAAGGTCGTCCTTGAAGTGCCATTACAAGAACGTAGTACCCGATGAAGTGGGGTTTGGTGCCGTTTGCGAGCAAACGCCGATATGTCTCGTCCGCACCTAGGGCAATGAGATCTTCGGCAGAGTGTATGCCAGCCCTGGCGCAGGCGGCCTCTACGGCTGGGCCGAGATTGCGGAGTGACGAAACGGGACGGGACATTCGCAGACAATACGAGGCCCCTTTGACCTTGTCACCGATTCAGATGGAGGCCCAATCCGAAAAAGTCGGCTTGCGCGGCTCATCTTTGGGCGCCTGCGGTTTTTGCTGCGCAGGTTGCTTGGGCGGTGTTTCCTGGCCTGTGAATGGCATGGGACTGCTCCTGTTTTGTGCAGGCCAGCCGGTATGCGCCGACTGGCGCGCGAGGGTTTGTTATCCCTTAAGTAAAGCAGATCAATGTGGCCCAAATTTGCCGGGAATCGGGAATTCGAGTTCCAGCTCTGATGAGACCTCGGGCGACCGAGACAGTCTGGGATTATGCGAGGAGAGGGAGAAGATTGGCTCCGGCGGTAGGGATCGAACCTACGACCAATTGATTAACAGTCAACTGCTCTACCGCTGAGCTACGCCGGAACATCAATCTTGTAGCACCTTCCGAGGAAGGTCTGGCTCCGGCGGTAGGGATCGAACCTACGACCAATTGATTAACAGTCAACTGCTCTACCGCTGAGCTACGCCGGAACACGAGGCACCGTATAGCCAACGATATTTGCGGCGTCCAGAGGGGGCGTCATATTTTTTTCGTTTTCGTTTCAAAAAGTCAGGTGAGTTCGAAAATGGCTTCTGATTCAAGGGTTTGCTGTGGTCTGACAATGCCTCTTCCTGTCAGGTCGACGAGGTGCGCAAAGACATTTCGCGTCGCGGCCCCCATCAGCGCCGTCGGGGTTTCCGTGTAAATCTGGCAGGCGAGGTCATAGGCTCTGGCCGCGCCTGTCTTGCCAAGGGTCTCCAAAATTTCGCGTTCGCGCCCCTCGCGGTGGGCAATCAGCCAGTCCAACCGGTCGTTCGGCGCTTCGATCGGTGCGCCGTGTCCGGCGTGAAAGACGCGCCACTTTCTTTGGTTGAGGCGGCGACAAGAGGTCATGAAGTCGGTCAAATCCCCGTCGGGGGGCGAAACAAGCGAGCTTGCCCATCCCATGACAAGATCCCCTGTGAAACAGGCATCGCCCCAGGCAAATGCGAGGTGATTACCAAAGTGGCCCGGTGTGTGGATGGCCTCGACTTCCCAGCCGTCGGCCGAGATGATCTCGCCTTCGCGGACAATCTGGTCGGGAACGAACTCTGCATCAACGCCTTCGCCGCCCCCTGCAAGGCCATGCGCCGCGAGATCGGCCATGACGGGGCTACGGCCGGCGAGAACGTCACCAAAGGCCAGAACCGGCGCGCCGGTTGCTTTTGCGAGTTTTCGCGACAGGGGGGAGTGATCCACATGTGCGTGAGTTACAAGGATATGTGAAATCCGCTGATCGCCCGTGATGGACGCAAGGATGGCGTCGAGATGGTCATCAAGGTCAGGGCCGGGATCGATGACGGCGATCTCCTTGGTGCCAAGAAGATAGGTATTGGTACCACGGAAGGTCATCGGCGATGGATTTGGTGCAAGAAGGCGGCGCAGACCGAGTTCCAGATCTTGTGCTACGCCCGCAGGGGGATCGAATTTCAGGATTTCCGCGTCCATAGTCTTTCCTTCCAGTACTGCTCACGGCATGGTTTAGCTCATGAACTTCAGGTGGCTCAAACTCTATTTACCCAGAGGGCTTTATGGTCGCGCGGCGATGATTCTCATCCTGCCGGTCGTGACGCTGCAATTGGTGGTGTCCTTCGTATTCATCCAGCGACATTTCGAGGACGTGACGGAACAGATGACGCGTACTGTTTCGCGTGAACTGGTTCTGCTCATCGATACCCTTGCGCAGTCCGACAAGGGGGGCGACATGGCGGGGTTTGTGCGTCTTGCCGATTCTCTAGAGTACACGGTGGTGCTTGGGGAGCGGCCGCCCCAGGAGGACTTTCGGCGTTGGTACGATTTCTCGGGCCTCGTTGTCATAAGAACCTTGGAAAAACTGGTGCCGTCGGTACGTGGGGTCGAGCTTCCGGACAACAGGAAAATTCTCGTTTATGCCGCGACCGCTCAAGGTTTGGCGACGTTCGAGTTTGACCGCCTGCGCGTTTCTGCGACCAATCCTCACCAGCTTTTGGTGAATATGGTGTTTTTTGGCGGATTGATGACCTTGATTGCTTATGTCTACCTGCGCAATCAGTTGCGCCCGATCACCCGTCTCGCCGCTGCGGCCGAGGCCTTCGGACGCGGGCGGCATGTTGCCTATACTCCTGGCGGCGCGATTGAGGTCAGGTCTGCGGGCAATGCCTTTCTTGATATGCGTGCGCGGATTGAAAGGCAGATTGAACAGCGCACCCTGATGCTTTCCGGAGTGAGCCACGACCTGCGCACCCCCCTGACGCGCCTGAAACTAGGCCTTAGCCTTTTGGATCACGACGAAGCCGAACCCCTTGAGCGGGATGTAGAAGACATGCAGCGTTTGCTTGACGAGTTCCTGAGCTTTGCCCGCGGCGCGCACGAAGGGGAGCCGGAACTTACGGATCCGATCCAGTTCGTCAAAAGTGCCGTAGAAGATGCCGCGCGAGGCGGCACGAATGTGACCGTGGGATCGGTCGAAGGTGCGGGCACGATTCCGCTTCGTGTGGTCGGTATCAAGCGGGCGCTGGAAAATCTGATTGGCAACGGCGTACGCTATGGGAATGCCGTGCGTGTTTCGGTGCGTCTTTCAGATAAGTCACTTCGTATTCGTGTGGAAGATGACGGCCCGGGCATCCCGGCGGAAGCCCGCAGCGAGGCGATCAAGCCCTTTGCCCGCCTTGATCCCGCGCGGAACCAGAACAAGGGAACGGGTGTCGGTCTTGGGCTGTCCATCGCGGCAGATGTCGCGCGTGCCCATGGCGGTGTTCTGCGCCTTGGTGAAAGCGAGGACATGGGCGGGCTTTGCGCCGACATCGTCATTGCGCGGTGATTTCGATTCGGGAAATTTGGTAGGCCCGGCAGGACTTGAACCCGCAACCAAAGCGTTATGAGCGCTCTGCTCTAACCAATTGAGCTACAGGCCCTACCTTGAGGCCCTTTTGCTACCAGAAGCCGCGCCCGCGTCAAGGCTTACCGTTGCCTCT
Organism: Shimia sp. CNT1-13L.2; assembly: GCF_024331145.1. GTDB lineage: Bacteria > Pseudomonadota > Alphaproteobacteria > Rhodobacterales > Rhodobacteraceae > Shimia. Next base: position 37,375 of record NZ_JANDJO010000006.1, on the reverse strand, counting down.
GGTGCAGCTATGGTCTAGTGCCTGCGCAAGCGAAATACGGAGTGGACGATGAGCGACGGCAAGAACGGTATCACCTATGCAGACGCGGGCGTGGATATTGACGCGGGCAACGCCCTTGTGGATCGGATCAAACCGGCAGCGAAGCGCACCATGCGCTCGGGTGTCATGGCGGGCCTTGGCGGGTTCGGGGCATTGTTTGACCTGAAAGATGCGGGCTATGTCGATCCGATCCTCGTTGGTGCGACAGACGGCGTTGGTACCAAGCTGCGCATTGCCATCGATACGGGCAACGTCGATGGCGTGGGTATCGATCTGGTCGCCATGTGTGTGAACGATCTGGTCTGTCAGGGCGCCGAGCCGCTGTTCTTCCTCGACTACTTTGCCACTGGCAAGCTGGAGACCGAAAAGGCCGCGCGTATTATCGAAGGCATTGCCGAAGGCTGTTATCAGTCGGGCTGTGCGCTGATCGGTGGTGAAACTGCGGAAATGCCCGGCATGTATGAAGCGGGCGACTTTGACCTCGCGGGGTTTGCCGTTGGCGCGATGGAGCGTGGCGCGGATCTGCCGGCTGGCGTCAAGGCGGGCGATGTCCTGCTGGGCCTGGGGTCGAATGGTGTTCACTCGAACGGCTATAGCTTGGTGCGTAGGCTGGTTGAAATCTCCGGACTGGGCTGGGATGCCGACTGTCCTTGGGGCGAAGGTACCCTGGGCGAAGCGCTGCTGGCACCGACGCGTCTCTATGTGAAGCAGTCTCTAAATGCCGTGCGGGCAGGGGGCGTGCATGCTCTGGCCCACATCACCGGCGGTGGTCTGACCGAGAACCTGCCGCGCGTGCTGCCTGATGATCTGGGGGCAGACATCGATCTTGGCGCTTGGGATCTGCCGGCGGTTTTCCAATGGCTGGCGAAGACCGGTGGCATGGAAGAAGCAGAAATGCTCAAGACCTTCAACTGTGGCATCGGCATGATCCTTGTCGCGGACGCCGAGCAGGCAGATGCGCTTGCGGCTGGCCTCGAAGAGCAGGGCGAAAGTGTGTTCCGTCTCGGGACCGTCACCGAAGGCGCGGGCATGCGCTTCTCGGGCAAGCTCCTGTGAAGAAACGCGTAGCGATCTTCATCTCCGGGGGCGGTTCCAACATGGTCCGCCTCGTCGAAGATATGCAAAGCGGCGACCACCCGGCAGAGCCCGTTCTTGTGCTTGCCAATGATGCAGAGGCAGGCGGTCTGAAAAAAGCGGCGGACATGGGTGTTGCAACCGCGGTTGTCGACCACCGCCCCTTCAAGGGAGACCGGGAAGCCTTTCAGAAGGCGCTGCAAGCAGAGTTGGACGGGGTTCAGCCCGATATCCTCTGCCTTGCCGGTTTCATGCGTGTCCTGACCGAGAGCTTTGTGGCGCCCTGGGAAGGTCGGATGCTCAATATCCATCCTTCTTTGCTGCCCAAGTACAAGGGGCTTCACACGCATGCCCGAGCGCTTGAGGCTGGGGACGCCGAGCATGGTTGCACGGTGCACCTGGTGACGCCCGCGCTTGACGATGGACCGATGCTTGGTCAGGCCCGTGTGCCGGTTCTCGACGGGGATACCCCCGACGCCTTGGCCGCGCGGGTTTTGACGAAGGAGCACAAGCTTTATCCTGCGGTGCTGCGTAGATTTGCGGCAGGCGACACGAGCTTTCTCGAGCTTTGATGCGACCTTCCGGGGGCGCATTTGCAATTCACCTGTTTTCCCCGTAAGGCTTGCTTCAGGGAATACAGAACAACAAATGAAGACGCCCCGAGTATGAAAACTCTGACCACGACCGAGGAACTGGCCCAGTTTTGTGAACTGGCGCGGACCAAGCCTTATGTAACGATCGACACCGAGTTCCTGCGAGAGCGGACATACTATTCGAAGTTGTGTCTGATCCAGCTTGCGGTGCCCGATCACGACGGCGATGATGCCGTTCTGGTTGATCCTCTGGTGGGCGATCTGTCGCTCGAGCCGCTTTACGAACTGTTTCGGGATACATCTGTCGTCAAGGTGTTCCACGCCGCGCGGCAGGACCTGGAAATCTTCTTTGTTGAGGCCAAGGTTTTCCCTGAGCCGCTGTTTGACACGCAGGTCGCTGCGATGGTCTGTGGTTTTGGTGAACAGGTTGGCTATGAAACCCTAGTTCGCAAGATCGCCAAGCAGGGTCTTGATAAATCGAGCAGATTTACGGATTGGTCGCGCCGTCCCCTGACCGAAGCACAGCAGAAGTACGCGATTGCCGACGTGACACACTTGCGCAAGATCTATGAGTTCCTTGCTGCCAAGATTGCTGAAAATGGCCGTACGCATTGGGTGGCCGAGGAAATCCAGATCCTTACCAATCCCGAAACCTACACAATCCGTCCGTCGGAAGCGTGGAAGCGGGTAAAGACACGTACGACGACACCAAAGTTTCTTGCGGTCGTCAGAGAGCTTGCGCGGTTCCGTGAAGGCTATGCGCAAAGCCGGAATATTCCCCGCAATCGCGTGTTCAAGGATGATGCGCTCATCGAGCTTGCGTCGACGAAGCCTCGCAGCATGCAAGACCTGGGGCGCTCGCGCCTTCTGCTGCGTGAAGCCCGAAAGGGCGAAATCGCAGACGGTATTCTGGCGGCGATCAAGGTTGGCACCGAATGCAAGCCGGAAGACATGCCTCGTGTAGATACCTCGCGTGAAAAGCTTCAGGTTAATCAGGCCTTGGCTGATCTTCTTCGCGTTTTGCTTAAGGCGAAAACCGAGAGTTCCGGTGTGGCGTCCAAGTTGATTGCAACAGCGTCGGATCTGGATCTTATTGCCGCTGGCGAGAGAGATGTGCCGGCACTCAGCGGTTGGCGTCACGAAGTCTTTGGTGAGGAAGCACTTCGCCTGTGCGAAGGGAAAATTGCCCTCGCGGCTAAGGGCAATTCGGTAAAGACCATTCGCTTGAACTGATCAACGGCGGCGCGTTTGACGCGCGTTGCTTTCTCCAACCACCTGAATTGTACGGACGCCCTCAAGCTGCTGATCGGTCATCTGGATCGCACCGGTGAGCAAGCGCGTGGCTTCCGGTCCGCCTTGGGGCGCGCGTGGGTGCTGCACCGCAAGGAAATCAAAGGTGAGTACACCTTTCTCGGGAATACCACCATTGCGGGCCTTCAGTACAACATCATGGGCGCCCTGAACTTTTGCCACCCCTTCTGCGCGGATAATGGCCCCTCCGGGAACACGCTCAACAGCCATTTCCTTGATCTGGAGAACCGGTGTACCTGCGTATTCGGCTTCGGGGCGGCGAAACAGGCTGGTTTCGCGGGTTGGAATAAGGGGATTGATTTCCCTGGCTTCGCCTGCGGGTACAACGACCTCTTCGCTACGGCCAAACCAGTTGAACGGGTTCAGCCGCGTCGAGCAGGCGCTGAGACCCGTCGTTGCAATCAAAATGGCAAAGAGCAGTTTCTTGTTCATCGGCTCGACCTCGTCAACTTTTGCAGGAACAATTATCGTATCCCAAGCCAGTTGAAAAGCATCCATCGGGGGCTGGACCTTTTCCTTTTTGCGGCCTAGTTGAAAAGAAAGCCAAGAGGGAGCAGAACATGGCCACTGCCGCATTCGAAGAGATCGTCGAGGACTTCGAGTTCATCGAGGATTGGGAAGACCGATATCGCCATGTCATCGAGTTGGGCAAGGCGATGGATCCGTTGGATGATGCGCTGAAAGTTCCGGCGACCAAGGTGGATGGCTGTGCCTCCCAGGTCTGGCTGCATCCCAAGATCGAAGGTGGCGTGTTTTCCTTTGATGGGGATAGCGACGCGATGATCGTAAGAGGTTTGATCGCGGTCCTCCGTGCTCTTTATAACGAGTTGCCCGTTGCAGAGGTGGGCAAGGTTGATGCGCGTGCCGAGATGGAACGGCTTGGCATGAACGAACACCTGTCGTCGCAACGCTCAAACGGTCTGCGCGCCATGATCGAACGCATCCGGCTTGTGGCGAGCGAGGCTGCCTGAGACTTCAGGTTTCAGATTTGCGTTTGTAGTGATCGAGTACAAAGAGCCGGATGGCAGTCGCCAGTCCGGTTTCCAATTCGCGTTCGGCATCAATATCGGCCGCCAAGGCGTTGATTGGCTGTTTCTTTTCTTCAGCGATATCTTTGAAGGCATTCCAGAAGGCATCTTCAAGCGAGACGCTGGTGCGGTGGCCGCGGAGCGTAAGGGAACGTTTGACAGGACGCGCGTTCATGGTTCTTCACGCTTGTGATCGTCGATGCGCCGGATGGATTTTTCGCGCTCTGCCGTTTCGCGTTGTTTCTCGGCCTTCGTCCGGCCGAATTTTACCGCGTTTTCGTCAGCGCGGGCCTTTTTCTCGGCCCGCGCTTTTTGTTTTCTGAACCGGTTCAGATTGACCGGCTCTGACATCAGTCTTTCGGCCCGATCATCTGCTCGGGGCGCACAACCGCGTCGAAGGTGGCTTCGTCAACAAAGCCAAGCGCGATGGCTTCTTCCTTGAGCGTGGTGCCGTTCTTGTGGGCGGTCTTGGCAACGGTGGTTGCGTTGTCATAGCCGATGGTGGGTGCCAGGGCGGTGACCAGCATCAGCGACTCTTTCATCAGTTTGTCGATGCGCGGCTCGTTGGCCTTGATGCCCAGCAGCATACGCTCGGTAAAGCTGTCTGCGACGTCGCCCAGCAGCTGCATGGATTGCAGCAGGTTGTAGGACATCATCGGGTTGTAGACGTTCAGCTCGAAGTGGCCCTGCGAACCAGCAAAGGTCATCGCGGCGTTGTTGCCCATGACATGCGCGGCAACCTGCGTCATCGCTTCGGCCTGGGTCGGGTTGACCTTGCCCGGCATGATCGACGAGCCGGGTTCGTTCTCTGGCAGGATCAGTTCGCCAAGGCCCGAACGGGGGCCCGAGCCGAGGAAGCGGATGTCGTTGGCGATCTTGTACATCGCACCGGCAACGGTTGCCAGAGCGCCGGACATGAAGACCATCGCGTCATGTGCTGCCAGAGCTTCGAACTTGTTGGGGGCCGTCACGAAGGGAAGGCCGGTGATTTCTGCCATGTTCGCGGCAACGGCTTCGCCCCAGCCTTTCTGGGTGTTCAGGCCGGTGCCAACCGCGGTGCCGCCTTGTGCGAGCTCATAGATGCCGGGCAGGGCGGCTTCGACGCGGGCAATGCCCTGACGGATCTGGTGGGCGTAGCCGCCGAATTCCTGGCCCAGGGTCAGCGGAGTCGCGTCCTGGGTGTGGGTGCGGCCGATCTTGATGATGTCCTTGAATTCTTCGGACTTCTGCTCGAGGCCCGCAGCCAGCTTGTTCAGGCCGGGAAGCAGAACGTCACGCACGGTCATCGCGGCGGCGATATGCATCGCGGTCGGGAAAGTGTCGTTCGAGGACTGGCCCATGTTGCAGTGATCGTTGGGGTGAACCGGATCCTTGGACCCAATTACGCCGCCGAGGATTTCGATGGCACGGTTGGCGATCACCTCGTTCGAGTTCATGTTCGACTGGGTGCCAGACCCCGTCTGCCAGACGACGAGCGGGAAGTTGTCGTCAAACTTGCCCGCAACCACTTCGCTTGCGGCCTGAATGACGGCGTCTGCAATCTTTGCGTCCATCTTGCCGGTTGCCTTGTTCTGCATTGCGCAGGCCTGTTTGATCACGCCCAGCGCGCGGACGATGGCGACGGGCTGCTTTTCCCAGCCAATGGGGAAGTTCATGATCGAGCGTTGGGTCTGGGCGCCCCAATACTTGTCGGAGGGCACCTCGAGAGGGCCAAAGCTGTCGGTTTCGGTGCGGGTGTTGGTCATCGGTCAGGCTCCGTAACAGTGTCAGCCCGTTTCATAGAGAAACCGGCGAGAATTTCAATGCGGTATACAGTGGAATACAATGGGCGTTAGGCGGCAAATTGGCCCAGTCGCAGGATTTATCCCTTGCGGAAGCTGTCAAGGCTGACAACGTCGGCTTCTTTGCGTTCGGGTTCGTCCTCTGCTTCGATCTCGTCTTCTTCGACAATGTCTTCCAGATCTTCGAGATCATCGTCATCGTCCTGCGTTTCAAAGCGCAGACCGAACTCGACCGAGGGATCAACGAAGGTCTTGATGGCATCGTAGGGAATGTAGAGCGGTTCCGGAGAGTCGCCGAAGTTCAGCGTGACCGAGAACCCTTCGTCGGTGACATGCAGGTTTTCATACCAGTGCTGCATGACGACGGTCATTTCGCCGGGGTAACGATCCACCAGCCAATCCGCGATCTGAACGTCGGGGTGGTGGGTGTCAAAGGTGATGAAAAAGTGATGCTCACCCGGAAGACCGTTCTTTTCAACGTCGCATAACACATCCTGAATCAGGCTGCGCATGGCACGGTGCATAAGGTTTCCGTAGTCGATAGTTCGGGGCATCGGTTCACCATTGGATGATCTGTCTCCCACCATAGAAGATTCGGAGGGAAACAAAAGAGAGGCAGGCAAATTTTACGTGGCCTGTACGGGATTAATTTACGTAAGGGAAATTCCGGTTGCGAGCACCGCCATGGCGGCGAGAGTTGCCAGAAGGGGCAGCCTTAAAGCGAGCAGAAGAAGCGCGGCAACGCCTGCAAGGAAAGCTGGCATCATCGCGAAACTGTCAAGTTTCGGGACCGCGCCAAAGACTGTTTGGGACACTTCGTCGAACAGGAAGTGCATTGCAAACCAAAGGCTTAGGTTTGCGATGACGCCAAGTACGGCGGCAGAAATCATTTTCAGAGCGCCTGTGAGCCTGGGTTGAGAAAGCAGGTTTTCCACGTAAGGAGCCGCTGAGAAGATCCAGAGAAAACACGGTGTGAAGGTGCACCATAAGGTGAGAAGGCCTGCCAGGATCGCCAGCGAAAGGCCGCCTTGGGCGTTGCCTGCAAGGATACCGGTGAACTGGGTGACGAGGATGAGCGGACCGGGAGTCGTTTCAGCAAGGCCGAGAGCGTCCATCATTTGGGCAGTTTCCAGCCACTGATAGTCGTTCACCACGGCCTGAACCATATAGGCAAGCACTGCGTAGGCACCTCCGAAGGTGACCACGGCCAGTTTCGAGAAAAACAGGGCGAGAGTCAGCAGGAACTGGTGGTCCAGCATCCATACCAACAGGATGGGGGCAGCCCAGAGACCGGCCCAGGTCAACACGGTCGAAAGGGGCCGATTGTGCATCGGTGACGCGGGCGCGTCAGAACTTACCTCGGGTTGTGCAAGCAGGGCGCCCAATACACCCGCAAGCAGGATCACCGCCGGGAAAGGCAGGAGGCCCGTGTAAAGGCAGAGGAAACTGAGTGCCGCAACGATCAGGTTTAGCGCTCCGTTCAACACCTTGAAAGACAGGCGAAACATCGCCTGAACTATGATCGCGATCACCGTTGCCTGAATGCCCAGAAAGGCCGCCTCAACAGCGGGGACCGAACCGAAGGCAATATAGAGGTAGGCCAGTAAAGAAATGGTAAGCGCGCCGGGCAGAACGAAAAGCAGGCCACCGATTAGCCCGCCGGGGACACCGCGTAGCTTCCAGCCGGCGTAGGTGGCAAGTTGCATCGCTTCGGGGCCGGGAAGGAACATGCAGAAGGACAGGGCACCAAGAAACTGCTCTTCCTTGATCCAGCCGGTGCGATCGACCAATTCGCGGTGCATCAGGCTGATCTGGGCCGCAGGCCCGCCAAAGGACAGGATGCCGATGCGGCCAAAGACGCGGAAGAGGTCGGGCAGTGTCGGTGTGGTGCTCATGTAGGGCAAGCAACACGGTGTCGCGATTCACGCAAGCAAAATCGGTGACAGGATCAGCCGATGGCCTGTCCCGTGAGGCAAAGGGCCATGGATTGCTCGGGCAGGAGATCGAGTTGTTCAAAGAAGCCCATGAAATCAAAGCAATTGTAGGTTTCGACCATTGTATCCCCCTCGAAACGGGCAAAAAGCTGACCGGTGGCGAAGACGGGTTTTCCGGTGGCGGAAACGGTGGCATTGACGGACAAGAGCGCCGCGGCCCAATCGCCGTCTTCCATGACCTTGTCGAGGGTGAATTTCGGGCTGTCGACCAGTTCGAGGAACATCGGGACAAGTTCGCGAAACTCGGTAGGGCCCATGCGCATTTCGGGGATTAGCCCGGCGGCCTGGGTGTCTGGAGCGAACAGTTCATCTATTGCTTCAAGTTCGCCCTCGCGCCAGACGCGACGATACCATTCTTCCAGAATTTCTTTTTTTCCCATTGGGTTAAATGCTCCTGTGCAGGTCGCGCAAGAAGCAGGCTAAGCCAGAGGTCTGAGGATTTGGTTAAGGGAAATGAGTGCAGGTTTCTGTTGCCAGGTACCTGCGAACCCCGCCTGACGCGGCTAGGCATCAGGGCTTAAAGTCGGTTCGACTCGAACTGCTTACGCAGCCAGAGCAACCGGAGCACGATTGTCGTTTGCAATTGTACTAGTTTCGCCGATAACGGTGGCAGACAGCCGAGACAAAGCTAACCCCTTTAGACGTTCGTCGATCCTATTTCGGCCCCTTGATCCCCAAACGAAGGATGTTGGTGGAGCCGCCGGGTACCGCCCCCGGGTCCGATCCGCTTATTATGAGCGCGTTTATGTCCATAGTTCCCGAGGGAACAGGGCTTAGATAGGCGGCAATCGGGGCGGTTGCAAGGGGTTTGAGGGCTGTCGTGTTAACGGTGAAACCCACGTCGGTATTGCGTCGGTATCATGTCGGTATTGCGGAGGTGCGCCGTCGGGGAATCGCAAAACCCTAATGGAAAGTGCGGTGATTTCCAGCAGTTACCAATTCAATAACCGGATGGGCCTTGGGCGTTCGGGTCGTGGGATTCCGTGCCCGTCAGGGGCGGGTTAAAGACGCTCACCAGAACAAGATCGCCCGCATCATCGGCGGTGAGGACATGTTCATCGTGTTGGTCGAGCGCATAGAGGGTGCCCGGTTCAATGCGATGTGTTCTGCCGCCGCTGCTGACCCAGCCTGCGCCCTGAATGCAGTAGCAGGCCTCGAGATGGTTTTCGTATTTCAACTCGGTAGAGGTGCCCGCGAAAACGATCGTGTGGCACAGGGTGAAACCCATGCCGTCGGATTCCACCAAAAAGCGGTGGCTGGTGCCGTTGCCCCAGTGGACGAACCTGTCGGTCTGTTCGATGTCAGTGCGCTTGCGGATGATCATCGGGGCGCTCGTTTCATTTGGCCGTGCGCGCTTCACGCGCTTTCATGGCCTCTTCACCCAGTTGCAGGGTGTAGGCCGTGAGTTCCGCAAGGGCTGTGTCTGCGTCTTCGGCATTCCGGGCTTCGAGGGCGTCGGCGATGCGGGTGTGCAGGCCGACGATCATCTCGCGGTTGCGTTCGGTGAAGGTGATCATGTTCATCAGCGGCTGCATGGCCTCGACCGCGCCGGCAAGTTGATAGGAGAGTACGGGGTTGTCGGCGCCATCGACCAGTGCGCGGTGAAAGGCGACGTCACTGTCGCAGAAACTCTCGTCGGTCAGGCCGGGTTGGGACTGGCGGTGAATCTCGGCGCGCATGGTGGCGAGGTGGTCGGGTGAGCGGCGCTTGGCGGACATCGGGGCGCAGGCCCGTTCAAGGGCATAGCGGGCTTCGCAGGCGGTTTCGAAATCCACTGCGTTCATCGACAGAAGAAGTGTCGAGGTGGTGATGTGGTTGGCGTAGGCGTCTTCATAGGACAGACGGCGCACGAAGGCGCCGCCGGACGCGCCGCGTTGGGTGCGGATCAGGTTCTGGGCTGCAAGGCGTTTCAAGGCTTCGCGCACGGTGGGGCGCGAGACGTCGAACTGTTCGGACAGTTCCGCCTCGGACGGCAGGCGTTCGTCGACGTCCATCTCTCCGTTGATGATGGAGTCGCGGATCGCCTTGGCAATCTGGGCAGAGAGGTCGGCGCGGCTTTTGGGGTCTATTTTCATTTGTCTGACATTTATTGTTTGATCTGAGTTTAATTGTCTGACAATTTAAATACAAGGATTGAGTCGTCGGAGAGACTGCCGTGGTAGCAGCGCGCATCAGAGCTATGACCGGTTGGCACTGGCTTGCCCTGTTCGGGGGCATTCTGGCGGCATGGGCGGTGCTTTTCGCGATGGCCCTGCCTGCCGAAATGCGCGAGGCGGGCATGATCTATGGGGCGGAGTTCTGGGAGAGCCTGTGCACGGTGACGCCGGATGCGGCCGGATTCCTGCGCGTGTTCCTGATGTGGGTCCTGATGTCGGCGGCGATGATGGCGCCGACCGCATTGCCCGCTTTCGCGACCTATGAAGAGCTGAGCAAAACCACGTCCAGCGGGCGGTTTGCGCATCTGGTCTGGGGCTATCTCGTGGTCTGGATCGGGTTTTCGGTGATTGCCGCGTCGGTGCAGATGGCGCTTTTCGCAGCTGATCTGGTCACGACCTTTGGTGACAGCCGTTCGGTGCTCTTGTCGGCCTTCTTGCTTTTGGTCGCGGGCGGTTACCAGTTTTCGACCGTCAAGGAAGCCTGCCTGAGCAAGTGCCGCGCGCCGATGATGTTTTTCATGCAGCACTGGGACGAGGGGGCGCTGCGCAATGGGGTGCGGCTTGGGCTGGTCTGCCTGGGATGCTGCTGGGCGCTGATGCTGCTGGCGTTTGTCGGCGGGGTTATGAACATCGCTTTCATGGGGCTGGCGACAGTGATCATGGTTTTGGAGAAACTGCCCGATATCGGGCGTTGGGTGACACGGCCGCTTGGGTTCGCGCTTATTGGAGGCGCGGTCTTTGTCGGGGTGGGCGCCTTTTGAATTGTGAGATGAGGAGGAAAGCCAATGGCATCTGATCGTATCGAGGCGCCTGTCAAGATTGACAACCGCCACCCGGAGGCCGCGAAGTCGGGTCTCGGCACCATTCCATGGGGCATCAAGGGCGAATTGATCCTGAACTGTAACTGTACGGTGTTCTGCCCCTGCGTTGTGTCGCTGGGTCTGCATCCGCCGACAGAGGGCCACTGCCAGACCTGGGGTGGTGTGCGGATCGACGAAGGCCATTATGGCGACGTGGACCTGTCGGGGCTGAACATCGGTCTGCTGATCGAGATCCCGGGCATGATGAGCCGCGGCAACTGGAAAGTCGCGCTGTTCATCGACGAACGCGCCAGCACCGAAGCCTATAACGCGCTGATCGACATCTTCTCGGGCAAGGCCAAGGGCACGACCGGTCTTTTCAGCGTTCTGGTCGGCGAGATCATCGGCGTTGAGCGTCAGCCGGTCAGCTATGAGACCGACGGCAAGACCCGCCACATCACCGTGGGCCGCAAGATCGACGGCGTTGTCTTCCCGGTGGAAGGCAAGGACAAGGACGAAGAGATCGTCATCAAGAACACCAAGTACTGGATGGGTCCGGACATCACCGTGGCCACCGCGTCGAAGGGCCGTGTACGCGCCTATGGCCGGGTCTGGGACTTTGATGGACGGTCGGCCGAGATCTGCCAAATTGATTGGCACGGTCCGCGCTGATCCAGAGGTAGGTACGGCGGAGCGGGAAGACATTCCCGGTCCGTCGGAAACGCAAGCGAACAACGAGCGGCCGCTTTTGGAGCGGGACCGCTGGAGATTGACAGATGGCCATGATCTTTCCATCGCGCCGGGTGCGGCGTACGCCATTCAGTGAGGGTGTCAAAGCGGCTGGCATGACCGTTTGCACGGTATACAACCGCATGATCCTGCCCTCGGTCTTTGCCTCGCAGGAGGAAGACTATCGTCACCTCAAGACCCATGTGCAGGTCTGGGACGTGTCCTGTGAACGCCAGGTGGCGGTGCAGGGGCCGGACGCGCGCAAGCTTCTGGATATGCTGAGCCCGCGTGATCTAGACAAGATGGCGGCGGACCAGTGCTTTTACATGCCGGCGATTGATCGCAACGGCGGTATGCTCAACGATCCGGTGCTGGTGAAACTGGCCGAGGATCATTTCTGGATCTCCATCGCGGACAGCGACTACCTGCAATACGTGGCGGGGGTGGCGGATGCCCTTGGGCTGGACGTGCGTGTTTGGGAGCCTGACGTCAGCCCGCTGGCGGTGCAGGGGCCGAAGGCGGATGAGCTGATGGCGCGGGTCTTTGGCGATGCCGTGCGGGATATCCGTTTCTTCCGTTACAAGAAGCTGGCTTTCGAGGGCCGCGAGATGGTTGTCGCGCGCTCGGGTTATTCCAAGCAGGGCGGTTTCGAAATCTACCTCGACGGTTCGGACTATGGCATGCCGCTGTGGGACGCGCTGTTCAAGGCAGGCGAAGACCTTGAGGTGCGGGCCGGGTGCCCGTCGACGATGGAGCGCACAGAGGGTGGTTTGCTGAGTTATGGCAACGACATGAACCAGAACAACACGCCTTTCGAGATCGGGTTGGGCAAGTTCGTGAATTCGCCCAAGGACTATATCGGCAAGGCGGGCCTGATGGCGCGGTCCCAGCCGGAGCGTCAGATCCGGGCGGTCGAGATCGGTGGAGAGATCCCGCTGATCGACAAGGAATGGCCGCTTCTGGCGGATGGCAAATGGGTTGGGCAGGTCACGACGGCGGCATGGTCGCCGGATTTCCAGACCAACGTGTCGATTGCCATGGTCGAAAAGTCCCATTGGGACGCTGGCACCAAGCTGGAAGTGGAAACGCCGGACGGGATGCGTCCGGCAGAAGTGAAGGCGCAGTTCTGGGCCTGAGACATGCGTCTGCGGGGTTCGGCTCGCGGCGTGGAATTTGGATGAGATGAAGCCGGGGCGCAGGCCGCGGTCAAGAGTGGGAGATAGACATGTTCAACGCATTGATCATGGAACAGAACGAAGAGGGCCTGGCGTCGGCGTCGATCAAGGAGATCGGTGAGGAACAGTTGCCCGAGGGCAATGTCACCGTGGCCGTCGAGTATTCGACGGTGAACTACAAGGACGGGCTGTGCCTTTCGGCGAAGGGGGGCGGCCTTGTGCGCAACTATCCCCACGTGCCGGGCATCGACTTTGCCGGAACCGTCGAGTCGTCGGACGATGATCGCTACAAGCCGGGTGACAAGGTTGTTCTGACCGGCTGGCGTGTTGGTGAGATGCACTGGGGTGGCTATGCCCAGAAGGCGCGTGTGAATGCCGACTGGCTTGTGCCGCTGCCCGAGGGTCTGAGCCCGCAGCAGGCGATGGCCGTGGGGACCGCTGGTTTCACCTCGATGCTGGCTGTGATGGCGCTGGAAGACCACGGGCTGAAGCCTGGCAATGGTCCGGTTCTGGTGACCGGCGCGGCAGGTGGTGTGGGGTCGGTTGCGACCGCGATCCTCGCCAACCTTGGTTATGAAGTTGCCGGCGTCACCGGCCGTCCGGACACCGAGGACTATCTGAAATCGCTGGGTGCGACGCAGATCGTTCCGCGTGAAGAGCTGAACGAGACCACCAAGCGTCCGCTTGAGAAAGAGACATGGGCGGGTTGTGTGGATGCCGTGGGCGGCGACATGCTGGCGCGTGTTCTGGGCCAGATGCAGTATGGTGCGAGCGTTTCGGCCGTGGGTCTTGCCGGTGGTGCCGGTCTGCCTGCCACGGTGATTCCGTTCCTGCTGCGCGGTGTGAACCTGCTGGGCATCGACTCGGTGATGCAGCCTTACGACAACCGCCTGCGCGCGTGGGAGCGGATTGCCAAGGACCTGCCGATGGACAAGCTTGAGGCGATGATCCGTCCGGCGGTTCTTTCGGACCTGCCGCAGCTTGGCGCCGATATCCTCAAGGGTCAGGTGCAGGGCCGCGTTGTTGTTGACGTGAACGCATAAGGGCAATCCGGGCCGCGGGGTTGACCGCCGCCCGGTTCCCGACTTAGGGTGCAACGCATGATGTACCTGAACCAAACCCCTTTCTTTTTTGCCACCTCGACATAGGGTTGGCGGGAACAGGTATGTGTGATGAGACCGCCGCGAGGCGGTCTTTTTGTTTCTGGTCTCGCGGCACAGGAGACTGGAGACACGAGATGACACAGAACATGGCTATTCGCGGCGCAAAGGTGGCGGACATGGAGCCGCTTTTGGCGCTGATCCGGGCGGATGCGAAGGAACGCGGGCAGGCCGCCGAGGTGGATGCCAACGGGCTTTGGCGCGAGGTGTTCGGCGCACAGGGTATGGCGACGCTGTTGGTGGCGGAAACCCGTGGGGAACTGACCGGGTATGCGGTGACCGAGCCGCGCCTAGACCTGTTCAGCGGGCAGAGAGGTGTGGAACTGCGCTATCTGTACGTGGTGCCGGGGCGACGGACCAAGGGGGTGGCGCGCTCTCTGGTGGCGGCGGCGCGGGCGCAGGCCTGCCAGAACGGCGAAGGCTGGCTGTCGCTTGCCAAGGCGGCGGGCTAATCTTGGGGCAACCAAGTGATTCTGGAGAGGCCGATGAGCTACGACACCGACAATATTTTTGCCAAGATCCTGCGGGGCGAGATCCCCAGCGAGAAGCTGTATGAGGACGAGGACACCTATGTGTTCATGGACATCATGCCGCGCGCGGACGGGCATTGCCTGATCATTCCGAAAACGCCCTGCCGCAACATGCTGGATGCGTCGGACGAACAACTCGCGGCCTGTCTGAAGACCGTGCGTCGGATGGGCCACGCGGTGATGAAGGCCTTTGGCGCGGAAGGGGTGACCGTGCAGCAGTTCAACGAGGCCGCGGGCGGGCAGGAGGTGTTCCACCTGCATTACCATGTGCTGCCGCGCCACGAGGGCGTCAAGCTGCGTCCGCCGGGACAGATGGCGGATTTCGGGGTTCTCAAGGAGCATGCCGATAAGATCCGGGCGGCCCTGGGCTGACGCGCGCAAGAAATATTCCAAATTCAGCATTTATTTGATCTGGATCATGTTGCCGACTCGCAAGGGTCGGCAATTGTCGTTTTGTAAGGTGTGTTCGGGATGTATGTTTCCTCCGCAATCCTGACAGAGTTTCGGGCGCGCCTTACGTGCTTCTTAGTGGTGAAACGGGCCTTGATCCCCAGAAAGGCCTGTCTTCGGTGAGCGGCGCTTCCTCCGTGGAAGCGCCGTCTTTTTTCTGTCCGGTTTCCGTTAAACTTTGTCGCTTTTGTCTAGATGAAGTCCATTTTGTCAGGCGCGTTTCCGCCGATCTGGCCGATCACTGCTCCACTACAGAGGAGTAGAGTCATGTCTGACAAGAAAGAGGCCGACTATGAAGTCGGCCAGGACAATATCCAGATCATGGGACTGGATATTCACAACCCCGTTTTCGGGGTTTCGGGCCTGACCATCATTGCATTCGTGTTCTTTTCGCTGGTTTTCCAGGAAGAGGCAGGCGAATTCTTTGGCTGGTTGCGCCCCGCTTTGACAAGCAATTTCGACTGGGTGTTCATGATCGCATGTAACATCTTTGTCCTGTTCTGCCTGTTCCTGATCGTGACGCCCTATGGCGGTATCCGTCTGGGTGGCAAGGATGCCAAGCCTGACTACAGCTATGCGGGGTGGTTCTCGATGCTGTTCGCAGCCGGTATGGGCATTGGCCTCGTGTTCTGGGGTGTTGCAGAACCGATTTCGCATTACGGTTCGTCGATTGGCGGAACGGCCGCAGAAAACGGTGTTCGGACCGACTGGGCACCGCTTGGGGCCGCTGCCGGAGACGCGGCGGCATCGCGTGATCTGGCAATGGCCGCGACGATCTTCCACTGGGGGCTGCACCCCTGGGCGATCTACGCCGTTGTGGCGCTGGCGCTTGCCTTCTTCAGCTTCAACCGTGGTTTGCCGCTGACCATGCGTTCGGTTTTTTACCCGCTGTTCGGCAAGTACACCTGGGGTATCCTGGGTCATGTCATTGACGTTCTGGCCGTGTTCGCGACCATCTTCGGTCTTGCGACCTCGCTGGGTCTGGGGGCGAGCCAGGCGCTGGCCGGTCTGAACTATCTGTTCGGTGTGCCGGTAAGCGATGGCATGAAGGTTCTGCTGATCATCGTGATCACCGTCTTTGCGCTGGTCTCGGTTGTGGCCGGTCTGGACAAGGGTGTGAAGCGCCTGTCCGAGGCCAACATGATCCTTGCCGCTGTGCTGCTGCTTCTGGTGCTTGTTTTGGGGCCGACTGTCGCGATCCTGACCGGGTTCTTCGACAACATGGTGGCCTATGTGAAGGAACTGCCTGCGCTGTCGAACTGGGTTGGTCGTGAAGACACCAACTTTATGCAGGGCTGGACCACCTTCTACTGGGCTTGGTGGATCAGCTGGTCCCCGTTCGTCGGCATGTTCATCGCGCGTATTTCGCGTGGTCGTACCGTGCGCGAATTCATTGTCTGCGTTCTCGTGATCCCGACCATCGTCGGCGCGCTGTGGATGACCGTTTTCGGCGGTGCCGCGCTGGAGCAGATCATGGGTGACGGCGGTGCCGCGCTCAAGGATGCGGCGCTTGAGCTGAAGATGTTCAAGATGTTCGAGGCCTTCCCGCTAACCGGCATCCTGTCGTTCATCGGTATCATCCTCGTTGTTGTGTTCTTCGTGACCTCGTCGGATTCGGGCTCGCTGGTGATCGACACCATCACCGCAGGTGGCAAGACCAACGCACCGACCGCGCAGCGCGTGTTCTGGTGTGTTCTGGAAGGTGCGATCGCGATCGTGCTGTTGCTGGGTGGTGGTCTTGGTGCATTGCAGGCCGCAGCGATTGCAACGGGATTCCCCTTTGCCATCGTTCTGGTGCTGATGTGCCTGTCGATCTTTATCGGTCTGACCCGCGAACGCCGCAAGTAAGAGGCGCGTTTTCACGCAGGGAGAAGGGGCCGTTCGCGGCCCCTTTTTTCGTTTTCGACAGGTGCGTGACTTGACCGGTTCCACAAGCCCGGATAGCAATTTGCCATTGTCGCGTGATGCGCGGCTGCCCACGGAGAGACATCCCGTGCGGCTGGCTGGAAGACCTGCCGGATTGGGTAAATTTGCGCGCCCGTCTGGTCACCTGTCGGACCGGTGCGCTTCTGAGGACACAGGAGCGAAGATGACCTCACTCGATATCAACTGGGTCCGGGATCAGTTCCCGGCTTTTGCGGAACCTGCTTTGCAGGGGCAGGCGTTTTTCGAAAATGCGGGCGGGTCCTATACCTGCCAGCCGGTGATTGATCGCCTGATGCGGTTTTACCACCAGCGCAAGGTGCAGCCCTATGCGCCTTACGAGGCCTCGCGCCTTGGGGGGGAGGAAATGGACGAGGCCCGTCGCCGTCTTGCCGCGCTGATGGGGGTGGAGACAGATGAGCTGTCCTTCGGCCCGTCGACCACGCAGAACACCTATGTTCTGGCGCAGGCCTTTCGGCAGTGGATGACACCGGGGGATGCGATCATCGTGACCAATCAGGATCACGAGGCCAATACCGGCCCGTGGCGGCGGCTGGCGGATGCGGGCATCGAGGTGCGCGAATGGCAGATTGATCCGGAGACCGGGCATCTTGACGTGGCAAAACTTGATGACTTGCTGGATGAGAAGGTGCGGCTGGTGTGTTTCCCGCATTGTTCCAACGTGGTGGGCGAGATCAATCCGGTGGCAGATACTGCCGCGCGGGCCCATGCGGCGGGGGCGTTTGTCTGCGTCGATGGTGTGAGCTATGCGCCGCACGGCCTGCCGGATGTGGGGGCGCTTGGGGCGGATATCTACCTGTTTTCAAGCTATAAAACCTATGGGCCGCACCAGGGTTGCATGGTGATCCGGCGCAACCTTGGCATGATGCTTCCCAATCAGGCGCATTATTTCAATGCCGACGTTCTCTACAAGCGGTTCACGCCGGCAGGGCCGGATCATGCGCAGGTGGCGGCCTGTGCGGGGATGGCCGACTACATCGACGCGATGGCGGCCCATCACGGGGTTTCAGCCGAGACCGATGCGGGGCGTGGCGAGGCGGTGCATGACCTGATGCGCGCGCAGGAGGTGACGCTTTTGCAGCCGGTGCTGGATTTCGCCAAGGCGCGCAATTCGGTGCGTCTGTTGGGGCCGGATCAGGCCGAGAAACGGGCGCCGACCGTGGCGCTGGCCTGCGAGAAATCGGCAGAGGATCTGGCCGCCGAACTGGCCGGTCACGGCATCATGGCCGGAGGCGGCGATTTCTATGCGGTACGCGCGCTTGAAGCGCAGGGTGTCGACATGGAGAAGGGGGTGCTGCGCGTGAGTTTCGTGCATTACACCTCGCAGGCCGAGGTCGACCAGTTGCTGAACGCGCTGGAAGCGGTGCTGTAAGGCCGAAGTGGCCGCGCTGGAGGCGCCCTTGGGATGCCTCCGGCGGGAGTATTTACGGTGCTTTGAAGCAAGGGCGTCCGGTTTCGGGCGCCCTTTTCCGTTTCAAGGCGCTGGAAACACAGTGTTTTCCCGGATTGGTATGAAAATCTTGCCGAATTGCGACAATCCGTCCTAGCATCGGGGCATAACCGCGAGGGGAGGATGCGGATGATCCTGACGACGACCGAGGGGCAGGAGGGCCTGCCGAGGTATTTTTCCAACGTCTTTGATGTTGCCACCAAGATCAACCGGGGGCGGATCGATTTCGTGATGCCCGATGGGCGTGTGTTCCGGGCCGAGGGGCCGGAGGCGGGGCCTGTTGCGGAACTCAGGGTGCATGACGAGGATACCTTTGCCCGGTTGGTGCGCGAGGGGGATCTGGGGTTTTGCGATGCCTATATCGAAGGCGGGTGGAGCACACCGGACCTTCAGGCGTTTCTGGATTTCCTGCAAAGTGACAATGACGTGCTGTATGACGGGTTTCCCGGCATGTTTTTTGTCCGGATTTACGAACGTATGCGCCATTGGATGAACCGCAACACCAAGGAGCAGGCCAAGAAGAACATCTCGTATCATTATGATCTCGGGAACGAATTCTATGCCCTGTGGCTGGATGAGACGATGACCTATTCCTCGGCGCTGTTCCAGACGGGACAAGAGAGCATGGAGGCGGCGCAGACGGCGAAATATGCCTCGATGGTGGACGAGATGGGGGCGCAGCCGGGTGATCACGTGCTGGAGATCGGATGTGGCTGGGGCGGGTTTGCGGAATATGCGGCCAAGGAACGCGGGTTGCGGGTGACGGGGCTTACGATCAGCGAAGAGCAGCTCAAGTTTGCCAAGGAACGCATTGAAAAGGCAGGACTTTCGCATCTTGTTGATTTCAAGCTTCAGGATTATCGCGACGAGCAGGGCCAGTATGACGGGATTGCCAGTATCGAGATGTTCGAGGCGGTCGGAGAGAAATACTGGCCGGCCTATTTCGAGACCGTGCGAGACCGCCTGCGGCCCGGAAAGAACGCGACCTTGCAGATCATCACCCTGACCGAGGCGCGCTTTGAGACCTACAGGAAAGGTGTTGATTTCATACAGAAATACATCTTTCCCGGTGGTATGTTGCCAAGCCGGACGGCCCTGAAGGACGAGGTGGCCAAGGCGGGGTTGCATTTCGTGAAATCGGTGGAGTTTGGCGAGAGCTACAGCCAGACGTTGCGGCGCTGGCACGAGACATTCAATGCGCAGTGGGACCGGGTGCAGGATCTCGGGTTTGATGACCGGTTCCGGCGGATGTGGAATTTCTATCTCACCTCTTGCGCGGCGGCGTTTCACAGCGGAAACTGTGACGTGACACAAGTGACTATCAGCAGGCCGGAATAGCATATGCCCACAGGTTCGAAATTGGTTGCCGCCCTTTGTCTTGGGATCCTTGGTGCCGTGGTGGCAGAACTGGTGAAGGCGGTGATCCTGCGCGAAATCTCGATGAACTTTGGTTATTTCACTCCGGTTTCGGCGGGTCTCGGCCTCTTTGTCGGTTGGAAAATGCTGGGGGCGAAGGCCGGGGGATCGGTGACCGATGCGATCAACAATGGCATCACATCGGTGATTGCTCTGCTGTTCCTGGGTCTGTTTGTGTTTGGCACTTACGAGATGCTGGACCAGGCGCTGCGCAATGCCTATTCGGAGCCGATGGAGGCGCTGCGCGGGATTATCCAGATCGCCATTGACTATGCGCGGTACCTGTTGGATGTGAAGGTGATTGCAGCCTTGGTGATCGGGGCGCTCCTGTCGGGGCTGCTTGCCGAGCTCGCCCATCGTCACTGGAGATAACCACGTGAAATCCCTGTTTTTCTACGGCACATTGCGACATGTGCCGCTGCTGTCGATTGTGCTTGGCCGGCCGGCGGACTTGATCGAGATGCGGGCGGCCAGCCTTGCGGATCATGCCGTGCACTGGGCCGACGGACAGGCGTTTCCGATGATTGTCGAAGGTGGTGACGGGGCTGAAGGCGTTGTCGTGTCGGGCCTGAGCGATGAGGATGTGGCGCGTCTAAATTTCTATGAGGGCGGCTTTGATTATGCCCTGAAGCCGGTGACGGTGGACACCTCGGTGGGCGCCATTGCGACCGAAGTCTATTTCCCGGAGCCGGGAAGCTGGCCGCAGGGGGAGCTCTGGAGCCTTGAGGCTTGGAGCGAGCGTTGGGGCGAGATGAGTTGCTTTGCGGCGCGGGAGGTCATGGGGTATTTCGGCGAGAAGACCGCGGGCGAGGTGGCTGATTTGTTCCCGATGATCCGTGCCCGGGCGACGGCCAAGGTGAATGCGAAGGCGCGTAACCTTGCCCATAGCCCCAGCGGGTTTGGTGCGCAGGATGCGCGGGTCCACAGGGTGAAGCGCCCTTATGTGAAATACTTCGCGCTGGATGAATACGACCTGACATTCCGCCGCTATGATGGCGGTCAGAGCGAGATGGTGAACCGGGCCGTGTTCCTTGCGACCGACGCGATGATCGTGCTGCCCTATGATCCGGTGCGGGATCGGGTGCTCTTGGTCGAGCAGTTTCGCCCCGGCCCTCTGGCGCGGGGGGATGAGCGTCCGTGGCAGCTTGAGCCGATTGCGGGGCGGGTGGATGCAGGCGAGACGCCGGAGAAGACCGCCCATCGCGAGGCGCAGGAAGAGGCGGGGATCGAACTCCGGGAATTGCATGACGTGGCGCATTGCTATGCCTCGCCGGGGTGTTCGACCGAGTATTACGACATCTATATCGGGATTGCCGATCTGCCGGATGGCATTGATGGCGTGTCGGGGCTTGAAAGCGAGGCGGAAGACATCAGATCCTACCTGTTCGGCTTTGAGGACCTGATGGAGATGGTGGACACCATGCAGGCGGTCAATGCGCCGCTTGTTCTGGCGGCCCTGTGGCTTGCACGGCATCGTGATCGGTTGCGCAACGCTGCTTGAGTTCGGGATGCGGGCGTCCTACACAGGATGCCAAGAGATTTAGAAGGAACGCGCTGATGCGAATTGCTGCCGACCTGGCTGCTGCCGTTGGAAACACTCCCCTGATCCGCTTGAACAAGGCCAGCGAGGCCACGGGCTGCGAGATCTATGGTAAGGCCGAGTTCATGAACCCCGGCCAGTCGGTCAAGGACCGGGCCGCGCTGTTTATCATCAAGGATGCCATTGCGCGCGGCGATCTGCGCCCGGGCGGGACCATAGTTGAGGGCACCGCGGGCAATACCGGGATTGGCCTTGCGCTGGTGGGTGCGTCCATGGGGTTCAAGACGGTCATCGTGATCCCGGAAACCCAGAGCCAGGAAAAGAAGGACATGATCCGTCTGGCGGGGGCCGAGCTGGTTCAGGTGCCGGCGGCGCCGTACTCGAACCCGAACAACTATGTGCGCTATTCGGGGCGTCTGGCCGAGGAGCTGGCCAAGACCGAGCCGAACGGCGCGATCTGGGCGAACCAGTTTGACAATGTTGCCAACCGTCAGGCGCATGTCGAGACCACGGGGCCGGAAATCTGGCAGCAGACCGAGGGCAAGGTTGACGGCTTTGTCTGTGCTGTCGGCTCGGGCGGCACGCTGGCCGGTGTTGGCGCGGCGCTTCAGCCCAAGGGCGTGAAGGTAGCGCTGGCTGATCCGGGCGGATCGGGCATGTTCAAGCTTTATACCGGTGAAGATCACGGCGGCGACTCGATCACCGAGGGCATCGGCCAGGGCCGGATTACCGCGAACCTGGAAGGGTTTACGCCGGACATGTGCTATAAGATCCCCGACGAGGAATCCCTGCCGGTGGTCTTTGGCCTGTTGCAGGAAGAGGGCCTGTGTCTTGGGGGATCTTCTGGTGTCAACGTGGCCGGTGCGATCCGCATGGCCAAGGAAATGGGGCCGGGCCACACCATTGTGACGGTGCTGTGCGACTATGGTACGCGCTACCAATCGAAGCTGTTCAACCCTGACTTCCTGCGTGAAAAGGGCCTGCCGACGCCGGAATGGCTGACGTCCGGTCCGGCGAGCATCCCGGGTGTTTTCGAGGACGTTTGAGGCCTGACATGACATTTCTGCGCCGCGCGCTTGCCGTTCTTCTTCTCGTTGTTCTACCGGGATTGAGCGGCCTTGCGGCGCAGACGGATCCGCCAGATTTCGAACGTTGGGGGCGGGTATCTGCGCGGGCAGCCGAAGCCATTGACGCGGGGCGGGCCTCGCAGGTGGCGATGGAAACCCTGCGCGGGCAGCTGGTGGACTGGCGGTCCACATTTGCCAATGCGCAATCGGCCTATTCGGTCAATATCCAGACCCTGAAAGCGCAGCTTGACCGGTTGGGGCCAGTGCCGGAAGGCGGTGACACCGAAGCCGTGGCCGCAGAGCGTGCGCGACTGGAAACTGCGCTGGCGCAGGCACGCGAGCCGATCCTTCAGGCGGAACTTGCGGAAACCGAGGCCGATGAGCTCATTGCCGGGGTCGACAAGGTCTTGCAGGAGCGCCGGACAGCCGAGCTCTTGCAACGGGGTCCGACACCGCTGAACCCCGCGAACTGGGCGTCGGGTTGGGATGCGATCACGCAGTCGATGGTGCATGTCATCGGCGAAGTCCGCACGGCCTGGGCCTATGAGTGGACCAACAAGGAATTCCAACGCAATCTTCCGCGTATTCTGTTCCTGTTCCTTCTGGGCGCGCTCTTGGTGGTGCGTGGTCGCAACTGGACCGACCGGGCGCAGGCTTCATTGTATCAAGAGGGTATGTCGAGCGGTCGCTGGCTCGGGGTGTTCCTGATCTCGCTGGGGCACGTGATCCTGCCGCTGGTGGGCGTTTTCCTTGTGACCGAGGCGCTCTATGTCACCGATCTTGCGGGTATTCGCGGGGGCATCCTGTTGCAGGCGTTGCCGGTGGCGGCCTTCATGTCGTTGATGCCGGTCTGGATCGGTCGCAGGTTGTTTCCGATCCGCGAGGGAGAGCAGGGCGTTCTGGTTCTAAGCGAACAGCACCGCCGGGAAGGGCGGTACGACTGTTTACTGATCGGTGTGGTTCTTGGTGTCGAAACCATGATCAGGGACGTGTCGCGCTATGACAACTGGAGTGAGACCGCCTCTGCGGTCGTATATTTCCCGCTGATCCTTGTCTCCGGTCTTCTGATGTTGCGGTTCGCGCGCATCTTGCGGGCGCATGTCGATACCGTGCGGGCCGATGCAAAGGCCGACGGCGCGATTTCGGCGCAGGTGGTCTCGTTGCTGGCCAAGGCGCTGCGTGCGGTTGCCATCGTTGGCATGGTGCTGGTTGCCGTGGGCTATGCCCGTGGCGCGGCGGCGCTGGTGTTTCCTGCGATCTACACGGTGTTCCTTGGCGGGTTGATCGGTATCCTGCATCGCGGGCTGATCCGGTTCCTGTCGCTCTTGTCCGGAGATCAGGAAAGCGTTGAAAGCTCCTTGTGGTCGGTGCTTCTTGCCTTCCTTCTGCTGATTGCCGCCGTGCCGCTGGTGCTTTTGTTCTGGGGAGCAGGGCCACAGTATATCTCGGAGCTGATCCAAAAAATCGGCGCGGGCCTGCGGGTGGGCGATGTCACGATTTCGCCGCGCGAGGTGCTGATCTTCATCGCGGTCTTCGGGGTTGGCTATGGGCTGACGCGCCTTCTCCAGAGCACGCTGCGCAACTCGGTTCTACCGCGCACCAAGCTGGATGCGGGCGGGCAGAATGCGGTTGTGGCGGGTGTGGGCTATGTCGGCCTGACCGTGGCCGCAATCATCGCGATTCAGAACACCGGGATTGATCTTGGCTCGATCGCGCTGGTGGCGTCAGCCCTCTCTGTCGGGATCGGTTTCGGCCTGCAGACCGTGGTGTCGAACTTTGTCAGCGGTATCATCCTGCTGATTGAACGTCCGATCGCCGAGGGCGACTGGATCGAGGTGAATGGCCAGATGGGCTATGTGCGCGATATTTCCGTGCGCTCGACGCGGATCGAGACCTTTGACCGGACCGATGTCATCATTCCTAACAGTGATCTCGTGGCGGGAACGGTGACGAACTATACCCGTGGCAACACGGTGGGGCGTGTGATCGTGCCCGTGGGCGTGGCCTATGGCACCGATCCGCGTTTGGTCGAGAAAATCCTGCTAGACGTGGCCAATGCCCACCCGATGGTGCTGGCGACGCCCGCGCCCTATGTCGTGTTCCAGGGGTTCGGCGCCAGTTCGCTGGACTTTGAAATCCGCGCCATCCTGCGGGATGTGAACTGGGTTCTGAGCGTGCGGTCGGACATGAATTATGACATTGCGCAGCGTTTCATGGAGGCGGGGATCGAAATCCCGTTCCCGCAACAGGATATCTGGCTGCGCAACCCCGAAAAACTGAATACATCCCATCCGGTGCAGGTTGAGCCCGTGAGCGTGGCGCAGACTGCGGCCATGCCGCCGGACCTGTCGGATGTGGACGCGCCGGATGGCGATGGAGGAGACCGATGAGCGAGTTGTTGTTCCGTG
This sequence comes from Shimia sp. CNT1-13L.2, assembly GCF_024331145.1. Lineage (GTDB taxonomy): Bacteria > Pseudomonadota > Alphaproteobacteria > Rhodobacterales > Rhodobacteraceae > Shimia. Next base: position 12,730 of record NZ_JANDJO010000006.1, on the reverse strand, counting down.
AGGACGCCTATCTGCGCGAGGCCGAGGCGGTTGTCGTGGCGCATACGCCGGAGGGCGGCATCGTTCTTGATCGCACGCTGTTCTATCCCACGGGGGGCGGTCAGCCGGGCGACAGCGGGATGCTGCGCTGGAGCGGGGGCGAGATGAAGATCGCCACCACGGTCAAGGCCGAGGGCGATCAGGTGGCGCTGGTCGCGGCCGAGCCGGCGGGCCTTCCTGCGGTGGGCACGACCGTGACGCAGGAGCTCGACTGGGAGCGCCGCTATCGTCACATGCGCATCCACACCGCGCTGCATATCCTGTCGGTGGTGATTCCGCTGCCGGTGACGGGCGGGTCGATCAGTGCCGAAAAGGGGCGTCTTGATTTCGACATGCCGGATGCGCCGGAAGAGAAAGAGGCGCTGGACGAGGCGCTGAATGCGCTTATCGAACTGGACCTGACCGTGGGCCAGGACTGGATCACCGATGATGAATTGAAGGCCAATCCGGGGCTGGTGAAAACCATGTCGGTCAAGCCGCCAATGGGGCAGGGGCGTGTGCGCCTAGTCTATATCGGCGAAGGGGCGAACCGGATCGACCTGCAACCCTGCGGCGGCACCCATGTGGCACGCACCTCCGAGATCGGGCGGGTGCGGATTGGCAAGATCGAGAAAAAAGGCCGTCAGAACAGGCGCGTGAACCTGCATCTGGACAGCTGATTTCGACAAAACGCGCGAAGGGTGGTTTTGCCTCTTGCGCATCCCTTCCCTGAAACGCTAAAGAGCGTCGCACGGAGCGGTGGCCGAGTGGTCGAAGGCGCACGCCTGGAAAGTGTGTAGGCGGGAAACCGTCTCCAGGGTTCGAATCCCTGTCGCTCCGCCATTTTCCTTCTTTTTCTGTTTGTCCTGTGAGATGTGCGCCAAAAACCGCAGTTGACACTCTGGCGTCAATAGACGTCAGGTATAGGGGCGCGCCCTTCTGGGGCCATGAACGCTTTGCGCTGATTTACTCACTTTATTGCACCCTAAATTGAGAGACCAATATGACGAGGATCTTTAGGCACGTCGCAGTTTTTGTCCTCATGGTCGGGGTTCTCTCGGGATGTAAAATTTCAGCACTTGAGATCACAAACAAGCTTGGGTTTGTCACCGTGCGCGAGCATTGCTTGGCGGACTTCCGTCCGGAGAGTAGCCGAAACCTACAACATATCGACTACTACCCCTTCTTTTTGGCGGATGTGAAAAGCAGTGATCTTGAGGTCTATACACTGGATGATCGCGCTTTGTTTGTTGCGCATAGAGACGATTCATGTGGTGCCCTGATCGTGTCCAAAAGGCCAATTGAGGCGTTGCTCGAACCGGATGGGATGTTGATGGATCTACATCAGGATTCGGTATCGATGGAAATCGAACGTTTGTTATTTGCTGAGTGGGACGATTGCGTTGATGAACTCGAGACCAACAGGGTGCTTGCCGAAAAATACGCAAAGAAGTCAGGTTCTCGACCGGAGAATGTAATATATCTTTGTAGAATTCGGATGGCATTGAACACGTTCGAAGGTATCCTTCGAACGGCTTCGGGAGACATCAAAGTCTTTGTTTACGACAAAAACGTTATTGTCTGGTGAAGACTGACCTTTGGTGATCCCACGGACCTGCACGTCGGTGTGACTGTGACAGGGGCGCAGGGTTTTCGCTTCTGAATTTACTGACTCCTCCTCCCTGAAGTTTGCGAAGGTTCATGCAGGCGGCGTGGGCGTTGATGCAGCCTTCCTTTTGATTTCAAAGGAGTTTGTGAATTCGAATATCCTTTCGTTGACATGAATGGTGATTCATGTTTCATTTTTGGTGCGACAAGGATGGGAGGAGTCTTTCTTGAAACGCTTTTTGAAACTCGGTGTAGCCACTGCCGTGCTGGCGCTTGCCACGGCGGCTTCGGCTGAAATTCGTATTGCTCATGTCTATGGCAAAACCGGCCCGTTCGAGGCCTACGCCAAGCAATCTCATGATGGCCTGATGATGGGTCTGGAATATGCAACCGGCGGGACCATGGAAATCAATGGTGAGCCGCTGGTAGTGATCGAAAAGGACACCCAGCTTGATCCGGCCAAGGGCCGCAGCCTGCTGGCGGAAGCCTATGGTGACGACGACGCGCATATCGCGGTCGGTCCGGTCAGCTCGGGCGTGGCGCTGGCGATGCTGCCGGTGGCCGAAGAATACGAGCGCGTGCTGATCGTTGAGCCCGCGGTGGCGGACTCGATCACCGGCAAGGCGTGGAACCGCTACATTTTCCGCACCGGCCGCAACTCGTCGCAGGATGCGATTGCCAACGCGGTGGCGCTTGGCGGCGAAGGGGTGACCATCGCGACGCTCGCGCAGGACTATGCCTTTGGCCGTGACGGCGTGGCCGCCTTCAAGGAGGCGCTTGAGGCCACCGGTGCCAAGATCGCCCACGAGGAATACGTGCCGACCGACACCACGGACTTTACCGCGGCGGCAGAGCGTATCTTTACCGCGATGGAAGGGGAAAGCGGCGAGAAGAAGCTGTTCCTGATCTGGGCCGGTGGCGGCAACCCGATGAGCAAGATCAACGCGATGGATCCCTCGCGTTTCGGCATCGAGATTGCAACCGGTGGCAACATCCTCGCGGCGCTGAAGGCCTACAAGGAAATGCCGGGTCTCGAAGGCGCGACCTATTACTACTATGAAATCCCCAGCAATCCTGTGAACGACTGGCTGGTTGAAGAGCACTTCAAGCGCTATGACAGCCCGCCGGATTTCTTCACCGCAGGTGGCATGGCAGCCGGTATCGCGGTTGTCGAGGCGATCAAGAAGGCCGGTGGCGCCGAGGATACCGACGCGCTGATCGGTGCGATGGAAGGCATGGAGTGGGAGACCCCGAAGGGCACCATGAAGTTCCGCGCCGAAGACCATCAGGCGATGCAGTCGATGTATCACTTCCGTACCGAAGTGCAGGACGGCAAGGATTACGGCGTACCGGTGCTGGTACGTGAACTGGGCATGGACGAGATGAACATTCCGGTCCGCAACCAGTAACACACCACGGGCGGGGCGCCTTTCGCGCCCTGCCACTTTCGATTTTCCAATCAAGAGCGAAACCATGACCCAGACGCTTCTGGAAACCCACGGGCTCACCGTGCGGTTTGGTGGGCATGTGGCAGTGGATGCTGTCAGCAGCGCCTTTCATGCCGGTGAGTTGACCGCGATTGTCGGGCCGAACGGTGCGGGCAAGACCACTTATTTCAACCTGATCTCCGGCCAGATTCCGGCCAGCGAAGGCCGTGTCGAACTGATGGGCGAGGATATTACGCGCCTGTCGGTCTCGGAGCGGTGCCATCGCGGTTTGGGACGGGCCTTTCAGCTGACCAACCTGTTTCCGGGCCTAAGCGTTCTTGAGAACGTGCGTCTGGCCGTGCAGGCGCATCGCGGGGCCGGGATGTCGCTCTTGACGATGGCGGACAGCCATACGGCGCTGACCACCGAGGCGATGTCGGTGCTTGAGCGGGTGCGGCTGGATACGCTGAAGGATCAGCTTGTCTCGGAGCTGAGCCACGGCAACCAGCGCAAGCTGGAGGTCGCGATGCTGATCGCGATTGATCCCAAGGTCTACATGTTTGACGAGCCGACCGCTGGCATGAGCGTGGACGAAGCGCCGGTGGTGCTTGATCTGATTGCCGAGCTGAAGGCGGACCGGGATCGCACGATCCTGTTGGTGGAACACAAGATGGACGTGATCCGCGCGCTGGCGGACCGGATCATCGTGTTGCACAACGGCGCGCTTGTGGCGGACGGGGAACCGGGTGAGGTGATGGCGTCGGATGTTGTCCAGAACGCCTATATGGGCAAGGAGCTGGAAGATGTCTGATGCGATCCTGACCCTTGAGGGCGTCTATACCGACATTGCCCAGTATCACATCCTGCATGGCGTTGATCTTGCGGTGCCGCGTGGTGCGGTGACCATGTTGTTGGGTCGCAACGGCGTTGGCAAGACCACGACATTGCGCACCATCATGGGCCTTTGGGTAGCCAAGCAGGGCCGTATCACCTTTGACGGGGAGGATATCACCCAGGCGGCCACACCGGCGCGGGCGCGGGCGGGTATCGGGTTTGTGCCCGAAGACATGGGCATTTTCACCGACCTGACGGTGGAAGAGAACATGATGCTTGCGGCGTCGACCGGACCTTTGGATGCAAAGCGGTGCGAGTGGATTTTCACGGCTTTCCCGCCGCTCAAGACCTTCTGGACATCGGAAGCCGGCAACCTTTCGGGGGGACAGAAGCAGATGCTGTCGATTGCCCGTGCGATGGCCGAAGACAGGTCGCTGTACCTGATCGACGAGCCGACCAAGGGCCTTGCGCCGGCGATTGTTTCGACGATGGCCTCGGCCCTGAAGGAGCTGAAGGCGCAGGGGGCGTCGATCCTGATGGTCGAGCAGAACTTTGGCGTTGCCAAGGCGATTGGCGACTATGCCGCGGTGATGGATGACGGGCGGATTGTCTGGACTGGCGAGATGCGTGAACTGGCAGAAAGCGCCCAGCTGCAAGAGCAGTTGATGGGCCTGAGCATGGAGGCGGGATGATGACAGCAGCCCCCGATCATAAACCTACTTTTGCGGATGTTCCGCTTTCCGCGCGGATCGCGCAGGCGATGCCGTTCCTGCTGATCCCGATCCTTGTGGTGTTCGGCTTTGTGGCGATTGGCAACCCGTCCAGCTGGCTGACGCTGACCGTTTCGGGGCTGGCGATGGGGATGATGATCTTCATCATCGCATCCGGCCTGACGCTGGTCTTTGGCCTGATGGACGTGATCAACTTTGGCCACGGTGCCTTTATTTCGGTTGGCGCCTTTGTCGGGGTCAGCGTGTTGTTCGCCTTTGGGCAATGGGCGGCGGCACCCTCGCTTGTTCTGAACCTGACGGCGATTTTGCTGGCGGTTCTGGCCGCGATGGCGGTCACAGGCCTGCTTGGGTGGGCCTTCGAGAAGGTGATCGTAAAGCCGGTTTACGGCGCTCACCTCAAACAGATTCTTGTCACCGTGGGCGGCCTGATCGTGATCGAGCAGATGATCCACGTGATCTGGGGGCCGGAAGAGATTTTCCTGACGCGCCCGGAGATGTTCAAGGGGGCGGTGACCTTCTGGGGCGCGGCGCTTGAGAAATACCGTCTGTTGGCCGTGGCTGTCGGGTTGGTTCTGTTCGTGGCGATGCGCCTTGTGTTTCGCCGCACCAAGATCGGCCTGATTGTGCGGGCCGGTGTCGAGAACGGCGAGATGGTCGAGGCGCTTGGTTATCGGCTGCGGGTTGTCTTTGTCGGCGTGTTCATCGCGGGATCGGCGCTGGCCGGTCTGGGCGGTGTGATGTGGGGCCTATACGAAGAGGTGATCACCGCCGGAATGGGCGAGGAGATGATGATCCTTGTCTTCATCGTGGTGATCATCGGCGGCCTTGGATCGGTGGAAGGGGCCTTTATCGGCGCGCTTCTGGTGGGCTTGATGCAGAACTATATCGCCTTCCTCGAACCCAAGCTCGCGCTGATTTCCAACATCGGCCTGATGACCGTGATCCTGTTGTGGCGACCCCAGGGCATGATGCCCGTGGTCAAGGCGAAGTGAGGACCAAGAGATGATCATGTCCCTGATTTCCGGCGATGCGCCGCGTTCCAAGACCCTGACGCTGGTGTTGATCGCGATTTTCCTCGGGCTGGCGCTTGCGCCGTTCCTGTTCCCCGGTGTCCGGTCGCTTGATACCGCCGCACGCATCGCGATTTTCATCGTGCTGGCGGCGAGTTATGACCTGTTGCTGGGCTATACCGGCGTCGTGAGCTTTGCCCACACCATGTTCTTCGGCATTGGCGCCTATGGGGTTGGCCTTGCCTCGCAGCACATGGGGCGCGGCTTTGGTGCGCTGATTGTCGGCTCGCTCTCCGGTGCCCTGCTTGCGGCGGCGCTGGCCTTTGTGATCGCACTGTTTTCGCTGCGTGTACGGGCGATTTTCTTCGCGATGATTACCCTTGCGGTGGCATCCGCCGTGGCGGTGCTGGTCAGCCAGCTGTCCTGGCTGACGGGCGGCGAAGACGGGTTTACCTTCAAGATCCCCCGCGCGCTTGGTCCGGCCAACCGGATGGGCGAATTTGCCGGTGTGAAGATCAATGGCAAGCTGCTGAACTACTATGTGGTCTTCTTCTGCTCGCTCATGCTGTTCCTGCTGATGCTGCGGGTGGTGAACTCGTCCTTTGGCCGTGTGTTGCAGGCGATCCGGGAAAACGATTTCCGCGCCGAGGCGATTGGCTATCGGGTGGTGGCTTACAGGACGATTGCGACCTGTCTGTCGGCGGCGATTGCGGCGCTGGCGGGGAGCCTTTTTGCCCTGTGGCTGCGCTATGTCGGGCCGGATACGACGCTGAGCTTTGCGATCATGCTGGATATCCTCTTGATGGTGGTGATTGGCGGCATGGGCACGATCTGGGGGGCGGCCATCGGGGCGACGCTTCTGGTTCTGGCTCAGACCTATTTGCAGGACCTGATGGGAAGTGCGGCGGCGGCGACCGAGGCGATCCCGCTGTTGTCGCGCCTGCTTGATCCCGATAGGTGGCTTTTGTGGCTGGGCGTTCTGTTCATCCTGAGTGTGTATTTCTTCCCGACGGGGATCGTGGGGCGCTTGCGGTCCGGTAAATGATGACGACCAAACCTAACGACCGGCCAGTCCTGTTCCTGCATGGGTGGACGATGCGGGGATCGGTGTTCGATCCGCTTGTTGACGCCCTTGGACCACGGGCCATGGCCCCGGATTTTCCCGGCCATGGCGACAATACGGTCCATCCGACCGGCCTTGATGCCTGTGTTGCGCAGGTCGATGCGTTGATCCGTGCCACGGGGCGTGAGGACGTTCTTTTGGTGGGATGGTCGATGGGGGCGGCGGTGGCGTGGTCCTATATCCGCGATCACGGGACCGCGCGCCTGTCTGGCCTCGTGACCCTCGACATGAGCCCGCGTCCGGCAAATGGTTCGGATTGGGATCTGGGGTTGCTTGGCTCTACGCCGGAACGCCTTGCGGCCTCGACCCGCGAAATCCACGAAGACTGGGCCAGTGCGGCGGAAAAGATCGCCACGACCATGTTCGCAACCCGCGAGGGCGCGCCCGCCTTTTCGCGTGACGCCGCCCTTTCGCAGGTGCTGTCGAATGATCCCGCGATCATGGCGGCCTACTGGGATGACCTGATGGCGCTGAATCTGTGGGATGTGGTTGCCAGGGTCGATGTGCCCTGGCTGGTTGGCTACGGCGAAAGGAGCCGTGTCTACCCGGAGGCGACGGCGCTCTGGATGGCGAACACCGCGCCGCGGGCGCGTTCGGTCGGATTTGCGCAGTCGGGGCATTCGGCGAACCTTGAGGAGCCGGAGGCCTTTCTGGCCGCGCTTCGGGCGTTTGAAGACGGTCTTTGATCGCCCGCTCTCTGGTTTTCGATCTTACCAAACACCAAGGGCTGTGCCTGCTTTCAGCGGACACAGCCCTTGGTGTTTTAGTCTTGTGACGTGATTACACGTGGCCGGTGTCGGCGTATTTCACCAGCGACCGGCCTTCGGCGACAACGGTGCCGTCGGGCAGGGTGGCCTTGGCCCAGAGATCCACGATCTGTTTTTCGGGCCGCAGGCGGGTGACTTCGACCGAAGCGGTCAGAGCCATGTCCAGCGGGGCCTTTTCGGGGAAGGCGATCTCTTGTTTCAGGTAGTTGGTTCCGGGGCCGGGCAGTTTGACGCCTAGGAGATAGGAAAACAGCGCCGCGATCAGGGGTTCGGGCACCTGGCCCTCTGTGCGGCCCGACGCGAGCGCGTCATATCCCGCGATGTCCTCGGGGGTGAAGGTGCGGGTCAGTTCCGCCTTTTGTCCAACCTCCATTATGCGACCTCCGCTTCGCCAAGAAAGACCTCTGCGCCATCGGCAACCCGAACCGCGCGCATCTCGATGTGGCCGGGAATGGCGCCGGTGACCATGAGGCGGATGTCTTCACCGGTGTAGGTGGGGTTCGGGAACATCATCTTCTGTTCCACCGACCGCGCGCCGGGATGATGGGCGCAGACCATGCCCCAGAGTTTCGAATAGATCAGCATGCCGTGGCTGACCGTGCGCCCGAAGGCCGAGTTGCGCGAAAACTCTTCGTCGACGTGGATCGGATTGTCGTCGCCGGAGACTTCGGCGAAGAGGTTGAAATCATCCTGAGTAGGGCGCCAGAGGGCGCTAAGCTCGGTCATGCTGAGAATTCCTTGCGAAGATCGGGTTTGCGGATTTTGCCGGCGGCTGTGCGGGGGAAATCGTCAACCTGTGCGACGTGCGCCGGAACCTTGTAGGCGGCGAGGCGTTCGCGGCACCACAGGCGCAAGGCCTCGCCATCAATGGCGTGGCCGGGGCGGGGCATCAGGTAGGCCGCGCCAACCTCGCCCCACTTGCTGTCGGGCACACCGATCACGGCCGCCTCGAGGACATCCGGGTGTTGCACGAGGATGCGCTCGACTTCGGCCGGATAGACGTTTTCGCCGCCCGAGATGTACATGTCCTTGATGCGGTCGACGATGAAATAGAAGCCATCCGCGTCGCGATGGCCGACATCGCCGGTCTTGAGCCAGCCGTCCTTGGTGAACGCGCCCCTGGTGGCCTCGTCATTCTGGTAGTAGCCGGGGGTGATGTTGGGGCCGCGAAACTGAATTTCGCCCTCGCCGGTCTCGCCGTCCGCCACGCCGTCGAGGCGGCATTCGGTGAGCATCTGCGGCCGCCCGACCGAGCCGATCTTGGCCTCGGCGTTTGCCTCGTCCATCAGGAACACCGTGGGGCCGGTTTCCGTCATGCCGAAACCGTTCAGAACGCGCGCGCCGCGGTCGGCGAAAAAGCGGATCAGAGGTTCGGGCAGAGGCGCACCGCCACAGCCGCAGCGGATGGTAGTCCAGTCGACGCGATCAATGTCGGGTGACAGGCTGAGGGCCTGATAGATGGCGGGGACGCCGAAAAACTGGCTGATGTCGCCCGCCTGAAGCATGGTCAGGACGGTGGCATCATCGAACTTGGACAGAACCGTGGAGCAACCTCCATTGAGGAACACTGGCAGGGTGTAGAGGTTGATGCCAGCGGTGTGGAAGAGGGGCAGGAAGTTGACTGCGCGGTCCTGGCTGGTGAGGTCGATGGCCTGCCCGATGTTGACGGCATTGGCCCAGCTCATGCGGGCGGTCTGGATCACCGCCTTGGGGCGGCCCGTGGTGCCGGAGGTGAACAGCAGATACCAGAGCCTGTCGGCGGGGATGACGCCTGCAGAGCCATCGGTGCCGGCGTCGATCCATTCGGTGACCTGCCCCTCAAACGCGACGGCAGGGATCGAGAAGGCCTCGGCCACGTCATAGGCCGGTCCGGCGAAGGTGGTGTCATGCAGGATGACACGTGGCGGAAACGGGGCCAGCGTGTCGATCAGTTCGGGGGCGGGTTGACGCCAGTTCAGCGGGCACAGGACCAGACCGGATTTCTGGCAGGCAAAGAGCGCAATGAAGAAGGTTGTCGTATTGGGGCAGAGGATCGCGACACGGTCACCTTCGCTCAGGCCCAAGTCCATCAGGCCTGCTGCCATGCCATTGGCGGCGCGGTTGATCTCAGAAAAGCTCCAGTTCCGGCCGGTGGCCTGTTCCACGAAGGCGATACGGTCCGGCGTGATCTCGGCGCGCTTGGCGGCCATGTCGGTGACGATGTCGAACATGTTTTTCAGGCCTCTTGTGGCGACAGGAATGCGGTCATGCCCTTAAGGGTGTCGGGCTGGTCAATGCGTTGGTAAAAGGCTTCGGTCTCGGCCTTGAGACGGCGATCGAGACGGGCAAGGCGCTCGGCATCCCAGACGAGGGTTTTAGCGGTTGCGAGCGTTGCCAGATTGACGTCGTCCAGAAGCGAAAACGCCTTTGCCTCGGGGGTGTCGGAGACGTGGCTCGCGAGGCCAAGGGCGCGCAGGTCGGCGCAGGATTTGCGCGCGTCTTCCTGAAGCCATGCCAAGGAAGGTCCGGCACCGATCCGTTCTGGCAGAAGGGCTGTCCAGCCTCCGTCAGGGGCAAATCCGACGCGGGCGTAGTAGGGCTGCACAAAGCTTGTCGGGTGGATGACGGCCAGATCGGAGGCAAAGAGAAACCCGCATCCGCCGCCCGTGTTGGCACCACGCGCGGCGATGACGACGGGGGCGGGCAGGGCGGTGAGACGCAGGACGATCTCTTGCAGCACGGGCACGACGCTTTGGGCATAGGCCTTGCCTTGGCCGGCCTTGACCGCTTCGAAGAAGCGCGCCACGTCACCGCCAGAACAGAAGTTGCGCCCGGCCGTCATGACAAGGGCGCTTGGCGCGGTGGTTTCGATCTGGTCCAATGCCGCACGGATGGTATCCAGAAACACCGGCTCAAGTGCATTGGCGCGGGGTGCCGAGAGCTTCATGTGCCAGATACCGTCGCGGTGCTCGGTCAGGGACAGGAGATCGCTTCCTTGGGTCACGGGGCCAATCCGTTCTTGATCATGTCAAAGGCTTCGTCTGTGACGGCGTCAAGATCGGCGCTCTGGTCAAGCAGGACGTAGCGGTCGCCAAGGTTCTTGGCGATGCCCATAAGAACCCAAGCGCGGACTTCGGCGTTGCCGGGGCTGATCTCGCCGGACGCGGCGGCTTTTTCAAGCTGGTCGCGGTAGCCCTGTTCGAACAGCGAGAAGTAATCGCGATAGGCCTCGGGATCGACAAAACGGGCCTCTTCAACGATGCGATAGAGGTGGGGGCGTTCGGATACAAAGCCGAGAAAGGCGCGCAGCCCGAGGCGTTCGGCCTCGAGACGGTTGGGGGCGCTTGCGATGGCCTCGCTCATCACTTTCCGGATGAGCGCGCCCATTTCCAGAACAAGTTCGCGGAAAACTTCGGCCTTGGAGGCGAAATAGAGATAGAATGTGCCTTGGGCGGTGCTGGAATCGCGGGTGATGTCGGCGATGGATGCAGCGGCATAGCCCTTTTCGCCGATGACTTTCTCGGCGGAACGGAGCAGGATTTCACGGCGCGCGGTGCCGCGTTTGGTCTTGGGGGCTTGAATAGTCATGAAACATGAATACTGATTCATAATTCATTTTGCAACAATTTCAGGCAGACATAAAAAAGGCCCGCGCCAATACTGGCCGGGCCTTTCCTGTGGGTGGTTGCGCGGCTTAGTTGCCCGCGATCTGCTTGGCTTTTTCCACCAGCACTTCGGCCTGGCGGATCGAGGCATAGTCGATCAGGCGTCCGTCGAGAGAGACCGCGCCTTTTCCGGCGGCTTCGGCTTCGGCCATGGCTTCGAGGATGCGCTTGGCCTTGGTGACCTCTGCCTCGGAAGGCGACATGACTTCGTTGGCCAGCGCGATCTGCGAGGGGTGGATGGCCCATTTGCCCTCACACCCCAGAACGGCGGCGCGCTTGGCGGCGGCGCGGTAGCCGTCGGCATCCTGGAAGTCGCCGAAGGGGCCGTCGATCGGGCGCAGGCCATTGGCACGGGCCGCCACGACCATGCGGGCCAGCGCATAGTGCCACATGTCGCCCCAGTGGGTTTCACGCGATCCGTCGGCGGCCGGATCGGTCAGGACCGAATAGTCGGGGTTCACGCCGCCGATGATGGTGGTGCGGGCACGGGTCGAGGCGGCATAGTCGGCGACGCCGAAGTGCAGGCTTTCGTTCCGCTTGGAGGCGGCGGCGATCTCGTGCACGTTCTGCATGCCAAGCGCGGTTTCGATGATGTGTTCGAAACCGATGCGTTTTTTCAGGCCCTTGGCGTCTTCGATCTGGGTGACCATCATGTCGACGGCATAGACGTCGGCGGCGGTGCCGACTTTGGGGATCATGATCAGGTCGAGGCGTTCACCGGCCTGTTCGACCACGTCGACCACGTCGCGGTACATGTAGTGGGTGTCGAGACCGTTGATGCGCACCGACATGGTCTTGTTGCCCCAGTCGATGTCGTTCAGGGCTTCGATGATGTTCTTGCGGGCCTGTTCCTTTTCGTCCGGCGCAACCGCGTCTTCGAGATCAAGGAAGATCACGTCGACGTCCGATTGGGCGGCTTTTTCGAACATGCCGGGCTGGCTGCCGGGAACGGCCAGTTCGGAACGGTTGAGACGGCCGGGGGCCTGCTCGATGGGGAAGAAACTCATGTGTTGGACTCCTGGAATGCGTTAATGCGCGTGGTTTTTCAGTGGTTCGGATAGAGCGGGAAGCGGTCGCAGAGGGTTTTGACCTTTGCGCGGACGTTTGCTTCGACTTCTGCGTTGCCGTCTTCCCCGTTGGCGGCGAGGCCGTCGACGACTTCGACGATCAGGTCGGCGATCTCGCGGAATTCCGCTTCGCCGAAGCCGCGGGTGGTGCCCGCCGGGGTGCCGAGGCGGATGCCAGAGGTCACGGTCGGCTTTTCGGGGTCAAACGGGATGCCGTTCTTGTTGGTGGTGATGTGGGCGCGGCCCAGGGCCTTGTCGACGATGTTGCCGGTCACGCCCTTGGGGCGCAGGTCAACCAGCATCACGTGGGTGTCGGTGCCGCCGGTGACGATGTCGAGACCGCCCTTGATCAGCTGGTCGGCCAGGGCCACCGCGTTGGCGCGTACCTGCTTCTGGTAGGCCTTGAACTCGGGACGCAGCGCCTCGCCGAAGGCCACGGCCTTGGCCGCGATCACGTGCATCAGCGGGCCGCCCTGGATGCCGGGGAAGATCGCCGAATTC
>NZ_JANDJO010000018.1 GCF_024331145.1 Shimia sp. CNT1-13L.2 | reverse complement strand
GGTGATCGCTGCGGTCAGTGTGGTTTTACCGTGGTCAACGTGACCGATGGTGCCGATGTTGCAGTGCGGTTTGCTGCGCTCAAACTTTTCCTTAGCCATAATGGCCTCCTATTTGCGGTTGCCGGGCTGCTGCCCGGCGTAGAGTTGAATGGTGGGGCGGGACCAAGCCCGCCTCGCCAATTATGCGTATTTCGCCTGGATCTCTTCCGAGATGTTCGACGGAACCGGATCGTAGTGGTCGAACTGCATGGTGAACTGGGCACGGCCCGACGACATCGAACGCAGAGTGTTGATGTAGCCGAACATGTTCGCCAGCGGCACGAATGCGTTGATGGCCACGGCGTTGCCGCGCGGTTCCTGACCCGAAACCTGACCACGACGCGAAGTGAGGTCGCCGATGATACCGCCGGTGTATTCTTCCGGAGTGATCACTTCGACTTTCATCATCGGTTCGAGCAGTTTCGCACCCGCTTTGCGCATACCTTCACGCATGCACATACGTGCTGCGATTTCGAAGGCCAGAACGCTGGAGTCAACGTCGTGGAACTTACCGTCGATCAGGGCAACCTTGAAGTCGATCACGGGGAAGCCGGCCAGCGGGCCGCTGTCCATGACGGACTGGATGCCTTTTTCAACACCCGGGATGTATTCCTTCGGAACGGCACCACCAACGATGCGGCTCTCGAACGAGTAACCCTCACCCGGCTCAGTCGGGGTGATGATGAGTTTGACCTCACCGAACTGACCCGAACCACCCGACTGTTTCTTGTGGGTGTAGCTGTGCTCGACTTCGTGACCGATGGTCTCGCGGTAAGCAACCTGCGGCGCACCGATGTTTGCTTCCACTTTGAATTCGCGCTTCAGACGATCCACCAGGATGTCCAGGTGAAGTTCGCCCATGCCCTTCATGATGGTCTGACCCGACTCGATGTCGGTTTCGACACGGAAGGACGGATCTTCTGCTGCGAGGCGCTGCAGACCCTGGGACATTTTTTCCTGGTCGTTCTTGGTTTTCGGCTCAACTGCGATCTCGATAACCGGATCCGGGAAGGTCATGGTTTCCAGAACCACCGGCTCCTTGGCGTCGCAGAGGGTGTCACCGGTGGTGGTGTCTTTCAGACCCGCCAGAGCGATGATGTCGCCTGCAAACGCTTCTTCGATCTCTTCACGGTTGTTCGAGTGCATCATCATCATACGACCGATGCGCTCTTTACGACCTTTGGTCGAGTTCAGAACGGTTTCACCTTTGTTCAGCGTACCGGAGTAGATACGGGTGAAGGTCAGCGAACCGACGAAGGGGTCGTTCATGATTTTGAACGCAAGGCCCGAGAACGCCATGTCGTCGTCTGCGCGACGTGCAATGTTACGCTCTTCGGTTTCGTCGCCCGGCTCGAAGCCCATGTAGTCGACAACGTCCAGCGGGCTGGGCAGGTAGTCGATCACAGCGTTGAGCAGCGGCTGAACGCCTTTGTTCTTGAACGCCGAACCACCAAGAACCGGAACGAAGTCCAGAGCCAGGGTACCCTTGCGGAGCAGCGCGCGGAGCGTTGCGACGTCCGGCTCGTTACCTTCCAGGTATTCCATCATGGCGTCTTCGTCTTGCTCGACGGCCGCTTCGACCATCTTCTCGCGCCACTCGTCGGCCATGTCCTTCAGCTCGTCGCGGATTTCCGCGTGAACCCAGGATGCGCCGAGGTCTTCACCCTGCCACAGCCACTCTTTCATGGTGACCAGGTCGATCAGACCTTCCAGCTCGGATTCTGCACCGATCGGAATACCAACCGGAACGGCACGTGCGCCGGTGCGGTCTTCGATCATGTGAACGCAGTTGAAGAAGTCTGCGCCGATCTTGTCCATCTTGTTGACGAAGACCATGCGCGGAACCTTGTAGCGGTCAGCCTGACGCCACACGGTTTCGGTCTGGGGCTCAACACCTGCGTTTGCGTCGAGAACGCAGACGGCACCGTCGAGAACCGCCAGCGAACGCTCAACTTCGATGGTGAAGTCAACGTGGCCGGGGGTGTCGATGATGTTCAGGCGGTGTTTCGGAGTGTCAGCGGTTTTACCGTCTTCGGTGCGTTCCCAGAAGGTGGTGGTCGCAGCCGAGGTGATGGTGATGCCGCGTTCCTGTTCCTGCTCCATCCAGTCCATGGTGGCTGCACCATCGTGCACCTCACCGATGTTGTGGGACTTACCGGTGTAGTACAGGATGCGTTCGGAACAGGTAGTTTTACCTGCATCGATGTGCGCCATGATACCGAAGTTGCGGTACAGGTCGAGCGGATATTCGCGTGCCATTGGTTTAATACCTTTTTGGAATTACCAGCGATAATGGCTGAAGGCTTTGTTAGCTTCTGCCATCTTGTGAGTGTCTTCCCGCTTCTTAACAGCGGTACCGCGCGAGTTCACGGCATCCAGAAGTTCACCTGCGAGGCGCTCTTCCATGGTGTTCTCGTTGCGGTTGCGCGAAGCAGAGATCAGCCAGCGGATGGCCAGAGCTTCACGGCGCTCGGGGCGCACTTCAACCGGAACCTGGTAGGTTGCACCACCAACACGACGCGAGCGAACCTCAACGGCGGGTTTGATGTTGTCCAGGGCTTCGTGGAAGACTTCGACGGGGGCGCGTTTGATCTTGTTTTCAACGCGATCCAGCGCGTTGTAAACGATCTTTTCCGCAACCGACTTTTTACCGTCGATCATCAGGTTGTTCATGAATTTCGACAGTACGCGGTCGCCGTATTTGGCGTCGGGCAGTACTTCGCGTTTTTCAGCAGCGTGACGACGAGACATATTCTCTTATCCTTCTTACTTAGGACGCTTCGCGCCGTACTTCGAACGACGTTGCTTACGGTCTTTAACGCCTTGGGTATCCAGAACACCGCGCAGGATGTGGTAACGGACACCCGGAAGGTCTTTCACACGGCCGCCGCGGATGAGGACAACCGAGTGCTCTTGCAGGTTGTGGCTCTCACCGGGGATGTACGAGATAACTTCGTAACCGTTGGTCAGACGAACCTTGGCAACTTTACGCATCGCCGAGTTCGGTTTCTTGGGGGTGGTGGTGTATACGCGGGTGCATACGCCACGTTTCTGGGGGCATTGCTCGAGGTGCTGCGACTTCGAGCGCTTGATTTTGGGCTGACGCGGCTTGCGGATCAGCTGTTGAATCGTTGGCATTGGGTCTCTTTCCCGTTTCCTACATGTGCTGCACAGAGCGGCAGCCCCATGCGGTTGAATTTTTCGGCTTACGCGTCCGCAAGCGCAAAAACCGCAATCGTTTCCATTCCGAGGCAAACGACGCGGTGTTGTAACAGAGGGTGCGAACTTCAAAGTAGCTCGGACCTTGACCACTACAGATTTGAATTCGGCATTTGGGGCGACCCCCAGCCGGATGGTCGGGCGTATAGGGGGAGTCGCCGCTCTTGTCAACAGCGGCCCCTGTCTGACGCCGACCCAAGGCGTTAATCGGCCTCCCCTGCGCGGTAATGGGGCCAGATCCCGGCGATCATCTCCTCGCCGAAACGCTCTGCACAGTAGCTGTAAGTCGCATCAAAGTGTTGGCGGGCCGCGGCAATCTGTTTTGGCCAGAGTTCCTCGTTTCTAGGCGATTCATTGATGCGAAGATCAAAGTCGGGCTCGTGATAGGTCAGGCCAAGGAAATCGCAAACCTGCTGCACGGTGTCTGTCGTGAACAGCGTTTCATAGAACCCGTGAAAGACGTTTTCAGGTGCAAAGACCTGATCCAGGGTCTCAAGCGTCTCGTTATAGCTGGTGCGATTTGTTATGTAGGGCGATTTGAGCGCCGCCGAGAAACGTTGCCGAGCCGTCTTTTGGACTTCCTTGCCCGCAAGCGCCACATCACGGTCGCGCATCCGCATGGCCGAGTAGGCCCGCTCGACTGGATCGCGCATCAGGTAGATGACTTTGACGGCAAAGCCTGCTTCCTCCATTGTCTCGCGCACCGTCGTCATCTGATCGACCGTGAGCGTTGAATATTCCGGCGTGATGTCTGCGAACAGGCGTGCATTCGGAGAAATGCGCCCAAGCCGCTCGTAGTAGTTCAGATAATAGCTGACATCGAACTCGGCGTTGAGGTTGTCCGCCAAGCCTAGCATCCGGTTGCGCATCCGCTCGGGAATGGGCTCTCCCTTCGCTTGCAGCGCCTTCATACGTTCCAGCGTGTTGGTCAGGTATGTCGCCTTGTTGGCGAATTGCACCGAAGGTTTCCTAGCCCCAAGTAGGCTGACCCAGACGCCGTGCTCTTTCAGGACCCCCATTTCGCACTCGGGATGATCCACCAGGTATTGGTAGAGCCAACTGGTTCCGGCTTTCTGGGCACCGACACCGAATAGAAAGGTCTTGGTCATAGCTAGGATACGTTTCGAATGCTTCCGGGCGACCCGGTTGAAGATTTGCGCGCATATTACTGTTGTGAAGGCACATGACCAGACGGTTTTTCGGCCACCTTGTCTCGGCCGTTTGAGGGTGACATGGTGAGCACAACAACAGAGAGGCAGGCAGATGGACAGTCGAGACATGCAGGTGATTGGACTGTGCCGGTTTTCCTATCTGGGGGAAGGTGGTTTTCAGGTCGAACACGAAACCCTCGAGGAACGGGCGGCCTTTCTATATGACCCTGTGCGCATGGACGAACGGTTCCGGACGCTGGAAGCCTTTACACTGCCGTCGATCCGGGCGCAGACAGACCCGAATTTCACCTTCGTGGTGCTGATCGGCGAGACGTTTCCCGAGGTCTATCGCAAACGTCTTGAGGACCTTTTGGCAGACATTCCGCAGGCCGTGATCCAGGCGCGCCCGCCGGGACGCCACCGCGAGGTCATGCGGGCGACGATCAATTCGGTCCGGTCAGATGCCAAGGATCCCTGTCTGCAATTCCGTCTTGATGATGACGACGCGGTCTCTGTGCGCTTTGTCGAAAGACTACGGGATGTGGCACAGGATTGCCGCCCCTTGATCCGCCATCACGCCAATGTCGCCTTTGACTTCAATCAGGGCTGGATTGCGCGTCCCGGTGCCACGGGAATAGACGCGCTAAAGGTGACCGAGGCGCTGTGGACCCCTGCCCTTGCCATGTCGGTAAAGCACAAGGACGACACCACGATCATGAACTTCGGGCATTCGCGCATGGGGCATGTCATGCCGGTGGTGACCATGCCGAACGAGAACATGTTCATTCGGGGCCACAATGATTTCAACGACTCGCGGCAGGTGGGACATGTCCGCCAGTTCAAGCTTTCGGCGATTAACCTGAAGACCGAGCGCCTGTTTAGGCAGGAGTTCAACGTGGATGTGGACCGGGTTCAAACGCTTTTCGCAGATTGACGCCGGCGGCGCAGCTAGCCCTCGCGGATCAGGGTAAAGACACCGGTCGCTACAACGATGGCTGCCCCCAAAAGGGTGAGCGGGTCGGGCCAGTCGCCAAAAACAACGAGACCCAGAAGCAATGCCCAAAGCAGGCCTGTGTATCGGAACGGGGCGACGAACGAGACATCGCCCACCCGCATGACCATCACCGAAAAGAGGTAGCCGCCAAAGATGAACAGCGACGCGCCGCCCAGCAGGGCCAACTCGCGCGGGCCGACGGGCATCCATGTTTCCTGCGTTGTGGCCACGAGGGCGAAGAGCATCACCCCGACCGAGGCCGCCAGGGTCACTGTCATCGAAGGCACCGTTGGCGAAAGGCGGCGGGTCGAAAGATCGCGCGCGGTGACACAGGCAACGGCGGCAAGGGCGAACAGGGCGTGCTCGCTAAAGCCGTCGGGGCCGGGGCGCACGATCAGCAACATGCCTGCGAACCCGATAAGGATCGCCACCATACGCCGCCATCCCACCGCCTCGCGAAACAGGAGGACGCCGCCAAGCGTGACCGTGAGCGGCAAGACCTGCAACACGGCGGTGACATTGGCGATCGGCATGTTCATCAGCGCGGTTATGAAGAAATAGGCGGCGCCGATCTCGCTGGTGGTCCGCAGCGCAATCAGGCCCCAGTCTTTCGCCGGCAGACGCAGGCGTATGGCACCCATCGACCGCGCGAGAACATAGATTAGAACAGAGGTGATCGCGCCGCGAATGACCAAAAGCTGGAACAGGGGCATCTCGGGGCCAAGCGCCTTGATGCAGGTATCGTTGAAGGTAAAGGCGGCCATGCTGCACATCATCAGCAGAGCGCCCTTCATGTTGTCCGAAAGGTTTTGCATCTCTCCCCCGCGACGCCTTCAAACCAGCTGACCCTAGGCCGCGCCTTGGATTTCGCCAAGATGGTTTTTGACCTTTCGGCAAAGAAAAACCCCCGGCGCATGGCCGGGGGTTTCAAAGTCTTCAGTCTGCCGAGGATCAATCCAGATCGCGGCTTTCCGGGGTTTCGACCAGACCGCTGTCGAACACGTCGTCCGCGCCGAAATCATCCACCGGGGCAGCTAGGGCTGCGGCGGCTTCTGCTTCTTCGCGGCGTGCTTCGAGAACCACGTTGTCGCGTTCCTGAGCAACACGACGCACGCTCTGGGTTGCGCCACCGGTACCGGCCGGGATGAGGCGACCCACGATGACGTTTTCCTTGAGTCCGACCAGCTTGTCTTTCTTACCTTGAACCGAAGCCTCGGTAAGAACGCGGGTGGTCTCCTGGAACGATGCCGCCGAGATGAACGAACGGGTTTGCAGCGAGGCCTTGGTGATACCCAGCAGGATCGGTTCGCCCGATGCCGGACGACGACCTTCGGCCAGTGCCTTCTCGTTTGCAGCGTCGAACTCTTGCTTGTCCACGTGCTCGCCCTTGAGCAGGGTGGTCTCGCCAGAGTCGAGGATCTCCCACTTTTGCAGCATCTGGCGAACGATCACCTCGATGTGCTTGTCGTTGATCTTCACACCCTGCAGACGATAAACGTCCTGAACTTCGTCGATCATGTAATCCGCCAGCGCTTCGACGCCCATGATGGACAGGATGTCGTGCGGAGCCGGGTTACCGTCCATGATGTAGTCACCCTTCTGCACGAAGTCGCCTTCCTGCACCGGGATGTGCTTGCCCTTGGGCACCATGTACTCGATCGTTTCCATCGACTCGTCTGCCGGCTCGATGCTGATGCGACGCTTGTTCTTGTAGTCGCGGCCAAAGCGTACGTAACCATCGGCTTCTGCGATGATCGCGTGGTCCTTGGGGCGACGTGCTTCGAACAGTTCCGCAACGCGCGGCAGACCACCGGTAATGTCCTTGGTCTTGGCGCCTTCACGCGGAATACGCGCAACAACGTCACCAGCCTCGACATCCTGGCCATCTTCGACCGACAGGATCGCGTCAACCGACATCGGGTAGTGAACCGGGTTGCCAGCATCGTTGCGCACGGGCTCGCCATCGCCATCAACAAGGATGATTTCCGGCTTGAGCTCGTTGCCTTTCGGCGCAGCGCGCCAGTCGGCCACGATCTTCTGGGTCATACCGGTCGCATCGTCGGTTTCCTCGCGGACGGCGATACCCGACACAAGGTCGACGAACTTGGCGGTACCCGATTTCTCGGCAAGGATCGGCAGGGTGTAGGGATCCCATTCGAACAGCTTGTCGCCGCGGGAAACATCCTGGCCTTCCTTGACGAACAGCTTGGAACCGTAGCCAACCTTGTGGCTGGCACGCTCGTCGCCGTCTTCGCCCTGGATGAGCAGCTTCATGTTGCGGCCCATGACCAGCAGTTCGCCTTTGGCATTCTCGAGAATCTGCGCGTTTTCGAAGACGATCTTGCCTTCTTGCGACGCTTCGAGGAACGACTGTTGGCCACCCTGCGCAACACCACCGATGTGGAAGGTACGCATGGTCAGCTGGGTGCCAGGTTCACCGATCGACTGTGCCGCGATGATACCCACCGCTTCGCCGGTGTTCACGATGGTACCGCGTGCAAGGTCACGACCGTAACACTGAGCACAGACGCCTTCTTCCGCCTCACAGGTCAGCGGCGAGCGGATGCGTGCCGACTGAACCGCGGCTTCGTCGATCGAGTCTGCCATACGTTCGTCGATCAGCTGGCCTTTGGACACCAGAACCTCGTCAGTGCCGGGGCGCATGATGTCTTCGGCAGCAACGCGGCCCAGGATACGCTCGGCCAGCGATGCCACGACTTCACCGTCGTTGACGGCTGCTTCGGCGGTGATGGCGTTCTCGGTGCCACAGTCGTGCTCGCGCACGATGCAGTCCTGAGCAACGTCAACCAGACGACGGGTCAGGTAACCCGAGTTCGCGGTCTTCAGCGCGGTATCCGACAGACCCTTACGGGCACCGTGGGTCGAGTTGAAGTACTCAAGAACGGTCAGACCTTCTTTAAAGTTCGAGATGATCGGGGTCTCGATGATGTCGCCGTTCGGCTTGGCCATCAGGCCGCGCATACCGCCCAGCTGTTTCATCTGGGTCACCGAGCCACGCGCACCGGAGTGAGCCATCATGTAAACCGAGTTCGGTTCCGCTTCGGCTCCGTTGTCGTCGGTCTTGGCCGCCGAGATGGTGTTCATCATCGCGTCGGTGACCTTGTCGTTACACTTCGACCAGGCATCGACAACCTTGTTGTACTTTTCGCCCTGGGTGATCAGGCCGTCCATGTACTGTTGTTCGAAGTCTTTCACCTGATCGCGGGTGTCGTCGACGATGGTCCACTTGTTATCGGGGATCACCATGTCGTCTTTACCGAACGAGATACCGGCCTTGAACGCTTCCTTGAAGCCCATCGACATGATCTGGTCACAGAAGATGACCGACTCTTTCTGACCACAGTAGCGGTAGACGGTGTCAATCACGTTCTGCACTTCTTTCTTGCGAAGAAGCTTGTTCACCAGGTCAAACGGCGCCTTGGTGTTCTGCGGCAGCAGGGCACCGAGACGGACACGGCCCGGGGTGGTCTCAAAACGCTTGAGAACTTCCATGCCGTTTTCGTCGATCTGCGGAATACGCGCAGTGATCTTGGCGTGCAGGTGTACTTCGCCGGCGTCGAGGGCGTATTGCACCTCGTCGATCGACGAGAAGACCATGCCCTCGCCCTTCATGCCTTCGCGCATGATGGTGGTGTAGTAGAGACCCAAGATCATGTCCTGCGAGGGAACGATGATCGGCGAACCGTTTGCTGGCGACAGAACGTTGTTCGTCGACATCATCAGAACACGGGCTTCCAGCTGTGCTTCGAGCGACAGCGGCACGTGAACGGCCATCTGGTCACCGTCGAAGTCGGCGTTAAAGGCCGAACATACGAGCGGGTGCAGCTGGATCGCTTTACCTTCGATCAGAACCGGTTCGAACGCCTGAATGCCGAGACGGTGCAGCGTGGGCGCACGGTTCAGCATGACCGGGTGTTCGCGGATCACCTCGTCGAGGATGTCCCAAACTTCCGGACGCTCTTTTTCCACCAGCTTCTTGGCTTGCTTCACGGTGGAAGACAGGCCTTTGGCTTCGAGACGCGAGTAGATGAATGGCTTGAACAGTTCGAGCGCCATCTTCTTGGGCAGACCACACTGGTGCAGCTTGAGTTCCGGACCGGTCACGATGACCGAACGGCCCGAGAAGTCGACGCGCTTACCCAGAAGGTTCTGACGGAAGCGGCCCTGCTTACCTTTCAGCATGTCCGACAGCGATTTCAGCGGACGCTTGTTGGCGCCGGTGATCACGCGGCCACGGCGGCCGTTGTCGAACAGGGCGTCAACCGACTCTTGCAGCATCCGCTTTTCGTTGCGGACGATGATGTCGGGGGCGCGCAGTTCGATCAGACGCTTCAGACGGTTGTTCCGGTTGATCACGCGGCGATACAGGTCGTTCAGATCCGAGGTCGCGAAACGGCCACCATCCAGCGGAACCAGCGGACGCAGTTCCGGCGGGATCACGGGAATCACGGTCAGGATCATCCACTCGGGGCGGTTGCCCGACTCGAGGAAGCTCTCGACAACTTTCAGACGCTTGATGATCTTCTTCGGCTTCAATTCGCCGGTTGCTTCGGCCAGATCGGCACGCAGCTGTTCGGCTTCGGCTTCGAGATCGATCGCGGCCAGCATCTCACGGATCGCTTCGGCACCGATGTTGGCGGTGAAAGCGTCCATGCCGTATGCGTCCTGCGCATCCATGTACTCTTCTTCGGTCAGCATCTGGCCGTATTGCAGGTCAGTCAGACCCGGCTCGATGACGACGTAGTTTTCAAAGTACAGAACGCGTTCCAGATCACGTAGGGTCATGTCGAGCATGAGGCCGATACGCGACGGCAGCGATTTCAGGAACCAGATGTGTGCAACGGGCGCGGCCAGTTCGATGTGGCCCATACGCTCGCGGCGCACTTTCTGGAGGGTGACTTCAACACCACATTTTTCGCAGACAACGCCGCGATACTTCATGCGCTTATATTTGCCGCAGAGACATTCGTAGTCTTTGATCGGGCCAAAGATACGCGCACAGAAGAGACCGTCACGCTCGGGTTTGAACGTACGGTAGTTGATGGTTTCCGGCTTTTTGATTTCGCCGTACGACCACGAGAGAATCCGTTCAGGCGACGCCAGCGATACCTTGATCTCGTCGAATACCTTCGGCGGGGTCAGCGGGTTGAACGGGTTGTTGGTCAGTTCCTGGTTCATTTTGATACCTCAAATTTAGAGCGGAAGGGATGATGGGGTAAGGGCGCGGAGCCCTTACTCGTCCACCTCCGCATCCAGGAGTTCCATGTTCAGGCCGAGGCCACGGACTTCTTTCACCAGAACGTTGAACGATTCCGGTACGCCCGCTTCAAAGTTGTCCTCGCCCTTGACGATCGACTCGTAGACCTTGGTCCGGCCAGCGACGTCATCCGACTTCACCGTCAGCATTTCCTGCAGGGTGTAGGCGGCGCCGTAGGCTTCCAGAGCCCAGACTTCCATCTCACCGAAGCGCTGACCACCGAACTGCGCCTTACCACCCAGCGGCTGCTGAGTAACAAGCGAGTACGGGCCGGTCGAACGTGCGTGGATCTTGTCGTCGACCAGGTGGTGCAGCTTGAGCAGGTACTTCACACCCACGGTAACGGGGCGCGAGAATTGCTCACCGGTGCGACCGTCGAACAGAACCGATTGGCCAGACTTGTCAAAGCCGGCACGCAGCAGCGCGTCGTTGACGTCTTCTTCCTTGGCACCGTCAAAGACCGGAGTCGCGATCGGAACACCACGGGTCACGTTGCCCGCAGCTTCGATCAGCTGGTCTTCGTCCATGCCAACGAGGCCTTCGTCATAGACGTCTTCGCCGTAAGCCAGACGCATCGCTTCGCGAACCGGAGTCAGGTCACCCGAGCGACGGTACTCTTGCAGAGCGTCGTCAACCTTGATGCCCAGGCCACGTGCGGCCCAACCCATGTGGGTTTCGAGAATCTGACCAACGTTCATACGCGACGGAACGCCAAGCGGGTTAAGGCAGAAGTCGACCGGGGTGCCGTCTGCGAGGAACGGCATGTCCTCCATCGGAACCACTTTCGAGATAACACCTTTGTTCCCGTGACGGCCGGCCATCTTGTCGCCCGGCTGAAGCTTGCGCTTCACGGCGATGAAGACCTTGACCATCTTCATGACGCCCGGCGGCAGGTCGTCGCCACGACGGACTTTCTCGACCTTGTCTTCGAAACGGTGCTCGAGGGCGCGCTTCTGGATCTCGTACTGCTCGTTCAGAGCCTCGACGATCTGAGCGTCCTTCTCGTCTTCCAGCGCCAGCTGCCACCATTGGCCACGAGTCAGGCTGTCGAGCAGATCCTCGGTGATTTCCGAGTTTGCCTTGACACCTTTCGGGCCTTTGACGGCGGTCTTGCCGAGGATCAGACCCTTGAGACGGGCATAGATGTTGCGATCCAGGATCGCCAGCTCGTCGTCACGGTCACGTGCGAGGCGTTCAACCTCTTCACGCTCGATCTGCAGGGCACGCTCGTCTTTCTCGACGCCGTGGCGGTTGAAGACACGCACTTCTACGACGGTACCGAAGTCACCCGGCTTCACGCGCAGCGAGGTGTCGCGCACGTCGGATGCCTTTTCGCCGAAGATGGCGCGCAGCAGTTTCTCTTCCGGGGTCATCGGCGATTCACCTTTGGGGGTGATCTTACCGACAAGGATATCGCCCGGCTCAACATCGGCGCCGATGTAAACGATGCCGGCCTCGTCGAGGTTGCGCAGCGCTTCTTCACCGACGTTCGGGATGTCGCGGGTGATCTCTTCCGGACCAAGCTTGGTGTCACGGGCGGCGACTTCGAATTCCTCGATGTGGATCGAGGTAAAGACGTCGTCACGCGCGATGCGCTCGGAGATCAGGATCGAGTCTTCGTAGTTGTAGCCGTTCCACGGCATGAAGGCCACAACGACGTTCTTACCCAGTGCCAGTTCGCCCATGTCGGTCGACGGACCGTCGGCCAGAACCTCACCTTTGGTGACCTGCTGGCCAACCTTCACCAGCGGACGCTGGTTGATACAGGTATTCTGGTTCGAACGCTGGAACTTGCGCATACGGTAGATGTCTACGCCCGCGTCGCCCAGTTCGAGGTCTTCGGTGGCACGGATAACGATACGCTGTGCGTCAACCTGGTCGATGATGCCGCCACGGGTGGCCATGATGGCCGCGCCCGAGTCACGTGCAACCACTTCCTCGATGCCGGTGCCGACCAGCGGCGCCTCGGCGCGCAGGAGCGGAACCGCCTGACGTTGCATGTTCGAGCCCATCAGAGCGCGGTTGGCGTCGTCGTTTTCAAGGAACGGGATGAGCGAGGCAGCAACCGAAACCAGCTGTTTCGGCGAAACGTCGATCAGGTCCACGTGCTCGCGCGATGCGAGGGTGTAGTCGCCGTTCTGACGGGTCGAGACCAGCTCGTTGATGAACTTGCCGTTTTCGTCCAGCGTCGCGTTCGCCTGCGCCACGGTGTGACGCATTTCTTCGGTCGCGGACATGTAGTGGACTTCGTCGGTGACCTCGGCGTCTTTGACAACGCGATACGGGGTTTCGATGAAGCCGTACTTGTTCACGCGGGCGAAGGTGGCCAGCGAGTTGATCAGACCAATGTTCGGACCTTCCGGCGTTTCAATCGGACACATCCGGCCATAATGGGTCGGGTGAACGTCGCGGACCTCAAAGCCTGCACGCTCGCGGGTCAGACCGCCTGGGCCAAGCGCCGAGAGACGACGTTTGTGAGTGACTTCCGAAAGCGGGTTGGTCTGGTCCATGAACTGCGACAGCTGCGACGAGCCGAAGAATTCGCGAACAGCAGCCGCAGCCGGTTTCGCGTTGATCAGGTCTTGCGGCATGACGGTGTCGATTTCGACCGACGACATGCGCTCCTTGATCGCGCGTTCCATGCGCAGCAGGCCAACGCGGTACTGGTTTTCCATCAGTTCGCCGACCGAACGCACACGACGGTTGCCGAGGTGGTCGATGTCGTCCACGTCGCCACGGCCGTCACGCAGGTCAACCAGCGCCTTGATGCAGGAGATGATGTCTTCCTTGCGCAGGGTGCGCTGGGTGTCTTCCGCATCCAGAGCCAGACGCATGTTCATCTTCACACGACCAACGGCCGAGAGGTCGTAACGCTCGCTGTCGAAGAACAGGGTGTCGAACAGGGCGCTTGCCGCTTCGACGGTGGGCGGCTCGCCCGGACGCATCACGCGGTAGATGTCCATCAGCGCGGTTTCGCGGGACATGTTCTTGTCCTGCGCCATGGTGTTGCGCATGTAGGGGCCGACGTTGACGTTGTCGATGTCCAGAACCGGAATTTCGGTGACGCCGTTGTCCAGCAGTTCTTTCAGCGAACCGCCGATGACTTCGCCGTCCTTGTCATACTCGAGGGTCAGCTCATCGCCGGCCTCGACGTAGATCGCGCCGTTTTCTTCGTTGATGATGTCCTTGGAGACATACTTGCCAACGATGTGATCGAAGGGAACCAGCAGCTCGGTGATGGTGCCTTCGTCGATGATTTTCTTGACCGCGCGCGGGGTGACTTTCTTGCCGGCTTCGAAGATGACTTCGCCGGTGGCCGCGTCCACGAGATCATAGGTCGGGCGGGTGCCGCGCACACGCTCGGGGAAGAACTTGGTGACCCAGCCCTTGTTCTTTTCCAGTTTGAAATCGACGGTGTCATAGTAGGCATCCATGATGCCTTCCTGATCGAGACCCAGCGCATAAAGAAGCGTGGTCACCGGCAGTTTGCGGCGACGGTCGATACGGGCGAACACGATGTCCTTGGCGTCGAATTCGAAGTCGAGCCACGAGCCGCGGTAGGGAATGATGCGGCAGGCAAAGAGCAGCTTGCCCGAGCTGTGGGTCTTGCCCTTGTCGTGGTCGAAGAACACGCCCGGCGAACGGTGCATCTGGGATACGATCACACGCTCGGTGCCGTTCACGACAAAGGTGCCGTTCGGGGTCATCAGGGGCATGTCGCCCATGAACACGTCTTGTTCCTTGATGTCCTTCACGGATTTCGCACCGGTGTCTTCGTCGACATCAAACACGATGAGACGCAGAGTCACCTTGAGCGGCGCCGAGAAGGTCATGTCACGCTGCATGCACTCTTCAACGTCGTACTTCGGCTTTTCCAGATCATAGCCGACGAACTCCAGAACGGAGGTTTCGTTGAAATCCTTGATCGGGAAGACCGACTGGAACACGCCCTGGATACCTTCGCCATCCGTCGGACGGCTGTCATCTCCGGAACGCAGGAAAAGATCGTAGGAAGATTTTTGGACCTCAATGAGGTTCGGCATATCCAGAACTTCACGGATTTTGCCGAAATATTTGCGCAAACGTTTCTGGCCAAGAAAGCTTTGAGCCATGACTATCGTCACCTTTCATTTCTCACCGAGCGAGAGTGCCGTCGGGTCCCCGGCGCCTCGCCCATACGAGAGGGTCAAAATTTGGACAATTCCCGGCCCCCGTCCCAAAGGGAGCCTCCCGTTCCAAACCCTGCCTTGGAAAATCTCCTGCGCCATTTTGGCGAAACTTGTCAGGAGGCTTACCAAACCGGGGATTTTGCGGTAGTATCAAGGTTCTATGTGTAACTTGCCCTGCTGCTCCTTGTGATCGCGGGGGTGCCCGCCTGACTGCCTGCCTTCGCTTGTTCCAGGCAGGCACCGCAATATGAAGACCGCATAGAACAAAAGCGGCCCCGAATCGCTCGAAACCGCAAGAGACTACCGAATAGTGAATCAACTGCCCCTTGGCAACCCCTCGAGGGTTGACAAATGGGGATTGGGCTTGTCGCCTTCAAGGCCGTCTTTGCAGGGTGATTTGATACGCCCGGATCGGCACCGATGAAGGACAGCCCCCCAAACGAAAACAGGCGCCCCAAAGGGACGCCTGCAATAACTCGGGAAAACCCGAATTACTTGACTTCGACCTCGGCGCCAGCTGCTTCCAGCTTGCCTTTGATCTCTTCGGCTTCTTCTTTCGAAACGCCTTCTTTGACAGCCTTGCCGCCGGCTTCGACCAGCTCTTTGGCTTCTTTGAGGCCCAGGCCGGTGATGCCGCGGACTTCTTTGATGACGTTGATTTTCGATGCGCCTGCCGATTTCAGGATGACGTCGAATTCGGTTTTTTCTTCCTCAGCTGCGCCACCTGCGTCGCCAGCCGGGCCTGCAACCATTACGGCGCCGCCAGCTGCCGGCTCGATGCCGTACTCGTCTTTGAGGATGGTTTTCAGTTCTTGTGCTTCCAGCAGGGTCAGACCCACGATGCTTTCAGCCAGTGCTTTCAGATCAGCCATTTTAGACTCTTTCCGTTTCTAGGTATGTGTTCCAACGTTCGGGGATTATCCCTACGCGGTTCCAAAGTTGCTTACGCAGCCTCTGCCTTTTCCTCGATGGTAGACAGGATGGATGCGATGTTCGAAGCAGGTGCGCCAATTGCGCCAGCGATGTTCGAAGCGGGTGCGCCGATCATGCCTGCGATGGTAGCAATAAGCTCCTCGCGCGACGGCATTTTCGACACGGCTTCTACGCCGGCACGGTCCAGAGCGTTCTCGCCCATTGCACCGCCAAGGATTTCGAACTTTTTGTTCGTCTTGGCGAAGTCCTCGGCGACCTTGGCTGCTGCCACGGGGTCTTCCGAGTAGGTCAGAACGGTCATACCCGTCAGAAACTCACCCATGCTCTCGCAGGGTTTGCCTTCCAGGGCGATCTTGGCGAGCCTGTTCTTGGCGACACGCACGGCACCACCCGCTTCGCGAGCACGAGCGCGCAGGTCTTGCATGTCAGCAACCGTGAGACCCGCGTAGTGGGCAACCACTACAACGCCAGAGCTTTCAAAGATCTGGCCGAGTTCCTCGACCACTTTCTCTTTTTGTGCTCTATCCACAGTTTCACTCCAATTTTGGGGCTTTCACCCCGGCTCAGTTTTGCAAACCCCGAAGGGCGTGCGTTTAGGTCCATACAAAGGGTTGGGAACCAAGATCGCTGAAGCGCCCGGAAGGGGCGTTCTTAGAATTCTTGTCTCTTACCCCATCTCGGGAAGGAATTATTCAGGGCGGATGCCGTGAACCCTCCGTCTTGGACAGGCCAAACCGAAATGGAATCGCTTACGCGAATCCTTCACGGCTTGGGCAAGGGCTCACATAGTGGGCCCAATGGGAAATGTCTATCGTCTTTTTAGCTTTCCAGCGGTGTAGGACCAGAAAGTCTTGTGAACCACGTCTTTGGTCCAGGGAGCCATCTGCCGAACCGCATCTGCCTTGATCTCTTCAATCGGGCGCGGCGTACCGCGGCGGAAGATGATACCGATGTCGTAATCTTGGAAAACCTCGACAACTTCGAGGCCGCACACCGCGCCAAGCAGTTCGAGATTGTAGCGCGAGAACCCAAGGGTGTGGGCCATGTGCAGACAGCCAAAGCCCTTGTGAAGCGCATTGCTCATATCGGGCACTTCGATAAAGAACAGCCCGTCGTCTGCGAGCCACCCCAGAATGCGTTCAACTGCGAGAACCGGGTCCAGCAGATGTTCGAAAACATGGAAGGTGGTGACCACATCAACGGGAGCATCAACGCTGTAGTCCTGCCAGCCGCAGTTTTCGACGGGCAGTCCCTTCTTGTCTCGGGCATAGGTCGCATAGTCGGAGCCCGGCTCGAAACCGCGCGCATCATAGCCCATGCCAATCGCATCCTCGACCAGTTCGGCAGAACCGCAGCCAAAGTCGACAAGGCGCGCACCATCCTTAAGGTGCGGCGTCAGGCGCTTAAGACGCAGCGCGGCCTCCCTGTGACGCTTGGCGATGTGGCGCTCCGAGGGGCCATCCTGCACCCGCTGGTAATCCGAGCGATAGGTAGTGCGATAGTACTCTGACAACTCGTCTTCCGACGGCATGTAGTCATGACGGATGAGACCGCAGTCACCGCATTTCACATGGGCAAGACGTTTGAAACGGCGATCCCAGCTGGCGAGGGGGACAGTGTCTTCCGAGTTACAAAGCGGGCACGCAACCTGCGCGCCGGTGATGGGGTATTTTGTAAATGGAAGATTGAGCACGATTCAGACCCTCGTATGCGTCCCGACTGTTCACTGTGGAACCTTGCGAAATCAGGTCTGAATTGTTGAGACGAAAATGTCAAAACAAACCGGGCAGCGAATTGACGCTGCCCGGTTCGGAAAATTCTTAGTTCGAAGCCGCGTTGTCGACGTCGATGGTGACACCCGGACCCATGGTCGAGGACAGAGCGATCTTTTTGACGTAAGCGCCTTTTGCGCCAGCCGGCTTGGCTTTGAGAACCGCTTCCATGAAGGCGCGGACGTTCTCGACCAGTTTGCCTTCGTCGAAGGAAACCTTGCCAACACCTGCGTGCACAACACCGGCTTTTTCGACCTTGAACTGGACTTCACCGCCCTTGGCGTTCTGAACAGCCTGAGCGACATCCATGGTCACGGTGCCAACCTTCGGGTTCGGCATCAGGTTGCGCGGGCCGAGGACTTTACCCAGACGGCCAACGATCGGCATCATGTCCGGGGTCGCGATGCAGCGATCGAATTCGATGGTGCCGCCCTGGACGGTTTCCATCAGATCTTCTGCGCCAACGATGTCTGCGCCAGCTGCCTGTGCTTCTTCCGCTTTCGGGCCACGTGCGAAAACTGCAACGCGAACCGATTTGCCGGTGCCGTTGGGCAGGCCAACAACGCCGCGGACCATCTGGTCTGCGTGACGCGGGTCAACACCCAGCTGAACGGCGATTTCGACGGTTTCGTCAAATTTTGCCGAAGCCGCGCCTTTTACCAGAGCAACAGCTTCTTCGACGGTGAGGTTGTCTTTGCCTGCGAACGCTTCACGCGCTGCGGCAGTACGCTTGCCAAGTTTAGCCATTACTTCACCTCGATGCCCATCGAACGTGCCGAACCAAGGATGATCTGCATTGCAGCATCGATGTCGTTTGCGTTCAGGTCTTTCATTTTCGCTTCGGCGATTTCTTTCACCTGTGCGGCGGTCACCGAACCAACGGTCTCACGGCCGGGGTTGTTGGCGCCCGATTTCAGCTTGGCAGCCTTCTTCAGGTAGTAAGACGCAGGCGGCGTCTTGATGTCCATGGTGAAGGACTTGTCCTGATAGTAGGTGATCACGGTCGGGCACGGCGCGCCGGGCTCCATGTCCTGCGTCTTGGCGTTGAACGCCTTGCAGAATTCCATGATGTTGATGCCGCGCTGACCCAGCGCCGGACCAACCGGCGGGGAGGGGTTCGCTTGACCTGCAGGAACCTGCAGTTTCATCGTACCAGCAAGCTTCTTAGCCATTTGGTTTTCCTTTCAACGTAGGCGGAACGCGATCCGCCCGGTTTATGTTGCGTGGTTCGATCAGATGTCGCGACACCCAAATCTCCCACGAGAGAATCTCGCCCGAAGACGATGGACGGCGTTTACGCCTGTTTCCTTTGGTTGGCAAGGGGGCGCGGGCCGCCTGTGTAGATGTTCGCCAGAATTGGCGGCCCCCTGCCCCAAACAAGAAAGCCCCCGCAGTGACCTGCGGGGGTGTTTTGCGAAATACGCTCTTACGCGGCCTTGTCCTTCCGGCTCCAGGCGAACTGCTGGAAGGCCGGATCAACGGCCGTCTGCGCCACGTGGTTGGTATAGTTGCTCAGGATCTTCTGCGACAAACCCAGAATGATCTCCAGAACCTGCTGGGTGCCATAGCCCGCGGCAAAGAAGGCCTCGAATTCGGCAGGCGATACATTCCCGCGCCCGCGTACCAGGGCCAGAGTGAAGGTGCGCAGGGCCTCCAGCTTGGGATCGGCCAGCGGGGTCTCGTTGCGCAGCGCATCAATCACGCCCTGATCGACGCCCATCGAATGCGCGATGCCGGTGTGGGCGGGCACGCAATAGTGGCAGGCGTGCTCGACATTGATCGACTGCCAGACAACCGTAAGTTCGGTGTTGTCAAAGCTGGTGCTGACAAAGGCCTCATGGGTGCGTTGGTAGGTCTCCAGAAGCTGCGGCGCGTCGGCCATCACCTGATAAAGACCGGGCAGGAAGCCATAGGCTTTCTCAGAGGCGATCAGACGCTCTTTGGCGGCTTCGGGCGCGGTTTCAGCGGTGTGGCGCGGGAACGTTGTCATGGTCATATCCTTTTTCAAATCCTCAACGTACCGGCGATATGGGGACTTTGAGCGATCACTCAACACACCTAGTTGAGCAATCACTCAACTGTGATCTTGGCATTGTCCGGATGCGGACGTACATTTGAGGCATGAACGTCAGCCACGACAAAGAAGCTGCTCTGGACAAGGCGCTCGCGTTGTTCTGGGAAAAGGGCTATGCCTCGACGTCGCTCAAGGATCTTGAGCGCGCAACCGGCATGCACCCCGGCTCGCTCTATGCCGCCTTTGGCAGCAAGGCGAACCTCTACAGCCTGAGCCTCGAACGCTATGCTCACCGTCTGAACGACAGGCGTGCGGCGCTTCTCGCCTCTGCGTCATCGCCGCTGGAGGGGCTAGCCCAGTTCATCCTTCAGGCACACCCGCTCTCGGATAGCGACGCCCCCCTGCCCGCCTGTTTTCTGGTCAAGGCAACGTTGGAGGAGGGCGACGGGGACACCGCGTTCGGCGAAAAGATCACAGAGCTGCTGGTAGAGAATGACGCGCAGTTCGAAGAGATCTTCGCAGAGGCCAAAGCGCGCGGCGACCTGCCCGCCACAAGCTCTCCTGAAAAACTGGCTCGTCAGTTGAGCGCGGATCTGGCTGGTCTGTGCTTCTATGCCCTGCGGGCAGAAGACCCGTCGGTGACACGGGAAATGGTTGCCGACCTGGCAGAACGCCTCCGCACACGCCACTAGCACCACACACGAAAAACGCCGCCCCCTTCAGGACGGCGTTCCAAATTCTCGAAAACCTGCGGGCTTAGCCCTGCTTGGTGACCTGGGTGAATTCCAGTTCGACCGGGGTTTCGCGACCGAAGATCGACACGGTAACCTTGAGGCGCTGGTTGTCGTCGTCGACTTCCTCGACCATGCCGTCGAAATCTTCGAACGGACCATCGTTGACCTTGACCTTCTCGCCAACCTCGAAGGAGATCATCAGCTTCGGAGCTTCTTCGCCTTCCTGAACGCGGTTCAGGATGCCGTTCACCTCGGCGTCGCGCATCGGCATCGGGCGGCCTTGCGGGCCCAGGAAACCGGTGACGCGGTTGATCGAGTTCACGAGGTGGTAGCCACGGTCGCTCATTTCCATGTGAACAAGAACGTAACCCGGCATGAAGCGGCGCTCGGTGGTGACTTTCTTACCACGGCGCACTTCAATCACTTCTTCGGTCGGAACCAGAACTTCGTCGATTTCATCCTCGAGACCGTTCTCGATCACCGACTGGCGGATCTGCTCGGCGATCTTCTTTTCGAAGTTCGACAGCACGCTTACCGAATACCACCGTTTCGCCATTTGCCCGTTCTTCCCGTTTCTTGCTTGCCGACCCGAAGGTCGCATTCTTTCTAACTCACGCGGTCTTTCAGCAAAGACCTGTCCGGAATAAAAAATCGGCGCGCAACTCGAATCGCCACGCGCCATTTCCGGAATTAGGACGTCGGATACTCCCGAACGCCCCCGAACTCAAGCCTTTTCGAGGCTGGCGCCGATCAGCCGAACATCCCCAGGATGCCCTGGAGACCGCTGCGGATGATGATGTCGACCAGCGAAAAGAACACGGCCGTCAGAGCAGCCATGATGAACACCATCACAGTGGTCAGCATCACTTCGCGGCGGGTCGGCCAGACAACCTTGGAAACCTCGGCACGGACCTGCTGGATGAACGTAAGTGGGTTGGTTTTTGCCATGATGTGTCTTCTCAGCTTGGATCAGAGGCTGACATACGCGGGGTGTGCGGCAAATTCAAGGCCGGAATGGCCGCTGGACTGGCGCATCCCACAGGTGTGAGGCAATCTGTCAGGTCTTGGGTCAGGAAGAGCGGTTGCCCCGGGGCGAATTGCGCACCCAGTCGCGCGGCATGTAGGTCGAGGCCCAGGGCAGATGCGACATGGCGCGAATGAATTCTCCGCGCAGACGGTCCGCGATCTGGGGGTTCGTCTCGTGATAGCGCTCATAACTCCAGGTCAGGGAGGAGGCGACCTTGTCCGGCCCAACACAGACCGCAACAAGAACGGCGAAGCCGACAATCACCACGGCCCTCCAGACGAACCAGAGCAGCAGGTTGGCAACCGCACGCACAAGGGCGGCGAAAAAGCGCGAAATGGCCTTTACCACGGATAAGATAAGGGCAACCGCGCCGGTGATCAGACCCGCCAGCCCATGCCACAACCGTGCAAGAATCGAAGGGCGGGGCATGGGACGCAGCGCATCGTCCTGAGATGCCAATTGCGGAAACACATCGGCGCGGCGCGGTTTCGCTTCGGGTTTGCGGGCAACGGCTTTCCAAATGCCCGTGATCTTGCGACTGACAGCTTCGGAAATTTGAACGTCGGCGTCAGGCCCCTCCAGACCCTGACGCCGCGCCTCCCGCCGCGGCTGTGTTGCAGCGCGCGGTGGCAAGGGGTCGCTTGCGCCCTCCTCATCGACAAGCGAACGTATTGCATCCAGCGTGTTGTCGTCGAAAGCAACACCTTCATCGACAAAATCCTGCCCGTACTGCCGCAATGGCGTTCCATCTGGATGGGTCAATGCGCGAATCTTTGTCATGGCGATCCTCCCTGGGCTGTGACTCACGTCAGCATCCATCTGGACACGCGTGAAGGCCCATTCGATCCCGGTCGGCTTCTATCGGCACCGACCGTGTTTCCCCCCCGGAAAATTACCCGCAGCTGCGGGACGACTTGTTTCAGAGCGCGGCGCGCGTCAGCGCCTCAATTCGGTGCCAGAGACCAAAGACGATCTTGCGCGCCACAACCAGCTCGTTTCGGAAAAGGTACAAGAAGCGGTGTGCGATACCGAGCGCCCCGTCGCGGGCGCGTTCGGGTCCGATAACCACCGAGACCACGAGGAATAGGATCAGCGCCCAGAGGCACATACGCACGAACCCGTCGGGATGCAGCGCAATCATGATCGGCGCAGCCACGAGAAGCGCGACACGCGGTCGAGGCCACTTGGCCTTGAGGTGCGCACGGCGGCGGCGGTTGGCACGGCGGATTTCTTTTTGGCTCCCCCCGGCAAGGTCCGGCGCGTTGCGGCGCATGACTTTTTCAACGGGAGACAGGGTTTTGACGGGAGACTTGGCCGGTTCGACATGGGCGATACGCTGCTTGAGCTCGGCGTTCAGGCGGGCATGGTCAGCCGGAACCCGACGGCGCGCGATCTTGGCGCGCACAGGCAGCACCGGATCCATTCCGGCCCTTGCACGTTCATCGGGGGCATTCCAGTTCTGTGCCATCTCGCTCACCATCTAACCAAAATCACTTGGATCACACACCCGCCCCGCACTTCGGCGGAAAGTTCACACCCCCAGAACAGCGGGGATGATTCGACTCCGTGCATACTCACGAAGCAGGTCAACGACTCGTAAATGGCGGATGAATCCGGTGTGCGAACGGCGCAAATGTGGCAATTTCGTGCCTTGGTTGTATTCGCGGATTTTCTGGGAAATGGCAGGGGCAGCAGGGTTCGAACCCGCGACCTACGGTTTTGGAGACCGTCGCTCTACCAGCTGAGCTATACCCCTGCGGTGGTGGGACTGTTACGGAATCGCTTACCGGAATTCAAGAGACAAAAACCACTTTTTTCCAAAGCCCTGCGCCCGTCAGGGACGCTTTGTGAACCGGTAGGCCGCGCGCGCGCCGGGGTTGGCTTTGACCGCCGAGATCAGGCGGCGCATGTAGAAATCCATCTTGAAGGCTTTCACCTGCTGTTTCATGTCGCGCAGGGCCGCGATCATCTCCTTGTCGGACATCTCGACAACGTTCAGCACCTTCAGAACGTCAAGCGGCACCGCCTGTTTGCACAGGAATGAGACCGAGTGTTTGGGCACATAGGTCACGGGTTCGAAGTAGTCCGAAAGTCGCGCCATCTGCACCGCGATCCAAGGCTGCTGCCACCAGAGGAAATCCTGCTGCACCACGATCGAGTGGCCGGGTATGAGATGGGGAAAGAAGGTTTCGCTCATCCGCTCCATCGTCGCGGCGGTTTTCGAGGCATCCATCACCAGGATCTCGATCGGGCCGTCCCAGGACATCTCCTCGATCTGCCCCTTGTGCAGGGCAATACCCTCCTCCCAGGGGGCAAGGAAGAATTCGGCCAGCGGCAGCAGGTCGGTTCCCTTGAACTCTGGCAGGGGTCGCGGTGTGCAGGGGCTTTCCGAGGCAGGCGGCACCGACATGTAGCGCATGTAGCGGTCAAGGAAGGCATCGAACTGGCCAACCTCGAACTTGTCATATCCCTGCACGGTCTGGCGACGCCCGGCCTGACGCACACCTTCGGCAAGGCAGGCCGCCGATCCGCCGGCAAAAGAGCCGAGATCGACAATCGCCCCCTCCCCACGCGCCCATTCGCGGGTCAGCCAGACGTAGAAGGACTGTTCTTCCATATTGAGCATGGTGGGAACAAGCGCGGCCTCACCCAGACCCGCTGCGGTGAAGGATGCCCAGGGGGATTGGAACAGCATATCGGGTGTCATGGACGGGGTCTCCTGTGGGCCTCAACGCCTCGAACCTAGCCGGAGAGTGAAAGGCGAGACAACACGAACTCAGGCAGGGTGTTTGGTTGCCTGTGGACCGATGTAAGAAAGACGCGCGCGCACCCGTTTGCCCGCAAAAGTGCGGGTCTCAACGTCTTTGGGAACGTTGAGGAAGGCCCCAAAGCAAAAGGGCGCCCGGTGGGGCGCCCTTTCATCATTCCTGACGAGGTCAGAAATTATTCTACGATTTTCGAAACAACGCCCGAACCAACGGTGCGGCCGCCTTCGCGGATCGCG
>NZ_JANDJO010000017.1 GCF_024331145.1 Shimia sp. CNT1-13L.2 | reverse complement strand
CGCCGCCGGTGAAGGGGGTTCTAAGCATAACACCAAACCTCCGCAAGCGCTTTTTTCAACTTTCACACAAAAAATTCAAACATCCTTAAAAATAAGGCGAAAGCCGCGTTTTTGGTCGTCAGGGTCCGGCAATCCCCACCACCATATCTAGGTGTCGATCGTCCCCTCACCACTATTCGAGGGAATCCGGGCCGGAAAAGACCGGAGTCGCGCGTTGAATCACCTGCGAGTCGGCCCGATTTTTTTCCGACTCGCCCGCCAGAAAAACGAAAGAGGCACCCGAACAGGCACCTCTCTGCGAATAGCCAGTGATTTGATGCCCTCAGAGCAGGCCCCGCTCCTCGAGAACCCTGCGCGCCACGCGGAAACATTCCAGCGACTGCGGCACGCCACAGTAGATACCGACGACATGGATGATCGCCCGGATCTCTTCCTTGCTGACGCCGTTGTTCAGCGCGCCTTTGCAGTGGATCTCCCATTCGTGCATCTTGCCCAGCGCACCGATCATGGCGAGGTTCATCATCGAACGGGTCTTGGCGTCGATCACGTCGTCGCCCCAGCCAAAGCCCCAGCACCAGGCGGTCATGGCTTCCTGGAAGGGGCGGGTAAATTCATCCGCCGCGGCCAGATTCTTTTCCACGTATTCCGCACCAAGGGTGCCCTTGCGCTGCTCGAGACCTTTGAGGAAAAGGTCTTCGTTGAAGAGGTCAGCCATCTATTCAATCTCCGTTGGCATGGTTTCCGTAAAGCGGCCCGCATTGGCGCGGTCCAGCGTTCCCTGTTCTTCCTGAATGTCCCGCGTGTCCAAGGCGTCGATACGCAGGCCCTCGTGGGCAAAGACAGGTTGGCCTGCCTTCTGCAGCCCGCGCAAACGCGCCGCCAGTTTTTGCTTCTTGCGCACCTGATGCGGCTGGAAATCATCGAACATGCGCGGCGTCAGCGCCTTGTCCTGCCGCACCGCCCCATCCGCGACAGCCGCGTCGAGCAGGGCCTGCCCGCGGGCGCTGCGTGAAATCACCCCGTTGAAGCCCGCGTCTTCGCCAACCGGCGCGCCGCCGGGCCAGATGTCGGCCGCAGCCAGGTCGGCCGCCTCGCCGATGGCATCCGGGCAAATCTTGCAACGGCTCTGGATACGCCACCCCGACTCATCCGCCCACATGTCGAGATAGGTTTTTTCAAACGCCATGCCGTCCCGGGTTTCGATCCGGGTGGGACCAGGGTTGCCATAGCCACGGTAACGAAACAGGGTGAGATCACGCTCGTCCACGTCGAACTCGTCCAGAACGGCCCGGCTCTTGCCAAGGTCGGACGCCCCGCCACAGACCATGACCAGCACGGCCACAACCAGCGCATCGATGCGTGGGTCAGACTTGGCCCGCTGCCGGATCGCTCCTGCATCACAGGGTTTGGCAATCACGGCAAAGGGTTCGCCCCGCGCAAGCGCAGCTTCCAGCCCGGCCAGTGTATCGGACGGCCCGTATCGTGAACCGCAGGCGTGGATCACGTCTTGGGGCGTTTCACTCATCACCCATGTCGATTGCATCGGCGCAGCTGGATCAGAGGCGCAGTGAAGCACAAAACGCGCTTTGCCCGAGGACAGAAGATAGGCACCCAATGCGGTAAGGATGCCCCCGGTGGCCGCGCGAAAGCGGATATCCGGATCGGCAGCCCAGGCACGGGTCATGCCATGGTACTTTCCCCAGATCCCGTCTTCTTGCGGCGCGGGTTCCGGCAAGGCCTCGGCAACGGCACCGGGACAGGCGGCAAGGATGTCTGCATCATCTCCCGCAGCCAGGGCCAAGGGCCGCAAACGGCCCTCCGGTGTGTAAGCCATCCGCCACCGGGCAGGCGCGAGGGCTTCGCAAAGGCCGCAGCCGATGCAAAGCCCGTTTTCCACGACCTGGCGGATTGAGGTTGGCTGGGTCATTGCCGGTCAGGCCCTCAGTTTGATGGCGACATTCTTGGTCTGCACATAGTTCCAGAGCGCCTCGCGCCCCTTTTCCCGACCGTAACCCGATTTGCCGTATCCGCCGAACGGAGTTTCAACACCACCCGCATACCATTCATTCACGAACACCTGCCCGGCACGCACGTCGCGCGCGGCACGGGTGGCGCGGTCGATGTCACGGGTAAAGACGCCGCCGACAAGGCCATAGGGTGTGCCATTGGCGATCTCCAGCGCCTCGTGGTCATCGCGGAACTTCAGCACCGAAAGCACCGGCCCGAATACCTCTTCCTGGGCAATGGTCATATCCGGGGTGACACCCGACAACACGGTGGGCGCAAGAAAGGCCCCGGGGTCATTGGGCGCATGTCCACCGGCGGCGGCAAGGGCACCCGCCGAAATGGCGTCATTCACCATCCCGACCGCGCGGTCCCGCTGGCCGTGGCTTACCATTGCCCCCATGTTGGCACCGAACTCGGGCCGCTCAATGCCCGCCCCGACGCTCAGACCGTTTGCAACCGTGGTCAAGCGCTCGACAAGTTCGTCATGCACGCTCTCGTGTACGATCACCCGGCTCATGGCGGAACACACCTGGCCCGCGTTGAACCAGATACCCCAGCGCACATCATTCTCAAAGGCGGCAAGGTCGGCATCGTCGTGCACGATGGCCGCAGATTTGCCACCCAGTTCCAGAACGCAGGGCACGACATTGCGCGCCGCAGCCGTGGCAATGGCGATCCCGGTCGGCACCGAACCGGTAAACACGATCTGGTTCACTTGCGGATGCGAGGACAAGGCTGCCCCGGCCTCGTGACCATAGCCGCACAGGATGTTGACCGCACCCGTGGGCAGGCCAACGGCCTCGGCGGCATGTGCAAACCAGGCATTGGTCAGCGGCGTCATCTCCGGGCTCTTGATCACCACCGTGTTCCCGGTGGCCAGCGCTGCCGAAAGCGAACGGGCCGTCATTTCCACGGGATAATTCCAGGGGATGATCTGCGCCGAAACACCAAAGGGTTCGTAGGTCGTGAAATCGAAATACCCCGATCCAAGCGGGATCGAACGCCCCTCCACGGTCTCCGCCTGATTGCCATAGTACTCAAAGTACCTCGCGGCTCCCTGAACCTCCATCCGCGCTTCCCAAAGCGGCTTGCCCTGCTCGAGCGTCAGAACCGGCGCGATCTCGTCGATATGGTCCAGCAGGTACTTGCCCATTGCCTGAACCAAACGCCCCCGCTCAACCGGTCGCATGTCGGTCAAAACGCCGGACAGATGCACACGCCGCGCCGCCATGACGGCACGGTCAACGTCGGCAGCATCCGCCAGCGCATGTTCGGCTATTTGGCCGCCGGTTGCAGGATTGGTCACACTGATGCGGCCGGAACCCCCATCGACCCAGGCGCCGTCGATGTAGTTCTGCCAATAAGGTTTGATGTCTGACACGAGTATATTCCTCAGAGCGTTATGCGGTGTTGATAGAGATGGTCATAGTGAGGCTTCATACGGCGATGCACCTGCTGCACCCGTTCCGGGGCCTCCGACACCTCAACGTATTTGCGCACCTGCGGCTTCAGGCCGGTCGATTGGGCAAGGTTGGCATGGAAAGAACCGCCGTCCCACCAGCTGTGCGCCGAAGGATCGCCGCCTGCCTGCCAGCTCAGGGCCTCTTCGATGAAGGGAATGCCAACCGACTCGCAGAAGGCCGCGGTCATGTCGTGCGGATTTTCGAGAAGGTCATCACTGTCGACAACCGGCGGCGGGTTGCCCCCGTTCAGCGCCGTCAGCAGATCAAACAGCGCGCGCTGCTCTGGGAACCCCACTTCACCCTCATCGAAATCCGGCCACTTGTTGTACATCGAACTGATGGTTTTCGCCGGATCGCGGATCAGGAAGGCATGGGTGAAATGCGACAGGAACTCCGGCGTCCACATATGGTTGATGTAATGTGGAAAGTCCTTGAGAAAGACCGGCCCCTTCTCGGCCCGCGCCTTGATATCCTCCCACACGCTTTCCAGCGTTAGACCCGGCGTTGTCTTTTCACCCGGCTTGAAGCGCTGCCAAAGCGGTTCTTCCCCCTGGTACCAGGCCTCACCAAACGGCTCGTGCAGACAATCAAGATCCCCACGCTGTCGCATCATCCATTCAAAAGCAGTCGAGGTCGACCGTGGGATCGCCCAAAGGGCAACGATCTTGTGCATGTTCATACTCCCTGTGAAACGGCCTTTTTGGCTCTTAGGATTTCAGGCTTTCCAGCAGACGGTCCTGCTGCGTCACGGGGGCAATCCCCAGTGTCTTGAAAATGCGCCAGTACAACGCGGTATCGTGGCCGATAACCGGCTTACCCAACCGCTCTTCAAGATCGCGGGTCAGGTGAAGCGGCCGCTGCGGCACCCCGTCGGCCCGCCGGAAATTGCACATCCCGTTGATAAGATAGGCATCGGCATCGGGTGCCTTATCGGCAACGAAATCGAAACTCTTGGTCGCCAGATCGCCATCAAAGATCCAACGCAGCGCATTCACGTCTTCCTGCGTCTCGAACCAGCCCTGATCGACGAAGTTACCGGCCCACAGAACGTCAAACCCGGCCTCCTTCAGAAATCCGACGGTACCCTGCCACCAGCCAGGCCAGTGATAGGCCCCATTCAGCGCGACCTTCTCAACGTTCATCTCGCGCAGCGCCTCGACCATGGCGTAGCCCGCCATGTGGAAAGCCACGCCATGTTTGTCCGAAAGATCCTGGCAATGCTGGCGGATGCCCTCCACGCCAAGCCCGCTGGCATGCACCCAGTTCGACCCCACCTGCGCCGCCACATCCGCGCCGTTGCGCGCCATGCAGTGCACGAAATCGTCCATCATGCCAAAGTTCTGTTTCCGCTGATCCAGCCCGTGCGCATAGTCCGGCACGTGCAACATCCAGCCATGCACCCCAACGGTATCCGGACACATCCGCAGGAAATCACTTGGCGCCGCGTCATAGTCAAACGGCGGACAGGTAAACCCCACCTGGTAGGGAAACAGCTTCTGCTCCGCTGTCCACTTCTCCGGCATCAACATGTCAAAGCTCCTCCTTGCTTCATCCGCCATTGCAGGTGATCAAACAGAAAGCGCGAACGTCTCAACCATTCGAATTGCAATAACCAAATCGAATTGCCGTTGAGACCTTCACCTTTCCCCGCTGGCGTCTTCCGGGTCAGCCGTCCACGGCGTCCCGCATCCACTGTTGAAGACGGGCAATCGAATGCTCGCTCATCACGCCACAACCGGGATCAAGAACCAGCGGACCGGGCACATAGCCTTTCGAACGCAGACCACGCTGTACCGATTCAACCAGACGGATGTCTTCTTCCACCGTGGTTTCGCGATCTTGCACTGCAAGGCCGCGGATCACGTCACTCTCGTGACCACCCTCGGTGTACCAGCCGCGCCAGACCGTGCAGTTGCTCACGTCTTCCGCGCGCCAATGATAGGTGTTCAGAACGTTGCCCGGATAGCACTGGAACGAGAACATCGGCCACAGGAACCAGCTCTGGTAATCCCCCGCCCGCGCATTGCTTTCGAGGTCGATGGGATAGGTCATCTTGTCGAGGCTTTGACATTCGGTCGTGTGGCGCAGGACATACCCCTCGTCGGCAGGCTGGATGTCATAGGTTTCCGGCTTGATAACACCCTCAGCAAAGGTCGGGTGATTGGTCGGGCAGTGGTAACACTCCGAATAGTTCTCAACCGAAACCTTCCAGTTGCATTTCTCGGGGCATTCCACCCATTCCAGCGGTTTCAGGTCGGCGATATGCGGCACGAACTCGGCCAATTCCTCGCGCACGCCCGGATACCACTCGTCCATCGGCGCGGCATCATTGTCGAGGTTAACGAAAATAAAGCCGTGGAAATCCTCGGTGCGCACTTCGGTCAGGCAGATCTTTTCACGATCAAACCCCGGCACGCTCTTGATATTCGGCCCGGCGCGCAGGCCGCCGGTAAGCTCATAGGTCCACTGGTGATAGGGGCAGACCACGACCCGCGTGTTACCCTTGCCCGCAACCATTTCATGCGCGCGGTGCTGACAGACATTATAGAAGGTACGCACCACCTCATCACGACCGCGGATTGCGAACAGGCTCTGGCCGGCTACCTCAAAGGCGAAATAGTCTCCAACGTTCGGAATATCCGAGCTGTGCAGCGCAAACTGCCAAGTGCGCGTCAACAGGCCCTGCATCTCGTCCTCAAAGATGGCGGGGTCGGTGTAGTAGCGTGCTTCAAGAGAATGGGTCAAAGGCGCATTCATGAGGGATCCTCCTGATAAAAACCAAGTTGCTGGCGACGTTCATGGAACTTCTCGACGCGCCCAACGACCTCGTCAGACGCAGACGCGATGACAAAGCTGAGAAGGGTTTCGAGAAGTGCCAGAGTTGAGACGGACGACGGGAAAAACTGTGGCGTGTCCATCGCGATGATAAAACTGTGGTCCGCGATACGGGCAATCGGAGAAGCTGGCGAATCAGACAAGGCAATCACCGTCACGCCCTGCTCCTTGGCCATTTCAGCCGCAGCAATCACTTCGCTACGATAGGGGCGGCTGGTGATCGCAATCAGCACGTCGCGCGAATCCGCCCAGGCAAGGTCGTCGACGCTGGTCGAACCGGGGCGCGGAATGGCGTGGAACTGGGTCATGCCCGTCGAGGCAAGATAGGTAAAGTTGCTGGCGTTTGCGTGGTTCACACCAACCCCAAGCGTATAGACATTCCGCGACTCCCAAACCGCCTTGGCCGCCGCACTCATCTCTGCCTGATCGACCG
The DNA here is from genome assembly GCF_024331145.1 of Shimia sp. CNT1-13L.2. Taxonomy (GTDB): domain Bacteria; phylum Pseudomonadota; class Alphaproteobacteria; order Rhodobacterales; family Rhodobacteraceae; genus Shimia. The sequence goes on along the minus strand of NZ_JANDJO010000017.1, from coordinate 19,182 downwards.
CCGCAAAGGTTTCTTCGACATTGCGCAACGCGCTTGTCGCCATGTCAGCGTACAAACGTCCCATTCCGCCGCGCTTCTGGATGTCCTGAAGCCACCGCGCCCGATCCGGCAAAGTGGCGGTACCAGCACGAATCGCCTCGCGGAACGGCTCGCGAAAGTCGTCATAGCCATCGAAACCGACCTGCCGTGCCATCCGCACGATCGTATTTGGTTTCACGTTCGCGGCATCAGCGAACTCCCGCACCGTCAAAAAGCCAACGTCCCTTGGGTTTTCAAGCACATAGCGCGCAGCCTTGCGTGCCTCGGGAGTCAGCTCATCCAACTCCTCCGACAGGCGATCCAGCACGGCATTTGATACGCTTGTTTGGCCCATTTGCTATCTTGGTACGATCATTTGTTTCATTTTCTGTTGACCGTGGTACAAGTGTTTGCATATCAAATCCACAGAAATCTTCGACTCTCGAACAGGAAAATTTGCGATGTCCAAAAAAGAACTGCCAGCGCGCGCAAAAGTCGTCATCGTCGGCGGTGGCGTCATGGGCTGCGGCCTGGCCTATCACCTGGGCCATGAAGGCTGGGGTGAGGAAACCGTGCTCTTGGAAAAGGCGGAACTGACAAGTGGCTCCACTTGGCACGCTGCCGGCCAGATCACCCACTCGACCAGCTCCTACGGGCTCGGCAAGATGGTTGATTACAACATCGGCCTCTATTCAAAGACCCTCGAAGAGGAAACCGGCCAGGCCGTCACATGGCACGGCTGTGGCTCTTTCCGTCTGGCCTATACCGAAGATGAAATGGACTGGCTGCGCCACACCCTGTCGGTGGGCCGTGCGCTGGGGTTCAACATCGAATTGGTCGACCCCGCCTTCATCGCCGAAAAGCACCCCTACTATAATCTCGACGGCGTGCTTGGCGCGCTCTACACCCCCGACGATGGCCACGTGGACCCGTCAAACGTCACGATGGCAATGGCCACCGGCGCCCGCCAGAAGGGTGTAAAGATCTTCCGCCACTGCCGCGCCACCAACATCACTCAGAACGATGCCGGCGAGTGGGTCGTGGAAACCGAACAGGGCACCATCACCTGCGAACACGTCGTCAACGCGGGCGGCACCTATGCCCGCCAGATGGGGGAATGGTCAGATCTGCAACTGCCGATGACCTCGATGACCCACCACTATTTCGTCACCGAGGACGTGCCTGAATTCAAGGACCTCGACACCGAACTGCCGGTCATCCGCGACGACAAGATGGTCTCCGGCTATATCCGCATGGAGCAGAAAAAGGGCCTTATCGGCATCTACGAGAAAGAGAACTCGAACTCGGTCTGGCACGATGAATGCCCGTGGGAATACGAAAACTGGCTGTTCGAAGCCGATTATGACCGCGTCATGCCCTGGCTCGAAAACTCGCTCGAGCGTATGCCGATCTTTGCTGAGCTGGGCATCACCCGCGAAGTCCATGGCGCGATCTCGCACCCGCCGGATGGCAACCCGATGGTCGGCCCCGCGCCGGGCGTCAAGAACTACTGGTGCTGCTGCGGCACCCAGATCGGCATCGGCTGGGGCCCCGGCCTGACGCGCGAACTGGCGAAATGGATGGTGCACGGCTCGGCCGATATCAACATGCGCGATTACGATCCGCGCCGCTTCGGTGACTACGCCAAGAAAGACTGGCAGGTGATCAAGGCCCACGAAGACTACAAGCTGCGTCACGAAATCCCCTTCCCGCACTTCAACCGTCTCGCTGGCCGCCCGATCAAACCCTCCCCGCTCTATGAAATCCTCAAGGACAAGGGCGCGGTCTACGAAGAGGTCTTTGGCCACGAACGCCCCCGCTGGTTCGCCCGCAACGGCGTTGCACAGCAGGATCACTACTCGTTCCGCCGCAACGAAGTGTTCGACATGGTCGCCCACGAGTGCAAGGCCGTGCGCGAAGGTGTTGGCATCATGGATGTGACCGCCTTCACCAAGGTCGAAGTCTCCGGCCCGGATGCACATGCCTATCTGGATCGCCTGACGGCCAACAAGATGCCGCAAAAAGACGGCTCAATCACGCTGACCCACATGCTGAATCGCCGCGGTCGTATCGAGCTGGAAACCACCATCGTGCGCATGGCAGAAGACCGCTACTACCTCGTATGCGCGGCCTTCTTCGAGCAACGCCTTGTGGATCACCTGAACCAGAACCTCGCGGGAGAGACCGTCTCCGTCACCACGCTCTCCGAAGATTGGTCGGCTTTGTCCCTGAACGGGCCGAAATCCCGCGAGGTGCTGGCCCAATGCACCGATGCCGACCTGTCCAACGCCGGCTTCCGCTGGCTCTCGGCACAGGAAATCACGGTCGCCGGTCACAAGGTCTGGGCCTTCCGCATGTCCTATGCTGGTGAACTCGGTTGGGAACTGCACATGCCGGATGAAGCCTGCGTCGATGTCTACACCGCGCTCTGGGCCGCCGGCGAACCGCACGGGATCGAGAACTACGGCTCCTTCGCCATGAACTCCCTGCGCATGGAAAAGGCCTTCCCCGGTGCAGGCGAACTCACCAACGAAGTCACCCTGCCCGAAGCCAACGTCATGCGTTTCGTCAAACTCGACAAGGATTACCTCGGCGTCGAAGCCACCCGCGCCAGCGCGGACAGCAGCGAACTGCCCTGGATCTGCGCCTACCTAGAAATCGATCCAGACGGCATCGAAGACGGCCACGGTGGTGAAGCCATCCGTATAGACGGCGAAGTGGTCGGCGCAACCGCCTCGGTGGCCTACGGTCACACCGTCGGCAAGATCCTCGCCTTTGCCTATGTGAAGCCGCAGGCAGCGACACCCGGCACCGACGTCGAGGTCATCGTCGCAGGCGAACCCCGCAAGGGGCGCATCCTTGGTGAAGCGGCCTACGACCCGAAATCCGAACGCCCGCGCACCGACGCAGTGCTGCAAGCAGCGGAATAAACCAAACAGGTGGGGGCCACGGCCCCCGCTCTCCTCTTTCCAATCGGTACGCAGATGAAGATCACCCGCATCACGGTCTACCAACTCGACATGCCCCTGACCGAGCCTTATTGGCTTTCGGGAGGTCGGCTGAAATTCGAAACGCTCGACAGCACGTTCATCCGTATCGACACCGACGCCGGGATCACCGGCTGGGGCGAGGGCTGCCCGTGGGGTCATACCTACCTGCCCGCCCACGGCCCGGGTATCCGCGCCGGCGTTCAAACGCTCGCGCCCTTCCTGATCGGAGAAGACCCCCGCAGCCTTGACCACATCAACCGACTGATGGACATTCAGCTGCCCGGCCACCCCTATGTAAAGTCCCCCATCGACATGGCCTGCTGGGACATCCTCGGCCAGTCCGCAGGCCTTCCCCTCTGGCAACTGATGGGCGGAAGCGAGGCGACCCCCGTTCTCGTCAACTCCTCGATCTCGACCGGCACACCGGAAGACATGCTCGCCCTGATCGAAAAGGCCGCGGCCAAGGGTTATACCGTGCATTCCGCCAAGGTCGGCGGCACCGACATCGGGATGGACATCGACCGCATCGAAGCCATCTCGACGGGCCTGCCCAAGGGGCACAAGGTTACCTTCGACGTGAACCGCGCATGGCAACCCGCCGTCGCCATCGAAGTGCTGAACAGCACCAAGGCACGCGACTGGGTCGAACAACCCTGCGAGACCCTCGACCAATGCGCCCATGTGGCGGCCCGGGTCTCCAATCCGATCATGCTCGACGAATGTATGCACAACTTCTCTGATCACCTCGACGCGTGGAAACGGGGGGCCTGCGAAGGCGTAAAGGTCAAACCCAACCGTGTCGGCGGCCTGACCAAGGCCCGCCAGATCCGCGATTTCGGCGTCTCCGTCGGCTGGCAGATGCACATCGAGGATCTGGGCGGCTCGGCCCTTGCCGACACCGCAGCCATCCACCTCGCCGCCTCGACCCCGGATGCCAACCGTTTGGCAAGCTGGCTCTGCCACTACCACCTCTCGGTCGACCCTGTTCCAAACCAAGGCGCACGCAACACCAACGGCTCTGCCACACCGCCCAGCCTGCCCGGCCTCGGCGTCAGCCCCGATCTCGACATCCTTGGCGCACCCGTCGCCACCTATGAAACCCGCGCCTGATGGCAAGAAACACACATAAACAACCGGGAGGCCGCCCTTGAAAATCACCCGCATCACCGCTTGGGAAGTTCCCCTGACAAGCCATGAAACCTACTACATGGCCGAGGGCAAAACCTGCGACACCACCCTTTCCGTTGTCCTTCGCCTTGACACCGATACCGGCCTTTCCGGCTGGGGCGAGGTCTGCCCGATCCCCCACTATCTTCCCGCCTACGCCAAGGGTGTCATCCCGGCACTCGAGGAAATGACACCCGCACTGATCGGCGCCGATCCGATTGGCCCCGAAGCCCTCATGGAACGGCTGAACAAACACCTCATCGGCCATGACTACGCCAAGTCCGCGATCGACACCGCCCTCTGGGATCTTACAGCCCAGGCCGCCAACCTGCCGCTTTACGCGCTGCTTGGTGGACGCGCGGTCAAGGACATGCCGCTCTACCACTCGATCACCTGCGTTGAGCCGCAGGAAATGGCCCGCATGGCGCGCGACGCCTTTGATCTCGGGATGCGCCAGTTTCAGGTCAAACTGGGGGCCGACAGCAACTGGCAGGCCGATGTCGCACGCCTGACGCAGGTCCGTGAAGCCGTGGGTGACGGCCCTCTGGTCTACGGTGACTGGAACTGCGGCGCCGATGCCCTGACCGCCACCCGCGTGGGTCGCGCCGTTGCCCATCTCGACATCATGCTCGAACAGCCCTGCGCCACCATCGAGGAATGCGCCCATGTCCGCGCCGCCACCGGCCTGCCGATGAAGCTGGACGAAAGCGCGCATGACATCGCGTCTGTGATCGCCGGACATCAGGCCGGCTGCATGGACGCCGCCGCCCTGAAACTGTCCAAGATGGGCGGTCTTTCGAACATGCGCCGCATTCGTGATCTGTGCCTGACCCTTGGCACCCAGATGTGCATCGAAGACACCTGGGGCAGCGACGTCACCACGGCCGCCCTGTTGCACCTCGCCGCCTCCACACCCGCACGCGGCATCATGAACACCTGCGACCTGTCCCACTATGTCGGCCCGCGCCTCGATCCCAACGCGCCCACCCGCAAGGATGGCCGCATCACCCCACCCGAAGGCCCGGGCCTTGGTGTCACGCCGGATGTTGACGCCCTGGGCCAGGCCACGGCCATACTCGACTAACGACCGCTCCAACAAACGGACCAAACCAATGGACGATCTTTCCAACGCCTACCCGTCACATGACCCAGAATGGGTGCAGGACATGCACGCCAATCACTATCTGCAAAGCTGGTCGAAACAGGGCGGCAAACCCCGAGTCATCACCGGCGCCAGCGGGTCGTGGTTCTGGGACAGCGATGGCAAACGCTACCTCGACTTCCAATCGCAGCTGGTGAACGCCAACCTTGGCCACCAGCACCCCAAGATCGTGCAGGCCATCAAGGATCAGGCGGACAAGCTCTGCTACATCGGCCCGGCGATGGGATCAGACGTGCGCTCGGAACTGGCCGCGCTGATGAATGACATCACGCCGGCCAATATCTCGTCGACCTTCTTTACCACGGGTGGCTCGGCCGCGAATGAAACCGCAATACGGCTGGCCCGTCACTACACCGGCCGCACCAAGATTGTCGCCCGCTACCGCTCGTATCATGGCGCAACCGGCGGCACCCTCTCGCTCACAGGCGATCCGCGCCACCACCTGACCCGCGCCGACATGCCCGGTATCGTGCGGATGCTTGATCCTTACCTCTACCGCCTGCCGACCGGCCATACCGATCCGGCAAACTGCCCGGTGGCCCAAGGTGGCCCGCATCTCGAAGAACTCTTGATGTACGAAAACCCCAACACCGTGGCAGCCGTGATCCTCGAACCCATCGTCGGCACCAACGGCATCCTCGTGCCGCCCGACGGCTATCTCCAGTCGATCAAGGCCACCTGCGAGAAATACGGCATCCTCCTGATCGCGGACGAGGTCATGGCTGGCTTTGGCAGAACCGGCAAATGGTTTGCCGTCGATCACTGGGGCGTTCAGCCCGACATCATCACCTCGGCCAAGGGCATCAACTCGGGCTACGTACCCCTCGGCACCATGTCAGTCAGCACCGAACTGCACGACTGGCTGCGGGACTATCCCCTTCCCGGCGGCCTCACCTATGCCGGTCACCCGCTGGCCTGTGCTTCCGGTGTCGCCGCGATCCGCGCCATGCAGGAGGAAGACACCCTCACCCATGCAACCGCCATGGGCGAAAAGCTGCGCGCCGGACTGCATAAGCTTGCCGAGAAGCACCCCTCGATTGGCGATATTCGCGGCAAGGGCATGTTCAACGGCATCGAACTGGTCAAGAACCGTGAAACCAAGGAACCGCTTGTGCCCTTCGCGGCCAAGGGGGACGATGCCAAGCCAATGACCGAGATGATGGGCTTTGCCATGAACAACGGCCTCTACCTGTCGTTCTTCTCGAACGTGATCCGTCTGACGCCGCCGCTCAACATCTCCGAAGAGGACCTGATGACCGGTCTGGAAATCCTCGACCGCACGCTCGACATCGCGGACCGCGAGTGCGTCTGACCCCGGCATAAGCCAGCGACCTCCGGAAACCCTCCGGGGGTCGCATCGCGAATCACATCGACGTTCGCCCCCTTCTCCGTCCATAGTTTTCGCGCGGCGCGTCCAAACCCGCCCGCCACGACCCGCGCCTGCAAATGCGCGGCACCTGCCACTTTCTCCATCCCTTTCAAAACCTTACCTAACCCCTGAGCCGCATTTCAGAGCAAAATTTGGCAAAATTTTTCTCATTATGGATTTTGTATCCAAAATCCTTTATCCCATAATTCATCCAACTGAGAGGAACCCCAAAAATGATCAAGAAAATGATTGCCGCTGCCGTTCTGCTGGCCAGCACAACCGCCCCCGTTATTGCCGACACGCTGGATGATGTCGTGGATCGCGGCACCCTGCGCTGTGGCGTGGTGCTCGATTTCCCACCAATCGGATACCGCGATGCCAACAACGCGCCCGCCGGCTTTGACGTCGACTATTGCAACGACCTCGCCGCCGCTCTCGAAGTCGAAGCCGAAATCCTGCCGGTCACCTGGGCCGAACGCCTTCCCGTGATCGTCACCGGCCGCGCCGACGCGGTCTTCGGCGCAACCTCCGACAGCCTTGCCCGCGCCCGCACCGTCGGCTTCACCATCCCCTACGCGATTTACTACGCTCAGGGCGTCGTCAACAAAGACAGCGGCATCCAGAGCTTCGAGGACATCCGCGGCAAACGCGTCGCCGCCGCCATCGGCACCGTGCCCGAGCAGGAATGGCTGAAGATCGCTGCCGAGTGGGGCGAAGAAGGCAACTATCAGGGCTACCAGTCCGAGAACGAAGTCTTCCTCGCCGTCGCGCAGGGCAAGGCCGACATCGGCATCACCACCAACACCGCCGTTCTGCCGATCACCCAGCAATATGACTCCGTCCTCGCCGGCCCCCGCATGCCCTGGACCACCGATTACACCTCGGTTGTTGGCAAGCGCGAAGACGTCACATGGATCAACTACCTCAACCTCTTCGTGACCCATCAGGTACGCTCGGGCCGCTATGCAGAGCTTTGGGGCAAATACGTGGGTGGCAACGCACCGGAACTGCGCATTCCCGGCGTGATGTACTGATCCCAACGTTCCCAAACCCGCCATCGCCTGCCTGTCAGGCGATGGTCGGAAGGATTTCCCATGTTCGACTACAACTTTCACTGGCGCCCGGTGATGAAAAGCCTGCCGGACCTGATAGACGCCGCCTTCCTGACGCTTCAGGTGGCCGTTCTGGCGATGATCATCGGCATTGTGATCGGCCTCTGCCTTGCGCTGATCCGGCTCCACCTAAAGGGGCCGCTCTACTGGCTGGCCTCCACTTGGGTCGAGGTGGCCCGCAATACCCCCGCGCTGTTCCAGCTCTTCTTCTTCGGCTTCGGCCTCGGTGCCTTCGGCCTGCACCTGTCGCCCTATCTCATCGTCCTCACCGGCCTCAGCTTCAACTGCGCCGGCTACCTTGCCGAGAACTTCCGGGGCGGCTTCCAGGCTCTACCAGACACCCAGCTGCGCGCATCGCGGTCGCTTGGCATGACCGCATGGCAGGCCTACACCCGCGTTGTCATCCCGCAGGTCTTTCGTATCGTCTATCACCCGATCACCAACCAGATGGTCTGGGCGGTCCTGATGTCATCGCTCGGCATGCTTGTCGGCTTCCGCGAACTCAGCGGCGAGACCCAGTTCTTCGCCAGCCGCACCTTCCGCATCTTCGAGTATTTCGCCATCACCGCCGTGATCTACTACGTGATCGTCAAAATCATCCTCGCAGCCTCGCGCCTCCTGGCGATCCGGCTGTTCCGCTACTGAGGAGATTTCCATGCAACCCACTGTTACCTTCTTCAGCGGCTTCAACATCAACGACCTGTGGTTCCTTGGCGAAGCAGCCCTGCGCACGATGTGGATTTCCCTGCTGTCCATCTCCATCGGCACGGTTATCGGCGCGATCTTCGGCTGGATACTCTACGAAGGCAAACTCGCCGCAACCCTGACCGTCGCCCCGATCCTGGATATCTTCCGATCTGTCCCGCTGATCATCCAGTTGGTGCTGTTCTATAACTTCGCACCGATCATCGGACTGAACCTCGATCCCTTCGCCTCCGGCGTTGTCATCCTCACGATATACACCGCGTCCCTTGTCGCCAACGTGGCACGCGGCGGTATCGAAGCCGTCGGCACTCCTATGCGCCGCGCCGCCCGCAGCCTCGGCATGACCTATTGGCAGGATCTGCGTCACGTCGTGCTCCCCATTGGTGGCCGCGCCGTCTTCCCAGCCTGGGTGGGCGTCGCGCTCGGCGTGATGAAAGACAGCGCGCTGGTTTCCGTGCTTGGCTACGTCGAACTCCTCAAGGCAAGCCAGATCCTCATCACCCGCACCCAGGAACCCTTCCTCATCCTCACACTCGCCGGCGCGTTCTACTTCGCGCTGTCCTATCCGATTTCGCGCTATGCCGCGGCACTTGAAAAAAGGTGGGCTCAATGATCGAAATTCGTGACCTGCACAAATACTTCGGCACGCTGCATGTGCTGAAAGGCATCAACCTCGACGTCCAGAAAGGCGAAGTTCTCTCGGTCATCGGCGCATCTGGCTCCGGCAAATCCACCCTGCTCTACTGCATCAACGGGCTTGAACCGATCCAGGACGGCAAGGTCGTCGTCGATGAAACCGACGTTCACGCCAAGGGCACGGACATCAACAAACTTCGTCAGAAACTCGGCATGGTGTTCCAGCAGTGGAACAGCTTCCCGCATCTGACCGCGCTGGAAAACGTCGCCCTCGCCCCGCGCATCGTCAAAGGCAAATCCAAGGCCGACGCCCGCGACATCGCGGCCCAACAGCTGTCACACGTGGGCCTTGGCGAAAAACTCGATGCCTACCCCGGCGCCCTGTCCGGCGGCCAGCAACAACGCCTTGCCATCGCCCGCGCGCTGGCGATGGAGCCCGAGTACATGCTGTTCGACGAAGCCACCTCGGCGCTTGATCCCGAGCTCGTGGGCGAGGTGCTGGAAACCATGCGCATGCTCGCCGAGGAAGGCATGACCATGATCTGCGTCACCCACGAAATGGGCTTTGCCCGCGACGTGAGCGACAGGGTCGCCTTTTTCCATCAAGGCGTCATGGAAGAAATCGGACCGCCTGAACAGATCTTCGGCAACGCCCAATCCGAACACACCCGAAAGTTTCTGGCCAACGTGCGCTGACCCGCGCCCGGCCCTCCCGTTTCCAAGTCAATAAAGAGACCCCAATGTCACAGAATATCTTCACCGGCACCATGCCGGCCCTGATGACCCCCTGCAAAGAAGACCGTACCCCGGACTATGACGCACTCGTCCGGAAAGGCCACGAGATGATCGAGGCCGGCATGTCCGCCGTTGTCTACTGCGGCTCGATGGGCGACTGGCCCTTGCTCTCAGACGCCCAGCGCATGGAAGGTGTCGAACGCCTTGTCGCCGCAGGCCTTCCCGTCGTTGTCGGCACCGGCGCCATCAATTCCGCCTCTGCCGTTGCCCACGCCGCCCATGCCCAAAAGGTTGGCGCGGCCGGCCTGATGGTCATCCCCCGCGTCCTGTCGCGTGGTCAGTCGATCGCCGCGCAGAGAAACCACTTCAAGGCCATTCTCTCCGCAGCACCCGACGTTCCGGCCATCATCTACAACAGCCCCGTCTACGGCTTTGCCACCCGCGCCGACCTGTTCTTCGCACTGCGGAAAGAACACCCGAACCTTGTTGGCTTCAAGGAATTCGGCGGCGAGGAAGACCTGCGCTATGCAGCCGAACACATCACCTCGCGCGACGATCAGGTCACGCTGATGGTCGGCGTCGATACCGAGGTCTACCACGGCTTTGTCAACTGCGGTGCCACCGGCTCGATCACCGGTATCGGCACGGCCCTGCCGAAAGAGGCCCTGCTGCTCGCCGCGCTGTCGCAAAAGGCCGCCGAAGGTCACGCCGAAGCCCGCCTGCGCGCACGCGAACTGGACGAAGCCTTTGCCGTGTTGGCAAGTTTCGACGAAGGCACCGACCTCGTTCTCTACTACAAGCACCTTCTCGTGCTGAACGGCGAAGAAGAATACCGGCTCCACTTTGTCGAGACGGACATCCTCTCCGACGCCCAGCGCAACTATTGCGAACAGCAATACGCCCAGTTCCGCGCATGGTTTGCCGATTGGTCGGCGCAAGGCGGGATCATCAGCGAATGCATGTGATCGACAGTCACACCGGCGGAGAACCCACGCGGGTGATCCTTGACGGTGGTCCCGACCTCGGGTCGGGGCCGCTGGCCGAACGCGCGCGACGGCTGGCCAGTGACCACGCAGATTTCTACCTGTCGGTCATGCGGGAACCCCGCGGCCAACCCGCGATGGTTGGCGCGCTTCTTGTGCCGCCAACCGATCCGTCCTGCGCAACCGGCGTGATCTACTTCGACGCCGGGGCCGTTCTGGGCATGTGCGGCCACGGCACCATCGGCCTTGCCGTCACCCTCGCCCACCTCGGCCGCATCGACATCGGCACCCACAAGTTCGAAACCCCCGCCGGTATCGTCGAAGTCACGCTGTCCGACGCCAACACGGTCACCGTGCGCAATGTCGAAAGCCGCCTCGTACAGGCAGACGCCCAAGTCAGAGTTGAGAGGCTGGGAACCATCACCGGCGACATCGCCTACGGCGGCAACTGGTTCTACATCATCGACCCAAGCCCGATCCCCGTGACACCGGCCAACATACGCACACTCACGGACGCCGGCATCGCCATCCGCAATGCGGCCAATGCGGCTGGGCTGGGGGGCGAGGCCGGCGAACCCATTGATCACGTCGTGTTTCAAGAGCCCCCAAACACCCCCGGCGTCCACAGCCGCAACTTCGTCCTGTGTCCCGATGACACCTATGACCGTTCGCCCTGCGGCACCGGAAGTTCCGCCCGCCTTGCCAGCCTCGCCGCACGGGGCACCCTCGCACCGGGTCAGGAGATCATTCAGCAAAGCGTGATTGGAAGCCCCTACCACCTTTCCTACCAACCCGGACCAAACGGTGGTGTCCTTCCCACGATCACCGGTCAGGCCTTCGTGACGGCCAACACCCACCTCATGTTCGACGCGGCCGACCCCTTCAGGGATGGCATCGCACTATAACCTCTTGCCGGGCGGTCCTTTCTCGCGGAATGTGCCCGGCAGTTCGCCGGATCAACAAAGGCCAAACATGTCACAAGAAATCATCGTCGTCGGTGCCGGGATCGTTGGCATCAGCACCGCGCTTGCCCTGCAAACGCGCGGGCTCTCTGTTCGCGTCCTCGATCGCGGCGGTGTCGCTGCCGAGGCCTCTCAGGGCAACGCCGGCGCTTTTGCCTTTACCGAGATCATCCCCCTCGCCACCCCCGGCATCATGCGTAAGGCCCCCAAGTGGCTGCTTGATCCGCTCGGCCCGCTTTCGATCCCGCCATCCTACGCCCTGAAAATCGCCCCCTGGATGCTGCGCTTCTGGCGCGCCAGCTGGCCCGACCGCTACGCCACCTCGATGACGGCCCAGACCGCACTCATGGATCACAGCAAATCCGCCTTGCAGCGCCAGATCACTGCAACGGACGGTGAACACATGATGCAACGCGAAGGCCAGTTGCAACTCTACGAAGGGCCCCGCGAATTCGCCGCCAACCAAGCGGGCATTCAGGCCCGCCGCGATCACGGGATCGCAATAGACACACTCGACTCCGCCGAAGCCATTGCCGAGATCCAGCCCGGCCTCAATCCGCGTTTCACCCATGCGGCCTTCACCCTGTCGTGGATGAACACCACCGATCCGAAAGCCTGGACCGAGCATCTCGCGCAGACCTTCCGCGCACGCGGCGGCAAGATCGAAACCGTAAACATCACGGCCCTCCACTCTGACGCCAATGGCGTTCGCCTCGACACCAACGATGGCCCGATCAACGCCTCGAAGGCGATCATCTGTGCGGGGGCATGGTCGCACCACCTTGCCCGCACACTGGGTGACAAAATCCCGCTGGAAACCGAACGCGGCTACAACACCACCCTGCCCCCTGGCGCCTTTGACCTGCGCACACACCTGACGTTCTCAAGCCACGGCTTTGTCGCGAGCAAGATCGGCGGCGGCGTGCGCATTGGCGGCGCCGTAGAGCTTGGCGGTCTGAACCTGCCGCCCAACTACAAGCGCGCCGACATCCTGTTACGCAAGGCCACAGAGTTCCTGCCCGGCCTTAACACCAGTGGTGGCACCCAATGGATGGGTTTCCGCCCCTCTCTCCCCGACAGCCTTCCGGTCATCGGCCCTTCCCCCAAGTCCCAAAATGTCCTCTACGCCTTTGGTCACGGCCACCTTGGCCTGACCCAATCCGCCGGCACAGCAGAACTTGTCGCCGACCTTGTCACCCATCAATCCCCGCAACTCGACCTTTCCGCCTTCGCCCCGGATCGCTTCTGACCAAGTCGTCTCTTGCAATCCCATGTCGTGAACAAGCCAGCCGAACGCCCTCTTCCACCGTCCAATAGGCCATAGACGGCAGCAACCTTCAGGAGCTCCCATGCGCAGCACTAAAACCATCCACGTGATCTCGGCCCATGCCGAAGGCGAAGTTGGCGACGTCATCGTGGGCGGGGTAGCCCCTCCCCCCGGTGAAACCCTCTGGGATCAGCGCAGCTTCATCGCCGAAGATCAGACGCTGCGAAATTTCGTCCTGAACGAACCCCGCGGCGGCGTCTTCCGCCATGTGAACCTCTTGGTCCCGCCCAAACACCCCGAGGCCGATGCCGCGTGGATCATCATGGAACCCGAAGACACCCCCCCGATGTCAGGCTCCAACTCTATCTGCGTCTCGACCGTGATTCTGGATGGCGGCATCCTCCCGATGCAGGAACCGATCACCCACCTTACCCTCGAAGCGCCGGGCGGCCTTGTCCGTGTCCGCGCCGAGTGCCGCAATGGCAAGGCCGAGCGTATCTTCGTTCAGAACGTCCCGAGCTTCGCCGACAAGATCGCGGTGCCTCTCGAAGTCGAAGGCCTTGGCACCCTCACCGTCGACACGGCCTACGGCGGAGACAGCTTCGTTGTCGTGGATGCCACCGCGCTGGGGTTCGACATCACCGAAGGCGAGGCCAAGGACATCGCCCGCACCGGCGTCGCCATCACCAATGCCGCCAACGAACAACTGGGGTTCTCCCATCCGCAAAATCCGGATTGGGATCACATCTCATTTTGCGCCTTCTGTGGCCCGCTCACCGAAACCGAAACCGGCCTGACCGGCAAATCCGCCGTCGCCATTCAACCGGGCAAGGTCGACCGCTCCCCCACCGGCACCGCCGTGTCCGCGCGCATGGCCCTGATGGCCGCCAAGGGAGAAATGCACCCCGGCCAGACGTTTGATGCCATCTCGATCATCGGATCACAGTTTTCAGGGCGCATCGTCGACACGACCAATGTCGGAGACCGCCCCGCCATCGTGCCCGAAATCTCTGGCCGAGGATGGATCACCGGCATCCATCAACACATGCTCGACCCCGACGATCCCTGGCCCGGCGGCTACCGCCTGAGTGACACCTGGGGTGCCTGATCCAGGCAGGCAAGTCGATGGATACAACATCCCATGAGGCTATTTTGACGTCTTGGGCTTTCATCTCCGCTCGCCTTTTGATTTATTAATCAAACTCAAAGGACACTTCGTATCCAAAATTCAGGCAAAGAGCGGAGACGGGCTCATGGCGGGCAAACGTGCAATTTCAAGACAAAGCCTTCCCGATGTCATCGCGAATGACCTGCGTGAACGAATCCTGAGCAACGAACTCGCCGAGGGCGAAACCATCCGCCAGGAAGCGCTTGCCGAAGAATACGAAGTCTCGCGCATGCCGATCCGCGAAGCCCTCAAGCGTCTGGATGCCGAAGGTTTGGTGCAGCTGACCAACAACCGGGGCGCGCAGGTTACCAAGCACTCGCTCGAGGAAATCGGCGAGATCTTCGACCTGCGCATCATGCTCGAAGTCGATCTGTTCCGCCGCGCCATCCCCTTGATGACCTCCACCAACTTTGCGCGCTGCGACAAGATCCTTGATGAGATGGAAGCCTCCTACGACGCCGACGACGTGAGCAAATGGGGCGCGCTGAACTACGACTATCACTCAAATCTCTATGCCGCTGCCGGACGGCGTCTGACAAACGATCTGCTGCATCGCATCAACCTTCAGTCTGATCGCTATGTCCGTATGCACCTGAGCGTGATGAAGCAGCGGGACCCGGCCAAGGAAGAACACCGCAGCCTGCTCACCCTCGCTCAGGCCGGCAAGATCGACGAAGCCTGCGCCCTTCTCGACAACCACATCCGCCGCACCAAGGACCAGCTTCTGGAAATGGTCGCCGCAAAACGGGCTGCCGACGAAGACTGACGGCAGCGTTTTCGCGACTCCTTGCGCGCATCGGGATTTTGGATACATTATCCATAAATGATTCTCCCGAGGACCCGATGACCTTTACCCCACACGGAAAACACCTGATCGCTGGCAACTGGATTGCAGGCGACACCACCTTTTCATCCCAACCCGCCTTTGGCCCTGAATATGACTTCGCCTTAGGACGTGCTTCGGACGTCGACGCCGCCGCCCGCGCTGCGGAAGAGGCATTCTGGAGCTTCGGATATTCCTCCCGCTCTGAGCGCGCCGCCCTCCTTGATGCCATCGCGGACGAAATCGAAGCCCGCGCCAAAGCGATCACCTTGATCGGCACACAGGAAACCGGCCTGCCCGAAGCCCGCCTTGAGGGCGAACGCGGCCGCACCACCGGCCAGTTGCGCCTGTTTGCAGATCACATCCGCAAGGGCGACTACCTTGATCGCCGCCACGATCCCGCCCTGCCGGATCGCACGCCCCAGCCACGTCCCGATCTGCACATGATCCAGCGCCCGACCGGCCCCGTCGCCGTCTTCGGTGCCTCCAACTTCCCACTCGCCTTTTCCACCGCCGGTGGCGACACCGCCGCCGCCCTCGCCGCAGGATGTCCCGTTGTCGTCAAAGGGCACGACGCCCACCCCGGCACCGGCGAAATCATCGCCGATGCCATCCATGCCGCAATCCAGTCCTGCAACATCCACCCCGGCGTCTTCAGCCTGATCCAGGGAAACGACCGCGCCGCCGGTGCCGCGCTGGTGCAGCACCCGCTCATCAAGGCGGTCGGGTTTACCGGCTCGCTGGCCGGGGGGCGCGCCCTGTTCGATCTCTGCGCCGCCCGCCCGGAACCGATCCCGTTCTTCGGTGAACTCGGCTCGGTGAACCCCATGTTCGTTTTCCCCTCCGCCCTCGAAACCCGCGGTGAGGACATTGCCAGGGGATGGGCTGCCTCTCTGACCATGGGTGCTGGCCAATTCTGCACCAACCCCGGCATTCTCGTTCTGACTGAAGGCCCCGAGGCAGAAGCATTTGTAAAAACCGCCCGCGCTGCCTTGGTTGAAGTTCCACCTCAAACCATGCTCACCGACGGTATCGCCTCCGCCTACCAAAGTGGTCAGGCTCAGATGGCGGCAACGCAGGGCGTTCACGAGGTCTTCACAAACCAAAGCGGCCAACGCAGCGCGAGCCCCAATCTCTTCCGCACAACGGCGGAAAACTGGCTACAGAACCCGCATCTTGCGGACGAGGTCTTCGGCCCTCTTGGCCTGATTGTAATCGCAAATTCGTTCCCTGAGATGCGCGAACTTGCCGAGAACCTCGAAGGCCAGCTCACCTGCACCCTTCACATCGAGGCAGACGACGTTCAATCCGCCGCAACACTCCTGCCCATCCTCGAACGCAAGGCGGGCCGTATTCTGGCCAATGGCTTCCCAACCGGCGTCGAGGTCAGCGAGACCATGGTGCACGGCGGCCCCTACCCGGCGTCGACAAACTTCGGGGCCACCTCCGTGGGCACCCTCTCGATCCGCCGCTTCCTACGCCCTGTCTGCTACCAGAATATGCCGCAGGACCTGCTGCCGCAGGACATCAACGCCTGATCACGCAAATTCCGGCCCGCTGCCTCAGCGGGTCGGAACCGGAACCTCACCACGATAGTCATAGAAACCGCGCTTGGTTTTACGCCCAAGCCATCCGGCTTCAACGTATTTCACAAGCAACGGGCAAGGGCGATACTTGGTGTCTGCCAATCCGTCATGCAGCACGTTCATGATCGCCAGGCAAGTATCCAGACCGATGAAATCACCCAGCTCAAGCGGCCCCATCGGATGGTTCGCGCCCAGCTTCAACGCCGCATCGATGCTCTGGACGTTGCCGACACCCTCGTACAAGGCATAGCAGGCCTCGTTGATCATCGGGATCAGCACACGGTTCACGATGAAAGCCGGGTAATCCTCGGCACTTGCCGCGGTTTTACCAAGCCGGCCCACCACGGTCAGCATCGCCTGATACGTCTCTTCCGACGTCGCGATGCCCCGGATCAACTCCACCAGCTTCATCATCGGCACCGGGTTCATGAAATGAAACCCCATGAACCGCTCCGGCCGGTCCGTCTTGGCCGCCAGCCGGGTGATCGAAATCGACGATGTATTTGTGGTCAGCACCGTCTGCGGTGCCAATGACGCCTGCAACCCCGCGAAAATCTGGTCCTTTACCACTTCCCGCTCGGTTGCCGCCTCGATCACGAGGTCGCACCCGCCGACCGACCCAAGGTCGGTCGTGGTCCTGATCCGCTGCAATGCCAGAGCGCGACTTTCCTCCGAAATCTGCCCCTTCGAAACCTGCCGCGCAGTATTCTTCTCGATCCGCTGCACAGCCCCGGTCAGGGCTTCGGGCGAGATGTCGTTGAGAACCACATCATACCCTGCCATCGCACAGACATGGGCAATCCCGTTGCCCATCTGCCCGGCTCCGATCACCCCGACCGACTGGAAGTCCATCACCTCACCCCGCAAAGCTGTAGGCGGTTTTCACAGCGGTATAGAACTCCGCCGCATAGCGCCCCTGCTCACGCGAACCAAAGGACGATCCTTTGCGCCCGCCAAAGGGCACGTGGTAATCAACCCCCGCCGTCGGCAGGTTCACCATCACCATGCCCGCCTCGCTGCGACGCTTGAATTCACGCGCGAACTTGAGGTTCGAGGTACAGATCCCCGAGCTCAGCCCGAACTCGGTGTCATTTGCCACCGCCAGCGCTTCATCGAAATCCGATACCTTGATGATGCTGGCACAGGGGCCAAAGATCTCTTCACGGCTCGAGCGCATCTCGTTGGTCGCGTTCACGAACATCGCAGGTGCCTGGAAATACCCTTCGGTCTCCAGTGTTAGACGTTCCCCGCCAATCACCTCGGCACCTTCATGCTTGGCCACGTCCACATAGCTGAGGTTGTTGAACAGCTGTTTCTCCGACACCACCGGCCCCATCTGCACCGAGGAATCGAGCGGGTTGCCGATCTTCAACCCCTGCGCTTCGGCGGCAAGACGCGTGACAAAAGCATCATGAATGCCCGCCTGCACCACGATCCGGCTCGACGCCGTGCAGCGTTGACCGGTCGAGAAGAACGCCCCGTTCAAAACGGTCGACACGGCAATATCCATGTCCGCGTCATCCATGATGACCATCGGGTTCTTGCCGCCCATCTCGAGCTGCACCTTTTTCATGCCCTTCGCCGCCTCGACCGCGAGGTTGCGGCCTACCGGCACCGAGCCGGTAAAGGACACCGCATCAACCTCGGGGTGGGACACAATCGCATTGCCAACAACCGATCCCTGCCCCATCACGAGGTTGAACACACCCGCAGGACATCCGGCATAGTGGATGATCTCCGACAGGATATGCGCGCTTGCCGGTGCGAGATCGGCCGGCTTGAACAACACCGTGTTGCCATAGGCCAGCGCCGGCGCGATCTTCCACGCCGGGATGGCAATCGGAAAGTTCCAGGGCGTGATCAGGCCAATCACACCAACCGGTTCGCGCACGACATCAACGTCCACATCCGGGCGCACCGACGCTATGGCATCCCCTGCCACGCGGATCGCTTCCCCAGCGAAAAAGCGGAAAATCTGGGCCGCACGAGCGGTTTCACCGATGGCTTCGGCAAGGGTCTTGCCTTCTTCCCGCGCGAGAACCCGACCAATGTCTTCCTTACGCGCGAACAACTCCTGCGCAATCGCCTCCAACAGGTCCGAACGCACCTGTGGCGAGGCATTGGCCCACCCCGGCAATGCCGCGCGGGCGGCCTGTGCGGCCTGATCCACCTGGTCCGCCGACGCACGGGCGAACAGGCCGATTACTTCGGAAATGTCGGCGGGGTTGCGGTTCTCGACGGCATCCAGCCCGTCGACCCAGTCACCTGCGATAAGGTTCTGTTTCATGGAAGTCTCTCGATCTCGGGAAGGGAATATGTGGGGAAAGCCGGGGGAGTTGGCTTTCCCCAGGACTGAAGGGCCACTGGGGATAGGAAGACCGGGGCCCTTCAGAAAGGCTTAGGCAAAGGCCTGCAGGCCGGTCTGTGCGCGGCCCAGGATCAGGGCGTGCACGTCGTGGGTGCCCTCGTAGGTGTTCACTGTCTCGAGGTTCACCATGT
>NZ_JANDJO010000005.1 GCF_024331145.1 Shimia sp. CNT1-13L.2 | reverse complement strand
CGCCCGAACGGGTGAATTCGTCGGTGTGGCACAGGCCGGTGGCCTTGATTTCCACGAGAACCTCACCGGCCTTGGGGCCTTCCAGGTTCACTTCCATGATTTCGAGGGGTTTGCCGGCCTCAAGGGCGACGGCGGCTCGGGTGCGCATCATTATTGAATCCTCCTTGGTTGACGCGAGGTTGGGCGAAACCGTGCCGCTTTTCAATAGAGGTTGCGACCAAGACTTGTTTCATAGCGACGAGACACCAGATAATTGTCGGAAAATGAAAGGAAATTGTCGGATGAAACATATCGGGCTGGTGGCGCTGGTGGCCCTGGCGGGCTGCATTGGCGAAGACGACGAGGTTCAGCAGCGGACCCTTGGGGCGGCTGTCTGCGATCCTGCGGCGTTCTCCTTTCTGATTGGCAAACCGGTCGCGGCGCTGGACGGGGTGCTGACACCCGAGGCCATGCGGATCGTTGAGCCGGATTCGATGCTGACGATGGATCACAACCCGGAGCGTCTGAATGTTCACCTTGATGACAAGGGGATCATTCGCGAGGTGCGCTGCGGGTAGTCAGCGGTTCGCTTAGTTTTTGATTTTGCGGTATTTTTCGTGGCAGTCGAGGCAGGTTGCGCCGAGCTGGATCAGGGATTGCTGAAGGCCACCCAGCGTCTTGGTGTCAACGGCCTGTGCAGCGCGCACCGTGGCCTCGTTCTTTTTCAGGAAATCATCCCAGTTCTCCCAGATCAGGGGCAGGGCCTCGCTTGTCGGGTCTTTGGCGTGGGTCTTGAACAACTCGGGGGTCTGGCGCGAGAGGGTCACCAGTGCCGATTTGGCCTGTTCCGCCCTATCCGGATCGAGTGGACGCAGGCCTTTGGCCATGTCGCCAAGGATGTTGAGCGCTTTTTTGCTGTCCAGCATGGCATCCATGCGGGCAAGAACGGTTTTGTCCTTGGTGCCGCCGTGGGCGTGGACCAGCCCGGCCAGCGCGAGCGTCAGGATAATGGCGGTGGGCAAAGTCGGGCGCATGGCGGATCTCCTGTGAGTGGACATCATCAACTCGACATGCGGGGTAGAATCAAGATAAAAAACCAGAACAAATAGCGAACATATGCTGCCAATATGCCTACGCGACGCCTGTTATCCCTGTGGTTTCCCCGCTTCGGGGCGGAACGCCTGATCCGGCTGGATCCGGGGCTGATCGGTGTGCCGCTTGCGGTGTTGCGGGATACCGGACAGATGCAGGTGGTGGAGTCGCTTTCGGCCGAGGCCAGCGCGGCGGGCGTCCATATCGGCCAGCCGTTTCGTGATGCGCAGGCGATGTGTCCGGAGTTGGTGACGCGGCTGCAGAACCCGCAGGCCGAGGCGGCGTTCCTGTCGGTCCTGTGTCGCTGGGCCGGAAAGTATTCGCCCTGGGTTGCGCAGGAACCGCCGGCGGCCCTGATGCTGGATATCACCGGATGCGCACATCTGTTCGGGGGGGAGGCAGAGATGCTGGCCGCGATGCAGGCGGATTGCGCGGCGCTTGGATTGCAGGTCGAGGGCGGGGTGGCGGATACGCCGGGGGCGGCCTGGGCGCTGGCGCGGTTTGCCGGGAGTGCGGGGGCCGAAAACCATCGCAGCGGGGATGCCATTGACCAGGAGGCGCGGGCCACGCGGTCGCGGGCGGTGAAGCGGCGGCACTGGACCAAGGGCGGCGCGGCGCCGGCGGTGCAGGGGGGCGGGCAACCTGTTGCGCGGATTGCGCCACCGGGACAGATGCACGGGGCGCTTGCGGCCTTGCCGGTGGCCGCCCTGCGGATCGAACCGGCGACGCGGGAGGCGCTGGCGCGGCTTGGGCTGCGGCAGGTTGGAGATGTACTGGGTCAGCCACGGGCCAGCCTTGCGCGGCGGTTCGGGCAGGGGTTGGTGTTGCGGATTGATCAGGCGCTGGGTGGGGTGCCGGAACCGATCAGCCCGGCCAAGGCGACGCCGCATTTCGCGGTGCGGATGACATTGCCCGATCCGATCGGGTTGTTTGATGACGTGATGGCGGCGGTCGAGCGGTTGCTGGAGCGGTTGTGTGACCTGCTGCGCGACAAGGGACAGGGCGCGCGGGTTGTGCGGCTTCAGGCCTATCGGGCGGATCAGACGATGCAGTGGGTGGATGTGGGGCTGGCGCGGGCCAGCGATCAACCGGAGCGGATTCGCCCCCTGCTGGCGATGAAGGTGAGCGAGATCGAAGCGGGCTATGGCATCGACATGCTGCGCCTTGCGGTGGTGCGCTCCGAGGCCCTGCCCAGGCGCAAGCAGGTGGGGCATCTGGATGCGGCCCGCACCGTCATGGAGCGGCAGGCCGCCGAGGCCGCAGGGGGGCGGGCGATGGAAGACCTGTTCGGGCGGATCGGGGCCCGGATCGGGCTGGAGCGGGTGACACGGTTGCATCCGGCCGAGAGCCATATTCCGGAAAAGGAGGCGCAGGTGATGGCGGCGGCGTGGTCGGAACCGCATGAAGGCGAGTGGCCCGCGCCGGTGGCGCAGCGCCCCTTGTGTCTTTGGCGTCCAGAGCCTGTCATGGTGCCGGATCACCCGCGCCTGCCCGAGTGTTTCCGGTTTCGTGGGCGGGATTTGCAGGTGGCCGAGGTGGTTGGGCCCGAGCGGATTGCACCGGAATGGTGGCTGGATGATCCGCTTTGGCGCAGCGGCACGCGGGACTATTGGCAGGTGGATTGTCGTGACGGAACAAGGCTTTGGCTGTTCTACGCACACGGCGGCACGATGTCCTCTGGCTGGTTCTGCCAGGGGTCGTTTGCATGATCTGGGAAAAAGGGCCTCCGGCGACGCAGACTGGGTGGGGGCAATAACGCCGCGCCGCCGAAGGTAGCGTTTGTGTTTCGCTATGATGTGAATATGCAGGCGGGGTTGGGCGACAAGAGGGAAGGTGCGGGGCCTTTTGCAGAAGAATTTGGGGCAAAAGCGGGGCAGGCTTGATTTATTGAAAATTCAGCGCAACTCTGGGGGTATGAATGCACAGCCTCCCATTCCCTTTGCCGGAAGCGCCCCGACGCAGGTCTCATTTCATCGCACGGAACTGAACGTGATCCTTTCGCTTTACGGGCGGATGGTGGCCGCGGGAGAGTGGCGGGACTATGGGATTTCCTCGCTGAAAGACGTTGCCGTGTTCTCGGTGTTCCGGCGCACGGCCGAAAATCCGCTCTACAAGATCGAGAAGCGGCCGAAGCTGCGTGCCAAGCAGGGGATGTACGCGGTGATCGGCATGGATGGGCAGATTCTGAAGCGCGGGCATGACCTCAGGACCGTGCTTCGGGTGCTGGAGCGCAAGCTGATCCGCGCGGTCGAGTAAGACCTTTCACACCTCCACGACAGGCAGGCGGCGGTGGGCCGTGACCGGGCCGTCGCCCTGTTGCGCGATGCGCGCAATCGCTGCGTCAAGGGGTTCATAGGCCACTGCCATGTGGTGAACATTGGCGTGAATCAGGGTGTCGCCGCTGACCACAAGCGCGACATGGCCTTTCCAGAACAGGAGGTCGCCGCGCTGTGGCGGCGTGCCGTCGGGCAGCAGCGTGCCAAGTTCCGTGGCCTGCATGTCGCTGTCGCCGGGGCAGGGGATGCCACAGGCAAGGCAGGCGGCCTGGATCAGGCCGGAACAGTCGATGCCGAAGGCCGAATTGCCGCCCCAGAGGTAGGGGGTGCCAAGGAAAAGGGCGGCGACAGCGGTGGGATCGGCAAGGTTTTCACCCAGGGGCGTTACGTGCTGTGCCGGGATGAATCCGTCGGGAGTTTCGCAGAAGCGGCCCTTTTGGGATGAGATCCGAACCCGGCTGCCAAAGCTGAGGGAGAGGCGGTCGGCGGATTTGAAATCGGGCTTGGCATAGAGGTGCGTGGCCGGGGCGCTGACCCAGTGGGTGGCCTCTTGCGGGGCGGCAAGCGCGGTGTCGGGCAGGTAGCCGACATAGCCGTCTTTTGCGGCCTGAACAAAGCTGAACCCGTTGCGCGCCTCGATCAGGGTGAGCGTGTCGCCGAACAGAAGCTGGCGGTCGCGCGGGCCTTCAGGTGCGGCGAGGAGGTCGGCGACAGGCACTGCGATACGCGCGGGAACACCCGCCACGCGGGGCAGGTTGGCCGGGGCCGAGGGGGCGCTTTCAAGGGCGACACGGGCGTTGGCCGGGGTGCGGCGGCGGTCCATCACAGGCCCAGCATATCGGGCAGGGCATCAAGCAGCGCGCGCGCGCCCATGCCGACGCCGCCCTTGGGGCGTGCCGGGGCAGAGGCGGGGTTCCAGCCGTAGATGTCGAAATGGGTATAACGCGCATTGTCGACGAAGCGGCGCAGGAACAGCGCGGCGGTGATGGAGCCTGCGAAACCGCCCGAGGGGGCGTTGTCGAGATCGGCGATGCCGGGTTCGATCATCTTTTCATAAGGTTCCCAGAAGGGCATGCGCCAGACCGGATCAGAGACGTTGGTTGCGGCCTTGGCGAGGGCGGCGGCGGTGGCGTTGTCATCGGTATAGAAGGGCGAGAGATCAGGGCCGACGGCGACGCGGGCCGCCCCGGTCAGCGTGGCCATCGAGATGATGGTGTCGGGGGTGTCCTCGTCAGCCAGAGCCAGCGCGTCGGCCAGAACAAGGCGGCCTTCGGCGTCGGTATTGTTGATCTCGACGGTCAGCCCCTTGCGCGAGGTGAGGATGTCACCGGGGCGGAAGGCGTTGCCGGACACGGCGTTTTCCACGGCTGGGATCAGGACACGCAGTTGCAGCGGAAGGTTCAGCGCCATGATCATGCGGGCGAGGCCGAGAACCGTTGCCGCGCCGCCCATGTCTTTTTTCATGAGCGCCATTGAGCCGCCGGGTTTGAGGTTGAGGCCGCCGGTGTCGAAACAGACGCCCTTGCCGACAAGGGTGAGTTTCGGGCCGGTATCGCCCCAGTGCATGTCGATCAGGCGCGGTGCCTTGGCAGCGGCGCGGCCCACGGCGTGGATCATGGGGAGGTTGTTGTCGAGCAGCGCCTCGCCGGTGGTGACGGCAACGGTGGCATCGAAGGTCTCGGCCAGATCGCGGCAGGCGGCCTCAAGAGCGTCAGGACCCATGTCGGCGGCGGGGGTGTTGATGAGATCGCGGGTCAGGGCCTCTGCGTTGGCGATGGCTTCGACCCTCGCGGCGTCGACCCCTTTGGGACAGGTGAGGCGGGCCTTGGCACCGGATTGCTTGGCGTAACGGTCAAAGGCATAGGCCGACAGGAGCCAGCCGAGGCATTCGGTTTCAAGGTCGCCCGCGGGCAGGTCGCTGGTAAGGTGATAAGTGCCTTCGGGCAGGGATTTGGCCGCAGCGGCAAGCGGGAAGCGGCCACGGGCGCGGGCCTTGGCATCGCCGTAACCGGCGAGGGCCATGACGGGCGTGCCATCTGTGCCCGGGATCAGGGCCGTCGCGCCGACGGCCGGTTTGAACCCTGTTGCGTCGAGCCAGCTGCGCGTGGCGTCGGATTGTGCTTCGCGCCAGGTGTCGAAGCTGTCCTTGTCGACGATGTGCAACGGAAGGGTATCGGAAGACGCGGGCGCAAAGCTGAGGGTCATGGGAGGCCTTTTCGATCAACGGTTTGGTCGCAGGTTAGCGCCTTGGTGCGGCCCTGCAACCCGTATCAGCGCGTCAGGCCCTGCAACTCGCAAATCTCGGACAGGGAGCGTTCGCCGATCCGCAGAAGGCGGGCGGTGGTCGCGGCGGTGGCGATGGGGTCATTGTTTTCGATGCAGGTGGCGACGTCTTCGGCCACCATGGTCAAGGTATCAAGGCCGATCTGGTCGGAGATGCCAAGCAGCGATCGTGCGCAGCGACAGAGCTCATCAGCGGAGGCTGTTTCAAGGCGGTTTGCCAGATGCCCCAGCCGCAGGGCGGTTTCCTCGACCGCGCGGGCAAGGATGTCATGGGCGGCCTCCTGTCCGGATTGGCGCACCAGTTGATTTACCCGGTCAGGATTGACATAGACCGGTTCCTTCATTGTCAGGATGGATACCTGCATTTCCTTCACCCACATCGTTTTGCCCCCACAGCACGCCCAAAATGCGAGAAAGGCCTTCGAAAAAGGTTTATCTGCGACACGAAAATAACTCGAATTTCTTTGCAATTGAGACTATTCCACCTTTTCAGAAAAAGAATGGAAGGGACGCTGATGACACATGCGAAGGCTCTGCCGTCATATCTGGTGAAACGCTATCAGGGCTGGAAGGCCAACACATACGAGGCGAATGCGTCCTGGTATCGCAAGTTGGGCGAGGGCCAGCATCCTCGTGCAATGGTGATTTCCTGTTGCGACAGCCGCGTTCATGCCACCGAATTGTTTGGCGTCGACCAGGGCGAGTTCTTTATGCACCGCAACATCGCCAATATCGTGCCGCCCTATCAACCGGATGGCGGGCAGCACGGTACTTCTGCGGCGATTGAATATGGTGTGACCGCCTTGAAAGTGGCACACCTGATCGTGATGGGGCACTCGGCGTGCGGTGGCGTTCAGGGCTGCATCGACATGTGCGAAGGCAATGCGCCCTCTCTGGAAGAGAAAGAGAGCTTTGTCGGCCGCTGGGTGGATGTTCTGCGTCCAGCATACGCCAAGGTTGCGGAAATTTCGGACCCGGCCGAGAAGGCGCGGGAGCTCGAGAAAGTCGCGGTTCTTGAATCTATCGCCAACCTCATGACCTTCCCGTTCATCAAGGAACGCGTGGAACAGGGCGACCTTTCGCTGCATGGTTTGTGGCACAATATCGCCGAAGGCGGGCTGGAAGCTTATGATCCGGCGACCGGCGACTTCAAGCAGGTCTGAAGCACTTAATAGTTTCGCGAAAGCAGCCCATTTCCCGGGCTGCTTTTTTTGTTCGCCATGCGGTTATCTGGTGTTACTGCATGGCGCGGCGATTGATCCCCAGAAAATCGAGCGAGCAGATCGCGGCGCGGGTCTGGATGTCGCGCAGGATGAGGCCGCCCGGGCCTTGCGAAAGGTAGACGCCTTTCTTGGCGAGACGGGCCTTGAGGCCGCGGAGAGTATTCGAGGCCTCGAAGGCGGGGCGCAGGCTGGCGCGGAGCCAGACGCCTGTTTCGGTATCCAGTCGCGCGGCGTGGCGGGCGCTGGCCCATGCGGTCTGGCCGAGCGATTGGTCAGGGTTGGACCGGTCGTCGCGTGGTGTCTGCATGGCTTTGGTTCCTTTGGCAAAGATGCCCCCAAAAACCATGCTACGCGGTGTGGCCTGTTAGAGTCGGCCCCCTCAAATGGAGAGGGGGCGCCCCTTTCGGAGCGCCCCCCTATCCGGTTGTCGAAAGGCTTAGCCTTTCTTGAGAACCTCGCGGCCCAGGGTTTCGGCAATCTGAACGGCGTTCAGCGCGGCACCCTTGCGCAGGTTGTCCGAGACGCACCACAGGTTGATGCCGTTCTCGACGGTCGAATCCTGACGGATACGCGAAATGAAGGTGGCGAAGTCGCCGACGCATTCGCGCGGGGTGACGTAGCCGCCGTCTTCGCGCTTGTCGATGACCATGATGCCGGGCGCTTCGCGCAGGATGTCACGGGCTTCGTCTTCGTCGAGGAACTCTTCGAACTCGATGTTCACGGCTTCGGAGTGGCCCACGAAGACCGGCACGCGCACGCAGGTTGCGGTGACCTTGATCGACGGATCGACGATCTTCTTGGTTTCAACAACCATCTTCCACTCTTCCTTGGTCGACCCGTCTTCCATGAACTTGTCGATGTGGGGAATGACGTTGAAGGCGATGTCCTTGGTGTAGACCTTGCGCGCGTAGTCGTCGGTGGGGTTGTACTGGGCCTTGGTCTGATCCCAAAGCTCGTCGATGGCGTCTTTGCCCGAGCCGGAGACCGACTGGTAGGTCGAGACGACAACGCGCTTGATCTTGGCGCGGTCGTGCAGCGGCTTGAGCGCCACAACCATCTGCGCGGTCGAGCAGTTGGGGTTGGCGATGATGTTTTTCTTGGAATAGCCGTGGATCGCTTCGGCGTTACACTCGGGCACGATCAGCGGTACGTCCGGATCGTAGCGGTAGAGCGACGAGTTGTCGATCACGACACAGCCGGCCGCCGCAGCGATGGGCGCGTATTTCTTGGTGGCGTCCGAGCCGATGGCGAACAGCGCCATGTCCCAGCCCGAGAAATCGAACTGTTCGATGTCCTGGGTCTTGAGAGTGGTGTCACCAAAGCTGACCTCAGTGCCAAGCGAACGACGGCTGGCAAGAGCGGCGATTTCATCCACCGGGAACTGGCGCTCGGCCAGGATATTCAGCATTTCGCGGCCCACATTGCCCGTGGCGCCTGCGACAACGACGCGATAACCCATTGTCTCTCTCCAAAGTTTAGGACGCGCTCTATTAGCGCCGTTTTGGCAGGGAAAAAAGGGGGAGGTGATGGATTCTTCTTATTTGCCGCATTCTGAAACGCGATGTTTCGCCCCAGAAACGGGTTATTCGGCGTCGAGAAGGCCTTGGTAGATGGCAACAAGGCGCTGGGCTTCGCCTTCGATGCGGAAGTTTTCCTCGACATGGGCGCGGGCTGCGCGGCCGGATTCGGCAAGGGCGGCGGCGTCGGACAGGAAGGGTTTGGCGGCTTCGGCAAGTGCTGCGGGATCGCCGGGTTCGACGATGGTGCCGATCCGGGGTGTGGTCACGATTTCCGAGAAAGCACCCACGTCGGTGGCCACGACCGGCACACCGCAGGCCATTGCCTCGAGCGGAGTAAGGCCAAAGCCCTCCCAGCGTTGCGGGGCGATGAACAGGTCGAGCACCTGATACCACGCGGGGATTTCATCCACG
The DNA here is from genome assembly GCF_024331145.1 of Shimia sp. CNT1-13L.2. Lineage (GTDB taxonomy): Bacteria > Pseudomonadota > Alphaproteobacteria > Rhodobacterales > Rhodobacteraceae > Shimia. Next base: position 310,580 of record NZ_JANDJO010000005.1, on the reverse strand, counting down.
GTGACTTCGGGCTTGAAGAGGATGCGATCGGAAAGGCTTTCGGCGGCGACCTTGTCTTTCAGGTCTTGCAGGAAGGTCTGGTGCTTTTCGGTGGCACGGCCCATGACGATGCCAAAGACATCCTCGCGGTCCTTGCAGAGCGTGATCATCGCATCGACAAAGGCGTCCGTGCCCTTCTGGTGGCGGATGCGGCCATAGCAGCCAAGGAGCAAACCTTCGGGCAGACCAAGGTCACGGCGCAGGGCGGGTTTGTCGGCGGGGATGGCAAAGTTTTCAAGGTCGATGCCGTGCATCACCACGTGCGCCTCGTGATTGAGGTAGCTGCGGGTCTTCTGCGAGGTGGCGATCACGTCGTCCATCTTGGAGATCAGCCACTTGGTATAGCTGCTGTGATGGCGTTGCGAGGCGCTGGTGAACAGGAGTTTGAGCGGCAGGCGCAGGACATTGCGCAGGAACAGGCCAAGCAGCATTTCGGTGTTGCGACGGGCGTGCCAGACAATCGGGGTGCGGCGCGACAGGAAGGGCAGTTTCCAGAGCGGGATATGCGGAACATCCGCTGGCAGACCGGGGCCGGTGGCGCGGATGCCGATCATCGAGGATTGCAGCGGGACAAGGCGCGCGATGGTGGCGGTCACGCCAGAGAGGCGGCGCTTGAGATTGGGAGCGATGACCTCGATCTGTGTTGTGTCTCGCATGGGGGCCTCAATCGGTTCTGTCGGTGGAGAACAGATAGACCAGAAGGCCGACGAGCAAAAGCACCCCGAAGAAGGCAAAAAGGGTTTGATAGGCGAGTGTTGGCGAGGTGGCGGCAATCTGCCCATGCAACCGGCCCGAGGCGAACTGCATGACGCCGACGCCACCGATTCCGAAGAGGTTGAGGAGCGTCACGCCGCGCCCTGTGAGATGCGGAGGAAAGAAGCTGCGGGCGTGGGCGATGATCACCGGGAAGGCGGCGCCGAAGAAACCGATGACGCTCATAAGGATGATCGACACAAGCGCGGAGGAGGTGAGCCAGAAGGCCAGGGCAAAACAGGACAGGGCCACGATCAGGTTGCCAATCAGGACCACCCATTTGCGGGTGCCGAAGATGCGGTCGGCGGGACCATAGGCCAGCGTGCCGGCGATCATGGCGAGACCCATGATCAGGGAGGCGGTGCCGACGCCGGTGGTGGAGGTGCCGAAGACATCGCCAAGGTAGGGGCCGATCCAAAGGCCGCGAATGCCTGCGGCGGGCATGTAGTTCACGAACATCAGCGGGAACAGGCACCAGAGGGCAGGCATTTTGAGAAGGTCCAGCAGGGAGCCTTTTTCGTCGTGATCTTCCTTGGCTGGGTCTTTCACAAGGAAAAACAGTCCAACGGCCGTCAGCGCGCTGAATGCGGCGAGGGCCACGAGGGAGAGGCGCCAGCCGATCATCTCGGTCGCCCAGGCCATCGGATAGGAGGCGACGAGGTTCCCGACCGATCCGACGCCCAGCATCAGGGCGGCCAGCGTTGCAAAGCGGGCGGGGGGATAGGATTTGGCAAAGATGAAGTAGGAGGCCATCAGGACTGGCGAACAGCCGACCCCGATCAGGGCCATCGCGATGCTGATGTGCAGGGGCGTTGTCGCAAAGGCAAACAGCAATGCGCCGCCACCACCGCCGATCAGGAGGAGGGCCGAGGAGGTGAGACGCGGGCCAAAGCGGTCAAGCCAAGCACCTACGGGGATCTGCATGGCGGCAAAGACGAGGAACCAGAGACCAGAGGCGGCAGCCAAGTCCTCGGGGGTGGCACCGATGTCGGCGTTCAGGACTTGGCTCAGGACCGCGAGGAAGGCACGGAAAAACTGGCTGAGCACGTAGGCAAAGCACAACAGGATCAGGTCAGGGCGCATAGGGTTGGTCTCCTCCGGCGGTGACAAGAGCGGAGGAGACCGGGAAAGGCAAGGCCCAAGGTCAGATCAGGAAAGCGCGCGGGCGATTTCCTTGATGGTGTCGAAGGCAAAGAGCACGTCTTCGCGGGTGGCATCTACCTGCCCAGCCTGAAAGCGGATCACCAGCTGGCCCTTGGTGCGGGTCTGGGTGATGTAGATGCGGCCGTCGTTGTTGATGGTGTCGACAAGGCGCTGGTTCAGGGCGTCGAGATCGGTGGCCCCGTCGGGGGCGTATCGGAAGGTGAAGAGCGACAGGACCGGTTCGGTGACGATCTCGAAATCGGGTTCGGCGGCGAGAAGGTCGCGCAGTTCGTGTGCCCATGTCACGTGATTGCGGATCATCTGTTGCAGGCCGTCGAGGCCGTAGATCCGCAGGACAAACCAGATTTTCAGCGCGCGGAAGCGGCGGCCAAGGGGAACGGACCATTCCGAGTAGTTGATGATGCCGTCCGCGCCGTGGGTTTTGAGGTATTCGGGACGGATGGCCAGCGTGCGCACGAGATCGTCGGGGTTCTTGACGAAATGGGCCGAGCAGTCGAACTGCATGCCCAGCCATTTGTGCGGGTTGAATACCACGGAGTCGGCCTTGTCGACGCCCTCCCAGTAGTGGCGGTATTCGGGGCAGATCATCGCCGCCCCGGCCCATGCGGCATCCACGTGGACGTAGAGGTCGTATTTGGCAGCAATGTCGCAGACGGCAGAGATGTCATCGCAGCCACCGGTGCCGGTGCCGCCAACGCAAGCGACGATGCCCGCCGGTTTGAGGCCATTGGCGAGGTCTTGCTTGATCGCGGCTTCGAGCGCGTCGGGCTGCATGGAGCGCAGGGGACCGTGGGTCGGGACGCGGCAGAGGTTGTCCTGGCCGACACCGGCAATCCAGATGGCGCGGTCAACCGATGTGTGGACCTCTTCCGAGCAGTAGATGCGCAGGGTGTCGAGGCCGGAGAGCCCCTTTTCGTTGCCCTGCCAGCCAAGCGCGCGTTCGCGCATGGTGAGAACGGCGGCAAGTGTGGCGGTGGAGGCGCTGTCTTGAATGACACCTTCGAAGTGGTCGGCAAGGCCCAGCGACTGGCGCAGCCATTGCAGCATCCGGGTTTCCATCTCGGTGGCGGCAGGGGAGGTCTGCCAGAGCATGCACTGCGGGGCGATTACCGTGGCGAGATAGTCTGCGAGCATCGAAGGGGGCGTTGCGTTGGCCGGGAAATAGGCAAAGAAGCGCGGGTGTTGCCAGTGGGTGAGGCCCGGCATCACGATCTTTTCGAAGTCGGCAAAGACCGCATCCATGCTTTCGCCGGCTTGCGGCGGAGCGGTGGGCAGCTGCGCGAGAATATCGCCGGGCGCGACCTGTGCGCGGACAGGGCGATCGCGCAGCGTGCGATGATAGCCCTTGGCCCAATCCGAGATACGCGCCCCCCAGGTTGCGAAATCGTCCCAATTCATGGCGAAACTCCCTTTGTTACTATTAACAGGTTAACTAATGGCGAGGTTGTTGACAAGTGAATTGATGTTGCGTTTTTCGCCCAAAAGTGCATGAAAGAACCATGACTACAAGTGTTACTCCCCCGTCGACGGCTCGTTCCCTTCCCATCGTTCTTTTGCGTGCGCGCGAGCGTGTCATGGGGCCGATCAGGGGCATGTTGGCGGATGCGGGTGTGACCGAACAGCAATGGCGTGTTCTGCGTGTTCTGGACGAAGAGGGGCCGCTTGATCCGACCTCGATCGCGGACCGCGCGGTGCTGCTGTTGCCCAGCCTGACACGCATTCTTCAGAAGCTGGAAGAAAAGGGCTATGTCACCCGTCGTCGTGACGAGCATGACCGCCGTCGTCAGGTGATCGAAGCCACGGACACGGGCCGTGCGATCATCGCCGAGAACATGGAAACCAGTCGCCGTATCCTGACAGAGATGAAGGCAAAGCTGGGCGAAGAGAAGCACGAGCAACTGATCGCGCTTCTGGGTGAACTTACCGAACTGGACGTCTGAGGATTAGGCCGCGGCTGCGGTGTCTTCCAGCGATTGAAGATCGGGTTGCGGCAGCATGTCGAGTGCGGCCATGACCTTGTCCCGGCATGTGAAACCGCGCCAGTCTGACGGGAAGAATGCGGCCGGCAGGGGCGGGTGCGCCAGAAGTGCGCGCCGCCAGTTGTGAACAATCACCACGCGCAGGATTGCGGCTTGTAGCGGCGAAGGTGTCGGTGCGCCCTGCATGATGTCAAAGAAACCGTCGAGCGCGGTTTCGAGATCGCGGTAGGCTTGGGCGATTTCCTCGGGTGCCATGGTTTCGCGCAGCCAGAGCGGGATGTCCGACAGTGTGCCGGTCAGGACAAGGTGGTCTCCGAGATCGGCAGGCGCCGGACCTTGGCCGAGGTAGCAGCCGGGGGCGGCGATGATATAGCCACGGGCGTGCCATGATTTGTCTGCGCCACTGCGGGCGGTGCCGCGGGTGGGTTCAGAGACAACAACGTGCCACTGTTGCGAAAGCGTTGGGTCGGATCCGTAGATCCTTGGGCTGGCTGCGTCGGACTGTTCGAGACCGGACGCGGTGAGAGAGTAATGGCTGGCCCGCCCAACCCTCTCGGATGTCAGCCAGCCATCGCCGCGGAGGCGGTGCAAGGCCACGCGCATGGCCTCGGGTTTGATGCCCATCGGTTCGGTCAGGCGCGAAAGAACGGCGCCGCTGATCCGATCTCCGGGGGTGCGGGCGAGGTCGCCAAAGATTGTCACGAGGATCGACCAGACCCGCTGGTTGCGGTTGTAGGTCAGCGTATCGAGACTTTGCCCGAACCATCTATTTGGGTCACCATTCATGCCCCTTTTATAAGGGGAGGGCAGGAGATTTGCCAGCGATTGGCCCGCGACCCCAATCAGAAAGGGCCGAGGCATTTGCCCCGGCCCAATTCGTGATCAGTAAGCGTTCATGGTGAGGAGTTCGTATTCCGCGACCAGCTCGTCATCCTGATTGGTGAGGGTGACGTGCCAGCGGACCTCGCCGTATTCGTCGTTGCGCTTGGTCTTTTTCTTGACCGTGAGACGCACCTTGATGCTGTCGCCTGCTTCGACGGGCTTCATGAAACGCAGGCTGTCGAGGCCGGTGTTGGCCAGAACAGGGCCTTCGTTGGGTTCAACAAAGAGACCGGCGGCAAAGCTGAGCAGCAGGTAGCCGTGGGCGACGCGACCGGGGAAGAAGGGGTTCCGCTCGGCGGCTTCCTGATCCATGTGGGCATAGAAGGTGTCACCGGTGAAGTTGGCGAAGTGTTCGATGTCTTCCATCGAGATCGTGCGCGGCGCGGTGTGCAGGGTCTCGCCGATGGCCAGTTCGCCATACTTGCGGGTGAAGGGGTGGGCCGGACCTTCGATCTCGGTTGCGCCGGGCACCCATTTCTCGCCGATGGCAGAGAGGATTTCCGGGCTGCCCTGAATCGCGGTGCGCTGCATGTAGTGTTTGACACCACGCACGCCGCCCATTTCCTCGCCGCCGCCTGCGCGGCCGGGGCCACCGTGGACCATGTGTGGAAGAGGCGAGCCGTGACCGGTGCTTTCCTTCATGGAGTCGCGGTTGTTGAAGTAGAGGCGCCCGTGGTAAGCGCCGGCTCCCAGTGCGACCTGGCGGGCAACGGCCGGGTCATGGGTGATGACCGAGGCGACCAGCGAGCCCTGGCCCTTGTTGACCAGTTCGATGGCGTGGTCGAGATCGCGATAGCCCATGATGGTCGAGACCGGGCCAAAGGCTTCGGTGTCGTGCACGCGCTGGGCGGCATCGGGGTTGGCGCAATGGAACAGCATCGGCGGCACGAAGGCGCCTTTCTCGGCATCCGCACCGTCGACATCAAAGGCCTCGGGGTTGCCGAAGACGCGCTCAGCTTCCTGGCCGATGATGGCGGCTTTTTCCAGCACGTCGCGTTTCTGGCCGTTGGAGACCAGCGCACCCATGCGGGTGGTTTCCTTGCGCGGATCGCCGATCACGGTTTTCGCAAGGCGCGCGGACAGGGCTTCGATCACGGCCTGCACGGTGTTTTCCGGCGCGATGATGCGGCGAATGGCGGTACATTTCTGACCGGCCTTGGTGGTCATCTCGCGCTGGACCTCTTTCACGAAGAGATCGAACTCGGGCGTGCCCGGTTGGGCGTCGGGGCCGAGGATCGAGGCGTTGAGGCTGTCCTGTTCGGCAACAAAGCGGACCGAGTTTTCAAGGATCACCGGGTTCGAGCGCAGTTTCATCGCGGTGTCGGCGGAACCGGTGAAGCTGACGACGTCCTGCATGGTCAGGCGGTCGAGCATGTCGCCAAGGCCGCCGGACACCAGTTGCAGGGCACCGGCGGGCAGGAGACCGGAGTCGAGCATCACTTTGACGGCGAGTTCGGTGACATAGCAGGAGTTGGTGGCGGGCTTCACAATCGCGGGGACACCAGCCAGGAGGGTCGGGGCCAGTTTTTCCAACATGCCCCAGACCGGGAAGTTGAAGGCGTTGATGTGTACGGCCACGCCTTGCAGCGGGGTGCAGATGTGTTGGCCGAGGAAGGTGCCGTTGCGGCTTAGCTGCTCGACGTCGCCATCCAGATAGACGTGGCCGTCAGGCATTTCGCGGCGGCCTTTCGAGGCGAAGACCAGCATCGTGCCGATGCCACCATCAATGTCGATCATGTGATCGGATTGGGTTGCGCCGGTGTCAAAAGACAGATCGTACATCGCCTGTCTGTGCTCGCGCAGGTGCAGGGCCAGCGCCTTGAGCATCTTGGCGCGCTCGTGGAAGGTCATGGCACGCAGGGCGGGGCCGCCGACCTTGCGGGCATAGTCGAGCATGGCCTGCGCATCGAGGGCGTTGTTGCCCGCGGTGGCTATGACCTCGCCGGTGATCGCGCTGGCGATGTTGCGGGCACCTTCGCCCGGGGCAAGCCATTCGCCTGCGGCGAAGCTGGAAATCTGCTGGATGGTCATGTCGGTTCCTCCTGTTGCGCCGCGCCGGGGCGCAACACGTTCTAGTGCGAATCTCGTGTCCGGCGTGGGCCGGTTTGAGGGTATGTTATTATTGGCCGAACGGTCGGTCAATCAATTTGCGTGGCAGGGCGGATAGTCGCCCCGATCCGTTGTTTCAGGTCAGACGCGCCGGGAGGCGCGCGTAGCCGCGAAAGCGGACGCGACCGCCGCGTTCTGCGCCGGGCTGGATTTCATAGTTTGGATAGCGTTCCAGGAACCGACCCACTGCGATACGGCCTTCCATGCGCGCCAGGGTCAGGCCGACGCAGGTATGCGCGCCGCCGGCAAAGGCGAGGTGCTTGTTGGGGCGGCGGTCGAGTTTCATTTCGTCGGGATCGGCGAACTGTTCGGGATCGCGATTGGCGCCGCCCATGCAGAGATGGATGTCGGTGCCTGCGGGGATGGTCAGACCGTGTAGTTCGATTTCGGCCGTGGTGAGCCGGTTGCCAAACTGGTTGGGGCTTTCCATTCGGAGGAATTCGTCAACCGCGGTGTTGATCAGGGCCGGGTTCGCGATGAGTTCGGCACGTTTATCACGGTGCTGATCCAGAAGCGCAAGCGAATTGCCGATCAGGTTGGTCGTCGTCTCGTGGCCCGCATTCAGGATGAAGATGCAGTTCTGGTAGAGTTCCACCTCGGTCAGGTGATCGCCTTCGGTGTGGATCAGGCGGGTCAGCACGTCGACTTCGGGATCGCCGGGGTTGGCCTTGCGGTCTTCGATGATGGTGCGCAGGAAAGCCTTGAAATCCGTGACCGACTGGTTGCCATGCGCTTCTTGTTCCTGCGTCAGCTGGGGTTCCAGAGCGCCGAGGATGGCAAGCGACCAGTCCCGCAGCGGATCGCGTTGATCGCGGGGAATGCCAAGCAGGTTGCCGATCACCTCGATGGGGATGGCGCCGGCAAAGGCTTCGATCAGCTCAACCTCGCCCTTGCCTTCCATCTCGTCGAGAAGGCCCGCGATCAGGAGTTCGAGACCGGGTTCCATCTGTGCCAGGGCACGCGGGTTCATCGCGCCGACCATGACCTTGCGCACGCGGGTGTGCAGGGGCGGGTCGTTGAAGACAAGCGAATTGGTGTGGTGTTCGTAAAGCGGCGAGTCGACGCCATACTTGGGGCCGAAGACCGCTTTCTTGTCCGAGATGAAGGTGGTGGTGTCGCGGTAGATGCGATCAAGGTCTGCATAGCGCGACACCACCACGCTGCCATCCGGTTGCAGGCAGGCGGGTGCGTCTTCACGCAACCGCCTGTAGTGCGGGTAGGGGTTCTCGTGAAACCCGTCCGGCAGGTCCGTCAGGATGAACATCAGTGACCCAGCGAGCCCATCTGCTCGGGCAGGACGAGCACGATCCAGGGGATCAGCACGATCAGCGCGAGGCGGAAGATGTCGGCGATCCAGAACGGGGTCACGCCCTTGAAGATGGTGCCGGTGGAGACGTCGCCGACAACCCCCTTGAGGATGAACACGTTCAGGCCAACGGGCGGTGTGATGAGCGAGATCTCGGTCACGACAACCACAACGATGCCGAACCAGATCGGATCGTAACCAAGCGAGGTCACCAGCGGGAAGAAGATCGGCACGGTCAGCAGCAGCATCGAGAGCGATTCAAAGACACAGCCCAGGATGATGTAGATGCCGAGTATCATCAGGATGACCATGAAGTTCGGCACGTCATAGGCGGTGACCATGGCGATCAGCGCTTCGGGCAGGCCCGCGAGGTTGATGAAGTTCGAGAAGATCTGCGCACCGATCAGAACCGAGAACAGGGCCGCGGCGGTGAAGGTGGTTTCCTTGAGAACTTCGAGGGTCGACTTGATGGTCAGGCCACCACGCGACAGGGCGATCAGGAAGGCACCCATCGCGCCCATGCCTGCGGCCTCGGTCGGCGAGAAGGTCAGGTTCAGCGGGTAGAAATCAAAGGCACCGTAGAGGCCGCCGATCACCAGGAAGAACAGCAGCAGTACGGCCCAGACCGATTTCAGGGCAAGAAGACGCTCAGTCCAGCTGGCGCGTTCGCCCGCAGGGCCCGAGTTCGGATTGCGCCAAACGGTCCAGCGTACGGCGAAGAGATAGAACAGGATGCCCATCGCGCCGGGCAGGATGCCAGCCATGAACAGCTTGCCGATCGAGGTTTCGGTCAGCAGGCCGTAGATCACGAGGATCACCGACGGCGGGATCAGGATGCCGAGCGTGCCGCCTGCCGCGATCGAGGCGGTCGACAGTTCGTCGGAATATCCGTAGCGGCGCATCTCGGGCATGGCGACCTTGGACATGGTGGCCGCGGTGGCCAGCGACGATCCGCAGATGGCCGAGAAACCACCACAGGCGGCCACGGTGGCCATGGCGATACCGCCGCGCAGGTGGCCGAGGAAGGCGTTGGACACGGCGTAGAGTTCCTTGGCCATGCCGCCCTTGTTCACGAAGAGACCCATCAGGATGAAGAGGGGCACAACCGACAGGCCATAGTCTTGCGCGGTGTCGGTGATCTGGCGTCCGACCATGGACATGGCGGCCTTGAGGCCGCGTTCGGAGAGAATAGAGCCGCCCCGTTCGTAGGCGAAGCCGAGGGTGCCAACGAGGCCCATGGCAAAGACGATGGGCAGGCGCACCAGCACCAGCAGAAGAACGATGGCGAAACCAATGAGTGCGGCGGTCATGTGCGGCGCTCCGTCAGAAGATGGGGTGCAACGAAATGCAGGATGCCGGTCACGATCATGGCGACAGCGGCGATGGCGGTGAAGATGGTGATGAACCAGCCGACATAGAACTGCGGGATGGCCAGGTATTCGGTCACGTCACCATAGTCACGGGCGCGTTCCGCCAGAACGTAGACGCGCTTGATCGGCCAGTAGAGCATGATGCCCGAGCCGATGAAGATGATGCCGTCACGGATGTGGCTCAGGCGCAGACGGGCAAAGATGCCGTCGGTCAGGTCAACCGCGATGTGATCATTGCGGGACGACACAACAGGCAGAACCGCGAAGACGAGGATGGCCATGAGGATGCGGGTCAGTTCGGTCGCGGCCTCGATGGGCGCGTTAAAGACCGACCGCAGGACAACGTCACAGAAGGTCATGACCATGAGAATGAAGAGCGCAGCGGAAGCGACAAGAACAGGAATGTTGCTTAGCCTGCGGATGATGTGAAGCAGCGCAGCCATGGGGCGGGCCTTTCATCAAACGGGGGAGTGGAGGAAACGGGCCCGGCAAGGGAACAGCCGGGCCCGCGGTGGAAGCGGGGCTTATTGAGCCGCCATTTCCGCTTTGATCATGTCGTATGCGGCCTGGCCGTCGATGCCTGCGTCGGTGACTTCGGCGATGACTTTGGCGCGTACGTCAGCTGCGATGGCGTTGAACTTTTCCAGGTCAGCGGCAGACGCGGCGTTGATGGCGTTGCCTTCGGCAGTGGTGGTGGCGTCACGACCGATGGTGTCGATCTCGTCCCAGATCTTGCCGATTTCACGCGACAGCGGTTCGCCGAAGACTTTTTCGTCGAGGGCTTTTTGCAGGTCGGCCGGCAGATCGGCAAAGGTGTCTTCGTTCATGATGAAGGCGAAGGAACCACGGTACAGGCCACCCGGAACTTCGTAGACGTTCTTGGCAACTTCGGTCAGTTTGAAGCCCTTGCGCGATTCAAACGGCATGACAACACCGTCGGCTGCGTTCGATGCGAGGGTTTCATAGACTTTCGGGGCCGGAACCGCGATGCCGGTTGCACCCAGAGCCGCGCCAACGTCGCCGCCAACACCACCGGGGATGCGGACTTTCAGACCTGCGATCTCATCCATGGCGGTGACCGCCTTGTTCGAGTGCAGCTGGGCCGGGCCGTGGGTGTGCAGGGCGATCAGTTTCACGCCGCGGTGCTCGTTGGCCTTGGACAGGTACTTTTCGTAGGCGCGCCAGTAGGCAACCGAAGCTGCTTCGGCAGAACCTTCGTAGCCCGGCAGTTCGATCATCTTGGTGGTGACGAAACGACCAGCCTGATAGCCGTGGAAGATGATCGATGCGTCGGCTGCGCCGTCCATGATCAGGTCCATCTGAGCCGGCGGCGGGGCGATGCCCAGCTTGAGTTCGGCGGTCACCTTGCCGTCGGTGGCTTCCTCAACCATCTCGATGAACTTGGGCCACATCTTGGCGTTGATGCCGTGGGTCGGCGGCGCCCACGACGAGATCACGAGGGTGTGGTCCGCTGCAAAGGCCGCGGCTGCCGACAGAGCCATGGTGGCGCCGGCCAGAAGCGAGGTGATTTTCGAGAATTTAGCCATGAGATCCTCCCTAAAATGGCAATTCATTGCTGTGTTAAGTGTTGATTTTGTAACTATCAACACCTTTCGGTTCAAAATTCAAACCACCCCTTTCCAAGAGGCGACTTTCCATGAGCCGGGGCTGTCTGTTGCCACCAGCTGCATGAATTCCTTGGATTTTTCCAATCCGATTTCCTTGGCGTATTGCATCGGGCCGCCGCGCCAGCGGGGGAAGCCGTAGCCGTGGACCTTGACCATATCGACGTCAGCGGCGCGTTCGGCGATTCCTTCCTGCACGATCAGGGCGCCTTCGTTGGCGATGACAGCAAGAAGGCGACCGGCGATTTCCTCTTCGGTAAAGGCGCGGCGGGTGATGCCGTTTCGTGCCGAGTAGGCCTCGACGATGGCCTCGACTTCGGGGTCGCGGAGGGGTTTGCGATTGCCCTCTTCGTAGGTGTACCAGCCCTTGCCGGTGCGCTGGCCAAGGCGGTCCATTTCGCAGAGTTGGTCGGCGATGGTCACATAGCGTTCGTTCGGATCACGCGTGGCGGCCTGACGCTTGCGGTTGGCCCAGGCGATTTGGAGACCGGTGAGATCCTGCATTTCATAGGGGCCCATCGGAACGCCCATTTTGCGCATCGCGGCGTCGACCTGATAGGGCAGGGCGCCATCGGCCAGAAGGTAGTCGGCGGCGCGGCGATAGGCGGCAAGGATGCGGTTGCCGATAAAGCCGTCGCAGATCCCGGACAGGACCGAGATCTTGCGCAGGCGTTTGCCCAGGGCAAAGCCGGTGGCGAGGACTTCGGCGCTGGTGTGCGGGGTTTTCACGATCTCGAGCAGCTTCATGATGTGTGCGGGCGAGAAGAAATGCAGGCCGATGCAGCGGTCCTGGTTTTCGATGCCCTCGAAGATCAGCATGGGGTCGAGGTACGACGTGTTGGTTGCCAGGATGGCATCGTCGGCCATGACCGCGGCGAGCTTTTGGAACACCTCGCGTTTGACGGCGACATCTTCGAAGACGGCTTCGATGGCGAGCGGCGCGCTGGCCGCTTCGGCGTAGTCCGACACGGCGCGGAAGGCGGCCTTGTGCACCTCGAAGGCGTCCGCAGTCATCTTGCCGCGTTTGACAGCCCCTTCAAGGAGGCCGTGGACACGGGTTTCGGCCTGTTTGGCGGCATCGGCATCGCGTTCGATCAGGGTGACGGGAAGGCCGGCGTTGAGCGCGGAGGTGGCGATACCGGCCCCCATGAGGCCACCGCCGACGACGACCAGAGACGCGATGTCACGCGGCGTGGCCCCCTTGATGGCGTCGGGTTTTGCAACCACGCGCTCGGCAAAGAAGGCGTGACGCAGGGCGCGGCTTTCGGGGCTGTGGCGCAGGGCAAGGTGGCGTGCGCGTTCCTTGGGTTGGCCTTCGGCAAAAGGCTCCAAGGCCCATTGCAAGGCTTCAAGGTTTTCAAGCGGGGACTGCTGGCCTTTCGCACGCTTGGTGAGGGCCGCACGTTTGGTTTCGATCAGGTCATCGGCGAACGCGGGAACCTCGCGGGCGCTGATCGCGGTGGGGCGGTCGGGCAGGTCTGCAATGAAGCTGTTCACGTCCGCCTCAAGGTTGTCGGACACCATGTCGATGCCCCCCAGAGCCAGCATTGCTTCGGCTTTGACGATCTTGCCCGAGCAGGCGATGTCGATGGCGGCGTCCATGCCGATCAGGCGGGGCAGACGTTGGGTGCCTGCCGCACCTGGGATCAGGCCGACGTTGACTTCGGGCAGGCCAAAGCCGGTGCCGCTGGCCGCGATGCGCCATGCGCAGCCCATCGCAATTTCAAAGCCGCCGCCCAGCACGTTGCCGTGCATCATGGCGACAAAGGGGGTCGGGCTGTCTTCGATCATCTGCACAACGTCGGGCAGGTGCGGCTCGACCGGCGGGGCGTCGAACTCGGACATGTCGCCGCCCGCAACGAAAGTCCGGCCCGCGCATTTCAGAACGGCGACACGCGCCCCCGCGACAGCGGCCACGGCGTCTGCCAGCCCCTGACGGACGGCAGTTGAGGTTGCGTTGACGGGCGGGTTGTTGATTTCAACCCATGCCACATCGCCCTTGTGTGTGACCGTGACCACCTGATTTTCCGACATGCCCAAATATTCCGCGCTTTGAGAATCAATCTTGAGGTCTTTTATTGACCAACCGTTCGGTTTATGCAAGATGGGATTGAAATGATCGCCAAGGGAGAGAGCTGTGAGCGATACGATTCTTGCGCAGGACCACGGGACTTGGGTCGAAATCACCTTGAACCGTCCGGATCGGCTGAATTCGTTTAATGACGAAATGCATCTGGCGCTGCGTGCGGCACTGGAAGGTGCGCGTGACAGTGGCGCGCGCTGTGTTCTGCTGACCGGTGCGGGGCGCGGCTTCTGCGCCGGACAGGACCTTGGCGATCGCGATCCATCGAAAATGGACGGCAAGCCGGACCTGTCGAAAACCGTGCGGACGTTTTACGCGCCGCTGGTGCGGTTGATCCGTTCGCTGAATTTCCCGGTGATCTGTGCGGTGAATGGTGTGGCTGCTGGCGCGGGTGCCAATGTGGTCCTGGCCTGCGATATCGTGCTTGCCGCTGAAAGCGCCAAGTTCATCCAGTCGTTCTCAAAGGTGGGGCTGATCCCCGATACCGGTGGGTCTTGGCATTTGCCGCGCCTGTTGGGTGAAGCGCGCGCGAAGGGACTGGCGTTCACGGCGCAGCCGTTGCCCGCGAAACAGGCGGAAGACTGGGGGCTGATCTGGAAGGCCCTGCCCGACGAGAGCCTGATGGACGAAGCCCGCAAGATGGCGGAACAGTTTGCCAATGGTCCGACCCTTGGCCTTGGCCTGACCAAACAGTGCATTCAGGCCGCCGCCGTCGACACGCTGGCGGATCACCTCGAGATGGAGGCGGATGCGATGAAAACCTGCGGTGAAAGCGATGACTATGCCGAGGGCGTGTCCTCGTTCCTTGAAAAACGTGCGCCGGAGTTCAAGGGCCGATGACTCCAAAGGAACGCGCAGAGAAATCCGCCGCCGCAATGTGGGCGGGTGACGAGGCCAGCAAATGGTTCGGCATGCAGATCGACGAGGTCGATGAGGGCCGCGCGGTCCTGTCGATGACGGTTGGTCCGGAGCACTGCAATGGCCATGGCACCTGTCACGGCGGTGTCAGCTTTTCGCTTGCCGACAGTGCTTTTGCCTTTGCCTGCAACAGCCGCAACAAATCAACCGTGGGGCAGCACACCTTCATGAGCTATCTCGCGCCCGGCCGTGCCGGGGATCGTCTGACCGCGACTGCCGAGGAAGTTTCCCTGACTGGGCGCAGTGGTATCTATGACGTCAAAGTCACCAATCAGGATGGTGTCGTCATCGCGGAATTCCGCGGTGTGTCGCGCACCGTCAACGGACAGCATTTCGAAGAATGACCGTGTCGAGGAGGATGCGATGAAAGACCTGACCCCGAACAAAGCCGATCTGGATCCGATTGAAATCGCTTCGATCGACGAAATCCGTGCAACGCAGCTTGAGCGTCTGAAGTGGTCGCTGCGCCATGCGTATGACAACGTGCCGATGTACAAGCAGCGGTTCGATGAAGCGGGTGTGCATCCGGATGATCTCAAGGATCTGAAAGACCTTGCCAAGTTCCCGTTCACCTACAAGAACGATCTGCGCGACAACTATCCCTTTGGTCTGTTCGCCGTACCGCGTGAACAGATCATCCGTCTGCACGCCTCGTCGGGCACCACGGGCAAACCGACGGTTGTGGGCTATACCAAGAATGACATCTCGATGTGGGCCGACGTTCTGGCCCGTTCGCTGCGGGCTGCCGGTCTGCGTGCGGGTGATACCGTTCACAACGCCTATGGCTATGGTCTGTTCACCGGTGGTCTGGGTGCGCACTATGGCATCGAACGCCTTGGTGCGACCGTTGTGCCGATGGGCGGCGGCCAGACCGAGAAGCAGGTGGGCCTGATCACCGATTTCCAGCCTGACGGGATCATGGTGACACCGTCCTACATGCTCAACATCCTTGAAGGGTTCCGCAAGGCGGGCATCGATCCGCGGTCTTCGTCGCTTTCGGTTGGCGTGTTCGGGGCCGAACCGTGGACCAACGCGATGCGTCTCGAGGTCGAGGATGCCTTTGATATGCACGCGGTCGACATCTACGGCCTGTCGGAAATCATTGGCCCGGGTGTGGCCAACGAATGTGTTGAAACCAAGGACGGCCTTCACATCTGGGAAGACCATTTCTATCCCGAGATCATCAACCCCGCGACCGGCGAAGTGGTTGAGGACGGTGAAGAGGGTGAACTTGTGTTCACCACGCTCACCAAGGAAGGCATGCCGATGATCCGCTATCGCACGCGCGACCTGACCCGCCTCTTGCCGGGATCGGCCCGTTCGATGCGCCGGATGGAAAAAATCACCGGCCGTTCGGATGACATGATCATCCTGCGTGGGGTGAACGTCTTCCCGACCCAGATCGAAGAGCAGGTCATGGCGACCGGTGGTCTTGCACCGCACTTCCAGATCGAACTCTACAAGGCGGGCCGCATGGACGGGATGCGCGTCTTCGTCGAGGCGACCCCGGATGCGACCGACAACCTGTCCAAGACCGCCGCGGCGCGGATGCTGACCAAGCACATCAAGGACATGGTCGGCGTGTCGACCGAGGTGATTGTTGGTGATCCGGGCGATGTGGCACGTTCCCAAGGCAAAGCGGTTCGTGTTATCGACAACCGGAACAAGGAGTAAGTTTTGGCCCGTACGATCGCGAAAGACCACGACCAGAAGCGCGAACAGATCCTGACGAACGCCGCCAAGGTATTTGCAACCGAGGGGTTCGATCGCGCCTCAATGGCGATGCTGGCGCGTGAGTGCGGGATCTCGAAGGCGAACATCTACCACTACTATGACAGCAAGGATGCCTTGCTGTTCGACATTCTCGAGACCTATCTGCGTGAACTGAGGGATCGGATTTGCGGGATCGAGATTTCGGGAATGTCGCCGCGTGAGCAATTGTGTGCTGCTGTTTCGGAAACCTTGCAAGCCTATCAGGGCGCTGATCACGAGCACCAGGTTCAGATCGGTTCCATGTCGGCGCTGCCGGAGGATCAGCAGAAACTGCTGCGTGGGTATCAGCGGGACATGGTGGTTTTCGTGCGTGATATCGTGCAGGCCAATGCGCCCGAGGTTTTCGAAGGCGATGCCGAGAAGCTGCGCGCGACGACGATGTCAGTCTTCGGGATGCTGAACTGGTATTACATGTGGAATACCGGCGCTGGCAGCAAGGCGCGGGAAGACTATGCAGAATTGGTCTGCAAGCTGACCCTCGGAGGCCTCAAGGGGCTGTAATATTGGGGTAAATTGAGATGCGAAAGCGCCGGGCAGAAGGGTCTGTCCGGCGCTTTTTTGTTTCAGGCGGCCTTGGGGACCAGCTTTTCGTCGACGATCTCGGTAGCGACGTCATTAGGGCTGCGGTCGCGCTGTTTCGCGCGGGTCAGGATCTGGGTCAGGGTCTCGTCGAGCGTGGCGAGCTTTTCATCTACAAATGCCGCGCGATCCTGGATCGAGAGGATCTCGGTGGCGACGTTGATGATGCCACCTGCATTGGCCACGAAATCGGGCGCGTAGAGGATACCGCGCGTATGAAGGCGCGCGCCGTCTTCTTCGGTGGCCAGCTGGTTGTTCGCACCGCCACAGACCGCGGCAACCTTGAGGGTTGCGATGGTGGCTTCGTTCAGGATCGCGCCGATGGCGCAGGGGGCGAGAATGTCTGCTTCGGCCCCAAGGATGCCCACTGGATCGGCGGCGATAGCGTTGTAGGTTGCGACGGCCTTGGCGACACGGGCCTCATCAATGTCGGCCACGATCAGTTTGGCACCCGCGTTGTGCAGCATGTCGCAGAGATGCGCGCCAACATGGCCAAGGCCCTGAACAGCAACGGTTTTGCCCGTGAGGTCCGCGTCGCCAAAGCGGTGGCGGGCCGTGGTCTGGATCGACTGGAAGATGCCGCGCGCGGTGATCGGAGAGGGATCGCCGCTGGCGAATTCTCCGTTGGGGAGGCCGGCGACGTATTGGGTGACCTCGGCGAGGGTGGCCATGTCGGTCGGGGTCATGCCCATGTCTTCGGCGGTCCAGTAGCGGCCCTCAAGCGTGTTAATAGCGCGGGCGAAGGCGTGCAGCAGGGCAGGGGTTTTCAGGAGTTTGGGATCGCCCATGATGACAGCCTTACCGCCCCCGAGTGGCAGGCCGGCGGCGGCGTTCTTGTAGGTCATGCCGCGCGACAGGCGCAGTACGTCCTCGATGGCGTCCGCTTCGGTCTCGTAGGGGCGCATCCGGAGCCCACCGGCGGCGGGGCCGAGGGTGGTGGAATGCACGGCAATGAATCCGATCAGCCCGCTGGCACGATCTTCGACGCGCAGCACGGTTTCGTGGCCTGGTGCGAATACCTGGGTGATGGACATCGGGGTGGTCATAAGGGGTGTCTCCTCCTGTTAAGTGACCTCCAAAATGACATGAAGAGGGGAGTGGTTTTCTCTAAATTCAGGTGTGTAAGTTGGAAATGTTGGAGTTTTCATCTAATAATTGGGAGAAGATTGGGGGAAATCGTCATGGATGCGATTGATCGTAGAATCATAAAGGCGCTTCAGCGTGACGGGCGGATGAAGATTGCCGACCTTGCCGAAAGTGTCGGCCTGTCGCCGACACCCTGTGCAAGGCGGTTGGAAAAGCTACAGGCAGACGGGGTGATCACCGGCTATGCGGCCAAGGTGGATGCGGCCAAGATCGGGCTGCCCGTGACGGTGTTCGTATCGGTTGAACTTGAACAGCAGGCACGCGGCGGCATCGACGCGTTCGAGCAGGCGATCAAGGATTTCGACGAGGTGATGGAGTGCCATCTGATGACCGGATCGCGCGACATCCTGTTGCGGATCGTGGTGGCCGATCTGGCGGCGTTTGACTGGTTTCTTGAGAACCGGTTGATGCAGGTTCCGGGCATTCGAAACCTGCGGTCCAACTTTGCCCTGCGCACGATGGTGCGGCGCGAGGTGATGCCCGGTTTGGGGTGAAAACGGGCGTGGGTATCACGTCGGTATTACGTCGGTATTGCGGCGGTGCGACATCCGGATGGGCCGCAAATGAGTCTTGCGCGAAAAGCGGTTGGGATTTAGGGTTCGGGACCGGCGGAACTTCCGCCGACACTCACATATTTTCAGGTGCCCCTGATCCGACAAGGTTGGTGAGGGGGAGAATCGGGAAGGCGGTGCAAGTCCGCCACGTGCCCAACGCTGTAACGGGGACCGATCGTGCAAAGCCCACTGGAGCATTCCGGGAAGGGGCACGGGCGGGACGAACCGAAGTCAGAAGACCGGCCTGAAAAGCGTACCAAACCGCGTGGACGGCGGGGCGGTGGTTTCCATCAAGGGGAATGATATGGAAACACAGGCCATGGCCGATGAGGCCCACGGTTTCGATCGGACCGAGCGCGAGGCGCTTTACAAAACCATCTTCACACGGCGCGATGTGCGCGGGCAGTTTCTGGATCGCGAGATCCCCGAAGACGTTCTGAGCCGTATCCTGCTGGCGTCGCACTATGCGCCGTCGGTTGGGTTCATGCAGCCGTGGAACTTTGTTCTCGTGCGCGGGCAGGAGGTGAAGGCCAAGGTGCATGGGTTGTTCCGCAAGGCGCATGACGAGGCGGCCGAGATGTTCGAGGGCGCGCGCAAGGACACCTATCGCAATCTCAAGCTAGAGGGGATCATGGAGTCTCCGGTCAATATCTGCGTGACCTGTGACAAGGATCGCGCGGGGCCGGTTGTTCTTGGCCGGACGCACCAGCCGGAGATGGACCTCTATAGCAGTGTCTGCGCGGTTCAGAACATGTGGCTTGCGGCGCGCTCGGAAGGGGTGGGTTTCGGGTGGGTCAGTATCCTGCGGCACGAAGAACTGGCCGAGGTACTTGGCCTGCCGGAGAACGTGACACCTGTGGCCTATATCTGCCTTGGCTATGTCTCGCATTTTCACGAGAAGCCGGAGTTGCAGAAGACCGGATGGCGCAAGCGGTTGCCGGTGGGAGAGTTGGTGAATTTTGACGGCTTTGGCGCCGGCGCGGATGACGACTATGCCCGCCGCCTGATCCGCCAGTTGGGCGAAGATCAGGCGCGGTTGGAAGACAGTGGCTATGACGGGCGGTTCGTGCCGGGGTAGGTCAGTGTTCGGGCTGGCCTTCTTTCTGGGCCATCATCGGCGTGCCGCAGCGCACGGTCTGCACGGTCCGGACCGGGAAGATCACGTCGTAAGCCCAGTTGTAGACATAGGCATAGACCAGGAAGAACGCCGAGAAGCCGAGGTCGAGGATGAAGGCTTCGACAAAGGTGATCTTGAGCCACCAGACGGTGAGGAACAGGCCGGGGATGAGAACGCCGATTTCGAACAGGCAGGCGTGGGCGGCGCGCAGGAGCGGGCCGCGCGGGGCCATGTTGCGGTAGCGGCGGTCCCAGAGGTCGAACAGCAGGTTGAAGACAAAGTTCCACGCCATGGCATAGAGGCTGAACATGATCGACAGGCCGCCGATGGCCTGCATCGAATGGCCGGTGATCCAGGCACCGAAGACCGAGACCAGCGCAAGGGCAATGCCTTCGAACAGGAGGGTGTGACGGATGCGATCTTTGACGGTGCGCATGGATGTATCTTTCTGGAAAGGTATTTCATTCCATATAGAGATAATGTATCTTTCTGGCAAGATACATGATGGGGTGGCATGGCCGACAAGCTGACAATTTCCGAAATCCTTGGGCAGATCCGCGAGAACTGGCCCGAGATGGATACGCCGGAGACCGCCGTGATGCTGTCGGTTTTTCGTCTGAATGATCTGGTGATCGAGAGTTCAAGCCGGGTGCTGGCCGAGTTCGGCCTGTCGCAATCGGCCTTCGAGGCGCTGGTGACATTGCGCGCCCAGCCCGAGCCACGGCGGATGACGCCGACCGAGCTTTACCGCGCGGTTCTGGTCACGTCGGGCGGGATGACCAAGGTTCTCAAGCAGCTTGAGGCCGAAGGTTGCGTGCGGCGCGAGGACAATCCGGATGACCAACGCAGCCGTTTCGTGTGTCTGACACGGGCGGGCGAGGTAAGGGCGGAAGAGGCCATGCGAGCGGTGGCCGAGGATGACCGCCGGTTGCTGGGCACGTCCCTGTCCGAGCAGCAGATTGCGCAGCTGGGCAAGGTATTGTTGCGCACAGTTGGCAAGCTGGAAGACACCGGAGAGGATTAAGACGCCGTGGCGACATGTGTCCATGCCGAGGTGTCAGGCGTGATACCGAGCCCCGGCGCGGTGGGCACGGTGATGCGCCCGTTTTCGATGGTCACGGGATTATCGCTGTCGTAGTGGCCCGAGATGTAGGGCGCGGCGATCCAGACGCCCTCGAGTAGATGGGGGTGGACGGTGGCCCCCATGTGAACGCAGGCCGCCGCCAGAATGTCACCGCCCCATGCGTCGTCGCAGCTGAGGGGGCGGTTGGTGGCGTGGCACAGGTCGCGCACGGCGCGCATCGGGGAAAGGCCGCCGACCCGCGTTGTCTTCATACCAAAGCCGTCGGCCACATTGTCGTGGATCGCGCCGGAGATGGTGGCTAGATCGGTGGCGCATTCGTCGAGATACAGCGGGTGGTGCAGTTTTCCGGCCAGCGCGCGGATTTCACCATAGCTGTCGCAGGGCTGTTCCAGAACGAAATTGAGATCGCGGCAGGCAGAGGACAGCAGGACGGCGTCGCGCGTGGTCAGGCTCCGGTTGGCATCAAGCGCGATGCGGGTTCCGGGGGCGCGGACTTCGAAAAGCTTGCGGGTGGCGGCGATGTCTTCTTCGATGTCACGCCCCCCGATCTTGAGTTGCAGGCGGGCGTAGCCCTCGGCCTGTTTTTCGCGCGCGATGCGGGCGGCCTCTTCGGGGGAGGTGATGCCGATGGCGTAGTAACTGGGCACGGAAGTGGCGGTGGCGCCGCCAAGGAGATCGCAGACCCGCTGGCCGAGGAGTTTGCCGCTCAGGTCCCAAAGCGCGATGTCGATGGCGGCTTTGGCATAGGCGTGGCCGGACAGGGCGTTGTCCATGCGGCGGCTGATGTTCAGGGTCTGGATCGGGTCCATGCCGATGAGGTGGGGCGCGATATCCTGCAGGGCGGCGCGGGCACCGGAGGCATGGGCGGGTTGGTAGGTGGGGCCGAGGGGGCAGGTTTCGCCAAAGCCCGAGATGCTGGTGTCGGTGACGATCTCCACCAGCGTCGTGTCGAGCGCGGTAAGCGATGAAAGCGCCATCTTGTAGGCGGGGCCTACGACGGGCAGGTCATGCTGGTAGATGTGAATTGCGGTGATCCTGGCCATCGATGTCCTCCTTTGTTTGCGTCAGTCTGCAAAGAAGGAGAGGCGGATCGCTTGCAGGGGAACGACCTGAACAGGCCGTTTTTCTGACCCCATACGCAAACAGCCGCCCGTGGGCGGCTGTGCTGTTCGACTTGAGGCGTGTCAGCCTGCGGTGAGGCCGAGGTTTTCGAGGATTGCCCTGGTTTCGGCTTCCCAGCGGGCCTTGAGATCGGCGTTGGCCGTCTTGCGCAGGCCCATGGCCTTGAGGTTTTCCGCCTTTTCCGAGCTTGCCGAGCCAAAGGAGGCGGCGACCCGGGGCCACCAGTAGTCAACCGAGGCCTGAAGCGCGGATTTGTCGGCGGTTTCCAGGAGCTTGGTGACGCCCTCTTCGGCCAGTTCGGCGTGGCGGGCTTCGATCGGCGCGATGGCGCGGAAGGCCTCGGCGAGGGGCTGGTAGGACACCATCGAGAACTCGGCCATCTGCACGGCCACGGCGCGGCCCATCAGAAGGTTCATGACAACCGCGTCGGCCCAGCCATCCAGCGGATAGTTGAACACGGCAAGGCGCATGTCCTGTTCGCTGCGCGAGGTGCCGATGTCGGCATCGCGGTCAAGGCGTGCGGTCCACGGGTGGTGGTTGGCATATTTGTCCTCGTTGGCGCCGAACTCGCCCATGATCTTGAGGACGCGGTCGGCGTTGTCGGTTTTTTCCAGAACGATCTTGGCAGCGGCGATGCGCTCCTTGATGCCGGGGCCCTGGTTGATGATGTCGGCAAAGCCTGCCGCACCGGCCAGTTCGCTGTCCACGAAGGTGGCCATCAGCTTCATCAGTTCGGCGCGGTAGCGCGAGGGCACGTTCGAGGGGTTGGTCAGCACGCCGCCCTGGGCGAGGTAGTTTTCGATGCTCATATCTTCGGCCATGATGGTTCCTCCCTTACTGGTCGAAGTCGACAACGACGTTGTCGGTGACGGGGTAGGCCTGGCACGAGAGGACATAGCCCTTCTCGACCTCGTAGTCTTCGAGTGCGTGGTTGGCGACCATGTCGACCTCGCCCTCGATCACGCGGCAGCGGCAGGTCGAGCAGACGCCGGCCTTGCAGGCGTAGGGGGCGTCCATCTTGTTCTCGAGGGCTGCGTCGAGGATGGTGAGATCCTTGGGCATGTCGATGGTCTGGGTCGAGCCGTCCAGCGTGATCGACGCGCTGGCCTGGTTGGCACCCGATGCGGCGTCCTTGGACACGGCCTTGCGCTTGGCGCGGCCGGGTTGCGAGGAGGCGAAGAGTTCGAACTTGATCTGGCTGTCGTCGAGACCTGCGGTGCGCAGGGCGGCGGCGATGCCGAGCATCATCGGCTCGGGGCCACAGATGAAGGCGGTGTCGACGGACTGGATGTCGATCCAGCCGGTGCTGAACAGCTGGGCGCATTTCTCTTCGGTGACGAGGCCGGTGAAGAGGTCGATTTCCTGTGCGTCCGATTCCAGCACGTGGATGACGTTGAAGCGGCCCATGAAGGTGTTCTTCAGGTCTTCAAGCTCTTCACGGAACATGATCGTGTTCACGCCCTTGTTGGCGTAGACCAGCGTGAAGGTCGAGTTGGGCTCTTGGGCGAGCGTGGTCTTGAGGATCGACAGCACCGGGGTGATGCCCGACCCGCCGGCAAAGCCGAGGTAGTTCTTTTCGTTCGCTGCATCCAGCGCGGTGAAGAAACCGCCCATCGGGGGCATGGCCTGAACCGTGTCGCCGACTTTCAGGTCTTCGTTGGCCCAGGTCGAGAAGGTGCCGCCGTCAACACGTTTGATGCCGACTTGCAGGATGCCTTCGTCCTTGCCGGCGCAGATCGAATAGGAGCGGCGCAGCTCTTCGCCGTCAAAGTCCTGGCGGAAGGTCAGGTACTGGCCCTGGGTGAAGTCGAATTCCTCGGCTGCACCGTTGACGGGTTTCAGGGTCACGACAACAGCGTCGCGGATGGTTTTGTGGATGTCGGTGACTTCCAGATCGTGGAAACGTGCCATGGGGCTCCTCCCTCAGATGCACTTGAAATATTCAAAAGGCTCAAGACAGTCCTGGCAGCGCCATTGTGCCTTGCACGGGGTCGAGCCGAACTGGCTCAGCTTTTCGAGATGGTTGCCGCCACAGTGGGGGCAGCGCTGGGGGCCGCCCGCCGGTTGTGGCGGGGCGATCCCGTATTTTTCCAGAGCGGCGCGGGCCTTGTCGGACATCCAGTCGGTGGTCCATGCGGGGGCCAGCTGCTGTTTCAGCTCGATCTTGTCGAGGCCGCAATCGCGCAGCTTGGTTTCGATGTCCATGTTGATCATCGAGGTGGCCGGGCACCCGGAATAGGTGGGGGTGACGGAAACCACGCAGGTTTCGCCGTGGAATTCCACGTTCCGGATGATGCCGAGATCGACGAGGGTAATCACCGGAATCTCGGGGTCGGGGATGGTCTCCAACCATTCCCAGACCTGTTTCACACTTGGCTGGGTCATGTCCTTGCTCCTTGGGGTGGGGCCTTGGCGGGCAAGGCCCCTATCGCATCACCATTCGCAGCCCGGATAGGCGCGTTGCAGCCACTGCATCGTGGCCAGCAGGTGACCGAGGTGTTCGGTGTGCATGTAGCCGGTGCGGCCGCCCTTGTGGGCGTATTTGGCCGCCGGGATGTCCAGCGTGGCTTCGGTCAGAACCTTGCCAACCAGCGCGTCGTATTCCTCGCGCAGGCCTGCCGGATCGGGGGCGATACCGGCTTCGGCCATGGCCGCATCGATGTCGTCGCTTTCGAACATCTCGCCGACGTAGGGCCAGAGGTATTCCAGCGCCGCCTGCATGCGGTTGTGGCTTTCCTCGGTGCCGTCGCCCAGACCAACCACGGTGTCGGCGGACCGCTCGACGTGGTAGGCCACCTCTTTCGAGGCCTTGGCGGCAATAGCGGCAACCGTTTCATCCGAGGACTTCATCAGGCGGCCCATCAGAACCGACTGGAAGGCATCGAACAGGAACTGGCGCAGCAGGGTCTGGCCGAAGTCACCGTTGGGCAGTTCGGTCAGGAGCACGTTGCGGAAATCCCAGGCGTCGCGCAGGAAGGCGAGATCGTCAGCCGATTTGCCTTCGCCCTGTACCTCGGCGGCATAGCCGAGCCACATTTGGGTCTGGCCGATCAGGTCGAGCGCGGTGTTGGCCAGCGCGATGTCCTCTTCGAGGATCGGCGAGTGGCCGCACCATTCCGACACGCGGTGGCCAAGGATCAGGGTATTGTCACCCTGGCGCAGCAGGAACTGCAACAGTTTATCTTTATCGACAGCCATTACATGTGCCCCACTTCTTCGGGGATGTCGAAGAAGGTCGGGTGACGGTAGACCTTCGACTCCGAGGGTTCGAACAGCGGGCCTTTTTCGCCCGGTGCGGTGGCAGAGATGTGCTTGGCTTCGACAACCCAGATCGACACGCCTTCGTTGCGGCGGGTGTAGACGTCGCGGGCGTTCTTGATTGCCATGTCGGCGTCAGGGGCGTGCAGCGAGCCGACGTGACGGTGGCTCATGCCGTGCTGACCGCGGATGAAGATTTCCCACAGGGGCCATTCGTTTTTCATTTCTGATCTCCTCCAGAGAAATTATTCGGCTGCGACCTTGGCAGCGGCTTTTTTGCGGGCGTGGGCCAGAAGGCCGTCGCGGACCCATTGTCCGTCTTCCCATGCGTTCACGCGATCTTTCATGCGGTCTACGTTACAGGGGCCGTTGCCCTTGATAACGTTGAAGAATTCGTCCCAGTTCGGGTCCGAGAAATCATAGTGGCCGCGTTCCTCGTTCCACTTGATGTTCGGATCGGGCAGGTCGAGACCGAGGTATTCGATTTGCGGTACGGTCTGGTCGACAAATTGCTGGCGCAGCTCGTCGTTCGACTTGACCTTGATCTTCCAGGCCATTGACTGGTCCGAGTTGGTCGAGTCCGCGTCGGTGGGGCCGAACATCATGATGGCCGGGAACCAGAGGCGGTTGACCGCGTCCTGGGCCTGTTTCTTCTGTTCAGGCGTGCCGAAGGCCATTTTCATGATGGCGTGGTAGCCCTGACGCGCGTGGAAGCTTTCTTCCTTGCAGATGCGGATCATCGCGCGCGAGTAGGGGCCGTAGGAGGTGCGCTGGAGGGCGACCTGGTTCACGATGGCGGCGCCATCCACCAGCCAGCCGACGGCACCGATGTCGGCCCAGTTCAGGGTCGGGTAGTTGAAGATCGACGAATACTTCATGCGGCCTTCGTGCAGGAGGCGCACCAGTTCATCGCGGCTTTCGCCGAGGGTTTCGGCCGCCGAGTAGAGGTAGAGGCCGTGGCCGGCTTCGTCCTGAACCTTGGCGAGCAGGATTGCCTTGCGCTCGAGCGTTGGGGCGCGGGTGATCCAGTTGCCTTCGGGCAGCTGGCCGACAACCTCGGAGTGCGCGTGCTGGCCGATCTGGCGGATCAGCGTGCGGCGGTAATCGTCAGGCATCCAGTCGCGCGGTTCGATCTTGATATCGTTGTCGATCTTGTCCTGGAATTCCCGTTCCTGATCGTTCATTTCCTCGCGGGTTTTGACACCGGAGCGGGCGGTCTTGATCATCTGTGCATACATCTTGGCTCTCCTCTAGCTCAGACGCGTTCGAGAATAATGGCTGCGCCCTGGCCGACGCCAACGCACATGGTGCAAAGTGCGTAGCGGCCGCCGGTGCGCTGTAGTTGGTAGGCGGCGGTCAGGACGAGACGCGCGCCCGACATGCCGAGCGGGTGACCCATCGCGATTGCGCCGCCATTGGCGTTCACGTGCGGGGCGTCATCTGCCACACCCAGTTCGCGCAGGGTTGCGAGGCCCTGGGAGGCAAATGCTTCGTTCAACTCTATCACATCCATCTGGTCGATGGTGAGACCTGCACGCGCCAGAACCTTTTGCGAGGCGGGAACGGGGCCGATGCCCATGACGCGGGGGGCAACCCCTGCGGCGGACATGCCCACAACGCGGGCCATCGGCTTGAGACCGTTCTTGGCGGCCGCGGCTTCGCTGGCCAGCAGGATGGCGGCGGCGCCGTCATTCACGCCCGAGGCGTTGCCAGCGGTGACCGAGAGGTCGGGGCCGTTCACGCCGCGCAGGCCGGACAGCTTCTCGGCGGTGGTGCCGGGGCGGGGATGTTCGTCGGTGTCGACGATGACCGGGTCACCCTTGCGCTGGGGCACGGAGACGGGGGTGATTTCGTCGGCGAACAGGCCGGCCTTTTGCGCTGCGGCCCAACGGGCCTGGCTGGTGGCGGCGAACTTGTCCTGATCTTCGCGGCTGATGTTGTAATCGGCGGCGACGTTGTCGGCGGTCTGCGGCATCGAGTCGGTGCCGTACATTTCGTGCATCTTCTTGTTCACGAAGCGCCAGCCGATGGTGGTGTCATAGACCGCGTTGGCGCGGGTGAAGGCGCTGGTGGCCTTGGGCATCACGAAAGGCGCGCGGCTCATGCTTTCGACACCGCCTGCGATGGCCATGTCATAGTCACCGGCCTTGATGCCGCGTGCGGCCATGCCGACAGCGTCCATGCCGGAGGCGCAGAGGCGGTTCACGGTGGTGCCGGGCACGTCGATGGGCAGACCGGCAAGCAGGGCGGCCATGCGGGCCACGTTGCGGTTGTCTTCACCGGCCTGGTTGGCCGAGCCGTAGATCACGTCGTCAATGCTCGCCCAGTCGACCTGGGGGTTGCGCGCGACCAGAGCAGCGATAGGGGCTGCTGCGAGGTCATCCGCACGTACGGAAGAAAGGGCGCCGCCGTAGCGTCCGATCGGGGTGCGGGTTGCGTCGCAGATGAATGCGTCCATGGGTGTTTGCCTTTGTCCTGTTCATCGTCGGTGAATAATCGACCGCATGGTCGGTCTAATCAAGAAAATGATTCGAGGCAAGAAAAACATTACACAAAGCAATCAGTAATGGAAATTCTTGTAACGTATTGGGGTGGATGTGGGTATGTGGCTGACGCGAAAAGAAAAAGCCGCGCAGAAGGCGCGGCTTTGGGAGCTTGACTGGCGGCCGGTCAGACCGGTTTGAGCTGATCCGGGTAGGCGTCAGCAAAGGCCGGATGGTCGGCGCAGGCCCGCTCGACGGCCTGAATTCGGGCGCAATCGCTGAAGTCTGCGCCCCAGCGGCGGGCATTGTAGAGCTGTGGCATCAGGCAGACGTCAGCAAGCGACGGGGTGTCACCGCAGCAGAACGGCGATTGGTCAAAATCGGCCAGAAGGGCCTCGAAGGCGGCGAGGCCCGGCGTGATGAAGTGTTTCATCCAGTCGACCTTGGCTTCGGGCTGGTCCGGCAGGAGGCGGGAGACGTGGCCGACAACCCCGAGGTTGCAGACCGGATGCACGTCAACGGCGACAGAGTGCGCCAGTGAACGCACCTTGGCGGCGGCGGCGGGATCGGCGGGCAGCAATCCAAGGGTCCGGGTGTCGTTCAGGTAGTCAAGGATGGCCAGTGACTGGGTGAAACGGTGGCCGTCAATCTCGAGCACGGGGACGAGGCCCTGCGGGTTGCGCGCGATATGCTCGGGCGATTTGTGGGTGCCTGCGACCAGATCAATCGACACGGCCTTGTAGTCGATCCCCGCCAAGTTGAGCGCGATGCGCACCCGGTAACTCGCGGAAGAGCGCCAGTAGTCGTAGAGGATCGTGTCGGTCATGTATCTTTGGTCCCGTCTGATAAAGAACAACCGGCCCCGGGAGGCCGGTTGTTAACATCTTAACGCAATTCAGTTGCGATGTTAAACGTCTTTGTTCAGTTCCTTGGCGTGCAGCCAGTCTGCGTGCTTGGGTGCTTTCTTGGTCACGGACCATTCGTTCAGCATGTCCCATTTCACTTCGTCCATGCGCTTGAGCATGGCTTCTTCTTCCGGATCCGGGCAGGCCAGCTCGACGCGGTGGCCATTGGGATCGAAGAAGTAGATCGAGTGGAAGATGGAGTGATCGGTGACGCCCAGCACTTCGACGCCATTGGCTTCGAGATGTTCTTTGAACTCGATCAGGGTGGCGCGGTCCTTCACCTTGAAGGCGATGTGCTGCACCCAGATCGGGGTGTTCGGATCGCGGCCCATTTCCGGCTTGGTCGGCAGTTCGAAGAAGGCCAGAACGTTGCCGTCACCCGCATCGAGGAAGAGGTGCATGTAGGGATCGGGTTCGTGGGTCGACGGAACATGGTCCTCGGCGATGGCGAGGATGAAATCCATGTTCAGCATCTTGCCGTACCACTCAACGGTCTCTTTCGCGTCCTTGCAGCGATAGGCCACGTGGTGGATTTTTTCGATTTTCATTTCGGGTCACTCCTCCGATTTGAGCGCGGCGGCAGCCAGCGCCTGAGACAGGGTCGCGCGGTCTCCAATGTGGTTTGCCATCACCAGAACCAGGCGTGCGTTGAGCGCGTGGCTGTCCTCGTCGGAGAGGCCTTCGTGGGTGGCGATCAGTTCGGCGTAGAAATCGTCAACGCCATTGATGTTCGGGGTAAGGATCAGATCGGACATGGGGGTTTACTCCTTGCCGGTTGCGCGGCGTACGGCTGCGCGAATTTGGTTTTCGTCAAAGGTGGCGCGGCGTGCGGCCACGTGCTGGTCAGGGCGGATCAGGTAGACGGCTGAGGGCGCGTCGCCGAGATAGCGTTCTTTCAGCAGCATGGTCGGGTCGTCATGTGTCGACAGGGCCAGGCGTTTGACGGTGATGCCGTCTTCCTCGAATTCCTCGGGGGCGTCGGTGTCGATGGTCAGCAGGATGAATTCGTTGCCCAGCTTGGAGAGCAGGAAGTCATCGCCGAGCGGCGCGTCAGGGCAGGGCGAACCGGGCCGGGTGCGGGCCGGACCGTCAAGCGCGTCAGCCGAGTTGAGCGGCGAGCCGTCATAGGTGCAGGGCACCGAAAGGCGACCCGAGTTCACCATCGGGCGGGCGAATTCATAGTGTTCCGACAGGGCCAGAACCGAATCCCGCAGCAAGGTCGACATGTTCGACTTGGGGGTGATGAAGTCGGTCGAGCGGGTCGAGTTCAGGATGTTCTCGTCCGCGCCGTGGATACGTTCGTAGTTGTAGGTATCCAGAAGGCTCTCGGGGGCTTTGCCCGCCATCACGAGGCCGAGTTTCCAGCCGAGGTTGTCGACGTCCTGCATGCCGGAGTTGGCACCTCGGGCACCGAAGGGCGAGACCTGGTGGGCGGCGTCGCCGGCAAAGAAGACACGACCGTGGCGGAACTGTTCCATGCGCTTGCACTGGAAGGTGTAGATCGAGGACCAGACCATGTCGTATTCGACACCACCGAGGAAGGCGTCGAGGCGACGGCGGATGTTTTCCTCTTTCATCTCTTCCTTGCGGTCCACGTCCCAGCCGATCTGGAAGTCGACGCGCCAGACATCGTCGGGCTGGCGGTGCAGCAGCATCGAGGCGCCTTCGCCGTGCGAGGGTTCAAACCAGAACCAGCGCTCGGTCGGGAAGTCGACATCGCCCTTCATCTTGATGTCGGCGATCAGGAAGCTGTCCTGGAAGACCTTGCCGGTGAAGTCATAGCCCAGCATTTCGCGCAGCGGCGAAGAGGCACCGTCACAGCCGATCAGCCAGTCGGCTTCGATGGTGTATTCGCCGTCCGGGGTCATGATGGTGAGGACAACGTGGTCGTCCTTGACCTCGACGTTGTCGATGCGGTTCTTGCCGCGCACCTCGATCGGAGCGCCCTGGGCCTGAAGCTCTTCGAAGCGGTCGAGCTGGAAGCTCTCGTAGTAGGGCTGTTGCAGGTTGATGAAGGCGGGGTACTTGTGGCCTTCTTCCGGCAGCAGGTTGAATTCGAAAACCTGGTCGTCCTTGTGGAAGACCTTGCCCACGTTCCAGACGACGCCCTTGTCGAGCATCGGTTCGCCGCAGCCGTAGCGATCGGCGACTTCGAGACAGCGCTTGGCGAAGCAGATGGCGCGGGAGCCCATGCCGACGCCTTCGTGGTCATCAAGGACCAGGGTCGGGATGCCCTGAAGGCCAAGATCCAGCGCGGTTGCGATGCCGATCGGGCCGCCGCCCATCACAACGACGGGATGGCGCACGGGGGTGCTTGCGTCCTGATCGGGGGATTTCTTGTAGGGGTAGCGCTTGTAAGCGAGCGTATACCGGTCGTCAAACATGGGTTCATCTCCTCCAAAATTCGGGCGCACGTATCGAAACCACTGCCTCGAGTGGCGCCATTGCAGTCTATTTTATTGTGTTCTGGCCCTTGTGCGCTGATCTGAAACAAGGCGCACAAGGGGATCAGAGCAGTTTAGCCTTGCAGGGCTTCCCACATTTCCAGATCGCGCTGGGCGGTCCAGATACGGGGATGCGCGATGCCGCGGGCTTCGTCATAGGCGCGGGCCACGTTGAACGGCAGGCAGTGTTCGTAGATCGCGTAATCGGCGAATTTCGGGTCGCATTCGGCGCGAACCGCGTCCCATGCTTCCTTGAGCGAACCACCGCGCGCGGCCACGCGGGCGGCCGGCAGGTAGGTGCTTTGAACAAAGTCGCGGGTGCTTTCGATGGCGCGTTCCACGGCCTCTTTGCCAACCAGTGCGCCGCCGCGGCCCGGTGCGATGGCGTCGACGTCGTAGGCCTTGATGTTGTCCAAGGTCTGGCCCCAGTCGGCGAAGTGGCCGTCGCCGCAATAGCAGGCCGAGTGATCCTCGACGATGTCACCGGTGAACATGACGTTCTGATCCGGCACGTGGATGATGGCGTCACCTGCGGTGTGGGCGCGGCCGATCTGTTTGATGTTCACGCGGCGCTTGCCAAGGAACACGGTCATCTCGTCCGAGAAGGTGGTGGTCGGGAAGGTCAGGCCTGGGATCGACTCGTGACCTTCGAACAGGCGCGGGAAGCGTTGGAATTCGCTGTCCCAGTCTTCCTGACCGCGTTCCAGAACCATGTTGTAGGCCGCGTTGGACATGATCACCTGCTGGGCGTTGAACGCCGAGGCACCAAGCACGCGCACGGCGTGGTAGTGGGTCAGGACAACGTGGGTGATCGGCTTGTCGGTGACCGAACGCACGCATTCGATGACCTTGTTGGCCAGACGCGGGGTGGCCTGTGCCTCGACGATCATCACGCTGTCGTCCCCGATGATGACGCCCGAGTTCGGGTCGCCCTCGGCGGTGAAGGCGTAGAGGCCCTCGCCGATTTCATCAAAGGTGATTTTCTTTTCGGTCATGTCCCCTTGGGACGCGAATGCTTTTGCCATTGGGGTCTTCCTTATTTTGCGGGCCATGCCACGGAGGGCAGGATTTTGCCGGTGCAGTCGCCGAAGCCGATGGTGTAACCGTCGCCGCGTGCGTTGCCGCGCAGGGTGAGGGTATCGCCGTCTTCGATGAAGGTGCGGGTTTCGCCGGTGTCGAGGGTGAAGGGTTCGCGACCTGCCCAGCTGACTTCCATCAGCGAGCCGTATTCGCCCTTGTTCGGGCCGGAAATCGTACCCGAGCCCAGAAGGTCACCGACGTTCATGCCACAGCCGCCGATGGCGTGATGACACAGTTGTTCCGCCGCCGAATAGTACATGCGGTTGTAGTTGGTTTTGGCGACAACCGAGGCTGTCTCGGCGCCCTCGGGCTGCATGAGCACTTCGAGGTCGATGTCGTAGAGGCCGTCCTTGCTGCCGTCGAGATAGGGCAGCAGTTCCTTTTCACGCTCCGGGGTCGGGGCGCGGAATTCTTCCAGTGCGGCGGCGGTAACGATCCAAGGAGAGATCGAGGTGCCGAAGGCCTTGCCCTGGAACGGCCCGAGCGGTTGGTATTCCCAGCCCTGGATGTCGCGGGCCGACCAGTCGTTCAGCAGGACATAGCCAAAGATCATGTCATCGGCCTGATCCACGGTGATCGGCTGGCCGAAATCCGAGGCGGTGCCGACGATGGCGCCCATTTCCAGCTCGATGTCGAGACGCATGGAGGGGCCGAAGCTTGGCATTTCGGCGTCGGGGGCCTTGCGCTGGCCGTTGGGGCGGTGGATGTCGGTGCCCGAGATCACCACCGAGGAGGCACGGCCGTTGTAGCCGATCGGGATGTGCAGCCAGTTGGCGGGCAGATCGGGCGAGCCGCGCAGGATCGCGCCCATGTTGGCGGCGTGCTGACGACCGGCGTAGAAGTCGGTGTATTCGCTGACGGCGATGGGCATATGCAGGGTGGCATCGGCCATCGGCACAAGGAAGGCCTCGGCGGTGGCCTGATCGGCGCTGCCTTCGGCGAGGATCTCGGTCAGGCGGGCGCGCAGTTCGGACCAGGCGTCCTGACCCATGTCCATCAGATCGTTCCAATAGGGCGCGTCGAAGACCGGGATCTCGGAGATCGAGACAAGGCCCGCTTCTTCAGCGGCGGCCATGTCGAGGATCATGTCACCGATGGCAACGCCACAGCGTTCCTCGGTGCCGGCGGTCGAGAAAACTCCGTAGGGCAGGTTGTTCAGCGGGAAGGGGTGGTTGGCGTCGTTGGCCGAAGCCACCCAGCTTTTCATCAGAGGCATAGGTTGTTGTTCCTTATTTCTTGCCCGGAGTGCCGTCGAATTTCTTTTCGATATCGGCCCAGCAATCGATGTAGTCGTCTTGCAGCGGAGCCTCGTTCGCGGCGAAGGCGGTGAGGTGCTGCGGGAAGCGTGTTTCGAACATGAAGGACATGGTGTTGTCCAGCTTGTCCGGGCCGAGGTTGGCGTTGGACGCCTTTTCAAAGGCTTCTTTGTCGGGCCCGTGCGGCAACATCATGTTGTGCAGCGACACGCCACCCGGCACGAAGCCCTGCGGTTTTGCGTCATACTCGCCATAGATGTTGCCCATCAGCTCGGACATGATGTTCTTGTGGTACCACGGTGGGCGGAAGGTGTCTTCCATCACCATCCAGCGTTCGCGGAACAGCACGAAGTCGATGTTGGCGGTGCCGGGCTGGCCCGAGGGGGCGGTCAGGACGGTGAAGATCGAGGGATCGGGGTGATCAAAGAGGATCGCGCCGACCGGGCAATAGGTGCGCAGGTCGTATTTCACGGGGGCGTAGTTGCCGTGCCATGCCACCACGTCGAGCGGCGACTGGCCGATCTCGGTCTTGTGGAACTGGCCACACCATTTGACGGTGACGGTCGAGGGCACTTCGCGGTCCTCGAAGGCTGCGACGGGTGCCTTGAAATCGCGGGGGTTCGCCATGCAGTTGGCGCCGATCGGGCCGCGGCCGGGCAGTTCGAACTTCTGGCCATAGTTTTCGCAGACGAAGCCGCGCGCCGGACCTTTGAGCACTTCGACACGATAGAGCAAGCCGCGCGGGATGATGGCGATTTCCTTGGGCTCGAGATCAATGATGCCGAGTTCGGTCGAGAAGCGCAGAACACCTTCTTGCGGCACCACGAGCAGTTCGCTGTCGGCGGAGAAGAAATAGTCATCCTCCATCGAGGTGTTCACCAGGTAGACGTGGCTGGCCATGCCGACCTGGGTGTTGACGTCGCCGGCGGTGGTCATGGTGCGCATGCCGGTGATCCAGTTCAGCGGCTGTTCCGAGTGGGGAACCGCATCCCAGCGGTACTGGCCGAGGCTGGTCACGTCTGGGTCGACATTGGGCGCCGACTTCCAGTGCGGCACGTCGATCTTGGTATAGCGATGCGAGTGCTTGACGCTCGGACGGATACGGTAGCACCAGGTGCGTTCGTTCTGGTGAGCAGGGGCGGTGAAGGCCGTGCCCGAGAGCTGTTCGCCGTAAAGGCCGTAGTTGCATTTCTGCGGCGAGTTCATGCCCTGCGGCAGGGCTCCCGGCAGGGCCTCGGTTTCGTAGTCGTTGCCGAAGCCGGGCATGTAACCTTCGTGCGGGCCGGCCATCGAGGGGGCCATCTGCATTCGGGTCGGAACAGTATGTTTGGTCATTTCGCGCGCTCCTGTTTCGAATTTGGTTGCTTTGGTAATAGTTGTTTTTGTAACTAACAAGCAGGAGGACGCGCAAAATGTCAAAAAAAGATGATTTCGATCTTGGGGTCTTTCTGCCGTACTTGCTGAACCAGGCGGCGGAAGAGAGCAGCCTCGCTTTCACCCAACTATACAAGAATAAATACGGAATGTTGCGTACCGAATGGCGGGTGCTGTTCCATCTTGGCAGTTTCGGGCAGATGACGGCGACCGAAATCGTGGATCGCGCCAAGATTCATAAAACCAAGATCAGCCGCGCGGTGCAGAAACTTGTCGAAAAGCGATTCGTGGCGCGGGAGCGGTCCGAGAACGACCGAAGACAAGAAAATTTGATCCTGACCCCCTCTGGTAGTGCCGCCTATGAAGACTTAAGTGAGGTCGCACGCGAATACGACGCACGACTGTGTGCGAAATTCACCGACGAAGAAGTGCGCCTTCTGCGTAAGATGCTCAGGCGGCTGGGTGAACTGGAATAGGATTACATGGCAAAACGGCGATCCATCGAAGCGCGCGAACTGGCGCGCTGGCTGGTACAAATGGGGCTGGAAGGGGCGGGGCAAGCCGAGCTTCTGGAAGGGTACTGTGCAAAGGTCGTCGCGCTGGGCGTGCCGATCATGCGGGTGCAGGTGGCGCACCGGTCCTTTCATCCCAAGTTTGGCGGGATCGGATTTACCTGGCGGCCCGAAGGGGGCGTGACGGATGAGCAATACCCCTACATGGAGACGCCGCCGCCGGAATGGCACGAAAGCCCGTTCTATGAGGTATTGACCTCTGGTGCCGGTGAGTTGCGCGAACGGCTGACCGAACCGGGGTGCGTCAGCCGGTTTCCGGTTGTGCGCGGTTTGCAGCAGGAAGGGGCGACCGACTACCTCACGATGGCGATCAGCTTTGGCCGCGAGGAGATGCCGGAACAGCTCACTCCGAACAACATGCCCGAAGGGGTGATGATTTCCTGGACGTCTGACGGCCCGGAGGGTTTCTCGGAATCCGATCTGGATGTTCTGCGCAACACGGTTCAGGAACTGGGGTTGGCGCTGAAATCGGCGGCGAACCGGCAGACGGCAAAGACCCTGTTGCAGGTCTACCTTGGGCGGGATGCAGGACGGCGCGTGCTGTCGGGAGAAATCCGTCGCGGCAGTGTCGAGGCGGTCAACGCCGTGATCCTGTTCTTTGATCTTGCGGCCTTTACCGCCCTGACCGAGCGGTCGACCGGGCGACAGACGGTTGCCATGCTGAATGACTATTTCGGGCTTGCGGTGGATGCGGTGCGGTCCGAAGGGGGCAATGTCCTGAAGTTCATGGGCGACGGGATGCTGGCCATGTTTGGGCAGGATGACATCGGCGAGGCGGCGCGTGCGGCGCTTCGCACGGCGGATCGGCTGCGGCGCGAGATGAGCGAAGCAAACGAACGTCGCATGGCGGCGGGCGAACCGGCAACGGGGTATACGATGGCGCTGCATGCCGGTGAAATTCTCTATGGCAATATCGGTGCTGATACGCGCCTCGACTTTACGGTGATCGGATCGACCGTGAACACGGCGGCGCGGATGGGGACATTGAATGCGGCGCTGGGCCATCCGATCGTGATCTCTGCCGAGGTGCGCGCAGCGGCGGGTGATGTCGATCACGAGTTCATTCCCCTTGGCGAACATTGGCTGCGCGGTGTTTCCGAGCCGAAGGTGCTTTTCTCGATCGAAGAGAAACTGGACTGATCCAATCCGCTTGATTGGCCTTTACCTTTGCCTGCGTTCTGCGCACTGATGCGGGAGTACCCCAACGTCAATGAGGAACGCAGATGGTGGCCGAGCCCGAAAGACCCCTTGCAGCCGGTGGGCTGGACCCTGAAGACTGGGAGGCGTTTCGCGCCCGTGCCCATGCGATGCTGGATGCTGCAATGGACAGGATGCAGGGGGCCGAGGCGGGGCGGGTCTGGACACCTTTTCCGGAGGAAGACAAGGCGGCTTATGCGGTGCCCGTGCCGCGCGAGGGGCTTGGCGGGGAGGCCGTGAAAGACCGGCTTGAGGCGCTATTGCCTTATGGCGTGGGCAATACCCATCCGCGGTTTTTCGGTTGGGTGCATGGCAGCGGCACACCGGGCAACGTGGTGGCCGAGATTGCCGCATCGGCGATGAATGCCAACCTTGGCGGGCGCGATCACGGGGCGATCTATGTCGAGAAACAGGTGGTGGCCTGGTGTCGCGAGATGTTTGGTTTTCCCGAAGGGGCCAGCGGCCTGATCGTTTCGGGCACGTCGGTGGCGACGGTGGTGGCCCTCAAGGCGGCGCGGGACCGGGCGCTGGACTGGCAGAGCCGCACCGGCGGTGTCGAAGGTGCGCGGCTTGTTGGCTATACCTCTGAACAGACCCATTCCTGTGTGGCGCGGGCGTTTGATATTCTCGGGTTGGGGTCGGATGCGCTGCGGAAAATTCCGACGGACAGGGATTTTCGGGTGGATCTTGCCGCGCTGCGGGCGGCGATTGCGCGGGATCGCGCGGCGGGTTTGCGGCCTTTCGCGGTGATCGGCACGGCGGGGGCGGTGAATGTCGGTGCGATTGATGATCTTGATGGGCTGGCGGATATGGCGGCCGACGAGGACCTTTGGCTGCACGTGGACGGGGCCTTTGGCGCGATGGGGATGCTGAGCGATGCGGTGCGCCCCAAACTAAAGGGGCTGGAACGGGCGGATTCGCTGGCGCTGGATTTCCACAAGTGGATGCATGTGAACTATAGCGCCGGTCTTGTTCTGGTGCGGTCCGAAGACGCGCATCGGCGCGCGTTCTCGGAGCGGCCGGATTACCTCAAGGGGGCCGAGCGCGGGTTGGCGGCGGGGAACCCCTGGCCGGTAGAATATGGGCCAGAGTTGTCGCGCGGGTTTCTGGCGCTGAAGGTCTGGGCGCAGATCGCGGAACATGGCACCGACAGGCTGGGGGCGATGGTGGCACGCAACTGTGCGCAAGCGGCCTATCTCGGGACGTTGGTCGCGGCGGGCAATGACGTGGAGTTGATGGCACCCGTGGCAATGAACATCTGCTGTTTCCGTGTGGTGCGTGATGGTGTTGCGCCAGACAAGCTCGACTGGTTGAACGAGGAAATCGTGATCCGGTTGCAGGAAGACGGGATTGCCGTTCCCTCGACCACCAAGCTTGGGGGGCGGATC
The DNA here is from genome assembly GCF_024331145.1 of Shimia sp. CNT1-13L.2. GTDB lineage: Bacteria > Pseudomonadota > Alphaproteobacteria > Rhodobacterales > Rhodobacteraceae > Shimia. The sequence continues at coordinate 273,020 of NZ_JANDJO010000005.1, read as the reverse complement.
GCGATCCGGGTGAATATCACCAATCACCGGACCCGGCAGGAGGACATGGACATCCTGCTGGCGGCGGTGCGAAGGATTGCCGGGGAGATAAACGTGTGAGCCCGCAGGCCAAGGGGCTGTTGATCACCACGCTGGGCGCGCTGTTGGTGGTGCCGGATTCGCTGTTCGTGCGGATCATCGAGGCCGAGCCGCTGGTGATTGCCTTCTGGCGGAACATGATTTCCGGTTTGGGTATCTTTCTTGGCGTGCTGATTTTGCAGGGCACGCAGCCGTTTCGGGCGGTTCTGGGCACCGGCTGGCACGGGGCGGTCTATGTTGTGACACTGGCCGTCAGCGGGGTGCTGTTCGTGCTGGCGATCAGCCTGACAAGCGTTGCGAATGCGGTGTTCATCATTGCCGCCATGCCGATCTTTGCCGCGATCTTCAGTCGGATTTTCCTGCATGAACGGATCAGTCCGCGGATGACGGTGACCATCGCGGCGGTGATCGCGGGTTTGGCGGTGATCGCCTATGGATCGGGCGAGACCGAGAACGCCTCTTTGCTTGGGGATTTCGTCGCCATGCTGGTGGCGGCGAGTTTCGCGGCGGGCCTGACGGCAGCGCGGCGTGTGCGGCAGGTGTCGATGGTGCCGGCGATTCCTCTGGCCTATGTCGGCAGCGCGGTCTGCCTGATGTTCTGGGTCGATGTGATGGACGTTCCACGCGAACAGATCTGGATCGTGGCCCTGCACGGTGCCTTTATCGTCGGCAGCGCGACGTTCCTGGCCCTGGGGCCGCGATACATCACCTCGGCAGAAGTGGCGCTGTTGATCCTGCTGGAATCGGTATTGGCACCGCTTCTGGTGTGGTTCGTTCTGGGTGAGAACCCCGGCGTCTGGGCCCTGATTGGCGGCGCTGTCGTGATCGGGGCGCTGGCGGTGTCGAACGCGGTGGTTCTGATGCGCCGCAAGGGCGCCTGATCAGAAGTCGATTTCGACTTCCGGAAGTTCCAGGGATTTCATCAGGTCGCGCAACTCCTGACGGGCGGCGACGTTGGAGATGTTGAGCTGTTTGACACCGATGTCACGCAGGTCGAGCAGAGTGAGGCCGCGCGGGAAGAGTTCGCGGAAGATCACGCGCTCATGAAAGCCGGGGGCGACGCGGAAGCCGATGCGCTTGGCGAGGTTTTCCAGCGCCTTGCCCATCTTTTCCTTGTTGACCATCTGCTGGGCACCCATGCGGTTGCGCAGGACCACCCAGTCAATCGGCTTGAGACCGGCCTGCGCCCGCAGTTGGCGCGCGTTCCAGACCATCTCGGAATAGACCGAAGGCCCGAGGATCTTTTCGCCATTGGCGTCGATATGGGCGAGCAGGTCGAAATCGACAAAGCTGTCGTTCAGGGGGGTGACCAGCGTATCGGCCAGCGAGTGGGCGACCTGGCTGAGGCGGGTATGAGAGCCGGGGCAGTCGATCAGGATGAAATCACAATCGGGTTCCAGCGTGGCCACGGCCAGCGACAGGCGCTGGTCGTAGATGTTCTCGCCGGGTTGCAGGCTCTCGGGGTCGATTTCGGGCAGCTGGTGAAAATCGGGGCCGGGCAGGTCGAGGTTGGCCTCGGCCATGAAGGCCTTGCGGTTGTTGGCATAGCGACCAAAGCTTTGTTGGCGCAGGTCGAGATCAAGCGCACCGACCTTGTGGCCCATGCGCGAGAGCGCGGTTGCGATGTGCATTGATACGGTGGATTTGCCCGCACCGCCCTTTTCGTTCCCGACAACGATGATATGTGCCATGTCTTCGGTCCCCGCTCACCCTACTGATCTATTGGTGCCCTTTTGGACGCCGCTTGCAGCGCACTATATGTTGTGGCGGGCGCAAGGGGAAGCGCCATGACTGCCTGTTGGGGGCAGTTTCCTGTGGATATCTGCAAATGTCGCCTTTGGCAGGGCATGTCGGGAATGAACATGCGCCCCCGTGGCGGGATTGGTTTTCTGGGCGCAGGAGGCGAGAGATGACACCGAAGAACCTGCTGATCCTGATTTCCGACGAACATCGCCGTGATGCGATGGGCTGTATGGGCCATCCGATCGTGAAGACCCCGAACCTTGATGCGCTTGCGGCACGGGGGGCGGTGTTCGAGAACGCCTATACGCCGTCGCCGATGTGCGTGCCGACGCGGGCCGCGCTGGCGACCGGGGATTGGGTGCACAGCATCCGCAACTGGGACAGCGCGACGCCCTATGACGGATCGCGGCGCAGCTGGATGCACGTGTTGCGGGATGCCGGTAGGGATGTGGTGTCGATCGGCAAACTGCACTTCCGGTCGGGCGAGGACGACAACGGGTTTTCGCAAGAGATTTTGCCGATGCACGTGGTGGGCGGCATCGGTTGGCCGATCGGCCTGTTGCGCGAGGACCTGCCGGACTATGGCGCGGCGGCGGAGCTTGCAGCGGATGTGGGCGTGGGCGAGAGCAGCTATACGCAGTATGACCGTGACATCACGGCAGCGGCCGAGACGTGGTTGCGTGACAGGGCGGGGGCAGAGCGGCCCTGGGCGGCGTTTGTATCTCTGGTCAGTCCGCATTATCCGCTGACCTGTCCGAAGGAGTGGTATGACCTCTATGACCCGGCGGAGATGGATTTGCCTGTCGGGTATGGCGCGGGTGGGCCTAAGCATTCCGAGTTGAAGAATGTCGCGGGGTTCTGGGACTATGACCGGTATTTCGACGAGACCAGACTGCGCGAGGCGAAGGCGGCCTATTATGGGCTGACGTCTTTCATGGACGATTGCATGGGGCGGGTTCTGGCGGCGCTTGAAGAGAGCGGGCAGGCGGAGGAGACGTTGGTTCTGTATGTCTCGGATCACGGGGACATGATGGGGGATCAGGGGTTCTGGACCAAGCAGGTGATGTACGAACAGTCAGCCGGGGTGCCGATGATCCTTGCCGGGCCGGGGGTGCCGGAGGGGCGGCGGGTGACGACCTGTGCCAATCTCGTGGATGTGGCGGCGACGGCTTTTGACGTTGCCGATGTGGATGTGCCCGCCGTTGGCGTGTCGCTGGTTGGTCTGGCGCAGGGGGCGGATGACCCGGAGCGTACGGGGTTCAGTGAGTATCATGATGGCGGCTCGACCACGGGCACCTTCATGGTGCGTTGGGCGGATTGGAAATATGTGCATTACGTTGGCCATGCGCCGCAATTGTTCGATCTCGCCGATGATCCTCATGAGCTGCACGATCTGGCCGGGGAAGAGAGTGCGCGGGTGCAGGACGCGCTGTCAGATGGGGCGGCGCGGTTGCGCGAGATTTGCGAACCCGAGGCGGTGAATGCACAAGCCTTTGCCGACCAGCGGCGCAAGATCGAAGCCTTGGGTGGGCGCGAGGCCTGTTTGACGGCCTACCTGTTCAACCACACCCCAACACCGGGCGAGCAGGCCGAGATGTCGGATGCCTCCGGCGGGAGTATTTGAGGTGCATTGAAGCCCTAGCGGCGGCGCGGTCTGCGGGGCGGTTTGGGTTTTGATGTGGTTTTGCCTGTGCGCGGATTTGGTTCGGGTGGCAGGCGGTGCGGTGGGGCATCATTCCATGTGCCGGGCAGGAGGCCGTCGAGGGTCCAGGGGCCGATGGCATAGCGGATCAGGCGCAGGGTCGGGTGGCCGATGGCGGCGGTCATGCGGCGGACCTGTCGGTTGCGGCCTTCGCGGATGGTGAGCCGGAGCCAGCTGTCGGGGACAGATTTGCGCACGCGGATGGGCGGGGTGCGTGGCCAGAGGTTGGGGGGCGCGTCCATGCGGGCGGCTTCGGCGGGGCGGGTTTTGCCGTCTTTCAGGTCAACGCCCTTACGCAGGATTTCGAGGGCCTCGTCGGAGGGGATGCCTTCGACCTGAACCCAGTAGGTCTTGGGCCACTTGTTGCGCGGGTTGGCGATTTTCTGTTGCAGACCGCCGTCGTTGGTGAGGACCAGAAGGCCCTCGCTGTCGCGATCAAGGCGGCCGGCGGCATAGACGCCGGGCAGGTCGATGAAGTTTGACAGGGTCTGTCGGGGTGTGCCCTCGGTGCCCTTGTCGGTGAATTGCGACAGCACGTCATAGGGTTTGTTGAACAGGATGGTGCGGGACATGCGAGGCCTTTGGAACAGCGGTTGTCCAGTCATAGAGGGCGGCGAGGGGGGCTTGCAAGTTGCAGGCGAATGGCGACAGATGGGCGCGAGACATGACATGGGGTGCGAGATGGAATTCAAGGACATGCAACCGGCGACGCTGGCTGCGCAGGCCGGTGGGGCAATCGACATGCAAAGCGGTGGTGTGGTGCCGCCGATCCAGCCCTCGACAACCTTTGCAAGGGACCGCGACTATGACCCGCTGAACCCGGCAAACACCTATGCGCGTGACCACAACGACGTGGTGCGGCAGGCCGAATCCGTGCTGGCCCAGCTGGAAGGTGGCAGCGAGGCGCTGTTGTTTCCCAGTGGCATGGCGGCGGTGGCGGCGCTTTTCCGGACGGTTCCGAACGGGGGGCGCGTGGTTGTGCAGTCGGGCATCTACTGGGGCACGACCAAGTGGATTCGCGAGTTTTGCGAACGTCGCGAGGTGGCGATGTGCGAGGTGGATGCCAGCGATGCAGAGGCGTTTGCGGCGGCCTGTGCAGAAGGGGCGGCGCATCTTGTGTGGATCGAGAGCCCGTCGAACCCCTGGCTGAAGACAGTGGATATTGCCCGCGCTGCCGAGGCGGCGCATGGGGCAGGGGCGCTTTTGGTGGTGGATGGAACAGCGGCGACGCCGATCCTGTCAAAGCCGCTTGAGCATGGTGCGGACATGGTGATGCATTCGGCGACCAAGGCAATCAACGGCCATTCGGATGTGTTGGGTGGCGTGCTTGTGACCCGTGAGGGCCATGCGGTCTGGGATGAGATCAGGAATGATCGCGCCAGCGCCGGGGCGGTGATGGGGCCGTTCGAGGCGTGGTTGCTGCTGCGCGGGATGCGGACCCTGCCGTTGCGGGTGGAGCGGATGTGTCAGAACGCGATGCAGGTGGCAGAGTTTCTGGCCGATCATCCACAGGTCGAGGATGTGCTTTATCCCGGTCTGGAAAGCCAAGCCGGGCATGAGCTTGCCAAGGTCCAGATGCAGGGCGGGTTCGGGTTCCTGATGTCGTTCCTTGTGAAGGGCGGACGGGACGAGGCGCTGAAGGTGGCGGGGCGGTTGAACCTGTTTCATCGGGCCACGTCGCTTGGTGGGGTGGAGAGCCTTGTCGAGCATCGCCATACGATTGAACCGCATACCGGCATTCCCGAGAACCTGTTGCGGATCTCGGTGGGGATCGAGGATGCCGGGGATCTGATTGCCGATCTGGGGCAGGCGCTGGGGCAGTGATCCGGCGCAAAGGTTAACGCGAAAACCGACGTCGGTATTACGTCGGTATCGTGGCGGTATTGCGGAGGTGCCGGCCGCGCCTCCGCGCCAGAAGTTAACGGTTTTGCACCTGCGTGTTGATCCAGTCATAGGTTCTGGACATGCCGTCGCGCAGGGGGGCATCGGGGGACCAGCCGAGTTCCTGCTGGATCAGACTGTTGTCGGAGGTGCGTCCGCGGACGCCCTGTGGTCCGGGGATGTTGGTGATGGTGAGGGATTTGCCCGACAGGTCGATGGCCATGCGGGCCAGATCGTTGATCGAGATCATCTCGTCCGAGCCGATGTTGACCGGGCCTTCGAAGTCAGAGGCGGTAAAGCGGCGGGTCGCTTCGATACATTCGTCGATATAGAGGAACGAGCGGGTTTGCAGACCGTCGCCCCAGACGTCGATGCTGCCGCCGTCGGGCGTTTCAGCGACCTTGCGGCAGAGCGCGGCGGGGGCCTTTTCGCGGCCGCCTTCCCATGTGCCGTTTGGTCCGAAGATGTTGTGGTAGCGTGCGATGCGCACGGTTAGGCCGTACTGGCGGGCGGCGGACAGGTAGAGGCGTTCGGAGAACAGTTTCTCCCAGCCGTATTCGCTGTCGGGATGGGCGGGATAGGCCGAGTGTTCCGAGCAGACCGGGTTGTCCGGATCTTCCTGGTTTTCCTGCGGGTAGATACAGGCTGAGGAGGCATAGAAGATGCGGCCAAAGCTATGGTGGTGAGCGCGGGCCAGAACGTTGAGATTGATCTGGGCCGAGTTCTGCATGATGGCCGCGTCGTGATCACCGGTGAAGATATAACCGGCCCCGCCCATGTCGGCGGCAAACTGGTAGACCTCGTCAAAGTCGCGGTCCATCGCCTGTGCGGCGAAATCCTGATGGGTCAGGTCCCCGAGGAGAAATTCGTCGGCCTGCGTAGTCTGGAATTCGTGGGACTTAAGATCGACGCCACGCACCCAGTAGCCTTCGGATTTTAGACGGTTGACCATCTGGCCACCGATGAATCCGCCGGCCCCCAAAACCAAAGCTGTCTTCATTCTCATCTCCGGGTCGTTCGAGTTCGTAGAGGCAGATGCGCCCCTGTTGTGGCGTGTGGTGCCAGACCTGTTCGGTTTCGCAGGTCACGAGGAACAGCTTGCCGTCCTTTTCATAGAAGGAGGTCGGATCGACGATGCGATATCGTTCAGGGAAATCAAAGGCGCATTCGTAGTAGGCGAGGCTTTTGTCCGGGTGGTAGACGAAGAAAAAGGGGCGGTGGTAGGTGTTGGTGTGCACCTTTGGGCCGATGCGGTCGTTGGTGTGGCCGACGCCGACAATCAGGTCGCCGAACTGAAGCGCGTTGGAGCCGCCGCGCAGACGGGTATAGTTGTCGTCTGCCTTGCGGGTGGGCATCTCGTGTTCCGCGACAGTGTCGAGCAGGAGGAAGCCATCGTTTTCGTGCAGCATACGCGCCTTGAAGACGCGGAAGGGGGAAAACCCGTGGACGAAATAGAGGTCTCCGTCCTTCACGAAGGGGCTCCAGTTTTTGCCTGCGTCCAGGTTGTCCGGAGGCAGCAGGGTGAGCCAGCGGTTTTCCGAGAGGATGTAGATCTTGTTGATGAAGCCGTGCCCCGGGTTGAAGAACGCGGCGCTGATGCAGGGGCTGCCGCGCCAGAGGAAGGCGCGGGGGTCTTCACCGCTTCCGACAACCTGCGATCCGTTCATTACGACGGTGGTGTCGACCCAAGGCTGCTGTGAATCTTCGATCTTGCGGGCAAAGCGGGTCAGGCCGTGGTTGGGGCAGTTTACATAACTGTCGAAGACGAAATTGGCGTTGTCGGGGGTGGATTTGTCTTCGAGGGTAAACTCTCGCAGAACCGAAACCAGCTTGAGCGTCATGAAACCGACCTGAAAACAAAGTGACCTTCGGGAAAAGGCTAGGGGATTGCAGAGGGGCTCGCAAGCGGTTCGGGGTAGTGGATGGTGTTGTGAAACCGTGCACCCGTATTGCCGACGGTGCGATAGCCGTGGGGTTGATCGGCGGCAAAGCGCAGGGCCTCTCCCGGGGCGAGCGGGTGCCAGGTTCCGCCATGCAGCACTTCGATCTTGCCGTGTATGGCCACCACGTCTTCGATCACGCCTTTGTCGTGGGCGCGGGATTCATGTGACTGGCCGGGGGCGAGTGTGATCATGAAGCTTTCGTTGCCAAGGGCGGGGTCGAAGGCAAAGAGGGTCTGCACCGTGATGCTTTCGGGAAAGGCGATGGTGTCGTCGGCGGGCAGGCCCGGATCGGTGATGAAGGCGGTGAGGGGCAGGTGGAAGCCCTTGGCCAGCTTCCAGAGGGTCGCGATGGTCGGGCTGGATTCGCCGCGTTCGATCTGGCCGAGCATGGCCTTGGACACGCCGGTGAGATCCTGGGTTGCGGAGAGGGAAAGGCCGGCCTTGGCGCGGATGGCGCGCAGATTGATGGTGATGGGGTCTTCGGACATGCGAAATTTCAGTTGTGCGTTATAACGCACAAAGCCTATAGTGCCTGTTGTTGCCCCAGTTATAGGGGCGGAAATGGCGAAAGGCACGGGAAAGACATGTTGGCGGACTTGCGCATGAGCCACGTGGTGGCGGGTATCGTGGCGGTGCTGGTGGGCTACACCGGCAGCGTGGCGATCATCTTTCAGGCCATCGAGGCGGCGGGGGCCTCGCAGGCGCAGGCCAATAGCTGGATGCTGGCGCTTGGGGTCGGCTGCGGGGTGTCGAGCCTGTATCTTTCCCTGCGCCACAGGATGCCCGTCCTGACCGCATGGTCGACCCCGGGCGCGGCGCTTTTGGCGGTGGCCCTGCCGGGGGTGCCGCTGGGCGAGGCGGTGGGAGCTTTCGTGTTCTGCGGCGTGCTTCTGTGGCTGACTGGCGTGACGGGATGGTTCGAGAAGCTGGCCAAGATCATTCCGGATGCCATCGCAAATGCCATGCTGGCGGGGGTGCTGTTCCAGTTCGGGCTTGGGGTGTTCACGGCCCTGCCGGATGCGCCGGTGCTGGTGGGGGCGATGTGTGTTGCGTTTCTGGTGGGGCGTCTTTTGATGCCGCGCATGACGATCCCGCTGGTTCTTTTGGTGGGGATTGGTGTCGCGGTGGTCTCAGACCAGTTTCAGGGCGGCGTGGGGGCGCTTGAGATTGCGCGACCGGTCCTTGTGATGCCGGAGTGGTCCCTGTCGGTGATGATCGGGGTGGGGGTGCCTTTGTACCTTGTGACCATGTCCTCTCAGAACATGGCGGGCGTGGTGGTGTTGAAGGCGTCTGGCTATGCGCCGCCGGTGTCTTCTGCCTTGTCGGTGACAGGTCTGCTGAGCCTTGTGCTGGCGCCGTTTGGCGGCTTTGCGATCAATCTGGCGGCGATCACGGCGGCGATCTGTGCCGGGCCGGAGGCGGGGGAGGACAAGGCCACGCGCTATTGGGCGGCGGCGGTGAGTGGTGTTGTCTATCTGCTGCTCGGTCTGTTCGGTGCGGCGGTGGTGAGCCTGTTCCTCGTGGCACCCAAGGCGCTGGTGGTTACGGTGGCGGGGCTGGCCTTGCTGGCGACCATCGGCAATGCGCTGAACGGGGCGCTGGAGCGGCCATCAGCGCGTGAAGCGGCGCTTGTGGCCTTTCTGGTCACCGTTTCCGGGATCAGCTTTGCGGGGATCGCTTCGCCGGTTTGGGGGCTCTTGTTCGGGGTGACGGTGCTTTATGTCCTGTCGCCCGAGGATCGGCCCTGGGCCTAACCGGCCTTGCGACGGGCCGCGCCGCGCAGGCGTTTTGAAGTGGTAGGCTTTTCCTTGTCCTGTGGCGACGCGCTTGGTTTTTTCTCGGTCATGGGGATCGAGACGTAGAAGGTCGAGCCCTCGCCAAGCGTGCTTTCGTAGGTCAGGGTGCCGTTGTGTTTTTCGGCAATGAGCTGGGCGATGTTCAGGCCGAGGCCCGCGCCGCCGACCTTGCGCTGGTCGGAATTGTCGAGCTGGGTGAACTTTTCGAAAATCTTGGCCTGTGCCCCGGGGGGGATGCCGATGCCCTGATCGGCTACGGCAAGGCGTGCCATGCCGCCGGTGATGTCGGCAGAGAGGGTGACGGTTGTGCCCTTGTCCGAGAATTTCACCGCGTTCGATACGAGGTTCTTCATCAGTTGCAATAGGCGGGCCTGATCGGCGCGGATGTGGATGCCGGCGGGCCACTGGCCGACGGTCAGCGTCATGCCCGCGGTTTCGACGCGGTCGTGCATGGCATCGCGCACGTCGTGCAGGAATTCGCCCAGTTCGAGAGGTTCGAAGCTGAGGGTGAGCTCATCCGACTCGAGCGATTGCAGGGTGAGGATGTCTTCGATCAGGAACGTCAGGCGCGCGCAGTTGCTTTCGGCGATCTTGAGCATGGCCTGCCGTTTTTCCGGTGCGGCGTCGAGGGCGCCGGAACTGATCAGGCTGAGACTGCCGGAAATGGAGGTGAGGGGGGTGCGCAATTCGTGGCTGACAGTGGCGAGAAACTCGGTCTTGGCCTTGTAGGCGACCTTGGTGCGCTCGTGTTCCTTTTGCAGGTTCTTCAGTTGCCGGAGGTTGTGGCGATAGAGCTTGAGGAAAATGAACGAGCAGTCGATGACGAAGTACATCACGAAGAGGCTGGTGAAGAGTTGCAGCCAGAGGATGTCATCAATCGGGGGCCAGTAGCCGATCAGGTCGTGCAGCGGGATGTAGAGGAACGACAGCCCGTACATCAGCAGGCGCAAGAGCAGGACCGGCAGGATCTGGTGGTTGTTCACGGCGGCAAAGATGCCGGCCGCGAACAGGAAGAACAGCGGGGTGAAATAGGCGGTGGGGCCGGCCTTGGTGGCCATGGATATGACGAAGCCGCAGATGGTGACCGAGCTGATCACCGTGCTGCCGAGCAGGTACATCATGAACCGACGGCCATCGGCCAGCGACCACTTGCCGTGACGCAGGATGCGGCGCGAGATGGTGTTGTCGATGAACTCGCTCAGAAGGACCAGCGAGTACCAGAACAGGGCCACGGTTGGATCAAAGTAATAGGCCGAGAGAATGGTTGCAGCGAGGAAGGTTGCCTGGCGCTGCCAGATGAGACTCATCCCGCCTAGGATGTAGTCCTTTATCTGTTTTTCCATCCGGAAGCTGCTATGCCACCCGGTTTTCGCGGCAAAGCCGCGGATCCATTTCGCCATGCGTTCGAAGCCTGCTCTTGAGTGTTTATTGCCCGCGGATTTTTCCGTTCAGGTAATGAAAACATATACTTGTTACGCACCAGTATCGTAATTGAAAGTCCCTATTGGCGTGACTGACATGTCACCTGATACCGCAAATTGGGCATTAACTCAACAAAAGGTTGTTTTTTCTGTGGCGACTCGCGTCCATTTTTGCCATGTTTGTTAAAACAACTATAAGTTGAGGCAAAAAATGACGCGGCGATACGACAAGAGCCGCCTTGAAAAGAAAGGTGCCAGGGTCTTGCCCGGGCTTGCTCCGGCCCATGGGGATGGGGAGAGCGAGTTGGTGGCGGCGCAGGCGGTGCTCAAGGGAAAGGCGGCCACTCACGACAAGACAAGTGAAGTGACAGACGCAGGTCATGTCACCTGTACGGTGTTATCGGTGGCCAACATGAGCACCTATGGCAACCTCTATGTCGACTTTCTCAAGGCGCGGCGACAGATATTCGTGGAGGACAAGGGCTGGGGACTGCCCGAGGTCGACGGGATGGAGTTCGACCAGTACGACACCCCGTTCAGCCGGTGGATCGTGCTTCATGAGTACGGCGAAATCCTTGGTGGAGTGCGGATGATCCCGACGACGGCAGAGTGCGGGATGTATTCCTATATGTTGCGGGATGCGCAGTTGGGGTTGCTTGACCAGATCCCGCCGGACATTCTTTTCATTGACGCGCCAGTGAAAAAGAACATCTGGGAGGCGTCGCGGATTTTCATTACCGGGAACGTGCCGGCGAAACGCCGGTTGCAGGTGCAGACCAAGCTGATGGAGGGGATGATACACACCGCCCGCGAGCTGGGGGCGACACATGTAATCGGGATTGTGCCCGCCGTGTGGTCCCGCTGGTTGCGGCGGATGAACCTTAAGGGGTTTCCCTGCGGGCCGCGGATGCAGTTTGGCAAGGACAAGTCGCAGGCCGTCCTGTTGAACGTTGTCGAGCAGATGCACTGAAGCCTGCGCCACGATCCGGACAAAGAAAAACGCCGCTCGAAGGAGCGGCGTTTCTTTTGAAACCGATGTGGCGGGGATTAGAAGCCCAGGCCTTCGTATTTCTTTTTGAACTTCGACACGCGGCCGCCGGCGTCCAGCAGGCGCGAGGTGCCGCCGGTCCATGCCGGGTGCACGGTGGGGTCGATGTCGAGAGCCAGAGTGTCGCCTTCTTTGCCCCAGGTCGAACGCATCTTGATGATGGTGCCGTCGGTCATTTTGACGTCGATGAAGTGGTAATCGGGATGAGTGTCTTTTTTCATGATACCGCTCCTTAGGCTTTCTTGGCTTTGTAAGTGGTGTCTTCTGCGATACGGGCCGATTTACCACGACGCGAGCGCAGGTAGTACAGTTTGGCGCGACGTACGCGACCACGGCGAACAACGGTGATCGAGTCGATGTTGGTCGAGTACAGCGGGAATACACGCTCTACGCCTTCGCCGAACGAAATCTTGCGAACGGTGAACGAACCGGCAATGCCCGAACCGTTTTTACGGCTGATGCAGACGCCTTCGTAGTTCTGCACACGGGTGCGCGAACCTTCGGTCACCTTGAAGCCGACGCGGATGGTGTCACCGGCTTTGAAGTCGGGGATGTCTTTCCCCAGGGCGGCAATTTGTTCCGCCTCGAGTTGTGCGATCAGATCCATCTGACCATCTCCTAGATTTGCTCGTGGTTGGTCCACGAAGTTGGTGTCGTCCAAGAGCTCTGTGTCTTCACCGGGTCCGCCGCAGCGCCCGCCAGAGGTAAGCCGTCGTTTCTTGCGTCTTCTGCCCGATCCGGTTCAGGGATGAAGAAATCCCCGACAATGGAATACAGAACAGGTCCGAACGACTCATTCGAGTCCCGGACGGGCGGTGTATAGGGGGGAAATCGGGGTGTGGCAAGGCCAAGAAAACGGAAACGGCCTTGTTTTCAAGGTTGGGCAGGGCTGCCCAACCTGATTGTGTCCTGACCGCTCAGGTCAGGTCTTCGAGTTTGGCCTCGGGGGCGTTGCGCATGACCGAGTCGATGCCGTTGTCGCGGCCCGATGCGCTTGTGTAGCTTTGCGAGGTGCCGATCACCTGGCCGTTGGTGGCCTTGAGGTTGAACATGTACTTGCCGGCCGCGGTTTCCTTGCGCTCGTAGCGGGCATCTTCGGGCGCGTTCTTGCGGACCGACGCGATGCCGTTTTCGGCGCTGGCCTTTTGCTTGTAGCCTTCGCTGGCCAGAATGTTCTCGCCGTTGCCTGCCTTGAGGCGGAAGCGGAATTCACCGGCGTTGTCGGTGTAGAGTTCGAATTTTGCAGCCATGTTATCCATCCCTGATCAAATCTGCTTTGGGGCACTAAAGCACTTCGCGGGGCGGGCCGCAACGGATTGGTGTGCCTGCGGTTTTCAGTCGTTTGTGCCATCCGGGTCGAGACCCCTGGCCTTGCAATAGGCCTGCCACATGTCGGGGCGGCGTGTTTTGGTCAGGTCCTCGGCCATCTGCTGGCGCCATTCGGCGATCTTGCCGTGGTGGCCCGACATCAGGACATCGGGGATCTTGCGCTCCATCCATTCGGCGGGGCGGGTGTATTGCGGGTGTTCCAGAAGGCCGTTCGAGTGGCTTTCGTCCTCGATGCTTTCGGCATTGCCAAGGACCGAGGGCAGGAGGCGGACGGTGGCGTCGATCATGGCCTGCGCGGCGATTTCGCCACCGGTGAGGACAAAGTCGCCCAGCGAGACTTCCTGAATGTTGTAGTGGTCCAGAACCCTCTGATCGACGCCTTCGAAGCGGCCGCAGAGCATGGTGACCCCATCGCAGGCGGCCCAGTCCCGCGCCATCTGTTGATCGAAGCGGCGCCCGCGGGGGGAGAGATAGACCAGTGGCAGCCTGCCGCGTGCGCCCTTCTGAGTGTGATCAATCGCCTTGCCCAGCACATCGGCGCGCAGGACCATGCCGGCACCGCCGCCTGCGGGCGTGTCATCGACATTGCGGTGCTTGCCTTCGCCGAAGGGGCGCAGATCGGTGGTTTCGATCTGCCACTTGCCATCCTTGAGGGCCTTGCCGGTCAGGCTTTCGCCGAGGACACCGGGAAAGGCTTCGGGGAAGAGGGTGATGATACGGGCGGTCCAGACACCGGCGAGACGCGGGTTATGCGTGACGAGTTCGCGCGGTTTGAACGAGACGGAGATCGACTTGCGGCCATGGGAGCGGGGTTTGTCGGTCATGGGGTGTCTTTCGCGGGTTCGGTTTCTGGTGGCTGTCCCATGCCGGAAAACGCGGGCAAGGTCTAGCCCGGGTCCGGTCAGCTGTTTTGTTTGGCGCGCTGGCGCAGGCGGTAGCGGCGGCGGGCGTTTTCCTTGGCGTTGCGCAGTTCCTCGGCGTCTTCGGTGGCCTCGTTGATCAGCAGAAACTCGTGGCGCAACTCGTCCGGGATACCGACGTTGGCCGGGGGCAGCAGCTTGATCTCGCGGCGCAGGGGCTCGGGCCAGTCGAGCAGATCGGCGATTGGTTGCAGGGGGCCAAGGGGGGCGTTGGTGAAGTCTTCGAGCCACGCCGTTTCAACGCGATGGGGTGCGACGGCGATGCGGACCTTGTCAATGATGCGCGGCAGATCGGCGGATTCGGCATAGGCCCTGTGGTAAGCCTCGGGCTGCATGGTCATGCGCACAACGCGCACGTGATGGCTGTGACAGCTGTGCAGCCAGGATTGCGCCTCACGCATCGAGAAGTAGAAGATCACCTCGGTTGGTGTTGCCAGCGCCTTTTCCAGGGTGTGGGAGATGGCCTTCATCAGGATCGGGGCGATGTCGTAGGTGACAATATCGCGCCGTCCCGGCATCAGGCCGCAGAGGTCTTCGGAGCTGATCAGGATGTCGCGGGTGTCATCCGACGGAATGTCTTCGAGCAGTTCTGCGAACCGTTGCGTGAGTTCGATCAGATCGGCGGTGGCGACCTCGGAGGAATAGGCGCGGGCCAGTTTGTCGATGCCGTTGAGGTTCTTGTTCAGCAGGACATGGGTTGTTGGGGCAAGAAGCTGACGGTTCTTGAAGAGCATTTTCTGAACGCTCTTGGTGCCGGTCTTGTGAAAACCGGCATGGATCAGAAGACGGCGCATTTCAGAACAGCCCTTCGGGCGGATCAGCGATGATGCGGCCGCCGGAAATGTCGACGGTGGGTACGGCTTCGCGGGTAAAGGGCAGAAGGACGGTTGCCTTGAGGCCGGGGCCGTGGATTTCCAGAAGGTCGGTTGCGCCGTGGTTCTGCACCGATTTCACATGGCCAAGCACCGTGCCGCCGGTGTCGCGGACTTCGAGGCCCACAAGATCGGTATAGTAGAATTCGTCGTCATCGAGATCGGGCAGGCGGTCGCGCGGCACGAAAAGCTGAGTGCCCTTGAGCGCGTCCGCCTCTTCCTTGGTCGAGACCCCGGACAGGCGGGCCGCCAGGCCATTCTTGATGGCGCGGGTGATGGTCAGGGTAAAGCTCTGCGTTCCGTCCTCGGTTGTCAGCGGCGCATAGTCGGCGATGGCCTCGGCCTCGGCGGTGAAGCTCTTGAGGCGCACCTCGCCCCGGACGCCATAGGCC
The DNA here is from genome assembly GCF_024331145.1 of Shimia sp. CNT1-13L.2. GTDB lineage: Bacteria > Pseudomonadota > Alphaproteobacteria > Rhodobacterales > Rhodobacteraceae > Shimia. Next base: position 257,895 of record NZ_JANDJO010000005.1, on the reverse strand, counting down.
CCTGCGATTGCGCCGACACAGACCATTTCAGTCATTTCGATCTTCCGCCCCGTTTGCCGTGTTGATCCCTGTTTTCCCTTATCCGGTGGCCAAGGGCAACCCGTTGGCCGGGGTGGTTGGCTTTGCGGGCGAAAAAACTGTGAGCTCAAACGCATCGGGGCGCCCCTGCAAGGAGCGCCCCGTCACCAAAGTGGTGAGAAAACCGGCCTTATTCTTCGGCTGCGGCTTCAGCTGCTTCAGCTGCCTTGGCGGCTTTTTCTTCAGCGCGATCCTTGGCTTTCTGGCCCGGCTCGGCTTTTTTCGGGTTGTTGCGCTCGGTCTTGGCGAGGGTGCCAGCCGCTTCGAGGAAACGTGCAACACGGTCGGTGGGCTGAGCGCCCTGGTCGAGCCAGTATTGGATGCGTTCCATGTTCAGTTTTACCCGCTCTTCCGAATCTTTCGGCAGAAGCGGGTTGTAGGTGCCCAGTTTCTCGATGAAACGGCCATCGCGGGGCATACGGCTGTCAGCCGCAACAACGCGATAGAAGGGACGCTTTTTCGAGCCGCCGCGGGCGAGACGAATTTTCATAGCCATGGTGATTACTCCTGTTCCTAAGCTATTTGAGGGGCCTGGCCCCGTCATTCCTGTTGTTCGATCTACCAGCCTTACTGCTGGTGTTTCTTGTGGTGCCTGATGACCTCATCGATGATGAAGTTCAGGAATTTCTTGGCGAATTCCGGGTCGAGATTGGCCCGGTTGGCAAGGTCTTCGAGGCGCGCGATCTGCTTGGATTCACGGTCCGGATCGGACGGCGGCAGCGCATGTTCGGCCTTGAGCCTGCCAACGGCCTGGGTGTGCTTGAAGCGTTCGCCCAGGGTGTAGACAAGGATGGCATCGAGGCGGTCGATGCTTTCGCGGTGTTCGGCGAGGATCTCGGACGCGCGGATCACGTCGTCGGTCACGGGGTCAGTCAAGCGCGTATCCTTTCGGTTTGAACATCGGGTCGGCGTAGTGGCTGATTTCCATCTCGATGCCGTGGTTGATCTGGCTGTCTTTCAGCTGGTCTGCCGAGGGGTGGCGGTAGACAACGTCGTGACCATCAACCGAGGCGGCCTCTTTGTCCTTTTGCGCCCCGAGACGTTCCGCGAGGCGGATCGAGTCGAGGTTCTTGGGATCGAGGTAGGAGACGGCGCTGTCCCAGCCGAGTTGATCATAGAAATACTTGCGGGCGGCGTGGGTGGCCTCGAGCGCGTAGCCGTGGCCGGCCTTGTCGGGCCAGATGATCCAGGCGATTTCGCGTTCGGGCCAGGCGGCGGGCATCCAGCCGCCAGCCATGCCGTAGGTTTCATCCGTGTCCTTGTCGTGGATCATCCACATGCCATAGCCGCGGATGTTCCAGTGTCCGATCTCGGCCGCATAGAGCATCCAGGTCTCATACGGGTTGAGCGGGCCGCCCATGAAGCGCGAGCGGTAGGAGGCGAAGGTCGCCTTGAAGTTCGGATAGTCCTCGGGTTCCGGGCCGCGCAGCACGAGGCGCTTAGTTTCGAGGATGGGGATGTTCTTGGTGGCCATTACGCGTATGCCTCCATTCCGCCATTGACGAGGTCTTCGGGGGCCGGGTGGCGCCAGATTTCGATGGTGCCGTATTCGGGATCTTCGAAGTGCTGTTCGAAACGGGCCCCGAGGCGTCGCGCTACACCTTTGGAGGGCTCGTTTTTCGGGTCGATCTGGGAGATCGCGGTGTCCCAGCCGAGAATGTCATAGGCATAGGCGCGCGACGCCAGTGCCGCTTCGGTGGCAAAGCCCTTGCCCTGTGCCGCAGGCATCAGGGTCCAGCCGATTTCACGTTCGAACCAGCCGTCGGGATACCACAGGCCGACGCGGCCCATGTAGGTGCCGGTGGCTTTTTCCTCGAGCGCCCAGAAGCCGAAGCCGCGCAGGGCCCAGTGGCCGACTACCATGGCGATGGAGCGCCATGCCCGGTGCGGCGGCAGCGGGCCGCCGACGAATTTCGAGGCATCGGAGGCAAAGAAGGCCTTTTCGGCGGCGATGTCCTCTTCGCGGTGGGCCCGCATGATCAGGCGCTCGGTCTCAAGCGTCGGGATGGTGAAGGTGGTCGCGGTCATCAGGCAGCCCCTTTCGATACGCCGCGCGAAACCGCCGCGCCGGGCGCGGTGGGGAGGGCAGGATGCCTCCGGCGGGAGTATTTGGGGTGCATTGAAGACATGGCGCGGGCTTTACTTTTTCTTGCCGAAACCGGAGAGGCCCGGGGGCAGGCCGCCCATGCCGCCGCCCAGACCGGGCAGACCGCCGGGGAGGCCGCCTTTGCCGCCCATGGCCTTGGCGGCCTGTTCAAGTTGCTTGGGGTCCATGCCTGCGGCCATGTCCTCGGGCGAGGGGCCGCCCTTGCCGAACATGCCTTTCATGGCCTGTTTCAGCATGCCGCCTTTGCCCATCTTGCCCATCTTCTTCATGACGTCGGACATCTGGCGCTGCATCTTGAGCAGCTTGTTCAGTTCGGAGACCTCGAGACCGGCACCGGCGGCGATGCGTTTCTTGCGGCTGGCCTGAAGGATTTGCGGGTTGGCGCGTTCCATCTTGGTCATGGAGTTGACCAGCGCGATCTGGCGCTTGATCATCTTGTCGTCGAAGCCGGCCTCGGAGACCTGTTTCGACATCTTGGCCATGCCGGGCATCATGCCCATCACGCCTTCCATGCCGCCCATCTTTTGCATCTGTTCAAGCTGCATCTTGAGGTCGTTCATGTTGAAGCGGCCCTTCTGGAAACGCTTCATCATCTTCTCGGCCTGTTCGGCCTCGATGGTTTCCTGGGCCTTTTCGACCAGCGCCACGATGTCGCCCATGCCGAGGATACGGCCTGCGATCCGGTCCGGTTCGAAGGTTTCCAGCGCGTCCATCTTTTCGCCGAGACCGACGAATTTGATCGGCTTGCCGGTCACGGCGCGCATAGAGAGCGCCGCACCGCCACGGCCATCACCGTCCATCCGGGTCAGGACCACGCCGGAGATGCCGATCTTGCCGTTGAATTCCTCGGCGACCTCGACCGCGACCTGACCGGTCAGGCCGTCGACCACGAGCAGGGTCTCGCGCGGTTTCACTACGTCGCGGACGTCTTCGACCTCTTTCATGAGGACTTCGTCAATCTGCAGGCGGCCCGCGGTGTCGAGCATGTAGACGTCGTAGCCGCCCAGCGTGGCCTGTTGCTTGGCCCGTTTGGCGATCTGGACGGCGGTTTCGCCGGCGACGATGGGCAGGGTGTCGACACCGATCTGGGTGCCCAGCACCTGAAGCTGCTGCATCGCGGCCGGGCGGTAGATGTCGAGCGAGGCCATCAGGACCCGCTTGCCGTTCTTTTCCTTGAGGCGCTTGGCGAGCTTACCGGTGGTGGTGGTCTTACCCGAGCCTTGCAGACCGACCATCAGGATCGGGGCGGGCGGGTTGTCGACCTTGAGTTCACCGGGTTCCTCGTTGTCGCCTTCGAGGACGTTTTTCAGCTCGTCATGGACGATCTTGACGACCTGCTGGCCGGGGGTGACCGACTTGGTCACGGACTGGCCGGTGGCCTTTTCCTGCACCGCCTTGACGAAGTCGCGGGCCACGGGCAGCGAGACGTCGGCTTCGAGCAGGGCAACGCGCACTTCGCGCAGAGCGGTCTTGACGTCGTCTTCGGACAGGGCGCCCTGTTTGGTCAGGCGATCGAAGACACCGGAAAGGCGTTCGCTCAGATTTTCAAACATCGCTTTCTCGGCTCCTTTTCAACCGCTGCTATCTGGCCCGAACATAGGTACGAACCGCCCAAACGCCAATGTCCCCCGTGGGCGCATCGCGCTGACGGGGGGCGATCCCGGCCAAAGGCCATGGGACCGGAAGTTTTGACGGACTCCCGGATTTGAGGGGCGTTTAGACTCGCAGGGGGCGAGAGTCAAGGCGTGCAGCCTTGCGATGTTGCGCTTTGAGCGTTGGAGGTGTGGGTTTGTCTTGTTGGTGCATGGCATCATTTGAACGACTTTGTTGAGCGGCGATCAGAGGTAAAGGGCCTGTGCCGACAGACCTATCGCCAAAGGGCCGGATATTGCGGGTGATCCGGATCGTCGCGACGGGTGCAGGGTTTGAGGCGTATATTCCCGAAAGCTGTCGGTTTCCGGCTTGAGGAGGGGCGTTGAATGGGCCAAGAGCGGAAGGCACGCCATCAGGGAGACATGTGCCATGGACGCCTCTTCGACTTATCAGGACAGCTTGCCGGTATCATCGGATGCCCTTCTCGAACAGCTTCGGGGCTGGGGGCTTGAGTTCACGTTTCATGAGCACGTGCCGCTGCGCACGGTGGAAGATGCGAAATCGGTGGAAGCGGGGCTTGTTGTCGAAGGCGAGACCGCGTTTCGCGTGAAGAACCTTTATCTGCGGGACAAGAAAAAGCGCAACTATCTGGTGACGCTGGAGCAGGATCGCGAGATTGATCTCAAGGCGCTGGGGGCGCAGCTTGGGGTGGGCAACCTGTCTTTCGGGTCGGCGGATCGCCTTATGGAAAACCTGGGTATCCGTCCCGGCGCGGTCAGCCCGCTGGCGATGGTGAGTGGTGCCGAAAAAGGTGTGACCTTTTTCATGGATGCGGCGGCGAAGACGGCGGACCGTATCTACATGCATCCGCTGGTCAATGATCGCACCATCGGCATGACCTTTGCCGATCTCGCGGTGTTCTTTGAAAAGGTGGATGTCAGCCCGACCTGGCTGGATCTGGACTGACACACTGTCGGGAGGGGAAGGCCCCTCGCCGATCTGTTGTCGCTGGTAGCGTCAGGCTGCGGCCAGTTCCGGGGCGTTGCCGTCCTTGTCGAGGATGGTGACATCGGTGATGCCGAGGAAGCCAAGCGCAAAGCGCAGGTAGGTCGAGGCATAGTCATAGTCGGATCCGACCGGAACGCCGCCGGTGGCCATGGTCACGATGACCTTCTTGCCTTCCAGAAGGCCCTTGGGGCCGCTTTCCGTGTAGGCAAAGGTCACGCCTGCGCGGGCGGTCTGGTCGATCCAAGCCTTCAGGACCGCGGGGATCGAGAAGTTGTACATCGGGGTGCCGATCACGATGGTGTCGGCGGCTTGCAGTTCGGCCACCAGTTCGTCCGACAGATCAAGCGCGCGGGCCTGGGCCTCGGTGCGTTCGTTCGGCGCGATGAAAGTGCTTTCCACCCAGGCCGCATCCAGGAAGGGCAGGCCGTTGGCGAGATCGCGGGTGATCACCTTGTCGGCGCCGAGGGCTTCAACGATTTTGGCGGATTGCAGGCGCGAGAGCGAGTCTTCGTGGCGGGCGGAGGCGTCGATGTGCAGTACGGTGTTGGTCATGGGATGGTCCTTGTCAGATGCGATGTTTCCGTGTCTTTCTGAAGGGACATTTGGTTATTGCAAAAACAAACACAACTCGCATAATTTGCGCAGAGTATGTTGAAATTCGCACAGGGCCTTGATGATGGATAACTGGGACGAGGTGCGCACGGCCTATCAGGTGGCGCGCAAGGGAACCGTGAGCGGGGCGGCCGAGGTGCTGGGCGTGCATCATGCCACCGTCATCCGGCACATTGATGCGCTTGAAGGCAAGCTTGGGGTCAAGCTGTTCCAGCGCCATGCGCGCGGATACACGCCGACCGAGGCCGGCGAAGACCTATTGCGCGTGGCCAAGGCGACAGACGATCAGTTCGGTCAGTTGGAAGGCCGCATCAAGGGGCGCGGCGAGGAAATGCGCGGCGAGTTGGTTGTGACCTCGCTGGAGAACATGACACCGCTGATGGCGCCGATCCTCGCGGATTTCCAGGAGGAACATCCCGACATCATCATCCGCTATCTGACCGGCACCCGGTTGTTTCGCCTGGAATACGGCGAGGCCCATGTGGCACTGCGGGCTGGTCCGCAGCCGGAGGAACTCGACAACGTGGTGCAGGGCATCGGGAGCCTGCCGGTGGGGCTTTATGCCAGCAAGGCCTATGTTGAACGGTTCGGGATGCCCAAGGATGAAGAGGAACTGGTCAAGCACCGGTTTGTGGGCCCCGACGAGGTGCGTCTGCGCGCGCCGTTCTTGAAGTGGCTGAATGACCATGTTCCGCGCGAGCAGGTGGTGTTTCGAACGATGGACGCGCTGGCGACGGAACGCGCGGTTGCGGCGGGGGCCGGGATCGGTTTCCTGTCGGTGTGGAGCGCGTCGAATTATGACGATCTTGTCGAGATCATGGAGCCGCGCGCGGATTGGAGCGGACCGTTGTGGCTGGTGACCCATGTCGACTTGCACCGCACCACGAAGGTGCAGACCTTCCTCACCTTCCTGAAGGCGCGTATCAAGAACTGGGATTGCATATGAGCCCGATTGCGCGTGGCCATCTGGCCATGCTGGTGTTTTCCGCGCTTGTGGCCGGGTCGTTTTCGCTCGGGTCACTGGCGGCAAATGAGATTGCACCGGCGGCGTTGAATGCCCTGCGGTTTCTGATCGCCGGAGCGGTGATCGGTGTTGCGGCGCTGGCCACGACCGGATTGCCGCGCAGCGCGGCGCGTGCGCCCTGGCGGTATCTGGTGCTGGGCGGGTTGTTCGCCATCTATTTCGTCCTGATGTTCGAGGGGCTGAAGACGGCGGCGCCGGTCAGCACCGCCGCCGTCTTTACCCTGACGCCGCTGATGTCGGGTTTGTTCGGGTACCTTCTGTTGCGGCAGGTGACGACGCGCCGGATGGCGCTGGCTCTGTCGATTGGTGCCGTGGGGGCGCTCTGGGTGATCTTCCGGGCTGACTGGGCCGCGTTCCTGCGGTTTCGGGTCGGACAGGGCGAGATCTATTATTTCTGGGGCTGTGTAGCGCATGCGATCTATACGCCGATGGTGCGCAAGCTGAACCGGGGCGAGCCTGCGGTGGTGTTCACCTTCGGGATGCTGGTCGCCGGGTTCGTCATCCTGACGGTCTATGGCTGGGGTGACATCGTGGCGACGGATTGGGCGGCGTTGCCGGGGATTGTCTGGATCACGGTCTTCTATCTCGCGATCTTTGCCTCGGCGGCGACCTTCGTTCTGTTGCAGTTTGCCACGCTCAACCTGCCGAGCGCGAAGGTGATGGCCTATACCTACCTCGTGCCCAGCTGGGTGATCGGATGGGAGATCCTTCTGGGCCACGGGGCGCCCACCGGATTGGTCTGGGGCGGTGTGGCGATGACGGTGGTGGCGCTTTTGCTGCTGTTGCGAAACGAGCACTGAGGGGCAAAGGCTTTTCGAAAAGCCTTTTTTGTGACGACGGCGGTGGGGGGAAGCGCCTTCGAAGGCGCTTGTGCGAGACGTTTCGAAACGTCTTGTGTGGTGGCGCGTCAGGCCTCGTCCTGCAGTTCGGTTTCCAGGAAGCGTTCGAAGGCGTCGAGGTTGACGGCCTCGAACTGTCCAAAGCTCTGCATCCAGACCGAGGCTTCGCGCAGGGCGTCGGGTTCCAGTTTGCACCATTTCACCCGGCCGCGTTTTTCCTGGGAAATCAAACCCGCCTTGGTGAGGATTGTCAGGTGTTTGGAAATTGCCGCAAGAGACATGTCAAACGGCTCGGCCACGTCGGTTACGGCCATGTCGTCCTCGAGCAGCATCGACAGGATCGTGCGGCGCGTGGGGTCGGCGAGGGCGGAGAAGACGGTATCGAGCGGGTTGGACATGATTTCCATAAATAGGGGTGGGGGATAATCGTCAACCATTTGGTTGAATAAGGGATTTCGCGTGAATCCGGTCCCTGCGGGCCTGCGACGGAATCGACGCACCTTTTGGTGAGGGTGAAATATCATTTATTTACAGTGGTTTATGCGTGGTTTCGTGGGGGCGCTAACGTTGTTGACTCGGAGGGTGCTGCACCGTAGCAATGCGCCAACGTCTGAATGTGGAATTGCGTGTGACCGATCCCGACCAAAAAGAGCGCATGGCGCAGCTTGAGGAGCGGATCGAGGCGGCCCGACGGGCCCAGGACCCCAAGCCACGTGTGGACGAGCACTATTCGGCAGCCAATCTGGCCTGGCGCATGGTGATTGAACTGGTAGCCGGTCTAGGGATCGGCTTTGGCATCGGATACGGGCTGGATAGCCTGATTGGGACACTCCCGATCTTCATGGTGCTGTTTACAATGTTGGGTCTCGCGGCCGGTATCAAGACGATGCTGCGCAGCGCTACAGAGATCCAGGAGAAACACGAGGCCGAAGAGGCCGAGAGAGACGAGAGGACGTAAACGTGGCAAGCGAAGCACACGGCGCAGAAGAAGGCGGTCTGGTATTCCACCCGATGGATCAGTTCATCGTGAAGCCGCTGTTCGGCGGTGATCACATCGGCATGTTCACCATCACCAACGTGACCCTGTGGATGGCCCTCGCGGTTGTCGCAATCATCGCGATGATGGTTTTCGGCACCTCGCGCCGCGCAATCGTCCCGAGCCGCAGCCAATCGGTTGCCGAACTGGCGTATGGCTTCATCTACAAGATGGTTGAAGACGTGGCCGGCAAGGACGCGGTCAAGTTCTTCCCCTACATCATGACCCTGTTCATGTTCATCGTGTTCGCCAACTTCCTTGGCCTGCTGCCGATGTCCTTCACCACCACCTCGCACTTTGCCGTGACCGTTGTTCTGGCGCTGCTGGTGTTCCTGACCGTAACCATCGTCGGTTTCGTCAAGAACGGTGTTGGCTTCCTCGGTCTGTTCTGGGTCTCGAGCGCACCTCTGCCGCTGCGCCCGATCCTGGCGATCATCGAACTGATCTCTTACTTCGTGCGCCCCGTCAGCCACAGCATTCGTCTTGCTGGTAACGTGATGGCCGGCCACGCCGTGATCAAGGTTTTCGCAGGCTTTGCCGCGATCGCAGTGGTCAGCCCCGTTTCGGTGGTCGCGATCACCGCCATGTACGGTCTCGAGGTCCTGGTGGCCTTCATCCAGGCCTACGTATTCACCATTCTGACGTGTGTGTACCTGAAGGACGCACTGCATCCGTCGCACTAAGGAACTGGCGGGGGTGACCCCGCCTGACCCAAGCACACACGTCACACCTCACACATCAAGTTTTAACTTCCAATCGTAAGGAGATACACCAATGGAAGGTCAACTCGCACACATCGGCGCAGGTCTCGCAGCAATCGGTTCGGGCGCCGCAGCTATCGGTGTTGGTAACGTTGCAGGCAACTACCTGGCAGGCGCACTGCGCAACCCGTCGGCAGCCGCTTCGCAAACCGCCACCCTGTTCATCGGTATCGCATTCGCAGAAGCACTGGGCATCTTCTCGTTCCTGGTTGCTCTGCTGCTGATGTTCGCCGTCTAAGCCTACGGAACAATCCTTACGTGCGGGCGCGGGCGCGCCACGACGGCTAGCGCCCCGCCCGTAACCCAACGGAAGTTCCCAGGAGGACGACATGGCGACTCAAACGCACGCCGCAGAGGCAGCCTCTGCACCGGGCATGCCGCAGCTCGACTTCTCGAACTGGGGTAACCAGATTTTCTGGCTGTTGGTCACGCTGGTCGTGATCTACTTCGTCCTTTCGCGCATTGCCCTGCCGCGCATCGCAGCGGTTCTGGCAGAGCGTCAGGGGACCATTACGAATGACATCGCCGCGGCTGAAGAGCTGAAGGCGAAAGCTGTTGAAGCGGAAGAGGCCTATAACAAGGCGCTCGCAGATGCCCGTGCGGAAGCACAGCGCATCGTCGCTGAAGCAAAGGCCGAGATTCAGGCCGATCTGGATGCTGCAACCGCCAAGGCGGATGCCGAGATCGCAGCCAAGGCTGCCGAGTCGGAGAAGGCGATTGCCGAGATCCGCGCCGGTGCCCTTGAAAGCATCAAGGCCGTGGCAACCGATGCGGCTACCGAAATCGTGTCCGCGATGGGTGGCAAGGACGATGCCAAAGCCGTTGCAGCCGCGGTTGAAGCACGAGTGAAAGGGTAAGGACATGCGGAAACTTGCAACCATCCTCGCCCTGACCGCCGCTTCGCCTGCATTCGCTGCAAGCGGTCCGTTCTTCTCGCTGAAGAACACCGACTTCATCGTGCTGCTGGCCTTCATCCTGTTCATCCTTGTGCTGATCAAGTTCAAGGTTCCCTCGATGCTGGGTGGCATGCTGGACAAGCGCGCCGAAGGCATTCAGTCGGAACTGGACGAAGCCCGCGCCCTGCGTGAAGAAGCACAAACCCTGCTGGCCTCGTACGAGCGCAAGCAGAAGGAAGTGCAAGAACAGGCAGACCGCATCGTTGAGCATGCAAAAGCCGAAGCCGCAAATGCTGCGGACCTGGCCAAGGAAGACCTGAAAGCTTCGATCGCGCGCCGTCTGGCCGCTGCCGGAGACCAGATCGCCTCGGCAGAAGCTGCTGCTGTGAAAGAAGTGCGCGACCAGGCCATCACCGTGGCCGTAAGCGCCGCCAACGAAGTGATTGCGAAACAGATGACTGCTGCCCAGGGCAACAAGCTCATCGACGAAGCAATCGCCGAAGTGGACGCCAAGCTGCACTAAGCGCATCGCGAGACTGACGATCGAGAGACCCGGCCCAGGTGGCCGGGTTTTTCTTTTGCGGGGCGAATCATGTTAGGGTCGGAGTCTGCTGCCAAAGGAGACACCGCATGGTTCTCATTCCCTTCCCGCGCCGGGCCAAGCGAAGCCCGGAGGAAATTCTTGCCGAAGTCCAGAAACGCCTGTTTTCAGGCCAGCTCTTGCAGGTCGAAGCCCTGACCCAGGATGAGATGGCGGCGGTGGGCACGCTTTTGATGCAGGGCAAGGCGCGGATTGGCAGCGCCGATCACCAGACGGTTGTTCTTGCCAAGATCACCGAGGGGCAACCGGCGCGTGCGCGGATGCCCCGGCGCCCATTACGTCGCGGATTGTTCAGCGGACCGGATCGAAGCGAGCGTCCTTGAGGCTGCAATCGCGGATCACGTCGCGACCGCAGGGCACCGGCTCCAACTCTTTGGACAGGCACACACGCGCCTCCTGAATGAACCCGTCCCGGCAGGTGATGGTGAGCATGTCGGCATCGAGATCGGGGTTGGCCTTGAGGAAGGCTTGTTCGACAACAGAGGCGGGCAGTTTCACAGACTTATCCAGTTTGCGAAACACGGGTGGCTTGGAGACGTTGTCATAGGCCCTGCGTGACAGGGCATAGTAATCCTCGGCCGGAAGGCCGGAACAGCGCCCGTGTTTCTTCCACTGGTACCAGGCGAGGCCTGAGGTGCCCATGATGTCGGCCATTTCCTCGGTCAGCCAGCGCGGGGGATTGCGTTCGATGGTGGTGCAATGCGCGGGCCAGCCCCGGTGGTATTGCGGCCAGAGGCCGTGCAGCACCCAGCCAAAATCCTCGCGCGGGTCGCATTGTGGCGATCCCTTGGCATCGCCTTCGATGGCGCACCAGTTGGGCGACCAGCTTAAGGCAAGCACGTAATAGTCGAATTCGCCAGCGATGTTGTCCTGCGCCTTTGCAGGGGCGGCCAATGATGTCAGCAAGGCCATGCCGAGGGCCAGAAGGGGGGTACGCATTCACTCTTTCCTTATTCTTCGAAAGTTACTATATAGGCCGCAAGTTCCCCGACAACGGAAACCCGCACCCTTCAAACCGGTGCCGCCTGCGAAGTCAGGCAACGGGGAAGATATGTGTTAAGGAGACATGCAAATGAGCAAGCTGCTGCACCCCAAGGCAACCGCCGTCTGGCTGGTGGACAACACCACGATCAGCTTCAAGCAGATCGCGGATTTCGTAGGCATGCACGAACTGGAAATCCAGGGCATCGCCGATGGCGACGTGGCTGTAGGCGTGAAAGGGTTCGACCCGATTGCCAACAACCAGCTGACCCAGGACGATATCGATAAGGCGCAGGACAACCCGCTTCACAAGCTGAAGGTCAAGTTCAACGCCGCTGCTTCGGGTGAAGAGAAACGCCGTGGCCCGCGCTATACGCCGCTGTCCAAGCGTCAGGACCGTCCGAATTCGATCTTGTGGCTGGTCAAGTTCCACCCGGAACTGTCGGACGGCCAGATTGCCAAGCTGGTGGGCACCACCAAGCCGACGATCCAGTCGATCCGCGAGCGCACCCACTGGAACATCGCCAACATGCAGCCGATCGACCCGGTTGCGCTTGGCCTGTGTAAACAGTCTGAGCTGGACCAGGCGGTTCAGAAGGCGGCGGCCAAGGCGGCTGCTGATGGCGCGGTGATGAGCGATGACGAGCGCCGCAAGCTGGTGTCGACCGAACAGTCGCTGGAGATGGAAGCCGAGCCGAAGATCCCGACCGCCATCGAAGGTCTGGAAACTTTCTCGTTGTCGGGTGACAGCGATGACGACGAAGACACCCGCAAGGACGATGATTTCGCCGACGCGGACAGCTTCTTCAACCTGCCGGGCGGTGATCTGGACGAAGACGAACAGCCCTGATCGACCGCTGATCGAAATTAGAGAAAGCCCGCCGGTTTTGGCGGGCTTTTTTGTTTCGCGCCGGGGTCAGACGATCCCGAAAATGTCGTCGAGAATGCCGCTGGTATCGGTCTCATTCTGGATCAGGATGGTACCGCCCCGTTTGTGGGTCAGAAGCGTATCGTTGCCAACGACCTGTGCGGTCAGGTTTGACTGCGTTGCGAAGAAGAAGTTCAGGTCATCGATGCCAAGCTGGTAGTCGGTGATCACCTTGGCGTCGGTGTTTGCGATTTGCGCGATCAGGAATTCATCTGCGCCCTGACCACCAGACATCGTGTCGTTGCCAAGGCCGCTTTCGATTATGTCCCGGCCCTTGCCGCCGAAGAGTTTGTCGTTACCGCGTCCGCCCTGAAGGCTGTCAAACCCGTCACCCCCGACAAGGAGGTCGTTGCCCAGTCCGCCAGCCAGAGTGTCGGTGCCGCGCCCACCTTGCAGGGTGTCTGCAAAGGTGCCACCGGCCAGCGAGTCATTGCCGGCCTCTCCGAAGAGGCGATCCTTGCCGCCGCCGCCATCAAGAACATCGTTGTGGGCCCCGCCGCGGATCAGATCCTTGCCGTCTTGTCCCTGGAAGTTGTCATTGCCGGACGCGCCGATGAGTGTGTCGTTCCCCTTGCCGCCCTGAACCGTGTCGTTGCCGCCGGCTGCGTCATTGTCTTGGAACAGGTCGCGGCCATCGCCGAGGAAGGCCGTGTCCGCGCCTGATCCTCCTAGCACGGTATCGTTGCCGGTGTCTGCGTATATGAGATCGTCGTCGGCGTTTCCTTGCAGGAGGTCGTTTCCGCTTCCGCCAAAGAGCGTATCGTTCTGATTGCCGCCGAGGATTGTGTCGTTGCCCGCTTCGCCTTGCAGGTAGTCCCGCCCGTCCTCACCCGAGATGTAATCGTTCCCTGCGCCCAGTCGGTAGTTGTCGGTGCCGGAGGTGCCGACGAGGGAATCGTCTTCGGTTTGGGACACGAAGCCGTCGATGTTGGTCAGGGGGATCGTGACACCTTCACCAAAGCCTGTAGGCATGGTGGAAGAGAGGGTGGAACTGGCCAAAAAGTTGGCCCACTGGTTGTAGGTTGCGTAGTTCGGCAGGGCGTCTCCGTCGACGAGGACAATGAAGCTGAGGCCATGGCCGGTTTTGCTGACGAGGTCGTTCCATTCGTAGGCGACGTTCAGGACCGTTGATGTCTTGCTGCCCCCTGCCCACGTGATGGTCATCAGATCGGTTGCGGCATAGGACGGGCCCGTGACCGAGGAGGCGCCGCCCAGACCGGCAAAATCGATGCCATAGTGTGTGCCGAAGCCGCTGAGGCTTGCCTCGATGCCGGAGTCGTAGTCGAAATCGATCGAGTAGCGAGTGGAATTGGTTGAGCCCTGTGTGATCCAGTTTATCGGGGTCTGCGCGATCTGGATGCCGGTCAGAACCTGATCATAGTATCCGTTTTGCAGAACGAGATTGTAGGTGGAGCGGGAAGCAAAGCCCTGGAACGTGTAAGTGGCCATGAGATACCGGAACCGAAAACAGATTTATCAAGAAGCTCAGGGCAAGCTTACAGGGGTGAGGTAACAATTCAAAGTCGTGGTGTGGGATATCCGCGAATTGAATGCGTTTCTCAGAGAGTTTTGCGCGCATTCAGGGCGGCCGAGATGGTGCCCTCGTCAAGGTAGTCGAGCTCGCCGCCGATCGGCACGCCCTGCGCCAGCGAGGTCAGGCGCACGCGGCCTTCGAGTTGGTCGGCGATGTAGTGGGCGGTGGTCTGGCCATCGACGGTTGCGTTGAGTGCGAGGATGACTTCGGAGATGTCTTCCGAGGTCACACGGTCGATCAGCTTGGGGATAGACAGTTCTTCGGGGCCGACGCCGTCGAGGGCGGAGAGGGTGCCGCCAAGGACATGATAGCGGCCCCGGAAGACACCGGCGCGTTCCATGGCCCAGAGGTCGGAGACATCTTCGACCACGCAGAGTTCGCCGGTGGCGCGCTTGTCCGAGGCGCAGATATCGCAGATGTCGGAGGTGCCGACATTGCCACAGTTCAGGCATTCGCGGGCCGTGGCGGCGACGGTCTGCATGGCGTCGGACAAGGGCGTGAGCAACAGCGCGCGTTTGCGGATCAGGTGCAGCACCGCGCGGCGGGCCGAACGGGGGCCAAGCCCCGGAAGCTTGGCCATCAATTCGATCAGGTTGTCGATGTCGTTGCTGCTCATGAAGGTCCGTATAGAATTTGCCCCGGAGCGTGTCCGGGGCGAGGGGATCAGAACGGCATTTTGAAGTCTGCCGGCAGGCCGAGGCCTTCGGTCAGTTTGGCCATTTCCGATTGCGATTTCTCGGCGGCTTTGGATTGTGCGTCCTTGATGGCGGCGAGGATCAGGTCTTCTACCACTTCCTTGTCGTCGCCGTTGAAGATCGACGGATCGATGTCGAGGCCCTTGAGTTCGCCCTTGGCGGTGGCGGTGGCCTTGACGAGGCCCGCGCCGGACTCACCGGTGACGGTCATGGTTTCGAGGTCTTCCTGAAGTTGGGTGACCTTGGCCTGCATTTCCTGTGCTTGTTTCATCATCTTGGCCATGTCGCCAAGCTGGCCCAGTCCTTTGAGCATGGTGGTATCTCCTGAATTCGGGGCGGCAGAGGCCGCGTGTGTTGGGGTTGGGGTCTATATCGTGTGATCTGCCCTTAAGGGCAAGGGGCGCGTCAGTCCTCTTCGAAGGGGTCCCATTCGTCCTCGACCTCGGGAAGGGCTTCGGCCATGGCTTCGTTGGCGATTTCGCGCTGGGTTTTGATTTCGGTGATCTTGGCCTTGGGAAAGACGTTGAAGACGGCCTGCACCATCGGGTGTTTCTCGGCCTCGGCCTTGATCGCGTTTTCGGCGGCGTTGCGTTTCTCGACCACGGTTTCGCCACCGCCCTGGTTGGCGATGATCACCGCCCAGCGGTTGCCCGTCCAGCTTTGCAGGCGAGAGCCAAGGCGTTGGGCGAGGTCCGAAGGGGCGTTGTCGGTGGGGACGAATTCGATGCGGCCGGGGCGATAGGAGACAAGGCGCACGTCGGCCTCGACATCCATCAGAAGCTTGCCATCGCGGTTCTTGCGGATCAGTTCGATGACGTGATCGAAGGTGGCGAAACGGGCCAGCGCGTGTTCGGCATCGTGGGCCAGCGCGGTGACCGTGCCACCCGGACCGCCCGCCATCTGCGAGGTGCTGTAGGCCTGTGCCGTGCCGCCGCCATTGGGGGCCGGGGCACCGCCACCGGGGCCACCGTTGGGTGGCATTGGCGGGACGGGCGTGTTTTGCAGCTTGCGAACAAGCTCTTCCGGGCTGGGCAGGTCGGCAACGTGGGTGAGGCGGATGATCGCCATTTCGGCGGCCATCATGGCGTTCGGGGCGGCGGCCACTTCTTCCAGTGCTTTCAACAACATCTGCCACATGCGGGTCATCACGCGCATGGGCAGCTGTTCCGCCATCGAGATGCCGCGGGCGCGTTCGTCGGGCGATACGGTCGGGTCTTCGGCGGCGTCTGGGGTGATTTTGACGACACTGACCCAGTGGGTGATTTCGGCAAGATCGCGCAGCACGGCCATCGGGTCGGCCCCGTCGGCATATTGCGCGGACAATTCGTTGAGGGCGGCCCCGGCGTCGCCACGCATGATCATGTCGTAGAGGTCAAGCACGCGGCCACGGTCAGCCAGGCCCAGCATGGCGCGGACCTGATCGGCGGTGGTTTCGCCTGCGCCGTGCGAGATGGCCTGATCCAGAAGCGAGGTGGCATCCCGGGCAGAGCCTTCGGCGGCGCGGGTGATCAGGGCCAGCGCATCATCGGTGATCTCGGCGCCTTCGGAGGTCGCGATCTTGCGCAGAAGGCCGATCATGTCCTCGGGTTCGATGCGACGCAGATCGAAGCGCTGACAGCGCGACAGGACGGTTACGGGAACCTTGCGGATCTCGGTGGTGGCGAAGATGAATTTCACATGCGCCGGCGGTTCTTCGAGCGTTTTCAGCAGCGCGTTGAAGGCGCTGGTCGACAGCATGTGAACTTCGTCGATGATGTAGATCTTGTAGCGCGCCGAGGCGGCCCGGTAGTGGACGGAATCGATGATCTCGCGGATGTCGTTCACGCCGGTGCGCGAGGCGGCGTCCATTTCCATCACGTCGACATGGCGGCCTTCCATGATGGCGGTGCAATGCTCGCACTGGCCACAGGGTTCGGTCGTGGGGCCGCCGGTGCCGTCGGGGCCGATACAGTTCATGCCTTTGGCGATGATCCGGGCCGTCGTGGTTTTACCGGTTCCGCGAATGCCGGTCATGACAAAGGCCTGGGCGATACGGTCGGCCTCGAACGCGTTTTTCAGGGTGCGCACCATGGCGTCCTGACCAACGAGATCGGCAAAGGTCTCGGGGCGGTATTTACGGGCGAGAACCTGATAGGCCTTCTGCTCGGTGTCGCTCATGGGGTGCTCTTTGATCCTGCGGCAGGTTGCGGCGTCGGCCTAGGGTAAAGCGGTGAGGAAGTGAGGTCCACCGTTGACTTTGTTGATCGGGTGGAAACGGTGATTTTCCGCGATCCTTAACTTAGCAGTAGCGCGCGCGTGTCTGGGAAATTAGACATACAGCATAAAGCTTTAGGAGTTGGTTTGATGATCGGTTTGATCCTTTTGATGGGGGCTTCCATTGGTTTGGCTGCTTTTCTTATTTCTGATGACGATGATGCGGGTTCGGACGCCGTCGGGAGCGATGGGGTCGATATTGTCTCGGACAAGGACTATGAAGACGAGATCAATGCCGACATTGATGACCTGGTCCAGAGCAACGAGTTGACGGCGGAGCAGGGTCAGGCGGTGCGTGATGCCGTCCAATATTCCGATGGTCCGCTGGATGTTGAAACCAAGGGTGGCAACGATGTTGTGCTTGGTACCGATCAGGATGACAGCGTGCACGCGGGCGAGGGGATCGACCTTGTTCTGGGTGGTGCGGGGGATGATGACATCCACCTTGGGGATGGTGACGACGTTTACGGGATTGATGGCCGCTTTCAGGAAAACGTGAACGATGACATCGTGCGCTTCCCCTACAACGAGGCGGAAGTTGGCGAAGAGAGCACGCATGAGGCGGGCAACGATACGGTCATGGGCGGGGATGGCGAGGACGCCATTGCCGATGGCTATGGCAATGACGAATTGCGCGGTGGTCATGGCGATGATTTCATCATCTCGGTGGATCAGGACGGCAACTCTCCCGACACGGTTGTTGGTGGTCCGGGGCGTGACGAGTTGGTCGTGGATGAAGGCGATGTGGTGGAGACCGGCGGTTGGTCTGACCTTGTGATCGTGGAGCTGCAAGAGCAGGTCGCGGAAGGCTATGCGCAGGTGCAGGTGACCGACTTTGACAAGGCCGCGGACCGGTTGGGCGTACGTGTCTGGGATGGTGCGGTTGATCCCGAGGTGACCGTGGCGGACAGTGCGGATGGCAAGGGCGCGATTGTCTCGGTCGATGGCATCGAGATCGTGAATGTCGTTGGTGGCCAAGGGCTTACCGTCTCGGATATCCATCTCTTCACCTGATTTCAGCCGATGTATTTGGGAAAGAATCCCGGTTCCTGAAAAGGGGCCGGGATCTTTTGTTTGCAATGTCTGTTGCGGGTTGCAGTATGGCCGCAAGCGGGCGGGCCGCCGGCAGAGGTGAGGGGTGTCATGGGATTTGTTATCGCGTCGTTGCAGGCGTCGAACGGAGAGATCGGGATTTGCCCGGCACCGGGACGGTTCGGGGATTATGCTTCTGATCTGGCGATGATTTTCGAATGGAACCCCAGGCTTGTCCTGACCATGACCGAGGCGCAGGAACTGGCGCGGATCGGGGCGGCGGGCCTGGCGGAGGATCTTGAGGCAGAGGGCATTGGCTGGGTGCATCTGCCGATCCGCGACTTTGGCGCGCCGAGCGGGGAGACCCTTGCGAAATGGCCGGAAACCGCGGTGCAGGCAAAGGCGGTTCTGCGCGATGGGGGGCGGGTGCTGGTGCATTGTTTCGGGGGATGCGGGCGTTCGGGCATGGCGATCCTGCGGCTGTTGGTCGAGATGGGGGAACAGCCGGAAGAGGCCTTGCAGAGGTTGCGGGCGGTGCGGCCCTGCGCGGTGGAAACGGACGCACAGTTCGATTGGGCGGCGAATCGGAGTTAACGCGCTGAAATCGTGGGAAATCGGGTTTCGGTATTACGTCGGTATTGCGACGGTATTGCGGAGGTGCCGAAGGCTGGATTTGGCGCGGTAACGGGCCGTACGGTGCGGCGACGCGAGGTTCAGGACATGCGGGTTGGCAAACGGGGCGCGAGTCGGATCGCGCCCCGATCTATTGGTTCAGCCCTTGTGGCGGTTCTTTTCCTTCATGACAGAGCGCACCATTTTGCCAAAGGCGCGATCACGGGCGCGGGCCTCGTGCAGGGTGGCGCTGTTGTGGGCGTCTTCGCGCAGGAGTTTGCGCCAGCGGTTGAGCCTGTCTTCGGCGAGGGTACCGTCGGTGATCGCGGCCTGAACCGCGCAGCCCGGTTCGGTCTCGTGCCGGCAGTCGGAAAAACGGCAGGTGCGGGCCAGGGTCTCGATGTCATCGAAGATGGTTTCAATGCCCTCGGAGGCGTCGGCAAGGCGCAGCGCGCGCATACCGGGCGTGTCGATCAGCCAGCCCCCGAACCGCGTGGCAAAGAGGCCGCGCGCCGTGGTGGTGTGCCGGCCCTTGGCATCGTCTTCGCGAATGCCCTGCGTGGCCGAGGTTATCGTGGTGATCGCGTTCGACAGGGTCGATTTGCCGACACCGGAGGAGCCGACAAGGGCCAGCGTCCGACCGGAGGAACACCACGGAGACAGGGCCTCGGCCTCAAGCGGGTCGGTGGCGTTGAGGCTGAGGGCGGTGACCAAGGGCGAGAGCCGTTCGGCGCGTCGGGCATACTCACGCGGGTCATCGCAGAGATCGGCCTTGGTGAGGATCACCAGAGGCAGGCAGCCCGCGCTGGCAGCGAGCGCGAGATAGCGTTCCAGCCGCGCCTCGTTGAAGTCGGCGTTGCAGGAGGTGACGATGCCCAGAGTGTCGACATTGGCGGCAATGAGCTGGCTGTCGGCACCGGTGCCTGCGGCGCGGCGCGCGAGGGAGGTTTGCCGGGTGAGCAGACGATCAACACGGGTGCCATCCGGTGTGGTGATCACCCAGTCGCCGGTGGCAAAGGCGCCGGTTGACATGGATGCGGGCGGCAGAATGGTGCGCGGGCCAGATGGGGTGAGCGCGAAGAGGCGGTCACGCGCCACCGAGGTGATGCGGGCCGCAAGCGGAAGGTGGTCCACGTCGATCTGCGCGTGGAAGTGGGCCGACCATCCAAGGTCGGTGTGAGAAAGTTGGGTCAATGTTCCAAGTCCCGATACGAATCGAAATCGGCGCAGGCAGGAGCCTTGCGCGGTTCAAAACGGCCGGGCGGTGACTGTCGGGGTTCAGACAGTGACGGCCCGGAAGGGTGCTACATTCTCCATGTATCCTCCGGCGTCTTAGGGTGTGCCATCTGGCGTTGCGTCGTAACCGTAGAGCGGAACGCGACCGTCGTAACCTGCTTTCAGCAGAACATGACCGTCGCAACCCGCTACGCGGAACGCGACGTTGGTGAGAGGCTGGACATCGACCCAAGCGGGGCTCGTTGTGGCTGCTACCTTCCGGTCCTGACCAGGTTGGCGAGGCGCTTGCCCGCGCCAACCTCTCAAGGGCGGATATAATGCGCTGTTTGCAGAGATGCAAGCGGTGCGAATGCGGCACGATCAGATCGGGGTGCGCAGGCGCAGGAAGCCCTGATCGGTGAGGCCGAGGTCTTGAAGGTTGCTGCTGTCTTCGAGCAGGCGGCGGGCGGCTGGGCCGGTTTCGAACAGGCCGAAGGCGCCGGGGATCGGGGTAAAGCGCCAGGGGAAGGCGATCTCGGGGTCGCCGTCGAGGGTGGCGATGTAGTCGGCGAGGATGTCGCGCACCTTGGTGTCGCGTTCAAAGACGATACGATCGGGAGAGACATGCGGGAAGTACCCGCCGCCGCCGGAACGATAATTGTTCATTGCCACAAGGAAATCGGCGGATGGGGAAATGGGGGCGCCGTCGTGGTGCAGCGCGCGGATGCGGCGGCTTTCGGCGTTCAGGAGCGTGCCATCGGTGGCATAGCGCGGCAGTTGGGTGAGGTCGATCTCGTAGGCAAGGCCGAAGATCGTATCGCTGTTGTAGGCGGGGAAGGCGGGATCAAGCAGGGGCTGGTCGCCGCCATGCGGGGTGATCTGGCGGTACATGCTGGCCGACATTTCCAGCCAGTCGGCGATCTCGGCACCGGTCAGGCGCATGACCGAGATTTCGTTGGGGAAATACTGGATGTCGGTGACATGGCTGAGGGCGATGGGGCCGGCGGGGACGTCGGTGAAATGGTCCGGGCCGCTGCGGCCGCCGTTCTTTTGCGGGGCGCTGGCCGACAGGAGGGGCAGGGCGGCCAGCGGCGTGTCTTTGAGTTGGCGGGCGACGTAGTGGCGCTGGGCCTCGGCGATGAGGCAGGCGGGGTTGCAGTCGGGTAGGACGCAGAAATAGCTGTGCACGGCGCGGGGCAAGGTGCCGACGGGGCGGCGGATGCCCGTGAGGGTGCGTTGGTGGGCCGGTTCGAGGAGGGCGCGCAGGTCTTGATCTTCGCCGTGGGTTTGCGGCGTGGCGGGAAGGAGGGCGGCGGAGGAGTTGGTGACCTGCCATTTGGTGGTGGTGCGGGTCAGGGTGAGGTCGATGCGGCCAAGCTGGCTTGCTTCGGCACCGGGCAGGACCGCGGGGGTGGCCTTGGAGGTGCTGTGGGGCAGATGGGTGTGACCGAAGACGATGGCGTCGATGTCGGGCAGAGCGAGGATTGGGTGGGCGGCGTTTTCCATGCCGTCCTCGTGGGTTTCGGAGCCAAAGCCGGTGTGGGCAAGGGCGATGACGACGTCGGCTCCTTCGGCGCGTAGGGCGGTTGTGGCGGCGCGGGCGGCGGTGACCATGTCGGTGGCGGTCAGGCGGCTGCCGATCCGGGTGTGATCCCATGCAAGAACCTGTGGCGGCAGGACGCCGAACAGGCCGATGTTGAGGTCGTGAGGGGTGCCGTCGGTGTCCTGGAACGTGCGGCGCAGGATCAGGCGGTCGCGCCAGAGACCGTTCAGGGCGGTGCCTGTCGCGGTGGGGTGCAGGTTGGCGTTGAGGCGCGGGAAGGTTGCCTGTTGCAAGGCGCCGGCTAGGTCGGGCAGGTCGAGGTTGAATTCGTGATTGCCAAGGCCGGCGGCGTCATAGCCGAGGTGGTTCATTGCGGCGATCACCGGATGGGGCATGTCGGTGGGCAGGCCGTTTTCGCAGAACAGGTCGGACAGGGCGGTGCCCTGAAGGAAATCGCCGTTGTCCAGCAGCAGGACATTGGGATGGTCGCGCCGGATTTCGGCGATCAGTGTGGCGAGACGCGTGAGGGCGGGTTTTTCGGTGGGCTGGTCGGAGAAGTAGTCGTAGGACAACAGATGCGCGTGGACGTCGCTTGTCGCGAGGAGCGTGAGCGGGATGGTGGCTAATCGGGCTGGGGTATCCTGGGGCACGGTATCGCTTGGGTTTTGGGAAAAGAAACAAACTACACCAGCACCTTACGTGTTCCGAGATATCTTGTCTCAGGTTGATCTCAACCGGGGTGATGCTTTTCTTTCGATCTGAATCACAAAGGCCACAGGTTGCCGGATGAGGGTGTTGTGATCGGATGTGTCATTGCGCCCGTGGGTGGGGCGTGGCAAGCCTTGGGGGAACAGGAGGGGCGACATGAAACATGCGGAGACAGTGACGTTTGGCGGTTCGGGGCTGGACCGGGCGGCCGAGGTGCGCGGGGATGCTGCGGCGCTGGCCGAAGCGATGGCCGCGCCCTCGACACGCACCATCCTGTTCTGGCGCGGCAAGCCGCTGGTGCGGGGGGAGGATCGCGGAGAGCTGGTGCGCCTGCCGATGGATCATCCGGCGCTGAAGGAGTTGGCGATCAAGCCGATTTACCTTGGCCGCGAGGACAGCGGACATTGCTTTGCGCACGATATTTCAGGCTGGGTTCCGCAGGATCTTGATGCCGAGGCGCTGGGCCAGTTCGTGGACCGCAGCGAACAGCAGCATCCGGATTTGCCCGAGGGCGAGGTGTTCTGTGAGTTGCGGGCAATCATGTCGCGCATGGGGTTGCGGGATGCGGAACTTGCGGCGACGGCAAAGGCGGTTCTGGGCTGGCACCGGTCGCACCGGTTCTGTGCAATTTGTGGCCATGAAAGCGAGATGGCGATGGCGGGCTGGCAGCGCGATTGCCCGTCGTGCGGCGGACACCACTTTCCGCGCACGGACCCGGTTGTGATCATGCTGATCACCCACGGCAACAGCGTGTTGATGGGGCGCTCGCCGGGGTGGCCCGAGGGCATGTATTCTTTGTTGGCGGGGTTTGTCGAACCGGGCGAGACGCTTGAGGCGGCGGTGCGCCGCGAGGTCTTTGAAGAGGCCGGTATCAAGGTCGGGCAGGTGGATTACCTTGCCAGCCAGCCCTGGGCCTTTCCGTCATCGCTGATGTTCGGGTGTCGGGGGAACGCGCTGGATCGGGAGATCAAAATCGATCCCAACGAAATCGAGGATGCGATCTGGGTGTCGCGGGAAGAGATGATGCAGGCCTTTTCCGGTGCCCATCCGGTGCTCAAACCCGCGCGAAAAGGTGCCATCGCGCATTTTATCCTACGCAACTGGCTTGCGGACAGGCTGGATTAACGCGTAATTAAAGAGCAGGCATTGAGGGCGAGTTATGAAGTTTAAATCCAAGGAAGATCTGGACGTTCCGATCGCACAAGTTTTCGACATGATCGCGGATTTCGAGCGCCATGAACGTTCGGCGATGCGCCGTGGGGTCAAGATCAAACGATTGGATTCCCTTGAGGCGCCGGGCCTTGGCGCGAAGTGGGATATCGGATTTCAGATGCGCGGCCGCGAACGGCAGGCCGAGGTCGAGGTGACGGGATTCGACCGTCCCAACGAAATGACCTTCGAGGCACAGATTCAGGGGCTAGATTCCACCGTCGAGGTGGTGCTGGTACCGCTCTCCAAGACACGGACACGGCTGAATGTTGTTGGGACGCTGAAGCCCAAGACGTTGTCGGCACGCCTGATGGTTCAGTCTCTGAAACTGGCCAAGAAGAACATTTCCAAGCGGTTCGACAAGAAGCTGGCCGGCCTTGCGCGGGACATGGAAGACCGCGCGAGCAAGGCGGCTTGATCCCTAGGGCGTTCCGGCCCTGTCTCGGGACGCCATGAAGTCGATCAGGTCACGGGTGTGGGACGGCAGCAGCCGTTTGCCCGGGTATACCACGAACATGTCACGATCGATGGGCGTTGCGCCCTTGACCCGGAGCGGCAGCAGATCGCCCTTGATCATCTCGCGCGGGAGAAGCGCTGTGCCAAGGCCGAGCGTGGCGGCCTTTTGCACAAGCTCCAGATCATCCAGCTCATGAGCGATGTTGGTGGGATCGAGGCTTTCGTTCCGGTTGATGATCCACGGCTGCCGCGTGACCAGTGCGGGCAGGTCGAGAAACTGAGCAAGGGCCAGATCCGGACCGAGGCCATGTTTTTCCAACAGCTTTGGCGCGGCGCAGAAATCGTAGGTGAGCGTCCAGAGTTTGCGCGCGACAAGGCTTGAATCTCCCAAGGGTCCAAGGCGGAAAGCGAGATCGATATTGTCGCGGAAGAAATCGAGGTTGGCGTTGGTCGGGGTCAGATCGAACGTGATGTCGGGCCGGGATTGCGCGAAGTCGAGCAGCAGCGGGCCGATGTCGACGCGCAGGGCCAGCGGGGCGGCGGTGACGCGGATCATGCGCCTGTGGGTGTCTTCGGTAACGCCGGAGAGGTCGAGCAGGGCCTCGATCGGATCCTGACAGCGGTCAAGGAGGCGGCGGCCTTCCTCGGTCAGGCGGACCTTGCGGGTGGTGCGTTCGAAAAGTTTGACGCCAAGGTGATCTTCGAGTTCGGCAATGCGCCGGCTGACCCGGCTGAGCGGGATGTCGAACTGCTGAGCCGCGGCTGAGAAGCTCAGGTTGCGGGCGACAGCGGTGAAGAGGGCGAGGTCGTTGTAGATCATTATCCTATCAGCGGGATTAAGTGTTCTATTTGTGAATATTATCATGAAATGCGTGGATCGCTAGGTTCTTTGGTGAAACGAAACTGGAGAAACCGATGTCATATGCAATTTCCATTCCCGCAACAGGCGCCCATGACGTTCTTGAGCGCATTGACCTTGAAACAGCGCAGCCGGATCGGGGTGAGGTTCTTGTGCGCAACCATGCCGGGGCGGTGAACTTTATCGATACGATCATTCGCAGGGGAGAGATGCCTGAGGGCATGATGCCCGCGTTGCCGCATGTGCCGGGGGTCGAAGGTGCGGGGATCGTCGAGGCGGTGGGAGCCGATGTCGACGGCCTTGCCGTGGGCGACCGCGTGGCGTGGATAGGACCGATCGGAGCGGGTGGCTATGGCAGCCATTCCGTGATCGGGGCCAGCTATGTGGCGGCGATTGGCGCCGAGGTGGCGTTCACCACCGCGGCGGCGATGCCGGTGAACGCGCTGACGGCGTGGCATATGCTGGTGAACCTCGGGCGGGCAGAGGCGGGTGACAGCGTGCTGATCCATGCGGCGGCGGGCGGTGTCGGCACGATGGCGGTGCAGATTGCCAAGTACCTTGGTCTGGAGGTGATCGCCTCGGTCAGCACGGATAAGGTGGCCTATGCCCGCGCGCAGGGGGCGGATCACGTGATCGACTATCGCAGCGAAGACATCGTGGCACGTGTCGCCGAGATCACAGGCGGGCGCGGTGTGGACATCACGCTGAACCCGGTGTCGGGCGAGAGTGTGAAAGGGGATCTGGAGAGCCTTGCGCCGCTGGGGACGGCGGTGATCTTTGGTTTCCTTGCAGGGCCGCCGCAGGGCAGTTTCGAGGAGGACCTTGCCAGGCATTTCCAGAAGTCGATCGCGGTGCGGGTCAGCGATATCTACACCTATTTCGGGGCGAAACAGACGGCTTTCCACGCCGATTTGCAGAAGGTGTTCGATCTTTTGGGGGAAGGCGTGTTGCGGCCGACGCTGACGGTTTTGCCGCTGGAAGAGGCAGGCGAGGCGCATCGCAGGCTTGAGGCGGGAGAGACCGTGGGCAAGCTGGTTCTGTCCATCGCGTGATGGTGCGCACCGGGCGGGGTGGGCCGCCCGGTGCGATGGTTCGGATCAGGCGGCGTCCATGCGGATGGTGTCGAGGCCGTCGCGGGCCTGGGCGCTGCTGCAGATGCTGGAGAGTTTGCGCGGTTCCTCGTAGGGCCAGGGGGTGCCGCGGTGCATGACGGCGCGTTGGTCCCACATCAGGACGTCACCGACGTTCCAGTTGTGGGAATAGACGAAACGAGGCTGTGTGCAGTAGGCGGTGAGCTCTTCAAGAAGGGCCTCGCTTTCGGCCTCGTCATAGCCGTCGATCCGGAAAGCGTGGCTGGCGAGGTAGAGCGCCTCGCGGCCGTTGGCGGGGTTGGTCCAGATCGAGCTCCAGTGCTGGTCGGGCCACTTGTGGAACATGGGCAGTTTCGACAGTTCCTCGGAGATCTTCTTGCGAGAATGGCTGTAGCGGTGCCAGATCCCGCGACCGCGGATGCGGGATTTCAGGTCTTCCGGCATGTCGGCCCATCCGGCGCGGGTCGAGGCCAGTTCGGTGGCGCCGCCCGTCGAGGGCACGATGCGGGCAGTGATGACGTTCACCAGTGCCGGGGTGGGCAGGAAGGTGCTGTCGGAGTGCCACAGGAAGTTGGACTTGAGGTTCAGCGTGTGCAGGTCCATCGCTTCGCTGACGCTGCCGTCTTCGCGCACGTTCGAGACCTCGGGCACCTTGTAGGCCTCGCCGGGTTGGCGTTCGTCGGCAAGGCGGTCTTCGATCGGGCCGAAGAAATTGGCAATGCGCAGGTGCGCCTCGTCGGTGAGGCTCTGGTTGCGGAACAGAAGGGTCGAGTGTTCGTCAAACAGGTCACGCAGGGGGGCGAAGTCGGCCTGGGTCATGATCTGGGTGAGGTCGATGTCATGAACTTCGGCGCCAAAGGTTTCGGTCAGCGGGGTGGTTTTCGGGGTCCCGTTCGCGGCAGGCATCTGGTTGTCCTTTTGAATTGGATGCAGTTTGTGAAGCGTTGCATTGGATAGGGTGCAAATAAACTTCAAAAATCCGCATCAATTGCATACGCTCAGTGTATGACAGCACGATTTCGAAGATTGCAGACACTGATGACACCCCTGCGGGTGTTCGAGGCGGCGGCGCGCCATGGCAGCTTTACGCGGGCGGCGGAAGAGCTGAGTTTGAGCCAGCCCAGCGTGAGCCGCCATATTGCGACGCTTGAGCAGGATCTGGGCGTGGCGATGTTCCAGCGCGATCACAACAAGCTGCGGCTGACGCCCTCGGGCAAGTCTTTGGCGGCGGCCGTGTCGCGGGGGTTGTCGGATATGCTCGAGGCGGTGGAGTTCGTGGCTGCCGCGCCGGAGCGCAAGGGGCTTGTGCTGGCCTGCACGCAGACTTTTGCGCATGGCTGGCTGATGCCGCGGTTCAGCGCGTTGCGGCGGGCGGCGGGGGATGCGCCGATCAACCTTGCGGTGTCGCTTTGGTTGCAGGACATCAACCTTGACGAGGTGGACATGGTGATTGGCTGGCGGGCCGAAGGGCAGACGGGGTGGCCGAAGATGCCGCTGTTTCGTGAAGAGGTGTATCCGGTTGCCGCGCCGCAGGTGTTGTCCGAGATGCAGGAGCCGGAGGCGCTGCTTGGGGCGAAGCTGTTGCATTTCGATATGCCGGAGGCGGCCCATGCCTATTGGCCCGAGTGGTTTGCCCATTTCGGCGTGGCCTTTGATGCGTCGGGAGGTGGGTACCGGCATTCGAACTATCAGTTCATGATGCAGGCGGCGCTGGACGGGGAGGGGGTGGCGCTTGGCTGGCATCACCTTGTGGCGGATCATGTGGCCGCGGGGCGGTTGGTGCAGGTGGGGCCGGTGTTTGCGCCGCAGAACACCAAATACGCCATTGAGTACCGGCCCGAGAAGGCGGGGCAGGCGAATCTGGAGAGTGTTCTAGCGTGGTTTCGCGCGGAGGCACGGGGGATGGGGGCGTAACGCCCCGTCCAAGATCAGGTGTGGCGCGGTTTGGCCGCCGGATAGACACCGAGGATGTTCAGGTAGTTGGTGAAATAGTCCAGCTCTTCCAGCGCGCGGCGCACGGGGGCGTCGTCGGGGTGGCCTTCGATGTCGGCGTAAAAGCGGGTGGCGGTGAAGGAGCCGTCGACCATGTAGCTTTCCAGCTTGGTCATGTTGACGCCGTTGGTCGCGAATCCCCCCATGCCCTTGTAGAGCGCAGCGGGGATGTTGCGGACTTCGAAGACGAAGGTTGTCATCATTTCGATCTCGCCGCGGCGGGTGTGATCGGGTTCGCGGGACATGATGACAAAGCGCGTGGTGTTGTGGCCGTGGTCCTCGATGTCGGAGGCCAGAACATTGAGGCCATAGATCTCGGCCGCGAGGTCGGAGGCGAGGACACCTTCGTTGCGGGTCTGGTGTTCGGCGAGTTCGCGGGCGGCACCTGCGCTGTCGGCGGCGGCGATGCCCTTGATGTTGTTTTTCTCAAGGAAACCGGCGGATTGCGGCAGCAGCACGAGGTGGGCGCGGACGGTGTCGATTTCGTCAAGGGTCACGCCGGGCAGGCCCATCAGGGCGATGCGCACACGCACAAAGGCTTCGTCGACAATGTGCAGGCCGCTTTCGGGCAACAGGCGGTGGATGTCGGCAACGCGGCCATAGGTCGAGTTCTCGATCGGCAGCATGGCGAGGTCGGCCTTGCCAGTTTTGACCGCATCGATCACCTCGTCAAAGGTGTGGCAGGGCAGGGCTTCCATGTCGGGGCGGGCCTGCTGGCAGGCTTCGTGTGAATAGGCGCCGGGTTCCCCCTGGAAAGCGATGCGGTTGGTCATGTGTTGTCTATTCCCTGCACAGTCTGCGAATTGGGCGTTTGGTCGCGGTAACTATACCTTGCGTTTGCCAAGAGGAAGCGGATAGATAGCCCGCAAACGCCACGAGATGGAAACGTAGCATGTTTGACACGATGACAATGACCAAAACCCTGGGCGCGCTGTGTGGTGCCCTCCTGATCTTCCTGCTGGGCAAGTGGGCTGCCGAAGTGATGTATCACACCGGTGGTGGCCACGGCGATCACGCCGCTCAGGCCTATGTGATCGAGGTCGAAGGTGGCGATGATGCGGGTGCCGAGGAAGAAGAAGCGGCCCCGACCCTCGAAGAACTGCTGGCGGCTGCCGATGCTGGCAAGGGCGCGAAAGTGTTCAGCAAGTGTAAAGCCTGCCACAAGCTGGAAGACGGTGCGAACGGCACCGGCCCGCACCTGTTCGCCGTTGTTGACCGTACCGTTGGTGCCGTTGACGGCTTTGGCTACTCGGGCAAGCTGGTTGCGGTTGCAGAGACCTGGTCGGCTGAAAACCTGGATGCCTTCCTGACCAACCCGAAAGGCTTTGCGCCGGGCACCAAGATGTCATTCTCGGGTCTGAAAAAGGCCACCGACCGCGCCAACCTGATTGCCTATCTGCAGACCATCCAGTGATCTGACGGATAAGAGAATTTGAAAAAGGCCGTTGCTCCGCGCAGCGGCCTTTTTGATTCCGGGTACTGATTCCCCTGATGCGCACGGCGATTTCACGCCTTGTTGAGCCTTTCACGCCTTGAATGTGGGCAGGCAGGCACTTTAGCTTTATGTAAAAGTAACAAGATCGAAAAATCGTCCAGCAGACAGAGGAAGAGCCATGTCCCAGATGCGTGTGAAAGCTGCCGTAATGCCGGATTTCGGCCTGTTCGGGCGGTGGTTGTTGGCCGGGGCGGCGGCGGTTGCCCTGTTGGGCGCGGCCAAGGCGGTGTCGGCCGAGGACGACGGGATCATCCGCAGCCACGGCTATTCCTTTTACGGTGACCTGACTTATCCGGCGGATTACCAGCATTTCAACTATGTGAATCCGGATGCGCCGAAGGGCGGCGAGATTGCTCTGTGGGCGCCGGGGACGTTTGATTCGATGAACCCCTACAGCCGCAAGGGGCGGGCCGGGCGCTATAGCTGGATGATGTACGAGAGCCTTTTGGGCGACGCGCTTGCCAGCGGATCGGCACCGGCGGATGTGTATGGCGAAGCCTATGGGCTGTTGGCGGAAAGCCTTGAGTATGACGAGGGCAAGACCTGGGTCATTTTCCACATGCGCCCCGAGGCGCGGTTTTCGGATGGCTCGCCGGTGACGGCGCATGACGTGCTGTTCAGCCACAACCTGCTTTTGGAGCAGGGGCTGCCGTCTTATGCGCAGGCGGTGAAGAAGCGTATTCCCAAGGCCGAGGTGATCGACGATCACACCATCAAGTTCTATTTCACCGAAGGCATTTCGCGCCGCAGCCTGATTGATCAGGTGGGGGGCGTGCCGGTGTGGTCGAAGAAGTGGTACGAGGAAACCGGCGCGCGTCTGGACGAGCCGCGCATGGAGACCTCGCCGGGGTCGGGGCCGTATATGGTGGACGAGGTCGATGTGAACCGTCGCATCACCTACAAGCGCAATCCGGACTACTGGGGCTGGGATCTGCCGTTCAACAAGGGGCGGCATAACTTTGACAAGATCCGGATCGAATATTTCGCCGATGATGCGGCGGCGTTCGAGGCCTTCAAGGCGGGGGAATATACCTTCCGCGCAGAGGGCAATTCGAAGAAATGGGCCACCGGATACGAGTTTCCGGGCATCGAAAAGGGCTGGGTCGTGAAAGAGGCGCTGCCCGATGGGACGCCGCCGGTGCCCACGGGCGTTGTGTTCAACCTTGGCCGCGACATCTTCAAGGACCGCCGCGTGCGCGAGGCCGTGGCGCTGGCCTTCAACTTTGAATGGGTGAATGAATCGCTTCAGTTCGGGCTGTTCAAACAGCGCCATTCCTTTGTGCAGGGGGCCGATCATGCGGCCAGCGGTGTGCCGGAGGGGCTTGAGAAGGACATCCTGATGTCGCTGGGCGATCTGGTGCCGGAAGAGATCATGACGACTCCTGCGGTGATGGCGCATTCTTCGAACGGGGCGCGGGAAGTGGACCGTCGAAACCTGCGCAAGGCGATGAAGCTTCTGGATGAGGCCGGCTGGGAAGTTGGCGATGACGGGAAGCGTCGGAACGCGGCGGGGGAGACGATGAAGATCAACTTCCCCTATCCGTCGTCAGTCTCGGCAACGCTTGCGGCCTTTATCGAGGTGTTCGTGCAGAACCTGCAAAAGATGGGCATCGAGGCCACGCAGGAGAAGGTGGACCCGGCGCAGTATACCCTGCGGGAACGCGAGCGGGATTATGACCTTGTCTATGACAACTATCGCTCTTTCCTGTCGACCGGGACCGGTCTGATGCAGATGTACGGTTCGGGCGAGGCGGCGTTTTCGCTGTTCAATCCGGCGGGGCTTGCCAGCCCATTGGTGGATGCGATCATCGAGCGGTCGTTGAATGCCGAGTCGCGCGAAGAGGAATACGCGGCGCTCAAGGCGCTGGACCGGGTGCTGCGGTATGAGCGGTTCATCATTCCGGTCTGGTACAACGACAGTGTCTGGGTGTCCTATTATGACCAGTATGAATATCCGACCCCCCTGCCGACATTCGCGCTGGGTGAGCTGGACTTCTGGTGGTTCAATGCGGAAAAAGCGGCCAAGCTGAAGGCCGAAGGCGCTTTGAGGTAATCGCGCATGGGCGCCTATATTCTACGACGTTTGCTGCTGATCATTCCGACCCTGTTCGGGATCATGCTGATCAACTTTGCCCTTGTGCAATTCGTGCCGGGCGGGCCGGTCGAGCAGGTCATTGCCCAGATCCAGGGGCAGGGGGACGTGTTCGAAGGCTTTGCGGGCAGCGGGCAGGATGCCGGTGCGCTGGAGACCGATGATTTCGCGGGCGGCGCCAACAGCAAATATGCCGGGGCGCAGGGGTTGCCGCCGGAGTTCATTGCCCAGCTGGAAGAGGAATTCGGGTTCGACAAACCGGCCTACCAGCGGTTTTTCATCATGCTTGGCAACTATATGACGCTGGATTTCGGCGAGAGTTATTTTCGCAAGATCGGGGTGATCGACCTTGTGCTGGAAAAGCTGCCGGTGTCGATCACGCTTGGCCTGTGGTCGACGCTGATTGCCTATCTGGTGTCGATCCCGCTGGGTATTCGCAAGGCGGTCAAGGATGGCTCGCCCTTTGATACCTGGACCTCGGGGGCAATCATCGTGGCCTATGCGATCCCCGGGTTCCTGTTTGCGATCATGCTGCTGGTGCTGTTTGCGGGTGGCTCCTACTGGAAACTGTTCCCGTTGCGCGGGCTGACATCGGACGGGTTCGAAGACCTGACGATGGTGGGCAAGGTGCTGGATTATTTCTGGCACATCACCCTGCCGGTGGTGGCCTCGACCATTGCCGCCTTTGCGACGCTGACGCTGCTGACCAAGAACTCGTTCCTGGACGAGATCAAGAAACACTATGTGATGACGGCGCGGGCCAAGGGGCTGACGGAGAACCGGGTGCTTTACGGGCATGTGTTCCGCAATGCGATGCTGATCGTGATCGCGGGCTTTCCGGCGGTGTTCATCGGGGTGTTCTTTGGCGGTTCGGTGCTGATCGAGACGATCTTCTCGCTGGATGGTCTGGGGCGGCTCGGGTTCGAGGCGGCGGTGCAGCGCGACTATCCGATTGTCTTTGGCACCCTGTTCATATTTGGCCTGATCGGCCTCGTGGTAGGGCTGTTGTCGGATTTGATGTACGTGCTTGTCGATCCGCGTATCGACTTTGAAAAGCGGGAGGGCTGAGCCATGGCGTTGTCCCCGCTGAACCAGCGCCGCTGGCGCAACTTCAAACGCAATCGCCGGGCGCTGTGGTCGCTGGTGATCTTTTCGGTGGTGTTCTTTGTCTCGCTGTTTGCCGAGGTTCTGGCCAACGACAAGCCGATCCTCGTGAGCTATCGCGGCGAGTATTATGTGCCGATTGCCAAGTTCTATCCCGAGACCGCCTTTGGTGGCGATTTCAAGACCGAGGCGGATTACAAGGATCCGGTGGTGCAATGCCTGATCGAGACCGGTGGCGTCGAGTTCTGCTTTGACGAGCCGGAGGATATTCTGGCGCAGGTCGCGGCGGGCAGTTATGCCGAGGAGGGCTTCGAGAAGGGGTGGACCCTTTGGCCGCTTATTCCCTATTCCTATGACACGCCCGTCGACCGCCCCGGTGCCGCGCCGCTGCCGCCAAGTGCGCAGAACTGGCTGGGCACGGATGACCGCAAGCGGGACGTGGTGGCGCGGGTACTCTATGGCTTCCGCCTGTCGATTGTCTTTACCCTGATCGTGACCGCGGCGGCGAGCGTGATCGGCATCATTGCCGGCGCCGTGCAGGGCTATTTCGGGGGCTGGATCGACCTTGTGTTCCAGCGGGTGATCGAGATCTGGGGCGCGACGCCGCAGCTTTACGTGATCATCATCATGTTCGCGGTTCTGGGGCGGAGTTTCTGGCTTTTGGTGATCCTGATGGTGCTGTTCGGCTGGACTGCGCTTGTGGGCGTGGTGCGGGCCGAGTTCCTGCGGGCGCGCAACCTTGAATATGTGCGGGCGGCCAAGGCGCTGGGCGTGAGCAACCGGGTGATCATGTTCCGCCACATGTTGCCGAACGCGATGGTGGCGACGGTGACCATGCTGCCCTTTATCGTGACCGGCACGATTTCGGTTCTGGCGGGTCTGGATTTCCTTGGCTTCGGGTTGCCGTCGACGGCGCCGTCGCTGGGCGAGCTGACCTTGCAGGCCAAGCAGAACCTTCAGGCCCCGTGGCTGGCCTTCACCGCGTTTTTCACCTTTGCCATCATGTTGTCGCTGCTTGTGTTCATCTTCGAGGGCGTGCGCGATGCCTTTGACCCGAGGAAGACCTTTTCATGAGCGCCGGGGTTTGCGAGTCGAAGTGGCAGTGCCAGGTAAACGGGCTGGCGGGCACGGCGATGGTCCTGTCGGTTGCCGTGCTGGCCTGGGTGCTGTTTGAGGCGGTTGAGGCGGGTGCGGGTGCTGCGGCGGCCGCGTCTTTGGGCCTGCTTTATGCGCCGACCTTTCTTTCGGTGCTTTATGGAGCGCTGCGGCGTGTGGGGCGGCAACCGGCGGGCTGGCTTGGGTTTGGCGTCGCGGTGGGCGGTGCGGCCTGGGGTGTTGTGATGTTGAATACGATCGGAAGCCTATGAGTATCCTCGAAGTCAAAGACCTGCGCGTCGGGTTCCGGCAGGATGGCCGGGTGGTGCAGGCGGTGAAGGGTGTGTCCTTTACGGTGGATCGCGGTGAGACCGTGGCGCTGGTGGGGGAATCCGGTTCGGGCAAGTCGGTCACGGCGCTGTCGACCGTGTCGCTTTTGGGGGCAAGTGCCGAGATCGAGGGCTCGATCACCTATGACGGGCAGGAGATGGTGGGCGCGAAGGAGAACCTGTTGCGCAAGGTGCGGGGCAACGACATCTCGTTCATCTTCCAGGAGCCGATGACCTCTTTGAACCCGCTGCACACGCTTGAAAAGCAGCTGGCCGAGAGCCTATCGCTGCACCAGGGGATTGCCGGTGACAAAGCGCGGGAGCGTATTCTAGACCTGTTGCGCAAGGTCGGCATTCGCGATGCCGAGAACCGCCTGGGTGCCTATCCGCACCAGTTGTCCGGCGGGCAGCGGCAGCGTGTGATGATCGCCATGGCGCTGGCCAACAAGCCCGACATCCTGATCGCGGACGAGCCGACAACGGCGTTGGATGTGACCATTCAGGCGCAGATCCTCGAGTTGCTGAAAGAGCTGAAGGATGCCGAGGGGATGGGATTGTTGTTCATCACCCATGACCTTGGGATCGTGCGGCGGATTGCCGACAAGGTCTGTGTGATGAAGGGGGGCGAGATCGTCGAGGCCGGGCCGGTGGACGAGATTTTTGCCAACCCGCAGCATGACTATACCAAGACGCTTTTGAGTGCGCGGGCGGTGGGGGCACCGGAACCGGTGGCCGGGGACGCGCCGGTGATGGCGGAAACCGAGAACCTCAAGGTGTGGTTCCCGATCCAGCGCGGGTTTTTCAAGCGCACCGTCGGTCATGTTAAGGCGGTGAACGAGGCGACGATCGACGTGCGTGCGGGTGAAACGCTGGGCATTGTCGGGGAATCCGGATCGGGCAAGACGACGCTGGCGCTGGCGATCATGCGATTGATCGCCTCGGAAGGCGGGATCACCTTTGACGGGCGCGACGTGCGCAAGTGGTCGACGCGGGAGTTGCGCGACCTGCGCAAGGACATGCAGATCGTGTTCCAGGATCCGTTTGGTAGCCTGAGCCCGCGGATGACCTGTGAACAGATCATTGCCGAGGGTCTTGGTGTGCATGGGCTGCGCGAGGGGCGGTCGGAACGCGAGATGGTGGCCGAGGTGATGGAAGAGGTTGGGCTGGACCCCGCGACGATGGACCGTTACCCGCATGAGTTCTCGGGCGGGCAGCGGCAGCGGATCGCCATTGCGCGGGCGATGATCCTGCGGCCCAAGCTGGTGGTGCTGGACGAGCCGACCTCGGCGCTGGACATGACGGTGCAGGTGCAGATCGTCGATCTTCTGCGGGGGTTGCAGAAAAAATACGGGCTGGCCTATCTGTTTATCAGCCACGACCTGCATGTGGTGCGGGCGATGAGCCACAAGATCATGGTGATGAAGGCCGGCGACGTGGTGGAGCAGGGTGAGGCGCAGAGCCTGTTCGACAATCCGCAGACCGAATATACCCGCAACCTTCTGGCGGCGGCGCCTGATCTTTAAGGCGCCTCCGGCGGGAGTATTTTCAGTGCATTGAAGCCGGTCAGAGGCCCGGCAGGTCGAGGACCAGCGCGGCGTGATCCGAGGCGTGGGGGCGGTGTGTGCCCACGGTATCAAGCCGCGGGCCGTGGTAGAGGCGGGCCTCGTAGGGCAGACCCGAGCGGATCAGCTCTGGCCGGGCTTTGGGGAAGCGTCGGGCCAGTGCCGGGGAGGCGAGAATCGCGTCGGGACGGGCGTAGAAATCATCCATCGTGTCGTGATAGCTCCAGCGGCTGCCTGCGGGCAGGCGGGCAACAAGGTCGACGGCGAAACCGGAGGTGAGCGGCGCGGTGGCGGGCAGGTCTTCGTGGCGCGGCTGGTTGAGATCGCCGAGGATCAGCCAGTTTTCCTTGGCCGGGGTTTCGAAGCGGCGCTTTATCAGGGCGCACACGGCGCGGGCCTCGAGGTTGCGCACGGGCCATGTTGCGGCGGCATCCGGGTAGGGGGCCTTGAAGTGACAGATGAACAGCGTCAGCGCGGGGAAGGTGATCTCGAGGCAGTCGCGGCGGAACAGCGGGGTATGGGGAGACAGGCCCTCTGGCGCGTCGAGGCCGAGGTGGGCCGGGGTCAGGTGGGCGTGGCTTTGGATCGCCTGCGGGGCGATGCGGGACAGCAGGGCCACATCAAGGCCGCGTCCGTCATTGCCGGGCAGGCAGATGCGATAGGGATAGGAGGCGATGCCCGCGTCGCGCAGGCAGGTGTCGTGGAAATGATCGAGGGTCGGTTGGTCGAAGACTTCCTGAAGCGCGATGATGTCCGCGTTGGTTTCGCCGATCACGGCGGCGGTCAGGGCGCGGTCGTAGTCATCAAGAAGCGGGGCGGCGGGACCGAGATCCTCCGGCATGTCGCGATCCCGCGCGCCGTCGAGGTGATCGGCGCGCAGGCGCATGTTCTGCACGTTGAAGCTTGCCAGTCGCATTGCGGGTGGCAGGGCGCAGGCGTCAGATTGCCGAACTGTGTCCTGCCGAATCCATGTCGTAGGCGTCGAGCGCGCGGGCCATCATCCGGGTCAGGGGCCGGGCCTCGACCGGGATCGAGAGACCTTCGGGGGTGATTTCAACCATGCCGGGGAAGCCTTCGATCACCGGTTTGTAGAGTTCCTGAAGGCGGACCGGTGAAATCTTGAAGGTCTGCATGATCTCGGCGCTGTCAATGCGGAAGTCGCACATCAGGGCCTCGATCAGGCGGCCGCGCAGCTTGTCTTCTTCGGTGAAGACGTGGCCGCGGGTGGTGGTGAAATTGCCGTCGCGGATACGCCCGGTGTGGGCCGAGGTGGCCGGGGCGTTCTGGGCATAGCCCTGCGGGAAGCGCGAGATCGAAGAGGCGCCGACGCCGATCAGGGCCTCGGCCAGATCGTCGGTGTAGCCCTGGAAGTTGCGGCGCAGCTTGCCCGCCTTCTGGGCGACCGAGAGGCCGTCTTCCTTGGTGGCGAAGTGGTCGATGCCGATTTCCTCGTAGTTGTCCCAGAGGAACAGCTTGCGGGCGGTCTCGAAGAGTTCGAGACGTTCCTGCGGGGTGGGCAGGGCATCGGAGGGGATCATTTGCTGGCGCTTGGCCATCCAGGGCACGTGGGCGTAGCCGTAGAGGGCGACACGATCCGGCGAGAGCGACAGGAGTT
The DNA here is from genome assembly GCF_024331145.1 of Shimia sp. CNT1-13L.2. GTDB lineage: Bacteria > Pseudomonadota > Alphaproteobacteria > Rhodobacterales > Rhodobacteraceae > Shimia. Next base: position 220,940 of record NZ_JANDJO010000005.1, on the reverse strand, counting down.
TCTGCACGCTTTCGGTGATGCGGGCCTGGTTCTGGTGGGGCAGGCCGAAGAGGATGTCGGCGTTGAGGCTGTAGACGCCGTGGGCGCGGATCATGTCGACCGCTTCCTTGGTGACGTCATAGCCCTGGATACGGCCGATGGTTTTCTGAATCTCGTCGTCGAAATCCTGCACACCGATGGAGGCGCGGTTCATGCCGGCCTTGGACAGCACGGCGAGGCGGGCGTCATCGATTTCGCAGGGATCGATCTCGACCGAGAACTCGCCTGTTTCGGCCATCGGGGCGACATCGAAGATCGCGCCGGCGAGGTCTTCCATCATGCCCGGTTCGAGCAGGGTGGGCGTGCCGCCCCCCCAGTGCAGGCGCGACAGGGAGACGCCCGAGGGCAACTGGGCCTTGAGAATGGCGAGTTCCTGCTTGAGGGTCTCGACATATGCAGCGACCGGTGAGGCGGAGGCGGTTCCCTGGGTGCGGCAGGCGCAGAACCAGCACAGGCGCCGGCAAAAGGGGACATGGATGTAAAGAGATATCTGCGAATCAGGTTTGATTGCAGAGATCCATTCCCCGAAAATCTCGGGGGTTACATCGTTCTTGAAGTGCGGTGCCGTTGGGTAACTGGTATAACGCGGTACTTTCGCGTCAAATAATCCCAGCTTTGCCAATTGTGTTTTCGTCGTCATGGATTTACGCTTATGCACACAGGTCCAGGCCAATCCTTGACCCAGATCAAGCGCGAACATGAATATGCTAAATGAACCGTCCTTAGTCAGCTCGCACGAGTGTGCGGATTGTCCGATTCGCCACAGAGCTGTCTGTGCGCGTTGCGACGCGACCGAGCTCGAGGCGCTGGACGAGATCAAGTATTACCGCAGTTTCGAAGCCGGGCAGACCGTCATCTGGTCTGGTGACCCGATGGATTTTGTCGGCTCGGTGGTGACCGGGATCGCCTCTTTGACGCAGACGATGGAAGACGGGCGCACCCAGATGGTTGGCCTGTTGCTGCCGTCGGATTTCGTTGGGCGTCCGGGGCGCGAGGGCGCGGCCTATGATGTCGTGGCGACCACTGACCTCGTGATGTGCTGTTTCCGCAAGAAGCCGTTCGAGCGAATGATGATCGAGACACCGCATATCGCGCAGCGCCTTCTGGAGATGACTCTGGACGAGCTGGATGCGGCGCGTGAATGGATGCTGGTGCTTGGTCGCAAGACCGCGCGCGAGAAGATCGCGAGCCTGCTGTCGATCATCGCGCGGCGTGATGCGACGCTGAAGCTGACCGGGACCCAGGGGCCGCTGGTGTTCGATCTGCCGCTGACCCGCGAGGCGATGGCCGATTATCTGGGCCTGACGCTTGAGACGGTGAGCCGCCAGATGTCGGCGCTGAAGCGCGATGGTGTGATCCAGCTTGAGGGCAAGCGGCATGTGACCATTCCTGATCTGACCCGTCTTCTTGAAGAAGCCGGCGACGATGCGGACGGCGGTATGATGGCCTGAGCCAGCCCCGGGTATAAGAGACGAGAAAAGCCGCCGAGGATTTCGGCGGCTTTGGTTTTTCCGGGGGTGTCTTCAGTGTGCCATGAAGACGGGAATGTCTGCCTGTTCCAACATGTTACGGGTTGCGCCGCCGAGGATGGCCTCGCGGAAGCGGGAGTGGCCGTAGGCGCCCATGACAACCATTTCGCACTCGGTGTCCTTGGCGTGGCGCAGCAGGACGTCGGAGACGCGCGGCAGGGTTTTGGACAGGACGTCGATCTCGACGCGGACGCCGTGGCGCGACAGGAACTGTGACAAGAGGCCACCGGGATCGGAGCGGTGCGGGCCGTGGGTGGGCGGATCGATCACGACAACGCGGACCGCGTCGGCCTTTTGCAGGAAGGGCAGGGCGGCGCGTACGGCGACAAGGGCCTCGGCGCTTTCGTTCCAGCCGATCGAGATGCGTTTCGGGGTGGCCATCGGCGGGGTGTTGTCGGGGATAACAAGCACCGGGGCCTGACCTTCGAACATCGCGGCCTCGATGGTGGGCTCGAGTTCGGCGCCGTGATCCTTGCCATAGGGTTTGGGCAGCACCACGAGATCGGCAAAGCGGGCGCGGGCGGCGACGTGGCGGCCAAGATCGGCGATCTGAGCCACACCGGATTCCGTGCCCCAGCGGATGCCGGCAGCGCGCAGGTGTTCGATGGCTTGTTCTTCGAGGTCTTTGCTTTCCTTCTGGGCGCGGTTCAGGGTTTCCTGAAGGATCATCGCGTTGGCACCGGCGTAGTAGTAACCGGTCTGGCTGCGGTCCACGCCGAGGCAGAGTGCGTCAAGATGCGCCTCCTGGCCGCGGGCGAGTTCAATGCCCTGCGCCAGCGTGCTTTGAACAAAGGTTGTATCGGTCAGAACCGACAGGATTGATTTATAGGCCATTTCTTGAGCTCCGTGGCACGGGTCTGCGGGTGATTTCTGGACAGATTTGGGGCCTGTCCGTCCCATTGCCTTGATTAGGAGACCTTTTGAAAAGAAGTGCTTTGACACAGATCAATGCGTTTCTGCGACTGCGAAAGCAAAACACACTCAGTCTAAATCCGCCGAGGCAAAATCCGAATCGTGCCCGGCAAGACGAAGGGACGCAAAATGTTGAATTATATCAAGCTGATCGCGCTTGCTTTGGTCACGCTCTTCGCGTTGATCGCAGCAAACTATGCGCGCGATGTGGCTTACCTGGTCCATGCCGTTATCGTGGCATTGGTCTCGGGTGGCCTCTTTATCTGGACCTTGCGTGGGTTCGGGGATGCAAAAACCCCGGCGCCGCAGAACGAATATCTCGACAGCGTGGTCCGCGCTGGTGTTATCGCCACCTCCTTCTGGGGCGTGGTCGGGTTCCTGGCGGGCGTTTTCATCGCGTTCCAGCTGGCGTTCCCGGTGCTGAACTTTGATTGGGCACAAGGCTATGCCAACTTTGGCCGCCTGCGTCCGCTTCACACTTCGGCGGTGATTTTCGCATTTGGCGGCAACGCGCTTCTGGCGTCGTCGTTCTATGTTGTTCAGCGTACCTCGGCTGCCCGTCTCTGGGGCGGCAACCTCGCGTGGTTCGTGTTCTGGGGCTACCAGCTCTTCATCGTTCTGGCGGCAACCGGCTATCTGCTGGGCGGCACCCAGTCGAAAGAATACGCGGAACCCGAGTGGTATGTTGACCTGTGGCTGACCGTTGTTTGGGTGGCTTACCTGGCCGTGTTCCTGGGTACCATCATCAAACGCAAAGAGCCGCACATCTATGTTGCGAACTGGTTCTACCTGTCGTTCATCGTGACCGTTGCGATGCTGCACGTCGTCAACAACCTGACGATCCCCGTGTCGATCTTCGGTTCGAAGTCGGTCATCGTCTGGGCCGGTGTTCAGGACGCGATGACCCAGTGGTGGTATGGCCACAACGCTGTGGGCTTCTTCCTGACCGCAGGCTTCCTGGGCATGATGTACTACTTCATCCCGAAACAGGCCGAGCGTCCGGTGTTCTCGTACAAGCTGTCGATCATCCACTTCTGGGCCCTGATCTTCATCTACATCTGGGCGGGTCCGCACCACCTGCACTATACCGCGCTGCCTGACTGGGCTTCGACGCTGGGCATGGTGTTCTCGGTTGTTCTGTGGATGCCTTCCTGGGGCGGCATGATCAACGGTCTGATGACCCTGTCGGGTGCATGGGACAAGCTGCGCACCGACCCTGTGATCCGTATGATGGTGATCTCGGTTGGTTTCTACGGCATGTCGACCTTCGAAGGTCCGATGATGTCGATCCGCGCCGTGAACTCGCTGTCGCACTACACTGACTGGACCATTGGTCACGTGCACTCTGGTGCGCTTGGTTGGAACGGCATGATCACTTTCGGTATGCTGTACTTCCTGGTTCCGGTTCTGTGGAAGCGTGAGCGCCTGTATTCGCTGCAACTGGTCAGCTGGCACTTCTGGCTCGCCACCATCGGTATCGTTCTCTATGCGGCGTCCATGTGGGTGACCGGCATCATGGAAGGCCTGATGTGGCGCGAAGTTGATGCCAACGGTTTCCTTGTGAACTCGTTCGCAGACACCGTGGCAGCTAAGTTCCCGATGTACGTTGTGCGCGGTCTGGGTGGGGTCATGTTCCTCGCTGGCGCCGTCATCATGTGCTACAACCTTTGGATGACTGTCCGTAAGGCCCCGGCTAAAGAAGCCAGCCTGTCGGTTGCAGTCCCGGCTGAATAAGGAGGGCCGGAGCAATGGCAATTCTCGATAAACATAAAATCCTCGAGACCAACGCGACCCTCCTGCTGATCTTCAGCTTCCTGGTCGTAACCATCGGCGGCATTGTGCAGATCGCACCGCTGTTCTGGCTGGAAAACACCATCGAGGACGTAGAGGGCATGCGCCCCTACACCCCGCTGGAAATGGCCGGCCGCGAGGTCTACCTGCGTGAAGGCTGCTATGTCTGTCACTCGCAGATGATCCGTCCGATGCGCGACGAGGTGGAGCGCTATGGTCACTACTCGCTGGCAGCGGAGTCGAAATACGACCACCCGTTCCAGTGGGGTTCTAAACGTACCGGTCCCGATCTCGCCCGTGTAGGCGGCCGTTATTCGGATGACTGGCACGTAGACCACCTGCGTGATCCGCAGTCGGTTGTTCCGGAATCGGTGATGCCGAAGTACGGCTTCCTTGAAAAGAAGAAGATCGACGGCAAGTACATCGGTGACATCATGAGCACCAACGCTCTGTTGGGTACGCCCTACACCGAGGACATGATCGCCAACGCCCAAGCCGACTTTGCGGCCCAGGCGGATCCGGACAGCGACTATGATGGTCTGCTCGAGCGCTATGGTGAGAAAGTCAACGTACGCAACTTTGACGGTAAGCCCGGCGTGTCCGAAATGGACGCAATGGTTGCCTACCTGCAAATGCTGGGTACGCTGGTCGACTTCTCGACCTTCACGCCGGACGCGTCGCGGTAAGGAGTTAGGAACATGGAGACCTATTCCCTACTGCGAGAGTTCGCTGATAGCTGGATGCTTCTGTTCCTGTTTGCGTTCTTCATTGGTGTTGTCGTCTGGGTTTTCCGCCCAGGCGCCACCAAGGAGTACCGCGACACCGCAGACATCCCGTTCCGGCACGAAGACAAACCCGCCACGGAATGAGGAGGCGAGGACATGAGTAAAAAACCTGTTCAAAAAGGAAACCAGATCGAGACGACTGGTCACTCCTGGGACGGCATCGAAGAATATAACAACCCTCTTCCCAAGTGGTGGGTCTACATCTTCTATGCCTGTATCGTTTGGGGCATCGGCTATACCATCGCGTATCCCGCATGGCCCGGTATCAAAGGCGCAACCGCCGGTGTTCTGGGGTATTCGACCCGGGGCGAAGTGGCTGCCGAGATCGACCGTGTGAATGAATCGCTGGCTCCGATCAACGCCAAGCTGGAAGCGGCGGAACTGACCGCGATCACCAGCGACGCTGAGTTGAACGGTTATGCGATTTCGGCCGGTGCTGCCGTGTTCAAGACCTGGTGTGCCCAGTGTCACGGTTCGGGTGCTGCCGGTGCGGTTGGCTATCCCAACCTGCTGGACAATGACTGGCTGTGGGGTGGTGACATCGAATCGATCCACACCACCGTTAGCCACGGTATCCGGAACGAAGAAGACGAAGATGCGCGTTTCTCGGAAATGCCTGCCTTTGGCGACGACTATCTGGAAGACGAGCAGATCGAAGCTGTCGTCAACTACGTGATGTCGCTGTCGGGTGATGCGAAAGACGCATCGCTTGTTGCAGATGGCGCGGTTGTCTTTGCGGACGAATGCTCGGCCTGCCACATGGATGACGGTACCGGTGACCGCGCACAGGGTGCGCCGAACCTGACCGACGCCATCTGGCTGTTTGGTGGTGACTATGACTCGATCAAAGAGACCGTCACCTATAGCCGCGCAGGCGTTATGCCGAACTGGAATACCCGTCTGACCGAAGCGCAAATCCGCGCCGTGTCGGCCTATGTGCACCAGTTGGGTGGTGGCGAATAAGCCATCCTGACATATCCGGGGGCAGGATTTGCCCCCGGCTCAAGCGCCAGTCCCCGTCATGTTCGCGCGTTTCCCGGGGGCTGGCGTTTCTTTTTTGGCAAGGCCGAATTTCATGGCGCCTTGCAGGGTGACGCAGGAGGAGACGTTTCATAGACTGGTGGCGGAATGGCCCCTGTGTCGGGCCGGATTGCCGAAAGGATATTTCATGTTTCGAATTTTCGCGGCGCTGGCGTGTGTTGTCGGCCTGAACGCCTCACCCGCCCAAGCCCAGCAGTTGATGGGCGAATACCTGACCTGGCTTGGTCCACGGGATATTGTCAATTCAAGCGGCACGCCCTTGACCACCTTCGGGGCGGTGCTGGCCCAGGATCGGGCCAATTTCCACCGTTTTGGCAAGCGGGATGACTATGACGGGAATGATCCGTTCTTTCACCGTCGGGACCTGCGTGCCAACCTGCCGGCCTATTATCGGGCGGGACAGCCGGTGGCGCGTTACATTTTCGAGGACGTGATGAGCGGGCGCGGGCATTACGTGTTCGTCCGCATCTTTGGCAGCGGTGGGCGGATCCCCCACGTGAACGTCTACGAAGGGGCCGGGTAAGGCCGCTTTCGGGATCTGTCACATTTGTGTCGTACAGCAGGTGTAGGAGGGGGGCATCGGCACCCGACCCTACAGGGGTGCCGGGAATTTCAAGTTTGAATCATGCCCGCCCTTCCAGGCGGGCTTATTCTTTATCGATGTCTGCACTGCGTGTTGGCTAAGTGTTGCGTGCACTTGAAATTGTAGAGTTGATCCTTTGATTTCGCTTAATATATTCAACTTCTACTCAGGAGGGTCCATTTGTGACAATGTCTGCGCGAACGGTTATCCATGATGACTTGAATGCCATCGTGGAACTGCAGGATAACCCAGGAGTGGACACTCTTGGTCAACGGAGCGTTGCCTTTGTTCATCCGGAGCATTCAGGTGCCACTGTCAACGCATGCTTCGATAGATTTCCCCAAGGAGCTTTTGTAAGTGAAAAGGGAGGGCGCATTATCGGGTATGCGAACGCCATACGTCTCCAGCCCCGCGTTGCCTTGACAACACACGATTGGACTACAGCTACCAGAGACGGATCTGGGATTTCACATGACCCGGCTGGCAGTTGGCTATACGTTTGCCGCATGCTTCTAACAGCTGGAGCGGGCCACCAATCACTGGTCCTGGAACTCTCTCCCTTGCTCGTATCTTTGAAGGCTCTGGTTGAGAAAGCCGGATTAGATGGAATTGCCATTGCTCTGCCATTTCCGGGTAAGCTCGAGCGTTCAGGAACTACTGAATATCAGAAGCAGGCCTTGGAAGAGGGCGTCAAAGATTATGGGCAGCCCCGTCTGTCTGGAGCCATGGGCTCATCTGCATCGATCAACGTTGCTCTATACGATGGATTCAATCATCAGATCGCGCTTCCCAACTACGTTGGGGTATCAAAACATTTTGCGCTTATGGTCTGGCGCAATCCAGCAAGCGGCTAAGTGCACAATCAACTTCCATATTCTCGCGAGCAAAACACCAATCCACATAGCCGTCGAGATATTTCTTGGCTGGCCCCTTAAAGGGGCGAAGGAAGGCCTTTAAGCGCGAATGCAAAGCGTTCACGTTTTGTATGTGAAAGCTCTGCTGGATCTTGCGAGTGCCGGGTTTGGTGCCGAGCACGAAATGCGAAAGCCAGTGGCCTTGGCAAACTTGTCATACGCAGAAAAACCATCTGAACAGAGCGCTGCAGCTTGATCAGATGTAAGGCCGCGAAGCCCTTTCAGGATTCTGTCGAAGGATTTCTTTTGCATCGCGCCTCTGATCTGTCGTTCAGAGGCGATATTGGCCTAATCCTTCAAATCGGAACCAACCAACACGCTATGCAGACATCGCATATTCTTTTTGGGCCATCAGCCTTTCTTGCCGGTGCTGCGCGTTTGCGGTTTGGGCGGCAGCTGGCCGAGGGGGGATTGGCGGGTTGCGATGTTGAAGACATCTGAAAGTAGAAATAGCATGTCAGCCTCCTTTGGTGGTTCGCTTCTGTCTTGAAATATGGCGTTTCAGGCGCGAAGCTGCGACTCAGGAATGAAATCAACATGTCAGTATAAATTACATATGGACTGGACGAGACTGCCCCCGATGAGCGCGCTTCGTGCCTTTGCCGCCTTTGCCGAGCAGGGATCGGTTCAGGCCGCAGGGGCGGGGCTGAACGTCAGCCACGCGGCCATCAGCCAGCAGATCCGCAATCTGGAGGCGCATCTAGGCGTGCAACTTTTGGATCGTGCGGGGCGGTCTGCCGTCCTGACGGTTGAAGGACGTCGCCTTGCGGATGCCCTGCTGGATGGGTTCACGACGATCGCGGAGCGGGTTGAGGAGCTGACGATGCAGGAGGGGGTGCGCCCCCTGCACGTGGCGACAACACCGCAGTTTGCCTCGAACTGGCTGGTGCACCGGCTGCCTGCGTTTCGCGCCAAGCATCCCGAGATCGATATCATGATTGATCCGAACCCGGCGCTGACCGATCCGAGACCGGGCGGCATTGATCTGTGTATTCGCTATGGCGACGGGAACTGGCCGGGGCTGGAGGCGCAGGAACTGGTACATACGCCGATTGCCGTGGTGGCGGCGCCTGAGTTGATCGGGGACCGGAAGGTGGAAAGTGCCTTGGACCTTGCCGACCTGCCCTGGTTGCAGGAGTTGGGCACCTCGGAAGCAAGTCTCTGGCTGGAAGAGAACGGAGTGGCTGAGGGCGCCACGAAAGGGGGCATGATCCATCTGCCCGGCAACCTGTTGCAGCACGCGGCGCGCAATGCACAGGGGGTTGCAGTCAGTACGCGGATCTGGGTCGAGGATGATCTGGCGGCGGGGCGGCTGGTGCAGCTGTTTGAGGGGGCGTTCGAGAAGGGCTATCACGTGGTCAGCAACCCGGCCGCGCTGAGGCCGGCGGCCAAGGCATTCCGGGCCTGGGTTCTGAGGCAGGCCCGGAGTGAACGTTAACCCATTGCGCTTTCGGTTTTGCGGGCGCGGGCGCGGCGGGCGTCGTCGCGATCGCTCCAGAAGGCGAGGAAGATCCAGGCAATCATGTAGACGGTTCCGAAACCGATGATCACCTCGCCGGGAAGCGGGCCAACATCGGCGCGGCGGAAGGCTTCGTCCCAGGATTGCACGGCGGTGGGGTGAACGGCGATCTTGCCGGCGAAGGCGAGGGACTGGATCAGCAGAATCCAGAGGTAGTTGCGGCGGATGCGGCGTCCGACGGCGACCATGTAGGGCACGTGGTATTTGGGGCGCATGTAGTCGTTGGCGAGAACCTTCTGCCAGTTTTCCTCGAGGTGAAGATCCCCGTCATACAGCATGGGGGCGTAGAAGTGGGTTTCCAGCCACCGCGCCCTTGCACGCCAGACGTTGAAATAACGGTAGCGGCGGGCTTCGAGCATCAGGAAGAAGATGATCAGGACGCCCACCAGCACGAGGGGCAGGGGAGAGGCGTCAGGTGATGCAAAGGAAATCGACAGGGCCACACCAAGGGTGACAACGGCCCAGTTCGTGGTCGTGTCCAACCGGGTGCGCCAGATGGTGCTGCGATAGACTTCGCCGCGGTAAAGGTGGGCCACGGCCCCGATCTCGGCGGCGTTGAGCGACTTGCGCTCGCTTTCTTCTTGGGAAATCGTCCTGCCTCCACTTCAAGATGATTTTTCCCGCTCCCTGACAAGGATAATGCACGCAGTTTGATCTGGGTCAAAGGCCGTAAGGCGGGAATCGGTGAGAGTGAGGGAAGAAATTGGTCCTTTGGCCGTACTCACGGAATGGACCTGAAAGTTGCCCGCGGCATTTTGGCGTGGAGCAAAAGTGCCGGCTTTCCGTCCTGTTCGCGCGTTTCCTGGAAAGCCGGCACTCATTCCTCTCCGATATAGCACCTGAAACGGCGGTCGCAAGGTGTGTGCGGCGCAGTTCCTGTTTTTGTGAGCCGTGGCGGATGGCCGCGTTTAAAGCTACATTTTTAATACAATATTTGACCCATATCAAAGTTCCGAACGGCTTCAGAGGCCAAAAGAACATCAGAGAATTCCCTATGCGCGAGTGATTCCAGTGAGCACTACTGATCAAGAACCTGGCCTTTACGCTGCCCGAGAGCCGATTTTCCCGAAGCGGGTCAAAGGCAAGTTTCGTAACCTGAAATGGTATCTGATGGCCGTCATGCTGGGCATCTATTACCTGACGCCGTGGATCCGTTGGGACCGCGGCCCGAGTTTGCCGGATCAGGCAGTTCTGCTGGACCTTGGCAACCGCCGCTTCTTTTTCTTCATGATCGAGATTTGGCCGCACGAATTCTATTTCGTTGCGGGTTTGCTGGTGATGGCAGGTCTTGGCCTGTTCCTGTTCACCTCGGCACTTGGGCGTGTGTGGTGTGGTTATGCCTGTCCGCAGACCGTGTGGACCGATCTTTTCATCCTCGTGGAGCGATGGATCGAAGGGGACCGCAACGCGCGCCTGCGTCTGCATCGTCAGAAAAAATGGGACCTCCGCAAGTTCCGCCTGCGGATGATCAAATACCTGAGCTGGATTCTGATCGCCCTGGCGACCGGTGGGGCCTGGGTGTTCTATTTCACAGATGCGCCGACGCTGATGGTGGACCTGTTCAAGGGAACGGCGCACCCGATTGCCTATACCACCATCGCGGTCATGACCTTCACCACGGTATTCTTTGGGGCCATCGCGCGTGAACAGATCTGTATCTACGCCTGCCCGTGGCCGCGTATCCAGGCGGCGATGATGGACGAAGACACCCTGACCGTCGGGTACCGCGACTGGCGCGGCGAGCCGCGCAAGGGATCGCAAGAGGTGCGTGACGGCGAAACGCAGGGTGATTGCATCAACTGCATGGCCTGTGTGAACGTCTGCCCGGTGGGTATCGACATTCGTGATGGTCAGCAGCTGGAGTGCATCACCTGTGCGCTGTGTATCGATGCCTGCGACGAGATCATGGACAAGATCGGCAAGCCGCGTGGCCTGATCGATTATCTTGCCGTTGGTGACGAGGCCTGGGAGACCGCTGGCAACGCACCGCGCAGCATCTGGAAGCACCACTTCCTGCGTCCGCGCACGATCCTTTACACCACGTTGTGGTCGCTGGTGGGCGTCCTGCTGGTGGTGGCCCTGTTCCTGCGGACCGATATCGACATGACGGTTGCGCCGGTTCGGAACCCGACCTTCGTGACGCTGTCGGATGGGACGATCCGCAACACCTATGAGATCCGTCTGCGCAACAAGCATGGCGAGGACCGTCCGTTCCGCATCTCGGTCAAGGGGGATCCGACCCTGCGTATCGATCTGGAAGGCACGCCTTATGAGACCGTGACGGTTCCGGCGGATACGATGAAGCTGCAACGTGTCTATGTTCTGGCGCCGAAAGGGTCGCTTCCGGCGAACGGTGAAGCCACTGATTTCCGCTTCTGGGTTGAAGATGCGCTGAACGGTGATCGCGTGTATAAGGACACGGTGTTTAACGGGAAGGCCAACTGATGAGTTCAGAACGTAAATTCACCGGCAAACATGCCGCCATGATCTTTGTCGGCGCGTTTGGTGTGATCATCGGGGTAAATGTCCTCCTGGCAGTTTCGGCTGTCAGGACCTTCCCCGGTCTTGAGGTCAAGAATTCCTACGTGGCCAGCCAGGAGTTTGACGACCGTCGTGATGCGCAGGAATCGCTGGGCTGGAAAGTTGCGGCGCGGCACACCGGCGGGCTTTTGATCCTTCAGATCTCGGACATCAACGGCCGTCCGGTAGAGGCCCGCGAGTTGGATGCGGTGCTGGGGCGGGCGACCCATGTGAAGGATGATGTTGTTCCCGAGTTCAAATTCGACGGCACCGCCTATGTGGCGCCGATGGCGATTGAGAAGGGCAACTGGAACATCCGGATGAAGGCTGTTGCCAAAGACGGGACCGAGTTCAGCCAGCGGGTTGTTCTCTACGTGACGGAGTAAGTTCATGACCGCTGCCATGCGCCCCGGAACTTCGGCCTGCCCTGCCTGCGTTGCTGCGCCTGCCGCAGAGTCGCTGGCCGAGCAGGAGGCCCATGAAGAGGCCCGCCTTGCCCTTTCACTGCCGACCATTCACTGCGCGGCCTGTATCTCGGCGGTTGAACGCGAGTTGCATCGCCAACCCGGTGTGAAATCGGCGCGGGTGAACCTGACGTTGAAGCGGGCGACGGTTGAGGCCGAGGCGGATGTGACGGCACAGGACCTTGTGAAGGTGCTGGAGGGGATCGGTTACGAGGCGCACGAGCTGGATGCGGGGACGCTTTCGGCGACGGCGTCGGACAAGGCGGGGCGTGACCTGCTGATGCGTCTGGCGGTGGCCGGGTTTGCCTCGATGAACGTGATGCTTTTGTCGGTCTCGGTCTGGTCTGGCGCCGAGGCGGCAACGCGGGACATGTTCCACTGGATTTCGGCGGCGATTGCCCTGCCGACCATCGTGTTTTCGGGCAAGCCGTTTTACGTGAATGCCTGGTCGGCGCTTAAGAACAAGCGCCTGAACATGGATGTACCGATTGTGCTGGCCATCGTGCTGGCGGTTGTGACCTCGCTTTGGGAGACCATGCTGTCGGGGGAGCACGCCTATTTCGATGCCGCGCTGACGTTGGTGTTTTTCCTGCTGGCGGGGCGGTATCTTGACTATCGCACGCGGGCGGTGGCGCGCTCTGCGGCCGAGGAGCTCGCGGCGCTTGAGGTGCCGCGTGCCATTCGCGTGGTCGATGGCGTGGAAGACACCGTGCAGGTGTCCGAACTGGCGGTGGGCGACCTTGTGCTGGTGCGCCCCGGCGGGCGGATGCCGGTGGACGGAGAGATTGTCGAAGGCCAGTCGGAGCTGGATCGCTCGCTTCTGACCGGGGAAACCCTGCCGGTCTATGCCGAGCCGGGGCTTGGCGTGAGTGCCGGGGAAGTGAACCTGACCGGGCCGCTTGTGGTGCGGGCGACGGCGGTGGGCGAGGAAACCTCGCTGCATCGCATGGCCGATCTGGTGGCGATCGCGGAATCGGGGCGGTCGCGCTATACCTCTTTGGCGGACAGTGCCGCCAAGCTCTATGCGCCCGGTGTGCATATCCTGTCGGCCTTGGCCTTCGTGGGCTGGTTCCTTTACACCTTTGACATGCGCACCGCGCTGAACATCGCGGCGGCGGTTCTGATCATCACCTGCCCCTGTGCGCTTGGGCTTGCGGTGCCTGCGGTGACGACGGCGGCCTCGGGGCGGTTGTTCAAACAGGGGATGCTGATCAAGCACTCCACGGCGCTGGAACGGCTGGCGCAGGTGGATACGGTGGTGTTCGACAAGACGGGCACCTTGACGGCGGGAACGCCGGAAGTGACCAACCTTGGGGAGTTTCCGCGTCGCGAGATCGAAGTGGCCATGGCGTTGGCGATGGGGTCATCGCATCCCTTGTCGCTGGCGCTGGTCGATGCCGCGCGCGAGGCGGGGATCAAACCGGCCCAGTTGAGCGACATCGAGGAAGTTCCGGGGTTCGGGACGCAGGGCAAGTTGCATGGCAAGCTGGTGCGCCTTGGGCGGGCGGCCTGGGTTGGGGCGCAGCCGCTGGCGCAGACCTCTGCCTTCCTGTCGATGGGCGAAGACACGGCGCGGGCCTTCACCTTCTCGGATGCGCTGCGGGATGGCGCGGAAGAATCGGTTCGGGCGTTGCTGGAGGATGGCAAGGACGTGATGCTGATCTCGGGCGACAGCACCGGGGCGGTTGAAGCCTTGGCCAATCGTCTGGGCATCCAGAAGTGGGTGGCCGAGGCGCTGCCGGAAGACAAGGCCGCGAAGGTGCAGGCGCTGTCGGAACAGGGCAAGCATGTGCTGATGGTGGGCGATGGTCTGAACGACACGGCGGCCCTTGCGGCGGCGCATGTGTCGATCTCGCCGGCCTCGGCGCTGGATGCGGCGCGGGTGGCATCGGATATCGTGTTGCTGGGCAGTGACCTGAGCCCGATTGCCGATGCGCTCAACACCGCGCGCAAGGCGACCAAGCGGATCCGGGAGAACTTCCAGATCGCGACGGTTTACAACGTGATTGCCGTGCCGCTTGCGATTGCCGGTTTGGCGACGCCGCTGATTGCCGCCTTGGCCATGTCGTCCTCTTCGATTACAGTCTCGCTCAACGCGTTGCGCCTGAGGTAATCCATGTCTGTGCTGTCCTATCTGATCCCGATCTCGCTAATACTTGGGGGCGTGGGCCTTCTGGCCTTTCTCTACACGGTGCGGTCGGACCAGTATGAAGACCCGGAAGGGGATGCGCAGCGTATCCTGAGCGGCGAGTGGGACGACCGCCCGAAACCGTGAGGAATGGCCGCGGGGGCGGGATGCCTCCGGCGGGAGTATTTCTGTGTGCATTGAAGCAGGGCTGGTTTTGTGACCGGCCCTTTTCTTATGGCTTGAAGATGACTGTCGCGGGGGAGAGGCCCGCGATTTCGACGCGGCAGGTTTGGCCGGGGGTGATGGGGCCGACGCCTGCGGGGGTGCCTGTCATGATCAGGTCGCCGGGGGCGAGGGTGACGAGGCGTGAGAGGAAGGCGATCACGTCACTGGTGGGCCAGATCATTTCCGAGAGATCGCCGGTCTGGCGCAGGTCGTCATCGACATGGGCGGTGATCGCGCCCGAGGTCAGTGGTCCGGTTTCGGTGATCGGGTGCAGCGGGCCGATGATGGCGGAGGCGTCAAAGCCCTTGGCCATGTCCCAGGGGCGGCGCATCTCCTTGGCGCGGGCCTGCATGTCGCGGCGGGTGAGATCGTTGCCGGTGGCATAGCCCCAGATGTGGCGGTCTGCGTCTTTTGCCGCAATGTCGCGGCCGCCGGTGCCGATGGCGACAACCAGTTCCGCCTCGTGGTGGAGGTTTTCGGTGGCGGGCGGGAAGGGCAGGGTCAGGCCGGAGGGCACGGCTGCATCGCCGGGTTTGGTGAAGAAGAAGGGTGGCTCGCGGTCCGGGTCGTGCCCCATCTCGCGGGCGTGTTCGGAGTAGTTGCGGCCCACGCAGAAGATGCGGCGGACAGGGAACAGCGCGTCGCTGCCGTGGACCGGCAGCAGCGTCGGGGCGGGGGCGGGGATGACCGTTTTGCTCATGTCGCCAGTCTTGTCTCAGACGGGCGGCGGGGGCAAGCGATCAGGACGGGCCGATGGTGAAACAGGCGATCTGACGGGCCTGAAGGCGGCGGCAGGCGAGGTCGGCGGTTTCGCGGGTCATGCCGACGAAGTTGGCCTCGTAGCCGCGTGAATTCTTGACCACCTTGCGCAGGGTGCCGTCGAGCGTGCTCATCTCGGTGAGCGCGGTTTTCAGGAGCACTTTTTCGGCGGCGTAGCGGCTGGCGTAGCGACCGACGTTGATGCCCCAGTGGCGTCCGCCGGAGGTGGAGATGCGGGTCACGACTTGCGGGGTGTCGATATCTTCCTCGGGGAGAGCGGTGGCAGGTTTGTCGCCCTGGGCTTCGATGAGGGCGGTCTGGATGTCGAACTCAATGCTGCTGGCGCTGGCGACAACCGTATCCTGTGTTTCGGGCGTCTCGGGCTCGGTGCGGAACAGGGTTTTGGGGCGCAGCTGCGGACGCAGGCTTTTCTTGACGGCGGTGGCGACGCGGATGGTTTTGCCCGCTGGCGCGCTGGTGCCGTAGGTCGGCAGTTTCGGTTTGCGCAGGGCGACCCGGCTGGGGGCGCGGCGGAAGCCGAGGTCGAGGAGTTCGGCCACCTTGGCGTTTCGCGAGGCGGTGGAGCGACCGCCGAAAACGGTGGCGATCACCCGTTCGCGGCCACGTTCGGCGGATGCCACGAGGTTGAAGCCCGCGGCGCGGGTATAGCCGGTCTTGATGCCGTCGGCGCCGCGATAGGCGTTCAGCAGGCGGCGGTTGGTGTTGTTGACGGTCTTCACGCCAGCATGGGTCGAGCGGCGCGAGAAGAGGTTGTAATACTGCGGATAGTCATAGAGCAGGTGCCGCCCGAGCGTTGTCATGTCGCGGGCGGTAGACAGGTGGCCCGATTCGGTCAGGCCGTGGGCGTTCTTGAAGGTGGTGTTGGTCATCCCGAGCGCCCGCGCGGTGCGGTTCATGCGGCGGGCGAACTTGGCCTCGGAGCCGGAGATGGCCTCGCCGATGGCGGTGGCGGCATCGTTGGCGGATTTCACGGCGGCGGCGCGGATCAGGTAGCGCAGGGCAATGCGCTGACCGGAGCGCAGGCCCAGTTTCGAAGGCGGTTCCGCGGCGGCGTTCTTGGAGATGCGGACCTTGGTATCAAGGGAGATTTCGCCGTTTTTTACCGCCTCAAAAGCGATGTAGAGCGTCATCATCTTGGTCAGGGAGGCGGGGTGCAGACGGGTGTCGGCATTGCGGGAATGGAGGACTTCGCCCGAGCGCGCATCCACGACCATCGCGGCATAGGGTGCTGCGATTGCCGATAAGGGGACGGTTGCCAGGCTCATCAGGAGCACTAGCGCAACGACACCGAAACGAGCCGGCGAACTGAGCCGAACCTTCACGATAAACTGCCTTCTCTGCCTCAAGCCGCCGGTTCTCCGGTTCGGCCTTATTATTTGACGTCAGGCTAACACAGGGTGTCTTTTCGATAAAGCCTTTGTTTTCAGCAGGTTTGGCAGCGTGACCGGAAAAACAACCAAGATGTGGGGTATTTTTTCGGAGCGACCACTAGAGTGGGGGGAATGTGGCGGGAATAAGGCAGGTCAGCCGATGTCGTTTACGAGGTCGGCAAGCCCGGCCAGTGATTCCAGTTCGGCAAAGCGTGGCGCGTCGTTGGGGGCTTCGGCATGTTCGAGGGCCCAGACCAGACCGTGCGGGACGTAGACGCCCCAGCCGCCGGCCTCGATTGCCGGGACAACGTCGGAGCGCATGGAGTTGCCGACCATCATGGCGCGGTCAGGGCCGTCGCCGTGGCGGTCAAAGATCGTGCGGTAGATGTCGGGTGTCTTGTTGGAGACAATTTCGACCCCGTCAAAGAGATCGCCAAGGCCGGATTGCGCCAGTTTGCGTTCCTGATCCAGAAGATCACCTTTGGTAATCAACACGATACGGTGGCTTCCGGCCAGTGCTTCGACGGCCTCGCGGGCGTGCGGCAGGAGTTCGATGGGATGTTGCAGCATGTCGCGTCCGGCGGCCATGAGTTCGGCGATAACGCTGGCGGGAACCTGTTCCTCGGTGACCTCGATGGCGGTTTCGATCATCGACAGGACGAAGCCCTTGATGCCAAAGCCGTAGTGGCCGATGTTGCGCCTTTCGGCCTCGAGAAGGCGTTCCTCGAGATGGTCCTTGTGGGTGTAGTCGGCCAGCAATTCGGCAAAGCGATCCTGGGTGATGCGGAAGAATCGCTCGTTGTGCCAGAGGGTGTCATCGGCGTCGAAACCGACAGTGGTGAGGGTTCTGGACATGTTTCGCCTTGATTTCGTGGCCTGAAGCTCTTTTCTAAAACTTAAGACAGGTTATATAAACCCGCTAAGGCGACACCCTTAAACCAGACGCGGATACCCATGCACGATTATGCTTTGCACATGAGCGCCGATAACGGCGATGACGACGGCGATTTCGGCGTCGCGTTGCAGACGCGTACGCGCACGCGGCGTCCGCCTTTGTACAAGGTTCTCTTGCTGAACGATGACTATACCCCGATGGAATTCGTGGTTCACATCCTTGAGCGGTTCTTTGGCATGACCCACGCGCAGGCGTTCGAGATCATGTTGACCGTACACAAGAAGGGTGTGGCGGTTGTTGGCGTGTTCAGCCACGAAATCGCGGAAACCAAGGTGACACAGGTGATGGATTTCGCCCGTCGTCATCAGCATCCGCTGCAATGCACAATGGAAAAGGAATGATCGGCGACGCGCCGGTTATCTGACCTCTGAATGTCCCATTCCCGTTTGACCCTGGCCATTGAGGACAATGGCCTGACCCTGCCCGAGGCGGGGGAGATCGCAGTTTTTGCCCCGCGTGCGGGGTTTGACCTTTCGGCCCTGCCGCGCGAGCGGTGTCGGGTGATTCAGCCCCTGCGGCCTGACTACGAGGCCTATGAGCGGGCGGGATATGCCTGTGATGTTGCCGAAAGCGGTCATTATGCGGCTGCGCTGGTTTGCCTGCCGCGCGCCAAGAAACAGGCGCATGACCTGATCGCGCGGGCGGTGGCCTGTGCGGATGTGGTGATCGTGGACGGCCAGAAGACGGAGGGGTCGGACAGTATCCTGAAAGAGTGCCGCAAGCGTGCAGAGGTGGCCGGTGTGGTCGCCAAGGCGCATGGCAAGCTGTTCTGGTTCTCGGGTGGCGATTTTGCCGATTGGGTCGCGCCCGAGTGGCAGGAGGTGGATGGTTTCCTGACCCGTGCGGGCGTGTTTTCGGCGGACGGGATTGATCCGGCGTCGAAGATGCTGGCGGCGGCCCTGCCTGCCAAGCTGGGGCGCAACGTTGCGGACCTTGGGGCCGGATGGGGATACCTGTCGCGTGACATCTTGAGCCGCGAGAGTGTCGAAACGCTTTACCTCGTGGAAGCGGATCATGCGGCCCTGGACTGCGCGCGAAAGAATGTCGAGGACGCGCGGGCCGCGTTTCACTGGGCGGATGTGACCCGGTGGGAGGCGCGGGCGCGGATGGATTCGGTGGTGATGAACCCGCCGTTCCACACCGGGCGGTCGGCCGAACCTGCGCTGGGCGTGGCCTTTATCGAGGCCGCGGCGCGGATGCTTGCGCCGTCCGGCCAGTTGTGGATGGTGGCAAACCGTCATCTTCCCTATGAAACCGCGTTGAATGCGGCCTTTGGGCAGGTCGAGGAAATTGCGGGCGATGGTCGCTTCAAGGTGCTTCATGCGTCGCGTCCGTCTCGCGCGAGGCGGTAAAACCGCGTAAGGTCGCGCAGAATCATCGGAGGCGCAGATGTCTTTTTCGATTGCAGGCAAGACCGCGATTGTTACCGGAGCGGCAAACGGCATTGGTTTGGCCGTGGCGCGTCACTTTGCGGATCACGGGGCCAACGTGATGTTTGCCGACATGGATGAGAGCGGTCTCATCGAAGAGGTTGGCGAAAACCGTGAAGAGGGCAATATCCGCTACTTTGCTGGGGATCTTCGCGAAAAGCTGACGATTGCGAACCTGTTGTCGGCGACGATCGACGCCTTTGATACGGTCGATATTCTTGTGAATGGCTGTCGGCAGGTGGTGCATTCCAATGCGCTTGATCCCGAGGACGAGTCAGTGATCACCATGCTGAATCAGAACCTCATGACCTCTTTGCGGCTGTCGCAATACGTGGCCAAGCGGATGGTCAAGCAGGCCGAGGGCAAGGAAGAGGGCATGGCAGGCTCGATCATCAACCTGTCGTCGATTGCCTCGCGCCGGTCGCACCCCAACCTGTTGGCCTATTCGGTGTCGACGGCGGCGCTTGACCAGATGACCCGATCCCTTGCGGTTGCGCTTGCGCCGCATCGTATCCGTGTCAACGCGGTGGCGTTTGGATCGGTGATGTCGGCCAGCCTTCAGAGCACGCTGAAGGACAATCGCGATTACCGCAATCTTATCGAGGATAACACGCCCTTGGGCCGGATTGCCGGTCCGGGCGAGTTGGCGGATGCGGTGCAGTACCTTGCGTCGGAAGGGTCGGGGTTCATGACCGGACAGATCCTGACGGTTGACGGTGGGCGCACCCTTGTTGATCCGGTGCCTGCTCCGGCGCACTAGATGCGTTGATCTGGCGCTGGCCCTTGTGGGGCGGCCCTGATAGTTGATCAGTCAAGACTGTTCAGGGAGAGACCGGATGACCGATCAGATGGAAAGCCAGAAGGCACGCGCGTCGGCGTGGTTCCGCGAGTTGCGCGATCAGATCGTGGCGGCGTTCGAGGGGCTGGAAGACAGCCATGCCGAGGGGCCGTTTGCCGATCAGGCCGCGGGCCGTTTCGACGTGAGCGAAACCAAACGCGCCAGTGCGGACGGATCGGATGCTGGTGGCGGATTGATGTCGGTGATGCGCGGTGGTCGCGTGTTCGAGAAGGTCGGCGTGAACATCTCGACCGTTTACGGCGAATTGGGAGAGCGGGCGCAGGCGGCGATGGCGGCGCGCAAGGGCATTCCCGGCATGAAGGACGATCCGCGGTTCTGGGCCAGTGGCATTTCCCTCGTGGCGCATATGCAGAACCCGCATTGTCCGGCGGTGCACATGAACACGCGGATGTTCTGGACACCTCATGCGTGGTGGTTCGGCGGTGGGTCTGATTTGAACCCCTGTCTGGAGTATGACGAGGATACCGCGCATTTCCACGCGGTTCAGAAAGAGCATTGTGATCGCCACGACGAGGCGCATTATCCGCGCCTCAAGGAATGGGCGGACGAGTATTTCTATGTGCCGCACCGTGGCCGTGCGCGGGGTGTGGGGGGCATTTTCCTTGATGATCACAACAGCGGCGACTGGGAGGCGGATTTCGCCTTTATCCAGGATGTGGGCAAGGCCTTCCTGCCGGCCTTTGTGCCGCTGGTCGAGAAACGTCGGGTGGATGGATTTGGCGATGCCGAGAAGGATGCGCAGTTGGTGCACCGTGGTCTCTATGCCGAGTACAATCTTGTTTATGACCGTGGCACCAAGTTCGGGCTTGAGACCGGGCATGACGCCAACGCGGTTCTGATGAGCTTGCCGCCGATGGCGAAGTGGGTATAGGGGCAGTCCCCCACGTAGTTACTTGTTCTGAAGAATGTGGATGTGCCGGCAGAGGGTGCGGTGCATCATCTCGACCTCTTCATAGGGGCCGCGGATCGCCGTGATCTCGTTGCTGCTGTTGATCAGGCGCAGTTGCATGCGGGCAGGTGCGCCGGGCACTTCGGGTTTCTTGACGTAGATGCTCTTGATCTGGGTGAGCGGGAAGCTCTTGCTGCTGCGGACATTGTCGCGGCGATCAAGGCGGGTGAGGGTGAGGTCGCGGCGGCTTGGGTCGAGACGCAGTTCATGGCGCGAGCCGCGCAGGGCCGAGGTGTAGATCGCGATCCCGATGAGCGAAAAGGCCACGGCTAGCCCGGTCTTGGTCATCAGCGACGGGAAGCCATCGGCGTTTTCCGGTACAAGCCACTGGATGAAGGCGCCGAGGATCAGCACGATGCCTATAAAGCGAATGATCGCCTCGCTATGCGAGGTGTGGCGGAAGTATCCATCCATTTCCCGCGCCGTATAGGCATAGGCTTTCTGCACTTTGACTCGGGTAGGGGTCGCGGTTACTGCCAGTGATCCCGTCATTGCGTTCATAAGGTTATCTCCATTCGCCATGTTTCCAGCATGGGTTGTGAACATGGCGGAAATGGGGAAGGCAGCGTGCCGAAATGGGGTTCTTGAAACGAGAAACGGCGGGTAATCCCCGCCGTTTTCGTGAATTGTTTCGAGATTGGAAACTTACTGGCGCCAGTCGAAGAAACCTTCGCCTGCCTTGGCCAGAAGGCTGGCCGCCATTTCGCGGCCAAGTTCGGCACCGTCTTCGATGGCGCAGGTCTTGTCTTCGCTGATGCTTTCGGAGCCGTCGGGGCGCAGGACTTCACCGCGCAGGCGCAGGGTGGTGCCATCCAGTTCGGCAAGGGCCGCGATCGGGGTTTCGCAGGAGCCGTCCAGTGCCGCCAAGAAGGCGCGTTCGGCGGCGAGGCGCTGGCCGGTGGCCGTGTCGTGCAGGGCGGCGAGCATGTCGGCGGTGCGGCTGTCGTTGGCGCGGCGTTCGATGCCGATGGCCCCTTGCGCCACGGCGGGCAGCATTTCTTCGGGCTGAATGGCGGAGGAGGCCACGTCGTTCATGCCAAGGCGGTTGAGACCAGCCATGGCGAGGAAGGTACAGTCGGCCACGCCGTCACCGAGTTTCTTGAGGCGCGTCTGCACGTTGCCGCGGAATTCGACGACCTTGAGGTCTGGCCGGTAGTTCAGCAGCTGGGCGCGGCGGCGCAGGGACGAGGTGCCGACGACGGCGCCCTCGGGCAGGTCTGCCAGGGTTTTCACGCTGGGCGAGACAAAGGCATCGCGGGTGTCTTCGCGCGGCAGGTAGGTGTCGAGCAGGAGACCCTCGGGTTGCAGGACCGGCATATCCTTCATCGAGTGAACGGCGATGTCGATGGCACCTGACAGGAGGTCTTCTTCGATCTCCTTGGTGAACAGGCCCTTGCCGCCCAGTTCCTTGAGCGGGCGATCCTTGGCGATCAGCGCGGCATCGTCACCGGTGGTCTTGATGATGACGATCTCGAAGGCGGCTTCGGGCAGGTCGAAAGCGGCCATCAGGCGGCTGCGGGTCTCGTAGGCCTGTGCGAGGGCCAGCGGAGAGCCACGGGTGCCGATCTTGAGGGGCGAGTCGGGGGAAGGCAGGTTCAGTGTCATATTTACGGGTCTAATCCTGACGGTTTGGCCTGACAAGCGCAGAAGGGTTGACATCCTGCCGCTTGCACGTGACCTAGCTTGTGGCAAATGGCCTGGCTGTCGTGGGACAAACGGGGCCTTGTGGTTCCCGCTGAAAAGGCATGGATCGCCACATGGTTTCCTTGACCCATGTCAACGCTGAGCCAAATGGGCAGAGCTAAGAGGTGCATCATGACTGAGAAGAAGAAAATCCTGCGGGCTCTGGCCGGCGAAACGCTCGACACCCCCCCGATCTGGATGATGCGCCAAGCTGGGCGCTATCTGCCGGAATACCGTGCAACCCGCGCCGAGGCCGGGGACTTCCTGTCGCTTTGCTATAACAGCGAGCTGGCGGCGGAAGTGACCCTGCAACCGATCCGGCGCTATGGCTTTGATGCGGCGATCCTGTTTGCCGACATCCTGCTGTTGCCGCAGGCGCTTGGCGCCGATCTGTGGTTCGTGACCGGAGAGGGGCCACGTCTGTCGACCATCGAAAGCCAGGAAGATTTCGACAAGCTGAAACCTGTGACCGAGATCGACGAGGTGTTGAACCCGGTTTACGAGACCGTGCGCATCCTGTCGCGCGAATTGCCGAACGAGACCACGCTGATCGGTTTTGCGGGGATGCCCTGGACGGTGGCGACTTATATGATTGCGGGCCGTGGCACCCCGGATCAGGGTCCGGCACATGCGCTGAAGGATTCCAACCCGGCGCTGTTTGACCAGGTGATCGACCTGCTGACCGCGGGCACCATCGAATACCTGTCGAAACAGATCGAGGCCGGGGCCGAAGTGGTCAAGCTGTTCGACAGCTGGGCCGGATCGCTCAAGGGCGCGGATTTCGACAAATATGCGCTTGAACCGGCCAAGAAGATCATTGCCGCGCTGAAAGAGCGCCATCCGGATGTGCCGATCATTGCCTTCCCGCGTGGTGCGGGCGAACGCTATGCCGGTTTTGCCGAGGCAACCGGTGCGGATTGCGTTGCGCTGGATGATGGTGTGACGCCGGAATGGGCCGCGGCCAACGTTCAGAAAGACGGCTGTGTGCAGGGCAACCTGAAGTCGTCGCATATGGTGACGGGTGGTGAGGATCTCGTGCGCGAGACCCGCAAGATCGTGGAGGCCTTTGGCAAGGGGCCGCATATCTTCAACCTGGGCCACGGTATCACGCCGGACGCCGATCCCGAGAACGTGCAGCTGATGATCGACACGGTGCGCGGCAAGTAATTCCGCGTGCCATGCGCAAAGTTTAACGGCGTGGGTCTGCACCCACGCCGTTTTTTGTTTCCTGATGTGTGGGGACGCCGTCAGAGCGGCCAGATGACGGGGATCAGGGCCGAGGCCAGGAGGCCGATGCTGAGGTTTAGGGGGATGCCGACCTTGAGGAAATCGGTGAACTTGTAGCCGCCGGGGCCGTAGACCATCATGTTGGTCTGGTAGCCGATGGGGGTGGCGAAGCTGGCCGAGGCGGCGACCATGACAGCAATCACCAGCGGGCGCGGATCAATGCCCAGCGAGGTGCCGAGGCTGATCGCCAGCGGGGCGATGACGACGGCGACGGCGTTGTTGGAGATCAGCTCGGTCAGGATCGAGGTCAGCAGGTAGAGCGACCAGATGATCAGGAAGGGCGGCATTGTCTTGAGGAAGGGGGCGGCGGCCTCGACCACGAGGGTGACGGCGCCCGCGGCTTCGAGCCCTGTGCCGACCGCGAGCATCGAGAAGATCAGCACGAGGAGACGGCCGTCGACAAAGGAAAAGGCCTCTTCGGCTTCGATGCAGCGGGTGAATAGGACAAAGGCAACGGCGAGGATGGCCAGAAACAGGATCGGTGCGATGCCGAAGGCCGCCAGAAGCACGATCCCCGCGAGCGCGAGCGCGGCGAGGGGGGCATGAGAGCGGCGATAGGGGCGCACGGCGGGTTGGTTGACGCTGACGGCGCCCACGTCGGAGGCCATGCGCGAAATATCTTCGGGTGCGCCTTCCAGAAGCAGCGTGTCACCGATTTGCAGGACCAGCTGATCAAGTTGGCCCGAGATGTTCTGATTGCGGCGGTGAACGGCCAGCGGATAGACGCCATAGCGCCGCCGCAGGCGCAGTTGACCAAGCGACTTGCCCACCATCGTGGTGGTGGGGGTGATCAGGATTTCGACGGTGGCGGTGCCGCGCGAGGTGAGTTTGTCGACGCTGCGGATGTCGTTGTTGTCCTGCAGGCCGAGAAGCTCTTCCATCTGCGAGCGCAGGACGACCCTGTCGCCGGCCTGAAGCGTGACGGTCTTGAGGTCACGCCGCAGCGAGGCTTCGCCGCGCAACACGTCGACAAGGCGCACGCCGCTGCGTTTGAAGAGATCGACCTCGGTTGCGGCCAGGCCGATCAGGCGGCTGTCTTCGGGGATGGCGACCTCGGTCAGGAACTTTTTCTTCGCACCATCGGACAGGAGGGCGGCCATGCTTGCGCGTTCGGGCAGCAGGCGGGGGGCGACAAGGCGCAGGTAGAGCGTGCCCCAGATCACGATGAAGATCGCCAGGGGGGTGACTTCGAAAATCGAGAACGGGGCGAGGCCGTGGGTTTGGGCAACCCCGGCCACCAGGAGGTTGGTGGAGGTGCCAAGGAGTGTGAGCGTGCCACCCAGGATGGAGGCATAGGAGAGCGGGATCAGCAGTTTGCTGGTGGGGATTTTCAGCTTGCGTGACAGCTGAACGAATACGGGGATCAGGATCAGGACAACGGGGGTGTTGTTGACAAAGGCAGAGGCGATGACGGCAAAGCCGATGAGACCGGCGACGGCGCGTGCGGGGGATGCTTCGGCCCAGGCTTCGGCCAGGCGGGTGAAACGATCCAGCGCGCCGGTGCGGACCATGGCCCCGGCGACGATGAACATGGCGGCGATGGTCCAGGGCGCAGGGTTGGACAGGGCCAGGAGCGCGGCCTCGTAGGGCAGGATGCCGGTGGCCAGCATCGTGGCCGCCGCGCCAAGGGCGACCACCTCGGGCGGCCAGCGTTCAGAGACAAACAGCGCGAACATCAGCGCGAGAATGCCGAGGGCAATCAGGGCATCAAGCGTGGCTGGTTGGGCTAGGTCGGTCATCTGGTCTCCCACGGGCAGAATGGCAGGGGGCGTTGGTGGGGGTCCAGCTTAACATGGGGCCGAAGCAGGCCTCAAAGGCTGATTGCAGGGATATGTCTGAAAATAGGGCGGAAAACTTTTTGGGAAAAGTTATCCGCCCGCAATTTTTCTAGAAAAATTGGCTGGTTGCGAGGGGGTCAGAGTTCCGCGCGCAGCTCTTCGGTATGTTCGCCGCGTTTGCAGGGGGCGTTCACCCTTCCGACCTTGCCGTCAAATCGCGGGGCGGGGGCGGGTTGGAGGGTACCGCCCGGAGTTTGCCAGATGTGGCGGGCCGAGACATGTGGCGCGTTGGCGGCTTCGCCCGGAGACAGGACCGGGGCGACACAGGCGTCGGAGCCATCAAACAGGGCATCCCAGTGGCTGCGTGGTTCCGCGAGAAAGATGTCTTCGAGGCGGGCTGTCAGCTTGGTCCAGAGGCTCTGGTCGTGCTGCTTCTGGAATTCCGGATCATCGGAGAGGCCGAGGCGGGACAGGAACTCGGCGTAGAACTGGGGTTCGAGGCATTGCACCGAGACAAACCCGCCGTCGGCGCAGGCATAGGTGCGGGACCAGTGCGGTCCGTCGAGCAAGCCCTGACCGCGGGTGTCGGGCATCATGCCGGTCTGGCGGATCGCCATCAGGAGCGACATCATGTGGGCCGAGCCATCGACGATGGCGGCGTCAACCACGGTGCCGCGTCCGGTGGTGCGGGCGTTGAGGATGCCGGACAGGAGGCCCACCACGAGATAGAGCGCGCCGCCGCCGATGTCACCGACCAGCGTGGCCGGCGTGATCGGGGGCGCGCCGGGTTCGGAGGCATAGTGCAGGGCACCGGAAGTGGCGATGTAGTTGAGATCGTGGCCTGCGGTTTCGGCGCGGGGGCCGGACTG
This sequence comes from Shimia sp. CNT1-13L.2, assembly GCF_024331145.1. GTDB lineage: Bacteria > Pseudomonadota > Alphaproteobacteria > Rhodobacterales > Rhodobacteraceae > Shimia. Next base: position 194,530 of record NZ_JANDJO010000005.1, on the reverse strand, counting down.
GCCCCAGCCGGTCATGCGCCCGAAGACAAGTGCGGGGTTGTCTGCGTGGCAGACCTCGGGGCCGAGGCCTAGGCGTTCCATCACACCGGGGCGGAAGCCTTCGATCAGGGCATCCGCCGTGGCGATGAGCTTGCGGGCGGTGGCGAGGTCGTCCGGATCTTTCAGGTCAAGCGCGATGGAGCGTTTGCCGCGATCCAGAACCGAGCCGTCGGCAGTGACCTGCCCGCCTTTGCCCTTGCGGTGGATGGTGATGACATCCGCGCCCAGATCGGCCAGCAGCATGGCGGCGAAGGGCCCCGGGCCGAGGCCCTCGATTTCGATGATGCGAATGCCGTTCAGCATGGGGATCTCCTTGGTCTGCGTTGTCCGTCCCGGCGGGATGTCGGGTGGTTTAGCCGAGGGTGAAACCGCCGCCGACTGTCAGCACCTGACCCGAGACATAATTGGATTCGGGGATGCAGAACAGGTAGACGCCGCCTGCGGCCTCTTCGGGGGTGCCGCCGCGCCCCATGGGAACCATCGAGGCAAAGCCGCCCGCGACCTTGGTTGGGATGCCGATGCCGACTTCGTTGCCGTCCACGGTGATGGTTTTCTTTTCGTCCGTGGCTTCGGTCAGGCGGGTTTCGATATAGCCGAAGGCGACGCAGTTGACGCAGACCTTGGAGCGGCCCCATTCCTTGGCCATGGTCTTGGTGAGGCCGACCACAGCGGCCTTGGCCGAGGAATAGTTGGCCTGGCCGATATTGCCGCCAAGGCCCGCGACCGAGGAGATGTTGACGACCTTGCGAAAGACCTCGCGGCCTTCTTCGGCCTCTTGCTTGGCGGCGCCCTTGATGAAGCCGCTGGCGGCGCGCAGGATCTGGAAGGGGGCTTTGACGTGTACGGCCATCATCGCGTCGAACATGTCGTCGGTCATGTGGCCGATCATTGAATCCCATGTGTAGCCGGCGTTGTTGACGATGATGTCGACGCCCTTGAAGGTTTCGATGCCGGTGCCGATGAAGCGTTCGGCAAAGCCGTCTTCGGTGACAGAGCCGGGCACGGCGACGGCGTTGCCACCCATGGCCTTGATCTCGTTCACCACGCTGATCGCGGGATCGACTTCGAGGTCGTTGACCACGACATTGGCGCCGTCGGAGGCGAGTTTCAGGGCGACGGCGCGGCCGATGCCGTTGCCTGCGCCGGTGACATAGGCGGTTTTGCCAATCAGTTTGCTCATTTCGTCAGTCCTTCGTTTTCTAGGCTCGCAGCACGTGCGGGTCGTATCCGTGTCTTTCCGGATCGCTTGTGATCCGGTTCGCGCCCGACCCCGCCCCCCAGGGCGGGCGCGAATTGGCGGTCAGGGCGCGGGCCTTGTTGCCGTTTCAAACCACTCTTGTGGTGGCGTAGGTTTGAGGGCGCCCACCCTCGTGGTCGGGCGCGAACCTCTTGTTAGTCCTGGTCCAGAGATCGCGCGATGATTTCCTTCATGATTTCGTTGGTGCCGCCGTAGATCTTTTGCACGCGGGCGTCGGTGTAGAGTTCCGAAATCAGGTATTCGTTCATGTAGCCGTAGCCGCCGTGCAGTTGCAGGCAGTTGTCGACGATCTCGCATTGCACGTCGGTGGACCACCATTTCGCCATCGCTGCCTTTTCCGGGGTCAGGAGGCCCTGATCCAGTTCGGCGAGGCACTGGTCGACGAAGGCCGCGAGGATTTCGATCTTGGAGGCGGCTTCGGCGAGTTTGAAGCGGCTGTTCTGGAAATCCATGATGCGCTGGCCAAAGGCCTTGCGTTCCTTGACATAGGCGAGGGTCGTATCGAGGGCGCATTGTGCAGCACCCAGTGCCGAGTAGGCGAGGATCAGGCGTTCCCACGGCAGCTGCTTCATCAGCTGGTAGAAGCCCTGTCCTTCGTCCTGACCCAGAAGGTTGGTTTGCGGCACGCGTACGTCCTGGAACGAGAGTTCGGCGGTGTCGTTGCGCTTCATGCCCATCTTGTCGAGGCGGCGGCCGACGGAGAAACCTTCGAGGCCTTCGGTTTCGATGATGATCAGTGACACGCCCTTGGAGCGTGAGGTGGGATCGGTTTTGGCCACCAGCACGATCAGGTCGGCGCTGCCACCGTTGGTGATGAAGGTCTTGGAGCCATTGATCAGGTATTCGTTGCCGTCCTTGATGGCGGTGGTTTTGACGGCCTGAAGGTCAGAGCCGGTGCCGGGTTCGGTCATGGCGATGGCGGCCACCTTTTCTCCGCTGGCGAGGTCGGGCAGCCACTTTTCCTTTTGCTGGTCGGTGCCGAAGGCGGTGATGTAATGGGTCGCGATATTGTGGACCGAGAAGCCCCAGCCACTGTCGCCGATCTTTGCCTGTTCAAGGAAGGTGACGGCGTCGAAGTGGCGCGAGAGGCCAAGGCCGCCGAAGTCTTCGGGGATGGTGGCGCCGAGGATTCCGATCTCTGCGGATTTCTTCCAGAACTCCTTGGGGACGAGACCGTCTTTCTTCCATTGATCGCGGTTGGGCTGGAATTCGTCTTGCAGGAAACGGCGGACGGAATCGGCGAAGGCGTGATGCTCTTCCTGCATCCAGAGGTGTGTTGGCATGTGGGGGTCCTTTGGGATCAGGCAGCGGAGATCAGGGCTTCGCCGCGCAGGGTCTGGGTGCCGTCGTCGATGGTTGCGGTCAGGACGACGCGCAGCAGCGGTTCGCCCTCTTTCTCAAGGCGTTCGGCAATCCGGCCTTCGCAGGTGACTGTTGCGCCGACGGGCGTGATGGCGGTGAAGCGGCTGGAGAGGCCGCGCAGGCGGTCGATCCCCGCCCAATCGGTTGCGAGACGGCCAAGTTGCGCCATCGACAGCATGCCATGGGCAAAGACATCGTCGAGACCGGCCTTGGCGGCGAAATCGGTGTCGATGTGAATCGGATTGTGATCGCCCGAGGCCCCGGCATAAAGCGCCAGTGTGGTGCGGGTGATCGGGCCGAAGGTGACGGGGGGCAGCGTGTCGCCCACTTGTGCGGTTTGCGGTGTCATTTGCCCCCTCCCAGACGGTGGATCAGATCACGACGCGCAACAGAGAGCGTGCCGCGGTCGGGGTGGCGCACTTCCATTTCGAGATGGGCGATTTCCAGCGCGCCGCCTTTGGCGTCGGTGAAGCCCTTGACGCGGCTGATGATCTCGACGGTTTCGCCTGCGAAGATCGGGCCGTGATAGTCATAGGTTTCGGTGCCGTGCAGAAGCACGCGCATGTCGGCGTTGATGCGCTCAAGAAGCGGAGCGATGCCCTTGCGGGCACCGGCCTTGGCGGCGGCCATGTCGAGGACCACGGGGTAGGTTGCCGGGGCCATCACGTCAGGGTGGCCGGCGGCACGGGCGGCATCGACATCGCTGTGGATCGGGTTGGTCTCGCCGATGGTTTCGGCAAAGAACGCCACCGCGCCACGTTCGACGGTGATCTCGATGGGCGGGCTTTCATAGCCTTCGGAGCTGCGGTCGAAAATTCCCATGTCAGGCCGCCTGATAGAGGGTGACGACGCAGGCACCGCCAAGGCCGAGGTTGTGTTGCAGAGCGGTTTTCGCGCCCTCCACCTGTCGGCGTTCGGCGGTGCCGCGCAGTTGGTGGGTGAGTTCATAGCATTGGGCAAGGCCGGTGGCCCCGAGGGGGTGGCCCTTGGACAGAAGACCGCCGGAAGGGTTGGTCACGAATCTGCCGCCGTAGGTGTTGTCGCCATCGGCGATGAACTGTTGCGCGCCGCCTTCGGGGCAGAGGCCAAGGCCTTCGTAGGTGATGAGTTCGTTGTGGGCGAAACAGTCGTGCAGTTCCACGACGTCGACGTCTTCAATGCCGATGCCGGATTGCTCTTGTACCTGTTTGGCGGCCTCGGCGGTCATGTCGTAGCCAACAACCTGCATCATATCGTGGGCCTCGAAGGTCGAGGTGAAATCCGTGGTCATGGACTGCGCCTTGATGGTGACGGTTGTCGGGATGTTGTGTTTGCGTGCGAAATCTTCGGAGCAGAGGATTGCCGCCGCGCCGCCACAGGTGGGCGGGCAGGCCATCAGGCGGGTCATCACGCCCTCCCACATCATCGGGGCGTCCATGACCTGATCTTCGGTCACTTCGGTGTTGAACAGGGCCAGCGGGTTGTTGACCGCGTGGCGCGAGGCCTTGGCGCGGATCCTGGCGAAGTCATTCAGCGTGGTGCCGTGTTTTTCCATGTGCGATTTGCCCGCGCCGCCAAAGTAGCGCAGCGCCAGCGGCACCTGACCGTTGCCGACAAGCGCATCGGTTTCGGCGTCGAAATCATCGAAGGGGGTGGGGCGGTCTGTCCAGTGACTGGTGAGCGCGCCGGGCTGCATCTGTTCGAAGCCGACGGCAAGGACACAGTCGGCAACGCCGTGTTCGATGGCCTGACGAGCAAGGAACAGCGCGGTTGAACCGGTCGAGCAGTTGTTGTTGACGTTGACCACCGGGATGCCTGTCATGCCGACGTGATAGAGGGCTTTCTGACCACAGGTGGAATCGCCGTAGACGTATCCGGCGTAGGCCTGCTGGATGTCATCATAGGACAGGCCCGCATCTGCAAGCGCGTCGCGGATTGCGGCTGCGCCCATCTGGTCATAGCTGTCAGAGGCGCCGGGCTTGGCGAATTTGATCATGCCGACGCCGGCAACGATGGTGGATGTCTTGCTCATGGTGTCCTCCCCGAATCCCAATCACTTTACTTGCTTAGGACGAAGTATGGGATTGACGCAGGCCATTAGGCAAATTCAATATTATCCTAAGGTATTCCTTGGAGGAATGGATGAATCTGAGCAAGCTGAGATATGTTGTGGCGGTGGATCGCGAGGGATCGATCTCGGGCGCGGCGCGGGGGCTGCATATCACGCAGTCGGCGGTGACCAAGGCGGTTGCCGATATGGAGGCCGAGTTGGGGTTTGCCCTGTTTGACCGGCGGGCACGCGGTGTTGTGGCGACGGCGGCAGGGCGGGATTTCATTGACCGCGCTGCGCGTATCCTTTCGGACATGGACCAGTTGGCGATGGACGCCAAGAGCGGGCGCGATTCCCGTGACAGGGTGCTGCGGATCGGTATTGCGCCGCCGTCTCTGGAGGGGGTGATGAACCGGGCCGTGCGCCATCTTGTGGTGAACCATCCCGAGGTGCGGGTACAGTTGCGTGGCACGCCCTATGAGGCGGGGGTGCAGCTTTTGCGGCAGGGTGATCTCGATACGATGATCGCGCCGGAACATACGCTGTTCGGCGAGGCCGGGTTCGTGACCGAACCCCTGCCGCCCCTGAAGGCGCGGATGTTCGCGCGCAAGGGGCATCCGCTGAGCGGACGTCGGGTGGTGGCGGCCGAACTGGCGCAATTTCCGATCATTTCGCCCGACATTACAGGGCCGCACGTGATGCCTCTGATGGGGGTTCTGGATCACCTTGAGGGGGATCCGGCGCGGGGGCTGCATATTCTTGAGAACTTCCCGATGGCCTCGGGGATCATCGAGCGGACGGATACGGTGGGTGTGGTGGTCGAAACTTATACTCACAGTCAGGCCTTCCAGAGCCGGTTCGAGGTGATTGATTTCGATATGGGAGCGCCCTTGCCGATGGTCTTTGCTTATCGGGCCGAACGGGTTCCGGCGCGGGCGATGCGGTGGTTGCGAGAGGCGTTGAAGGCCTTTCCGCCGACGGCGTCCTGACAGGTGCGCTGATTTGCGGCGAAAAACCGTCGCAGTCTGGTTGTGAGGGACGCATAGGGCCGGTTATATTGGCGTATCCAGATATGTAGAGGAACGAGATGAGCGAAGGACTGGTCCCCAAAGGCGTGGCCCATGTGGATCTTGGCGTGACTGCCGAGCCTGAGCATTTCGTGTTCCTGCTGTTGCCGAACCTGTCCATGCTGGCCTTCAGCGCGGCGATCGAGCCGCTGCGGATCGCCAACCAGTTGACGGGGCAGGTGTTGTATCGCTGGACGATGATGTCGGAAGACGGGCAGAGCGTGCGGGCCTCGAACGGGGTTGAGCTTGGGGTGGATTGCGCGATGGGGGACACCCCCGCAGGTGCCAAGGTTTTTGTCTGTTCCGGGGTGGAACCCGAAAAGGCCGTTTCCAAGAAGGTTGCGGACTGGGTGCGTTACCAGTGGCGCACCGGGCGTACGGTGGGCGGGCTGTGTACCGGGGCCTATGCGCTGGCGCGTGCGGGTATCCTCAAGGGGCGTGGATTGACGCTGCACTGGGAGAACCAGTTGCCGTTCCGCGAGACCTATCCCGATCTGGACGTGCGCGAGCAACTGTATGTTATCGACGACCGGATCATGACCTGTGGCGGCGGGGCGGCGGCGACTGATCTGTTTCTCAAGATGATCTACGAAAAGCACGGGCCGATGCTGAGCCAGGCGGTGCTGAACATGTGCCTACATTTCGTGCATCGTTCGGAGGTGGACAGCCAGCAGTCGTCAAAATCGGCGTCGCTTGGCATCCGGAACCAGAAGCTTTTGCAGATCATCAGCATCTTTGATGAAGAGATCGATCAGGAAATCCTTCTGGATGACATCGCCGATCGGGTTGGGGTGTCGCGGCGGCAGATGGAACGGCTGTTTTCGCATCATCTTGGGCGCACGCCGAAGCGGTACCTGATGGACCTGAGATTGCAACGGGCGCGGGCGCTGATGGCGGAAACCGATCTGCCGGTAAGCGAGGTGGCCGTGGCCTGCGGGTTCGAGTCGACCTCGCATTTTTCCAAGCGCTTTCGCGAGCGTTTCGGTGTCTCACCCTACTCGTTCTCGGTGACGACGGGGTAGATCACAAAATCTGCATGGGCCGCGCATTTCCCTCTTGACCATCACCGGCGAGTCCCATAAATCCCCCCTCACTCAAGGCGGTATAGCTCAGTTGGTTAGAGCAGCGGAATCATAATCCGCGTGTCCGGGGTTCAAGTCCCTGTACCGCCACCAAGAATTCAGGCCCTGAAAGCACCCGCTTTCAGGGCCGTTTTCTTTTTGGCCCTAGTGAAAGCTGTCCCAGTGAAGATCGGCGAAGCAGGGGCCCTGAATGCCCTCGGCAAAGCTGACGACGCCACCTTCCCATTCGAGAAACTGCGGGCGCTCTTCGCGGTCGATGGCGAAATCCCAGCAGATGAACCGCGCCAGTGGCATCTTGTCGTGCAGGTTAAGTGCCATCTGGCCGGCGCTGTCGAAGCCCGGGATGGGCAGGCCTGCGAAGTCTGTGTGTGAGTCTGGATGGCGGTCCACGCGGGTCCAGTTGGAGAGGTATCCCAGATCGGACAGGTGGCCGGAGTGCAGATCAATCGCGATGCGCAGCTGGTTCTGGGCGACGACGTGTTTCTGGCCATGACGTCCGAGTTTCAGATAAGCCATGCGCAGCTGGGCCGGACCGGTTGCGGGCAGGACGGTGCCGAGGCGGATGGTTGCCAGCGCGTCCGAGCCAAGGCGGGAGAGGTCCGGGTGGGGCAAAATCCTTGGCTGGAAGACGCCATTGCCAAGGCGGATGAGATCGGGGGCCGTGAGGCCTTGGGTGGCGAGGATTTCGACACCGTTTCCGAAGCCGGAGCCATCGGATTTGAAGACGATTTCATCGTGGGCCTTCAGGCGGCTGAGCGCCTCGGTGGGGGTGAGGGGGTCAAGCCGTGCGGAGAGGAAACGGCCGTTCAGGGCATAGGCGATGTCCGGCAGGTCGGCGTTGGCCATGAACAGCGGGTTGGTGGCGCGAATGCGGCCGAGGCGGTGCGCTTCGCCGTTCACATTGGGCATGGTGTGGGCGAGGTAGTAGCATTCCGGCAGCCAGCCTTCGCGGTATTCTCCGGCAAGCGCGGCAAAGGCGAGAAGCCAGTGGGCGTGGTAGTCGTTCCCCAGCCGCTCAACCGCGTCTTCGCGTGCCCGTTTGCGCATGGCAGAGGTGAGCGGGCCGTCAGACTGTTCGACGGCGTCGACAATGCGCCGGGCCTCGCGAACGCTGAGCCACTGGCGGCGTCGGGCCTGAAGGTTGGCGATCCCCTGTTTTCCGAGAGTTTTGATCCGGTTCGACATCATGCTGCCTTTTGACTGATGGCGGCGATACGCCGGCAGGCGATCAGGGTAGAGCCGAGATAGGCCACGCTTGAGAGGACAAAGGTCCAGGCTGCGCCGAATGTTCCATAGACGGGGATCAGAAGCAAAGCCGCAAGGCAGGCGGCCAGAAGGCTTGAGCCGGAGATGACAACCCGCCAGCGAAAGGCTTGGGCCGCGGTGACGGCGGTCACGAGGGGAGAGGCCGCGAGTGTTATGGAAGAGGCAAAGACGATGATCGTGAAGAGATTTCGATCCGCGTACTCTGCGCCGAAGAGCAGGGTGAGGAGTTGCGCGCCGAAGACCCATGCCAGTGCCGTCGAGAGTGCGCCGAAGAGGGCGGCGTATTTCACGAGTGACCAGGAGAGGCGGGTGAAATCCTTGTGGCGGCCTTCACGCAGGTAGCGCCTCAGGCGTGCGGCAGAGGCGCTGCCGAGGGTGTTGGCGAGCATCGACAGCGCGGTATGGACGTAGAACAGCGCGCCGAACAGACCGACGGCCTGTAGCCCGTAGTCGCGTTCCAGCATCAGGGCGGGCACGGAAGAAGAGGCTCGGAGCATCCAGAGGGCAATGCCCACCGGCAGGACCCAGAGGAAGAGTTTTCCGACCCGGCGCAGGCTGGCGTTCAGCGCGCTTTCAAGCGAGACATCGGATTGCAGGCGGCCCAGGAGATTTCGGTCGACGATCCAGAAGCTGAGCGCCCAAGCGAGGGCCTCGCAGGCGAGGGCGACAGGCAGGTTGCGGGTTTGCCAGAAGATCAGTGTAAAGGCGATGATCCCGGCAGAGCCGCGCACCAGAAGCGACAGCGCGACATAGTCGAGCCGTTCGGCGCGCTGGAACATGGCGTGGTTCATGCTGGCCTGAGCGCCAAAGAACTTCACAAAGGCAAAGGCGGTGACGCTGAGCAGAAGGAAAGCACCGTCGGAGCGATAAAGGAGAAAGGCGGCAAGGATGCTGAGGACCACGGCAAGACAGCCGCCCAGCAGGCGGAGTGCCACGTAGTCCTCGCGTTTGAAATGATCGAGGTCGTCGACGGTCAGCACGTCGCGCGTGCCCATTGTGGCGAGAAAGAACAGCGGCGTCACGATTGCAGCGGCAAGGGTGAGGGCACCGACGTCTTCGGGGCTGCCAAGGCGGGCGGCGATGGCGACGACGAGAAACTGGGTGAGGGCGTAATATCCGCGTCCGGCAATCGCAAAACCGATGTTCCTGCGCAGCGATGGCGGTCGGGAAATATGGGGCGGGGCAGAGGTCGTCACGGTGCGGCCTCGTAAATCGCTATGTCCGGGGCGCAGAGGTCCTGAACCATTTGAAGTTGTGCGGTGGTTAGGTTGGATCGCTGTATGCCTGATCTTGGTGCACTGGCGCGGTTTTCGTGGCCGATGCGAACGCGGAAGCCCAGCTTGTCCAAGATGTTGCGTTCGAAGCGCGCCATGTCGTCAAGGCGGCCGACGACGTCGAACTTGTTCAGGTTGCAGATGGCCTTGGCAATGGCCTTCGGGGTGGCGATGTCCGAGAGCGGTGGGCGCCCTGCGAAGTATTCGACGTAGGTTGCCCCCATGCGTTTTGCCCGTTCGGTCTCCAGAAAGGTGTCGAAATCCTCTTCGATACGGGCGTGTGCGCCGTCGCGTGCGTGGCTCCAGTTGAAGTGCGACAGGAAACGGGACACCGGCTCGCGCAGGATGGTGACGAATTTGTAGCTGTCCGAGAAGCCGCTGTAGGCGATGTCGGAAAAGGCGACATGAGCAGACACGCAGCGGGTGTCTGAATACAGGTGGTAAAGCAGCATCTGTTCGCGAAGATCCAGCACATCGACCAGCATCTGTTCGCGGTCCCGCCGCCCGGTGAAGGCCTGATAGGCCCTGAAGCTGGCTTCGGGCGAGATTGTGGCCTGGCTGAGCAGGTAGCGTTTCCGGAAGGCGCGCCCGACCGAGGTGCCGCCGCATTTCGGGACGTGGTGAAACACGAAACGCTGGGGCAGGGTTGCGTTCAGAATACGACCGCGCAGACCTTTGGCCCGGTCGACAAAGGCGGTGCCGGTTGCCTTGCCTTCAAATCTGTCGTTCGTCCTGTTCAATGGGCGGCTCTCAGGGTCTGGCTCGTCGTCCAAGCCGTCCGGTTGCCTTGCGCCAGACGGTTGAGGAGCAGGATGGTGAAAAACGAAAAGAGCGCAATCCATTCCGGAAAGCCCGGATGGCCTGCGTCACCGCCGATCCAGACACGGAACAGGGGCAGGACCGGCAGCATGGCCACCCATTCGGGGCGCAGGGGAAGGGCGAAGTTTGCGCCATTTCGCGCGATGGTGATCAGGAAGTTGATCCATGTGGCGAGAACGGCAAGGTAGAAAGAGGCGACCAGCAGGAAGGCGAGCAATCCGGAGTGGAGCCACGCGCCGAGGAACAGGTTGTGCACCAGTTGTCCGTTGATCTCTTGCAGGCCTGTGCCCGACCAGATGGCGTGTTCGATCCGGGACAGGGCGAAGGCAAGCTGATCCAGGCGGCCCTGGGTTGAGGCGTCATCAAAAGCGAAACGATCGCCGAAGAGGGACACGGCGGCACCGCCGGAAGTGAGGAAGAGGAGGACGCAGGCGATGGCGAAGACAGTCACGAGGGTCTTCACGATGAGGCTGGTGCGGTTGAAGCGGGGTTGGTTGAGCTTTGCGATGAATGCGGTGACCGGCAGCGTTACCACGGCGACGAGCACAACCGAACGCGTGTTGAGAACCAGCAGGATGGCGATAATGAAGAAGGTCATGGCCTGACCGATCCGATCCGGTTTCTGCGCGGTATGTGCGGCGCGGAACAGGACGAGGGCCGTGAACAGGGCGATTGCGATGATGTTCTTTTCCGAGGCTGCAGCATCGGCGCCGCTGGGGCCGGCAATGCGGAAGAGTTCACGCAGGAACCCGTAGACGACAAAGTCCAGATCGCCGTGCAGGAGAAGGCGTTCGATGGCAATCAGCCAGCTGAGGCCATTGTTGCGGGCGACGACTTCGGAAATGACAAGAAAGCCCAGGATCGCGAAGAGGGCGCCGCGCCGCAGGAGGCGGGGGGCTGCGCCCGTGACCATTAGGGCGGCACCGACGGTTAGGCCGCACAGGAGGAAGAAGACCTGTCGTATGACGATGCCATTGTCGGGCAGGCCGGCGAGGCTGATGGCGAGCACCATGAGGTAGAAGAAGTAGGGCATTAGGATGAGGGCGCACCAGCCGGGCAGCTGCCAGGTTCGGGAGGGCAGCTTTGGCAGCAGGCAGAACAGGACCAACCCCAAGAGAAGGACCGCGACGTAGGCGAGGTTCAGTTTGAAACCGCCGATTGTCGCGATGTGAACCCATGTCAGCGGCAGCGCGGTCAGCGCGAGAACCAGAAGGGATGCGACGAGCCTTTCGGAGAGGGAGGTTTCCTTGCTGGCGGGCATGGGATCAGCTCTTTTCCCGACGATCCGGAGTCTGGAGGTCATCACCCGTGTTGTGCAGTTGGTAGAGTTTGGCCGATTGCTTGTAGGTCGCGGCATAGACACCTGCGTTTGACCAGATGCCGGCCTTGTCCGAGGGCGAGACGGCATTCACGATGGCACCCGCGATGCGGCGTCGTGGCAGGCGTTGAATGGTGGAGCGCACCGCTTCGACAGAGGTGGAATTCAGTTGCAGAACCAGCGCGATGTCGGTGCTGCGGTCCGCGAGAATGGCCGTGTCGGCGAGGTGCGCGACGGGCGGGCTGTCGAGGACAACCAGATCATAGTGCGCGCGGGCGGTTGCGATGAAGTTGCGCAATTGTGGTCCGGACAGAAGATCGGAAGGTTGCCGCCCGTTCAGTTTGCCTGCCGGAACGATGTCGAGGATGCTGCTGTCATCGGCCTTGACCGGGCTCCAGCTCTGGCCTTGCAGAATTTCGCAGAGACCTTCCTGATCATCGAGTTTGTAAATCTCTGAAAGGCCCGCGTAGCGCAGGTCTGTATCAACCAGCATGACCTTCTGTCCGCTGGAGCTTGCCGAGGTTGCAAGGGCTGCCGCGATCGAGGTCTTGCCCTCGGTTTCGCAGGCGGAGGTGATCAGGACAACCGGGGTTTCTCCGCTGCGGCGTGCCACGGATTTGCTCCAGAGGTTCTGACGCAGAACGGACGTTGCGTCGGTGAATAGCGAGAAGGGTTCTTCATTGATCACGTTCTGAGCTTTCTGGCCCTCTTCGAGAGTGGGCAGTACGGAAAGCACTTTCATGCCAAGGTCGCGTTCGACCTGTGCGATGGACGTGAACCTGGGGCGCAGGATGTCGCGCAGCAGCGACTGGACAACGGCAATCGCGGCCCCGAGCAGGAAACTCAGGATGACCAGAACTTTGGTCGGCGGGTAGAATGGCAGAAGGGGCCAGGTTGCTGCGCTTATGATCTGGGTGCCGCTGGAGGCGAAGGTGCTGAGTTCCGTAGCGATCCCGGCGTTGTTGAGGTAACGCTCGTGGCGCTGCCGGTAGGCTTCGGCGATGCGTTCAAGATCGCGCAGTTCCGCCTGCGAGCGGGTCTCGACTTCGGACTGCTGGCTTGCCTTGGCGACTTCGGCCTGCAACAGGCGAATCCGGCTTTGCAGGGTTTCGGTTTCGTTGGCCAGAACTTCGGTAATACGGGCGATTTCACCGGTCATCTGGTCTTCGATGGCCGCGAGGCGGCGCAGGATCTGGTTGACCCTCGGGTTGTCGGAGGAACTTAGAAGCGTTGCCTCCTGTGCACGTCGTTGCTGTTCAAGCTGCTGTTCGCGCAGGGCGGTGTAGATAACCGAGGTCTGCACCTCGGGAATGCTGCTGGCGTCGGTGTTTCCGGCCAGAACGCCCTTGGCCAATTCGAAAGAGGCCATCTTTTGTGCGAGTTCCGCGCGCGAGCGGATCAACTCGGCGTTTAGTTCGACAAGCCTTTGATCGCCAAGAGTCGGGCCGTCAAATTCGCCGATGAGATTGTTGTCGATCCTGAACTGTGTAACGGCGGCTTCGGCCTGTGTGACCTGCGCGCGCAGTTCCCCGGCGCGGGCATCAATCCATCCGCTCAACTCGCGGGCCTGGGACTGTCGCTGTTCGAGACGGATCTCGGTGTAGACACCGGCAAGGGTGTCCGCGATCGTGTGCGCCAGACGCGGAGAGACGGTGCGGACGTCGATGCTGACGACGTTGGTGTCCCCTTCGCGCGAGACGAAAACGGCTTCGCGCAGGATCTTGAGGGCCGAGAGGGTTTTCTTGTCGGGCACATTTGCCGGCAGGGGCGTGTTTGTCTGCGGCGTGGCGGACAGGGTGCTTTTGACCCAGCGGACGGATTGCGTGAACAGGCCGGGCTGTTGCGACTGGAAGCCGGGTTCGTCCAGCAGGTCCAGCTTGGTGATGACGCGTGACAGGGTGTCGTCGGATTCAATCAGGAGGATCTGGCCGTCCACATAGCCGGTGTCGGGCAGAACCAGACCGGATTTCCCAACTTCAATCGGGCTGGTTGCTGGCCGTTCGATCATCAGCTGGACCGAGCTTTTGTAGAGGCGGTCCATGCGCGTTGTCATGTAAAACGCGATGCTTGCAAACAGGAAGCCATAGGCAAGGATGCGCCAGCGGCTTTTCCAGAGGAAGCGGGTGGTTTCCCGCAGAACTTCGGCGAAGGTTTGTGCGTTGCTGTCAGCGGATTGGTGCAAGTCGGTTTGCCCGTTCATGTGCCGGTCCTTTTCACAATGACCGAGGCCGTTTGGAGAGCCAGTTTCAAATCGACCCAAAAGCAGACGCTGTCGGCGTAGGAGCTGTCCATCCAGATGCGCTCATCATAGGTGGTCGTGCCGCGCCCGTGGACCTGCCAGAAACCGGTGAGGCCGGGTTTGAGGGACAGGTATGCGGGCAAGTGCGGGCCGTAGAATTTGAGCTCGTCTTCGGTGACCGGACGGGGGCCGACGAGGCTCATTTCACCGCGAAGGATGTTCAGAAGCTGGGGGAGTTCGTCGATGCTGGATTTCCTCAGGAAACGGCCAAGGCGGGTGATCCTCGGGTCGTGGCTGAGTTTTTGCTGGGTTTCCCATTCCTCGGCAGCCAAGACGTTCGTGCGAACGATGTGGCGCAATAGGCGCTTGCTTTCGCTGCGCATGGTCTGAAGTTTGAAGCAGGGGAAGGGCCGGCCGTTCTGGCCAACACGGCTGTGCGAGAAAAACGGTTTTTCCCCCGTGAGCGCGATCAACAGGGCGGCGATCACGATTATCGGTGTCGTCAGGACCAGCAACATTGTTGCCCCAACGATGTCAAAGATGCGCTTACCATACCTCTGGTAAAAGCCATGCGAGCGGCCATCTTGGGACCACTCGGTCAGTTGCACGTTGTCTATAAATCGTGCCGAAAACTCATGACGCTTCATCGGTACCCCCCGCTTCCATCCCTACGAGTGCCCAAATTCGGCATAGGAAAGATTGACATAAATTTGACACAATTCCTAGTAGAAGGGACATAATCCCTTGTTTCCCTTGGTTTTACGCATTCAAAAGAAACAATCTATCGAGCCAATGGCCTATTGGTTCGCGGGAGGATACGGTGAGGTCGAAAAAGCCCGGCGCATTGATGGAAAACTCGGCAGGTCGTCTTGGAAATGAGGCGAAAATGAGACGTGGCAATGCGGGGTGTTCAACGGATTCCCGGAAAACGATTCTCAGTATCTGTGAAACCGCTCAGGGTGGTGTGGGGCGGTATCAAGAGAGTTTGCGGGCGTTGGGGGCGCAGGGTTTTGATGTTCATATCCTGTTGCCGGATGCCCATCGCGAGATTTTGGAAGACCGGCGAAACGTCGTGACATTCTCGCGCGATCGCAGGGGGGCTGGGGCGATCTATCGGCTGGTGCGCGCGGTTTTTGAACAGAAGAGGCGGCTGGGGCCGGATGTTCTGTTCTTCAACAGCACGTTTTCTTTGCTACCGCTATTTGCCCTGCGACTTGCGGGGGATCGGACACCCGCCGTTTACTGCGCGCATTGCTGGGCCGTGTCGAATTATGAGCCGACGAGCCTGAAGGGGCGTTTGGTTCGGTTCCTGGAAGGGCGGCTATGTGGGCTGGCCGATCTTGTGGTGAATGTCTCGGAAGGGGATGCGCAGCTGGCCCGCACCTTTGGCTACCGGGGACGGCATGTGGTGGTGGCCAATGCCACGCCGGATGTGGCGGAGGTGCAGCCCGTCGCGTTGACCCGGACAAATGACGACGAGGTTCAGCTGTTGTTCGTTGGGCGGTTTGACCGGCAGAAGGGGTTGGACATTCTGCTGGACGCCTTTGGCAAGGCCCGCCAGCGCGGCGCGAATGTACGGTTGCACCTTGTTGGCGCGCCGGTTCGCGGGAGCGATTTGCCGGTGATCCCCGAAGGGGTGGAGCAGCATGGTTGGGTGGAGCCCGGCCAGATCGACCGGTTCTTCAAGGCCGCAGACGCGGTCATTGTGCCTTCGCGGTGGGAAGGCTTGCCGCTCACGATTCCGGAGGCGCTTCGAAACGGGACGCCGGTTTTCGTTTCGGACAGGAGCGCGATGCCCGATCTGATCGAAGACGGCGTGAGTGGGGGGAGTTTCGATTTGTCCGTTGAGGCCCTGGCGGACTGTCTTGGCGGGATGGAGCGAGGTGCGCTGGCGGACATGCGCGCAGGCGCGCGGGCCACTTATGAAGGGCGATTTACGATGGATCGGTTTTCGGATGCGCTGGCGCGGCATTTGCGGCAGGTTTTGAAGGATTGATCATGGCAGGCCCTCTTCCGAATTTCTTCATTGCTGGGGTTCCAAAGGCCGGAACGACCGCCTTGTTCAACTGGCTTGCAGCGCACCCTCAGATGAATGGGGCCTATGAAAAGGAAACCTGTTTCTTTGCCGATCCGGACAGTCATGCCTATCGGGCAGATTTCTGTGTTGCGCAGGGGCTTGATACCTATTCGACGGCTTTTCCCGCGCCGACGCTGTCAACGCGGGTGACCTTCGAGGCGACGCCGTTCTACATCTACAGCCGCGCTGCGCTGGAGCATATTCCCGGCTTGGAAACTTGCCCGAAGGTGTTGTTCATCCTGCGTGATCCTGCGGATCAGATTGCATCGGTGTTTGACTACTTTCAGAACAATTATTCGCATATTCCGGCCGGGCTGACGTTTGAGGCGTTCGTGTCGGCAGTTCATCAGGGCAACGGGGATTTCAAGGGCAACGAACTTGCGCGTAATGCGCTGGGCTATGCGGATTATCTTCCGTGGTTGATGACATGGCGCGAGCGGGTTGGCGAGGCGCGTATGATGGTGCGCACCTTTGATCAGTTGCGGGACAATCCGCGTGCGATCTGCAAGGAGATCGCGGGGTGGCTGGATGTCTCGGAAGAGTTCTTTGATGACTTTGTTTTTACAAAAGAAAATGAAAGCTATCGCCCGCGGAACAGGGCGCTGCAGACCCTAAATATTGCGGTGCGTGAGCGTCTTCCGAAAGGCAGGGTCTATGACATGGCGCGGCGTTTGTACCGGAAGGTGAACACGAGGCCGGTCGACAGGGCGGGCAAGGCAGAGACCAAGGCGCAGCTGCGGGCGGAGTTTGCAGCACGCAACCAATTGTTGGCCGAGACGTTTGATCTTGATCTGACGAACTGGGGTGGCTGAGGGCTATCCGGGTGTCGGAGCGAGCATCTCGCGATAGATTTCCAGAAGGCGCGCGACGTGGTTTCGAGGCGACACCAGTTCGGCGAGTTCGGGCGTTTCGAAAGCGGGAATCCGGGTAACGTCGAGCAGCGCCTGTGTCAGGGCATCCACGGTCGGGGCGTCAAAGATCACGCCGTTTGTGCCATGCGACACAGATTCGCTTGCGGCGCACCATGATCCGCAGATCACGGGCACGCCACGCAGCAGGGCTTCGATCGGGACGAGGGGCTGGCCCTCGTACCAGAGGCTTGGGAAGACGACGGCGCGGGCCCGGGAGATGTGATGCTGAACCTGTTCCGGGCTGACCCATCCGGTGATTACCGCATCGGGGTTGGCGGCGCGGATGTTGTCGGCCTCGGGGCCATCGCCGACGAATATGGCGGGGATATTGGCCTTTCGCGCGGCCCTGGCAAAGAGGGTGCAGCCCTTTTCGGGCGCGAGCCTGCCGATGAAAACGTATTCGCTATTGCGGGAGGCATCGACCTTTTCGCCGCCCGTGGCCACAGGATTGGGAAGGGCGTGAAGGCGGGTCGATGCGGGAAGATAGGGGGCCATGGCCGCGCGCTGGGTTTCGGAAATATAGGCGATGTGTTCGAGCTTGCCCGGCATCCGGCCAAGCGTGTTTGCGATCAGGGTTCTTAAGGACCGCCAGGCCTTGTGCGAGGGGTGGCGGGCGTCACAATTCGTGGACAGGCAGGCCGCTGACAGGGGCGATCGGTGGCAGATTTCCTGCTTGCGAAAGTCGAAAAAGCCACCGTTGGGGCAGGCGAGAAAATACTCGTGCATCGTGTAGAGGGTTGGAATGGGGCTGGCGCCTAGCACGCGTCCGATGGATGGCGAAAGTGCCTTGGCCCAGCCGTGGCAGTGAATGACGGTGTGGGCGGGGTCGCAGGCGCCCAGCGTGTCCGCAAGTGCCCGGGCGGCAGAGGCGTTCCACAGGCCGGTCAGCATCGCGTTTACGCGGCTGGGGTTGTCCAGAAGGGTGTGCTGATCAAGGCAGACCGTTTCGATCCCTGTCGCGTTAAGAAGGGGATGAACGGGGCCGGTTGCCGCGAAGAAGGTGACTTTGATCCCCGCGTCGGCCAGCAGGAGGGCGCTGTCTATGGCAACCTTTGCTTGTCCGCCGTTGATGTCGGCGAAGTCGCTGACGATGACGACACGCCTGATCTGCATGTGGTTTGTGTCGTCGGCATTTTTCATCGGGTTTCCAAGTATCTGAAGGGCGTCATACCGTATCGGGGTAGAGTGTCGGCAATGACAGCTCCGACCCCGAGGTGCTGGATTTCGCTTGGGACTTGAGGCTAAGCTGCGGGGTAAAGCCTTGCAACCGGGCAGGGAACAAATTTTGGGATCGGCATATGAGTCCGCATATTTTGTTTGTTGCCAACGAGGTGTTGGGCTGGCGGACCTATGCCGACCAGTTTGAAGCGGCGGCGCTGGACAGGACAGACGTTAAGGTGACGGTGTATCGCAGGCGTCCATCCAAAATGCTCATGAGATTGGCGCGACGCCATGCGGATACGGCTGTATCGCGGTGGTTTCGGCCATTTGATCCGATCACCTTGCATGGTGGGCGTCTTGGAAAGGACATTCGCCAGCAAGTGATGCAGCACCGGCCAGATCTGGTGCATTTTGCGGCACATTGGCCGGCGGGGGCGTTGCCGCGCGGTGAAGGCGCGCCGCCCTTTACCCTCGCACTGGATGCAACACGCGCCTCGATCAGCAGGGACTTGCCCTTGGCGGGGTGGCGCGCGGGTGAAATCGAGACAGAGGCGAATGTGTGCCGCCGCGCCAGTCGGGTTTTTCCGATGAGTGGGTGGGTGGCGCGGTCGCTGGAGGCGGATTATGGGGTGTCTTCTGATCACATCATGGTCGCGCCGCCTTCCCTAGGTCGGTCGCGGTGGCCCAAGCCCGCCGCATGTGACGGCACGCCGGCGCAGATCCTGTTTGTCGGAAATGATCTGGCGCGAAAGGGGGCGCGTCGTCTGGCGGCATGGGTTGAGGGGCCGTTGGCAGGCCGCTGTCATCTGACGATTGTATCAGGCGACACGGCCACGCCACCAGACGGGCCGAACATCACGTTCCTCGGGCGGGTGGATCATCAGAAGATCATCGAGGAGATCCTTCCAAAGATGGATGTGTTCTGTTTGCCAACGCGGCTCGATATGTCGCCGTTTGTCGTTGTCGAAGCTGCGGCGGCCGGGCTTCCTGTGGTCGCGAGCAGGATCGGGGGCATGGAGGATCTGGTGCTTGACGGGCAGACGGGGTTTTTGCCGGATGCGGGGGATGACCAAGGGTTTCTGGAGGCGTTGACGACTTTGATCGGGGATGGGGCAAGGCGGCGTCAAATGGGAAGGGCCGCGGCAGAACACGCCGAGCGGCATTTCGACGGAACGCGGAACTTTCACGCGCTGCTGGATCAACTGGCCGAGATCGCCACGACGGAGGGGCGCGCGTGAGCACACCCGAGACGGTTTCGTATGAAGAGCTTCGGGGGCGGGTGGAGCCGTTTCTGATCGAGCGGCTGAACCCGCAGGCCACCGCCTTTGACCTGCGCCGTTTCATCCCCGAACCGACGTGGAACCGTTTCGACCTTGGTTTCAAGCTGCTTTACCTTGATGCGCTTGAGCACGGGGGGAGCGCCTATGCCGATGAGGTCTATCAGGCGCATATCGCGGCGTTTTCTCTGGGCGACATGGTGGAACCGGGCAATGAGGGCAAACTGGGGATCGACAGGTTCAGGGCGGATTTCCAGAAGCTAAACACCGAGATTGCGATCAAGGGGTTTGACGCATCGGTCAGTCTTGTGCCTCTGGCCGAAGACGGGAGCATCCTGAACGCGGCGCATCGTGTGGCCTGTGCGATCAGGGCCGGGAAGGAGATTGCGGCGGTGGAGACTGGCCTTGATCCGATGGTGTTCGACTATCGGTTTTTTGCCAAGCGGGGGATGGACGAAGGAGATCTGGATGCCTGTGCCGTTCGCATGGTTGAGGCCATGCCGAATGCGGCGGTGGCCTTGTTGTGGCCTGCCGCGCAAGGACAGGACAAGGCGGTGGATCAGCTGATTGGTCCGCTTGTCTATCGGCGGCGTGTCGATTTGACGATGGCGGGGGGGCAAAACCTGTTGGCGCGGGTCTATCAGGGGGAGCCATGGCTGGGCGAGGCAGAGGCGCATTTTCCCGGGGTTCGCCGCAAGCTGATGGCCTGTTTTTCGGGGCGCGATCCCCTAAGGGTTCTTGTCTTTGATGCCCCGCCCGAGCGGGACCGTGTTGCCCTGAAGGACGACATTCGCGGGATCTATGGCATCGGCAAGAGTTCGATCCACATTACTGATACGCACGCGGAGGCGGTTGAGCTGGCGCGGTTGCTGTTCAACGCAAATGCCCGTCATTTTCTGGATCACGCAAAGCCGACGGCGTTTGCCGAAACCGGGGCCAACATGCAGGTGGTGCAGGACTATCTTCGAGACGTTGGCGGGGCGGCAGGAGAGGTTGCCTTAGACACGGGGATGGTGATGGCGGTCTATGGGCTGCGGGCGCCGGGGGACATTGATGTGGTGACCGCCCTAGATGCGGTCGGTGCGCCGTTCGAGACGCATGACGCCGCGTATCACGATGTTGGGACGCAAGACCTGCTTTATGATCCGAAGCACCATTTCTATTTCCGTGGGCTCAAGTTCCTCAGTCTCGATGCTGTGCGCGATCTCAAGAAGCGTCGTCTGGCGGGGCGTGACAGGGAAGACCTGTTGCTGATCGAACCGCTGTTGAAAGAGCAGTCCGGCAAGCGGGGGGGATTGTCGCTTTCCCTGCGTCTGCGCATGGCCTTGCTCAAGGTGAGGCGGCGGGCGATCAAGATCTTGTTCCGGCTTGGGGTGGGCGAGACGCTGCGGCGCTGGTACCGGGCGGTTCTGCGGAAGTAGTGCCGTGTTTGGCGGCCTGATGTTCTGGCCGCCAGATTTCGTGTCTCAGGCCGCTTTGAGGCCGAGGATTTCGCGGGCCTGTGCGGGCGTGGCGACGGGGCGGTCGTACTTGGCGCAGAGGTCGGCGGCGCGCTGGATCAGGGCGGCGTTCGAAGGGGCAAGGGTGTCTTTGTCGAGGCGTACGTTGTCTTCGAGACCGGCGCGGGTGTGGCCGCCTGCGGCGATGGCCCATTCATTGACCACGATCTGGTTTGCACCGATGCCCGCGGCGCACCATTCGGCCTTGGGCGCGCGGGTCTGCATGGTGTGGACGTAGAAATCGAAGATTTCCTTGTCGCAGGGCATGGCGTTTTTCACGCCCATCACGAATTGCACGTAAAGCTTGCCGAACAAAAGACCCGCTTCGCTGCGTTTGATGGCGTGCAGGATGTGGGACATGTCGAAGGCTTCGATTTCCGGGGTGATCTCGTATTTGATCATCTCGGAGGACAGCCAGTCGATCAATTCAGGCGGGTTTTCATAGACGCGGGTCGGGAAGTTGTTCGAGCCGACCGAGAGCGAGGCCATATCGGGGCGCAGGGGCAGCATACCGCCGCGCTCGGCCCCGGCGCCGGAGCGGCCACCGGTCGAAAACTGGATGATGACGCCGGGGCAGTGTTTTTCGAGACCTTCCTTGAGCAGCGCGAACTTGTCGGGGTCGGAGGTCGGCGTGCCGTCGTCCATGCGGACGTGGGCGTGGATGATGCTGGCCCCGGCCTCGACGGCGGCGTGGCTGCTTTCGATCTGTTCCGACACCGTGATCGGGACGGCGGGGTTGTCCGACTTGCGCGGCACCGAACCGGTGATCGCGCAGCAGAGAATGCAGGGTTTGGTCATTGTGGGTCCTCGTTGCCGCGCCCCGGTGGGGCGGGCGCTCAGATGTCAAAGAAGACGGTCTCGTCCTCGCCTTGGATCTTGATATCGAAGCGGTAGACGATTTGTCCATCGCGTTCGCCGCGCTTGGCCAGGAGGGTGGCGCGGCGGCGTTCCCACTCGATCAGGTTGATGACGGGATCGGCGGCGTTGGCCTCGGTTTCGTCGTCGAAATAGAGGCGGGTGTTCAGGCCGAGATTGATGCCGCGTGCCACGATCCAGAGGGTGATGTGGGGGGCCTGCGTGGTGCCGTTGCGCCCCGGTGTGGCGCCGGGTTTCACGGTGTCGAAGCCCCATTCGCCGGTGTCGAAGTCGGTGATGACACGGCCCCAGCCGCGAAAGCCATCCTCGACTTCGCCTTGGTGTTCGGGGTGGGCGTAGATGCCTTCGCTGTTGGCCTGCCATGCCTCAAGGAGCACGTCCTTGATCGGGGAACCCGTGCCGTCGATGACACGGCCTTCGACGCGGATACGTTCACCCCTGGCGTTGGGGCCTGCAATGTCCCAGCCGAGTTCTTCGCGGTAGATGTCAAAGCCCGCCGCGCCGGGGGCGAGGCCGATGTGGACATAGGGGCCTGCGGTCTGGGAGGGGGTTTCTTTCAGATAATTCAGGTCTTGAGCCATTGGATCAGTTCCCCTCCAGACGGTTTTCAAACAGGGTCGAGCGGCGACCGCGCAGGACGATGTCGAACTTGTAGGCGATGGTATCCAGCGGGATGGTTGCGTTCATGTCGAGGGCGGCGATCAGTTGGTCGACGGCCTTGGGATCGGGGATGGTGTTGACGATGGGACATTTGGCAATCAGCGGATCGCCCTCGAAGTAGAGCTGGGTGATCAGGCGCTGGGCAAAGCCGGAGCCGAAGACCGAGATGTGGATATGGGCGGGGCGCCAATCATTGACCCAGTTGCGCCAGGGATAAGCGCCGGGTTTCACGGTTCGGAAGTAATAGTAGCCGTTTTCGTCTGTCAGGGTCCGTCCGCAGCCGCCGAAGTTCGGGTCAATCGGGGCAAGGTAGGTGTCTTTCTTGTGGCGGTAGCGGCCACCGGCGTTGGCCTGCCAGATTTCCACCAGGGTGTTTGGCACGGGGCGGGCATTTTCGTCGAGCACGCGGCCATGGACGATGATGCGCTCGCCAATCGGGCTTTGGCCCGGCTGGGCGTAGTTCGAGAGCAGGTCATTGTCGATTGCGTCGATGTCATTGTGGCCGAAGACGGGGCCTGTGATCTCGCTTAGCGAGTTTTCAAGCGAGATCGGCGCGTATTGCGGGGAGCGGGCGACAGAGGTCTTGTAGCGTTCATCAAGGGCAGGGGGATGCCAGCGCCTGTCGCGTTGATAGAATTCCGCAGGTTTGGTCATGGCTGTGTCTCCTGTTCGGGTAGGGCGGCGTCTGCGTCCATTTCGGCAAAGGTCTGCTTGGCGAGTTTGAGCGCGTGGTTGGCGCGGGGGACACCGGCGTAGATGGCGACGTGTTGGAAGGCTTCGAGGACGTCCTGTTTGCTGGCGCCCGTGCGGGCGGTGGCGCG
The DNA here is from genome assembly GCF_024331145.1 of Shimia sp. CNT1-13L.2. Lineage (GTDB taxonomy): Bacteria > Pseudomonadota > Alphaproteobacteria > Rhodobacterales > Rhodobacteraceae > Shimia. Next base: position 171,495 of record NZ_JANDJO010000005.1, on the reverse strand, counting down.
GATGTGCATGGGGATTTCCTCGAAGTTGCCAAGGGCGGCGAGGAGGGCGAGAGTGAGCATGGAACGCTCCCGGTCGCTGATACCATCAGAGGCCCAGACCGTGCCCCATGCCCCTTCGGTGATGAGGTCCTGAAAGGGGGTGTCAAAGTCCGTCTTGTCGGATTCGGCCCGGTTGACGTGGTCATCGCCAAGGATGTTGCGGCGAACCTGCATGCCTGTTGCGAAGCGGTCGGTCATCTTGGTGTCTCCTTCGGCCTTAGTAGGGCAGGCCGACATAGTTCTGAGCAAGCACTGTTTGCGCGGCGCGGTTGTCGCGCAGGAAGGCAATGTCGGCGGCCTGCATCTTGAGATCGAACTCGGATTGGTCGGGGAAGCGGTGCAGCAGGTTGGTCATCCACCAGCTGAAACGCTCGGCCTTCCAGATGCGGGCGAGAGCCTTTTCGGAATAGGTGTCGATGCCGGTGTCATCGCCGTCGAGGTAATGCTGGATCAGCCCGTTGTAGAGGTAGTGAATGTCGCTGGCGGCGGTATTGAGGCCCTTGGCACCTGTCGGGGGTACAATGTGGGCCGCGTCGCCGCAGAGGAACAGGCGCCCCCAGCGCATGGGTTCGGTGACGAAAGAGCGCAGGGGCGCGATGGATTTCTCGATCGAGGGGCCGGTCACCAGTTTGTCGGCATATTCGGACGGAATGCGGCGCTTGAGTTCCTGCCAGAAGGCATCGTCGCTCCAGTCGTCGGGGCTGTCGGACAGGGAGCATTGAATGTAGTAGCGGCTGAGGTTTTCGTTGCGCATCGAGCAGAGGGCAAAGCCGCGGCTTGAGCAGGAGTAGATCAGTTCGTCGTGGACGGGCGGCGTTTCGGAGAGAATGCCGAGCCATCCGAAGGGATAGAGCTTTTCGTATTCGCGGCGCACGGTCAGAGGGATGGTCTGGCGGCTGACGCCATGGAACCCGTCGCAGCCCGCCACGAAATCACAGTCGATGCGGTGTTCGTCGCCATCGGTGGTGTAGGTGACATGCGGTGCGTCGCTGTCGGCGCCATGAATTTGGACGTTCTCGGCGTTGAAGATGACCGTGCCGTCCATCGCTTCGCGCGCGTCGTAGAGATCGCGGGTGACTTCGGTCTGGCCATAGACCACGACGGAGGTGTCAGTGAGGTCTTTGAAGTCGATGGTGAATTGGGTGTCGCCGTGCGAAATCACCGTGCCGTCGTGGACAAAGCATTCCTTGTCCATGCGATCGGCAACGCCCGCTTCGCGCATCAAGTTCACGAAGCCGGTCTCTAGGATGCCGGCGCGGATGCGGCCAAGCACGTAGTCCCTTGTTTTGCGTTCAAGCACGACGGTGTCGATGCCCTTGCGGTGCAGAAGCTGGCTTAACAACAGGCCGGATGGACCACCGCCGATGATGGCTACTTGGGTGCGCATGAATTCTCCTCCTGATGGCATACTGCTTGCCAAATTTCTGGATGTAAATTGATGATGCGTGCTAGTTTGTTGCCAAAACGGATAAGTAAATGATCGATCGACGCATCAAGTTTCGCCACATCCAGTGTTTTGTCGAAATCTGCCGGGAGAAAAGCCTGAAGCAGGCGGCGGAGAAGCTGTTCCTTACGCAGCCCGCGATTTCCAAAACGCTGAAAGAGCTGGAAGAGATCCTTGGGGCGGCGCTATTGGTGCGCAATCGCGCGGGGGTCGCGCTGACCAAGGAGGGCGAGGTGTTCCTGCATTTCGCCGAACAATCGCTGGCTGCGTTGCAACAGGGTCTGGCGGGGGTCGAGCAGGTTGGTGCAGAGGGCAAGGTGCGCCTCGCCGTCGGGGCGTTGCCCTCTGTGGCGGCGCGGTTGATGCCCGAAGTGGTGCGCGAAATGGCCGAGATCGCGCCGGATGTGGAAATCCAGATCATGGACGGGCCGCATGCCTATCTGGTGGATCGACTGCGGCTGGGGATGCTGGACGTTGTGATCGGACGACTGGGGCAGCCGGAAACCATGCAGGGGCTTTCGTTCACGCAGCTTTACGAAGAGCGGGTCGAGTTCATCGTTCGGGCAGGGCACCCATTGCTGGACGCGCCCGATCTCAAGCGAATCGGAGAGTGGCAAGTGATTTATCCGCCGGCGGGGGCCGCGATTCGACCGCTTGTGGAACGCTTCCTGATCGCGCATGGCGTGGGGGAAATACCGGACCGGCTGGAGAGTGTTTCGGGCGCTTTCGGGCGCGTTTATACGCGGCGGTCGGATGCAATCTGGATCATCTCGGCCGGGGTGGTGGCGAATGAAATTGCCGATGGTTTCCTTGTTCCCCTGCCTTTTGAAACAGGCATTACCCGCGGTCCGGTGGGGTTGATGTCACGCCCGGACGAAACGCTTTCGCCGCAGGAACAGCTTTTCCGGCTGGCGCTGGGGCGGGCGATTGCGCGCAGTGGGTTGAAAGAAAATATATCCGATTAAAAAAGTCGGAATTGACATTGCTGATAAAAATAGTCAGAAATAAATCCGTGAACAGGAATCTGGCAACTCAGGATGTGACTATGTTTATGAATGCGAATATCTCGACGGCTGACGCTTACCCGGTGCATGACGCCAAGGAACTGACCGGTGGTCAGGTGCAGGCACGTATCGTTCTGGATGGTCAGGTCTACACGCTGCGCATTACCCGCGCGAACAAACTTATTCTTACAAAATAACACGGTGATGGGTCGCGTGTTCGCGGCCCATTGAGGGACAAAGGAAACCCGCAATGAACACGATGAAGCTTGGCGTGGCGGTTGCTGCGCTGTGCGCGGCGCAGATGGCGTTCGCGGATGAACGCGCTGTGCTGGAACACTATGCCGACATTGCTGCCGCAAAATATGCAGACAGCCTGATTACGGCGCAGGCGTTGCAGGCGGCGGTTGATGCGCTTTTGGCGGACCCGAGCGAGGCCTCGCTGGCGGCGGCCAAGGATGCCTGGCTGGCGTCACGCGTGCCCTATCAGCAGACCGAGGTTTACCGTTTCGGCAACGCGATCGTTGATGACTGGGAAGGCAAGGTCAACGCATGGCCGCTGGATGAAGGTCTGATCGACTATGTGGATGCGTCCTATGGCGAGAGCGACGAGAATCCGCTTTCGTTGGCCAATGTGATCGCCAACCCGAAGTTCAACATGTCGGGCGCGATGGTTGATGCTTCGGCCATCACTCCGGCGCTGCTGGAAGAGACCCTGCACGAGGCGGATGGTGTCGAGGCCAACGTTGCCACCGGATACCACGCGATTGAATTCCTGCTTTGGGGCCAAGACCTGAACGGCACGGATGCCGGCGCGGGCAACCGTCCAGCGACCGACTATGCGTCGGGGGATGCCTGTACCGGTGGCAACTGTGATCGTCGGGGTGAATACCTGAAGGCGGCGACCGATCTGCTGGTTTCGGACCTCGAGTTCATGGCGGCGCAATGGGCTGAAGGTGGTGAAGCACGCGAGACGGTTCTCGCGGATGAGACTGCTGGCCTGACCGCGATCCTGACCGGTATGGGCTCTTTGTCCTATGGTGAGCAGGCGGGTGAGCGGATGCGTCTTGGCCTGATGCTGAACGATCCGGAAGAAGAGCATGATTGCTTTTCGGACAACACCCACAACAGCCATTATTACGACGGGCAGGGTATCCAGAACGTCTATCTTGGCACCTACACCCGCGTTGATGGCACCGTTCTGAGCGGCGCGTCGTTGTCGGATCTGGTTGCTGCGAAAGATGCGGCGCTGGATGCGGAAATGAAAGGCAAGCTGGAGGTGACCATGGCGGCGCTGGGCGAGATGAAGGCCGCAGCGGACGCCGGGTTTGCCTATGACCAGATGCTGGCTGCGGGCAGCGAGAAGGGTGAGGCCCTGATCATGGGCGGGGTGAACGGCCTTGTTGATCAGACCAAAACCATCGAGCGCGTTGTTTCGACCCTTGGTCTGAACGGCATTGCAGTCGAAGGCTCGGACAGCCTCGATAACCCGAACGCCGTCTTCCAATAAAATCTTGCACCCAGCCTGTTTAGCCAACGGGAGGACAGCCGCTGGGCTGGGTGCTTAGACCTCCTCAACAAAAAGACTTCAGGAAAACAAAATGAACTATCTTGCGATGGGTGCTGCGGCAGCATCCGTTTCTCTTGCCGCGTCCGCAGGTCTGGCGGAAAGCCGTTTTACTTGGGACGGCGAAGTTGAACTCGGTGTCGACTCGGTTGTGAATTCGGATGTGGCAGCGGACGAACTCAGCGATTTCTACGGCACTCTCGAACTGAACGGAGAATTCGCGCTGACCGATAACCTCTCGGTTTTTGGCGGGATCACGGGCGAGTCGGTGACTGACCCGACCGGGGATCGCGTCTTTGGCGATCTGGGATTCTACGTTCACGAATTGGGTTTGCGGTATTCTATCGGCGAAAGCGCGGTGAGCTTTGGTAAGATCACGCCAAGCTTTGGGTCGACCTGGGATTCCGCTGCGGGGTTTTATGGTGATGCGCTGGCCGGAGATTACGAGCTGACCGAAATGATTGGTGCGACGGCGGACTTTGCCGTTGCAGGCGGTACGCTGTCGTTCGGAGTATTCCACGCCGACGATACCTATCTGTCGCAATCGGCCGGTTTCAACCGTGGCCGCAACCGCGCCTCGGACGGTGGGGCAGGCAACACCGGCAAGTTCGACAACTTCGCTGTGCAGTGGTCGCAGGAGCTTGGCGATACCTTCTATCATGTCGGCGCGCGTCGGCTTTCGGCCAGTGCGGGTGATGTGAAGGACGAGACCGGCTATGTGGCGGGTATTGGTCATCAGGTGAACGACCAGCTTGGCTTGTTTGCCGAGGTGGCGCATTTCGACGGGTTCGGCGGGACCGCGGATGACGCGACCTTCGTGACGCTGAACGCGGCCTATACCGTTGGTCAGATCACCTATTCGGGCCTGATTTCGCAACGTGACGTGGACAGCGCGGGCAAGACAAACCTGTATTCGGTTGGTCTCGACTATGAGCTTGCCAACGGCATGGTGTTGGGCGCGGCGCTGGCCCATGTTGATGATGCCGGCACCAACAGCCAGCAAATCGGTCTGAACCTGGTCATCCCCTTGGGGGGGTGATCCGAATTCCCTCGAGAGGCGCGCGTTAGCGGTGTCTTTCCGCCCGGATCGTCCCCCGCGGTCCGGGCAAAATTGCAAGCCGAGGTGAAATGCGCCAGACAGGTGCGTGCCTCATGCCAACAAGGATTGACCATGAAAGTGGTACGCTTACTGCCTGTTCTGATCGGGGCTGCGAGTATTGCAGCTGCGGAAGGATCGTTCGAACCCCATCTTGATATCGTGCCACGTACGCCGGGCGAGGAGGCGCGAGTTGTGTCGGTTCTGGAGGCCGATCCGGGCGTGCTTTCGCCGTTTGAACACCTGCCGCTTGGGGCAGCGACGGTTCTGGATACCGAAGGGGATGAGGCTTTTACGCGGGCGTTTGCCAATCTGCCGGAAGACAGGGAGCTTGATTTCCTTGTCGGGCGCAGCCTGTTTCGCAAGCTGTGGGTGTCGTCGCCGAGTTCGACAAAGGCATCGGATGGCCTTGGGCCGTTGTATAACGCGCGATCCTGTCTGGCGTGTCATCCGGGCAACGGGCGCGGCGTTGTTCCAGAACCCGGAGAGCGGCCACTGTCGCTGGTTCTCAAGATGACCGATGGGGCGGGGGGCAAAGACCCGATCTATGGATTGCAGTTGCAGACAAATTCGGTGTCTGGTTTGGCCGCAGAGGCGGTGATGCGGGTGGAAACCCGGCAGGAGATCGTGACGCTCGCGGACGGTACAGAGGTGGTGATGCACCATCCGACCTATCAGGTGAGCGATCTGGCGCAGGGGGATTTGGCCGCGCCTGACCGGATCAGCCCGCGCATTGCCCCGCAGGTGCCGGGGCTGGGAATGGTCGAGGTTATCCGGGCAGAGGATATTCTGGCACTGGCCGATCCGGAGGATGCGGATGGTGACGGTATTTCTGGGCGGGCGCGGATCGTGCACTCGCTTGAGTACGGCCAGCCAATGATCGGGCGGTTCGGGCGTAAGGCAGGCACGCCAACCATCAAGCAACAGACCGCGGATGCGTTTTCGCATGATATCGGGATCAGCACGCCGATGTTTCCCGCACCCTGGGGGGATTGCACGGCGGCGCAGGTTGACTGTCGGGGGCTGCCGCATGGCGACAAGGATGTGCGGGGTTTCGAGGTGGACGGCAGGGCGCTGGACCTCGTGACGCTTTATGGTGTGCATCTGGGGATGCCGTCGCGCAGGGATGCAGGTGATGCGCAGGTTCTGGCGGGCAAGGCCCTGTTTTCCGAGATCGGCTGTGCGGATTGTCACCAGCCCGCGTTTGTCACGCACCGTTTGAGCAATGACCCGAGCCGGAGCTTCCAGCTGATCTGGCCCTATTCCGACTTTCTGTTGCACGACATGGGCGCGGCCCTGGCGGATGGCGGTATCGAAGCAGATGTGGATGCCCAAGAGTGGAAAACGCCGCCCTTGTGGGGCATCGGGCGCACTGCCGAGGTGAGCGGCAGGGAAAGCTATTTACACGACGGGCGGGCGCGGTCCCTGCTGGAAGCTGTGCTTTGGCATGGCGGTGAGGCGCAAGCTGTGCGAGACAGGGTTGTTGCCTTGTCGACGGATGATCGCGAGGCCCTGATCCGTTTCCTGGAGAGTTTGTAAGATGAACCGGCTTCTGGCTGTTGTTGCCCTTGTTTTGATGATGTTTGCAGGCGTGTCCGCGTCGGCTTTGGAAAAGACCGATCTTGTGACGCGGGTGGTGGATGACCATGTCCTGCCCCGCATGGCGGAACTTGCCGAGACGGCGGTGGCGCTGGAGGATGTGGCCGAGGGCGCGTGTGCGGGTGACTCGGACGCCCTGCGCAGCGCGTGGGGTGCGGCGTTTGATGCGTGGATTGCCGTCAGCCACTTGCGGTTTGGTCCGAGCGAGGTGGACAATCGCGCCTTCGCACTGGCGTTCTGGCCGGATACGCGGGGCAAGACGCCCAAGGCGTTGATGCAACTGATTGGGAAGAGTGATCCGGTGGTGCGGGATGCCGAAGGATTTGCCGAGGTGTCCATCGCCGCGCAGGGGTACTACGCGCTTGAGTTCCTGTTGTTTGATCCGAAGGTGTCGATGGCGGGTGACGCAGAGTATCGCTGTGATCTTGTGCAAGCGATTGCCCGCAATATCGCGCTGAATGCGACGGCGATCCATGCCGATTGGCAGGCCTATGCCGATGTGCTGAAGGTGCCGGGCAACGACATTTACCGCAGCGAGGACGAAGTGGTTCAGGAGGTATTCAAGGCGCTTGGAACCGGGCTTCAGTTCACGGCCGATACCCGGCTTGGTCGTCCCTTGGGGACGTTTGAACGCCCGCGCCCGAGACGCGCCGAGCTTTGGCGTTCGCAGCGGTCCCTGCGGCATGTTCTGGTGGCGAGCGAGTCTCTGGCCGAGCTTGCCGATATCCTGTCGGAAGGCGGGACCGAGGGTCTGCAACAACGGCTCCGGGATGGGTTTGCCTATGTGCAGGAGCACGGCGCAGGGCTGGATGATCCGGCGTTTCAGGGCGTGTCTGATCCGGTTGGTCGCCTGAAGGTGGAAATCCTGAAGCTGAGCCTTGATGACATGCGCGAAATCGCGGCGCTGGAATTGAGCGTGCACCTTGGTGTGACTGCCGGGTTCAACGCACTGGATGGGGATTGAGCTGGTGGTTTCGCGACGGGGATTCATGGCAGGCGCGTTGGCGTTGGCGACACCGGGTTTTGGTTGGGCAGGATTGGGGGGCGTGCGGTTTCTGAATGCGGCGCAGCGGCCGGATGGGGCCTATGCGCTGTTCGGGATTTCGGCGTCGGGGACACCGGTGTTTTCGGTGCCCTTGCCCGAGCGCGGCCATGCGGCGGCAGCCCATCCCGAGGTGCCGGAAGCGGTTGGTTTTGCTCGTCGACCGGGTGTTTTCGCTTTTGTCCTGGATTGCGTGAGCGGGCGGGTGCTGCATCGTCTGGATGCGCCTGAGGGGCGGCACTTTTACGGGCATGGCGTGTTTTCGATGGATGGCCGTTTCCTGTTCACCACGGAAAACGACTATGAGGCCGGAGAGGGTGTGATTGGCATCTGGGATCGCTCGCTCGGGTATGCGCGCGTTGACGAGATGCCGTCAGGAGGTGTGGGGCCGCATGACATCCGACGCCTGCCGGGAACGGATGTTCTGGTGGTGGCCAATGGCGGTATTGAGACCCATCCCGACAGCGGGCGTGCCAAGCTGAACATCCCGATGATGGAGCCGAACCTGGCCTATCTGCGCGGTGATGGCGTTGAAGAGATCGTGGAATTGCCGCGTGCGATGCACAAGAATTCGATCCGGCATATGGCGGTGCGGGAAGATGGGTTCGTCGCTTTTGGGATGCAGTGGCAAGGCGATGTGGCGCAGGCGCCGGTCTTGTTCGGGGTTCACATGCGCGGAGAGGCGCCGCGCCTGCTTTGGCCTACCGAACAGGAGCAAGATGCGCTTCGGGGCTATGTCGGGAGCGTGACGTTTTCGCAGGACGGCGCGCAGGTGGCGATCTCGTCACCGCGCGGTGGTGTCGTGCAGGTGATCGATGTGGCAGAGATGCGCGTGGCGCACAGCGTCGAGATGCCGGATGTCTGTGGAATTGGGGCCGATGAAAACGGGTTTGTCCTGACGTCCGGGGATGGCCGCGTGGCACGTGTTGATGAGAATCGGTTTGTCGACCTTGGTCGCCAAGACCTTCGCTGGGACAATCATATGGTTGCGCTCTAGGGGGCTGTTTATCCAGTCGCGCGGAAAAAGGTGCAGTTTTCCAAATGTTTGAGAAATCCTGAGAGTGATCTTAGGGGAAGCCTAATCACGGCTGAACGAGAGACTTCTTTTCCAAACCGTCAATTCGGCGGAATTCTTTTGTCATGGATGCGCGAAAGACGGTTTCACCGAAGCCGGAGTCTTTCCTGCCTCCCTGATGAAATTGACGTATCCCGCGCGCGAGATGCGGGTTCCTGGAAAAGGAGGAAACCATGGCAAAAGACGGTGTGGAGATGTCTGCCGTAGATGCCCTGCGGGCCAATACGAGCGTGCCGTTCGAACAGGCGCGGGCGATGCCGCCGGAGGTATACACTTCGGATGAGTTCCTTCAGGAGGAATTGAATCAGATCTTTGCCAAGGAGTGGTACTGTATTGGTCGCGCCAGTGCGCTGGCCAATCCGGGCGACTATGTGAGTGCGGAACTGGCGGGACAACCGATTGCCGTGATCCGGGATCGGGATGGCACACTTCGGGCGGTTTCGAATGTCTGTATGCACCGCATGTCGACCCTTTTGCACGGACGCGGCAACACGCGGGCGATTGTCTGTCCCTACCATGCCTGGACCTACAACCTTGACGGCACGTTGCGCGGCGCCCCGGCGATGACGCTGAACGAGGGGTTCTGCAAGGAAGCCTATTCGCTGCCGAAGGTGCGTTGCGAAGAATGGCTGGGGTGGGTGTTCGTGACGCTTAACGCGGATGCCAAGCCGGTGACCGAGGTGCTCTCGCAGGTTGAAGAGCTGATCGGTGGCTATGACATGGCCAACTATACCGAGGCTTTCTATGAAGAGCATGTCTGGGACACCAACTGGAAGGTGTTGGCCGAGAACTTCATGGAGAGCTATCACCTGCCGGTTTGCCACGCGGGCACCATCGGCGGGTTGTCGAAGCTGGAAGACATGATCTGTCCGCCGGGCCTGCCGGCGTTCAACTATCATACGATCCTCAAGGAAGAGTCGCTCAGGATTGCCATGGCGCACCCTGACAACACCCGGCTTGAAGGGGACGAGCGGCGCACGACGTTCCTGCTGGCGATCTATCCTTCGCTGCTGATCACGCTGACGCCCGGGTATTTCTGGTATCTGAGCCTGCATCCGAAAGGGCCGGGGCAGGTGCACATCCGCTTTGGTGGCGGGATGTCGAATGACTTTGCCGACGATGCCGACCTTGACCAGAACTTTGCCGACCTGAAGGCGCTTCTGGACGATGTGAATGTCGAGGATCGCGGGTGCACGGAGAAGGTGTTCAAGGGGCTGAGTTCGCGGCTTGCCGAGCCGGGGCACCTCTCGCATCTGGAGCGTCCGAACTACGACTTTGCGCAGTACCTGATTGCAAAGATCGACGAGGGGCGGGCCTAGGCAAGGCCCCATCCGGCCCTTGGGCAGGGGCCGCACATCAATGGCCGTGTCTGGCGCATGAAGGCTTGGCGCGGCGCTTGTTCTTATGGCGTGTTTGGAGGTGTTTGATGGACATGCGTCAGAAATTGCAGGAGTTGGCGGCGCTGCCCGCGGATCGTCCGATGTGTATGCCGGGGGCGTTCTATACGTCGCAGGCGCAGTTCGAACACGAGGCCGCCGGCGTGCTGCGTCGGGGCTGGCATTGCCTGGGGCGCGAAGATGAAATCCCCGAAGCGGGTGATTTCTTTACCGTACAATTGCTGAATGAGCCGCTGATCGTTGTGCGCGGCGATGACGGTGATATTCGCGTGCTGGCCAATGTGTGCCGTCACCGCGGGATGCCGCTTGCCGAGGGGCGCGGCAAGGTGAAACGCTTTGTGTGTTCCTATCATGCCTGGGCCTATGGCCTAAATGGCGACTTGCTGCGGGCTGCGCGCATGGAGAATGCCGGCTTTGACGCCAAGAACTGCCGCCTGCATGGGCACAATGTGCAGCTTTGGAAAGGGTTCATCTATGTGAACCTCGATGTGGACGCGGCCCCGTTCGAACATCCGGAACTTGATGCGCTTTTGGAGCCTTACGAGAGCGAAAAGCTGCGGCTGGTCCATGTTGCGGAGGAAAACTGGCAGACCAACTGGAAGTGTCTGGTTGAGAACTTCATGGAAGGCTATCACCTTTCGGTCGTGCATCCGCAGACCCTGCATGGCTATACGCCCACCGGATTGGCGCGCAAGCTGATCACCGGTGAGGGGTATACGTCTTATGCTGCAAACTATCCGCAGGACATTCCCTCGCGTGGGCTTGGGGCGCCGAACCTGAGCAAGGAAGAACGGGAACGGTCTACGCTGTTTTCAAAGTTCCCGTGCCAGGTGGCCAGCCAGGCCGCGAGTCTTCTTGTGTCGATTTCGATTTTCCCGCTGAGCGCCGGTGAAATCCGTGTGAAATGGACGATGTCGGTCTATGGCGATGATCTGGACGACGAGACCATCCAGCAGCGCATTGGCCTGTGGGAAGAGGTGAACCGCGAGGACCGCGAGAAGCTCGAGAAGATGCAGGTTGCCCTGTCGTCGGCCCATGCGCTGGAAGGGCCTTTGGCGGGGGATGACTATGAAGGCACGATCCGCGACTTCCAGCTGTGGCTGGCGGCGCAGGACCGTCAGGAGATGGCGGCGGAATAATGCGTTGGGCCGATGTCGGTTCGCGACATCGGTCCGGTCGTATCGGGCTTGAACCTGTTTCAACGGCGGTGAATAGTCGTTGGATGGCAACGCGTTTCACTCTTCGACAACTGGAATATTTCATCGCTGTGGGTGAGGCCGGGTCTATTGCCCAGGCCTCGGACAGGGTGAATGTGTCTTCGCCTTCGATTTCGACCGCCGTTGCGCAGTTGGAGGACGAGTTCGGCCTGCCGCTGTTCGTGCGCAAGCATGCGCATGGGCTGTCGCTTACGCAGGCGGGCAAGCGGTTCATGGAGCAGGCCAAGAAGGTGTTGGCCGAGGCGGATGCGCTGAACCACCTTGCGGGGGATATTTCCGGGAGCGTGCGCGGGCCTTTGGCGATTGGCTGTCTGCTGACCTTTGCGCAGGTCGTTTTGCCCGCAATGCGGCGGCTGTTCGAGACCAACTATCCGGACGTGCGCGTATCGCAGTACGAGCTGCATCAGCTGGAGATTTTCGAAAAGCTGCGGCGGGCGGAGATCGACGTTGCGATCAGTTACGATCTTGATATTCCCGCCGATCTTGAGTTCATTCCCCTGCGGGAGTTGCCGCCCTTTGCCATGCTGGACGAGGAGCATCCTCTTGCGGGCGAGGCGGTGGTCTCGGTCGAGGAATTGCAGAAACACCCGATGGTGCTTTTGGACCTGCCGCATAGTAGCGAATACTTTCTGTCGTTCTTTACGAAAATCGGTGTGAAGCCGAATATCGCCGAGCGGACGCGGGACATGGCGGTTTTGCGCAGTCTTGTGGCGAACGGGTTTGGCTATGCGATTGCCAACCTTCGGCCGCAGATTGACCAGTCCCCCGACGGCCGGCGTTTGCGGTTTGTGCCGCTGGTCGGGAGCGTCCGGCGGTTGCGCATGGGGCTGGTGGTGCCGGAAGGGGCGACCAATGTGCTGACGGTGCAGACCTTTGTCGAACACTGCCGCAGCGTTGTAGACGACTGGGGTTTTCCCGGTCTGCCCCTGCCAAAAGACGAGACCTGACCCCTTTTAAGGCAGTTTCGACACTGTTCAGACGTGATGGACCCGTCCTTTGTGGAGCAGGCCCCATTATTCATATTTCTGTTTCAAAATGTTCAGTTGGACGTTTCATTTTGCGACTAGGCCTGCTTCGGAATTTCTAGAGTTGGACCTGTTGTTGCGGAAACTGTGCGTGATCTCCCTGCGTTTTCATACCCTTCGGCGGGCCAGCATCACGCTTTCGCGGCGTGATCCCAATGCCTCATCTCATGGCTGACACGAAAACCGCCTTTCTCCGTTCGGAGGGGGGCTTTGCGCCTTTGCTCGTCCGGGGCTGTCCCGTGTGAGCGCAAAAAAACTGAACAAGGATGATTTGACATGACACCTCTCACGACAACACGGCTGAATACCCTTGGCTTCGAGGAGGCCGTGACTTTTGACAGCGGCGCAGGCGAAGGCGGCTCGGAAGTCGTGTCGTTCCATGACGGCAAGCTTTATGTGACCAACGGCGAACAGGACCGTGTCGACATCATCAACGCGACGACCGGCGTTCTGATCAGCTCGATCGACCTGTCGACCATCCCGGGCTTTGATGGCATTAACTCGGTTGCAGCTTCGGCGGCTGGGGTTGCGGTTGCCGTTGAGCGTGACATCGCAAGCTTTGACAATGGTGTGGTCGCCCTGTTTGCGCTGGACGGCACGCCGAATGGTACCGTGGAAGCCGGCAACCTGCCGGACATGGTGACCTTTTCGAAAGATGGCACCAAGATTTTTGTCGCCAATGAAGGTGAGCCGACCGACAGTGTTGATCCCGCCGGTTCGATCTCGATCATCGACGTGGCGACCAAGCAGGTTCAGACCTTTGATTTTTCCGCCTTCGACACCCAGGTTGCTGCGCTGGAAGCTGCCGGTGTGCGCATCTTCCCGGGCAAGCTGCCGTCGACCGATTTTGAGCCGGAGTACATTGCCGAGGGCGACAACGGCAAGCTGTACGTGACCTTGCAGGAGGCCAATGCCGTTGCCGTGTTTGATCTTACCACCATGCAGTGGGACGAGATCCTGCCGCTCGGCACCGTGGATCACTCGGTTGAGGGGTTCGGTATGGATGCCAATGACAAGGATGACGCGATCGACATCAAGGTTGTGAACACCCTTGGCCTGCGCATGCCCGACGCCCTCGCGACGGCGGAGATCGGGGGCAAGACCTATTTCCTGACGGCCAACGAAGGCGATGATCGCGGTGATTTTGACGAAGGTGGCGATGCGGCCCGCGTCAAGGATATCCTGGACGGCGATGTTGCGGGTGTGTCGATTGATGCTTCGGTGGACACCACCGGCCTGGAGCGTCTGAACGTGTCGATCATCGATGGTGACACCGACAATGATGGCGACATCGACGTTCTGCATTCCTACGGGTCGCGTTCGTTCACCATCTATGACGCGGACGGCAATGTCGTCTTTGACTCAGGCGATGATTTCGAACAGTGGATCGCCGCCAATCGTCCGGCAAACGCGTTCAACAACGACGATTATCCGTCGGATGACGCAGGCACCGTTGACGAGAACCGTTCCGACAACAAGGGCCCCGAGCCGGAAGCCATCGCGGTGGGTGAAGTCGAGGGTGTCACCCTTGCCTTTATCGGCCTCGAGCGCGACAGCGGCATCATGATCTACGACATCACCGATCCGGCGAATGCCTCGTTTCTGACCTACATCGAGGGCCAGGGCAACGGGAACGTCAGCCCCGAAGTCATCGATTTCATTCCCGCCAGCGAGAGCGCGACCGGTGTGGCGCAGATCGCGGTGTCCTATGAGGTTTCGGGCACCACCGCGGTATTTGATCTGCAGTTCGGTCAGCAAATCCTGGGCACCAACGCGGGCGAGATGATCAAAGGCGGTATTGGTGCTGACGAAATTCTTGCAGGGTTCGGACACGATACTGTTGTGGCCGGCAGCGGTGACGACTTTGTGCGCGCGGGCTTTGGTCATGATGACATCAGCGGCCGGGCGGGAGATGACAACCTGCGTGGCTTCTGGGGACATGACACCATTCGCGGCGGTGCGGGTGACGATACCCTTGGCGGTGGCGTCGGCAAGGATCGCCTGATTGGTGGTACCGGCGACGATGTGATGAAGGGTTTCATCGGCAAGGACGTCTTTGTGTTCGATCTGGGGGCTGGTGACGACGTGATCCTTGACCTGACGCGAAAGGACCGCATCGATCTGAGCGCAACCGGGCTTAGCTTTGCGGACCTGACCATCACCGACAACGGTTCGGATAACTATACGGTTGAGTATGGTGCGCAGGGTGACAGCATTGATGTCACTCTGGCTGGCAACCTTACCGATCTGACCGAGGACAGCTTCCTGTTCTAGGAACCGCAGGCCGCGACAAGCGGTATGCGCATTAAGATTAAGGGCACCGGCCGTCTTTTTCGGCCGGTGCCTTTCGTTTGTCGGGGGGCGTATTCGGCAGGTCGAGACTGGGCTAGACGTGGGTGCTGGTCACAAAACATTCATTGAACTGACAAGAGTCTTTATCAGATGGCGCCTATCCCAACGGCTGACTGTGCCGGGGGAATACTGTGCTTCAAATAACGAACCTGACCAAGAAATTCGGTCCAAACACGGCTGTTGATGCGGCAAACATCGACGTCCAGAAATCCGCCATGATCGGCATCATCGGGCGTTCGGGGGCAGGCAAGTCGACCCTGCTACGCATGCTGAACCGTCTGAGCGATGCGACCTCTGGCAAGATCGAGTTTGAAGGCCGTGATGTGACCGGGCTGAAAGGTGCAGAGAAGCGCCGCTGGCAGTCTGAATGCGCGATGATCTTCCAGCAGTTTAACCTAGTGCCTCGCATGGACGTGGTTTCGAACGTTTTGCACGGCACGTTGAACCGCCGTTCGACGCTGGCGACGATGTTCAACCTTTATCCGAACGAAGACATCCACCGCGCGATTGATATTCTTGACCGTCTTGGCATTGCCGAGCATGGCCCCAAACGCGCTGAGGCGCTTTCGGGTGGCCAGCAGCAGCGAGTGGCGATTGCCCGTGCGCTGATGCAGGACCCGCGTATCATCCTCGCGGACGAGCCGATTGCCTCGCTTGATCCGATGAATGCGCAGGTGGTGATGCAATCGTTGCGCCAAATTCACGAAGAAGATGGCCGCATGGTCATTGCCAACCTGCACACACTGGATACCGCGCGCCGCTATTGTGACCGCGTGATCGGTATGCGCGACGGCCGCATCGTCTTTGACGGTACGCCGGAGCAACTGACAACCGGTGTGGCGCGCGACATCTACGGTGCGGATGACAGCTTTAACGAAGCCTACACATCGACCGAGATCCAGACGCTTACCCGCGTTCCTGCCTGAATTTCATCTGCCCCGTCCTGATCCGGCGGGGCTTTATCAACTGGAGAGAAAGAAGATGAAAAAACTGATCGCTGCCGTCCTGGCAACCACCGCTCTGACCGCACCGGTCATGGCTGAAGACATCAAAGAGTTCCGTATCGGCCTGCTGGGTGGTGAAAACGCCCAAGACCGTCTGAACAACAACGAGTGCCTGCGCGCCAAAACCGAAGAGCTGCTGGGTGTTCCGACCAAGCTGTTCGCGCCGGCCGACTATAACGGCGTTATCCAGGGCCTGCTGGGCGGTACCATCGACATGGCGTGGCTGGGTGCCTCGGGTTACGCGAAGACCTATCTGTCGGACCCGGAAGCGGTTGAGCCGATCCTCGTGAAAGTGAACACCGATGGCGGCTATGGCTACTATTCGGTTGGTTTCGCCCGCAAGGACAGCGGCATTAAATCGCTGGAAGACATGAAGGGCAAAGTCTTTGGTTTCGGCGATCCGAACTCGACCTCGGGCTTCCTGATCCCGTCGATCGAAATCCCGGAAGCAACCGGTTCGACCATGACTTCGGGTGACTACTTTGGTGAAGTCAAGTTCACCGGTGGCCACGAGCAGACCATCGTTGCCGTGAACGCGGGTGACGTTGATGGCGGCGTGACCTGGGCCGACGGCCTTGGCAACTGGGAAGACGGTTACAACTCGGGCGCGCTGCGTCGTGCGGTTGATGCCGGTCTGATCGACATGAACGACATGGTCAAAATCTGGCAGTCGAAGCCGATCCCGGAAGGCCCGATCGTTCTGCGCAAAGCTCTGCCGGAAGACGTGAAAGTCAAGTTCACCGCGCTGATGGCTTCGATGCCGTCGATCGACCCGGATTGCGCCTATGGCGTTCTGGCCGGTGAAGCAAAAGGCCTGCAGCCGATTGGTCACGACGCCTACGAAGTGATCGTCGAAGCACGCAAACTGAAGTCGAACTAAGGTTCTCTTCACCCTTTTTGGCAGGCCCCGCGACATTTGCGGGGCCTGTTTTTCAGAACGAGAGGCAGCAATGGCAGAACTCACGGGCGGTATCGCCGAGATGCGCAGCGACTACATGGCGCAGGTGCGGCGCAAGCGCATGATGGATGGCATTCTTCTGGTCATTTTCATCGCGTTGATGGTTTCGGGTTTCATGATCGCCGATGATCGCAACGCCGGTGGTTTCTGGGAAGGGCTGCATCGTTTCTTTGATTTCCCGAAGGAAGTTCTGGGCGAGGCCGTTGAGAAGATTTCTGAGCTTCCCGCGCATTTCGTGACCTTCCTTCCCTCGTTGATCGAGACGATCAACATTGCGGCGGCCTCCACGCTGATCGGTGCGATGCTGGCGATTGTACTGTCGTTGCTGTCGACCCGAGGCATGGCCCGCTGGCCGCGTCTCATTCCGCTGTTCCGCCGCATCATGGATATCATGCGTGCGATGCCGGAAATCGTGATCGCGCTGGTGCTGATCTTTATCATGGGCGGTGGCCCGGTGCCTGCGATGGTGGCGATCGCTTTTCACACGGCAGGCGCGCTGGGCAAGCTGTTTTCGGAAGTGAACGAGAACGCATCCTTGAAGCCGGTTGAGGGCCTGCAATCCGTTGGCGCGAGCTGGGCGCAGCGAATGGTTCTGGGCGTGATGCCACAGGTGGCGCCGAACTATCTGAGCTATGCACTGTTGCGGTTCGAGATCAACATTCGAGCCTCGGCCATCCTTGGCTTCGTTGGCGCTGGCGGTATCGGCTATGAGCTGAAGAACGCTATGAGCTGGGGCAAGGGGCAGTATGACGAAGCTGCCGCGATCTTTATCCTGCTGTTCCTGTCGATTGTCGTGGTGGACCAGGTGTCGAGTGTTTACCGCGACCGCCTGACCCACGGAAAAAAAGAGAAAGTGAAGGTGTCGGCATGACCATGACCGCGACCGATGTGACCACGCTGAGAAGCGGCGCGAACGCGCTTTTTCGCCGCAAACGCTTGATGGCCTTTGGCCTGCCGTTGATGGTGCTGGCCTATCTGACTTACATCTTCTTTGCCTTTGATATTCTGGGATTGGCCAAGCGCTTCGAGGTCGACAATGCCCGCGCTCTGGTGGCGGACAGCTATAGCTACAAGACGCATGTGACCCGCGACAACCGTTCGGGTGACGTGGTCATCGCCATCGAAGGCGAGCGCAAGGGCACCTATGCACCGGGCACCTCGCCCGAATGGGTGGACCTGGGTCGCGATACGGTGATTGACCTTGAGGGCGGGTACCTGGTGACCTTCGGTGCTGAGAATCTCGTGTCTTTCGACATTCCGGGCTATGGGGTGATCACCGCACAGCCGGATCGGCGGAAGGGCGTTCAGGCGCAGTTGCCGACGGATGAGGTTCCGGAGTGGATCAACCTGTCGAAGAACCGTCTGGCGATCACGACGGACGCGGGCCGCCTGACCGTGACTCGGAACCGGACCGAGGTGTTCCGCTATTTCACCGGTTGGGAGCTGTTCTTCTTTACCCTCGACAGCCCCTATCACGGCATGGGCGTTGGCGAGGTCATGGCGCGCGCCTTTGACGGTGAGGCCGGTGCGATTTTCAATGACATCTGGACCAACAAGATGTGGCGTCACCAAGAGGTGGTCTGGGCGATCTTTGAAACGATCCTGATGGCCTTCCTTGGCACCATGGGGGCCGCGATTGTCGCCCTGCCGCTGGCGTTTCTGGCGGCAAAGAACTTTTCGCCACTGGTTACGGTGCGTCAGGTGACCCGTCGTTTCTTTGACTTCTTCCGCGGCGTGGATGCGTTGATCTGGACCATCGTGTTGGCGCGGGCGTTCGGGCCGGGGCCGCTTACCGGTGCCTTGGCGATCCTGATCACCGACACCGGCAGTTTCGGCAAGATGTTCTCTGAGGCTTTGGAGAACGTGGACAAGAAGCAGATCGAAGGTATCCAGTCGACAGGGGCGAACCCGATCCAGCGGTATCGCTTTGGCGTGATCCCGCAGGTGACGCCGGTGCTTTTGAGCCAGATCCTGTATTATCTCGAATCCAACACCCGTAGCGCGACCATCATTGGTGCGATCACGGGCGGTGGTATCGGTCTGATGCTGACGCAGGCGATGATTACCCAGAAGGACTGGGAAGAGGTGAGCTACTATATCGTGCTGATCATCCTGATGGTGATGCTGATGGACTGGTTCTCGGGCTGGCTGCGTCGACGTCTGATCGCTGGCGATGAAAGTGGCCGCTGATGCATAATCCGTTGAAAGCCGATGGTCCCGTGATTGCAGATGGCTGTATTGTCGTCGACAGCGATTTCGGGGCCTATACTTGGATCAACAGTGGCACGCGGGTGCAGCATTCGGTCTTTGGCGACTACTCCTACTGTGACCGCAACTGCGACGTGGCAAATGCTCAGATTGGCAAGTTCGCCAATATCGCAAGCGGTGTGCGGATCGGGGCGACAGACCATCCGCTTGAGCGGGCGAGCCTTCATCACTTCATGTACCGGTCGTCGGACTACTGGCCCGATGCCGAACCCGATGCGGCGTTCTTTGAACACCGCCGATCACGGTTGGCGGTCGTGGGGCATGACACCTGGATCGGCCACAACGCGCAGATCAAGCCCGAGGTTACGGTGGGGCATGGTGCGGTTGTTGCCGCGGGTGCCGTGGTGACCAAGGACGTTGCACCCTATACGATTGTAGCGGGGATGCCTGCGAAGGTGCTGCGCCTCCGTCAGCCAGCGCCAATCGCCGAGCGCCTGATGGCGCTTGCGTGGTGGGATTGGGATCACGACAGTATCAGGGATGCGCTTGAAGATTTCCGCAATCTGGACGCGGATGCTTTTCTTGAGAAATACGAATGACAAGGGCGCCGGTTGGCGCCCTACTTTTTCATTCTGCGGCCAGTTGCATCGACGCGCTTGAATAGAAGAACCGGTGCGCGGCTTCGCCCACCAGGTGGGTGATACGCCCCCCGGAAATGGTGCCTTCGATTGCGCGGGTCTTGGCGTTGACGATGGCAACGTCGGCGCGACGCCCGAAATCGAAATGACCGCGATCCGCCAGACCCATGATGCGGGCCGGGGTTTCGGAAATCATCTTCCACGCCTTGGGCAGGGTCATGATGCCGTCGTCGACGAGGCGGAATGCCGACTGGGCCAGCGCCGGATAGTAGTAGTCGGACACCAGCGCATCGCAGAGGCGGGCCTCGACCAGGTCCGAGGCCGCGATGTTGCCCGACTGGGACCCGCCGCGCACGATGTTTGGCGCGCCCATGACAACGTGATCGCCCACGGCCTTGGCCAAGGCAGCCGCAGGGCGGGCTGTGGGGAATTCGCAGATCTTGGCGCCGATCATCGAGAAGCGCTCGCGGGTGTCGCCGTCGGGATCGTCATGCGATCCGTAGCGGACCCCCAACTGATCGAAGCGTTCGGCAAGTTTGCACAGGTAGCGCGGAACCCGCGAGGTTTGCTCCTGCGCAGCATGGACAAGCGCCATGTGTTCTTTGGGGGTGCGGCCCGCCTTTTTGGCCCAGAGGGTGATTTCCTCGGGGCGCAGGCGGGCGAGGTGCAGGGCTTCGTCGAGGTGGTTGTTGAAGACAACGTAGTCGATCTTGTGCCGTTCGACAGCCGACAAGAGCCGCTCGGCCGTGTCAACGGTGTGGGTTTCGCAGCGGATCTGGATTCGCAGGTCGCTGAGGGCGTGGCTGCGATAGTGGTCGAGACCGGTCAGTAGTTTCTCGGCAAAGTCTGGGCCGCGATGGCCGCCTTCCCAGCTCCAGCTTTGGGCGAGCCAGGCGGTGGTGACCCCGTTGACTGCCGCGTCACGATCGGTGGCGCGCAGGCCGGTTTCCAGAGGGAACGGCGCCGATGGGCGCGGTGCGATATGGCGTTCAAACGCATCGCCGTGCATGTCGATGATACCGGGCAGCAGCAGGTAGCCCGTGAGGTCAACTTCGGGGAGCGGGCCTTTGGAAATGCGACCCTGTTGGATCACGAGGGACCGCTTTTGCATTTCGCCGTCGCGCAGGACAGTAGCGCCTTTGAGGCGAAGGGAGAGGGGGCGTCTGGGCATCGATCTGCTCATTTCCGAGGTTTTCGATATGTCTAGCTGTCTAGTATGTCGCCTACGTGACAGGACGCCCAATGTTTTATGGCGCATCCGCCTCTGCAAGGGTCAGGGTTACCCGGTCTCCGGCGAACCACGAGACACCGTATTCAATCGGGTTTCCATCGGGATCGACGTTGATGCCGACGGTGCGCAAGATCGGATCACCTTCTTGAATGCGCAGGTGCAGCGCCTGGGTTGCGGTTGCCCGCTTCGCAGTCAGGCGGGTGGAGATGCGAGTGTAGTCGAGGATGCCACAGGCGTTCAGTGCCGCCGTGACCGAGTTCGAAAAGGTGATGTGATCGAGCATTTCGGGGAAGCGATCGGCGGGGAAGGCGCTTTTGAAGACGCAGATCGGCTGGCCGTCCGCAAGGGACAGGCCTTCGTAGACATGAACCGGATCGCCCTTGTTCAGTTGCAGGGCCTCTGCCTCGCGCAGATCGGCGGCGCGTGTCTCGACCGAGAGCGTCTGTTTGGAGGGCAGGCGGCCTGACTGCTGGAGGTTGCGGTGAAAGCGCACCCGTTTGCCGATGGGATAGTCGGTGGGGGTTTGCGCCACGAAGACGCCAGACCCACGTCGGGAATGCACAAGGCCGGATTCGGCCATGTCCTTCAGCGCATGGCGCACGGTGTGACGGTTTACGCCAAAGCGCGAGGAAAGCTCGGCCTCGGTTGGAAGCTTATCGCCGGGTCCATAGCGGCCTTCGGCGATGTCGGCGGTGAGGCTGCGGGAAATGGATTCCCATACGGGTGTCTTTTTCTGGAAACGGTTCATGTCATCAAAGTTTCACGGATGCCGGGATTGTGCGACTCATCGCTCTAGGGTTAGTATTTGTCTAGTTGTATAGGAAAATAGACAAATCGACAAGGTGTCTAGATGGCCGCAGAAACAAATCGTCGCGCATGGATGAGCCTCTTGGCCAAAGCGCCTGCTGAACGGCTCAGGGTGTTGTGGGATGCGCAATCCTTTGCGCC
The DNA here is from genome assembly GCF_024331145.1 of Shimia sp. CNT1-13L.2. Taxonomy (GTDB): domain Bacteria; phylum Pseudomonadota; class Alphaproteobacteria; order Rhodobacterales; family Rhodobacteraceae; genus Shimia. The sequence goes on along the minus strand of NZ_JANDJO010000005.1, from coordinate 149,654 downwards.
GGAATTCAATTGGCTTCGTGCGCCGGAAATCGGCGCGACCATGGTGCGCGGGCGTACCGGTGGGACCGGGGCGCCCTTCAATCTCGGAGAAATGACCGTGACCCGGTGTTCGCTGCAGCTTGCCAGTGGCGAGGTTGGGCATGGCTATGTGCAGGGCCGTGACAAGGACAAGGCGAAGCTTGCCGCGTTGGTGGATGCGTTGATGCAGGGGGACAAGGCGGACGTCGTGAAGGCGACGGTGCTGGAGCCTCTGGAGAAAGCCATGCTGGACGCCAGGGAAACGCGCGCAGCCAAGGCCGCGGCCACCAAGGTTGATTTCTTCACGATGGTACGGGGGGAAGACTGATGAACGCCGATGTACTGAAAGGCGGCTTTGCCAATGCGCCGGTGGATTCGGCCCATGCTTTTCGCGTGCTGATGAACGTGATGGCACGGCCGGGCACGATCGAGGATTTGGCGGGAGCCGTGCCGCCCGCGCCGCTGTCCGTGGCGGCGGGGGTTCTGATCCTCACGTTGTGTGATCCCGAAACGCCCGTTGCCCTGTGTGGTGCCGTGGATTGCGCGGCAGTACGTGACTGGATTTCCTTCCACGTCGGCGCGCCGGTTGTGGCGCCGGAACGGGCGATGTTCGCGGTTGGGCGCTGGGACGATCTGGGTGTGCTGGACCGGTTTGCAATCGGCACGCCGGAATATCCGGACCGCTCGGCCACCCTGATTGTCGAGATGGAGACTTTGGAGGCCAAAGGCGCGACGCTGAGCGGGCCGGGCATCAAGGAGACAGCCACGCTGTCTTTGCCCGACGTGGCCGTGTTCCAGAAGAATGCGATGCTGTTTCCGCTGGGGCTTGATTTCTACTTTACCGAAGGCAGCCGCGTTGCCGCGCTGCCCCGCACAACAAAGGTGGTTGCCTGATGTATGTTGCCGTGAAAGGTGGCGAGCGCGCCATTGACAATGCGCATGCCTGGCTGGCCGAGGAACGCCGTGGCAGTCTGGATGTGGCGGAGCTTTCGATTGCCCAGATCCGCGAGCAGCTGGCGTTGGCCGTGAACCGCGTGATGGCGGAAGGGTCGTTGTATGATCCCGATCTTGCGGCCCTTGCGATCAAGCAGGCGCGTGGGGACATGATCGAGGCGATTTTCCTGATCCGGGCCTATCGCACGACCCTGCCGCGGTTTGGCTATTCCAATCCGATTGATACCGCCGACATGGCCTGTGATCGCCGGATCTCCGCGACTTTCAAGGACGCGCCGGGGGGGCAGGTTCTTGGGCCGACCTTCGACTATACCCACCGTCTTTTGGATTTTGCATTGGCGGCGGAAGGCGAGGTGCCCGAAGCGCCGCAGGGTCAGGCGCGTACGGAACCGACGCCGCATATCACCGGGTTCCTGAACCGCGAAGGCCTGATCCAGACCGAAGACGAAAACGATGACGTGCCGGGCGACCTGACCCGTGAACCGCTGGAGCTGCCGGCTGATCGCGCCTTGCGCCTTCAGTCGCTGACGCGTGGGGACGAGGGGTTTGTGCTGGGCATGGCCTATTCGACCCAGCGTGGCTATGCCCGCAACCACGCCTTTGTCGGCGAATTGCGCATCGGCAAGGTCGAGGTCGAGATGGATATTCCCGAGTTGGGCTTTGCCATCGACATCGGCGAGATCGAGGTCACGGAATGCGAGACGGTGAACCAGTTTGCCGGCTCCAAGACCGAGCCGCCGCAATTCACGCGCGGCTATGGGCTTGTGTTCGGCCAGTCCGAGCGCAAGTCGATTTCGATGGCCCTGGTTGACCGGGCGCTTCGCTGGAAAGAGTTGGGCGAGGACAATATGGGCGCGCCCGCGCAGGACGAAGAGTTCGTTCTGTATCACTCGGACAATATCCAGGCGACGGGCTTTCTCGAGCACATCAAGCTGCCACACTACGTGGATTTCCAGTCTGAACTTGAACTGATCCGCAAGCTGCGTCGCGAGGCGATGGGCGAAGTACAGGAGGCTGCGGAATGAGCGACTATAACTTTGCCTATCTGGATGAGCAGACCAAGCGGATGATCCGTCGCGCCATCCTCAAGGGGTTGGCCATTCCCGGCTATCAGGTGCCGTTTGCCAGCCGCGAGATGCCGATGCCCTATGGATGGGGAACGGGCGGCGTGCAGGTGTCGGCGGCAACACTGACGCCCGATGATACGATGAAGGTGATTGATCAGGGGGCCGATGACACGACGAATGCCGTTTCGATCCGCAAGTTCTTTGAAAAGACCGCCGGAGTTGCGACGACCGAGGAAACGGCCGAGGCAAGCGTGATCCAGACCCGTCACCGCATTCCGGAAGAGCCGCTGCGCGAAGACCAGATCCTCGTGTACCAGGTGCCGATCCCGGAACCCTTGCGGTTTCTTGAGCCGTCCGAGGTGGAGACCCGCAAGATGCACAGCCTTGAGGAATATGGGCTGATGCATGTGAAGCTTTACGAGGACATCAGCCGCCACGGCGCGATTGCGACTTCTTATGCCTATCCGGTGAAAGTGGAGGGGCGTTACGTGATGGACCCGTCGCCCATCCCGAAGTTTGACAATCCAAAGATGGAAATGGCGGCCATTCAGCTGTTCGGCGCGGGGCGGGAGCAGCGCATCTATGCGGTGCCGCCCTATACGCAAGTCGTCAGCCTTGATTTCGATGACTATCCCTTCGAAGCCACCAAGGCCGATGCGGCCTGTGATCTGTGTGGGGCTGAGGACAGCTATCTTGACGAAGTGATCATGGATGACGCGGGCGGGCGCATGTTTGTCTGCTCTGACACGGATTACTGCTGTTCGCGCCGCAAGGCCGGGTTCGTGGGCGCAAAAGGTACAGCCTTTGAGGAGGACGCAGCATGACACCGCTGCTCAAGGTTCAGAATATCGCAAAGTTCTATGGCGGGCGGATTGGCTGCACCGATGTGAGCTTTGATCTCTATCCCGGCGAAGTCATGGGCATCGTGGGCGAGAGCGGGTCAGGCAAGTCGACCCTGCTTAACTGTCTGGCGGGGCATCTCGCGCCGGATCGCGGCGAGGTTTTGTTCGAGACCCGCAGTGAGGGCATGAAAGACACTGTCACCATGTCCGAGCCGGAGCGGCGGATGCTGTCGCGCACCGATTGGGCCTTTGTGCATCAACATGCACGCGACGGCCTACGCATGAACGTGTCCGCCGGTGGCAACGTGGGCGAGCGGCTTATGGCGGTTGGGGCACGTCACTATGGCGATATCCGGGACCAGGCGATCGACTGGCTGGGGCGGGTCGAGATCAACGAAAGCCGTGTCGATGACCGCCCGACACAGTTCTCGGGCGGGATGCAGCAGCGGTTGCAGATTGCCCGCAACCTTGTGACGGGGCCGCGTCTTGTGTTCATGGACGAGCCGACCGGCGGACTGGATGTTTCCGTGCAGGCGCGCCTCTTGGATCTTTTACGCGGGTTGGTGCGCGAAATGGGGCTGAGCGCGATTATCGTGACCCACGATCTGGCGGTTGTGCGTCTTCTTGCGGACAGGTTGATGGTGATGAAGGACGGTCACGTGGTTGAAACCGGCCTGACTGATCAGGTTCTGGATGATCCGCAACACGCCTATACACAGCTGCTTGTCAGCTCGGTTCTGCAAGTCTGAGGGTGAGATCATGATTGAAATTACCAATCTTTCCAAAACGTTCACCCTGCACAATCAGGGCGGTGTGGTGATCCCGGTGATGCAGGGGGCAAACCTTAGTGTGGCACGCGGGCAATGCGTGGCGCTGACGGGGGCTTCGGGGGCCGGCAAGTCGACCCTGATGCGGATGATCTATGGGAACTATCTGGCGGCGTCGGGCAGCATCCTTGTGGATGGTGTGGACGTCACCAAGGCCGAGCCGCGAGAGATCCTGCAATTGCGGCGCGAAACGCTTGGTTATGTCAGCCAGTTTCTGCGGGTGGTGCCGCGCGTGGCGACCATTGATGTGGTGGCCGAGCCGCTTTTGGCGGTGGGCGTGGATGGGGATGCTGCAAGAGCGCGGGCGCGTGACCTTCTGAGCCGTTTGCGTATCCCCGAACGCCTGTGGTCGTTGAGCCCGACGTCGTTTTCCGGTGGGGAACAGCAGCGGGTGAACATCGCACGCGGGTTCGCGCACGAATATCCCGCGATGCTTTTGGACGAGCCCACGGCGAGCCTTGATGCGGCCAATCGCGAAACTGTTCTGACGCTGATTGAGGAAGCCAAGGCGCGGGGGGCTGCGATCGTTGGTATCTTCCACGACGAAGCCGCACGTGACCGTGTGTGCGACCGCGAGATCGACGTGTCGGTCTATACGCCGCAGGCCGCCTGATGACGGCGCGCCTGATAGCGGTGGTCGGCCCTTCCGGGGTGGGCAAGGACACGGTGATGGAAGCCGTGGCCAACGCCGTGCCCGGAGTGTCCTTAGTGCGCCGCGTGATCACGCGACCAAGCCAGGCCGGCGGTGAAGACTTTGACGGTGTCAGCCGGGAAGAGTTTGACCGCCGAGTGGCCTCTGGCGCTTTCTGTCTGTGGTGGGATGCGCATGGCCTGTCCTATGGCATCCCGCGCCGCGAAGTTGAGGGCAAGCCGGATGGCAGTGTCGCGCTCGTGAACCTGTCACGCGCCGTTCTGGACAGCGCGCGGGAGACGTTTGAAGGGTTCCGTGTATTGTCCTTGATCGCGTCGCCCGAAACGCTTGCCGCGCGGCTTGGCGCACGCGGCAGAGAGAGCGCGGAAGACATCGCGCGTCGTCTTGAGAGGGCAGGGCTCAACCGTCCCGAAGGGGACGACGTGATCGAGGTTTGGAATGATGGCGCTCTGGAAGATACCGTCGCCACCATCCTTGCTGCGCTTTACCCGGAGAGGGTGTAGCGGTGGATTTCGTGAAACATCCCATTCTCGTCTTCGCCAACCAGCGTGAGATCGCCAACCGTGAAGGGCGTGGGCAGACAAGCCGCGACATGGGGGGCAAGGATGGCTTTTGTCGTCTCGGCATCCTTGCGTCCCAAACGGCCGGTGAGGGTGATGTGAAAGCGGAATTCGTCCATCACGTAAGGATAGCCCCATTGCATCAGGAGGTCTTCCTGTCGGGGCGAGAGGTTGGCCTTGCGGCGGCGTTCAAGTTCGGCCTCGGACGGGCTTGCGCGGAAGGCGTCAAGCTGTTGCACCACGGACCCCGCGAGATTGGCCAGCGGGGTTTGATCGCCCTTGATCGTCAGCGCCAGGAAACCGCCGAGGCGCGTGAGTTCAAGGCCGTCAAGAGACACGGCTGGCAATTGCGCGGCGAGGTCGGAGAACGCCGCCTTGAGCCCGTCTTCGGTCGTGCCTTCGGCCAGTCTGAATGGGGGTTTGATCGTCCCGTGAAGACCATATTTGCGCGGCGTGGCCGTTATCTCGGAGATTGGGGCGGGCAGCCCGGCAATCTCGGGATGCGGCACGGCGCAACCCGTTTCAATGTCCCAGCCCAACCATTGCGCGCCAAAAGTGGCAAGCGCGCCATTGGGGGGCGTGTAATAGATAGCGTATCTGCTAAATTGCGGCTTATCGTGCACCGGGGCCTCCATTGTTTACCCGCCACTGCCAAAACAGCGTAACATCCTGATGACACAAGACATGATCCTCGCCAATGCCACTTTGGTTCTGCCTGATGAGACCATACGGGGCAGTATTGTTGTTAAGGACGGCATGATTGCTGCGGTCGATAGCGGCACTGCGGTGCCCGCCGGCGCGGAAGACTGCGAAGGCGATTTCATCGCACCCGGTCTTATCGAACTGCATACCGACAACCTCGAGCGCCATATTCACCCGCGCCCCAAGGTTGACTGGCCACATCAGGCCGCGATCGTCGCACATGATGCGGAGCTGGCCAGTGTCGGTATCACCACAGTGTTCGATGCTATCCGGGTTGGGTCGATCATTTCCGATCCGAACAAGAAGTACGGCAAGTACGCGCGCCAGATGGCGAGCGAGATCCTGTCGATGCGCGAACATGGCGGGTTGAAGATCAGCCACCATCTGCATCTGCGGGCCGAGACCTGTTCGGAGACTTTGGTCGAAGAGCTGGCAGAGTTTGGGCCTGAGGATCGTGTTGGCATTGTGAGCCTGATGGACCACACGCCGGGGCAGCGTCAGTTCACGGACATGTCCAAGTTCGAATCCTACATTCGTGGTAAATACGCGATGCCTGCTGACGGGTTTTCAGAGTATTGCGATTTCCTGTTCGGTCTGCGCGAGACGCTTGGCGAAAAACACGAGAAGGCGACGGTGGATGCAGCCAAGCGGTTTGGCGCGGTCCTGGCAAGCCATGATGACACCACCTCGGAGCAGGTGGCGGTTTCAGCAAGCTATGGCATCCATTTGGCAGAGTTCCCGACCACGGTTGAGGCGGCGAAAGCATGTCGCGAGAACCAGATCGCCAATATCATGGGTGGACCCAACCTTGTGCGGGGCGGTTCGCATTCGGGGAACGTGGCGGCGATTGATCTGGCAGACCTCGACCTGCTCGACATTATTTCGTCGGACTATGTGCCTGCCTCGCTTTTGTTGAGCGCGGTTCAGCTGGGGCAGCATTGGGGCGATATGGCCAAGGGGCTGGCGACGGTGACGGCGACGCCCGCGAAGATGACCGAATTGCATGATCGGGGGCGTCTGGAAGTCGGGATGCAGGGGGACTTGATCCGCTTCCGGCTGACCGAGGGCGTTCCGGCGCTGCGTGCGGTCTGGAGCAAGGGCAACCGTGTGGCGTGATGACAAGCCCAGCCAAAGGGCGGGGCGTGTTTTATTCCGCGGCGATCTTGGCGTGTGCCGCCTGTAGAATGGCCGCAAGTTCTGGGCGGCAGGAGCCGCAATTCGACCCTGCTTCCAAAGCGATACCAATCTGTTCGACCGTCATCAGGTTCTGCGCGGTGATGGCCTCGGTGATGGTGTTGATGCCGACGTTGAAACAGGCGCAGACGGTTGCCCCGGGGTCGGGCTGATCGGCACCGGGGAACCCTGCAAGGACGGCGGTGTCCGCATCACCCAATCGGCCGGAAACCCAGCTGCGCGCCACGGAGACCGGGGTTGGCGACGCGAAAAGGGCGCCGACCAGTTGGCCATCCTGATGGACGGCGACGCGGGCCGTGCCCTTGTTCGGGTCGATCACGCTGGAGACTTCGGCATCCGTGGCGGCGAACAGGGATCGCGCATAGGCCTCCCAGTCGTCGGGGATGGTGTTGTCGGCCAGTTCCGTGCGCCAGCCGCCGGAATGGCGGGCTTTGGCCCAGTAGGTGGTGTCGGGGTCGATCGACTGCGCCGAGATTGCGAACCCATACCAGGCCGGGTTCAGCGGTTCGATTTCCACGCGCGCCGCCTTGGAATCGGGCTGGCCCGAGATGGCATCGGTCTGGTTGTTCACGAGGCTGCTGATGCGTCCGTTGCCGGTGTATTCCGACGTCCAGTGGATCGGTGCGAAAACGCTGCCCTGTTGTACGCGGTCCGTGACCAGCACACGCAGGATGGCCGAACCCTGGGGGGAAGAGGCACGGGCGAGCGAGGCTGGCGTCAGGCCGATGGCCACCGCGTCTTGTGGATGTACCTCGAGGAAGGGTTCGCCCATGTGGCTGTTCAGGCGCGGCGACTTGGCCGTGCGGGTCATGGTGTGCCACTGGTCGCGGATGCGGCCTGTGTTGAGACGGAAGGTGTCGGGGGTTTCGGGAGCAGCCTCGGATTGCGAGACCGCCAGCATGTTGGCGCGTCCGGAGGGGGTGAAGAACTTGCCGTCCCTGAACATACGCGTGCTTTGGCTGTCTTTGGTGGGGATGGGCCAGCGCGTAGGCGCGAACAGCGCGTAGTCTTTGTCGCTCAGATCGCTTAGTCCCGAGATATCAAAATCACGTCCGTGGCCAGCGGCCAGACCGGAAAGCGCCGCGTATTCGCGGAAAATTTCTGCCGGGGTTTCGTAGGCGAAGGCATCCGCCCACCCCATGCGGCGGGCCACGTCGCTGATGATGTCCCAGTCGTGGCGGGAGTCTCCGACCGGCGCGGTGATCGGGCGCTGGCGCGAGATCATGCGTTCCGAATTTGTGACGGTGCCATCCTTTTCCCCCCAGCCGGTCGCGGGAAGCACCACATCGGCAAGGCGGGCGGTGTCGGTTGTGTTCGAGAGGTCGGAAACCACGACGAAATCGCATCCGTCGATGGCATCGCGCACGGCATCGGCATCGGGCATGGACACCGCGGGGTTGGTGCACATGACCCAAAGCGCCTTGATGTCTCCGCGCCCGACGGCTTCGAAGAGATCGACAGCTTTCAGACCTGCGGCCTCAGGCATGGCGGGGGCATCCCAGAAATCACGCACGGTCATGCGATGGGCCGGGTTTTCAATGTCGAGGTGGCAGGCAAGCATGTTGGCCAGACCGCCCACTTCGCGCCCGCCCATGGCGTTGGGCTGGCCGGTTACGCTGAACGGTCCCATGCCGGGCTTGCCGATGCGGCCGGTGGCCAGGTGGCAGTTCAGGATCGCGTTGACCTTGTCGGTCCCCTGCGAAGACTGGTTTACGCCCTGGCTGAAGATCGTAACGGTTTTTTCGGAACCGATCCAAAGGCTCAGGAAGCGCGTGATGTCTTCGTGACGCAGGCCAGTGACCGATACGGAATCCGAACTTGCGGCGTTGAGAGCGTCTTCGAAACCGGTGACGTGGTTGGCAATGAATTCGCTGTCGAGGGCGCCTTGCTGGTGGATTTCAGACAGCAGGTGATTGAAGAGCGCGACATCGGTGCCGGGGGTGATGGGAAGGTGCAGATCGGCGATGTCGCAGGTTGCGGTGCGACGTGGGTCGATGTTGATGACCTTCATCGATGGGCGCGCCTTTTTGGCGGCGACAATGCGTTGATAGAGCACCGGGTGACACCAGGCGAGGTTGGACCCGACAAGCGTGATCAGGTCGGCCTGTTCGAGATCTTCATAGATGCCGGGAACGGTATCGGTGCCGAAGGCGCGTTTGTGGCCAGCAACTGTCGAGGCCATGCAGAGACGTGAATTGGTGTCGATGTTCGCCGAACCGATGAAGCCTTTCATCAGCTTGTTGGCGACATAGTAGTCTTCGGTCAGGAGTTGTCCGGAGACGTAGAACGCGACGCTGTCGGGACCGTGTTTGGCGATGGTGTCCTTGAACCGGTGGGCGACAAGATCAAGCGCGCTGTCCCAGTCGGTGCTTTGCCCATCCACTTGCGGTGCAAGGAGACGGCCGTCGGGTGACAGAGTCTCTCCGAGAGCCGAGCCCTTTGAGCAGAGACGGCCCAGATTGGCAGGGTGTGCAGGGTCGCCCTTGATCTTGGGGTCGCCGGCATCGGATCGGGATGCCAGAACCCCGCAACCCACGCCACAATAGGGGCAGGTGGTGCAGACCGTTGTGCCAGCAGTAATGTCCGAAACGGCGGCGGGAAAGTCTGCACCGTCCATCATGCGGCGGCCCGGTTGGACAGTTGCGAAACGTCCAGAAGGATACGACCGTCAACAACGCGGGCAGCGTAGGTGTCGATCTGGCCTTCGTCCGCACCCTGTGCTTCGCCGGTTTCAAGGCTGAAGACCCAGTTGTGCAGTGGGCAGGTGACCTTGCGGTCGTGGACGATGCCCTCGGAAAGCGGGCCGCCCTTGTGGGGGCAGCGGTCCGCTGTTGCAAAGACTTCGTTTTCTGCTGTCCGGAACACGGCGACGCAGCCAACCTTGGTTTTCACGATGCGGGCACCGCGTTCGGGGATGTCGTTGATGCTTCCGATGTCGAGCCAGGTCATTCTGCGGCCTCCAGTGTCAGATCAGCCAGCGGCGCATAGGTCGCGGCCTTTTGGGGTTGTGCGTGTTCGGCCCATGGGTCGGTGCGATAGACGCTTTGCGAGAGTTCGAAGCGGGCGATGAGCGCCTTGCGGTTCTCGAGGTCGTCAACCACCTGTTCCTTGCACCAATCAAGGCCGACCTTGGCGACCCATTTGAACACGCGGTCGAGGTACTTGGCCTGCTCGCGGTAGAGTTGGGTAAAGGCCGTGATGATCTCGATCGCTTCTTCCTCGGTGTCGACCTTGGTCAGAGCCTCGGTTTCCTTGACCTCCATGCCGGCCGCGCCAGCCACAGAGATTTCGTAGCCCGAGTCGACGCAGATGACGCCGATGTCCTTGCAGGTGGCTTCGGCGCAGTTGCGCGGGCAGCCGGAGACGCCGAGCTTGAGTTTGTGCGGTGTCCAGGACCCCCAGAGTTCCTTTTCCAGCTTAATGCCGAGGCCGGTGGAATCCTGCGTGGCGACGCGACAATGGTCGGTTCCGACGCAGGTTTTCACGGTACGAAGGCCCTTGGAGTAGGCGTGTCCCGAAACCATGCCCGCCTGGTTGAGGTCATACCAGATTGCCGGGAGGTCTTCTTTGCGCACGCCGAGAAGGTCGATGCGCTGGCCACCCGTTACCTTGACCGTTGGCACGTTATACTTGTCCGCAGCATCGGCAATGGCACGCAGTTCGTCCGGCGTGGTGACGCCGCCCCACATGCGGGGCACAACGGAATAGGTGCCGTCTTTCTGGATGTTGGCGTGGTTGCGTTCGTTCACGAAGCGCGATTGCGGATCGTCCTGGTATTCCACGGGCCAGTCGGCGAGCAGGTAGTAATTGATCGCCGGACGGCAGACATGACAGCCATTGGGCGTGGACCAGCCCAGTTCCTGCCAGACCGCGGCCTGCGACTTGAGTTCCTGCGACTTGATCAGGCGGCGCACATCTTCGTGGCTGAGATCGGTGCAGCCGCAGACGGATTGAGCCGCGGGGATAACGAAATCATCGCCAAGCGTGGAGGCAAGCACCTGTTCCACGAGACCGGTGCAGGTGCCGCAAGATCCGCTGGCCTTGGTTTGGGCACGAACGTCTTCGAGGGTGGTGGCACCGCCATTGATGGCGTCAACGATCTGACCTTTGCATACGCCGTTGCAGCCGCAGATTTCTGCGTCAGCCGGTAAGGCTGCAACGGCCGCCATAGGGTCCACGGCGGCTCCCCCTTGGTAGGCAGGGCCAAAGATCAGGGTGTCACGCATGTCCGAAACATCGGTGCCATCCTTGATGAGACCGAAGAACCAGCTGCCGTCAGCGGTGTCGCCGTACATCACGGCACCGATCAGCCGGTCGTTTTCAAGGACCAAGCGCTTGTAGACACCGCGGGCGGGATCACGGAAGACGATGTCTTCGCGGCCTTCGGCATCGGCAAAGTCGCCTGCGCTGAAGAGGTCACATCCCGTTACCTTGAGCTTGGTGGAGACCTCCTTGTTCACGAAGGCGGCGTCTTCCTGCATGAGGGTCTTGGCGATGACCTTGGCCTGATCATAGAGCGGGGCGACGAGGCCGAAGATGGCACCGTTGTGCTCCACGCATTCCCCAACAGCGAGGATGTCGGGATCAGAGGTGACCATCTGGTCGTTGACGAGGATACCCTTGTCCGTGTCCAGACCGACCGCCTGGGCCAGCGCGACATTGGGGCGGATGCCTACGGCCATGACCAGAAGGTCACAGGGCAATTCGGTGCCGTCATCCAGCAGCAACGCCTTGACCTTGCCATCCTCGCCAAGGATTTCCTTGGAGTTGGCCGAGCACATCACGGTGATGCCCTTGTCGACCAGCGCCTTGCGCAGCAGGTATCCGGCGGCTTCGTCCAGTTGGCGCTCCATCAGGTGGCCCATGATGTGCACGACAGTGACCTCGACCCCGCGCGCTTTCAGACCGGCGGCGGCTTCAAGCCCGAGAAGGCCGCCGCCGATCACCACGGCGCGGGCGCCGGGCTGCTCGGAAAGGGCGATCATGCGGTTGGTGTCTTCCAGATCGCGGTAGGCGATGACCCCGTCGAGATCATGTCCGGGAAGCGGGATGATGAACGGGTTCGAGCCGGTGCCGAACATCAGCTTGTCATAGGCCAGTACGTCGCCGTTTTCCGCGGTGACGGTCTTTGCCTGACGGTCGATCGACACGATACGCTCGCCGAACCGGCAGGTGACGCCGTTTTCCTCGTACCACTCGGCGGTATGGGTGACGATCTCTTCGAAGGTCTTCTCGCCGGAGAGGACGGGCGACAGCATTATGCGGTTGTAGTTGCCGCGCGGTTCCGCGTTGAACAGGGTGACGTCGTAGGCGTCAGGTGCCTGTTCGAGAAGGTGCTCCAGTGCACGGCCCGAGGCCATGCCAGCACCAATGATGATCAGTTTCTTTTTCATGATTACTCCGCTGCCGTCTTGTAGGCGGCACTTGTCATCACGCCTGCAAGGGTCGTGTAGGCGGTTGTCCAGGCGGCTTCGGTTTCAGCGTCGAAATCGTCGCCCAGCCCGGTTTTGAGCGTGTAGAGCAACGCTGCTCCCACGGGTTCATAGTCTTCAGCTTTCACACCGTATTCGACATGTTTGATCGCCAGTTGCTCGGCAACGGGGACGATCTTGTCCAGATCGCGCAGGCCATTCACGACCACGCCAAGGGTGGTCATCAGCTTCATGCCCTGTTCGTCTATGTCACCCGTGAAATAGGGCTTCACATTCGGGGCGATCTCGAACAGGCGCGCATAGAAAATCTCTGCTGCTTGTGCTGTGATCGGGGCGACCTTTTTGAAGCTGTCCTGGACCAATGCGATCTGGGTTTCTTCCATGTGTCTTACTCCGCTGCGATAGCTTTGCTTTCGGCCTTTGGCTTGGGCTTGGCGCCGTGTTCATATTCCTCGAGGAAGTCGAGCACTTCCTGGCGGAATTCGTAGTAGTCGGGGTGTTGCAGTAGGGCCTTGCGGCTGCGCGGACGCGGCAGGTCAACATCGACGATCTTGCCGATCGTGGCCTGCGGGCCGTTGGTCATCATGACAACGCGGTCAGCCAGAAGGATGGCTTCGTCGACGTCGTGCGTGACGCAGATCGCGGTTACCTTGGTGCGGTCCCAGACTTCCATCAGAACTTCCTGCAACTCCCAGCGGGTGAGGCTGTCGAGCATGCCGAAGGGTTCGTCCAGCAAGAGCAGTTTGGGGGAAAGGGCAAAGGCGCGGGCGATGCCGACACGTTGCTTCATGCCGTTCGACATGGAGTGCGCGGGGCGGTCCATTGCGTCACCCAAGCCAACGCGTTCGAGGTAGTATTCTACCACGTCCTGACGCTCTGCCTGGCTGGCGCGGGGATAGACCTTGTCGACGCCAATCGCCACGTTTTCCTTGGCGGTGAGCCAGGGAAAGAGGTTAGGCGACTGGAAGACAACCGCACGTTCCGGATCAGCCCCGACAACGCCGCGACCATCAAGATTGATCACGCCTTTGGAAATCTCGTTCAATCCGGCGGCCATCGTGAGAACCGTCGATTTGCCGCAACCCGAGTGACCGATCAGCGAGATGAACTCGCCTTTTTCGAGCTTGAGATCGAAGTCTTCGACAACGGTCAGCGGGCCCTTCGGGGTCGGGTAGATCTTGTGCAGTTTCGAGAACTCGAGGTACTTGTCGGTCCGCGTGCTTTCCTTGGCCTTCACGTCGGCCTGGGCCTTGGGAAGGTTGTGGATGGCGGTGACATTGGGCAGTTCCTTGGTCACGTCGGCCTTGGCCTCGATCCCCACGTCCATCAGGTACTTGGTGATGTCGGCGCGCAGTTGCTTGAAGCCGTCGTGGTGGTTCATTTCCATCCGGTCGCGCGGGCGGGGAATGGACACGCGGAACTCTTCGCCCAGGGTGCCGTCCGGGTTCAGGGCGATGATGCGGTCGGCAAGGATGATGGCCTCGTCCACGTCATTGGTGATGAGAACGCAGGTTTTCTTGTCGGCCTGCCAGATCGCTTCGATCTCGTCCGCGAGATTGGCGCGGGTCAGGGCGTCAAGCGCCGAGAGCGGCTCGTCCAGCAGCAGAACCTCGGGGTTCATGGCGAGTGCGCGGGCGACGTTCACGCGCTGGCGCATACCGCCCGACAGTTCGGCGGGGCGACGTGCGGTGGCGTGTGACAGGCCGACCATGTCGACGTAATGGGCAACCTTTTCGGCTTTCTCTGCCTTGGGCATGTTCGGGAAGACCGAGTCGAGCGCCAGGGAGACGTTGCCGTTGACCGTAAGCCAGGGCATGAGCGAGTAGCTCTGGAAGATGACACCGCGTTCCGGGCCGGGGCCAGTGATCGGTTGACCCTTGAAGGTCGCGGTGCCGGCAGAAGGCTGTTCGAGGCCTGCCATCAGGTTGATCAGCGTGGTTTTGCCGGTGCCGGAGAAGCCCAGCAGAACCAGGAATTCGCCTTCCTCGACTTCGAGATTGATGTTTTTCAGGACCTCGGTGCGGGCTGTGCCCTCACCGAAGCTTTTGCTGACGTTGTCGAATTTCAGAATGCTCATGTCGATCACCGGTTCGAGCTGAAGGTGAAGAGCGACTGGATGGCGTACATCAGGCGATCAAGCAGGAAGCCGATGATGCCGATGGTGAAGACGGCCACCATGATCTTGGCCAGCGAGCTGGACGAGCCGTTCTGGAATTCGTCCCAGACGAATTTGCCGAGACCGGGGTTCTGGGCCAGCATTTCGGCGGCGATCAGCACCATCCAGCCAACACCGAGCGACAGGCGCAGACCGGTGAAGATCAACGGCAGGGCGGAGGGCAGGACCAGCTTGGTGATCTTGGTCCAGGTGTTCATTTTCAGAACCTTGGAGACGTTCACCAGATCCTTGTCGATGGAGGCCACACCTAGGGAGGTGTTGATCAGGGTCGGCCAGAGCGAACACAGGGTCACGGTGATGGCCGAGTTCAGGAAGGATTTCGAGAACAGGCCGTCATCCACGGTGTAAGTCGCCGAGACAACCATCGTCACGATGGGCAGCCAGGCCAACGGGGAGACCGGTTTGAAGATCTGGATCAGGGGGTTGATGGCGGCGTTGGCGGTCAGGCTCAGACCTGCGAGGATGCCCAGCGGGATCGCGACAATCGAACCGATCAGGAAGCCGAAGAAGACGGTTTTGATCGAGGTCCAGATCTGATCGTAGTAGGACGGCGCGCCGGTGTAGGCGATGTTCTTGACCTTCTCGGGCTGGCCCTTCTCGATGTATTTCTGGTTGCGGGCTTCGAGGCGGTCATAGAATTTGGCCTCTTTCGCGGCCTTTGCCTGCGCGTCCTCGTGCAGGTTGACGGCTTCGGACCAGACCTGTGCCGGACCGGGAACCGCGCCGAGAGATGTTTGAACGGTGGGTGCGAGCGACCCCCACAGGAACAGGAAGGCACAGATCGCCAGCAGCGGAACTCCAAGCAGGCGCCAGATTTCCTTGACCTGGGCGCGCGGGTTGTCACCGGCGAGGGCTTTCAAAACGGGTGTGAGGAAGCTGAGGCCAAGGACCTGGAACCAGGTGTCGGCCTTGTTGATGCGGGTAAACAGACGGGCGCGGCGGGCTTCCCGTTCTGCGAAATCGGGATCTACGGTTGTCATGGGCTTGCTTTCTGTTGGGGGAGGCGCGGCTCCCGTCGCGGGGCGGGTCAGACCCGCTCGCTTGCCCTCCCCCTGTGAGGGGGAGGGAATTGTGGCTCGCTAGAGATCAGCCTTGGACCTCGGTGCCGACGACTTTCTGTTGGCCTTTCAGACCAATCGGCAGGCTGTCGAGGTAGGCGTTCGGGGTTTTGCCGTCATAGGCAATGCCGTCGATGATGTCTTCGGCCGGGGTCGGTGCCTTGTAGCCGTCGCTATCCCAGGGGAAGTCGGCTTCATTGGCGAGACCTTCTTCAACCAGGAGCTTGGCAGCTTCGAGGTAGATTTCGGGCTTGTAGACCGATTTGGCGACCTCGTCATACCAGCTGTCCGGCTTGGCCTCGGCGATTTGACCCCAGCGGCGCATCTGGGTCAGGTACCAGACGGCGTCCGAATAGAACGGGTAGGTCGCGTTGTAGCGGAAGAACACATTGAAGTCAGGAACTTCACGCTTGTCACCCTTTTCGTATTCGAAGGTGCCGGTCATCGAGTTGGCGATCACTTCATAGTCGGCGCCCACGTACTCCGGTTGCGACAGGATCTTCACGGCTTCGGGACGGTTGGCGTTGTCGTTCTCGTCCAGCCACATCGCGGCGCGGATCAGAGCCTTGACCACGGCGAGGGTGGTGTTCGGATATTCCTCGGCGAATTCTGCGGTGATGCCGAAGACTTTCTCGGGGTTGTTCTTCCAGAGTTCGTAGTCGGTGATGACCGGAACGCCGATGCCTTTGAAGACGGCCTGCTGGTTCCAGGGCTCACCTACGCAGTAGCCGTAGATGGTGCCGGCTTCCATGGTGGCGGGCATTTGCGGCGGCGGGGTCACCGACAGGAGAACGTCTGCGCCGATCTGGCCGGTGATGTTTTCGGGGCTGTAAAAGCCGGGCTCGAGACCACCAGCTGCGAGCCAGTAGCGCAGTTCATAGTTGTGGGTCGAAACCGGGAAAACCATGCCCATGTTGAAGGGCTTGCCTTCGGATTTGTACTTCTCGACAACCGGTGCGAGCGACTTGGCCGAGATCGGGTGGATCGGCTTGCCTTCGGCGTCATGCGGAATGTGCGGCTTCATCTCTTCCCAGATCTGGTTGGAAACGGTGATGCCGTTGCCGTTCAGGTCCATCGAGAAGGGGGTGATGATATGTGCCTCGGTACCGAAACCGATGGTGGCCGCCAGCGGCTGGCCTGCAAGCATGTGCGCGCCGTCGAGTTGGCCGTCGATCACACCATCCAGCAGCACTTTCCAGTTGGCTTGTGCTTCCAGCGTAACGAAGAGGCCTTCGTCATCGAAGAAGCCCTGTTCATAGGCGACGGCCAGGGGTGCCATGTCGGTCAGCTTGATGAAGCCGAAGGTCAGTTCGTCTTTTTCGAGTTCCAGTTCTGCCATTGCGGGTGTGACCATCATGGTGGTCGCCGCGAGGATGGATGCAATCCGTTTCATGTGTCTTTCCTCGATGTGGCCCTGTTCGCGGGCGGTAAAAACAAAAAAGCCGCTGACGCACACTGCCCTTCGAAGGCAGCGGGTCGAGCGGCTTTGCTCAGCGTTCCCAAGTCTATGGGAGGAGGTGACAACGGAACGCCATTGCTCCGTCTTGAGACCATTAAGGCGGGTGAAGTGTCGGCGAACAAGGTTGGGGGATGCTGCGAGTGCGAATTTCATGCTGCAATGCCGCAATGCGCGGGGGATTGCACAATTTTTAATCAACTCGTCTGGCTCGAGTCGAAGATTGCACCGTTGAAAAAGCGATCCGGCTGAAGAATCAGGGTGCCCGCCTTGGAGGCCACAGGGGTTGGGACAGAGATTGCGCCTTCGACTTTTTGGGATGCGCCGGGCATTTCCGCGCCGGTTGAGGCCAGGTGTTTTCTGTAGAGGTCGGAGCGGAAGACATCCGACGCTGCTTTTGCGGCCTGCACGCGGTCGAGTCCGAAGCGCGTTGCCATGCGGTTGCCGATCCAGGCGGCCTGGGATTTCCACGGGAAGCTTGCCGCGCCTTCGAAAAAGCCGATCATGCGCGGAACACGGCGGGTTTCGCCACGCTGCGAGATCACCATCTGCCCGGACAGGGCGCGTTCGATGATTTCCGCGCTGACCCCGAGGTATTCCGGCCACGACAGCACTTCGGCAATCGTCGACAGTTTGGTTGGATCACCCAGCCAGCGGCCAGCTTTCCAGACCGCCCGCATAAGGCGCCCCGTCAGATCCTGTTCGGCTTCGGCCCAGTCATGGCGCACGGCCAGAACTTTTTCCGGAGCGAATTGCCAGATCGACTGGCCCGGCAGAATGAGTTCTCCATGTCCGTTTTCGACGGCAATGGACCCCCAAGGTTCACCGACACAGAAGGCGTCAATTTCACCGGCCGCGATGGCCTGCGACATGAGCGGTGGGGGAATGGTGCGGACATCGAGACCCTGCGGGGAGGGCAGGCCGATGCTGTCGAGCCAGTAATAGAGGAGTTCGGCGTGCATCGAAAACGGGAAGGGAACACCGATCCGAATGTCCTTGTTCAAGGAGGACAGGGCCTGACCCGTTGTCGTGGCGTCGAGGAAATCGAGCCGAGCGCCGTTTGCCTTGAGGTCCTGGGCCATCTCGCGAGAGACGCCGATGACGTTGCCGTTGATGGACAGAACGCACAGGGCATCAAAGCGCGTGGCCATTCCGCCGAGGCCGAGGGCCATTGCAATCGGAACCGGTGACAGCATATGCGCCGCTTCGATCTGGCCAAGCGCCAAGCGGTCCCGCAGGGTCGACCATGAAGGCGCGCCTTGAAGCGACAGGTCGAGCCCCTCTTCTTCTGCAAAGCCCAGTTCCCGCGCGATGACGAGGGGGGCGGCATCGACAAGGGGCATGAAGCCGACGTTCAGTGAAACCGTCCTCATGACAAAAGCTCCGCCGCAGTGACGAGGGCCTGGGCGACATCGACAAGCTTTTTTCCCTGATCCATCGCGGTCTTGCGGATCAGGGCATAGGCTTCGTCTTCGCCAATGCCGCGGTTGCGCATGACGATACCTTTTGCGCGGTCAATGATCTTGCGTTCTTCGAGGGCACGTTTTGTTGCCTCGAGTTCGGTGCGCATGCGCTGGAAGACGTGGAACCGTGCAATCGCCGCATCCATGACCGGTTTGATCCGGTCTGCGCGCAACCCGTCTACGACATATGCCGAAACACCGGCGTCGATGGCGGCCTTGGTCAGGCTGTCGTCTGAACGGTCCACGAACATTGCGACGGGCCGGTCCAAGGGAGAGGAGGCGAGTGCCAGTTCTTCGAGCGTGTCGCGGGACGGGTTGGCGACATCGACCAGAACAATGTCCGGGTCGAACTCGGCAACAAAGCGGGCAAGACCGGTTGGTTCCGACAGAACCCGGATCTCGTGAGCGCCGGTTTCCAGAATGCTGTCAACGATGGCCTCGGCGCGATCCTTGTCCTGTTCGACAATGATTATGGAAAGAGATTCTGGCACGGCCCGGTTCTTGCCCCGCTTGTTCGCACGGTACGAAACTAATGCGAGGTGCCGAGGGGGGCCAGAGGGTTTGCTGCAATGCAGCATAGCTGGTGCGACCAAATGTGGAAAATTGTGCGGTCTGCCTGTTTTGTGTGCGTCATTGAATCGCTAGATGCAACGCCCGCCGTCAACCTCCATGCAGGTTCCGGTAATCATCGAGGCCTCTTCCGAACTCAGGAAGCAAGCGGCGTTGCCCATGTCTTCGGGCGTGGAGAACCGGCCAATCGGAATTGTGGACAGGAACTTGCGGCGCATTTCGGGGGTGTCTTCCCCCATGAAGGACTTGAGTAGCGGGGTTTCCCCTGCCACCGGATTCAGGGCGTTCACGCGGATGCCAAAGGGGGCGAGTTCCACGGCCATGGTCTTGGTTGCGGTGTTCATCCATCCCTTCGAGGCGTTGTACCAGTTGAGGTTGGGTCGCGGGCTGATGCCTGCGGTCGAGGCGACGTTGAGGATTGACCCTTCGCCACGAGATTTCATCAAGGGCACGAGATGGCGGGCCGTCAGGTAGACCGATTTGCAGTTCACGGCGAACACGCTGTCGAAGTCTTCTTCGCTGATCGTGTCCAGCGGTGCTGGCAGGTGGGTGACGCCCGCGTTGTTGACCAGAATGTCGACCTTCCCCCAGGCCGATTGCGCCGCGCCGATCATGGTGCGCACGCTGATGTTGTCGGCGACATCAACTTCCTGCGCCAACCCCCCGACCTCTGCGGCCATGTCTTGCGCCGCTTCGGCATTTATGTCCGCGATCATGACGGTGGCGCCTTCGGCCACGAATTTCCGTACGATGCCCGCGCCAAAGCCGGAAGCTCCGCCAGTTACGATGGCGGTCTTGTTCTCTAGTCTCACGATGTTCCTCCCTTGCGATCCGTTTTTCGGATCGTCTTGTGATTTCAGGCTAGGGGCTGTCGCGGCTTGTGGGAAGGAAAACATGGACGGGGCGGCCCGTTGGACCACCCGCAACCTCTTCAGCCTTTCAGGAAGGACGGGCGCATCCCGGTATCCGGTTCAACGCCCATGCGCTCGAGGATTGTTGCGGCGATGCCAAGCTGGCTCAGGACGGTGTCACCGTCGGGGCCTTCTGCATCCCCGAAATAGTAGAAGGCGACATCCCGCATGATGTCTTCGGTGCCGCCGTGGTGTTTGTCTGCGTTCATTCCGTGGTCAGCAGTGACCATAACCTCGTATCCAAGCTCGCGCCATGTGGGCACCGCGCGGGACAGGGCATTGTCGATCATCCAGACCTGATAGTGATACTCAGCGCTAGTGCCGCCGTAGGTGTGGCCAAGGGTGTCTGCCGCGCATGTGTGCAGCAGCAGGTAGTCAGGCTGGTGGGCTTCGGCGAGGATCGTCATCTGCGCGCAGAGGTCGATTTCGGCGGGGGCAACGGCGTTGACCGGTCCATAGCCCTCCATCGAGTAGAAACGGGCGTGCTGGATGTCGGTGTCGGGATCGTGATGCTCGATCGAACGCAGCCGATCCCAGGGACGGTCGACGTAAAGACGGTGATAGTATTCCTGGGCAACGGCGGCGGTGGTCTTGCCCGCGGACCGCGCAAGCGAGAAGACATTGGCCGAGGTCGATGCGCGCATGCCTTCGTTCGAGGTAATGCCGTGTTCGTGCGGCCATAGACCGGTGTGAATGGTCTCGTACATCGGTCCGGACAGCGTAGGCAGGGCCGTCTGCATCTTCCAGCGTCGCGCCTGACCAAGTTCGACGGCGCCTTCGAGGTAGCCACATTGCGACAGGGCAGCGTTGTAGCCAGTGCCGTCCATGATGACGAGGATGACCTTTCGATCCATTTGCGCGTTCCTTTTCGAGCTTCTTCCTGAAGAATGAATGACGAGTGTGTTTTCCGGCTGGCCTGACTGCGACAGACCGGCCGTTTTCGTGCCGTGCGCTAGAGAATTTGGATGAAGAATTTGTGTCATGGGCGGGTGATTTCATCAATTGAGGGTGTTTTTTGCTATTAGGATTAAAATTTTAATGACTTGCACTTACTTATCGATGGCTTGCCTTTGCGCCGTACGTAACCGTTGGAGAATCGCTTGTTGATTGGAGAGGGGCAGGCTATTTCGGCCAGTCTTTTGCTCCGCCGAAAGGGACTCCTTTCAGGGCGATCGTGTTTCTTAGGAAAACAGGGGGATTCTGGTAATAAAATTGCCGTTCCGGCTTGCAAATGCGCATTTCTGATGGCACCCGTCAGGATCAATCCCATATGCAGGGAAACAGCTATCTCAAGGAGAGCCGCAATGCCTGATCTTCGCTCTAAGACGTCCACGTTTGGCCGCCGTATGGCAGCTGCGCGCGCCCTGTGGCGTGCGACCGGTATGAAAACCGAAGATTTTGGCAAGCCGATTGTGGCAGTGGTCAACTCGTTCACCGAATTCGTGCCCGGTCACGTCCACCTCAAGGACATGGGCCAACTGGTTGCGCGCGAGATCGAGAAGGCGGGCGGTGTTGCCAAGGAAATGAACACCATCGCGGTGGATGACGGTATCGCAATGGGCCATGACGGCATGTTGTATTCGCTGCCCTCGCGCGAAGTGATCGCGGACAGTGTCGAGTACATGGCCAATGCGCACTGTGCCGACGCGCTGGTCTGTATCTCGAACTGTGACAAGATCACCCCGGGTATGCTCATGGCGGCCATGCGTCTGAACATCCCTGCGATCTTTGTTTCGGGTGGTCCGATGGAAGCCGGTAAGGTGATCCTTCAGGACGGTGAGCACAAGGCCGACCTCGTGACCGCGATTGTTGGCGCGACCGATGAAGACCGTTCCGAAGAAGAAGTTGAAAAGCTTGAGCGTTCTGCGTGTCCGACCTGCGGGTCCTGCTCGGGGATGTTCACGGCGAACTCGATGAACTGTCTGGCCGAGGCGCTGGGCCTTGCGCTGCCGGGCAATGGCTCGCTTCTGGCGACACACTCGAAACGCCGTGGTCTGTTCGAGGAAGCCGGTCACAAGATCATCGAACTTTGCGAACGCTGGTACAAGCACGGTGACGAGACCGCCCTGCCGCGTGGTATCGCCAACTTCGAAGCTTTCGAGAACGCAATGGCGCTGGATATTGCCATGGGTGGCTCGACCAACACGGTTCTGCACCTGCTGGCGATCGCGCATGAGGGTGGCGTTGATTTCACCATGGCTGACATGGACCGGATGAGCCGCCAGATCCCGCATCTGTGTAAAGTGGCGCCCTCGACGCCCAAGTACCACATGGAAGATGTTCACCGCGCCGGTGGTATCGCCCGGATCATGGGCGAGTTGGATCGCGAAGGCAAAATTCACCGCCACTGTGCCACGGTACATGAAAAGACCGTTGGTGAGTTCATCGACAAGTGGGATGTGCGCCGTGAAAGCGCAGGCAACGAAGCGCGTGACCTGTTCATCGCCGCGCCGGGTGGTGTGCGCACCACCGAGGCGTTCAGCCAGTCGCGCATGTATACGGAGCTTGATCTCGACATCGAAGACGGCTGTGTGCGTGATTTTGACAACGCCTATTCGGAAGAGGGTGGGCTTTGCGTGTTGTTCGGCAACATTGCCGAGCAGGGGTGTATCCTGAAGACCGCCGGTGTGATCAAGGAAATGTATGAGTTCGAAGGCACTGCGAAGGTGTTCGAATCCATGGAAGACGCGATGCACGGCATTCTGCAGAACGAGGTTCAGCCTTATTCGGTGGTCGTGATCCGGTATGAAGGTCCGAAAGGTGGGCCGGGTATGCAGGAGATGCTCTATCCGACCGCTTACCTTAAGTCGAAGAAGCTGGATACGACCTGTGCGCTGTTGACGGATGGCCGTTTCTCGGGCGGTACCGCTGGCCTTTCGATTGGTCACGCTTCGCCGGAAGCCGCCGAGAAAGGCGTGATCGCGCTTGTGGAAGACGGCGACAAGATCAAGATCTCGGTTCCCAACCGCACCATCCATCTGGATGTGAGCGATGAGGTTCTGGCCGAACGCCGTGCCAACCACCCGCAAGCCGACAAGAAAGTGTGGAGGGCCGAAGGTCGTCCGCGCGCGGTGTCGAAGGCCCTCAAGGTCTATGCCGCGCATGTTTCGAACGCGTCTTTGGGTGCGGTTCGCATGCTCGACGAAGAAGACTAAACACTTCTGAAGCCATGATTGGAACGGGGTCGCCTTGGCGGCCCCGTTTTCGTTTTCCGCGCCTTGTGCCAAGCGGTTTACCTAGGTGGCTTCCGTGCACCTGTATCCAGAAGAAAACCGGGGCGGGGCGCTTTGTCGTAAAGGCGTTGCTTGCCCCCGTGCGGGGCATTGGGTAAACGCACGGGCGAGTAAACCCGAAAGGACCATGAGACATGGCCAAAGTGAAGAAAGCCCCCCGCCCCAAGGCAGAGACGCCAAAAGGGTTCCGCGACTATTTCGGTGCCGAAGTGACCGAGCGCAGCCATATGCTGCAACAGATCGCCGGGGTCTATCATCATTACGGGTTCGAGGCGCTGGAATCGTCGGCGGTGGAAACCGTTGAGGCGCTGGGCAAGTTCCTTCCGGATGTAGATCGCCCGAATGAAGGCGTGTTTGCATGGCAGGAGTTCGACGAGAACGACAAGGGCGACTGGATGGCCCTGCGCTATGACCTGACCGCGCCGTTGGCGCGGGTCTATGCACAGCACCGCAATGATCTGCCGACGCCCTATCGCCGATATGCGATGGGGCCGGTCTGGCGCAACGAAAAGCCGGGCCCGGGGCGCTATCGCCAGTTCTACCAGTGCGATGCCGATACCGTCGGCACGGCGAGCATGGCGGCAGATGCCGAAATCTGCGCGATGCTGTCGGATACGCTTGAGACCGTTGGCATTCCGCGCGGCGACTATCTTGTGCGGGTGAACAACCGCAAGGTCATGAACGGTGTTCTGGAGGTCATGGGCCTTGGTGATGATCAGGCCGCGCGTGACAACGTGCTGCGCACCATCGACAAGTTCGACAAGGTGGGCGAACAAGGCGTGCGCGAATTGCTGACCAAGGGGCGTCTGGATGCCTCGGGGGCTTACATTGATGGCGTGGGTCTAAGCGCGGATCAGGCCGAGCCGGTGATTGCTTTCCTGACCTCGAAAGCGTCGGATGTGGCCAAGACGTTCGAGAACCTGCGCGGCGCGGTTGGTGCGTCGAGTGTGGGAGCCGAGGGTATTGCCGAGCTGGAGCAGATTGCAGAGCTGCTGGAGGCTGGCGGCTACGGGGCGGATCGGATCGAGATCGACCCGAGCATCGTGCGCGGTCTGGGGTATTATACTGGGCCCGTTTACGAGGCCGAACTGACCTTTGAAATCTTCGACGAGAAAGGCCGCAAGCGGCAGTTCGGATCGGTGTCGGGGGGCGGTCGTTATGACGATCTGGTCAAGCGGTTCACCGGACAGGCTGTGCCTGCGACCGGCGTGTCGATTGGTGTGGATCGCCTGCTGGCGGCGCTGCGCGAGAAAGGCCGTATGGGTGGCCGCAGTGTTGGGCCGGTGGTTGTGACCGTGATGGATAAGGGTCGGATGGCCGATTATCAGGCGATGGTGGCGGACCTGCGCAATGCGGGCATTCGCGCCGAAGTTTACCTGGGCAACCCCAAGAACTTTGGCAACCAGCTGAAGTATGCCGACAAGCGCAACTCGCCCATTGCCGTTATCGAAGGCGGCGACGAGAAAGACCGCGGCGTGGTGCAGATCAAGGACCTGATCCTTGGCGCCAAGATCGCCGAAAGCGCGACGCTGGAAGAGTGGAAGGAACGCCCGAGCCAGTTCGAGGTGCCGCGCTCTGATCTGGTCGCCAAGGTGCGCGAGATCCTGGAGGGTCAGGAGAACTGATGCCGAGAAAGGCGAAAATTCGCGCCCGCGCCGCCGGGTTGAAAGCCATGTTCGAAGCCGAGGGTGCGCGGTCGGTCGAGACCAACGTATTGCAGCCTGCGGACCTTTTGCTGGACCTTTATGGCGAGGATATCCGCGGACGTGCCTATGTGACGTCGGACACCTTGCTGGGCGAGCAGATGTTGCGCCCGGATTTCACGGTGCCGGTGGTGCAGATGCACATGGAACATGGCGCAGAACCTGCCCGCTATACCTATGCCGGGCAGGTGTTCCGGCGTCAGGAAGACGATATCGATCGCGACAACGAATATACGCAGGTAGGCTACGAGGTTTTCGAACGGGACAACCCCGCGGCGGCAGATGCCGAAGTGTTCGATGTGATCCGCAAGGCACTGCGCGGGGCCGAGTTGAAGGCGTCGACCGGTGACATTGGCGTGTTGATGGCAGCGGTGCAGGGGTTGGAGACAACCGAACGGCGCAAGGCGGCGCTGATGCGCCATGTCTGGCGGCCGCGCCGTTTCCGCGCGCTGATGGATCGGTTCTCGGGGCGAAGCCCGGTGCCTGCAACGCGCAAGGCGCTGTTGGAAAATCCGGCACCGATGGAGAATGATTTCCCGCAGATCGGTTTGCGGTCGGCTTCGGAGATCGAAGCGCGGATCGGCTGGCTGCGTGAAGATGCCGAGGCGGCACCGCTTTCTTCTGGTCAGGTCGAATTGATCGAGGCGCTTTTGAACGTGCGCGAAACCATGCCGTTTGCGCTTGAGCAACTGCGTGACATTGCTGTCGACATGCCCGCGATCACCGAGGCCGTGTTCCGGCTCAAGGATCGCATTGATGCGCTGGCAGCGCGCGGTGTGGATGTGGATAACCTCGACTTTGAAACCAGCTATGGCCGGACGTCGATGGAATATTATGACGGGTTTGTCTTTGGTTTCCATGCGCCGGGGCGGCCGGACCTGCCGCCGGTGGCGACGGGCGGACGTTATGATGCGCTGACCCGTGCGCTGGGTCAGGGGCGCGAGATTCCGGCTGTTGGAGGCGTGATCCGTCCCGGTCTGCTTCTGGAACTGGAGGGCGCGCTATGACGATCAAGTTGGGTGTGCCGTCCAAGGGGCGGCTAATGGAAAAGACCTTTGACTGGTTTGGTGCGCGTGGGGTGTCCATGGCGCGAACCGGCTCGGACCGGGAATATGCCGGTGCGGTCGAAGGTGTCGAAGGTGTCGAACTGGTGCTGCTGTCGGCGGGGGAAATTCCGCGCGAACTGGCCGCAGGTCGAATTCACCTCGGCGTAACCGGTACCGACCTCGTGCGCGAAAAGCTTGGCCAGTGGGAGCAGCAGGTTGAAGAGCTTGCGCTGTTGGGTTTCGGGCACGCTGATCTGATTATCGCCGTGCCGAACTGCTGGGTTGATGTAGATACGTTGGATGATCTGGATGCGGCGGCATCGGCGTTTCGTGCCGAACACGGGTTCCGGATGCGGATTGCCACCAAGTACCACCGCCTCGTACGCGAATACCTGATGGATGCAGGCGTGGCGGACTATCAACTGGTTGACAGCCAAGGGGCGACCGAAGGGACGGTGAAGAACCTGACCGCGGAAGGGGTGGCGGATATTACCTCGACCGGAGATACCCTGAGAGCCAACCACCTGAAGATCCTGTCGGATGCGCTGGTGCTGCAATCGCAGGCGACGTTGTTCCGGTCGCGCAAGGCGCAGATGGATGACGAGGAGCGTGCGGTTATGCAGGCGCTCAAGGTGAAGTTGGGATTGTCGTCGGGGCGCGTTTAACGCACCCCGATTTCCGCAAGGGCGGCGGCAAGTTCGACGGGGATGTCGTCGTCCTGTTTGCGTGCATCTGAGAGATCAGCAGGGCTGTCTTCGGGTTTGAGGTAGCGCCAGCCCTGAAAAGGGCGGCGCAGCGCGGTTTCGGTGCGCACCAGTTGCGGATCAAGGACAATGGCGCAGCGGCGGATGCCATCGGCACCGATGACCTCGTCCAGGCGAAGAATTTTTTGCCGGCACTGGATCACGCCCTTGATTACCCAGTAGATCGAGCCACCTTGTAGGATCTCGCTTTCGCGTTTTGGCCACATGCGGGTGACGTGGCGGGGCAGGCCGTCTTCAGATTGCGCGACGCGGGAAGCCTGCCATTCGGCAAGCGTATCGACGCTTTCACTGCCGACGCTGAGCTTGATGAGATTGACGAAACCAGCCAAGATGTACCTGCTTGAGTGTGACTCGTGGGTGTCTGTATATAGTATATTTCAGTTTGGTAGATGCAAGGTGTTGTGTTACGCTAGGGCTTCGCGCTGATTAACTTTCTTTTTGTCAACCGCATCTTTTGCGTTGATGAAGACCAGAGGCGCGGATAACCAGACCGCCACTTTGCTGCCATCAAGACCATACAGGATTCGCACATGACTCGCTTCGCTGCCCCCATCGCCGAACAGATCTGGGATATGAAGTACCGCTTTAAACAGGCGGACGGAAAACCGATCGACATGACGGTGGAGGATTCGTGGAGGCGGATTGCACGGGATCTGGCGAAGGTTGAGAAAGACCCGGAAGCCTGGGAAGAGCGTTTTTATGGCGCGCTGGAGGATTTCAAATTCCTGCCCGCCGGGCGTATCACCGCCGGTGCTGGTACCGCGCGCAACGTGACCCTGTTCAACTGTTTCGTCATGGGCACTATCCCGGACAGCATGTCGGGCATTTTCGACATGCTGAAGGAGGCCGCGCTGACGATGCAACAGGGCGGCGGCATTGGCTATGATTTCTCGACCATCCGTCCGCGTGGTGCGGATGTGAAGGGCGTTGCGGCGGATGCCTCGGGCCCACTGTCGTTCATGGATGTCTGGGATGCGATGTGCCGCACCATCATGTCGGCCGGGTCGCGCCGGGGTGCGATGATGGCGACCATGCGGTGTGATCACCCCGATATCGAACACTTCATTACCGCCAAGTCTGATCCGGCGCGGCTGCGCATGTTCAACATGTCGGTTCTGGTGACCGATGCCTTCATGGAAGCGGTGAAGAACGATGGCTCGTGGGAATTGAAGTTCGACGGTCGCGTCTATCACACCGTCGAGGCGCGTGACCTTTGGAACAAGATCATGCAGTCGACCTATGACTATGCCGAGCCGGGCGTGATCTTCATCGACCGCATCAACCAGAAGAACAACCTTGGCTATTGCGAAGAGATCGCGGCGACCAACCCCTGTGGTGAACAGCCGCTGCCGCCTTATGGCGCCTGCCTGCTGGGGTCGATCAACCTTGCGCGTCTGGTGAAAGACCCGTTCGAAGGCGGCGCGCGTCTGGATGAAACCGAACTGACCGAACTGGTCGCGATGGCCGTGCGCATGATGGACAACGTGGTGGATGCCTCGCGCTTCCCGCTGGATGCCCAGGCTCAGGAAGCGCAGGCCAAGCGCCGGATCGGCCTTGGGGTGACCGGCCTTGCCGATGCCCTTTTGATGATGGGCCTGAAGTATGGCAGCGAGGATGCCGCTGCGCAGACCGAGGCTTGGATGAAAGCGATCGCGCGTGCGTCTTACTTGGCGTCGGTGGAACTGGCCAAGGAAAAGGGTGCCTTCCCACTGTTTGACAAGGACAAATACGTCAACGGCGGCCTTGTGGCTGATATGGACGAAGACGTGAAGGCGGCGATTGCCGAGCATGGCATCCGCAACGCGCTTTTGACCTCGATCGCTCCCACTGGCACGATTTCGCTTTATGCTGGCAACGTGTCTTCGGGGATCGAGCCGGTCTTTGCCTATGCCTATACCCGCAAGGTTCTTCAGAAGGACGGCTCGCGCACCGAGGAAGAGGTGGTCGACTATGCGGTGCAGATGTGGCGCGACAAGTTCGGCGATAAAGAACTGCCGGACTATTTCGTGAATGCCCAGACGCTTGAGCCGCAGGCACACGTGCGGATGCAGGCGGCGGCGCAGAAGTGGATCGACTCGTCGATTTCCAAAACCATCAACTGCCCCGAAGACATTTCGTTCGATGCCTTCAAGGACGTCTACATGCAGGCATGGGATACCGGCTGTAAGGGCTGCACGACCTATCGTCCGAACGATGTGACCGGATCGGTTCTGGCGGTTTCCGAAAAGTCCGAGGATGCGCCGGGCGAGAAGCCCGCGGATCACGTGGCGGACGGCGAAGTGATCTATATGTCCGAGCCGCTGCAACGTCCGCAATCGCTTGAGGGGGCGACCTACAAGCTGAAGTGGCCCGACAGCGAGCACGCGATTTATCTGACCGTGAACGACGTGATCATCAATGGTCATCGTCGCCCGTTCGAAGTGTTCATCAACTCCAAGAACATGGAGCACTATGCTTGGACGCTGGCGCTGACCCGGATGATCTCGGCTGTGTTCCGTCGCGGTGGGGACGTGTCCTTTGTCGTGGAAGAGCTGAAAGCGGTGTTTGATCCGCGCGGCGGTGCCTGGATGGAAGGCAAGTACATTCCGTCGATCCTCGCTGCGATTGGCGGCGTGATCGAGCGCCACATGATCGCCATCGGGTTTATCGAAGGCGAAGGCATGGGCCTCAAGACCGACCCACAGGCCGAGGTGATGGCCGTGGGTGAAGCACCCCGCGGCAAGGCCTGCCCGAGCTGCGGCCAGTTCGACATGCGCATGGTCGAAGGATGCATGACCTGCGGCAGCTGCGGCCATTCCAAGTGCGGCTGATCGCAATGGATGATTTGAAATAGAAACGGGCGGGGAATTCCCCGCCCGATTTCGTTTCCGAGAAACCGTTGTTTAGCGCATCCCCACCGTGGCGCGTTGCATGGCGGTTATCAGGGCGTCACGTTTCGCGGAGAGATCAGCCGGGGTTTGGCCGTTGGCCGCCTCGGTGATCCCCGCGATGAGCGTTTCCGCAACTTCGGGAGTGAGATGGATCTGGCCAAGATCGTCCCACCAGCCGTTGAACGTGTCGGTGAAGTGATCGCAGAAGGCGCGCAGGCCGCCTTCTCCCGCCCCCAGATTGAACAGCATGGTTGGCCCCATGGCCGCCCACCGCAGACCGGGGCCGGCCCAGACCGCCTTGTCCACGTCTTCAACACTGGCGACGCCCTCCATCACGAGGCTGATTGCCTCGCGCCAGATGGCGGCTTGCAGTCGGTTGGCGACATGGCCGTTCTTTTCCTTGTGCAGGCGGATGGTGACCTTGCCAACGGCCTCATAGAAACGCTGGGCCTCTTCCACCACGCCCTTGGCCGTCTTTTCGTTGCCCAGAACTTCCACCAGCGGGATGAGATGCGGCGGGTTGAAAGGGTGGCCGAGAACAAAGCGGTCGGGGGTCTGCCAGCCGCCCTGCATCTGCGAGAGCATGAGGCCGGAAGCGGAGCTGGCGACAATGGCGTCGGCATCAAGGGCGGGTTCGATCTCGGCAAAGGTGGCGTGTTTGATCGGCAGGCGTTCGGGGACGTTTTCCTGAACGAACTTGGCCCCGGCGACCGCTTCGGCAGCGCTTGGGTGGAAGGTGATGGCGTCGGGGGTGCCGTGGTCGGTCAGGCCCATCTCCGTAAGCGTGGGCCAAGCGCGGTCGATGTATGCGCGCACGGATTTTTCGACGTCCGATGCAGGATCGAAAAGGGCGACCGAGCGGCCCGAAGCGAGAAAGAGCGCGGCCCAGCTGGCGCCGATGACGCCGCCACCCAGACATGCGGTGTGTTGGAAATCCATCAGAACAGTCCCGGATTGAGAGGGGAGGCGGCGGTCATGCCGCCGTCCACGGTGATACATTCGCCCGTGAGATAGGCGGATTGGTCAGACGCCAGCCACGAGACGATATTGGCAATATCGTCGGGTTCGCCAAAGCGGCCAACCGGATGGCGGGCGAGGGCATCGGACATGGCCTTGGCCGGGTCATTCGCGAGAGCAAAGCCGTCTTCGGCCATTTCGGTCATGATCCAGCCCGGGCGGATGGCATTGCAGCGCACCTTGGGGCCATGATCCACGGCAATGGAGCGGGTCAGGCCATGCACAAAGGCCTTGGACGCGTTGTAAAGCGCCATGGAAGGATCGGAGACCATGCCGGAAATGGAGCCGATGTTGATGATGTTGCCGCCATGGTCCGACATGTCGACGAGAGCAGCCCGACACATGTTGAAGACACCTTTGCAATTGACGTTCATCACCAGATCCCAGTCGTCATCATCGCTTTGGGCGACGGTCTTTTCGACCTGAACGCCCGCGTTGTTCACAAGCAGGGAAACCCTGCCAAAGACGGTATTGGCATCCTTGATCAGATACGCGGCGTCACCGGTCATGGAAACGTCGGCCTGTACCCAGTGAACGGCGTTATCAAGGTCATCCGGGCGCGGGCCGCGACCACAGGTGACGACGTTGTAGCCGTCGGCGAGTAGGCGGTTGACGATGGCGCGGCCGATGCCACGGCTGCCGCCGGTCACGATTGCTGTTGGCTTATCCATGGGCCACCATCACGTGACGGATCGCGGTATAGGCGTCGAGGGCATAGACGCTCATGTCGCAACCGGTGCCAGAGCCTTTCATGGCGGCCCATGGCATTTCGGGTGTCCCGACGCCGTGGGTGTTGACCCAGGTGAACCCATAGCGCAGGCGGCTGGTCATCTCCATCGCGCGCCCGACATTGGCCGTCCAGACCGAGGAGGCGAGGCCGTAGCTGCTGTTGTTGGCGATCTTGAGGGCCTCTTCGGCTTCGGAGAAACGCGACAGCGTGACAACCGGTCCGAAAATTTCGTTGCGGGCGACTTCGGCGTTGTTGTCGACATTGGCAAGAACGGTCGGGCGGTAGAAGAAACCGTCGCCGTCGCCCGCGCTTCCTCCGATGACGACCTCGCAGGAGGTCGACGCGCGATCGACGAAGGCAGCGACGCGGTCACGTTGAGCGGCGGAGACCACGGGCCCCATCTCGGTTCCCTCGGCCCTTTGGGTGCCGATTCGGATTTCTTTCACCTGTGCTTCGACGGCGGCGACAAGCTTGTCATAGACCCCGTCCTGCACCATCACGCGGCAGGGCTGGGCGCAGTCCTGACCGGCGTTGAAGAAGCTGCCATAGCGGATTGTCTCGGCCACGGCGGCGATGTCGGCGTCGTCAAAGACGATGACCGGGGCCTTGCCGCCGAGTTCAAGGTGAACATGGCGGATCTGCTGGCTGGCGGCGCGCATGGCGGCCATGCCGGTCGATGGAGAGCCGGTCACGGTGATGGCTTCCATTTGCGGCGCGTTGATCAGCTGGTCGCCGATCGAGGGGCCACGGCCATGGATCACATTCAACACACCCTTGGGCAGGATGTCGTTCAGAAGTTCGGCGGCGCGCAGGGTCGAAAGGGGGGTGATCTCGGAAGGTTTGAGCGTCACCGTGCAACCGGCGGCGATTGGGGCCGCGAGCTTCCATGCGGCCATCATGAGGGGATAGTTCCAAGGCGCGATGGCAGCGACGGGGCCGACCGGGTCACGGCGGATCATGCTGGTGTGACCGGCGACATATTCCCCGGCCGCTGAACCGGACATGGTGCGCGCAGCGCCGGCAAAAAAGCGGAAGGTGTCGATGGTCAGCGGCATCTCGTCGTCTCGCGCTGAGGGCCAGGGTTTGCCGACATCGCGGCTTTCCAGTTCCGCCAGTTCGTCCTGATTGGCTTCCAGGCAATCGGCGATTTCGAGAAGGAGTGCGGCACGCTCTGCCGGGGTACTGCGCGAGAAGGTCTCGAAGGCGTCCTCGGAACTGCGCACGGCGGCCTCGACCTGCTCGGCGCTGGCCTCGTTTACAGTGGCGATTTCGGCACCGGTCGCAGGGTCGATCACGGGTAGGGCCTCGCCGTCACCTGTGACGCATTCGCCGTTGATTAGCATCTTGGTTTGCATGGTTTCCTTCCCTCGCTTCAGAACGCGACCTGATCGCCGCCCTTTAGATCGAGGCGCTGGCGGGCTTCGTCGGGGGTGGCGACCGTGAGGCCGAGGTTTTCGATGATCTCGCGGATTTTGCGGACCTGCTGTGCGCTTGAGACGGCCTTTTGCCCGGGGCCGATATAGAGGCTGTCTTCGAGGCCGACGCGGACGTTGCCACCAAGCAGGGCGCTTTGGGTGGTGAAGGGCATCTGGTGGCGTCCGGCGGCCAGCACGGACCATTCGTAGTCATCGCCGAACAGCTTGTTGGCGATGGTGTGCATGTGCATGAGGTTATCGAGATCGGCCCCGACGCCGCCGAGAATGCCAAAGACCATCTGAACGAAGATCGGGCCTTCGATCCATCCCTGATCGCGAATCCAGGCGAGGTTGTAGAGGTGACCGAGATCGTAGCACTCGAATTCAAAACGGGTGCCGTGCCCCTGACCGAGTTCCTTGATGCAGTATTCGATGTCGGCGAATGTGTTGCGGAAGATGAAATCGCGCGTCATGTCGAGGAACTCGGGTTCCCAGGCGTGTTTCCAGTTCGAATACTTGTCCTTCATCGGGAAGATGCCGAAGTTCATCGACCCAATGTTCATCGAGGCCATTTCGGGGCTGGCACGGGTGGCTGCGCGTAGGCGTTCCTCGCGGCTCATGCCAAGGCCGCCGCCTGTCGAAACGTTGATAACGGCGTCCGAGGCCTGCTTGATGCGCGGCAGGAACTCCATGAAAAGATCGGGGTTCGGATCAGGGCGGCCATCCTCGGGGTTGCGGGCGTGCAGGTGGATGATGCTCGCGCCTGCCTCGGCGGCTTCGATGCTGGCCTCTGCGATCTCAGTTGGTGTGATCGGCAGGTGTTCGGACATCGTGGGGGTGTGAATGCCGCCGGTGGGGGCGCAGGTGATGATGACGGGTTTGCTCATGTGTCGGACCCTTCGGGCAAAGCCCCCCAAGCACCGCGATCGTCGCCATCCACGATGGTGATCTCGTCGCCGGGGGTGGAAATGGCGATGTGGGAAAAGGCGCTGTCGGCGGTTGCGCCGTGCCAATGCGGATGACCGGCAGGGATCACCGCGACATCGCCGGGTTCCATGACGCGTTCGCCGGTGGCGTCTGCCACGATGCCCCGCCCCGAAGCGCCGATCAGAACCTGATCGTTCTTGTGGACGTGAACGCGGTTGCGGGCTCCGGCTGCGAAATCAACCATGTAGATGTCGAGCTGGCCGGTGTCGGGTGCGCCAGCGAGCAAGGCTGCTCCGATGTCGCCCATCACATAGAGGTCACCTGTGGCGGGGTCTCGTGGGGCCTGACCGGATTTAATGAATTTCATGACCGCCTCCTAGTTCAGAGCTTCATTTGCTGGACCTGCGCCGACAGGCCACCGTCCAGCACCCAAAGCTGACCGCTGGCGTAGCGGGCTTCATCCGAGGCCAGCCAGTTGACGAGGTTGGCGATGTCGTCGGGGGTGCCGTAGGTGCGCATCGGGTGCACGTCGCGCACCGCCCGTTGCAGTTGGTCGATGGATTTGCCGCCCGCGCCCGAGCCGTCTCCGGTGAAGAAACTCTGCAACATGGGCGTGTCGATATAGCCGGGGCAGATGGCGTTGACGCGGATGCCTTCGGGCCCATGATCGCAGGCCATGGCACGGGTCAGGGCGTGCACTGCGCCCTTGGTGGCACAATAGGCGGCGAGGCCGGGGTCAGCGATGAACCCATCATAGGAGCCAAAGTTGATCAGGCTGGCACTGGAGCCGGATTTGGCCGCGGCGCGCAGGAGCGGCAGGGCGTATTTCGAGGTGAGGAAAGTGCCGGTGACGTTCACGGCAAAGCTCTGGTTCCATTCCGCAAGCGAGGTTTCTTCGATGGTCTTCTCGATCTCGATCCCGGCGGCGTTGACCAGGATGTCGAGTTTGCCTTCCTCGGCTTGCACCTGTGCCATGGCGGCCTGCACATCGCCTTCGTCAGCCACGTTCATTCGGATGAAGCGGCTGCCGTCGTCGTCGTGCTGGTCCAGTGAACCGGTCTCCGAGAGGTCTGTGGCATAGACAGTGGCCCCTTCACGCAGAAAGCGGGCGACGATGGCGCGGCCGATTCCGCCACGCCCACCCGTGACAAGGGCGGTTTTTCCTTCAAGCATCATGTTGCGGTGTCTTTCCTGTTCAGTCGGTAGTGTTCTGCGGCCACGGTCCAGTCCATGTGGTTGCGCACGTATTGATGGCTGGCGTCAGACGGCGGGTTGTAATCCCAGTGTTCACCTGCCCCTGCTTCCATCGCGGCGTGCAGCGCGCGGCGGGATTTCTGGGTGGCGATGATGTCAGAGCGCAGTTTCTCGCTGTCCCAGCGGTTGGTGACTTCGGCGGCGAAGGCCTCTGATGCCGTCTCGTAGGAGGGGTCAGAGGCGCGGTTTGTGGTTTCCAGCGGGTCGATGGCGAGATCGTACAATTGCGGAGGGTCAGGATCGCAATGGATGTATTTTAGCGCGCCGCGCCGGATCATGAACACGGGATAGGGGGTCATCTCGGCGCAGTATTCGCCGATGGCCTCATCAACGGGATCGTCTTCGCCACGGGCCAGCGGCATCAGGGAGCGGCCGTCGATGGGTTCGCCGATGATCGCACCGTCATTGCCCGCGATGTCGAGGAACGTCGGAAGCAGATCGACAAGCGAACAGGCGTTGGAGGCAGTGCCGCTGGCAATCCCGGGGCCAGCCATGATGAGGGGGACGCGGGCAGAGTTTTCGAAGAAGTTCATCTTGTACCACAGGCCACGTTCGCCCAGCATGTCGCCATGATCGGCGGTGACGATGACGACGGTGTTGTCCAGTTCGCCGATGTCCTCCAACGCCTTGACCATCGCACCGACCTTGCTGTCGAAATAGCTCACGTTGGCGAGATAGGCGCGGCGGGCGCGGCGGATTTCTTCTTCGGTCAGGGGAACGTAGCTGGCCTCGATGCCATCCATGACCCGGCGCGAGAAGGGATCCTGCTCTTCTGGCGCGAGGGTGAAGTCCGGCATGTCGATTTCATCGTCGGAATAGAGGTTCCACCATTCGGGCTTGGCGACATAGGGGTCATGGGGATGGATGAAGCTGGCCACCATGCAGAAGGGGGCGTTGTTTCCGGCGGTGCGGTCGCGCCCGCGGTCGATCAGCCAGCGGCGGGCGGCGAATTCGACTTCGTCGTCATAGTCGGTCTGGAAGGTGGCAATGGCTTCGCCGCTTTCCTTGACCGTCTGCATGTTGTGATACCACTTGTCGATGCGTTCGTCGTGGGCTTCCCAATCCGGGGTCCAGGCGAAATCGGCGGGGTAAATGTCGGTGGTGACCCGGTCTTCGAACCCGTGTTTCTGATCCGGGCCGACAAAATGCATCTTGCCCGAAAGGCAGGTGCGATATCCGAGGGATTTCAGGTAGTGGGCAAAGGTCGGGACAGTGGCGCGGAATTCTGATGCGTTATCATAGGCGGCGATGCGGCTGATGTGCTGTCCGGACATGAAGGAAAACCGCGATGGTGCGCAGAGCGGCGAGTTGCAGTAGGCCGCGTCAAACCGCATTCCGCGATTGGCAAGCGCATCGATGTGTGGGGTCTTGGCAACCTTATGTCCGTAGGCACCACAGAAGTGCGGTGCCAGCTGGTCTGCCATGATGACTAGGATATTGGGGCTTCTGGCCATGTGTTTCCTCCCTGTTCAGCCAATGCGTTCCATGGGCCGCCCTTGGGGGCGGTTCGAAACACATCGGCTTTGGGCAGGGTGATATCATCCGGCGGCCCGTTTGTAGGCGTCAAGAACTAGGCCATGGAAGTGATGCACCGCGTGTTCGGACATGCCCGAGCCGTCGGGATCATTTACGATGCGCCCCTGCGTGAAGGCAGGGGTCATCATACCTTTCTGGACGCTTTCGCAGATGGCGATGTCTTCGACCTGAAGCACTTCGTCGAGGTAGCGGATGCTTTCGATCTCGGCTTCGTTCGGTGTTTTCTCCTCGAGGAAGAAATCATAGGTTTCCAGTGTCCGGTCGGGGCCTGCCGGTATGATGTTGAGGATGATCATCGAGGACCGGCCGGGATAGCGCATGATGCAGGTATTGGGCCAAAGCCACCAGACCGCATGGGTTTTCACGGTGGCGTTGGAGACATCATAGGCGCTGTTGGCGCTTTGTCCCGCGTCTGCCATGTGGCTTGAGTAGATGCCGTGGGTTGTCACCTTGTAGGTGTCCATGTCGACAAGGGTGCAGAAATCCTTGTGCGCGGTTGGGCAGTGGTAGCACTCGAGGAAGTTGTCGACGACGTTTTTCCAATTGGACTTGATGTCATAGGTGAGGCGATGCGCAAAGGTGAGCTCTTCGATGTCCGGCGCCCAGTGGCGAATTTCGGTTTCGAGGTCGCCGGACAGGTCACGCAATGGCGGGGCGCTGCGGTCGAGGTTGACATAGACAAAGCCACAGAACTCTTCGACCTGAACCTCGTCCAGGCAGATGTCTTTGGGTTGGAAATTCTCCAGGGTTTCGGTGTGGGGCGCACGAACCAACTGACCATCCAGCTTGTAGACCCAGGCGTGGTAGGGGCACATGATGCGCGTGATGTTGCCTTCGCCGGAAAGAAGTTCGTGCGCACGGTGCTTGCAGACATTGTAGAATGCTCGCAATGCGCCTTCGCGGTCACGTACGATGGCAATGGGCTGGCCCGCGATCTCGATGGTCACATAGCTGCCCGCATCACGCAGTTTCTCGACGTGGCAGACCCATTGCCAGGTCTTGGCGATGATCTCTTGCAGGTCGACCTGATGCCAGGCGGGATCGGTGTAGGCTTCGGCCTTGAGAGCGAGCGAGGCGGAGGCGTTTTCGTGATAGCCCCCGGCAATGGCATCGAATTGTTGCTTGGACGGTCGTTCCGTCATGGCTGACCTCATGTTCTGAAACTCGGTGGCGCATCGGCCTTGATCTCAGCATTGCGTCAGCTTAGCGCAGTTGGGAAACTTTTTTCGCCAGAACTTTATCAATTTTGGACGCTATCTCAGGATTTGACTTTTCGATGCATTGGCCACGCTCGGAATTCGAAGGGAATACGACCTTCGCTGCGATCCTGAATAGGCGGCATCCCGAAACGATCGCGGTAGGCGCGGCTAAAATGGATCTGACTGGAAAAGCCGCTGGCAATCGCAATCTGGGCCATTGAAAGCGTCGTCTGGGTCACCAGGCCGCGGGCGCGATCAAGGCGGATGTCGCGGTAGTACATCGCGGGTGTTTTGCGCAGGTATTGCGAGAAAAGCCGGTTGAGTTGGCGCTGGGAAATTCCCGCCTGTTCGGCGACGTCGGGGATGCTGAGCGGTTCTTCGAGGTTGGTTTCCATCAGCTTGATGGCGTGGCGGACAACGTCGGGCACGGTCGCCCCCATCGGTTCGTTTCCGCTGGGGTTCTGAGGAGCGCCATGACCGCGGAATTCAGGGTGGAATATATAGCGGGCGGCGGCATTGGCGATATCGCTTCCGTAGGTGCTTTGCAGGATCTGAAGCCCGAAATCGACAGAGGCGACCCCGCCGCAGCAAGTGATGCGGGGGCCGTCAAAAACGGTCAGATTTTCGCTGAGTTCGACATCGGGATAGAGCTCTTGGAAAGCATCCATGTGCTCGTAGTGGACGGTGGCCTGGCGTCCGTTGAGAAGACCGGCCTTGGCCAGAACAAAGGCACCGGTGTCGATGGCGCCGAGGGTGATCGACTGGCGGGATGCCGTCCGAAGGGCAGAGAGGATGGCCGGAGTTCCGTGTTCGTCGGGCGTCCAGCTTGATGAGACGATCAGGAAGTCGGTGCCGTTTGCGGGCAATTCGGCTAGGGCCTGAGTTTCGAGACTTGCGCCGTTGCTTGCCGTACAGGGGCCGCCATGTTCCGAAGCGAACTCCCACTGAAACAACCCGCGACCTTCAAGGTAATTGGCAGCGCGAAAGGGATCGATGAAATTCATCGTGGCGGCCAGATTGAAATTCGGGGTCAGGATGAGCCTGATGCGAATATGGTCGGGAAGCGATGCCATGCCGTGCCTGCGCTGGGTTTCGATTCCAGTCTAGCAAGTTCGGCAACCATTGCAGCCGATGAATGCGACATGGCTGCGCAAAAAGAAAACCGCAGTGGTGTGACTGCGGTTTCTTTGATCCGAAGATCTGAAAACGGATGAAAACGTGTTTCGTTTCCCGTCAGCGGATGTTGTCGACGTCGAAGCGCGACAGACCGATGTCTTCGAGTTCGCGTTCGGTCAGACCGTTGAGTGCGTTGCGGGTGACGCGATCGTCGTTCCATGCAACGACGGCTGCTGCCAGGGTTGCGAAGGTCTGGCCAATACGGCCAGCGAAGCCAGCAGTTTCAAACTGCGCGCGGGTGGTGTCAAAAGCGGCCATATCAATCTTCCTTCTGTTTGGGTGATGGTCGTCGTTTTCGTGAAACCGCATTTAGGAGCCTATTTATTGCGCAACAAGGAGAAAAAACTGCATAGGTGATATGCAGTTTGTGCATGGATGAAAGATGCTGCAAAGGCCTTAAAAATATGGCGGAAACCGGCCTTGAAAGTGTCGCGTTTGACCTGCGGAATGGTCGCAATCAGACCTCGAAATGCAATGCCGGCATAGCGGGCAATTTCCTATGCAATGTGTGCAAGGGTCTTGGCGAATGTTCCGGTTTTGTGCTAGTGGTTCAAAAATGCAACAAAACACGAGCAGTTGGATAAAATATGCGGGTTTTGGGAATCGATCCCGGTTTGCGGAACATGGGATGGGGTGTCATTGACGCCGAAGGCAGCCGACTCAGTCACGTCGCGAACGGTATTTGTCACTCGGAAGGTGAAGACTTGGCGACTCGGTTGTTGTCGCTTCACGAGCAGCTGACCGATGTTGTGGCCCGGTTCGAGCCGGATCATGCCGCCATCGAGAATACCTTCGTCAACAAGGATGCGGTTGGCACCCTGAAGCTGGGTCAGGCGCGGGGCGTGGCCCTTCTGGTGCCTGCGCAGGCGGGCTTGGTGATCGGGGAATACGCGCCCAACAAGGTCAAGAAGACGGTGGTTGGCGTTGGTCACGCGGAAAAGCATCAGGTGGAGCACATGGTCAAGCTGCAACTGCCCGGCGTTAAGATCAATGGGCCGGATGCCTCGGACGCGCTGGCGATTGCGATCTGTCACGCGCATTATGCCAAGGCGGGCGCAGGGCTTGAGGGGGCCTTGAGGAGGGCAAGCGCATGATCGGCAAGATTACCGGACGGATCGAATACCGCAGTCTGGATCATGTTCTGATTGACGTGCGTGGTGTTGGCTACATGGTGTACGTCTCCGAGCGTACGCTGGCCGGGCTGCCGGGCAATGGCGAGGTTGTGGCGCTGTATACGGATATGTTGGTGCGCGAAGACCTGATGCAGCTTTTCGGGTTCACCACGCTTGTTGAGAAAGAGTGGCACCGTCTGTTGATGGGTGTGCAGGGCATTGGTGCCAAGGCGTCGATGGCGATCCTTGGGGCGTTGGGCGCAGATGGCGTGAGCCGGGCAATCGCGCTTGGCGATGTGAATGCGATCAAGGCGGCCAAGGGCGTCGGCCCCAAGACGGCGCAGCGCGTGGTGATTGAGTTGAAAGACAAGGCACCGGGTGTGATGGCGCTGGGGGGAACGTTGGACGAGGCGGTTGGCGTGGCCGAAGCAGAGGCCGACGTGGTCGAGCCGGTAACGCCCGCTCCGAAGCGGGCCGCAAAACCAAAGGCGTCGTCGAATGCTTCGGCGCAGGCAGAGGCGTTGTCGGCACTGGGTAACCTTGGCTATGGTCCAGGAGATGCCGCCGCTGCGGTGGCCGAAGCGGCGGGCGAAAACGAAGGGGCGGATACCTCGACGCTGATCAAGGCGGCGCTGCGGCTTCTGGCCCCGAAGGGATAAGGCATGAGCGAACCAGATCCGACTTTGCGCCCCGAACCGCGCCCGGAAGATGCCGATAGGGCGTTGCGGCCTCAGGCGCTTGGGGATTTCATCGGTCAGGCCGAGGCGCGGGCGAACCTGCGAGTGTTCATCGAAAGCGCGCGACGCCGTGGCGAGGCGATGGACCACACGCTGTTTCACGGACCGCCCGGATTGGGGAAAACCACGCTTGCGCAGATCATGGCGCGGGAGTTGGGGGTGAACTTCCGCATGACCTCGGGGCCGGTGTTGGCCAAGGCGGGGGATCTGGCGGCGATCCTGACCAACCTTGAAGCGCGTGACGTCTTGTTCATCGACGAGATTCACCGTCTGAACCCGGCGGTCGAAGAAGTGCTCTATCCGGCGATGGAAGATTTCGAACTGGACCTCGTGATTGGAGAAGGTCCAGCAGCGCGGACTGTGCGCATTGAATTGCAGCCTTTCACGCTGGTGGGGGCGACGACGCGATTGGGGCTGTTGACAACGCCGTTGCGGGACCGGTTCGGCATTCCGACGCGGTTGCAGTTCTATACCGAAGACGAGTTGAACGAGATCGTGACCCGCAACGCCCGCAAGCTGGGCGTTCCCGCCGATGATGGTGGCGCGCGGGAGATTGCGCGGAGGTCGCGGGGGACGCCCCGAATTGCCGGACGGCTGTTGCGGCGTGTCGTCGATTTCGCACTGGTCGAGGGGGATGGGCACATCAATCGCGATCTGGCTGATGGGGCGCTGACGCGGTTGGGGGTGGACAACCTTGGCCTTGACGGTGCGGACCGGCGGTATCTTCGTTTCATTGCCGAGAATTATGGTGGGGGTCCGGTCGGGATCGACACAATCTCGGCCGCGCTGAGCGAGAGCCGCGATGCCATTGAGGAAGTGATCGAGCCGTTCCTGTTGCAGCAGGGCCTGATCCAGCGCACGCCGCGGGGGCGGATGCTGGCGCAGAAGGCCTGGCGGCATCTGGGGCTTGAGGCGCCGCGGCGTAGCGAGCACGGCGATCTGTTCAAGTAGGGGCCTTGCCCCTCTTGCCCCGGTCGGGGCAATTCACCCCAGAGTATTTCGCGTGCATTGAAGCCTGGCGTGCGGCCTGTCCGAGGGGTTGCTTTCCGGGGGCGGTCGGTGGAAACAGGGCGACGGAACCCAGAGGAGATCATCATGACGCCCGAGGCCGTGGAAGCCCTGTTCACCCGCAATGACGGAAGCTATGCCTTTGCCCGCTGGGGGCGGCCAATTGCGCCGATCGTGTTCGGTGTGCAGGATCAGACGCTGTCGACGGTGAAGGGCGCGATCGAGGCTGTTGCGACGCTGGCCGGGGCGCAGATGGCCGAGACCGACCCTGAGCTTGGGTCGAACCTGATGTTCTTTTTCTTTCGCGAATGGGACGAGTTGCTTGGCGTGCCGGATCTGGACCGGCTGATCCCGGATCTGAAAGCTCTGGTCGGACGCCTGTCGGCGGCAGATGCGGCGCAGTACCGCGCATTTCGGTTTGATGATGCAGGGGCCATTCAGGCCGCGTTTGTTTTTGTCCGCATGAGCGGCGAGATGGCGAAGCAGTCGGCAGATGCGGTGGCGCTTGCACAGGCGGTTCAGGTGATCCTCATGTGGGGCGACCGGGCCTTTGCCGAAACGTCGCCTCTGGCGATCCTGCCCGACAGTGGCGCGACCGTGTTGCGCCCCGAGATCGCGGCGGTGATTGCGGCTGCCTATGACCGGATGATGCCGGCCTCGGCCGATGACGCGAGCCATGCGCTGCGCCTGTTTGCGCGGCTGCGGCTGGACGACTGATGCGGGCCTTTGTGGCCATCGACCTGCCCGAGGAGGTGCGGGATGCGGTGGCCAGTTGGCAGGATGCCCTTCGCGTCGGGAGCAGGGTGCCATGGGAGAACCTGCACCTGACGCTGGCATTTCTGGATGATCAGACCGAGTTGGACCTGCGGGCTTTGCATGAGCGGCTGGCCGCGATCGAGATGCCTGCGTTCGATCTGAGGCTTTCCGGTCTGGAGCTGTTTGGCGGCAAGCGGCCCCGGGTTCTCTACGCGAAGGCAGATGGTGGCAGCGCGTTGATGGCCTTGCACAAGGCGGTGCGGCGGGCTGCCGAAGAGGTCGGGATTGGCATGCCGCGGGAACGGTTCCGCCCGCATGTGACACTGGCGCGGTTTCGGCGTGACATGATGGAAGATGAGGCGATCAAACTCGGCCGGTTCATGGCATCGCATGGCGATGTGCAGGTGCCCTCATTCGGGGTGGACGGATTCTGTCTGTTTGGATCAACGCTGCACCCGGAGGGCGCGGTGCATGAGGTCCTTGCGAGATACGACCTGACTTAGGCTTGCGCAGCGCAGCGCTTCTTGGTTTGGTGCGCTCAGGCACAGAACAGCAGGTAGTATCATGACCCACAGGTTTCCCATTCGCGTCTACTATGAAGATACCGACATGGCGGGGATCGTCTACTATGCGAATTACCTGCGTTATATCGAGCGGGCACGCAGCGACTGGGTGCGCGAGATGGGGATCGATCAGAATGCGATGAAGGACGATGATGGCGTTGTCTTTGCGGTGCGTCGGGTCGAAGCGGACTATCTGAGCCCTGCGCATTTCGATGATGAACTGGTGATCGAAACCAATACGATCAACGTGACAGCGGCGCGTCTGGTGATGGACCAGGTTGTGAAACGGGGCGAGGAAGAGTTGTTCCACGCTGTGGTGACCATCGTTTGCATT
Organism: Shimia sp. CNT1-13L.2; assembly: GCF_024331145.1. Classification (GTDB taxonomy): domain Bacteria; phylum Pseudomonadota; class Alphaproteobacteria; order Rhodobacterales; family Rhodobacteraceae; genus Shimia. The sequence continues at coordinate 106,392 of NZ_JANDJO010000005.1, read as the reverse complement.
GGTGAAAGCGGTCAACCGGTACGTTTGCCGGCAAATATTCGCCTGATGTTGCATTAAATGGCGGTGGAAACCTGCCAATGACGCCTATTTGATGGCTTTCCCCCTGCAACTGCTGTAGTTTTCCTGACAAAACAAGGCCCACAATCGGGCCACAAAGGCAGAGCAGGCATATGGAAGCAGCAGTCGACTTTTCGATGTGGGCGCTTTTTGCGCGCGCCACTCTTACCGTGAAACTCGTGATGCTCCTCTTGGTGGCATCGTCGTTCTGGTCATGGTCGGTGATCATTCAGAAAATCATCAGTTACCGCGCGGCGCGTGCCGAGGCGGCGCAGTTTGATCGCGCCTTCTGGAGTGGTGAGCCGCTGGACGGATTGTTCGACCAGATCGGCACCACGCCCAAGGGGCGGTCGGAACGGATTTTTGCCGCCGGGATGATGGAGTGGCGGCGCAGTCACCGTCAGGACGGGGGTTTGATTGCCAATGCCACCAGTCGGATCGACCGGTCGATGGACGTAGCCATCGCCAAGGAGGCCGAAGACCTACAGCGCGGCCTGCCGGTGCTGGCGACGGTGGGTTCGACCGCTCCTTTTGTGGGGCTGTTCGGGACGGTTTGGGGCATCATGAATGCCTTTATAGAGATCGCGGCGCAACAGAACACGAACCTCGCCGTTGTGGCACCGGGAATTGCAGAAGCCCTTCTGGCGACGGGACTTGGCCTTCTGGCGGCGATCCCCGCGGTGATTTTTTATAACAAGCTGAGTTCGGACAGTGACCGGATCATCGCGGGCTACGAGGCCTTTGCCGATGAGTTCGCCACGATCCTCAGCCGACAGTTGGATTCCTGAGCCATGGGTGCCGGAGTGATCCAGGGGGCAGGCGGAGGCCACAAGCGGCGGCGCAGGACGCGACGCCGCTCTGCGCCGATGTCCGAAATCAACGTCACGCCCTTTGTCGACGTGATGCTTGTGCTGTTGATTATCTTCATGGTGGCGGCGCCTTTGCTGACGGTTGGCGTGCCGGTTGAACTGCCCAAGACGGCAGCAACACCCCTTCCGGGTGAACAGGAAGAGCCGCTGACGGTGACAATTGCCGCCGATGGCGTGGTTTCGATCCAGACCACGCAGACAGAGATCGAACAGCTTGTGCCAAAGCTGCGTGCGATTGCGGCTGAACGGTCGTCGCAGCGGGTTTACCTGCGGGCCGACGGCAACCTGCCCTACGAGATGGTGGTGCAGATCATGGGCGCGCTGAATGCAGGCGGGTTTACGGATATCGGTCTGGTCACGGACATTGGAGGGCCGGGCCTGAACGGGCAGGGCGGCTGAGGTCACGGTGCATATCGGGCATTATATCTCTGGTGCAGCCCATGTCGGTGTGATCGGCTGGGTCATGTTCGGCGGCGTGTTCCGGTCGGATCCGCCGCCTTTCGAGGTGACGGGCGTGTCCGTGATTACCTCAGAGCAGTTCGACGCGCTGAATGCCGTGCAACGGGCGCCGGGGCCGGAGACGGAAGTGGACGTGCCGGTGGCGCCGGAATTGCGCGAGGATGTGCCCGAGGTGCCATCGCAGGTTGATCGTGAGGTGCCGACGGATGCACCGGACAACGCGCAGGTGCCCGAACCGGATGTGACGCCGGACCTGAGCGACTTGCAGGCACCGCAGCCTTCGGATGTGACGGACGATGCGCCCGATATTGAAGCGCCGGCCGAGGAAATGGCCGTGTTGATCCCGCGCGACGAGGTGCGGCCCGTGCTGCGCCCCGCCGATCGTGTCGCGCCCGAACCTGTGGCGCCGCCCGAACCTGATGTGCGTATTGATGATGCGGTGCGCGAAGCCACGGTTCCGGATGAGCAACCGGGCGAGGCGGTGGAAGAGCCGCAGGATGCAACGGCACCCGAGGCCGCGACGACAGAGATTGTTACTGAAGCCAAGGACCAGGTTGCGCTCGCGCCGAAACGGTCATTGCGCCCCGTGCTGCGGACACGCTCGCAACCGAAGCCTTCGGTCTCGGCCGGGGCGGATGCGGCAGTCGCGGCGGCATTGGCCGAGGACACGACCCCGTCTGTGCCAAGCGGACCTCCCCTCAGTCAGGGTGAGAAGGATGCACTGCGGGTGTCGGTACAGAAATGCTGGGTCGTGGACGTGGGCAGCCAGTCAGCCAACGTCACCGTGACCGTTGGCATGTCGATGACCCGCGAAGGCAAAGTGGACGGCGCGATCAAGCTGCTGAGCAGTGAGGGCGGCGATGAACGGGCCACGAAAACCGCCTATGAGGCGGCGCGGCGTGCTATCCTGCGGTGTCAAAAGGGCGGCTATAATTTGCCGATCGAAAAATATGATCATTGGCGTGACATCGAAATCACGTTTAATCCGGAGAAAATGAGGCTGAAATGATACGGGTTCTTGCAGCACTTCTAGTTGGTTTGTTTGTGGTTGGGCAGGCGGCTCAGGCGCAGAATGGGCCTCTTCGGATTGAAATCACGGATGGGGTGGTCGAGCCACTGCCCTATGCGGTGCCAAACTTCGTGCCGGAAAACAGCGCGTCAGGTGGCTATGCCAAGGAACTGGCACGGGTGATTGCGTCGGACCTGAGCGGGACGGGGCTGTTTCGTGAGATTTCCGAAAAAGCACATATCAGCAAAATCACCAATTTCGCGTCGCCCGTACAGTTCGCGGACTGGAAGGCCGTGAATGCCCAGGCCCTGATCACCGGGGCCGTCAAGGTTTCGGGCAACCAGTTGGAAGTGAAGTTTCGTGTCTATGACGTTTTCGCGGGGCAGGAACTTGGCAACGGGTTGCGGTTCAAGGGCACGGTCGATGGTTGGCGGCGCATGGCCCACAAGGTGGCGGATGCGGTTTACAGCCGGATCACCGGTGAAGGCGGGTACTTCGACAGCCGTGTTGTTTTCGTGAGCGAAACCGGCCCCAAGAACGACCGCAAGAAGCGCCTGGCGATCATGGACTATGACGGTGCGAACCTTCAGTACCTGACGGACTCGAGCGCCATCGTGCTGGCGCCACGGTTTTCCCCGATGGGCGACAAGGTTCTTTACACCAGCTATGAGACTGGCTTCCCGCAGGTCTATATTCTGGATGTCGGCAGCGTAAAGCGCCGCGTCCTGCACAACGAAGAAGGCAGCATGAGCTTTGCGCCGCGATTTGCACCGGATGGCAAGAGCCTCTTGCTGTCGATCACGCGGGGCGGCAACACGGACATCTTCAAGATGGATATTGCCAGCGGGCGGCAGACGCGCCTGACCTCGTCACCGGCAATTGACACGGCCCCGAGTTTCAGCCCCGATGGCAGCCAGATCGTGTTTGAAAGCGACCGTTCCGGCTCGCAGCAGCTTTATGTCATGCCCGCCAATGGGGGTGAACCGCGTCGGATCAGCTTTGGGCAGGGGCGCTATGGTACGCCTGTCTGGAGCCCGCGGGGCGATCTCGTGGCCTTTACCAAGCAGAACAAGGGGCGCTTCCACATTGGCGTGATGCGTACGGATGGCAGCGAAGAGCGTCTGTTGACGGCGTCTTTCCTTGATGAAGGGCCGACCTGGGCACCGAATGGGCGGGTGATCATGTTTACCCGTGAAACGCAGGGCGCGAATGGCTCTGCCTCGCTGTTCTCGGTTGATGTGTCGGGGCGCAACCTGAAAAAGGTGAAGCTGGCAGGTGGCGGGTCTGACCCGGCGTGGTCGCCACTGCAAAAGTGAGGCGCGTTTCAAAGAAGCGCACGGTGTGGTAGAACAGAAGAAATAAAAACATTTGGAAACGCGAGGCAAAGCGATGAGCAGTTTGACGAAGGTAGGGGCCTTGCTGGCAATGCTGGCACTGGGGGCCTGTTCGAATTCCGGTATTTTTGGATTGGATGACACGTTGGGCGATGGCACCGGCGCAACCGGCGAATATGCCGAGGGCAGCCCGGATGATCCGCGTTCGATCGCGCATTTCCAGGAACGTGTCGGAGACCGCGTGTTGTTTGCCGTGGACCAGTCTTCGCTGACATCTGATGGTGAGCTTGTCCTGCTGGGGCAGGCCAACTGGCTGCTGGAAAATTCGGCCTACAAGGCGGTGATCGAGGGGCACGCGGATGAGCAGGGCACCCGTGAATACAACCTTGCGCTTGGGGCGCGTCGGGCCAGCGCGGTCAAGGAATACCTTGTGTCGCGTGGTGTTGCCTCGAACCGTTTGACCACCGTCAGCTATGGCAAGGAACGCCCGCTTGAAGTGTGTTCGGCCGAAGCCTGCTATGCGCAGAACCGCCGTGCGGTGACCGTGCTGCAAGCGGACCTGAACTTCTGATCGGAGAAACGAGATGCGCTTGATTGCGGTTTTGCTTGTTGGGTTGGCGGTGATGCCGCGATTTGCTGCGGCGCAGGATGCCGAAACGCTGGCGGATATTCGTCAGCAACTGACGGTGCTTTATGTCGAGATCCAGAACCTGAAACGCGAAATGTCGACAACGGGCGCACCCAGCGGTGTGGACACCAGCGGCACCACCCTGAACCGCGTGAATGCCATCGAGACGGAGCTTTCGCGACTGACGGGCCGGATGGAGCGGCTTGAGCAGCGGGTGCAACGGGTTGTCGAAGATGGCACCAACCGCATTGGCGATCTCGAGTTCCGCTTGGTCGAGTTGGAAGGTGGCGATGTAAGTGATCTTGGAGAGACCACCACGCTTGGTGGCGATCCCGAGGTGCCCTCGTTTGGCACACCCGAAACCAGCGATCCGGTTGATGGTGGATCGGAACTTGCGATCGGCGAGACTTCCGATTTCAATCGTGCCAAGGCAGCGCTGGATGGCGGTGATGCCCGCAGCGCGGCGGATCAGTTCGCGGCCTTTACCGATGCCTATCCCGGTAGCCCGCTGGAAGCCGAGGCGCATCTGCGGCGTGGGCAGGCGTTGGAGCAGCTTGGGGAAACCACTCCGGCGGCTCGAGCCTTTCTGGACAGCTATTCGCGCTATCCCAACAGCCCTGTTGCCGATCAGGCGCTCTATCACCTTGGCAAGTCCCTTGGCGCCTTGGGCAAGGTCTCAGAAGCCTGTGTAACGCTTGGTGAGGTACATGCCCGCCACCCCGGGTCGGACATGGTTGTTCTGGCCCAGAGCGAGATGCGCAATCTGGCGTGCAATTGAGCCGGGGGGATCAGACGCCGTCCGAAGCTCTGACGGCGTTTCTTCGTGACTTCGGGGGCAAACGTCTTGGTGTTGCCGTGTCAGGCGGCAGCGACTCGCTTGGCCTTTTGCATCTGGTACATGACTGGGGCAATACACACGGGCGGACCGTTTTTGCGGCGACAGTGGATCACGGTCTGCGCGATGAGGCGGCGGCAGAAGCCGCGCGTGTTGGAGAGATTTGCGCCGGCCGAGGTGTCGCGCATCGTGTTCTTGATTGGCGTGATTGGAATCAAAGCGGCAATCTTCAGGCCGAAGCACGCGCCGCACGCTACCGGCTGTTGGCAGACTGGGCGCGGGAACTGGAGCTGGATGCCGTGCTTCTTGGGCACACACAAGACGATCTGGCGGAAAACCTATTGATCCGCTTGTCGCGGCGGGCCGGGGTCGACGGGCTTTCTGCGATGGCCTCGCGGTTCGAAAGGGACGGGCAAGTGTTTGCACGGCCTCTGCTGGGGGTGTCGCGCGAGGCCCTGCGTGAGGACTTGCGGTCGCGGGGTATTGAATGGCTCGATGACCCTTCCAACGAGAACGCGGCCTTTGACCGCGTCAAGGCGCGGCAGGCCTTGGCTGTTCTGGCGCCTTTGGGGATCGACACCGATGCGCTTGCCGATGTGAGCCGAAATCTTAGCGATGCCCGAGAGGCTTTGGAGTGGCAGGTCAATGTGCTCGCGGCGCAGGCCGTAACGCAGGATCGCGGTGATCTCGTGGTGGAGGTTTCGTCGCTCCAATCCGCGCCTATCGAGTTGCGCCGGAGGCTGCTGGTTGCGGCTGTTCGCTGGGTCTCTGGCGCGGATTATGCGCCGCGCAGGGCAAGCCTTGGTCAGGTTATGGCAAAAATCGAAGCAGGCGAGGGCACGACACTGTCAGGATGCCTTATGACCGTCGCCAAAGGACACCTTCGGGTCACACGCGAATATGCGGCCGTCGCGAAAAGTGTCGCGGCTGGGGAGGTTTGGGATGGTCGCTGGCAACTGGACGGACCGTGGCAAGACGGAATGGAAATCCGCGCCTTGGGCGAGGAAGGATTGCGCCAGATAGATGATTGGCGGGCGGCCAACATGCCTCGAACCAGCCTTCTGTCCACCCCATCCGTTTGGATGGGGGAGACACTCGTTGCCTCGCCAATATTAGGCTTTGGAGTAGGGTGGACGGCCAATATATTGGCGGAACGGGCGGATTTCCCGCTCGGGAAGGCGCCCTGACCGGAATATCGCATTGAACATGCTGACTTGATCTCTATTTATCAAGGAACACCGCTGTGCTAGGACACGCGGCAGTCGACGATTGGGAGTTTTTGCCTTGGGCAACGCACGCAATATTGCATTCTGGGTGGTTCTGTTTCTGCTGATCCTTGCCCTCTTCAACCTGTTCAGCGGCGGCAACAGCAGCCTGCAAAGCCGTGAAATCGGGTATTCGGAATTCGTGGCAGCCGTGGATGGCGGCAGCGTCAACAGCGTCACACTTGATGGCGAGACCGTGCGCTACAAGACATCTGACGGTGGTGATTTCGTCACCATCAAGCCAGAAGACGCGGAACTGACCGGCATGCTGATTGAAAAGGGCATTCCCGTGAAAGCAGAAAGCCAGCAGCAATCGGGCTTCCAGTCGTTCATCATTTCCCTCCTGCCCTTCCTGCTTTTGATCGGTGTCTGGATCTACTTCATGAACCGGATGCAAGGCGGCGGCAAAGGTGGCGCGATGGGCTTTGGCAAATCCAAGGCCAAGATGCTTACCGAGAAACATGGCCGCGTGACCTTTGATGACGTGGCGGGCATTGATGAAGCCAAGGAAGAGCTGGAAGAGATCGTCGAATTCCTGCGTAATCCGCAAAAGTTCTCGCGCCTGGGCGGCAAAATCCCCAAGGGGGCGCTGCTTGTTGGCCCTCCGGGTACTGGTAAGACGCTGCTGGCTCGTGCGATCGCGGGTGAGGCGGGCGTACCCTTCTTCACAATTTCGGGTTCGGACTTTGTCGAGATGTTCGTCGGTGTGGGTGCATCCCGTGTGCGCGACATGTTTGAACAGGCCAAGAAGAACGCACCCTGTATCGTGTTTATCGACGAGATCGACGCCGTGGGCCGCCATCGTGGCGCAGGCTATGGCGGTGGTAACGACGAACGCGAACAGACCCTCAACCAGCTTCTGGTTGAGATGGATGGTTTCGAGGCCAACGAAGGTGTGATCATCCTCGCCGCGACCAACCGGAAAGACGTTCTGGACCCGGCACTTCTGCGTCCCGGCCGTTTTGACCGTAACGTCACCGTGGGCAACCCGGACATCAAAGGCCGTGAGAAGATCCTGGGCGTACACGCCCGCAAGACCCCGCTTGGCCCCGATGTAGACCTGCGCATTATCGCGCGCGGTACGCCGGGCTTTTCCGGTGCTGATCTTGCCAACCTCGTGAACGAGGCTGCGCTGATGGCAGCACGTGTGGGCCGTCGCTTTGTCACCATGGAAGACTTTGAGAACGCCAAGGACAAGGTGATGATGGGCGCGGAGCGCCGGTCGATGGTTCTGACGCAGGACCAGAAGGAAAAGACCGCCTATCACGAAGCAGGTCACGCTGTTGTCGGTCTCGAACTGCCTCTGTGTGATCCGGTCTACAAGGCGACGATCATTCCGCGCGGTGGCGCGCTGGGGATGGTTGTGTCCCTTCCCGAAATGGACCGCCTGAACTATCACCGTGATGAGTGTGAGCAAAAGCTGGCGATGACCATGGCGGGTAAGGCTGCCGAAGTTATCAAGTACGGTGAAGATCACGTTTCCAACGGCCCTGCCGGCGATATCATGCAGGCCTCGCAACTGGCACGTGCCATGGTGATGCGCTGGGGCATGTCCGACAAGGTTGGCAACATCGACTATGCCGAGGCGCACGAAGGCTATTCGGGCAACACGGCTGGATTCTCGGTCTCTGCCAGCACCAAGGAAATGATCGAGGAAGAAGTAAAGCGCTTCATCCAGCAGGGATACGACCGCGCTCTGCAAATCCTCAAGGACAAGAACGATGCGTGGGAACGTCTTGCGCAGGGCCTTCTGGAGTACGAGACCCTGACCGGTGACGAGATCAAACGGGTCATGAACGGTGAGCCGCCGCAGGCGGGTGGGGACGAAGGTGATGACGCTGACGAGGGTAACGCCCCAAGCGTGACCGCGATCCCAAAGACCAAGCCGCGTAGCAAACCCAGCGGCGATGGCGATATGGAGCCGGAACCCAGCGTATAAGAGACAGAAGGCCGGGGACTGACCCGGCCTTTTTTCTTGCCTCGAAGTTTGGTATGCAATGGTATGCAAAGCTTGAGGTGGGAGAATGACGGATTGGAACCCGGAAGACTATGGGCAGTTCGCGGATGTGCGGCTGCAACCGGCGTTGGATTTGCTGGCGCGTGTCGGAGCATTGCCCGCGGGTTCCGTGGTTGACCTTGGATGCGGCAGCGGTGTCATGGCTTCGGCTTTGAAGCACAGGTTCCACGCGCATGATCTTGTCGGTGTAGACAGTTCTCCTGCCATGCTGGCCAAAGCAGAGGGCAAGGCATTTGATCAACTGCAATTGGCCGACATCGAAAACTGGCTGGCCAGAGATCCCGCTTTGATCTTTTCCAATGCGGCGTTGCAGTGGGTCTGCAACCACATGGAACTTATGCCGGGATTGGCCGGCATGTTGGCAGAGGGTGGCACGTTGGCGGTACAGATGCCGTTTCAGCATGGCGCACCGTCACATCGGGGATGGTCACAAGCCGAGCGATCGGTTTTTGGCGCGGAACGTACAGAGAGCAGGTTGAACGTACTTGCCCCAGAGAGGTACTTTGACCTCCTTTCTCCGTTGGGCGACATCAATGTGTGGATGGTGGAATACACGCAGCACCTGGCCGCAAGCGTCATGGGGCACCCGGTTCGGATGTTCACGCAAAGCACCTTTGGCAAACCTTATCTGGACCCATTGGCGCATGAGGACAAAGCGCGGTTGATCGCAGCCTATGAAGCCGCTATGGCCGAAGCATACCCGCTGCGGGCGGATGGATCGGTTTTGTTCCCGTTCCGGCGGCTGTTTTTCACCTTGCGCCGATAGAGCGCCCAAGGAGACGGGATACGATGCCAGCTTTGAAACCGACCGACTATTTTGCCGAAGTGCTTTGGCTGGGCCGCGTGGCCGATAGTGTCGAGGATCTGCGTGCCGAGCCAATGGACAGCATGGTCCTGAGCTACGAGGGTGTCGAAGGCGACTGCCATGCGGGTTTGACACGCCCCTCCTGTAGCCGGGTCAAGGCGCAGCATCCGCGCGGAACCGAGATTGCCAACGTGCGCCAGCTTTCGATCCTGTCGGCCGAAGAGCTGGAAGAGATTTCCGATGCCATGGGCATCGAGGAATTTGATCCGGCCTGGGTTGGCGCCACGATGATCCTGAAGGGGATTCCGGATTTCACGCATGTTCCGCCGTCTTCGCGCCTTCAGGCAGATAGCGGGGCGACGCTGGTGGTGGATATGGTAAACCGCCCCTGCGTTCTGCCGGGGCGAGTGATCGAAAAGGAAGAACCGGGCAAAGGCAAGGCCTTCAAAACCGCATCAGAAGGCAAGCGCGGTGTGACGGCATGGGTTGAACGCGAAGGTGCCGTCAAGGTGGGTGACATCCTTCGCCTGCATATCCCGGATCAGAGGGCCTGGGCCGAAGCAGGTTAATTCTGAAGGTTGAGCCAAAGAGAAAGAGCCGCCTTTGGGCGGCTCCTGCTTGTTTCAAATTGTCTGTGTGACATCAGACAACCACGAGATCGTCGACCAGAAGAGACAGATCATCGATTCCGCGGATGGTGATCTCGTCACTGCCGAAATTGAGCCTGACGTATTTACCCATGTCCTGACCGAAGGTGTCGAGAATGTCTTGGGCATTCGTAACGCCGCCGGTGAGACCGCTGGTAAGCCGGATGGTATCGATGTCATCCTGAAAGCCAAAGATCGTATCCACTCCGTCGCTCTCTCGGAAGGAGAAAGTATCAGCGCCCAGATTGCCGTTCAGGGTGTCGTTTCCGCGTCCGCCATCCAGCGTATCTCTGCCTTTACCGCCCAGAAGCTTGTCGTTTCCAAACGAGCCCTCGAGAAGATCATACCCCTTGTCTCCTTTTATTGTGTCGTTGCCAAATCCGCCATTCAACTCATCAGCACCCTTACCCCCCATAAGGCGGTCACTTGTGGAGTTTCCGACGATGGTATCATTGCCGATCCCGCCGTTCAGGGTTGTATGTCCTGTTGCGCCGCGGATGTAATCGTGTTGGGAGATCGAAACGCCGTCGAAATCGGCGAGATTGATGGTTTTCCCCGGGGCAAGATCACCCGTAAGAAGCTGAGCTGTCGCACTGTTTATCCAGTTTTGGTATCCCGCGACACTCGTGAATCTCGGGAGATCGGCGCCTTCGAGCGAGAAAAAGCCCGCGTCATTGTCGTCAATTACGCTCAGGACAACTGTCTTGCGGAACCCGCCCCACGTGTATTCGCTCAACTCGGTGATAGAGTTCGAATCAATTTTAGACGAGTTGCCCATGTACATGTGGTAAAAATCACCGGAGATATTTGCGAGCGCGTTTAATACCAAACTGTAGGAAATGGTCGCATCGTCCCTTGGGGTCGTGATGCTGAATTCTGTTTGCGAAAACGATACATCATCAAATGTGCCGTTCCGATCCCGATCAATGAACGTGAGTTTTGTTCCGCTAAATGTATATGTGGTCATGGCGATTTTCCGAAATGAGATTCAAAATCCTTGCCCCGGTTCTATCGGTTCATAGCTGACTCTCAATAGAGAAAAACCATACCTCGTACGCTTCTATCGTGTCTGTTGCGATCCGTTTCTCACTTGTTCCAAAGTTTCCAAAAAGCGACGTGACAGAGCTCCTTCGACGCAAGGAGTATTGGAAATGTCGGAATTGCAACCTGAGTCGGGAAGGCGAGGCGGTATGCAATGGCAGACTGAAATTTCGACAGCTGCTGGGACAGGGATTGCCATGAGCTACAAAACCGACATCGAAATCGCCCGTGAGGCGAACAAGAAACCGATCCAGGAAATCGGAGCCAAAATCGGCATCGAATCCGCTGATCTGCTGCCCTATGGCCACGACAAGGCCAAGGTGAGCCAGGAGTTCATCAACTCGGTTCAGGGCAAAGAGGACGGCAAGCTGATCCTCGTGACCGCGATCAACCCGACCCCGGCAGGTGAAGGTAAAACCACCACCACCGTTGGCCTGGGTGACGGCCTGAACCGCATCGGCAAGAACGCGATGATCTGTATCCGTGAAGCCTCGCTCGGCCCGAACTTCGGTATGAAGGGTGGCGCTGCAGGTGGCGGTTACGCGCAGGTTGTTCCGATGGAAGAGATGAACTTGCACTTCACCGGCGACTTCCACGCCATCACCTCTGCGCACTCGCTGCTGTCGGCGATGATCGACAACCACATCTACTGGGGCAACGAGTGCGAGATCGACGTGCGTCGCGTTGCATGGCGTCGTGTGGTTGACATGAACGACCGCGCCCTGCGTCAGATCACCGCCTCGCTGGGCGGTGTTTCGAACGGCTTCCCGCGCGAAACCGGCTTTGACATCACCGTGGCTTCGGAAGTCATGGCGATCCTCTGCCTGGCCACCGACCTGGCCGACCTCGAGAAGCGTCTGGGCGACATCATCGTGGCCTACCGCCGCGACAAGACCCCGGTTTACTGCCGCGACATCAAGGCAGAAGGCGCAATGACCGTTCTTCTCAAAGACGCGATGCAGCCGAACCTGGTGCAAACCCTGGAAAACAACCCGGCCTTCGTACACGGCGGTCCGTTCGCGAACATCGCGCACGGCTGTAACTCGGTCATCGCAACCCAGACTGCTCTGAAAGTTGCCGACTACGTTGTGACCGAAGCGGGCTTTGGTGCCGACCTTGGTGCCGAGAAGTTCATGAACATCAAGTGCCGCAAGGCAGGCATCGCACCGTCGGTCGTGGTTGTTGTGGCCACTGTCCGTGCGATGAAGATGAACGGTGGCGTTGCCAAAGCCGATCTCGGTGCGGAAAACGTTGCAGCGGTTCAGGAAGGTTGCGCAAACCTTGGCCGCCACATCGAGAACGTCAAATCCTTCGGTGTTCCGGTTGTTGTCGCGATCAACCACTTCGTCACCGACACCGACGAGGAAGTTCAGGCCGTGAAAGACTATGTGGAAGCACATGGTTCGGAAGCCATCCTGTCGCGTCACTGGGAACTGGGTTCGGAAGGTTCGGAAGAACTGGCCAAGCGCGTTGCGGAAATCGCTGACGCCGACACCGCCAACTTTGCACCGATCTACCCCGACGAAATGCCGCTGTTCGAGAAGATCGAAACCATCGCCAAGCGCATTTACCGTGCCGACGAAGTTCTCGCTGACATGAAAATCCGCAACCAGCTGCGCGAGTGGGAAGAAGCCGGCTACGGCAACCTGCCGGTCTGCATGGCGAAAACCCAGTATTCGTTCTCGACCGACCCGAACCTGCGCGGCGCGCCGGTTGGCCACTCGGTTCCGGTTCGTGAAGTCCGTCTGTCGGCTGGTGCCGGTTTCATCGTTGTTGTTTGCGGTGAAATCATGACCATGCCGGGTCTGCCGCGCAAACCTGCAGCAGAATCGATCCGTCTGAACGAAGAAGGCCAGATCGAAGGCTTGTTCTAAGACGCAAAATGCGCTTTCTGCGGCCCGGAGAGCCTTCGGGCCGCAGGAGACAAAGATGACCGAATTGACCCCGCCACGTGATTGTCAGGATATGACGGCGCTTCGTGCCGAGATAGACGCCCTTGACCGGCGTCTTGTTGCACTTCTGGCGACACGTGCGACCTATATCGACCGCGCGATCGAGCTCAAGCAAGAGAATGGCTGGCCGGCGCGCATCCCCGATCGGGTGGAAGAGGTGGTCAGCAAGGTTTGCCAGGAGGCCGAGGGCCAGGGGCTGGACCCCAAGCTGATCGAGACTCTCTGGCGGGAATTGATTGACTGGTCGATTGCGCGAGAAGCGCAAGTGATCGTCGCCGAGTGATGCAGGGGCTGCTTGCCCTTGTCAGTGGAAAAGGAAGCAAGAGCTATGGCAGCTAACATCATCGACGGTAAAGCCTTTGCGGCAACGGTTCGCGAGAAGGTCGCGGGCCATGTAGCACGTCTCAAGGAAGAGCACGGCATCACCCCCGGTCTGGCGGTGGTTCTGGTGGGTGAAGACCCGGCCAGCGAAGTCTACGTTCGTTCGAAAGGCAAGCAAACCGTCGAAGCGGGTATGAACTCGTTCGAGCACAAGATGGATGCGGACACGTCGGAAGAGGATCTGCTGGCTGTCGTCGAGAAGCTCAACAACGATCCGTCTGTTCACGGTATCCTGGTTCAGCTGCCGTTGCCCGGCCACCTGAACGAAGACCTGATCATCAACTCGATCGCGCCGGAAAAAGACGTTGACGGTTTCCACATCTCCAACGTTGGCCTTCTGGGCACCGGTCAGAAGTCGATGGTGCCCTGCACTCCGCTGGGTTGCCTGATGATGCTGCGCGACTACCACGGTTCGCTTTCGGGTATGGACGCCGTTGTGATTGGCCGTTCGAACATTGTTGGCAAGCCGATGGCGCAGCTGCTGCTGGGCGATAGCTGCACCGTGACAATCGCGCACTCGCGCACCAAGGACCTGCCGGACGTTGTGCGCCGGGCCGACATCGTCGTCGCCGCAGTAGGCCGCCCCGAGATGGTGCCTGGCGACTGGATCAAGGAAGGCGCAACCGTGATCGACGTGGGCATCAACCGCATCGAACGCGATGGCAAGAACAAGCTGGTTGGCGACGTGGACTTTGCTTCGGCCGCTGAGCGTGCCGGTGCGATCACCCCGGTTCCGGGTGGCGTGGGGCCGATGACCATTGCCTGCCTGCTGGCCAACACCGTAACCGCCTGCTGCCGTGCAAACGGTCTGGCCGAGCCGGAAGGTCTGACCGCGTAAGCGCCGTTAGTTTCAAGGTTTATAAGGGCGGTCTAGTCGGGCCGCCCTTTTTCGTTCAAACCTCGACCGGAATCATGCTGCCGGTCAGAAGGGCGATGTGGCGGGCGCTGCCGTCTTCCTGATCAGCGTAGACATCGGCCTGCACAATGACCAAACGGCGCCCCGGCTTGATGACCCGACCCTCAGCGCGAAGTTGCACACCCATTGACGGGGCAAGGAGGTTGATCTTCATTTCGGTGGTCAGGACTTCACAATTCTCGGGCATCACAGACAGTGCCGCGTAGCCCGCCGCCGTATCCCCCAGGGCGAACGTCAGCGCGGCATGGCCAAAGCCCTGCTGTTGTTTGAAACCGTCCCGTATCGGGCTTGTCAGGGTCGCCACACCGTAATCGAGTGATGCGATAGACGCCCCGATCGAGCCCATCAAAGACTGATCCGCAAAACTCTGATTGATTTTCTTGACGATTTCGGGTGACAAGGCCACGGAAATTCCCCTTATTTGTTTTGTGGGATAAGCGCATTTTCAAGATCGGGTGGAAACCGCGAACAGGTCAAGCTGGTCGCAACGTCACGAATTTTGGGCATGACGAAAGAAAACGAAAATAGACTTGCAGTATTTCTGAATACCTTTGACACACTCGGGACCCCGCGTGTTCTGGCCTTGGTATTCTTGGGGACCACGGTCGCGGCAGTGGCCGGGCCTTTCGGGACATTTTCGGCAATGGATTTGCCGACGCGGATTTTCTATTGGAGCCTGATCTCCACCTCTTCGGTACTGTTCGGCTATCTCGGATTTGCCCTGGCACGCGCGATTGGTTTCAACAAGGATGATGCACCTCATGCGGCTGTCGGCTCGCTCATCGCGTCATTCTTCATCACTGTGGATGTGTGGGCGATTTCAGTGACTAAGCCTTGGGGCTCGCAATCGATGATCGGGTTCTGGGAACTCTTTGGCTATGTCTTTGTTGTGACCGCCGTTATCGGCGCTTTGCGGTATTTGCTGCTCACGTTCCTTGCCCGGGAAACCTCGATCGCCGAAGAGCGTGACGAAGCCCTGACACTGCGGGAGCAGCCGCGGTTGGCGCGGCGGTTGCCGGATGAGATGGGGGAAGACATCCTGTATTTGTCGGTGCGCGATCACATGGTGGATGTGTTCACCGAAGCCGGTCAGACCTCGCTCAGGATGCGGTTTCGCGATGCGCTGGACGAGATGGACGGGGTGCCGGGCTATCGGGTGCACCGGTCGCATTGGGTGGCGCATCATGCGGTGCAGGGCGTGGAGCGGGATCAGGCGCGGGTGTACCTGCGGTTGCCCGATGGCCGCAAGGTGCCGGTGAGCCGCAACTACCGTCCTGAACTGGAAGACGCGGGCTTGATCTGACGGGGCATTGGCACGAGGCGCGGCACCTGTCCGGTGACGATGGCGCGTGCTTCGTTGCGCATCAGACCGTCAAGCGCCTCGTCGGTTGAGCGAAGACCGCCGGTATAGGTGCCATAGGCGGGCAGGATCACACGATCGGAATCAAACAGGAAGGCCGGGCGAGAAATGCTGCGCAGGCGGGTCTGGATGCGCACCTTGGGGTGGTAATGCCCTGAAATTTCGCCACTTTTTCCGGGTTTTGCGATGTGTCGGAACGTCAGCGGCGGTAGGGGGAATTCGGCGAGGTGACTGCCTCCGAATTCCACGGGGCCGGGATCGTGATTGCCTTCGATCCATATCCACTGGCGCCCTGCCTGAAGACGGGAAATCCACAGCCTTTCGGCGTCGGACAGGGCGTCGGCGGCTTCGAGGTCATCAAAGCTGTCACCGAGGCAGACAACGGTTGAGGCGTTGGTCTGGCGCAGGTCGTTCTCGAGCCGCAAAAGCGTGTCGCGGGTGTCATAGGGGGGCAGGGTCGTGCCCTTGCGGCGAGCCACCCTTTCGGACTTACCCAGGTGAAGATCCGAGACGCAGAGAATGCGCCGTTCCTCCCACCAGAGCGCGCCGGAGCCGAGGGCATCCAGCCGTGTGCCGGCAAGGGTGAAGGGAACAGTCTGCATGGGATATTGGTGGCGCAAATCTGGGGATCGGGCAAGGGGCCAGACCCGCGAAAATCAACGTCGGTATTACGTCGGTATTGCGACTGTATCACGGGGGTGCGTCAGGCGGACAATCCGGCATCGTTAAGAAGCCGTTCACTTTCTTCGGCCAACAGCCGTTCCTCGGCCTCGCCGTCAACGCGGACCTTGCCAACCTCAAGGAAGAGCGGGGCAGAGAGGGGCGTCACGTGATCCGTGCGCACCAGATCAATGCGCCCGTCAATGCGGGCCAGCATTTCCTCGATCCGCGAGAAATCGACAAGGCCGCGCATGGCTTCGTCGCGGGTGATCTGCATCAGCAGATGATCCGGATCGTATTTCAGCAGCGTGTCATAGAGGATGTCAGAGGAGAATGTGGCCTGCCGCCCGGACTTGCGCCCTTGCGGGCTGTTGCGTTCGATCAGGCCTGCGATGGTGGCGGCCGAACGGAAGCTGCGTTTCATCAGGGCATTGCCGGCAAGCCAGCCATCGACACCTTCGCGAAGGACATGCGGGTCAAACAGTGGCGTCGGGTCGGTGACGGCATCCAGCCCCCAGATCAGGGTGGCATAGTCGGTCGAGACAAACCCCATCGGCGCGAGGCCAAGGTCTTCCATGCGCTTGGTAAGCAAGAGGCCAAGGGTCTGCTGTGCGTTGCGACCGGCAAACCCGTAGACACAGAGGTTTTCGCGCCCGTCACGCGGAAAGCTCTCGACAAGGAGCCTGTCATGGCTGGGCAGTTGCGACATGGCGCGTTGCAGGTGCAGCCAGTCGGCCGTGTGTTGCGGCAGGTCCGGCCAGTCGTCCTGTCGGAAGAGCTTGAGGATACGGTGCGAGAGCTGCGTCGAGGTGGCGAACTTGGTGCCGGAGAAGGTGGCGATCTTAGGTTTCTTCGCGGCATTGCGCGAGACCTCGACCGTCATTTCGCGCAGCCCCTCGTAGCGCACGATCTGGCCACCGATGAGAAAGGTATCGCCGGGGGTGAGCGAGGCGGCAAAACCTTCTTCGACTTCGCCCAAGGGGCGGCCACCCCGTGACCTCTTGAGACGGACCTTGAGAGTGTCGCTGTCCTGAATGGTGCCAGCGTTCATGCGGATCTGGGCCGCGGCGCGGGGATCGCGCAACTGCCAGAGACCATCGGGGCGCTGAAGTAGGCGTTGCCACCGGTCATAGGCTTTGAGCGCATAGCCCCCGGTGGCGCAGAAATCGAGGCAGGCATCGAATTGGGATCTTGGCAGGTCGGCATAGGCGCCTGCCGATGTCATTTCATCGAACAGGTCGTCGGCGTCGAAAGGGCCGGAGGCGGCGGCCAGCAAGATGTGCTGACACAGAACATCGCGCGGGCCGGGGCCGCGGGGATCACCATCAAGATCGTGGTCGCGCACGGCCTGTAACGCGGCAACGCATTCGATCACCTCAAAGCGGTTGGCAGGCACAAGCAGCGCCTTGGAGGGAGCGTTGTATCGGTGGTTGGCGCGGCCGATCCGCTGGACAAGACGCTTGACGTTCTTCGGCGCACCCACCTGTATCACGAGGTCGACATCCCCCCAGTCGATCCCAAGGTCGAGAGAGCCGGTGCAGACAATGGCCCGCAGGTCTCCCCTTACCATCGCGGCCTCGACCTTTTCGCGTTGTTGACGATCAAGAGAGCCGTGGTGGATGCCGATCGGCAGCGCGTCTTCGTTGGCAAGCCACAGGTTGTGAAAGAAGATCTCGGCCTGGGCGCGAGTGTTGTGAAAGATCAGCGTGGTCTTGTGCCGTTTGATCTGTTCCATCACGGCCGGAATGGCATAGGCCGCGCCGCCACCCGACCACGGCGGATGCTCTTCGGTCTGAAGCATGGCAATGTCGGGATCGGGGCCGGGATCAGCCATCAGGATGTTGCAGGGATCGGGATTGCGCGCGAGCAGGCGGGCGATGGCCTCGGGGTCATCGACGGTGGCCGAAAGGCCCACCCGTCGCAGATCGGGACAGAGGCTTTGCAGACGAGCCAGCGCGAGCATCAGCTGGTCGCCGCGCTTGCTTTCGGCAAGGGCATGAATTTCGTCGACGATGACCCGCTTGAGCCCTTTGAAGGTGCGGGCGGCATCCTCGTAAGAGGTGAGCAGTGCGAGGCTTTCCGGCGTGGTCAGCAGAATATGCGGCGGATCGGCGCGTTGCGCCTTTTTCCGAGTATTCGATGTGTCGCCCGTGCGGTCGTCGATGCGGATGTCGAGACCCATCTCCTCGACCGGGGTGCGCAGGTTGCGCTTGATGTCGGCGGCCAGTGCCTTGAGCGGCGAGATATAGAGGGTGTGCAGACCCTGGTGCGGGCTGTCGGCCAGATCGACAAGCGAGGGCAGAAAGCCCGCCATCGTCTTGCCGCCACCGGTGGGGGCGATCAGCAGGGTGCAGGGATCATCGGCCCGCGCCAGCATGTCGAGCTGGTGCGGGTGCGCCCGCCAGCCTCGGCTGGCAAACCAGTCGTGAAATTGCCTGGGCAGGGTGCCCTGAGCCAAGGGGTTACTCCTCGGCCGGTCCGCAGAACAGGCGGTAGAGCATGCCGATCACTTCGGCGGTGTTGTCGTCGGCAAGGCTGTAGTAGATGGTCTTGCCGTCGCGGCGGGTCTGGACAAGGCCTTCTTCGCGCAGGCGGGCGAGCATCTGGCTCACGGCGGCCTGACGGATTTCCAGAAGCTGTTCCAGTTCGCCCACGGATTTTTCACCCGAGCCGAGGTGGCAGAGGATCATTAATCGGCCCTCGTGCGCCAGGGTCTTGAGGTAAGCAGCGGCCTGTGCGGCGCTGCGCGCCATTTCGGCGGGCGGTGCTGGGGTCTTCTGCATGTTCACTTGCACGTTTCCTCGGGTCTTTGGACCCATATAACACGGCTTTTGGGAAAGTGCGAGATCAGTCCGCAGGGGCGGGTGCGCCGCCCTGGAAACTGTTGCCATTTGCATAGTCGCAGGGCGCATCCTGCATCTGGAGGTGCAGATCCTTGCCTGTATAGGGATGCGCGCGGGCCAGATCTTCGTCGACCTCGATGCCGAGGCCCGGGGTTTCGGGCGGGATCACAAAACCGTTATCGACGCTGATAGCGCCCCTGATCAGGTCATTGTGGAAGTCGGTCTCGATGGTTTCGATCATCAGGAGGTTGGGGATCGAGGCCGCGAGGTGGATGTTGGCGGCCCACTCGACGGGGCCGGCATAGAGGTGCGGTGCCATCTGTGCGTTGAAGGCTTCGGCCATGGCGGCGACCTTCTTCATTTCCCAGATGCCACCGGCGCGGCCAAGGGCAGGTTGCAGGATCTCGGCGGCGCCCGCGCGCAGCACGGCACCGAACTCGGCCTTGGTGGCCATACGTTCACCAGTTGCGACAGGGATGCGCACGTTGCGGGCGACGCGGGCCATGTCCTCGATGTTGTCGGGGGGCGTGGGTTCTTCGAACCAGAGGGGCGAATAGGGTTCGAGCGCCTGGCCAAGCCGGATGGCCCCTGCGGTGTTGAACTGGCCGTGGGTGCCGAACAGCAGGTCGGCGCGATCCTCGACCGCTTCGCGGATGGCCTTGCAGAAAGCGGCGGACATGGTGATGTCGCTCATTGCGGGCATGTGGCCGCCCCGCATGGTATAGGGGCCGGCCGGGTCGAACTTGACGGCGGTATAGCCCTTTTCGACCATCGCGGCGGCCGTCTCTGCTGCCATCTCGGGCGAGGTCCAGAACTCCGACATCGAGTGATGCGGCAGCGGGTAGAGATAGGTGTAGGCGCGCAGCTTTTCGTTCATCAGCCCGCCAAGCAGAGCCCAGACCGGGCGTTCGCGGTGTTTGCCAAGGATATCCCAGCAGGCGATCTCGAGACCGGAGAAGGCCCCCATGACGGTCAGGTCGGGGCGCTGGGTGAAACCGGAAGAATAGACCTTGCGGAACAGGCGTTCGATGTTCTCGGGGTTCTCGCCAAAGAAATGCCGCTCAAAGACGTCGCGGATCACGTGGGTCATCGCCTCGGGGCCAATGGTCGAGGCATAGCATTCGCCCCAGCCGGTGATGCCGGTGTCGGTGGTCACTTTCACCAGAATCCAGTAGCGCCCACCCCAGCCCGGTGCGGGCGGTGCGGTGACGATGACATCGAGGTCCATGAGGCGCATCGGCTCTCTCCCTGTTGGTTTCCGGAGAGGGTGACCGTGGCGAAGGGGCAAAGCAAGCGTGAATGCGTCAGAGGATGTCGGAAACGGGCGTTGCCTGCACCAACGTAGCGGCAGGCAGGTTCCGCCTCCGGCGGGAGTATTTCGGGTGCATTGAAGACAGGCTGGCCTTCAATGCACGGAAAATACTCCGGGGGTGCGGGGGCTGGCCCCCGCGGGAAAGGTCAGCCGCAATGGGCGTCGACAAGGCGCTGGACCATCGGTGCAAAGTGCCAGAAATCCGGGGTTTCCATGCCTGCGCGTTTGCCGGCCTCATCCAGATAGCGCACCTGGATGATCTTTTCGAGGTTGGGGTTGGTCTCGAACTCTGCCACCTCTTCGGGCGACATGGGGCCGCCCTGTAGTTCGAGCGTGTGGATTGAGGCCTCGGAGAGGCGTTTGAAATACTCTGGTTTGGTCGCGCAGAGATAGCGTTTGGCGGCGACGTGGTAGAGCACGCAGTCGGTGATCAGGGTTGGAAAGAAGGGGGCCAGAACCTCGGCCCCGGCGTCTTCGTGGTGGCGGTCCTCGGTATCATCGGGGCTGTAGGTGCCGAATTCGGAGGTGAAGTGGCCGATGTCATGCAGCAGGGCGCCGACGATCACGTCTTCGGGCATGCCGTTCTGTTCGGCGATGGTGGCGCCTTGCAGCATGTGTTCGGCCATGGTGACGGCCTCGCCGAGATATTCCTCGCCGCCGCGGCGGTCGAAGATGTCGCCGAGGAAGGCCACGATGTTGGTTTTGTCGAGGGTGGAGAAGTCAGGTCTGGTCATGTGCGGGCCTCAAGGCTTGCGAGGGTGGAGAGGAGGCCGTCCTTGTCGGCGTAGCATCCCTGGAGCCAGCGGGAGCCTTCGCCGGAATAGCCTTTGCGGGCGTGCAGGACGCGGGTGTTGTCGACGATGAAGGCTTCGCCGGGTTCCAGCTTGAAGGCCACTTCCATTGCGGTGTCGTCGATGATGTCGGACAGCTGGCGGTAGGCGGCGTAGTAGGCCTGCATGTCCTCGAATGGGATGTCGGTCAGGGGGGCGATGGAGCGGGAATTGAACCGCACCGCTTGCAGCGTGCCATCGGGGGCGAGTTCGATCATAGGACGGCGCGATTGCAGCTTTACGCCGGAGCTGCCGGCGTAGGAGAAGCGCGCGGTGTATTTCGACAGGAGGTCAAAGCCTTCGGGGTTTTCATCCTTGAGGCGCAGGGCGCAGGCGAAGCCGTCAACGACCATGTTTTCACCGCCCGCAGCAGAGTTGTCGAGGCAGGACAGGACCTGCAATGTCGGCACCGGATCGCGGTAGGGGTTGTCGGTGTGGGCCTGTAGGCCAAGGCCGGTGTAGGCGAGGTTGACAGGGTTGACCTCGGTACGAACTTCGAAGTGGCGGCCATAGTTGGTTTCACGGACATAGCCGAAAAGATCGACGATTTTGAACAGGTTACCGGATTCCACCGGCAGGCCGGTGACCTTGGCGAACCCGTAACGGCGGATCAGCGCGAGCCAGTTGCGCCGCGCGGTTGTATCCTTCAGCAGAGCGGGGTAGTCGCCGGTCGGGACGTCGGTGTTCAACTCGGAGGTCCAGGCGATGGCGGCCTCGGGAAGGCGGCCTGCGAGGCGGGGTTGCCTGCGGTCGTAGCTGTTGGCAAGGAGCCAGTTCAGATCATAGGTGGCGCTGTGATCTTCGGGGGTGAAGGTGAGGTTTACCTTGTCTCCTTCGAGGGTTGCGGTGCTGATTTTCGTGTCGAGTGACAGGTCGGCGAGGGTGATCAGGCGCTGGCCGTTATCGGGGTCGCGGGTCTGGCCGTCGATGGCGTTGTCACGCAGCCAGATGGCGTGGAACCGGGTGGTGGCGCCGTCGTCTGCGGTGAGGGTCAGGACGGTGCCGTTTTCGGTGATCGAAGGGGTGAGGGGCATGGTGTGTTTCCGGGTCAGTGCTTCCTGTGTTTCAGGGTGAGGCCGGGGGTGGGGGTGTGTTAAGTGACAAATCTGTAAAAATCGGATGATTTTTCAGATTTTTTCGTCCATTCATTAAAATACTCATTCTGGAAATGAATAATCTGATCGTTTTATCAAAAAATTCAGGTGAAGGGCCGGCAGTCGATCTTCGATAGAGTGATTCTCTGGCGTCAGAACAGGTCGAAATTCCACGTCGGTATTCCGTCGGTATCGTGACGGTATTGCGGAGGTGTGAAAACGCCAAACCCCGCCGGGAGGGCGGGGCACAAGGTTTCATGAAGATTGGGTGACTGGCCCGTGCGCCGCTAGCCGGCGGTGGCCTCGTCAAATGCGATCAGTTCGCGATCGATCTCGGCGACGGTTGCGTCGGGGCCGAAGAAGGTGAGGTCGGGGGCGTCGATGTCGTCCATGAAGGCCTCGATCTCGATCATCACGGGGGCGCCGTCGAAATCACCTTCGACTTTCCAGCGGCGGGTCTGGCCCAGTTCCATGCCAGAAAGATCGCTGGCGATCTGTTCGGCAAGGTCGGCGGGAAGTCCGAAGCGCGGGTTGTTGGCGAGCCGCGTGAGGAAGGGCGCGACCTCGGGAGCATCGAAGTTCATCGAGGTTTCCGAGGTGATCGGCGGGGCCTTGGGCGCTTGCGGTTTGAACAGGTCGGTCAGGAAGGTCAGCATGGGTTGGCTTTTATCCTGCCGCGTCAGTCAAAGACAATCACGTTGCGTTTGGCCGATCCGGTTTTGGTGTCGGCGATGGCCTCGTTGATCTGGTCGAGGGTCCAGCGGCCGGAGATCAGCTCGTCGAGTTTGAGGCGGCCCTGCTGGTAGAGGTCGACCATCCAGGGAATGTCGCGCTTGATCACGACGTCGCCCATCTTGGAGCCCTGCATGCCCTGGCCGATGGCGGCGAGGATGACGGGTTCGTAAGTGGATTTGGCACCGGAATGCGGCATGCCGACCATGATGACCTTGCCGCCAGGGGCGAGGTAGCGGGGGGCTTCGTCATAGGCGGGGATGGCACCGACGGTGACGATCACGGCGTCGGCGCCGCGGCCCATCGCGCGCATGGCTTTGACGAAGGGTTTCTTCTCGGTGGCAAGGACGCCGTCGGTGGCGCCGAACTGTTTGGCGATTTCGAGCTTTTCCTCGCTCATGTCGACGGCGACGATGCGGCGCGCCCCGGCGATGCGGGCGCCCTGGATCGCGTTGAGGCCAACGCCACCTGCGCCGATGACAACCACGTCCTGACCGGCGCGGAGCTGGGCAGCATTCACGACCGAGCCGACGCCGGTGATGACTCCGCAGGCCACAAGCGCGGCGGAGTCCATGGGGATGCCTTCGGGGATTTTTACAACCTGGCTTTGGTCAACAACCACCTTTTCGGCGAAGGCACCGCAGGCCATGGCCTGATGCAGGGTGCCGCCCTCGGCGGTTTTCAGCGGCCCCTTGTCACCATCGTAGGGGGTGCCGCAGATCACGGGTTTGCCTTCCGAACAGGAGGGACAGGTGCCGCAGGCGCGGATCAGGGTGACAACCACGGGGTCGCCTTCGGCAAGGCCTGTGATGCCCGCGCCCACGGAAGTGACGCGTCCAGCGGCTTCGTGGCCGTAGACTGCTGGCAGGGTGCCGCCCCATGCGCCGTCGGCAAAGGAGATGTCGGAATGGCAGACGGCGACGGCGTCGAGGGTGACTTCGACTTCGCCCATTTCGGGGCTGCGGAGCTGAACATCTTCGACAACGAGGGGCTGTCCGAATTCGTGGCAGACAGCGGCTTTGATTGTTTGCATGGTGCCCTCCCTTTGGCTGGCATCAGCGTTGCGGGGCACGGCACGGTTACGCAAGGGCAAAAATTCGAGACGTGCCGTCAAATGCCTGACATTTTCTGGAAGTGCGGGGTTCAGAGCTTTTTGCGGACGCGAGAAAACAAGAGGAGGCCGATGCCGAGCAGGCAGGCGGAGAGGATGAAGGGGGCGCCGGGGGCATAGACCGGGGCGGCGGGCTTGGTGAAATAGGCGAAGGTTTGCGTCATCATCAGCGGCGCAAGGATGGTGGCCAGAGAGGTGAGCGAGGTCAGGACGCCCTGTAGTTCGCCCTGCGCGTCATCAGGGACGCGGCGGGACATGATGGCCTGGAGGGCGGGCATTCCGAGAGCGCCGAGGGCGGAGACCGGGACGGCGGCGAGGACAAGCAGGCCGGAGGTGACGACGCCGAGGAAGAGGAGCGAGGCGAATTCGATCAGGAGGCCGAAGGTTACTGTGCCGCGGTTGCCGAAGATGCGGATGGATGGCGCGACCAGCAGGCCCTGAACGATGGCAAAGCCGAGGCCGTAGGCGGCAAGAGAAACGCCGATCATGCCGGGCGACCAGCCGAGGCGTTCGGTGGTGAAATAGGCCCAGATCGACGGATAGACGGCGGTGGCGATCTGGTAGAAGAAATAGACCGCCAGAAGCGCGGCAAGGCCCGGCAGGTGAGTGACAGCGCGCAGGGCGCCAAGCGGGTTGGCGCGTTTCCACGAGAACGGGCGGCGGATTTTGTCGGTCACCGTTTCACGCAGCACGATCCAGCCCAGAAGGGCATTGGCCCCGGTGAGGCAGGCCGCGGCCCAGAACGGTGCGCGCGAGCCGAATTCGGCGAGCAGGCCGCCAAGCACCGGCCCCAGCACGAAGCCGACGCCGAAGGCCGCGCCGATCAGGCCGAAGTTGCGGGCTTTTTCTTCGGGTTTTGAGATGTCGGCCATATAGGCAGAGGCGGTGGAATGGGTGGCGGCCGTGATGCCGCCGACGATGCGGCCTGCCAGCAGGAGCCAGATCGAGCCGGCCACCGCCATGACCACGTAGTCGACCGCCATGACCATCAGTGAGACCAGCAGCACCGGGCGACGGCCGTAACGATCCGAGAGGTTGCCGATGATCGGGCCAAAGAGGAACTGCATCAGGGCAAAGGCGGCGGAGAGCACGCCGCCCCAGATCGCGGCGTCGGCCAGGGTGCCGTCCGAGACCTCTTGGATCAGCGTTGGCATGACCGGAAAGATCAGGCCGATACCCATGGCGTCGATCACGACGGTGATGAAGATGAAGAGGATCGGCAGGTTGGGGCGCATGGGGGGCTCGGGCACTGGTACTGTGCCGCCTAAGGTGGCGCGGGCGCGCCGGTTTGGCAATTGTGGCGCGACGTTACTTCAGCGTGGCGACCTGTGCGGCGAAGGCACGGGCATCGGCGGGGGCGGTGCCCAGTTGCGTGGCGGGATCGAACAGGGCGCTGTCAATCTGCGGGTAGTCGCGGGCCGTGAGTGTCGAGAGAGGCGTCTGGCTGGCGTTTGCCTCTTGGCAGAGCTCCTTGGTGGCGGCCTGTGCGTCGGGGCGGGGCATGTGGGCGGCCAGCGCGAAAGACAGCGCCTCGGCGTGGATCAGCTGGAGTGGGGCGTTGACGGATTGGGCCATCGCATCAGGGCGTGGCGCGATCAGCGGAAGTTGTTTCGCTGCGAGCGTCAGGGCAGAGGCCGCGCCGAGGGCGATCTGCGGCAGGGTCAGCCATTCGGTGAACCATGCGGCCCCGTCGCGTTGGTGTTTGTGGATGGCCGCGCCTTGCAGGGTGGACAGAAGACCGCGTGCCTGATGCGACAGGGCAGAGAGGGCTGAGGGCATCACCGGGTTCTGTTTCTGCGGCATGGTCGAGGAGGACCCGCCTGCGCCGAGGTCGATTTCGCCGATGCCGGACATGGCCATGGCGATCAGGTCTTCGCCGATCTTGCCAAGGGCGATGTTGCTGCGCACCAGCCAGTCGGCAATGCGCAGGACCGGCGTGCGGTCAGTGTGCCAGCTGTGGCCGGGGTCACGCAGGTTGAGGCCCTTGGCCAGCGCGGCGCGAATTTCGGCGGCCTTTGGGCCGAGGGCGCCGGCGGTGCCTGCCGCGCCGGAGAGCGAGACCATGAGGCAGGAGGCGCGCAGGTCCGGCAGTTCCTGAAGCAGGCCCAGCAGCGGCGCGCCCCATTCGGCGGCCTGCGCCCCGAAGGAGGTGAGGGTGGCGTATTGGCCATAGGTGCGCGCGGTCATCGGGGTTTCGGCGTGGGTCTCTGCAAGCGCGGCGAGGGCAGCGAGGCAGGTCTTGAGGTCTTTCTCGGCCAGGGTCAGCAGCGAGCGCAGGCGCAGCATCAGGCCGGTGTCGATGATGTCCTGCGAGGTCGCGCCCCAGTGGATGTATTGGGCGTGTTCCGGGGCTTCCATGGCCTTGCGGAAGGCCGCCACCAGACCGGGGACGTTTACGCCGTTCTGGCCGGTGGGTTCGGCAAGGCCCGCGGGGTCGATCTGGACCTCCATGGCGGAGCGGTGGATGAAGAAGGCGCTGTTTTCGGGGATCAGGCCCAGTTCGCCCTGTACCTTGGCCAATGTTCCCTCGACCAGCAGCATGGCCCGGACCTCGGCCGTGTCGGTGAACAGGCGGCCTGCCTCGCCGGTGGGAAAGAGGCGGGAAAACAGGGGGCTGTCGAAGACGGAACCGGCCATTTGGACTGTCCTTTGGTTGGGTAATCAGGGCGCGGCCAGTGGTAATCGCAAACGTCCCGAAAGTCAGCAGGGAAGCGGGGGTAATGTGCTAATGTCTTGAATTTGTTAAATACAATCCCCATATTCTGGTTGTTGAGGGGGCGATCCATGCGCCCGTTTCTTTTAAGAAAACAATACCACAGGGGGATTTACATGCTGTTTTGGCCAATCCTAGGACTTTTCATCATTGCGGCGGGCTATGTCATACGTCGCAACTTCAACTTTCCGGACAATGCCAACCTTGACGGGGCCGTGAACATGGCCGGTTGGGGCATCAAGGCAGGGGGCTTTCTGATGGTCGTCGTGACGGCGTTCAACGGGATGTTCTTTTATGCCGAGCCGGGGTTCAAATACCACGTGCGCACCATTCTGGGCGAAGAAAAGATGGTGTCGGATACCGGCTATAACCTCTATCTGTTCGGGCGCTACAACGCGTGGAAGAACGCGATGTCGGTGCAGGCGTCATCGTCGGGACGTGGCGAGGTTGTCGCCGAGGCCGAAAGCGCGCAGATGAGCGCGAACCTTGCGCCGAAATCGCTCGTGTTCCTGGATCAGGTGGATGCCTTCGTGTCGGCCACCTCGCGGTTTGAGCTGCCAAGCGATGAGGATGCCTTCCTGCGTCTGGCCCGCCAGTACCGTACGCCCGAGAACCTATTGCGCACGGAACTTGTACCGGCGTTCGAGGAAACCCTTGGGGCGACGGCGGCGCTGATGTCGGCAGAGGATTATTTCCAGGGCGGCAAGACCGAGTTCAACAACGAGTTCCAGCGCCAGATGGAGGACGGGATTTACCTTGTGCGCCGGATCGAGACGCAGGTGGAAAGCGGGCAGAGGCGCGCGGGTTCGGCCAATGCGGCGCTGGGCGAGGATCAGGAGGATTTTGGCGACGACACCAAGACGGTTTTCGTGGTTCAGAAGCTGCTGGATGCCACCGGTCAGCCGCGCCGCAAGCAGCAGTCGTTTACCAAGTTCGGGATCTCGGTGACCTCGGCGCGGGTGACGGATGTGAACCCGAACCAGAAGTTCAAGGACCGCATGGCGCTGCGCCAGCAGGCAGCGGCGGATCGCGCAATTGCCCGTGAACAGCGCATTCAGGAAGAGGAACAGAAGCTGTTGGCCGTGGCCCGCGGGGAACGCGAGGTGGCCGAACGCCAGGCGGCGGCGAAGGTGATCCAGATCGAAAAGACCACCGATGCCGAGACCGAAAAGCAGCTGGCGATCACCGCGGCCGAGCGTGAGCGGGAAGCGGCACGGATTGCAAAGGAGCAGTCGGAGATCCTTCTGGAGAAGGCACGGATTGATGCCGAGGCCGTACAGGTGGCTGCGGATGCAGAGGCCTATGCCAAGACGCAGATCCTCGAGGCGGACAACGCGCTGGCGCAGAAGCTGGATGCCGAGGTGGAAATCCAGCGCCTTTGGGCGGAGGCTTTCGCCCGCCGCAACGTGCCGACCTATGTCTTTGGCGGCAGCGGGTCATCGGACGGTGGCGCGCCGGTCGGATCAGACGACGAGGCCTCGCGCCTGTTCCAGATCCTGACGCTGCAGGCGGCGGAACGGCTTGACTACAACCGCTCGATCGCAACCGGCCAGTAAGGCTTGCGGAGACACGGAAGGGGCGCGGGAAGCCTGCGCCTCTTGCTGGACCCGTTGTGAGGTCAAACACAGCGGTGCAATGGGGTCTTACAGAAAAACACCCTCGCAGGTTTCTGCGGGGGTGTAGTTGTTTGGGAAGTTGGGGATGTGCCAATGGCTGCGTCGCAGAAAAGAAAATTATTTTCGCGGTCGAACTGACTGAGGCAAATGTTGTGGAAATGCCAAGGTCGTGATTTCATGTTTGGACATTTAACCTAAACTCGATCCGGAGCACTTTTCATGAATTTTGTACGTCTTGCATTGTTACCGATAGTGTTGGTCTTTACGACAGCTTTGCCGGGATTGGGTGCAACGGCAACCGAGCAGTCTTGTAACTTCGTCAACGCTTTTATCGATAGTAAGTCCAAGGCTTTTCAAGCTCTTGAAACGACTTTCGGTCATAACGAAAATGCACTTCAGACGATTGTGGGCTCCATCAGCGCTTTGCCTGACAAGTTTGACGAGGGGGCAGTTGTTGAGGTCGCCAATGTGGGAGGCCTTGTTGTTGAGCATTTTATTGTTCTCAACCAACAGGACATCGGAAGCATCTATGTTCGTTTTGTCTATGAAAAATCTGTGGAAGACATGGTTGCTGTAAGGTTCTCCTTCAATTCTAAACTCGATAAAATCTTAGAAGATTGGCCGATGCTTCAAGACCCAGTCGATATCAACTGCTAAAGCAATAGACTAGGGACCTGTCGCTGTATGCGACAACCCAGCCTCAAACCAGACGCAAGGTGTCTCGGACCTCGCACCCTTATCCTGCGCCTCAGGACGGGGTGTTGAGGATGTCGTTGATCAGGGTGGCGAGGCCGGTGGGGTTGGCGAAGAAGGGCGAGTGGCTGGTGGACAGCAGGTGCCGGTTGGTGGCGGGCAGGGCGGTGGCCATCTCTTCCTGGAACTCGGTGGGAATGGCGTTGTCAAAGGCGCAGCGGATGTAGCTGCGGGGGATGGTGGTGTGGCCGGAACCCAGCCGGGCGGGCGTGGTTTGCGGCAGGGTGGCCTGTGGCGTGATATGGGCCTGTGCATAGGCGACGGTGCCGGGGGGGCAATCGGCGTAGAAGACCTCTTCGGCGTGTTCCGGGAAGACGGTGTAGCTTTGGCCGTCTTCGGCGCGGTTGATCGCCTTCAGGATCGGCTGGCGCGGGGCGAGTTTGCGCATGTCGACCAGCGAAAGGCCGTCGCGCGGGATATAGGCGCAGAGGTAGATCAGGTGGCGGATGCGGTCAGGCGCGATGTCGGCGGCCAGCGTCGCGGGGAAGCCGCCCCAACTGTGGGCGACAACCACGGTGTCCTTGTCGAGCGCGTCGACAACGGAGCGGGTGCAGCTTTCCAGTGTGACCTCGGCGATTGGTGTGGGATCGGTGCCGTGGCTGGGCATGTCGATGGCGCGGGCGGTGTGGCCGAGGGCGGCGAGTGCGGGGATGGTGTCGCGCCAGCACCATGCGCCGTGGCAGGAGCCGTGGAGCAGCAGGATGTCAGCCATCGGTGCCTCGCAGGTGGCCGGTGTCTTCGATGAAGCGGGTCAGGAGGGCGGCGTATTCCTTGGGTTTCTCGACGCAGGGCAGGTGGCCGGCGCGGCGGATCAGTTCGAATTTCGAGCCGTGGATCAGGTCGACGGTTTCGCGCACGAGATCGGGGGGCGAGGCGCCGTCTTCGCTGCCGGCGATGCCGAGGGTGGGCAGGCGCAGGCCGGAGGTGGGTGTGTAGAAATCGGTGCCCTTGATGGCGGCGCAGCACCCGGCGTAGCCTTCGACGGGCTGGCGCACCAGCATGTTGCGCCAGAGGTCCACCTCGGGTGTCGCGCGGAAATCGCGGCCGAACCAGCGTTCCATGATGGGATCGGCCAGTGCCTCGATCCCGTCGCGTTTCACGGTGTCGATGCGGTCCTGCCACATCTTGGGCAGGCCCATCTTGGCGGCGGTGTTGGACAGGACAAGGGCGCGGATCAGATCGAGGCGTTTCACGGCGAGGCCCTGCGCGATCATGCCGCCGATGGAGAGGCCGACAAAGAGCGCGTCTTTGACCGCGAGCATGTCGAGCAGGCGTTCGGTGTCACGCACCAAGGCCCCCATCGAATAGGGGCCGGGCGGGCAGGAGGAGAGACCGTGGCCGCGTTTGTCGAAGCGGATGATCCTGAGCCCCTTGGGCAGGTGCGGCAGGATCGGATCCCAGAGGCGCAGATCGGTGCCAAGCGAGTTGGCAAAGACCACGGGCGCGCCATCGGGGTCGCCGTCGATGCGGTAGTGGAGGCGGACGTCGCCAAGGTCTGCGATGTTCATGCTCAATCCTTGATCTGCATATGCGCCATCACCTGTCCGTGGTCCGACGCCAGCTTGTTATAGGGCGCTTCGGCGTGGCTGCCGTCGGTCAGGTGGTCGTTGAAGACGCTGAAGTATTCCATCTCGCCGATGCGGTCGGCGTTGTCAGGATGGAAATGGCGCGACATGTAGATCTGGTCAAGGCTTTCGTAGACGCCGCCGAAGGCCGAGGTGTAGATCATGTCGCGCAGGGACTTGCGCACAAACAGGCTTTCGGCGCTGGTCAGGCGATGCGAGAGAACGGCGTTGGTGATCGCGGTGTTTTCCTCTTTCGAGTAGCGGTCGTTGTGGTCCTTGGCGTCGTGGCGCAGCATCCATGCATAGTTGCGGAAGGGCTGTTCGCCGGAGATGATTTCCGAGCTGACCGCATGTTCGCCGTCGTTGAAATCGCCCAGCACCATGACCGGGTGCCCCTGTTCGAGTTCGGCCACGATCTCGCGGCGCAGGACCCAGGCTTCGGCCATGCGGCGGGTTGCGGCGCGCAGGGCGCCGAGGGCGCGGCCGACGGGATCATAGTGGGTGAGATCGGCCTCGGGGGCGAAGTCGGCACCGGGGGCTTTGGCGAATTCGCCGAGTTTCGATTTCAGGTGGCAGTTGAAGACGGTGATGACCGTGTTGCCGACAGGCACACGGGCCTTGAGGATCGGGCGCGAGGTGCGGGTGAGGCGGTAGGAGCCGGCGTCTTCGCCGGTGAGATCGCGGAAGGGGATTTCCAGCGGTTCATCCAATTGCTGGATCACTTCGGGGGTGCCGACAAACCCGTGGCGCGAAAGAATGGCGAGGCCGGGGCGGCGCTGGCCGGGCAGGCCGGTGTCATTCACGTTCGGGGCAAAGGCAAGGCCTGCGTCGCGGTAGCTGTCGTAGCCGAGTTTCCGGAAGATCGCCTTTTTGCGGTAGCTCTTGGTTTTCGAGGGCAGGACGGCATCGTTGCTTTCCTGTCCGATGCGGTCGGCCTCGGCCACGACATCGCGCAGGGCCTTTTCCTCGAAGATTTCCTGAAACCCGATGATATCGGCGTCCATCGAAAAGATCTGCTGGGCCATCCAGTCTTCTTTCCAGGCGTATTCCTCGGGGGTGTAGGTCTGGAACTGGTAGTATTCCTGATCCGGGCCGATCAGGTTCTTGACGTTGAACGAGGCGATGGTGAAGCGGGTCATGGGCGAAACCTCAGGCGAAGCGGGAGAGCGCGGTCTGGAACATATCCGGGTCGACGTTGCCGCCGGTGCAGATGGCGATGACGTCGTCGCCTTCGATCTGGTCACTGTGGAACAGGGCGGCGGCGAGGGCGGCAGCGCCGCCGGGTTCAACCACGATCTTGAGGCGCAGGAAGGCCAGCGCCATGGCGTGCAGGCATTCGTCATCCGTCACGACAAGGCCGGGGCCGCAGAGGCGGTGCATGATCGGGAAGGTGATCTGGCCCGGTGAGGGGGTCACGATGGCATCGCAGATGCTGCCGGAAGGGGCGTTGTTCTGTTCGATGCCGCCAGAGGTGAGCGAGCGGGCGACGTCGTCAAAGCCCTGCGGTTCGCAGGTGCGGGCGCGCAGGGTGGGGGCCTCGGCCTCGAGCGCGAGGGCAACGCCGGATGTCAGGCCGCCGCCACCGCAGCAGACGAGAACATCGGCGTTCTGGATGCCTGCGTCGCTGGCCTGTTCGGCGATTTCAAGGCCGCAGGTGCCCTGGCCGGCGATGACTTGGGGTTCGTCGTAGGGGCGAATGAGGGTGAGGCCACGGTCTTCGGCGATGGCAGAGCCAACCTCTTCGCGGCTTTCGCCGCCGGCGCGGTCATAGAGCACGACCTCGGCGCCAAGGGCGCGGGTGTTGGCGATCTTCAGTTGCGGCGCGTCTTCGGGCATGACGATCACCGCCGGTGCGCCGTGTTGGGCCGCGGCATAGGCGACGCCCTGTGCGTGGTTGCCGGAGGAATAGGCGATCACGCCGCGTTTGCGGGTGTCTTCATCCAGCGCGGACAGGGCCGACCAGCCGCCGCGGAACTTGAACGATCCGGTGTGTTGCAGGCATTCGGGTTTGACCCAGAGGCGGCGGCCCGCGATCTCGTCCAGAAAGGGCGAGGACAAGAGGGGCGTCCGGCGCGCGTGGCCCTGAAGGCGGGTGGCGGCGGCGCGGATCATGTCGATGTTCATGGCGTCTCTTTCATTTGCGCAATCCATTCCGTCAGCACCGTGACGGATTCCTTTTCGTCAAGAAAGGGGACATGTCCGCGATTTGGCACCGTAACCGCGAGCAGGCCGGGCGTGTGTTGCACCATGGTTGCAAGGGTGTCGGCGCTCAGGAGGTCCGAGTTCGCGCCGCGAATGGCCGCGAGAGGTATGCCGTTCAGGGTGGCGTAGAGCGGCCAGAGATCGGGGGGCGTGGCATTGGGGTCGTAGGTGGCAAGCACCGCATCACGCAGTTTGGGATCGTAGTTGATGGAGAGACCGGTGTCGGTTTCGACAAAGTGCTTCTCGACCTCTTCGCGCCAGCGCGATTGTGGAACGCCATCAAAGCCGATCATGCGGTCGCCGAAGACGGCGGCGGCTTCGTCGTGGGTTTTCCAGACCGGATTGCGCCCGAGATAGCCCATGATGACATCAAGGCCGCCGGTTTCGATCACCGGGCCGATGTCGACGAAACAGACGCCCAGCATCCGGTCGCGGGCCAGGGCGGCGAGGGTGAGGGAGATCAGGCCGCCGCGCGAGGTGCCGAGGAAGGCGGCCTTGTCGATCTTGAGGTGATCCATCAGTTCCAGCACATCCTGCGCCTCGCGCGGGACAGTGTAGGTGAGGAAATCCTCGGCCCAGTCGGACTGGCCCCGGCCGCGATAGTCGGGGCGGATGATGCGCGTGCCCTGCAAGGCGGGCAGGGCATAGTCGAAATCGCTGCCATTGCGGGTGAGACCCGAGAGGCAGATCACGGGCAGGCCGGTGCCTTCGTCGGTGTAGTGAAGGGACAGGCCGTCCGTGGTGGTGAAGCGGGGCATTCAGCCTCCTGTCAGGTCGGGGATTGTGGTGAGGTCGGAAAGGATTGTGTGCGGTGTCCACGGCAGGCGGTCGACGGGATCGCCGGCGCGGTTGACCCATGCGGTCTGAAACCCGTAGCCGGAGGCCCCGGCAGCGTCCCAGCCGTTGGAAGAGACGAAGAGAACCTCGTCGCGGGCGCAGCCGAACCGCTGACCGACGAGGTCGTAGACACGGTGGTCTGGTTTGAAAATGCCGACGCTTTCGACGCTCAGGACATCGTCGAGGACATCGCCGACGCCTGCGCTCTGGACCGCGCCGTTCAGCATGTCGGGCGAGCCGTTGGACAGGATCGCGGTGTTCATGCCCTGCGCCTTGAGGGCGGCGAGCATGGCGGGCACCTCGGGGTAGGCCGAGAGTTCCCAGTAGAGTTGCAGCAGGCGTTCGCGCAGCTCGGCATCGCCCTGAAGGCCGCTGGCCTCGAGCGCCCAGTCGAGGCCGTTCTGGGTGACCTCCCAGAAATCGGTGTGGGCGTCGGTGATGGCGCGCAGCCAGGTGTATTGCAGCTGTTTCAGGCGCCAGTTCTCGGCCACCTTGGGCCAGTGTGTCGCAAAGGTTTCGCGGCCCGGCTCGGTGGCGGCCTCGCGGGCGGCGGCGGCGACGTCGAACAGGGTTCCGTAGGCATCGAAGATGCAGGTTGTGATGGCCATTTTGTCTCTCCCCTCGTGGCCATAGTGGCGATTGGAAGCGGGCTGTCAAAGGGTGAATGACCTGCCGTTGTGTTTGACAGGGTGATCGCATAGGGTGCGCCAATTCAATTCGGTAGAAATACCTGCCTGCCGGACCGCAAAACCAGAACTGGACAAGACATGACTGTTGCAAAATCGGGCGATAAGGTCCGTATCCACTATACCGGAACGCTGAGCGATGGCTCGGTTTTCGACAGCTCGGAAGGCCGTGAGCCGCTGGAATTCACCCTTGGTTCGGGCCAGGTGATCCCCGGTTTCGATGCGGGCGTGACCGGCATGAGCGTGGGTGAGAAGAAGACCGTCGAGATCCCCTGTGACCAGGCCTATGGCCCGTCGCATCCGGAAGCGATCCAGGATGTCCCGCGCGAGCAGATCCCGGCGGAAATCCCGCTGGAGGTGGGGCTGCAACTGCAGATGCAGGCACCGACCGGCCAGGTTGTTCCGGTGACCGTGGTGAAGATCACCGAAGAGGCGGTGACGCTGGATGCCAACCACGCGCTGGCGGGCAAGGACCTGACCTTTGCTCTGGAGCTGGTCGAGATCGCCTGATCTGGCTTGCGCCGAGATTTTGAAAAGACCCGTGGCGCGGCTGCGGGTCTTTTTGTTTGGGATGGGGGTATGTTCTGGGCTCGGGCGGTTCGCCCGGGCCGCGCCCGACCCTCCCCCCGGGAGGGCGCATTTGCGCCCACCCAGGCTCGGGCGCGCCCCTGATGTTCCAGGCGCAAGCCGTAGTTCTGCGGGCTTTCTTTTTGTCGGGGTGCGGGGTTTCCTGGGCTTTGGGAGGATTTCGTCATGACGCATTGGTTGCAGGACAGGCTGGGCGTGGCCCATCCGATCATTCAGGCCCCTATGGCAGGGGTGTCGACGCCCCGCATGGCCGCCGCCGTCTGTGCGGCTGGCGGGTTGGGATCGCTCGGGGTTGGCGCGGCCAGTGCCGAGGGCGCGCGGGAGATGATCCGGGAGCTGCAGGCGCTGACCACGCGGCCGTTCAACATCAACCTGTTCTGTCATGAACCTGCTGAACGGGACAGCGCGATTGAAGGGCGCTGGCTTGAGGCGCTTGCACCCGAATTTGCCCGGTTTGGTGCCGAGGCGCCAAAGGCATTGGCGGAGATCTACAAGAGCTTCCTTGTGGATGATGCCATGCTTGAGGTGCTGCTGGAGACACGTCCTGCGGTGGTGAGCTTTCATTTCGGCCTGCCGGATGCGGCGCGGATCGCGGCCCTGAAGGAGGCGGGCTGTGTGCTGCTGGCCTCGGCGACCTCGGTGGACAGCGCGTTGGCCTGTCAGGCGGCGGGTGTGGATGCGGTTGTGGCGCAGGGCATCGAAGCGGGCGGGCATCGTGGAGTGTTTGATCCGGATGCGGAAGATGAGGCGCTGGGCACTGAGGCGCTGGTCGCGCAGCTTGTCGGGGTGCTGGAGGTGCCGGTGATCGCGGCGGGCGGCCTGATGGAGGGTGCCGACATTGCACGCGTTCTTGGGCTGGGGGCCGTGGCGGGTCAGTTGGGCACGGCGTTCGTGGCCTCAGACGAAAGCGCGGCGGATGCGGATTATCGTGCGTCCCTGCGCGATCCCGCCTGCCAGCCGCCGGTTCTGACCAAGACGATTTCGGGGCGTCCGGCTCGCTGTTTGCAGAATGCGCTTGTGGGCTGGGGCGCAGCTTGTACCGAAACGGTTCCGGCCTATCCGGTGACCTATGACGCCAGCAAGGCGCTGATGGCAGCGGCCAAGCAGGCTGGAGCCAGCGGGTACGGGGCACAATGGGCCGGAAGCGGTGC
Source organism: Shimia sp. CNT1-13L.2 (assembly GCF_024331145.1). Lineage (GTDB taxonomy): Bacteria > Pseudomonadota > Alphaproteobacteria > Rhodobacterales > Rhodobacteraceae > Shimia. Next base: position 70,124 of record NZ_JANDJO010000005.1, on the reverse strand, counting down.
CATGCGCGCCCGCGATGGCGGCGCGGCCGAGATCATGGCGCAGCTGGTGGCGGAGTTGCAGGCGGCCTAGAGGTTCTCGGATTGCGGCATGCCGAGAACATGGTAGCCGCCGTCAACGCGGATGATTTCGCCGGTAGTGCAGGCGCCGGCCTCGGAGGCGAGGTAGACGGCGGTGCCGCCGATGGCCTCGAGCGTGGCGTTGGCGCGCAGCGGGGCGTTTTCCTCGGTCTGGCGGAAGGTCTTGCGTGCGCCGCCGATCACCGCACCGGCGAGGGTTTTCATCGGGCCGGGGGAGATCGCGTTCACGCGGATGCCGTCGGGGCCGAGATCGTTGGCAAGGTAGCGGGTGGTGGATTCCAGCGCCGCCTTGGCCACGCCCATCACGTTGTAGAATGGCGTCACGCGGGTGGACCCCTGGTAGGTCAGGGTCAGGATCGTGCCGCCGTTTTCCCGCATCATCGGGTGCGCGCGGCGGGCCACGTCGATCAGCGAGTAACAGGAGATGTCCAGCGAGGTCTTGAAGTTGTCACGGCTGGTGTCGAGGAACCGCCCGGTCAGCTCATCACGGTCGGAAAAGGCGATGGCATGGACGATGAAATCGAGGGTGGGCCATTTGGCCGAGAGCTGATCAAAGGCCTCGTCCAGCGAGGCGTCGTCGGTGACGTCGACATCGACCATGAAATCCGCGCCAAGGCTTTGCACCAGCGGGCGGACCCGTCTGCCAAAGCCTTCGCCCTGATAGGTGAAGGCCAGCTCCGCGCCGGCCTCGGACATGGCCTTGGCAATGCCCCATGCGATGGAACGCTCGTTGGCGACACCCATGATGAGGCCGCGTTTGCCGGACAGTGGCTGCATGTCGTCAGGTCCTTTGTCTTGGTAAGACCGGAATGGCGGCTTTGCGGGGGCGGGTCAAGTCGGAGGCTTGGGCTGCGCGGGACTGGCGGGCATGGATGCCCTGGCCTGTCTCCCAAAAGAAAAGGGCGGGGAAATCCCCGCCCTGATGTTGATCTGGCCGGATCAGCCCTTGTACTTGGACAGGATCATCGAACCGTTGGTGCCGCCGAAGCCGAAGCTGTTGGTCATGACACTGTCGAGGCCCGCGTTTTCGACCAGCTTGGTGGCGATTTCGCCGTCGTTGATGGCCGGGTCCTGGTTTTCGACGTTGATCGACGGGGTGATGAAGTCACCGTCGAGCATCAGCAGGCAGAAGATGGCTTCGAGTGCGCCGGCGGCGCCCTGTGCGTGGCCAGTCATCGACTTGGTCGAAGAGATCGGCGGTTGTTCCTTGCCTTCGAAGACACGGCGCACGGCCTCGACTTCGCCGACGTCGCCGACCGGGGTCGAGGTGCCGTGGGCGTTGATATAGTCGACCTTGCGGCCTTCGGGCAGGGTTTGCAGGGCGAGGCGCATGGCGCGTTCGCCGCCTTCACCGGAGGGTGCAACCATGTCGTGGCCGTCCGAGGTGGCGGCAAAGCCGGTCACTTCGGCATAGATTTTGGCACCACGGGCCAGTGCGTGCTCGAGGTCTTCGAGAACCACGATGCCGCCACCGCCGGAGATGACGAAACCGTCACGGCTTTCGTCGAAGGCGCGCGAGGCGGTTTCGGGGGCGTCGTTGTATTTCGACGACATCGCGCCCATCGCGTCGAACAGGCAGGACAGGGTCCAGTCGAGTTCTTCGCCACCACCGGCGAACATCACGTCCTGTTTGCCCATCATGATCTGTTCCGCCGCGTTGCCGATGCAGTGCAGCGAGGTCGAGCAGGCCGAGGTGATCGAGTAGTTGATGCCCTTGATCTTGAAGGCGGTCGCGAGGTTGGCCGAGATCGTCGAGGACATGCATTTCGGCACCGCGAAGGGGCCGATGCGCTTGGTCGCGCCGGTTTTCAGCACGGTCTGGTGCGCGGTCAGCATCGCCGAGGTCGAGGGGCCGCCCGAACCGGCAACAAGGCCGGTGCGTTCGTTCACGACCTGATCTTCGCTGAGACCCGCGTCAGCGATGGCCTGGCTCATGGCGATATGGGCATAGGCCGCACCGTCGCCCATGAAACGCAGGGCGCGTTTGTCGACATGTTCCTTGATGTCGATCTTGAGGGTACCGGCGATCTGGCTGCGGAAGCCATGTTCCGCCATTTCGGGGCTGGCCACGATGCCCGATTTACCCGCTTTCAGCGAGGCGGTGACCTCTTCGGCATTGTTGCCGATGGACGAAACGATGCCCAGTCCGGTGACGACGACACGACGCATACGTGCTCTCCCTTATTTGCTTATGCCTTACTAGGCGTTGAGGGGGGCAGGTGCAAGGTGATCGACAAACGCTCAGAGGTCCTAGCTGAAAATCAAACTGGAATTGAGAAACCTAGGAGGCCTGAACGCGCCAAACGGGCAGGTCTCTTTTGTTACTTGTTAAGCTAATGTAGAACGTTTTGTATTCTTCAAACATCATTGAGTTTGCCATGCGTTCTTCGAAGGGCCGCCCCAATCTTTCTCCCAGGCTACACAAGACGATTGAAATTGTTGCTCACGAAATCCCATCCACGGTGAAGGCCGGCACGAAGCTGTACACAGGATTCGAAGCACTAAGAAGTTGCGATGGAAAGACATATCAAGAGTTTCGAGATATGTGCGGTGGTCCGAAGGGCGATCCAAACAGACGGTTTTCACCCTCAGTTGTCTGGCGAAGTGCTGAAGACTTGAAGTTTGCACGCTTTTACGAAGATGCTCCTTCTGAAGACACGTCTGCCAATGAGTTTCGCCTTGAGCGTCAGATTAAAAACACAATTTTGAAAACGTCTTCGTCAAATGAATTTCCGGAACTCAACGATGTTCGGCAGCTTTGCGGCGACTGGAGTATAAGCGAGCCTGGAATCTACTCTTGGGAAATCGAAGGGCGTGGGGTCTATGTTGGAAAGTACACGCGCAAATCCCGACCGCTAAGTGAATACAATAAAAACGTGCGGAACTTGTTAAATGGCAAGCCTTACCGGCGATCGAAACCTGACGGATTTCGAGAAATTCATAGAGCGTTGGCCGAGGCAGTAACCTTAGAACGAACGATTATCCTAAAATTAGTCGAAAACTGCCCTAGTGAACTTCTGAACGAAAGAGAAAGGCATTGGATAGCACAGATCGCCCGAGGGGATTTGAACAGATAAGATTTGTGTCCAAAACTTAGTAGGGATTTGGGTCTGTCAGATTTCTTATTTGGAAAGTTGGCGAAAGTAGCCGCGCTTCGCTAGGATCGCCCGCAGTTCCGCAGTTTTTTCAATGGAAAGATGTGGTGGTGCACTTCCTTTCTCTTAGTCTCCTACGTTGAGCCCGACCTAGTAGCCTAGACTCTGACCAGATATTAGCCCGTCACCTCGCGGATTGCGTCGGACATGGTCTGCATGATGGTGTCGATGTCGTCGTTGGTGCAGATGTAGGGTGGGGCGATGGCGAGGACGTCGCCGATGATGCGGAAGAAGACACCGCGGTGTTCGGCCTCCTGTCCGATCCGTTTTGCCAGGTCGGGGCCGCAGCGGCCGTCGGTTTCGAATTCAACTGCGGCCAGCATGCCGTTGCAGCGGGTGTCGAGAACGCCGGGGAGGAATTTGATGTCCTGAAGGTGGGCGGCGATGCGGGCCTCGAGGGATTTCACGTGAGCCGGCAGGTCCATCTCTTCATAGATGTCGAGGCATTCCAGCGCGACGGCCGCGCCGACCGGGTGGCCGCCGTAGGTGACCCCGTGGCCGAAGGTGCCATAGTCGCCAGCACGTTTCGCGATGGTGTCGCGCACCGTGTCGGTCATGGCGACGGCGGACATCGGGAAGACCGAAGCGGTCATCTGTTTGGCCATTGTCATCATGTCGGGCGCGATGCCGTAAGTTTCGCAGGCGAACCATTCGCCCGTTCGGCCGAAGCCGCAGATGATCTCGTCGGCGATCAGCAGGATGTCGTGGCGGCTGAGGACCTCCTGGATCTCGGGCCAGTAGCCCTCGGGCGGCAGGATTACCCCGCCCGCGCCCATCGCCGGTTCGCCGATGAAGGCGGCGATGGTGTCGGGGTCTTCGCGACGGATCAAGTCGTCGAGTTCCCGCGCGCGGCGTTTCGAGAAGTCGATTTCGCTTTCACCCGGGTGGGCATCGCGCAGGTGGTGGGGGCGTCCGGTGCGCAGCACGTCTGTCAGCGGCAAGCCAAAGCCGTCGTGGCAATAGGTGAGACCGGTGAGGGCGGCGCTCATCTGGCCGGAGCCGTGATAGGCCCCCTCGCGGGCGATGAAGCGCCGTTTCTCAGGCTTGTCGCGGGCGGCCTGATAGTAGCGGGCAAACTTGGCTGCGGTCTCGACCGCCTCGGAGCCGGAGGTGCCGAAGAAAAGGTGGTTCAGGGCACCGGGCAGTCGCGCGGCAAGGCGTGCTGCCAGCCGGTCTGTGATCTCGGGGGTGCGGCCCATGAAGGAATGGTAGTAGGCAAGCTCCTGCATCTGCGTGTCGAGGGCGCAGCGCAGGCGGTCCGGCGTAAAGCCAAGTGAAGTGCACCAGAGCGCCGAGACCGCATCAATATAGGCCTTGCCCCCGGTATCGAAGACGCGGATGCCATCGCCTTTGGCGAACCGCTTGGGGGGAGAGGTTTCCGCTGCGATGGGATCGGTGAAGGGGAAAAGCTGTGTCACGGGAGGCTCCGGTTGGTCGAGTGTTGGGAGGAGCTTTACGCAGTCGAAATATTCAGTCAAATTCGAAATAGTTGTGCTTTTAAGTCGGTTTGCTCATGTCTGAATTCCGCCTGCCCAATCTGAACGCCCTGCGGGTTCTGGCCGAGGTGGCCCGCCATCGCAGCTTTACCAAAGCGGCGGAGAGCCTTGGCGTGACGCAGTCGGCGGTCAGCAAGCAGGTTGCCGCGCTGGAGGCCGAGCTGGGGCAGCCGCTGTTTGTCCGGTCGCATCGCAAGATCAAGATCACGGCCTTCGGGCGGCGGGTGGCGGACCTTGCAGACGGGGCCTTTGCGCAGATCCGGGCCGGGCTGCGCGAGGAGGAGGCCGGGGCGCCGGATCAGATCGCGCTGTGGGGGGATGCGGATTTCATCGAGCTGTGGCTGTTCCCGCGTCTGCATCGGTTCGAGGCGCTGCATCCCGAGATCAGGATTTCCATCTCGGTGCAGGTGGGCATGAACAGGCCGCCCCAGGGACGGTATGATTGCGCGGTGATCTGGGGACGTGGCGGCTGGGCCGGGTGCCGATTTGCGCCTTTCCTGACAAACAGTGTTTTTCCCGTGGCCGCGCCGGGGTTTTTTCATCACCTCGGCCGGGCTCCGGCGCTCTCTGATATTCGGGAACAGCATCTGATCCACGACCAGAGCGCCTATTGGTGGCGGGCCTTCCGCGAGGCTGCGGGGGCGCGGTCGTTCAACCCCAACGCGGGCCGGATCTACAACCGGTCGGCGCTGTGTCTCGAGGCGGCGGTGCGGGGGCATGGCATCACCATCGGAGACGAAGTCACGACGCGCGAACATATCGAACAGGGCACGCTGGTCTGCCCGTTCGAGGCGCGACTGCCATCACCGGATGCCTACTATATCGCTCAGCCTGAAGGCGGGCGTGAGACGCCGTCGCTGACCACATTCCTGACATGGCTGGAGCACGAACGGGACGCGCACCGCCAGTTTTTCCAGAGGTTCTGGGAGGGGCGGGGGTAAGAGGGAGGCGGGTGTTTCCCGCGTGCGAGCGAGCGCGGCTTGCAATTTTCCCTGCGACGTGGTTTTCGCACCCGGTGCGAAACGAGGCATCGGGGCCAAGCGGAACGGATGCCGGACAGGAAGGACTGTACCGATGACGGCTTTGATGATTGACGCGAATGCCCTCAAGACCGTGCGCAAGGCACGCAAGCTGGGCCGCCCCCGTGTGGCGAAGGAAACCGGTTTGAGCGAACGGCAGATCGCGCGGCTGGAAGGTGTTGGCTCAAAGGGCGGAAATGTGCCGCTCGCGGCGGCGCTGCGTCTGGCCCATGTGTTGCAAGTGCCGGTCGAGACGCTGACCGGTGAGTTGCAGGTGTCGGACGCCTATCTTGCGCCTGCTGCGAAGCCGAGTTGCAGCTGCTGCGGGTGAGGTGAGTATTGGGTGGGTCAGGACGCCCACCCTGCGAGGCCAATCACGACGGCTTGGGCGGCGCTTATTTGTAAACGTATGCGAAGGCACCATCTCTTGGGACTGGCGGTGTGATCATAATGAAGTGTAGCGTCTGGCCTCGTTTCCTCTTTACCTCGTGAAAGAAGAAACTTCCGTTTTGCAAGTGGTGCACAACTTCGTAGCGCGAGATGGGAATTTTGGATTGTGGCGTACCACCGGTCTTGCTCATAGCCTTGTTCAGAAACTGTTGGGAAATACTGTGTTTGTCAGCCGGCCCAACGAAGATGACGCCGCAGGCCCATAGTTCCAGTTCGCGCGAAATTGTCGCAAAAAGTTCTCTATTTTCAGGATGCAAATAAACTCGCGTCAATCCGCCTTGCACCAGTTGCATTCCGTGCTTTGCGACTTGTGACTCGAATTTGCGAAAATTGGGGAGGGTATTGAGGCAGGCATCAGTAAACAGGTTGAGTGCTGTTTCGGTCGGGACAGTCTCGACAGGTTTGCGGGTGGAGCTGTCTTGTTGCGAGGAGACGCAGGCGGCAAGTGCGGAAAGGGCAACGCCAAGTATCAGCTTCGGCAAGAAATTCATGAAATGGCCTTTCCAAAATCGATTTGGGCTCACCTTAGCCGCAAAGATACAGAGGGCAAGGGATGTCTCAGCGTCGGTCGAGACCGGGTTCCGTTTGCAGCGCGAAAACAAAAAAGAGGCCCGTGGGCCTCTTTCTCGATGTCTCTGTGACCGGGTGGATCAGCTCTCGGAGAGCGCCACTTTCATGTCCTTGACCTGGTAGATCACTTCGCCGTCGGCTTCGACGATGCCGTCGGCGACGCCCATGGTCAGGCGGCGGGTCTGGATCGCCTTGGTGAAGTCGATCTTGTAGGTCAGCATCTTGCGGTCGGGGCGGACCATGCCGGTGAGTTTGACTTCGCCCACACCCAGCGCATAGCCGCGACCCAGCCAGCCGCGCCAGCCGAGGTTGAAGCCGGTCAGCTGCCACAGGCCGTCAAGACCAAGGCAGCCGGGCATGATCGGGTTGCCGGGGAAGTGGCAGTCGAAGAACCACAGGTCGGGGGTGATGTCGAACTCGGCCAGAACGTGGCCTTTGCCGTGGGCCCCGCCATCAGCGGAGATCTCGGTGATGCGGTCCATCATCAGCATCGGAGGCGCCGGAAGCTGTGCGTTGCCGGGGCCGAAAAGCTCGCCGCGCGCGCATTTCAGCAGGTCTTCTTTGTCGAAGCTGGTTGGATAGTCGGCCATGCTGGCTGCCCTCGTTTGTCTGGTTTTCTCAGGTTATGTCCCCTCTAACACCGCCCGCGGCGCTCCTGCAAGTGTGGCCGTGTCATAAGGGTGTCATGACGGGCAGCGCGGGGTACAGGCTGGATTGCGAGTGATTTTCAATTGAAAATGGGGGGCGCGAGGCTTTATATTGGCGTGTGAACAAAGGAAAGCCCGCATGACCACGCAAGCGATCGACAATGGAACCAACTGGCTGGCCAAGGCCGGTTTGCGCCCCACGCGACAGCGCGTTGCCCTGGCTTCGCTGCTTGTTGGCGACGGGATGGACCGCCATGTGACCGCCGAGAGCCTGTTTGCCGATGCGCGTGAACACGGCGAAAGTGTTTCGCTGGCAACGGTTTACAATACGCTGCGGGCGTTTTGTGATGCCGGTCTGATGCAGGAGATCACGGTGGATGGATCGAAGAGCTATTTCGATACCAACACCCATGACCACCCGCATTTCTTCTGGGAAGATGATCGCGTGCTGACCGATGCACCGGCCGAGCAGCTCGAGATTCAGCGCCTGCCTGACGTGCCGGAGGGGGCCGAGATTTCCAAGGTCGACGTGGTGATCCGCCTGCGTCGCAAGTGATGTGATCGCGGATTTGCGATGGGAAGGGGCGCTGGGCGTCCCTTTTTTGTTGCGCTCGGTGAGGCGGAACGCCGCGTCCGTCTTGGCAGTCCGCAAGGGGCGTGCAAGGGTGCGCCCAACAGGAGGAGTTTCCCATGAAAGCAGTTGTTTACCGTGCGTTCGGATCGGCAGAGACGGCCCTTGGCCTGGAAGATATGGCCACCCCTGTCCTCGCGGAGGGCGAGGTTCTGGTGCGGGTGGCGTTTTCGGGGGTGAACCCGTCGGACTGCAAGGCGCGGGCGGGGACGCGCCCCGGTGTGACCAAACCGGCGTTTCCGGAGATCGTGCCGCATAGCGACGGCGCTGGCGTGATCGAAGCGGTGGGCGCGGGCGTTGATCCCGCCCGCGTGGGAGAGCGCGTGTGGATCTGGAACGGCCAGTGGCAGCGGGCCTTTGGCACGGCGGCAGAGTATATTGCCCTGCCCGCGGCGCAGGCGGTGGCCCTGCCGGAGGGTGTCTCGCTGGAGGTGGGGGCGGTTCTGGGTATTCCCGGCCTGACAGCGGCGCATTGCGTGTTTGGCGCTGGCGACGTGGCGGGCCAGACGGTGCTGATCAACGGCGGTGCGGGCACCGTTGGGTATCTGGCGCTGCAGCTTGCGAAATGGGGTGGTGCGACGGTGATCGCGACCGGATCGCCGCGTGATTTCGACCGGATGCGCGGGGCTGGGGCGGATCACGTGATCGACTATCGCAGCGCGACGCTGGCGGCGGATGTTCTGGCCGCGAACGGGGGCGCGCTGATCGACATGGCGGTCGAGGTGGAGTTCGGTATCAATGCAGGCATGCTGGCCGAGGTGATGGCCCCGAACGCGCGGGTGGCGATCTACGGGTCGGCCAAGGATATGGCGCCTGAACTGCCCTTCGGGCCGATGCTGTTCAAGGCGCTGACGCTGGATATCGTGCTGATCTACATCCTGCCCGATGCCGAACGTGCGGCGGCGATTGGCCGCCTGAACGGCGCGCTTGCCGATGGTGCCCTGGAGGTGCCAGTCGAGACGGTCTTTGCGGCAGACGAGACCGCAAAGGCGCATGAGGCGGTGGAAGCCGGCGGTCGCGCAGGCGCGGTGTTGGTGCGGTTCTGAAGGGGGTAAGGCCTTTCGAAAGGCCTTACCAAGCCGTTTGGAAACGGCTTGGGGTGTTTTGTTGAGACCAACGTTCTTAGGGGAACGTTGGTCTATTCTGGTTTTGCAGGTACACAATCGCGCGGATTGGGTAAGCCGTAAAAGGGCTCGAAGCGGTTTTTTTGGAAGCTGAAATGCACATAACACCCGTCAATCATGGCGATGGCATGTGGTGGCTGGCCGAATTCCTTTCCGTAGCCCGACAGGATTTCGAAAACGTTTTTCCGAACAAGTCTCTCGGCTTGCAACTCGACGGCCTTCGTTTCTATGTGTCGATTTAGAGTCTGATCGGCAACCCAGAGGGCGGAGTAAAAGGCCGCGATAGCGATCAGGGGCCAGAAGATGCCGAGTTTCCAGCCAAGTGCTTTTCTGGTCAGGAATGCCGCGCCAAGCACGATTGCGCCGAACGACAAGAGGAAGGTCCAAATCAGAGCCGGAAAGACTCTTGTTGTATCGAAGAGAACACCGATTACAAACAGGGTGCTCGGGGGGAATAGAAGAATGCCGGTGCTAAACGGCGTGTAGAGAAACCATGTGGTCGCGCCCAAGAAAGCCGTGCATTGAGCGAGAAGAAACCACAACGCGTAGGGGTTCTGAGTGATGCGTCCCTTGTTGCGTAGGAAAGACACGATCACCGGGCACCACCATAGCGGAGCGAGTAGCATGCAGCCCAAAATGTAGATCACTTCGCCCATTTGCTAGGAGGCTGTATTCAGAACCACTGTCCCGGTTCCATTAGACCGAGGTCGAGGAGCTGGCGGGAGTGCCATTCGAATGGCACGGAGTTGTGCCAGGTGAAGGAGCGGATGTCGAAGGTGCTGCCCGGGTTGGTCTTGAGCGCCTTGGCGGTGCGGAAGGAACAGACGGCGGCGGTCAGGTTGTTGTGCCATTCGCAGCTGTAGGTGTTGTATTCCTCGTCACTGAAGGTGAAGTCCGGGCGCAGCTGCAGGTCGGGCTTGGACATGAACAGCGAGATCCTGTCGATCTTGCGGCGTTCGGCGGGGATGTGTTCCTCGTAGCGCCAGCGCAGGCCGCCGAAGAAATCGAGTTGCCGTTCCTTGGGGTGGTTGTGGTTGGCCGTGTCGGGGCGGGCGAGGGCGTAGTAACCCGATTTGTCGAGCATCGCGTGATCCAGCGAGACGGCGTCGGGGTAGCTCTCGAGGTCGTTCGCATAGAGGTCGATTACATAGGTGAGCATGGCGTAGCGGCGTTCCTCCATGTGGAAGGTGGCCATTTCGCTCACGTTGCGCGATTCGCAGAACGGGAAGAACAGGTATTCGGCATTGAAACAGTAGTAGAGCCAGATGCCCGGCGCGGCTTCGATGATGGTGTTCACGGTGTCGATCATGACCTGCCCAGTGGGGCGGTCTTCACGGATGCGGATCACGCGGCCAGCGATGTCTTCGGGCAGGGTGTAGGCGTCGGGCATGAACACCAGAACTGCCTTGAAGCCAAGCTCAAGGTGATGACGCAGCGTGGTTTCCAGTTCGATCCGGTCTTCGGCGAAGATCAGGGCGACCGGACCCTTGGCCAGGGTCGTGGTGTCCGTGTCCAGAAACTCTTTCAGGGAACCGTATTTCATGAATGCCTCTGCTCTTATTGGCGACAGATTCGGGGAAATCGTCGTGCATTGCAAGCCATACCCTTTTTGATGTAGGGAAGCGCCCTGAAACCGCGATGGGACCGGGCACATGGCCGATACGAAGAAGCTCTATATCAAGACTTATGGCTGTCAGATGAACGTCTATGACAGCGAGCGCATGGCCGAGGCCATGGGCGGGGCGGGTTACGAGACCACCGAAAGCCCGGAAGACGCGGATATGATCCTGCTGAACACCTGCCACATTCGCGAGAAGGCGGCAGAGAAAGTCTATTCGGAACTGGGCCGTTTCAAGGGCCTGAAGGCCGAGAAGCCGGACCTGAAAATCGGGGTTGCGGGCTGTGTGGCGCAGGCGGAAGGCGAAGAGATCATGCGGCGCCAGCCGCTGGTTGACCTCGTGGTTGGTCCGCAGGCCTATCACCGTCTGCCCGAGATGGAAGCCAAGGCGCAGGGTGGCGAAAAGGCGCTGGACACGGATTTCCCCGAGGAAGACAAGTTCGAGAAGCTGAAGGGCCGTGCCAAGGCCAAGCGCGGGCCAACCGCCTTCCTGACGGTTCAGGAAGGCTGTGACAAGTTCTGTGCCTTCTGCGTGGTGCCCTATACCCGCGGTGCCGAAGTCAGCCGCCCGGTTGAGCGGATCCTGGGCGAGGCGCGTGACCTTGTAGAGCGGGGCGTGCGCGAGATCACCCTTTTGGGGCAGAACGTGAATGCTTATCACGGGGCCGGTCCCGGTGGCAGCGCGTGGTCGCTGGCCAAGCTGATCTGGGAGCTGGACAAGGTGGATGGGCTTGAGCGCATCCGCTTTACGACCAGCCATCCCAACGACATGATGGACGACCTGATCGAGGCGCATGGAACCTGTGAGAAGCTGATGCCTTATCTGCACCTGCCGGTGCAGTCGGGATCGAACAAGATTTTGAAGCGGATGAACCGCAGCCATGACCGGGAGAGCTATATCAAGCTGATCGAACGTATCCGAGCCGCGCGTCCGGATATCCTGTTGTCGGGTGATTTCATCGTTGGCTTCCCGGAAGAGACCGAAGCGGATTTCCAGGACACGATGGATCTTATTGAAGAGGTGAAATACGGGCAGGCGTTCAGCTTCAAGTATTCGCCGCGTCCCGGCACGCCGGCGGCGGAACGGGATAGCGTGATGGTGGATGATGCCGAGGCTTCGGATCGCCTGTATCGCCTTCAGGCGCTGATCACCAAGCAGCAGCGCGAGATTCAGGACAGCATGGTTGGCCGCGAGGTGGGTGTGTTGTTCGAGAAGGCGGGCCGTTTCGAAGGCCAAATGGTGGGCAAGTCCGACTATCTGCATGCGGTGCACGTGGCAAATGCGAATGCAGCGGTTGGCGATCTCAAGCGCGTCAGAATCGTGGAAAGCGGTGCCAACTCGCTCAAGGGCGAAGTGATCGGCGATTGATCGCGGGCTGGAAACAATCGCGCGGCCTGCGCGCGGTTGTTGTTTAAGCGGTGGTTAATGATCTGTGAAAACCGCTGTTTCGGCGGGCGCGGAAACACAATGTTGCCACATTAACCTACCAGATGTTGTGAATAGTTCTTCACAGACTCTCTAAATTTGCTACAGTAGGGGCCATTAAGATTAGGGTCTAACTGCGCTTTTTCCAGCCGCAGTTGACCAGAGTATGGCGAGGATATTGCTGTGGCGAACAAGACGATTAAGAAGGCGCGGGCCACACTGGGAGGAGCGGCAGCCATCTGTTTGGCGCTGGTGTCTCTTGCTCAGCCCGCAGCTGCACAGAACACGCGGACCGTTCTTGGTCAGGAGTATGTGCCGACAGTCTGGATTGATCCGGATGGATGTGAACACTGGGTGATGGACGATGGTGTCGAGGGCTATATGACGCCCCACGTGAACCGTCAGGGTATTCCGGTGTGCCGTCGCGGCAATGTCTGCGGCGTGATGAACTCGGATCAGTTCTTTGCAACCGACCGGTATTCGATCAACTCGGCGAACCGCCAGCGCCTGGCGCAGTTCTTCCAGAACGCGACCGCCTCGGCCTTTATCATCGCGGGCCACACCGACAGCCGCGCGAGCGACGAATACAACATGCGTCTGAGCTATAACCGCGCCAACGCGGTGGCCAAGATCGCCCGTTCGACAGGTGCGCGCGTGATTGACGTGCGTGGCTATGGCGAGCGGATGCCGCGGGCGTCGAACCGGTCCGCCGGTGGCATGGCGCAGAACCGCCGCGTTGAAATCATCTGCATCCGCTGAGGAGACACTGAAATGAAACTTGTACGTGGACTTCTTCTGGTTGGGGCAGTTGCCGCCGTTGCGGCCTGTGACAACAAGGTCGACAAAACCGTCGACCGCGGATTTGACAGCAAGCACCTGAGCCAGCTGAAAGGCGGTATCTGGGTTGATCCGAACGGCTGTGACCACTGGATCATTGACGACGGTGTCGAAGGGTATCTCTCGCAGCGTCTTGACCCCTATGGCAAGCCGGTCTGTTCGGGAACGGCCCCTCCGGGCGTCGCCACCGGGCCGTTCAAGAAGGGCTCGGCGTTCAAAGACCAGATCTGATGTCTGGTGCTTCCCATTCCAAAGGCCGCGTGTTTCGACACGCGGTCTTTTTTGTGACCTTTCCGTGAAAAGTGATGCCGCGCGGCTTGCGTATCCGCGCGCGAGTTGGCACCATTTTGGAAAGACGTTTGCCAACAGGAGAGTTGATTGGCCACTGGTGTTCTGACCCCGCCGCCCGCATCCGAAAATCCAGCCGAGGTATTGGTCGAATTTCCGGACAACAGATTGCTGATCGACCTGTGCGGAGAGTACGACCGCAACCTTGCAGACATTGAACAAAAACTTTCGGTACAGATCGTGCGCCGTGGCAACCAGCTTGCCGTGCATGGCGAGGAAACGGCTCAGAAAGAGGCCGTTGAGGTACTTGAGGCGCTGTATGAGCGGCTGGAAAGTGGCAAATCGGTCGAACATGGCGATATTGATCGCGAAATCCGCATGGGGGGCTCGGAAGAGGGCACCGGCGCGCGCGAGGGCGACCAGCTTGAGATGTTCAAGGGTGGCCCCGTCGAGATCAAGACGCGCAAGAAGCTGATCGAGCCGCGCACGGATGCGCAGAAGGCCTATGTGCTGTCGCTGTTCAACAACGAGTTGGCGTTCGGGATTGGCCCTGCCGGGACCGGCAAGACCTATCTGGCGGTGGCCGTTGCGGTAGCGATGTTCATTGAGGGGCATGTGGATCGCATCATCCTGTCGCGTCCCGCCGTGGAGGCGGGTGAGAAGCTGGGCTATCTGCCCGGTGACATGAAGGATAAGGTCGATCCCTACATGCAGCCGCTCTACGATGCGCTGAACGATTTCCTGCCGGGCAAGCAGTTGGCCAAGCTGATCGAGGAAAAGCGGATCGAGATTGCGCCGCTGGCCTTTATGCGGGGGCGGACGCTGGCGAATGCCTTTGTTGTTCTGGACGAGGCGCAGAATGCCACGACCATGCAGATGAAGATGTTCCTGACCCGTCTTGGCGAAGGGTCGCGCATGGTGATCACGGGCGACCGCAGCCAGGTTGACCTGCCGCGCGGGGTGCCGTCGGGGCTTGCCGATGCAGAGCGGCTGCTGAAGTCGATCCCGAACATCAGCTTCAACTATTTCACCGCCAAGGACGTGGTGCGTCACCCGCTGGTGGCGGCGATCATCGAAGCCTATGACGCGGACTCGCAAAAAGAGATGGCGAAGCGCGCGCAGAAGGCTTAGGGGCTGCCTCGGATTTGTAGGACGCAAGGGGGCGTGCCTTTGTGCGCCACCGAGAGAGGCTCTGGATGCTGACCGATACGATTTTCGAGGATGACCGCTGGCAGGTGCTGGGGTTCGAGGTGCTGGCCGAAGCGGCGGCGCAGGCGACTTTGGCGCATCTGGAGATTGACGCGGCAGACTTCGAGATTGCGGTGCTGGCCTGTGATGATGCGCGGATTGCCGAGTTGAATGCGGATTTTCGCGACAAGCCGACGGCGACCAACGTGTTGAGCTGGCCTTCGGAAGAGCGCGGCGCGCAAGAGGATGGCGGGGTGCCCGAGCGGCCAGAGGTGTCGTTTGAAGGCATGCCGGAAGAGCTGGGCGATATCGCGATTTCCTATGACACCTGTCTGCGCGAGGCCGAGGCGGCGGGCAAACCCGTGGCCGATCACGTGACACATTTGATGGTGCACGGGGTTTTACACTTGCTGGGGTATGACCATATCCGTGACCTTGATGCCACTCTGATGGAGGGGATCGAAAGCGTGATACTTGGCAAAATGGGTCTTCCTGACCCATATAGAGAGTGACCGGGGGCAAACCCCTTGATGGAAAGGTAAAATGGGCGACAGTACCGACGGGTCTTCTAACGCAGCGCTGAGCGCGCAGCCTTTGGCCCCAACACAATCGAAACCCGGTTTCTTTGGCCGGATCGTCAAGGCGCTGGGTGCCTCTGACGAAAATGATATCGAGCCCCAGGAGACCGCGGACACGCCGCGCCCCCAGACCCATGGCATGATCAACCTGCGCCGGATGCGGGTTGAGGACGTTGCCATCCCCAAAGCCGACATCGTTGCCGTGCCCGATGACATCAGCAAGGAAGAGCTGGTGCAGATATTCAGGGACAGCGGGTTTACCCGTTTGCCTGTGTATTCGGGCACGCTGGATACGCCGAGCGGATTTGCGCACCTCAAGGACGTGGCGCTGCGCCACGGATTCAACGGGTCGGGCGGGTCGTTTGACCTTGAGGCGATGCTGCGCCCGTTGTTGTTCGTGCCGCCGTCGATGTCGATTGGCGTGCTGCTGACCAAGATGCAGACCGAACGCCGGCATATGGCGCTGGTGATCGACGAATATGGCGGCGTGGATGGGCTTGTGACCATCGAAGACCTGATCGAACAGGTGATCGGCGAGATCGAAGACGAACACGACGTGGACGAGGCCGAGCACTGGGTGCAGGAAATGCCCGGCTGCTATCTGGCCCTTGCCAAGACGCCGCTGGAGGATTTCGAGGCCGAAATCGGACGCCACCTGACCACCCATGACGAGGTGGATGCCGAGGATGTGGAAACCCTTGGCGGGCTGGTCTTTACCCTGTCGGGCCATGTGCCTGCGCGGGGCGAGGTTGTGGCGCATCCGGACGGGACCGAGTTCGAGGTGGTGGACGCAGACCCGCGCCGGATCAAGCGCCTGAGGGTGCGACTGACCGAGGCGCAGGATGGCTGAGAGCCGGGTGGCGCGATGGTGGGCTGAGCGCACGCCGCGCCACAGGTTCGCACTTCTCCTTGGACTGGGTGGTATTGCGGCGCTGGGACAGGCGCCGTTTGCACTGCCGGTTTTCACCTTTGTCGGCCTTGCTCTGGCGATGCTGTGTTTTGCCCGGACAACGCGGGTGTGGCAGGCCTTCTGGACAGGGATTGCCTTGGGCACCGGGTATTTCGCGGTGGCGCTGCACTGGATCGTAGAACCTTTCCTTGTTGATCTGGCGCGGCACGGGTGGATGGCCCCTTTTGCGCTTGTTCTGATGGCGGTGGGTATGTCGCTGTTCTGGGGCTGGGCCTTTGCGCTGGCGCGCGGGGTAGGGCGGTCGCTTTGGTTGCTGGTGGTGGCCTGGACTGGGATGGAGCTTTTGCGGGCCTACCTGTTCACCGGGTTTCCGTGGGCGATGCCCTCCTACGTACTTGTAGATGGCATGCTGGGGCAGGGCGCTGCCCTTGTCGGGTCACACGGGATGAACCTCGTGATGTTCGCGGCGCTGGCGCTTGGGATGCAGGTGCGGGCGGTGTCGGTGATCGGGGCAGCAGTTCTGATCGCGGGGCTGTGGCCTGTGCCGCAGGGGACGTTGATTGCCGAGGATGCGCCGGTCGTGCGGGTGATCCAGCCCAATGCACCGCAGCGCGAGAAGTGGGACCCGGCGCATATGCAGCGGTTCTTTGATCGCGCGATCCTTGGCACAGTGGCCGGACCAGAGCGGCCAGATGTGATTGTCTGGCCGGAAACCTCGGTGCCCGCGCCTCTTGGGCGTGCACCGAATTCGATGGCCGCGATTGCCTCGGCGGCGCAGGGGGTGCCTGTGGTGTTGGGGATGAACCGTATCGACGGTCAGCGGTTTTTCAACGCGGCGGTTCTGATGGGGCGCGATGGTGCCGTGGCGGATGTCTATGACAAGCACCACCTTGTGCCCTTTGGTGAATACGTGCCCTTTGGCGACCTGATGGCGCGGTTTGGCATTCATGGCATGGCGGCGCGGGACGGGGGCGGTTTCTCGGCTGGCAGTGGACCGCGGCTGATCGAGATCGAGGGCGTCGGCAAGGCGCTGCCGTTGATCTGTTACGAGGTGGTGTTCCCGCAGGATGTGTTTGCCGTGGAAGAGCGGCCCGACCTGTTGTTGCAGATTACCAATGATGCGTGGTTCGGGAACTTCTCGGGGCCGTTCCAACATTTGCAGCAGGCGCGGGTGCGGGCGATTGAAATGGGGCTGCCGCTGGTGCGAGCGGCGAATACGGGGGTGTCGGCGGTGATTGATCCGCGCGGGCGGGTGCTGGATTTCCTGCCGCTCAATACGCATGGACACCTTGATATCGCCCTGCCCACGGCAAGTGCGGCGACGCTTTACAGCTGGACGGGGGACATGCCGCTGATGGTGATCTTGATTTTGCTCAATGCCGGTTTGCTTGGGATCGCTATACGCAATAGGCATTGACCTATTCCAACTTGGCGCGTAAGGCCTCAGATGGTGTTGTCACAACGGCTTCCTGGCGTGGCGACGGATTTCTAATGGAGCACATCTCATGAGCAGACAGAACTACACCTTCACCTCGGAGTCGGTTTCCGAGGGGCATCCCGACAAGGTTTGCGACCGCATTTCCGACGCGGTGCTGGATGCCTTCCTCGCGGAAGAGCCCGAGGCGCGTGTCGCTTGCGAAACTTTTGCCACCACCAATCGCGTGGTGATTGGCGGCGAGGTTGGTCTGTCTGACCAGGACAAGCTGCATGAATACATGGACCGCATCGACGAGATCACGCGGGCCTGTATCAAGGACATCGGCTATGAGCAGGACAAGTTCCACCACGAGACCGTGGAAGTGACCAACCTGTTGCACGAGCAGTCGGCGCATATCGCGCAGGGCGTGGATGCGGCCGACAACAAGGATGAGGGCGCGGGCGACCAGGGCATCATGTTCGGCTATGCCACGACCGAGACCCCGGCGCTGATGCCCGCCCCGATCCAGTACAGCCACGCGATCCTGCGTCGTCTGGCGGAAGTGCGCAAGAACGGCACTGAGCCGGCGCTTGGCCCGGATGCGAAATCGCAGCTGTCGGTGGTTTACGAAGGCGGCAAGCCGGTTGGCGTTAGCTCGATCGTTCTGTCGACCCAGCACCTTGATGCGGCGCTGTCTTCGGATGACATCCGTGCGATTGTCGAACCCTATATCCTTGAAACCCTGCCGGAGGGCTGGGTGACTGCGGATACCGCATGGCACGTGAACCCGACCGGCAAGTTCGTGATTGGCGGCCCGGATGGCGACGCGGGCCTGACCGGCCGCAAGATCATCGTGGACACCTACGGTGGTGCCGCGCCGCACGGTGGTGGTGCGTTCTCGGGCAAAGACCCGACAAAGGTTGACCGTTCGGCAGCCTATGCCGCGCGTTACCTTGCCAAGAACGTGGTTGCCGCTGGCATGGCCGAGAAATGCACCATCCAGCTGTCCTACGCGATTGGTGTTTCGGCACCGCTGTCGATCTATGCCGACACGCATGGCACCGGTTCGGTTGAAGCGCGTGACATCGAGGCCGCGATCCCGCAGGTCATGGACCTGACCCCGCGTGGCATCCGGACCCACCTTGGTCTGAACAAGCCGATCTACCAGCGCACCGCTGCCTATGGTCACTTTGGCCGTAACCCCAGCGACGACGGTGGCTTCAGCTGGGAGCGCACCGATCTGGTTGAGGCGCTGAAAAAAGCGGTCTGATCTTTCAGACAACCTGACATTGAGGGCCAGAGTGTTCCGTGGCGGAATGCTTTGGCCCTTTTGCTTTCCTGTGGCAGGTTGTTCCGGAACAGGGAGGAAATCACATGTTGCTTGACGTGGCTTTGCCGCTTTCATTGGCGTTCATCATGTTTTCGCTGGGCTATGGCCTGACGTTTGCCGATTTCGGGCGGGTGTTTGCCATGCCGAAGGCGGCGCTGTCGGGGATCGTGTTGCAGGTGTGCGTGGTGCCTGCGGTGGCTTATGGGCTGTTGCAACTGGTGAACCTGCCGCCTGCGCTGGCTTTTGGTGTGATGATCCTGGCCTTTTGCCCCGGTGGGGTGACTTCGAACATCCTGACCAAGCTTTCGGGGGGCAACGTGGCGCTTTCGATTACCCTGACCGCAGTCGTTAGCCTGATGTCGGTGGCGACGGTGCCGGTACTGGTGGGATGGGCTTCGGATGCCTTTCTGGGGGCGGCGGCGCCGGATCTGAACGTGACGGCGATTGCCTTCTCGATGTTCGCGATTACGGCGATCCCTGTGCTGATCGGCCTTCTGGCGCGGTTTCTTGCGGGATCAATCGCGGATCAGACAGAGCCGACGGTGACGCGGGTGGCGCTGATCCTGTTCGTGGTGATCGTTGTGGCGGCACTGGCGACGAACTGGCAGCTGTTCCTTGAGAACGTGGCGTTGTTGGGGCCGCTGTTGATGGCGATCAACGCGATCCTTCTGGTGCTTGGCGTTGTGATCTCGCGGGTGATCGGGCTGTCTGGCGCGGACGGGCTTTGTATCTCGGTCGAGATGGGGGTTCAGAACGCCGCGCTGGGCATCACGGTGGCCGGTCTTGTGGCGCAGGTGGGCGGTATCCCCGAGTTCGCGGTGCCCGCTGCGGTATACGGGATCACCATGTATATCGTGACCATTCCGGGCATGTTCCTGTTGCGCAGGATCTTCGGCAGAGCTTGACTGGGGCGGCGCAAACGGGCACATGCCTCCCGGATTTGCACAGGTAGAACGATGACGAACGGTCAACACCCCTCGGGCGCCCCGTGGCGCAACTTTTATGGTCGCTTCAAGGGCAAGGGTCTGCGCAAGACGCAGGAGACCTGGCTTGACGAGGATCTGGCAGGGCTGAGCCCGGGCAAGGTGAGCTGGGAAGAGAACCCCGAGCGCGAGAAGATCGACCTTGGGGCGTTGTTCGGCGGCAAGGATGTCTGGCTGGAAGTCGGGTTCGGCGGGGGTGAGCACATGGTGCATCAGGCCGTCCAGAATCCGGATGTCGGCATTATCGGCTGTGAGCCGTATATCAACGGCGTTGCCATGCTTCTGGGGAAGATCCGCGATGCCGGTGCGGACAATATCCGTGTGCATCCGGGGGATGCGCGTGACATGTTCGACGTGCTGGAAGACGAGAGCATCTCGCGGGCCTTTCTGCTGTATCCCGATCCCTGGCCCAAGAAGCGCCACCACCGCCGCCGGTTCGTGACGCCGGAACACCTTGCGCCGCTGGCGCGGGTTCTGAAGAAAGGCGCGATCTTTCGGGTGGCCACGGACATTCCCGATTATGTGCGCCAGACATTGGAGCAGGTGCCGCAGCAGGGATTTGAATGGCTGGCCGAACGCCCCGCAGATTGGCGCGAGCCGTGGGATGACTGGATTTCCACCCGCTATGAGCAGAAGGCTTTCCGCGAGGGGCGCACAGCGCATTATCTGACGTTCAGAAAGACCTGAGTGCAGGGTTGCCCCGAATGTGGGGCTGAACCGTCGTAGGGCAAAACGCGGCATGGACCTGTGCCGCTGCTTGCGGTAACAGCGAAGTCAACGAAATAACATCTACTGGGTGTCCTGATGCGGTGTGCGGGCAAACCCCGCGCCTCGGGACATCCTTTCAAAGGAACGCGCAAATGTCCGGACATGGCACCCCCATCCCGATGACCTCCACCCCCTGTGGCCCGCTAAAGGGCGAGGCGCATGTGCCGGGGGACAAGTCGATCTCGCACCGATCGCTGATTTTCGGGGCGATGGCCGTGGGCGAGACCAAGATCACCGGCCTTTTGGAAGGTGAGGACGTTCTGGATACGGCCAAGGCGATGCGGGCCTTCGGGGCCGATGTGGTGCGGGACGAAGATGGCACGTGGCATGTGCATGGGGTCGGTGTTGGCGGGTTTGCCGAACCGGACAACGTGATCGATTGCGGCAACTCGGGTACGGGTGTGCGGCTGATCATGGGGGCGATGGCCTCTTGCCCGATCACCGTGACCTTTACCGGCGATGCCAGCCTGAACAAGCGCCCGATGGCGCGGGTGACCGATCCGATTGCCCTGTTCGGCGCGCAGTCGGTAGGCCGTTCGGGTGGCCGTCTGCCGATGACCATCGTGGGCGCGGCTGATCCGGTGCCGGTGCGCTATACGGTTCCGATGCCCTCGGCGCAGGTGAAATCGGCTGTTTTGCTGGCGGGTCTGAATGCGCCCGGCGAGACGGTGGTGATCGAGAAAGAGGCGACCCGCGACCATACCGAGCGGATGCTGGCAGGGTTTGGTGCAGACATTCGCACCGAGGAGACCGAGGAGGGCCGGGTGATCACCCTGACCGGTCAGCCCGAGTTGAAACCGCAGACCATTGTCGTGCCGCGCGATCCGAGTTCGGCGGCGTTTCCCGTCTGTGCGGCGGTGATTACGCCGGGATCGGATGTGCTGGTGCCGAATATCGGGCTGAACCCGACGCGGGCGGGCCTGTTCACCACGCTGCGCGAGATGGGCGCAGACCTGACCTATGAAAACGAACGCGAGGAAGGTGGCGAGCCGGTGGCGGACCTGCGTGCGAAGTTTTCGCCGGACCTCAAGGGGATCGAAGTTGATCCGGCGCGTGCCGCCAGCATGATCGACGAGTATCCGGTTCTGTCCGTGGTTGCCGCGTTTGCGCAGGGTGACACGGTGATGAAGGGCGTCAAGGAGTTGCGGGTCAAGGAAAGCGACCGGATTGACGCGATGGCCAAGGGGCTGCGCGCCAATGGTGTCGAGGTGGATGAAGGTGAGGACTGGTGGATCGTGAAGGGCCTTGGCCATGGCAACGTGCCGGGCGGGGCCACCTGCGAGAGCCATTTGGATCACCGGATCGCGATGTCGTTCATGGTGATGGGCATGGCGACACAACAGCCGGTCAGCGTGGATGACGGCGGGCCGATTGCCACCTCCTTCCCGATTTTCGAGCGTCTCATGGGAGACCTTGGCGCTCAGCTTTCGAGCGCGGCCAAGTGACGGCCTATGCCAGAGTTTTCGCGCTTCTGAGCGTGGCGACAGGGGCTGTCTATGTCATCTCGATATGGCTTGGAGCACAGCATCTTGTCGTCGGCAGCGAGAAACTCTGGCCGTTTGATCAGCGCCCGCTGGGTTACGGGTTCTTTGATGCCAAGACCTACCTGATGCTGCTGAAGGAAGAGGGGTCGGCCTTTTACCTTGGGCCGATGCGCCTTCTGGATACTGCGTTTCCGATTCTGCTCGGGTTCTGGATGGGGATGCTCTGGTGGGGGCTGACTACGCGGATACACCCGTGGTCGCGGGTGATCATGCTGATTGCCCCGGCGGCGTTTACCATGATGGATCTTTGCGAAAACGCGCTGATTGCCGAGATGGTGCGCTTGGGGCCGGAAGGGATTGATCGTGATCTCGTCGTTCTGGCCAGCAGTTACACGGTGTCGAAATATGTGACCTTGCTCGTGGCCATCCTTGTTCTGGGGGGCATGGCCTTGCAACGCTCTATGCGGGTGGGGTAGGGCTTGGGCCCCGATAGGAAGAGAGTTCGAGGAAAAAGATGCCTTTCACGATTGCGATTGATGGCCCTGCGGCGGCGGGAAAGGGAACAATTTCCAAGGCGGTCGCTGCACATTTCGGGTTCGCGCATCTTGATACCGGGCTGTTGTACCGGGCCGTTGGCGCCAAGACGCTGGACGGTACGGACCCGATTGCCGCGGCCTTGGCATTGATGGCGGACGATCTGGAAGCGGACAATCTGCGCACGCCCGAAGTGGCGCAGGCAGCCAGCAAGGTGGCGGTGATTTCCGAAGTACGCGCGGCGCTGGTGGACTTCCAGCGGGCCTTTGCGCGCCGGGCCGGCGGGGCAGTTCTGGATGGGCGCGACATCGGCACGGTGATCTGTCCCGATGCCGAGGCCAAGCTGTTCGTTACGGCGAGTGCCGAGGTAAGGGCAGAGCGGCGCTATCTTGAACTGGCGGGCAAGGGCATGTCGGTGAGCCGGGAAGAGGTTCTGGCCGACGTCAAAGAGCGGGACACGCGAGACCGCGAACGCGCCGAGGCGCCGATGGTTGCGGCCAAGGATGCGGTTGTGATCGACACCAGCAGTCTTGGGATCGACGAGGCGGTGGCCGCAGCGATTGCGGCGATCGAGGCACGGCGCGGGTAGCATCGCGTTTCAGGCAAATTGCGTGGGCGGTGTGTTGCGGTCTTTTTGATATGTTATTACATATCGAAATAATGAAGGCCGCACCGGAATGCACCCTATGCACCAACGCAATATCTCGACCCGTCTGAAGCGTCGCCGCGCTGGTGATCCGATGCGGGAATTTGATGCCCTGCCGCCGGAATTGCGGCGGTGGCTGGCGGAGGCCTCGTTGCCGTGGTCGCCGCGTTCGGCCCGGCGCATCTGGCGGCAGGGGTTGAAGACTGGCGGTGTCGACGAGGCATTGCGCCGTCTGGAGAGTGCAGAAGTGGCGACCTTGAAACGGGATCGTTTGGCGCAGCTTTAGGCGGTCGGCGCCGGGCTCAAGCCCGCAGGAAAATTATGTCGCGCGGACAATGAGGCGAGTTGCCCATCGTCCGCGCGCCGCGGATCATTACGGGCGGGTGACCGACAGGACGCCTTTCCATCCGGCCTCGTTCAGATCGAAGGGCAGGTCTCGGATGGCGACTTTGCCGTGGGCAACGCCGATCAGGCCTTCGCGCACGACCAGTTCGAGGGCTTGGGTTTCCCCGGTCGGGAAATTGGTCATCTGGGCCGCAGCCGCGGTGCTGACGATACCGGCAAGGTAGGGCAGGCCGGTTTTGGGGCCCATATCGACGGCCTTGACCACGTCTTCGGGCGCAACGGGAACTGTTCCGGTTGCCCCTTGGGGATCGTTAAAAATAAAGGTCAGACGGAAGTTGGCGTCCGCGAGGATGGGATCGTCCTCGGCAAACATCGCGGAAGGCAGGGCGGTCAGGGCCACAAGATTGGCCAGGAAGATGCGTTTGGTGAGTTTCATGCGTAGCAGTCCCATTGTCCGTTCGAGTTTTCCTTCCATAGCGGAGCGCTGGACGCGGGGACTTGTCTTAAATCAAGGGATGGCCTTGCATCATTGCGCGAAACGGTCTAAACGCGCCCTGTCCAGAGACCGTCAAGAGTCGCGGATGTGGTGAGTAGGGCCCGAGGAATTCCTCCGGCCCTTATTGTTTGTTTGTGACACCGCGTCCGAATTCTTGGTCAAACGGCCCGGGACGTAACGAAACCAAGACCGGCGGAGACAACCGCGCGGCCCGCAAAAACGTTAGTAAAGGAACCTGAGACCACATGGCTCAAAACGTATCGATGGAGGAATTCGAAGCCCTCCTTAACGAAAGCTTCGAAATGGACACCCCGAACGAGGGTTCGGTTGTCAAAGGCAAAGTCATCGCTGTTGAAGCAGGCCAAGCCATCATCGACGTAGGCTACAAAATGGAAGGCCGCGTTGATCTGAAAGAATTCGCAAACCCCGGTGAAGCTCCTGAAATCGCTGTTGGCGACGAAGTAGAAGTCTTCCTGCGCGCAGCTGAAAACGCCCGTGGCGAAGCTGTTATCTCGCGCGAGATGGCCCGTCGTGAAGAAGCATGGGACCGCCTGGAAAAAGCATACGCAGACGATGCACGCGTCGAAGGCGCGATCTTCGGCCGCGTCAAAGGCGGCTTCACTGTCGACCTTGGCGGCGCTGTTGCCTTCCTGCCCGGCTCGCAAGTTGACGTACGTCCGGTACGTGACGCTGGCCCGCTGATGGGTCTGAAGCAGCCGTTCCAAATCCTGAAAATGGACCGTCGTCGTGGCAACATCGTTGTTTCGCGTCGCGCCATCCTGGAAGAGTCGCGCGCCGAACAGCGTGCAGAAGTCATCGGCAACCTGTCCGAAGGTCAAGCCGTCGAGGGTGTTGTCAAGAACATCACCGAGTACGGTGCATTCGTTGACCTGGGCGGCGTTGACGGCCTGCTGCACGTCACCGACATGGCATGGCGCCGTGTGAACCACCCGTCGGAGATCCTGTCGATCGGCGAAACCGTCAAGGTTCAGGTCATCAAGATCAACAAAGAAACCCACCGCATCAGCCTGGGCATGAAGCAGCTGCAAGAAGATCCGTGGGATCTGGTTGCTGCCAAGTACCCGCTGGAATCGGTACACACCGGCCGCGTGACCAACATCACCGACTACGGTGCGTTCGTCGAACTGGAGCCTGGTGTCGAAGGCCTGGTCCACGTTTCGGAAATGTCCTGGACCAAGAAGAACGTTCACCCCGGCAAGATCGTTTCGACCTCGCAGGAAGTCGAAGTCATGGTTCTGGAAATCGACGGTGCCAAGCGCCGCGTTTCGCTGGGCCTCAAGCAGACCATGCGCAACCCGTGGGAAGTTTTCGCGGAAACTCACCCGGAAGGCACCGAGGTCGAAGGCGAAGTCAAGAACATCACCGAATTCGGTCTGTTCATCGGCCTCGACAACGACATCGACGGCATGGTTCACCTCAGCGACATCTCGTGGGACGAGCGTGGCGAAGACGCCATCCAGAACTACAAGAAGGGCGACGTTGTCAAAGCCGTTGTTTCGGAAGTTGACGTTGACAAAGAGCGTATCTCGCTCTCGATCAAAGCCCTGGGCGGTGATAAGTTTGCCGAAGCAACCGGCGGCGTGAAGCGTGGCTCGGTCATCACCGTAGAAGTCACCGCGATCGAAGACGGCGGCATCGAGGTCGAGTACGAAGGCATGAAGTCGTTCATCCGTCGTTCGGACCTGTCGCGCGACCGTGCAGAGCAGCGCCCCGAGCGTTTCTCGGAAGGCGACAAGATCGACGTCCGCGTCACCAACGTTGACAGCAAGACCCGTCGTCTTGGCCTGTCGATCAAGGCACGCGAGATCGCCGAAGAGAAAGAGGCCGTGGAACAGTACGGTTCGTCGGACTCGGGTGCATCGCTGGGCGACATCCTGGGTGCAGCACTGAAGACCGGCGACTAATCGTTCGCGTCTTTGCATCCGTGCAAAATTGGAACCCCGCACCATCCGGTGCGGGGTTTTTCGTTTCTCGTTTGGTCGAAACACCCAGACCTTTTTCGTTCCGAATCAATGAGTTCTTTCTGCAGGTGCAGCGCGCATTTGTCGGGCTGGCATGGAGAATGACCGGCGGGGAACTGCCGATCCGTGCAAAAACCTGTCGATTTCGGGCGATTTTACGACTTGCCCCCGTCGTATCTGTTTCCGTTTTGAACGATTGTTCCTATAGTTCCTGTGATGCAAGCGACAAGACGTGCACGCCCAGGGAGAGATAACCGATGATCCGTTCGGAACTGATTCAGAAGATCGCTGATGAGAACCCTCACTTGTACCAGAGGGACGTTGAGCGGATCGTGAATACGATCTTTGAAGAGATCACCAACGCAATGTCGCGTGGCGATCGTGTTGAGCTTCGTGGCTTCGGGGCGTTCTCGGTGAAGAAACGGGATGCCCGCGTGGGCCGCAACCCGCGCACCGGTGAATCGGTTGAAGTCGAAGAGAAACACGTGCCCTTCTTCAAGACGGGCAAACTGCTGCGTGACCGTCTCAACGGACAATAATTCATGCGATACATTCGGTATGCGTTTCTGGCTGCGCTCGCGATCGTTCTGATCTCGGTGGCGATGGCCAATCGTGACTTTGTGACCCTGAGCCTGTTGCCGGCCACGCTGGCGGATCTGATCGGCTTTGGCTATTCGATCACCCTGCCGCTTTACGCGGTGATCTTTGCCAGCATCGCGGTTGGCCTGCTGATCGGCTTCGTCTGGGAATGGCTGCGCGAACACAAGCACCGCGCCGACAAGAGCAAGACCCAGCGTGCCCTGAAACAGACCGAACGCGAAGTGCGCCGCCTGAAAGGGGGCGAGGGCAAGCCGCAGGACGAGGTTCTGGCGATCCTCGAGTAGGGGCCTGGCCTTTGGAGTTTTGGAACAGCGACGGGCGGAGCGTGATTTGCGTTCCGCCTGATGCACGTCTAGAGAACTGTCATGGATATTCGCGTCAAGATCTGCGGGCTGCGTGAGCCCGAACATGTGGAAGCGGTGGCCGAGGCCGGGGCGGCCTATGCCGGCTTTGTCTTTTTCGAAAAATCGCCGCGACATGTGAGTGTTGAGCTGGCGCGTGATCTGGCGCTGGCGGCGCCGGTGGGGCTTGCCAAGGTGGCGCTGACGGTGAATGCCGAGGATGCTTTTCTGGATCGGCTGATCGACACCGTGCCGCTTGATATGTTGCAGCTTCACGGCAAGGAGAGCCCGGCGCGGGTGGCGGAGTTGCGCGCGCGCTATGGTCTGCCGGTGATGAAGGCCGTGGGGATCGCCGAAGAAGCCGATCTGATTGCGCTCAAGGATTACGGCATGGTGGCCGATCAGTTGCTGGTGGATGCCAAGCCGCCGAAAGGGGCCGATCTGCCGGGGGGCAATGGGCTGGCGTTTGACTGGCGTCTGGTGAACCGCAAATACTGGCCCTGCCCGTGGATGCTGGCCGGAGGATTGACGCCGGAAAACGTGGCCGAAGCGGTGCGTATGACCGGCGCGCGACAGGTTGACGTGTCTTCGGGTGTGGAAAGCGCACCGGGTGTGAAGGACGTCGAGAAAATCCGCGCCTTTGTTGCGGCGGCCAAGGGACAGGATGCGGGGGCTGTGCCGATCCTGCGGTGAGCGGCGCCTATTTCTTTACGACATCTTTACCATGATCGGATGGGGTGGCCCCATGGCATCGCTTCCCGATCATCTGACGGCCGAACAGTGGCAGGCCCAGTTCCTTGGCTCGGCCGAGGCGCGTCGGGGTGGTGTGGTCAAGCGGCAGATTCGGGATGTTGAACGGCTGGTTGGGCGCGAGCCTTTGCCCAGGCCGTGGCCCGGCGCGGCTTTCGAGCCTATGAAAACGGCCGCCACTTTGTCGTGTTCTGCAATGACGGCCCCATCCTTCGGGTGCGGCCAAGGGCTTTCGAAAGCCCTTGTGCCCCTTCGGACGGCGGTGGGGCGCGAACGCGGTTTGTAAACCGCGCACGCAAAGCGTTTCGAAACGCTTTGCGCTTGCCCCGACGCGGCCTGCGTTCTAGGTAAAGTGGGCGCAACGGAAGGGCGAGAGTATGGCCGAAGATCTTTTCAACAGCTTCATGAATGGTCCCGATGAGAAGGGCCGTTTTGGTGACTTCGGGGGCCGCTTTGTATCGGAAACCCTGATGCCGCTGATCCTTGATCTGGAAGCCGAGTATGAAAAGGCCAAGACGGATGCAAGTTTCTGGGCCGAGATGGATGATCTGTGGAAGCACTATGTGGGCCGTCCTAGCCCGCTGTACTTCGCAGAGCGCACCACCGAAACCCTGGGTGGCGCGAAAATCTATCTCAAGCGCGACGAGTTGAACCACACCGGCGCGCACAAGATCAACAATGTGCTGGGCCAGATCATTCTCGCACGCCGCATGGGCAAGACCCGCATCATCGCCGAAACCGGCGCGGGCCAGCATGGGGTGGCCACGGCCACCGTCTGTGCCAAGTTCGGCCTGAAGTGCGTGGTCTACATGGGCGCGCATGATGTTCAGCGCCAGGCGCCGAACGTGTTCCGGATGCGCCTTCTGGGCGCCGAAGTGGTGCCTGTGACCTCGGGCCGTGGCACCCTCAAGGACGCGATGAACGATGCGCTGCGCGACTGGGTCACCAACGTGCGTGACACCTTCTACTGCATCGGGACCGTGGCCGGCCCGCACCCCTATCCGGCCATGGTGCGCGACTTCCAGTCGATCATCGGCAAGGAAGTGAAGCAGCAATTGCCCGAGTTCGAAGGTGAAGGCGCGTTGCCCGATACCGTGATCGCGGCGATTGGTGGCGGATCGAATGCGATGGGCCTGTTCTATCCGTTCCTCGACGACACATCGGTGAACATCATTGGTGTCGAAGCCGGTGGTCGTGGCGTGGACGAGAAGATGGAGCACTGTGCGTCGCTGACGGGCGGCCGCCCCGGCGTTCTGCACGGCAACCGCACCTACCTGTTGCAGGACGATGACGGCCAGATCCTCGAAGGCTATTCGATTTCGGCGGGTCTGGATTATCCGGGCATTGGACCGGAGCACAGCTGGCTGCATGACACGGGCCGCGCGCAGTATGTGTCGATCACCGACAAGGAAGCTCTGGAGGCGTTCCAGTTCTCCTGTGCGCAGGAGGGGATCATCCCCGCGCTGGAGCCCTGCCACGCGCTGGCGCATGTGATGAAGATCGCGCCGACCCTGCCCAAGGACCACGTGATCGTGATGAACATGTGTGGCCGGGGCGACAAGGACGTGCAGACCGTGGCGCGTTACCTTGGCTTTGACATGAGCGATACAGAAGGTCGTGCGGCAGACTAAACGTCTTGCCGGATTGGTTTTCGAGGCGTCCCATCGGGGCGCCTTTTTCATGTCGTTGGGTAACTTGAATAGTGGTTCAATTTTTTGATTGACGGATCGTATCTGGCGGCGCAACGCTGGGCGTCATGAAAACGATAACCGAACCCGCCCGCGACATTGATGTGATCCACGAAACCGACGTGCTTGTTGTCGGCTCGGGCCCTGGTGGGCTGTCGGCGGCGCTGGCGGCGGCGCGGGCTGGTGTCGAGGTGACACTGGTCGAGCGGTTTGGTTGTTTCGGGGGGAATATCACCGTGGTGGGTGTCGAGGGGATGCACTGGTATCGCCACGAGCAAACCGTGGAATCCAACGGCATCGCGCGCGAGTTCGAGGAGGCCGCCAAGACGGCCGGCGCGGCGGTGCCGGAGAGCCAGTCGCTCAGCTATGAGATCGACTCGGAAGGGTTCAAGCTGGTGGCGGACCGCATGGTGGAGGAGGCGGGTATTCACGCCATGCTGCACCGGTCGTTCGTGGCGCCGATCATGGAGGGGGATCGGATCACCGGCATCATCACCGAATCCAAGGCCGGGCGCGAGGCGCTCTTGGCCAGGGTCGTGATTGATGCGACGGGGGATGCGGATGTGGCGCATCGGGCCGGAGCACCGACCGAGAAGGCACCGCGGGAAGATCTGATGGCGGCCTCGGTCATGTTCCACGTGGCCGGTGTGGATCGCCAGAAGTTCCTTGAGGGGGTCAAGGCCGATCCGCAGACCTATGCCGACTGGGGTGGTGGTGGCGAGTGGAACATCGAGACCACCGGCAAGGAGGACGAGATGTTCTCACCCTTCCTGCACAAGCCGTTTGCACAGGCCATCGAGGCGGGGATGATCCCGCCGCACCTGAACACGATTGCGGGCACATGGGGTGCAGCGCATGAAACGGGTGAACTGACCTATATGAACCTGATCCACCTCGGGAATTGCGATGGCACCGATCCGGATGACCTGACCCGCAACGAGATCGAGGGGCGGCGGCAGGCGATGCTGGCGATCGAGGCCCTGCGCGCCTTCACTCCGGGCTGTGAAGGTATCCGGCTGCGGAACTTCGGCATGACGCTGGGCATCCGCGATACGCGCAAGGTCGACACCGCCTATCGCATGACCGAGTGGGACGTGCGCGAACAGGGGCGGTTCGAGGACAGTATCGGCATTTTCCCTGAGTTCATAGATGGCTATGGTGTGCTGATCCTGCCGACAACGGGGCGGTATTTCGAAATCCCCTATCGCAACCTTTTGCCCAAGCGTATCAAGGGGTTGCTGGTGTCGGGGCGGGCGACGGGCGGCGAAAAGATCGCCCATGCCGCCACCCGCAACATGGCCTGCTGCGCGGTGATCGGACAGGGCGCAGGCGTTGCGGCAGCGCTGTCGATCAAATCGAACCGCGAGTTGGAAGAGATCGATATCGGATCAATCCAGCGAGAACTGGAGCGCCAGGATTCCCGGGTTCACTGACCGTTCGGAGCGGTGTCTAGGGCCTGCGAAGGGGAATGGCGGCTGTGCGGACGAGGCTGCCGTTTGCTTCATTTGAGCGGATGACAGGATGTCCTGTGTCTCACTTTTTGGTGAACTTTTTTAGAAACAAACGATCGTGAGCTGCAATAGCGTCCGCTTCCGTCTGCGAATCCCACCCAGTGGCGAAAGTTACCTGTTCTCCGGAAATGGTAAAACTATAGGTCAATTGATGCCGTGAACATCGCGTAGACACCCAGTTGAAGTGGACGTCATCCTTGGCCCATCGGTCATCAATCTGGATGCGTTCTGTAAGAATACGTTCAACGCGCCGATTTATGTCTTCCCACGAGTGGTCGAATGCAATGGCGGAGAGTGTCGATTTATAAGCCGAAATTTCAAACTGGTAGGTCTGGCCAGATAATTTCCATGTGACCTGATGGTCGGCAAGCGTCACATCTGCAAAAACGTCACAGCAACCTATACAGCCGCAGTCGCACCGCCCAACAAGCATAAGGCCTACCTTGTCAGGCTTAACAAACTCCAAAAAATCTACTGGATCCAAACCTAAATAGTCAGGGCCGAGAACGTCATCACCATCGATCAGTACCCGAACTTCGTGATCGTTCGAAAACACTGACGATCCAATCTGATATGAAAGCTGATTCAAAGTTTTGTTCCTGCTATCGAAAGAACACATTGCAAATGATTGGTACTAAAGTGGATGTAGCAATCGGTTGCAACATTGAACTCAACGCCACTATTTAGGCGTTTCTGGCCCATGTCTTGTGCTGACAAGGGGCCCCTTCCTGTCACTCCGCCGCGTGCTGTTTGAGGATGCGCAGCGGGACGATGTCGAGGGTGCGTTGGTGGGTGGCGGCGAGGTGGACCTTGGGGGCGCAGCCTTCGTCGTGGGCTTGCAGGAAGCGGGCGGCGCAGAGGCACCATTGGTCGCCCGGGTTCAGGCCGGCAAAGCCATAGTCGGGACGCGGGGTCGAGAGATCGTTGCCGACGTATTTCGAAAAGGCGAGGAATTCGGCGGTCATGATGGCGCAGACAGTGTGGGTGCCCTGATCCTCGTAGCAGGTGTTGCAGTGGCCGTCGCGGAAGAACCCGGTCAACGGATCGCGCGAGCAGGGCTCGAGCGGATCGCCGAGTACGTTGATCGAGGGCTCCATCTGCATCGGTCTGCTCCTGTCGGCAATGGCTGCCAACAGGTTATTGCAAAACGCTTTCAGGTCAACTTATTGCAGGCTGTCCGCGATCTCGCGGAACTGGGCGATGTTGCGGGTGGTCACGCCGCCGGACTTGAACTGGCGATCGGCCGAGTTCACCGCGATCACGATGCCTGCGGGGCGGTTGATATAGATGTACTGGCCATAGACGCCGATGCCGAAGAATTCACCGTCGCGGGCGTCTTTGGGCATCCACCACTGGTAGCCGTATTGCAGTTCGCCGGGTTGCGTTCTGGCGCTTGGCACGGTGCTTTCCGCGACCCACTCGGCGGGGACGACCTGTTGGCCGTTGTAGCTGCCGTTTTGCAGGAACATCTGGCCAAAGCGGGCATAATCGCGGGTGCGGATGTTGAGACCGCCAAGCACAAAGGCCACGTCAACGCCATCGGTGATGTAGTAGGGTGAGACCTCGTAGCCGAGCGGTTGGATGATCTTTTCCGACAGCAGGCTGGCGATGTCGCGACCGGTTGCGCCGCGGATCACCATGCCGATGACATGGGTGTCGATCGAGACATACTGCCATTGGCTGCCGGGGGCGGTGAAGGTTTCGCTCAGGCCTTCGGCAAAGCCGTCCATCGTGCCGCCAAGGGCGATCACGCGGCCCATGCGGTTGATGTCGGAATGGAAGTCGAGATAGTCCTCGTTGAAGGTGACGCCAGAGGACATTTGCAGCACGTCGCGGATGCTGGCGCGGTCATAGGCGCCACCCTTGAGGGAGGGGGCATATTTGGTGACCGGATCGTCGAGGCTGTCGATGTGGCCCTCGGCCATGATCACGCCGAAGAGGGCCGAGAGATAGGATTTGGCAACCGACCACGAGATGCGGCGATCTTCCGGCGTGGTGCCCTTGTAGTAGCTTTCGTGGACCAATTGGCCATCCTTCAGGACGACAAGCGCGGTGACAGAGCGTTCTTTGACCCAGTCTGTGGTAGAGGCTGGCAGGGTTGCGGTCTCGCCTTGGGGCAGGTCGGAAACGGGGCCATCGCCACGGGGCACGTCACGGGTCAGGAAGGCCGCGTTCATGTTCGAGAAATTGGTAACGATCTTGTCTTCCGAGAACAGGGTGTTCACCGCCATCAGGCGGGTGATTTCCTCGCGTTTCCAGACGTAGAGGGCTGTTGCGGTGATGATCAGGACCAGCAGGATGCGGCCCAGCCATTTGCCAAAAGTACGCATGTTTGTCTCCCTTTCGGACATACGACAGGGGCGCGGGGGGCTTTGGCAAGTCTGACGTTAGGGCAGGCGGGGTGGGGCCTGCCAATCGACCCAGCGGCCGTGGAAGTCGATGCGGCCAAGGGCGATGGTGTGATTGCCGGGCCAGAGGCGCAGGGACAGGCCCGCGCCGGGCGTGTCGCCATCCGCCTCCATGCGCAGCCATGCAAGCGGGGTGGTCTCAGTGGCCTTGGCGCCGGCGGCTTCGATCAGCTGTGTGCCGCGTGCCTGTGCCTCGGGCGGGAAATACTGCCAGGCGATGGTGTGATAGATCAGGTGCATCTGGCCGGGCTGGTGGGGCAGGCGGGTTTCGAGCCAGTCGATGGCGTCGGACGGGTCAACTGGCGCGTCCTGAAGGGCGATGGCGGCGCGGGTGCGGGCCATGCGTTCGGCCTGATCCGGCCAGAGGTAGGCCATGAGGCGCAGGGCATCGCCGTTATCGTGGGCGTCAAGCGGGTTCAGATCCACGCCGCGCCGTTCGGTGATGGTGGGTGTGGCAGCGGGCGGCGTCTTGCCTGTCCAGTTGGGGGCGAGCGTCACTGTGGCGCCATCGGGGCCAAGGCGGGTGTCGTTGATATCGAGGGCGAAGTGATCGAACATCAGGTTCAATCCGCCACTTGCACCAAGTTCGGAGAGGCGGATTGGCAGGGCATAGCGATCTGCCAGAAGGGCCGTGCCTGCGATCAAGGCAGCAGCACGGCGGACTTCGTTGGTTTGCGGGGCGTGGTCCACCCAAGCGCACATGAAGGTGTCATGGCGATGCAGGGCCGCATCAACGGCGGACCAGAGCGCCGCGTCATCGGGGGACTGCGGCGGGTAGGTGGCGTCGAGGCCGTCATCCTGACCGGAGAGGCGCAGGGCATGCAGGCCGCCACAGACCCGCAGGGGCAGGGATGCGGCCATGGGGCCGATGTCG
Source organism: Shimia sp. CNT1-13L.2 (assembly GCF_024331145.1). Taxonomy (GTDB): domain Bacteria; phylum Pseudomonadota; class Alphaproteobacteria; order Rhodobacterales; family Rhodobacteraceae; genus Shimia. Next base: position 35,952 of record NZ_JANDJO010000005.1, on the reverse strand, counting down.
CCCTGCCAGTCTGCGAGTTTGCGCGACAGGGCGGTGTCTTCCGGCCAGTGGTCGGCCAGCAGGCGCAGGAGGCGGCCCATGAAGGGACTGTCGAGGTTCTCGCAATGGCCTGCCTGTTCGCGGAAGGCCTGGTGCAGTGTATCGGTCATTTGAACTTGTCCATCAGCTTTTCCAGCGGGCTGCGGGTGTCCTCGGGTTCGGGGGCAGGGGCGGGTTTGGCAGAGGTGTTGGCCTTTGGCTTGCTGGTGGAGGACCGTGGCGGGTTCACGCGCAGGGCCACGGCGTTCATGAACTTGCCGCTGTCACCGGCGGCGAGAGACGGAGCCCCGTCGGACATGCCGCGCAGCAGGTCATCCAGCCACTCCTGATCGGCCTTGGCAAAGTCGCGCAAAACATAGCCCGCCACGGCATCCTTGTGGCCGGGGTGGCCGATGCCGATGCGGATGCGATCATAGTGCGGGCCGATGTGTTGGTGGATCGAGCGCAGGCCGTTGTGGCCGGCGTGGCCGCCCCCGGCCTTGGCGCGGCATTTGCCGGGGGCCAGGTCGAGTTCGTCGTGGAAGACGGTGATGTCGGTGCTGTCGAGCTTGTAAAAGCGCATGGCCTCGCCCACGGACTGGCCGGAGAGGTTCATGAAGGTTTCCGGCTTGAGCAGCACGACCTTTTGCGAGCCGAACTTGCCTTCGGAGACCTGGCCCTGGAACTTCTTACGCCAGGGGGCAAAGCCGTGGTCTTCGGCGATGCGATCCAGCGCCATGAAGCCGATGTTGTGGCGGTTGCCTGCGTATTTGGGGCCGGGGTTGCCCAATCCGACGAAGAGTTTCATGCCGCGTGTCCTGTCTCGTAATGCCCTGATCTATAGGCGGCGACATGCGCGGAATCAATCATTGCCCCTGAAACGAAAAACGCGGCCCCAAAGGAGCCGCGTTTCAATTTCCGAGAGGGAGAGAAGATTACTCTTCTGCTGCTGCCTCTTCGCCTTCTTCGCCTTCAGCTTCGTCTTCTGCCGAACGCAGACCCGACGGGGCCGAGATGTTGGCGATGACGAAGTCGCGGTCGATGGTCGGCTTGGCGCCCGACGGCAGGGTTACGTCCGAGATGTGGACGATGTCGCCGATGTTCAGGCCGGTCAGGTCGACAGTGATGCTTTCCGGGATTTCGCCGGCGGTCACGTTCAGTTCGACTTCGGGGCGAACGATGGTCAGAACGCCACCCTTCTTGATGCCCGGTGCCGCCTCTTCGTTGACGAAGTCAACGTGGATGAAGAGGTTGATTTTCGAGGTGCGGCGCAGGCGCAGCAGGTCGATGTGGGTCGGCAGGTCTTTGACGGTGTCACGCTGCACGTTACGGCAGATGACGCGCACGTCTTCCTGGCCTTCGATCTTCAGGTTGAAGAGAGTCGACAGGAAGCGACCTTCTTTCAGCTTCTTAAGAAGCGAGTTGAAGGGCAGTTGAATTGCTTGCGGTTCTGCGTCGCCACCGTAGACAACACCAGGAACCATACCGTCACGACGTGCTGCGCGAGCGGCGCCCTTGCCTGTCCCCGCGCGGACCTCGGCGTGAAGATCAGGGATCTGTCCAGCCATGATATTTCTCCATATGATTAGGGCGGGGTTCCTCCAAGGCTGTAACCCCGCGTGAAGCCGCTCCCTTACACGGGATTCGTTGAGAAGAAAAGCGCTTTTGAGAAGGTTGGCTGTCTATTGGACGAGTAGCTTTGATCTAAGCAATTTGTCGTATAGCGGAAGCGCCTTTTCCCAGTGCTTGACGAAGTTGCTTTTGATGTCGTGGAGGAACTCGTCTGTTTCCTTGAAATCACTCTCTTTTGGAGCGGCCGCGATTTCGATTCTGGAGAAGTGTTTGTATTGCGGTATCTTATCAATCGGGTTGCGGCGCCCAATTGATATTTTGCCCGTTCCCTTGCCGGCTGCGGTCTCCGAAATCGTTTTGTAGATTGCTTTTCGTTGCTCGGCGTCTCCCGGATGAAGAACCATAGAGCTCCAATACCGCAATGCGTTTCTGTCGCCTGCAATCTCCGGCATGAGTATTGAGACATTTTTGTCTTCAACCTTTTTTGACAGTTCGGGAATAGCCGCCCAGGACGTGACGGAGAAGTGTCCGACCCAGTTGTTATCAAAAACCGGTTCAAGTGTTATATCGGTCCCCTCAAACCCTTTGCCCTTGAGTTTCGCATTCAGGGTTTCAGCCATTTCTGTGCGCGCCGCCTTGAAAGCTGCCACAATTTCGCTGTGTTGATCAGGTCTGTGCTCCATCAGAAGGTTGAGCGCTTCGCCGTGTTCATTCCAGAGTTTTTGAGCGATTTCTGTGAGGGTATTGTCGGGCATAATGTGCCTCCGGAGCATTGCAATATACTGGTTGAGAAGTGGAGTGCCTTTGGCTGTGATGAGACGCGTATTTGCAACAATCTCAAATCGCCTGACCACGTCCTGTAGCGAGAGTTGGCCCCAAGTTTCGCTTTCACTTGGGGCGGTCGCGTCTTTTGGGAGGAATATCAATGCCGTGTGTTTCGTTTTTTCAAAGTGGTCCTTGACCACTTCTGTGTAGCGTTTGAGTTGATTCAGCCCTTCGGCCGCATGAATTTTCTGCTCAATTGCCACGACAATTTCTTGCCCATCTTCGTTGGGGACGCGGATGAGAAGGTCAATGTGATTCCATTCGCGTCTAATTTCCGCGTTGTGCAGCGACATCAAAGAGAGTTCGAGTTTCGAAGGGAGCGTTTCGACCTCGTCAGCGACAAGGTACAGGAACTCTCTGAGCAATTCGTCTCCGAAACCATGGGGCTTGTGAGGGTTTAGACAATAGGCGAGAAAGTTGGAGTGCCGAATTTCCTGATGCACCATGCCGATGGCCTCGAACGGGCAAAACACGTCGGAATAGCTCTTGATGCGTTCGAAATCGTCCGCACCGCTACCTAGTATCAAGTCTTCGATTTTGGCGAGGTTTTCAGGCAAACTGTCTGATGATACAGGGGAATGAGATTGATCTGACATCCTGTGTTCCCATATGCAATTTTGAAAATGTGATTGATTGATAGGACGCAGATCGTTTGCATGCAAGGCGCAAAGAAAAAGGGACGGAGAACCGTCCCTTTCTGAGAGTTTATGAACTCAATTAGAGGAGTATTACTCCTGCCAGTTGCCTTCGAAGCCTTCCGGGATCATCAGGATATCGCGGTCGACGGTGTTGATGTCGGTCTTGCCGCAAAGGGCCATCGAGACGTCGAGTTCGTTGTGGATGAGTTCGAGGGCCTTGGTCACGCCCGCTTCGCCCATTGCGCCGAGGCCATAGGTGAAGGCACGGCCGATGTAGGTGCCCTTGGCGCCCATGGCGACGGCCTTGAGGACGTCCTGACCGGAGCGGATGCCGCTGTCGAGGTGGACTTCGATCTTGTCGCCCACGGCATCCATGATCGCGGGCAGGGCGCGGATCGAGGAGAGAGCACCGTCAAGCTGGCGGCCGCCGTGGTTGGAGACGATGATGGCGTCGGCACCGACGTTCAGGGCTTCAAGCGCGTCGCGCGGATCAATGATGCCCTTGATGATGAGCGGGCCATCCCACATCTTGCGGAACTGGCGGATGCGGTCCCAGTCGAGCGCCTGATCAAAGGCCTTGGAGGTCCAGGTCGAGAGGCTGCCCGGGTCTTTGACGTCCTTGGCGTGGCCGACGATGTTGCCGAAGAAGCGGCGCTTGGTGCCGAGCATTTGGAGGCCCCAGCTCCACTTGGTGGCGAGGTTCGCCATGGATTTGACGGTGAGCTTGGGCGGGGCGGAGAGGCCGTTTTTCAGATCCTTGTGGCGCTGGCCAAGGAGTTGCAGGTCGACGGTGATGACGGCGGCGGAGCATTTGGCATCCTTGGCGCGGTCGAACAGGCGCTGCATGAAGTCGTCGTCATTCAGCGTGTAGACCTGCATCCAGAAGGGCTGGGAGGTGTTTTCCGCCACGTCCTCGATCGAACAGATGGACATGGTCGAGAGGGTGAAGGGGACGCCGAATTTCTCGGCGGCACGGGCGGCCTTGATCTCGCCATCCGCGTTCTGCATGCCAGTGAGGCCAACCGGGGCGAGGGCCACCGGCATTGAGACGTCCTGACCGATCATCTGGGTCTTGGTGCTGCGACCGGTCATGTCGATGGCAACGCGCTGGCGCAGGTAGAGCTGTTCGAAGTCCGAGGTGTTCTCGCGGAAGGTTTGTTCGGTCCAGCTGCCGCTCTCGGCATAGTCAAAGAACATGCGCGGCACACGGCGCTCATAGATGCGCTTCAGGTCGTCAATGCAGGTTATAACGGGCATTTTGGCTCACTTTCCCTCGTATTGGTAAAACTTCTTTACCAATGCGGGGTGTTTTGCGCAAGTGCGGCATGCGGCTGCACGTCAAGAACGGTGGAAACCGTTTGAAGCAAAACAGAAGTTTCGGGGGTGTTCAGCGCGATTCAGCGTCGAGGTAGGCGATGCTGAGCGCGGTTGCGGCAAGCATGGCGGGCAGGATCGTGAGAATCGTTGCGGCTGTGCGGTAGGCCAGTTTGGGTAGAAAGCCGCTTTCCGCGCTGATGCCGGAGGCGAAGGCCATTTGAAGCACGAAACCGAGCGCGGCAATGGCGATTGGTCCGATCAGAAGGTTGATTGCTGTCTTGCCAAGTGTGGCGCGGCCCCGCTTGAGGGCGGCCTGAAGCGAGGTGTTGGCACGTTCCGCGCTTGCGGGGAGGACGGTGCCGATCAGGGACAAGAGAACGACGAAGAGCGGGATGCCAAAGAGCGGGGCCAAGAGATTGGAGGCGCCGCCGGTTTCGCTATCTCCTGCGGCTATGACGCCCAGTTGACCCAAGAGCACGAAGCAGAGGGAGAGCACCAGTGTCAGGATCACGAACAGGGCCAGAAAGCGCAGGCAATAGCCGAAGATCGGGACCTTGTCACCGTTCTTGCCTGTTGTGCTGAGCGGATCGGCCCAACCGTAGTGTTCCTGAAGCTGGATCATGCGGTGGGTGTAGAGCATTGTCAGGCCAGCAAAGACCAGGGTGACGATACCGACGGCCTGCATCATGGATTCCAGCATGACCACCACCACCGTCACCACAACATAGAACGCGATGTTGTGCTTGAGGGTGGTGAAGGCGCGTGCGTACATCCGGATCAGGCGCGGTGTGCGCCGTCTGCCAGAGATTTCACGAAGGACAGAACTTCGGCAACCGGTTTGCCCGCGCCGATCTGGCTGACGATGGCGGAACCGACAACGGCGCCATCGGCCACCGAGGCGATGGCCTCGGATTTCTCGGGCGTGTTGATGCCAAAGCCGACGATGACGGGCAGGTCGGTCGATGCCTTGATGCGGGCGACTTCGGGGCCAACGTTGGTGGCTTCAGCCTCGGCGGCACCCGTGATGCCGGTGATCGAGACGTAGTAGACAAAGCCGGAGGTGTTCTGAAGCACCTTGGGCAGGCGTTTGTCATCCGTGGTGGGCGTGGCGAGGCGAATGAAGTTCATGCCAGCGGCCTGTGCCGGAATGCAGAGTTCCTCGTCTTCTTCGGGCGGCAGATCGACGACAATAAGGCCGTCAATGCCTGCGGCCTTGGCGTCTTCGAGGAACTTGTCCACGCCGCGGCTGTAGATCGGGTTGTAGTAGCCCATCAGCACGATCGGGGTGGTGTCGTCCTCTTTGCGGAACTCGGCCGCAAGATCGAGCGTGCGCTGGAGGGTCATGCCGCCGTCAAGCGCGCGCTGACCCGCGAGCTGAATTGTCGGGCCATCGGCCATCGGATCGGTGAAGGGCAGACCCAGTTCGATGACGTCAACACCTGCGTCGGGCAGGCCTTTGACGATCTCCAGAGAGGTGTCGTAGTCCGGATCGCCCGCCATGACATAGGCGACAAAGGCCTTTTTTCCGGCTGCGTTGAGTTCAGCGAATTTGGCGTCAATGCGAGTCATCGGGGCGTCCTTGTACTATCCGTGCACCGATGTGCCGCAAAAGCAGTGGGGAAATCAATGCCCGAGCAGAGGAAACCTTTGAGAAGGTGACTGATCGGGCAGGGAGAAGGGCCTTAGAACTGTTTATGCCAGCGCAATGTCCAGGTGTTCATGCCCGGGTTCGTGTTGCCCAAACTGGCGTTTGATGTGTGCGCGAAGGCAAGCGACAGCTTGGTGCCATTCTCGAAACGGTACCCAAAACCGACCTGGGTGCGGAACTCGAGGGTTTGGCCCAGATCGTTTGCCGGCGAGTCTTCGAAGTAGGCGCCGGGCATGAAGCTTGCCTGGGCGAACCAGTTGTTTTGGAAGTTGTATTCCGCAAAGGCACCGCCACCAATAAAGATATCTCCTGCCTTGTGGGCGGACAGAACCGCGCCAAGACCCATATCCAGAGAACCGCGGGTCCACATGGGCGCGGTATGATACTCGATGTCGATGACTGCGCCACTCTCAGCGCCCGCTGCGGAGAAGTCGGAGACACCTGCTCCGATAATGAATTCCTGTGCCGAAACGGTGCTTGCGGCAGAAATCGCGAGGGCTGCTAGCCAGGGTGCCTTCATGGGACGACTCCGTTGAAAAAACATCCGAAGAGGATAGTGGGTGGCCCCGGGAATTTAAACAGTTGGGTACACGTATGGGTTTCACCTTTGCTTGATCGTCGGAAAAAGTGTCTTGCCGGCAACATTATGGTTTCAAGCGTGTTCTTGCGCAGTTGGCATTTGTTGCCTAGAAGCGGCAACCGAATGGCATCAGGAGGCCGCTATGGGCTTTAAAATGGGTATTGTGGGTCTTCCGAATGTCGGCAAGTCCACCTTGTTCAACGCATTGACGAAAACCGCTGCGGCGCAGGCGGCTAACTTTCCGTTCTGCACCATCGAGCCGAACGTGGGCGACGTGGGCGTTCCCGACGCGCGTCTGGATACGCTGGCCGAGATTGCACAGTCCAAGCAGATCATTCCGACGCGCATGACGTTTGTCGATATTGCGGGTCTGGTGAAGGGCGCGTCCAAGGGTGAAGGTCTGGGCAACCAGTTCCTTGCCAACATTCGCGAAACCGACGCCATTGCCCACGTGCTGCGCTGTTTCGAAGACGGCGACGTGACCCACGTTGATGGCCGTGTCGATCCGGTGGCAGATGCCGAGACCATCGAAACCGAGCTGATGCTGGCCGATCTGGAAAGCATCGAAAAGCGCCGCGCCAACCTGGTGCGCAAGCTCAAGGGCAACGACAAGGAAGCGCAACAGCAGGATCGTCTGCTGGCGGCGGCACAGGCGATGCTGGAAGACGGCAAGCCCGCGCGTCTTGTCGAGGTTGATGCGGAAGATGCAAAGGCCTGGAAGATGCTGCAGCTTCTGAGCACCAAGCCGGTGCTCTACGTTTGCAACGTCGGCGAATCTGAAGCGGCGGAAGGCAACGACCATTCCGCGAAAGTGGCCGAAATGGCGGCAGCGCAGGGCAACAGCCACGTGATCATCTCGGCGCAGATCGAGGAAGAGATCAGCCAGCTGGACGATGAGGAAGCCGAAATGTTCCTCTCTGAGATGGGGCTGGAAGAGGCCGGTCTGGATCGTCTGATCAAGGCGGGTTACGAGTTGCTGCACCTTGAAACCTATTTCACCGTCGGCCCGAAAGAAGCCCGCGCCTGGACCATCAGGCAGGGCACGCTTGCCCCGCAGGCGGCAGGTGTCATTCACGGTGACTTCGAGAAAGGCTTTATCCGGGCCGAGACCATCGCCTATGACGACTATGTTGCCTGCAACGGTGAACAGGGGGCCAAAGAAGCCGGGAAAATGCGTGCGGAAGGCAAGTCGTATCTCGTGAAAGACGGCGACGTCATGCACTTCCTGTTCAACACCTAAGTCGACTTGCGCTGTTCGAGATAGGCTTCGACAGCGAATTCGCATTTTTTGTAGAACGTGTAGACCTGCCCCGCCATCGTGCGGGGCAGCACGATTTCGTGGATCGGCAAACGATCTGCGCCGAAGCTGTCCTTGTAGGGCTCGTCCCCGACCGTGAAATCATAGACCGGCAGGCCGCGGTCACGGGTCCAGCGCATCATGTCGAGCATCAACAAACGTGCAGGCGCGTTGACCTTGTGGGGGCCATCTTGGAAGGCGGTGACGATCTGGCAGTAGCGGTCATGATCGAGCAGCCCAAATTGCATAGCAATGGGGTGGCCATCAAGGGACAGGCCCGAGACAACTGCCGTGTCGGGGTGTCGTGTCGCAAGGTCGAGGTAGAGATCGCGGTGCGCCGGTTGCAGAAGCGGGTCATCCTTGCCCATCGCCGTGAAACGGGCAATGCGCCAGTCGACAAGCTGTTGGTAGTGAGCGGGCACGTCCGGAGGTGTGGCAACAAAGAAGGCGAGATCGCCCTGCGCTTCGAGCTTGCGGCGGCGGCGGCGCAGGTCGCTGCGCAGCTTGGAGGTTGGCAGGAGGTCAATAGGATCGGCGGTAGTGAGCCGGACCGGATGCGCGTGGGTGTGCGCCCGTTGCAGCCCGCCAAGTTCTTCGGGAGACACCGGTTTTTCCGGCATCTGGCGCATATGGAGCACGTCGTGGCGGGGCAGGGCCGCGCACAGAGCGGGCCAGTGTTCGACAAAGCGTGTGGCGTCAGACGGCGCGCGCAGGAGCGGCCCGGCATAGTCGCATTCCCCGATGCCCGGATGGCGCAGAACCCGAAGGCCATTTTCGCGCGTGGACAGCACGTGAAACCCCGCGAAGTCCTGACCCTCCGACGACATGAAGGCAAACAGCATGTTCTGCCTGTCGGTGTCGTGTTTGCGGGCCTGCTCAAGCACCGTTTCGACAAACACCGGCGACTGGAACACCGTTGCCGTCCCCGCCGACCAGAGGGCGCGCCAGCGGGCTGTGGCTTCGTCCCCTGACGGGAGCACGGAAATGGTGGTGGCAGATGCCATGGTGCGGTGCCCCTGTCCGGGTTGACTGTGGGTCGATAATGGTTGGAAATGACGGCGATGACCAGACGGCAATCCTGCCGCTGGACCAAGCGGGGAGCGCCATGCCGGTCAACATGAATTCGGTTAACCTCAGGGCGTTTGACAGCGTTGAGAACGGACGTGCCAACCGGGCGAAAGCCGGGCTTTTCCCGGCCGAGGTGGAGGCCTTGCAGGCGGTGCCTGACGCCGTGAGGTGCGGGCGGGTTCTTGAGCTTGGCGTGGGGACAGGGCGGCTTGTGTCCACGCTGGCCGATCCGGCGGAGACGTATCTTGGCGTTGACTATGCCGCGCAGGCCATTCAGGAAGCGCAGCGCGCCTTTCCCGATGTCACCTTCCGTAGGATGGATGCACGCGACATGCCTGATTTGGCAGTGGATGCCTTTGATTTCGCTGTGTTTTCCTACAACGGTCTGGACTATGTTGATCACGAGGGGCGGTGCCAGGCCCTGGCGGAAATCGCCCGCGTGCTGCGCCCCGGAGGGTATTTCCTTTTCAGCTTCCACAATCGGGATTTTCGCGATCTGGATCGCACGTTGGAGCCGCGGCAGATACCGCTATGGGAACGCGTGTTATTCTTCTGGCTGGCCGGGGCGCGGCGACGTCGGGATGCCCTGCGTGACGAGTTGGCCAAGGGCTGTCGGGCCACCAGCGACTACGCGATCCTGAACGACAGCGGCATGAACTATGCGCTTTTGACCTACTACTCCGACCTTGCCGCCCAGACCGCCCTTTTGGCCCGCATGGGCCTTGGGGTCGAGGCGGCCTATGCCATCGACGGGCGCAGGATTGATCCGGGTGAGGTTTTCGAGGACGACTACATGGTGCATGTCCTGTGTCGAAAATCATGAGATGTCAGTGCGATCCATGCTTCTTGCAGAATTCGGCGAATTTCCTCTTGTCACCGATTGGCCCTCAAGATAGACGGGTCGACGGAGACGTGGCCGAGTGGTCGAAGGCGCTCCCCTGCTAAGGGAGTATACCGGAAACGGTATCGAGGGTTCGAATCCCTTCGTCTCCGCCATAAAGATCTTTAATGCATTGTATTTTAAAGATTATTATTGCGTCTAGTTTTTTAGCCCCACATCTAGCCCCACATTTTCGTAACGGTAAAACTCTAACATTGACTTGAGGCCGATCGGTTGGTTCATTTGCTACCGATCTGTAACGATCAGTCACGCAGGGCGCTAGAGCTCTGTTCCATACGTTTCGAGATGCAAGAGGTGTCATGAAACCCCAATCAAGTTGAGGGTTTTTGGCATGGCCAATGCATCAAAAAATTCAAAACAGCGAGATCTTTTCGAGGCACATGAACAAGGCGTGCCCGGCGCAAGTGAGACGACCAGGCCCAAAGCAACTGTAGGGACGCCTGTCGCTCAGGAGAGGGTGAGCACTTCGAAGCTGTTGGAGCCGAGTGAGCATCCGGCTGAGCAGGAACGCTTCTTGTCCGATGTTGCTGTTGCGAAGCGGTTTTCCGTGTCCAGACAAACCGTTTGGCGCTGGGCGAAGCAGGGTAGTGCCTTTCCCAAGCCCGTACAGCTCTCTCCTGGAACGAGCCGCTGGCGTCTTTCGGATTTGGTTGACTATGAGAGTGGTCTTTCGAAATGAGCCGCTCTTATCGCAACGTTCGCCCCAAGAAGCACTGGGTCTATTCCGTTGATCAGGTTCAGGAGTTGTATTCCGTTCATCGAAACACGATCACGAACTGGGTGAGGTCGGGTTTACGCGCGACCGGTGGAACCGGGCCGCAACTGTTTCGTGGCGCTGAACTCGCGAGGTTTCATGTCGAGCGATTGGAGCGGACGCATAAGCAACTCAGGCCGGGCGAATTCAAGTGTGTTAAGTGCAAGGCTGCAGTCTTCCCAGAGATCGGGAAAGTAACCATTGATAAAACGAGTGACGCAAAATGGATGGCCCGTTCGGTTTGTCCTGACTGTTCCGGCATCATGTTAAAGTTACTGGGTGAGACAGAACACGACTTCATCCTGAGTCACAAGAAACACAACACCAGCTTGGTTCCAAGAGACGAAACTGAAACAAGGATTCCGGCTGGTGTTGTGAAAATTGACGGTGGTGATGTCTCGAACTGGTGTTCGCTCAACGATCGTATTCTGTTTGAGTGGTTGAAGTACGCCACCAAGTACGACGGGAAATCCACTGACGCGCATCTCAGAGCCATCCGTGAATTTGAGGCGCTGTTGCAGGGCAAGTGCTTTGGCAAATTAAAGTCAGATGACGCCGTTTGCTACAAACAGCACCTGATTGAACGGCTTGCTTTGCCAAGAGCACAGGGCGGCCTGAGCAAGTCGTCCGTCAGCCATCGTTTGGCGTCCTTGAGGGAGTTCGTAAAATGGTTGAAGGATCAGCAGGGCTATCGTCGCATCAATGCCAGCCTACCTGGGTATTTTGCAGTGCCACGCAAGGTATCTGCGCCCGTCTCAAAAACAACTGACAAGCTCTTTCCTACCATCGATGAAGCGTGGAACATGGTAGAAGCCATGCCATCCCATCAGCTTATTCAACGACGCGACCGCGCAATTGTTGCATTGGCGTTCACCGCGGGCCTTCGTGCGAATGCCCTGATTTCTTTGCGGCGGAAACACGTGGACGAGCAAAGTCGGACAGTCTTCCAAGATGCCAGAGAGGTGCGTGCAAAAAACGGCAAAAGCTATACAGCCAAGTGGTTCCCGCGCACGGACCGTTTTGAGGGCATTGTCAGGTCTTGGTTGCTGGAACTAGATAGAATTGGTTTTGGCCCTGAAGATGCGTTGTTTCCCTCCAAGGATGATCTTGCTCGACCAAGCCCGAAGGACGGGGCTGATCACGTGCCGGTTGTGCCGATGGCGACGAGTGATGCGGTTGCGCGTGCATTTTCTGAAGCCAGCAAACTTGTCGGTAAGAGCTATACTCCGCACAGCGCCCGCCACTGTTTGAAGGCGCTGGGCGACAAGATGTGTCGGACCCTGGAGGAGCGAAAGGCTTGGTCCAAGAATCTTGGCCATTCTTCGGAGAAAGTGACGGAAACCTACTACGCAAAGATGACTGAAAGTCAGAGTGCTGAGTTGATCGATCGCATGCGGTCCGAGCAGAAATGGTCGGATGAGGAGAAGGAGTTGATGCTGGATTATCTTCAGCATTTGCTCACGCGTGGGACACCTGAGTTCGAAAGAGCAAGGACGCTCGTCGAGGCGCGCGCCAGGTTGGTCGAGGAGGGCAAGGTCTTGGAGTAGTTATGCCAGACGAAAGCTGGCCAACCTTGCAGCCAAACCATGGAGGCTGGCTGGGGCCGAGCTCTAGGCGGGTAGAATGTGGTTCAGTCGATGGGTTTGCTTGGCGGATTTTCCCTCGCTTGCGCGGATTGGCTGAGGCACTCGGTATTTTGGAGATAACCATAGGAGAACGCGATGCCGCCGGTATGCTAGGTAAGCGAGTGCGCAGCTAGGTCTTTAGTGAGCTCATTGCTTGATCGCTCCCGAATCCACCAAGTCGCACCTCGCATGAACTCCAGCTTACTTAGGCAGCCACGCGCTATCGTATTCTTAGGCTGAAGGTACAGTTGAGAGTTCGGTATTTCCTCAAAGGCGGTAACGAGAGAAGAATTCAAAGAACTTGCCAACTGACCTGAGCCCCAGAAACCCCTCCAGCTTTGTGTAGAGTCCGCCCAACCAAAGGACGGACCAATGAAGACGAGATTCACCGACGAACAGATCATTCAGATGATCAAGGAACAGGAAGCTGGTGAGAAGACTGCTGATGTATGCAGGCGCTACGGGATCAGCCAAGGCACCTTCTACAAATACAAGTCAAAGTATGGCGGCATGGAGCCCTCCGATGCCAAGAAGCTCCGAGCACTGGAAGCCGAGAACGCGAAGCTGAAGAAGCTGCTGGCGGAACAGATGCTCGACAATGCGATGCTGCGGGATGTGAACTCAAAAAAGTGGTGACGCCCGATGCCAAGCGGAAGGCGGTGGTTCATCTGATGGAAGTTCATCAGGTGAGCCAGCGTCGGGCGTGTTCTGCGCTGAATGTGGATCGTTCGACGGTGCGGTATCAAACGCGCCGGTCGGATGACACGGAGCTGCGCAATGCCATGAAGGCGGTCGCCAAGGAACGTCGCCGGTTCGGCTATCGGCGGCTGCATGTGATGGTGGAACGGCAGGGCTGGCAAGTGAACCACAAGAAGTTCCGACGGATCTATCGCGAAGAGAAGCTCCAAGTGCGCTGCAAGGGCGGTAGAAAGCGGGCTCTGGGCACGCGAAGGCCGATGGTTGTGCCGGATAGCCCGAACCAGCGTTGGAGCCTCGATTTCGTATCTGATGCGCTGACCGATGGTCGCCGCTTCCGTATCCTGACCGTGGTGGATGACCACACGCGGGAAAACCTGGCGCTGGTCGCCGATACATCGCTGTCGGGCTTGCGGGTCACGCGAGAACTCGACCGGGTCATTTCCGAACGCGGGATGCCTGAAACAATCGTTTCGGACAACGGCACCGAGTTCACCAGCATGGCCATCCTGCGATGGCTGCAGGAGAACGGCATCGACTGGCACTATATCGCTCCAGGCAAGCCGACCCAGAACGCATTTATCGAGAGCTTCAACGGCAAGCTGCGAGATGAATGCCTAAACGAAACGCTCTTCGGATCGTTGGCCGAAGCCAGATCAACGCTGGAAGAATGGAAGGAGGACTATAACACCCACAGACCACACTCGGCGCTCGGAAACCTGACGCCCAGAGAATTCGCTGAGAAAAGAACGATGGACAAACTGGCCGCGTAAGGCCATCAAACCAACCCCAAGGACTCTCCGCGAGGTGGAGGAAACTTGGGGCTCAGGTCAGCCAGACACTATTCTGCTCTGACCTGTAGAAACTCTGGCGGATTGGGACTTGATCTTTGATGATGCCACAATTTTTCAAAGACCTTTTCAAAAGAGTTCATAGTTGCGGTGACTCGATGTGTTGCTGAGAAGGTTGAGGACCCAATTGTATTAATGATTATGCGAACAGTTGCGAGCATTTCCCTCTATCGCATGCAGGATGGTCGTAGAGTCATGATGCCAATGAAGCAGATCAAATTTAAGCGCTCAGCGAGTGCCTTTCGCTAAGTGACGTCCGACAGTAAGCCCTCCAAGACTGATTTTGCGACTGCAGTATATCTGTCGGGTGTTGTTATCGGGATGCTCGCTGATTTCGTCAGTTGTTGCTTGGTGAGATGAGGTAACAGATGACCATACTGCGGCAGCTCTGGTTGCTTCCAATGGAGCTCGAGGCCAATATTGTGGTAAAGTTGGACTTCGAAGCCCCCAACAATCACGAGGTGATTGACCAAAGTATTTTTGCGCCAGAGGGGAAGAAATTGACCTGCACCTTCTATAACAATGTGCGCTGGCTGTCTTTCCTGTAGCTTCGCGAAGCTTTGCTCGATGCAATCCTGCGATTGTCGGTAGGACCGTGGAAACTTGAAGCCAATCTCCTGATCTCTCGTATCTGCATGTTGCAGGAAGGCCATTGGATCGGCCGTGTTGGCATCCAACGGGGTCTTGAGGAAATCATGGAGAAAGGGGGATGTGAGGATTGTTCGACGAGCAATCTGATCCGATCCGGATCGCACGAGATAGGGCACTTTGAAATTCATCGAACTGATCATCTGAAACGGAACGAGTAGCTCGATGTCGTCTACGCTTGAAAGGCTGGAGTTTGTGGAAAGATGGTACCCATCGCCGCAATTCATCAAGCGTTCATTGGATGAATAGGCGAAAAAGTCTTCGAAGTATTTGTGGATACGGTAGTGAGCGCGTGGTTTGAAGCCAATTGCGGATTTTCTGGCATCCAAGAGCTGAATGAGGGTAGACGCAATCGTCGTTTTTCCCGCGTCCATACCATTGCCGATCACCCACCAGGTTTCCATTTCTTCGTCATGCCCCAGATGTCTATCGGCTGCGATCTAATGCGCCGAAAGGACCAGCATTCAAGTGGTTTCTGACTTGCGTTCGGCACACGTTACTGTGCACACAGTGACACATATTCCTCAATGATTTAAACTGCCATGTATCCGAAGATAATCGTTGTGGTGCCTCGGCCAATTGAGCAGCCTCATCTGACTGGTCCAATTTGATTGTTAGTGCATGATTGGCCTGTGTTCCATCGGGATAGTGGCCTCCGGCGCTGGTGGGCGATAGCCCAATGCACTGTGTGGTCTCTTTGTGTTGTAGTGTTTCCCATTGACCGTCAGGTGACTGAAAGTCACCGAGAGGGGCCATTCTTCGATCAGGATCTGGGCTTCACGCAGGGTATAGAAGATCTCCCCGTTGAGCAGTTCGTCCCGGAACCGGCCATTGAAGCTTTCACAATATCCGTTCTCCCATGGGCTTCCCGGTTCGATGTAGGCTGTTAGAGAGCCGACGGCTGCGATCGAATCCCGAACCGCTTGTGCAACAAACTCGGGACCATTGTCGGAACGTATGAAGGCGGGAGGGCCACGCAGGATGAACAGATCGGTCAAAGCGTCAATCACGTCTGTCGAGTTCAGTTTACGCTTCACCTTGATCGTCCCGCTGCCGACAGGCGATTGCCTGCAATCGCCGAGAGGGGACATTCTCGGCTGTGCTCATCAATGATGTTCAGCGTCCGGAAGGCCTTGCCATCATCTGTCCGGCAGTGAACGAAGTCATAAGACCAGACATGGTTCTGATACTCAGGCCGCAGCCGCACGCATGATCCATCGTTCAGCCAGAGCCGCCCCTTCTTCGGTTGTTTCTGCGGAACCTTCAGCCCCTCTCGTCGCCATAGTCGTTCGATACGGCCATCGCTGACCGACCACCCTGCCTCTCTGAGCAAGGCCGCAATCCGACGATAGCCGTATCGACCATACTGCCTGGCCAGCTCGATCATGTCGGCAACCAACCGATCCTCATCGACACGGCCTCTCGGGATGTGCCTCTGTGTGGAGCGATGTTGTCCCAGCACGCGGCAGGCCCTGCGCTCAGACACTTTGAACTGGCGGCGAACGTGTTCGATGCAGGCGCGACGGCGAGCGGGGCTCAAAAGTTTCCCTTTGCAGCCTCCGTCAGGATCAGCTTATCGAGCGTCAGGTCTGACACAGCTCGTCTCAGCCGATCGTTCTCCTTCTGGAGCCGCTTCAGTTCCTTAAGTTGATCTACACCCATTCCGCCGTATTGCTTGCGCCACCGGTAATAGGTCTGTTCAACAACACCGATCTGTCTGATTGCATCGAGCCGGGGCATGCCTTGCCCCATCAGCACCTCAACCTGCCGTAACTTCGAGACAATCTCTTCGGGCTTCGGTCGCTTGTTTGCCATTCTTGGTCCTCCGTTTCCTAAACTTAGCGGTGGACCAGTTCAGTTGGGGAGGCTCACTTTGGCCGCTTAAACAGCGTTTGATCAGTCCATTGATCGGTGATTATTCGATAGCTTTTAGGATTGGTTAGATACGTGCCTATCAAACGTTAGTGCTTTTAACCTTTTGAACGTTTGCGAGCTTTTCCTTCTCACCCTAAGCGGAGCGAGTAATTGTAAGCGAGAAAAGTCGATGAAAATTAAGACGCGAGTGGTTCGTGGCTATGCTTACGGGTTCCCGCAGCCGTGTTTGTTGGTGGCATTTGATGAGAAATGGCGTGAGGGTTCTTTGGCCGTAGATCGGCTATTCGAGCATGTTTCCAGCACTTCGAGTAGGCATGTGAGTATGTTCGCTCTAGATCCCGGCTATCACGATGAGCTGCAACAGACTTCAGCGGGTCGATTTACCCTACTGCTTGATCAACTAAACACTAGCTGCGGAGATCAGAGGTTCTCGAGCATTCGTAGCACGCAGCCATGGGCCGTTGAGGAGGAAGTTTTCTTTTGCTTGGCGGTCCCTAGCCTAGCGCCCATGTTGGTTAGGGAGAACATAGAAGCTCTTGTTGCCTTCGCAAGCGAACTCCGCGGAAATGATGAAACGTTAGACTGGGACGCGTTCTGTTCGAGGCGCGCAACTCGAGCCCGCGCATTTCTTCCCGGTGGTACGAACGCCGGAAACTTCATCGCGGCTGCCGTGGAGCGAAACATTCCTTACTTCCAGTTTTCGCCCCAGCTCATACTGCTTGGCTACGGAAGTGGTACGCGGGTCTTGAATAGCTCGGTTACAGACAAGGAGTCCGTTATCGGGTTCGAAATCGCAAACAACAAGAGATTGACCAACCGTTTGCTTCGGCTTGCTGGCTTTCCTGTCGCCAGGCAGGCAGTGGTGAGCACTCGCGAACAAGTTATCGTGCAAGCTGAGGCGATCGGATATCCGCTCGTGCTGAAGCCGGCCACAGCGGAGCAGGGGCATGGCGTTGTCGCAAACCTTTCGAACCGCGAGCAACTGCAAAACGCCTTCGAGGCGCTTTCAAAGACGCGAAATGATTTGGTCCTTGAGGCGTTTGTGCCCGGTAAATTGTTTCGTATCAACGTATTTGATGGGAACATCATGCGTGTCGCAGAGCGCATTCCCGCGATGATTGTGGGTGATGGTAGGCATACAGTGTCGCAGCTTATCGAGGCCCTGAATTCAGAGAGCGATCGCGGCGGTAGGAACTCCACCAAACACAGACTCGTCATCGATGCAGATGTTCATGCTACCTTGGAAAGGCAGGGGCTTCGCCTCGAGAGCATGCCGGAGCATGGGTTGAACATTGCTCTAACGAGCTTGGCGCGAGTGAACAACGGTGGCACCGCGAGGGATGCACGAGCCGACTTTCATCATGAAAACCTCAAGATGCTGAAAGAGGCGACGGAAACGGTTGGGCTCCAGATGGCCGGAATTGACTTCCTTTGTGTCGACCCTGCGAAGCCTTGGTATGAAACCGGCGCGGTGATCTGCGAGATCAATTCGAAGCCGCAGCTCGGGGTTTCGCACCCTGAAATTTACGGTCAGGTAATCGATATGCTCGGAGTGGGCTGCCCTCCGGTAAGGCTCCTGGTGTCGAATGAATTCACCGAGATGGAGGCGCCAATCTTCAATCGCGGACTGAAACGCATAGAGCTTCGGGCGAGCCCAGATCACCTATTGAGACACGGTCTTCCGACACAGTATTGCTCTGAGATCGAGCATCTCGGTGATGTCACTGAAGATCAGGTTCGTCGGCTAGACGATTTCTTCGGTCTAGCTGTGCACAGTAGAGCCGATCTTTGATTTCAATGAATGACTGCGTCTATTTTGACAGGTCCCGGGCTGTGTTTGTAGTGAGAAAAGCGCATGCGTTTCCCTGAGCGTCACATCAAACGGAGTTGCACGCTGTCGTTATTGGTATGGGGTAGACGCTGCTACTTGGTTGAGTTCGCGATACTTTCGAGGCCGCCAGAAACATCGACGTAGGCCTAGAGTGAAAAGGCAACTATCAAAAGATATGCCTTAACCCCCGTTAGTGAAGACAACAAGAGTGTGGCTCAGTGATAGCTATGATCCCAAAACGATTGGAAAGTTGGGATGATGAGTGATTCAAAAAGAAAAGCGCAGAAATTCGCCTTCTGGGTGAAGCTGGGGTTGGCGACAATGGCGATGGCGTCATTGTCGCCGGTCGTTGTTATGGCCAATGGTCTCGGTGAGAGCCGTTCCTGGCAGTTTGAAACAACTGCCGACAAAGCGAATAAAGCTGTTGTGTTGGACATGATCGAGAAGAAGCGTGGTGGATACTACGATGGCTTCGATACGACTGTTTACAATACGACGAATATCGGCACTCAAGTGAATTGCAACAATATTGCGGATGCAGCAGGCAATATTGCTGAGAACACCCAAGGTGGCAGCTCTTCCGACATTAGCCCAGAAACTGCTTTGAATGCTGATTCTACCGGCAACGACAGCACTGCTGATATCGGCAGCGAAGGGTCGTCGGGAAGCATCGATTCCGATCAGGAGAATGATGGAGCGATCACTGCTGTGATTGATGGGTCCTCGTCGAGTGCTGATGTGTCAGATGTTGATGTCGGAAATACAGCCCAGGATATGCTCAACGATCAAGACAACTCTGGAGATCAATACGCCACCGTTGACAGCAGTACGGCGTGTTATCTCGAAGGTAGCGCGATCACCGGCGAAGTTGATGTGGAAGCAACGGGGGTGCTAAACTAATGGTTGCTGATCGACTTGCGAAACGCGTCCGCTTCGTTCCTGTCCTTGCCGCCGGTCTTTCCATAGTGTCGGCCTGTGCAGCGCCGAACGGTTTGGAGAAGGTGGAGTTTGCCGAGGGACAGAAGCCTGTCCTTAAAAGTTCTGAGGTGTCGCGCAACGTGACGCCGAGCGGTGAAGTTCTCTCCTGCTACAAGAAGAAGCTCGGGCGCACCGGGCTTGGCATCGCTGTCGGAGATATCCGTGACTACACGGGTAAACAGTCGGATGGCGAAGGCTTTGCAATCACGCAAGGCGGTGCCTTGATGGCATATTCTGCGCTGGGCAAGCTTTCGCCTGCTTTCACGATCCACGAGCGCTTTGACACTCGCATCGCGGATGTCGAGCTCCACTACAGCTCGAAGCGACAACTTGGTGACGGTCGTACGCATCCTGTTGATGGTGATGCAGGTGCCGAAGGTGAGAAGAAAGAGGTGCCTTGGAAGCCCTATTATGGCGGCTCGGTGCTTCAGTCTGACTACTACATTGTTGGAGGCATTACGGAGCTCAACTATAACATCACGTCTGGTGGTGCTGAGGTCGCGGTCAACAATGTTGGCGGCAAACGTCGCTCGTACACGATGAACGTTGCCGTGGACCTCCGTCTTGTTGGTTCTCAATCGCTTAAAGTCGTCGAAACAGTAAGCCTGCAAAAGCAGGTTACAGGCTATGAAGTGGGCGCAGGTGTATTCCGGTTCTTCGGAATGGATCTCATCGACATCAACACCGGTGCGAAGGAGCAGGAGCCGCTGCAACTTGGCGTTAGAACCGCGATTGAGCTTGGTGTTGTCGATTTGCTTGAAGGACTCACCAATGTCTCGGCTGATAGCTGCCGGATCCAAGAGAGCAAGCCGAATAAGTCATGACAAAATTGGCAGTCCGCGCAAGCGGGCTGCTCCAAAGAGTTTTCTCGTCTTGCTCAGTAAAAAGCTGAGCGCTGCGGGAGAAATATAGCTCATTAGAGCTGCCAAATTAGCATTAAGAATTAGGAGTGGAAATGCGAACAATGAAGAAGAGAAATGCCCTTTTGGCCAGCGCAGGTTCTGCGGCACTGGTCGTGGGCCTGACTGCATATGCCCAGGCGGGCACATCAGTCACCTCGGTCGACCAAGTGGCGATCACTGGGGATCTTACGAATCCGGTCGTGACGGCGACAGCTGGCCTGTCGGATGTCAACAACCAAGCGGCAACCGGCACAGTCACTGCAACTGTTCAGCCCGGTGATGATGACCTCGAGGTCTATCTTGATCTGTTCGCTGGCGACGATCTCACCGTTTCGGGCGCATTTGAGCTCGACGAGAACACTGTTGCAGCAACGGCGGTGGGAAACGATGGTAGCCTGACAGCTGACGTCGATACGCTTCCGTCGTTCAATGACGACGTTGTGCTTTCGAACCTTCAGCGCAACGAGGGCGACGGCGCTTTTGATGGCGAAGATTTCTTCTTCGCGATGACGGACGGCGCCGTCCTTGGCGAAGATGCAGATGTGCTTGCCCTTGCGGAAAGCGCAACGATCGAGGCTTTTGCTGATGGTGACGGTTTCGATATCATCGATGGCTCCTTGGATCTTACCCTCGACGCAGCGACCCTTTCGGTCAACAACAACGCGATCACTACCTCTGCAACCGGTTCGTCTTTTGACGGTACGACCCTGATCGCTGATGGCGTGACCGTGAACGGCGATGGTGAAGATGCGTCGATCACCCATTTCACCTCTTCGCTTGACCTTTTCGACGGTGCCGACCCTGATGACACCTACGCACTGACTGCGGATGCCGATATCGCAATGGGCTCGATGCAGGCAGCAGAAGATCTCAAGGTGTCCGCTGTTGCATTTGATTCGACCATCCGCGCTGACCTTGAGTCCGTCGACAACTCTTCGGTTACGGTTTCGAATAACGATGTCACTGCGACCGCCACGATGCTTGATGCGAACCAGTCGGTTGCTACGGGTGAAGGCGCTGCGGATGTTGATGCGTCGATCGCAATCTCCAACGGCCAAGGCGTTTACGATGCGGGCGCATCGGCCGGTCTCAACGGAACAACTGTTGAAATCGACGTTCGCGAAGACCTGAACTTCTCGAGCGCAGCGGTCGAGGGCAACACGATCAAAGCATCGTCGAACCTCATGAACGCAGACCAGTCGATCGCAGTCGATGCGAATTCTGTCGGCGCAGCAACTGTCGCGGATGTCGACTTCGACTACTTTGATACTGCTTCGGTGGGTATCGATGGTGAAGATACACTCACGACTGAAGGTCTTGAGCTCACAGGCGAGATGATCATCGCGAATTCTCAACAAGGGTTTGAAGCTGTTTCGGTGAGCGCTGTTAATCAGGCATTCGCGGGTCTTGACCTTGGCAACGAATACTCGATCGAAGACTCCGATCTTTCCGTTGCAGGCAACGCGATCGAGTCCGTTGCGACCATCGCAACCGCGAGCAACGAGATCGATGTCGATGGCAACACTGTGTACGGTGGCGTCGGCGTTGCAAGCGAACAGGAAACTGCTTTCTTCGCTGCTGCCGCAGTCGTGGACGAAGCGAGCATTGGTGCGTATATCGACGAAGACCTAGACGGTAGCGATCTCGATGTCTCGGGCAACATGATCCGCTCGATCTCCGTTGCACAGTCCAACGCAAATAGCGTTGCCGTAAGCGCGAATGACTTCGAAGTTGCGACCTTCGGTTCTGACACGAACGAGAACGTGAACGATTCGGCCGCTGCAATCGTTGCCGCGAACAAGCAGACGCTTGCTGACGGCGAAGATTATGCAGTCGTGTCTGACTCCGGTGTCTTTATCGATGTCTTTGATGATGTCGACGACAGCTCTGTCTCGCTTGATGGCAACGCAATTGTTGCGGCCGCATATGGCAACGATGCCGACGCTGGCTACAGCTCGACTGGTGCCGCAAACGGATCGGTGATCGATCTCGATGCGACGAACATTGTCGGTAATGGTGGCGCTGACGGTAGCGACATCGCTGTTGCGACGAACTACCAGAGCATCGACAGCGTTGACATGCGCGCGACGATCTCGTCCCCGGCTGATCGTGAAATCGTCGATACCTATATCGATTGGGATCTGACGGATTCTTCCGTCTCGACCTCTGGCAACGCGGTTCAGACCCAGGCCATTGGTAACCAGGCCACGACCCTGACTGCCGCAGTTGATGCCGTTGTCATCGATACCGGTGTGCAGTACGCTTATAACGAAGTTCATGACGACCACGCTGTCGAAGCATCCTTCGTTGCGATCAGCGAGCAGGACCTTGACAATACGTCGATGCTGGCAAGCCTGCGTGGCCTTGACGGTGACGATGATACCTCGGCACTGGTCAGCACCTGGGTTGACGAAGATATCCAAGGGTCCACGATCGAGTCCAACAACAACCTCCTGAGCGCGGCCGTGATCGGCAACAATCAGGCGTCTGGTGTTGAGCTTTCGGCGACCGATATCCAGACGACTGTTGGTGTTCGCAACGACAGCGACGTTATCGACTCCGATCTCACCGTGCGCATCGGTCTTGCCGGCACGGAAGGTTCGGAAGGATCGCCCGCGACTTCTTCGAGCAACCAGTCGAATACGATCGCGAATGTCGAATGGTCCAATGTTGGCAATGTCTACACCAACGACATGACCAGTGACATTGTGTTCACGATGGCCACACCCATGACAACCGCTGAGCAGTCGTTCTACACTGCTGCAGGTCTCACGGTGACCAACAGCACGACGCTGACCTGGGAAGCCGGTACGAGCTTCGACAAGACCGACATGACCCTTGTCACGATTGATGGCCCGAACTTTGAAGGGGCACTCGGTGATGGTTTTGACGGTGACGACTCCGTTCAAATCCTCGCAGCTGTAGTCTCGCCCGCAACCGACCCGACACCGGCAACGCATAACGCGGGCGGTGTGATCGTGACGATCGACGAAGATATCAACGACTCCATGCTTGAAGTCGCGTCTAACATCGTGTCCGGTTCGGCGAAGGCAAACGTTGCAACCAACTCGATCGATGTGGCTGGCGTCAACCTCGCGCAAGGTCAGGAATATGATCTCGCAGCAGTTGACGGTTCGGCGGACGATATCGACGACGTTGAAGGCGACTATATGCTGACCAACGAGCAGGAATCGGAGGAAGTCGATCTCGACGTGGAAGTGTTTGCATCGTTTGGCCTCGAAGCGGGCTACGCTGACCTCAACAACTCCACGCTCGCGGTTGATGACAACACTCTGAAGGCCACTGCGGCAGTCAACGTTGTCACCAATGATCTGTCGGTTTCGGCGACCAACGTTGATGACGGTGGAAACCTCCCTGTCACCAGCGTTCTGTTCTCTGAGCAGGAAGTGTATGACGATGACGATGACGGAACCTATGTGTCGACGTTGGCCGATGCGGAGATCTTTGCTCCGATCGAATCCAACCGCTCGACGGTTAGCCTGTCCGGGAACAGCACTCAGGCGCTTTCTATCGGCAACGAAGGTGTGAACACTCTCACCGTTGATGCCGTGAACGCGACCAACCCGGATGAAGACTATGCGGAAATCGAGGACTCTGGCGACTTTGTCGACGCCGGCAACACCCTCGAAGCGCATCACCTTCTCGTAGCGAAGCAAGAGGCTCTTGATTTCGGTGAAGGGGTGGCAATCGATGCCGACGCCTATGCCAACATCTACAACCTCGATGAGCTTGAAGGTAGCACTGCGGGTCTTGTTGAAGGCTCTGTGGCTCTCAACGGGAACTCTGTGTCTGCAACCGCACTTGCCAACAACAACACCAACACCATGACCCTCGCCGCAGACGCGGTGATGGGCCTGACCGGTGCTGTGTTGAACCACCAGGTGAGTGAAGCAGACGTCTCGGCGAATGCTTCTGCGGATATCGGTGTTGCGCTGAACGGCTCTGAGCCGGCAACCGACCCGATCTATGCGGCTGATGCATCCTCGATCGAGATTGATGCAAACCGTGTCGCAGCGACCGCACGGGGCAACATTGCCACCAACGCGCTCAACGCTTCCGGCACTGTGCTTGCATTCAACGATTCGGATGCGATTGCACAGGGTGAAAGCGGCTACACCGCACAGGGTGATCTCCTTCTGGCGAGCTACCAGGTCAATGATGGCGCGATTTCTGCAACCGCAGAGAACACCACCATTGGTGCGGCGCTCAACAGCGCTCTGGGTGAGTATGACGCTCTGAACGCGAGCCAAGTGTCTGTTGGTGGCAACGTTGTCATGGCTTCGGCCACTGCCAACACCGCATACAACACTGTGACTGTGACCGGCTATGATGGTGCATCGGCAAACAATGTCGCTCTGACCAACGAGCAGTTCACCACGGCAATGGTTACGGCGGTCGTGCGCAATGCGCAGATCGGCGCCGGGACCAGCGGTGCGGTTGTTGGTACGACTGCTGGCGTCGTGGGTAACACCATCTCGGCCACCGCAACGGGCAACGTCGCAAGCAGCGTGATCAAACGCCGCTAACTCAAGAGAACGCTTCGATCAGCTCGTCCCACCCCCCTTTTTACTGGGAGATCGGAGCCAACTGGCACAGGCAGCTTATGTTGCCTGTGCTTTTTCTTACGAAAGGTAGAACTATGACGACGAAAACAGTTCTCGCTACTACTTTGAGCATTGCGCTGGGTATGGCGAGTCAGGCTGCAAATGCTGGCAACCAAGATGGTCAATTTGTCATTCGAGGTATCGGCGCACAGAAATGCTCGTTTCTCAACGAGGATTTCCCGGAAAACAAGACCAAGCAACTTGAACTTTCGAACTGGGTTGGTGGCTATGTCACTTACGCCAACAAAACCCAGAATGGCGTTTTTGATCACCTACCATTTCAAAACACCGAACAATTCTCGCGCCTAGTTGCTGCGATTTGCCGAACACAGGCGGAGGCACAGGTTCAAAGCGTCATGGACTCTCTTATAACGCATTTTGAACCCTATCATTCTGCGGAGAAAGGGTCGTTTGAGGTGGTGAAGTCTGCAACGCATCAGGTCGCCCTGCGCCGGGAAACGGTCATGAGCGTACAAGCGTTGCTGGCAAGCCGCGGGTATCTCACAAAGGATGATGTGGATGGCGCATTTGGGCCGAAGTCCTCGAAGGCTGTTGCTGATTTTCAGAAAGCTGCGGGCATTAAAGAAACTGGCGTACCGGACACTGTGACGCTCTATCGCCTTCTCAGCGAGAAGTAACGGAGATGTGCTCAGATGATCGGGCAGGGGGAATTGCTATGAATCTCTGCCCGATCACGAAATCTATTTTCGCTAAACCAGTAGGGGGCGAGTAAAGTGACGAGACTTGCAGCGCTCTGCATGATCAGGAACGAATGTGATATTGTCGAACAGTTCGTACGGCACAATAGCCAGATCTTCGATCATATCTATTTCCTGAACCACTTCAGTAGTGACTCAACGCTGGAAATTCTAAGCAGGCTTCAGGCTGAAGGCGTGTCGCTTAGCGTGAGACATCTGCGGGATCCGTCCTATCGGCAGGCGGATTTTACGACAGCTGCTTCACGTTTGATAGCAGCGTCTGGTCGTTTCGACTATATTATGCCGCTGGACGCGGACGAATTCCTGTGCGTCGAACGAGCAAATTTCATCGCGTGTCTCGAGGCGTATATTGGCCACGCGGGTGCCGCAAGGGTTCCCCGGAAGACATTTTGTCCGCTCCCCCTCTCCGATTGCTCTGAAGGCGGTTCATGGCACGAGCGCTTTCGTGCACGCAGTCGGGAAGTGCGCCAATATTATAAAGTCGTTTTTGGAAGGACAGTCGGTGAAACCTGTCGGATTTCCACCGGCAACCACGACATCTCCGCCGAGTGCCCGCTTGGGCAGATACCTATCTTGCCATTCTATCTCCAACATGTGCCCGTTAGAAGCTCGGAACAGATTGTTCGAAAGGCGCTGTTAGGGAGTTCCGGCTTTGCATTGGGAGGACGGCGCAATCCGACCGAAGGTTACCATTGGACCGCGATGGCGGACCAGGCACGCAATAACGGATATGTTTTCAGCGATACTGAGCTGATGTTGATGGCGCAGCGGTATTCCCTCATCGATAGCGATCTCACACCGTCGATTTCTCCGTCATCTGAGCTGGAAATTTGGGGTGGTGCCTGTGAATATGCTGACCGCGCCAAGATCAATCTCGTCGAGGCGCTGGACTGTTTGGTGCAGGAAACGCTTAATAATGGCCTTTCAGCCTAGGCGGGGGATAGGTCCGGTCGAACGCTTTCTAGCAATGCCTCTAGATGCATACGATCCTCTTCGCTCACCCCTCCGACTATCTCTAGGCTGTCAAAATATTGCACAGGGCAACCGTGGGTGAGGAGCGTTTTGACGTCGATATCAATGCGAAGACGATTTGCTGCTTTGTTGAAGATGCTATGGTTGATCCCAACGGGGCGGCTGTGGACACGGAGGTCGATCGGTGGACAACTCCTGACAGCGGTCAAGATCATGTCTTCGTGCATCCTGACGCGTCCCACTGACCCAATCTGGGGCTGCGCATTCACTTCGCAGACGACGCCACCGTTCTCCCTCAAAGGTCGCGAGGCGTCATTGGAAATCAAGTCAATACCACAGCAGTAGAGGCCGAAAGTTTTAGCGATCTCGATGCACGCCCTCTTGTTTGAGACATGCAGTTCATCAATGAAATCAGTAGAACTGCCTCCACGGCTCAGGTTGGTCGTTGCTGCGAGCACTACTTTCTCATCTGCGACAGGGACACTCGTTAGGGTGTGTCCTTGCTTTGCGATCATGTCGCTCAACTCCTGATCGACCTTGATCGGCTTCATCGAAGCATTGATTGCATGCCGTGATGGGGAAGCGTTTTCGGCGTCGATCAGGGTTTTGACATCACGCAGACCGTCACCGATGATATGCGCGGCTTGGAGCCGCCGAACGCGTACAATCTCGTTGCCTAGAACGTATACTCTGTAACCATCTCCGCGAATATGTTTTTCGAGTAAGAGCTTCGGATAGACGGGTTGCAATCTATTATAGGTGAAAACGAGCTCTTCTTCGCTCAGGATGTTTGGGCAGACTCCACGTCCCCCTTCCTCATTCTCGGGCTTTAGCACGACCGGGTATCCAATAGACTGGGCGCTCGCAATCGCGTTTTCTACGGAAGTGACGGGAAGCTGCTCGGCGACGGGAAATCCCGAGAGCTTAAGAAGGCGGTGGCTTACAAATTTGCTTCCAGCGATCCCAATGCCGACGGCGCTATCACGGTCCGTGATGGAGCTATTGAAGATGCTCGTATCCTTCCCATAGCCAAACGCAATGTATCGTCTTTCGAGCTGTTTGAAGGGAATTCGATATTTGGCCGCGGCGGCGATGAAGCTTATTGCGTTGGTGCCCGAGGGCAAGAAAGGGCGCGCCTTTATCTTCATCGCCATTGCATGTGCGTTCACGCTGTCTTTGCTGAGCGAAGCGCGCGCGCCCTCAAGCATCTTTGCAAGCACCGTTAGGTTCGCGCGAGCCACGTCCGGCACTAGAGACGGGTAGACAAATGAAACACTGTCGCTCACTGGGAAAACACGGATTGGGGTCAGGCGCTGATCGCCGCAATGCTGTTGAAACATATCAAGCATTGCAACAATGCATGCTGGTCCGGACAGTTTGTCAAAACCCGTTTCGGTCGGGTGGAACTGGTCAGGGCCGGCATCGATGCCAAGTGACTCGCCAACGACATCCATGGCAGCGCAGAGCCTTGACGACGGGCCATGATTCGCAGGAAAGCGCAAAAGAAGGCTCGGCTGGATCGCGCCAAAGACATAACCTTTGAAAATGTGCGTTTTTATATGCATGAAAGGCGCATCAGTTTACGTGATTGGCTGTCCAGCTATGGTAGTAGCTCAATTGCTACCTGCTTCCCATCAAGAGGCCTTTACGGTGTCAGCCCTGTGCTGGCGACCAATCGTTACCGGTGTCACGGTGCCGAACGGGTTTACCCATCTATCTGGGTTTTCCATGTGCGCGCGCAGTGCGTCCTCGATGCGTGTAATGAGGGGCAGCACTGCTTTCTGCTGATTGGGTTGCAAACCTTGAGGCTTAAGAATGGACATTGCGGCATTCGCTTCGAATAAGACGTATTTTCCATTGCCGAGGTAACCCAGGTCTACACCCCAGAAATCAAGACCCCCTCGTGAGGCGATCTCCTTGCCAAGAGCCTGTAGGCCTGTCATCTCTTCGAATTTCTGTTCAAGGAATAGAAACTTTTTCACATCTTGGTCACTTGGCTCATTACCGAAAGCTCGGTTGATGTTCCAATAGTCACTCTCGCCAAACCCCCTGAAGAAGATCTCGTCGCCGACAATAGCAAGGCGGACCTTCGAGTAGGGTTTCGGGGCATTCTTCCGGCGGCAATCGACATATTCGGTGATGTAGTAGGCGATACCCAATTCTCTTACCGCCATGTAAGCGCGCATCTCGGAGTCTGATGCGATTTTATGGAGGCCTGTGCCAGATTGTGATCTTGCAGGTCGGACCAGCACCGGGTAGCGCATGCTGTTTTCGGACAACACTTGTCGGAAGTCGTTGAGCTTGGCCGGCACGAAGCGGACACATTTAGGCACGACCAGGTTTGGGATGCCGAGTAGCAGCTTTGAGCTGATATCACGTCGCGACGCAGCAATCGCATTCGGGTGGTTGAAGATGCGAACTGTGTCGCCAGCGGCGTCCGAGAGCGCGGCGAGACTGTTGGCGTATTCATCTGTATCTGCCAGCCTGTTAATAACCCAATCACAGGAAAGCTTTATCGTTTGGTTCGAAGTTCCAGAGTGGATGAAAGTGCCGGCGCGTTCGGCGAGTTCCCCCTTGATCCTGTCAGTGAAGACAGCGCGGTTGGGCCAGACGAGCGTAACTCCAGTATTTGTGCTGGTGCCGCGGACCCGTGTCGATCCATTGTCGGGTATCGCTTCGTAAATGAGTCCTGCCATACTCGCCTTCCTAAATCACGCGGTTAGATACTCGCTTCGAGTATTTCCACGAGCGGAAAAAATCCAGTGCACCATGCGCGGATCGGCGTCTTACCAACCGAATATAGATGATCTAAATCCTTTTGGCGGGCCACGAGAACTTATTATCACTTCGGTGATCGAAGGATGCATTCGAAAACCCAAGGATCAGTCGTCTAGGGGGCATTCTATGCGGTAAACTTGACTCCAAAGGGGAAGAAATATGCAGAGCATAAAGCGGTTACTATGAAAGAATGCATCTCGAATTTCTGAAGGTGCCAAGTCCGGTGCAAAGACCACAAGATCCCCCGTGAACTTGAATACGATCATTGGCGGGTCGACGCTCAAGGCGTACCCAAGCAGTTTCGATAGTGGCTTGTTGAATGGTGCGCCTGTGGCTCTTGTAGCAAGTAATATACGTGGGTTTTCCGACTTCATTGGTTGGTCACGAGCGCAGGGGTCAGATGTCATTGTCCTTGACCAACAAAACTTGAAGCCATTCCTTGAATTCCGCAAGGACCTCGTTTTGGTCATGGTCGATTTAGACGATTGTGAACTTGAGGATGCTCTTGATGACTTGGCAGATATTCGTGAGAGGCACCCTCATCTAGCCATTATTCTTACCTCGAGTATTTTGGGCCGAGACGATTTCTCGCTGTCACGACTGTCAGTCTGCGACGTATCTTTGAAGTTGCCGCTCAGAATTAGTAAACTTGACCTGGCTGTGGTTCTTGCGCTTGAGAATAATATTGAATGGCAGCGCAGACAGGCAAGCTCAGGAACTGTCAGAAAAGGCGCCCACGTGAATATTCTGTGATATCGAAATTCATTCAAGCTAGACTGTCGTAGCTTTCTGGTCCGGCGCTCTATATCCGACACTATGCAAAAAATTTTCGCAACGCTGGGGACCGTGGAGCTTTATGACCTGAGCCCCTGAATCTCCTCCAGTTTTGTGTAGAGTCCGCCCGACTTTGCTCTGGTACCCAACCTTCCGCCACCCAGGGCTAGAGTTTCCCGCCTTTTCTCAGCATGGCGGGCTGGTGTCGCCATGTGAGTTTGCCAGCATTGCCGGTGGGATGTTCCCGATGGCGCTGTGTGGTCTCTCCTCGTTGTAGTATCTACGCCATTCCTCCATCTTTTCGCAAGCATCCGACAGCGACAGGAACCAGTGAGCATTCAGACACTCCGCCCGGAACTTGGAGTTAAACGCCTCGATGAAGGCGTTGTCGGTCGGTTTGCCCGGCCGTGAGAAGTCCAGGATCACACCGCGCTGATAGGCCCAGAGATCCATGTCGCGCGAGATAAACTCGCTGCCGTTGTCGACTCGTATCGTCTTGGGGTAACCGGTCCGACGGCACACACGATCCAGTGTCGCGACCACATCTTCGCCGCGATAGCTGAATTTCGGATCGATGACTGGGGCGACCCTCGAGAAGGTATCGACGACTGTCAGCACCCGTAGTTTGCGGCCGGTGGCAAGCTGGTCATGCACGAAGTCCATGGCCCACACATCGTTCGGCCTGACGGCATCGCTACGGTCCTCACGCAGTTTCGCCTTTACCCGGCGCTTGGGTGTCTTGTTGCGCAGCTGCAGGCCCATCTCCCTGTAAATGCGATAGACTTTCTTCACGTTCACCTCCCAGCCTTCACGACACAGCACGTAGTGCACCCGGCGATAGCCATAGCGCACACGCGTTTCACAGATCTCCTTTATGCGCTTCTTCAATGCTGCCGGATCGGTGCGCCGGGACTTGTAGTGGTAGGTGGAGCGATCAAACCGAAGAACCCCACAGGCTCGTCGGGACGATGACACGGCGCTGCGAGATGCCATGAAGGCTGTCGCCAAAGAGCGTCGCCGGTTTGGTTATCGACGGCTGCAGGTGATGTTGGAACGGCAGGGCTGGCAAGTGAACCACAAGAAGTTCCGGCGGATCTATCGCGAAGAGAGGCTGCAGGTGCGTCGGAGGGGCGGACGGAAGCGAGCTCTGGGCACCAGAAGGCCGATGGTTGTGCCGGATGGACCGAACCAAAGGTGGTCGCTTGACTTCGTATCTGACGCGCTGACGGATGGCCGCCGCTTTCGCATCCTGGCCGTGGTGGATGACCACACGAGAGAGAACCTGGCGCTGGTCGCCGATACATCGCTGTCAGGCTTGCGGGTCACGCGAGAGCTAGATCGGATCATTTCCGAACGCGGGACGCCCGGAACAATCGTTTCCGACAACGGCACCGAGTTCACCAGCATGGCCATCCTGCGGTGGGTTCAAGACAACGGGATCGACTGGCATTACATCGCGCCGGGAAAACCAACCCAAAACGCATTCATCGAAAGCTTCAATGGCAAGCTGCGTGACGAATGTCTGAATGAAACGCTTTTCAGTTCACTGGCCGAGGCCCATGAAACGCTGGAAGCATGGCAGGAGTATTACCACTATCAAAGACCACATTCTGCGTTGGGCAACCTGACACCGACGGAATTTGCAGAGAAAATGAACATGGACAAACTGGCCGCGTAACGCCATCAAACCAAAACCAAGGACTCTCCGAAGGTTGGAGGAAACTTGGGGCTCAGGTCAACCCCGAACCGGCTCGCAAGTTCGGCCACCGTCTGCTCACCCTTCAGCGCCTCAAGCGCCACCTTCGCCTTGAACTCAGGCGCATGTTGCTTCCGTTGCGACATCTCTAATCTCCTCTTCGTCGAAGATCAGCAGACAACAAATCGTAGCTTACGTCAGTGTCCGAATTTCAGGGGGTAGCTCAGAGAAAGAAAAAAGTCAGCGCCACAAACCAGTCGACATAAATTTTTTCACTCTGGAATCCCGAAATGCCGAGCTTTGATGGCTGCTTCTGTACGGTTTCTTACATCGAGCTTGGAAAAAATACTGCGCACATGCATCTTGACTGTCGTGTCTGACAAGTTGAGCTCTCGTGCGATTTCCTTGTTGACTGCACCGGTCGCTATCATTTTCGTGATTTGGTACTCGAGCGTGCTCAAGCTCTCCACGCTTCTTTGTTTCTTATTAGCAAATTGCATCAGAGAGGCGGGGATAAAGCTCTGGCCCGATTTTACGAGGCATATGATGTTTACGATTGATTGGGCTGACATGGATTTGGGGATGTATCCGCTCGCGCCAGCTTCAACGATTTGCATCGCGAGCCAATCCGGTATGGCGCCAGAGAAGACCAATATTTTCGTATTGGGGGATTCTTTTGCAAGTTCTCCTACAAAGCTCGTGTCTGTCACGCCAGGCATTCTGTAGTCTATCAGGGCAATGTCGTGCTTGCCTGCTCGCAACTTTTCTTTTGCTTCCTCAAGGGTGTGAGCTGCATCAACGGATATGTTAGACTCAGCTTCGAGGAAGGCAGAGAGGATATCTGTTATCAAATAGTGATCGTCTGCGAGAAGAACTGAGATATTACTCGACATTGGTTGCGCGATCCATCTTTTTCATCAATTTTGCCTTAATGTTGCACCAAACACGAACCGCATGGCGAACCAAATGTGCATTGGGGGTGGTGGGTTCTTGTTGGGTAAGCATTTGTATCTAAAGTTTAGCTTTTTGACGCATTTGATTGTTTGGCCGGGGCCAAGATTATCGCTGTCGGGTGCCTTGCTCATCTTCCTGATCTCTCCAACGTGAGGGCATCTCTGACCCGCGTTAAGCTGCGATGTGTTTGTGTATCGAATGATACCTGATGTGCGCCGTAAGTTTGCTTACATGGCCACGCTTCACTGATGTACAATTGCGATAGTGCAATTCCTATGAGTTTACAGTGCAATTTCTATGAGGTTACAATGTCTCCCACTCACGGATCTCTAGAAGGTCGTCTAGTAACTGTGACCTTGGGTGAATATATTTTCGCCCAAGGATACCTGGTGCGAATGATTGATGATTGTCGGGCCGAGGTTGTAATAGATAGAAAGGTTGTCGTTGGAAGGCTTATTCGGTCATAAAGTTTCGATGAGGCTAGATAGTTGTATCTCATGCTTTCAGCAGGTTATGTAAAGGCCGTTTGAGTTACAGAAGCTTAACTCGACGACGCTCCGCCAGACTCCGCGTTCTTTGAGCGTCTTGGTATTACGTAATCCGCCCATTTTTGCATAACTTGGCGCCGTTGTTCCAATAGATCAGTGCGATGATAGGCGGCTTCCGTTGCATTTGCGATCGTGTGAGCGAGGGCTCGTTCTGCCACGTCGCGCGGGACTTGGTGTTCTGACGCCCAATCTCGAAAGCTGGACCTGAAGCCATGGGCCGTTGCTGTACGACCTGGGGTGTCGCTTGGGACTCTGTTGTCACGGAGCGCTTTGGTCAGGGTCATATCGCTTATCGGTGCGCGTCCAGTATTTGAGAATATCCAATGGCTATCTTCGCGGGAGGGAAGGCGGCTCTGGCTAGCCTGATCTGACTGGTCCAGGTTCATTGTTAGTGCATGACTGGCCTTTGGTCCATCTGGACGATGGTTTCGGGTGCCGGCGGTCGGTATCCTAGGGCACTGTGGGGCCGCTTGGTGTTGTAGTGTTTTCTCCATTCTTCGATGATGATCTGGGCTTCTCTTAGCGAGTAGAAGATCTCCCGGGTCAGCAGTTCGTCTCGGAAACGTGCGTTGAAGCTCTCTACATAACCGTTCTCCCATGGGCTTCCCGGCTCGATGTACGCCGTCTTGGCGCCAACTGCGGTGATCCAGTCGCGAACTGCCTGAGCGATGAACTCTGGGCCATTGTCGCTTCGCACATATGCAGGTGACCCGCGCAGGATAAACAGGTCGGTCAGAGCATCGATCACATCGGTCGAGTTCAGCTTTCGCTTTACCCGGATCGCCAGGCATTCACGGCTGAACTCATCTAGGATGTTCAATGTCCGGAACGCCTTGCCATCGTCAGTGCGGCAGTGGACGAAGTCGTAGCTCCATACGTGGTTGCGATGCTCTGACCTGAGCCGGATGCATGATCCGTCATTGAGCCAAAGCCGCCCTTTCTTCGGTTGTTTCGATGGCACCTTCAGCCCCTCCCGCTTCCACAGCCGTTCGACCCGACCGGTGCTGACTTGCCAACCTGCATCTTGCAGTAGGGCAGCAACACGGCGATAGCCGTAGCCGCCATACTCCCTAGCCAGTTCGATCATGTCTTCCACAAGCTGCTCTTCATCTTCTCGACCCTGTGGCTGATATCGTTGTGTTGATCGATGCTGCCCCAACAACCGACAGATCCGGCGTTCTGACACCTTCATCTCGCTGCGGATAAGGTCGATGCAGGCTCGCCGGCGGGCGGGGCTCAGAAGTTTCCCCGAGCTGCCTCCTTCAGGATCAATTTGTCCAAGGTTAGGTCCGACACGGCCTTACGCAACCGTTCGTTCTCCTTCTTGAGCCGTTTTAGCTCCTTCAGTTGGTCGGTTCCCATCCCACCATATTGCTTGCGCCAACGATAATAGGTCTGCTCGGTTATGCGAACTTCGCGGATCGCATCCGCGCGCATCATCCCTTGACCGACAAGCACATCAACCTGCCGCAGCTTCTGAACTATTTCCTCTGGCTTGTGTCTCTTGTTCGCCATTCTTGGTCCTCCGTTTCCTAAACATAGCGGTGGACCAGTTCAGTTGGGGCATTCCAGAAAGTCAGAGTGCTGAGTTGATCGATCGCATGCGGTCCGAGCAGAAATGGTTGGATGAGGAGAAGGAGTTGATGCTGGATTATCTTCAGCATTTTCTCACGCGTGGGACACCTGAGTTCGAAAGAGCAAGGACGCTCGTCGAGGCGCGCGCCAGGTTGGTCGAGGAGGGCGAGGTCTTGGAGTAGTTATGCCAGACGAAAGCTGGCCAACTTTTCAGCCAAACTAAGGAAGCTGGCTGGGGCAAAGCTCTCCTTGGATTGTGAGGAGGGCCTGAAAATGCCAATGAAGTAACCTAGCCAAGGGCAGCTTTGGTTGAATGATGGCTCGTGAAACCCGTTTCGGCCAGAGCGCCGCAACCATGTTTGATCGTACGATTTCGCCTTATGTCGCACAAATGCTGGGATGGCGTTCCGCACGCTAACAATTGTCGACGAATACAGCTGAGAATGCCTGGTAATCCGTGTGGATCGCAAGCTGAACTCGGGAAACGTCATCGATGCGCTGAGTGATCTGTTCATCCTGTGAGGCGTGCTGTCGTACATATGGTCAGACAATAGTCTGAAGTTCGCGGCTCAAACCTTGGGGTACTGAATCAAAGCCGTCAGTGCAAAGACGGCTGACATCGAACCCGGATCACTCTTGGGGGAACGGATGTTACGAAAGCTACAATACCCGGTTAGGGATGAGTTCCTGAATCGCAAAATCTTCAACAACCTGAGAGAAGCCCAAATCCTGATTGAAGGATGGAGCAAAGACAAAAACACCAAACGCCCACATATTGCGCTGGGCTACCGTCCAACGGCCCCGAAACCATCGTCCAGAGGGACCAGAGGCCGGTCACGCACTAACTATCAAATTAGACCACTCAAGTGGGGCTGATGAATTCTACATTTGCTCAATTCAGTTTTGTGTACACTTTGCTGCCGCAGTTCCTTACGATTCTGCCACCCAAGAAGACCTTTCTAGACTTCACAGTCCATCCATAACGCTGAACATACTCCGCCAGCGCCTCTTCTAGAATTTGCATTCTTGCTTTCAGCTCTCTCTCCTGATTGGTTTCAAAGCGATTTAGGTCCATTGTGAGCTACCTTCAAATCCGGGGCGTCTCCGAGTTTTGGATCAAACTCTTAACATAGGGTAAATTTGGGTTTTCAATGAGCAGCGTCGGTTTCTGGTTAGCTATTTGGATCGCATTTGTTGGGCTCAGCACCGCCACATCGGCCCAGGTGAGAGTGATTGACGGAGACACACTGGTCATCGGGGAGCAGACCTACCGCATAAACGGCATCG
>NZ_JANDJO010000016.1 GCF_024331145.1 Shimia sp. CNT1-13L.2 | reverse complement strand
ACATGGTGAACCTCGAGACAGTGAACACCTACGAGGGCACCCACGACGTGCACGCCCTGATCCTGGGCCGCGCACAGACCGGCCTGCAGGCCTTTGCCTGAGGATGTGAAGGCAGAAGGGGGCCTCGGCCCCCTCTTGGCGCGATGCGCCAATTCACCCCCGAGGGGTATTTGAGACAAGAAGAAGATCCGGGAGAGCGTGATGGATCGTGCCGATATTGTCGATCAGGCGTTTCGTGAAAAGGTGGCCGCGGGCCAGTTGCCCGGCGGTAAACCGGCACAAGGCCCGTTGACGCCAGAACAGGCCGTTGAGGTGTTTCGGGCGCAGGTTCTTAGCCGAAACCTGGATCGCCGGTCCCGCAAGATGCAGGCCGAAGGGCAGGGGTATTACACCATCGGCTCGTCCGGCCATGAGGGCATGGCCGCAGTAGCGGCGGCGCTGCGCCCCGATGACATGGCGTTTCTGCACTACCGCGACGGCGCGTTTCAAACGATGCGCTCGGCGCAGGTGCCGGGCACCACGGCGACATGGGATATGCTTCTGAGCTTTGCCACGTCGCGCGAAGACCCGATGTCGGGTGGTCGGCACAAGGTTCTAGGATCGAAGTCCCTGATGATCCCGCCGCAGACCTCGACCATTGCCAGCCATCTGCCCAAGGCGGTGGGGGCGGCCTATTCCATCGGTCTTGCGAAACGCCATCCCGTTGAACATCAGGTGCTGGCCGACGACAGCCTCGTGATGTGTTCCTTTGGCGATGCTTCGTCGAACCATTCGACCGCGCAGGGGGCGATCAACACCGCCTGCTGGACCTCTTACCAGTCGGTGCCGCTGCCGTTGCTGTTTGTCTGCGAGGACAATGGTATCGGCATCTCGACCCGCACGCCCAGCGGTTGGGTTGGTGCGAACTATGCCAACAAGCCGGGGTTGAAATACTTCAAGGCAGATGGCCTTGATATCTTTGACACGTTCCGCGTTGCCCGAGAAGCGGCAGACTATGTGCGCCGCCGTCGCAAACCGGCCTTCCTGCACCTGTCGCTGGTGCGCCTTTATGGCCATGCGGGATCGGATCTGCAGCAGGCCTATCTGAGGAAGGACATTTTCGAAGGATGGGAAGCGGATGATCCCCTGTTGCATTCCGCCCGTCTTTTGATCGAGGCCGGTATCCTGACGGCGGACGAGGTACTGGCGATCTATCAGGACAGCGAAGACCAATGTGCGCGTGTCGCCGCCGAGGCGGTGAAGCGCCCGCGCCTTGAGACGGCAGAGGATGTAATGGCCTCGCTGATCCCGCCGAAACGGGTGTGTGCGGCCACCAATGGCCCCTCGGAGGACGCCCGCGCCAAGGCTTTTGGCGCAGACCTCAAGCAGATGGACAACCCGCAGCCGATGTCGCGCCTTTTGAACTGGGCGCTGACCGACCTGATGCTGGAACATGGCGAGATTGTCATGATGGGCGAGGACGTGGGCCGGAAGGGTGGCGTCTATGGTGTGACCCAGAAGCTGATTGATCGTTTCGGCCCGGACCGGATGATCGACACCCTGCTGGATGAGCAGTCGATCCTTGGTCTCGCGATCGGCATGGCGCACAACGGGTTCGTGCCGATGCCGGAAATCCAGTTCCTGGCTTATCTGCACAACGCCGAAGACCAGCTGCGCGGCGAAGCGGCGACACTGCCGTTCTTTTCGAACGGGCAGTTCACCAACCCGATGGTGATGCGGATTGCCGGGCTTGGTTACCAGAAGGGGTTTGGCGGGCATTTCCACAATGACAACTCGCTGGCGGTACTGCGCGACATTCCGGGCATTGTGATTGCCTGCCCGTCGCGCGGCGATGATGGCGCCAGGATGTTGCGCGAATGCGTGCGGCTGGCGCGCGAAGAACAGCGGGTGGTGGTGATTGTCGAGCCTATTGCGCTGTATCCGATGCGCGACCTGATGGACGAGAAGGACGGTGGCTGGATGACAACCTATCCCTCGCCGGATCAGCGGATTGGTCTGGGTGAGGTCGGGGTCGAGGGCGACGGGCCGCTGGCCATCCTGACTTATGGCAACGGGCGGTATCTTTCGACGCAGGCCGCAGCAGACCTTGCCGAAGAGGGCATCCGGGCGCGGGTGATCGACATGCGCTGGCTGGCGCCCCTGCCGGTCGAGGGTATTCTCGGCGCGCTGAAAGGGGCCGAGAAGGTCCTGATTGTCGACGAGTGCCGCACAACCGGCAGCCAGTCCGAAGCCCTGATGGCGCTGTTGCAGGAGCAATGTGATCTCCCGCACGCCCGTATCGCCGCCGAGGACAGTTTCATTGCCACGGGGCCTGCCTATGCTGCAACCATGCCGTCACGCGCATCGATTGCCGAGGCCGCGCGAAACCTTTGGGGGGCGAAATGAAACAGACTGCTGTTGTCGTGGCCCCCGGTCGGGGGACGTATAATCGCGAGGAGCTTGGCTATTTCGCACGCCACCACGCGGGGCAATCCGCCCTCATGGCGCGGTTTGACAGCTATCGTGATGCACTGGGTCAGGAAAAGCTGTCGGAGCTGGACGGTGCGGCTCGCTTTTCAGGGAGCCGCTTCACGCGGGGGGACAATGCCAGCGGGTTGATCTATGCCTGTGCCTATGCCGATTTCCTCGCGATTGATCGCGAGCGGTTCGACATTCTTGGCGTCACCGGGAATTCGATGGGCTGGTACATTGCGCTGGCCTGCGCCGGGGCACTAGACGTGATGAACGGGTTCGAGGTGGTCAACACGATGGGCACCCTGATGCATGAGAACATGATCGGAGGGCAGTTGATTTATCCGTTTGTCGATGAAAACTGGCAGGCGATCCCCGGTGAGCGGGAGAAGATCGAAACCGCGGTGGCCGAGATCAACCGGCGTGACGGCCACGTGCTTGGCCTGTCCATTGATCTTGGCGGGATGCTGGTGCTGGCGGGCAACGACAGCGGGCTGACCGCTTTCGAGGCCGAAATGCCGGTGGTGCAGGGGCGCTTTCCGATGCGCCTGCCGGGGCATGCAGGGTTTCATACCGCGATGCAGGCCCCGGTGGCGGTACAGGGACAGGCGCGGCTGACCGAAGACCTGTTTGCCGCGCCGGACCTGCCGATGATCGACGGGCGGGGTGCCATCTGGCATCCGAAAGCGGCCAATCCGGCGGACTTGCGGGCCTATACACTTGGTCATCAAGTGGTTGAACCTTATGACTTTTCGGCGGCCATTCGTGTTGCCGCGCGGGAGTTGATGCCGGACGTCTTTATCGTACTGGGGCCGGGGACAACTTTGGGCGGCGCGGTTGCGCAAAGCCTTGTGTCCTGCGGCTGGCGCGGCTGGACAGACAAGGCCGATTTCAAGGCCGCGGGGGCACGTATGCTTTCGATGGGAATGGCCGATCAGCGGGCGCTGGTCACGGGTTAGGGGCGTGGTCGCGTCTTTTGGGCCTGTTGGGTGACCCAGGTCTCGAACGCCCTGGCCGGTTCGGATTTATAGCCGGCGGGGCGCACGAGATAGTAGGATTTTTCCGTCGTCAGGGTCGTCTCGCCCAAGCGTACGAGATGTCCCGCTTCAAGTTCCTGCGCGACAACGACAAGCGGCACTATCGCCGCGCCGAGCGAGGCTTTGGCCGCGGAAATCACCATCGAGTGCTGATCGAAATAACGGCCATCCTTGCGCGGGCGGGCCACCCCGCCAGCACGTTCGATCCAGTCGGGCCAGGAATCGCTTCGGGTGGAGATATGCAGGAGCGGGACATTGTCGAGGTTGGCAAGGTTGTCGAGGCCATGGTGATCGCGAAACGCCGGTGAGCAGACTGCGACCATCTGTTCCCCGAACAGATGCCGCATGGTGGTGCCCGGCCAGTTTTCGGTGCCATAGTGGAAGGCAAGGTCGAAGGGTTCGGTGTCGAATTCGAAGGGCACAAGGCGGGTCGACAGGGACACCTCGATCTCCGGGTGCAATTCGAAGAAAGCGGGCAGGCGCGGGATCAGCCAGAGATTGGCAAAGGTCGGCAAGGTTGCAATCGACAGGGTGGACTTGCCAGCCCCCGCGGCAACGGCGTCCTGTACCGTGGCCTTAAGGCCTTCGAGGTCGCGAGTCAGGTTCTCGGCAAAGCTGCGCCCGGCTGCCGTCAGGACGACCCCACGCCCGACTCTCTGGAACAGGTCAAAGCCGACGTCGGTCTCCAACTCCTTGATTTTCTTGCTGACGGCGCCCTGTGTCATGCCCAGTTCTTCGGCCGTTGCTGTAAAGCTCTGGTGCCGCGCCGCGCTTTCGAAACAGCGAAGATGCGTCAGGCTGGGCAGGCGAAGGGACATGGGCGGGCTTTCTTCTTGGCGTTGCCGCGAAGCTAGCGTGAGGATGCATTGGATGCAAAGCCCGTTCTTGCCGCGTTTTCGATCCATGATGGCAGACGGCAACCATACGGGCGGATGTGAAACAAACGTCGCGAATTCGCCCGTTTAGGCGGTGCGATGAGGTGTCGTCTGTGAGAAAGTGGCAGCCCGTAGGGGAATCGAACCCCTCTTTCCAGGTTGAAAACCTGGCGTCCTAACCGATAGACGAACGGGCCACTTGAACCTTTGGTTCGGGGTGTTCCAGATGTCTGGAACGATGCTTCGGTGGCAGCCCGTAGGGGAATCGAACCCCTCTTTCCAGGTTGAAAACCTGGCGTCCTAACCGATAGACGAACGGGCCATTCCGAAGCGTGAGGCGGTATTTATGCAATGCGCCGTGGCGGTGCAAGCGGAAATTTCGCCCTCGATGCGTTTTTTTCCAACCGATCCCGAAGGTTGTTTTTCCGGCCCTAGGTTTGCTGGCGCTTGGCACGCGGATAGCCTTGGAAAACAAGGGCTATGCGGGGGCGGCATCCTCAAGGCGCAGCTGCACCGATTGCCGTCCGCCCCATGTGTTGATCTCCAGGCGGCCCGCAAGGTGGAAACGCGCGCCCCCGTGATTCTGCAATGTCGGGCCAAGGGCGGTGTCAAATGCGCCAAAGGCGATGGCATCAAGGCGGGTGCCGGTTTCATCGCCGAAGGTCAGCTTGAGGTGGCTGTCACCGACGCGTTTGGCAAAGCGGATTTCGACGCCGGGAAAGGCAAAGCGCGGGGCGGGGGCACTGGCCCCGAAGGGTCCGGCCTTTTCGATGTCCTGAATCAGTTCAGGCGTCGCCGCCATGGGCATCAACATGCCATCCAGCTTGAGGTCGGCAGGGCCGGCCTCTCCGGCGCCCTGTTTGGCAAGGAGCTCGGACAGGCGCTCCATGGCGTCTTCCAGCTTGTCGCGTGCGACCGTCAGGCCAGCGGCCATCTTGTGACCACCGCCCTTGATCAACAGCCCCTCTGCGGCGAGGCGCTGGATCGAGGCGCCGAGATCGACGCCCGAGATCGACCGGCCCGAGCCTTTGCCCTCGTCCCCGTCAAAGCCGATCACGATGGCCGGACGGTTGGTGGCTTCCTTGAGGCGCGAGGCGACGATGCCGACGACACCGGGGTGCCAGCCTTCGCCAGAGGCCCAGACAAGCGGCGCCTCCAGACCGCGCTCTTCGGCCTGTTCCATGGCGGCGGCGCGCACGGCGGCTTCGATGTCGCGGCGTTCGGTGTTGAGCTGGTCAAGGCGTTCCGAGAGGGCCTTGGCCTCTTGCAGGTTGTCGGTCGAAAGCAGGCGCGCGCCCAGATCGGCCTGGCCAATGCGTCCGCCCGCATTCACCCGCGGGCCCAGCAGAAAGCCGAGATGATAGGAGTTCGGGGCCGAATCCATGCGCGACACGTCGGACAGGGCGACGATGCCGGGGCGCTCGCGCCGTGCCATCACCTTGAGACCCTGACGCACGAAGGCGCGGTTCACACCGGTCAGCGGCGCAACGTCGGCCACGGTCGCCAGGGCCACCAGATCAAGCATGGCCATCAGGTCCGGGCCTTTTGCGCCCTCACTGCGCATCACGCGGTTGGCTTCGACCAGCATCAGGAACACGACCCCTGCCGCGCAGAGGTGGCCAAGGTTGCCGTCTTCGTCCTGTCGGTTGGGGTTCACCACCGCAAGAGCAGGCGGCAGGGTTTCACCACCAAGGTGGTGGTCCAGGACGATCACCTCGGCCCCTCTGGCGGCTTCGATCGGGCCATGAGAGAGGGTGCCACAGTCAACACAGATGATCAGGTCGTGGTCGCGCGCCAGCCCCTCCATTGCCGCTTCGTTGGGGCCATAGCCCTCGTCGATGCGGTCGGGGATATAGAGCGTGGAGGGCAGGCCCATGGCCCGCAGCCACGTGATCAGCAGGGCAGCAGAGGTGCCGCCGTCAACATCATAATCGGCAAACACCGCGATACGCTGGCGCTGTTTCACGGCCTCAAGGAAACGCGCTGCGGCGGCTTCCATGTCCTTCAGCTTGCGCGGATCGGGCAGGAGTTCCGAGAGCTTTGGCTCAAGGAAGGACTCGGCCTCGTTTGCGCTCACGCCGCGGCGGGCCAGCACGGCACAGAGGGCCGGGGGCAGGGGGGTGTCCTGCGCCAGAAGTTCGGCGGCGCGGCTGATCTCGACCGACGGCCCAAGCCAGCGCCGCCCGGTCAGCGAGCTTTCGACGTCAAGAAAGCTCATGACAGCGCCTCGAGGATGGCATCGGTGGCGCGGGCCTCGCAGAATTCGCCATGCAGGATCGACACTTCGCAGTCATGGATCATCTGGGCCGACATACGCGGCGCGTCGGCGTTCCAGCCATAGCCCGCGTGAGTTTCGAAGGCGGCACAGGCGTCATGCGCCAGCCAGACATCGAACCCGAGGTTTGCGCCCATGCGCACCGTCGTCGAGATGCACTGCGGCGTGGAGAGACCCGCGATCACCAGGCCCGTTACACCGTCGGCGCGCAGGTCGGCCTCAAGCGAGGTGCCGATAAAGGCCGAGTTCGCGGATTTTGCATAGACCGGCTCATTGCCCGTGGGCGCCACGACCTGTTTGATCTTCGTGCCGCCATTGTCGGGATGCAGCGGTGACGCCGGACGCGTCGACAGGTGATGGACATGAAAAAGCGGCGCGCCCGTGGCCCGGAAATGGGCGAGGAGACGCGCCGCCTGTGTTTCGGCGTCGGGATTGTTGCGTGCGCCCCAAAGCGGGCTGTCCATCCCTTCCTGGATGTCGATCAGGACAAGCGCACGCGTCACGAATTACACCGGGGTGCGGTACTGCATGCGGCGGACCGAACCGGTTTTCGAACGCATGATCAGGGTTTCGGTGGTGACCCAGCCCGGCTCGGACTTGATGCCCGACACAAGCGAGCCGTTGGTCACACCGGTGGCGGCAAAGATCACGTCTTCGGTGACCATCTCGTCGCGGCTGTAGATGCGGTCGAGATCGGTGATGCCGGCCTTGGCAGCGCGGCCACGTTCGTCGTCGTTGCGGAACAGCAGGCGGCCCCAGATCTGGCCACCCATGCACTTGAGGGCCGAAGCGGCCAGAACACCTTCGGGTGCGCCGCCGGAACCCATGTACATGTCGATGCCGGTGATCTCGGCCTCGGCGCAGTGCATGACGCCTGCAACGTCACCGTCGGTGATCAGGCGGATGGCGGCACCGGTTTCGCGAACCTGTGCGATCATGTCTTCGTGGCGCGGGCGCTCGAGAATGCAGACGGTGATGTCCGAGGTTTCGCAACCCTTGGCCTTGGCCAGCGCCTCGACGCGCTCTTTCGGGCTCATGTCGAGCGAGACGACG
This sequence comes from Shimia sp. CNT1-13L.2, assembly GCF_024331145.1. Lineage (GTDB taxonomy): Bacteria > Pseudomonadota > Alphaproteobacteria > Rhodobacterales > Rhodobacteraceae > Shimia. The sequence continues at coordinate 29,770 of NZ_JANDJO010000016.1, read as the reverse complement.
TCTTTTTCATAGCCCGGGCCGATGGCCAGCTTTTCCATGTAGACGTCCGGCGCGTGCAGCATCGAGCCGCGCGGGCCCATGGCGATCACGGTCAGGGCGTTCGGCATGTCCTTGGCGGTCAGGGTGGTGCCTTCCAGCGGGTCCAGCGCGATGTCAACGCCCGGGCCGTTGCCGGTGCCGACCTCTTCGCCGATATAGAGCATCGGGGCTTCGTCACGTTCGCCTTCGCCGATCACGACAACACCCGCGATGTCGAGAAGGTTCAGCTGATCGCGCATGGCGTTTACCGCAGCCTGGTCGGCGGCTTTCTCATCGCCGCGGCCTACGAGCTTGGCCGAGGCCAGTGCGGCCTGTTCGGCAACACGGGCGAGGCCCAGCGAGAGCATACGATCCTGAAATTCGGCTTTGGTTGGCATGAAATGGCTTCCTTGCGTATGGGGTTTGTCGCCCATCTACCGCAGCAATAGGGTGTTTCACAAGCGTATTTGCACGATAGAAGCCGGCGCAAAGGTCCTGCGCCGGCTTGTGATAAAAGGGCAAGCTGTCCGGGTCAGATATAGAACACCAGATCGTCGTATTGAATCCAGCCGGTGCCATTGCTGTTGTAGGCCCCGGTGTAGCTGCCGTTCACGTCGATCACGAGTTCATCGATGCCCGTGAAATTCGGCGCGACGTTGGTGTAGGAGCCACCAACCGCATAGGTCTGACTGTCTACCAGGACGCCATCCAGATAGCCTTGCAAGGTCACGCTAAACACGCCGCTGGAGTTTCGAACGTTCATCGACTCAAAGTTGAAGATCAGATCGTCCTCGTGCGAAATGCGCGTGATCTCACCGGCCCAATAGTTGCTGGCGTAGCCATCCCCACCCGAAAGGATCGCGGTGGTCGCATCAGGCCAGTAGTGCGACCCGTAGGACACATTTTCGAAACCTTTATAGGTGGTTATCTGTGGACGGTAATAGCCGGTCCATGGGTCGGTGGACCAGTGAACCGCGCCGCTGAACTCTGCAAAGTCCAGAATGACAAGTTCGGATGGCCCGTCGTCCGTACCATTCACGTCTATCGAGACATCAACGGTGTCGGTTCCGCCATTTCCATCGTCTACCAGAACGGTAAAGACTTCGGTCTCGGTGTCCCCTTCATTCAGCGCCTGCACGTTGGCGGCGTCATTGTCGAGAGAGTACATCCAGTCGCCGTTGGCATCTATACTCAGGGAGCCAAAGGTTCCCACGCCACCGCCAACGATCGAATAGGAAAGAAAGTCCGAGGCATCCACGTCGCTGGCGTTGACGGATCCAGTGGCGACCAGGGTTTCATCTTCCTTGACCGCATTGGAATCATAGGTAACGCCCGAGATGACCGGAGCGTCATTGCGCCCCTCGATCGTCATTTGAACATCGCGCTGCGTCACATTGCCCTGACCATCGGACACCAGAAGCGTGATGGTTTCGACGGCTGTTTCTCCCACCGCCAGGTATTCATAGGCACCGTTGGGATCGAAGGTCAGAGAGAACTGTGCTCCTACGCCCATGCCTTGCGCCAAAGGCGTGCTGCCCGGCGCGACAGAGATCGTTCCTCCGCCGGTAACGCTGGCCGACTGGACCGATACAGTGCCGCCATCGAAATCCCATGCGTCAATCGTGAAGGCATGTGGATTGTCTTCGTTACCCGTCTGGTCATCCGCGAGAACCATTGCGGCGTTCGGTCCATCCAGATTGAAAACAAAGTCGTCGAACATCAAGTATTCGAAATGCTTCAGCGTGTCCGTGCCTTCATCGCCGTCAGATGTGTTGGTGTCCTCAACAGTAAGCGTGCCGCCACGGCCTTCTAGCCATACGAAGTCAAAGATCGAGCCACGATATCGGGCGGTATCGTCGCCGTCGTTGCCGAACAGGGTATCATCACCAGCACCACCTTCGACCAGATCATCACCATCTCCGGCGTTGACCCTGTCATTGCCGTCTCCGCCGGTTATGGTGTCATTTCCATCTCCGCCGTTCATGCGTGCAGCGTCCGAGGATGTGGAGTTGTCCAGATCGTCGTCGGCGTCAGTGCCATTGATTGTCGGGAGGGGGGCATCGGCGTTCTTGCCGATTGCATTTCCTTTACCAGGCATTTCAGTCTCCTCGCGTTTGTAAAGTTAAAACCGCTAGGACTCAGTACGAAACACCCCTCCAGTCTACACGAAACGGAGGCGGGAATTTAAAAAACATTTGAATTCCCGCATGATTTAACCTGCCGGGCGTGCAGGAAGGCCTCCACCGAGGGGGAAGGCCTAGCGTGTTTCAGACGCTTTCGATGCGCAGGGCGACGGGGTCGCCGACCATCACACCGGTTTCGGCCATGGCGGCGATGGCCGTGTCGATGGCCGCGCGCTGGGTCTTGTGGGTCACGATCAGAACCGGTGCGTTCGCGTCGTCGTGGCGGGTCTGGCGCAGGCGGTCGATGCTGATGCCATTTTCGCCCAGGACCGTGGCGATCTTGGCCAGTGCGCCGGGGCGATCCAGAAGCGTCAGGTGCAGGTAGAAGGCAGCAGGCGAGTTCGACTTGGCCGTCTTGGCTTTCTGCAAGCCCTTGGCAGGAGCGCCGAAGGTCGAGATACGCAGGCCGCGGGCGATGTCGCAGACGTCGCCCATCACTGCGCTGGCTGTCGGGCCTTCGCCGGCACCGGGGCCGCGCAGGACAACCTGTTCTACCGCATCGCCTTCGATCACCACCATATTGGTGCCGCCCTTCAGTTGCCCAAGCGGGCTGTCGGCGGGGACAAGACAGGGCGACATGCGCTGTTCAAGGCCACGGCCGCTCATCTGGGCCACGCCCAGGAGCTTGATCTTGTAGCCAAGGTCTTCGGCCTGCTTGATGTCCTCGATCGAGATGCGCTGGATGCCTTCCAGTTCGACACCGTCGAAATCGACCTGTGTGCCAAAGGCGATGGACGACAGGAGCGACAGCTTGTGACCGGCGTCGATACCACCCACGTCAAGGTTCGGATCGGCCTCGAGATAGCCAAGCGCGTCGGCTTCGGCGAAGACCTCTTCGTAAGGCAGGCCGGCATCCTGCATCCGGGTCAGGATATAGTTGCAGGTGCCGTTCATCACGCCCATGACGCGGGTGATGTCGTTGCCGGCCAGACCTTCGGTCAGCGACTTGATCACCGGGATACCACCCGCAACCGCGGCCTCGAAGCGCACCACGCGACCGGCGTCTTCGGCGGCCTCGGCAATGGCCTGGCCGTGATGTGCCAGAAGCGCCTTGTTGGCGGTCACGACATCCTTGCCGCTGGCAATCGCCGCTTCGATGGCATCCTTGGCGGGGCCTTCATGGCCGCCCATCAGTTCAACGAAGACGTCGACGTCGTCCCGCTTGGCCAGGGCCACGGGATCATCTTCCCAGGCATAGTCGTTCAGGTTCACGCCGCGATCCTTGTCACGCGAGCGGGCCGAGACGGCGGTGATAACCACGGGGCGTCCAGTTCGCGCAGCAAGAAGGTTCGCTTTCTGGCGGACGATCTTTACGACACCGACACCAACGGTGCCCAATCCGGCAATACCCAGACGCAGGGGGGTGGTCATCGTTCTCTCCTTGTTTGAACGGCTCTTGTCATGCCCTCTAACCTCTTCGCGGCGGTGGTGCAACGCGACTTGTGACCCAAGGTCGGACAGGGTGGGGAAATTGGCGGTTTATTGGCTCTTGAGATCGTTTGCGCGGCGCTTCAGGCGGCGAATACGCGCTTCAAGCTCGCCTTCGCTGTCTTCATCAAGGCGCGGCTGGTTTTCCGGGAGGATATCCTCGACGGGAAGCAGGACCGGGTATTCGGCCTGTGCGACCTCGGCATCGGTGGCGGCATCAACATCAGGAAACTGCGCACAGGCGGCGACAAGCATCAGGGGCAGGGCGGCAACAGTCAGGCGCATGATTATTTTCCGTACAAGAACTGCGTCTGTTTTGCCCCAGTCGGGCCTTGAGGGCAAGCAGGGCTTTTAAGTGAACAAATGTTCAGTTAATCTGCCCCCATGGCTAGAACCGCAGGATCACATTCCGACATTACCGGCCCGCGCGTACGCGAGGCAGCCCTTTCGCTGTTTGCCCGCCACGGGTTTGCGGCCGTGTCCATGCGCCAGATCGCCAAGGAAGTCGGGGTGCAGGCAGGGGCGCTCTACAACTATACGCCAGATAAACAAAGCCTGTTGTTCGACCTGATGCGTAACCACATGGAAGAACTCATGCAGGAGCGCGCAGGACTGGCCCTGCCGGAGGGGGCCTTGGCCCGCCTTGAAGAGTTCACCCGCTTTCACATCCGCTATCACTCGCAGCGCCCGGACGAGGTTTTCATCGCCTACATGGAGTTGCGTAACCTGACCGACGAAAACTTTGCGGTCATCGAAGGGTTGCGGCGCACATACGAAGGCCAGTTGGAGGCCATACTGGACGCCGGACAGCGCGAGGGTGTCTTTGCCGTGCCCGATACCAAACTGGCGACCTATGCCGTGATCGCGATGCTGACCGGAGTGAACACATGGTTCCGCGAAGGGGGCCGTCTGTCGCTTGACGAAGTCGAACAGGTCTATTGGGACATGGTGCGCAAGGCCGTGGGGGCCTAGGGCAAAAAGGCCGGGGTGGCCCGGCCTTTTTGCGTGGTTATCTGGCGCTCTCGCGGATGAAGGTGCCGTTGCGCAGTTCGGCAAAGGCCTGCATCAGCTCTTGCTGGGTGTTCATCACGATAGGCCCGTGCCATGCCACGGGTTCCTGGATCGGTGCGCCCGAGATCAACAGGAAGCGCACACCCTGTTCACCAGCCTGAACCGTCACCTCGTCGCCGGTGCCAAAACGGATCAGGGTGCGGTCGCCCGACATGTCGCGGATGTGGACCTCTTCACCGGCCACTTCCTTTTCCAGCAGTATACCGGTGGGCTGTGACGCGTCCGCAAAGGCACCGTCGCCTTCAAAAACATAGGCAAAGGCACGTCGGTAGGTATCAACCGGAAAGGTCTTTTTCACGCCAGGTGGCACCGTGATGTCAAGGTATTGCGGGTCGGCTGCAATCCCGTCGACCGGACCGCGTTTGCCCCAGAACGACCCGACCACCACGCGCACGCGGGTGCCGTCGTCGTCGATAATCTCCGGGATCTCCTTGGCCCCGACGTCCTGGTAGCGCGGAGAGGTCATCTTGAGATCACGCGGCAGGTTGGCCCAAAGCTGAAAGCCGTGGTTCACACCCTGTGCGTCCGGTGCCGGCATTTCCTGGTGCAGGATGCCCGACCCGGCGGTCATCCACTGGACGTCGCCCGCGCCAAGCGTGCCGGTGTTGCCAAGGCTGTCCTGGTGGTCAACCGTCCCCGAAATCACATAGGTGATGGTTTCGATCCCGCGATGCGGGTGCCACGGAAAACCGGCTTCATAGCGGGCGGGGTCGTCGTTGCGGAAGTGATCCATCATCAGGAAGGGATCAAGCTCTTCAGGGTCACGAAACCCGAAGGCGCGGTGCAGATGAACCCCGGCGCCTTCAATATGCGGTTCGGCCTTGCGTTGCTCGAGAACAGGTCTGATCGACATGGTGCGTCTCCTTTCGTTTTGAAATGTAGAGCGCGTACCCCCTGTTCTCAATTGAACGCTATGTGTCACGCTGAACGAGACTTGCGCATCTGCGAACAGTGGCGACGCAACGGCATTTGCCAATCTTGCTTGGCGATCCAGCTATCCTGAGACTAGGCTTGGAAAAAACACGACCATCACAACCGGCAGGGGAGGGCCGAAGATGCTGGGTTCCATGATGATGCGTCCGCTGAAAATAGCGGACATTTTGACGTTTGCCGCCGAAGTTCACCCGACCGCCGAGATCGTGTCGGTCCGCACCGAGGGCGATATTCACCGCACCACCTATGCCGAAACGGCCAAGCGGGTGGCGCAGCTTGCTCACGGTCTGGAGAAACAGGGCGCAAAGATGGGCGACCGGATCGCGACGCTGGCTTGGAACGGCTATCGCCATTTCGAACTCTACTACGCGATCTCTGGCATCGGTGCGGTCTGCCACACCATCAACCCGCGCCTGTCTGCCGAGCAGATGACCTATATCGTGACCCATGCCAATGACACGATGCTGTTCGTCGACACGACGTTTGTGCCCATCGTCGACGGGCTGCGCAGCCAGTGGCCTGAAGGTTTGAAGGTCGTTGTTATGACGGATCGTGCGCACATGCCCGAGGGGGACTACCTGTGCTACGAAGAGCTTCTTGAAGGTCAGCCCGAAACCCATGACTGGCCCGACTTCCCGGAAGAGACCGCGGCGGGGCTGTGCTATACCTCCGGCACCACGGGAAACCCCAAGGGCACGCTCTACACGCACCGTTCAACCGTTCTGCATGCGATGATGGTGGGCCTGTCGCTGCCCGCCGCGTTGCAGCCGGGCAAGCGCATCCTGCCTGTTGTGCCCCTGTTCCATGTAAATGCCTGGGGCCTGCCGTACTCTGCGCCTCTGACGGGCGCATCGCTGATTTTCCCGGGCGCTGCGTTGGATGGCCCGAGCCTGTTCAAGCTCATGGAGCAGGAAAGGGTGTTTTCGGCCTGGGGTGTTCCAACGGTCTGGCTTGGCTTGCAGGGCGAAATCGAAGCGCAGGGGCGCGTGCCGGAAGGGTTTGGCGACGTCGTGATCGGGGGATCGGCGGCACCAGCCAGCATGATCACCTATTTTGAAAGCCACGGCGTCAATGTCTGCCACGCCTGGGGCATGACCGAGATGAGCCCGGTGGGGACGCAGGGCAATCTGCCGGATCACCTGGACGATCTTCCTGTAGACGAACGGGTCGCCATCAAGAGCAAACAGGGGCGGCGCGTCTTTGGGGTCGAGTTGAAGATCGTCGACGAAGACGGCAATCGTTTGCCGCATGATGGCGTTGCGGCAGGAGAACTTTACGTTCGGGGCAATACCATCACCTCGGGCTATTTCCAGAACGATGACGCCAATGCCGAGGCCTTCGACAAGGAGGGCTGGTTCGGCACGGGGGATGTCGCGACGATTGACAGGCACGGCTATCTCAACATCACCGACCGCGCCAAGGATCTCATCAAGTCGGGCGGCGAATGGATCAGCTCTCTGGATCTGGAAAACACGGTCATGGCGCATCCAAAGGTCGCCAACTGTGCCGTGATCGCGGTGCCGCATGAAAAATGGGATGAACGGCCCCTATTGGTTGTGGTGCCTTCGCCGGAAGGCCAGCCCGAAGTGGCCGAGTTGATGGCGCTCCTGGAAGAGCATTTTGCCAAATGGCAGTTGCCGGATGACGTGGTCTTTGCCGACGCCCTGCCGCTCACGGCAACAGGCAAGGTGTCGAAGTTGACCCTGCGCAAGACCTATGCCGATCACAGGCTTCCAGACTGACACCCGCTCCCCTGGCACATGACGTGGCGTTCTCCGGCCAGTTTCGCAAATGACGCAATGTCCTTTTTCAAGGGCCTTGCGTTGTCCTCTGATTTACATACCGTCGGGTATGTCGCGGTAATGAGGAGGAGTCGCACATGCCCGGAGACAGTCATTTGCCCAAGGCCCTGCAAGGGTTGCGCATCCCTGCGGTGGCCTCGCCGTTGTTCATCATCTCGGTGCCAGCGCTGGTGATTGCACAGTGCAAGGCGGGTGTGATCGGTAGCTTTCCGGCGTTGAATGCCCGCGAAGGCGAGGGAGAGCCGCCTCTGCTTGAGGCATGGCTCAGGGAAATCACCGAGGAACTGGACCGCCACAACCAGGAAAACCCCGACACCCCGGCCGCCCCCTTTGCGGTGAACCAGATCGTGCATCGCTCGAATACCCGTCTGGATCGTGACATTGACCTCTGCGTCAAATGGAAGGTGCCTGTCTGGATCACCTCGCTTGGGGCGCGGGTCGAAGTGAATGACGCGGCGCACAGCTGCGGCGGCATCGCCCTGCATGACATCATCAACAACACCTTCGCTAAGAAGGCGATCGAGAAGGGTGCGGATGGTCTGATCGCGGTTGCCGCCGGTGCAGGCGGTCATGCCGGACAACAATCGCCCTTCGCCCTCGTGCGCGAAATTCGCGAATGGTTCGACGGCCCGGTTCTGCTGTCCGGCTCAATCGCCACCGGCGACGCGCTTCTTGCCGCGCAGGCGATGGGCGCGGACCTTGGCTATATCGGCTCTCCCTTCATCGCGACGGAAGAGGCCAATGCGGCGCAGGACTACAAGGACATGATTGTCGACAGTGGCGCGGAAGACATCGTCTATTCCTCGTTGTTCACCGGGGTCTGGGGCAATTACCTCAAGGGATCTGTGCGCAATGCGGGCATGGACCCCGACGACCTGCCTATCGGCGATGTCTCGACCATGAGTTTCGGCAGCGACCGGGAAAAGCCCAAGGCCTGGAAACACATCTGGGGATCGGGGCAGGGCATCGGAGCGGTCAAGTCGGTTGGCCCTGCCGCCAACATCGTGGATCGGATCGAAAAGGAATACCACGCGGCCTATGCCCGCCTTCAGGACCGCATGGCATGAGCCAGATGTTCCACCTTGTCCGCCACGCGCAGGCATCGTTCGGTGCTGAGGACTATGACAACCTTTCCGAACTGGGCCACCGCCAGTCCGAGGCGCTGGGCCGTGCTCTCAGGCGGCAGGGCGTTGCGCCTGACCGCTTTTTCATCGGTGCTATGAAGCGCCACCGCCAGACCATTGAGGGGATTCTCAAGGGCATGGGGCGCGAGGCCGAAGTCACGGTTTTGCCGGGGTGGAACGAATTCGATTTCGACGGCCTGCTGAAAGCGCGCTTTGCGAAAGAGCTGGCACCTGACGGGATATACTCGGAACGCCGCGCGCATTTCAGGGCTTTGCGTGAAACCGTGCATATGTGGCAGCGCGACGAGATCGAAAACCCGCCCGAAATGTTTGCCGACTTTTCGACCCGTGTGCAGGAAGCCCGCGAAATCGTGGCCGAAAGCGGTGCCAAGGTGCCTTTGGCGGTGTCGTCGGGCGGTGCCATCGGCCAGACCGTGGCGCAGATCACCGGCGGCCCGGCGGACCAGATGATTGCCCTGCAACTACAGGTCAAGAATTGCGCCGTGGCCCGCTTTGTCGTCTCGCGCAATGGCACTTGGCTGCATGGGTTCAACGAAACACCCCACATCGACGCGGAGAACACCGCCGAGATGCTGACCTATAGCTGAGGGAGACGCTTATGGACGCGACCACTTTGGACACGCAGGCCGTGGCAGCATGGCTTTCCGATCACCTTGAAGGCTTTGAGGGGCCGCTGGATGCCGAGAAATTCGCGGGCGGGCAGTCAAACCCAACCTTCCTGCTGAAAACGCCGTCGCGTGAATACGTGTTGCGCCGCAAGCCGCCGGGCATCCTGCTCAAATCGGCCCACGCCGTTGATCGTGAATTCCGTGTGCAACGCGCCCTGGCGGGCAGCGATGTGCCGGTCGCGCAGATGCATGTCCTATGTGAAGACGACGACGTGATCGGCTCGGCGTTTTACGTGATGGAGCGGGTGCGGGGCGAGAACTTTGACGACCCGCGCCTTGAGGAGTTGGACGCCGAACGTCGTACGGCGATCTATACCGAGATGAATCGCGTCATGGCGGCGATACACTCGATTGATATCGCCGCTGTTGGCCTTGCCGACTATGGCCCCGAGGGTAACTATTTCGAACGCCAGCTGAGCCGCTGGACCAAGCAGTATCGCGCCTCGGAAACGGAAACCGTTCCCCCCATGGACGCGTTGATTTCCTGGCTCGAGGCCAATGTCCCGGAAGATGATGGCAAACGCACCCTGGTGCATGGCGATTTTCGTATCGACAACATGCTGTTTGCCGAGGGCGGCAGTGATTGCGTTGCGGTGCTGGATTGGGAGTTGTCCACCATTGGCCATCCCTACGCCGACCTTGCCGGCATGATCATGCAGTGGCAGATGCCGCCGGGTGGGGCAGGGCGCGGTCTGCAGGGCGTGGATCGCAAGGCGCTGGGCATTCCTTCGGATCAGGAATTCGTTGCGGCCTATTGCAAACGCATGGGGCTTTCAGGGATCGACAAGTTCGGCTTCTACCTGGCTTTCAGCTTTTTCCGCATGGCCGCGATCCTGCAAGGGGTCAAGAAACGGGGCCTTGAAGGCAACGCATCCGACCCGGAGCGCGCCGGAAAGCTGGGCGCTTATGTGCCGCTGTTTGCCAACGCGGGTCTGGAGGCCGCGAAACATGGATAAGCGTTTTGAAAACCAGGTGGTTATGATCACCGGTGCCGCAAGCGGATTTGGCAAGATGGCCGCGGAAAGGTTTGCCGCCGAGGGCGCACGTCTGGCGTTGTCGGATATTTCGGGGGACGCGCTGGAGGCGGTTGCCGAGGCGCTGCGTGCGGATGGCACCGAGGTCATCGCGGATGTTGTCGACGTCTCTGACGCCGATCAGGTCGCGGCCCATGCGGCCAACATTGCGCAGACCTTCGGCACGCTGGACGTCGGCATCAATAATGCCGGTATGGGGCACGATCTGGCCCCGCTGCACCTGTTGCCGGTCGAAGCCTTTGATCGCAACTATGCCGTCAATGCCCGGGGTGTCTTTCTCTGCATGAAGGCGCAGTTGCCGATGATGTTGCAGGCGGGCAAGGGGGTTATCCTGAATGTATCATCCGCTGCCGGTCTGCTTGGCGCGGCCCAGCTTTCGGCCTATGCCGCTGCCAAACACGCGGTCATTGGCCTGACCAAGGCCGCAGCTGACGAATATGCCCGCAAGAACATCCGCGTGAACGCCTTGTGCCCGGCCTTCACGGTCACGCCGCTGGTCGAGGAAATGGCGGCTCAGGTCAGCGAACGTGGAGGGATGAACCGCGAGCAGGCGCTTAGCCACATCGCGGGACGCATTCCCATGGCCCGCGTCGCCCAGCCGGAAGAGATCGTTCAGGCGATGCTCTGGGCCTGTGCGCCTGAAAATTCCTTCATGACGGGCCAGTCCATCGCGCTGGATGGCGGATTGACGGCCGTTTAGGCAAAGGGCTGGGAATGCGGCGGTTTCTGTGCTTGGCTGGCATGGTACCTCAAGGCACGGGAAGGAACTGAGAGATGACACTTGATACCTGGCTGATCTACGTGGCAACGGTTCTTGCGCTCATGAGCACCCCCGGACCAAGCCAGCTCTTGATGTTGTCCAACAGCGCGACACATGGGTTTCGACGTGCCTTGTCGACGGCCGCAGGTGACCTGACCGCAAATGCGCTCCAGATGCTGGCGGCGGGTCTTGGCCTTGCGGCGATCATCGCGGCCTCTGCCAACGCACTTGCGATCATCAAATGGGCTGGCGTTGCCTATCTGATCTGGCTGGGCGCCCGGATGATCCTCAAGGCGCGTCCGAATGATCCGGGTGTGCACGGCGATGGCCCGCGCGCCTCTCTGGCGGCGCTCTGGGGGCAGGGTTTCATCACCTCGGCCGCCAACCCAAAGGCGGTTGTTTTCTTTGCCGCCCTGTTTCCGCAATTCATCCAGGCGGATGGCCCGTTCTGGCTTCAGTTCTTCATCCTGTCACTGACCTATATCGCCCTGGATGGCATGTTCCTGTCCGCCTATGGCGCGGGGGCGCACTGGATCGCACGGCGCTTCAAGGGCGGTGCAAAGGTCTGGATCGAACGCATTGGCGGCGGTTTCATGATCGGCGCCGCCATCCTGCTGGGCCTCAAGTCCCTGACACAAAACTCCTGAGAGACGCACTTCTTCCATGACACCCCTCGACCCCACCCTTGATGAAACACCCTATGCCCTTCAGAAACACCTCGGGTTTCACCTGACCCATTGGGGCGAGGATCACGCGCGCCTTGAGTTGCCGATCGAACATTACCTGAGCAACCGCGCGGGCCTGCCGCACGGCGGGGTCTATGCCACGCTCTTGGATACGGTCATGGGGTATGCAGGCTGTTTCACTGGCGATCCGTCGCACAAGAAACTGGCGCTGACCCTGTCGCTCACCACGAATTTCCTGAGCCGGCCCAAGGGGCGACTGCTGATCGCCGAGGGGCGCAAGGTCGGGGGCGGGGCCTCGACGTTTTTTGCCGAGGCCACCATTCTTGACGAAACCGGCGAGGTGATTGCGCGCGGCTCAGGTGCCTTCAAGTATCGCAAGACAACGCTCTAGGCGGCCTTGCTGTCGGCCTGTTCCGCGACAAGTTCGATGACGGCGTTCAGGATATAGTCCATCGTCTCGTCATCCATCAGGTAGCTGAGGTTCAGCCGCACGAAGCCGGGTTTGGTCTTGCCATCGCCCGCAAGGATGTCTTCGCGAATCTGCGCCGATTGGGCATCGCTGATCGCCATCAGGCTGTGCACGTAAGGCCCCGCGCAGGAACACCCGCCGCGCGCCTGAATGCCAAACCGGTCGGACAGGGCACGGGTAAAGGCGCGGTAGTCCATCCGCTGGCCATCTGCACCGCGCGGCACAAAGCTCAGGAAGGGCAGGCGGTCCTGCCGGTCGGCGGCCAGAATTTCAATGCCGGGAACGTCACCCCAGGCGGCAAAAGCCTTCCCTGCGTTCCCGGCATTTCGGGCCGAGATTTCCTCTTGCCCGATAACCTCTTTCACGATCATCGCCAGCGCGGCGCGGATGTCGCCGATCACATTCGGCGTGCCACCTTCCTCGCGCTGCTCAAGACGGGTGACATAGTCATGGCTCTCGCCGTTCACAAAGGCGACGGTGCCGCCGCCGGGGCGGCTGGGCAGGGCGGTTTTCACCGCATCCCGACGCATCACCAGAACGCCGCTTGCGCCGGGGCCGCCAATGAACTTGTGAGGTGACAATGCCACGGCGTCGATCCCAAAACCGCCGGGTTGCGCCATGGAGATCGGCAGGTAGGGGCCGCCACCGGCATAGTCCCAGACCATCGCCGCGCCATAGGTTTTCACCAGCCGCGTGACCTTGGCCACATCGGTGCAGACACCCGTGACGTTCGAGGCAGCAGAGAAAGCCGCCACCACCAGCCCCTCGACGGTGCAACGGGCAAGTTCCATCGTCAGCTGTGCAAGGTCCGGCCCGCCGTCGGGGGCCTCGGCAATCTCGATCACCTCAGCACCGCTTTCGCGCCACGGCAGGATGTTTGAATGATGTTCGTAAGGACCAATCAGAACAAAGGTCTTTTCGCCCCGCTGGGCTGCATCCCGCAGGCCCAGCAAATGCACCAGATGGTTGAGCGCCGAGGTCGCGCCCGAACCGCTGAAGATGACCGCGTGTTCATCCGTGTTGCCGCCACAATGCGTCGCGATCACCTCGCGGGCCTCTTCGCGCATGTTGGTCATGGTCGCGCCGCAGTGGGAATCGACGGTGTGGCTGTTGGCATAGAAGGGCAGAATGTCTTCCATCACAAAGGTTTCGACCTGCCGCAGCGGGCGGCCCGACGCGATATAATCCGCGTAAATCAGCGGTTTGCGCCCGCAAGGGGTTTCGATGAAGGTGCCCTTGCCGATCTGCCCGGCCACCAGGGATGCGATCGGATCAGCCTCACCCTGAAGGGTGTTTCTGAACCGGGTGAGTGGCGAGGTCGTGGACGGCATAGGGCACCTTTCGTGTTCCGTGAGTGATGTGGCGCAACACTATGGGTGGATTGCTGGTGCATGTTGGTTGAGCTTGATTGAATTTTGACAAAGTTTGTGTCACATGATCGAAGATGATGGAAAAACTGGATCAAATTGATCGTCGTATCCTCGACATCACCCAAAGGGACGGTTCGCTGGCGCAACGCGAGCTTGCTGACCGAGTCGGCCTCTCCCAGAATGCGCTCTGGCGTCGTCTGAAACGTCTGGAAGAGGCGGGAGTGCTGCTGGGCACCCGTCGTCGTGTGGACGCGGGCAAGGTTGGCCTTGATCTCACGGTCTTTGTCATGGTGCGCACCCGCACCCATTCCGACGAGTGGATAGAAGCCTTTCGCGCCCATGTCGCCCGTATCCCCGAAGTTGCCGAGATGCACCGGATCGGGGGGGACTGGGACTATATGCTCAAGGTCGTGACCCGCGGCATGGCGGGCTACGACAGTGTCTACAAGCGGTTGACCACAGGGATCGAGCTTGAAACCGTCACGGGGTTTTTCTCGATGGAAACCATGTTCGAAGATCGCCCGCTGGACGTTTTTGGCTAGGCCGGTAGGGCGTCTGGTGTCAGGTGCCCTGTTTTCACATAGATCAGGCAGCCACCCTCTGAGAACGGGGTGTGTTCCGACATATGCGGGCTGCGCAGCCATGTGCCAGCGGGATAGTCACCGTGTTCGTCCTGAAAAGTACCCTCCAGAACAAGGATTTCTTCCCCGCCCCAATGGCGATGGCGGGTGAAGCGCGTGCCCGGCTCCCAGCGGACAAGGGCAACGTTTTCACCGGCAACAGAATGCAGGGGCAGCACCGACAGGCCGGGAACACTTCCCGGGCGAAAATCGGCCTTGGTGGTGTCGATGTGAAACTGCTCCTGATCATCGGCATCGAACTGGTGAAGTTTCACGAAAATCGTACAGCCGTCGTCTGTGTGCGGGGTATGGGACGTGCCGATCGGATTGCGCACATAGGTGCCGGCCGGATAGTCGCCGGTTTCATCCGAAAAGACACCTTCCAGCACAAAGAATTCTTCGCCGCCGCCATGTGTATGGGCATCAAACTGTGACCCCGGGGCAAAGCGGACAATCGTTGTTGCCCGCGCCACCTCTTCGCCGATCCGGTCAAGCATCATCCGTTCGACACCGTTGGCAGGGGATTTGACCCATTCACGGTTTTCCGGGCGAACGACCACACGTTGGGAAAAGTCTGCATTGATCCGCATGATGAAACTCCTGTTGCGTCAGAGATCATGTAGGCAGGTGAACCGATCAGTCAATGATTGGAGTGCATATCGGCTTTCACAAAACTTTCACCAAGATCGGGCAATCCCTGCTTGCGGGTCAGATCACATTTCAATAAATCATGAAATATGGAAAAGACAAATGCCCTCTCCGCCTTCTCGGCCCTCAGTCAACCGACGCGGCTTGATGTGTTTCGCCTTCTGATCGAGGCGGGCGACGCGGGCATGCTGGCCGGTGAAATCGCCGAGGCCTTGGACGTGCGCCAGAACACGATGAGCGCAAACCTGTCTGTCCTGCTGGGCGCTGGTCTTGTGCGCAAAACGCGCGAGGGTAGGGCGATCCGTTACTTTGCTGACACCGACGGTCTGCGTGGTCTGCTTGGCTTCCTGTTGCAGGATTGCTGTGGTGGCCGCCCCGATCTGTGCCAGCCCTTGATCGAAGACATTGCCTGTAGCTGCTGAAAGGATCGGGCCGATGACTGACAAGACCTATAACGTACTTTTCCTGTGCAACGCCAATTCGGCGCGCTCTCTCATGGCCGAGGCCATTATCGAACGCGAGTCGATGGGCCGGTTCAAAGGCTTCTCTGCCGGTGCGCACCCCTCTGGCGCACCGCATCCCGAAACCCTCGCGCTGCTGCAGCGTCTGAACTACGACACCGGCTTTGCGCGGTCCAAATCCTGGGACGAATTCGGGACGGCGGATGCGCCCGAGATGGATTTTGTCTTCACCGTCTGTGATCAGGCCGCCGCGGAAGAATGCCCCGTCTGGCCCGGTCAGCCGATGTCGGCCCACTGGGGTGTTGCCGATCCGGTCAAGGCTCTGGACGGTGGCAATGCCGCCGAGGTGGCGGTTGCCTTCAACGATACCTACCGGATGCTGCGCAACCGGATTTCCATTTTCGTGAACCTGCCGATCGACGCCCTCGACACGCTGTCGTTGCAGAAACAGCTGGACGAAATCGGCCAGAACACCAACCTGTCGGAGGCAGAATGAGCGATATTTCCCAAGCAGATGCGGGCCTTGGCACCTTCGAGCGGCTGTTGTCGCTCTGGGTGGCACTGGCGATCTTTGCAGGCCTTGTTCTTGGTAGCCTTATCCCCGGCGTCTTTGCCTTTCTGGCCTTGCTGGAGGTGGCCTCGGTCAACCTGCCCGTTGCGGTGCTGATCTGGGCGATGGTCTACCCGATGATGGTGGGCGTCGATTTCGGCGCGCTCTCGCATATTGGCGAGCGTCCCAAGGGGCTTGTCATCACGCTCGTGGTGAACTGGCTGATCAAACCCTTCACCATGGCCGCGCTTGGGGTTCTGTTTTTCAACTATGTCTTCGCAGGGCTGATCCCGCCCGATGACGCACAGGCCTATCTGGCCGGTGTGATCCTTCTCGGCGCGGCCCCCTGTACGGCGATGGTGTTTGTCTGGTCGAACCTCACCCGCGGCGATGCAACCTATACCCTTGTGCAGGTCAGCGTGAACGATGTGGTGATGGTCTTCGCCTTCGCCCCCATCGTCGCCTTCCTGCTTGGCGTGAGTGACATCTCCGTGCCGTGGGAAACCCTGATCCTGTCGGTTGTGCTCTACGTTCTGCTGCCGCTGGGCGCGGGCCTGATCACCCGCAATCGTCTTGTGAAACAGGGCGGTGAGGCGGCGGTCGACGCCTTCAAGGCCCGTGTCGCACCGTTTTCGATCACCGGCCTTCTGGTCACCGTGGTCCTGTTGTTCGGCTTTCAGGGGCAGGTCATTCTGGATCGCCCGCTGGTGATCCTGCTGATCGCGATCCCGCTGTTGATCCAGTCTTATGGCATCTTCTTTGTCGCCTATTGCGCGGCGAAACTGTGGAAAGTGCCGTTCAACGTCGCCGCGCCCTGCGCGCTGATCGGGACATCGAATTTCTTCGAGCTGGCCGTTGCCGTCGCCATTTCGCTCTTCGGCCTTGGCTCTGGCGCCGCGCTGGCCACCGTGGTTGGCGTTCTGGTCGAGGTGCCGGTGATGCTCTCGCTGGTGGCTTTTGCCAATCGCACCAAGGGCTGGTTCCCTTCTTCATGAACACCTTTCGGGACACGTTCCCGACACAACGAAAACGTAGGATACTGACATGACCAAAATCGCCATCAACGGCCTGGGCCGCATGGGAAAACTGGTGATCCGCAGCTTCTTTGATCTCGGTCTCGATGCCGAAATCGTGCTTCTGAACGATGGTATGGGCGACGCCGAGCTGCATGCTCACCTTCTCGAGTTCGACACGGTGCACGGCCGCTGGCGCGCGGACTTTGCCTTTGATGAGGACAGCATCACCATTGACGGCCAGAAGATGCGCTTTACAGCCACGAAAAAGCTGGAAGAACTGCCTTTGCAGGAACTGGGCGTCGACCTTGTTGTCGACTGCACCGGCGCCTTCAAGACCAATGCCAAGCTGCAGCCCTATTTCAATGCAGGTGTCAAAAAGGTCGTGGTATCTGCCCCGGTCAAGGAAAACGACGTGGCCAATATCGTCTATGGCGTGAACCATGACATCTATGACGCAGAGGCGCACAAGGTTGTCACCGCCGCCTCCTGCACCACCAACTGTATCGCCCCCGTCGTTCAGGTGATCCGCGAGCACCTTGGCATCGAACAGGCGTCGTTCACCACGATCCACGATGTCACCAATACCCAGACCATCGTGGACCGCGCCCACAAGGATCCGCGCCGCGCCCGTTCGGCGTTGAACTCGCTGATCCCGACGACCACGGGGTCCGCCAAGGCGATCATCCAGATTTTCCCCGACCTCGATGGCAAGATCGACGGCCATGCCGTGCGCGTGCCGCTGCTGAATGCGTCACTCACCGACATTGTCTTCAACGTCTCGCGCGAAACCACCGCGGAAGAGGTGAATGCACTTCTCGAACAGGCCTCGCAAAACGAGCTTGAAGGCATCCTTGGGTACGAGACCCGCCCGCTTGTCAGCTGCGACTATACCAACGACGAACGCTCGACCATCGTTGACGCCATGTCGACCCGCGTGATCGGCGGCACTCACGTCAAGATCTATGCCTGGTATGACAATGAGTGGGGCTATGCTTGGCGATTGGCGGATGTGACGCGTATGGTGGTGGCATCTCTCTGACCCAAGCCGAAAGGGGACACCGATGTTCCGCTACCTCATCCTGCCCGCCATGTTTCTTGCTGCACCGGCCCATGCCGAGTTGCTGGTCTGTAATGAAACCGACGCCGAGGCCAGCTTTGCCTACGGCTACAATGATGGCGGCGTCTGGACGTCCGAGGGCTGGTGGAACATCCCCCCGTATGACTGTTCGGTTGTGGAAGGCAGTGATCTGACCAATCGCTACTACTATTACCGTGTCACTTCGGATGTGTATTCCTGGCCCGGTGAAAAGTACTTCTTCTGCACCTCTCCGGCGGCCTTCACCATCGCCGGTGACAAGGAATGCGGCGCGCGTGGCTATGACCGGTCCGAGTTCCGGCAGCTGGAGGTGGGGGACGCAAAGAGCTTTACCCTCAACCTGACCGCCGAAACGCCAGGTAAACCCCCACGCCCCGAACCGCTGGCCGCGCCGGGCACCCATGGCGAGCCCTACACCATCAGCGGCGTGCTCAGCCATTGTGATATCTTTGACGTGACCGCCCAATGCGAAATCCATGCAGACGGCTGGCGCTATGTGGCCAATTCTGGCGATCCGACACCCATGTGGATGCTGGAACAGCTGATGCCGCTGCCCACCAACACGCCGGTGACGATCACTGGGGACATGATGGGCTATAGCGGTCTCACGGCTGACGTGACCATTCGGGATTTTTCGGTTGGCGGGGGCGATGGCTTTGCCTCATGGCGGGCTGCGCTGCAGGGCATGTGGGGGTCAACCCAGGATTCCGCCTACCAGATCCTCGTCTATGGCGGGGTTCTCGAAGAGTTCTACAACAACAACATCACCGACACCTCCCTGATGACATGGGCACCGACCTGCGATGGCGCCCACGGGGATGGTCCCGCCCTGATCCTGAAATCCTTCAACGATCCCGAATTCGAACGCTGCATGATCGTGCATGAAACAGGCAGCCGCCTTGTCATGTTCCCGGTTGGTGCCATGCGCGATCTCGAGTTTCGACGCATGAACTGAGACTGACATGAGCCAAGCCCCCGCGTCCCCATCCCCAAAGGCCAAACCCGAGGGGCTTGCCGCCTATATCACCGTGACCGCCGCCTATTGGGCTTTCATGCTCACCGATGGCGCGTTGCGGATGCTGGTGCTTCTGCATTTTCACACCATCGGGTTTTCGCCCGTGCAACTGGCCTACCTGTTCCTGCTCTACGAAGTCATGGGCGTGGTCACCAACCTGTCCGCCGGCTGGCTGGCGGCGCGGTTTGGCCTGACATCGACGCTCTATGCGGGTCTGGGGCTTCAGATCGTCGCCCTTGTGGCGCTGTCGCAGCTTGACCCAAACTGGAGCCTCGCGGCCTCGGTGGTCTTCGTGATGGTGGTTCAGGGCCTTTCCGGCGTGGCCAAGGATCTGGCCAAGATGTCAGCGAAATCTGCCGTGAAACTGCTCGCCCCCGAAGGCGAGGGGGGGCTGTTCAAATGGGTGGCTATCCTTACCGGCTCCAAGAATGCCGTGAAAGGCGTGGGCTTCCTGCTGGGGGCGGTTCTGCTCGCCGTCTGGGGCTTCCAGACCTCTGTCTGGGTCATGGCTGCGGTGCTGGCGGTGATCCTGATCGGCGTGGCGCTTTTCATGCCGTCTGGTCTGCCGCAAGGCAAGAAATCCGCCAAGTTCAGCCAGGTCTTCTCCAAGGACCAGAACGTCAACCGCCTCAGCCTCGCGCGCATGTTCCTGTTTGGCGCGAGGGATGTCTGGTTCGTGGTCGGCATCCCGATCTATTTCTACGCCGTCCTGTCGGATGGCTCGGAAGAGGGCAACCGCGCCGCCTTTTTCATCATCGGCACCTTCATGGCGGTCTGGATCATCCTTTATGGTTTCGTACAGGGCCTTGCGCCAAAACTCCTCAAGGCCGCGACCAGCACCACGCCCGAGATCGTACACAAGGCCGTGGTCTGGGTTGGCGTTCTGACCCTGATCCCACTGGCCCTTGCCGCCGCCGTCTGGGCCGACCTGCCGGGCCTCACGCCCATCGTCGTGGCGGGGCTTCTGATTTTCGGCTTCGTCTTTGCCGTGAACTCATCGGTGCATTCCTACCTGATCCTCGCCTTCACAACGGGGGAACGGGTGACGATGGACGTGGGCTTCTACTACATGTCCAACGCCGCAGGCCGCCTGCTCGGCACCCTGCTATCCGGCGTCAGCTACCAACTCGGCGGCCTGCCGCTCTGCCTGTTCACCGCCGCCGCTATGGCGGCACTGTCCACGCTCGCCGCAAACCGACTGAGGGGTTAGGCACCAACCAGCCCGTGCTCCACCCTACCCAGGGTCCGGGGCTAAACGATCAGCATGAGACCGAGAGAGACGAGACACGCAAAACCGCGTTGCACGCAATTTGGGGGCTACTCTTTGCCCTTTGACTTCCTCAGAAGATCACCCAGCAGCGCCCCGACGAGCAGAACAGCGCAATAGGCGATGTAGGGCAGGGGCGTGCCACTGTTCCCGCTGAATTCATAGGTCAAATCCATGGCCCAGCCAGCCGCGATCAGGACCAAGACCACATAAAGCGTTTTCAGAGCCCAACCCACCTTGACCAAATCCACTTTCCAATCCATATCCCGCCACTATGACTGAGCTGAACAAAATCCGCAATTTCTCGATCGTGGCCCATATCGACCACGGCAAATCCACCCTTGCTGACCGCCTCATCCAGGAGACGGGCACGGTGGAGGATCGTGACATGAAGGAACAGCTGCTCGACTCGATGGACATCGAGCGCGAGCGCGGCATCACCATCAAGGCCAACACCGTGCGCATCGACTATCAGGCCGATGACGGCGAGACCTATGTGTTGAACCTGATCGACACCCCCGGTCACGTTGACTTTGCCTATGAAGTCTCGCGCTCCATGAAGGCGGTTGAAGGCTCGCTTCTGGTGGTGGACTCGACGCAAGGTGTGGAAGCTCAGACCCTTGCCAACGTCTATCAGGCGATTGATGCCGACCACGAGATCGTGCCCGTTCTGAACAAGATCGACCTGCCGGCCTCGGATTGTGACCGTGTTGCCGAACAGATCGAAGACGTGATCGGCATCGACGCCACCGGCGCGATCCAGGTCTCGGCCAAGACCGGCGTCGGCATTCGCGAAACGCTTGAGGCCATCGTCAAGGAACTGCCCGCGCCCGAAGGCGCGCTGGACGCACCGCTCAAGGCGATGCTGGTCGACAGCTGGTATGATGCCTACCTTGGCGTGATCGTTCTGGTGCGCATCATGGATGGCACGCTCAAGAAGGGCATGAAGGTCAAGTTCATGTCGAACGGCTCGATCCACCATGTGGACCGCGTCGGCGTGTTCCGCCCCGAAATGCAGATGATCGACAGCCTTGGTCCGGGCGAGATCGGTTTCCTGACCGCGTCGATCAAACAGGTGCGTGACACCCGCGTCGGTGACACCATCACCAACGATAAGAACGGCACCGAAGAGGCGCTTCCGGGCTTTAAACCGGCCCAGCCGGTGGTGTTCTGTGGCCTGTTCCCCGTTGATAGCGCCGAGTTCGAAGACCTGCGTGACGCCATCGACAAGCTGGCCCTGAACGATGCGTCTTTCTCGTTCGAGATGGAAACCTCGGCGGCGCTGGGCTTTGGCTTCCGCTGCGGCTTCCTTGGCCTCTTGCACCTCGAGGTGATCCGCGACCGGATCGAACGCGAGTACAACATCGAGCTGATCACCACCGCGCCTTCGGTGATCTACCATATCCACATGCGTGACGGCACCATGCGCGAATTGCACAACCCCGCCGACATGCCTGACCTGACACACGTGGACCACCTGGAAGAGCCGCGCATCAAGGCCACCATCCTTGTGCCCGACGAATACCTGGGTGACGTTCTGAAACTCTGTCAGGACCGTCGTGGCATTCAGGAAGACCTGACCTATGCTGGCAGCCGCGCCATGGTCGTCTATGACCTGCCGCTGAACGAGGTGGTCTTCGATTTCTACGACCGTCTGAAATCGGTCACCAAGGGCTATGCCTCCTTCGACTACCAGATGACGGGCTATCGTCAGGACAACCTGGTGAAGATGTCGATCCTCGTGAATGACGAGCCGGTGGATGCGCTTTCGACCATGGTCCACCGCGACCGCGCCGAGATGCGGGGCCGTGCCATGTGTGAAAAGCTCAAGGACCTGATCCCGCGTCACATGTTCAAAATCCCGATCCAGGCGGCGATTGGTGGCAAAGTTATCGCCCGTGAGACCCTCTCGGCGATGCGCAAGGACGTGACCGCCAAGTGTTACGGCGGCGACGCCACGCGGAAACGCAAGCTGCTGGACAAGCAGAAGGCGGGTAAGAAGAAAATGCGCCAGTTCGGCAAGGTCGACATCCCGCAGGAAGCGTTCATCTCTGCGTTGAAGATGGATGATTGATATTCAACTTTAACGCTTGAATTTCCAAAGGCTCCTGATTAAATTTTTCCTTAGAAATCAGGAGCCTTTACAATGAAGAACCTTTTCCGTTCCACGTTGATTGCAACCATTGCAGCCGTGTCCATGTCAGCAGCTGCCAGTGCTGCTGATATGAAGGGTGAAGTCGATGGTATTCCGGCCACGATCGTCAAGAAAGGCGGCGCGACCGTTGTGATGCTGGACGTTAAGCATGGTAAAAAGCGTGATGTCCGTATCGAACAAGCCGTTCGTGCTGCCAAGGAGATCACTGGCTGCAAGGCGACCCACGTAGGGGGCACAATCTTTGAATTCCAGGGCAGGTCCGAGCGCCCTGCGATGGTTCAAGTCAAGTTGAAGTGCTGATTTAGTCAGGCGGGTCTTCAACCTTTTCGATGTCTTGATGGCGGCAGGATCGCGCCCGACCCCGAGGGTGGCTCAAGGCAAGACGCGACCTCACGTTCTCTCAAGGCGTCTTGTTTCTCGCACCGTCGCAAAATCGCACCCGCCCTGGGGGGCGGGGTCGGGTGCGATCCGGATCACTTTGTGATCCGGTTAGAGTTGAAAGGCTGTTGCCTCGCATGTCGGCTTGGGGGCTTTAGCTGCTGGCACCTCGCACTCGTTCACCCAAACTTCATCTCCTCTGCCTTGCAACCTGTCCGTTGCCCGCTAGGGTGAATGAAACAGATTCAAAAGGAGAGATGTGATGGCCCTCACCGTGGCTCAGATGATGGAAGCGGCCAATGCCGCGGTTCCGCGGATTTCCGTGGCGGATGCGATGGCCAGGATCGAGGCAGGTGCCTTGCTTCTGGATGTGCGTGACGCGCCCGAGTTGCAGATGCAGGGCAGGGCGCAGGGCTCGCATCACATCCCGCGCGGGATGCTCGAATTCCGTGCCGATCCCGCGACCCAGTTTCATGATCCCGAGTTGCGGAAGGATCGCGCGGTGATCCTGCACTGTGCCTCTGGCGGTCGCGCCGCGCTTGCGGGCAAGCTGCTCAAGGACATGGGCTATGGCGAGGTCTTCAACCTTGGCGGGTTGAGCGACTGGAAAGAGGGTGGCGGGCCAGCCTCGGAGCCCGTCGATCCCGGCATGTAGGCAATTTCGCACCTCCGCGATACCGTCACGATACCGACGCAATACCGACGTTGATTTTCGCCGTGCCCCTCGGGGCACGGTTTGTCGTTTTGACGCGCGGTTCTTGCTGGAAAAATGCCGCGGGGTTGCCTAAGCTCGGGAAAAGAGCGTCACATTTCGACGCCGTTCCGCCGAGGGAAGGAAAGACATGGGCACGGAAAAAAGCGACCTTTCACAAGAGCTTCTGGAACTGGTTGCACGTGAGGGGATGGTCGACATCTCCGACATCACACCCCAGAGCCGCCTTGAGGATCTGGATATTCAATCCGCGGATTTCGTGATGATCCTGATGGCGCTGGAAGAGGAATACGGCGTCTACATTTCCGTCGACAACGAACTCACCGACGTCGAAACCGTGCAAGACCTTCTTGACCTCGCGCAGGACAAAATCGAGGAACACCGGAAAGACGAAACCGCGTGAGACGTGTTGTCGTTACGGGAATGGGGGCGGTTTCCGCCTGTGGTCTGGGTGTCGATGCACTCTGGCAGGGAGCGGTTAACGGCAAATCAGGTGTGCGTCCGGTCGATTTTCCCGATCTCCCGCAACAGCGGGTCGGAACAGCTGCGGCGCTGACCGCGGAAGACCTTGAACAGCTGCTTGCAGAGTCCGGCCACCGGATGCGCGACCCCGTCGCGAGCTATGCGGTTCACGCCGCGAGGGAAGCGATTGCCCAGTCGGGCCTTGAGAGTGACGACATTGATGACCGGTGCGGCGTCGTGATCGGCTCGGGGTTTGGCGGCGCCAAGACGCTGGATGACAACTATCTCGCTTTCGGAAAAGACGGCTCCATGCGGCTTGATCCGATGTCGGTGCCGAAGATCATGAACAACGCGTCCGCCTCGTGGGTGTCCATGGAGTTTGGCGCCAAGGGACCGATCTATTGCCCGTCCACGGCCTGTTCTTCCGGAAGTCAGGGTGTCGGGCTTGCCTATCAGCTTATCAAGGGCGGGGCGATGGAGCGGTGTATCGCTGGGGGGTCCGAGGCTTGTCTGGTGAATGGTGTGTTCCGCGTCTGGGAACTGCTGCGTGTGATGACCGCAGACAAGAACCGCCCGTTCTCGAAAGATCGCAACGGGATGATCCTTGGCGAGGGCGCTGGGGTGCTTGTGCTTGAAACGCTGGAAAGTGCCGAGGCCCGCGGTGCCACGATCCTGTGCGAAATCGCGGGGTTTGGAACCAACTCCGATGCCGGAGACCTCTTGCGCCCCGATCCAGAGCGCGCCACCAAGTGCATGCAGCTTGCGCTGGAGGATGCCGGTCTGCAATCGTCGGACATCGGCTATGTGAATGCGCATGGCACCGGAACGGTTGCCAATGATGTGACGGAAACCGGCGCCCTGCGCGAAGTTTTTGGCGCCGATCTTGAAGGTGTCGAGATTTCCTCGACCAAGCCGGTTCACGGCCATTCCCTTGGGGCGGCTGGCGCGATTGAACTGATCGTCGCGGCCAAGGCGCTGATGGAACAGACGGCCCCGCCTACGATCAACTTTAATGAAATTGATCCGAAAATCGGGCTTGATCCCGTGGCCAACACGGCGCGCGCGATCGACACTGGGGCGGTGATGTCCAATTCGCTTGCCTTTGGCGGTGTGAACGCCTCGGTCATTCTGAAACGTTTCGATGGCTGAGGCCCTGACGCTTTCGGAAGTCAGGATAAACGCCGAGGCCGTTGCGGCCCTGTCGTCCCTTCTGAACGACATGCTTGATGGGGCGCAGCCCGTTCCCCTGACAAGTCCCGCGCTTCTTCTGGGGCATCCGGGCTTGCAGGAGGTGGCCGCAAAGATGGTACCGCCGCAAGGGCAGGGCGTTGTTCACGAGGCCCAGTCTTTTCGGGTTTTGCGCTCGCTCAGGCCGGATGACACCCTGACCCTTGAGGTCGCAACACCCGAGGTGTCTTCGGGGCGCGTTTTCGATTTTCGATGGTCCGTCGCGGGAGAGCCCGCCGGAGAGATGCAAACGCGTTTGAAGTTTGTTCCTCCCGAGGTGATGGTGAACCTCAAGGGAGCGGCGTTTACCGAACGGCAGAAACATCCCGAGATGATCTGGTTCGAAACCTCCGCTTTCGCGGCGGATGCTGTCAGGCACTATCTTGACTTGGCAAATGATTCCAACCCTATCCATGTCGATGACAGGGCGGCCCGTCTGGTCGGGCTGGATGGCGCTGTCGTGCCGGGCATGTTCTTTGCGGGCGTTATTGAGGCCGCATTGGATCGCGGATTGAAGGCCGGTTCCATCGAGAGCCTGAAGGTACGCTTCATGGCACCAGTTCCAGTGGGAGTAAAACTCAAACTGGCGGTCTTGCCACGGCAGAGGGATGAAAACGGTATCGTGCGGACCGCGCGTGTGTTCGTCGTGTCGGCAGAAAGTATCATTACCGCGGTGGCCGACGCGGAGTTCGGCGGTCAGTTCGCGTAGAGGTACCAGACGAGGGCCATCCCGATATTGGTCAGATGGTGAAGGGCCTGATCTGTGCCCATCGCACGCCAAAATGCGGCATCGGCTGGAGTATGGCCCTTCTTGACGCCGGTGCTGGCTTTCCAGAAGTCGATATGGAAATGCGTCACCCATTCAAACAGAACAAGAATGGCAATCCAGACAGCCGAGGTGCCGAAGGCCCAGAAGATAAGGATGGAAAACACGCAGTGAATGCCTGCATGTACGGCACGCCCCATGTGTATGTACCGTTCACGATCCGTCAGCATCCAAGGTGTCTGCATGAAAAAATCGGCAAACAGATGCTTGATTTGCATCAGTGCCAATAACAGCAGAACAGTCAGGGTGCCGTCCATCAGGAACTCACATTTGAAGAGCGGTTACGCGGGAAAGACTAGCGGGAATGTGATAGGGGTGCAAACACCCTGTGCGCTGGCGCGCCGAAACACACGCGGGGACGTTACGGCAAGTGCTTGATTTGGCACCTTGCGGATTGATAGCATGATTTCGATATCCCGACAGGTCGGCAATTCACCGGCCGGGAGGCACAGGAGTTTCAGTCATAGAAC
This sequence comes from Shimia sp. CNT1-13L.2, assembly GCF_024331145.1. Lineage (GTDB taxonomy): Bacteria > Pseudomonadota > Alphaproteobacteria > Rhodobacterales > Rhodobacteraceae > Shimia. The sequence continues at coordinate 3,300 of NZ_JANDJO010000016.1, read as the reverse complement.
GCTCACTTTTTTCCTTTATTTGGAAGTATTCGAAACGGGATCAGCTATTTCTTCTGATCTTGACGGCTTGTCTGTTTCCTCTTTTGTATCTGACGCTTGAACTGCCCAAGCGCATCATCAACGATGCGATTTCGTCGGATCAGTCGTTCATTTACGTCGAGTGGCTTGATCGCGAATTCGATCAGGTCACCTTCCTGATGCTGCTGTGCGGTGCTTTCCTGATTTCCGTGTTGGGGCATGGTCTCACGAAGATGCGCATCAATACGCTCAAAGGCATCCTGTCCGAGCGGATGTTGCGCCGTTTCCGGTTCCAGCTGATTTCCCGGATCATGCGTTTCCCGCAACCTTACCTCAAGCGGACTTCGCAGGGCGAGATGGTCTCGATGATCACCTCCGAGGCAGAGCCGATGGGCGGCATGATGGGCGACGCGATCAGCCTGCCGGTCCTTCAGGCTGGTCAGATGCTCACCATCCTTGCCTTTTTGTTCCTGCAAAGTTTCTGGTTCGGGGTGGCGGCCTGTGCGCTGATCCCCCTGCAGGCCTGGCTGATCCCTAAGTTGCAGCGTGAAATCAACCTCTACAACAAGGAGCGCATCAAGGAGGTACGTCACCTCGCTGCTGAAATCGGCGAAACCGCGTCCGGTGCCCCCACGTTGCGCTCGAACGTGGGCTGGCGTCACCGCCTTTTGATCATCACACGGCGTCTGGGCACGTTGTTCGACATCCGCTTGACGATCTACAAGAAGAAATTCTTCATGAAGTTCCTCAACAACTTCATCAACCAGCTGACGCCGCTGTTCTTCTATTCGATTGGTGGCTATCTCGCCATCAAGGGGCAGGTTTCCGTTGGCGCGCTTGTCGCGGCGCTGGCGGCTTACAAGGATCTGTCCTCGCCGTGGAAGGAACTCCTGAACTACTACAACCGCGTTCAGGACCTGTCGCTACGCTGGCATCTGATCATCGATCGTTTCAATCCGCAGGGTATGGTGGATGAAGAGCTCTTTGATGAAGGACCCCAAGACATCCCCCATCTGGATGGAGATATCGACCTGCGCAACGTGACGGTTGTCGATCACAATGGCGACGCGGTCCTGGAGGAAATCACCCAACATGTGCCGAAAGGGACCTTGGTTGCTGTCTCGGCCGCGGATCAGGAAGAACGGCGCGCTCTCGCTGATCTGTTCACGCGCGAGGTTGTCCCGGTCTCGGGCAGTGTGAGTATCGGGGGCGAGGACCTCAACAAGCTGCACCAGATGGTGATTTCCACACGTGTCGGCTATGCCGAGATGACCCCTTATGTTTTCGAGGGCAGCTTTGGCGACAACGTGATGATGCCTCTGCGCAGCACACCGGTAAGGCCGCTGGAGGTCCCTGAAGACAAACAGGCCAAGGAACAGCACCGCGCGGTGGAGTCCGAACGCTCGGGCAACAGTACGGATGCCTGGTACGCCGACTGGGTCAATCCCCAGATCGCGGGTGGCGAAACCCGTGCGGATGTGCGGGACTGGTGGCTTCAGGTGATGGAGGCAATCGGATCCGGAAACGCGATGTTCCGTCGTGGGCTTGATCAGACGTTCCAGCAGGTTGATCACCCCAAACTGGCGGAAATGCTTGTCGCCTTGCGCCCGAAGGTCTTGGAGGCGCTGCGTGAGGAGGGGCTGGACAAGGCGTATTTCCGCTTTGACCCCGAAGTCTACAACCCTGCTTTGCCAGTGTCGGCGAACCTGTTCTTCGCGACACCCAAGACGGATGCCATCGACTATGGCCATTCCACGGTCAGCGACTTTCTCGACTTGCTGAACGAAATCGGGCTGTCGGCGGGTATGTTGCGTCTGTCGCAGGAAGTGATCGAGATGCTGAACCTCACCTTCGGCGTCGACGGCACCGAGCACCCGCTGTTCCGACGCCTTGGCCTTGATCCGGATGATTTCCGTACCAAGGTCGACCTCGTCCAGAAAAGCCGGGAAAACGGGCTGGATGCGTTGGACCACGAAGATCAGATCAAGATGCTGACGCTTCCCTTCGAGGTTTCGGCCGAGCAGATCGGCCCGGCCTTCTCGGACGAGTTGAAGGACATGATCCTTGATCTGCGCCATCAACAGCGCGTCAAGCTGGAAGGCTGGGTTTCGGACTCCTTCGAGCCTCTGAACGAAAACACCTTCTCTCCCGGGCTGAGTGTGCTTGAGAACGCGATTTATGGCACCCTTTCCACAAGTTCCGGTGGCAAGGGAGAGCAGATCCGCGATGTCGTGGCGCGTGTCCTGATTGATGAAGGGCTGAAGCCAAACGTGGCCGAACTTCTGTTCACGGTTCCGACCGGGATCGGTGGCGCCGGTCTCCCGTCGGCCTTTGTCGAACCCCTGTCGGTCGGGCGGGCGGCGGTCAAGCGCCCTGACGTCCTGATCCTGGATGGCTGTCTGGCGATGGACGATCCGGAGGAATGCCGCGAGATCATCCGGAACATCCGCAAGCTGCTCCCGAACTCCACGATCCTGTTCCTGGAAGAAACACATGCCCAGCCGGAAGAGTTCGACCTCACCGTCGAGATCGAACACGGACGGATCAAGGACAGCGGTGGTATGTCTTCGGAAACCGACGACAACGCGGCCAGTGCCGACTTGAAAAAGAAGATGCGGGCGTTGGTCTCGACAGATCTGTTTTCAGGATTGGGACGCAAGCAGCTGCGCCTTTTGGCGTTTGGTGCGCAATGGTTCGAGGCACCGGCCGGTGGTTACGTGTTCCATCGCGGGGATGACGCCGCTGATGGTGCCTACCTCATTCTCGAGGGCGAAGCTGAAATGCTGTTCAGTGACGATGCCGGGCGGCGTGATGTCATCGCGGTGGCCGGTCCGGGCACTTTGGTCGGGGAACTGGCGCTGGTGCGCAAAGAGAAGCGTGCGCTCGACATGTATGTGCGCAGTGACCTCAAGGCCCTGCGTCTGGGTGAGGAAGAATTCCTGGCGGTAGTCGGCAACGATGCCGGAACGGCATACAAGATTCTCCAGGTGCTCGCGGGCTACGTGGGGCGTTCGAACAAATAATCGCCCCGAGTCGCCGGCGATTCCGGGAAATGATTCATGGATTCCCCTCCAGGAAACGGTGAATCGGCGGCTTCCTTGGCGATTTGGGCAGAACATGCGACTTGAGCCCCGCAATTTTCATGGGGGCAGAGGCGTAAACACAGGCTCTGAAATCCCAATGCGCCTTATTTTTAAGGATGTTTGAATTTTTTGTGTGAAAGTTGAAAAAAGCGCTTGCGGAGGTTTGGTGTTATGCTTAGAACCCCCTTCACCGGCGGCG
>NZ_JANDJO010000004.1 GCF_024331145.1 Shimia sp. CNT1-13L.2 | reverse complement strand
CTTCGATCGGCGTAGGCCAGGTGCCTTCACTCAAGTGGGGTGAAGTACTCGGAGAACGTACAGCTTGTTTCGATGACTGAGCTACATGCGTGAACTTTTGGGTTCGTCTGAAGGAGCGCGTTTTGGACAGATCTCTCGGATACTGAGAAATCACAGCGTATCAAAGGGTGGACAGAAAGGTGGTCTATGCCAATCATCTAACGTCAAAATATTGTTTTATATAGATTTTTTTCTTGAAGTGGTGCCTCAAGAGGGACTCGAACCCCCGACCTTGTCCTTACGAAGGACCTGCTCTACCAGCTGAGCTATTGAGGCACTTGCGCGGGGCTAATAGCACCCCGCGACGTGGTGGAAAAGCGTTATTTTTCCACGTAGCCCGGTTGCACCTCGGGGGTGTCGTCTTCCGGGGTTTCCTCTGCTTCGACAACCTCGGCGTCGATCAGATCCTCGTCTTCGGCCTCGTCGCTCTTGTCTTCCAGAGCCCCCACGATCAGCGGCAGCATTTCCACGCCGGTCGCGCTCATCACGTCCGAGGCCGGCGGTGCCGTCCACGTCAGCGTGTCAAAGGCGTTGCAGTTGCCACAGACCGGTGTCCATTCGGCATGGATGTGATGGCAATTGTCACACACCCACTGCGGGCCGCGCGGCGCGGTCAGCGCCTTGGCCAACCAGCCTTTGACAACCGCGTCATCCGCCCCTTCACCACGCTCGATTGCCGCCATGATGGTCAGCGAACGGGTGGTCGGATCACTCTCGTAGAGATCGCCCAGCGCACGACGCGCAGCGGGGAAATCCTCGGCGGCAATCTGCAACTCGGCCATCAGCATCATCGCCTCGGCATGGCTTTCGTCACCCTTGATCAGGTTGCGGAAGCGGATCACCCGCTTGGCCGGGGTTTCCTCGGGCTCGATCGCGGCAAAGGCGGCAGCCAGATCCGGATGCGGTTGCACCGACCAGGCCTTGCGCAACAGCTTGGTCGCGGCGCGCCCCTTGCCCTGTTCGATATAGCCTTTGGCCGCCATCACGGCCGCCGGGATCAAATCGGGCGACAGCTTGTTGGCCTCGATCGCCTTTTCACGCATTTCGACGCTGGCGTCCTCATCCACGATATCCCGCGCCTCGGACAGCGCCAGAACCGCATCGCGGCGACGGTGCACATCGCGGGGCACCGAACCATAGCGCAGCTTGGCACCCAGCGTCTCGCGCGCGCCTTTCCAGTCACCATCTTCGGCCTGCAACTTGAGCAGCGTATCCTGCGTTTCCACGTGGCGCGGCTTGAGGGCAAAGGCGGTCTCGGCAAGCTTCAGCGCCTTGTCGGTATTCCCTTCCACAAGCTGCTGTTTCATCAGCCCGCGCACACCCACAAAACGTGTGCTGTCATCGGCCAGAAGCTTCTTATAGACCTCGGTCGCCTTGTGGCTGTCACCCGACATTTCCGCCGCCTGCGCCGTAAGCAGATTGGTCAGCTCGGGCTTCTGCAGAAAACGTTCGGCCTTGCGGGCCTTTTCCATCGCCACGCGCCCTTCCCCCGAGGCCAGCGCCAAAAGACCATCAGACAGTGCCTGATAGCCCTTCTTTTCGCGATTGCGATCGAAATAGCGGCTGATGGCCGTGTCATCGCCGTTCAGGAACCGCAGCACCGCCACCAGCAACGAGGCCAGCTTGAACAGCACCCAGCAGGACGCCACCAGCGCCACCAAGGCAATCACCGCCTGAAGCGGGCCAAGCGTGTATTCCACGCCAGCCACGGTGATCATCACACCGCCTTCGCTCTCCATAAGGTATCCGGCACCATAGGTCAGACCGGCAATTGCGGCCACGAACAACAGGATTTTAATCAGGGACCAAAGCATCATGTGTCCTTCAATTCGAATTCAGGCTTTGCGCCAGGGTCTCGACAGCGTCCATCGCGGCAACACGGGCGGCGGCCTTTTCAGCCCATCCCGCCATCAGCGCCTGCGAGCTTTCGGGCAACTGGCCCAACTCCTCAAGCGCCGCTGCAACACGTCCTTCTTTCACCGCCGCTTCGGCGCGGGACAGGATCGCATCGGCATCCTCGCCTTCCTGCGGTGTGGTCGAACGAGCACCCAGCTGGGACTTCAGGAACTGGCCAAGGCGGCCTGCGCCGCTGGCCTTTTCTTCCTGCTTGCGGGCATCCGCCAGCGCCTCGCGGGCAATATCCGGGAAATCCTCGACCAGCTTGGTCAGGGTCGGCACGCCCTCGTCGGCATAATCCGTCAAAGCGGCCGGAATGGCGACACCGCTGACACTTGCCAGCTCGGTCAGCGCGCCGCGATAGGCGGCCCCGGCATCCAGCGCCGCCACAACTCGCGTCAACGCAGCCTGCCCAAGGGTGGCCTGCGCGGTCTTCTCGCTATTGGCTTTGAGCGACTTGGCCTCTTCCAGCTGTGCCGCAACCATCGCCCGCAGGTCTTCAACCTCGCGCTCATAGGCCTCGACCGCTGCCGCCGAAAGGCCCTCGGTCATCGGGCGTTTCTCGGCATCCACCACACGGGTCTCAAGCACAACAAGATTGTTGGCCACGGTCTCGATCCGGTCCGAAAGCCCCTGCAAGCGCACCGCTGCCTCATTGGCACCCGCCGCCGTCGAAAGCGCCTGGTCTGCCGTAGCACTCAGCTTGTCCTGGTTGCTTTGCAACGCGGCGATCAGATCGTCCTGCTTGGCAACGCGCGCCGCCAGCGCCTCGACTGCGCCATCATCCTGTGCGCCGAACAAAATGCCCTGCGTGCTCAGATAGGTTGCACCACCAAAGCCAAGGGCCGCCGCAACAACGCCGCCAAGAACCACGGGCACAAAGCCAACCTTCTTTTCCTCGATCACCGGCGCGGGCGTCTCGGCAACCTCTGCCACCGGCTCGACCTCGGGCTCGGGTTCAGGCTCGGCGTCTTCCGCCACCTCATCCCCGTCTTCGTCGGCCGCTTCCTCAGTGTCGTCCGACAAAGCCTCATCTGCCCCGGGTTCATCCAGAACCACCGCGTCTTCAACGGCCTCTTCTACATTGTCTTCCGGAGCGTCCGTTTCTTCCGAGACCTCCGCATCCACGGTCTCTTGCGGTGCCTTGGCACCCTCTTCGGTCTGAGCCTCGGTCGGCTTGTCGGTTTCGTCTGACTTGGCCACGCGCCTTTACCCTTTCGAATCCGGTTTCGTTCTGCAAATGCCTGTCTGAACTTAGGCCCTGCCGGTTCCACTCTCAATGCGGCACGCTGCATCTGCAAAGTGTTTTATCGCCGCAACCATCGACACCGCATCCGGCGTCTTGGCAATCTCTATTCCCTGCCCCCGCAAGCCCGCCGCCTCTTCGGCCACGGCGTCACTGATGGCAACCACCTGTAACGGTGCCGTGTAGGGACCCTGTGAAACAACATGCTGGGCACTTCGCGGCGAAAAAAGGGGAAGAACAACGGGGTTTTCCCGCATCAACAGGCGCTTTGCCTCATCTGTCAGCGCCCGCGCCTCCTGCGCATAAGCCACCACATCCCGCGTCTCGATCCCCGCCGCGCTCAGCCGCTCTGCCAGATTTCCACGCGCGTGTTCACCGCGAACATGCAGCAGCGGCCCCCGTGGCGCATCGGCCAAAATCCGCTGGTACAGCGCCTCTGCATCGCCCCCTGCCGACACCGCCCGCCATCCGGCCTCTTTCGCAGCCGCAGCAGTGGAATCACCCACGCACCAGCAAGGCAAATCCCGCCCCGCCACCGCGGCCACCCCGTTCTTCGACGTGAAAACCACCCCGGCAAGGTCCGAAGGCAGGGTCACATCCCGGCGGACGATCTCAAGCACGGGGGACATCACCACCTTCAGATCAACACCCGCCTGCTGCAACATCTCGACAAAGGCTTCGGACGCCGCCATCGGCCGGGTCATCAGAAGGGTGAGATCAGAAGTCATTGCAACGGCCAGCATTGTTCAGGGCACCTTTCGGTGTTACCTGCCTGTGAACACCCGCGCAACGGCATTGGTCATGAACAACGAGACAATCATCCTTGGTCTGGAAAGCAGCTGCGACGATACCGCCGCCGCCATCATCCGCGCCGATGCAGACGGCAACCCGGAAATCCTCGCCTCTATCGTCCACGGCCAGACCGAGCTGCACGCCGATTTCGGCGGTGTCGTCCCCGAAATCGCCGCCCGCGCCCATGCCGAAAAACTCGACATCTGTGTCGAAGAAGCCCTCGCCGCCTCGGGCCTTGCCCTCAGGGACGTCACCGCCATTGCCGTCACCGCCGGCCCCGGCCTCATCGGCGGTGTGCTTTCCGGTGTCATGTGCGCCAAGGGCCTTTCCGCCGGTCTTGGCCTGCCGCTGGTTGGCGTGAACCACCTTGCCGGCCATGCCCTGACCCCGCGCCTGACCGATCAGGTGGCCTTTCCCTACCTGATGCTTCTGGTCTCCGGCGGGCATTGCCAGTTCCTGATCGCCCGCGGTCCCGAGGATTTCTCGCGCCTTGGCGGCACCATCGATGACGCCCCGGGCGAGGCCTTCGACAAGACCGCCCGCCTGCTGGGCCTGCCGCAACCCGGTGGTCCCTCGGTCCAGAAAGCCGCCGAACAGGGCGATCCCAAAAAGTTCCGTTTCCCGCGTCCCCTGCTGGACAGACCCGGATGTGACATGTCCTTCTCCGGCCTGAAAACCGCGCTGCTGCGCGCCCGCGATGCCGTGATCGCCGAAAAGGGCGGACTCACGGAACAGGACCGCGCCGATCTCTGCGCCGGGTTCCAGGCCGCCGTTGTCGATGTTCTGGCCGAGAAAACCCGCCGCGCCCTTGTGGAATACCTTGCCGAAAACCCTGCCCAGCCGCTCTTGGCCGTGGCCGGTGGCGTGGCCGCAAATACCGCCATTCGGGCAAGGTTAGAGACGCTTTGCGCCGAACACGGCGTCACCTTCACCGCGCCACCTCTTGCGCTTTGCACCGACAATGCTGCGATGATCGCCTATGCGGGGCTTGAACGTCTGCGTCAGGGGTTGTCAGATGACTTGACACTGGTGGCCCGCCCGCGCTGGCCGCTCGACAAGAAAGCGCCCGCCCTTCTGGGCAGCGGCAAGAAAGGGGCCAAGGCATGAGCATCAGCGTGATCGGCGCAGGCGCGTTCGGAACCGCCCTTGCCATTTCGCTTGCCCGTACCGGCACCCCCGTCACCCTTTGGGCACGCGACAGGGATCACGTCGCGGAAATGGCCGCCGCGCGGGAAAACACCCGCCGCCTGCCGGATGCCGCCTTTCCCGAAACACTGCACGTGACCCACGACATCGGCGCGGCGCTGGCTGACACCATCCTGCTTGCCGTGCCGATGCAGAAACTGCGCGGCTTCCTGCTCGAAAACCCCACCCTGAACCACCACACGCTCGTGGCGTGCTGCAAGGGCGTGGAGCTGGAAACCGAACTTGGCCCCGTCGCGGTGATCCGCGATTGCGCCCCCGATGCCACGCCCGCCATCCTGACCGGCCCCAGCTTTGCCGCCGACATCGCGCGCGGCCTGCCCACCGCCCTCACCCTCGCAGTCGAAGACGATGCCGTTGGCCAACAGTTGCAACAGGCGCTGACCACACCCAACCTGCGCATTTACCGCACCACCGATACCACCGGTGCCGAACTTGGCGGCGCGCTCAAGAACGTGATCGCCATCGCCTGCGGTGCCGCTATGGGCGCAAACCTTGGCGAAAGCGCCCGCGCCGCCCTGATGACCCGCGGCTATGCCGAAATGCAGCGCATGGCCCGCGCGCTTGGGGCCCGCCCCGATACGCTGGCCGGTCTCTCGGGCTTTGGGGACCTCACGCTCACCTGCACCTCGGTCCAGTCCCGAAACTACCGGTTCGGCCTGTCGCTTGGCCGCAAAGAAGCCTTCGACCCGAATGTCACCGTCGAAGGCGCCGCCACCGCCCGCGCCGTCACCGCCCGCGCTGCCCATCTTGAAATCGACATGCCGATCACTCAGGCCGTCACCGCCCTGATTGACGGAAAACTGGCCATTACACAGGCGATGGAGCTTCTGCTCTCACGCCCGCCCAAGGAGGAACACCCATGAAAATCGCCCTGATCGCCAAGGACAAACCCGGCGCCCTTGAGATCCGCAAGGCCAACCGTGACGCCCACGTCGCCTATCTCAAATCCACCGATGCCGTTGAAATGGCGGGCCCGTTCCTGAATGAGAACGGCGAGATGTGCGGCTCGCTGATCGTCCTGAACATGTCGCTGGAAGAGGCGCAGGACTGGGCCGCCAACGATCCCTACAAACAGGCCGATCTCTTTGCCTCGGTCGAACTGATCCCGTGGAACAAGGTGATCGGCTGATGCGCTACTGGCTGTTCAAATCCGAACCCAACACCTGGAGCTGGGACCAGCAGGTTGCCAACGGGGACGCCGGCGAAGAATGGGACGGCGTGCGCAACTATCAGGCCCGCAATTTCATGCGCGAGATGCAGATCGGCGACCGCGGTTTCTTTTATCATTCCCTGAAAGAGAAATCCGTGGTCGGCATTGTCGAGGTCATCGCCGAGGCGCATCAGGACTCCAAGACCGACGATCCGCGCTGGGAATGCGTGGACATCAAGGCGGTGGAACCGGTGCCCAATCCCGTCTCGCTTGACATGATCAAGGCCGATCCCCGCCTCACCGAAATGGTGCTGGTCAGGAACTCCCGCCTCTCGGTGCAACCCGTCACCGAAGCCGAATGGCAGATCATCTGCGACATGGGCGGCCTGTAGGCAAATCCCTGATCCTCCGCCATACTGTGCCTGAACATGCGCAGCAGGAGACGATCATGGAATTCATTTCGGTTATCGCGGCGGCCATCGCCTCTTATGTCTTTGGGGCTGTCTGGTACATGGCCCTTGGCCGCCCGTGGATGCAGGCCGCCGGCATCACCCCCGACGAAAACGGCCGCCCGCCCAATTCAGGCGCCCTGCCCTATATCGTGGCCTTTATCTGCGCGATCTTTGTCGCTGGCATGATGCGCCACGTCTTTGCCCTTGGTGGTATCGCCTCGCCCGGCGCAGGCCTGATCGGCGGGCTTGGCATCGGCCTGTTCCTGGCCACGCCATGGATCGCGACCAACTACAGCTTTGCCGGCCGTCCTCGCGCGCTGATCCTGATCGACGGCGGTTACGCCACCATTGGCTGCACCCTGATGGGGCTGGTTCTTACGCTGCTCTGAAACTGTGAACGGGGGTCCGTCCGACGGCACCGGCCAGATCCCCCGTTCCCCCACGTGCTCCCTACTCACCACACGTGAACCGATATTCAGGGTCTGGCCATCCTGGCGCGACTTGTCCCTTGATACCGCATTCCCCACCCTCGCGGCAAACACCAAGTATCTAGAAACATTCCCAAATAAGTAACGCCCGCTTAACCAAAGCGGGCGCTGCTTCAAGAAACCGGATCGCCGGTTCAGCCGTAGATGGCTTCCTTGCCGAAATGCTTGGTCAGCATGTAGTAGACAACCGCACGATACTTGTTGCGCTCCGAACGGCCATAGGTCTCGATCACCGAATTGATCGCATCCATCAGCTCCGGACCATCCGCAAGGCCCAGCTTCTTCACAAGGAAGTTGTTCTTGACGGTCTCAAGCTCGCTTTCCTGCGTTGCCGCAACGGTCGAGGCATCATCATTGTAGATCGCCGGACCGCACCCAATGGTCACCTTGGTCAGCAGATCCATGTCCGGCTCCATGCCGCACTTGTTCTTCAGGTCGTCCGCATATTTCGCGATAAGATCGTCGCGTTTGCCCATTTCAAATTCTCCCTTGTGGCGGGTGCCCCCGCAAAAAGTTCCCGAACCCCGTGGTTCGCAAGCAGGTTAGACATTCCACCCCGACCCACAAAGGGAAAAATCCCGCCGGTTTCCCCCATGCCCAAGGTGACCTAGGGTCAATAAAACAAGGGGCAACCGCCCCTCCCCTGCATCATCACAACCCTCTTACTTGATTTGCAACAGGCCCTGCGGCAGGATTTTGGAAATTTCTCAGATCAGGATATTGCCATGTATTACCGACACTACGCGACCATTCCCGAACCCAGCCTGAAACTCATCTTCGATCAATTCGTGGCCTCGGATGCGATACTGACCCCCATCAACGATACCCTCCTGTTTATCGACCTGCCCAGCGGCCCAAGCCTAGAGCTCTACTTCAACAACGATCTCACGCTTGACGGTGACGGCAATCCGACCGGCGGAAGCATCTACTACGGCAAGTTCTGGCACCCGACATTCTCGACATGGGCCTGCGAGTTCGGCCACGCCGCCGAAACCTACAGCGACATCACAACCCTGATTGCGGCGAGCGAGGACTTCCGCAATGCCACCACCGACGCAGAGCGGCACACCGCCTTTTCCGACTTTGCCAACGAATGGGTTCAGGGCGATCCGGTGAGAGAGCTTGGCTCAACGGGCGATGACGCCGCAATGGGCTGGCTCACCGACGACGAAGGGCGGCTGGGCCAAGGCAATGACACCTGGTGGCTGACACCCGGCGATGATTTCGTGCACGGCGGACAGGGGAATGACTGGCTTGTGATGCCAACCCCATGGGTCGGGCCGTCCTGCGACATGGACGTCGACATGACCGCCGGAACGGCCACGTCGATCGATGAATCCTGCGGCTACGACACAACCTTCCGCGGCTTTGAAAATGTCGAAACCGGAGACGGAAACGACCGCGTTCAGGGCGATTCAAACGCAAACGCCATCAACCTCGGGTCCGGCGCGGATTCCGCAAGCGGCGGCGACGGGTTCGATACGCTCTCCGGCGGGCAGGGCAACGACACCCTGAACGGAGGCAACGGCTTTGACTCCCTCGACGGCGGCAAAGGCCGGGATCGTGCCAGCGGCGGCAAGGGCAATGACAAGATCAAGGGCCAGGGCGGCAACGACAGGCTGAATGGCGATGGCGGCCAGGACACCATCGAAGGTGGCGGCGGCAACGATACCGTCAGCGGCGGTGGCGGCAATGACCTCCTGTTTGGCGGCGCGGGCTCTGATGTCGTCAAGGGCGGACTGGGAAGCGACCGTCTGTTCGGAGGAGACGGCAATGACATCCTGTTTGGCGGGAGCGGCGATGATTTCATCTGGTCCGGCAACGGTCTTGATACGATGACCGGAGGAGCAGGTAAGGACACCTTCACATTCTCGAAGTCCACACTGGACGACCCCAAGGTGATCACCGACTACGAGGCAAACGAAGAAATCCGAATTCACAGCAGCAACATCGGCGGACAACTCGACATTCGCACCAATGCCAACGGCGATTACATTCTCGTCGACGACGTTCCCGGCGAATTCGACATTATCCTCGTGACGCTTGAAAACACCTCGCACCTTTCGGAAAGCGACATAACGGCCAACATCCTGCTGCCTGGCAGTTGATCGCACAAAAAAACGGGGCCGTGTTGGCCCCGCTTTTATCTCGTCCAATATCCGACTGGAAATCAGTAGCGGTAGTGTTCCGGCTTGAACGGACCGTCGACCGAAACCCCGATATAGTCTGCCTGTTCCTTGCTCAGTTGCGACAGCTTCACACCGATACGCTCGAGGTGCAGGCTGGCAACCTTCTCGTCCAGGTGCTTGGGCAGGATGTAGACGTCGTTGTTATACTCTTCGCCACGGGTCCACAGCTCGATCTGCGCCAGAACCTGGTTGGTGAAGGAAGCCGACATCACGAACGACGGGTGGCCGGTTGCGTTACCAAGGTTCAAGAGACGACCTTCCGACAAGAGGATGATACGGTTGCCCGAAGGCATCTCGATCATGTCCACCTGTTCCTTGATGTTGGTCCACTTGTGGTTCTTCAGGCTTGCAACCTGGATCTCGTTGTCGAAGTGGCCGATGTTGCCGACAATCGCCATGTCCTTCATCTCGCGCATATGCTCGATGCGGATCACGTCCTTGTTGCCGGTGGTGGTGATAAAGATGTCAGCGTCTGAAACCGCGTCTTCCAGCGGCAGAACCTCGAAACCATCCATCGCCGCCTGAAGCGCGCAGATCGGGTCAATCTCGGTCACTTTCACACGGGCGCCTGCTCCGCGCAAAGATGCTGCCGAGCCTTTGCCCACGTCACCGTAACCACAGACCACGGCAACCTTGCCGGCCATCATGGTGTCGGTGGCGCGGCGGATACCGTCCACGAGGCTCTCTTTACAGCCGTATTTGTTGTCGAACTTCGACTTGGTGACACTGTCGTTCACGTTGATCGCCGGGAACGGCAGCTGGCCGTCACGAACCAGTTGATACAGGCGGTTCACACCGGTGGTGGTCTCTTCCGACACACCCTTGATCTGGCCACGCATCTTGGTAAACCAGCCCGGGCTTGCTTCCATGCGCTTCTTGATCTGGGCGTGGATCACCTCTTCCTCTTCCGAAGACGGAACGCCAAGATCTTCACCCGCTTCGGCGCGCGCGCCTAGCAGGATATAGAGGGTCGCGTCGCCACCATCATCCAGGATCATGTTCGGGCCTTCGTCGAACAGGAAGGATTTGTCGAGGTAATCCCAGTGCTCCTCAAGGGTCTGGCCCTTGATCGCAAAGACCGGTACGCCCGCCTTGGCAATCGCCGCCGCAGCGTGGTCCTGGGTCGAGAAGATATTGCACGACGCCCAGCGCACATCCGCGCCCAGCGCAACCAGCGTTTCAATCAGAACCGCAGTCTGGATGGTCATGTGCAGCGAGCCCACGATGCGCGAACCGGCCAGCGGCTGGCTCTCACCATATTCTTCGCGCAGCGCCATCAGGCCCGGCATCTCGGTTTCGGCAATGTCCAGCTCTTTGCGGCCGAACTCGGCCAGGGTGATGTCCTTAACGATATAGTCGGTCGCCATTGCGCCGTGCTCCTCTGAGGCAAGTCATTTGCCGCCCCAGATAGCACCGCAATGGCGTTTCGACAATGGCACCCCGTAAACCAAGGTATTTCACAGTTCTGAGGCCCCGAATAAGGGATCAGCTGTTCACACCCTCCGGCTCTTTGACAAGCTCCTGCTGGAACCAATCTGTACCTGCGGCAACCACACAAGAGATCCCCTGCGGGTTGGTGACAATGACAGTGAAGGTGCCGGTATCTGTCGAGGTCCACACCTCGATGAGCGACGAACTCGCGCGGCTTCCCTGAAGCCCACCCGCGGTCAATTTTTCGCTAAACTGGCTTTCCAGCCGCTCCACAACCACATCGCGCAGCGCACAGTTGGCGGCAAACGCGGGCGGCGCAGTCGCGGCCATTCCAAACAAGACAGTTGCAGTAAACAGACGTTTGAACATGTTTCTCTCCTTTGCATAACACTTGGTCCGCAAGGAGCGCCGGAGGTTCACCGACCTCCCTGCCCTATCAATATGGGGTCGGCTGGGAACCAATCCCACACACATCGGTTCACGAAACCGTCGTGCCGCAGGTGATCGCCCTCCTGTTCCCAAACCCGACAATTCCTGATTGAATGGGGTGACCCTGATTGAATTCCTCCAATGCACAGCCAAACACCTTTGCCCGAAAACAAATTCGCCCTGGTCTACTGTGTCGACAAAACCATGCTGCCGATGGCGCTGTTTTCGGCCCAGGACGCCCTGAACAATTCCAGAAACCGTGCGTTCGATATCGTGATCTGTAGCCTGGATCCCCTTGAGCTTCCCGAAAGCCTCAGCCCCCTTGATATCCGTTTCGAACACCTCCCCCTGCGCGACACGATCGAAGGCCTCGACCTGCCCCTTGGTGGATGGCTTCCGGTGACAACCTACATGCGTCTCTGGCTCTGCCAACACTTCGCAGACCGATACGAACGCCTGCTTTATCTCGATGCCGACACCACCGTGCCGGGAAAGAAAATTTCGTCTCTATTCCACTTTGATTTGCACGAAAACCCGGTTGCCGGCACCCGCGACGTGCTGCAATGGCGACGTCCTGACAGGGGCATTCACGACTTTGACGTCCGCAACATGCACGGCCACGCCTACCTGAACGCGGGCGTCACCCTGTTTGACGTCCCTCGCTTCAATCACCTGAAGTGTCTGGAAAGAATGCTGGCCTTTGTCGCCCAAGACCGGAACATCCTGCACCACGACCAGTCCCTGCTCAACCTGGTGCTCCTGGAGGAACGCGCCGAACTGGGTCCCGACTGGAATTGGCAGTGGACCCGTGATTTTCCGTATTTTTCAGAAAAGGCGCAGCCGCAGATCATACACTTCTGCGGCTATCCGAAACCATGGGTGCCCGAAGGCACCCCCTACTATCCCGCCGAACTGCAAACCCGCTATGCCGCGTTCTTCGCCACGCATTTCCCGCATCTTGCCTTCACGCCGCTCGCGGGGCGCAAGGCCCGGTTGCCGCTTTGGAAACGGGCGCTGGTCGTGCTCGACCATCTCCGGCACCTGCCCGCCTATCGCCGCCTGCGCCGCCGGTTTCCTGACGAAACCGTTGTCCACTGACCCGATGATCGCGTCAGGTCAGCTTGCCGTGCCGGGCACGATCTTGCTGTTACCCGGAAGCGCCCGGAACCAGTCGGTCCCCGCCGCCACGACACAGGAAATGCCATGCGGGTTTGTCACGATAACGGTGAAGGTGCCGGTTTCATCCGACGCCCAGACCTCGATCACGGACGTGGCCGCCTGGTTGCCCTGAAGGCCACCTGCTGCCAGTGCTTCGGAGTATTTTGATTTCAACCGCTCGACCACGGTGTCGCGCATCGCACAGTTTCCGGCCAACGCCGGTGGGGCTGCAACGGCCATCCCGAACAGGACGCACGCTGCGATTGCTCGCCTGAACATGCCAGTCTCCATTTCTGCTCGTTACAGGGGAGGCGGGCACGCGGGAGGAAGGAACGTGCCCCCCAAGCCCTGGAATGCGGGATCGCGCCACCGTGGCGAATACTCCGCGTTGGCAGCACGCGGTCCCGACATGAAATCATGATGCGCCTGAAATGTGGCATTTTTGGGGCAGCCCCATTTGAGCCGCCATCCCCCCTACAAAAACGTGATTTCGGCACCATGCCCGGTGAATGCTATTTTCGCATCCAGTACGAGTTGCCCCGGGTATTGTTTATGAAATCATCTCAACCACCGCCCGTCCCACGATCCAAAGCACTGGTCTATTGCGTCGACAGCGCCAGCCTGTCGACTGCGCTTTTCTCGGCTTTCACAGCGGCAACCACGGTAGACAGGCGCGACTTCGATATCCTGATCTGCTCGCTATCCCCTCTTCCCGTCCCCCGACAACTCTCCGAACTCGGCATCGAGAACCTGGTGCTTGACCTGCGCGCAACATTGCAAGCGGCGAACTTGCCAACCAAATGGCTCCCGATCGAGGCCTACTTGCGCCTCTGGCTACCCGAAGCCCTTCGCCATCGCTACACGCATCTCCTCTATCTCGACGCCGACACCCTTCCGAACTGTCGCAATCTCTCGCATCTGTTCGAGATGCACATGGGCGATCATCCAGTCGCCGCCGCCCTCGACAAGACCCAGCTGTTTGCGCTGGATACCCCGGTTCTCGACTTCGAAAAGCGCGGCATTGATTGCGTGAAATATCTCAATTCGGGCGTCCTCCTGATCGACGTCGACTGCTGGAACGCCAAGAACATGTTGGCGCGCACCCTGTCGGAAAAAGATCGGAACCCGGACTTCATGTTCCACGATCAATCGCTTCTCAATCTGGTCCTGTGTGGTGAATTTGCCGAACTCAGCCCGCATTGGAACTGGCAGATCGTACATTCCTTCCCGCGTGCCACCCGCTTCTATGATCCCGGCGTGCTGCACTACACCGGCCTGTGCAAACCCTGGCACGCAGGGCAAACAGCCACCTGGTACAGCGACGCGACAATTGCGGCCTTCCAGACGTTTTTCGCCGAACACGCCCCATCGGACCATTTTCCCAAACCGGAAACAGGATGGCTGCGCCACCCCTGGCCCAAGCGGCTGGATCGCGAGATCGACCAGATACTGACCTATCCCAAGATCCGGCGCTTCATGGCGCGCTATCCCGATCCTTGGAAAGCCCATCATCCCCTGTTGCCTCGGGGGTCCACCCTGGGCTACCCAGAGGCGTAACTGGAACGAACAGGAAACAGACATGGCCCGCGCCTGGCAACGTATGCTCTCCGGTCGCCGGCTCGACCTGCTTGACCCGACACCGGTCGACATCGAGATCGAAGACATCGCCCACGGCCTCGCTTTCGTGGCGCGCTGGAATGGCCAGACCAAGGGCGATTTCGCCTATTCCGTGGCCGAACACTCCCTGCTTGTCGAAGAGATCTTTGGCCGCATGAACCCCAAGGCACCGGCCAAATGGCGCCTTGCGGCCCTTCTGCACGATGCGCCGGAATACGTGATTGGCGACATGATCTCGCCGGTCAAGGCCGCCGTCGGCCCGGGCTACGAAGACCTCGACAAGCGGCTGACCGCCGCGATCCACATCCGCTTTGGCCTGCCCGCCGCCACACCGGTCCAGATCAAGCGCCAGATCAAGAAGGCCGACACTCTCAGCGCATGGATGGAGGCCACCGAAATCGCCGGCTTCACGCAGGCCGAGGCGAACAAGATTTTTGGCAAACCGGATCATGGCCTGATCGACGGCCTGCACATCCGGCTCCGCCCCCCTGTTGACGTGCGCAACGACTATACCGCGCGGCACAACGCCTTGCTGGCGCAAATCTGATGCACTCACCCGTCTCTGTCCGCCCCGGCAGCACGCCTGACCTGCGCCAGACCGCGGAACTCTTGAACGAGATCATCAAGATCGGCGGCACCACCGCGATCACCACACCACTGACCCGCGACCAATTGGGAGAATGGCTTCAGGCCAACACCCCGCGCTCCGCCTGGCACGTGGCGATCGACGACGACGGAGAACTCCTCGGCTTTCAATGGATCGGCCCCTGGCCCGACCTTCCCAATGCCGCCTGTGACATTGCCACTTTCGTAAAGTCCGGCCGCACCGGCCACGGCATCGGCTCGAAACTGTTCGAAGCCACCCGACAAGCCGCGCTCGAACTTGGCTATGACTGGATCAACGCCAATATCCGCGCCGACAACGAAGGCGGCCTGACCTATTATCAAAGTCGCGGTTTCCGCATCTGGAACAGGCTTGAGAATGTCACCTTGTCCGACGGAACACGCGTCGACAAGGTGCTGACAAGATACGATCTGAAAGACTGAAACGGCGGCCCAAAAGGCCTAACAGGGCGAACGACCGATTAACCCCATGAAAACAGGGTTAACGCCCGTCGCACCGACGCAATACAGCTGTAATACCGACGCAATACCGACGTTGGATTTTAAGGATTCCGGAAAACCTTACCGCGGCGAACGCTTGGCCAGAATGCGCTGCAGCGTCCGGCGGTGCATGTTCAGGCGACGCGCGGTTTCACTCACATTGCGATCACACTGTTCATAGACCCGCTGGATATGTTCCCACCGCACACGATCCGCCGACATGGGGTTTTCGGGCGGCGGCGGAAGCTCGCCTTCCGGTGCCAGAAGCGCGTTCATCACGTCCTGCGCATCCGCAGGTTTGGCAAGGTAATCCGCGGCCCCGATCTTGACCGCCGCAACTGCCGTCGCAATCGCACCATAACCCGTCAGGACAATCACCCGACAGTCCTCGCGCTTGTCACGAAGCACCTCGACAACCTCAAGGCCATTACCATCCTCAAGTCGCAGGTCAACCACTGCATATGCGGGGGTACGTGCGGTCGCAATGGCCTTGCCCGCCGCAACCGACTGGGCTGTCTCAACCTCAAAGCCACGTTTTTCCATGGCTTTTGCCAATCGGCGCAGGAACGGCTCATCATCGTCCACAAGCAGAAGTGACTTGTCGGGGCCAATGTCCTGCAGGCTGTTTTCCACCATCCGTCCCTATTCCTCCAACCAATTTCCACAAGTATTAACTTGCGAATACGTGGGGGTCAAACGGTGTGGAAACATTACATCTTTTCGACAAAGCAGCCGATGCGATCTGCCATCTGTTCCGGCGTCACATCTCGTTTGAAATAGTCGACAAACCCGTGCTCTGGCAGCACGAGATAGCTGAAGGTCGAGTGATCGACGAGATAGTACTCCGGATCGTCACTCTCCTGCTTCTTGTAGTAGGTACGATAGGCCTGGCTCGCGGCCTTCACCTGCGCGGCCGATCCGGTCAGACCCACCATGCGCGGATGCATGTAGTCGGTGAATTCCGCCATCACTTCCGGCGTGTCGCGCTCCGGGTCAATCGAAATGAAAACAGGCTTCACCGACTGCCCACGCTCCTCCAGAATCTCAACCGCCTCGACGTTGCGGGTGTTGTCCAGCGGGCAAACATCAGGGCAGAAGGTATAGCCGAAGTAGAGCAGCGAGGGCTCGGTGATGACGTCCTTGTCCGTCACCGTCTCGCCCGTCTCGCTCACAAGTTCGAACGGACCACCAATCGCCCCGGCAACCGCGCCTTCACGACATTGGGCGAATTGATCCTCATCGCCGGACCCTTGGGAAAAGTAGAACGTCCCCCCAAGACCTGCCACCACGACGACTCCTGCGAGAATTGCGAGATTACGGACCATGATGACCCCCGGTACCTTGATTGGTTGAATGATGCTCAAGCGACACCTAACAATTGATCCGGCAGGAACAAGTGGCAAAGGCACACAGATGACGGATTTTTCCGCAGAATTGATCTCCGGCAGTGGCCGCAGCAACTGGATTCGTCTGCGCACAATCATCATGGTCCGCTGGATTGCCGTCTGCGGTCAGTTGATTGCCCTGATCATCGCCCAGCGCATGTTCGCCCTCGAGCTTGAATACGGCCTTTGTTTTCTGGCGATCGGCATCTCTGTTATCGGCAACCTGATCGCGATGTTCGTTTTCCCGGAGAACAAGCTGCTCTCCGAGACCGAGAACTCATTCATGATCCTGTTCGATCTGTTGCAGTTGTGTTTCTTGTTGTTCTTGACGGGCGGCCTGCACAATCCGTTCTCCATTCTCGTGCTTGGCCCCATCACGATTTCCGCGTCTGTCCTGTCAGTCCGATCCACAATCGTCATGGCCACAATCGCCATTGTTCTCGTGACCCTGATGCTCTGGTTCCACATGCCCCTGCGCACAGAACAGCGCTTCATTCTCCGGATGCCCGATGTCTTTGTCTACGGCAGCTGGGTCGCCATCGTGATCGCCATCCTTTTTTCCGCGGTCTACTCAAGGCGCGTTGTTACCGAAATGGCCTCGATGTCCCAGGCCCTCGCCGCAACCCAGATGGCCCTTGCCCGTGAACAGAAACTGACTGACCTCGGTGGCGTGGTTGCCGCGGCCGCGCATGAACTTGGCACCCCGCTTGCCACCATCAAACTCACCAGTTCCGAATTGATGGACGAGCTGGATGAAATCGAGGACAAGCCGCATCTCTACGAAGATGCCGAACTCATCCGCGATCAGGCGAACAGATGCCGCGAAATCCTTCATTCCATGGGCCGCGCCGGCAAAGATGATCTACACGTGCGCCAGGCTCCGCTGACCACGGTGATCGAAGACGCCGCCGAACCGCATATGGAAAGCGGAATCGACATTCACTTCGAGCGGGCAAAATCCCAGAACCCCGACGACCAACCCCCCAGCATTCTGCGACGTCCGGAAATCATTCACGGCCTGCGCAACCTGATTCAAAACGCGGTTCAGTTTGCCCGGGCGAATGTCTGGGTAGAATCCTCCTGGACGGATGAAACGATCACCCTGCGTATCATGGACGACGGCAAGGGCTATCCTTCGCACCTCATCGGCCGGATCGGCGACCCTTTCGTCCGCAAGCGCCGAAGCGACCGGGAAAGAAAACAGCGCCCCGGTTACGAGGGCATGGGGCTTGGTCTTTTCATCGCCAAAACCCTGCTGGAACGCAGCGGGGCCGAGCTTAGCTTTGCCAATGGGTCCGACGGCTATCTCCCCTCACGCGACACCGCCAGCCCAACCGGCGCCATCGTCGAGGTCATCTGGCCACGCGAACTCATCGATGCAGAGGCGTCCCGCACAACATCGGCCCTCGGCGAAAATCCGAAAATCACTGGATAAACACTGCGTTTAAGCCCTCATTAACCAATTTGCGCCCAACATTGCCCAGACTTTGTGGGTGGGGCGCAATGACCGAAGTACTGGGTTCTCAATGGCTCATCGCAATTCCGCTTGGATTTGCCTTGGCGATGCTGGCTTTCGCACTGATCAACTTCGCGACACGGGCTGGCTCACCCGGATTGCCTGTGCCCGATCCCGCCCGCCCACAAGGAATGCTCCTGTTCCAATCCGGGGCAATGGTTGACGCGAATCCAGCCGGCCTCGCTTGGTTGAAGAATGAAACCCCGCAAGGAATCGATTGGGCTTCCGCTGCTTCCATCCTGCAAGAACGCTTTCCAAATTTTCCAACCGAACAAGGCGCTCGAGACTGCCGATCAACAGAGTGTTTTGTCGCACTGAACCCGCAGGACCCAACTTTTGCCATTCTGGATCAATGGGATGATCTCGCCCGCATTCGCATTCAGACACGCACATACGCAAACCAGAACTCAGCTCCCGGTTTCGCCGAAGTCGCAATGACCAATACGCCTTATCCCATCTGGCAGACCGACGTTTCGGGCAAACTGCTCTGGGCAAATACAGCATACCTCGCTTTGGCCAAAACGGTTCTGCCTGCCGAAAAAATGTCACCCCTTCCCAGATTGTTCGAAACACCGGTGCAATCTGACACCCCACGCCGAACGGCCGTCAGGAACCCGAACGAGAATGTTGTCCTTTGGTTCGACGTGACCAGCGTAAAAGCCGAAGGGTCGTTTATCCATTATGCCTCGGATGCGAATACGATCGTGAGCGCGGAAATCGCGCAACGGAAGTTTGTTCAAACTCTCACCAAAACCTTTGCGCAACTCTCCATTGGCCTGGCGATATTCGATCGAAATCGCCAGCTTTCCCTCTTCAATCCGGCGCTCATTGATCTCACATCGCTCCCCGCAGACTTTCTTTCGTCTAGGCCCAACATGCAGGCATTCTTTGATCGTCTTCGCGAAAACCGAATGATGCCGGAGCCAAAGAACTATTCCTCGTGGCGCGAAAGGATCGCCGAACTCGTGGTGGCGGCAGCCGATGATCGCTACAGCGAAACATGGTCACTGCCCAGCGGACTGACCTACAAGGTCAATGGCCGGCCTCACCCTGACGGGGCCATTGCTTTGCTCTTCGAGGATATCAGTGCGGAAATTTCGTTAACACGGCGGTTTCGGGCTGACATTGAACTTGGGCAATCAATCATTGACGCATTGCCCGACGCGATTGCGGTCATGTCGCCCAACGGAACTATCAGCAATAGCAACCGGGCCTATCGCACCCTGTGGTCCACGGACCCGGACACCACGCTGGCGAACTATACGATTGGGGATGCCTTGTCCCAATGGAGGCGAGCCAGCGCCGAGACAGATTTCTGGAAAAAGGCGCAAGACCACATCGAAACCCTCGACTCGGACAAACCTTTCTTTGGCAGATTTGAAATGAAGTCCGGCCAGTCCTTCAGTTTTCAACTTTCCCCGCTAAGCGCGGGCTTCAAAGTCATCTCTTTTTCACCGCTGGACTCCGGGGATACAGACGTCTCGAGATTAAAAACCCGAACAGTCTGAAACCAAGCTGCTTGCGGGCGTCGTGCCCCCGTGTAATCTGCGATCATGGTTGCATTTTCCCACTCGATCTCCCTTGGCTCTCCTGATCAAACCGCTGCTCTTGGCGCTGAAATCGGCCGGCTCCTGAACCGTGGTGATGTCCTTCTGCTAGAGGGCGATATTGGTGCCGGAAAAACCCATTTTGCACGAAGCCTGATTCAGTCCCTGCTTCCGGAACCAGAGGATGTGCCCTCACCCACATTCACGCTTGTCCAGATTTACGACGGTACAAGCTGCGAGATCTGGCACGCGGACCTCTATCGCCTCACATCACCAGACGAAGTTGTCGAACTGGGGCTGATCGATGCCTTTACCGATGCGATTTGCCTCGTGGAATGGCCTGACCGGCTTGCCGAACTTGCACCCGAAAACGCCCTTTCGATGCGGTTCGCAATGACGGCAACCGAAGGTGAACGAACTCTCGAACTCTCGGCTGAATCCGAACACTGGCCCCAACGCCTTAAGGAAATTCTTGATGTCTGATCGCGACACACTGATCGACAAATTCATTGCGACAACCGATTGGAAAACGGCCAAGGTTGGTCCTCTGGCCGGAGACGCCTCCAACCGCCGTTACCTGCGTCTTGAAATGAACGGCGAAACGGCCGTCCTGATGGATGCGCCGCCCGAAAAGGGCGAAGATGTACGCCCCTTCGTGAAGATCGACACCTATCTGTGTGATCTGGGCCTATCTGCTCCAAGGGTTCTGGCCTCTGATCCCACCAATGGCTTTCTTCTGCTCGAAGATCTGGGCGATGACCTGTTCGCACGCGTCATGGAACGCTCGCCAGAGCTGGAAACACCCCTTTACGAGACCGCAACAGACGTTCTTGTCGATCTGCACAAACACGCCGCGCCCGACGACCTGAAGACCTATACCCCTGAATTCATGGCCGAAATGGCCGCGCTTGCCTACCGCTGGTATCTGCGCGGTCTGGATATGCCCTACGAAGACAAGGCCACACGTTTCCAAACCCATTTCCGGTCTGTTCTGGAAAACCACGCAAACGAGGCCGAGGTCTTGATTCAGCGCGACTATCACGCGGAAAACCTGCTGTGGCTCCCGGATCGCTCTGCCTCGGCCCGCGTCGGCCTACTGGATTTTCAAGACGCCCTTGTGGGGCACCGCGCCTATGATCTCGTTTCGCTCCTTCAGGACGCGCGGCGCGATGTTCCGGCGCAGATCGAAACGCAGATGATCTCTCGCTATCTCGACGCGACTGGCATGGTAGAACAGGATTTCCAAACCGCCTACCATGTCCTCGGCGCCCAGCGAAACCTGCGCATCATCGGTGTTTTCGCACGCCTCTCGATGCACTTTGGCAAACCCCACTACATCGATCTGATCCCGCGTGTTTGGACATACCTTCTGCGTGACCTGACGAATCCGGCGCTGGCCGAGACAAAGGGCCTGCTACTTGACGATCTTCCGGAACCCACTCCTGACCTGCTTAAGAAACTGAAAGAAAAATGCGCCACGATCCCGACGCTGTAATGCTGTTCGCCGCCGGATTTGGCACCCGAATGCGGCATCTCACCAAGTCTCAGCCCAAGCCGCTGGTCAAGGTCGGGGGCAGGGCGCTGATTGATCACACTCTTGATCTCGCCCGCGCGATCGCACCCGGCCGTGTCGTTGCGAACCTGCATTATCTGCCGGAACAGCTGGAAGACCACCTCGCGGAAACAGAGGTCACAACAACCGTTGAAGCGCCCGAAATCCTCGAAACGGGAGGCGGCCTGCGTGCCGCACTGCCTTTGTTGGGGGAGGGTCCGGTTTTCACGGCCAATACCGATGCGATCTGGAAAGGCCCAAACCCGTTTGAACTTTTGAAACAGGCTTGGCGCCCTGAAGAGATGGACGCTCTTCTGCTTTGCGTTCCGCGGCACGCGACTGTGGGCCACAAAGGAAAGGGTGACTTTGTTATCGACAAAACAGGCCGCCTTAGCCGAGGACCGGGCCACGTTTACGGCGGCATTCAGATCATGAAGACCGAAAAGTTGCACGGCGTGGCCGAAACGGCGTTTTCGCTCAACATTCTTTGGAATCAGATGTTCGCGGAAGGCCGTCTGTTCGGCCTGTCCTATCCCGGCAAATGGTGTGATGTCGGATCGCCCGAAGGCATTGATCTTGCCGAGGCACTATTGGAGCAAAACGATGTTTGAGCCCTCGGACAAACCGCGCGTCTTTGGCATTCCCGTCGGCGCGGATTTCCCCAAGAACCTTACCGAGGGCTTGCGCACGCGCTTTTCTGACCGGCCACCCGAAGAGTTCGCGCGCGTCGAACTGATCGTGAACACGCACCGGATGGAGCGGCGCATTCGCGAGATTTTTGACCAAGGGCCGCCTACACTCTTGCCACGCATCCGGCTGTTGTCGGATTTCGGGCGGGCAACCCACGCCCACGACATCCCTCCACCAGTCCCGCCGCTTCGCAAGCGGTTTGAGTTGATCCGTCTGATTTCCCAACTTCTCGACGCGCAACCCGATCTGGCGGCGCGCGCGTCGCTTTATGATCTCGCCGACAGCCTTGCAGCCCTGATGTCCGAGATGAGCGGCGAAGGCGTCACGCCCGACACCATCGAGGCATTGGATGTGTCCGATCAATCTGGCCACTGGGAGCGTGCGAAAACCTTTTTCGGCATTGCGCGCGATTTCCTTGAATCCGTTGACGACACGCCTGACGCGGAAACCCGCCAGCGTCTGGTGATCGAACGCCTGACCGAAGAATGGGCACTCAACCCGCCACAACACCCTGTCATTCTCGCGGGGTCCACTGGATCGCGTGGTACGATGATGCTCTTGATGCAGGCCATCGCCCGCCTTCCCCAAGGGGCCATCGTGCTGCCGGGATTTGATTTCGAAACGCCCGATCACGTCTGGGATGCCCTGGGCGATGCCCTGAGCAGTGAAGATCACCCCCAGTTCAGGTTCCGGCGCTTGATGGACATCCTCGGGATGCACCCGAATGATGTCGCGCCCTGGCACGGCCTCGATGTGCCCAGCAAAACCCGCAACCGGCTTGTCTCGCTTGCCTTGCGCCCCGCGCCCGTCACGGATCAATGGCTGGCCGAGGGGCCAAATCTGACAGGCATTGAAGACGCGGTTTCAGATGTCACCTTGCTGGAAGCGTCCTCCATGCGCGAAGAGGCAATGGCCATCGCGATGCGCCTGCGCCAGGCGGCCGAAGTCGGGCAAACCGCCGCGCTCATCACGCCTGATCGTATGCTCACGCGACAAGTGACGGCCGCGTTAGATCGCTGGGACATCACGCCGGATGACAGTGCCGGTCAACCCTTGCAACTAAGCCCGCCGGGCCGGTTCCTACGCCATGTTTCGAGACTGTTTCAGCAGAAACTCACGTCGGAAATGCTTTTGACGCTTCTCAAACACCCCCTGACACACAGCGCCGAAGGTCGCGGTGACCACCTGTTGCGGACTCGGGAACTCGAACTTTATGTTCGCAAAAAGGGCCTGACGTACCCGCAACCTGAGATCCTCCAGGCCTGGGCCGCCGCCCGCGATCCGGAAGATCAGACATGGGCAGCTTGGCTCGTCAGTGTGTTCTGTGATCAGGAGATGCCGGGCGAGTGTGATTTCGCGGTTCGCCTTGAGGCCCACATATCGCTCGCCGAACGGATTGCGCGAGGGCAGGTGCCTGAGGGCAGTGGTGAACTCTGGGAGAAATCGGCTGGGCGCGAAGCGGCCAAGCTAATGACGCAGCTCAGGGAAAACGCCCAATACGCCGGCCCTATTTCCGTTTCCGACTACAGCGATCTGTTCGGCGCGGTCATCGCAAACGGAGAGGTGCGCGATCGCGACGAAGGCCATCCCAACATCCTCATCTGGGGCACGCTCGAGGCCCGTGTTCAGGGCGCCGATCTCGTGATCCTTGGCGGTTTGAACGAGGGCAGCTGGCCCGAAGCGCCTTCGCCCGATCCCTGGTTGAACCGCAAAATGCGCCATGACGCGGGCCTTTTGCTTCCCGAACGTCGAATCGGCCTCTCGGCGCATGATTTCCAACAGGCCATTGGCGCGCCCGAGGTCTGGCTCACCCGCTCCATCCGCTCGGACGAAGCCGAAACCGTGCCGTCCCGCTGGATCAACCGTCTGACAAACCTGATGAGCGGATTGCCAGGGCAAGGGGGAGACACGGCCCTGCAAGGAATGCGTCAGCGCGGAAGCAACTGGTTAAGTCTGGTTGCGGCTCTGGAAGACATCAACCCTGTCGAACCGGCCAAGCGCCCATCGCCGCGGCCGCCAGAAGTGTCGCGACCGAAACAGCTTTCGGTGACAGAGATCAAGCGCCTGATCCGCGACCCCTATGCGATCTACGCCAAACACGTCCTGCGTCTGCGCCCCCTCAACAGCCTGATGAAAACGCCGGATGCTCTCTTGCGGGGGATCGCTTTTCATGAGGTTCTGGAAACCTTTGTCAAAGAAGTCTCCGAAACACCAGCGAACCTGACCGAAGCCCGCCTTGCCGAGATCGCACGCGACGTGCTTGCCCAAAACGTCCCGTGGCCCGCAGCGCGCGCCCTGTGGCAGGCCCGTATCGAACGGGTTGCGGAACATTTTGTGCAGGGCGAACAGCGCCGCCGCGAAACAGCGACCCCGATTGCATACGAACGCCAGGCCAAATCCCGGATTGACGCGCTCGATTTCACCTTGACCGCCAAGGCGGATCGGGTTGATGCCACGAAGGATGGCCAGCTGATCCTCTATGATTACAAGACAGGTCGTCCGCCATCTGAGGATGAGCAGCTCTTCTTTGACAAACAGCTCCTTCTCGAAGCCGCGATGGCCGAACAGGGCGGCTTTGCCGACATTGATCCCGCTGATGTGGCCGCTGCGATTTATCTGGACCTGAGCAGCAAGCAAAAGGATGAACCCGCCCCCCTCGAAAAAACGCCAGCAGCGCAGGTCTGGGACGAGTTCATTAAGCTGATCGGCCACTATGCCGATGCCGAGAACGGGTTTACCTCGCGCCGCGCCATGCACAGCGATCGGGATGTCGGAGACTTCGATCAACTTGCCCGTTTTGGCGAATGGGACATCACCGACGATCCGATGCCGGAGGATGTGAAATGATCCAACGCGATGACGCCACCGAACGGCAGGTTCAGGCCGCGCGCCCCAATGAATCGACCTGGCTTTCGGCCAATGCCGGCTCGGGCAAGACCCGCGTTCTGACAGATCGCGTTGCCCGTTTGCTGCTTTCGGGTGTTCTGCCCCAGCACATTCTCTGCCTAACCTACACAAAGGCCGCCGCGAGCGAGATGCAGAACAGGCTGTTCAAGCGTCTTGGCGAATGGGCGATGCTGGATGATGCGGAACTGCGCAAACAGCTTGATGAACTGGGCGTGGAAATCCCTCTGGATGGCACGCTTCTGCGCGATGCGCGCACCCTTTTCGCGCGCGCAATCGAAACGCCGGGTGGTTTGAAAATCCAGACGATCCACTCTTTCTGTTCCTCCCTGCTGCGCCGATTCCCGCTTGAGGCCGGGGTGTCTCCGCTGTTTGCCGAAATGGAAGATCGCGCCGCGGCCCTCCTTCGCGAAGATATCGTCGCCGATATGGCAGAGGGCGCGCAGGCCGATTTGGTACAGAACCTCGCGCGGCATTTCACCGGCGAGACACTGGAAGGTCTGACAGATGAAATCGTTCGTCACCGCGACAGGTTTGAAACACGACAGAACACGGGCTTTTTCCTCGACCTGATGGGCCAGAGCAAATCGCTCAGCCGGGAAGACATCGCCGCTAAAGTCTTTCTGGGCGGCGAGGCCGAGTTGCTTCAGTCTTTCATCGAGGTTCTCCGCACCGGCGGTAAGACCGACCACACCAACGCCGACAAGCTGTCAAAAATAGGTGCGCCAACATACGAGGATCTCGGAATCCTCGAAGGCATCTTTCTGACGGGCGCATCCGCAAAAGCACCCTTTTCGGCAAAGATAGGCTCTGTTCCAACCAAGGCCCTGCAAAAAGATCACCCCGATCTCGTGGCCAAGATTGATGCCCTGATGTTGCGCATCGAAGACGCCAGACAATCGCGCCTTGCCCTCGCCGCGGCCGAGCGTGCCGCTGTGTTGTCGGCCTTTGGCCACGCCTTTCTGTCGGAATACGAGCGCCAGAAACAGCTGCGCGGCTGGCTTGATTTTGACGATCTCATCCTGCGTGCACGTGCCTTGCTGAATGACCGGGCCGTGGCAGAATGGGTGCTGTATCGTCTTGATGGCGGCATTGATCACATTCTTGTCGACGAGGCCCAGGACACAAGTCCGGTTCAGTGGCAGGTGATTGAACGTCTCGCGCAGGAATTCACCAGCGGAACCGGCGCCAGAAGCGATATCGAGCGCACGATTTTCGTTGTGGGCGACAAAAAACAGTCGATCTACAGCTTCCAGGGGGCCGATCCCGCCGAATTCGATCGGATGAAAGAGGATTTCGCCACGCGCCTCGCGGCAACGGGCAAACCTCTGCAATCGCTTGAGCTCGAGTATTCCTTCCGCTCCTCTGCCGCGATCCTGAATCTTGTCGATCACTGCTTTGACGAACAGCTACGCGCCGGTTTCCCGCAAGACATGAAGCACCGCGCCTTCAATGCCGATCTTCCCGGTCGCGTCGATCTGTGGCCCGTGGTCGATCCTGCTCCAAAGGCGGAAAAGGATGAATGGTACATCCCTGTCGACCGGAAAAGCGAAACGCACCACACCGTCGTTCTGGCCAATCGTGTTGCCGATGAAATCGCGCGGATGATCCACGAAAAAGAGACTATTCCAGCGAAAAAAGGTGAAACAGACCTCTACGATCAGCGTCCGGTTCAACCCGGAGATTTCCTGATCTTGGTACAGCGCCGCTCTGATCTGTTCCACGAGATCATTCGCGCCTGTAAGTCCCGCAACCTTCCGATTGCCGGAGCCGACCGCCTCAAGGTGGGTGCCGAACTTGCGGTGCGCGATCTCGGGGCATTGCTGTCCTTCCTCGAAACGCCAGAGGATGATCTTTCGTTGGCAACGGCCCTGCGATCCCCCCTGTTGGGCTGGACCGAACAACAGCTGTTTGACCTCGCCCATCGCAGAAAACCCAACTCGGTTCTCTGGAACGCCCTGCGCAACCGCAAGGACGAGTTTCCCGAAACGCTCGCCATTTTACGCGATCTGATGGATCAAACCGATTTCCTGCGGCCCTATGATCTGATCGAACGTATCCTGACCCGCCATCGTGGCCGCAACAATCTGCTCGCGCGCCTTGGAACCGAGGCCGAAGACGGAATCAACGCCCTACTGTCCCAGGCTCTGGCCTACGAACGCAGCGCCGTGCCCAGTTTGACAGGTTTCCTTGTCTGGATGGAAACCGACGAGCTTGAAATCAAACGCCAGATGGACAGCGCCGGAAATCGTATTCGGGTCATGACGGTGCACGGCTCCAAGGGTTTGGAAGCGCCCATTGTCATCCTGCCCGACACAGGTAAGCGACAGATCCGCAACGACAGCCAGATAATCGAGGCCGGAGACTCCGCGCTTTGGGCAACACCTTCTGCCTCGTCGCCCCAATTCGTGAGCGATGCGCGTGACACGACGGCGCATACTCTCAAGGCCGAGCGAAAGCGCCTTTTGTACGTGGCAATGACACGCGCCGAGAAGTGGCTGATCGTCGCTGCGGCCGGGGATCTCGGGAAAGATGGAGAAGCCTGGTACGACGTCATCCGTCGTGGGCTGGGATCCGTTGGCGCGCAAGCAAAGCAGTTTCCCTTTGGCGAAGGCCTTCGATATTCGCACGGCGATTGGACCGGCCACGTCACCGCTGTTGAAGAAGTGGCGCAGGACGTGCTTCCAGACTTGCCAGCTCTCTTCAAAACGCCGGCCAGACAACCCGAGAAGCCACAGAAATCCCTCAGCCCATCTGATCTGGGCGGTGCCAAGGCCCTTCCGGGAGACGCCGGATTGGATGAAGAGGCGGCAATGGCGCGGGGAACCCATATCCACCTGCTGCTGGAACACCTGCCGGACTATCCAAGAGACCAATGGCAAGCTGTTGGCACAAACATCCTTCTGGCGTCCGAACTCCCACCTCTTGCCGATGACATTGCCCCCTTGCTGGCAGAGGCCACGACCGTTCTCGACGCGCCGTCCATGGCGCATGTCTTTTCACCGCAATCACTTGCCGAAGTCCCGCTTACTGCGAGGATCGGAGACCATCGTCTGCACGGCATAATCGACAGGCTGATCATCGAACCAGATCGCATCCTTGCCGTTGATTTCAAAACCAATGCGACAGTCCCACCATCGCCAGAGACCACTCCCGAGGGGATTTTGCGCCAGATGGGCGCCTATACTCACGCGCTGTCCCAGATTTATCCTGATCAGAAGATCGAAACCGCGATCCTCTGGACACGTCATGCGGAACTGATGAACTTGCCCCACGATCTTGTGACACAGGCGCTTGTGACCACTGGATACCTTGACGCCAGCCAAGGCTCTACCTAGGTTCTGCCAAACGCTGCTATCCATTCAGGAGAAATCACATGGCAACCGTCGCTGTCACCGACGCCACATTTGACGCCGAAGTCAAGAACTCGGACATCCCCGTAGTGGTGGATTTCTGGGCCGAGTGGTGTGGCCCCTGTAAACAAATCGGCCCGGCTCTCGAAGAGCTGTCGTCCGAGTACGAAGGCAAGGTAAAGATCGCCAAGGTCGATGTTGACTCGAACCCGAACGCCGCTGCGGCGATGGGTGTTCGCGGCATCCCGGCGCTGTTCATCTTCAAAGACGGTCAGGTTGTTTCGAACCGCGCCGGCGCTGCTCCGAAAGCCGCGCTGCAAAGCTGGATCGAAGAAGCCATCTGATCTTACGATCAATTTGGTCAAGGGGCGCTCCAATCGGGGCGCCCTTTTTCGTTCTGCGGCAAGGGCTGCCCTTGTGCGGTTTGCGCGCGGGCCTCATATAGGTCTTCAACAAAAGGAGAAATGTATGTCGCAAGACCAATTCCCCGGTTGGCACGGAACAACGATCATCGGCGTCAAGAAAGACGGCGAAGTGGTGATTGCTGGCGACGGCCAGGTTTCCCTTGGCCAGACTGTCATCAAGGGCACCGCCCGCAAGGTGCGCCGCCTGTCGCCCGGTGGATACGACGTTGTTGCCGGTTTCGCCGGTTCGACAGCCGATGCCTTCACTTTGCTTGAGCGTCTGGAAACCAAACTCGAAGCCACCCCCGGCCAATTGGCCCGTGCCTCTGTTGAACTTGCCAAGGATTGGCGCACCGACAAGTACCTGCAAAAGCTCGAAGCCATGCTGATCGTCTCGGACGGTGCCGACATTTTCGTCATCACCGGGGCAGGGGACGTTCTTGAGCCCGAACACGACGTCACGGCCATCGGATCGGGCGGCAACTTTGCCCTCGCAGCCGCACGCGGCATGATGGACAGCGACAAATCCGCCGAAGAGGTGGCCCGCGGCGCGATGGCCATCGCGGCAGACATCTGCGTCTACACCAATGGCAACCTGACCGTAGAGAAAATCACCAAATGACCGATCTGACCCCGCGCGAAATCGTTTCCGAACTCGACCGCTTTATCATCGGGCAAAATGATGCAAAACGCGCCGTCGCCGTGGCGCTGCGCAATCGTTGGCGCCGCAAGCAGCTTTCCGATGATCTGCGGGAAGAGGTGTACCCGAAAAACATCCTGATGATCGGCCCCACCGGCGTCGGCAAAACCGAAATCAGCCGCCGGCTGGCAAAACTTGCCCGCGCGCCTTTCATCAAGGTCGAAGCCACGAAATTCACCGAAGTGGGATACGTGGGCCGTGATGTTGAACAGATCGTGCGCGATCTGGTCGACAGCGCAATTGCCATGACCCGCGAACACATGCGTGAAGACGTCAAGGCCAACGCCCATCGCGGTGCGGAAGACCGCGTGATCGAGGCAATCGCCGGCGAAGATGCCCGCGACGCCACCCGCGAAATGTTCCGTAAAAAGCTGAAGTCAGGCGAACTCGATGACACTATGATCGAGTTGGAAGTGGCTGATTCCTCGAACCCGATGGGTGGCATGTTCGACATCCCCGGCCAACCCGGAAGCCAGATGGGTATGATGAACATCGGTGATCTGTTCGGCAAAGCCTTTGGCGGTCGCACTGTGAAACGTCGCATGACCGTTGCTGAAAGCTATGAAATCCTGATCTCCGAAGAGGCAGACAAACTTTTGGACGACGAATCCGTCACCAAGGCTGCGCTGGAAGCGGTTGAACAGAACGGCATCGTCTTCCTTGATGAGATCGACAAGGTCTGCGCTCGTTCTGAAGCTCGGGGCGGAGATGTAAGCCGGGAAGGGGTGCAACGCGATCTGTTGCCATTGATCGAAGGCACAACCGTCAGCACAAAACATGGTCCGGTCAAAACCGACCACATCCTGTTCATCGCGTCCGGGGCATTCCACATTGCGAAACCCTCGGATCTGCTGCCTGAACTCCAGGGCCGCCTTCCGATCCGCGTGGAACTGCGTGCCCTGACCGAAGATGATTTCGTGCGCATCCTGACGGAAACTGACAATGCCCTGACCCGTCAGTACACCGCTCTGATGAACACCGAAGAAGTGGTGGTCACCTTCACGGACGAGGGCATCGCGGCACTGGCGAAAATCGCGGCAGACGTGAACCAAACCATTGAAAACATTGGGGCACGGCGTCTCTACACGGTGATGGAGCGTGTCTTTGAAGAGCTGAGTTTCACGGCCCCCGATCGCTCCGGAGACGAGATCACTGTCGACGCTGCGTTCGTTGAACAAAACCTTGGTGAACTGACCAAGTCTGCAGACGTCAGCCGCTACGTCCTGTAAACCTCAGTGGCGTCGGAGATACACATAGTAGGCTCCGGCGCCGCCATGACGCACATGGGCTTCGGCAACTTGAAGCACCATCGCACCAAGCGGCGGCATCGCGAGCCATTGCGGCACATGATGTTTCAAAATCCCGCGTCGCACCGGGATTGGCCCGTCATCCGGCTTGGATTTGCCTTTCCCCGTCACAACCAGCACCAGTCGCTTTCCCTCGGAAAATGAGCGCATGATGAAGCCGGTCAGCGCCGGATGCGCCTGTTCCTGGGTCATGCCGTGCAGGTCGATCTTGCCTTCGGGCAACATCTTCCCGCGCTTCATCTTGCCATAGACCTTCTTGTCCATATGCAGCGGCTGTCGCGCGACACGCTCGGAAATACCGGGCAAGAGATCATTGCGGGGCAGGGCGGTCTGCGCCCTTGATCCAACCTCGAACTCCGGCACACGCGGCCGCACCGGTTTGATCGGCTTGGGTTTCGGCTTAGGCTCTTCATGCCGAGAGCGTTCCGGGTGCATCCGATGCGCAGAATCCGCCACCTTGCGCCAAAGATCTACTTCTTCAGGGGTCAGACGTCTTCTACTCACAGCACGGCCTCGGGCAACATGGCATAGGCCCGCTGAATTGGCAGAAGAATGATCATTCGTCCACCATCTTTCAGACGTCCCGCCGCACGGCCGGCATCATCTCCGGTACCAAAGAAGATATCCGCACGCTGCGCACCCTTGATCGCCGATCCCGTATCCTGCGCGATCATAAGTCGCCTCAAGGGCGTTTCACCTTCTTTTTCAACCCAGACCGGGGCGCCAAGTGGTGTGAACTTTGGATCAACGGCAACCGTTCTCATGGTGGTGATCGAACGGTTCATGGCCCCAAGCGGGCCTTTGTCCGCGGGAACACGTGTCACCTTGCGGAAGAAAACATAGGAATCGTTGTGGCGCAGCAGGTCCGCACCATCCACCGGATTGCGGCGCACCCAATTCTTGATTACCTGCGCACTGACCTGATGGGCTGAGTACACACCGCGTCGCACAAGCTCGACACCGATCGAGCGATACGGCCGACCATTCGATCCGCCGTAGCCAACCCTAAGATAGCTTCCATCAGGCAGATGAATGCGGCCAGATCCCTGAATTTGCAGGAAGAAAAGCTCTACCGGATCATCAACCCATGCAACCTCCAGTCCACGCCCCACCATGGCGCCGCTGGTTTCGATCTCACGGCGGGTAAGCCAGCTGGTTTTGCGGCGCGCTTCCGGAGGTTGCCGATACAAGGGGTACCGATAGCGTTCGGTCGGAACCAAAGACCCATCCAGCTCAGGTTCGAAATACCCCGTGAACAGCGCATCCTTGCCGTCTTCGACCAGAACCGGTCGGAACAGCAGCTCAAAGAAACTGCGCGCATCTGAAATTTCACCCGCCGCCTTGCACAGCGCCTGCCAATCCGGGGCATCGAAATCCATGCAGGTGTTCTGAAACGTGGAAAGGGCCGCGGCATGATCATCCTCGGCCCATCCATCCAGATCTTTGAAATCCAGAATCTTGATCGTGGTTTCGGATGCTGCCTCAGACCCGACCATCGCCAGCCCTGCCAGAACAGCCGCCCGAAACCAGTAAATCATTCGCCCGTTGCGACAAGTTGCCAGTTGGGATCATCCGACCCCATGGCCCGCGCAAAAGTCCAGATGTCCCTTTGCTTTTTGACCTGGCGTTCGTCGCCCTCGATGATGTCACCCGCACGATCTCGCACGACATGGGTCAATTCACCGATAAACCGAACGGTGATCTCGGCTTCGCGGTTATCTGTGTCGAATGTCGCATTGTGCAACGCCATTTCGCGCACACCGACAAATTCGCTCTCGACCGTGAGGCCTTGTTTCTCGCGCACCTCGACGACATGGGCAAAGGCATCATAAACCTCATCCGACAGGAAAGGCTTGATAGAACCAAGATCGCCCTTTTCGAACCCCATCAGGATCATTTCATAAGCGCCACGCGCGCCTTGAAGAAAATCGCTCACGCCAAAACTCGGTTCGATCTGCTTCATTGCGGCAAGCGCTGCGTACTCATCCGAATCTTCGGCAACGTGATCCACGATGTCCGGATCTGGACCGCCCTGAATAACCTCAAGTTCCGGACCACGACGCTCGGTTTGAACCTGTTGCTGGCGCGGTGGCTCAAACCCATCTCGCGTTCCCAAAACGCTCCGCAGACGGAGGATGAGAAAGACGGCAATACCAGCCAACACAAGCAGCTGAAGAATGGGTGAATTCATGAGTACCTCGAACAGGGCATGGAAACAGGCGTATACCGCACTTATGTAAGTCACAGGCCAGATCAAGTCCACTGGCTCGGTGACAAACTTGGAGATTGAAGAATATGTGGCTGTTCCTGGCCTTTGTCGGTGTTCCCCTGATCGAAATTGCGCTTTTCATCCAAGTCGGTGGGGCGATCGGCCTATTGCCAACCCTTGCAGTTGTTGTTGTCACGGCGATGCTCGGCACATTTCTGGTACGCAATCAGGGCGCTTTGGCCCTCGGCAACCTGAAGCGGTCTTTCGAAAACCTGAATGATCCCACCGAACCTCTGGCACACGGTGCCATGATCCTGTTCTCCGGCGCACTTCTTCTGACACCGGGCTTTTTCACCGATGCTGTTGGTTTTGCCCTTCTTGTCCCGGCCGTGCGTGTGGCCGTGTTCAACTACATCAAGGCGCGCGTGAAGGTTCAAAGCTTCACGATGGGATCCATGCACAGCGCGCAACAGCAATCCCGCCCTGCCCAAGATGACGTGATCGATGGCGACTTTACCGAAGTCGACCCAACGAAACGCCCGACGCATCAACCCTCAGGCTGGACTAAGCATTGAGGCGCGGTTTTCTTCCTGATAAAGCAGACCAGAGATTTGATTTATTCAGGAGAAAACCATGTCGGAAAACGACAACGGCGCGGCACAGGCGGCACCCCAGGTTCGCATGAATGTTCTGGCGCAGTTCATCAAGGACATGTCCTTCGAGAACATCCTCGCCCAGAAACGCATCAGCGGTGAAGCACAGCCCGACGTTCAGGTTCAGGTCAACCTTGACGCCCAGAAGCGCGAAGTCGAACACCAGTTCGAAGTTGTGACCAAGCTGAACATCACCGCCAAAACCAAAGAAACCGGTGACGAGATGTTCATCTTCGAACTGGAATATGCCGGCATCTTCCACATCGAAGGCGTTCCGGAAGACCAACTGCATCCGTTCCTGCTGATCGAATGCCCGCGTCTGCTGTTCCCGTTCCTGCGCCGCATCGTTTCCGACGTCACCCGCGACGGTGGTTTCCCGCCACTGAACCTCGAAAACATCGACTTCATGCAGCTGTACCGCCAGGAACTGGCGCGTCGTCAGGCAGAAGCACAGGCCCAGGCCGCAGTTCAATAAGTTCAATGGTCCCGTATTGCGGGGCTGTTACCCAAGTTTGGCCCACAAGGCGTCGTCGCCCATTTTGGCAACGAAGTCTTCGTGGGCCTTCTTTTCGTCTTCGGTCAACCGCGAGGGCAGGGGGCTAGGGCGTGGTTTTGGCTGCCAACTGGTATCCTGAACCGTTTCCGTCTTCTTCGTCGCAACGGCAGACAGCGCAAAATCCGGCTGACGCCCGCCAATCAGCTCAAGATAGACATCCGCAAGGATTTCAGAGTCGAGCAACGCGCCGTGCAAGGTCCGGTTGGCGTTGTCGATACCAAACCGCCGACACAGGGCATCCAGAGACGCTGGCGAACCCGGAAACTTTCTCCGAGCGATTGCCAGAGTGTCCAGCGCTTGTTCCCAGGGTATCTGGGGCAATCCCATCCACTTCAATTCGGCATTCAAGAATTTCATGTCGAATGACGCGTTGTGAATGACAAGCTTGGCATCGCCCACGAAATCCAGAAACGCCTGGCCAATCTCCTTGAAAACCGGCTTGTCGCGCAGCGTGATCGCGGCTGGATTGTCGGTTTGCGGCGGCTCAAGAAGATCGGGACCAATTCCGTGAACCTGAAACGCCTCCATCGGCATCGAGCGTTCGGGATTGATGTACTGGTGATAGGTGTTGCCCGTCGGCATGTGGTTGAACAGCTCCACACCACCGATTTCGACAATCCTGTCGCCGGTATTGGGATCAAGGCCTGTGGTTTCGGTATCAAGTACGATCTCACGCATAGGTCATTCTCTCCCTGATGGCCTCGATGATCCGCGCCACCTGTTCACGCGCATGGTCCAGTGTATCCGTGATCACCACGAAATCCGATCGCGCGCATTTTTCATCGTTGGGCATCTGCTTTTCGCGGATCTGATGAAACTGATCTTCCGTCATCGTACCACGCGCCAGAACCCTTTCTTGCTGGATTTCAGGTGAAACAGAGACACATACGACAGCATCCATCGTCAGGTTTCCCCCGGTTTCGAATAGCAACGGAATATCGAATACCAGAATATCCGACGTGGCGACTTCGGCAAATTCCGCACGATCCTTGGCGACCAGAGGATGCACGATCTCTTCCAGCGTCTTTAGAACCGAGGCGTCTTTGCCGATCAGCTCTTTCAGCCGGTCACGTGAAACCGCACCGTCTTCCACTGCATCCGGCAATACGGCCTCAATAGGGGCCACCGCGGCCCCACCCTTGGAATACATGCGATGAACCGCGGCATCCGCATCCCAAACCGCACATCCGGCATCAGCGAAAAGCCTTGCCGTCGTCGACTTTCCCATGCCGATAGAGCCGGTCAATCCAACGCGAAACGTCATGCCAGTGCCGCCTCTCGGGTTGCGTCGTCCACGACCGGTCTGCGGCCGAACCAGCGTTCAAAGCCAGGAACGGCCTGATGAAGCAACATGCCAAGCCCATCGACGGTGGTGCAGCCTTTTTCCTCCGCAATTTCAAGAAGATGCGTCTTGAGAGGGTTGTAGACAAGATCGGTCACAACGGCATCTTTTCGCAAACCATCCAACGGAACCCTAAGCTCGGGTTTGCCAGCCATGCCAAGAGACGTCGTGTTTACGACGGTTGCCCCGTCCTCAAGGATATTGCCCGCCTGAACCCATTCCACCACAGAAAGCCGCGCACCAAAGTCCGCGCGCAGCTGGTCGGCACGTACACGAGTCCGGTTGGTGATCAGGATTTCGGGAACACCCGCATCCAACAAAGAAGCAACAACAGCCCGCGCTGCGCCGCCGGCGCCAAGAACAACGGCTGGCCCCGCATCCGGCTTCCAATCCGGCGCGCCCTGACGCAGGTTTTCGATAAAACCGTACCCATCCGTGTTATCACCAATCGTCTTGCCGTCTTCGCGGAAAATCAGCGTATTCACAGCCCCGATCAACGACGCGCGGTCCGTCACGTGGTCGACAAGCTCCATCACCGCCTCTTTGTGCGGGATGGTGACGTTCGCGCCGACAAAACCCATCTTTGGCATTGCTTCCAGTACGGCTTGCAAATCGCCTTGCGCCACATCCATCGGAATATAGTGGCCCTGGATTCCATAGGTCCGAAGCCAATGGCCATGCAACAAGGGCGATCTTGAATGCGCGATCGGGTGGCCGATCACCCCGGCAAGTGGGATCTTTGGCAGGCTCATGACATCAAATCTCCTCGAACCATGAGATAGTTCAATACTTCGATTAGCGGCATCCCGAGAACATTGAAATAGTCACCGTCAACGCGATGGAACAATCTCACACCTTCTTCTTCAAGCTTGTAGCCCCCAACACTCCAGCGAATGCTCTCCCAGTTTCGCTCAAGGTACTCTTCCAGATAGGCATCAGAAAAGTCCCGCATCTGCAGGCGCACCATGCCGATATGCCGCCAGACCGGTTCTCCCTCATGAAAAATCACCACGGCAGACAACAAGGTATGCCGTTTACCGCGCAACGCTTTTAACTGATCTCGCGCGTCTTCCACGTTCTTGGGTTTCGAAAACACCTGACCTTCGAAATCAAGCACCTGGTCACACCCGATCACCAGCGCATCGGGGTTCTTTCTCGCCACCTTGGCCGCTTTTGCTTCGGCCAATGCGTCGGCAATATCACGTGGCGGCGCCTGTTCGGCCTCAAGGGCCATCCGCAACATTTCTTCGTCCACTTTCGCCACTTCAACATCAAAGGCGATGCCGGCATTTCGCAACAGCGTTGCCCGGATCTCGGAACCAGACGCGAGGATGATGTGTTGTGACATGTGGATAAATCCGTGGGTTTCTCGTTGACGAAGCTAGGGCAGTTTTTCGGAAATTCCCCAAAGCAATGCAAGCTTGGGAAAACCCAGCCCATCTCACCGAGTTCCCCAGTTTTTCCCCACGGTGAATTTGTAAAACGTCCAGCCTGTGAAGAAAGTCGTGGATACAGATTCGCTCACACAGTTTTCCACATTCTGCACTGCCCGAATGATATAGGTTAAGTATCTGAAATAATTTAACTAAAAATCGAAAAACGAATTTCGTTAAGATTCTTCGGGCAATTCATCCCAATGTGGAAAAACCTTGTGAAAAACGCATAATCCACAGGTTTGGAGCAGCCTACATAATCATCATCCTTTTATCTTTTTATTTATTTATTTAGAGAGGGATGAGTTCAGTCTGGAAAACCCGATGGCCTACTTTCTCGTCGATATTTACCCGTACGTTCTATCGTTCCATATCATGGCCGTTCTGTCCTGGATGGCCGGGCTGTTCTATCTACCTCGACTGTTCGTCTATCATGCTGAGAAAGCGACAGTTGGAGATCAGCTCGACGAGACGCTCCGTATCATGGAATACAAGCTCCAGAGATACATCATGGCCCCTGCCTCTATTGCCACTTGGCTGGCTGGGCTGACTTTGGTCTTCACCCCCGGTGTCGTGGACTGGTCTGCCATCTGGCCATACACCAAGGGTGCCGCGGTTATTGCTATGACGGTGTTCGATCACTGGCTCATGATTAAGCGCAAACAGTTCGGTCGTGGTGAAAACACCCTGCAAGGCCGATCTTACCGAATGATGAACGAAGTCCCGACTTTGTTGATGATCGTGATCGTTCTTTCCGTCGTCGTAAAATTCTGACGCGGTTTGACTCCCTTCCCAAGTTTCCTTATGTAATTCGGCAACTGGCCCGTCCGGGCCAAGTGTCTTCCGAATGACTGATGCAATCCACGGCCCGATTTGGTCGTGCGAAGGATGTTTCCCATGACAATTGAAAAACTCGCATTGGCAGATCTCAAGGCGAAAAGCCCCAAGGATCTCTTGGCGATGGCTGAAGAGCTCGAGATCGAAAACGCCTCGACAATGCGTAAAGGCGAAATGATGTTCCAGATTCTCCGCGAACGCGCGGATGAAGGCTGGGAAATCATCGGTGAAGGTGTGCTTGAGGTACTTCAGGATGGTTTTGGCTTCCTGCGGTCCCCCGAGGCCAACTATCTTCCCGGTCCGGACGACATCTACGTCTCGCCTGAAATGATCCGCCAGTTCTCGCTGCGCACCGGGGATACGATTGAAGGCGTGATGAAAGCGCCGGAAGAAAACGAGCGTTACTTCGCCCTCATGAGCGTCACGAAGATCAACTTCGAAGAGCCCGAGAAAGCGAAACACAAGATCGCCTTCGACAACCTCACACCGCTCTATCCGGACGAGCGTCTGAAGATGGAAATCGAAGATCCGACCATCAAGGACAAATCCGCCCGCGTGATCGACCTCGTTGCGCCGATTGGTAAGGGCCAGCGCTCGCTGATCGTGGCACCGCCGCGGACAGGTAAAACCGTTATCCTTCAGAACATCGCGCATAGCATCGAGGCCAACCACCCCGAGTGCTATCTGATCGTTCTGCTGATCGACGAACGTCCGGAAGAAGTTACCGACATGCAGCGCTCCGTGAAAGGCGAGGTCATCTCCTCGACCTTTGACGAACCGGCCGCCCGCCACGTCGCCGTTTCAGAGATGGTCATCGAAAAGGCCAAGCGCCTGGTTGAGCACAAGCGTGACGTGGTCATCCTGCTCGACTCGATCACCCGCCTCGGTCGCGCCTTCAACACCGTTGTGCCGTCTTCTGGTAAGGTTCTGACCGGTGGTGTGGATGCCAACGCCCTGCAACGTCCCAAGCGCTTCTTCGGTGCTGCGCGGAACATCGAAGAGGGTGGCTCGCTGACTATCATCTCGACCGCCCTCATCGACACCGGCTCGCGTATGGACGAGGTGATCTTCGAAGAATTCAAAGGCACCGGTAACTCCGAAGTCGTGCTGGATCGCAAGATTGCCGACAAACGCGTCTTTCCGGCCATCGACATTCTCAAGTCGGGCACCCGTAAAGAAGACCTGCTGGTCGACAAGGGCGATCTGGCCAAGACCTTTGTCCTGCGCCGCATCCTCAACCCGATGGGTACCACTGACGCGATCGAATTCCTGTTGTCCAAGCTCAAGCAGACCAAGACCAACTCTGAGTTCTTTGACTCGATGAACACCTAAGGGTTTCGCGATGGCCTATGTGCCTGATACGATTTTCGCTCTGGCAACGGCCCCCGGTAAAGCGGGGGTCGCTGTCGTTCGTGTGTCTGGCCCCTTGATTGGCAGGGCAGGGGAAGCTCTCGGCATTGGTCTTCCCGAACCACGTCACGCCTCTCTCAAACTCCTGAAGGACAAGGAAGGCCGCCGCCTTGATCAGGCGCTGGTGATCTATTTCCCCGAAAAGAACAGCTTTACCGGCGAAGAAGTGCTGGAGTTGCACCTGCATGGCTCTGTGGCCGTGGTGAACGCCGTGCTGCGCGAGCTTTCGGATGTTGAAGGCCTGCGTCTGGCAGAGGCAGGAGAGTTCACACGCCGCGCGCTGGAGAACGGCTGTCTCGACCTTGCCCAGGTCGAAGGTCTCGCCGATCTGATCGAAGCAGAGACCGAGGCCCAGAGGCGTCAGGCCCTGCGCGTTCTGTCGGGTGACTTGGGCGATCTCGCTGGTGGCTGGCGCGAAAAACTCATTCGGGCCGCCGCATTGCTTGAGGCAACCATTGATTTTGCCGATGAAGAGGTTCCGGTCGATGTTACGCCCGAAGTTCAGGGTCTGCTTTCGGACGTACGCACCGATCTGGCCAAGGAAATCTCCGGTGTCGAAACGGCAGAGCGCATCAGGACGGGGTTCGAGGTTGCCATTCTGGGCGCACCTAACGTTGGGAAATCAACACTTCTGAACGCCCTTGCAGGCCGTGAGGCGGCCATCACCTCTGAATTCGCCGGGACAACCCGCGACGTGATTGAGGTGCGCATGGAGCTGAATGGCCTTCCCGTCACCCTTCTTGATACCGCCGGCCTCCGGGAAACCGAAGACTACGTAGAAGGCATTGGAATCGAGCGCGCCCGCCAGCGCGCCGAGGCTGCCGATCTTCGCGTCTTTCTTGTTGAGCAGGGGGATCACCCCGATTTCCAGCCGCTTCCGGGCGACATTGTCCGCGCCGCCAAGGCAGATACTCTTGCCCAGGCTGACAATGCCGTCTCCGGAAAGACGGGGCAGGGGGTGTCCGAGCTCGTGACAGCGATCACCGAGGCCCTGTCCGTACAGGCGGCGCGCTCTGGTATTGCCACACGTGAGCGCCATCGCGTTGCCATGACGCGTTCAAGCGATAACCTCGCGGCTGCGCACGCGGTGCTTGCTCTGGGGCCGGATCACTATGAGATCGCGGCCGAAGAACTGCGCAGTGCGATTCGTGCTTTGGATTCGATTGTGGGTCGCGTAGATGTCGAGAACCTCTTGGATGAAATCTTCTCGAGCTTCTGCATCGGAAAGTAAGGAGTGTTTCACGTGAAACATTTTGACGTCATCGTTGTTGGCGGCGGACACGCCGGTGCGGATGCAGCTCACGCAGCGGCCCGAATGGGTGCGCAGACCGCCTTGGTCACCCTCAAAACCTCGGGCATCGGTGTGATGTCCTGTAACCCGGCGATTGGTGGGCTGGGCAAGGGTCACCTCGTTCGTGAGATCGACGCGCTCGACGGCGTCATGGGGCGCGTGGCTGACAAGGCTGGCATCCAGTTTCGCCTTCTGAACCGCCGCAAGGGCCCCGCCGTACAAGGCCCTCGTGCGCAGGCAGATCGCAAAATCTATCGCGAATCGATGCTGGCCGAAATCATGGCTACCCCGAATCTGACTGTGATCGAAGGTGAAGCCACCGATTTCCGCATGGAGGGAAACTCTGTTCGCGGCGTCATCTTGGCCGACGGATCAGAACTGTCTTCGCACGCAGTTGTCCTAACCACCGGCACATTCCTGAGAGGCGTGATCCATATCGGCGATGTCTCTCGCCCCGGTGGTCGTATGGGGGATGACCCTTCCGTACGTCTGGCCGAGCGAATCGACAGCTTTCAATGGCCTCTTGGCCGCCTGAAGACCGGTACGCCACCGCGCCTGAACGGCAAGACCATCAAGTGGGATCTTCTGGATTCTCAGCCCGGCGACGATGAGCCAACGATGTTTTCGTTCCTCAATAGGGCACCTTCAGCCCGTCAGGTCGCCTGTGGGATAACCCACACCAACGAGAAGACCCATCAGATCATCCGAGATAACCTGGATCGCTCGGCTATGTACGGCGGTCACATCGAGGGGGTAGGGCCGCGATATTGTCCGTCGATCGAAGACAAGATCGTCCGCTTTGCCGATAAGACGTCGCACCAGGTGTTTCTTGAACCCGAAGGTCTGGATGACGACACGGTCTATCCAAACGGCATCTCGACTTCTCTACCTGTCGATGTCCAGGAAGATTACGTCCGTTCGATCTATGGTCTTGAGGAAGTCGAGATCCTCCAACCCGGCTATGCCATCGAATACGACTACGTTGATCCCCGCGCCCTTGATGCTGCCTTGTCGGTGAAGACCGTTCCTGGTCTATATCTTGCGGGTCAGATCAACGGAACCACAGGATATGAGGAAGCCGCCGCCCAAGGGCTTGTTGCCGGCCTTAATGCCGCGCTGTCAGCACAGGGTAAGGATCCCAAGTATTTCAGCCGCTCGGACAGCTATATCGGGGTTATGGTCGACGACCTCATCACGCGCGGTGTCACTGAACCTTATCGCATGTTCACCTCCCGAGCCGAATTCCGCCTGTCTCTGCGGGCAGACAACGCCGACCAGCGTCTCACCCCGGTAGGGCTGGAGCTTGGCCTTGTCGGCGAAACCCGTCGTCGCGCCTTTGGTGAAAAACTCGATCGCCTGAACACGGCCCGGGATCTTCTGGAAGACGAGAAGTTCTCTCCGAAGCAAATCAA
This sequence comes from Shimia sp. CNT1-13L.2, assembly GCF_024331145.1. Taxonomy (GTDB): domain Bacteria; phylum Pseudomonadota; class Alphaproteobacteria; order Rhodobacterales; family Rhodobacteraceae; genus Shimia. The sequence goes on along the minus strand of NZ_JANDJO010000004.1, from coordinate 385,256 downwards.
CGCCGCGGGCATCTCGGTCAATCAGGATGGGAACCGCCGAACAGCCTTTCAGGTTCTCGCATTCCCTGATGTCAGCTTTGGCGATCTGGAAAAACTGGACGCGCGATATGCCGCCATTGATCCGGACACCCGCGCACAGCTTGAGCGCGACGCGCTCTATGCGAACTACATCGAACGGCAAAAGCGTGATGTTGAAGCCATGCAGCGGGACGAGAATCAGGAGATACCCGCCGACTTCGATTTCGACATCGTCGAGGGCCTCTCCAATGAACTCAAGTCAAAGCTCAACGCGACACGCCCCGCGAACCTTGGTCAGGCAGGACGGATTGACGGGATGACACCTGCGGCGCTCACACTGATCCTTGCACGCATTCGTCAGGCCAAGAAGGGGAAGATCGCGTGAGTATGAGCGCAGAAGATGTTTTGGGACGCCTGAATGTTTCACGTGAAACATCGGATCGCCTCAATAAGCTCGCTGATCTCCTCTGCAAGTGGAACCCGAAAATCAATCTGGTCTCCAAAACAACGCTTCCCGATCTCTGGGAGCGCCACATCTATGATTCCGCACAGGTTTTTCACTGTGCAGATCACCCCATAGATCATTGGGTGGATATCGGCAGTGGGGGAGGGTTCCCCGGATTGGTGATTGCCATCATGGCCGCCGAAGCCAATTCCCCGACCAAGCTCACCATGATTGAAAGCGATCAGCGTAAATGCGCCTTCTTGCGGACAGTTCTGCGCGAGACCGGTGTTACGGCCAATGTCATCACCAAACGAATCGAACAGGCCGAACCTCAAAACGCGTCGATCCTTTCTGCCCGCGCTCTCGCAGATCTGGATCTCCTGTTTTCCTTTGCTGAGCGCCATTTAGGCGAAACCGGCACCGCCTTGTTCCCGAAAGGCGCCACTTGGGAAAAAGAACTGCGCAAGGCAGAGGAATCGTGGTCATTCAACCACGAGGTCATTACAAGTAAGACAGAAGCCGAAGCAGTTATTCTCAAGGTCGGAGAAATACGACGTGTCTGATCCCACTCGTCCCCGGGGCCCGAAAATTATCTCAGTCGCCAACCAGAAAGGCGGGGTTGGCAAGACAACAACCGCTATCAACCTTTCCGCAGCTCTTGCTGAGGCCGGCTGTCGCGTTCTGGTCGTCGACCTAGATCCGCAGGGCAACGCATCGACAGGTCTAGGCGTTGAAACCGAAGATCGGAAACTCACGACCTATGATCTGTTGCTTGAAGACATCAATTTGACCGACGTCATCCAGGAGACTGGCGTTCAGGGGATGGGCATCATCCCGGCAACCGTTGACCTGAGTTCGGCTGACATCGAACTGCTTTCCAACGAAAAACGAAGCTTTCTTCTTCATGACGCACTGCGCCAGCCGGCAATGGATGCGTTTGACTGGGATTACATCCTGATCGATTGCCCGCCGTCGCTCAATCTGCTGACAGTGAACGCCATGATCGCCTCGGATTCCGTGCTGATCCCGCTCCAGAGCGAATTTTTCGCTCTCGAAGGCCTGTCGCAGCTCATGCTGACCGTTCGCGAGGTGCGTCAGACGGCGAATCCCAAGCTGCGGATCGAAGGCGTGGTCCTCACCATGTTTGATGCGCGCAACAACCTTTCGCAACAGGTTGAACAGGACGCCCGCGACAACCTCGGCGAACTGGTTATGGAAACGCGCATTCCGCGGAATGTCCGCGTTTCCGAGGCCCCGTCTTTCGCTCAGCCGGTTATCGACTACGATCCTACGTCCAAAGGGGCCGAGGCTTACCGCGAGTTGGCGCGCGAACTTATGTCCAAGCACATGAAAATCGCCGCATAATAAGAAAAAGAGGAGAGCGCTGTGGCTGAGAAAAAGGGAAGAGCCCGTGGTCTGGGGCGTGGTCTGTCTGCGTTGATGGCAGATGTGACTGAAGAAAAGGTTCAGGAGCAAACTGGTGAACCGCGTCGCGCGGATATGACCGTTCCGATCGAAAAGATCGTACCTAACCCTGATCAGCCCCGTCGCGATTTTACCCAGGATCAGCTCGATGAACTGGCCGCCTCGATCAAGGAAAAAGGCGTCATTCAGCCCCTTATCGTGCGCGAGCGTGAAGGCGGAACCTATGAAATCGTCGCCGGTGAACGCCGCTGGCGCGCTTCGCAGCTTGCGCAGTTGCATGAACTTCCCGTCGTTGTGCGCGAATACAACGATACCGAAGTTCTCGAGATCGCGATTATTGAAAACATCCAGCGCGCCGATCTTAACCCGGTCGAAGAGGCGGCGGGCTATCGCGCGCTGATGGATCGGTTTGGTCATACGCAGGAAAAGCTTTCCGAAGCTCTCGGCAAAAGCCGCAGCCACATCGCAAACGTCATGCGTCTGCTTCAATTGCCCGAAGATGTTCTTGAGCTGCTGAAAACAGGGGCCTTGTCGTCTGGCCATGCGCGCGCCTTGATTACGTCGGAAGATGCGTCTGCGCTGGCCAAGAAGGTGGTCAAAGGCGGTCTTTCCGTGCGCCAGACCGAAGCTCTGGCAAAAGCCGCGCAAAACAAGCCGTCCGAACCAAAGCCCGCGGCGCCCAAACCCAAGAAAGACGCGGATACCGTTGCCCTCGAAGGGGATTTGTCGGCCAACCTGGGGATGAAGGTCATCATTGATCACAAAACCGGCGACGAAAGCGGTCAGCTGACCATCAAATATGTCTCGCTCGATCAGCTTGATGAAATCTGCCGTATCCTCAGCTCTACCAGCTAGGCCGCGTCCAGATAAACAAGAGAACCATGCTCAAAACACCGGCCTGAATGCCCAACAACATCGGGCGTAGGCCGATGGCGAGCGAAATTCCGAACACAACGACAATCGAGATGGTGGCAAGACGTTTTGCCGCCGGATTGATTGCGCCGCGCGATTGCCAGTCTTCGATCGGGGGGCCGAGGGTAGGGTGGTCCATTAGCCAGTTGTGAAGCCGCTCGGACGATCTCGCAAAGAAGAATGCCGCCAGAAGCAGGAATGGGACGGTTGGCAAAAGCGGAAGAACGATGCCGATCACGGCAAGGGCAACGCAAAGCAAGCCAAGAACTGCCCAAAGTACCCGCATGTCTACTCCACCAAAAGCTCCGCAAGGACGGAATTCAGAACCATTCGACCTTTCGGAAGGACCCGCAATCTCTGATCATCCCAATCAATGAGACCCAGATCCTTCAACGCGTCCGCTTTGGTGCTACCAAAGTCCCGGCCGGCCAACTGTTTGTAACGTAGGAGATCAATTCCCTCTGACAAGCGCAAACCCATCAACATGAACTCGATCAGCTGAGATTCCTGGTCAACGCATTCCCGGAGCGACTCTCCCGAGCCTGTTTGCACGGAATCCAGCCATTTTGTAGGGTTGCGCCAGCTTTCAGCGGCGTATTTCTGGCCATCTAATGTAAGGCGTGCATGTGCACCCGGACCAATCCCGGCATAATCCCCATAGCGCCAGTAGATCAGATTGTGGCGCGATTCATTGCCAACTTTGGCATAGTTAGAGACTTCATAGCCCTCAAAACCGAATTCACCGCAGATATCGAATGTCGCCTCGTACATATCGGCCGAAAGATCGTCTTCAGGAAGGCCGCGCAATTTTCCGCGGGCATAGCGGTCACCGAACGCCGTGCCATCCTCGATCGTCAACTGGTACAAAGACAGATGATCAATCGCCATAGACAGGGCTTCGCGCAATTCTGCCCGCCAATCTTCCAGCGTTTGGTCCTGTCGAGCGTAAATCAGATCAAAACTAACCCGATCAAAGGTTGTGCGGGCGATGTCAAAGGCGGCTTTGGCTTCGGAAACCGAGTGAATCCGCCCCAAACGCTGCAGATCACGGTCATTCAGCGCCTGGATACCCATCGAAATCCGGTTTACGCCGCCTTGGCGATAGGCCTCAAATCGCCCCGCTTCGACAGAGCCAGGATTGGCCTCAAGCGTGATTTCGACATTGTTGGAAGACGGCCAGGCCCTGCGCACCTTATCAAGGATCTCGGAAACGATCTCGGGATCCATCAAACTGGGCGTGCCGCCACCAAAGAAAACCGTGTTGAGAATGCGATTTGGAGTCTCTTGTGAGACTCTGTCAATCTCCGACAGATAGGCTCTAAGCCAGCGTTTCTGGTCTATTTTTTGCGAAACATGGCTGTTGAAGTCGCAATAGGGGCATTTGGCCTGACAGAACGGCCAATGAATGTAGAGACCAAAGCCCCCGTTTTGCCAATCCTCAGCCAAAACAGCCTGCTACGAACTTGGCAACCGCGAGACCACGGTGGCTGATCTTGTTTTTCTCCCAGCGATCCATCTCCGCGAATGTCACGGTATGGCCTTCGGGAATGAACATCGGATCATAGCCAAAACCGTCTTTGCCACGGATCGGCCAGGTCAACGTGCCGGGCGCGACACCCTCGAACACTTCATCATGTCCATCAGGCCAGGCCAGAACAAGCGTGCTCCGGAATTGTGCCGTCCATGGCTCCGGAGCGTTCTTCGCCATCAACTCGTCATGCGCGCGCGTCATCGCAATCATGAAATCCCGGCCATTTCCGGTTTCGGCCCAGTCCGCAGTATAGACACCGGGCGCACCGTCCAGCGCGTCAATCGACAGGCCAGAATCATCCGAAAGTGCCGGCAAACCGGTTGCCTTTGCGGCGGCATGCGCCTTGATCCGGGCATTCCCGACAAACGTATCCTCGGTTTCTTCCGGTTCGGGCAGGTTCATTTCACCCGCACCCACGACCTTGACGCCATAGGGCTCGAGAAGGTGGGCCACCTCCTCGAGTTTTCCCTTGTTATGTGTTGCCACCAACAGGGTTTTTCCGTCGAATTTCCGGATCATGCCGATGCCGCAAGCTGTACAGCAACCAGTTCCTCAACGCCCTTGTCTGCCAGGTCGAGAAGTTGGTTCATCTGGTCGCGCGAATAGGTCGACCCTTCTGCCGACATCTGGACTTCGATCATCTGTTTGTTGCCCAGCATGATGAAATTCCCGTCAACGCCGGCTTCCGAGTCTTCCGGATAATCCAGGTCCAGCACCGGCTGGCCCGCGTAGATCCCGCAAGATACCGCGGCAACCGGCGAAATCAGCGGATCGGTGATCACGTCGCCCGCTTTCATCAGCTTGTTCACAGCAAGACGCAGCGCAACCCAGCCGCCCGTGATCGACGCGCAGCGCGTGCCGCCATCTGCCTGGATAACGTCACAGTCAACCGTGATCTGGCGTTCACCCAACGCGACACGATCCACACCAGCACGCAGAGATCGACCAATAAGTCGTTGAATTTCAACAGTTCTTCCGCCTTGCTTACCTGCGGCAGCCTCGCGACGCATACGCGATGAGGTCGAACGCGGCAGCATGCCGTATTCTGCCGTCACCCAGCCAAGACCCGACCCCTTGATAAAGGGCGGAACGCGCGCTTCGATCGAGGCGGTGCACAGAACATGCGTATCGCCCATCTTGATCATGCAAGAGCCTTCGGCGTGTTTCGTGACATCGGTTTCAATGGAAACCGGGCGCATTTCATTAAGTTCTCTTCCCGACGGACGCATGGCGATAATCCTTTGTTGCTTGGGCATGGGGATACAAGGCCGCAGCAACGAAACGCAACCCCGATTGACCTTTCTGCCAAGGGCACTTTAATGACATTCAGGACAAGGATGAGCCATGAGCGACAGCGCCCGCATTTTCAACGAAATGAACGACCGCTCGCGCGAAGTATTTCGCCGCGTCGTCCAGGGCTATCTGGATACAGGCGATCCCGTCGGGTCTCGAACCCTCACGCGGAGCATGTCGGAAAAGGTTTCCGCCGCAACCGTGCGCAACGTGATGCAGGATTTGGAGTACCTTGGCCTTCTGGATAGCCCCCACGTCAGTGCCGGCCGCGTTCCCACGCAGATGGGGCTGCGGATGTTTGTCGATGGTCTCTTGGAAGTCTCCGATCTCGACGCGCAGGACCGTCAGAAGATTGACGCGACCCTTGGCGAAGGCAACGCCGATGTTGGCGGCATGCTCGACAGGGTTGGCGCGGCCCTTTCCGGTGTAACACAGGGCGCTTCTCTGGTTCTGGCACCAAAACACGAGGCACCGATCAAGCATATCGAGTTCGTGAGCCTTGCGCATGATCGCGCCCTTGTTGTTCTCGTTTTTGCCGATGGACACGTTGAAAACCGCCTCTTCACACCGCCGTCCGGACAAACCCCAAGTTCGATGAGGGAAGCGGCGAATTTCCTCAATTCCATGGTCGAAGGGCTCACTCTGTCCGAATTGCAAACAAGCGTGCGCAACCAGATCAGCCAGCGCCGACAAGAGATCGACACCCTCGCGCGTGATCTGGTTGAAAACGGGCTGGCGCTTTGGGCGGATGATGAAGGCAGCCACGAGCGCCTGATCGTGCGGGGCAGGGCAAACCTGCTGGGATCGGAAGAGGAAGCGGAAGATCTCGAACGCATCCGTACCCTGTTTGATGACCTCGAGCGCAAGCGCGACATTGCCGAATTTCTCGAACTCGCCGAAGAGGGCGACGGTGTGCGCATTTTTATTGGCTCTGAGAACAAACTTTTTTCACTTTCGGGTTCCTCTTTGGTGGTGTCTCCATATATGAACGCGGATCGAAAGATTGTGGGTGCTGTGGGCGTAATCGGCCCCAAGCGCCTTAACTATGGACGTATCGTGCCGATTGTGGATTACACGGCGCAACTGGTTGGAAAAATGATTTCCGATCGCGGTTAGAGGTTGAGAAATGGCAGAACCGAAAAAAGACGAGTTTCTGGACGACATCGAACAAGCCGAGGCCGAAGAGTTTGCCCAGAGCCTGGACGAACTCGAAGACGAGGCGGTTGAACTGGATTCGCTGCGCGCTGAGCGTGACGAGTACAAAGACCGGTTCATGCGAGCACTGGCAGATGCCGAAAACGCCCGCAAACGCAGCGACAAAGCACGCCGCGACGCCGAGCAATATGGCGGTTCCAAGCTGGCCCGCGATATCCTGCCGGTCTACGACAACATGAAACGCGCTCTGGACGCGATCACCGACGAACAGAAAGAGGCCTCGGCCGCGCTGATCGAAGGGATCGAACTGACCATGCGCGAGCTGCTGAACGTTTTCAAAAAGCACGGTGTCGAGATCGTAAGCCCGGCCGTTGGCGACCGGTTCGATCCGAACATGCACGAAGCCATGTTCGAAGCGCCGCTGCCTGGCACCAAATCGGGCGACATCATCCAAGTATCGGCCGAAGGCTTCATGCTGCACGATCGCCTTCTGCGCCCCGCGCAGGTGGGTGTTTCATCCTTCACTGGCTAAAAAACAAAGCCCCCGACGCAAGTTCGGGGGCTTTTTCTTTGGGATATTGGCGCGTGTCGCGCTAGCCCAGCTTTTCCTTCAAAGCATAAAGAACCTGAAGCGCCTCTCGCGGGCTCAGGTCATCGGGATGCACATCGCCCAGCATTTCCTCAACCGGCGAGGGGCCCTTGGCCGCGACCGGTTGCGGTGCCGGCGTGGCTGCAAATAGCGGAAGATCATCAATCAACGCCTTCTGGCCCGATCCTTCACGCTCGCCTTTTTCCAGCGCCTCCAGAACAACGCGCGCACGCTCGACAACGACTGGCGGCAATCCGGCGAGTTGTGCCACCTGCACCCCGTAACTGCGATCCGCCGCTCCTTTTTTGACTTCGTGCAGGAAGATGACCTCGCCTTCCCACTCCCGCACCGTCACTGTGGCGTTTTCAACACCGCCAAGCTTTTCGGAAAGCGCCGTCATTTCATGATAGTGCGTGGCAAACAGGGCGCGTGATTTGTTCACGTCATGCAGATGTTCCAGCGTGGCCCATGCGATCGACAAACCATCATAGGTCGCGGTGCCGCGGCCGATCTCGTCAAGAATAACCAGCGCGCGATCATCGGCCTGATTCAGGATCGCGGCGGTTTCCACCATTTCAACCATGAAAGTGGATCGCCCGCGCGCCAGATCATCCGAGGCGCCAACGCGGCTGAACAACTGGCTCACCACGCCAATCCGCGCTTCGGTTGCCGGCACAAAACTCCCCATCTGCGCGAGAAGGGCAATCAACGCGTTCTGACGCAGAAAGGTCGATTTACCGGCCATGTTCGGACCAGTCAAAAGCCAGATGCTCGCTTCATCCCCGCCGGAAAGATCGCAGTCATTGGCGACAAAAGGCGACCCGCCCTGCTTGCGCAAGGCCGCCTCAACCACCGGATGGCGTCCGCCTTCCACGTGAAAGTCACGGCTTTCGTTCACGTCCGGACGACACCAGCTTTCCTCAATGGCCAGTTCGGCCAACGCAGTGGCCAAATCCAGTTCCGCGAGCCCCCTTGATGCGCTTGAAACCTGTCCCGCTGCGTCCAGAATAGACCCTTTTAAGGTGTCATAGAGACGTTTTTCGATCTCAAGCGCCCGATTCCCCGCATTCAGGATCTTGGTTTCCATCTCCGAGAGCTCCACGGTCGTGAAGCGCACCTGATTGGCGGTTGTCTGACGGTGAATGAAGGTCTCGGACAGGGGGGCGGACATCATCGCATCGGCATGTTTTGCCGTTGTTTCAATGAAATAGCCCAGAACGTTATTGTGCTTGATCTTGAGAGAGGCAATTCCTGTCATTTCCGAATACTGGGATTGCATCGCCGCGATCACGCCGCGCCCTTCGTCGCGCAACGTCCGGCTTTCGTCCAGCTCCACATCGTATCCCGGCGCGATGAACCCGCCATCCCGCGCCAGAAGGGGGGGATCGGCCACAAGCGCCTGATCCAGCAAGTCCAGCAGCTCTTCATGCCCCCCCAGGGCCTTCACCGCATCGGCCAGATCTTCGGACAATTGTGCCGAATTCAGGGTCGAATAAAGGGATTCCGCCTGATTCAGGCCATTCCGGACCGCGGCAAGGTCACGCGGGCCGCCTCGGTCCAAAGACAGGCGCGAAAGTGCCCGATCCAGATCCGGGACCTTCTTGAGGCTGTCGCGCAAGTCACGCGCAATCTGGCGGTTTTCCACCATGTTAGAGACTGAATCGTGCCGCCCCTGGATCACCGAAAGCCGCCGCGACGGGCTGGACAGGCGTTGTTCAAGAAGCCGCGCACCACTCGGGGTCACCGTCTTGTCGATCGTCGCCAGCAGGGAGCCGGCCTTGCCACCCGAAAGCGCGTGGGTCAGTTCAAGGTTCCGGCGCGTCGCGGCATCAATCTGCATCACGCCCTGCGTTGCCTCCCGTACCGGCGGTTGCAAAAGCGGCAGTTTGCCTTTTTGGGTCAGCTCAAGATAGTCGACAATCGCGCCGAGCGCGCCGATTTCAGGGCGACTAAAGGTTCCGAAAGCATCCAGCGAAGACGTCTTGAACAGCGTCGCAACCCGCTTTTCCGCACTTGTCGAGTCAAAAGACCCACGCGACATAGGTGTAAGGGAAACCCCAACATCAGAGACTGTTTCATGCAATTCCGCCTCTGATCCCTCGGCCACAAGAAGTTCCGACGGGGCCAGCCGCGCCAATTCCGGGCCAAGACGCACGGGCGAAACGGGCATCACATAAAGCGAACCGGTCGAAATATCGGCCCAGGCCAGCGCGGCCTCGTCCCGTACGGTTGCAAAGGCCGCAAGGAAGTTGTGCCTGCGCGCATCCAAAAGGGAATCTTCGGTCAGGGTGCCCGGAGTAACAAGCCGCACAACTTCCCGCTTCACAACTGCTTTGTAGCCGCGTTTCTTGGCCTCGGCCGGGCTTTCCATCTGTTCGCAAACCGCAACGCGAAACCCTTTGCGGATCAGGGTCAGGAAATAGCCCTCGGCCGCGTGATGCGGCACACCGCACATCGGGATCTCGGCACCGTCGTGTTTGCCGCGCTTGGTCAGCGCGATATCCAGCGCCTCGGCCGCCGCAACGGCATCATCAAAGAACATCTCGTAAAAGTCGCCCATTCGATAAAACAAAAGGGCGTCCGGATACTCGGCCTTGATCTCGAGATACTGCGCCATCATCGGCGTGACGGCCGGTTTGCCTGCGTTCACTGCTGTTTCCCCCAAGATAGTGCAGACAGACTTAGCAAAATCGTCGCAGAGGACGAAAGGCGAAAACGCGTTAAGAACTGGCGCAAACAGGTTGAGAGAGTCCGTAGGCTCGTCTATGACGCCTTTGACCCGAAAAAGGACGCAATTTGATGACCAAGACCAAAGTCACACCCGAAGAGGCCCTGGCCTTCCACCTCGAACCGACCCCGGGCAAGTTCGAGATCAAGGCATCGGTCCCGATGACCACCCAGCGCGATCTTTCGCTGGCCTATAGCCCTGGTGTGGCGGTTCCTTGTGAAGCAATCGCTGCTGATCCCTCCACTGCGTATGACTATACCAACAAGGGCAACCTTGTCGCGGTCATTTCGAACGGTACGGCGGTTCTTGGTCTTGGCAACCTTGGCGCGCTTGGTTCTAAGCCGGTGATGGAAGGCAAGGCAGTTCTTTTCAAACGCTTCGCCGATGTGAACTCGATCGACATCGAGTTGGATACCGAAGATCCGGAAGAGTTCATCAAGGCGGTCAAGCTGATGGGCCCCACCTTTGGCGGCATCAATCTCGAAGACATCAAGGCGCCCGAGTGCTTCATCATCGAGCAGCAGCTCAAGGCAGAGATGGACATTCCGGTTTTCCACGACGACCAGCACGGCACCGCCGTGATCTGCGCCGCTGGCCTTCTGAACGCGCTGTATATCTCGGGCAAGAAAATCGAAGACTGCAAAATCGTACTCAACGGGGCAGGGGCTGCGGGCATTGCATGTATCGAACTGCTCAAATCGATGGGTGCGAAACATGAAAATTGCATCGTCTGCGACACCAAGGGCGTGATCTATCAGGGCCGTACCGAAGGTATGAACCAATGGAAATCGGCCCACGCGATCAAGACCGATCTCCGCACACTCGAAGATGCCATGAAAGATGCCGACGTCTTCCTTGGCGTTTCGGTCAAGGGCGCCGTGACCCAGGATATGGTCGCGTCGATGGCGGATGATCCCGTGATCTTTGCCATGGCCAACCCCGATCCGGAAATCACACCGGAAGAAGCGCACGCAGTACGCGCTGATGCAATTGTTGCCACGGGCCGCTCGGACTATCCGAACCAGGTGAACAACGTGCTTGGCTTCCCCTACCTGTTCCGCGGTGCTCTCGACATTCACGCGCGCGCCATCAACGACGAAATGAAAATCGCATGCGCCGAAGCCCTTGCAGAGTTGGCCCGCGAAGACGTGCCCGACGAGGTCGCGATGGCCTATGGTCGCAAGCTTTCCTTCGGCCGCGACTATATTATTCCAACCCCGTTTGATCCTCGTCTCATCTTCCGCATTCCGCCGGCAGTCGCCAAAGCGGGTATGGATACAGGCGTTGCCCGCCGTCCGATCATCGACATGCAGGGCTACGAAGACAGCCTGAAATCGCGGATGGATCCGACGGCGTCGATCCTGCGCAGCCTGAACGCCCGCGCCCGCAACGCGCAGGCCCGCATGATCTTTGCCGAGGGCGACGACCCCCGCGTTCTGCGCGCCGCGGTGACTTATCAGCGCTCCGGCCTTGGCAAGGCGCTGGTTGTTGGTCGTGAAGATGACGTGAAAAAGAAGCTCGAGGCTGCCGGCCTTGGCGATGCCGTTCGCGAAATTGAAGTGGTCAACGCCAAGAACACCCGCCACCTCGATACCTACGTCGACTTCCTCTACGAACGTTTGCAACGAAAAGGGTTTGACCGTCACGACGTGTTCAAACTGGCCGCGCGTGATCGCCACGTGTTCTCGTCGCTGATGCTTCAACACGGGCATGGCGACGGCCTCGTCACCGGTGCCACCCGTAAATCGGCCCACGTTCTTGGTCTCATCAACCACGTGTTTGATGCCGATGCAGAACATGGCGCTGTTGGTGTGACCGCGCTTCTTCACAACGGCCGCATCGTTCTTGTGGCCGACACGCTTGTTCATGAATGGCCGGATGAAACCGATCTGGCAAACATCGCCGAACGCGCAGCAGGCGTTGCCCGTCACATGGGTCTCGAGCCGCGCGTGGCCTTTGTCAGCTTCTCGACTTTCGGCTACCCGGTGTCGGAACGTGCCGAAAAGATGCACATCGCGCCCCGTGTACTGGACGCTCGCGGTGTCGATTTCGAATACGAAGGCGAGATGACGGTCGACGTCGCCCTGAACCCCAAGGCGCAGGAAAGTTATCCATTCCAGCGCCTGACTGGTCCCGCCAACATTCTGGTCGTACCCGCCCGCCACTCGGCGTCGATCTCAACCAAACTGCTTCAGGAAATGGCCGGCGCAACCGTGATTGGCCCGATCCTCTCGGGCGTCGACAAGTCGATTCAGATCTGCTCGACCGGCTCCACTGCCAACGACATCCTGAACATGGCGATCCTCGCGGCCTGCAAAGTCGGCTAACCGCGGATCAGCTTGAAGTTTTTGACGGGTCGGGCAAACTTGTCCGGCCCGTTTTCTTTGGCCCTCACACTTGGACAAACCCAATGGCGATCTACAATCTCGGTTCGATCAACGCCGATTACTTCTACCGCGTCCCGCACCTTCCCGCGCCGGGGGAAACTTTGGCGGCATCTGCCATGAGCCGTGGGCTTGGTGGCAAAGGTGCCAACATGTCGGTTGCGGCTGCTCGTGCCGGCGCGCATGTGGCTCATATCGGTGCGGTTGGAGCTGATGGCGCCTGGGCGGTCGAGAGGATGATGGAATATGGCGTCGACACCCGCGCCATTGCCCGGATCGAAGAACCCACGGGCCACGCCATCATAAACGTTGATCCCTCTGGCGAGAACGCCATCGTCATCTATCCCGGTGCCAATCGCCAGATTTCCGAAGATCAGATTGGTCTTGTTCTGTCCGAGGCGTCCCCCGGTGACACGCTGATCTTCCAGAATGAAACCAACGCCCAGGTCTTTGCCGCGCAAACAGCCAAGAGCCTCGGTCTGCGCGTGATCTGTTGTCCTGCTCCTTATGAAACCGAAGCCCTGGAGGCCGCGCTTCCCTTTGCCGACGTCGTCATCCTGAACGAAGTCGAATTGCAACAGCACAAGGCCGCCACCGGTGAAGAGATCGGGCAGGGGCGTGCGCTCAAGATAATTGTGACGCTGGGGGCACGTGGATGCGTGTTGATAGACACTATTTCAGGCGAAAAGCACGAATTCCCCGCGCCCAAGGTCACGCCCGTCGACGCGACAGGGGCCGGTGATACCTTTGCGGGATATGTTGCTGCGGGGCTTGATCGGGGTCAGCGGATCGAACAGGCAATCGACCTAGCGATCCGTGCCTCTGCGCTCATGGTGACTCGCGAGGGCACTGCAGATGTCATTCCTGATCTTGCAGAGGTAAGGGCCGCCGGTTTTTGACAAAGGCGGCAGCCCGCTAAGCCCTTAGTGACCGACAAAAGGTGCCGCATCACCCCAAAGCTGCGCGACGCGCGCATCGCGGCCACAGGCTTCGCGATAGCGTTTATATGCTTCGGATTGGCGTTTCGGCCCGAACCGCGTCAGGACAAGCTTTGAACCCTTGTAGTAATCCTGATGGTACGCTTCGGCATCGTAAAACCGGCCTTCCTCAAGGATCGGCGTCACAATCTTACGCCCCAGCGCACTTTGTGCTTCGGCCTTGGATTTCTCTGCAAGGGACTTTTCCGCCTTGTTAGAGACGAAAATCGCAGTTCTATAGCTGTTTCCACGGTCACAGAATTGGCCACCCGCATCCGTCGGATCAACCGAACGGAAAAACTTGTGCAACAGCTCTCTCCGGCTCACCACGTTCGGATCAAAAATGATCTTTACTGCCTCGTAGTGGCCCGAGCCTCCACGAGTCACATCCTTGTAGCTGGGGTTCTTGGTCTTTCCGCCGGTGTATCCGGAAACGGCTTCCTTTACGCCCTTCACGCTTTCAAAATCGCTCTCGACGCACCAAAAACACCCTCCTGCTACGATCAAGGTATCTTCGGCGGCTTTCGCTTGGGTGCCGTGTGCAAGAAGACCAATTGAGATGAGTGCTCCCAGTACAATGGGCTTAGCTTTGAGAACCAGACGCATGATGAAACCTCCTGATATGGAGTAGCCTGCTGCGCAACAACGCGAAGCACAATCCCATGCAATCGAATGTCACGGGTTGGTGACCACAGTTTACCCCTTGGAAGTCTGTCCCGAGGCTCCTAGCCTCGCGAGAAAGAGGGAGAGCTCGAAATGGACGATCACGTCACGACGCACCAGGCCGAAGACGATGCGCGAAACGAAAACATCCTGATCTATTTGAATGGTCGAATCGTTCCCAAGGCCGAAGCCGTGGTAAGTGTCTATGATTCCGGTTTCATGCTTGGTGACGGTGTCTGGGAGGGGTTGCGGCTTTATCAGGGGCACTGGGCCTTCCTTGATGAACACATGGACCGCCTGTTCGAAGCCGCCAAGGCAATTGATCTCGACATCGGCATATCCAAAGACGCCATGAAACAGGCGCTGGAAGATACCCGCGCCGCGAATGGCATGACCACCGATGCCCATGCCCGCCTTATGGTTACACGCGGTGTCAAAACCCGCCCGTTTCAGCACCCGGGCCTGTCCCGACAGGGGCCAACGATCACCATCATCATGGAACATTCCAGGCCATCGATCCCACGCCCGATTCGCCTGGCCACGGTGCCCCATATCCGCGGCCTCCCTATGACACAGGACCCAAAGCTCAATTCGCATTCCAAGTTGAACTGCATCCTCGCCTGTATCGCTGCCGAAAAGGCGGGGGCAGATGAAGGCCTCATGCTGGATGTGAATGGCTTTGTGAATACGACCAATGCCTGCAACTTTTTCATCGTGCGTAAGGGCGAAGTTTGGACCTCAACCGGCGATTACTGCATGAACGGCATCACCCGCCAAAAGGTGATCGACCTGTGCCGCGCAGACGGCATTCCGGTGTTCGAGCGCAACTACTCACTCGTGGATACCTATGGCGCCGACGAGGCGTTCCTCACCGGAACATTCGGTGCCCAGACGCCCGTGGGCGACATTGACGGGCGGCAGATTGGCGACGGAGAAATGGGGCCGATGACCAAACGCATTCGCGCGCTCTACAAAGATCTGGTCGCCCGCAATGTCGAAAGGTGAATCTCGCACCTCCGCAATACCGACGTAATACCGACGTGATACAGACAGGCAAAAATCGATGAAAATCGCCATGTGGTCCGGCCCACGAAACCTCTCGACAGCCATGATGTACAGCTTTGGAAATCGCCCGGATTGCGCCGTCGTGGACGAACCTTTCTACGCCGCATACCTCGCCCGGACGGGTCTTGATCACCCGATGCGAGACGAGATTCTGGCATCGCAATCAAAGGATCCCGAGGTTGTTGCCCGATCTCTGGTTGGGGAGGTTCCCGAAGGAAAAACCGTTTTCTATCAAAAACATATGACGCAGCACATGATAGCGGGCATACCAAGGGAGTGGATGAAAGACTGCGTAAACGTCTTCCTCATTCGTCATCCCGCCCGCGTCATAGCCAGCTATGCCGCCAAGCGTGAGAACCCCACGTTGGACGACATCGGCTTTCGTCAACAGGCCGAATTGTTCGATCTGGTTAAGGGGTGGGGGCAAACTCCAATCGTTGTCGATAGTCACGACATACGCGATAACCCTATGAAAGAATTGAAAAAAATATGTACTAAGCTTGAACTGGACTTCGAAGATGCCATGCTCAAATGGCCCCGCGGCGGCCATAGGGACGATGGCGTCTGGGCCCCGCATTGGTACAGCGCGGTCTGGAACTCTACCGGCTTCGCAGGGCCCGAAGGCCCCTTGCCAAGCGTCCCCGAACACCTGCAGGAAGTGCTGGACGAGGCTATGATCCACTACCGGAAAATGCAGTCTGAGAAGGCGTGAAAACGCGTGAAATCAGGAACTTAACCGATTAGCTTCCCAAGCTTCATCGCAATGCCCATATCGCCGGAAATCTTCAGCTTGCCCATCATTACGCCGGTCATCGGGTTGAGTTTTCCAGTCAACAGCTTGGTCAAGTTGTCCTTGGAAATCCGGATGGTACAGTCGGTTTCCTGATCCTCAGTGCTGGCTGATGCATCCCTGAGAACGATCACGCCATCGTCTCCGCAATCGAATTTTAGGCTGCCGTCAAAGGACTTACCTGCCAACCCCGATTGAATCCCATCCGCAATTTGTTGCAACGCCATGTCTCACTCCCAAAAGAAAACGCCCCGCCTAGAGTGCTAGGGGGGCGTTCATATTCAGGCAATGCTGACGTTGCTGGAGCTTACTTGCCCACACGCTTGTTGCGCATCGCGATCAGCTTGAGACGCAGGGCCTGCAGCTGGATAAAGCCCGCCGCGTCCTTCTGGTCATACGCGCCAGCATCCTCTTCGAAAGTCACGTGCTCTTCCGAATAGAGCGAATGCTCAGACCAGCGACCAACTGTCGAGGCCAGACCTTTGTACAGTTTCACGCGAACGGTGCCGGTGACGTGCTCTTGGCTCAGGTCGATGGCAGCCTGCAGCATCTCGCGCTCGGGCGAGTACCAGAAACCATTGTAGATCAGCTCGGCATATTGCGGCATGAGCTGGTCTTTGAGGTGCATCGCGCCGCGATCCATCGTGATCGACTCGATCCCACGGTGGGCTTCGATCAGGATCGTGCCGCCGGGCGTTTCGTAGATGCCGCGCGATTTCATGCCAACAAAACGGCCCTCAACAAGGTCAAGACGGCCAATGCCGTGCTTGCGACCGTATTCATTCAGTTCCGTCAGAATGGTTGCCGGCGACATGGCGACGCCATTGATGCTTACCGGATCGCCCTTTTCAAAGCCGATCTCGATGTATTCCGGAGTATCGGGTGCGTCTTCGGGGTGAACAGTGCGCTGGAACACATAGTCAGGCGCCATTTGCGCCGGATCTTCCAGAACCTTGCCTTCGGACGAGGTGTGCAGCAGGTTTGCATCCACCGAGAAAGGAGCCTCGCCGCGTTTGTCTTTTGCGATCGGAATCTGGTTCTTTTCGGCAAAGTCGATCAAGCGGGTCCGCGAAGTCAGATCCCACTCACGCCAGGGTGCAATTACCTTGATGTCTGGGTTCAGCGCATAAGCAGCCAATTCGAAACGGACTTGGTCGTTGCCCTTTCCTGTCGCACCGTGCGCGACGGCGTCTGCGCCGGTTTCTTCTGCGATTTCAATCAGGCGTTTTGAAATCAGAGGACGCGCGATCGAGGTGCCAAGAAGGTACAGGCCTTCGTACTGCGCGTTGGCGCGGAACATGGGGAACACGAAGTCGCGTACGAATTCTTCGCGGATGTCCTCGATATAGATGTTCTCGGGTTTGATACCCAGAAGCTCTGCCTTTTTGCGGGCAGGATCGAGTTCTTCACCCTGACCCAGATCGGCGGTGAAGGTCACCACTTCGCAACCATATTCGGTTTGCAGCCACTTCAGGATGATCGAGGTATCAAGGCCGCCGGAATAGGCCAGAACAACTTTCTTGGGCGCGGACATGTTTTCTTCCCCTTATACGTATATCGAGGGCGCGATAACGGGTTTTCCACACTAGGGCAAGGTGCAGGCAGAACCATAAAAGAGAAATCGATCGAAATCCCTTAATTTGGCTTTGTTTACTGCGGATTTCAGCCTGGAAACCCTGCTGTTTCAGCCAATGCTGGAAGGTTTGGGAATAGACCGCTTCAGTTGTTTGAGCCGGGTCTCCAGCTCCAATTGAAACTCATTCAGAGAGTCCTCATAGGTTGCAAGCAAGCCAGGCAAATTAACGAGCTCCTCATTGCCCTCGGAAACCAGTGTTTCCCCTGTTTGGCAGACCAGCGAGAAACTGTTGAACCCAAGATTTAGAGCACAGCCTTTCAGAAAATGCAGATCCGCCCCCAGATTAGAGCGAGAAGAATTTTCCTCAAGTCGGCCAATTGCTTGACCGACCTCCTCCAGAAATAGCGCGACGACAGAGTCAAAATCCTCTGGCCCGATTTCTTCGTGTAACTCTTCAACGCGATCCCAATTGATCATTCCTTACCTCGCAGTCGCCCGAGACGACTGTGACATGGAATCCTTAAGAAATGAGCGCCACGACAAACAGTATCGAGCGCAGTTGGGTTGAGGTCTTGTTAAGGCACAACATGATAACAATGGTCCTGTGAACTCGAGCGACTGTCCCGGTAGATCCACCTTTGTCACTTCAAAAGCACCAAGATGTACCAACCAAATCACCACCAAGAGCTATCAAGCGTGTGCTTTTGGTCGACGACAGCCAGCTTCAACGTCGGATTCTATCCGCGTCCTTGGTTCGCGATGGGTATGAGGTTCATGAAGCCGCTTCTGGCGAGGAAGCGCTCCAACACTGCCTTCACCAGCGGCCAGATCTGATTATCAGCGATTGGGTCATGCCGGGAATGGACGGCCTCGAATTCTGTCAGGCTTTTCGGGCACTTCCGTCAGATGGCTACGGATACTTTATTTTGCTGACCTCCAAGAGCGAGAAGGCAGAGGTTGCCAAGGGATTGGAGAGCGGAGCAGATGACTTCATTTCCAAGCCGGTCAATGCGCATGAACTCAGGGCAAGGATCAACGCTGGTGATCGAATCCTCCGGATGCAGAAGGAGTTGACGCAAAAGAATGAAGTTATTTCCCAAACACTAGGCGAATTGAGAAGGTTATATGGCTTGTTGGACAACGATTTGCTGGAAGCCAAAGAGCTTCAACAGTCTTTGGTTAAAGAGACTTTTCAGGTTTTCGATAGTGGGTCTGTTTCCTACATGCTTCAACCAAGCGGGCATGTAGGTGGCGATCTCGTTGGTCACTACAGGATTAGCCCCCACCAAATCGGCCTTTATGCACTGGACGTGTCAGGACATGGGGTCAGTTCCGCACTTATGACCGCAAGGTTAGCTGGCTATCTTTCGTCCAATTCCGCGGATCAGAACATCGCACTAGTTTCAAATGAGAACGGTGAAACAAAGTATCTCGCGCCTTCGCAGGTCGCCGCGAGGCTAAATAACATCCTGCTTTCTGAACTCGAAACGGAGCACTATTTCACAATGCTTCTGGCGGTTTTGGATCTTAAGTTGGGCAGAGTTTCAATGACCCAGGCTGGACATCCGCATCCAGTGATTTTGCGTAAAACAGGGAAGGTTGAGTTTCTTGGGTCGGGAGGGTTTCCAATTGGCCTGATTAAAGACGTGGAATATCAGGAACTTGAAGTGGACCTCAACGAGGGAGACCGTCTTCTAATCCTGTCAGATGGAGTCACGGAATGCTCCGGGCCTGATGGTCACCTGCTAGGTGAAAGCGCCTTGTCGAAGTTGTTATACCAACTGAGAAACCAGCCCGTCGAAACGATGTTGGCCGACCTCCACAAAAGACTCATCGCCTTTTCAGGAAGTGAAAAGATGTCTGATGATGTCTCCGGAATTTTGTTTGAATTCAGTCCCTGCGCCCGTCATTGCAAACATGTGGCCGCAAAATGCTGATCGCCTGAATTCGCCAGAACCCCGATCGCCTCACTTGCTGGCAACCAAAAAGCTGAATGCAGGGGTTCAGTCGGAGGGCCCAATCGAAGCGCAGGTCTCGCGACATATATCGTACAGACCTTTTCCGCCCAGAGATCGTACTCTGGCATGAACACGAAGCGCCGAAATGCCCCCAAACGTTTCGGTGCGGAAATTGTCCAGCCCGTTTCCTCGTAAACTTCTCTGTGAAGCGCGGAGACAGGGGACTCGCCTGGGTCGATGCCGCCCCCGGGCAGTTGGAATTCCGGATCCGGCTCTTCTTGAAATGTCAGAAGCATATCCGATCCTTGAAGCAGGACGGCATAGACGCCGGGTCGGGCCCGGTATTTGACATCGGTTCTTGGAGGTTGCCCAAATCGTCGTATCACGTTGCACCTCTTTTTGTTTGGCTTGCCGCTCCTATATAGTCGCGGTATGGCAAATGAAGGCCACTAGGGAAACCCCATGACTCTTGGAAACAAAATCGCCTGGGACGACACAGTTCTGCCGTTCCAGCTCGACAAATCGGATATTCGCGGTCGCGTTGCACGTCTTGATGGCGTGTTGGATGGTGTGTTGAAGCAACACAACTATCCCCCCGCCGTGGAAGCACTGGTTGCCGAGATGGCACTTTTGACGGCGCTTATTGGTCAATCGATTAAGCTACGTTGGAAGCTTTCTTTGCAAGTTCAGTCCAAAGGCGCCGTGCGGATGATCGCAACGGATTACTATGGGCCGCAAGAAGAAGGCGAACCCGCGCGCATTCGTGCTTACGCGAGTTATGATGAGAGCCGCCTGACGGATGGCGATCCCTTTGAACAGATCGGCGCCGGGTATTTTGCCATTCTCATGGATCAGGGCAATGGTATGACCCCTTACCAGGGGATTGCACCATTGGCCGGTGGGTCATTGAAGGCCTGTGCCGAGACATATTTTGCGCAATCCGAACAGCTGGCGACTCGCTTTGCCCTACGGTTTGGCAAGTCGATTGAGCCGGGTGTGCCAGAACATTGGCGCGCGGGCGGTATCATGCTCCAACACATGCCAAAGGCATCTCCTCATGTGACCGGAGAAGGTGGTAGCGCCGAGGGAGGCCTCCTTGCTGCGTCTGACATCCTTAACGAGGATGACGGAGAGAACTGGAATCGCGCTAACATTCTGCTCGATAGCGTTGAAGATCTGGAGATGATCGGCCCCTCCGTTTCCCCGACGGACCTGCTGATTCGCCTCTTCCACGAAGAACAGCCACGCGTCTACGATACGCAGTCTGTTAAGTTTGGATGCACGTGCTCCGAGGAACGCGTTCGCCAAAGCCTTTCTATATATTCGGCAAAGGACATCGAAAAGATGACCACCGATGATGGTCTGGTAACAGCGGATTGCCAGTTCTGCGGGGCGCACTACGAGCTTGATCCGAAGACGGTTGGATTCCAGGCGGAAGAGACCAAGGGTGAGTGACCCGCTAATTCCACTGAAACGGGCCCTTGCTCGTGAAAGCGGCGAGTCTTCGGATTTTGATCTCAATCCAGATGTTGTCTTGCCGGCGGGGCGCAAGCTGCGGCCTGCTGGTGTGCTTGTTCCTATAGAAATGCAACAGGGCGAGCCGCGCGTGATCCTGACCAAGCGCGCGTCTCATCTCAAACATCATCCGGGTCAAATCGCCTTTCCGGGCGGCAAGAAGGATGAGGGAGATGCGGACGTCACGGCCGCTGCCTTGCGGGAAGCACATGAAGAAATCGGGCTGCCTCCTGATATCGTAGAGGTTCTCGGTACACTTCCCTGCCACGAGACAGTCACAGGATTTTCCGTGACTCCCGTTGTCGCGCACGTGACTTCCCGGTTTGTTGTCACTCCAGAACCGGGCGAAGTGGATGAGGTGTTTTCGGTTCCTCTGTCCCACCTTGTTCAATCCGGTCGGTACTCGATTCAATCGCGGCGATGGCGCGGACAGAGGCGTCATTACTTTACGGTTCCCTTTGGCCCCTATTACATCTGGGGGGCGACGGCGCGCATTCTGCGCGGTCTTGCCGAAAGGATGGAAGCGTGATCCGGGTATCTGGTTCCTGGCTGGAGAACGAGCATACGCAAGCCGTGTGCAAGATGCTCACCAACGCCGGGTACCAAGCACTGTTTGTGGGCGGCTGCGTGCGCAACGCGTTGATTGGCGCAGAGGTCAACGACATCGATATTTCGACCGACGCTTTGCCCAAGATCGTTATGGAACTTGCCGCTGGCGCTGGGCTAAACGCGATTCCAACCGGGATTGAACATGGTACGATCACGGTTGTTTCCGGCCACGTTCCCCATGAAATTACCACTTTCCGCAAAGATGTTGAGACTGACGGTCGTCGGGCGGTTGTCGCGTTTTCCAAACATGTAGAAGACGATGCGCACCGCCGTGATTTCACCATGAATGCGCTTTACGCGGATGCCAGCGGGATCGTCTTTGATCCCCTGGGGGGATTGAAAGACCTAGACGCCCGAAAGCTGCGATTCATTGATGATGCCGATCAGCGCATTCGCGAAGATTATTTACGAATTCTGCGGTTCTTTCGGTTTCACGCTTGGTACGGCAATCCCGAAGAAGGCATGGACGCCGAAGCCCTCGCAGCGATCGCAGCGAATGTTGATGGAATCGACAGCCTGTCAAAGGAGCGAGTTGGCGCTGAATGCGTAAAACTCTTGAGCGCAAAGGATCCCGCACCGGCCTTGGCCGCAATGAACGCAAGCGGTGCGCTGATGAGGGTCATCGACGGCGCCGAGATCAAGCCAATCGCGCCCTTGGTGCATTTCGAGGAGTTGTTCGGGCTTGAACCCGACCCGATGCGCCGGCTTGCAGCCTTGGGTGGCGAAAATCTTGGCGACGGTCTGCGCCTTTCCAAGAAACAGCAGCGTCTTGTTGGGGAATTGCGGGAAGAAACCGGAAGCGCTCGCTCACTTGCCGAGCTCGGATACCGATTTGGCGAGTCATTTGCGGCCTCTGTTATGGTTCTGCGATGCGCTTTGTTGGAGATGCCTCTGGACACGTCATTGCTTGCAGAAATCCAACAGGGTGTGGCCGCTGTGTTTCCGATCAAGCCGAAAGACTTGATGCCTGCGTATTCTGGCCCCACCTTGGGGCAAAAGCTCAAGGATTTGGAGCGTCGCTGGATTGAGTCCAATTTTAAACTGGATCGTGAGGCGCTTCTCGAAATTTAACTATCGAGAGATTGTTTCATGTTCAGGTTTTTCGAGAACCTCGTTGATCCGTACTGTGCCTATGAGGACAGTGATACGCCTTCTCGCAAGCTGTTCCCGTTTCTCTGGGAATACTCTCAGCCTTTCAAAAAGCTCTTTGCGCTTGCAACGCTCATGTCGATCATTGTTGCCGCGGTCGAGATCATCCTGATCGGATATATGGGTCGTATTGTCGATTTGCTGTCCGGTGATCCGGCGCAGTTCTGGAGTGTTCACGGCTTCGAACTTGTTGTTGTTGGCCTGGCGATCCTTCTGTTTCGCCCGTTGCTTCAGGCAATTGATGTTCTGCTTCTCAACAATGCGGTCATGCCGAACTTTGGCACGTTAATCCGGTACCGTGCGCATAAACATGTTCTGCGCCAGTCGGTTGGTTGGTTCGAAGGTGATTTTGCGGGGCGCATTGCGAACCGGATCATGCAGACCCCGCCAGCAGCTGGCGAAGCGGTCTTTCAGGTGTTCGACGCCATTACATTCTCGATAGCCTACTTTGTGGGCGCGGCGATCCTGTTGGCGGATAGCGACCCCAGACTTGTTCTGCCGATGCTTGGGTGGGTCTTTCTTTACGGGCTTCTTGTGCGCTGGACGATCCAGCGAGTTGGGCCTGCGTCTCAGCGCGCCTCTGATGCGAGATCGCAGGTTACAGGCCGCGTTGTTGACGCCTACACGAATATCCATTCGGTCAAGCTGTTCTCACATGATGAGCGCGAGATGGACTATGCCAAGGAGTCGATCGAATACGCCCGCGAAACGTTCCAGGCCGAGATGCGTATCTACACCGTCATGGATGTGGTTCTCGTGCTTCTGAACGGGGTTCTGATTGTTGCCGTTGTTGGATGGGCGATATGGCTGTGGTCTCAAGGCACGGCCAGTGTTGGTATTGTAGCTGCGGCGACTGCTCTGACGCTTCGGTTGAACGCGATGACGGGTTGGATCATGTGGGCGTTGACCAGTTTCTTCCGCCAATTGGGTGTTGTGGCAGAAGGTATGGAAACCATCGCCCAGCCGATTTCGCTTGTTGATGTGCCGGGTGCCCCTGATCTCAAGGTCGAAGACGGCCAAATCGAAATAGAGAACCTGTCCCATCACTATGGCCGAGGCGCGGGAGGTTTGAATTCGGTTTCTTTGAAGGTTCAACCGGGAGAGAAAGTTGGATTGATTGGGCGGTCCGGAGCCGGAAAATCCACTTTGGTTAAATTGCTCCTACGGTTTTACGATGCGGAAGAGGGCAGAGTTCTCATCGATGGACAGGACATCGGGCGCGTTTCGCAGAACTCTTTGCGAGATCAGATTGGCATGGTGCAGCAAGACAGCGCGCTTTTGCACCGCTCCATAAGGGAGAACATTCTCTATGGCCGGCCTGATGCAACAGAAAGCGAGATGATCGAGGCGGCGAAAAAGGCGGAGGCGCATGACTTTATCATGGACCTGCGTGATCCCGGCGGGCAGGGCGGGTATGAGGCCAAGGTTGGTGAGCGTGGTGTTAAACTCTCCGGCGGCCAGCGGCAGCGCATTTCATTGGCCCGCGTGATCCTGAAAGACGCACCAATCCTGATCCTGGACGAAGCGACAAGCGCTCTGGATTCCGAAATTGAAGCCGCCATTCAGGAAACGCTCTACGGCATGATGGAAGGCAAAACCGTAATTGCGATTGCGCATCGCCTTTCGACCATCGCCAAAATGGACAGAATTCTTGTGCTGGACGATGGACAAATCGTTGAAGAAGGCTCACACGACGAGTTGCTGAACAACAATGGCCTTTATGCACGTTTCTGGGAGCGGCAGTCAGGCGGGTTTATCAGCATAGAAGGTGAAGAAGACGAAAACGGATGAAATGACAGAGTACAAGATCGAACGTCTGGGCCATCACGGCGATGGTATTGCTGAAGGTCCTGTATACGCGCCGCTGACACTTCCCGGCGAGATCGTTTCCGGGGAACTCGTTGGAAGCCGTCTGGAAAACGTCAAAGTCGTTGAGCCCTCCTCTGATCGGGTAAAAGCGCCCTGCCGCCATTTTCGCAGCTGCGGAGGGTGCCAGCTGCAACATGCAAGCGACTCTTTTGTTGCCGATTGGAAAACCGATGTGGTGAGGCAGGCTCTTGCAGCTCAGGGACTGGAAGCAGAGTTTCATCCAATCCAAACGTCTTCCCCCATGTCCCGGCGCAGGGCGGTTTTCTCGGCTCGCCGTACGAAAAAGGGCGCAACCGTTGGGTTTCATGCCCGTAGCAGCGATGTGATAACCGAAATTCCAGAGTGTCAGTTGCTGTTGCCGCAACTTCGCGACGGTATTGCAGCGTTGAAAGAGCTTGCCATTGTTGGCGGGAGTCGCAAGGGCGAGATGAGTGTGACGGTTGCCGTCTCCGCCAATGGGCTGGACGTCGCCGTAACCGGCGGCAAACCCCTTGATGGTCCGCTGCAAAACCTGCTCGCCCAGGAAACAGAACGCCATAAGCTGGCGCGATTGAGCTGGGATGGTGAAGTTGTTGCCGCGAGACACGCGGCCAGTCAAAATTTCGGTCAGGCTCAGGTCGTTCCTCCGGCAGGAGCATTTCTCCAGGCTACGGATGAAGGTGAAAAGGCGCTTTTGGCCGCGGTCGAAAGCGCGATTGAAGGCGCTGGGCGCAAGGGCGTCGATTTGTTTGCCGGCTGCGGCACCTTCACGCTGCCCTTGGCCTTGAGACATGAGATGCACGCTGTCGAAGGTGCGCGCCCGATGATGGAGGCGCTGGATCAGGGTTGGCGTAAGTCACAAGGTTTGAAGAGAGTGACGACGGAAACACGCGATCTCTTCAGGAATCCGGTGATGGCTAAAGATCTAGACTATGACCTCGCCGTGGTTGATCCGCCTCGGGCGGGTGCCGCCGCTCAGGTTAAGCAGTTGGCGATGTCCGCTGTTCCGGTCATTGCATTCGTATCGTGTAATCCGGTCACATTTGCCCGAGACGCCAAGACACTGGTTGAAGCGGGCTATGAACTAGATTGGATTCAGGTGGTTGATCAGTTTCGGTGGTCGACACACATTGAACTTGCTGCTTGCTTCTCTCGATGAGGCATCACGATATCGTGGAACCCCAGCCTTTTCTGTACTCGAAACCAGCAACACTGTAAGACAGCACCCAAAAGGATCGTTTCCATGCGCAGGTTCGCAGTTGCCCTATTGATCTTGAGTCTTGTTGGCCTTGCCGGGTGTGCGTCGAAGTTCAAGACTTACAACGGGCCAGAAGTTACGCGGATTCTCGTCTACAAAGACAGCCGCAAAATGTATCTGATGCATCAAGACGATGTTTTGGAAACCTATGACATCGGACTGGGATTTGCACCCGAAGGTGACAAGACGATTCTAGGTGACGGGCGTACGCCCGAAGGCGACTATATTATCGACCGTCGCAATCCAAACAGCGCCTTTCATTTGTCCCTGGGTATTTCCTATCCAAATGCGGCGGACAGAGCTTACGCATCTTCACAGGGAAAAGATCCCGGCGGCGACATCTTCATCCATGGCCGCCCCTGGAAGAACCGGAAAGGCGGACCTGATTGGACGGCCGGCTGTATCGCCGTTACCAACAGCGAAATGGAAGATATCTACGCGATGGTTCGAAACGGGACACCGATTTCGATCTATCCGTGAACCTGCGGAGTATCGACCGGGCTGCCCGTCACGAGTGTCCACCAGATTTTGCCGTTTGATTCCTGATACCAGGCAAAGCCCATGTGGCGTGCTTCTGGGTTAAGCAGAATCGTACGTGTTCCTTCATCGGCAAGCCATGCTTCGATGGTTTGCATGTCGGTCTCATAGGTTTCAGAGATGTTTTCGCCAAGAAAACGACCAGTGTAGCCAACGCGTTGCACGCGCTGCAGAGGCGAAGAGCCGTCAGAGCCAAAGTGCCAAGGGCGGTTCTGGATGGACATGTCTCGAGAGTGCGTTGCCGCCGCTGCGTTTAGCTGTGCATTCAATTCGAGAGCAGGGGCACCTGAAGCCTGACGCAGCGCATTGATGGAGTCGAGAACGCGATACTGAATTTTGGCTGTGCTGTTGGACGAGATCTTATACTGTCGCGTGCTGCCAGATCCGCCGGTTGTCGTGTCGCAGCCTGCAAGCACAATTACTGCGGCGGTGAAAAGCGCAATTAGTCGCGTCATTGCTCGTCCCATCATTTTTCCTTTGGACTCACCTCTACATTAGCGTCCGTTGCCTTGAAAACCCACATCAGCGTGACTTCGCCAAATGACATGTGTTTGATTTGCGACTGCGGCTTTCAGGCAATATTCTTTCGCGGAACAGAAAACTCAAAGAGGTTTGGAGAGCTACAATGGAAGACAATAGCCCAAAAGGATTTGGACGCCGCTCGTTCCTTGCGGCTGGTGCCGCCTTTATCGGTGCGCCCGCGCTTGCACAGACCGAGTCCTCCACGACCGAAGTTGAGCGTGATCTCAGCGAGGTTGTCGTACGCAACATCTCAAGCTTTCGAGCACTGGATTGGACGCCTTATTTCTCCAATCTGAGAAATGGCGCCATCTTGGTGGATGTTACATCACGCGCTCTGCACTATTGGTCTGAAGATGGTGAAACGTACAAGCTTTACCCATCATCTGTCCCGTTGACCGAGGATTTGACACGCCGGGGACGCACCAAGGTGGTGCGCAAGGTGGAAGGTCCAAGCTGGCGGCCGACTCCTGCGATGCGTAAACGCAATCCTGAATGGCCCGATCATGTTCCGCCGGGGCCTGACAATCCGCTTGGCACACACGCTCTTTACCTAAGCTGGACGTATTACCGTATTCACGGAACACACGATACACGCAAGATTGGCCGGCGTTCGTCCAATGGCTGCATCGGGCTCTATAACGAGCATATTTCGGAGTTGTTCGGTTTGGCCAAAGTTGGCACGCAAGTGTTGCTTATTTGACGACATTTTGGCCGTTGGGCCTTGAGAATCCGTATCTTGGGTTTGCAATTGATCTGAATTGCGGTTTAGACAAAGATACGAGGTAAGTCTTGGGTGCTTGTCGTCGCCCTCACACTATGGCGGCAAGCTTTTATCTGGAGGATAACATGAAAAAACTCGTTCTCGCTGCTGCTCTGACCGCCGCTGCTTCGACCGCATTCGCTGGTTCGATGGCTGATCCGGTTGTTGAGCCGACTGTAGTTGAAGCCGAAGCAAGCTCGTCGAGCGCTGCTATCTGGGTTCCGCTGCTCCTGATCGCTCTGGTTGCTGCAGCTGCATCGTAATTTTACGATACACTACTAAAGAAAAAGGCGGAGCCGATGGCTCCGCCTTTTTCGCATTCTGGAGGGGCTGAGCCGGCTTTAGCCAATCCAACCTTTCAGATTGTCCTTGATGATGTCCGAAAGGGCGGCGATGTGCGCATCCTGATCGTTGAGGCAGGGGATATAGGTGAACTCCTCACCGCCAGCCTCTTCGAAGCTCTCTTTGATTTCTTCGTTGATCTCTTCAAGCGTCTCGATGCAGTCGGACGAGAACGCTGGAGCAATAACTGCGATGCGCTTGACGCCGTCTTCCTTGGCAAGGCGTGCCACCTCTTCAACCGTATAAGGCTGTAACCATTCTTCCGGTCCAAACTGAGACTGGAACGTAGTCTTGAGATCTGTCTTTTCCCAACCCAAGCGCTCTTGCAAAAGCCGCGTGTTCTTTTGGCACTGGCAATGATAGGGATCGCCCTCCATCAAGTAGCGGATGGGCATTCCGTGATAGGATACCACTAGAAGCTCGGGCTTTTGCTCGATTTCAGCATAGGCCGCTTCAACCGATTGCGCCAAGGCATCAATGTATCCTGGGTTGTCGAAATATGCTGGTACCGTCCTGACCGCCGGTTGCCATTTCTCTTTCATCAAGGCGCGGAAAAATTCGTCATTGGCAGTGGCCGTAGTAGCGCCAGCGTACTGCGGATACAGTGGGAAAAAGAGTATCTTTTCACATCCCGCGGCAACCATCTCCCGCACTTTCGATTCGGTAGATGGGTTTCCATAGCGCATGCAGAAATCGACCATGACATTCTCGCCGAAACTCTTGTGCATTGAAGTGGCGATTTTTGCGGTCTGATCCTTCGTAATGGTCATCAGCGGGCTTTCGTCAAGCTCATGATTCCAGATCGACTTATAGGCCTCGCCGCTCGAAAAGGGGCGCTTCGTCAGGATGATTGCCTTCAGGATCGGTTGCCATTTCCATGCGGGGTAATCGATGACACGTTTATCCGAGAGAAATTGGTTCAAATATCTGCGCATTGGCCAGTAGGTGTAGGAATCCGGCGTGCCCAAGTTTGCAAGCAAAACACCAACCTTACCGCGTGCCACCTTTGGATGATCCGGCTGACTGTGTTCTGGGCGGGTTGCGGTGGTGTCCGACATGAAATGTCCCTTTTTCTTCAACGTCATCGCTGACCTAGTGCTTGGCCTGCTCGTGTCAATCTTTGAGTGGCGTTTCTACTGCGCCAAGTGCCT
Organism: Shimia sp. CNT1-13L.2; assembly: GCF_024331145.1. Lineage (GTDB taxonomy): Bacteria > Pseudomonadota > Alphaproteobacteria > Rhodobacterales > Rhodobacteraceae > Shimia. Next base: position 356,056 of record NZ_JANDJO010000004.1, on the reverse strand, counting down.
CGGCAAGACGGGTCGAAGCCGATCCCGGACGAAGCGGTTTGGGTTGGCTTTCATCAGGTGCCCAGCCTGTCAGGAACACCAGTTCAAAGGTCGCCGGTATTCTACCATCTTCCCCAAACTCGGATTCGTACAAGCTGGCAGCCTTGAGAAACACCGTTTTTCCTGTTGGATGACGTAGGCGTCCGGAAAGCGCATTGGTTTCCCCCATCGCGCGCAAGTCTTTCATGAGATGCCAGGGAGTTTTGTAGGTCACCTTCATGGGCACGGAATCGGCTACTGGAAGCGCAAGGCCGGCCCTTTGCAGCAAAGCTCCGAGATCCCGAATTTCCCCCATGGGGACGACGCGTGGGGAAAGGCCGTTTCTTTCTTCGCTTTCGGCCTGTCCGAGAGCGGCACGTAGTTCGGTGAGGGTTTGTCCTCCGAACGTGACGCACATGAAAAGCCCGTCGCTTTTCAGTGCGCGGTGACATTGAATGATCTGGCCAACGGGATCGTTTGCCCAGTGTAGGCAAAGTGCATGGATCACAAGGTCAAATGACTTTGGCTCCAGATCAAGAAGATCGGTATCCGGAACGACACGCGCATTGGGAAAAATCGCTGCCCAAACTTCGGGGAAGGGCGACACAACCGCAACGTTTGTAAAGTCTCTGTTAACCAAAGACAGACGATCCTGAACATCATCGAAAGCAAGCTTCTGAAGAAACATCCCCTTGTTGCGATCCGCGCGAGATCGGTGCAGGCTAAGCGACTTTCGGTCGACTATTTCAGGCGTGGTTTGCATGGGCGGAACATATGTTGATGCAGGAAAAGTTTCAAACGCTCATCCAACTGCTTTTTCCTCCGCGTTGCGTGAATTGTGGCGCGTTGGTTGCAACGGATTTCGGTCTGTGTGGGACGTGCTGGCACGGCATGTCATTCATTGGTGGACTGGTTTGTGACAAATGCGGAGTGTCGCTTCCGGGGGAGGCCGAAACAGGTACCGAAGTTTGTGATGACTGCCTTGAAATCGAACGTCCCTGGAACAAGGGGCGAGCAGCGCTTTTGTACCGCGACAACGCACGCAAACTTGTTCTGGCTCTCAAGCACGGCGATCGGCATGACGTTGCATATCCCGCCGCGCGATGGATGGCACTGGCAGCCAAGCCTCTTGTCAAAAAGGATGCGCTTCTTGTTCCCATCCCGCTCCATCGAAGGCGCTTTTTCTTGCGGAAGTTCAACCAGGCGGCCTTGTTGACCCAGGCCCTTGCAAAAGAGCTTTCGCTTCAGTCGTGTCTTGATCTGCTGGAGCGCCCAGTGGTTGGGGGGACTATGAAGGATCTTTCCATGGACGAGAGATTTGCCCGCATGCATGGCGCCATCACGGTGAACCCCAAGCACGAAAACCTCGTGGCGGACGCGAAAATACTGTTGGTCGACGATGTGATGACGACAGGTGCGACTTTGACAGCTGCAGCCGATGCCCTCATTGCACACGGTGCCAAGGACGTGAACGTCATTACACTGGCGCGCGTTGCCAAGGATGCCTAAATTCCTCTCGAACGACATATCGACCGAGGAAAACATGTCTAAACCCATCGAGATCTACACCAGCCCACTGTGCGGTTTCTGTCACGCAGCTAAACGCTTGCTTAACCAAAAGGGTGTCGAGTTCACTGAAATTGACGTTTTCCGCGAGCCTTCGCGCAAGGCCGAGATGATTGATCGTGCCAATGGTGGGCGTACGGTCCCTCAGATTTTTGTTGGTGAAACTCATGTCGGCGGCTGCGACGATCTCTATGCGCTGGAACGTGCGGGTAAACTTGATCCTCTTTTGGCCGCTTGATCCATGACGCGCGTTGCACTTCTGCAAATGACAAGTTCGGATGACCCTGTCGAAAACCTTCAGACAGTCCGCAACATGATGCAGGACGCAGCAGTGCAGGGCGCCGAATTTGTGCTTACGCCTGAAGTGACCAACTGTGTTTCCTCAAGCCGCGCGCACCAGGCCGGTGTTCTGTCACTTGAAAAGGATGACGAAACGCTGGCCGGCTTGCGGGCTGAGGCACGTGAGCTTGGGATTTGGCTACTTATCGGATCACTCGCGCTGAAAACCGATGACAAGGACGGCAGGTTCGCCAACCGATCTTTCCTAATTGGCCCTGATGGCGAGATTCTCGCCAGATATGACAAGATCCACATGTTTGATGTGCAGGTTTCAACTGAGGAAACCTATCGCGAGTCGGACGGCTATCGTCCGGGAACAAAAGCTGTCGTTGCTGAGACTTCGTTCGGCAAAGTCGGGATGACGATTTGTTATGACGTGCGCTTCCCTGACTTGCACAGACGACTTGCAAAGGCTGGCGCGGATATACTGACTGTTCCGGCTGCTTTTTCCCATCTGACCGGAAAGGCGCACTGGGAAACACTTCTTCGGGCACGTGCGATTGAAACAGGGTGTTTCGTGTTGGCCCCTGCGCAAACCGGCCTGCATTCTGCATCGCGTGGAAAACAGCGGCAAACACATGGGCATTCGATGGCAATTGCGCCATGGGGCGAGGTTCTGTTGGACGCCGGAACGAAAACCGGCGTGTCTTGTGTTGATCTGGACCTATCTATGGTGGCAAAAGCACGACGAAAGGTCCCGTCATTGACCCACGACAGAGATTTCGAAGGCCCCTGAATGAGCGATAACAATTCGTTGGCGATTTCATTGTTTGGTGAAATCCTGATGGCAGATCAGTTGGCACGCGCGCGCCTGTCCAAAGTTCTTCCAAAAGGAATGGAGCTTTCCCATTTTTCTGTTCTCAACCATCTGGCACCAGCAGGGGCTGAGCGCAGCCCGGCACAGTTGGCAAAAACCTTTCATGTCACGCGCGGCGCAATGACGAACACGCTCAACAAGCTTGAGGTGGCAGGCTACATTCACGTGCGCCCTGATTGGGATGATGCTCGCCGCAAGATCGTGGGGATAAGCCCGGCTGGTCGACAGGCCCGAGACGAGGCGCTTTCGGGAATCGCTCCAATGATTACCGAAATCGTGGAAGATCTTGGCGAAGACCGCGTGCGCGCAGCCTTGCCAATCCTGCGGGAGTTGCGGGTCAAGCTTGATCAGACCTAATTCTGATCAGTCAGCCCGCACACTTGCCGTCACGTAGTTCACGCTGAGGTCGCGATCAGAAATCGACCATTGCCAGCTGATCGGGTTGAACACAAACCCCTTGCGATCCACCGGTTTGACGCCGGATTTCTCCAATAGACCGAAAAGCTCGTCCGGCGTGATGAACTTGTGCCACTCGTGTGTGCCTTTGGGCAGCCAGCGCATCACGTATTCTGCTCCGACAATGGCAACAGCAAAGCTTTTGGGATTGCGATTGATCGTCGAGCACAGATGCAGGCCGCCGGGTCTCAGAAGCGTTTTGCAGGCGGTCAGGTAGGAAAGCGGATCGGCAACATGTTCGACCACTTCCATATTGAGAACCACATCGAATTGCTCACCCGCCTCTGCAAGGGCTTCGGCTGTGGTGTGTCTGTAGTCGATATCCAGGCCGGACTGTTCTGCATGGACTTTGGCCACGGGAATATTGCCACCCGCAGCGTCCGCTCCAACCACAGTCGCGCCGAGACGCGCCATAGGCTCGCTCAGCAAGCCGCCACCGCAACCGATATCCAGCAGACGGAGCCCCTTGAAGGGTTCTGGTTGCGAAAGATCGCGGTCGAATTCCGCTGCAATCTGGCGGGTGATATAGTCCAACCGGCAGGGATTCAGCATATGGAGGGGTTTGAATTTTCCGTTTGGATCCCACCACTCAGCCGCCATGGCTTCAAACTTTGCGACTTCTGAGGGGTCGACAGTTGATTGTGAGCCTTGCATTCTGATCTCCATATGCTCATTTGGGCCGCCTCACTTTATATAGGTCGGACATGGATAAAAACTCGGGCCAAAAGCGCGCGGTCAGCTACCTTTACCCTCCTGTTGAACCCTTTGACCAGAGGATGTTCGACAGGGGTGATGGTCATACAATTTATGTCGAACAGTCCGGTCGGCCAGATGGTTTGCCGGTCGTTGTTGTGCATGGCGGTCCGGGTGGTGGTTCGAGCCCGGCGATGCGGCGGTATTTTGACCCGAACGTTTATCGAATAGTCCTCTTCGATCAGCGGGGATGTGGGAAATCCAGACCTCATGCGTCTGTTGAAAACAACACGACATGGCACCTTGTCGGCGATATGGAGGCCATTCGCGAGGCTCTCGATATCGAGTCGTGGATTGTGTTCGGCGGTAGCTGGGGGGCGACGCTTGCTCTCATCTACGGACAAACTCATCCTGACAGGGTGGCCTGTTTGGTTCTCCGTGGGGTTTTCTTGATGACGCGCCCGGAACTAGATTGGTTCTATGGTGGCGGTGCAGGTCATTTCTGGCCGGAGCATTGGGAAAAGTTCGTAAACCTCATTCCGGAAACTGAGCGCGGTGACCTGATTGCAGCCTATCACACGCGGTTGTTCAGCGGGGATCGATCGACCGAAGTCCGCTACGCGCAGGCCTGGGCCAAGTGGGAAAACGCACTCGCTTCCATGAATTCGGTAGGTGCAGTGGGCGAGCCTCCCGCCGAGTATGCACGGGCATTTTCTCGGCTGGAGAACCACTATTTTCAGAACATGGGCTTTCTCGACGAAGATAGCCAAATTCTTGGAAATTTGGACAAGATCGCTCATATCCCCGGTTTTGTCGTGCAGGGGCGCTATGACATGATCTGCCCACCTCAGTCCGCTTACGAGCTAACGTCTCGGTGGAAAAACGCACAACTCAGGATGGTTCACAACGCTGGGCACGCGCTTTCTGAGCCGGGCATCAGCGCGGAATTGGTCCGTGTTATGAACCAATTGGCACGAATTTGAGCGATTGATAGGTCCAGATTTTCTTTGGCTCTACCCCCAAAAAATCGAAAAATGGGGGAAACCCAACATAAAAACACACGAAAACGAAATTCTTATGGCCATTTAAGATTTAGAGGGTTTACAGGTTTCTGTCGCCCGTTAACCTGAAGCTAATCACAAAAAAGCCAACAGGTGAGGACAAGTGGCCTCGATATTGAAAATCATAGCCCAGCGTCTTGCGCTGGGGGTTTTGACGCTGTTCGTCGTTTCAGTCGTCATTTTCACCGCGGTGAACTTGCTGCCCGGGGATTTTGCGCAAGCAATCCTAGGACAGGGCGCAACAGAAGAAGCCGTAAATGCAATCCGCAAGGATCTTGGGTTGGATCAGCATCCTGTTTCCAGGTATCTGAGCTGGCTGGGCGGCGCTGTCCAAGGAGACCTTGGAAATAGCTTTGCCCAAGCGAACTTTGCGTCCTTCGTAGGATCCGATGCTGGTTCTGGAATGGCCTCGGTTGCCGCGCAGATCGGCCCGCGATTTGAGAACACCATGTTCCTCGCCGGCGTCACCGCACTGATCGCCGTTCCGATCTCGATCACTCTCGGTGTTTTGGCCGCCCTCTATCGAAACTCGATTTTCGATCGCGCAACGAACATTCTCACTCTCAGTTCCATCTCGTCGCCCGAGTTCTTTCTGGCGTACATTCTGATCCTGTTCCTTGCGGTTTTGAATCCAATGCTTCCGTCGTTGTCCAACATCTATGACGGAATGAGCTTCGGAGAGCGTTTTGAAAAAACTCTGCTTCCGGCTTTGACCCTGACATTGGTTGTTACCGCCCACATGATGCGAATGACCCGTGCTGCAATTATCAACCTTTTGGCCTCGCCTTATATCGAAATGGCACGCCTCAAAGGGCTTTCTCCTATGCGAGTGATCGTCAAGCACGCGCTTCCTAATGCGCTTGCTCCGATTATCAACGTGATTGCATTGAACCTTGCCTACTTGATCACGGGCGTCGTCGTTGTCGAGGTTGTGTTTGTCTATCCAGGCATTGGCCAACTGTTCGTGGACAGCGTGAAAATCCGTGACATCCCAGTAGTACAGGCGTGCTGTCTGATTTTTGCAGCGGCATACATCCTGCTGAATCTGACGGCTGACATTCTATCGATCCTGTCCAACCCGCGTCTGAGGCACCCGAAATGATGACAATTCTGAATTTGCTTCTCTTGGCTGTCGGAATGGCGGCTGTGGGATGGGTATTCCGCTTCCTTGGCCAGAAGATAACTGGCAACAAGCCCTACTTCCGCGATATGTCTTTTGGAGTCGCCTTTGGCTTTGTATTTGGCGCCGTAGTTCTTGTTTGGCTGGTTTGGTCCTATGTGCTCTCGCACTCGAGTGACCCTACAGTCGCCAACAAGTACTTCTTCCTCGGGAAAGCGGTAGAAGGCTTGGTGATCTTTGCCATCGCTGCGTGGATCTTCCGGATTCTGGGACGTTCCGTTGGAACGAACGCAACTAGAAAGCTCTTTCGCTCTATGCCTCTAACGGCGAGCTTTGGGGTCCTGACCATCTTGATCTATGCTTTTGTGGCTATCTTTGCCGGCATTCTTGCACCTTACGGTCAGGAAGAAATCCTGGGTGCTGCCAACATTGTGCCCGGCGGCAACCCCGCAATGGGTGGCAATCCGGACTATCCCCTTGGAACCGACCAGATCGGGCGGGATATCCTGTCTCGTTTGATCTACGGTGCGCAAAATACGGTTGGTATCGCATTTGCAACCACTGTCCTCGCCTTTTTCATCGGTGGCACTCTTGGTTTCTTGGCGGCCACTCTCGGTGGCTGGCTTGATCAGATCGTTTCAAGGGCTGTCGATGTTCTTATGGCTATTCCGTCTCTCATCTTTGCGCTTTTGCTGATGACGATTGCTGCTGCCTGGGCGGGATCGGAGAAGGGCCTGCTGACGTTCTACATGGTTCTCATCATCGCGGTCATCGACTCGACGCGCGTTTTCCGATTGGCCCGCGCGGTTGGTCTGAACATCGTGGTGATGGACTATATCGAGGCTGCAAAGCTGCGGGGTGAAGGGTTGGGGTATCTGATTTTCCGTGAAATCCTTCCAAATGCGACCGCGCCATTGCTGGCTGAGTTTGGATTGCGCTTCTGCTTTGTGTTCCTGACCATCGCATCGCTTTCGTTCCTGGGTGTGGGGATCCAGCCACCCCTTGCGGATTGGGGGACGATGGTTCGCGATCTCGCGCAGTTTATCAACTTCGCTGCGTTCGCGCCGCAGGTGGCAAGTGCTCCGCTTCTGGCGGCAGGTGCCATCGCCCTGCTGACAGTTGCCGTGAACTTCGTAGTCGACTGGATGCTGCACAAATCTTCGGGTCTGAAAGAATAAGGGAGGCTGAGAATGTCTGAACAATTGCTCAAAGTTCGCGGTCTCAAAATTGAAGGCCGTAGTGATGAAACCTGGAACCAGATCGTAAATGGCGTCGACCTTGATTTGAAAAAGGGCGAAGTGCTGGGTCTAATCGGCGAATCCGGCGCTGGTAAATCTACAGTTGGTCTCGCTTCGATGGGGTTTACTCGAGATGGATGCCGGATTTCAGATGGAACCGTTGAATTTGACGGGATCGACTTGGTCAATGCTTCGGCTGCAGTAAAGCGCGACCTCCTAGGAAAACGCATTGCCTATGTTGCGCAGTCCGCGGCTGCAAGTTTCAACCCGGCTCACCGTTTGATCGACCAGCACACCGAAGCTCCAGTTCAGCACAAGGTGCTGGGCAAGGCTGAAAGTGAAGCTGATGGTGTAGAGCTTTACCGTAAGTTGCGACTGCCAAACCCGGAGGAAATTGGCTTTCGCTATCCGCACCAGGTGTCAGGCGGACAACTTCAGCGCGCGATGACTGCAATGGCAATGGCATGCCGTCCGGACCTGATCATCTTTGATGAGCCAACAACAGCGTTGGACGTAACGACCCAGATTGAGGTTCTCGCGTCGATCCGCGAGATCGTCGAGGAATTCGATACGGCCGCGATCTATATCACGCACGATCTTGCGGTTGTGGCGCAGATGGCTGACAAGATCAAAGTGCTCCTCAAGGGCGATGAGGTCGAAGAGGCGGAAACCCGCAAGATGCTCTCTGACCCTCAAGAGGATTACACGAAATCTCTCTGGGCAGTTCGAAGCTTCAAGCGCCCGCAAAAACCTGCTGTGCACACTTCGGCAACCCCCGTGATTTCCGTGCAGAACGTGACTGCTGCTTATGGCAAAATTCCGGTGCTGCACGATGTCAGCTTCGACATTCATGAAGGTCGGACAGTTGCAGTTGTTGGTGAGTCCGGTTCGGGCAAATCGACCACGGCGCGTTGTATCACTGGCTTGCTGCCGCCCAAGCAGGGTCATGTGGAATTTGACGGCGAGGCACTTCCGCTCGACTACCGCAAGCGGAGCAAAATGCAGCTGCGTCAGGCGCAGATGATCTATCAGATGGCAGATACGGCTCTGAACCCACGCAAAACGATCGGCGAGCTAATTGGACGACCCGTTCAGTTTTACATGGGACTGACGGGTGCGGAAAAACGCAAGCGCGTAGAATATCTCCTGGAAGAAATCGAGCTTGAACCGTCGCAGTACTATAATCGTCTGCCGTCCGAGCTGTCGGGTGGGCAAAAACAGCGTATCGGTATCGCCCGCGCTCTTGCTGCCGAGCCTAAGTTCATCATTTGCGACGAGGTGACATCCGCGCTCGACCAATTGGTCGCCGAAGGTATCCTCAAGCTACTTGCCAAGCTGCAAGATGAGCTTAACTTGTCCTACATGTTCATCACACACGATCTCGCTACAGTGAAATCAATTGCCGACGAGGTTGTCGTGATGAAAGACGGGCGCGTTGTTGAGCAGGGTCTCAAAAACGACATGTTCACACCTCCGCACCATCCCTACACCGATCTTCTGCTCAGCTCGGTTCCGGAAATGGATCCGGATTGGCTCACCAATCTGCTCAATGAACGTGGAGTTGATAACATCGGCGATGCCGCCGTTGATAAGATGTAATTCGAATCGCCCGGTGAACGGGCGGCTTACTAATCGGTGAAAAAGCCGAACAACCAACATGGGAGTAATCTAATGACGAATATCAGCAGACGTGGCCTGCTTAAGACCGGTGCAGCCGCTGGCGTTCTTGCGGCAACCGGTATGCCGGTTTCTGCAATGCCCAAGCGTGGTGGTACCCTGCGTCTTGGTCTTGCTGGCGCCAACACTTCGGATAGCTGGGATAGCCGTACACACTCGGACAGCTATATGATCATGGCCTGTCATGGCGCGGTTTTTGATACCCTGACTCAGGTTGCCGCAAGTGGCGAACTGGCCGGCGAATTGGCTGAGAGCTGGGAGGCAACTCCGGATGCCAAAACCTGGACGTTCAATCTGCGCAAGGGTGTGACTTTCCACAACGGCAAGGCGTTTGGCGCTGACGACGTGATCGAATCACTGAACATGCACGTGGCCGAGGGCGCGAAATCGGCGGCGAAACCAATCGTTTCGGCTATTACCGAAATGAAGAAGATGGGAGACCATCAGGTTCAGATGACTCTGAAAGCGGGTAATGCGGACTTCCCGTTCCTTCTTTCCGATTATCACATCTGTATGTATCCGGCCGGTCAGGTGGACGAAGCCATTGCAAATGGCATCGGCACCGGCCTCTACAAGGTTGAGAGCTTCAACCCCGGCGTTCGTACCCTGCTGAGCCGTGTTGACGGCCACTACAAGGATGGCAAAGAAGGTTGGTTCGACTCGGTTGAACTGATTGCGATCAACGACTCTTCGGCGCGCATGAATGCTCTGATGACCGGTCAGGTAGACGCGGTGAACCGCGTTGACTTCAAGACCGAGCCGCTCATGAAGGCCAACCCGATGATCAACATCTTCGAGGTGACCGGCAACCAGCACTTTACCTTCCCGATGCTGACCGCACTGGAGCCCTTCAACAATGTGGACGTGCGCAAAGCTCTGAAGCACTCGATCAACCGTCAGGAAATGGTCGACAAGATCCTTCTGGGTCACGGTGCCGTTGCGAACGATATTCCGATTGGTCCTGCGAACCAGTACTTCGCGTCGGATCTTCCGCTGAACGACTATGATCCGGATAAAGCCAAGCACCACCTCAAGAAGGCTGGCCTTGATGGCCTGAAAGTCGATCTCTCGGCTTCGGATGCGGCCTTCCCGGGCGCAGTGGATGCAGCGCAACTGTATCAGGCTTCCGCCAAGGCTTCCGGTATTGATATCAACGTGGTTCAGGAACCGGCTGACGGCTACTGGTCAAACGTCTGGCTCAAGAAACCTTGGTGTGCCTGCTACTGGTCGGGTCGTGCAACTGAGGATTGGATGTTCTCGACCGCCTACGAAACCGGTGTTCCGTGGAATGACTCGGGTTGGGAAAACGCACGCTTCCAGGAACTGCTCCTGACTGCGCGCGCCGAACTGGACAGCGGCAAGCGCCGCATGATGTATCACGAGATGCAGGCGTTGATGTCGTCGGAAGGCGGGACCGTAATTCCGATGTACGCGAACTATGTGGATGCGCACAGCACCAAGCTGACCAACTCGGGAACGATTGGTAACGTGTTCCAGATGGACAGCTCGCGTCTGATCGAGCGTTGGTGGTTCGCCTAATTCCGCCCAAAACTTTTAGGAAACGCCCCGCATTTGCGGGGCGTTTTCACATAGACCTTGCAGACTCGCTGCATCGCGCGTATATGCCTTTTCAACAGCGGTGCGCTGGGGGATGTACTCCCAACGCTCCATCGGAAAGTTCGACGGGCCGCTGGCCCGTTTTTTTGTGTTTGGAAAGCAACGATGAGTGACCTGATTGCCAAAACTGCGATAGATCGCAAACTGGCCGAGATCATATCTCCTGTCATTGAAGACATGGGGTTCGAGCTCGTACGCCTGCGTCTTCAAGGTGGCAGCACACATACTCTGCAGATCATGGCCGAGCGCCCCACCGGAGGCATCGAGGTCGACGATTGTGCCGATATCTCGAATGCAGTGAGTGCGGTTCTGGATGTCGAAGACCCGCTTTCGGATTCGTATGTGCTCGAAGTCGGCAGCCCCGGTATCGACCGGCCCCTTACCCGCCTCAAGGATTTCGAGACCTTCGAGGGCTACGACGCGAAGATCGAAACCGCCGAGTTGATCGATGGCCGCAAACGCTTTAAGGGCGTTCTGGCTGGCGTCGAAGGTGAAGAGGTGCTCATCAACCTCGATTCACAGGGCGAGACGGTAACTGTCGGTCTGCAATTTGATTGGTTGGCAGATGCCAAACTGGTCATGACTGACGAACTGATCAAGGAGATGCTGCGGCAGCGCAAGGCGGCAGGCACCCTGAACGAAGACCAATTTGACGAGATTGAAACCGAAAACGGTTCCGAGGAGGACTGACAATGGCAATTACCTCTGCAAACCAGCTTGAGTTGCTGCAAACCGCCGAGGCTGTCGCTCGCGAGAAGATGATCGACCCGGGCCTGGTTGTGGAAGCGATGGAAGAGTCCCTCGCGCGTGCAGCCAAGTCGCGTTATGGCGCGGAAATGGACATCCGTGTCAGCATCGATCGCAAGACGGGTAAGGCAACCTTCACCCGTGTTCGCACCGTGGTCGAAGAAGAAGAGCTTGAAAACTACCAAGCTGAGTTCACTGTTGAGCAGGCCAAGCAGTATCTGGATGATCCCAAGGTTGGCGATCAATTCATCGAAGAAGTGCCGCCGGTCGAAATGGGCCGCATTGCCGCTCAGTCCGCAAAGCAGGTCATTCTTCAGAAAGTGCGCGAAGCCGAACGCGACCGTCAGTATGACGAATTCAAAGATCGCGCAGGCACCATCATCAATGGTGTTGTTAAGCGCGAAGAATACGGCAATGTTATCGTGGACGTGGGCCGCGGTGAAGGAATCCTGCGCCGCAACGAGAAAATCGGCCGCGAAAGCTATCGCCCGAATGACCGTGTGCGCTGCTTCATCAAAGATGTGCGCCGCGAGACCCGCGGCCCGCAGATCTTCCTGTCGCGCACCGCGCCGGAATTCATGGCTGAACTGTTCAAGATGGAAGTGCCGGAAATCTATGACGGCATTATCGAGATCAAAGCGGTTGCCCGTGATCCCGGTTCCCGCGCCAAGATCGCCGTGATCTCTTATGACGGTTCGATTGATCCTGTCGGCGCCTGTGTTGGTATGAGAGGTTCGCGTGTGCAGGCCGTTGTGAACGAGCTTCAGGGCGAAAAGATCGACATCATTCCGTGGAACGAAGATCAGCCAACCTTCCTTGTGAACGCTCTGCAACCTGCTGAAGTCTCCAAGGTTGTTCTGGACGACGAAGCTGGCAAAATCGAAGTGGTTGTTCCTGACGAGCAGCTTTCACTTGCCATTGGTCGTCGCGGTCAAAACGTACGCCTCGCGTCTCAGCTGACCGGTCTTGATATCGACATCATGACCGAGTCGGACGAATCCGAGCGCCGTCAGAAAGAGTTCGAAGTACGCACCAAGCTCTTTGTGGAAACTCTGGACCTTGATGAGTTCTTTGCTCAACTGCTGGTTTCCGAAGGGTTTACCAACCTCGAAGAAGTCGCCTATGTCGAACTTGACGAGCTTCTTGTGATCGACGGTGTAGATGAAGGCACCGCAAACGAGCTTCAAGCGCGTGCACGTGACTATATCGAAGCCCAGAACAAGGCAGCGATGGAAAGCGCCCGTGCATTGGGTGTCGAAGATAGCCTGGTTGAATTCGAAGGCCTTACACCCCAGATGATCGAAGCACTGGCGAAAGATGGCGTTCTGACGCTCGAAGATTTCGCAACTTGCGCGGATTGGGAACTCGCGGGTGGTTGGACTTCCGTCGATGGCGAGAGGGTCAAGGACGACGGTGTTCTTGAGCCCTTTGGTGTCTCGCTTGAAGAAGCGCAGGACATGGTCATGACCGCACGCATCGTTCTGGGTTGGGTTGATCCCTCCGAACTCGAAGCGGAAGCCGAAGAAGAAGACGCAACCGAAGAGGAGGCTGAGGCCTGATTCAGGGCCTCAGTGGCACAAACATGACACGTGGTGGACGCACCAAAGACCGCGCTGACGGTTCTGAACGCAAGTGCATCGCCACTGGCGAAACCCAACCCAAATTCGGGTTGATCCGTTTTGTTGTCGGGCCCGATGCTCAAGTCGTGCCGGATGTGCTGGGTAAACTGCCCGGGCGCGGGATGTGGGTCTCCGCAGATCGCGTTGCGTTGAAGAAGGCGGCAAGCAAGGGTTTGTTCTCTCGCGCCGCGAAACAAAAGGTTTCGGTGCCCGAAGACCTCGTGAGCGAGGTCGAGAAACAAGTGGCTCGCCGTGTTGTTGATCTTATCAGCATGGCGCGCAAATCGGGTGAGGCCGTTACCGGATATGAAAAGGTCAAGGACTGGCTTGCGAAGGATTACGCCGAGGTTTTGATCCAGGCTTCTGATGGATCGGGACGGGGAAAATCCAAGCTCAGCACGCCTTACGGTGGCCACTACATCGGCTGGCTTACGGCCGATGAATTAGGTTTGGCTTTTGGGCGACAAACTGTGATACATGGTGCGCTTGCGTCTGGCGGACTCACGCATCGTGTAGTAGAGGAAGCCCAACGGTTAAAAGGCATTCGTGAAAATGGTGCGGCAGGGGCCGCACAGAAGGGTAAGACAGCTAGATGAGCGATAACGACGGTAAAAAGACTCTGGGCCTGCGTGGATCAGGATCGCGTCCTGGCAACGTAAAGCAAAGCTTTAGCCACGGGCGGACCAAAAACGTCGTGGTGGAAACCAAACGCAAGCGCGTTGTGGTTCCGAAACCCGGTGCTGCCAAGTCGGGTCTTGGCTCTGCCAAGGCTGGCGGTGATCCTTCGCGCCGTCCTGCCGGCATTTCCGATGCTGAAATGGAGCGTCGTCTGAAGGCGTTGCAGGCTGCGAAAGCGCGCGAAGCCGAAGAGGCTGCTAAGCGTGAAGCGGAAGAAAAAGCCCGCGAGGAAGAGCGCCAGCGCCGCCGTGCTGAAGCCGAAGCCAAAGAGCGCGAACAGCGCGAAGCCGAAGAGCGCGCGCGCCAGAAGGCTGAAGAGGAAGAACGCAAGAAGCGTGAAGCCGAAGAAGCAGCAAAACGTGCTGCTGCCGAGGCTGCTGCTGCCGCGGCTCAGCCTAAGCAGGAAGCGACCGCACGCCCTGCCGCGAACAAGCCTGCTCCGGCGGCATCGCCGTCGCGCAAGCAAGATCGCGAACGCGAACAACAGCAGCGAAATCAACGCGGTAAAGGCCGTGACGACAACCGTCGTTCGGGCAAGCTGACCCTGAACCAGGCGCTGTCGGGTGAAGGCGGTCGCCAAAAATCGCTCGCTGCAATGAAGCGTAAACAAGAACGTGCTCGTCAAAAGGCGATGGGCGGTTCGGTTGAGCGTGAAAAGGTGATCCGCGAAGTGCAATTGCCGGAGACCATCGTGGTTTCCGAACTGGCCAATCGTATGGCAGAGCGTGTTGCCGACGTTGTCAAAGAGCTCATGAAAATGGGCATGATGGTTACCCAAAACCAATCGATTGATGCCGATACTGCGGAACTCATCATTGAAGAGTTTGGCCACAAGGTTGTGCGCGTATCCGACGCTGATGTGGAAGACGTCATTGCCGACGTGGAAGACAAGGATGAAGAACTTCAGCCGCGTCCGCCCGTCATCACCATCATGGGTCACGTTGACCACGGCAAAACCTCGCTGCTTGATGCAATTCGCGATGCCAAGGTTGTGGCGGGTGAAGCTGGCGGTATCACTCAGCACATTGGCGCTTATCAGGTTCAAACCAACGATGGTGTAACCCTGTCGTTCCTCGATACACCCGGCCACGCAGCGTTTACTTCGATGCGTTCTCGCGGTGCTCAGGTGACTGACATCGTTGTTCTTGTTGTTGCCGCCGACGACTCGGTGATGCCGCAAACCATCGAAGCGATTAACCACGCTAAGGCAGCCGAAGTGCCGATGATCGTTGCGATCAACAAGATCGACAAACCGGCAGCTGACCCCAACAAGGTTCGCGCAGAACTTCTGCAACACGAAGTGATTGTTGAAGCCATGTCCGGTGAAGTGCAGGACGTCGAGGTTTCGGCTGTGACCGGTCAAGGTCTTGATGAACTTCTGGAGGCGATTGCGCTGCAAGCTGAGATTCTCGAGCTGAAGGCCAACCCCGATCGTGCAGCACAGGGTGCAGTGATCGAAGCCCAGCTTGATGTCGGTCGCGGTCCCGTCGCTACCGTCCTCGTCCAGAAAGGTACGCTCAAACAGGGTGATATCTTCGTTGTTGGCGAGCAGTACGGTAAGGTTCGTGCACTGATCAATGACAAGGGCGATCGCGTTCAGGAAGCTGGTCCGTCGGTTCCTGTTGAGGTACTCGGTCTGAACGGCACCCCGGAAGCAGGCGACGTGCTGAACGTCACTGAGACCGAAGCCCAGGCGCGCGAAATTGCCGCGTACCGAGAGCAGGCTGCCAAGGACAAACGCGCAGCAGCAGGTGCTGCGACTACGCTTGAGCAGCTTATGCAGAAGGCCAAGGAAGACGAGAACGTGGCAGAACTGCCGATTCTTGTTAAAGCAGACGTACAGGGTTCGGCCGAAGCCATCGTTCAGGCGATGGAGAAGATCGGCAACGACGAAGTTCGCGTGCGCGTTCTCCACTCCGGTGTCGGTGCCATTACCGAAACCGACGTTGGTCTTGCAGAAGCCTCCGGCGCACCGATCATGGGCTTCAACGTTCGTGCGAACACCCCGGCACGGAATTCGGCAAACCAGAAGGGCGTCGAGATCCGTTATTATTCGGTGATCTACGATCTTGTTGATGACGTCAAAGCTGCGGCTTCGGGCCTGCTGAGCGCCGAGATCAAAGAGAACTTCATCGGCTACGCTCAAATCAAGGATGTCTTCAAGGTATCCAACGTCGGCAAGGTTGCGGGCTGTCTGGTCACCGAGGGCGTCGCGCGTCGTTCCGCTGGCGTTCGCCTACTACGCGACAACGTGGTGATCCACGAAGGCACTCTGAAAACCCTCAAGCGCTTCAAGGATGAAGTGGCCGAAGTTCAATCGGGTCAGGAATGTGGTATGGCATTTGAAAACTACGATGACATTCGCGCAGGCGATGTGATCGAGATTTTCGAGCGCGAAGAAGTCACGAGAACCCTCGACTGATAGAATGACAAAGGGGAGCCCTGAGGCTCCCCTTCTTTTTCCGTGAGACTACTTTTCGTCAGCTGGACGCCTGGATAGGCACTCCAGAATAGATCGTATTCCCTACACGGACGGCAATTTTGCCGCCAGGCAAAGTGCGCACGAAGGTTCCTTGGACGGAAACACAACTGCCCACTGTGATAGTCCTAAGCATGTCAAATCTCCCCAGTGATATTGACCTGATTGGATATAGTTTAAGTTTATTTTCGTTTAACCCTACGGGCTGTCACAGTGATGTTACGTTAGCGCGACTTCGAGAATGTGTTAAGTGGAAAGTTATCCACAAACGCACAACATGTAGGAGAGTACAACTTTTTTTGCCCAAAACTTCTACAACCAGTCTCTCAGAATAGGAATCAGGGGGATATCTGCAGGCGGCATCTTGAAATCACGAAGATTCTCTGGACGCACCCATTTTAGGGTTTGCCCTTCCTTTGACATCGGCGTGCCTTCCCATTTCCGGCAGGCAAAAAGCGGCATCAGGAGATGGAAATCCTCGTAACTATGAGACGCAAAGGTAAGCGGCGCCAGGCAGCTCTCCCAAGTATCGATTCCCAGCTCTTCCTGAAGTTCACGGACCAGCGCGGCTTCTGGCGTTTCGCCAGTTTCGATCTTGCCCCCGGGAAACTCCCATAGGCCGGCCATGGATTTGCCTTCCGGACGTTGTGCGAGAAGGATGCGCCCATCGACGTCAATGAGCGCAACAGCAGAAACAAGAACAGTTTTCATCAGGATCGGTAGTCCGCGTTGATAGTGATATAGCCATGCGTCAGGTCACAGGTCCAAACGGTCGAAGCGCCGTCTCCCAACCCAAGATCGACATTGATCGCGAGTTCTTGGGCTTTCATATAGGTTGCACCTGCCTCTTCGCTATAGGTTGGCGATACCCAACCATTTTCAGCGACAAGAATATCCCCAAACCGAATGGATAGAAGATCACGGTCCGCGGCTGCGCCGGATTTCCCAATCGCCATGACAACCCGGCCCCAATTGGGATCTTCACCTGCAACCGCGGTCTTAACGAGTGGTGAATTGGCAATCGCCAGTGCGTGAACGCGCGCGTCTTCATTGCTGGCGGCGCCGGTAACAGCCACCTCCACGAATTTGGTCGCGCCTTCGCCGTCTTTGACAACTTGATGCGCGAGATCGAGCATCACCTTGTGCAGGGCATCGCGGAAGGCACCGTTGTCTTCCGTGATTTCAACGCCTGACGCACCTGTGGCCCCCAGCAACAAAGTGTCAGACGTCGAGGTGTCGCTGTCCACGGTGATGTTGTTGAAGGTCAGGTCCGTCAGTTCCGAAAGCATTTTTTGCAGCAAGGATTGCTCAACCTGCGCGTCAGTGAAGATATACACCAGCATCGTCGCCATATCGGGCGCAATCATGCCGGAACCTTTGGCAATACCCGCGATTTTGACGGGCTTGCCGCCAATTTCCATCGTCGCGCCAGCGCCCTTCGGGAAAGTATCCGTGGTGCGGATGCCTTCGGCGGCGTCACGAATGGCCGAGGCTGACAGTGCTTCGCGCGCTTCACTTAATTTTGAAATGATCCTGTCATGCGGCAGGGCTTCACCGATAACACCTGTCGACGAAGAGAAGACGCGCGATGCTGGCAGCCCAAGACATTCACCAACGGCACTTGTCACCGCGGCCACGGAATCCATGCCGTTCTTCCCGGTGAATGCATTGGCATTGCCCGAGTTCACGATAATTGCGGCGCCATCCGAACTTGGTGCGCCAATCTTTTCCTGACAATCCAGAACAGCCGCTGATCTGGTGGCGGATTTGGTGAAAACGCCCGCCATGGAGCTGCCCGCGCTCAGACGGATCAGGGTCACGTCCTTGCGGTTCTGGTATTTTACGGCCGCTTCAACAGCAGCGAACTCTACCCCTCCGATTTCCGGAAGTTCCGGGAATTCGGAAGGCGCGAGCGGGGATACATGTGTGATTTCACCCATGATCAGTTTCCTTCAGTTTGCGCATCTAGGAGTTCGGTTTTGCTCAGGACCGAGGGGTCAAAAGCTCCTGCTTCCGGTCGCGAGACGTCGGCCTGGCTGCTGAGCGAGGAAAGCAATTCGTCAATCCGGGCGGTTTGAATGTCCGAAGCCAGTTGGTCCCGAACGGCTTCGTATGCCGGTGCGTCGTCTGTGCGCGTGTCATTCAACAGGATGAGGTGCCAGCCAAAGCGTGTTTGAACGGGTTGCGAGACTTCCCCGACCTCCATTTGAACCACGGCCTCTTCGAAAGGCGCTACCATCTGGCCGGGGCCGAACCATCCCAAGGCACCGCCAGAAGGCCCGGAGGGGCCGGTAGATTTTTCTTTTGCCTTTTCGGCGAAGTCTGCGCCTGCGAGGATTTCTTCGCGGATGGCGCTGGCCTCTTCTTCAGTCTCTACAAGAATATGTGATGCGTCGTATTGCTTGGGACCAACAAAGTTGGTGACGTACGTCTCTTGGTAGGCGGCCTTGATTGCGTCTTCGTCGACACCCTTGGCAATTTCGGAATTGAGGGCAGCGTCGGCCAGCAGGAAACGGCGTTCGTTTGTCAGGGCCTGCTTGATGCGTTGGGGTTCATTTCCCTCAAAAGACTGCGCAAGCAACGTTTGTTGGATCAGTTGATCCAGAATTCCGTCGAAGAGAACACTGTCCTCCAGTGATTGATACTGCTCAGGGAGCCGCTCGCGGACAATCTGCATCTGACCAATCGTGATCTCTTCGCCGTTGACCGTGGCAACGACAGTGTCTGCCCGGATTTCTTCCGATGCCGATACAGGTTGAGCTACCAACAGCGCCAGAGCCGCAGATCGCATAAAATTGAGGTGTTTTGACATCCATTCGTCCTCGGCTGATGCCGCGCGGGTTGGCGGCGTTGACACTGTTACAGACGCCCCTTACATCGCTTTGAGGCTGGGGCAAATTGCCTGTTTCCCGTTTGTATGAGCAGGGCGCGGGACGAGCAAGCGAATGCCTCGCACGAATCTGTCAATGAAGGACAAAGACACATGCTGGGTATCGGAAAACTTGCCAAGAAAATGTTCGGAACGCCGAACGACCGCAAGATCAAGGCAACCCGCCCTCTCATCGACAAGATCAACGCGCTCGAGTCCGAATTCCAGAAACTCTCGGATGACGAGATCAAGGCAAAGACCGCTGAACTCTCCGAACGTGCGAAAGGTGGCGAAAGCCTCGACGACCTGCTGCCCGAAGCTTTCGCAAACTGTCGGGAAGCCGCGCACCGGGCCCTCGGATTGCGCGCCTTTGATACACAGCTCATGGGTGGTGTTTTTCTGCATCAGGGGAACATTTCCGAAATGAAAACCGGTGAAGGTAAGACGCTTGTTGCAACCTTCCCGTCCTATCTGAACGCGCTGACTGGCGAAGGTGTGCACATCGTCACCGTGAACGACTATCTCGCCAAGCGTGACGCAGAGTGGATGAGCAAAGTCTACAGCGCACTGGGAATGACCACCGGCGTTGTCTATCCCCAGCAGCCGGATGAAGAAAAGCGGGCGGCGTATGCCTGTGACATCACCTATTCAACGAACAACGAACTGGGCTTCGATTATCTTCGCGACAACATGAAATCCGAGTTGTCGGAAATGTTCCAACGCGGTCACAACTTTGCGGTAGTCGATGAAGTCGACTCGATCTTGATCGACGAAGCACGAACACCGCTGATCATCTCTGGCCCCGCACAGGATCGTACCGAGCTCTACAAAGCGATTGATGCGCTGATCCCGGAACTGAGCGACGAACACTACACCATCGAGGAAAAGAACCGTCAGGTCAGCTTTTCGGAAGAAGGCAACGACTATCTCGAAGGGTTGCTCCAGAAGCATGGTATTCTGCCCGAAGACCAGTCTCTCTATGACCCCGAGAGCACCACAATCGTACACCATGTGAACCAGGGCCTCCGTGCTCACAAGCTGTTCACCCGTGACAAGGACTATATCGTTCGTGACGGTGATGTTGTCCTGATCGACGAATTCACCGGCCGGATGATGGCTGGGCGCCGTCTTTCCGAGGGCTTGCATCAGGCAATTGAAGCCAAGGAAGGCTGTGACATCCGCCCAGAAAACGTGACCTTGGCTCAGGTGACCTTCCAAAACTACTTCCGCCTCTACAACAAGTTGGCCGGGATGACCGGTACTGCCGCTACCGAAGCGGAAGAATTCGCCGAGATTTATGGTCTCGGTGTTGTGGAGGTTCCCACGAACCGTCCAATTGCACGTATTGACGAGGACGATGCTGTTTATCGTACAGCCCGAGAGAAATACGAAGCAATCGTTGAAGAGATCAAGGCAGGTCACGAAAAGGGCCAGCCGATCCTTGTGGGTACGACCTCGATTGAAAAGTCGGAGTTCCTCTCGGATATGCTCTCGAAAGCAGGCGTCAAGCACAACGTTCTGAACGCCCGCCAGCACGAGCAGGAAGCGCAGATCGTTGCAGATGCCGGTAAGCTTGGCGCGGTGACCATCGCAACGAACATGGCGGGCCGTGGTACTGACATCAAACTTGGCGGAAACGTCGAGTTCAAGATCATGGAGGCGATTGCGGCAAATCCTGAAGAGCATCCTGATGAGATCCGCGCGCGCATTGAAGAAGCTCACACGGCTGACGAGCAGGCGGTCAAGGATGCCGGCGGTCTTTTCGTTCTGGCAACCGAACGCCATGAATCGCGCCGCATTGACAACCAGCTGCGCGGCCGTTCCGGCCGTCAGGGTGACCCTGGTCGCTCTTCGTTCTTTCTCTCCTTGGAAGACGACCTGATGCGCATCTTCGGGTCCGACCGTCTGGACAAGGTTCTGTCATCACTTGGCATGAAAGAGGGCGAGGCGATCGTTCACCCTTGGGTCAACAAATCGCTGGAACGCGCCCAGGCCAAGGTTGAGGGTCGCAACTTTGACATCCGTAAGCAGCTTCTCAAGTTCGACGACGTCATGAATGATCAGCGTAAGGTGATCTTCGGACAGCGTCGTGAAATCATGGAAGCTGCTGACCTGTCCGAGATTGCACAGGATATGCGCCACGAAGTGATTGCAGATCTTGTTGAAACGCATATGCCCCCCAAGACCTACGCAGATCAGTGGGACGTTGATGGGCTGCACGAAGCTTGCATCGAAGCGCTTGGAATTGATGCGCCGGTAGCAGATTGGGCCAACGAAGAAGGTGTTGATGACGAAGATGTCATGGAGCGCCTTGAAAACGCCGCCGATGAAATGATGGCTCAAAAGGCTGCGCATTTCGGGCCTGAATCCATGCGGATGATCGAAAAGCAGGTTCTTCTACAAACCATCGACACCAAGTGGCGTGAGCACCTTTTGACGCTCGAACATTTGCGTTCGGTTGTCGGTTTCCGTGGTTATGCGCAGCGTGATCCGCTGAACGAATACAAGAACGAATCCTTCCAACTATTCGAGTCCATGCTGGATGGTCTGCGCGCTGACGTGACCAAGACGCTCGCCCAGATCCGCCCGATGACGGAAGAAGAGCAGCAGCAGCTCGCCCTGGAAATGGCTCAACAGCGCCAGATGATGGAGGCAGCCGCCAGGGCCTCCGAGATGCCAGCGCCGACCGAAGATGCAATTGATGGATTTGACGAGAATGATCCCAGCACCTGGGGTAATCCGGGGCGCAACGATTCTTGCCCATGTGGTTCGGGCAAGAAATTCAAACACTGCCACGGACGTCTCGCTTAACCTTCTGAACAGATTCAAATCAAAAGGGTGCCACATCGGCGCCCTTTTTTTGTTGCACAAAGGCTTTGGGGCAGCGCGGATTTGGAGTTTGGTATGAGCAAACCAGTAAATACTTATCGTCGCTATGCCCTTGCAGGGGCAACATTTTCTTGCGCAGTTTCGATCGGTTTCCTGATGCAATTCAGTGAGCCTGGATATGCGGGTCACAGCCCTGCAAACGCGGTTGACCCCGGTATAGAACCGACGTCGAACCCGCCCCAAATTTCAAAATCGTCCTTGCCTGTGCTCCCAAAGGAGTTGGACAAAGAGGTGTCATTGCCGTCCGAGGCTGTCTTCCTGGTGGTTTCGCGGGACGTGCCGATTGGTCTATTACCCAACGAGGAAAGCGCGCCAAACCTGGGTTGTGAAATTTCTCTGGTTGCAGAGCCGGTCGCGGGAGCTTTGGTCAATCTGACGGTTCAAGCGCCTTGTTTGGCAGGTGAACGCCTGACCATCCGTCATTCGGATATGCTGTTTACCGATATCTTGCCAGAGGACGGCTCATTGTCCGTGGATGTTCCGGCCCTTGCTGAGCAGTCCTTGTTCGTCGTGGCCTTTGCCAATGGTGATGGAGCTGTTGTGCGCACAGAG
Organism: Shimia sp. CNT1-13L.2; assembly: GCF_024331145.1. Classification (GTDB taxonomy): domain Bacteria; phylum Pseudomonadota; class Alphaproteobacteria; order Rhodobacterales; family Rhodobacteraceae; genus Shimia. Next base: position 333,621 of record NZ_JANDJO010000004.1, on the reverse strand, counting down.
GTCTCCTCCTTGGCTTTTTACGACCGCATAGTGGTTCAGTGGCAAGGTGATACTGGCGTCGAGCTACATGCTCTTGAATTTGGCGCGTCCTATGGTGACGCGGGACATGTCTGGCGCGAAAGTGCGCGGGATGTGTCTTCGGTTGCCAGTGGCGATGGTGGGTTCATGACCCGCCTTGGGAATGAGGCTCTCAAAGAAGGCAAGTTCGCTGAGGTCTATACTTTCCCGTCACTTACCGCGAAACAGCAGGGTGCCGTTACGCTGAGTGTCGAGGCAGAGGTCGGAGAAACAAACTGTGGGCGTCCGATCAGTGCGCAGTCAATCGAGGTGCATCGTGGTGAAGAGGCACGTATTCAAGACCTGCAAGTGGAAATGCCGAATTGCGATGCCGCAGGTGAATTTCTGGTGTTGAAAAACCTATTGGAAGACCTGAAAATCGCGCGCAACTAGGCGGGATCGTAAAGGTAGTCTTATGAACAATTTGCGTGCGGCGGTTTTCGCCGCACTTTTCCTTTTGATCGGGGCGAACGCATCCTACGCGCAGGACGTCACTTTGACGTCGCGCGATGGTGCCGTTGAGATCACCGGGACGCTTCTTGGTTTTGATGGTGAGTTTTATCGTGTCGAAACTGTCTATGGCGAGTTGACCGTGGACGGTACAGGAGTCCTCTGCACTGGGCCTGCCTGTCCCAGCCTGATCAACTATGTGGCCGAGGTGTCAGTCTCGGGATCGGCCTCAATGGGTGAAGTGCTGATGCCAGCGCTCCTAGAAGCTTTTGCGCTGCGCAATGGCTACAAGGTCTCGCGTGTCTCAATCAGCCTGACTGAATTCGAATACCATCTGAGCGATGAAACTGGTCAAACCGTTCTTGCGCGATTCTCCTTTTATGCGAGCAACTCGGATGAAGGGTTTGCCGACCTTCTGGCCGATGAAGCGGACATCGCCATGTCTCTTCGGGAAATACGCCCGGATGAAGCCAAGCGTGGGTTTGAAGCGGGTCTTGGCGACATGACAGACACCAATCGCAGCCGCGTTCTGGCGCTGGATGGGCTGGTTCCGGTTGTGTCCCCCGGCAATCCGGTACGGTCCTTGTCGCCCTTGCAGCTGGCCCAGGTGTTTGCAGGTCAGATCGACAACTGGATTGAATTCGGGGGGCCGGATGCACCGATTGCTCTGCACCTGCCAGCGGCGAATTCGGGGTCGTCGCAGGCTCTGGAAGATCAGCTTATGAAGCCGGTGGATCGCGAGTTTTCGGCTGAAACTGTGCGTCACGACAAGAACCTCGCTCTGGTTTCGGCGGTGATGCGGGATCCCTTTGCGATCGGAATCGCGCAGTTCTCGGAGACGGGCAACACTCAGAGATTGAACCTGACGGGAACCTGCGGGTTCTCGCTGGCGGCGTCGCGGCGGACGATCAAGACCGAGGATTATCCGCTGACCGCCCCCATGTTCCTTTACTTCCCGGCGCGGCGTTTGCCGAAGATCGCGCGCGAGTTTCTGGCCTATACGCGGAGCCCTTCGGCGCAGATCGTGATCCGGCGGGCGGGATTTGTGGATCAGGCAGCCGAAGAAATCCCCGTGAATTTGCAGGGGGACCGTTTTGTCAGTGCCATCTCGGTTGCTGGAGATGACATTCCGCTGTCGGAGTTACAGCGAATGACCAACACCCTGTCCCCGATGAAGCGGTTGACGACATCGTTTCGGTTTCAAACCGGAAAGACCCAGCTTGATGCGCAGTCGCGTTCCAACGTTCAACAATTGGCGCGTGCGCTGGAAGCGGGTCTTTATGATGCGCGCCGGCTTTTGTTTGTCGGTTTCAGCGACGGGGAAGGGGCCGCGGAAGGCAATCGCAAGATCGCCCTGAAGCGTGCAGAAACCGTTAAGGCCGCGGTCGTGGCGGCGGCGGAGACTGCGAATTTTGAACAGCTCACGCTGGATGTCGACGCCTTCGGAGAGGCGATGCCGATGGCCTGTGATGACAGTGCCTGGGGACGGCAGGTCAATCGCCGTGTCGAGGTCTGGGTGCGCTAGAGGTATCCTTCGGACCGGAAGCTGAGTTCGGTGGATTTTCCGATAATGATATGGTCGTGAAGTATCAGGCCCAGGGCTTCGGCAGCGGCCTTGACCTTGGCCGTCATCTCAATGTCGGACTGGGACGGTGTTGGATCACCTGACGGGTGATTATGCACTAGAATCAAGGCACTGGCATTGGTTTCAAGGGCGCGTTTGACGACTTCGCGGGGGTAGACGGGCACGTGGTTGACGGTGCCCTTGGCCTGTTCCTCGTCGGCAATCAGGGTGTTCTTGGTGTCCAGATACAGCACCCGGAACTGTTCGGTTTCGCGATGTGCCATCGCGGTGTGGCAATAGTCGATCAGCGCGTCCCAACTTGACAGGATCGGTCTCTGCAAAACCCGCGAGCGGGCCAGCCTGTGGGCGGCGGCTTCAATGATCTTCAACTCGAGGACAACGGCGTCTCCGACCCCTTTGACCTCTTTCAGGCGGGGGATGGGCGCAGAGAGAACGCCGTTGAAATCTCCGAATGTTTCCAGGAGCTTGTGCGCCAATGGTTTTACATCTTGGCGCGGAATAGCGCGAAAAAGAACCAGTTCGAGGATTTCATAATCAGGCATGGCAGAGGCCCCGCCCTCAAAGAAACGCTCCCGAAGGCGTTGCCGGTGGTTCGCGATATACGAAGGCAGTTTGCCAGATGGAATTGGCGCAACCGGAGCTTCCTCGCTGTCGAACAGCGGCAAGGAATTCGCGAGTAGGGCATGCCTTTCCGTCATAGCCGAAGAGTGGCGAACAATTGGTTAGCCAAATCTTAACGCGCGTTAATTTTTTGCGGAAACCTGAAAAACCAACGTCGGTATTACGTCGGTATTATGGAGGTATTGCGGAGGTGCGTCGGTTGTTAACTTTTGGGCAGGCTGAGTTGGGCCATGCGGCCGCCGTCGATTGTCCAGACTTGTCCGGTGACGAAAGCAGCTTCCTCCGAGGCCAGCCAGGTGATCAGCGCGGCGACCTCTTGGGGCGTTCCGGTGCGTCCGACCGGGTGGATGTCTCCGATCCCCGCGCGGAAGGTTTCGGGATCGCCAAGGCTTTCGATGAAGGCGACGTTCAGTTCGGTATCGATCCACCCGGGCGCCACCGCATTGCAGCGCACGCCCTGTTGTCCGTGATCGACAGCCAGCGCCCGTGTGAGACCGTGCAGGCCCGCCTTGGAGGCGCAGTAAGCGGGGTGGCGCGGATTCGATCCCAGCCCCTCGATAGAGCCGACATTCACGATCGCGCCCTTGGCCGTGATGAGGTGAGGCAGGGCATGTTTGCAAAGCATGAAGGGCGCGGTGAGGTTGACCTGAAGAGTAGCGGCCCAATCGTCTTCTGTTGTTTCCAACGCAGTGCCTTCGCGCATGAGGCCCGCGTTGTTGACAAGAACATCAAGGCGGCCAAAACGCCGGATGACCTCGGCAACAAGCCTTTCCGGGGTGGCGGGGTCGAGGAAGTCGGCCTCGATCCATTCGTTTTCTGGATCGGCTCCGCGCTGGGCGGTGACAACGGTGGCACCGTCCGCAGCGAAGCGGGCCGCGGTCGCCGCGCCGATGCCGCTGCGACCGCCGGTGACGAGAACAACCTTGTTTGCGAAACGTGTCATTGGACCGACTTGCCTCCGTTAACTTCCAGCAGGGCGCCGCAAATGTAGCGGGCTTGGTCCGAGGCGAGGAAAAGAATGACATCGGCGATGTCTTCGGGCTCGGCGATGCGACCCAGAGGTACCGAGGCGTTGAGGTCTGCGATTGCGCTGTCAGGATCAAGCCCGCGCGCGGCAAAGCCGGTGCGGAGCATTGGCGTGTTCACTTCGTTTGGGCAGACAGCGTTGACGCGGATGTTCTGATGCGCGTGGTCCATCCCGAGGCATTGGGTGAGCGAGGCAATGGCCGCCTTGGACATCACATAGATCGGGTGGTTGGGGCCGGGGTGTACGCCCCAGCACGAGGAGGTGTTGACGATGGCCCCGCCGCCAGCTTCGGCCATGAGGGGAATGGCGGCGCGGCAGAGGCGGAAGGGTGCCTCGACGTTGACGGCCATCGAGCGCGCGTAGTCGTCGTCAGTGGCTTCGGTGATCGGGCCACGTGTTATGATGCCGGCGTTGTTGATCAGGATGTCGAGGCCGCCCATGGCTTTGTGGGCCAAGGCGGGCAGGCCGTCACAGAAGGCGGCGTCTGTCAGATCACCGGTGAAATCGTGATCTGCCGCGCTTGTGACGCGGTCGGCACCTGCGGTGATCGCGCCCGCTTTGCGCAGTTTCTTGATGATGGCCTGCCCGATTCCACCTGCGGCACCGGTGACGAGGGCGCGTTTGCCTTTGAGATCCTGCATGGTCTGTTCTCCCTTTGGCTCAGGTTCGATCCGAAGGGCGGGGGCTGGCTGTGCAGGAAGCGACCTGCGGCAGGAAAATTTTGACGCCCCAAAAGAAAAGGCGCACCGCGAGGCACGCCTTTGCATTTTGAACCTGATGGCCCTGGATCAGCCTTTCATGCTGTCCCAGAAGCTTTTGACCGATTTGAAGAAGCTGTTGCTTTCGGGGTTGTTGTCCTCGGAGAGGTCCTCGAATTCACGCAGCAGTTCCTTTTGGCGGCTGGTCAGGTTGACCGGGGTTTCGACGGCCATCTCGATGAACATGTCGCCGCTGCCAGCGCCACGCAGGGCGGGCATGCCCTTGCCACGCAGGCGCATCTGGCGGCCTGATTGCGAACCGGCGGGTACTTTTACGCGGCTGCGGCCGCCATCGATCGTCGGCACTTCGATGTCACCACCCAGCGCAGCGTTGGTCATGCTGACCGGGACGCGGCAGAACAGGTTGGTGCCATCGCGTTCGAAGATCTTGTGCTTGGCCACTTCGATGAAGATGTAGAGATCACCGTTGGGGCCGCCGCGCATGCCGGCTTCGCCTTCGCCAGCAAGACGGATGCGGGTGCCGGTTTCAACGCCTGCGGGGATGTTGACCGAAAGCGCACGGTCTTTTTCCACGCGGCCCTGACCGCTACATGTTTTGCAGGGGTTCTTGATGATCTGGCCAAGGCCCGAACAGGTGGGGCAGGTGCGTTCCACCGTGAAGAAGCCCTGTTGCGCGCGGACCTTGCCCATGCCCGAGCAAGTCGGGCAGGTGACGGGCTCGGCACCGCCTTCGGCGCCGGTGCCTTCGCAGGAGCCGCATTGTACCGATGTTGGCACATTGATCGTCTTCTGAAGGCCCGAGAACGCCTCTTCCAGGGTGACACGCAGGTTGTAGCGCAGATCGGCGCCGCGAGACGCGCGCTGACGGCCACCGCCGCCGCGTCCGCCCATGAAGTCGCCGAAGAGGTCATCAAAGACATCCGAAAAGGCGCTGGCGAAGTCGCCCTGGCCGGGATGCCCACCACGCGGACCGCCGCCCATACCGCCTTCGAAGGCCTGGTGGCCAAAGCGGTCGTAGGCTGCCTTTTTGTCGGCATCCTTCAGGACGTCATAAGCCTCGTTCACTTCTTTGAACTGGGATTCGGCATCCGGATTGTCTGCGTTGCGGTCGGGGTGCAGTTCCTTGGCCTTCTTGCGATAGGCCTTCTTGATTTCGTCCGCGGAAGCCCCTTTGCCGACGTCAAGCACCTCGTAGAAGTCACGTTTTGCCATGGGTGTCTCCTTTGGCACGGAATGAAAAGGGCCGATCCGGCAAGCGGACCGGCCCCAATTTCAGTTCCGATGATGCGCCATTAACGCTTGTCGCCGTCCAGGTCCTCGAAGTCGGCGTCGACGATGTCGTCGTCACCCGGGCCCATGTCGGCGGCCTCGGGTTCGCCTGCGCCTTCTTCCTGGCTGGCCTTGTAGATCGCCTCACCCAGTTTCATGGCCGCTTCGGTCACGTTCTGGATGCCCGACTTGATCTTGTCGGCGGAGGCGTCGTCTTTCTCAAGGTCGTCCTTGAGCGCGGCGATGGCCAGTTCGATGGCTTCGATGGTGGTCGGGTCGACCTTGTCGCTGTGCTCTTCCATCGACTTTTCGGTCGAGTGGATGAGGCTCTCGGCCTGGTTCTTGGCTTCGATCAGCTCGCGGCGTTCCTTGTCGGCCTCGGCGTTGTCCTCGGCTTCCTTGACCATCTTTTCGATGTCCTCGTCCGAGAGACCACCCGATGCCTGGATGGTGATCGACTGTTCCTTGCCGGTGCCTTTGTCCTTGGCACCAACCGACACGATGCCGTTGGCGTCGATGTCGAAGGTCACTTCGATCTGCGGCATGCCGCGCGGTGCCGGCGGGATTTCCTCGAGGTTGAACTGGCCGAGGATCTTGTTGTCGGCGGCCATCTCGCGCTCACCCTGGAACACACGCAGGGTCACGGCGTTCTGGTTGTCTTCCGCGGTCGAGAACACCTGCGACTTCTTGGTCGGGATGGTGGTGTTGCGGTCGATCAGGCGGGTGAAAACACCGCCGAGGGTTTCGATGCCGAGCGACAGCGGGGTCACGTCGAGCAGAACAACGTCTTTGACGTCGCCTTGCAGAACGCCAGCCTGAATGGCGGCACCCATGGCAACCACTTCATCGGGGTTCACACCCTTGTGGGGCTCTTTGCCGAAGAACTTGGTCACTTCGTCAATGACCTTGGGCATACGGGTCATACCACCGACGAGAACGACTTCGTCGATTTCGTTGGCTGCGAGGCCCGCGTCTTTCAGGGCGTCCTGACAGGGTTTGATCGAACGCTTGATCAGGTCGGCAACCAGCGATTCCAGCTTGGCACGAGTCAGTTTCATGACCATGTGCAGCGGCTGGCCGTCTTTGCCCATCGAAATGAACGGCTGGTTGATCTCGGTTTGCGAGGTCGACGACAGTTCGATCTTGGCTTTCTCGGCAGCTTCTTTCAGACGCTGCAGGGCCATCTTGTCTTTGGACAGGTCGACGCCGTGTTCTTTTTTGAACTCGTCCGCGAGGTAGTTGACGATGCGCATGTCAAAGTCTTCACCACCCAGGAAGGTGTCGCCGTTGGTCGATTTCACTTCGAACAGGCCATCGTCGATTTCGAGGATGGTCACGTCGAAGGTACCGCCACCAAGGTCGTAGACCGCGATGGTTTGGGTATCTTCCTTGTCGAGACCGTATGCCAGAGCGGCGGCAGTCGGTTCGTTGATGATACGCAGAACTTCGAGGCCCGCGATCTTACCGGCGTCTTTGGTGGCCTGACGCTGAGCATCGTTGAAGTATGCAGGCACGGTGATGACGGCCTGGGTTACTTCTTCACCGAGGTAGGATTCGGCGGTTTCTTTCATCTTGCCCAGGGTGAAGGCCGAGATTTGCGAAGGCGAGTATTTTTCGCCGCGTGCTTCGACCCATGCGTCGCCGTTGCCGCCGTTGACGATGGCATAGGGTACCATTTTCTTGTCTTTTTCGACGGCTGCATCGTCAACACGACGGCCGATCAGGCGCTTGACGCCAAAGACGGTGTTTTCGGGGTTGGTGACGGCCTGGCGTTTCGCCGGCTGGCCTACGAGGCGCTCGTCATCAGTGAAAGCAACGATCGAGGGGGTGGTGCGTGCACCTTCCGCGTTTTCGATTACTTTCGGCTGCGACCCTTCCATCAGGGCAACACAGGAGTTGGTCGTACCGAGGTCGATACCAATCACTTTGCTCATTTTCGATCCCTTCTTACTTAAGGCGATATTCCGAGGTTCGGACCCGTTTTGGCATCCTTGCCCCGATTCCGAATGCGACGGTCATTCGACCAACGCGCTTCGCAGGGTATATAGGGAGGGGAAAAAGAGCCTGCAAGCATGAGAATTGGCACATATGCGAAGAATCCAAGCTTTTTCGGGCAGTGTGGAAAGGATGCCATGAACGCGCCGCTGATGATCAGGGGATTCCAGGTTTACAAAGGGTTTCTGGAGGCCCGGGCACAGGACCAGATGGTCGCGGATTTGCGCGAGGTTGCCCGCGTTGCGCCGTTCTTTGATCCCGTGACCCCGTCGGGGAAAAAGATGTCGGTGCGCATGACGTCGGCCGGGCGCCTGGGATGGGTCACGGATCGTGGCGGATACCGGTACCAGGCGCATCACCCGGACGGGATGGCGTGGCCGGAAATTCCCAAGGGGATACTGGACGTCTGGGAGGCCGTATCGGGTGTTTCGCGGGGGCCGGATTGCTGTCTGGTCAACTTCTATGGCGAAGAGGCCAGGATGGGCATGCATCAGGACAAGGACGAAGGCAGTTTCGACTGGCCCGTGGTGTCGATCTCACTGGGGGATGCGGGATTGTTTCGGATGGGCAATGTCGCGCGGGGCGGCAAGACCGAGTCGCTGTGGCTCGAGTCTGGCGATGTGGTGGTCATGGGGGGTGAAGCGCGGCTGGCGCATCATGGCGTGGATCGCATCCGCTTTGGGTCTTCAAGGCTGTTGCCCAAGGGCGGGCGGATCAACCTGACAATGCGGGTGGTGGCCGAGTGATCAGGGACGCAGCGTGCAGCAGCCCCGATAGCCGATGGGCGTGTCGTCGCGCAGAATGAACAGTTCCGTCGCGAGGCCATAGGTGCGATCGCTCATCCCGTCGGAACACAGCGCGCTTCGGACGGTGGCAAAGGCAGAGCCCGAAGGCGAGGTAGCGCCAAGGCCCAGGGTGCCGACGGTGTAGTTTTCCGGTCGCGAGGTCCACTGGACTGCGAAGTGTTCCACCGGGTCATCAAAGAACTGGAACGCAAGAAGGGATCGGTCGGCATCGGTTGCGGCGGACCAGAAGGGTTCGGTGCCGAAACACTCTAGTCCGATCCTGTCCCACGCCCAGCCGGTTTCGGATTGTCGGGCGAGGTAGCGGAAGGCGACCCAGCCCGCGGTTTCGCCGGTGTTGACCAGCGCCCACTTTCGGGCGTCATCAACGGCCACCACTTCGACGTTTTCCGCGTTATGCGGCAAGGCCCCCAATTTGCCGGCCGAGGCGTTTGCGGTTTCGCGGATGTTCAGGACATCGTTCGCGGCGACACCGGTCACGGAAAACAGGGCCGGAAATTCTCCGGCACTGAGAAAGGTCGGGAGCAAAAGCAGGGCAGCCAGAAGCCGCATCACCGGCGGGCGCTCCAGCTGAGGGAGGCGTGGCGGCGGGTGTAGAACTCGCCCATGAGGCCGATCATCAGGAAGATGATGCCGAACCAGATCGGATATTCGAGGCTGGAGTTGCGCGGGGCGTAGTTGATGAAGACATAGCCGCGTGACTGGTCGATGCAATGAAACAGCGGGTTCCAGTCGAACATCGAGACCATGAAGCTTGGCAGGGTGTTGGCGACGAACATCTTGCCCGAGGCGATCATGTTGGCGCGCTGGTAGATGGTGCTGGTGATGCTGACAAAGGTCGGGAACCAGGGCTTTAGCGCCAGGAAAACCACGCCAAGCGCGAGGCCGGTGAACCATGCCAGGAGCACCATGCCCATCGCGGGCAGGGGGCGGTCAATCTCGAACGGGGTAAAGCCGACGTGGTAGATGAACAGGATCGTGAAGAGCGACAGCACCTGAATGTAGAGGGTGCTGAGTGCGGCAGAGACAATCGCGATGATGGTGTTCATCGGTGCGTGTTTCATCATCGGCGAAGACGGACCTTCGGCCCCGACCACGGCACCAAGGGTCTTGGTGTGGGTCATGAACAGGAAGATGCCCGACATGATGTAGAGCAGGAAATCACCGCGCAGGGCCGCGCCGCGCATACCGAGGACCGAGAACATGACGTAGAAGGCCATCACGAAGATGATCGCCTGCATCATGTTCATTATCAGGGACATCAGGGCATTGCCGTGAGACTTGCGTACGTTTCTCACGACCGAGTGATAAATCAGCTCGGATATGTTCAGTGCGCTAGAAAGCGTCGTTTTAGGGGCCGCTTGTTGAAACATCGCCTCAGGTTCCCCGGATTGAACCGGTTTTGACAGGGAAATCTTGCCGTTCCGTTATTGTCGCATCATAAGGGGCGCGACTCGTCATTTCAACAATCCTGCTTGGGAGATACCCCTTTGGACTATAACGTACTTATTCCCGCCATTCGTAAACTGGCCATCGAGGCCGGCGACAAGATTATGGAAATTTACAACGCAGACGATTTTGACGTGAAAGTTAAGTCGGACGACAGCCCGGTGACGGCTGCGGATGAAGCGGCAGACGCGATCATTTCCGCGGGTCTGGTCGAGTTGTTCCCCGACGTGATGCTGGTGACCGAAGAGCAGGCCGAGAGCCATGCCGCCAAGGGCGATACGTTTCTGATCGTTGATCCGTTGGATGGCACCAAGGAATTCATCCACCGTCGTGGCGATTTCACCGTGAACATTGCCTATGTTGAAAACGGTGTGCCGCAGCGTGGTGTGGTGTATGCGCCGGCCAAGAACCGCATGTTCTTTACCCAAGCAGACGGCCAGTCTGTTGAAGAAACCGGTGATTTCGCCAAGGACACCGTGGGCGAAGTTACGCCGATGAAGGTTGCTGCAAGCGACAATGCCGCGCTTCTCGTGGTGGCCTCGAAATCGCACCTGACCGACGAGACCAAGGATTATATCGCCAAGTACGAAGTGGCGGATTTCAAGAGCGCGGGTTCGTCGCTGAAATTCTGCCTCGTCGCGACTGGCGAAGCAGACCTGTACCCGCGCGTTGGACGCACCATGGAGTGGGATACGGCCGCTGGCCATGCGGTTCTGCTGGGTGCTGGTGGTGATGTTGTGCGTTTCGATGACCACAGCCCGCTGACCTATGGCAAGGAAGACTTTGCCAACCCGTACTTCATTGCCTACGCCCCGAACGTGGAACTGAAAGAGGCCTGATGTCTGTTCTGATCGCCATCCCGGCGCGTTACGCGTCGACCCGCTATCCCGGTAAACCGCTGGCCACGCTGAAAGGCGCGACGGGCGAAACCAAGAGCCTGATCCAGAGATCCTGGGAGGCGGCCTGCGAGGTCAAGGGCGTGGACCGTGTCGTGGTGGCGACAGATGATGACCGTATTCGTGAAGCGGCCGAGGCCTTTGGCGCCGAAGTTGTGATGACCTCGGAAGACTGTGCCAATGGCACCGAACGCTGTGCCGAGGCCTTTGACAATCTGGGTGGCGGGTTCGATATCGTCGTGAACCTTCAGGGCGATGCGCCGCTGACCCCCGCCTGGTTTGTTGAAGACCTGATCGAAGGGTTGCGCAACGATCCGGTGGCCGAGGTTGCGACACCGGTATTGCGCTGTGATGGCCGTGCTTTGAACGGGTTCCTTGAAGATCGCAAGGCGGGCCGTGTTGGTGGGACAACGGCAGTGTTCACCAAGGACCGTCACGCGATGTATTTCTCGAAGGAAGTGGTGCCATTCACGTCGGAAATTTATGCCGACGATGCTGAGACCCCGGTGTTCCACCATGTGGGGGTCTATGCCTACCGGCCTTCGGCGCTGGGCGCTTATCCGCGCTGGCAGGCCGGCCCTCTGGAGACACTGGAAGGCCTTGAACAGCTGCGTTTCATGGAAAACGGCCACAAGGTCTTGTGTGTTGAGGTCGAAGCGCGCGGGCGGCAGTTCTGGGAATTGAACAATCCCGAAGATGTTCCGCGCATCGAAGCGATGATGGCGGAGATGGGCACGCCCTGAGGCTTGCGGTGCCTGCCCAGATTTTTCCTTGCCCTCTTCCCATTGCGGGCGGTTTCTTTGTGTCTTGAGGGGATCGAACAGATCCATTTGCCGGGAGGCTTTTTATCATGACTGCATTCAATCGTACCGCGTTGGTGACCGGGTCTGCCGGCTTTATCGGGTATCACACCGCGGCGCGGTTGCTTGCTGAAGGCTGGACGGTGATCGGCCTTGATGCAATGACCGATTATTACGAGGTGGCCCTGAAGGAACGCCGCCACGCGATGCTTCAGCAGAACGAGAAGTTCACGGCAGTTGTTGGGCGTCTGGAAGAGCCGGGCCTGCTGATGGACCTGTTCGAGACGCACCGCCCGGACGTTGTGATCCACCTCGCGGCCCAGGCGGGGGTTCGGTATTCGATTGATGCGCCGCGGTCCTATGTCGAGGCCAACCTGATCGGGACATTTGACCTTTTGGAAGCGGCGCGGGCCTATCCGCCGCAGCATATGCTTTTGGCGTCGACCTCGTCGGTTTACGGCGCGAACGAAGACATGCCCTATGCCGAGACCGACAAGGCGGACAGCCAGATGTCGTTCTATGCGGCGACCAAGAAGGCCAACGAGGCGATGGCGCATTCCTATGCGCATCTCTATCACCTGCCGGTCACGATGTTCCGCTTCTTTACGGTTTATGGGCCGTGGGGGCGTCCGGATATGGCGTTGTTCAAGTTTACCAAGGCCATTCTCGAAGGGTCGGCGATTGATATCTACAACCACGGGGATATGCGCCGCGACTTTACCTATATCGACGATCTGGTGTCGGGGATCGTGGCGCTTGTCGAGGCGGTTCCGCCACAGGCGGACGGGCGGACAGATGCGCCGGAGGCGTTTGACTCGCTCAGCCCTGTCGCGCCGTGGCGTGTCGTGAACATCGGCAATGGCCAGCCAGTTCAGTTGATGGCCTTTGTCGAGGCGATCGAAAAAGCCATCGGCATCGAGGCGCAGAAGAATTTCATGCCGATGCAACCCGGTGACGTGCCCGCAACTTGGGCCGAGGCGCAACTGTTGCAATCATTGACCGGATCGCGCCCTGAAACCTCCGTAGACGCCGGGGTGAAGGCGTTTGTTGCGTGGTACAGAGACTACTACGGCGTTTGATCAGCTGGCGGTGTCGCGGTCGTCTTTTGGCGTGAACTCTTCCACGCAAGTGTGCAGCGTGGCCAGTGCAAGCGATTCATCGCGTGTTTGAATGGCGCGGCGAAGGTCTTGCAGGGCCCCTGCGATTTCGATTTCAGACAGGCGTTTTTCTTGGGCCCTGAGAATCTTGGGGTGCGGGGTTGTCAGCATGTCAGAACCGATCAGCAGTTCCTCGTGCATCTTTTCGCCCGGGCGCAGGCCGGTGAAGGTGATGGCAATGTCTCCGGCCGGGTTCTTGTCGTCGCGGACACTATAGCCCGAACCTTCGATCATCTTGCGGGCGACATCCAGGATCGAGACCGGTTCGCCCATATCGAGCACGAAAACGTCACCGCCACGCGAAAAGCTGCCGGCCAGAAGGACGAGGCGGACGGCTTCGGACACCGTCATGAAGAAGCGGGTGACATTCGGGTGGGTCACGGTGAGCGGCCCGCCGTGGCGGATCTGGTCTTCGAACAGGGGAATGACCGAACCGGATGATCCCATGACGTTGCCGAACCGGACCATCGAGAAACGCGTGCCTTCACTACGGGTGGCGAGATCCTGCACCACCAGTTCCGCCATACGCTTGGACGACCCCATGACCGACGTGGGGCGCACGGCCTTGTCCGAGGAGACGAGGATGAAGCGTTCGACATCGTGACGGCGGGCGGCTTCGGCGACGGCGCGGGTGCCGATCACGTTGTTGCGCAGCCCTTCGAGGCAGTTTTCCTCGACCATCGGCAGGTGCTTGTAGGCGGCGGCGTGGAAGACGATGTCGATATCGTGTTGTTGGAGCACCTGATCCAGAAGTTCAGGTTCGTTGATCGACCCGAGGGCAACGACGACATCGCAGTCGGTCTGGGTTTCCTGAAGTTCACGTTCGACATTGTAGAGTGCCAGCTCCGAGTGATCGAGCAGCACCAAGCGCTTGGGTTTGCAGGTCAGAATCTGGCGGCAGAGTTCAGACCCGATCGAGCCACCAGCGCCGGTGACGAGGATGGAGCGATCCAGGTAGGTTTCCGACGCGGCGGGCAGTTCGCCTTCGAGAGCGGAGCGCCCCAGCAATTTCGAGGTTTCGACGGGAGCGACCTTTTGGGCCTCTTCGCCACGCAGGACGATTTCGGCGAAAGATGGCAGGGCCAGCACTTCGCAGCCAACGTTTCGCAGGCCGTGGGCGATGCGTGTGCGTACCGCGAGGCTGGCCGAGGGCATAGCGAGGACGATCCTGTCGATCTGTTCCTTGGCGACGATATCGGCGATTTCGCGGGGCGCATGGACGCGCATGCTGCTGATGGTGAGCTTTTGCAGGGCGACCTTGTCGTCAACAAAGCAGACGGCTTCGAATTCATCGTCTGTGACGAGCGCGGCGGCAAGCTGTTGGCCGGTCTGGCCTGCGCCGTAGATCATCACGCGCTTGCGGTTCTGACCACGGCGGAAAATCTCCATGACGATGTTGCGGAGCGCAATTCGGGCGCCAACGGAGAGGACGAGAAATAGCAGGGCAAATACAAAGAACGTGGAGAGTGGTGCCATGCTTTGTGCCACGGGCAGGTAATTGCAAAGGAAGCCCAATCCACCGAGGAAAACAGCCAGAGAGGCCGTATCGACCGCATCCCCAAGGCTGAAGGCGTGAAGCTTGATTTGCTCGAGGCCGAAGAGTTTGATCGCCAATATGGCTGCGGGCAATAGTACGGCGAGGTACCAGGACATTCCGACGAATGCTGCGAGCGTTTGGGCACCGTTTGCTTCGATGGCGAGAGCGATTTCAAATGCAACAACGATCCAGATGAGATCAAGCAGAACCAGCACGGAACTTTTTTGCGTGCGGTTCAGGGATTTGAGAAGTTGGTACAGCATGGTCTTTTGCCGGGCCTATGATAGTGCAGCCTAGAGGACTTAAATTCGCTCGAAGGTTACCAAACAGTTAAAATATCACCTACACACCCGATAAGGGGAATTTCTTGTCCTTGGTGGCAAATGCAGTGCGGCATGACCACCTGCCAATTCCTACAGCATTTTGAGCAGCTTGCCTAGGCTTTCAATCAAAGGTTGTGTTCTGCTGTCGGTTCAAATTCGCCAATGTTGTGTAAAGGCAACCTGTTGTCATAAGAATCACCCCTTTCAACAAAGAGTTTTGAGTTTGTGAGCCATTAAGAGTAGAAAGCCGGTAAAAGTTTATAGGGGCAGAACAGTTCAATGCATTCCATGGTCAGAAATCTGGGCCTGATGGCCGCCTTGTGTGTTTTGGCTGCCTGTGCTTTGCCGCGCGGCGCTCCTGTGTATTCGGAAGTTGTAAAGACGGACCCTGAAAAAGCCGCGGAACAGAATGTTCAAATTGTCCCCGTTACGCGGGACAGTGCCGACATGATCAAGGGCTGGCCGGTTACTGGTTGGCAGGGTCACTACCGTTGGCTTGCCGTACAGCGCGGTGGTGGGAGCAATATCCTGCGCCCCGGCGACATGCTGAACCTGACCATTTGGGACAATGCCGAGAACTCTCTTATCACTGGTCGTGACGAACGCAGTGCGCAGGTGGCGCGGGTTGAGGTCGAGCCGAACGGAACAGCCTTTGTCCCTTATGTTGACCAGGTAAACGTTTCTGGTTTGACAGCCCCGGAAGCACGCCGCCTGATCCAGGAGAAAATGACCCAACTTGCACCGTCCGCACAGGTTCAGCTGGATCTCGAGGAAGGTGTTGGAAACTCGGTGGACCTCGTGGCTGGTGTGAAAACGCCGGGAACATATCCTCTGCCGAACCGCAATTTCTCGATCCTGTCGCTCATTTCGAGGGGCGGCGGTATCAGCGAGTCGATCCGCAATCCGCTCGTGCGTCTGATCCGTGGCGGGCATACCTATGAGATTCCGGCCTCGGAGCTTCTGAAGGATTCCAAGAAGAATGCCATTCTTCGCGGGGGTGATCAGGTTGTGATCACGGAAGACCCTCGGTTCTTCGTTGCGCTTGGGACCACGGAGAAAGAAGAGATCGTCAACTTCAACAAGGAAGCGATTTCCGGGCTTGAAGCGGTTTCGATCCTGGGTGGTCTCATTGATGCGCGCGCCAACCCTGCGGGCCTTCTTGTCCTGCGCCAGTACGAGGCGGGCCACGTTCGTGCCGACGACAAAGGCCCGGCACGGGAATACGTGATCTTCGCGATGGACCTGACGTCGGCGGATGGCCTGTTCGGTGCCAAGAACTTTTACATCCAGCCGGGCGATACAGTGCTTGCGACCGAATCGGTTGTGAAACCTGCCCAGGCCCTGATTGCACTGTTCGGATCGGCCTTTGCGATCACGAATGCATTCGACTAATTCTGCAGTGCAGAATTTCCATGCACTGGCGCAGGGTTTTCCTTGCGTCAGAGCCGCCTGAAAAGTAAGCATGCCTAATATCATTAGTGATTTGTCACATTTACGCGGTATTCCGTCATGTTGAAAGACGTGCTCAATCCGAGTAGGGTTTTGTAGGTTTTGGGTCAGAATACCCAACTTGAAATTATTAAAGCGAGCTCCCCATGCGCAAAAAGGTAACGAAAGCAATCTTTCCCGTCGCAGGTCTTGGCACCCGATTTCTGCCGGCCACCAAATCGGTTCCGAAGGAAATCATGACCCTTGTTGACCGCCCGTTGATTCAATACGCGATCGATGAGGCGCGCGAAGCCGGAATCAAGGAGTTCATCTTTGTCACCTCGCGCGGCAAGAGCGCGCTTGAGGACTATTTCGACAACAACCCGATCCTCGAGCAGGAACTGCGTCGCAAAGGCAAGAAAGACCTGCTGGAAACGCTCAAGCAGACCAATATGGAAAGCGGTGGCATCGCCTATATCCGCCAGCACCGCGCGCTGGGCCTTGGCCACGCGGTGTGGTGTGCCCGTCGCCTTATTGCGAACGAGCCCTTTGCCGTGGTTCTGCCGGACGACGTGATTGCAGGTGAAGAGTCCTGCCTCAAGCAGATGGTGGAAGCCTACGAGGAAACCGGTGGCAGCATGGTTGCGGCCATGGAAGTGCCGCCAGAAAAGGCATCGGCCTATGGTGTTCTGGACGTGAAGGAAGACATGGGTTCGCTGGTGTCCGTCAAGGGCATGGTTGAGAAGCCGAAACAGGAAGAAGCGCCGTCGAATCTCGCGGTGATTGGCCGTTACATCCTGTCTCCACATGTTCTGCGTAACCTCAACAAGCAAGAGGCTGGTGCAGGTGGGGAAATCCAGCTGACCGATGCGATCGCCAAGGAAATCGAACACGAGAATAACGTGTTTGGATATCGTTTCCGCGGTCAGCGCTTTGATTGTGGTTCGAAAGCCGGCTTCCTGCAGGCAACCGTGGCCTTTGCAATGGCGCGCGAAGAACTTCGTGACGAGCTGAGCGAGTACCTGCACGAGCTGGTCGCATCGCAAAAAGCAGCTCAATAAGCGGCGGGAGAATTTCAGTGCAGAATGTTCTGGTAACCGGCGGTGCCGGCTATATCGGCTCGCATGCGTGCAAGGCCCTTAAGGCGGCCGGGTTCAATCCGGTCACCTTCGACAATATCAGCACCGGCTGGGAAGATGCGGTCAAGTTTGGCCCGCTTGAGAAGGGCGACCTTCTTGATCGGGCGCGTCTGGACGAAGTCTTTGCCAAGCATGAGCCGGTTGCCGTGATGCACTTTGCGGCGCTGAGCCAGGTTGGCGAAAGCATGCAGATCCCGGGCAAATACTGGCTGAACAACGTTCAGGGGTCGCTGAACCTGATCGAGGCTGCGACCGAGGCAGGGTGCATGAACTTTGTGTTCTCGTCGACCTGTGCGACCTATGGCGATCAGGACAACGTGGTTCTGGATGAAAACAGCTCGCAGTTTCCGATCAATGCTTATGGGTCTTCCAAGCGTGCCATTGAAGACATGCTCAAGGATTTCGAAGGGGCGACCGGTCTGAACCACGTGATCTACCGCTATTTCAACGTGGCTGGCGCCGATCCCGAGGCGGAAGTGGGTGAATTCCACCAGCCCGAGACGCACCTGATTCCGCTGATGCTTGATGCAATTGACGGTAAGCGGGATGCGCTGACGATCTTTGGCACCGACTATGACACGCCTGATGGCACCTGCATTCGTGACTATGTGCATGTCTGCGATCTTGTGGATGCCCATGTTCTGGGTCTTAAGTGGCTTCTGGATGGCAAGGGTAGCCGGGTGTTCAACCTTGGCACCGGCAGCGGGTTTTCGGTTCGGGAAGTGATCGATCACTCTCGCGCCGTGACCAACCGCGATGTGCCCTATGTCGAGGGCGATCGCCGTCCCGGAGATTGCACACGGCTCGTTTCCGGCTCGACACGGGCAGAGAAAGAGCTAGGCTGGCAACCATCCCGTTCGAACCTGAACACGATGATTTCCGACGCCTGGCGCTGGCACCAGTCCGGGCACTACGAAAAATGAGGTCGCGTCCATTCCACTTGGCTTGGGGCATATCGGAGCTCTTGATCGCGAAAAACTTCGCGGGCTGAGGGCTGCCTACAAGCTGCGGTGGACGCGCAGGCGATTGCTGTTTCGGGCGCTGCGCAAGCGGCGTCAGATGCAAGCGGTGGTCGACCGGACTGGGCAGATTGCCCCTGACGATATTCTGGGAGCGGCAACGGTTCGAAACGAGATCGTGCGGCTCCCTTATTTTCTTGAGCACTACCGGCGGCTTGGTGTTCGCCACTTTCTGTTTGTCGACAACAACAGCGACGACGGGACTCGTGAGTTTCTTGCCGAGCAGCCCGATGTGTCGCTTTGGACCACGGCGCATGGGTACAAGCAGAGCCGGTTTGGGCTGGATTGGCTGACCTGGCTATTGATCCGCCATGCGCACGGCCACTGGTGCCTGACGCTCGATGCCGACGAATTGCTGATCTACCCCTACTGGGAAACCCGCCCGCTCAAGGCGCTGACGGACTGGCTGGATGGTGAGGGGGTCGAGATGTTTCCGGCGATGATGCTGGACATGTATCCCAAGGGGAGATTGAGCGAACAGCGATATGAGCCGGGGCAAGATCCAACCGAAATCCTGTCGTGGTTCGACGCCGGCAACTACACCATTCAGCGGCAGATGCCGAAAGAGAACCTCTGGATACAGGGGGGGGTGCGGGCGCGTGTGTTCTTTGAAAAGGAACCCCGCAAGGCACCGACGATGAACAAGACGCCCCTGGTAAAGTGGAACCGGCGGTTCGTTTACGTAAACTCCACCCACGGGATGCTGCCAGCACGGCTCAATCGGGTGTATGACAGGGACGGGGGCGAATTTGCTTCGGGTATCCTGCTGCACACCAAGTTTCTTGATACCATCGTCGACAAGTCGCGAGAGGAGTTGGATCGGCGTGAGCATTTTGCCAACAGCGATCTATACGACGACTACTACAAGGGATTGATCGGCGATCCGGATTTGTGGTGCGACGCATCGAGCCGATATCGCGGCTGGCGGCAGCTTGAAGCGATGGGGCTGATGTCGCGCGGCACTTGGCTTTAAATTATGTTAACGAGGGCGGGCGCATACTGTGGCTCACTGTTTACGAAATGTGAACAAAGGCGTATTCTCAACGCAATTGTAAGAACCGGAAACTTCCGGCGACTTCGGGTAGGGTTAGGAACCGCAGGGAATTGTGCCAGTGATCAGGTCAAGTATCTGATTCAAGGCGTAGATTCCGGCGGATCAGGCAGGAGCAACGGGCCGGAATGAGCTTGTTCCAATCATACAAGCTGCGTTGGAAGCGTAAGCATCTGCTGGCAAGGGCCTTTCGCAAGAGCCGAGAGTTACGTGTGGTTGCCGATCGGACAGAACACATTCGCGGCAACGACATCATCGTGTTCTCGACGCTGCGCAACGAATACACCCGGCTTCCGTATTTTCTCGACTATTATCGCGAGATGGGTGTGAACCATTTCGTTATTGTGGACAACGACAGCAATGACGGGTCGCGCGAGTATCTGGCAGAGCAACCGGATGTGTCACTTTGGACGACCAAGGCGAGCTACAAGAAAAGCCGCTTTGGCGTTGATTGGTTGAACTGGCTGCAACGTAAATACGGGGATGGCCACTGGTGTCTTGTGGTCGATCCGGATGAACTCTTGGTCTATCCGTTCTGTGATACCCGACCGCTGCGGGCTTTGACCGACTGGCTTGACGCCAGTTCGATCCGGTCATTCAGCACCATGTTGCTGGATATGTACCCCAAGGGGCGGTTAAACGCTCAGCCTTATCGTGCCGGCCAGGACCCGCTTGAAATCGCGAGTTGGTTCGATGCGGGGAACTACACGATTTCGCGGAACTGGCGGTACTGGAACCTTTGGATTCAAGGGGGGCCACGCGCGCGGATGTTCTTTCAGGACAACCCCGAAGAGGCGCCCGCCCTCAACAAGGTGCCGCTGGTTAAGTGGAGCAAGAAATACGCCTATGTGGATTCGACCCACATGATCCTGCCGCGGGGTCTTAACCTCGTGTTCGACGAGTGGGGTGGGGAAAAGGCATCGGGCATTCTTTTGCATACCAAGTTTTTGGATACCTTCTCGGCAAAGGCGGCCGAGGAGTTGCACCGCAAGCAGCACTACGCGGCGAGTGTGGAGTATATCGCCTATGCCAAGGCGATGGAGAATGATCCCGAACTTTGGTGCAAATGGTCGGAGAAGTATATTAACTGGAGACAGCTGGAAATTCTCGGGCTGATGTCCAAGGGGAACTGGGCATGACACAGGAGGTGTTGCGGTGAGCGTTGGCATCATCATGCTGGTGCATACGGCCCTGGACAGGGCCGAGAAGGTTGCCCGTCACTGGACGGCATCCGGATGCCCGGTGGTGATCCACGTCGACGCCAATGTGCCGCGCAAGACGTTCAAGGAATTTCAGGCGGCGTTGTCGGATGTTGCGCAGGTGCGGTTCTGCAAACGGCACACCTGTGAGTGGGGCACTTGGGGGCTTGTGGCCGGGACACAGAGCGCTGCCGAGATGATGCTGGCGGAATTTGCCGATGTGCGGCACGTCTACCTGTCGTCCGGGTCGTGCCTGCCGCTGCGCCCGGTGCAGGAGTTGAAAGACTATCTTGCTGCGCGGCCACGGACGGACTTTATTGAATCCGCGACCACCTCGGATGTGCCCTGGACAGTGGGGGGGCTGAGCCACGAACGTTTCGTTCTGCGCTTTCCCTTTTCCTGGAAGAAGCGTCGCTATCTTTTCGACAAATACGTCGAGTTGCAGAGACGTGTGGGATTTCGGCGCAAGATACCGAACGGGATCGTGCCGCATATGGGGTCGCAATGGTGGTGCCTGACGCGCCAGACGCTTTCTGCGATCCTCGAAGATCCGGAGCGGGAAACCTATGATACCTATTTCAAGAAGGTCTGGATTCCCGACGAGAGCTATTTCCAGACCCTGTCACGGCTGTATTCGACCAATGTGGAAAGCCGGTCTCTGACCCTGTCGAAGTTCGATTTCCAGGGCAAACCGCATATTTTCTATGATGATCACCTGCAATTGCTGCGGCGTTCGGATTGTTTTGTCGCGCGCAAGATCTGGCCGCATGCGAACAAGCTCTATGACGCGTTCCTGACCGACCCCGAAGGCGCGATCAAGATGACCGAACCGAACCCGGCCAAGATTGACCGGATATTCGCCAAGGCGGTGGAGCGACGGACACGCGGACGGCAGGGCCTGTATATGCAGAGCCGGTTTCCGCACGAGGGGTATGAACACAGCATCACCAGCGGGCGCTACTCGATCTTTCAGGGGTTTTCAGAACTGTTCGAAGACTTTGAACCCTGGTTGGCCAAGGCAACGGGTGCACAGGTGCACGGACATATCTACGGTCCGGAGCGCGCCGAGTTTGCCAATGGGCAAAAGGTGATCAACGGGGCGCTGTCGGATGCTCCGATGTTGCGGGATTATAACCCGACGGCGTTTCTCACCAACCTGATCTGGAACACCCGCGGGGAGCGCCAGTGTTTCCAGATGGGGCCAATGGACGAAACCGCGCCGATGTGGTTCGTGGCCAAAGATCCCAATGCGCAGATCTCGGTGATCAGCGGCGCCTGGGCCGTGCCGTTGTTTAAGTCGAACCGCAATTTTGCCGACCTTCGACAGGAGGCAGCGCATCTTCAGAAGCTCGAGGCAGAGCAGCTCAAGGTGTTGCGGTCGATCTGGGCCAAGGCGCGCATACGCATCTGGACAATGGCCGAGTTTATCGAAGCTCCGATGGAGCCCTTGCAGACCATCATTGACGAGATGGGCGGCCATTCCCTGCGCCGCTTGTCAGAGGCGCCGAAGATGGCGGATTTGACGGGGTTCGGCCAGTTCCTCCAGAACCTCAAGAACCAGGGGATGCACCCCTACCTGATGGGGGACTTCCCGGTCGCACAACCGGGACTGAACCAGCCAAAACCCCCGCGCAAACCCTATTTGGTGCAGTAAAATCGCATGAACAAAACCTTTGATTACTTTGTCGTTTTCGCCGAGATGCGGACGGGGTCGAATTTTCTTGAGACCAATATCAACGCTTTCGACGGGCTGACCTGCCACGGTGAGGCGTTTAATCCGCATTTCATCGGCTATCCCAACAAGTCGGAAATCCTTGGTGTGACCTATGAGGACCGCACGCAGGACCCAATCGCCCTGATCAAGGTGATCAAGGCGCAGGATGGTGTTCTGGGCGGCTTCCGTTATTTCCACGATCATGACCCGCGGGTGTTGCAGGTCTGCCTGAACGATCCGCGCTGCGCCAAGATCGTGCTCACTCGAAACCCGATGGACAGTTACGTGTCGCTCAAAATCGCGCAGGCGACGGGGCAGTGGAAACTGACGGATGTGCGGCGCCGCAAGGAGACCGGCAAAGTGCGCATTGATCCGCAGGAGTTCAAAGCGCATGTCGAGGACTTGCAGGATTTTCAGGTGCTGATCCAGAATGCGCTTCAGGAAACCGGCCAGACGGCGTTTTATGTCGCCTATGAAGACTTGCAGAACGTCGAGGTCATGAATGGCCTCGCCAGCTTTCTTGGGCACGATGGCACGCTGGAGGAGCTGGACAAAACGCTGAAGCGTCAGAACCCCAAACCTGTTTCCGAAAAGGTTGCCAACTTCGACGAAATCATCAATGCGTTGGCTGATCTTGATCGGTTTAACTTGAGCAGGACACCCAACTTTGAGCCACGGCGCGGGGCGGCCGTGCCGTCCTACGCGCTGGCTGCCGAGACGCCCCTGATGTACCTGCCGGTTAGATCCGGGCCGGAAGCCCAGGTGTTGAAGTGGCTGGCTGACCTTGATGGCGTCGATGTCGATGCGTTGCCAACCAAGTTGAACCAAAAGGCCCTGCGCCAGTGGAAGCGCAAGAACAAGGGCCATCGCAGTTTCACGGTTGTACGCCATCCGGTTGCGCGGGCGCATGCCACGTTCTGCGAGATGATCCTGCCCGTGAATGAAGGACGCTACGCGCAAATCCGCAATACACTGATGAAGGTCTACAAGGTGCCGTTGCCCAAGAACGGGCCTGACGCGTCATATGACGTCGCGGCACACCGAGAGGCGTTTGTGGCATATCTGGCGTTTGTGAAGGCGAATTTGGCGGGGCAGACCAGTTTTCGAATCGATGGCCACTGGGCGACGCAGGCTGCAACGTTGAAGGGATTCGGCGATCTTTGCCTGCCGGACATGATCGTGCGGGAAGACGAGCTGGAGAGCCTCCTGCCGCTGCTTGCGATGCAGGTTGGTCGGCTGGACGCGCCGGAACCCGAACGCGCGCCGGATGACGTGCCCTTTGCGCTGGGCGAGATTTACGATGAAGAGATAGAGGCGCTGGTGCATGACATATACCAGCGCGACTATTTGAATTTCGGCTTTGATAGCTGGGCCTGAGGCCCGGTTTTTAGGCGGCCTGAACGTTCTGGGCTTCGGTCAGGATCGAGTAGAGAGTCTGGGCGTCCTGGTTGGCGCGCAATTTGGCGCAGACCGAAGTCTCTCGCAGCGTGCGTGACACCAGTGCCAGTGCCTTGAGGTGTTCAACGCCCGCTTCGTTTGGTGCAAAAAGCGCAAAGGCGATATCAACTGGCTGACGGTCAACCGAGTTAAAATCTACGGGCTTTTCCAAGAGGATAAAGGCGCCGACGACGGTTTCGATGCCGTCCAGGCGGGCGTGCGGAAGGGCAACGCCGTGGCCAACCCCGGTAGGGCCGAGGTTTTCACGTTCAAGAAGCGCTTCGACAACACGGGTTGTATCCAGACCATAGGCGGACTCAGCCAGCTCGCCGATTGCATGCAGCAAGCGCTTCTTGCTAGAGGCGGCCGAAACAACTTTGACCGCCTCTGGCTTCAGGATGGTAGAAAGGTCCATATGCCTGTATCTCCGAGCAGAGACCTTGGCTCTGCCGACTTATCCTTGTGGATCGATCCAGCCGATATTGCCGTCTTCACGGCGGTACACGACATTCAATCCGTCTTTACCTTCGTTCTGGAATACCAAGACCGGTGCGCCCGCTAGCTCCATTTGCATCACGGCTTCACCGACGCTCAGAGACGGGATCTTGGTTTCCATCTCGGCGATGATCATCGGCTGTAGCGTTTCCGGCTCAGCCGTCTCGGTCTCCCCTTCAGAGGCGAGGATATACGAGGACGCGCCGAAGAGTTCAACCGGTTCTGCACGTTCGCGGTGGTGATCCTTGAGGCGGCGCTTGTAGCGGCGCAGCTGTTTCTCCATTTTTTCGTTGCAGTCGTCAAAAGCGGCGTAGATTTCGGTCGCGTGCGCCTTGGCCTGCGCGGTCAGCCCGGTCGATAGGTGAACCGTGGCTTCACATACATACTCGTGTGCGCTTTTGGAAAAGATAATGTTGGCGTCGGTGGGGCGTTCAGCATACTTGCCGACCACTGATCCTAGCTCGTCCTTGACGTGAGTCTGAAGGGCATCACCGACATCGATATGTTTTCCGGTAATTTGGTAGCGCATCCTGTCTCCTTTGCGATGACATGTCGAACCACGGTCCGAGGGCGTTGAGTGCCCCGGATCGGATCAGGTTCGAATGCTGGAATTGGACGTCTTCGTACCTTGTCCGAGACCGGGCCTTTTCGAGAAGGCCGCGTGAGTCTGCGGTTCGGGTACCAAAAACGTCATGCCTTCATTGAGAACCCAGGCGAGGGAATTGTCAATGTGGTCAGATCAAATTCCGGATAAGAATCACGCAAAAATTTTTGGTGAATTACGAAATCCGGAAGTTGTCTCCCAGATAGACGCGGCGCACGTTTTCATTCTCGACAACGTCGTCAGGTGTGCCTGACATGAGAACCTTGCCATCGTGGAGAATATAGGCGCGATCGACGATTTCGAGGGTCTCACGCACGTTGTGATCGGTAATCAGAACACCGATACCGCGTTTCTTGAGATCGGCAACAAGATGGCGAATGTCGCCAACCGAGATGGGATCGACGCCGGCAAAAGGTTCATCAAGCAGCAGGTATTTCGGGTCAGCTGCCAGGCAGCGGGCAATTTCCACGCGGCGGCGCTCACCACCAGAAAGGGCCAGTGCGGGGGCGCGGCGGAGGTGTTCGATGGAGAACTCCGACAGCAGCTCTTCAAGGCGCTCACGGCGCTTGTGGCGATCCTTCTGAGTGATGTCGAGAATGGCGGTGATGTTCTCTTCCACGCTCAAGCCGCGGAAGATCGACATCTCCTGCGGCAGATAGCCGATACCCAGCTTGGCACGGCGGTACATCGGCATATGCGTGACATCGCGGCCATCGATCGTGACGCGGCCGCCTTCGGGCATGATGAGACCCGCGATGGCGTAGAAGGTTGTGGTCTTGCCCGAGCCGTTTGGCCCGAGAAGAGCGACAACTTCGCCCCGGTTCAGCTCCATGCTGAATTCCCGGATCACCACCCGCTTGCGATAGCTTTTGCGTAGGTTGTCGACGCGGAGTCCCGAGCTTCCTTCGGCGACCGTCAGTTCAGGAGCAGCCATCAGTTGTCCCCGGTGCGCAGGATGGTTTTGACACGGCCTTCCATCTGCGCGGTGCCAGTTTCCAGGTTCACGGTCATTTTCTGCGAATGCAGGGTGTTGTTGCCCTGCGTCAGCAGCACATCTCCGACCATCACGACGGTTCCGCCTTCAACGCTATAGTCGGCTTCGCGGGATTCGGCGGCATCCTGATCCTTGACCAGAAGCACTCCGCCTGTGGCCACAAGGCGCGAGATGCCGGAGGATTCTTCGTTGTAAAAAACCTGCACTTCAGGCGCAGACATACGCATACCGCCCTGGCTAATGAGTACATTGCCGGAGAAGGTCGCGGTGCCGTCGGCCTGGTTCACGGAAAGGCTGTCTGCGTTTACTTCAACGGGCTGATCCGTATCCTGTTGCAGGCTGCCAAATGCTACTTCAAAGCTCTGGGCCAAGGCCGCCGTTGAAAACAATAGTGCGATAGCCAGGAAAATAGACTTGGGCAGTGACACTGGGGAAACCTCGATCAATTCGTTGGTGTGTATATCAGTTTCACACCATTTGTGAAAAACAAAGTTGTTTTGCCAGATACTTCGTCCGTCACGATTTCGAGCGCACCGGCCCGGAAGGCCCCGGCAGGGCCTTCTCCGGTCACAGTGCCGGGTGAGACGACATGAAGGCGACGCATGGCGGATGTCAGCAGGTCGCTGTGAATATCAAAGCCGTTCGAGCTGCTGATGTTCACCGCGCCTTCGAGTTGGGCTTCCTGCGTGCTGTTGTCGATCAATGCTGTATCGGCCTTGATTGACAGGCTGGAGCCGTCTTTCAGATCGACGCGCGCCTGCATTTTATATGCGAGCGACGTCGAAGGTTGGTCCGCGTCAGGTTTAGCATCTTCTGCCATGAACATCACGAGATGTCCCTTCTGGGTTTTGCCCGAAAAGAAGGGCGCGGTGATCCGCTGTTCCTTGGCGCGCTGCTCAAGATCGACCTTGGCAAACGGAATCGAGGCGGTGCTGTCGCTGATGCGGTTTGAGACGAGGAACAGCGTTGACAGAAGCGCAAGCGCCGTCAGGGGCAGGATGACCTTCAACAGAGAGATGAAGCGAGAGTATGACATCCCGATACCGTCCAGTCTTAGCCCAGACCTACCCGCAGGCAGTCATGGATGTGCAGGAGACCAAGCGGAGTCATGTCCTTGTTTGCAGACAGCACAAACAGGCAGGTAATCTTGCGCCCATTCATCACGGCAACCGCTTCCTCGGCAAGTGCGTCGGGCGCGATGGTGGTCGGGTTGGCTGTCATGACTTCGGCGGCAGACAGATCCAGAAGGCCCTGCATGTGGCGCCGCAAGTCACCATCCGTGATGATGCCCTGCAATGCGCCTGTACCGTCCACTACGCCAACAACGCCAAAGCCCTTCTGGCTGATCTCGATGAGGACATCTGCCATCGGGGTTTCACGGGAGACCAGCGGCAGTGCCTTGCCATCGTGCATCAGGTCGCTGACGCGGCTGAGTTGGGCACCGAGTTTGCCACCGGGGTGGAATTCACGGAAGTGTTCAGGCGTGAAGCTGCGGTGTTCCATGAGAGCGATGGCGAGTGCATCGCCGAGTGCCAGGGTCATGGTTGTCGAAGATGTCGGAACGATGCCGCTACCGCAGGCTTCTTCTGCCCGGGGCAGGATCAGGCCGACATCGGACTGTTTGATCAGTGTCGACTCGGCGCGGCTTGCCACACCGATCATCGGGATGTTGAACCGACGGGTGTAGGCGATAACGTCTGCCAGTTCGGGTGTTTCACCGGAATTGGACAGTACGAGGGCAACATCGCCCTGCGCCATCATGCCAAGGTCGCCATGGCTTGCTTCGGCGGGGTGCACGAAATGCGCGGGGGTGCCGGTTGACGCAAGCGTGGCGGCAATCTTGCGGGCGATATGGCCGGACTTGCCCATGCCGGAGACGATCACGCGCCCGGTTGCCGAAAGAAGGATTTCGACGGCCTTGTCAAAGTCGCCGTTCAGGCCTTCACCCAACTGGCGCAGAGCATCGGCCTCGGTGGCGATGACGCGGCGGGCGGTGTCAGAGAAAGTCGAGGTCTGGGTCATCAGTGGGCGAAGATATCTTGTTCGGGCCAACCCGCGAGATCGAGCCGCGCACGCATTGGCAGGAAGTCAAAACAGGCCTGTGCCATTTCGGTGCGCCCTTCGCGTTCGAGGCGCTTGTTCAGCTCTTCGCGCAGGCGGTGCAGGTAAAGAACATCAGAGGCGGCATAGTCGAGCTGTGCGTCGGTGAGGGTGGGGGCGCCCCAGTCGCTCATCTGTTGCTGTTTGGAGATGTCGACGCCGATCAATTCCTGAAGCAGGTTCTTGAGGCCGTGGCGGTCGGTGTAGGTGCGCACCAGTTTCGAGGCAATCTTGGTGCAGTAGACCGGGGCAGTTACAGCGCCAAAAGCGTTATACATCGCTGCAATGTCGAAGCGGCCGAAGTGGAACAGCTTGAGGACGTTGGGGTCTTCGAGCATCTTGCAGAGGTTGGGGGCCTCGGTCTGGCCGATGGCGACCTGCACGAGGTGCGCATTCCCGTCGCCCCCCGACATCTGGATCACGCAGAGGCGATCGCGATGCGGGTTGAGACCCATGGTCTCGCAGTCGATTGCAACGATGGGGCCAAGATCAAGCCCGTCGGGAAGGTCGTTCTGATAGAGGTAGTTTGCCATCTCAAGCCTCGGAAATTCCGGATAGAAAGGACTTACGGTTTTCGCGGGGCCGTTTCAATGACTCATGCGGAAAGCCGCGCATTGATCGGGTGGGGCAGGCTTGCACCGAGGGGACTAGACCAGAAAATGCCTGATGGCCGCAGCGATCTGTTCCGCGGGCTCCGGTTCCATGTGCCAGTGGTGGTGTCCGGGTATGTCAACCGAGGTGACATTCGGCACGTTCTCGGCAATCAGGGCGCGTTGCCGTGCGATGTCGTCCTCGAGGCCTTGCCTCGGGGTGGCCCAGATGTTCAGGACAGGCATGGCGAGCGCCTGAAGTACGGAAATGCATTGCCCCTCGTTCATCCTGACCGCCGAGGCGCCGTTGTGTCTTGGGTCATTGCGATGCGCAAAACCGTCGTCGCAGGGCTTGAGCGCGCGGTCTGCCAGAACCGTTGAGACAAGGGGTGGTTCACCCATCCGGGCACGTCTTTCGACAAAAGCCTGCTCCGAGGCGAATTGGCGGGGGGATCGGTTCAAAAGCGCCGTGCGGTCCTTGAGAAAGGCGCGCAGTGTCTTGGCAAAGTCCTCGTCTTTGGCGGGTCTGGGCAGCATGCTATCGAGGGTTATGAGCGTATGAACCCTTTCCGGTTGGGTCGCGGCCAGCAAAGTTGCGATGATTGCCCCCCGGGAGTGTCCCAGCACCGCGCATTGCGCCCAACCCAGCGCATCCAGAACGCCGACAAGTTGGGGCAGGTCGTCCCAAATCTGGTAGGTTGCATCGGCAGAGCGGTGGCTGCTTTGCCCGTGGCCGGACAGGTCCAGCGCGACCAGCCGGACATCTGGAAGGGCGCGTGCCAGTTGCAGGAAGCTGTTGGCGTTGTCCTGCCAGCCATGCAACGCGAGGACAGGCGGGGCATCAACCGGCCCAAATGCAAGACCGGCATAGGTCAGCCCGTCAACGACAAGCGTCAACTCTTCCGGGATCGGAGGGGTGGGTGGAAACAATGGCTTGCCTCTATACTGACTTGGCCGGGTGACGTTATGGCCTTGTCCGCGCGAATTCAATCACGTCAGTTTGCATATGCCTTAGGTTTGGGAAGTGACGATTCAGTTGCGATCAGAGCTTTCCCTTTTGGTCACTCGGAGGCCTAAATCGGATGTGTCAGTCTCTAGGGTGGCAATTGTTCTTGATGTGGATCAAATTTCCGATCTCGAAGCAACCATATATTGGACTATTCCAATACTTGGCGGAAAGGGTCGGAGTAGCTGGTTCCAAACTGCCGCAGTTCCCCAATCATAGATGTCGACCGCGCCAAAGCTCGGGGCGGCTTCAGGGAGGAACTCATGACACAGACAACGATCACCGGCGCTTCCGTTTGGGATGGCCTCTCGGATACGGCGTATCCTGCAACAGTAACGGTTGAAGGCAATAAAATCACCAAGGTCATCAAGGGCGAAGCCGCTCAGGATCAGGCACAGGGTGACGTGATTGACGGGTCAGGGCACACGCTGATGCCCGGTCTGGTCGAAGGTCATTGCCATCCCAGCTTTACCGGCGTGAACGACCCTTGGGAGCTTGGTCAGTTGAGTCCTGAGGACCACATGCTGAAGACGGCGGCGAACCTGCGTTTGTTGCTCAGCCACGGATTCACCTCTGTGTTTGAAGCCGCCTCTGCCAAGCCTCTGTTGGGGGTTGTTGCCCGTGATGCGATCAACAGCGGCCTCCTGGACGGTCCGCGGATGCGCGCCTCGAGCCCGGAAATCACCACCACGGCCGGACTGGGTGATGAGCGAAAACGTCACATTTATCAGGAAAGCTTTGGCCTTGTGGCAGATGGCGCCCTTGAGATGCGCCGTACCGCGCGAGAATGCGTCCGCGATGGTGTCGATAACATGAAGATCAACATCTCGGGCGACGAGTTCGTTTCCTTTGCCAAGGCCGAGATCACGCCTCTGGAAGACGACGAGCTGGCAGCCTTTGTCGCCGTGGCCAAGAAATATGGAAAGACCGTCGCGGCTCATGCACGGTCCTCTGAATCCGTGAAGATGGCGGTCAGGCATGGCGTCGATTGCATCTATCACTGCGACTTTGCCGACGAGGAAGCGCTCGACATGCTGGAAGAAGCCAAGGATCGCGTCATCCTTGGGCCTGCCTTTGGTCTGGTTCACAATGCCACTAAGGAAGGCAACCCCGAACTGGCGGCCGAGCTGAATCTCTATCGCAAATTCGAGGCCACTTGCGCAGTCTATCACGAGGTCCGTAAACGCGGCCTGCGTGTGGCGGTGGGGGGGGACTATGGCTTCTCGATCACGCCTATGGGGCAGAACGCGCGCGACATCGAACATTTCGTCCGCTACTTCGGCTATTCGCCGGTCGAGGCGCTGAGATGTGCCACCCACGTCGGGGCGCAGCTGATGCAGATGGAAGACCAGATCGGCCAGGTCAAGGAGGGTTTCCTGGCCGACCTCTTGCTGGTCAAGGGCGACGTCACCAAGGACGTCAGCCTGGTTCAACATCAGGACAATCTGTCGATGATCATGAAGGATGGGGTGATGTTCAAAGATCCCCGTAGCGGGATTAACGCCCACGGTCTGATCAGCGCGGCTGAATAATTTTCAAACTCAAAATCCATACGCAAGGGAGGAAACGCATGCGTATTTTCAAGAAAACGGCCTTGGCCGCAGCAATCGGGCTTTTCGCAAACCAAGCTGCGGCAGATACCTATGAGGGGGTACCTCGGACGTTCCTTTGGAACCCGGGAACGTCGAGCATCTTTGATGCCGCGGAATACAAAAAAGACGGCCCCTACGTGATTGGATTCTCGAACGCTTCGATCTCGAACCCGTGGCGGGTTGCGATGCTGCACGGGATTGAAGCTGCCGCGGAACGCAATGCCGACAAGCTTGAGCGCTTCATAATCACCGATGCCAATGATGACCCGTCCAAACAGGCCGCAGATGTGCAGGACCTGATCGCGCAGGGCGTCGACATCCTGCTGGTCTCGCCTGCAACCGCCGAAGCGATGGATCCGGTGATCCGCCGCGCCAAACGTCAGGGTATCCCTGTGGTACTGGTTGACCGTTCGGTTCCGACGCAAGAAAACTTCATCAGCTTCGTAACTGCATCGGACCAGGCGCTTGGCCGCATCTCGGCCCAGTGGCTGGCGGAGAAGCTGAACTTTGAAGGCAAGGTTGTCATGCTGGGCGGCCTAGCCGGGGCGTCCCCTGCAGAAGCTCGCATCGTGGCCGCGATGGAGGTCTTTGACCAGTATCCCGGCATCGAGGTTCTGGAAACCCAGTACACCAGCTGGTCGCCTGCTAACGGCAAAACCATCATGTCAGCGCTGATCCAGAAATACGGCCAAGACATCTCTGGCGTTTGGGCGGACTCGGGCCTGCAGGGCTCAGGCTCGATCGAGGCCTTCCTCGCCGCAGGCTATGAAGATGGGGCGATCCCGCCGCATACCGGTGGTGATTTCAACGCCATGTATCAGCTGTCTGTGCAGCACAATGTTCCGATGGTCGGCGTCGATTACCCCCCTGCGATGGGCGCACGCGCCTTTGAGGTTCTGTTCGACGTTCTGGACGGCAAAGGTATCCCGCAGCGCATTGAGGTGAACCAACAGGTTGTTGTCTCTGAAGGGCATGAAACCGCATCGGTTCAGGCTGATGTTTTCGTCAAGGACTATGCCCTCATGGACAAGCCCGGGTCGGTCATCATGTCGTCTGGTGTCGGCGCGGATTACGATCCCGCCACCTTCTCGGCCACTTACCCGAAATAAGCGGCGCGGGCCAGGGCGGCCCTGTGCTGCCCTGGCTCATCCCAAGGGAGGAAAAATCATGACACAGCCATTTCTGGCCGCGCGCAGCCTCAGCAAATCGTTTGGCCCAAATGAAGTGCTCAAGGGTATAGAATTCGAGGTGCATGGCGGACATGCTGTGGCCCTTTGCGGTGAAAACGGTGCTGGAAAATCGACGCTGATCAAGCTCCTGACCGGACTTTATACCCCCACTGGCGGGCACGTTGAGTTTCAGGGGCAGCCTGCTGGCTGGACCGATCCCCGCCAAAGCCTGGCCGCCGGCATCGCTGTGGTGCATCAAGAGTTTTCCGTTCTTGGTGCGCTCTCGATTGCCGAAAACATCTATCTCGGTGCCGAACCGCGCACCCGTCTTGGGTTGATCGATCGTAAGGCGCTTAACCGCAATGCGCAGGTTTTGCTTCAAGATCTGGGCATCACGCTGAACCCGGATGATCTGGTTGAGAACCTCTCGGTGGCTGACAAGCAGATGGTGGAGATCGCCAAGGCGCTGAGGTCTGAGGCAAAGGTTCTCATTCTGGACGAGCCAACAGCGGTTCTGAGCCAGAATGAAACCCGCCATTTGTTCCGCATCATCAATGACCTGCGGGAACGCGGTATGGGGCTGGTCTATGTTTCGCACCGCCTCGACGAGATTTTCGAAATTTGCACGGACATAACCGTGATCAAAGACGGCGTGGTGACGTCAAAGGGGCCAACATCTGAATATACCCATGACAGCGTGATCGCTGCCATGGTTGGTCGCGAACTTGGAGATCTTTTCCCCCACAAGTCCGCAGACCCAACGGCGGGCGAGAAGGTATTGAAGGTACGCAACCTTTTTGTCACTCCCGACCTTCCGCCCGCCAATCTGGATGTCCACGCAGGAGAAATTGTTGGCCTTGCGGGCCTTGTTGGTTCTGGAAGAACGGAACTTGCTTTGGCGCTATACGGCGCGGCCTCGGCGACGGGCGAAGTTGCCCTAATGGGGGAACCGATGCCTTATCGTGATCCGGCGGGCTGTATCGAGGCCGGAATACTGATGCTAACGGAGTCCCGCAAAGATGACGGGCTGTTCCTGAACACTTCGGTGGCGCGCAACTTTGCCGCCACAACACCCGGTCACGGAGTGCACCATAGCGCCATCCCACCCGGGCA
The DNA here is from genome assembly GCF_024331145.1 of Shimia sp. CNT1-13L.2. Lineage (GTDB taxonomy): Bacteria > Pseudomonadota > Alphaproteobacteria > Rhodobacterales > Rhodobacteraceae > Shimia. Next base: position 300,283 of record NZ_JANDJO010000004.1, on the reverse strand, counting down.
TGAAGACCGCCGCGCTGCAATCCTGAAAGAGCGCCGCGGCGTAGTTGTCGATCATGTCGGTCTGCCGATTTCAGCGCTTTCTGGCGGAAACCAGCAAAAGGTACTGATTGCACGACTTCTTGAGAACCGGCCCAAGCTCTTGATCCTGGACGAACCCACACGCGGGGTTGATGTGGGCGCAAAGGCCGAGATTTACAAAACACTTAGGGAACTCGCCGACGAGGGTATGGCGCTTCTGGTGATCTCTTCGGAACTGATCGAAATCGTTGGCCTTTGCGACCGCGTCTACGTGATGCGTGACGGCGAAATCGCATCGGAACTGCGCGGCAGTGAAATCTCGGAAGAGGGGATCATAACCGTCGCGGCTGCTGAAACCTCAACCCATCACGGAGTAGCAGCATGAGCATGCTCGTCCGCGCCACGCGCGCCCAACCCGTTCACCTTGTTGTCGTTGCCTTGATCGCCGCGGTTTTCGTGTTCGGAATGACTGTATCCGACCGTTTTGCAACACCGCTGAACCTGGCCAATGTGCAGGACCAGATGGTCGCCCTGGCCATTGTTGCTCTGGCGCAGACCGTGGTGATCCTGTCCGGTGGGATCGACCTTAGTTTTGCAGGTGCGCTGAGCTTTCTGTGCGTCGTCTTTGCTTCGCTTGCGGGCGACACCACGGGGACGTTGCTTTTGGCGATGGCCGTTGTAGCTGGTGCCGGCATTCTGATCGGTGTGATCAATGGTGGCATCACCGCCTATGTCGGCATTCACCCGCTGATCACCACGCTGGGTACCTCTACGATTCTGGCGGGTGTGGCATTGCTTCTCACGCGCCAGCCCACCGGATCGGTGCCGCTGTTTTTCGAAGACTTCACCTACGGACGTCTTGGAGTTTTGCCATACGGCATGATCTTCGTGATCGCGCTTTACCTATTGATCGGTTTCATGTTGTGGCGCACCACGTTTGGCACCCGGATATTTGCGGTCGGCGACAATGAAGCTGCCGCCGCAGTGTCAGGCCTACCAGTGAAACAGACCAAGATCGCCATCTATGCGCTGTCCGGCCTGCTTTGCGCCGTGGCTGCGATGTACATGACCGGCCGTTTCAGCGTCGGTGATCCCCGCGCCGGTGTTGGCTTTGATCTGCGTTCGATCACTCCGGTGATTGTGGGCGGCACCTTGCTTGCGGGTGGCAAAGGGGGCGTTCTTGGAACCGCGCTTGCGGTTGTCCTTCTGGCGCTTCTGGCAAACGTTCTGAACTTTATGAACGTCTCAAGCTTTTACCAATGGATTGCCGAAGGGGTGATCATCATTGCCGCCGTTTCGTTCTTTGCAGGAAAGGGCAAGTCATGACCGCGACCGCAACCAATGCTCCCACAAAACCCAACCGCAATACAGTGCGTGCCACTCAGAAACGCGAACTGCTTTTGTTGCTTGGTTTCCTACTGGTGATCTGGGCGGTCACGACGGCGCTCAGCCCGCGGTTCCTGACCCCGGCAAATCTCAAGGACATTCTCATCCAGGCTGCTCCACTAGGGTTTGTCGTCATCGGCCAAATGATCGTTATCATCGTTCGGGGTCTGGACCTGTCCGTCGCATCTATCATGGCGACGGTGGCGGTGATCTCGACAACGACCATCGACAGCACACCTGTCATCTTTGCCGTCGGCCTGATGCTGGGCGCGGGCATCGGGGCGATTAATGGCTATCTGGTGGCCTATCGCAGGGTGACTCCCTTCCTGGCGACATTGGCGACGATGATCGTTTTGCAAGGCATCCGCTTTGCCTATACCAAAGGGGCACCGGGGGGTACTCTGCCCGAGACATTTCGGTGGCTGGCCACAGGAGACATCCTGGGTATTCCGGTTGCTTTGATTGCATTGACCGTCGTGGCTTTCGCGATGCACTGGGTGCTGGAGCGCACCATCTTTGGTCGTCGCCTGAAGCTTTACGGAGACAGCCCGGCTGCGGCCTATATGACCGGCGCACCGACACGGCTTCTTGTGGTCATGGCCTTTGTGATCTCGGGCGTGATGGCAGCCATCGCCGGCCTGTTCCTGGTGGGTTATGTTGGCATCGTCGACAATTGGACGGGCCGTGGCTACGAACTTGACAGTATCGCAGCAGCAGTCATTGGCGGCGCTGCCCTGTCTGGTGGCAAAGGCTCGGTGCCGGGGGTTTTGCTGGCAGCCCTGATCCTCGTTTCCCTGTTCAACATCGTGGTGATCATCGGCCTCTCGATCGAGTTGCAGTTGGTGATCAAGGGGACGCTGATTATCCTCGCCGCAGCCGTTTACATGAAACGGTCGCAAAACTGAGCAGGAACTCCCCGATGTCCAAGGATCAAAAATCAAACGTTCAGCGCATCGCGACAATCCTGAAAGGGTTTGACGCGAACAATACGCCGCGCCGGACACATGATATTCTAGAAGACCTCGGGGTGACCCGATCCACAGGGTTCGGACTGCTGCGGGCAATGGTTTCGGCGGGGTGGCTAGAAAGGTTTGATCACGGATCTCTGCGCCTTGGCCCAAAGGCATGTGGCCTTGTTTTTGCCGCGTTGGAAGTGCCGGAGTATCAGGATGCCAGAACGTTGGCCGCAACCCCGATTAGCCGCAGCAAACTGGAGTTGGCCATGCCTGACCTCGAATGGGATCCCCGGCTGGTCCGGACAGTTGATGCCAGTAGGTTCCGAAGGAGGGCACCCTATCGCATTGGCTTTTCCAACGCGTCCACTACCAATGCTTGGCGTCGCGCCATGCTGCAAAGCATGTACTACGCCGAGAAAATCTCTCAGGCGCAGATCGGCGAGTTCCTTGTACGCGATGCGCAGGATGATCCGGAGTTGCAGCTCCACCAGATTGACGAACTGGTGCGGGAAGGCATTGATCTCCTGCTGATTTCGATCACGTCAGTGAACGACACTGCGCTTGGCGAACGACTGAACTATCTGGCCGACGAAGGCCTGCCCATCGTAGCAGTCGACAGACGGCCAAACGATCGCTCCTCGCTTGTATCCTTCGTCACCGCATCGGATCACCGTATCGGCCGTATCAGCGCGTTATGGTTGGCGGAACAGCTAAAGGGCAGAGGGCGGGTCTGGATGCTTAGCGGGCTGGAAGGGGCAAGCCCCGCTCTACGCCGCCAACAGGCCGCGCTCGCCGTGTTTTCCGAGTTTCCAGGAATCCGGGTCGAGAATGTAAGCTACACGGATTGGACCGAAGGCAGTGGTTACAGGGTGATGGACAAGCTGCTGGACGAAGCGCGTAGAACGCCTGACGGAGTTTGGTGCGATAGCGGTTTGCAGGGCGTGGGTTCGCTGCGTCGTTTCATCGACGGTGGGGGTAGCATTCCGGCCCACACTGGTGGTGATCTCAACGAGATGTACAAGCTGTGCCTGCACCACAAGGTGCCCATGGCTGCACTGGACTATCCCGCAAGCATGGGCGCTCGGGCACTCGAAATTGCGCTGGACGTACTGGGCGGAAGCACGTTGCCGCAGCGCGTTGAGGAACCTGTCCGGATTGTATTGCCGCGCGGATGTGAAACCGCATCGGTCAAGGCCGACATCTGGGCAGAACGGCATGTCGCTTGGGATCTTGGCAATGAGACAGTTCTTTCCCAAGGCCCAGCTCTTCGCGCCCCCAAACCTTCATCAAAAAGGAACGCTTCATGACACATTCAGCATATTCACGCGCTGTCGAACTTTTTGATGCCCTGATCCACGCACCGGACAAGGCACCCCACGCAACTCCCGCTGGATTGATTCAGGCTGCCGGAATCCCATCGTCTTCGGGCTATCGTCACGTGGCCGCCCTTGAAGCGGAAGGTTTTCTGCGCCGTAACCCTGCAGGCACCTACCTCGCTGGCAACAGCGCCATTCGGACGGGGTTCAGCGGGTTCGGGCTAGGAAATGTCGCGCCTCTCAGCCAGCCAATTCTTTTGCGCCTAAGACAGGCGACGCAACATACGGCCTTTCTCGCCATTGTGCGGGACCTCGATCTTCACATGGGGCCGTATTCCGTTGGTCGGGAAACGCGCGGCACCAATCTGCAACCGTTCTATGGGTTTGAGAGCATTCCGAATCTGAGCATCGGCCGCCCAGAGGAAACCGTTTTGAGATCTCAGAACGAACAGGTGGTACGACGCACAGGCACGCTTTTGGCACCGGTAAGTTCAACCCGCGAATCCTTGGTCGTGCTTGGACTGATCTTGCAACCCGGCTGGGGTGCGACAGACCAACTGATCCAATCTCTTGAAAGCGCCTCTCAGCAAATCACCGAAGCACTTGAAGGCCGGTAACAATGCAAAAATTCTGGAACAGTCAGTTCAAGTTTTCCGAGATTTTACCGGAATTTGCAGCGTTCGTCACGCGTATGGCTTCGGACAGCGGGGTCGTTTCTGAGCAGCATAAGTTTCACCGTGAGACCTATGGAGCCCATCCACGTCAATGGGTAGAGTGGACCGAGGGCAGTGGCTCTGATGCCATCCTCCCGGTGATCCTGCATGGCGGATATTGGCGCGCGCTCGAGGCGGAAAGCCATCGCTTCATGATCCCTGCTTTCCAGCATCATGGCGCGTTCGTCGCCAATATCGAATACCGGCTCATGCCTGACGTGCGTTTGGGAGATGTGGTTGCTGATACCGTTGCTGCGCTAAGCCTTCTGATCGGGCGCTTTCCGGCCTCACAGCTTGTTCTGATCGGGCATTCTGCTGGTGCCCATCTGGCACTCTCCGCTTTGCGGGACCCTGAAATCGCCAAACGCACAAAGGGTACTATCGCGCTCAGCGGGGTCTATGATCTTGCTCCGGTCGCGCTGTCCTTTTTGCAAGAGGAACTGCAACTGACACAGGGCGAGATTGCCACCTTCAGCCTTGGCCCGGACGAGAAGCGTCCGCCGGTTCTTTATGTGAATGGCGGCGGAGAAACGCATGAATATCTGCGCGGCGGTGCCTTGATGTCCCTGCCGGAAAACGCCGCTTGGCATGTGATCGACAACGAAAACCATATGTCCCTGACCTGGGCGGCCTGTGCGCAAAGTGATGCGCTAATGTCGTCCCTTTTCGAACTGGAACCAGAAGAATGACACCTGACCTTCCCGAACACGGAACCTTTGTCGGCCGCGTTTGGCGGCCCGATGTGAACGGCCCCGCTTTGGTTTTACGTCGCGGCGACCGGCTGATTGACGTCACATCGACCCGTTTTCCGACCATGCAAGCCCTGCTTGAGGTCGCCAATCCAGCCGTGGTTGTGCAGACCGTTGAAGGCGAAGACATTGGTGCGCTCGCAGACATCGCTGCCAACTCCACCGAAACCCCGGACCCGGAAAAGCCCCACTTCCTGGCCCCTAGCGACCTGCAACCGGTCAAAGCGTGCGGCGTGACCTTTGTGTCTTCTATGCTGGAAAGGGTGATCGAAGAAAAAGCCAAGGGTGATCCTGCCAAGGCCGACACTATCCGCGAACGCTGTACCGCTATCCTTGGTGATAGCCTCCGTGCCGTGGTTCCGGGCTCGCAAAAGGCGATGGAGTTGAAAGACGCGCTGATTGCCGAAGACGTTTGGTCGCAATACCTTGAAGTTGGGATCGGTCCGGACGCCGAGGTCTTCACAAAGGCCCAGGCGATGTCTCCTGTGGGTGGCGGAGCCAGCATTGGCTTGCATCCAATTTCGACCTGGAACAATCCCGAGCCGGAAATCGTCCTTGCGGTGGACAGCAAAGGAACAATCAAGGGCGCGACGCTGGGAAATGACGTAAACCTGCGTGATGTCGAAGGACGCTCTGCGCTCCTGCTGGGCAAGGCCAAGGACAACAACGCATCCTGCGCAATTGGTCCGATGTTGCGTCTGTTTGACGAGAGCTTTGGCCTTGATGATGTGCGCGAGGCTGAACTGACCCTGCGGGTCCAGGGCGAGGACGGCTTTGTTCTCGATGGGGCCAGCTCGATGTCCGAAATCAGCCGCGATCCGGCCGACTTGGTGAAACAGGCCCGTGGCCCGCACCACCAGTACCCCGATGGCTTCTTTCTGATGCTGGGCACGCTGTTTGCCCCGACGCAGGACCGCGACACCCCTGGCGGCGGCTTTACGCACAAGATGGGCGATGTGGTCTCGATCTCGAATCCCTCTCTGGGACGCCTCCAGAACACAGTGCGCCTGTCCACGGAATGCCCGCCTTGGGTGTTTGGTACGAGTGCATTGATGAAAAACCTCGCCTCGCGCGATTTGATTTAAGGAAACACGATGAACGGAAACAGTTTGATTGCCGGTGAATGGCTCGCCGGCGAAGGAGAATTCCTGTCCGCCCCTGCTACGGGAACGCCCCGAACCTATTCGACGGGCACTGCCGATCTGGTCGATCAGGCCTGTGTCGCCGCAGAAGAGGCTTTCTGGTCCTACGGCTATACCACGCGTGAGGAACGCGCTGCGTTCCTTGATCGCATTGCCGACGAAATCGAGGCCCGTGGCACACAGATTACCGAAATAGGCAGCGCCGAAACGGGTCTGCCTGCGGCCCGGCTTGAAGGCGAGCGTGGTCGAACCACTGGTCAGCTGCGCTTGTTTGCAGACCATATCCGCAAAGGCGACTATCTTGACCTACGCCACGATCCGGCTCTGCCAGACCGTCAGCCTCTGCCGCGCCCAGATCTGAAGATGGCGCAACGCCCGATCGGCCCCGTTGCGGTTTTCGGCGCGTCGAACTTCCCGTTGGCGTTCTCGACCGCGGGTGGCGACACTGCAGCGGCGCTGGCCGCTGGTTGTCCGGTTGTGGTCAAGGGCCATACCGCCCATCCCGGAACCGGCGAAATCGTGGCAGAAGCCGTGGACGCCGCACGTCAGGCCTGTAACCTGCATCCGGGCGTCTTCTCGTTCGTGCAGGGCGGTGGACGCGTGGTCGGCACTACGCTGGTCCAGCACCCATTCATCAAGGCCGTTGGCTTTACCGGCTCTCTGGGTGGTGGCCGTGCGCTGTTCGATCTCTGCGCTGCGCGCCCCGAACCCATTCCCTTCTTCGGCGAGCTCGGCTCGGTCAATCCGATGTTCGTCCTTCCCGACGCGCTGGCCGCGCGTGGTGCCGAGATCGGTGCGGGCTGGGCTGGGTCACTGATGATGGGAGCTGGTCAGTTCTGTACCAATCCAGGGCTGGTTCTGCTACCTGCAGGTGAAGGCGCTGACGCATTTATTGACGCGGCAACCGACGCGCTGAACGCGGCTGGCGAACAGACCATGCTGACCGATGGGATCGCGCTGGCCTATCACAGCGGCCAAAGCCAGATCGCCGCGACCGAGGGCGTCACAACCAAGGTTGCGGAAACGGCTGAAGGACGTCAATCGCGCGCCGCGTTCCATGTTGTTTCGGCCGAGACCTTCCGCGCCAATCCCAATCTCGCCCACGAGGTTTTTGGCCCGATGGGGATCGCGGTTCTGGTCAATGACCCGGTTGACTTTGTTGATCTCGCCAAGAGTTTTGAGGGACAGTTGACGGCAACCGTGCAAATGGACGCTGGTGATGCAGCCCTTGCAACCACCCTGCTTCCAGTGCTGGAGCGTAAGGCTGGGCGGGTGCTCTTTAACGGTTTCCCTACAGGAGTTGAGGTTGCGGACAGCATGGTCCATGGCGGCCCGTACCCCGCCTCGACAAACTTTGGCGCGACCAGCGTAGGTACCCTGTCCATTCGCAGGTTCTTGCGACCTGTCTGCTATCAGAACCTGCCCGAAGACGTTTGCTTGGCTTTCTAGTCTGCAATGCAAAACGGCGAAGCGGAGCAGCTCTCTGTTCTGCTTCGCCAAAGTAGGTTGGGGAGCCTTCGTTTCTGCGCCTAACTAAAAAGCACCGGTAAGCTCTGGCGATCCATCGCAAGAAACTGAGGTATATCAGGCGTGTGACTATGGACGTCGCATGCTACCTGTATGCGCGTAAGTGGTTCGAGCTAGGTTCGTGAGGCCTCGAATACGGTCCATGCCTTCTCAAAAGCTTCGAAATCAAAACCCTCCGAGCGAGCGGGTTCCAGGACCAGCTTTTCGGTTTCGAGCAGTTTTTTAATTGCCGCTTCGAGAGTGTCGATGACTTCGGGGGGAATGACCAATGCGCCATGCCTGTCGGCGTGGATCAGGTCGCCTGGGGCTACGGACATTCCAAATATGTCGACTTGCGTATCGATTTCCCGGACATGGACAAAACCGTGGCTGGGACCGATCGAACCTGCGACGACCGGGAAACCTTCGGGCAGGTCGCCAAGATCACGCATTACACCATTGGTCAGCGCACCTGACATGCCAAACCCCTTGTGAACAGTGGTGTTGATCTCGCCCCAATAGGCCCCGATGGCGTCTGGGTAGTCGAGGTCTTCGACTACGGCGACAGACGGCGAGGCACCCTCGGACATGTACTTGTAGTAGGCCATACGGCGGGCGCGGATCACATCGGGGGCTTCAGTCGGCGGGTTTACGGCGGCGATTTTGGCGGTGCGGGCATAACCGACAATGGCAGGCTCTTCTGGTGCCGAACACAGCATTGTGCCGCGGGTGAAATCGTTGAAGCCGCGTTTGCCTTGGGCCACTTCGATGGCATTGCAGACGGTGGGCGTATCGACGGATTGCAGGAGTTTCAGCAGGGAAGGTGTCATAGGGTCTCCAGCCAGCCCATGAGGGCCGTGGTTGTCAGGTCGGGTTGTTCAAGGGTCGGCAGGTGGCCAGCGCCAGAAATAACTGCGAAGCGGCTCTGCGGCATGAGGGCGTGCATCAATTCATGACGCTCCAGAGGGCAGAGCGAGTCTTCCTGACCGCAAAGCACCAGCGCAGGTCCCTTGAAGGTACGCAGCGTGTCCTGTTGATCTGGGCGATCACGCAACGCTTTGGATTGGCGCACAAAAACCTCTGGCCCCAGATCCATCGCCATAGCCATGCACAGGTCGAGAATAGCCCCGGTGTTGTCACCGTCCGCGAGGTAGTTGGGCTTCATCTCGTCGCGCATCACGCGCCGCAGATCACCCGAAAGCGCGGCCGCAATCTGGGGTGTCCGGCGGGTTTTGACGGCATCCGTTTCAGCCTTGGGGTTGGTGTCGAGCAAGGCGAGGCCGGAAACGCGGTCCGGTGCCTGACGCAGAACCTCCATTGCGAGAATACCGCCCATCGAGAGGCCCGCCATGGCAAACCTTGCCGGGGCGTAGGCGAGGACATCGGCAGCCAGTTCCTGCATCGTCTCGTGACGATTCATAGGTACGGTCATCAGAGGTCTGGAGCCAGAGAGGGCGTCGATCTGGGGGCCAAAGAGGCGGGCGTCGCACATCATGCCCGGGAGGAGGAGAAGCGGGGTCACTGGCGACTGCTCGCGAGGGCTGCACCTTCGGAGAGGGCGGCGAGTTTGGCGTAGGCGATGTCAGGGTCGACCGCGCCGAAGCCGGCAAAGGTGCCAAAGCCGCAGTCACTGCCTGCGATAACGCGATCCGCGCCAACAATCCCGGTGAAACGCTCGATGCGCTGAGCGACCAGCTCGGGGTGTTCAACAAAGTTGGTGGTTGTGTCGACAACACCTGGCACAAGGATCTTGTCGTCTGGGATCTCCGACTTCCGATCGCGAAAAACGGTCCACTCATGGGCATGGCGTGGGTTCGAGGTCTCAAACAGTACGTAACGCGCCTTGGTCGACATCAGTGTAGAAAACACCTTGTCCATGGGTATGTCGCAGCAATGGGGGCCTTCGTAGTTACCCCAGCAAATATGGACGCGAACACGGTCTTGCGGGACATCGCGCAGTGCGTGGTTCAACGCTTCGACGTGCATGTTCGCGATGTTCAGGAACTCATCATCACTCAGATCGGTAAACAACATATGACGCGACAGCGCGAGATCGGGACAATCAAGTTGCAGATCCAGACCGTTGGCGATGATGGTTTCGTATTCTTCCTTCATAGCATCCGCCAGCGCGGCGAGATAGGTCTCGCGATTGGGGTAGTATTCGTTCTGAAGAAAGAGCGAAATCACGCCGGGAGACGCCGCGTTCATGAACCCGCGCTCGGCGCCGTGCTGTGCCATCGCTGTTTTCAGGTTGTTGATATCCTTGAGCAATTCATCCTGCCCCTTGGAGCGGACTTCACCGGTGCACATGGGGCGGGCGTATTGGGGGGTGCCGCCGTCGTCGGCGAGGCGTTGCAGGAAGCCGGGGAACATCTTGAGGTCGGCGGGCGCGTTGCGGGGGCTGTCGCCGGAAAAACCGGTGTAGCGGTCCTTGACGTAGGTGGCGTAGGAGATCTTCGAGGTTTCCCCGTCGCTGACAATGTCGACGCCTGCATCCACTTGTTTTTTAACGGTTTCCGAGACAGCAGCTGTCATGCAAGCGTCGAAGGCGGCAGGGTCGTAGGGCTTTTCATTTTCGCGTGCGAAGATGAAATCCACCACCTCTTGCGTGCGTGGCAGTGAACCCACATGGCTTGTTGTGATCTTGGTCATGGTGGCATTTCTCCCTGTCTGTATCGCGTCGGTATTACGTCGGCATCGCGTCGGTGCGTTTTTAGCAGCCCGCTCGCCGACTTGGTTGACCGGGCCACTCTTGCGCGGCCCGGTCCCGAACTCATCTGTCATGCACCGATCCAAGTAGCCCCGGCGGGGTCATCGGTGGTGGTGATGCGGTAGAGGCTGGCCTCACCCGTCATCGAGGGCTGCGCGCTGTAGCTTTCGCCCGGCAACACCAGTGCGGTGTCGCCGTTTGAGAGCGTGACCTCGACATCGTTGATGCGGATTGTCCAATAGCCGCGCATCGGCATCAGAACGACGGGCTTGTCGACCACCACAGCCTCGGTCACGGCCGAGCCACGGGTGAGGAAATCAACCTCAAAACCCGGCTTGTCCTTGATGATGCCATTCTCGCCGATCACCTTGGCGGGCTTGTTGGCACCCAGCGCCATCAGATCCCAATAGCGGGCCACATAGGTGCCGATCACCGCGTCCACGGGCACCTCGGGATAGGCTTTCAGCTCTTCTTCGGTCAGGAGAGGCATGGGGCGCACGTTGTGGGGCAGCTCTTCGCCCTTCTTGCTGTCGTAGAGCACGCCGTTGTCGCCCAGCATCAGACCGTGGGCCTGAGCGTCTTCGATCACGTGGGGCGCCCAGGTCACGCCGCCACCTGCGTCGTCACCCCCCAGCATCGACATGATCATACCATAGTCGGTGCCTATATTTTCAAAGCCGCGGAAGATGCCGGTGGGGATGTTGAATATGTCTCCCTCCTCGGCAACGAATTCACCAGCGGTGCCGTGCAGACCCCAGAAGAAACGCCAGCGGCCCTTGGCGACGAAGAAGACTTCGGCGGTGGTGTGGCTGTGCAGGCTGTTGCGGCATTTGGGCGGCTGGCCTGCCGCGCCGATGTTGAAGCCGATCTTGTCGGTGATATGGACGTGCTGGTCGGGGCTTTCGGACACGCCGCCACCGATGATGGTAAAGTTTTCCTTTTGGTCCGAACCCGGGGTGTGCGCGTCGATAAAGGCTGTTTTGCAGGGTTTGAGTTCGCCGTAGCGGACGATGCGGGATTGAATAGTGCTCATGACTTTTCTCCTTTGGGATTGGGGTTTGGTGGGATCAAACCCCGAGCCCGGGAGGCCGGTTGTTCAAACGGCGCGCGCGCAAGGAGGCGCGGTGCGCATGGAAGCGTCGTGCTGCCTGGCTGGCGTCAAGATATGAAGGACCAGCGAACACTTAGAGATTGCCGGTTTGCAGCAGGACCTGTTTTTGAACCGATGTTTCATCAAACAGGGTCCATTCGCGGCGCAGCTTGGTTTCGCCACCGATCAACTGACCAAATTCGGCGTGGCTGATGCCGAGCACATAGACCTCGGCACCGGTAGGTGCGCCGAAAGCGCCCCAGCCGTCATGCTTGCCCCAAAGGCTCCAGCGAATGGCCGAGCGAGGCGGCATCTGCGGGTCTTCGCGACCGATCTGGTGATGAATGGTGAACTTTGCATTGGGGAAAGAGGCGCGCAGGCCCATCCAAAAGCGATCCACAGGCGCCCAGCCGTGCCCCGTGACGCCGCCGGGGTACTCGGTCTGTGCTGCGCGGTCGTACTCTGCCTCGATCACACCCATGTCTGCATTCATGATGCGGGTCAGAATGTCGGCGTGACGCTGGCCCCATTCATTGTCATTGCCGGTACCCGTGTAGGGTCCGGGTTGATCAGTGCTCGGTGTCAGCGGTTTGATGCAGGCTTCCGGCCCGCCTTCGCGGGTGATCAGGTCGCGCGCATAGTCAGCCGGATCCCAGCCCATCTGGCGCACGATGGCACCCTGATCGCGGATAAGCCATTCGTCGTCGATGGCGTTGTTCCTCGCATGGCAGTCGGCGAGAATACGGTACTGAAGCTTGGTGCCGGTTGCCTTGCCGTAGACGCCGTCACCCGAATGGGTCGCGGTCGAGATGATACGGTGGCTCGACAACATGCCCTCTTCCGGGGTGCCGGACCAGATCACGTCTTCGCCCAGTAGTTCGCGATCAGGAAATTCGGCAAGCGTTGCCATGGTGGCACCGATGACGTTCTGGTTGCCCAGAACCACCGAACCGGGCGAGCGTACGACGATATCTTTGCTATAGTACTCATGCAGCGTGGCAATGCCGCGGTCTTCCCAGATTTCCTTGGTGATGCCGATGATGTAGTCGGGAAAATCACGGAATTTGGGGTCAAAGCCGTTCATTGGTCGTATCCTTCAGGGGTTTTGGCAGAGCCGCGCACAACAAGCGGCCCGTCGATAGCGATTTTGCGGGGCACCACGGCGGCCGGTTGGTTGATGTGGTCAAGCAGGGCGGACACTGTTTCCTGAACCATCATGTTGGACCTTTGGCGAAGGGTTGTCAGGTCATAGGCGGGCCAGCCTGCAGGCGGCACATCGTCGAAGCCCACGACCGAGACGTCCTCGGGGATTTTCAGGTTCAGGTCGAAGCGGAGGACGTCCATCACGGCAAGGGCCATGTGGTCGTTTGCCACGAAGACGGCGTCGGGACGGTCTGCAGCGGGTTTGTCGAACAGTTCTCGTGCGGCTTCACGAGCGGTTTCGGTGTGGAAATCGCCAACGGCGCGGGAGTGGAGGTCATGTCCGGCGTCCTGCAGGGCCGCGCGGAAGCCGGCCTCGCGGTCGCGCTGGGTCGAGGCGCCCTCCCACCCGGCAACATAACTGATTTTCTTGTGTCCGCCCGCGATTAGGAACTCGGCGACCTTGCGGCCTCCGGCGTAGTTGTCGGTGGCGACCGAGGTGATGCCGTCCATGTCCTGAGAGCGGTTGAACAGCACGATGGGAATGCCCGCCTGCTGGCAGCGCGAAGCAACGTTCGAGGACATGGCGACCGAGGCCATGACGATACCGTCGACCTGGTAGTCGAGGATTTCCTCGAGCACGTCGTCTATGTTACCCGAAGTTTGCGCTGCCATGAAGATCAGCACGTGATAGCCGTGTTCCTGCAAGCTGTTGGATAGTTTTTCGATTGCCACCGGATAGAACTGGTTTTCGAGGTAGGCGACCACGAGACCGATGATACGGCTTTTTCCAGAGACCATTGCGCGGGCCAGGACGTTGGGGCGATAGCCCAGTTCCTCTGCTGCCTTGCGGACCTTTTCGCGTGTTTTGGCCGACACGGAAGCGCCGGGGGTGAAGACGCGGCTGACCGCTGATTGCGAGACGCCGGCCAGTTCGGCCACTTGCAGGGATGTGATCTTGTCCGCCATCAGTCTGCCGTCCATCCACCGTCAATCAGCATTGAGGTGCCGGTCACAAGGCCCGAGGCGTCCGAGGCAAGGTAAAGGACGGCGCCCATGATGTCCTCGACTTCTCCCACACGATCGAGCTTGATCTTTTCCATGATCCAAGCGGCACGTTCGGGGTTGTCGAAGGTGGATTGGGTGAGGGGGGTGCGGATGAAGGTCGGGCAGACCGTGTTGATGCGGATGCGCGATTTGCCCCATTCGATTGCCATGGCTTTGACCATGCCTTCGAGCCCGTGTTTGGTGGCGCAATAAAGCGCGCGATCAACGCCGCCAACGTGCCCCATCTGCGAGGAGATATGGATGATCGAGCCGGGCTTGCCCGCCGCTATCATCGCCTTGGCCGCATAGGCCGACAGAAAATAGGCTGACCGCAGGTTGACGTCTGTGACCGCGTCGAAATCTTCAGGTGTGGTGTCCATCGCGGGGCCGTGGCGGGCGAGGCCTGCAGAGTTCACCACGATGTCAAAGGCGCGGGCATCGACTAGCATTTTCAGCGCACCAAGATCGCCCTGATCGAGTTGCACGGCTTCTGCCGACCAACCCGCTGCCGTCATGGTCGTGACGGTGTCCTGCAACCGTTCCACCCCGCGTGCGGCGCAGACCACATGGGCGCCAGCCTCGGCCAGCGCGACGGCACAGCCCTGACCGATGCCCGAAGAGGCGCCGGTCACCAGCGCGGTCTTGCCGGTCAGAGAAAGGGAAGGGGTGCGGGGCAGGTCTGTCATCAGCTCATTCCATCGGGCAGGGGGATCGGCCCCATATTGCGGGCCTTGTTGAATTCACGCAGACGGGCAAAGACGTCTACGCCCAGCTGAGAATAGACATCGATTAGGTCGACCAAAACCCAGTTTTCACGGATAAACCCGTTTTCAACGCGCCAGAAATCCAGCGACTTGAGGGTGATTTTCTTGCCAGTAGGCGCAATGCCCATCCAGCCGCCTTGGCTTACCGATTGGGCCATGTTGGGCCAGCCGGTCACAGAGACATAGGCACCGTCTCCGAAGAAGTGGAAGGTCAGGTCTTCGTCGTGCTGTCCGCGGTCAGGCATGGCGGCAAGAAATGGGATCTGGTGCCAGTGTCGGAAGCCTGCAAATCCGCGCGCGGTACCGATACCGGACGGGCCATACCAGTTCATTCGCGGGTGCCAGAACCGGTGCGGCTCCATTACCTCTGGGCCGCCCTTGGTGGGGTGTTTGACCAGATGGGTCAGCATGTCGATCACCAGCTTGCAGGAGGCCTCGGAGGTCTCGACATCATAAGGTCCGGGCACAAGCCCATCCTGTGTTGCAGGGCCGGGCACCAGGCCTTCACGCCCAAGCGACGGTGCCAGCGGCCAGGCGTTGGCCTGAACCATGACCTCGGAGATGTCCCAGATCGCCTGCATTTCGACGATCTTGTCATTTTCGATGCGATAAAACTCGTGAAACCGCATGGTGACCTGATGGCCTGTCGGGGGAATATCCAGCCAAGGGGCCAGGAAGGTGCCGGTGTAGTAACCACCACATCCCACCCAATCGAGCCCATGTTCGTCCTGCCCCGCGACAACGATGTAGTCCCGACGCTCAAGGTCCGGCCATGCGGTCAGAAGGTCGACATAGGCCGCGTCATAGTAGGTATCCGCGCCAATGCTGTCGCCAATCGGCGCGGACAGCCGAAACACAGCATCGGGCGCGGCAGCCGAAGCCAAGGCCGCGCGTACGGTCGTTTCTTCAAAGTCATACATGGCACTCCGCAAGGGTGCGATCAGGGCTTTATGTGCGGAAGGTCTGTCCATGTTTCATCTTTTCAGAGGTACTTCGGGGAGTTCCGTGGGGGAGACCCCCACGGCATGATCTTGCCTTACTCGGCAGCGTCGCGATAAGGCGCGGCCTCGCCATAAGGTACGTTGATACCACCGTACCGACGCACCCGTACGTTGCACTGTTCAGCGTGGCCGACAAAGCCCTCGAGCATACACAGACGCGAACCGTATTCACCGATCAGCGTCGCCGCTTCATCGGTCAGAACCTTCTGGTAGCTGTGGGTTTTCAGGTACTTGCCAACCCAGAGACCACCGGTGTAGCGGCCAGCCTTTTTGGTGGGCAGGGTGTGGTTGGTGCCGATTACCTTGTCACCGTTCGAGACGTTGGTACGAGGGCCAAGGAACAGCGCGCCGTAGCAGGTCATGTTCTCAAGGAACCAGTCGTCACGGTCGGTCATCACCTGCACGTGCTCGGAGGCGATGTCGTCGGCGACCTGAAGCATCTCGTCATATGTGTCACACAGGATCACCTCGCCATATTCCTCCCAGCTGACGCGGGCGGTGCCAGCGGTTGGCAGGATGTCGAGGATGCGGTCCACTTCGGAAAGGGTTTCTTCTGCCAGTTTGCGCGAGTTGGTGAGCAGAACGCAGGGGCTGTTGTAGCCATGCTCTGCCTGACCCAGAAGATCAGTGGCGCACATTTCGGCGTCCACGGTGTCATCCGCGATGACCATGGTCTCGGTCGGACCTGCAAAGAGGTCGATACCAACCCGGCCAAAAAGCTGACGCTTGGCTTCGGCCACGAATGCGTTGCCCGGGCCGACCAGCATGTGAACGGGTTCGATGGTCTCGGTCCCCAATGCCATGGCGCCGATGGCCTGAATGCCACCCATGACATAGATTTCATGCGCGCCGCCCAGGTGCATCGCGGCGATCACGGCCGCGTTGGGCTTGCCTTCGAACGGCGGGGTGCAGGCGATGATGCGCGGCACCCCGGCGACCGAGGCGGTGGCAACCGACATATGCGCCGAGGCGACCATGGGGAATTTACCGCCGGGAATGTAGCAGCCCACGGATTGCACGGGGATGTTCTTGTGGCCAAGGATCACACCGGGCAGGGTTTCAACTTCGATGTCCAGCATCGAGTCGCGCTGCGCTTGGGCAAAGTTGCGCACCTGGGCTTGAGCGAACTTTATGTCTTCCAGCTCGCGGTCGGTCAGCTGGCCGATCAGTTCGTCAATCTGTGCTTGCGACAGGCGAAAGCTCTCGGGGCTGTAGTTGTCGAACTTTTCCGACAATTCGCGCACTGCGGTGTCGCCGCGGGTTTCGATGTCTTTCAGCGTCGCTTCGACAACCGCACGGGTCTTGGCGTCGTCCTCGGCACGATCCGCTTCGGGTTTGCCGCGTTTCAGATACTCAATCGTCATTGTGCTGATCCTTGGTTGTCGGGACGGGGGGCTTGTTTTTCGCCACGGTCATAGGCTTCCCAGCCTTCGCCGTTGAAGAGATCTACGCCAAGCTGTGCGGCGACATGGGGAAAATCGACATTCACCCAGTTGTCCACGATCTTGCCGTCGACAACTTTCCAGAAATCCATGTAGCGGATTTCGACGCGCTTGCCGGTGGGGGCGATACCGAGGAACTCACCCGAGTGGGTGGCTTCCTGGCGGCCAAAGGCGGCTGCCCATTCGCCCATGTAAAGGCGGGCTTCGTCGATGCAGGTTTTGTCCGAAAAGGCTGCCTGGAAGGGGCGTTGCCAGTTGTCCTGGAACTCTTTCAGGCCGGTTTTCGTGCCGCAGCCCTGATTGCCTAGCCAGCGGAATCCCTGGCTGAAGAACTCGCCAATGTCGTCGATACGGTGATCGTTGAGACCGTCGACCATTGTTTCGATTACGCGACGGGTCTCATCGGTCTTGCTCATGTCCGTGTCGCGCGTCAGCACGGCCTGTTCGGGGCGAGAGCCTTTCATTTTTTGTCTTTCCTTTTGTGTCTTGGCCCGAGAGTCACCTGTGACGTGCAGAGGAGATTTGCGTCGGCAAATGACCCTCGGAGGGAGTTTTGGGGCATCGCGCGAAGCCGCGCGAATTTTATCCTTTGACGGCACCGGCGGTCAGACCACCGACGATCTGGCGCTGGAAGAACATCACTAGGATGAACAGCGGCGCGGTGGCTGAGACCACAGCCGCAACGGCGAACATCACGTTGCCTTCGGTCTGGGTCGTGCCGAGGAAAGCGTTGATGGCTGGAACCATGGTCCGGTTGCTTTCCGAGAGCAGCATCGCCCCTACCGCAAAGTCATTGTAGGCTAGCAGGAACGAGAACAGACCCGTGGTGATCACGCCTGGCCACATGACCGGGATAATCACGCGGCGGAAGGCCTGGAACTGGTTGCAGCCGTCGACCTTGGCGCTTTCGTCCAGCTCGGAAGGGATGTTCTTGAAGAAGGAATGCAGCATCCACAGGGTAAAGGGCTGGTTGATCGCCACGAGCACGATGATGGTGGTCGGCAGAATGCCCCAGACGTTCCATTCAAAGAACGGCAACAGGTAACCCGACACAAGGGTAATCGGCGGCATGGCGCGGAAGATCAGCGCAGTGATCAAGAGCCAGAACGTGTAGTTGTAGGTCGAGCGCGACAGGGCATAGCCGCCAAGCGTGCCGATGGTCAGTGAGATGGTGACCACGAAGAAGCAGACGATGCCCGTGTTCAGTACGTTGCGCCAGAACTCCTCTTTGATCCAGGCCCCCTCATAGCCCGTGGTGGTAAAGGGCGAGCCATAGACCGCCTCGGTTCGTTCGCCGGTCAGGGCGTTGGTCCAGTCGGCGATCGAGAAGAAATCAAGCTCGACCTTGAACGATCCCCAGAGCGTCCAGACGAATGGAAAGGCGGCGAGGATGAACCAAAAAAGGACGAAGAGGGAGGAAGCGACCCGAAGGCTCGCGGGCATTCTTTGTGCGCGGCTGGCCATGTTAGCGTGCTCCTTTGAAGTCGCGCCATGTGCGGACAAGCACAGGCGACAGAAGAATGGCGACCCCGATAATCGTGATCACGGAGGTTGCGGCGGCTGAGGACAGCTGACGCGTTTCACCGCTGAGGTCGTTGTAGATGAACGAGCTGAGTGATTGGGCATGGGCTGTGGCATTGAAACCGATGATCGGTTCAAAGACCTTGAAGTTGTCCATCAGCTGGATCAGCGCCACGAAGGTCACCAGCGGCATGAGATGCGGGACAACCACGTATTTGACCTGCTGCCAGCGGGTGGCGCCGTCAATCTGGGCGGCTTCCAGCTGGTCGCCCGGCAGGGTTTGCAGGCCGGCATAGAACACCACAAAGGCAAAGGGCGCAGCGTGCCAGACTCCATAGACCATCAGGGCCACCCACATCAGCCCGGTCGAAGCCTTGAGGCTGAAGTCGGGGTCTCCGGCCATGGCGACCAGGGCCGAACCAATCACCCCGCGGCTATCGACCATCCAGAACAGGATGAGTGAGCCAATCAGAGGTGTCACGATCATCGGCAAAAGCGAGAAGAAGATCATCAACCCCTTGAGGTGGTGATGCAGCGAGTTGATTGCCAGCGCGATGATCAATCCAAGGACAATGGTCAGCGGTGTGACAACGGCAACAAAGGTCAACGTGAAGGCCATCGCGCGATAGAACGGCAGATTGCCCAGTTCAGAGACAAATTCCCCAAGGCTGTCCGCCTTGGCCCAGCTCTCTTTCATCTCAGAGATCGCAAGGTGCCCGCGGTCGAAATAGATGTCGAGCCCCACAAAACGGCCGAGCGGTTTTTCCGCACGCAGCGCAGCGGTGGCCTCTTGGTCAACCGTCGTTTCCGTGGTGCAGCCTACCAGAGGTGTGCAGCTTTCTACTTCGATCAGAACCGCAGGGTGCGGCGCAAAAATTGACTGTGTCACTACCGAGACGATTGGCAATGCAATGAACAGCAGCATCGCAAGCCCTGTGGGCAGGAAGAACCAGAGGAATGTCTTGTGGCGCATGGCGTTTTCCCGGTGTGAAAGTGTGCGTGCGGACGGCCAAGCGTATCAGCCGCCCGCGCAGGGGCTTCTTACTGGAGGAAGCCTTTTTCGATGGCAGCGGCGCGGTAGGCGGCCTCAACGTCGGCCAGGGCCTGTTCGGCGCTTTCCTTGCCTTGCATGAAGTCCGCCAGTTCGTTGCCGAGGGCGCTGTGCATCAGGCCCATGTAAGGCAGCATCGGATAGGGCAGCGTGCCCATTTGGGCGGCTGCAAACACGCCCTGCGCGTCGGCGGTCGGCTTGTAGCCATCAATCAGCCAGACGGCCAGCGGGCTGGTTTCGTCGTTCAGCATGTCCGAGCGGATGCCGTGTTTCATGGCGAGGAAGGTTGCTTCGGCTTCTTCATCCGAAACATTTTTGCCAACGGTCCAGCCGTCCCACCACAGCGTCGAGGCCGGAATGGAACCACCGCCAACGGTCAGAGGCGCTGCAATCGCATGACCGTTTTTGACTTCGTCCAGAACGCCTTCGGTTGAGGTCTGTTGCGAGGCGCGTGACCCCCACATATTCATGATCGCAACGTTGCCGGCGCGGTATTCGGCGTTGGTGGCGTTAGAATCGTGGGTCAGGAAGTCGGGGTTCATGTATTCCGACAGGGCCTTCATCATCTTTAGCGCGTTGACACCCGCTTCGGTGTTGATGTTGGGCTCAGCGGTGCCGGGCTTGAAGTGGGTGCCGCCATAGCCGAGGAACATGTTGTTGAATTCCTGTGCCAGGTTCCAGCCAGCCTTGTAGGCGCCGCCAACCGGGTTCTGAAGAATACCCTGCTCGCGAATGGCCTGAGCCACTTCCAGCATTTCTTCGTAGGTTGTCGGAACCTCAACACCAGCTTGTTCGAGGATGTCCTTGCGGAACATCAGATGCTGTGCGTTTGCCATGAAGGCGACGGCCATGATGTCGTCGCCGATCTTGATAAGCTGGCTTTTCTGAAGCCCGTCACCGTGTTTTTCAACAAGGTCATTCAGAGGGCGCACCACATCTTCGTTCATCAACGCAACCAACGAGCTGTTGGCGATGATCGCGGTGGTGTATTCCGCCGGGTTGCCCGACATGCCCGCAACGTTGATGGTCTGGTGCTCAGAGGTCAGGTTCGACGTTACCGGCGCGCCGGTGCATTCCTGTGCCGCTGCGCCAACGGCTTGGATCGCGGCAAATTCGTTGCCAACGATGCTGACCCGCGCGTTGATTTCGCAAGCCTGCCCTGCTGTCGCGGCGAAGGCGGCAATGGACCCCGCCAAGGCAATTTTCTTCAAGAACATCAGTGTTCCTCCCTATGAAGACTTGGGTGCACCTTCGAAGACTGCACCCGGGGTGATGCCCCGTGACCGGGGTCGTAGAGCGAGGGTTAAACCTCGAGTCGTGCTCCTGTTTCTGCGTCGAACAGGTGGCAGTGATCTGTGTGGATGTGGATCGAAACCATGTCGTCGATCTCGGCGCGATAGGCCTTGTCCGCCTTTACGGACACAAGCGCGCCGCCGATACGCACCGAAACCATAGTGCTGTCGCCCAAGAGCTCCTGGGTATAGATCGGTGCGTTGATCTCGCCGCCGGCGTCCACCACGTTGGCATCTTCGGCGCGGAAGCCCAGGGTGATTTTGCCGTCCGGCGCGTTAAGGCCGGTTACTTCGGTATTCTGAGCGCGGAAGATGCCGTCTTTCACTTCGCCGTCCAGAAGGTTCATCGCCGGGTTGCCGATAAAGCTGGCGACAAAGGTATTGGCGGGGGTGTCGTAGATGTCGACCGGGGTGCCGACCTGCTGAACAACACCCTGTTTCATGATCACGACACGGTCGGCCAGGGTCATGGCTTCGATCTGGTCGTGTGTCACGTAGATCGTGGTGACCGCAAGTTCGTGGCTGAGGTTCTTGATCTGGGCGCGTGTCGAAACACGCAGCTTGGCATCAAGGTTCGACAGTGGCTCGTCCATCAGGAAGACGTTGGGCTCGCGCACGATTGCACGGGCCAGGGCCACACGCTGACGTTGACCGCCCGACAGCTCGGCGGGTTTGCGGTGCAGGAAGTCATCCAGCTCCACCATCGCCGAGGCCCGCCGCACCTTTTCGTCGTGGGTCTTGGGGTCGATACCCCGTACTTTCAGCGGAAAGCGGATGTTCTCGTAGACGTTCATGTTGGGATAGAGCGCGTAAGACTGGAACACCATCGCCACGTCGCGATCTTTGGGCTCCATGTCATTCACCCGCTGCCCGTCGATCATGATGTCGCCCTCAGAGGCATCTTCCAAACCCGCGATCATCCGCATGGTTGTAGTCTTGCCGCAACCTGACGGCCCGAGCAGCACAAGGAACTCCTTGTCGGCGATGGTCAGGTCGAAATTGTCGACCCCCACAAACGATCCCCAACGTTTTCCAACGTTGCGAAGTTGAATCTCGGCCATGTGTCCCCCCAAGCGGAATCGAAATGCATACGTTTGCAAAAACCTTATTTTAGCCGCATCATTTCTGGCAAGACATTTTTGCAAACGTATGCAATGTTGTTTTGGCAGCGGCGAGTCGAATGCCGCTAAACTTTCTTCAAGTCGCTGAAAAATGGCGGAAAATTATGAGCGATACGCAAAAAGAAAAATCTCTGGTACGCGCGTTTTATGCTGCGCTGGATGGTGCCGAGGTGGCCGATATTCCTGCTGTGGTGGCGCAATATTGCGACTCGACCCTGATCTGGCGGGGGTTTCACCCCTTCAACGAAATGGCCGGGCCAGAGGCCGTCGCAACTCAGTTCTGGCAGCCTCTTCGGCAGAGTTTGACGCGCATGCAGCGCCGCATGGACATTTTTATGGCTGGCCAGAATATGTATGCCGATCCGGGCGGAGTCTGGGTGGTGTCGATGGGGCATCTGATGGGCCTGTTCGATGCTGACTGGCTTGGCATACGCGCCACGCGCAAGATGGCTTTTCTCCGCTACTGCGCCTTCCACCGGGTAGAAGGTGACATGATCAAAGAGACGGCGATGTACTTCGACATCCCTCACCTGATGATGCAGGCCGGGCTACAACCGTTTCCGCCACAAACCGCCGCACATCTCGTGCAGCCCGGACCGATGACGCATGACGGGCTGATGTTTGACGCCCAACCTTTGGAGGAGGGGGAAAAGACCCTGGCAGCCATCAATGCCATGGTCTCAGATCTTGGCCAATGGAACCTTGGCCTGCCGCTGGAAGAAGAGCTTGCCCGAAGCTGGCACGACGACATGATCTGGTGGGGACCGGCCGGCATCGGTTCGACCTACACGATCGAACGATACGCCAAACAGCACTCAGGCCCTTTTCGCGCCGGGTTCAAGGACCGCTCGGCGACGGGACATATCTGCCGCTTGGCCGAAGGTCACTATGGCGGCTTTTTTGGCTGGCCCAACTTCACGGCCATTCCCTGCGGCGGTTTCATGGGTATGCCCGCAACTGACAAGCCGGGAGAGTTTCGGGTCATCGACATCTACCGCCGCGAGGGCGACAAGCTTGCCGAAAATTGGATCTTCATCGACCTGCTGCATTTCTGGAAACAGCAGGGCGTCGATATCCTGGCCCGTATGCAAGAGGTGCCACAGACATGAACGGCTGGATCGACGCACACCACCACCTTTGGGATCTCTCCGCGGTGACCTATCCATGGCTGATGGCCAAGGGCGTGGAACGGTTCTTTGGCGATCCGACCGCAATCCAAAAGAACTATCTTCTGCGCGATTTCCGAAGCGATGCAGAACCCGAGGGCTTTGCTGCTTCGGTTCATATCCAAGTCGGGGCCGAGGACGGTTTGCAAGAGGCATCGTGGGTGCAGGCGGTTGCCGACGCCAATCCGGATTGGCCCATGGCACAGGTGGTGTTCTGCGATCTGACTGCGCCCGACCTTGGGGCGCGGCTGGATGATTTTCAGGCCCTGTCGACAGTGCGCGGTGTTCGCCAGATCGTCGGGCGGGCTCCCGGCGAAGACGCCGTGACCGGCACCAATGATTTGCTGGATAATCCGCGCTTTGTCGAAGGCCTGCGCCAAGCAGGGCAGCGGGGCCTGTCCTTTGATCTGCAACTGATCCCCGAGTTGATGGAAAAGATGGCCTTGGTTCTGGAGCAAGCGCCAGACATCAAGGTTGCCCTGTGCCATGCCGGCAGCCCCCATGATCGCTCTGCCAGCGGCCTCGCCGGTTGGGCCGCGCAGTTGCACTGTTTGTCAGACTTGCCGCAGATCACCTGCAAGCTGTCCGGTCTGGGGATGTTCCAGCATGACTGGGAAGTGGAGGATTTCCGACCGATCATTGAGACATGCCTTGAGCAGTTCGGCCCGGATCGCTGCATGTTCGGATCGAACTTTCCGGTCGACAGTCTCTATTCCGACTATGCCACGCTGGTGCGGGCGCACCGTGAGATCGTCCCCGACGATATGTACGGCAAGGTGTTTCACGATACGGCCGCAAGATTCTATGCCCTGTGACGTCAGGACCAAACCATGAGCGAAACCTTTTTCTACGAGACCACCGTCATTCCCGAATGGATCGACTATAATGGGCATATGCAGGACGCATATTATGGGCTGATCTTCAGCTATGCCGTCGATGCCCTGCAGAACGAGATCGGGTTTGACGAAACCTATCGCAAAAGCACAGGCTGCACGATCTATCTGCTTGAGGACCACAAGTACTTCCTGAGGGAAGTCAAGGAAGGTGCAAAGCTTCGGGTCGAAACGGTGGTCCTCGACAGTGACGACAAGCGGTTTCACTTGTACCTGACAATGCGGGAAGGTGGCGAAGCGGTCGCCATAGGCGAGACGATGGAGTTGCACGTCGATCAGCACCCTGCGCCACATGCGGTAGCCATGCCAATCGAGATTGCGGAACGTCTGGCATCGGCGCAGGTATCCTGTCCGAATGATTTGAGCTTCCGATCCCGAAGCATCAAGTTGGGATCGCCAAAACTGGGCAACGACTGAACGAATCTGGACGATCATCCAGGCAAAGA
This sequence comes from Shimia sp. CNT1-13L.2, assembly GCF_024331145.1. Classification (GTDB taxonomy): domain Bacteria; phylum Pseudomonadota; class Alphaproteobacteria; order Rhodobacterales; family Rhodobacteraceae; genus Shimia. The sequence goes on along the minus strand of NZ_JANDJO010000004.1, from coordinate 275,813 downwards.
CTTGACCCGCGGCGAACGTCACCTGCCAAAGCACAATAATTTGCCCCATTGCCAACGGAATCCAGCCGGAACAGAACTTCAGGCAGGGAGAAATCAGAACTTCGGGCGAGAAGTACCGACGGCGAAACCAAGTTCACATTTTGCCGGTGGGCAAGCAAACAGCCACAAAGTGCCTAGAGTGAAAACGGAGCAAACCAAATAGAACGGAAGGGGGCTGACCAAGCAGCGGCCCCCGGCCGAGAGCCAACCTCAGAGCACCGCTAAATCCGATACGTTGCCTTGACGAAAGCAGCCGATGGCGTGGACTGCAGCATGTCTAACCAATCTGAAGACTGCTCTAGCAAGCAAGCCCGGATTTTCTTAGGTATGCGATGGATCGTTCCACTCCGTTTGGCACATGAACTTCGATGATGAGGCGTGGCGTGCTCTGAAGACACGCGAGGGCGTCAAACACGGATTGCCAACGAATACTGCCGTCGCCCAAGGCCCAATGTCGGTCAGCATATCCGTCGGCATCCTGCAAATGCACATGCTGCAACGCGTTTCCGGCCGCCTTGACATAGTAATCAACGGGGGGCGCACCACATGCGCCGTGGGCATAATGGGCATGGCCCGTATCAACCGAGACCTGCAGCGCATCAGACCCAAGGCTTGCGGCCAGTTCGACCCGGAAATGCGGATCAATATCGCTGATGTTTTCAAGCACCAGCGTGACACCCGTATCTTCGGCGCGCGCCACAACCGGGGCCATGGTTGTTTGAAACCGCTCAAAGATGCTCTCTTTGGCGTTGGGATAGTGCATGATGTTGCGATGGTCCCATTCCAGATAGGGGCTGTGCACCACCATATGGCTGCTGCCCAGCGTTTCGCAGATCTCGAGCGCCTTGAACATTCGGTCATGGATCACCTTGCGGATCATCGGATCCCATGTCGCCAGCGGCAGATCCCAGAAGGGGCCGTGAATACCATGCCGTCCGCGATACCCGTCCAGCGCCCGCTTTGCGCGATCGACCAGGGGGGCAAAATCGCTGTCCAGAACCAGAGGGTTGTGAAAATCCTGAAGTTCCAGATCACGATCATGATCGAACATCTCGTCACGAAGGGCGTCAAACCCGTCCAGGGTTAGGGCTGCTCCGACGATGGGAAGGTCCGCCATTATTATCTCCTGGGAAAGAACACTACTTGATGCCCGCGCGCATGAAGCTTTGAACAAACTGGCGCTGGAACAGAAGGAAAGCGATGAGAAGCGGCCCCGAGGTCATCAGGGTGGCGGCGTTGATCACGCTCCATTCAACCCCGGAATCGATTGAGGCAAAGATCTGCAATCCTACCGTCACGGGACGTGTTTCAACGGAATTGGTGATGATCAGCGGCCAGAGGAAATTGTTCCAGTGATGGCTCACCGAGACCAGCCCGTAGGCCAGATAGGTCGGTAGCGCCAGGGGCACATAGACCTTGAGCATGATGCCAAGGCTCGACATCCCCTCGATCTGCGCCGCCTCTTCGAGTTCCTTCGGAACCGAAAGAAAGGTCTGGCGCAGCAGGAAAATCCCGAAACCTGACGCGATATACGGCAGGGCGATTGCGGCAATCGTATCAACCAGTCCGAGATACCGAATGGACTTGTAGTTTTCGACGATTAGGATGTCGGGCATCACCAGAAGCTGCACCAGCACCAGTGCAAACAGGACATCGCGCCCCGGGAACCGGTAGCGCGCAAAGGCATAGGCCGCGAGGGTGCACAGGATGAACTGGCCGATCAGAATGACGGTCACAAGGACAAACGTGTTCAGGAAATAGCGCGCGAATGGCGCGGCCTCCCACGCCTTGGCAAAATTCTCGAACGTGACCGGGGCGAACAGGTCAAACCGCGCCTCATAGGCGGCAGGGTGAAACGCCGTCCAGATTGCATAGGCCAGAGGCAGAACCCAGATCAGGGCCAGCATCCAGGCCCCGGTGATATTGAGCGCACGCGTCATTTGTAATGCACCTTGCGGTCGAGAAAGAAGAATTGACCAAGGGCCAAGAGCGCCAGAAGCGCCAGCAACACCACGGTCAGAGACGCCGCATAGGACGTGTCCCAAAAGCGGAAGGCTGTCTCGTAGATGTAGTAGAGCAGCAGCGAAGACGCGTTGTCGGGGCCACCGCCCGTCAGAACGAAAATATGGTCGATCATGCGAAACGCATTCACCACGGCATTGACCCCGATAAACAGCGTGGTCGGCATCAGCAGGGGAAAGGTCACGCGCCGAAAGATCGTCCATGGGCCTGCGCCTTCGATACGCGCCGCCTCGATCAGGCTGGGCGGGATTGTCTGAAGCGCCGCCAGGTAGAAGATCATGAAGAACCCCGCCTCTTTCCAGATCGTCACCACCATCACACCCACAAGCGCGGTTTTGGGGCTGCCCAGCACGTTGGACTGGCCAAAGCCGAAAAAGCCCGTGATCTGGTCAAAAAGGCCAAAGCCGGGTGTGTAGAAAAACAGCCAGATATTGGCGACGGCGATCATCGGCAGCACAGTCGGGGTGAAATAGGCCATGCGCACAAAGCCCCGTCCGGGCAGCCGTTCGCTCACCCAAAGCGCCATCACAAGTGCAATCAGGATCGAGGTCGGAATAGTGCCGATGGCAAACCAGATATTGTTGCCAAGAACCTTCCAGAAGATCGGGTCTGAAATCAGCTCCTGATAGTTTTCAAGACCCGCCCAGCGACTTGGGCGGCGGCCTCTCGGCGTGGTCCTGAAACTCTGCCACAGGGTGGTGAGGGCCGGAATATGCGTAAACGCCAGCAGAAACACGAAAGCAGGCGTCAACAGCAGCCAGGCATGTATCCAGTGTCGTTGCATCGGGCGTTCCTTGATGGGGGGGCGAGGCGGGACCATCCCCGCCTCGCGCATTGGTTCAGCGATAGTCTTTCAGGACATCGTCGGCTTTGGCCTGCGCCTCGGCCAGCGCCTCGGCGGCCGATTTTTCACCGGTAATCGCGGCATGCAGCGCATCGTTGAAAATGCGGGTCACACGCTGGTTTTCGTAGGTCGACAGCTCGGCAGTTGCGAACTCCAACTGGTCACGCGCAACCAATGCCGGCGGGAAGTCCGCGACATAGGCCTTCATGACGTCCGAGTCCCAGGTCGCCGGAGACGGGGCAACATAGCCGGTCGCGATCGACCACTTGGCCGCTTGCGTGGGCTGGGAAATCCACTTGATAAAGTCAAACGCGGCCTTGGTCTCTTCGTCCGAGCCACCCTTGAACAGATAGAAGTTGCCGCCACCGGTCGGTGCACCGCGGCTTACCTTGGCGGGCAGCATGGCAACGCCGAACTCGAACGGAGCGTTTTTGCGCACGTTGGTCAGGTTACCGGTCGAGGTCCACATCATCGCGGTCTGGCCTTCGAAAAAGGCCTTGGGCGTGGCGCCCCATTCGATGATGCCCGGCGCCATGACGCCGTCCTTGGACAAGGACACCAGATACTCCAGAGCTTCGACAACCTTGGGATCGTCAAAGTTCGTCTTGGTGCCGCCTTCGGAAACCAGCGTCGCGCCGTTCGACGTCGTCAGGCCCTGGAACAGCCAGTACGGGAAGCCGGACGAGGGAATGCGCACGCCCCATTGGGTGACGTTCCCGCTGTCGTCCTTCTTGGTCAGCTTTGCCGCCCATTCCTTCATCTCGTCCCAAGTTTCGGGCGCGCGGTTCAGGCCGGCCTCGGCCAGTGCTTCCTTGTTATAGTAAAGCACAGGCGTCGAACGCTGAAACGGAATGCCATAGGTCTTACCGTCGATCATGGAGTTTTCCATGAAAGCCGGATAGAACGACTTGAGCCATGCTTTGTCTTCGTCTGTCGTGGCGAAATCATCAAAGGCGTGGATCAGATCTTCGTCGTAGAGGGTGTACATATCTACCGACAGGATCACCGACAGCTGCGGCGCGTTACCACCGCGCGCAGCTGTCAACGCCTTGGCAACCGTATCCTGATAGGACCCGGCATAAATTGCCTCGATGTTCACATCGGGGTTGGCCGCCACGTATTCGGCCGTCAGGTCTTCGATGGTGTTGGCAGCAGCCCCACCAACAGCAACCGGGAAGTAGAACTCCAGGTCCACGGCCATTGCTGGCGAGGCAGCAAGAGCCATTGCGGCCGCGGCCGCTTTGAGCTTCGAGATCATGTCATTTCTCCATGGATGAAAAGGCCGGCCAGGCCGGCAGGCAGCGCCCGAAACAGATCGGAGGCATGGGGGAGCACGCGGGTCATGATGCCCCTCGTGCAAAACTGGCCGCACGCGCGGCATCATCAACGCGCGTCTGGGATGAGGTATCGAAAAGGTGCACGTCTTCTGCCTCAAAGCTGAAAGACAGCGGCGCACCATGCGCAAAGCTGTGGTTGCCCTGAAGCTTGGCCAGAAGGCGGGTGCCGTCTGCTTCAAGCTCGACAAGGGTGTCGGCCCCCAGAAACTCGGCGTTCCTGACCATCGCCTTGAGCGGACCCTCCGCTGCGATCCTGAGCTGCTCGGGCCGGATACCGATCTGCAGGTGCTCCGCGCCCTGTCCTGCGCCAAAAACCCCGGCCGGCAAAAGGTTCATCGGAGGTGTTCCGATAAAACGTGCCGCAAAGGGCGTGGCGGGCGCAGAGTAAAGCTCTTGTGGCGATGCAACCTGTTCGATGCGCCCCGCATTCATCAGAACAACCTGATCGGCCATGGTGATCGCCTCGATCTGGTCATGGGTGACGTAAACCATGGTAAAGCCAAGCTTGCGCTGCAATTGCCGGATTTCACGCCGCATCTCGTCGCGCAGGCGCGCATCAAGGTTCGACAAGGGCTCGTCCATCAGACAGACAGGCCGCCGAGAAATCACCGCCCGCCCCAGCGCAACACGCTGTTGTTGTCCGCCCGACAGGGCCGCCGGTTTGCGATCAAGATATGGCGTCAGCTCAAGAAGCTCGGCAACTTCGGCCAATCGCCGGTCACGTTCCGCCTTGTTCAGCCGCTCGACCCGCAGGCCGAAAACGATGTTTTCCGCCACCGACAAATGCGGGAAAAGCGCATAGTTCTGGAACACCATCGACAGCTGACGCTGCGCCGGCGGCAGCATCGTCACGTCGTCTTCGCCAATATGAACCGTCCCCGCAGTGACCGTTTCCAGCCCGGCAATCGCCCGCAAGGTGGTGGATTTACCACAGCCCGACGGGCCAAGGATCGCCGTGAACTTGCCCGCGGGAATCTCGAGATCAATCCCCTTGAGCGACTCCGTCTCGCCCCAGGCCTTGCGCACGGCGGACAATCGTATCGCTTTGCCGTTCTGAACACTCATCCGTCCACCTCGTCGCAGATCACAAGATTGACACCGGCCCCGGCAAGCATGTCGCATATCGCTTGGGGGGGACGGGTGTCGCAAACAACATGATCGACCTCTGTAACGTGCCCGCTACAGGCATGGGCCGTGCGTGCGAATTTGGTCGCGTCAAGAACCAGAATGCGTGTCTGGGCATTGCGAAAGATCGCCTCGCGGGCAAAAACATCCTCTTCGGACAGATCCAGCAACGCGCCATCAGGGCTGATGGCCGCCACGCCAAACAGGCCGATGTCAAACCGGTAGCCGTCGAAGAAATCCACAGCCGCCGGACCGACGATATCGGCCTCGGACCGGCGCAGACGCCCGCCGGGAATGGTCACTTGGGTGCCGTCGAACTGGTGGGCCGTCATCGCGACATGCAGGTTGTTCGAAAAAAGCTGCAGACCCTGGTGTCGATCCAGATTGGCCACGACAAGTTCGGGCGTCGTGCCAATCGAAACCGCCACCGTCGCGCCATCGGGAATAATCTTGGCCGCGGCCCGTCCGACCATCTTTTTGGCCGACAGGTTCAGGATGCGGCGCAGTTCATAGTGTCTCGCACCCACGGTCGCCAGCTCGACCCCGCCATGGACGCGCCTCAGCAGCCCCTTGCGGCACATCGTATTGACATCTTTTCGGATCGTTTGCGTCGCGACGCCGAATTGCGCTGCAAGCTCTTCAACTTTGGCCTGCCCCCGGTCGCGCACGATCTCGGCGATCTGCGCCTGACGTTCGGTGCTTCCGGTGGCAGATATCTGCTTGGTGGGTGGTGCTTCTTGGTTCATGTGAACCTGCTAGCGCACTCACATGAACCAATTGTGACGGATCGCGCGTCTAAACCTTGTGGCATGCCACAAAGTGTTCGGGGGCAACCTCGCGCCATTCAGGCTCGGATCGGGCGCATTCCTCGGTCGCAATGGGACATCGCGTATGGAACCGGCATCCCGACGGGGCCGCCAACGGGTTCGGAATCTCGCCCTTGAGACGCACGGGATCAAACCGCGCATCGGGATCAGCCTGCGGAATCGCGGACAACAGCGCCTTGGTGTAGGGATGGCGCGGCTCGAAGAACAGGCTTTCGGTCGGCGCATATTCGACAAACTTGCCCACATACATCACCGCAACCCGATGGCTCATCTGGGCCACGACAGAAAGGTCATGGGCAATGAACAGAAAGGCAACGCCCATTTCTTCCTGAAGGTCTTTCAGAAGGTTCACGATTTCCGCCTGGATCGAAACATCCAGCGCGGAAACGCTTTCATCACACACCACGAAATCAGGCTTGGTCACCAATGCTCGGGCGATGCAGATCCGCTGCCGCTGACCTCCCGAAAAGGCGTGCGGAAAGCGGCGCAGGTGCTCAAGGTTAAGCTTGCACCGCTTGGCGATCTTGCGCACCCGCTTGTCGATCTTGTCGCGATCCGTCATCAGGCCGCCCGCCACCAGCGGTTCGGCGATGATGTCACGCACGGTCATGCGGGGGTTCAGGGAACTATAGGGGTCTTGAAACACCAGGCTCATGCGCGGACGGAAAGCGCGCAGCAGGTCCGATGCCATGTCCGAAAGACTGTGTGATCCTTCCGAGAACACCATGTTCATCTTCTTGCGGAACCGGCGCAGGTCTTCGCCTTCCAGATGGCCAAGATCGACGTCGCGTTTCTTGGTGTGAAAGATCACATCCCCATCCGAAGGATCAATCGCGCGCAGGATGGCGCGCCCCACAGTCGTCTTGCCCGATCCGCTTTCCCCGACAAGGCCCACGGTCTCGCCGCGACGAATGTCAAAGGTAACGCCATCAACCGCCCGCAACTCCTGGGTTTCGGTCGAGAACAGCTTCTTTTTCTTGATGGGGAATCGAACCTCAAGGTCCTTCACCTCGATCAGCACGTCATCCTTCATGCGGGTATCTCCAGTTTGGCGGATTGCGACACCTCGGCATCAAGCCAGCACCGCACGGCACGCCCTTCCCCCAGTTGAACTTCCGGCGGCTCAACCACGTCACACTGCCCGGCGCGCATCTGCCCACAGCGGGTGTGGAAAGGGCATCCCGAGGGGCGTTCGGTCGGGCTTGGGATATCTCCCGGCACGGGCGACAGGCGGTCATGCAGGGTATCAAGGCTCGGGATCGCCTTCAAAAGCCCTTGCGTATAGGGGTGGCGCGGATTGCGGATCACCTCCGCCGTGGCGCCGCGCTCGACGATCTTGCCGAGATACATCACCACCACATCGTCGGCGACCTGCGCAATCACGCCAAGGTCGTGGGTGATAAAGATCATCCCCATACCAAGATCGCGTTGCAGATCGCCCATCAGTTCCAGAACCTGCGCCTGAATGGTCACGTCAAGCGCCGTCGTCGGCTCGTCCGCAATAAGAAGAGCAGGGCCCGCCGAAAGCGCCAGCGCGATCATCGCCCGCTGCCGCATCCCGCCTGACAACTCGTGCGGATATTGATCGACACGTGCCGACGCGTTCGAGATGCCGACACGATCAAGCATGTCGATGGCAATCTCGCGGGCCTCTTTCTTCGAGGCCTTCCGGTGCAGGCGGATGGCCTCGATCATCTGGTTGCCAATGGTATAGACCGGCGAAAAGCTGGCCATCGGCTCCTGAAAGATCATCCCGATCTCGCCGCCACGCAGTTGACGCAGGGCGCGGGAATTGGGCTTCAGGCTTTCGACATTCACCGTCTCGCCAGCCTTGTTGACATAGGCCATACGCGCATCAGGCGAGACCAGCGCATTGCCCGGCAAAAGCCGCATCAACGCCTTGGTCGACACGGATTTCCCCGACCCGCTTTCCCCGACGATGCCAAGCGTTCGCCCCGCCTTGACCTCGAAACTCACGTCCTGAACCGGGGTGATCAGGCCCTCGTCGGTGCGGAAGGAAATGGTCAGGTTATCGACTTTCAACATATGTCCATCTCCTTGCTAGTGGCTGTCGGAATAAGGGTCGGCAGCATCGCGCAGCCCATCGCCGATCACGGTGAAGGCCAGCACAGCCACCACTACAAAAACGGCGGGAATGAAAAGCCACGGGGTCTGTTCGATGACCCGCACCGACTGCGCCTGCTGCAACAGAACACCCCAGGACACGGTTGGCGGCCGCAGACCCAGACCAACAAAGCTCAGCGCGGTTTCCGACAGGATCATGTAGGGAAACGAGATCACCAGATCGACGATGATAAAGCTGGTGAACGAGGGCAGCATATGCCGCGAAATGATCCGTGTAGGCCGCGCTCCGGCAAGGCGAGCTGCAACCACGTAATCCTCGTTGCGGATCGACAAGAGCTGTGACCGGATGCGCCGCGCAAGCGTGGGCCAGCCAAACAGCCCGAGGATCAGGGTCATCGCAAAATACACCTGCGTGGTTGACCATTCCTTCGGCATCGCCGCGGCCAGCCCCATATACAGCGGGATGATCGGCACCACGCGGATGACCTCGGTAACGCGCTGGATCACATTGTCGATCACGCCCCCGGCATACCCGGCAACCCCACCGATGATCAGCGCCAGAACAAATGAGATCATGACCCCGATCACACCAATCGAGAGCGACACCCGCGTCGCATAGATCGTCCGCGAGAACACGTCGCGGCCAAGATCATCCGTGCCCCAGAGGTGCAGCTTGGCCTTGGGGTCCGACAGACCAAAAAGATGGCGATCCGTTGCAATCAGGCCGAGAACCTTCACAGGCTCCCCCTTTGCGAAGAAGGTCACATAAACGCGCTTTTCAGGGTCCGGAACCGAAATCGCGCGCAGGGTGATCGGGTCACGCTTGGTGGAAACGCCGTGAATGAACGGCTGGATCGAACACCCGTTCTGATCGCAGAACTTGGGGATCTGCGGCGCACCATCCAGATAGCTGGTGTCGCGCGTCGTGGTGCCATAGGGGGCCACGAATTCGGCAAAGATCCCCGACAGGGCCATGAGCCCCAGGATCATCACCGCTACCATGGCCGCCTTGTGACGGCGAAACCGCCACCAGATCAGGGTCCACTGCGACGCCGAGTAATACTTAAGCCGCTTCTTTTCCTCGGCCGAGAGCTGTTCGGGGCTCACATCGGTCATGGTCAGGCTCCCAGCTTGATACGCGGGTCCAGCCAGGCAAGCAGCAGGTCGGACACGAAGTTCATGAAAACGATGATGAAGGTCAGCAGGAGCAGGATCGCCCCCGCGACATACATGTCGAGGTCGAGGTAGGCCTTGAGCAGCAGTTCACCCAGTTCGGTCAGGCCAAGCACAACAGCAACAATCGGCAATTCCGAAAAGATGCGGTTCACGTCAAAGCCGATGGTCGAGACCACGGGGTTGATGGCAAGCCGCGCAGGGTATTTCACCAAAAGCTTCATTTCGGGCACACCACGCGCACGGGCCGCCGTGACCGAAAGCTTGTTCAACTCGTCCGACATGGTCGCGCGCATGGTCTGGATCTGGTAGGCGACCGCCGACCAGGCCAGCACGAAGGCAGGCAGCCAGAGGTGTTTCACAAGATCCCAGACCTTGGCCAAAGACCACGGCGCATCCGCATAGGCCTCCGAGAACAGCCCCCCGATGTCTGCGCCGAACCAGCGGCTCGCGAAATATAGCATCAAGAGCGCCAGCAGAAAGTTGGGCAGCGCAAGGCCCATATAGGAAAAGATCGTCAGCCCGTAGTCCATGGCAGATGCCCGTTTCACGGCGGCAAAAATGCCCACCGGAATCGAGATCATGTAGGTCACGAGAAGCGTGGCAAACAGGATACCAAGGGTAAGGAACCCCTTGTCCCCGATCACCTTCACAACCGAGGTTTCAAAGGCAAACGCCTGTCCGAAATCGCCCCGCAGAACGATGCCACCAATCCAGTCGAGATACCGAAGGACCATCGGCTTGTCCAAACCCAGATCGGCACGGATCGCCTCGATATCGGCCTGGGTCACATTCACCCCGGTGCCCGAATATTTCCGAAAGGCATAGCGGTCGGCATAGTCCCCGGGCGGGATTTCCATGATGATGAACACCATGACCGACACAAGGGCCATCGTGATCACCATTCCGACAAGTCTTTCCAGCGTGAAGCGAAGCATTCCGTTTCCCCCGTAACGGTTCGAGGCGGCAAACAGGCCGCCCCGAACATTTTCATTGGATCAAAGACTTACTGCTCCAGGAACCACTGGCTGGGGCGATAAGGATAGGTCCAGTAGAAGTCGTAGGTCTTGGCCTTGATCGGCTTCACGTTCATCAGGTCGTTGCGGTGCAGGAACGGCGCAACGATGTCACCGACGGTGCCGATCTTCAGCATGTTGTCGGCGTGGATGCGGGTGATTTCCGCGCCCAGACGGTTGCTTTCGTCGCTGCCCATTTCCTGCTGGATGAACTTCTCGGACAGGCTCCACAGTTCCTTGATGTCAGCCGGCGGTTCGGTGCCAGCCGCGCCAGACGTGGCTTTCCATTCCGCCCAGCCGAAACCGGTGCCCGGATTGAAAAAGTCACCAAACGGCGGGATAAAGACGGTCACGTCCTGCGAAATGGTCGGGCCGGCATTGCCGTCGTATTTCCAGGTGGTCAGGTCCAGATCGTTGTTGTTACCCGACGCGCGGTATTCGTCCGAGGTCACCTCTTTCAGGTCAACCCGCACACCAACTGCGGTCCAGTAGTCACGCACCAGTTCCATCATTTTCACCGGCACACCCTGCGACGAGTAGACCAGACGAATGACCAGCGGCTTGCCGTCCGGACGCTCGACAACACCGTCGCCGTCCATGTCCTTCAGACCCATCTCCGCCAGCAGTGCCTTGGCGCCATCAACATCATAGTTGATGTCTTTGGAAAGGGTCTCTTCCGAAACAAACGATACCGTCTTGGGTTCTGCCGGAACACCCTGCATCGGCGTGCCCTGACCAAGATAGACAATCTCGTTGATCTCGCCACGGTTCATCGCGATCGACATGGCGCGGTTGAAACGCACGTCGCCAAAGATTTCGGCCAGAACCGGATCTTTGTGGGTGCGGTTGAACGAGAAGAAGACGTTCTCGCCAAAGGTCGGCGCGAAGTTGATGTTATAGTTGCCGCGGCCTTCGTTCTCTTTCAGAAGCGGGAAATCCTCGAGGAAGATCGCCTGCTGCTTCCAGACCACTTCACCGTTCATGATCTTGAGGTTCTGGACTTCCTTGTCGCTGACATAGGTTTCAACGATCTCCGGAATATAAGGCAGCTGGTTGCCCGCGGTATCCACCTGGTGGAAGTAGGGGTTGGCAACAAGTTTGCGGCCTTCCGCATTCTCTTCGACAACGATGTGGCTTTCGAGGGTCGGAACAACCGCACGGCCAAGCGCCATCGCACGATCAGCGTCTTTCAGAAGCGGCGAAGGCACGTCTTTCCAGTCCGAACCGCCATAGTAGAAATCAACCGCAGCGGCGGCGTTTTCAAAGCCATGCTCCTTGGCCAGCGCCTCGGCGTTCTCGTTGTACTTCGGCATGAACTGCGAAAGGAAGTGCTTGGGCTGGAACGGCTGGCCATAGTCAACGGCAAAGCGGTTCAGAATGCCGGGGGTCGGCACGGGGAAGGTCATGCGCACGGTGACGGCGTCAACGGCCTCGACCTTGACGGCCTCGCCAGCAAACAGCCAGCGGCCCGGGGTGCTTTCATACACGTCGGGGTTCAGGATCAGGTCATTGTACCAGAAGGCCACGTCTTCTGCGGTAAAGGCTGCGCCATCCGACCACTTGTGCCCCTCGCGCAGGGTGAAGGTCAGAACGGTGTAGTCATCGTTCCAGGCCCATGCCCTTGCAACGTTCGGCACAACGGTCTGAAGATCGTCGGCATAACGCACAAAGTTCACGTGACGCACCGACAGGAGGTCCGAAGTCCCCGATTCCGTACCTTTCGAAAGGCCGGTGATGACGCCGCCGTAGGAACCGATCTTGGCATAGGGCGCGACAACCAGAGGCTCGGCAGGCAGTCGGTCGGCAACACCGGCCAGATCACCGTTCCCGAAGATACGCGCGTTCAGTTCGCCAATGGCAGGGTTCTGGTTGAAGACAAGGTCACAGGACGCTTTGCCTTCGAATTCGGCCAGTTCGAACTGCTGCGGAAAATCAGCGGTCATGCCTTGCATGTCCGCCACGGTAACGGCAGGGCAGGTGGCTGCGTTTGCCGCTGCGGCAAAGCTCAGCAGGGCAACGCCCGACAGAAGGGTGGTCTTGATCGTCATGAAAAGCTCCCAGGCAGGTTTGACGGATTATCGACACCCGCCATGAACCTGTTTTCCGTGACGAAATTGTAAAATGCCCGACACTATAGCTTTTTATTATGCTTTCCCGATCATCACCAAAGTGTCACAAAGATCCGTCTCGCTGCGGCACAAAAAAAACGGCCTGCCCCGGGGAGATGGAGCAGGCCGTATGCGCCAGGACGGTCCGTTTCGTCCCGGCAGGTCCTAAAAGGTGGGTTTGGACCACTCCCAAACCATGTGACGGGCCAGTGTCTGTTCGGCCGCACGCATGCGTGTGGAAAGCAGCCCTTCTGCCATCGCCGCCCGCACCTCCGGTTCCTGCGCCGCGATATTGTCGAAACATCCGGGATCGTCTGCCAGATCGAACAGAAGCGAACCATCCGCGGGTGTATGGACATAAAGGTGATCTTCGGTGCGCCAGCAGGCCATGGCACAATCGTCGGGATCATGGCCGCGCTCGTCCAGCTCGCGATAATCGAATTCCCACATCACCCCGTCGCGCCACTTTGGCATCTCGCCGCGCGCAAAGGGCAAAAGCGATGCACCGTTCGGCACGATTTCCGGCACCACCTGCATCGCGTCGCAAAGCGTTGGAAAAATATCGACAGCCGAGGTAAAGGCCTCGATCCGCCGCTTCCCATCCCCCGGCACCCGCAGGATCAGCGGAATATGATAGCTTTGCGCATGGTATCCGCCTTTCCCCAGCATCCAGTGATCCGCCATCATCTCGCCATGATCCGATGTAAAGACCAGCAGGGTATCTTCCCAGCTCCCCATGGCACGCAGCCCCGCGATCAGGCGGCCGATCTGGGCGTCCACTTCGCTCATCATGCCAAAATAGATGGCCCGGATACGGTCGAAATCGCGCGCATCCAACTGTTCGAGCCCCCCTGTGCCCCCCGCGATATAATGGCCAAGCTCTGACTGGGCGCGCTTGGTCTTGGGCACGGGGTGGTGGTCGGGCTCAAGCGCGGGCGTCTCAGCCCGCAAATAGGCCGGCCCGTCGCCGGGGGCGTACATCTCGTTATAAGGCGCAGGCACCGAAAACGGCGGATGCGGGCGCAGGAAAGAAAGATGCGCGAACCACGGCGCGCCCTGCCCCTCTGCCCAATCAAGAAACTTGCCGGTCAGAAACGCCGTCTGGCTCTGCTCGGCGGCAAAGGCCGTTGGCGCCATCGAGACGATCTCGCCCTCCTCCGGCGCCCCCGCCTGCATCAGATGCGGTGCATCCACCCCCTGCTCTGCAATCCAGTCGAGCCATGGCCCGTCATCTTCCGGCAGGATCTGCCCCACCTCCATGCCGGGCAAAACACCTTCATAACTCTGCAACGCGGGATCGGTCGGCTCCATGCCACGGGGGTCGGGAGAAGTATCCGTATATCCGAACAGGGTCGGCACGTATCCCCCGCGTCGCGCCGCCTTGGCGATATTGTCGAACCGCACATCCAGCGGCGTGCCGTTTCGCACCACCCGCGTGTTCATCTGGTATTGCCCGGTATAAAGGCTGGCCCGCGCCGGCGAACAGGGCGCACAGGCCGCATGGTGCCGTGTGAAGATTGTCGCCTCCTCGGCAAGCGCATCCAGATGCGGCGTCTTCACGATATGGCCCAGCGCCCCAAGACACTCGCCGCGCCATTGATCGGCTGTAATCAGCAGGATGTTGGGGCGCTGTGTCATGGTTACCGGGCGTCCAGTTGCTCGATCAGCGCAGGCAGGTCGGCGATCGTGTCGATCACGTGGTCTGCACCGGCATCTTTCAGGATCTGAGCCGCCTTCTGGCGCAGCACGTCGATGTCTTCAGGGGTCATTGCCTCAAGCTCTTCCAGGGTTTTGCCGACCGCATTGCCCGACAGGGCAAGACCCACGGTCACGCAACCCGCCGCCACACCTTCGCCGATCCCCGGCGCCGTGTCATCCACCTTGATGATGGCTTCGGGCGGGTAGGCCACAAGATCAACCATGCACTTGTACATGCCAAGCGGCCCCGGACGCCCCTCGGGCAGGTCATCGGAACACACGAGGTTGTCAGGCTCATAGCCCTGCGCGGCGGCAACCGGCAGTACGTTTTCCATGATCGAACGGGTATAGCCGGTGGTCGAGCCGATCTTCATACCCTTGCCCCGCAGATAGGCCATGGTGTCGAGGGTCCCGGGGATCAGATCGGCATAGTCGGCGGCAACCTTCTCGTTCATCGGCACAAAGACCTCATAGACCTTGTCGACATCCGCATCCGAAGGCGCGTTGCCGAAAGTCTCTTCCCACTGGCGGGCAATCGACGGCATGTCCATCATCGCGCGGATGTGGTCCCACTTGGCACTGCCCATCGGGCCGCGCGCTTCGTCGATGGTGGCGGTGATGCCGAACTCGGCAAAGGCCTTCACGAAAACGCCCATCGGCGCAAACGACCCGAAATCAACAGTGGTCCCTGCCCAATCGAATACGGCTGCTTTGAACTTGGTCATGGTTTTTCCTTTACTTCAGGCCGCCGCTTCCGGGGCGGACAGGCGTTTACGTTCTTCAAGAGCAACGGCCGGCGGGGTGGCATCAGCAAGCCCCATCTCGGCCAGAGCGTCGCGCGCAGCCTCGACAACGCGCCTCATGACGGCCGCATCCATCCGGCCAATACATCCAATGCGAAAACTGTCTACAAGGGTCAGCTTGCCCGGGTAGATGATAAACCCCTTCGCCTTCATCGACGCATAGAATGCGTCAAAATCAAACGCCGGATCGGCCGGGCAGAAGAAGGTCACGATAATCGGCGAAAGCCACGCATCATCAAGCAGGGTTTCAAAACCAAGCGACCTCATACCGGCAACCAGCACGTCACGGTTCTGCGCATACCGCGCACCCCGCGCAACAACGCCGCCTTCCATTTCATGTTCCCTCAGGGCTTGCAGGAAAGCCGCAACCACATGAGTCGGCGGCGTAAAACGCCATTGTCCGGTTTTCTCCATGGCCGACCACTGCGCATTCAGATCAAGGCTGATCGAATGGCTGTTGCCCTTGGCCCCTTCCAGCACATCTTTGCGGGCCAGCACAAAGCCGAACCCCGGAACACCCTCGATACACTTGTTGGCGGATGAGACCACGGCATCGAACGGAAAATCCCCTGCCTCAAGCCGCACCGCACCAAATGCTGACATGCTGTCGATCAGCAACCTGCGGCCAGCCGCGGCCGTCGCCTCGGCGATCTCCTTCAGATGGTTGAGAATCCCCGAAGAGGTTTCACAGTGGATCGCAACAACATGGGTAATCGCCGGATCAGCAGCAAGCGCAGCCGTCACTTCGCTTCCGCGCGGCGGCAGGTAATCCCCCTTGTCCAGAACCGTGTGGGCGCGCCCAAGATAGGCCAGCGTTTCCGCAGCCCGCTTGCCATAAGCACCGTTGGCCAGAACCAGAACCTTCCCGTCACGGGGAACAAAGCTTGCAAGCATGGCTTCCACGGCAAAGGTGCCGGAGCCCTGCATCGGAACACAATCAAAGGCCTCGACCCCTTCCCCAAGCATGGCCAAAAGCCGCGCCCGAAGCTCAGAGGTCATGGCACGGAAATCACCATCCCAGCTGCCCCAATCGCGCAGCATGGCCTCTTTGACAGTGCGGGACGTGGTCAACGGACCAGGCGTCAGAAGATAGGGTTCCCCAAGAAACGGGGGCGGCAGGTCGGGCATGGGAAACATCCTTGGCACGAACAGGAAACTAACCCGCAATTATTTGCCGCCCTTTAATCGAGCAAGTATCTATAGCTTTTTGTTATAAATTGCCCACTGATACGAAATCGTTACTTCGGTGCCAGCTCCGTCGCGGTCGAAAGAAAGGCCTGCACCGCCGAAACAACGCGCCGCTCTGGCAGATGCACCAGAAACTGCGAGGCCTTCAGCGCCTTGTCATCCACCTCGACACGCGTGATCCCCGGCACGTTCTCGACCTCGACATCCAGACCAACGCCAAGCCCCACGCCCGCGCGGATCATCTCGACGATCGACCCCCAGGACCCCACCGCAAGGATCGTTGTCAGGGGCGCACGCGCCAACGCCGCCCGCGCTTCGAGAAGTTTCCGTGTGTTCGATGTCACCTCGCGCTGGATCAGCGGCTGGCCAACCAGATCCTTGAACGACACGCGCCCCTTTTCCGCAAACGGATGGGAAACGGGCACCGCCAGAACGATTTTCATATCCCGAAGCCAGATGCCCGACAGATGCGCCGGGATTTCACGCGCGGTGATACAGGCCACATCCAGATCCCCGCTCTCGAGCCTGCTTGCCAGATCGGAACTCGCCATAGACCGCGCTTCGACCTGAACGTTGGGAAACCGGCGCATGAAACGCGTCAGGATCGGGACAGCAATCTGATAGGTCGAATACCCCACCCGCAGATGCCCGGTTTCAAGCGCACGACGCCCCTCCATCTCGCCTTCGAGTTCGTCAACAAGGGTTAGAATGGTGCGCAGCTTCGGCAACAGGCGCTCAAGCTCCTGCGACTGGACCGCCTGATGCCCGCGGCGTTCGAACAGCTGAACACCGAACCGGCTTTCAACCGCCGTCACATGGTTCGAGATAGACGGCTGCGACACTCCCAGAAGCCCTGCCGCATCCGAAAAGTTTCGGCGCGACGCAACGGCTTCGATGGCCCGCAGCTGGCTAAGAGAGAGACGCTTCTGTTTCACGGGCGCACCTTGTGTGAGCCTAGGAAAAGAGTCCAGTGATCGATTTCCCCTATGTGCAGAAATCAATGCACGACAAAAGGAGTACCGAAAGGTGGACTACACGAGCTATCCCCGCACAACGCGTTGAAGAATATATCATACCGGGGGATTTTGGTGCCCAGAAGAGGACTCGAACCTCCACGTCCATACGGACACTAGCACCTGAAGCTAGCGCGTCTACCAATTCCGCCATCTGGGCACGGGTTGGTGAGGCAGGCGTTTAAGCCTCGTGGCGGGGGGTGTCAACGCGATTCTGAAAGAATTTTAAATTTTCTATCATGAACTTTCGGGGTGGCTGTTGCGCGCCTTTCCAATTCTTCCGGAATTAAAGGGGATTCTTGTCGCGGTACGGGGTTTGCGCCTTGTTCCCGCGGCGCAACGGGCGTATTCCGAAAACAGGAATTCAAGAAGCGGAGGGTTCCCATGCCGAAACTTGTGACCATCTATGGCGGCTCGGGCTTTGTAGGGCGCCACATTGCGCAACGTATGGCGAAAGAAGGCTGGCGCGTGCGCGTGGCCGTGCGCCGTCCCAACGAGGCGATGTTCGTTAAGCCTTATGGCGCGGTCGGGCAGGTTGAGCCGGTTCTCTGCAATATTCGCGATGATGCCTCGGTTGCACTTGCGATGGATGGTGCCGATGCGGTTGTGAACTGCGTTGGCGTTCTGGGGGAGCACCGCAAGAACACCTTTGATGCGGTTATGGCGGAAGGCGCCGGACGTGTTGCGCGTCTGGCCGCAGAGGCAGGCATTGACACGATGGTGCAGATCTCGGCCATCGCGGACACCGCCTCGGACAGCGGCTATGCCAAGGCCAAGGTAGAGGGCGAGGAAGCGGTTCTCGCGCACATGCCGAACGCGATGATCCTGCGCCCCTCTGTGATCTTCGGGCCCGATGACGGGTTCTTCAACCGCTTTGCGTCCATGTCGCGCCTTGGCCCGATCCTGCCCGTGATCGGCGGCGATACCAAGTTCCAGCCGGTTTACGTTGACGATGTTGCCAAGGCGGCCGTGAAGGGCATTCTGGGCGAGGCGCAGGGCGTTTATGAACTGGGTGGTCCTGATGTGGGCACGCTTCGGGAGTGGGCGCAAAAGTCTATTGACGTTGCGCACCGTCGCCGCCTGATCGTGAATATGCCGTTCTTTGTGGCCCGTCTCATGGCCTGGGGCTGTGACATGGTGCAGGCGGTTCTGATGGGGCTGATCGAAAATAAGATCATCACCCGCGACCAGATCAAGCTGCTGCGGAACGACAATGTGGTTTCGGAGGACGCCAAGGGCTTTGCCGATCTGGGCATCGAGCCGACAAGCACCGATGCGGTTCTGGCCGACTATCTGTGGCGTTTCCGCCCGTCGGGCCAGTATGACGCCATCAAGGATTCGGCAAAGAACCTGAACGCCTGATTGCTTTCGGGTTTGGAAATCGCAAGGCGGGTCCAATGTGGCCCGCCTTTTTCTTTAGCTGTAGGCGATGGCCAGAAGGATGATGCCAAGAGCGACGCGGTAGATCACGTAGGGCGTGAAGCTGACCGAGCGGAGAAGTTGCATCATGAACTTCAACGCCAGGAGGGCGGCGAAGAAGGCGAAGACTGCCGCGATGGCGCCATCGCGGGCGGTTTGCATGTCGGCGTTACCGGCGACTTCTGCACCCAGCAAGACGCCGCTTGCGATGATCGTCGGGATCGACATCAGCATTGAAAGGCGGGCGGCATCGGAGCGTTCATAGCCAAGATGACGTGCGCCGGTGATCGTGATGCCGGATCGGGAGGTGCCGGGAATCAGGGCGATTGCCTGCCAGACCCCCATGATCAGGGCATCGCGCAGGTTCCATCCTGCGGCGGTCTTCTCGGAGGGGCCGCGCTGGTCCATCCACCACAGGAGAATACCAAAGCCGAGCATGGTCCATCCAATCACGGCCATCGAGCGCATGGCGTCGTCCAATCCGGTGAGTTTCAGGGTGATGCCGAACAGGATGACCGGGATGGTTGCCATGATAAGGAGGAAGGCGAGTTTGCTGCCGGGCGTATCGATCTTGCCGGTCAGCAGGCGGGGCAGTCCTGCCAGCGCGCTGCGCACATCCGACCAGAAGAACAGGACCACAGCGCCAAGCGTACCGATGTGTACAGCCACGTCAATTGCCTGCCCCTGATCGGCGAATCCCGTGAGATTCGGAAGGAGAATCAGGTGTCCCGACGAGCTCACCGGCAGGAATTCGGTGATGCCCTGGATGATGGCCACCAGAAGGATGTGAAAGAAGCTCATCTGACCCCTGTCCGCGCGTTGTATTTGGGGCATGGTATAAGATATTGTAATAAAGAAGAAACTCTGAATTTAGGTCCGAATCGGATTTAAAAATGTGGTTTTCAGCACCTTTTCGCCAGCTGAGATTGGAAATTTTCTTCAAATAGGTCAGTACAATTGACTTTTACTCGGTTTCAACATTGCTTAAACACGCGTCACCAGACAAATCAGGAGGCAGCTGCCGTGGCCAAGCAACCCATGCTGAAATTTGTGACCGTTGATCGTGACATGCCGGAGAAGCGTGACGCGGGTGAACGGAACAAGGATTTCCATGAAATCTATGCCGAGTATGCGCATGCGAAAGCTGCCGAGCAATCGAGCCGCTGCTCGCAATGTGGCGTGCCTTATTGCCAGGCGCACTGCCCGCTGCACAACAACATTCCCGACTGGCTGCGCCTGACTGCGACCGGCCGTCTGGAAGAGGCCTATGCCACGTCGCAGGCTACCAACACCTTCCCGGAAATCTGTGGTCGCATCTGCCCGCAGGACCGTCTGTGCGAAGGCAACTGTGTGATCGAACAGTCGGGCCACGGCACCGTGACCATCGGTTCGGTTGAGAAGTACATCACCGACACAGCGTGGGAAGAAGGCTGGGTCAAGCCAATAACGCCGTCGGTAGAGCGTGCGGAAAGCGTTGGCATCATCGGTGCCGGACCTGGCGGTCTCGCGGCTGCGGAACGTCTGCGTCGCGCAGGTTTCAAGGTAACCGTTTATGACCGTCATGACCGCGCTGGCGGCCTGCTGACTTATGGCATTCCAGGCTTCAAGCTCGAGAAAGACGTCGTAATGCGCCGCGTTGACCTGCTCGAGCAGGGTGGCGTTGTGTTCAAGCAGAACTGCAATGTTGGTGAAGATATCTCGTTTGCAGACCTGCGGGCTGCCCATGACGCCGTGATTATCGCTACGGGTGTTTACAAGTCGCGTGATCTGGGTGGGCCGGGCGCCGGTGCAAAAGGCATTGTCCGCGCGATCGATTACCTGACCTGTTCGAACCGCCTGAACTTTGGCGACACGGTTGCCGAATACGAAAGCGGCGAGTTGAATGCGGAAGGTAAGAAGGTTGTCGTGATCGGTGGTGGTGATACCGCGATGGACTGTGTCCGGACCGCGATCCGCCAGGGCGCGGAAAGCGTGAAATGCCTGTATCGTCGTGACCGCGCCAACATGCCGGGCTCGCAGCGTGAAACCAACAATGCCGAGGAAGAAGGTGTTGTCTTTGAATGGCTCGCCGCGCCCAAGGGCTTTACCGGTGATCCGGTCAATGGCGTGATGGTTCAGCGTATGCGCCTTGGCCAACCGGACGCGTCCGGCCGCCAATCGCCGGAAGTAATCGAAGGTGCCGACTATGTCGAAGAAGCAGACCTTGTGATTAAGGCGCTGGGCTTCGAGCCGGAAGACCTGCCGACGCTGTGGGGCGAAGAGGCGCTGGAAGTGACCCGCTGGGGCACCGTGAAAGCGGCATTTACCACCGGTGCGACCGCGATGGACGGCGTCTATGCTGTTGGTGATATCGTGCGCGGCGCTTCGCTTGTCGTTTGGGCGATCAAGGATGGCCGCGATTGCGCCGATGCCATCATCGAGCGCTTTGAAAACGCATCGTCGGTTGCAGCAGAGTAAATCCTGTTTGCAGGGGTAAACAGCCATTTTGGCCAGGGCGGATTTGCAATCCGCACCAAGCAGAAAAGGAAAAGGGACATGACGAAAACAGCACTGTTTGTCACCGTTCTTGCCGCCTGTGTGGGGACCACCGCGTTCGCGCAAGAACAAGCTGTTCCTGAAGGCTGCGTTGCGGTTGCCACCGTGCATCGCGAGAGCTGCATGGTGTCGAATTATCTGCAATGCGGTAATCGCGTTGAAGTTCACAGTTTTGAAAACGGCAAGCTGAGTGACTCGCACTACTTTGGCCCCGATTGGGACTTGGTCGAGTATCAGGCTGATGGTGGTCGCACCGATGTAACCGTGGCCGAAGGCAGCGCTCCGGAAGCCTCTTTGACAACGGCGCTTGCCACTGGTGAGAGCCTTGGGACACGCGACATGAGCTTCTCGTCGGGGGTCCTTCAGGGCAATGCGGTTCTGCTGGAATCGGCACTGACCATCGGCGACGAGGAAGTGCAGATCAGCGGCGAGACTTTCCGCAAGGGGACCTTAGTGCGCACGATGACGGTTAAGAAAAACGGCGTGTCGTCGCAGTGGTCATTCGAAGTTTTTGCTGCTCCGGATGCGTCTTTCTTCATCGAGGGCGAAGTCGAGATCGAACAGTTCGGCAAGACCCAGAAGCTGGCTTGGACACCCACCCAGATCATTCGCCCCGGTGCGCCGGGTTTCATGAGCACACAACGCCCCGCGGGGTGTAGCGGATCTTAATTCATTACGATCCGGACACCACGACAACACATAACCGCGCCTTGGGCGCAAGAAATATACCGCGCAGTTTGATGCAGGCGATCGGGGCCTCCCCGGAATGCCGACGGACAGCGCAGCGAGAATACCCCAGACCGGGGACAGGAGAACGCCAATGACCAAATATGACGAGAACTGGGTTCGCGAGGAAGAAGCCAAGCGCGCTTGGATGGCCGAGAATGGTCTCTACAGTGAAGAGGAAGAGCATTCTTCCTGCGGTGTCGGCCTTGTGGTGTCGATCGATGGCAAACCCAGCCGCAAGGTTGTCGAGGCAGGCATCACTGCGCTGAAAGCGATCTGGCACCGCGGTGCCGTTGATGCCGACGGCAAGACCGGTGATGGCGCGGGTATCCACGTGCAAATTCCGGTACCGTTCTTCTATGATCAGGTGCGTCGTACCGGCCACGAGCCGCAGATGGACGAGCTGATTGCAGTTGGACAGGTGTTCCTTCCCCGCACCGACCACGGAGCGCAGGAAGCGTGCCGGACCATCGTGGAAACCGAAGTTCTGAAGATGGGCTACCGCATCTATGGCTGGCGTCATGTGCCGGTCGATGTGACCTGTCTGGGTGAAAAGGCCAACGCTACCCGCCCCGAGATCGAGCAGATCCTGATCTCGAACTCCAAGGGTGTTGATGAGGAGACCTTCGAGCGCGAACTCTATGTGATCCGTCGCCGTATCGAGAAAGCCGCTATCGCCGCGTCGATTGCCGGCCTCTACATTGCGTCGCTGTCCTGTCGTTCTATCATTTACAAGGGCATGATGCTGGCCGAACAAGTCGCCGTGTTCTACCCGGATCTTCAGGACGAGCGTTTTGAATCGGCTTTCGCGCTGTATCACCAGCGTTACTCGACCAACACCTTCCCGCAGTGGTGGCTGGCTCAACCGTTCCGCATGTTGGCGCACAACGGTGAGATCAACACCCTGAAGGGCAACCTGAACTGGATGAAGAGCCACGAAATTCGCATGGCCTCGTCGTTCTTTGGTGAGCTTGCAGACGACATCAAGCCGATTGTTCCGGGTGGGGCATCGGATTCGGCCGCGCTTGATGGTGTGTTCGAAGTCATGGTGCGTGCCGGGCGTTCGGCGCCGATGGCGAAAACCATGCTGGTTCCGGAAAGCTGGTCGAAGCAGGCGGTGGAACTGCCGCAAAGCTGGCGTGACATGTATTCCTATTGCAACTCGGTCATGGAACCCTGGGATGGTCCGGCCGCTCTGGCGATGACCGATGGCCGCTGGGTCTGTGCCGGTCTTGACCGCAACGGCCTGCGCCCGATGCGCTATGTGGTGACCGGCGACGGCCTTCTGATTTCGGGCTCCGAAGCCGGCATGGTGCCGACCGACGAGGCCACTGTTGTCGAAAAAGGCGCGCTTGGCCCGGGTCAGATGATCGCGGTCGATATGGCCGAGGGCAAGCTGTACCACGACACCGAACTCAAGGATTCGCTGGCTGAATCGCGCCCCTATGGTGACTGGGTCGGCAAGATTAAAGATCTTGAAACCGTGCTGAAGGGCGTGACCGAGAAGGCCATGTTCGAAGGTGAAGAACTGCGTCAGCGCCAGATCGCGGCCGGTTACACCATGGAAGAGCTTGAGCAGATCCTCGCGCCGATGGCCGAGGATGGCAAAGAGGCGATTGCCTCGATGGGTGACGATACCCCGAGCGCGGTTCTGTCCAAGAAATACCGCCCGCTCAGCCACTTCTTCCGCCAGAACTTCAGCCAGGTAACCAACCCGCCGATCGACAGCCTGCGTGAATATCGCGTGATGTCGCTGAAAACCCGGTTCGGGAACCTCAAGAACGTGCTGGACGAAGACGGATCGCAGACCGAAATCGTGATGCTGGAAAGCCCGTTCGTGGGCACGGCCCAGTTCGAGCGTCTTCTGGAAGCTTTTGACGATACCGTTGTGCGTATCGACTGTACTTTTGGCGCCGATGAAGGCAGCGGTGCGCTTCAAGCCGGTCTGGCCCGTATCCGTTCGGAAGCAGAAGACGCCGTTCGTTCGGGCGCCGGACACATTGTCCTGAGCGACGAAGGCCAGAATGCCGAGCGCGTTGCGATGCCGATGATCCTCGCTACCAGCGCCGTGCACAGCCACCTGACCCGCAAGGGCCTGCGGACGTTCTGTTCGCTGAACGTGCGGTCCGCCGAGTGTATCGACCCGCACTATTTTGCCGTGCTGATCGGTGCCGGTGCGACCGTCGTGAACGCCTACCTTGCCGAGGATTCGCTGGCTGAACGCATCGAGCGCGGTCTGTTGGATGTTGATCTAACGACGGCTGTTGCCCGTTATCGCGATGCCATCGACCAGGGTCTTCTCAAGATCATGGCGAAGATGGGTATCTCGGTTGTGTCTTCCTACCGCGGTGGCCTGAACTTTGAAGCCGTCGGCCTGTCGCGTGCGATGTGCGCTGAATACTTCCCCGGCATGACCTCGCGTATCTCGGGTATCGGTGTCAGCGGTATCCAGACCAAGGTGGCGGAAATCCATGCCCAGGCCTTTGGTGAAGGCACAAGCGTGCTGCCGATTGGTGGTTTCTACAAGGCGCGGAAATCGGGCGAGACCCATGCCTGGGGCGCGCAGACCATGCACATGATGCAGGCGGCCTGTAACCGTGCATCCTACGAGCTTTGGAAGAACTACTCCAAGGCGATGCAGGCCAACCCGCCGATCCATCTGCGTGATCTTCTCGACATCAAGGCGCTGGGCAAGCCGGTGCCGATCGAAGAAGTCGAGTCGATCACCGCGATCCGTAAGCGTTTCGTGACGCCGGGCATGTCGCTGGGCGCGCTTAGCCCAGAGGCACACAAGACGCTGAACGTGGCGATGAACCGGATCGGTGCCAAGTCTGACTCGGGTGAAGGCGGGGAAGATCCGGCACACTTCGTTCCCGAGCCGAACGGCGACAACCCGTCGGCCAAGATCAAGCAGGTGGCTTCGGGCCGTTTCGGTGTGACTGCCGAATACCTGAACCAGTGTGAAGAACTTGAGATCAAGGTCGCCCAGGGTGCGAAACCGGGTGAGGGTGGTCAGCTGCCGGGCATGAAAGTGACCGACCTGATTGCGCGCCTGCGTCACTCGACCAAGGGTGTGACCCTTATCTCGCCGCCTCCGCACCACGATATCTATTCGATCGAAGACCTGGCGCAGCTGATCTATGACCTGAAGCAGATCAACCCGCGTTGCAAAGTGACGGTGAAGCTGGTGGCGTCTTCGGGCGTTGGCACGATTGCGGCCGGTGTGGCCAAGGCAAAAGCCGACATCATCCTGATCTCGGGCCACAACGGTGGTACCGGTGCGTCGCCGGCGACCTCGATCAAATACGCGGGTCTGCCGTGGGAGATGGGTCTGACCGAAGCGCATCAGGTTCTGGCGATGAACAACCTGCGCGACCGCGTCACCCTGCGGACCGATGGTGGCCTGCGGACCGGTCGTGACATTGTCATGGCTGCGATGATGGGTGCCGAGGAATACGGCATTGGTACTGCCGCTCTGATCGCGATGGGCTGTATCATGGTGCGTCAGTGCCAGTCGAATACCTGTCCGGTTGGCGTCTGTACGCAAGACCCTGAGCTGCGTGCGAAATACACCGGTTCGGCGGACAAGGTTGTGAACCTCATCACCTTCTACGCTCAGGAAGTTCGTGAAATCCTCGCCTCGATCGGTGCCCGCTCGCTGGACGAAGTGATTGGCCGTGCCGACCTTCTGGCGCAGGTGTCGCGTGGTTCGGCGCATCTTGATGATCTCGATCTCAACCCGCTCCTGATCACCGTCGATGGTGCCAAGGACATCGTTTATGATCGCAACAAGGACCGTAACGCGGTTCCGGATACGCTGGACGCGGAAATCGTACGTGATGCGCACCGCTTCCTTGAAGACGGTGAAAAGATGCAGCTGTCCTATGCGGTGCAGAACACGCACCGCACCGTGGGCACGCGCACGTCCTCGCATATCGTCCGCAACTTCGGCATGCGCAACGCGCTGCAAGAGGATCACCTGACGGTGAAACTCACCGGGTCTGCCGGTCAGTCTCTTGGTGCCTTCGCGGCTCCGGGCCTCAAGATCGAGGTTTCGGGCGATGCAAACGACTATGTCGGCAAGGGTCTGTCGGGTGGTACGGTTGTTGTGCGCCCGCCGATGGCCAGCCCGTTGACCGCGTCAGACAATACCATCATTGGCAACACGGTGCTTTACGGTGCCACCGATGGTTTCCTCTTTGCGGCAGGCCGTGCAGGCGAACGTTTCGCGGTGCGGAACTCGGGCGCCAAGGTGGTCATCGAAGGCTGCGGCGCGTGTGGTTGCGAATACATGACCGGTGGCGTTGCCGTGATCCTCGGTTCGATCGGTGCCAACTTTGGCGCGGGTATGACCGGTGGCATGGCCTATCTCTACGATCCGGAAGGCAAGGCAACCGACATGATGAACCTCGAGACGCTGGTGACCTGTCCGGTCGCGGTGCAGCACTGGGAAGATCAGCTCAAGGGCCTGATCGAACGCCATGTCGCGGAAACCGGTAGCCGCAAGGGTGCGGATATCCTTCAACACTGGGATATCGAAAAGGCCAACTTCCTTCAGGTCTGTCCGAAGGAAATGCTGGCGCACCTGCCGGCGCCGCTTTCGGAAGAGCCGGAAGCTGTTCCGGCAGAATAAAGGAATTTTGGCGGGGCCTTCGGGCCCCGTTTTCCATTTTCGAGGCACGTTCGCATGTCGATAAAATTCCTTTTTCTGTTTAGTCCCAACAATTCCGGCTCGACTATCATTGGCCAATATCTTGAAACCCAAACAAACGGCTATCTGCCTCCCTTTGGAAATAACGAAGGTCAGATGGCACCCGGCGTTCGTAAGATCATGCGCAAAGATCAGTGGAAGGCCGACCACGACATGCCCTGGCCGGAAATCAGGGACGCGTGGAGCGACTTGGCGCGGCAGGCCGGGAAAGACCTGTTTATCGAGTGCTCGCCGCCAAACATCTTGCGGGTGACGTCGATTTTGAACTCTTTTGGCGAAGAGGCGCGTTGCCTGTTTTCAATCGCCAGCCCCTACAGCTTCATCGCGTCGATTCTTTTCAACTACAACACTCCGCCGCTTCGACCGCCCATGTTGGCAAGGGCGGCAGAGTCCTGGGTACTGAGAGCGCAAGCTCTGAAAGAGGGAAGCGAGGCACACCCCGAGTTTCCACGTATGCGCTACGAGGACTTTTGCGAAGATCCGACCATTGTGAATCGGGCGCTCGGACTTGAGGTCAAGGCGCGGGAAACCATTGCCGGTAAAGGCAATGATCCGCTCTCCGAAATCATGGATTTGTCGCCGCGCCACCATGCGTTTCTGTCCTTTTCGGAGTGGGAGCAGGTAAACGCCGTGCTTTCGAAACACGAGTCTCTCATGGAGTTCTTCGGCTACAGCCTGATTCCAGGGCAGCTCCTGATCGAAAAATGTGCGGAAACTCCGGCAATGTTCCATTCCGGCCTGATACGGCGTGTGCAGTGGGAACAAAAGCAGAGTCGGGCCAAGCAGAAATAGCTTGTCGTTTTGTGGATATGCGAACCTCGCGTATGCTTGGGACACAAAAGGGGAGGATGTCATGCGAAAAGTGAAACGCCTGGCCCTTGTGGGCCTGTTGGCTTCGGGGCTGGCACAAGGGGCTGCCGCCGGACAATGCGGCTATGAATATTGCTGGGGCGCTGTCGGAATAGGACCCAACGGAGCCTATGGCTGGGCACATAGCCATGTTTCCGAAGAAGCGGCTTATAATGCGGCCCAGTCTGGATGCGGCTGGAACTGCACGAATGTGCGCACGTTCTACAATAGTTGCGGGGCAATGGCAGAGGCTGACAACGGCGGGTGGGGCTGGGCCTGGGACAGGACCCGCGAGCTCGCCGAGAGTGCGGCGATGAGCTATTGTATGGACTATGGCTATAACTGCCGCGTCATTGTCTGGGCTTGTTCGCCGTGAGGCAATGCAACCTGTTGCCTTGACGCTTGCGGCAGCTTATCCCCGGTGCAGATTTTGAGCAGCAGGGATTCATGGCGAAAAAAAAGGGCAAATCGGCACCGGAGTTGACCCTGCGCCAGCAGGTCTGGAGACGTGTTCGACGTGCGCTGCGCCGTGGCACGGTTTGGGGGGTGTCGCTGACAATTTTTGCCGTCCTGATCTATATCGTGATCAATCCGCCAATGACCTGGACGATGTATTCCGAGAAACAGCGCCTTGGGCGGCTGGACAAGGAATGGGTGCCGATCGAGGAGGTCGCACCGGTGATGTTGCGCGCGGTCGTGGCTGCGGAAGATGCGAATTTCTGCGAGCATTGGGGGTTTGACATCAAGGCAATCCGCGCGGCGTTGGCAGACGGCAGTGGCCGCGGGGCATCGACCCTGAGCCAGCAAACGGTCAAGAACGTCTACCTGTGGCAGGGGCGCAGCTGGGGGCGAAAGGCGCTTGAGGCCCTGCTGACCCCCTTGGTTGAAATTGCCTGGAGCAAGCGACGGATACTTGAGGTCTATGTGAACGTTGCCGAATTTGACGAAGGCGTGTTCGGTGTCGAAGCCGCCTCGCGGCATTATTTCAAGGTTGGACCGGAAAAACTCACCCCGGCACAGGCTGCGCAACTGGCTGCTGTGCTGCCATCTCCCAAGACGTATTCCGCCTCGAGACCCGGCAAGACGTTACGTGCGCGCGCTGCCCGTATTCGGGACGGGGCGGAGACGATCCGCCGGGATGGCCGCTCGCGGTGTTTCGAGGATTGAACAAACGCGGGAGAACGGGATATTGAGGAACAACCTCCAATAGTTACCGTGATGCCCACATGAATCGCCTGTTCCACGTTCCTCTGTCCCCTTTCTGCCGTAAGGTGCGTCTGACACTTGCGGAAAAGCGGATCGAAGTTGAGCTGGTTGAAGAGCGGTACTGGGAGCAGGACCCGGATTTCCTGCGCCGCAATCCGGCAGCGAAAGTGCCTGTCCTCAAGATGGACGGCAAGATGATGGCCGACAGCGGCGCCATCTGTGAATACCTTGAGGAAAAATACCCCGAGCCGACGCTGATGCCGCGGGACGTGGATGCGCGTTACGAGGTGCGGCGCCTCGTGGCGTGGTTCGATGACAAGTTCCATCACGAGGTGACCTCGAAGCTCTTGTATGAACGGGTGAACAAGAAGCTGATGGGGCAGGGGTATCCCGATAGCCGCAACGTCAAGGCGGGGGCCCAGAAGATCAAGTATCACCTCGACTACATGACCTGGCTGCTGGATCACCGACGCTGGCTGGCAGGGGACAGTATGTCGATGGCGGATTTCGCCGCCGCTGCGCACCTGTCGTCGCTTGATTATATCTCGGATGTGGACTGGAATCGCTCGGCCGTGGTCAAGGACTGGTATGCCAAGATCAAGTCGCGTCCGGCGTTCCGGTCGATTCTGGCGGATCAGATTCCGGGGTTTCCGCCGCCCGCACATTATGCGGATCTTGATTTCTGAACCGGGAGCAGGGGGCGCTGCCCCCAAGGTTGCCCTTGCCGGGCAAGGCCACCCTTTCCCCCGTGGTATTTCGTCCAAGAAGAAGGACCGGGTGAGTGACGGCTGAATTAAAAGCGCAACTTGTGAGCGAGGCGCAGGCGATCGGGTTTGACCTGTGTCGCATCTGCCGGCCGGACGCGGTTGGGCATGTGCCTGCGGGATTGGCGGGATTCCTGGCGCAAGACTATCACGGGCAGATGGGGTGGCTTGCCGAGCGGACGCACTGGCGCGGCAATCCGGCGGTGCTCTGGCCTGAGGCGCGGTCGATCATCATGTTGGGGGAAAGCTATACCCCAGATCATGATCCGACCCATGTGCACGGGTTGAAGGATCGTGGCGCGATCTCGGTCTATGCGCAGAACAAGGATTACCACGACACGGTCAAGAAACGCCTGAAGCGGCTGGCGCGTTGGTTGATCGCCGAGACGGGCGACGCGACGCAAGTGAAGGTTTTCGTGGATACCGCGCCGGTGCCGGAGAAACCGCTGGGGCAGGCGGCGGGTCTCGGTTGGCAGGGCAAGCATACCAATCTTGTGAGTCGGGATCTTGGGTCGTGGTTCTTTATCGGCTCGGTCTTCACAACGGTGGAATTAGAGACTGATCCAGCGGAAATCGATCATTGTGGGTCGTGCCGTTCTTGTCTGGATGCCTGCCCGACCAAGGCGTTTCCGGCCCCGGGCAAGATCGATGCGCGTCGGTGCATTTCCTATCTGACGATCGAGCATCACGGTCCGGTTGATCCCGAATTGCGGCCGAAGCTCGGGAACCGGATTTACGGGTGTGATGACTGTCTTGCGGCCTGCCCCTGGAACAAGTTCGCGATTGAGGCGCGCGAGGTGAAGTACCATGCCCGCGATGATCTGATCGCGCCCCCATTGGCCGAGCTGGCCGCGCTTGACGATGCGACCTTCCGTGCCAAGTTTTCCGGGTCACCGATCAAGCGGATCGGCCGGAACCGTTTTGTGCGCAATGTTCTATATGCCATTGGCAACAGTGGGGATCGCGGATTTCTGGCGCAGGTGCAGAGCCTTAAGGGCGATCCTGATGAGACCGTTGCCGAGGCCGCGGCATGGGCAGAAGAACGTCTTGCAGGGGTCGCAAACAGGCAGGCATGAAGCATCCCTCCGTGGCATCGGGAGGGGGCGAACAGGAAGGAAACAGGCGATGGCATTGTCTTTGGGCGTCGATACCGGCGGAACCTATACGGATGCGGTGTTGATCCGTGACGAGCGAGAGGTCATTGCCTCGGCGAAGTCCCTGACCACGCGCCACGATCTTGCCGAGGGGATTGGCAAGGCCGTTGAAGCCGTTTTGGCGCAGGCCGAGGTGGACCCGGGCGAGATTGTTCTGGCCTCGCTGTCGACAACGCTTGCAACCAATGCTCTGGTCGAAGGCCAGGGGGGGCGGGTTGCGCTGATCCTGATCGGTTTCAAGGAAGACGACCTGGCCAAGCACGGGCTGTTGGATGCGTTGGCCGGTGATCCGGCGATTGTTTTGGCGGGCGGGCACAATCATGCGGGTGACCAGAAAACCGCCCTGGATGAAGAGACGTTGCGCCAGTGGCTTGAGGCGCATGGGCGCGAGGTTTCCGGCTATGCGGTGGCCGCGCAATTTGCCACGCGCAACCCGGCGCATGAGCAGCGCGCGATGGAAATGGTGCAGCAGATCGCGGAGCGCCCTGTCAGTTGTTCGCATCACCTGTCTTCGAAGTTGAACGGCCCCAAGCGGGCGATGACGGCGGTTTTGAATGCGCGGTTGATCGGGATGATTGATCGTCTGATTTCACGTGCCGAGGCCCGGCTGGGTGAGTTGGGGGTGACTGCGCCGCTGATGGTGGTGCGGGGTGATGGGGCCTTGATCTCGGCAGGATTTGCGCGCGAACGGCCGATTGAAACGATCCTGAGCGGTCCGGCGGCGTCCATCGTCGGGGCGCGCTGGATGACCGGGGCGCAGGATGCGCTGGTGTCGGACATCGGCGGTACGACGACAGACGTCGCGGTGCTGCGAGATGGCCGGCCAGCGATTGATCCGGACGGCGCTCGGGTTGGCCCCTATCGTACGATGGTCGAGGCCGTGGCGATGCGTACCACGGGTCTTGGGGGTGACAGCGAGGTGCATTTTATCAGCGAAGGCCTCAAGGGCGGTGTGACGCTTGGACCGCGCCGCGTGTTGCCGGTTTCTCTTGTGGCGATGGATGCACCGGAGGTTGTTCACAAGGCGTTGGATCAGCAAGTGCGCAATGCGACGCCGGGGGAATATGATGCGCGGTTCGTGCGCGCGGTTCCCGGGCTTCGGGCTGACGGGCTCGCGCCACGAGAGGCGACACTGCTGGAGCGGATCGGTGACAAGGTACATCCCCTTGGTGATGTGCTGCGCACCCGGATGGAGATCAAGGCCCTGCGCCGGTTGGTTGAGCGTGGTCTTGTTCAGGTGGCGGGGGTGACACCCTCGGATGCAAGTCACGCTTTGGGCAATGTGGACGCATGGGACAGGGAGGCGGCCGAAAAGGCGCTGTCGTTGTTCGGACGTCGTCGTACCGGCAGCGGCAACATGCTGGCGCCTGATCCGAAAGACATGGCGCGGATCATCGTGGACCAGCTGACCGAACAAACGGTTTTGGCCTTGTTAGAGACTGCTTTTGCAGAAGAAGAAGCCGATTTCGGATTGCCGCCCGAACAGTTGGCGCGACATGTCCTGATGCAGCGCGGTCTTGACGGGCACCGTGGCTTGGTGCGTCTGGATGCGGGTCTGAACCAGCCGGTTATCGGACTTGGGGCCTCTGCGCCTAGCTATTATCCGGCGGTCGGAAAAAGGCTTGGGTGTCAGATGGAGCTGCCCACCCATGCCGGCGTTGCAAACGCCGTGGGTGCGGTTGTCGGGCGCGTCACCATCCGTCGGAGTGGCGAGGTTTCGGCCCCTGCCGAAGGGCGATTCCGGGTGCATCTGGAAGATGGACCAAAGGACTTTGCCGAAGCGGAAGAGGCGCTGAGCCTGCTTGAAACACATCTGTCGGCACTGGCCCAGAAGGAAGCGGTGCAAGCGGGAGCCGAGGGAATTCGGGTGACGGTTTTGCGGGATCTGAAGACCGCAGAGGCCGAAGGGCGTGAAGTGTTCATCGAGGGCACGATCACCGTTGAGGCATCGGGGCGCCCAAGGATTGCGGCCGAGTAACAGGGGGTCTCGTGGTCTTGGAATTGCCACGAGACGGCCCGCCTGATTGCACAGTCCTGCGCGATGATTGGTTCCGAGCAATTGCGCGCGCAGGATTTTCATGCCTCCCAAGAACCTTATCATCAACGGCACTTTTGACGGTGGCAGCACTGGCTGGTCGGGAAATGATCTCGAGACCAGCTATAGCGAATCTGCCTATCTTGGAAACGGGTCGTCGAACCGCGTTGCCGAGATGGACGGGCGCTCTGGTCAGACAACCGTCATGGAGCAGACCTTCACGGTTGACTATGCCACGACAACGACGCTGACGCTTGATGTCGCTTTGCGGAACGCGTCCCTAGGGCAAGCAGGTTCCGAGGGGTTTACCGTCGAGATCCTTGACGACACCGGTGCCGTGATCGCCTCGACCACCATTTTGCCCACTGCCAACAGCTTTACCGGCTACCAACTGCCCGTCACCTTCCCGGCGGCGGGGGACTATACCCTGCGCATGACCGAGCTGGGGCCGGACAACAGCCTTGGGGCAATCGTCGACAATATTGAACTGATGGTTTGTTTTGCCGGGGATACCGGGATCGAAACCGACATGGGGATACGTCGGGCGCGTGATATCCGGATTGGGGATCTGGTGAAGACGTCGGAGGGCCTGAAACCTGTGCGATGGATTGGGCGGCGCGAGGTGACAGAGGCGCAGATGGCAGCGGAACCGCGATATCGCCCCGTGCTGATCCGCGCGGGTGCGCTGGGTCAGGGGCTTCCGCTGCGCGACCTGCGGGTGTCACGGCAGCATCGGATGCTGGTGTCCACGCCGATTGCCCGCCGCATGTTTGGTGAGGCCGAGGTTCTGGTGCCTGCCATCTGCCTTGTGGGGATGCCCGGGATTGCCCTGGATGAAGAGGCCCTTGAGGTGGACTATGTGCATCTGCTGTTTGACGGGCATGAAATTGTTTTTGCCGAAGGCGCTCCGAGTGAGAGCCTTTATACGGGGGCTCAGGCATGGGGTGCCCTGTCTGAAGCGGCCCGCGAGGAAATCCGGCTGATCTTCCCCGAGCTGGCCGCGGGAAAGCCGCGAGTACCTGCCGCGCCCATTCCGACGCGCAAGGCACAACGTCAGCTGGTGCGCCGGATGCGCAAGAACGGCCATCTGCCTCTCATGATCGGTACTGGTCGCTAGACCACCTCGCCGTTGTCCAGAGACTTGAAGAAACGTGCGGCGTCATCGCGGATGGCCTGACGTTTGTCTTCGCTCATGCGCGCGAGGGTTCGGTATGGCATCGCGAGGCGCGGGTTGCCTGACAGGCCCTCTGCGTTGCGATCAAGGAAATCCCAATAGAGATAGTTGAAGGGACAGGCCGAAGGGCCGTTCTTGCGCGTCGGGCTATAGCGGCAGGATGTGCAATAGTTTGACATGCGGTTGATGTATGCGCCGCTGGCAGCATATGGCTTGGACGCCAGCAGGCCGCCATCGGCAAACAGAACCATGCCCGACACGTTGGGCAATTCCACCCATTCGAAGGCATCGGCATAGACGATGAGGTACCATTCATTGACCTCTTTTGGGGAGAGGCCGGCAAGCAGGGCAAAGTTGCCAAGAACCATGAGCCGTTGAATATGGTGGGCGTAGGCCCACTTCCAGGTTTGGTCGATGCTCTGTTGTACACAGTTCATTTGCGTTGGCTTTCCCCAGTACATTGCAGGCAATGGGCGCTGGGCGTTCAGGGCATTTTCGGACGCGTAGCCGGGCATCCGGAGCCAGTAGAGGCCACGCACGTATTCCCGCCATCCGAGGATCTGACGGATGAACCCTTCGACGGCGTTCAAGGGCGCTGTGCCGCGATGGTAGGCCGCCTCGGCTGCACGGATGCACTCCATCGGCACCAGAAGGCCGCAGTTCAGGTAAAAGCTCAGGTGGCTATGAAACATCCATGGCTCGTCCTGAACCATCGCGTCCTGATAGGTTCCGAACAGGGGCAGGCGGGTCGTTATGAAATGGTCGAGAACGGCCAAAGCATCTGTGCGGGTTACTGCAAAGTGGAACGGATGCAGATCGCCGAAGTGTTCGGGAAAGTGATCTTCGACGAGGGCTAAAACTTCTTGCGTGATCTGGTCGGGGGACGCCCTGAAGGGCGGCGGAACATCTAGTCCGTCTGAAGGAGGGCGGCGATTCTCGGCGTCATAGTTCCACTTTCCGCCAATGGGTGATCCATCCGACATCAGGACCTCATGGGCACGCCGCATCTCGCGGTAGAAGTACTCCATCCGAAGCTGTTTGCGGCCCTTGGCCCAGTTTTGAAAGGTCGCGTGGTCGCACAGAAAGCGGGGATCGGGGAGAATGTCGACAGGGCATTCAAGCCTGTCGGACCACTGTTTGATTTCTTCTAGAAGCCTGAATTCCGCTGGTTCAGTGATTGATACGGAGGCGAAATCGTGAATGGATAGTGCGGTTTCAACGGCCTTGAAAAGATCGGGAACCGCTTGCGCACCATCATAGGCAAAGTAGAGAACCGTCCAGCCAGCTTCGCGGAGTTCCTCTGCAAAGTGGCGCATCGCAGAGAAGATCAGCGCGATCTTCTTCTTGTGGTGGCGCACATAGGTGGCTTCGGAATGAACCTCTGCCATCAGAACGATATCCGTTGATGGATCGCCCTGTTCAAGAATGGGGAGGGTGTGGGTAAGCTGATCGCCCAGAATGAGGCGCAGAGTTTGATAGGCCATGCCCGGATTACGGCCGGGCATGACCTTTGGATCAACTACGCGGTTTCCCGCTTCGGCAGCACCCAGTCAGGGCGTGCGAAGTGGCAGGTATAGCCGTTGGGGTTCTTCTCGAGATAATCCTGATGGTAGTCTTCGGCCTCCCAGAAATCGCCCACCGGTTCGACCTCGGTCACCACCTTGCCGGGCCAGAGACCCGAGGCATCGACGTCGGCAATGGTATCCAGAGCGATGGCCTTCTGGTCTTCGCTGGTGAAGTAGATGGCTGATCGGTAGGACATCCCAAGGTCATTACCCTGACGGTTCGGGGTGGTCGGATCGTGAATCTGGAAGAAAAACTCAAGAATCTTGCGATAGCTGATCCGCGCGGGATCGAAGTTGATCTCGATCCCTTCGGCGTGGGTGCCGTGGTCGCGGTAGGTGGCATTCGCCACGTCGCCACCGGTATAGCCCACGCGGGTCGAGATAACGCCATCCATCTTGCGGATCAGATCCTGCATGCCCCAGAAACATCCGCCGGCCAAAACTGCACGTTCCGTCATTCTAGATCTCCTCAACCTGGTCCAGATAAGCCCCATATCCTTCGGCCTCCATGTCATCGCGGTGCACGAACCGCAAGCTTGCCGAATTGATGCAATAGCGCAGGCCGCCTCGATCCATCGGACCGTCCGGAAAGACATGGCCTAGGTGGCTGTCACCGTGTTTGCTGCGCACCTCGGTCCGCACCATTCCGTGCGTGGTGTCGCGATGTTCGGTCACGTGCGCCGTCTCGATCGGTTTGGTGAAGCTGGGCCAGCCGCAGCCAGATTCGTACTTGTCGGACGAGGCAAACAGAGGCTCGCCAGAGACGACATCGACATAGATGCCCGGGTCCTTGTTGTAGAGCAGTTTACCCGAGCCGGGCCGCTCGGTGCCGTTTTCCTGCGTGACCCAGAACTGTTCGTCCGTAAGCGCCGCGATGGCGTCAGGATTGCGATGGTAGGTGGTCATGCGCGTCTCCCCCTTTTTGTTTCCGCTGGGCATTAGATGGCGTCCGAATGGGGAAGTCCAAGAAATATTTCAATGGCTTCAAAGCATGTTGATCCAAAGACCCGTTTTGAACGTAGAGTTTTCAACAGGAGAAAAAGACATGTCCCGTTTTACAGCCGCCGTTTTCGCGATCCTCCTTTCGGCCATGCCTGCATGGTCCCTTGAGCTGGATGCGCCGTTTGACAACATAGATGGCGGTGAACTGACCTTGTCACAATGGTCAGGTCAGCCGGTTCTGGTTGTGAATACCGCGTCACGCTGTGGCTATACCAAGCAATATAGCCAGCTTCAGGATCTGTACGATCGTTATCGCGACAAGGGGCTTGTGGTGCTGGCGGTGCCGTCAAACGACTTCAAGCAGGAACTGGCGGACGAAGGTAAGGTCAAGGAATTCTGCGAGACGCAGTTCGGCCTTGATTTGCCGATGACCGGGATCACCCATGTCAAAGGCAAGGATGCGCATCCGTTTTTCCGGTCTCTCAGGACCGAGGTCGGCTTTGTACCCCGCTGGAATTTCAACAAGGTTCTGATTGGCCCCGACGGGACCGTGGTGAAAACCTATGGGTCGAGAACCAAGCCTCTCTCTGGTGCGATCACCCGCGAAGTGGAAGCGCTTCTGAACTAGAGGCGCCCGTTGTCGCGGCTGGGAGAGACGCCAAATTTAGCGCGGTAGCTCTTGGAAAAATGCGTCTGTGAGTTGAAGCCACAGGCAAAGCAAATCTCAGCGAGGCTCATGTTTGTATGGAACAAGAGTTCCCGCGCCTTCTGGAGACGCAGACCGGTGTAGTAGGTCTTGGGAGTGGTGTTCAGATGTTTCTTGAACAGGCGCTCAAGCTGGCGGCCCGACAGCCCAACACGTTCGGCCACTTCGACAGGTGAAAGCGGCTCTTCGATGTTTTGCGCCATGATCTCGATCGCGTCCGCGAACTTGGTGTGACGCGCACCCGCACGGATTTGCAACGACAGGCGTTGGGTGTGAAAATGGCTACGGGGGTTGGTGTAGACCATCTTTTCGGAGACGACGTTTGCCAGTTCACGATCGAAATCACGTTCGATCAGGGCGAGCATGAAGTCCATCGAGGAAGCACCGCCAGCACATGTCATGCGGTCGGTATCGATCGAATAGAGGGTTTCCTGAAGGTCTACCGCCGGGAAAACCTCGGTAAAGGTCTTGTGGTATTCCCAGTGTGTCGTGACAGGGCGGTCAATGAGCAATCCTGCACGGGCCATGGTATAGGCCCCACTGCCGATTCCTCCGACGGTAACGCCGCGACGGGCTTCGCGGCGCAGCCAGTTCAGGATGCGGGTTGTGCTGTGAATCTCGACGTTGTCACCGCCGACGACCAACAGGTTCTCACGTCGATCCAACTCTCGCAGGCCGCCGTCCACGCTGACCGCAATGCCGTTGGATGCGCGGACCGGTTCGCCGGATTCGCTGACGATGTGCCAGTCGTAGTAGTGCTTGCCGCGATAGCCGTTGGCCATGCGAAGGGCTTCGACGGCACAGGTAAAGGAGAGATGCGAAAACTCTTCCTGGATCAGGAACACGTATTTCTTGGGCGCAACCGTATGGACCGGTTGCGCCGCCGCAGTGGACAGGTTCATGGGTTTGGTCATGTCACTATCCTCCGCACTGGACTCAGGCGCGCATGTTTGCGCCGTTGGCGTCGTAGATGGGTGCGCCCAGGACTTCCGCGTCGTAGAATTCACCCAGGATCTCCACCTGTAGTTTGGTGCCTGCCGCAGCGTGTTCTGCCGTGACATAGCCCATTGCCATCGACTTCTTCGCGTGGTGGGCATATCCGCCCGACGAGATGTAGCCTACGGCTTCGCCATCCTTGAGGATCGCCTCGTCGTTCGACACGTCAATGCCGTCCACGTCGATGGTCATTGTCACGAGTTTGCGCTTGGCGCCTGCCTCTTTCGCGGCCAGAGTCGCTTCTTTTCCGACAAAATCCTTCTTCCAGTTGATGAAAACGTCCATTCCGGATTCCACGGCGTCAAAGTCGGGGCGGAAGTCGAGGGTCCAGACACCCCAGCCCTTTTCAAGGCGCATCGACATCAGCGCGCGGGCACCATACCAGCGATAGCCAAGGTCGCTGCCAGCCTCTTCAATGGCTTCGGCAAGGCGCAGAAGGTACTGCGGTTTGCAGTAAATCTCGTAGCCAAGTTCACCGGAAAAGCTGATCCGGTTGAGGATGACCGGCACGCCGCCGACAAAGGTCTGGCGAAGGTCGCGGAACTTGAAGGCCTCGCCCGAGACGTCATCGCGGGTGATGCGTTGTAGAAGCTCTCGCGACTTGGGGCCGGACAGGGCAATACCATGCCAGTCGTCAGAGACGTTGGCATAGGTCACATCGTTGGGCAGGTCTTTTTCGAACCAACGGCGGTGTGCCTCCTGCATTGCGCCGGACCCGAAGAGCATGAAGTGATCCTCGGCAAGGCAAGCCACAGTGAGATCGCCATAGAGTTTGCCCTTGGGGGTCAGCATCGGCGTCAGCGTCAGGCGGCCCGGTTTCGGAACATAGCCAGCCAGCACACGGTCGAGGTAGGCGCGCGCACCGGCGCCCTTGAACTCGTGCTTGGCGAAGTTGGCGATCTCGATACCACCAACGGCTTCGCGCACCGCTTTGACTTCGCGCGCGACATAGTCGTGAGAGCGGTTGCGCTCGAAGGTCGGCTCTTCATGGGCGTCTTCGGGGCTGTCAGCGAACCACAGGGCATTTTCGAGGCCAAAGCCCTGGCCCATGCGGGCCCCCTTGGAAACCAGTCGGTCATAGAGAGCGGTGGTCTTTTGCATCCGGCCTTTGGGCAGGGTTTCGTTCGGGAAGGTCATCACGAAACGACGTTCGTAGTTTTCGGTCGACTTGATGGTGCCCCAGTCGGGTGTCGCGAACTCGCCGAAGCGGGCCACATCCATTGCCCAGACGTCGATGGAGGGTTCGCCGTCGATCATCCATTCCGCCATGGTCAGGCCGACGCCGCCACCCTGGCAGAAGCCCGCCATGACACCCACGGCGACCCAATAGTTCTTCATGCCCGGAACCGGACCGATCATCGGGTTGCCGTCGGGGCCAAAGGTGAAGGGGCCATTGATCATGTCCTTGATCCCGGCCTCGCCAATGGCGGGGATACGTTCAAAGGACATTTCCAGACGGTCGGCAATGCGGTCGAGATCAGGTTGCAGGAGTTCGTGGCCGAAGTCCCAAGGTGTGCCGTCTACTTTCCATGGCGTGCCCTTGGGCTCGTAGGTGCCCAGAAGCATGCCCTGACGTTCCTGGCGGAAGTAGATGTTGGCCTCGTAGTCGATACCGGCCGGGAGGCGCGAGCCGTGGTTCACGACGGCGTCGATCTTGTCGGTGATCAGGTAGTGGTGCTCCATCGGCTGCACCGGCAGGTTGATGCCCGACATATGGCCCACTTCACGTGCCCACAGGCCACCGCAGTTCACCACGTGCTCGGCGTTGATCACACCCTTGGGCGTGGTCAGGTCCCAGCTGCCGTCAGGGCGCTGGCTCATCGCGGTGACGCCGCAATGGGTGAAATACTGTGCGCCATGCACCTTGGCCGACTTGGCAAAGGCATAGGTTGCGCCCGACGGATCGAGATCGCCGTCCTGATCGTCCCACAGCGCGGCATAGTAGTGTTTGGGGTCGATCAGCGGGTGACGTTCCGCGACTTCCTCGGGGCTGATGAATTCTTGGTTCAGACCCATATAGCGCGCCTTCGACCGTTCGCGCTTGAGGTAGTCGTACCATGTCTTGTTCGACGCGAGGTAGAAACCGCCGGTGATATGCAGGCCAACGCTGTGGCCCGAGGTTTCCTCGATCTCTTTGTAGAGGTCGATGGTGTAGGATTGCAGGCGCGAGATGTTGGGGTCGGACGAGATCGTGTGAATCTGGCCCGCTGCGTGCCACGAGGACCCGGAGGTCAGCTCGTCACGTTCAAGCAGCACGGCATCTTTCCAGCCGAACTTGGCAAGGTGGAATAGGATCGAACAGCCCACGACGCCGCCGCCGATCACCACGACCTTGGCGTGGGACGGGAGTTTCTTGTCGGTGCTGCCTTCTTCCTTGTGAATGTTCAGCGTGGATTGCGCAAAGTTGTCTGACATGTGTGCGTCCTCAGTTCAGGGGCAACCGGCGGAAACGGCCGGGCATTGCGGGGTCATGGAAATGGTCGAGAGGTCCGTTCTCGACGAGATGGTTGTGCCAATGGGCAAGGGCATCGCGATCCAGCGTGACCCCAAGGCCGGGGCCTTCCGGTACGCGGATCGTGTTGTTGGTCTGGCGGAACGGTCCACCCTCGATCACGTCGCCAATCTGCCAGCGGAACAGCGATTGGCTGGGTTCGGTGATCCACGGCATAGCGGCCTTCATGTGCAGGTAGCCGGCCGTCGCGATACCGGCATCACCCGAGTAGCACCAAAAGCCGACGCCCATGGCCTCGCAGGCCCCAATGAAGCGCACGGCGCGGGCGATGCCACCGAGAACCGCGAAATTGGTGACGATATAG
The DNA here is from genome assembly GCF_024331145.1 of Shimia sp. CNT1-13L.2. Classification (GTDB taxonomy): domain Bacteria; phylum Pseudomonadota; class Alphaproteobacteria; order Rhodobacterales; family Rhodobacteraceae; genus Shimia. Next base: position 234,937 of record NZ_JANDJO010000004.1, on the reverse strand, counting down.
TCAGGCGCGCCAAGCGCAACGGCGCGGCGGATATCGGGCACGTGGGTCGAGATCTGGATCGACGAATGTTTGCGCAGTTCTGCCATCTCTTCGAAGGTGGCCACTGGGTCTTCGTAGTTGCGAATGTCGTAGGGTTCGATTTCGCGGAAGACGCGGATTGCAGTCGGCAGGGACCATTGCATGTTGCTGTCGAGGCGGATCATCGCCTTGCGTCCGAGCGTTTCCCGGATGGCCTTGACCGTGTCGATCTCAAGCTCCGGGTCGCCGAGGATCAGCTTGCCTTCGAACATGGTCGAGCCGTGTTCTTCGTGCATGCGCAGGCAGTAATCGGCAATGGCCTGCGGGTCCATCTCGCCGCCTTCGCGAAAGCCGAAATACTCGGTAAAGGGAATGTCCTTGCGCACCGCGCCGCCCAGCAGGCGATAGAGCGGCTCGTTCGAGACCTTGCCGCGCAAATCCCACAGAGCGATCTCAATGGCCCCAAAGGCTTTCACAACGCTGGAGTCATCCGTGTTCTGAACGATCTGCCAGGGCGGGACACACAGGGATTCACATCCTGCAATATCGAGGGGATCGGCCCCGATCAGACGTTCGCCCATGGCGCGGATGGTTTCGACCACATCCACCGAAGGGGCCTCGCCCAGTCCGACGAGACCCTGATCGGTTTCCACCTCGATGATGGTTTTCGAGGTGCCGGGATAGTGCCCGCCGGTCCACCACATGGGTTTTTCCAGCGGGATATTGATCGGCGTGGCGCGCAGGCCGGTGATCTTAATACCAGGCATCCGGAATCTCCTCCTTGCGCTTGGCGACATAGGCGGCAAGCTCTTCCTTCTTGGCCTCGTCGATGGCCGGGGCCTCGTAGTGGTTAAGCATTTCGTTCCAGCGCTCATAGGCGCGGCGGCGCATGTCCTTGGAGCCACCCTCTTCCCAGCTTTCCACGTTTTCGGAGTCACTGAGTTTCGGTTCATAAAAGGCGATCTGGTAGTTGCGCATGGTGTGTGCCGAGCCAAGGAAGTGACCGCCGGGGTCCACTTCGCCATAGGCATCGCGGGCAAGGGCTTCGTCGCTGACATCCAGCCCCTGATCGAGCACCTTCTGGTAGCCGCCAAGGCGGTCGGCATCCATGATCAGCTTTTCAAAACCGGTGCACAGGCCGCCCTCAAGCCATCCGGCGGAATGCAGCACATAGTTTGCGCCCGCCAGCATGGTCGAGTGCATCGAGTCGGCGCTTTCGTAAGCGGCCTGGGCATCTTCGATCTTCGAGGCGGTCAGCGATCCACCACAACGAAGCGGCAGGCCGGCGCGGCGGGCCAATTGGCCAATTGCATAGTTCGACATCACCGGCTCGGGCATCCCGAAGGTGGGGGCGCCAGATTTCAGCGACATCGACGACAGGAAGTTGCCAAGAACAAAGGGCGCGCCGGGGCGGACGATTTGGCTAAAGGCACAGACCATCATGGCTTCGGCCATCGCCTGCGCCACCGAAGCGGCCGTTGAGACCGGGCCCATCGCGCCGGACAGGATGAAGGGGACCACGATAATGCCCTGCCCACGGGACGAGTAGACGCGGATGGCCTCGGTCACGACCTTGTCGACCAGCAGCGGCGAGTTGGTGTTGACGTTGCCCATGATGACACAGTTTTCGTCCATCACGTCTTCGCCAAAGATGATCTCGGCCATGTCGACACTGTCCTGGGCGCGGCTCATCTCGGTGATGGCACCAAGGTGCGGTTTGTCCGACAGGGTCATATGCGCATACAGCATGTCAAAGTGACGCTTGCTCACCGGCACGTCACAGGGCTCGCAGATCACAAAGCCGCCGTGGTGCAGGTTCGGGTGCATGTAGGTCAGCTTGACCAGCTTCTCGAAACTCTCCATGTCGCCATAGCGGCGGCCACCTTCCAGATCGCGTACGAACGGGGCACCGTAAATCGGGGCGAACACCTGGTTCTGGCCGCCAATGCTGACCGACCGCGCGGGATTGCGGGCGAGTTGGGTGAATTCACGAGGTGCCTTTGCACAGAGGTTGCGAATCCAGTCGGATGGCGCGCGGACAATATCGCCATCGACCTTTGCGCCGGCCTCTTTCCAGATGCGCAGGGCTTCGGGATCATCCCGGAAGGCAATGCCGACCTCCTGCATGATCCAGTCGACCTGGCCTTCGAGGCGCGCGAGTTGTTCCTCGTCCAGCGGATCGAAGAATGGCAGGGTGCGCCGGATATGCGGCGATGCCGGAGAGACGCTGGGCGCAGTATCGCGGGAACGGGAAGAACGGGCGCGGCGTGCCATGTGGGTAGATGCTCCTGAAAGGTTGGATTGGAGCAGGGTACGGCGGGGCAGAGCGTTTGTGATCCTTGAAAAATCTGATCGAATGAATAAACCACAGTTATGCAAGAGCTGTGGAAACTTCTGACATCCCCCCGCCACCTCATCTTTTTCGAGGCGGCCGCGCGGCTTGGTTCATTCACCAGGGCCGCGACCGAGCTGAATGTTCAGCAACCCGCCGTCAGCGCCGCGATCCGCCAGATGGAAGAGAGTCTTGGGGTGAAGCTCTTCCTTCGGGCGCATCGGTCGGTCACGCTCACACCCGCGGGAGAGCGTTTGTTTGCTGATGTTTCCGTGGCCTTGGAGCGCATTCTGGCGTCTGCACGCGCGGTGCATCAGCGGGGGCAGAACGACCACGTGACCATGTCGGCCTCAACCGCGTTTGCCTACTACTGGATGGTGCCGCGTCTCGAGGCCTTCCACGATGCACATCCGGGGATCGACCTGCGGCTTCAGACCAGTGATCGTGATCCGGATCTGGATGCTGAAGACATCAGTCTTGGCATAAGGCGAGGGTATGGAGATTGGGCGGATTGTCATGCCGCTCTGATTGCCCGCGAGGTGATCTATCCGATTGCCAGCCCGCAGGTGATGGCGGCGGCCGTGAACCTCAAGACGGTTCCGAATCTGTTATATGAGCGGTTGATCCATCTGGAAGAACCCGTGCGCGAAAGGCCGACGTGGTCGGATTGGTTTGCGCATCACGACCTGTCTGACCGCACCCCCAAGGCAGGTCTGCGGCTGAACGATTATGCCTTGGTCTTGCAGGCAGCCATGGCCGGAGAGGGGTTCGCCTTTGGCTGGCGGCATGTGACCGAACGGTTGATCGATCAGGGGCTGCTGGCAGCACGCAAGGAATGGGCCTGGGAAACCGGGGCGGGGTTTTATCTGGTCTGGTCCAAGCGCAATCGCCTTATTCCGCAGGCGGAACGGGTGCGCGACTGGCTGATTGCGCAGGCCGAGGCCTAGGTTGGGTCCGGTTTTCGCCGGACCCGAAGTGGTCAGGCGGTCGCGGCTGACAGGGCGGTGTCCATCAGACCTTTGATCTGCGCCTTGGAGGTTCCGGCGACAATGCGACCCAATTCCTTGTCGCCTTTCAGGGCCACGAGGGTGGAACGGCGGGGGATGTTCAGGCGCGTGCTCAGCTCGGCCTTGGCATATTGATCCCAGTCGACATTCACGAAGACGATGTTCTTTTCGTAGGCGGGATTTTCGCTCTTGAGGGCATTGATCACCCGTTCCTGCGCGGCGCAAGTCGTGCACCAGCTTGTCTTGAAGTCGAGGAAAACGGTGTCACCTGCATCGAGGTGTTTTTGCACCACGCCGGGCGTGTAATCCATCGCAGCAAAGGCAACGCGGGGCAGGGTGGCGGATGCGGCGGCAATCAGGAGGAAGTCACGACGTTTCATGAAAATGTCCTTTCTGGATCAGAGGGAGACGGAAAGATCGATGAGCCAGGCCGGCAGGTTCATCACCAGCCAGGCTTCGAGGATGTGGTGGATTTCGAAGAAGAGCATCGCCCCGACGGCCACAAAGATGACCCCCATGGCAGGGCGGGCCGAAGTTGCGATACGGCGCATGAGGGCCTGTCTGCGCATCAGGGCCGAACGCGCACCGTAGCCAAGGCCGAGGATGATGCTCGAGACGCCCAAGGCAAAGAAGACCATGATGGCGGCGGCCCAGCCGATGCTTTCTCCTTGGCTGGCCAGGGAAATCGCACCGCCGAGGGTCGGGCCGACACAGGGGCTCCAGACAGCGCCGAGCAGCATACCGCCAAGGAACTGACCGCGCAGGGTTGAGCGATCGACATGATCGAGACCGGCATCCGCAGACGCGGCGACGCCGGCAGTGGCGGTCGAGAAGGCAGCCGAGAACCGGGGCACGAGAAGAATCAGGCCGAAACCCATCATCAGCACGGCCCCGGCCTTGGCGATGTCCTGTTCGTTCAGGCCCACTGCATAACCGAATGTCGTGACACCAAGCCCAAGCGCAACGAAACTGAGGCTCATGCCAGCAGCCAGGACGAGGGGGCCGAGGCGGCTGGCCTGGAGGGCCGTTGCCAGCACGATCGGGAGGACCGGCAGGACGCAGGGGTTGATCAGGGTCAAGAGACCCGCACCATATGCAAACAGGAGTTCCATGGCCCTTTATGTGCCGCACAGCGGCCGACTGTCAGCACAAACCCTGCTGACAGGAGATCACTTGGGCGTGTGGGATTGTTTCGAAAGCTGCACGGCAAGGATGCCGGCCGAGATGATCACAACCCCGATGATGTCCATCAGACCGAGGGCTTCGCCCAAAAGGGCGGCGGCAATCGCGACCCCGAAGAACGGGTTCAGAAAGTGAAAGGTGGCGGCGCGGACCGCTCCGATACGGGCGACAAGGGCAAACCAGATCCAGGTGGCCAGCAGGCCCGGTGCAAAGATCGTGTAGGTAAAGGCCGTCAGCATCCGGGGGTTCCAGTTGAACTCCCAGGTTTCGAAAATCAGCGAGGCGACAAATAGAACCCCCGCGCCGACGAACATCTGCAAACCGACGACCATCATCATGTTGCCCCCAGAAGACGCACCGCGCATGACAAGGGTGGCGATGGTGAGCGCAGCGGCGGCAATCAGGCAGAGGATCACGCCGAACATATCGACACCTGCGCCGATGCGCGTGCCCATGATCAGGATCACACCCCCAAAGCCGAGAACCAGCCCAAAGGTCGCGAGGCGCGAGAGTTTCTCCTTTAGAACCACCCATCCCGCCAGGGCGACCATGAGCGGCATCGAAGAGGCGATGATCGAGGCCAGAGAGGCTTCGACGGTTGTCATGGCGAGGAAATTGAGCCCGAGATAGATCGCGTTCTGACAGAGGCCAAAAACCAGAGTCGCACGCCATTGATCGCGTGTCAGGTGCCAGGATTGACCAAGGGCGCGCGCGATCGCGACACCGATGATGCCTGCGATGGTAAACCGGATGGCAGAAATCGCGAAGGGCGGAGCATCGGCAACGATGATGCGCGCCGACGTAAAAGCAGATGACCAGATCAGGGCAAACAAGAGGCCCATGCCGATTGCGCGAAGATCCATGGCTTTGCCTCACCTGTTAACCATCGCTGCGATGTAAGCTCATTCGCAGTAATGTCGCAATGGCCCGCGTTCAGGTTTCGCGCTCACGATTTCGCAATCCCGGATCTAGTCATCCGCGTGTGCGGCTGACATCTCGCGGAAACGTTCGAACATCATGATGTATTCGGCAGGAATATCGCGGAACGAAAGAATGCCGCACAACTTTCCGTTGTCCATCACCGGAAGATGACGGAAGGCGTCGCCCAGCTTGGCTGCCAGCGCGTCGGAGATGGCATCGTCGATTTCAACGGTGACGGGGTCGGCTGTCATACATTTCCCAGCAGTGCCCTCATCCGTTCGAAGGCCCTGAGCAACGCCACGGAAAACGATATCGCGCTCGGTCAGGATCCCGACTAGGGTTTGGTTTGTCATCACCGCGACAGCCCCAATGGCGTTGTCGGCCATCAACATGGACGCGTCCCGCAGGCTTGTTTCGGGAGAGACGGAAAAAACTTGGCGATTTCCAAGAATGGCGCGAATCGTTGTTGTTGTCATGGCGTCCCCATACGTGGCGTTTTCTTATTGTGCTGAGCGCAAAGTAAATATGTGCCAATCCACATGTTTAAGGCGCGTTGTCTGCAAAATGCGTCTATTGGATTTCATTTCGCACTGAACTTAGGACTATGTGACGGTTTTTTGTGCATTGATCTGCCTCAATTTCCGATAGCGCGAACCTGTCTAATAAGCCTCCACGCGCATTTAGGGGGAAGCATGAAGATTCGCATGGCGGATTTCGGACAGGGGTTACCGTTGCTCGAACAATTGTCCGAGCCAATCCGAACTTGTCTATTGTCGAAAGCGCGGGTGAAAACCTTTTCGCGAGGAAGCACGATCAGCCTTCAGGATGAGCCGGCGGATGCCATCAAGATCGTGCAATCCGGTTGGGTCAAACTGTTTCGAGTTTCCCCAAGCGGGCATGAAGCGATTCTTGCGACCGTCGGGGCGGGCGACAGTTTTGACGAAATCGCAGCGCTGCAACGCGGGCGCAGCCCGGTTTCGGCTGAGGCCGTGACCAACTGCTCGATGTTGCTCATCGACGTAAATTGCACTTGCGGTTGCCCCGGCGCCGAGCGCGAAATCAGCAACGCGGTTCTGTCGGCGGCCTCGGGCCACTTTGATGCTATGATGACCCAGATCGAAAACCTGAAGGTAAAAAGCGGGATCGAGCGACTTTCGGAATTCATCCTTGAGTTGTGCGACAAGGCGGGCGGCGCGACGCGTGTCGAGCTTCCCTATGGCAAGGTTGTTCTGGCGGGCAAACTGGGAATGAAACCCGAGAGCCTGTCGCGGGCGTTTGCACGCCTCAAGCCGGTCGGTGTGCGCAGTGAAGTACGGCATGTCAGCGTTGATGACCTGCGCGTCCTGCGGGCCTTTGTCGAAGACAACGCCGCCTAGGGCGGGTTGCCGAAAAGAAAAAGGGCCGCCCCAGGACGACCCTTTTCCCAATTCGAATATCCGAAGAATTAGCCGTTAACGCTGTCCTTCAGGGCCTTCGCGATGGTCATCTTGACCACTTTGTCGGCTTCTTTCTTGATCTGCTCGCCGGTGGCGGGGTTGCGCACCATGCGCTCGGGGCGCTCACGGCAGTAGATCTTACCAACACCCGGCAGGGTTACCGCGCCGCCACCCGAAACTTCGCGGGTGATCAGGTTGCAAACGGCGTCCAGAGCTGCTGCTGCGGATTTCTTGTCGGTGCCCATATCTTCGGCCAGTGCAGCAACGAGTTGGGTCTTGGTCATCGGTTTTGCCATTTTCAGGTCTCCTTAGTCTGCCCGAACCGGGCCTCGTGTCCGGCATTTAAGGGGAATAGTGTAGGGAACACAACGAAATCTGGGCGCGAAAACCCTAAAAAATTAGGGTTATCCACGAATTTTTTGACCAAAAGGGCCAGTCTCTGTCGCCTTGAACACTTCTGGTGTCGTTATGACGAGTCCACGACGTAGCGTCACTTTGCGCTGTTCGGCATTTCTCAGAGGAATGCAGTCTCGTCGAAGCTGCGCAATTTCCGCGAATGCAACCGCTCAAGAGGCATGTCGCGCAGGGCTTCCATCGCGCGTATTCCGATCAGAAGGTGGCGGGCCACCTGCGTTTTGTAGAAGTCTGACGCCATGCCGGGAAGCTTGAGTTCCCCATGCAGCGGTTTGTCGGACACACACAAAAGCGTGCCATAGGGCACACGGAACCGGAAACCGTTGGCGGCAATCGTGGCGCTTTCCATGTCCAGCGCGACGGCGCGTGATTGGCTCAGCCGCTGAACCGGGCCTGACTGGTCTCGAAGTTCCCAGTTGCGATTGTCGATGGTGGCAATTGTGCCGGTCCGCATGACACGCTTGAGATCATAGCCCTTCAACTCGGTGACTTCGGCCACAGCCGTCTCAAGGGCGATCTGCACCTCGGCCAGCGGCGGGATCGGCACCCAGACAGGGAGATCGTCATCCAGTACATGATCCTCGCGCAGGTAGGCATGGGCCAGAACGAAATCACCCAGAGATTGTGAGTTGCGCAGACCGGCGCAGTGGCCAACCATGACCCATGCGTGCGGGCGCAAGACGGCGATATGGTCGGTGGCTGTCTTGGCGTTGGAGGGTCCGACGCCGATGTTCACCAGTGTAATGCCCGATCCATCCGCCCGTTTGAGATGATAGGTCGGCATCTGCGGTTGCTTGTCGACGGTGGGCAGCGTGCCATCCGCCGTGGTGATCGCGTGGTTGCCGGTGCTGACAAAGGCGGTATAGCCGCTTTCAGGGTCACCAAGCTGCTGACGGGCATAGGCTTCGAACTCGGACACATAGAACTGGTAGTTGGTGAACAACACATGGTTCTGAAAATGTTCGGCGTCCGTCGCGGTGTAGTGCGAAAGCCGTGCAAGCGAATAGTCGATGCGCTGGGCGGTGAAGAGGGCAAGGGGGCCTGTGTCATCTGAATCATGCACGTGCATGCCGTTCACGATGTCGTCGTTCGTCGTAGAGAGTTCCGGCACATCAAAGATGTCGCGCAGGGTAAAGGCGGCCGCCCCCTGTTGCGGCACCGTCAGGTCTGCATCGGAGCTTACGGCAAAGTGGATCGGGATCGGTGTTGTCGACGGGCCGATCATGACTGGCACGCCATGATTGCAGATCAGGAGATCGATCTGCTGTTCCAGGTAATGGCGGAACAGGTCTGGGCGGGTGATCGTTGCAACATGCGTGCCCGGTTCCGAGACATGGCCAAAGGACAGGCGGCTGTCGACCTGGGCAAAGGTTTTCGTGGTGATCCGCACCTCGGGATAGAAGGCGCGGAAACGATTGCCGCGCGGTCCGCCATTCAAGGTGTTCCGAAAGCTGTCGCAGAGAAAACGGGTTGCCTGTTCATAAAGCTCTTCAAGCCGGTCCACGGCCGCGCGCGCATCGGTAAAGGCTTCGGCGGCATAGGAGGGGGGCGTCAGGGTGGCAAGGTCTTGGGCAGGTGTCATTTGGTTCCAGTCACAAGGTCAGTCAATTCAAACCGCGTCACATCGACGAGGCCGAGATCGGAAATACGCAGCTCGGGGATCACCACGAGTGCAAGAAGGGAATGCTGCATATAGGCGTTGTTGAGGGTGCAACCGCAGGCTTCCATCGCTTCGACCAGCGCTTGCGCCTTGGCCGCGACATCGGCGGCAGGGGCATCGGACATCAGGCCGGCAATCGGCAGTTCAACGAGCGCGATTTCCTTACCCTCCCTGAACACGGTGACACCGCCACCAACCTCACCCAGCCGGTTGGCCGCCAGCGCCATGTCTTCCCGCGAGGTGCCAACCACGATCATGTGGTGGCTGTCATGGGCCACGGTCGAGGCCATCGCCATCCTGCCCGCGTAGCCAAACCCTGAAACAAAAGCGTTGGTCACATCGCCGGTTGCGCGGTGGCGCTCGACAAGGGCAATCTGGGCAATATCAGTCTCTATATCACCTTGAATCAATCCATCTTCGACCTGAAGATTTGCAGTGAGAGCCTTTGTCGGAGCCTGGTTTTCGACCACACCGATAACGTTGACTGTCACCTCGCTTGCGCCTTCAGGCGCGGGGATCGCGAAGTCTTCCGCGGCGAGTTCATGGCCAAGGCGAACGGTGTTCCGGGCATGTTCAGGCCAGTCATAGTGCGGGCAATCAACGAGGATCTCACCATCCTTGGCGACAGTCCGGCCCCGCGCGATCACATGTTCAATCGGTAGGGTTTCAATGTCACTGGTCAGGATGATGTCCGCACGCCGCCCGGGCGCGATTGAGCCGAGTTCGCGTTCGAGGCCAAAGTGGCTTGCCGTGTTGATGGTCGCCATTTGCAGGGCAATCACCGGATCACATCCACAGGCAATGGCATGCCGCACCACGCGGTTCATATGGCCGTCGTTGACGAGCGTGCCCGAGTGGCAATCATCGGTGCAGAGGATAAAGTTGCGTGGGTCGAGCCCCTTTTCAGTGACGGCCGTGATCTGGCTTTCCACGTCGTACCAGGCGCTGCCAAGGCGCATCATCGAGCGCATCCCCTGACGCACGCGGGCAATGGCATCGGCCTCGCAGGTGCCTTCGTGGTCGTCTGCCGGGCCTCCGACTGCGTAGGCGTGAAAGGCCGGGCCCAGATCGGGCGAGGCATAGTGGCCGCCCACCGTTTTTCCCGCGGCCTGTGTCGCGGCGATTTCCGCCAGCATCTGCTGCGAGCCATTTACCACGCCCGGGAAATTCATCATTTCGCCAAGGCCGATGATTCCGGGCCACTGCATGGCTTCGGACACATCATCCGGCCCGATTTCGAAACCGGTGGTTTCAAGGCCGGGGGCGGAAGGGGCGCAGGAGGGCATCTGCGTGAAAATGTTCACGGGTTGCATCAGGGCTTCGTCGTGCATCATCCGCACACCTTCGAGGCCGAGGACATTGGCGATCTCATGCGGGTCGGTGAACATGCTGGTCGTGCCGTGCGGAATGACGGCGCGGGCAAATTCCGCTGGCGTCAGCATGCCGGATTCAATGTGCATGTGGGCGTCGCACAGGCCGGGAATCATGTAGCGATCATCCGCTTCGATGATCTCGGTCTCCGGCCCGATACAATGATCGGCATCCGGCCCGACATAGGCAATCCGCCCTTCGGCGATTGCGATATCGTGGTCTGGAAGAATTTCGCGGGTGTGGACGTTGACCCAACGGCCATTGCGGATAACGGTGTCTGCAGGCGCGCGCCCGGCGGCGACGGCAACAAGACGGGGGGCACATTCGGCCCATGTTTTCAGTTGAATAGGCTCCATGTCCCACGTTGACACGCGTTGCAGGGGTGATCAAGGCTAGGCATGGTGAAGGTTTCGTGAAAGGAGCTTCAGGTGGATTTTGAAACTGTCAGCGCGGCCGATTTCGGGGCGTCTTTGCGAGGGATCGGGATCAACATCCTGGTACGCGATGTTCAGGCTCTTTGCGCCATGTTAGAGACTGTTTTCGAAATGAAAGCACACCGTGTCACCAGGGATTTCGCAATCCTGACCTATGGCGATCAGGTGTTTCAGGTTCATAGCGATGCTACGTATCACTCGCATCCTCTCCCTGGTCTTCTTCCCGAGTCTGGTGCGCGTGGGGCTGGCGTGGAAATCAGGCTCTACGACAGTGATCCGGATCTGTGCGCCGACCGCGCAGAGGCGGCCGGGATGCACGTTCTGCAACCTCCCACCGACAAACCACACGGCCTGAGAGAGGCCTATCTCCTGTGTGGCGATGGCTATGCCTGGGTGCCGTCCAGACCGCTTTGACATAAGTCAGACTCGCATTCCCGAATTCTGATATAATCCCCGAGCGCTCACGACCTTGGTCGCAATGAGCCGTTCACCGTTGCAGGCAATGGGAGTGTCTGTACGCGAGACGAAAGGGGAGACAACGCCATGCCGAAAATCAAGGGAACAGCAAATCCAGATCTTCTTGCCGGAACCATTGGCAAGGACACGCTGCTGGGGTTCGCGGGGAACGACACGATCAACGGTGGCGGCGAGAATGACGTCATCAGGGGCGGCGGAGACAAGGATCTGCTGAACGGCGAGGACGGCAACGACAAGCTCTTTGGCGGTTATGGTGCTGACACGCTCTTGGGGGGCAATGGCAACGACAAGTTGCTGGGTGAAGCTGGCGAGGATTCCCTGGAAGGTGGCAGTGGAAATGACACGCTGTTGGGCGGAGACGCGCGCGACCACGTAAGGGGAGGCTCTGGCAATGACAGCCTTCTTGGAGAAGGCGGCGATGACGGTGTCTTTGGTGGGGGTGGAGCCGATTTCCTGAGTGGAGGCGACGGGAGTGACAACCTTGAAGGCGGCGATGGCAATGACACGCTCTACGGCGGTGTCGGTGTCGATTTCCTGAGCGGCGACGCTGGCAACGACTTTCTGCGCGGCGACAAGGACGGGGATTTCCTGTTTGGAGGCCTGGGCCAGGATACGCTTTCTGGGGGTGTCGGCGATGATTTTCTGGAAGGTCAGGGGGATGCCGACAAGCTCTTGGGCGGCGCGGGATTCGACCAGGTAAATGGCGGGAATGGCAACGATACGCTTTCTGGGGGCGCGGATAACGACAACCTGTCCGGCGGAGCAGGTGACGATGAGATGCAGGGCGATGATGGCCTCGATACCATGATGGGCGATCTCGGGAATGACACGTTGCTTGGCGGTACGGGCCACGACTTTATGGATGGCGGTGCTGGCAATGACATCGTGAAGGGTGAAGCCGGTGTGGATACCATGTTTGGAGGGGATGGCACCGATCTTCTCAATGGTGGAAATGGCTGGGATATTCTCAATGGGGGTAACGGCAACGACACGCTGCTTGGGGGTGCCGACAACGACACCCTTGGCGGTGGCACCGGGATCGACTCGCTCGTTGGCGGCAAGGGCAACGATGTCGTTGCCGGCGACGAAGACGATGACCTGCTGTTTGGCAATGATGGCGATGACTATCTGGTGGGTGGCACGGGCAATGACCTGTTGGATGCAGGCGAAGGGGTCGATACCCTGCTTGGCGGTGACGGGAACGATACGTTGCTTGGTGGCGATGGAGAAGATTCCCTCAACGGCGAAAATGATGCCGACCTTATTGATGGCGGCAAACACAACGACACGCTCAAGGGCGATGCGGGGGCAGACACCCTGATTGGTGGCGTCGGGAACGACCAGCTCTTTGGCGGCGCCGACAATGATTCCCTGAATGGTGGCGTTGGCTGGGATATCCTCGAGGGAGGAGACGGGAACGACACGCTGCTGGGCGAGAACGGGATTGACTATCTCGTTGGCGGCGATGGCATCGATCTGCTGATCGGCGGTGTGGGGGATGACAGTCTTTCAGGTGGCTTGGGCAACGACAAGCTCATGGGGGAAGATGATGATGACATCCTTTATGGCGGGGCCAATGACGATACCCTTGAAGGGGGCAGTGGCAACGACTTCATGAGCGCTGGCAGTGGCAATGATTTGCTCAAAGGCGGCTTTGGCACCGATCAGATGTGGGGAGACGGCGGCAGGGATACGCTTTTGGGCGAAGGCGGTTCCGACCTCATCTATGGAGGTGCTGGCAATGACTCGATCGTTGGTGGCGGCGGTGATGACAACCTTTACGGTGGTCTTGGCGGCGATACGGTATATGGCGGAAACGGCTATAACCAGCTGTATGGCGGTGCCGGAAATGACAAGCTGTTCTCGGGCAAAGATGGCGGTAGTTCAAATGGCGAAGCCGGCAACGATACTCTGACCGGTGGGGCTAGCAACGACACCCTGCTCGGCGGAGACAACGAAGATCTCCTGATTGGCGCGGAAAGCCACGACGAATTGTTTGGCGAGGCGGGCAACGATACGCTGAAAGGCGGCTTGGGCAGGGACACCCTTGAAGGTGGCACCGGAACCGACAGCCTGTTTGGCGGAGGCGGTGCGGACAGCTTTGTGCTTCGGCTGGGCGATGGCCAGCACCGTATCGCAGATTGGAACAAGAAGTCGGATCGCCTTGCCCTTGATGAAGACCTTTGGGGTGGCGGAAAGACCGTGATCGAAGTGATTGACCAGCACACCAAGTTCGATGCGGGCAATAACCTTGTCTTCTATTTCTCCGGTGGTGAGTCACTCACGATTGAGGGCAAGGGAAGCCTCAATTACCTCGATGGATGGATTGATTTCATCTAGGGGCGCAGGTGTTCCAGCTCGGTTTCAAACAGGTGCATTTCCTCTTCCAGCCAGTCCACAAAAGCGTGGGCGGCCGGCATGTCCTGCGCCTGTGCTGAAAGCAGGATGTAGTAGGCCTCTTCCATAGCGACGCGCAGGTCAAAAGGCGGGACAAGTTTGCCCTGTTGTATTAGGCCCGCCGCGATCGTGTCATGCGCAAGGGCGACGCCGCTGCCACCCGCCGCAATCGCCATCGAAACGGAATAGGTTGTACAGTAGGTAATGTGCGGATTGGGCCAGAATAGAGACTGTTCTTCCGCCCATGATGGCCAATTGCACATCAGGTTGGAACAGTCGAATAGAGGCTGTTCCGCAAGTGTGTCCAGCGTGACGGCATAGTCGGGGGCCGCAACCGGATAGTAGTGGTCTTTCCTGAGAAGGCGGGCATTCAGATGCGGCGCCGGGTTCAGGGAATAGCGGATTTCCACATCGGCCCCTTCGGCCATGTCGCGCGGCTCCCAAAGTTCGGTGCGGATGTTCAGGCGAATGTCGGGGTGACGCTCGTGAAACCGGCCAATGCGCGGAGCAAGCCAGTAGATCGCGAAGGTGATGTTGCTTTGCACCTGCAAGACATTGCTTTCCGGTCCAAGCAAGGCACGGGTGCCACGCCGCAAGGTACGAAAGGCCTCGCGCACCACGGGAAGATAGATCAGACCTGTCGTGGTGAGTTCGAGGGTGCGGGGACGGCGGTAAAACAGGGGCTGGCCCAGATGGCCTTCGAGCGATTTGATCTGCTGGGAAACGGCACTTTGCGTCATGTTCAGCTCGGCCGCGGCACCCGTGAATGACAGGTGGCGCGCGGCGGCTTCGAAGGCACGGAGCCAGTTCAGAGGCGGCAGGCCAGGTTGCATGGCTATAACTCGATCATAAGTTTGACTAATGGTATGCCTTTGTTTTTTTCGTTGGTAAAGAAAATCCGCCTTGGGCAGGCTTGATCGCATCTAAGGGAGATGCGCAAAAATGAGTGTAGCCGAACTTCGCCCCAATATGGATTTCTGGCAGGAACGCGTGGATATGGCCGCCGCGTTCCGCTGGACGGAACGTCTGAACATGCATGAAGGGGTCGCCAATCACTTCAGCCTTGCAGTGAACGACGATGGCACCCAGTTCCTGATGAACCCTAACCAGATGCACTTTCGCCGCATCAAGGCGAGCGATCTTCTGTTCCTTGATGCCAACAATCCCAAGACCCTCGAAGGTCCGGATGCGCCTGATCCCACGGCCTGGGGACTGCATGGCAGCATTCACCGCCGCTGCCCGCATGCCCGTTGCGTGATGCATGTGCATTCGATCCACGCCACGGTTCTTGCTGCGCTGGCAGACAGCACCCTGCCGCCGATCGATCAGAACACGGCGACTTTCTACAACCGCTATGTTGTCGACAACCAGTTTGGCGGCCTTGCCTTCGAGGAGGAAGGTGAACGCTGTGCCTCGATGATGAGTGATCCGAAGGTCAAAACCATGATCATGGGCAACCACGGTGTTCTGGTGATCGGGTCGTCCGTCGCGGATACCTTCAACCGGCTCTACTATTTCGAGCGCGCGGCCGAGACCTATATCCGCGCCCTGCAAACCGGCCAGCCGCTACGCGTGCTGTCGGACGAGATTGCCGAGAAAACCGCACAAGAGCTCGAGGACTACCCGGAGCAGGACGTGCGCCATCTCAATGAACTCAAGGCCATCCTCGATGAGGAAGGGTCTAACTACGCCAGCTAAGGCACACTATCGTTTGGGAGGACGAAATGCCGACGGATGTCACAAACGACTTCGCAGCGGACGGAGAAGCTGCGCGCTGGAACTATCGGCCACCACAACCGGTGGCGCTGAACCCGCTATTTGCGTGGCCGCCCAATCCTCGCGCGGTCTGGAACTGGTACCGGGGGGCCTGGTTGCAGCTCACGTCACTGGTTGTCTGCATGGCGATTGCCTCGATCGCCTATCTCTGGGCCTTGCCGCCACTTGAACAGATGAAAACGTTCCAGGCTGGCTGGATGGTCCGTATCTGGCTGATGAACATGGTGGCCCAGACGGTCGTTGCCGGGGGGCTGCATTGGTGGCTCTACATCCGCAAGGGCCAGGGGATGACCAAGAAGTTCGACAGGCGCGACCTGAGCCGGGGCAACGGCACCTTCACTTTTAGCAATCAGGTCTGGGACAATATCTGGTGGACCCTTGGCAGCGCGATGACGGTCGCAACCGTCTATCACTGGATCATCTGGTGGGCGATGGCGAATGCCTATGTGCCAACCGTGACCTTCGCAGACTCGCCGATCTGGTGCATCGCCTGGATGTTCTTCATCCCTATGTGGTCGGGGCTGCATTTCTACTGGGTGCATCGTCTTGAGCACTCACCACGTCTCTACAAACACGTACACGCCGTTCACCACCGCAACGTGAACACGGGGCCGTGGTCGGGCATCTCGAATCACTGGTTCGAGAACATCCTCTACTTCACCACGTACTTCATCCACCTGATCGTACCGTCGCATCCGATGCACCTGCTGTTCCATACCTACTTTCAGCAGATCAGCCCTGTGCTCAGCCATAGCGGTTTTGAAAAACTCGTGGTGACCGACAACGAAGTGGCGCGTACAGGGGATTTCTTTCACCAGCTGCACCACCGGTATTTCGAGTGCAACTATGGCACGTCCGAGATTCCCTTCGACAAGTGGTTCGGCACGTACCACGATGGGAGCGAAGCGGGGACGATCCAGACCCGCGCGCACAAAAAGCAGATGTATACGAAATGACACAGCGGAAAGAGTGGAACTATACGCCCGACTTGCCCCTGGGGGTAAATCCACTCTTCCAATGGCCGTTGCGCCCGGTCGCGATCTTGCGTTGGTACTGGGACAGCTGGTTTCCCATTTCGATTAATCTTGGCATCGTTGGGCTCGCCTATCTCAGTTACTTCTGGTCGAGCCCAACCCTTGAAGACGCCGCGCAACCGGGGTTTTGGATAGCTGAAATCTGGTTGCGCAATTGTCTTCTGGTGCTCCTGCTCGCGCATGGCCTGCACCTTGTCTTTCACCGCTATCAATTGCAGGGCACCGACCACAAATACGATCCAAGGCCCTTCCCGCGGCAAGGTCGTGTCTTCACCTTTGGCAATCAGCTTCACGACAACATGTTCTGGGCGATTGCCTCGGGCGTGACTGTCTGGAGCGGGTACGAGGTGCTGATCTGGTGGTCGATGTCGAATGGCTTTGCGCCTGTGCTGACATGGGCGGAAAACCCTGTCTGGTTCGTGGCGATATTCTTCCTGATCCCGATCTGGGAGAGTTTCTATTTCTACTGGATTCACCGCCTTCTACACGCCGGACCATTCTACAGGTTCCACGCCCTGCATCACCGCAACACGGATATCGGCCCCTGGTCCGGCCTGAGCATGCACCCGGTTGAGCACCTGTTCTACTTCGGAACGATCTTCGTGCATTTCTTTCTGCCGACCCATCCGGTTCACCTGATCTGCCACCTGATGTTCTACGGTCTTTACGCGATCATCACGCACACCGGGTTCGAAGGCGTCTGGGCAGGAGGACGCAAGCGGCTGCACTTGGGGAATTTCCATCACCAACTGCATCATCGCTATTTCGAAGTGAACTACGGCACGCTTGAAGTGCCTTGGGACAAGCTGTTTGGAACCTTTCACGACGGTTCAGCCAAGGCCAAGGAGATGATGCGAGAAAGGATCGCGCGACGTCGCAACCAGAGCTAGTCGTGCTGGCGGAGCTGACGAGGCGTTGTGCCGAATTCCTCGCGGAAAGCGCGGGTCATGGAGGCTGAGTTTTCGTAGCCCGCGCGTAGCGTGATTTCGGAAACCGGCAGATCGGTTTCCACGACCAGCTTGCGCGCGAGGTTCAGGCGCAGGCGACGATAGACCTGTGCAGGTGTCGCGCCAAGATCCGCCCGCATGCGGGTTTCCAGGGCTTTCTGTGTGCGTCCCGTTAGGCGAGCGATCTCTGATATCGGCAGAGGTTCCTCGAGGTGTTCCTGCATCAAGGCCAGCGCCTGGTTCACCACGCGGCTTGAGGAGCTGGCCCCACCGGCATGAGATCGCGCCGAATCGCGAGTCATGAACAGCTGCGCGACTTCAAGCGCGAGGGCCTGCCCGTGATCACGCCCGATCAGGTGCATGATGAGATCGAATGCCGCCATCGCACCGGAACAGGTGATGCGATCCCGGTCCAGAACGAACCTTTCTCTCAAGGCCTCGACTTCGGGAAACCGCTCCGAAAAACGGATCAGTTCTTCCCAGTGAATTGTCGCGCGATGCCCGTCCAGCAACCCGGCCTCGGCAAGAAGCCAGCTGCCGGTGTCCATCGCGGCAAGAATATCATAGCGCGACGCGGCCCCGCGCAGCGCGGATTGGGTTTTCCAGCCGCCGTGGTCGAGAAATCCGTAAGAGGGCATGACGATCAGCATGTCGCCGGAATGATCGATCAAGCGGGCATGTGGCGTGACTTGCAGGCCGCTGGACGATGCCACCGCCGCACCATCCAGTGCGAGGAACTGCCAGTCGTAAAGGTTGCGGCCAGACAGCATGTTCGCGGCCCGCATCGGTTCCACCGTGTTGGCAAGGCAGTGGTTGGAAAATCCTTCGAAGAGAAGGACACCGATTCGCTGCGGTGTAGCGGAAGTTTTCGCCCATTCTTGCATGAAAAATGCCTATCAATGCATGGTGCTTTGATGCAAGTGATTTCAGATGAAGGAAACCCGCATAGGAGCGCGACAAGATGCAATTTGGGATGACCGAAGAACAGGCGATGATCGTCGAGACGACACGCGCCTTTGTTGAGAATGAACTCTACCCGCACGAAGCCGAGATTGAACGCACCGGCCATCTCGATATGGACGTGATCAAGGACGTTCAGAAAAAGGCGATGGAGGCCGGTCTCTATGCGGCCAACATGCCCGAAGAGGTAGGCGGTGCAGGGCTCGATACGCTGACTTGGCTGATGTACGAAAAGGAACTGGGGCGCGCGAACTATGCGCTGCACTGGACGGCGGTCGCCCGCCCCTCGAACATTCTTTTGGCCGGAACCGACGAACAGAAAGAACAATACCTCTATCCGTGTCTGCGCGGTGAGAAATGGGATTGTCTCGCCATGACCGAGCCGGACGCGGGGTCTGATCTGCGTGGCATGAAAGCCTCGGCCAAGAAAGATGGCGATGACTGGATTCTGAACGGCACCAAGCACTTCATCAGCCACGCCGACATTGCCGATTTCGCGATTGTTTTCATGGCGACCGGTGTCGAAGACACGCCGCGCGGGCCGAAAAAGAAGATCACAGCTTTCTTCGTCGACAAGGGAACACCGGGTTTCGTGGTGCGCGACGGGTATCGCAACGTGAGCCACCGTGGCTATACCAACCAGGTGCTTGAATTCGACAATTGCCGCCTGCCTGCCTCCGCGGTGCTTGGCGAAGTCGACAAGGGCTTCGAAGTGGCAAACGCCTGGCTTGGCGCAACGCGCCTTCAGGTGGCCTCGACCTGTCTGGGTCGTGCCGAACGTGCGCTGCAACATGCCGTGGAATATGCCGCCGAACGCAAGCAGTTTGGCCAGCAGATCGGCAAGTTTCAGGGTATCAGCTTCAAGCTCGCCGACATGGCGCTGGAACTGAAGGCCGCGAACCTTCTGACCTGGGAGGCCGGCTGGAAATACGATCAGGGCACCGTAACCGAGAGCGACATGTCGATGGCCAAACTCAAGGCGACCGAGATGCTGGCTTTTGTGGCCGATGAAGCGATCCAAATTCATGGCGGCATGGGGCTTATGGATGAACTGCCTCTCGAACGCATCTGGCGCGACGCGCGGGTTGAGCGTATCTGGGAAGGGACCAGTGAAATCCAGCGGCACATCATCAGCCGCGAGATGCTGAGACCTCTCGGAGCCTGATCCATGGGAAAACCCCGCGTGACCATCACCTATTGCACCGGATGTAATTGGCTTTTGCGGGCAGGATGGTTGGCGCAGGAATTGTTGCAAACGTTCCAGACCGACCTCGGTGGTGTCACCATCGTGCCCGGCGAGGTTGGTGGGGTTTTCGAAGTAAACGTGGACGGCGTCTTGATCTGGGAGCGCAAGCGCGATGGCGGGTTTCCTGAAGCCAAGGAACTCAAACGCCGCCTGCGCGACCAGATCGACCCGGACCGCGACCTTGGTCACAACGACCGCAGCCCATCCAGCTAACGCCAGTGCTCCGGCAGCTTGAAGAACAGAAAAAGAGACTCTTGATGCGCGATCTTTCGAGACTATTCCGGCCTAAAACGATTGCCGTGATCGGAGGTGGCGCATGGTGCCGTCTCGTGATCGAGCAATGCCGCAAGATGGGGTTCGCGGGTGAAATCTGGCCCGTGCATCCCAAGGCCGAGGAAATGGCGGGCTTGCCGGTCTATGCGCATATCGAAAACCTGCCCGAAGCCCCGGACGCCAGCTTTATCGGTGTGAACCGGTTTATCACCATCGAAGCCGTGCGCCTGTTGTCTGAACGCGGGGCAGGGGGCGCTGTCTGTTTCGCCAGTGGCTTCCTCGAAGCGCAGGCCGAGGATGCCGAGGGCGCCGACTTGCAGGAACAACTGCTTGAAGCCGCGGGCGACATGCCGTTCCTCGGACCGAACTGTTATGGCTTCGTGAACTACCTTGATGGTGCCCTGCTTTGGCCGGATCAACACGGCGGACATGCTACGGACAAGGGCGTAGCGATTGTCACCCAAAGCTCGAACATCGCCATCAACATGACGATGCAGAAACGCGCCGTGCCGGTGGCCTATGTGGTGACGGCAGGCAATCAGGCGCAATCGGGTGTGGCCCATATCGGTCAGGCCCTGCTGGATGATCCGCGCGTCACGGCGCTGGGTCTGCATATCGAAGGATTCGGTGATCTTCGGGCCTTTGAAGATCTCGCCGCCAAGGCACGTGCCGTGGGTAAACCGATTGTGGCCCTGAAGGTGGGCAAGTCGGATCAGGCACAGGCGGCAACCGTCTCTCATACCGCCTCTCTTGCGGGGGGCGATGCGGGTGCCGGGGCTTTGCTCTCACGCCTCGGCATCCCGCGCCTGAATTCCATTCCAGAGTTCATGGAAACCCTGAAACTCTTGCACGTGGTCGGGCGCCTGCCTTCGAACCGGATCGCGTCGATAAGCTGTTCCGGAGGCGAAGCAAGCCTGGCGGCAGATACCGGGCATGGGCGCGGAGTGGTTTTCCCTGAATTGAATGAGCGCCAGAAAACCGATCTGCGCGAAGCGCTGGGCCCTATGGTGGCCCTCGCGAACCCGCTCGACTATCACACCTATATCTGGCGTGACACTGAGGCGATGACCAAAGCCTGGGCCGCCATGATGGATCCTGATCTGGCTCTGACCATGATGGTCGTGGATTTTCCGCGCGCCGATCGCTGCGATGCGGACGATTGGGAGTGCACGGTGCAGGCGGCGATTGCAGCGAAACAACAAACGGGCGCAAACGTGGCCATGGTGGCGACCCTGCCGGAACTACTCCCCGAGGATGTGGCTGAGCGCCTTTTGGCGGCTGGTGTGGTGCCCTTGATGGGGCTGTCAGAAGCCATTGTGGCCTGCGAAGCCGCGGCGCAACCCGCACCGGAAGACGTTCCACCATTGTGTCTGCCAACAGAGACTGTTTCACCTGAACTCGTGCCAGAAGCCGAAGCCAAACATCGCTTGGGGTGGCACGGTTTGAGGCTGCCCAACTTCAAACGTGCGAACTCGTCAGGGGCGGCGCGGGCAGCGGCCGTTGATCTTGGCTTTCCCGTGGTCCTCAAAGGAGAGGGCATTGCCCACAAGACCGAAGCGGGGGCTGTGGCCTTGAACCTAATGAGCGGGCGAGAGGTCAGTGATCGCGCAGCTGCCATGCCGACCGAACACTTCCTGATCGAGGAAATGGTGACCGGCGCTGTTGCCGAACTGCTGATCGGGGTGGTCAAGGATCCGGCGCACGGGTTCGTCATGACCGTTGCAGCAGGCGGCACCCTGACCGAAGTGATGGAAGACAGCGCGAGCTTCCTGCTGCCTGCGACCGACAGCATGATCGACAACGCATTGAATAGCCTGCGTGTGGCCAAGCTGTTGGATGGCTATCGCGGTGCTCCTGCGGCAGATCGGGCGGCGATCCTGCGGGCCATTCGTGCGGTCGAGGCCTATGTTCTTGCCAAGGCCGAAGGACTTGAGGAAATTGAAATCAACCCGCTGCTCTGCACGCCAACCGATGCGGTTGCGGCAGATGCGCTGATGCGACGGAAGGATTGAAGAGATGAGCCAGGACGTAGTGAAAACACGGCGCGAGGGGGCCATTCTTGAGGTCACGCTGGACCGCCCCAAGGCCAATGCGATTGATCTCGCGACCAGCCGTATCATGGGCGAGGTTTTCCGTGAGTTCCGCGACGACCCCGAGTTGCGTGTCGCGATCCTGACCGGGGGCGGCGACAAGTTCTTCTGCCCTGGCTGGGATCTCAAGGCGGCGGCTGGTGGTGACGCAGTTGACGGGGACTATGGCGTCGGCGGTTTTGGCGGCATTCAGGAAATGCGCGACATGAACAAGCCGATCATCGCCGCGGTGAACGGTATCGCCTGCGGCGGTGGTCTCGAACTGGCGATTTCGGCTGACATGATCCTTGCCGCAGACCACGCAACCTTTGCCCTGCCTGAGATTCGGTCCGGCACCGTCGCCGACGCGGCCAGCGTGAAGCTGCCGAAGCGCATTCCCTATCACATCGCGATGGAACTGCTGCTCACCGGGCGCTGGTTCGATGCGGAAGAGGCGAACCGCTGGGGGCTTGTGAACGAAATTGTGCCTGCGGATCAACTCATGGATCGCGCATGGGAACTGGCGCGTCTTCTGGCAAGCGGCCCGCCGCTGGTCTATGCCGCGATCAAGGAAATCGTGCGCGACGCCGAGGACAGCAAGTTCCAGGACACGATGAACCGGATCACCAAAAGCCAGCTGGCGACCGTCGATACACTCTATCGCTCGGATGACCAGCTTGAGGGCGCACGCGCCTTTGCCGAAAAGCGCGATCCTGTCTGGAAGGGCAAGTGATCGACATCCAGGATCTGGATCGCTTCCTGCCACGGCAGGAGGCGACCCATGCACAGGCGCTGGTCGAGTTGACCGCCGGTCGCAAGGTGACCCACTGGATCTGGTGGGAGATGCCACAGCTGCGCTCCCTCGGTCGGTCGCAATGGGCCCATGACTATGGGCTTGCGGATCTGGATGAGGCGAGCCGCTATCTTGCGCATTCCATTCTGGGGCCGCGTCTGATCGAGATGTTCGAGGCTCTGACAAGGCACTTTGACTCGACAGCGGAGGAAATTCTCGGGCCTGTCGACGCCCTCAAAGTGCGCAGCACTGCCACGCTCTTTGCCGCCGTACCCGGCGCGCCTGCCATCTTTGGCGAAGCTCTTTCCACTTTCTATGACGGAGAGCCGTGCCCGCTGACTTTGAAAGAAATCAGTCTCTAATCCTGCGGAACAGAGCCACAAATCCGGTGTCGTCCTTGTGGTCCCCGCTGGCGTTTTCGCCATAGTAGCGCACTTCGGGCAGCTGCAAATCCGTGATCTGATCCGATAACCCATCCAGTTTGGCCTTGAAGCCCATATTCTCGAAATGCACCCCGTTGATCGAGATCGCGAGAAGGCCGCCAGGCCGCACGATACGCAGCAGTTCGTCGAAGGCATCAGGCCCGACATGGCCCGTGGTGAAGGTTCCAGAAGAGACTATTCCAGCGTAACTGCCGTCTTCCACGGGCAGACGCTTAGTCAGATCGCCGGTGAACAGAGACTGATAAATGCCTTTGCGCGCAGCGACGTCCAGCATCTCTTGCGAGATATCCGTGGCATCGACATCGGCAATGCCCAGCCCGCGCAGGCAGGCCCCACACAATCCGGTACCAGCGCCGACATCCAGCACAGGCCCTGCACCCCCTGCATTTACGAATTGCTCTGCCACCCTCAGCGGCAGGACATAGTCGTGGCTTTCGGCAAAGGTGCTGTCGTAGGTCTCGGCCCAGTTCGCATAGAGCCTGAGAGAGTCTTCCGGCGTTTCGAGGTCGTAGGCGGCGTCTAGATTTGGTTCATCGGCTGTTGTCATGACCTCAGTCAATCGTGACCGTCGATTCCATTCAAGGGTTTCCCTTGCATGTCCCGTGGCGCGGCGGCAGGGTGCGCACATGGATAAGGTTCTTCTGTCACTGGGGCACGGGTTTTCCGCGCGCGAACTGGCGCGGCGACTGGTGCCAAAAGGGTGGACCGTGATCGGTACCACTCGCAAACCCGAAAAGTTCGAGGCATTTAAGGCGGAAGGTGTGAAGCCGCTTTTGTGGCCCTGCGATCTTCACGACGCGCTCAAGGGTGTGACCCATCTGTTGACCTCTGCGGGACCGGATGAACAGGGTGACCCCATCATGCGTATCGGGCGGCAGGCGATTGTGGATGCCGCGCCCCGGTTGGAATGGGTTGGCTATCTCTCGACGACGGGTGTTTACGGTGACCATGATGGCGGATGGGTCGATGAAAAGTCTCCAACCGATCCGGCGACGGTGCGTGGCCAGCGCCGGGTGATGGCTGAACGCGAATGGTTGGATATCGAAGGGCTTCCGGTGCATGTGTTTCGCCTCGCGGGCATCTATGGCCCGGGGCGTGGCCCATTTGCCAAGCTGCGCAAAGGGGTGGCGCAACGGGTGATCAAGAAGAACCAGATCTTCAGCCGCATCCACGTCGAAGACATCGCCCAGGTGCTGGAAGCGTCGATCATGCACCCCAACCCGGGCCGCATTTACAATGTCTGTGACGACGACCCGGCCCCGCCGCAGGACGTGATCGAATACGCGGCCAAGCTGCTTGGCATGGAGCCACCACCTGCCGTGCCGTTTGAAGAGGCGAACATGAGCCCGATGGCGCGCAGCTTCTATTCCGACAGCAAGCGGGTGCGCAATGATCGCATCAAGGACGAGTTGGGCGTGGTCCTGAAATACCCGACCTACACTTCGGCACTGGACGCGATGCTTGATGCCGAACAGGAATGAAAAGTCCGGGGGACGCGTCCCTAGGCTGCATTTCAGGCTGATTTAGAGCCGATTTGCGAGATGCCCAGCGTATCCAGAACCTTGGCTTCGATATGCTCGGCATTCATGGCGGCGGTGTCATACATGGCCTTGGGGCTTGCCTGATCAAGGAAGATATCGGGCAGCACCATTGAGCGGAACTTGAACCCCTGATCAAACACGCCGTTCTCGGACAGAAGCTGAGACACGTGGCTGCCAAAGCCGCCGATTGCACCTTCTTCGATCGTGATCAGCGCCTCATGATTGGCCGCCAGATCGAGGATGAGCGCCTCGTCGAGAGGTTTGGCAAAACGCGCATCGGCAATGGTGGGCGTGATGCCCTTGGCCGAAAGCGCTTCGGCAGCTTTCTTGACCTCTTCCAGACGTGTGCCAAAAGACAAGAGCGCCACGCGCTTGCCTTCCTGGATCATACGCCCCTTGCCGATCTCGAGGATGTCGCCCTGTTCCGGCATATCAACACCCACACCTTCGCCACGCGGATAGCGGAAGGCGATCGGGCCATCGTCATAGGCTGCGGCCGTGGCGACCATGTGGACCAGTTCGGCCTCATCTGCGGCGGCCATCACCACCATGCCTGGCAGATTGGCCATATAGGCGATGTCAAAGCTGCCGGCGTGGGTTGCCCCGTCGGCGCCAACAAGACCGGCACGGTCGATGGCAAAGCGCACCGGCAGGCGCTGGATTGCCACGTCATGCACCACCTGGTCATAGCCGCGTTGCAGGAAGGTCGAATACATCGCGCAGAAGGGTTTCATCCCGCCCGCCGCCAGCGCGGCCGAGAAGGTCACCCCGTGTTGTTCGGCAATCGCCACGTCGAAACAGCGGCTTGGATAGCGTTCTGCAAACAGGTTGAGGCCGGTGCCATCGGGCATCGCGGCAGTCACCGCGCAGATGCGGTTGTCACGGGCGGCTTCGTCCACCAGCGCCTGCCCGAATACCGAGGTATAGGAGGGCGCGTTCGAGGGGGCCTTGTGTTGTTTGCCGGTCAGCACGTCGAACTTGGCCGTCGCATGGCCACGGTCGCGGGCGTTTTCCGCCGGGGCATAGCCTTTGCCCTTCTTGGTGATCACGTGCAGCAGAACCGGACCTGTGGCGCGCTGATGCATGGTGCGCAGAACCGGCAACAGCTGCTCCATGTCGTGGCCATCAATCGGGCCGACATAGGAAAAACCCAGTTCTTCGAACAGGGTGCCGCCAACCGTCATGCCCTTGAGCATTTCCTTGGCGCGTTTCGCCCCTTCGCGGAAGGGTTCTGGCAGCAGGGACACTGCGCCCTTGGCCGCCGATTTCAGCTCTTGAAACGGATCACCGGCATAGAGGCGCGACAGGTAAGACGACATCGCACCCACCGGGGGCGCAATCGACATGTCGTTGTCGTTCAGGATCACGAACAGGCGTTTGTTGAGGTGGCCCGCGTTGTTCATCGCCTCATAGGCCATGCCCGCAGAGATCGACCCGTCGCCGATAACCGCCACCGCATCGCCAAGCCCGCCGTCGCATTGACCGCCCAGATCACGCGCCACGGCAAAGCCGAGGGCGGCGGAAATCGAGGTCGAGCTATGCGCCGCGCCGAAGGGGTCATAGACGCTTTCGCTGCGCTTGGTGAAACCCGACAGGCCGTCTTTCTGGCGCAGTGTGCGAATGCGGTCGCGGCGGCCGGTCAGAATCTTGTGGGGATAGCATTGGTGGCCGACGTCCCAGATGATCTTGTCCTGCGGCGTGTCGAAAATCGCGTGCAGGGCAACCGTGAGTTCCACCACGCCAAGGCCCGCGCCCAGGTGCCCGCCGGTTTCTGAAACCGCCGAAACAGTTTCCGCCCGCAGCTCGTGCGCGAGCTGGGTCAGTTCCGTATCAGTGAACTGTTTCAGGTCCGCGGGCGCATTCACGCGGTCCAGAAGGGGCGTTTCGGGTCTGGCAGACATGGACGTGCCTTTCTGTCTTAGCTGTCCCGCGAGATAACGAACCGCGCGGCCTCCCGCAAGGTATCGCCCTCGCTGCCATAGATTTCCAGCGCATCACAGGCGTCTTCCACCAACTGCCGTGCGCGGTTTCTTGCCTCGTCGAGGCCAAGAAGGGATACGAAGGTTGCCTTACCGGCATCGGCGTCTTTGCCGACGGCCTTGCCGAGCTTCTCCGCGTCGCCTTCTACATCCAATATATCGTCAGCAATCTGGAAGGCGAGGCCGAGGTCCGCCGCATAGCGCATCAGCGGCGTGGTGTCGGCCTGCGCCATGACGGCACCGGCTGTTGCCGACCACGCGATCAAGGCGCCGGTCTTGCCCGCCTGAAGGTGGGTGATCTCGTCAAGTGTAAGCGGCTCGGGGGCGGTTTCCGCCGCAATATCGAGCGCCTGACCCAGGACCATCCCCTGTGCTCCGGCAGCGCGGGCCAGGTTCAGAGTCAGTTCCGCGCGAACAAGCGGATCGGCATGGCATTCCGGGCGGCTCACGCATTCAAAGCCAAAGGTGTGCAGGGCATCCCCCGCCAGAACCGCAGTGCATTCGTCCCACTTCTTGTGAACGGTCGGCAGGCCACGGCGCAGATCGTCATCGTCCATGCAGGGCAGATCGTCATGCACGAGGCTATAGGCATGGATCGCCTCGATTGCCGTGGCTGGCCAGATTGCATGATCGGCATCGACACCGTGGATGCGGGCGCTTTCCAGAACAAGAAAGGCGCGCAGGCGTTTGCCGCCGGCGCTGGCATAGCGCATGGCTTCGATCACGGGCAGATCGCCATAGTGGGCAAGCGTGGTTTCAAGATGCGCCTGCACAAGGGCGGCGGTCTCTTTCAGGCGGGTCTGGAACACGATGGTCTGGTCCTTGTCGCGCCACCCCTTCGGGTGGGCTGGTCTATTTTGTTCAGAGGCCGTCAACCGGCTTCAGGGAGGCCGGGTTGCCGTCGCCGTCAAGCGTGATCGCAGCCACCTTCTCTTCGGCTTCCTTGAGCTTGGCCTCGCAGCGTTTCTTCAACTCGGCCCCACGTTCATAAAGCGCGATCGATTCTTCCAGAGCCACATCGCCCCGTTCCAGCTGTCCAACCACGCGTTCCAGCTCGGCCATGGCCTGTTCGAAACTGAGTTCGCTTACGGGCGTGTCGCTCATGCGGTTTTCTCCATCAATACGCTTACGTGGGCCGCTACCGAAGCAGCCAGTGCCGAAAGATCATATCCGCCCTCGAGAGTCGAGACAACGCGACCTTCGCAATGTTCTTCGGCCAGATCGCAGAGTTTCTCTGTCAGCCAGACAAAGTCATCAGTGGCCCAATTCAACTGCGCCAGCGGATCGGCCATATGCGCGTCAAACCCTGCCGAGATGATGAGGAGTTGAGGCTTGAAGCGTTCGATCACCGGAAAGACCTGGGCCTCATAAGTCGCGCGCATCAGGCGGCCATCGGAATGCGGGGGCAGGGGCAGATTGTGGACGTTATTGTGACCACCGGTTTCCTCGGGCATTCCTGTGCCGGGCCAGAGCGGGTTCTGGTGGCTCGAGAAAAACAGGGCACGTGCCTCGTTCCACAGCAGGGCCTGTGTGCCGTTGCCGTGGTGTACGTCGAAATCGACAATCGCCACCCGTTCTAGGCCGTGGCGCTCTATCGAATGTTTCGCCGCAATGGCGGCATTGCCAAACAGGCAGAATCCCATCGGAGTGCTCTGTTCCGCGTGGTGCCCCGGCGGGCGGCAGGCGACAAAGGCGTTTCCGACCTCACCGGAGAGCACGGCATCCACCGCCGCGATACACCCGCCCACGGCGCGGCGCGCGGCAAGCACGGATCCGGGCGACATATGCGTGTCTGCGTCCAGAGCGCGGCTTCCTGTCTCCGGTTCCGAAGCAAGGATGGTATCGAGGTGGGATTGCGGATGGCACAGCAATATGTCGGCATCCTCGCACAAAGGTGCCTCGCGCCGGTCCAGGGCATCAAACATTCCCGCGCTCAGGGCGTCGTTTATATACTCCAGCCGCGCAACCTGTTCCGGATGCCCCGCCGGTGTGCGGTGGTTCAAACACTCTGCGTGTGTGTAAAGCGCCGTTGTCATACGCGTTCTCCCTGCCGTTTAGACCAAGCGGTGCGGGCCGCTTTCCGGCACGTTAGTCAGCGGGGTGCCAAGACGCCAGAGGTATCAGCCCATCTCGGCCTGACACTCCAGAACCGCTTCCAGTCCGATCTGCGTACCCCCCAGATCAATCGCGGTGACATATCCGTTCTCGTTGTAGATCGTCATCGTATAGCGGTTGGCAATGTCCATGAAGAACTCGACATTGTCGAAATAGATGTCCGCCCCGGGCACATCGTTAAGATAGATGCCTGTTGCCACCGCATCATACTCTGCGCCGTCGAGATCAAAGAGAATGCCGTATTGTTCGCCCTCGATGATGTCGCCCCATTCCATATTGAACGCGGTGACATATCCTTCGCCGACATTGCGGTCGAATCCGATTCTGACCACCGATCCGTCCGTATATTCGGCCTGTATCAGGCAACCATCGCCCATGGATGGGTCGATCATCACGTCCCAGCCGCCTGCCGTGCCCCATTGCTCGAGTTGCTGAGCCAAGGCAAAGGTCGGCAGGGCGCAAGCCAGAGCCAGTGCGAAACAAGTGTTTTTCATAGTGTCCTCCCCTGTTCACGACACGTGCCCAAGGCGCGTTGCGCCGGGAAATCGCAAGGAAGGCAACGGGATAACGGGGCCGTGTCCTGATCTTACCCTAGACCAGCGGCCCCTGTTTGTCGCGGTTCAAATTGCTCCGATCAATCGGGCGCGAGCATGTACCCCGCCCCGCGCACTGTCTGGAGGTAGCGGGGTTGCTTTGGATCGGTCTCGATCTTGCGGCGCAGGCGGGTGATCTGAACATCCACCGCACGTTCTTGCGCCTGTCCACGATCCCGCCCCAGTTCCTCAACCAGCTTGGCACGGCTGATTGCCTCGCCCGGCGTGGTCGAGAAGATCCGCATCAGCTGGCTTTCAGTGGCCGTCAGGCGGACGATTTCATCCCCCTGCCACATCTCGCCCCGGTCGATGTCATAGCGGATCGGACCGAGGTTCAGCACCTTGGGCGCCGTATCCGCCTCTTTGACCTCGGGCATCCGGCGCAGGATGGCGTTGATCCGCAAAAGCAGTTCCTTTGGCTCGAAGGGTTTGGCCAGATAATCATCTGCGCCAGCCTCAAGTCCGGTAATCCGGTCTTCGGTTTCGCCCTTGGCGGTCAAAAGAAGGATGGGAGTCATCGAGGTTTCGCGGATCGAACGGGTAAAGGACATGCCGTCTTCGCCCGGCATCATCACATCCAGAACGATCAGATCGAAATCCAGTCCGGAAAGAATGCGACGGGCGTGGCTTGCATCACGCGCCGAGGTCACAAGGAACCCGTTGCGCATCAGGAATTTCTTGAGCAATTCGCGGATGCGTTCGTCATCGTCAACGATCAGGAGGTGGGGATCAACGTCACTCATCAGCCCTTCTCCCGCAGACTTTCGTACCGGCGGCGCATTTCGCCATCCATCATCGCCTCAAGCACACGGCGGAAACCCGATACCGCTTCCGGTCCGGCATCGCGATAGGCGGCGCGCATCCGTGTGCGCTGGGCGTCGGACAGCCGGTTTTCCAGGGCTTCCCCCGCTTCCGTCAGGAACAGGTTGCGCTCGCGACGATCGGCCGAGCCGACACGGCTTTCGACAAGCCCGTCTTCGATCAGGGTGCGCAGAACGCGGTTCAGCGACTGTTTGGTCACGCCGAGAATCTCGAGGAGGTTGGTCACCGTGGTCCCCGGAGCACGCTTGATGAAGTGGATCGCGCGGTGATGCGCGCGGCCATAGGCCATCGTCGCAAGGATTCGGTCCGGATCTGCGGTAAAGCCGCGATAGGCAAAATACATCGCCTCAATGCCTTGCCTGAGCTGTTCATCGGTCAGGTACAGCAGGCTTTCGCCACTGTGTGAGTCGGCCATTGGAGTGTCCAAGTCGTTTTTCGATCAATTTAGCGCCACAATAAGTCAGCTTTATTGACACTCCAAGGGCGAACTGGTAGCGAATCGCAGATTTTGCGCAACAATGTGACCGCATCGGCCATTTCTCGCGCAACTTATGCAAAACGAACCCAAGTTGGAGGGAAGACCATGGCAGGGTCTTATGATGATCGCGACGGCAAGATCTGGATGGATGGCAAGCTGGTCGAGTGGCGCGATGCCAACGTGCATATCCTGACCCACGCGATGCACTATGCAAGCTCGGTTTTCGAAGGCGAACGCGCCTATAACGGCAAGATCTTCAAAAGCCGCGAGCATTCGGAGCGTCTGCTGAAATCGGGCCAACTCATCGACATGGACATTCCGTGGACCGTAGACCAGATTGAGGCCGCCAAGGAAGAAACCCTCAAGGCCAACGGCCTGACCGACGCTTACGTGCGTGCAGTTGCATGGCGAGGTGCGGGCGAAGACATGGGCGTGGCCTCCGCCAAGAACCCCGTGCGCCTTGCCATCGCAGTCTGGGAATGGGGCGCGTATTATGGCGACGCCAAGATGAAAGGCGCCAAGCTCGACATCGCCCAGTGGAAGCGCCCGAGCCCGGAAACCATTCCGACCGCGGCCAAGGCCGCCGGCCTCTACATGATCTGCACCATCTCCAAACACGCGGCCGAGGCCAAAGGGTGTTCTGACGCCCTGTTCATGGACTACCGCGGTTACGTTGCCGAGGCGACCGGTGCCAACGTCTTCTTTGTGAAAGACGGCGAAGTGCACACGCCGATCCCGGACGCGATCCTGAACGGTATCACCCGTCAGACCATCATCCAGATGCTGAAAGACAAGGGCGTTACCGTCCACGAACGTCGCATCATGCCGGAAGAGATGGCCGATTTCGAGCAGTGCTTCCTGACCGGCACCGCCGCAGAAGTGACCCCGGTTGGCCAGATCGGTGACTACACCTTCGAAGTGGGCGACCTGACCCGCGACATCGCGGAAAGCTACGAACGGCTCGTGCGCGAATAATTGCGCTTGAAAATTTCAGGTCCGGAAAGGGCCTTAGGGTCGCCCCTTGGGCGGCCCTTTTCTTTGCTTACCCCTGCGGCGTCAGGTTCTGACGTGCCCCGCGTTGCAGGCCCAGCTGGCGTTCACGCCAGATGATCAGCACGCCGGCCCCGATGATGATACTCGACCCGATCAGCATCACGACGGTGGGCACTTCATCGAAAATGAAAAAACCGATCAGTATGGCAAAGAGCATCGAGGCATAGTCGAACGGGGCCACCACCGACGCGGGCGCAAACCTGTAAGCAGACGTCAGGAAAATCTGGGCCGCACCGCCTATAAGGCCAGCCGAGACCAACAGCGCGGCTTCCCACGGCGTCGGCCAGACCCAGCCAAGCGGCAGGGTCAGCAGAGAGAGCAGGGTGGCCGTCATCGAGAAATAGAACACGATGGCCGCGGTTTCCTCGGTATGGACAAGTTTGCGGATGTGGATTTGCGCAAGCGCCCGGAACACCGCCGAGCCCAGCACCAGAACCGCCCCAAGCGTCGCGGCGCTGTAGGGATCGCCGGTGCCGAAAATCGTCAAACGCGGATAGAGCACGATGAGCACCCCCACCAGTCCCAGTCCAACGGCGGAAAGGCGGAAGGCGCGCACCTGTTCGCCAAGGAACATGGACGCGAAGATGACGGTCAGCAACGGTGCTGCATAGCCGATGGCCGTCACCTCGGGCAGCGGCAAAAGCCCGAGGCTGGCAAAGCCAAGCGCCATTGCCGATGTGCCGATGAAACCGCGCCAGAAATGGCCCATCTTGTTTTGGGTTTTCAGGCCGGTACGCAATTCGCCACGTACCAAAAGCCAGCCTACTATAACCGGCAGGGCAAAGAATGACCGGAAGAATACCGCCTCGCCCGGTGGTACATGTGGGGCCGTTGCCTTGATGCAGCTTGCCATGATCGCAAACAGCAGGACTGAAATCACTTTGAGGGCAATGCCGCGAAACGGGGTCATGGAAATCTCGTGGGGTTCGTGCGCGCAGCTATCGTGGCCCTCTTGCGGCAGATTGGCAAGGAGTTGGGGCTTGATCTTGGGGCAGGTGCAAGTGAGAAAAGGCGAAGCCAATTTCTCAAGGGTTTCACAATGTATGACGCCAACTATCTGATTTCCCGCCTGCATGCCGCATCAGTGGGCCAGGAAACCCGCAATTTCGCTCGTATTCCGCAGCGTGCGAGCATGACATTTGGCGAATTGTTTGCCGGTGCGGAACGCATGGCAGGTGCGCTTGTCGACCTTGGTCTGGAACCCGGAGACCGTGTGGCCGTTCAGGTGGAAAAAACCATCGAAGCCATCCAGCTCTACCTTGGGACGGTCATGGCGGGCGGGGTCTTCCTGCCCTTGAACACAGCCTACACCACCGCCGAAGTGTCCTATTTCCTTGGCGATGCAACCCCGCGTGTCGTGGTCTGTGACCCGGCCAGGGCCGAGGCGATTGCAACGGTTGCGGGCGCGGCCAAGGTGATGACGCTGGATGCCAAGGGGCGTGGGACGATGGAAGAGGCCGTTGTGGGACGCGGCGGGTTCACGCCTGTTGCGCGCGGGGCCGATGACCTTGCCGCCATCCTTTACACTTCCGGCACCACGGGCCGTTCGAAAGGCGCGATGCTGTCGCACAAGAACCTTGCCAGCAACTCGGAAATGCTGCGTGACTACTGGCAGTTCACCAAGTCTGACAACTTGATCCATGCCCTGCCGATCTTCCACACCCATGGCCTGTTCGTGGCTACCAACGTGGCACTTCTGGCAGGCGCTTCGGTCGAGTTCCTCGCCCGCTTTGATGCGGACCAGATTCTCGAAGCCATGCCGCGTGCCACGGCGATGATGGGGGTTCCCACGTTCTACACCCGCCTGCTGGATGACCCGCGCCTGACCAAAGACCGCGCTGCCAACATGCGGCTGTTCATTTCCGGCTCTGCGCCTCTCTTGGTGGATACGCACGAGAAGTGGGAGGACCGGACGGGTCACCGTATCCTCGAACGCTATGGCATGACCGAAACCAACATGAGCACGTCGAACCCTTATGACGGAGAGCGTCGAGCCGGCACCGTAGGCTTCCCCCTTCCGGGCGTAGAGGCCCGGATTCGCAATGAGGGCGAAGTGGTGCCTGCGGGCGAGATCGGGGTGCTGGAAGTGCGCGGTGACAACGTCTTTCAGGGCTACTGGCAGATGCCCGAAAAGACGGCGGAAGAGCTTTTGCCGGATGGCTGGTTCATCACCGGCGACTTGGCCAAGGTGGACGAGGACGGCTATGTCACCATCGTCGGGCGTTCCAAGGATCTCGTGATCACTGGCGGGTTCAACGTCTACCCCAAAGAAGTCGAAGCCCTGATCGACGACATGCCGGGCGTCAAGGAAAGCGCGGTGATCGGTGTGCCGCATCCGGATTTCGGAGAAGCCGTCGTTGCCGTTGTTGTCCCCGAAGGCGAGGGCACCTCAACCGAGGCGATTGCCTCGGGGTTGGTTGAGCAGCTGGCCAAGTTCAAACAGCCAAAAACCGTGATCCTGCTCGACGAACTTCCGCGTAACACGATGGGCAAGGTTCAGAAGAAAGCCCTGCGCGAGGAATACGCCGGTCTGTTTGCCTGATCATGGCAGGCGGGCAATACCCGCCTAGACCATCCAGAAAAGGAAGGCCGATAGGGTCACAAAGGCGGCAGAGGTTGCCACCAGCATGGCGATAGAGGCCAGACCCTCCAACCCGTGTTCCTGCGCCAGAACCGAGTAGATGCCGAACATCGGCATTGCGGCTGACAGGACAACGGCAACCGCCATGTCCGCCGGGAGGGTCGCGTCAACTGCCGCGAGCGCCACAAGCGCGAGGGCGACCATCGCGGGATGCAAAAGCAGCTTGCCCGCCGAGATTTGCAGGGCCAGGGCGCGGTTCCCCTTGGTCGGCAAGCCCACCAATGAGCCGCCGATCACCACCAGTGACAGCGCCGACGCCGAGGCCGCCAGCATCTTGAACAACCGCGTCGCCGGGTCGGGCAGAGCCACGCCGCTGAGCGAGACAAGGATGCCAAGGGCCAGCCCGATCACCATTGGCCGTTTGGCAACACCCCAGAGGATCATCAGGATCTGCCGCGTGACCGACGTGTGACCCTTACCCCGTGACAGCTCCATCAGGATCAGACAGATCGGGATCAGGATGACGTTTTCAACAAGAAAGTTGAGCGCGAGGACCACCCCGGCGATATCCGGAAACACCAGCAACATGACCGGAAACCCGATGAAGCCCGAGTTCGGACAGGCGCTGCCCATCACCGCGACTGCGCGTCGAGTCGCGTCAGGGGCTGTCATCGAGAACCAGAGATAGGCCAGCAAGATCGTCGCCAGGCCCCCCAACAGGAACACAGCCATGTAGCCGGGGTGCAGCACATCGCCAAGATCACGCGAGGCCACCGCATTGAACAGCAGGGCCGGCAGCGCAATGTTCAGGACGTATTTGCCAAGCGTCCGCATGTCCCCGGCGCTGAACCAGCCCATCCGCACCAAGACATAGCCAAGGGCAATCGCGGCGTAGATCGGAAAGGTAATGGCAAGGATTGCGCCCAAAGGGTTAGCCGATCTTGCCGCGGTTTTCGCCGACCTGGCCGCGATGCAACAGCATATGATCGAGGATCACGCAGGCCATCATGGCTTCGCCCACCGGAACGGCGCGAATGCCAACACAGGGGTCGTGGCGGCCCTTGGTGACCACTTCGATCGGGCTGCCGTCCTTGCGGATCGATTTGCGCGGGGTCAGGATCGACGAGGTCGGTTTGACCGCGAAACGCACCACGATGTCTTGGCCGGTTGAAATACCACCCAAAATGCCGCCGGCGTGGTTCGAGGAATACTCTGGGCCGTTCTCGCCCATATAGATTTCGTCGGCATTGTCGGTGCCCATCAGGCGGGCCGCGTTCATGCCTTCGCCAATCTCAACGCCCTTCACGGCGTTGATCGACATCATCGCAGCGGCAAGATCGGTATCTAGCTTGCCATAGACCGGCGCGCCGATGCCCGCAGGCACATTGCGTGCCACAACTTCGACGATGCCGCCGACCGAATTGTGCTCCTTGCGGATTTTCTGAAGGTAATCTTCCCATTCCTGCGCAATTTCCGCGCCTTGCGGAATCCAGAACGGGTTCTGGTCGATGGCGTCCCAGTCGAACTTGCTGCGGTCGATTTCCAGCTCGCCCATCGAGGTCATGTAGCCCTTGATCTCGACATTGGGGGCCAGCGCCTTGATGGCTTCGCGTGCGATGCCACCTGCCGCCACACGGGCCGCAGTTTCACGTGCAGAGGACCGCCCGCCGCCGCGATAGTCGCGGATGCCGTACTTTTGCCAGTAGGTGATGTCGGCATGCCCGGGACGGAAAGTTTCCGAAATATCGCCATAGTCTTTCGAGCGCTGATCGGTGTTTTCGATCATCAACTGGATCGACGTTCCCGTAGATTGCCCTTCGAACACACCCGACAGGATCTTCACCGCATCCGGCTCGTTGCGTTGGGTGGTGTTCTTGTTTTGGCCGGGGCGGCGTTTGTCGAGCCACTGTTGCAGCATCTCCGGTTCGATCGGCACACCGGGAGGGCAGCCATCCACGGTGGCGCCAAGGGCGGGTCCGTGGCTTTCACCCCAGGTGGTGACGCGGAAGAGATGGCCAAAGCTGTTCATCGACATGGGGCGGGCTCCTTTGTTCCAAGGCGGAATAGCGGTCTGGAGGTCTTTGCTCAAGGGGCTTTGCCCATTCGCCGCAGTCAACCTTGCTGGACTCATGGAATCCGCTTGTCACCGGCTGCTGGCATCACTAGGGTCGCGCCTACCTCGGGGTGCCCGAATTGGGCTGAGATGCAGATCGCTGTGAACCCGTAGAACCTGAACCGGTTAAGACCGGCGGAGGGAAGGCTGACTCTCTTCCAAATAAGCTCCGTCCGTCGCATTTTGGAGGATGCCATGAAGTATCTTGCGTTTGCCACGGGAATGATGGCCGCCACTGCCGCGGTGGCCGAGACACCCGTTCTCACTGTTTACACCTACGACAGCTTTGTCTCGGATTGGGGCCCCGGCCCGGCGGTCGAAGCTGCTTTTGAAGAAACCTGCGGCTGTGATCTCAAGCTGGTCGGCGCAGGCGATGGCGCGGCGCTTCTGGCGCGTCTCAAACTGGAAGGCGCGCGTTCCGATGCCGATGTCGTGCTTGGCCTCGACACAAGCCTGACTGGCGCAGCCGCCGCAACCGGCCTGTTTGCACCGCATGGCCAGACCGTGACCACCGACGTGCCGAACCCGTTTGGCGAGGCCGGTAGCTGGGATGACGCCAACTTCCTGCCTTACGACTGGGGCTATTTCGCCTTTGTCTACGACACCACCAAGCTGGAAAATGCACCGGCCTCCTTCGAAGAGCTGGCCGCATCCGACGTCAAGATCGTGATCCAGGATCCCCGTTCCTCGACTCCGGGCCTTGGCCTCCTGCTCTGGGTGAAAGAGCAGTACGGTGATGGCGCTGCCGCGATGTGGGAAGGCCTTGCCGACAACGTCGTGACCGTGACCAAGGGCTGGTCCGAAGCCTACGGCCTGTTCCTTGAAGGCGAAGCCGACATGGTGCTGAGCTACACAACCTCGCCCGCCTATCACATCATCGCCGAAGAAGATCAGAGCAAGGCCGCCGCTGCCTTCCCCTCGCATTACATGCAGATCGAGGTGGCTGGCAAACTGGCGGGCACCGATC
This sequence comes from Shimia sp. CNT1-13L.2, assembly GCF_024331145.1. GTDB lineage: Bacteria > Pseudomonadota > Alphaproteobacteria > Rhodobacterales > Rhodobacteraceae > Shimia. The sequence goes on along the minus strand of NZ_JANDJO010000004.1, from coordinate 197,505 downwards.
AGCCGGAACTGGCGGATCAATTCCTGAGCTTCATGGTCTCTGACGGGTTCCAGTCGATCATCCCGACCACCAACTGGATGTACCCCGCCTTTACCCCGGCTGCGGGTGTTCCAGACGCCTTTGCCGCGCCGATCGCGCCGGAACAGGCACGCCTGATTGCCACCGACAAGGTGCAGGCCATCCGTGACGAGGCGCTGGCCGAATGGCTGGGCGCGCTGTCGCAGTAAGGCGCTGGCCCGGGATTGGTGCTGCGGCTCTGGTCGCGGCGCTTGTTCTGGGCACATTGCTTGCCGTCGCCCTGCGCGCAGAAGCGGGGCGCGGCCTTGGGCCGTCTGATTGGGCGGCCATTCGATTTACCCTTGTTCAATCCGTATTGTCCGCTGCGATAAGCGTGGCGCTTGCCATCCCCGTCGCCCGGGCCCTGTCGCGACGGCGGTTTTTCGGTCGTCGTGTTCTCATCACGCTGTTGGGCGCCCCGTTCATTCTGCCCGTGATTGTCGCGGTTCTGGGTCTGCTGGCGGTTTTCGGGCGCAGTGGCATCCTGAACGAAGCCCTACGCTGGCTGGGTCTTCCCGAAGTACAGGTTTACGGATTGCACGGTGTTGTTCTGGCGCATGTCTTCTTCAACCTGCCATTGGCCACGCGCCTGATCTTGCAGGGGTGGCAGCAAGTGCCCGCCGAACGTTTTCGCCTTGCCGCGCAACTGGGCTTTGGTCCGCGCGAGATGTGGCGCGTGATCGAGGCCCCCATGCTGCTGCGCGTCGTGCCTCCGGCTGCCGCCGTGATCTTTGCCATTTGCCTGTCGAGCTTCGCCGTGGCCCTGACATTGGGCGGCGGCCCAAAGGCCACCACGGTTGAACTCGCTATCTACCAGGCCTTCCGCTTCGATTTCGATCTCGGGCGCGCCGCGCTCCTGTCCTGTGTGCAGCTGGTTCTGGTCGGCATTGCCGCGCTTGTTGCCCTGAAACTCTCCGGCAACGAGAGTTTCGGCGCGGGGCTGGATCGTGCCGTGCGCAGGTGGGATAGCGCTGGATTGGGCCGGATTAGTCTCGATTCTGCCGTCATTGCCCTTGCCGTCCTCTTCCTCTTGCTCCCGATGTCCCTTGTTGTGATTGACGGGGTTCTCGGCATCGCCAAGATGCCCGCGCAGGTCTGGAAAGCGGCCGGTGTTTCGGTGGTTGTGTCGCTTGGATCAACCGCGCTCATGCTGGCCTTTGCCCTGCCCATCGCAATCGCTGCCGCCGGCAAGAGCAGCTGGCTGGAGGCCATTGGCCTTTTTGGCATCGCCTCTTCTCCACTGGTGATCGGGACGGGGCTGTTCATTGTGATCTATCCGATTGCCGATCCGTTTGATTTCGCCTTTCCGGTCACGGCGCTTGTCAATGCGATCATGGCGCTGCCCTTTGCCCTGCGCATTCTGGTCGGGCCAACCCGCGACGTGGTGCAGGGGTATGGCCGCCTAAGCCTCTCTCTGGGTCTCACAGGACGGCAATGGCTGCGCATCGTCTATCTGCCACGGATGCGCGCGCCGCTGGGTTTCGCCTGCGGCCTGACAGCCGCGTTATCCATGGGCGACCTTGGGGTCATTGCCCTGTTTGCCGATCCGGAAACGGCGACTTTGCCCTTGCAGATGTATCGCCTGATGGGCAGCTATCGGATGGAGGCGGCATCCGGCGCGGCGCTTTTGCTGCTGGTGCTGAGTTTTGGCCTGTTCTGGCTATTTGATCGCGGAGGGCGTGGCCATGCTGACTCTTGAAAACACCCTGATCCGTCAGGGAGAGTTTTCCCTCACCGCCGATTTTTCGATCCAGCCCGGAATGCGCGTTGCCGTGATCGGCCCCTCCGGGGCGGGCAAATCCACCTTGCTGAACCTCCTCGCCGGTTTTCTGGACCCCGAAACAGGGCGCGTTCTCAATCAGGGTCAGGATATGACACGCGCAGCTCCGGGAGAGCGCCCGCTGGCAATGCTGTTTCAGGACAACAACCTGTTTCCGCACCTGACCGTGGCCCAGAACGTCGGCCTTGGTATTCGCCCAGATCTGCGCCTTGATGCGACACAGGCCAGCCGCGTTGAGGCCGCGCTGAAGCGGGTGGGGCTCGAGGGCTATGGCCCCCGCAAACCGGCAGCGCTTTCTGGCGGTCAGCAAAGCCGAGTCGCCCTTGCCCGCGTCCTTGTGCAAGACAAACCCTGGGTCCTGCTGGACGAGCCCTTCGCGGCCCTTGGCCCCGCACTCAAGGTGGAAATGCTGGATCTGGTGGCCGAGGTTCTCGACGAAACCGGTGCCGGGCTCCTGATGGTAAGCCACGATCCGCAAGATGCACGGCGCATCGCCCCCCACACCGTGCTTGTTGCCGATGGCGTCGCTTATGCCCCCACCGCCACCAGAGACCTGCTCGACAATCCGCCGCCTGCGTTGAGGACATATCTCGGCTAGGCTTCACGCTGATCTCTCGTTAGACAGGCGCCATGACAGCCAACGCCACATTCGAAATCTTCCTTCAGGCCGCGCCGGGTCTCGAACTCATCGTCAAGGACGAAGCCGCCGCCCTCGGGTTCAAGAAACCCAAGGCCATGCCCGGCGGCGTGCGGTTTCGGGGCAACTGGCGCGATGTCTGGCGCGCCAACCTCGAAATGCGGTGTGCCGGTCGTGTGATGGTGCGCATTGGCGGGTTTCAGGCCATGCACTTGTCGCAGCTTGAAAAGCAGACTGCGGAACTTCCGTGGCTACGTTTTCTGCGCCGCGATGTGCCCGTGAAGGTCGAGGTGACTTGCCGCAAGTCCAAGATCTACCATGCCGGTGCCGCTTCGGAACGGATCGAGCGCGCACTTTCGAGTGCCGTTGGCATCCCCGTTGCGATCGATGCGCCCTTGCAGATCAAGGTGCGGATCGAAGACAACCAGTGCAGTTTCTCGCTCGATACCTCGGGCGAACCGTTGCACAAGCGCGGCAACAAGGGGGCGGTCGGCAAGGCACCGATGCGTGAGACGCTCGCAGCCAGTTTCCTGCGCCAATGCGGCTATGACGGCACCGAACCTGTCCTTGATCCAATGTGCGGATCAGGCACCTTCGTGATCGAGGCGGCAGAGATTGCACGCGGTCTGAAACCGGGCCGTTCCCGCGCCTTTGCCTTTGAGAAACTGGCAACCTTCGATGCGGATATCTGGGCAGGCCTGCAATCGAAATCAGAGTCTAATCCACCGGAACTGCGTTTTTTTGGCTCTGACCGCAACAAAGGCGCCGTCACCGCGGCCGAGCACAATGCCAAACGCGCGGGTGTCGAAGACCTCACCGAATTTGCCCATTGCGGCGTAAGTGAAATCCAGCGCCCCTCCGGCCCGCCCGGCCTTGTCATCGTCAACCCGCCCTACGGCACGCGGATCGGCGAGAAAAAGCAGTTGTTCGCCCTGCACGGCGCGCTGGGCAAAACAATGCTCGACCGTTTTCGGGGCTGGCGTGTCGGGATCATCACCACCGATGGCAGCCTCGCCAAGGCAACCGGCCTGCCATTTCTCGAACCCGGCCCGCCTGTTGCGCACGGCGGGTTGCGGGTGAAACTCTACCGGACCGATCCGCTTTAACCGATTGTGGATTTCTGGGTGGTCGGGGTGATGCCGAATTTCGACCGATAGACGCGGCTGAAATGGCCAGGGCTTTCAAACCCGCAGGCCAGCGCGATTTCCGTGACCGACTGATCCGTCTGCACCAAAAGGTTGCGCGCCTTCTGAAGCCGCAGATCGACATAGTACTTCTTGGGCGAACAGTTCAGATAGCGGCCAAAAAGCCGCTCAAGTTGTCGGGTCGAGATGCCGATTTCCTCGGCAATCAGCGCCGGTGACTGCGGCGCTTCGATGTTCTCGTTCATCATCTGGATCGCCTTGACGAGATGCGGATTGCGCATCCCGTGACGTGATTGAAGCGAGACCCGCTGTTCCGCGCTGCTTTCGCGCACGGCGTTATAGACCATCTGGTCCGCCACGGCGACGGCAAGCTCGTTGCCGTGCTGCTCGGCGATCAGGTGGATCATCAGGTCGGCCGTCGCCGTCCCCCCCGAGGCGGTCACGATGGATTCATCTGCAACAAAGACGCTGCTCACGAGGCTCACTTCGGGAAAATCTTCCATGAACCCGTCGTGGAAATCCCAGTGTATCGCAGCACGTTTGCCATCAAGCAGCCCCGCCTTGGCCATGATAAAGGCCGCCGAACACAGGGCACCCAGTTTTGCCTTACCAACCCGCGCCTTTCGGATCAGATTCAGCAACGGCTGGGATACGTGATTCTGAACGTTGATGCCGGACAAGATGAAAAGGCGGTCACACTCGGGCACCGCGTCATAGCCGTGATGCACCACCGTCACGATGTCGTTGGAACAGGTCGCCGTCTCGCCGTTTTCCGAGATCAGAGACCACTTATAAAGCTCTTCGCCACTGACAAGGTTGGCAATGCGCAGCGGTTCAATCGCGCAGGAAAACGCGATGTGAGTGAATTCTGGCACAAGCACAAAGGCAAAGTGTTCCGGCTTTTTCATGAGTAAACCCTAGCGTGAGTCGTGAATCCGCACCACGGCGTCGCATCGGTGTAATCGAAATTTTCTGTGTATACAAATTGTATTTCGTGTTAGGTCAGCAAAATCGCAGACCGGGAGACACAGATGAAAACCGACTCGAAATCGCGGAAAATGGCTCTCTACGAGGCGCTCAAGATGGGCATTCTGACCATGCAGATGCGTCCGGGTGAAGACCTAGATGAAACCGCGCTCAGCGAAGAGTTCTCCCTTTCGCGCACCCCCTTGCGCGAGGTGTTTCGCCAACTTGCGGGTGAAGGTTACATCGACCTTCGCGAGAATCGCGGCGCGCGCATTTCCGAGATGTCTCACACCACCCTGCGCGATTTCTTTCTGACTGCACCAATGATCTATGCCGCCGTGCTGCGCCTCGCGGCCAAGAACGCGCGCGCCGATCAGATCGCCAGGCTGAAAGAGGCGCAGGCAGAGTTTCGCGCCGCGCTGAAATCCGGCACCGGTGCAGATCGCGCCCTTGCCAACAACCGATTTCACGAGATCACCGGCGAGATGGCCGACAATGTCTATCTGACGCCCAGCTTTCATCGCCTGCTGATCGATCACGCCCGCATCGGCATGACTTTCTATCGCCCGACCGACAATCGCATGGCCGAGAACCTGTCGGACGCCGCTGAACAACACGACCAGATCATCGCCGCCATCGAAGCTGGTGATGAGGCTGCCGCCGGCAAGCTGGCCGATGACCACTGGGCGTTGTCGCGCGACCAGATCGAAATTTTCGTAATGCCTGCCGGGCTTGATCTGCCGCTTGGCGATCTGCCCCGCAAGACCCCCGCTTAACTCCGAACAGAGGATGCACATGACTCCGATTTTCAAATTCGAAGGGATCTACACGCCGGTCGTGACGCCCTTCAACGACGACCATAGCGTCAACTGGGACGCGCTGGCCGACGTGATCGAGAACCTCATCGACAAGGGCGTGCATGGCCTGATCTCCGGTGGTTCAACCGGCGAAAACTATGCCCAGTCCGTCGAGGAACGCCTTGAAATCGCGCGTTTCACCCGCGAACGCTCCAAGGGGCGTTTGCCGTTGATCGTCGGCACGGGCGCGATGATGACACCGGATTCGATTGCCCTTGCCACGGGCGCCCGCGACATGGGGGCCGATGCGATCCTCTTGGCCACGCCGCCCTATTCGGTGCCCACCGAACGCGAGAACGCCTTGAACGCACTCGCCATCGACAAGGCCGCGAACCTGCCGGTGATGCTCTACAACTACCCCGGCCGGATGGGTGTCCACATGGGGGAAGAGTTCCTCGATCGCGTCGGCCGGTCACGCAACATCTGCGCCATCAAGGAAAGCTCGGGCGACATCAACCGCGTGCACCTTCTGGCGCGTGACTATCCACACATCCAGATGTCCTGCGGCATGGACGATCAGGCGCTTGAATTCTTCGCATGGGGCGCGCGCAGCTGGGTTTGCGGCGGATCGAACTTCCTGCCCGAGGAGCACGTGGCCCTGTATCAGGCCTGCGCCATCGAAGGGAACTTTGACAAGGGCCGCCGCATCATGAGCGCCATGATGCCGCTGATGCGCGTGCTCGAGCAGGGTGGCAAGTTCATCCAGTGCATCAAGCACGGCGTGACGATGAACGGCATCGACACCGGCCCGATGCGCCCGCCGCTCAAGGGGCTCAACAAAGACGACAAACGTGCGCTGGAACAAGTGATCCGCGTGCTGAAATCCACCATCGCAGACATTCAGGCAGAGGGGTAAGGATCATGGATCTGCTGACACAGGAAGAATACACATCCATCGCTGCCAATCTGACCCTGCCAACCAATGCCTTCATTGATGGCGGCTATCGTCCGGCGGCGTCGGGCAAGACCTTCGAAAGCGTAAACCCGGCAACCGGCGAAAAGCTGGCTGAGATCGCGGCCTGCGGGCAGGAAGACGTGGACTTTGCCGTGGCGAAGGCGCGTGAAGCCTTTGAAGACGGCCGCTGGTCGCGGATGCACCCGTCAGACCGCAAGGATATTCTGATCCGCTTTGCCAAGCTCCTGACCCGCAACTGTCGCGAACTGGCGGTGATGGAGGCGCTCGATTCCGGCAAAACCATCTTCGATTGCGAAACCGTCGATGTTCCCGAAACCATCCACTGCATCAAGTGGCACGCCGAGGCCATCGACAAGATCTATGATCAGGTCTCGCCCGCATCCGACGATCATATCGCCATGGTCGTGCGCGAACCCATCGGGGTTGTCGGGCTGGTCCTCCCCTGGAACTTCCCGCTTCTGATGCTGGCCTGGAAAATCGGTCCGGCCCTTGCGGCAGGCTGTTCGGTGGTTCTGAAACCTGCGGCGGAAACCACCCTGACCGCGCTGCGCGTGGCCGAGCTGGCCTCCGAGGCGGGCTTGCCAAAGGGGGTGTTGAACATCCTGCCGGGCGGGGGTGCCGACGTCGGCGAACCGATTGGCCGCCACATGGACATCGACATGGTGTCTTTCACCGGCTCGACAGTCACCGGAAAACGGTTCCTGACCTACGCGGCAGAAAGCAACGCCAAGGAAGTCGTGCTTGAAATGGGCGGCAAGAACCCCTGCGTTGTCATGGATGACGCCGAGAACCTTGATCGCGTGGCCCAGCACATCGTGAACGGTGCCTTCTGGAACATGGGCGAGAACTGTTCTGCCACCTCGCGCCTGATCGTGCACAAGGACGTCAAGGCCGAGCTGATCGAGCGCATCAGCCACCATGCCCGGGAGTGGAATGTCGGGGATCCGCTGGATCCGGAAACCCGCATGGGCGCGTTGGTCTCCAAGGCGCATTTCGACAAGGTGTGTGGCTATCTCGACAAGGCAGAGACCGTGGTTCTGGGTGGCAAGGCCCACAACGGCACCCATGTCGAGGCCACGGTTGTCGAAGTTGACGGCAATGATCACGAACTGGCCCGTGAAGAGATTTTCGGCCCGGTTCTCTCGGTCATCACGGTCTCTGGTTTCGACGAAGCCATCGCCATGGCCAACGATACCGAATACGGCCTCGCGGCGTCGATCTTCACCTCGAACGTCAAACGCGCAGTGCGCGGCGCCCGCGCCATCCGCGCAGGGACGGTGACCGTCAACAGCTTTGGCGAAGGCGACATCACCACACCCTTCGGCGGCTACAAGCAGTCGGGCTTTGGTGGTCGGGACAACTCGGTTCACGCCCACGACCAGTATACCCAGCTCAAGACGATCTGGATCGATCTGGCGGACGACGATGACGAGGCCGTGTCGTGACACGGTTCACAGCCAAACGCCTGCCCTCGCATCGGGGGCAGGCGGCCTGGAGCGCCATTCTGGGGCCGCAGCCACCGGCCGTGCCGCTTGAGGGGTCTCAGACCGCCGACTTCGTCATTGTCGGTGGCGGTTTTGCGGGCCTCTCGGCCGCCGAGCGTTTGCTTCAGTTGCAACCAGATGCGCGCGTTGTCCTGCTCGAGGCCGGTCGGCTTGCCGAAGGTGCCGCAGGGCGCAATTCGGGTTTCATGATTGATCTGCCGCACGACCTTGCCTCGGATGATTACGCTGGATCGGGGGATGACCGGAAGATCATCAACCTCAATCGCAAGGCCATCGGTTTTGCGCGTGACGCCGTCAACGCTTACGGGATCAACGCAAACTTTTTCGATCCGGTCGGCAAGGTGAACGGTGCCGCAACCCCCGCCGGGGATGCGCACAACCAAAGCTATGCCAGGCACCTTGCGACGATGGGGGAAACCTCCGAGATGCTTGACGCGCAGGCCATGTATGACCTGACCGGAAGCAGGCACTACACGTCCGGTCTCTATACGCCGGGCACCGTGATGCTCCAGCCCGCCGGCTATATCCGAAGCCTTGGCGAGGCGCTTTCCAACCGGATGTCCCTGCATGAGAATTCGCCCGTCACCGGGTTCGAAAAGGCGGGCAGCGATTGGGTGGTCAAAACCGCCAGGGGAAGCGTGGCAACGGGGCGTATCATCCTTGCCAACAACGGCCATCTGGAGAGCTTCGGCTTTGCCAGGGGGCGGCTGATGCAGCTCTTCCTCTTTGCCTCGATGACGAGCGAACTTGACGCGGATGCCCTCAAGGCACTTGGCGGCCAGCCGCGCTGGGGCATCACGCCATCGGATCCGATGGGCACCACCATGCGGCGCATTGATACGGGGCAGGGCGGCCATCGCATCGTGACCCGCACCTGTGCCGTTCTCAAACCCGGGATGAACCCGTCCGAGGCGGAAAACAATCGCGCCGGCCGCGTACATCGCCAGAAGTTCGACGAACGTTTCCCACAGCTTGCCGGATACCCGATGGAGTACAAATGGGCAGGGCACCTGTGCCTCTCGCTCAATGGCGTGTCGGTGATGCAGGAGGTTGAAGACGGTGTCTTTTCGGCCTGCGTGCAGAACGGCCTTGGCACCGCACGCGGCACCCTAACCGGTATGGGGGCGGCGGAACTTGCCTGTGGCGAAAGCAGCGAGATCACCGCGCATTTCACCGCCGAGGACGCGCCCAAACGGCTCCCGCCCCAGCCCTTCGCCACCATCGGCGCCAACGTCTATCTGCGCTACAAGGAATGGCGCGCCGGCGCCGAATAAGGTGAATTAGAGACTGATTCAGAGACGATGGGCCGGTTTGTAAGCGCTAGCCCCTTGCAAGACGTGGTGAATTTGAGAGCCCCGAAGGCTCGAAGGACAATGGTCGCTTTGAGTCCACCCAGACGTGTCGCAGCATCGAAGCGAATGTCGGTTGTAGGTAGACGGGAGGAAAATTAGTTGTACTATACAACTATGAGTGAACTCGTTTCCATACAGCGTATCGATAAGCTGCGCGCAGCTTCACGCGACATCGTCCGCGAGCTTGGGTTCATGCAGAAAGGGCTAGCTGGGACAGCGCTGTCTCCGTCAGCCGTGCATACGATCATAGAGTTGGGTTACGGCACCGTCACAAATGCAAGTGACCTGAGCTACTTACTGCAGCTAGAGAAGTCATCGGTCAGTCGTCTTGTCCAAAGACTCGCTGACGACGGATTGATCGAGGCAAAGACAAACCCCGCCGACCGCCGATCTCGGGAAATAGGTCTCACGAAGGAAGGTAAAGCTCTTTTGAAGTCGCTTGAAGACTTCGGGCGCCGACAAATCAGGTCGGCCTTTGAACATCTTGCGAAGGATGATCTCACGAAGGTCGAAACAGGTTTGACGCTTTTCGCCAAGGCGTTGCGAGGAGAAAAAAGCCGGGTCTTTGACTCGAGTGCGATAGAGTTTCGCCAGGGTTATTACCCCGGTGTGATTGCGTCCGTCGTTGGTCTGCACGCCTCGTACTACGCGAGCAATTTTGGTTTTGGTGCCATCTTTGAGAGAAAAGTTGCGGCTGAAATGTCAGAATTCATGGGGCGTATAGAAAGCTCCGTGAACACGACATTCTCCGCTTACATTGGCGAAACACTGCTGGGCTCGGTGTCGCTTGATGGAGAGGACCTTGAGGATGGGGTCAGCCATCTCAGGTGGTTCATTGTCAGTCCCGAATCCCAAGGTATGGGAGTAGGAAAACTGCTTCTCGAAAAGGCCACGTCATTTGTTGATACGGCAGCTTTCGATCGAACCCGTCTCTGGACGTTCAAAGGACTCGATGCCGCGCGCCACCTTTATGAAAAGTATGGATTTGAACTAGTCCATGAAGAACGGGGCAAGCAGTGGGGTACGGAAGTCGTCGAACAAGAATTCGAACGAAAACGGAAGTAACCCATCTCTATTTGAAAGGCAGCTCCGTGTGCACCGCCGCCCCTCTTTGCGGAGGAGGATGCCCGAAGATTTCCCCAGGCGTTGCTTTTGAACGTGGCCCCACCTGCCGCGCTCACCCTTTGATGCAAAGGGCGGCTAGAAACCGCCCCTTTCTTTCATTTGCCCTGTTCCGCAGCCAGATGCGGGAAGCTGTCGACAAAGCGGGCGAACTTGTGTTGACCGCAGGTCACCGGCTCATAGCGTGCCGGATTGTCCGCCGTCACACAGGACGGCAGCGGCGCAAACTCGGCGTCATAGTCGGCGTCGATGAAGAACGGAATCGAGTAGCGCTCGCGCCCCGACGTGTTCACCACGCGATGCAGGTTGGCGATATAGCGGTCGTTGGTCAGCTTCTGCACAAGGTCGCCGATGTTGATGACAAAGGTGTCCTCGATCGGCGGACCCATCACCCAATCCCCGTCGCGGTTCATCACTTGCAGCCCGCCAACGTTGTCCTGGGCAAGAATGGTGAGGTTGCCATAGTCGGTGTGCGCGCCGATGCCCATCACGCTTTCGTCGATCTTGCCGGTCTGCGGCGGGTAGTGAAGAAGGCGCTGGATCGAGATCGGGTTGGTCATCTTCGGCGCAAAGAAGTCTTCGTCGAGATCCAGAGAGAGCGCAATGCCGCGCAGCAGTTTGGTCGACAGGGCCCGCATGTCCTGATGGTAGCCATAGATCACCTTGGCAAAATCCGGCAGTACCGCTTCAGACGGCCATTGGTTTGCCCCGAAAAACGGTGTGGCATCTCCCGGCGTCTCTGGACCAAGATCGAAACACTCTTTCAGATCCTTGGTGCGGGTCGGGTCGGTGTTCTCGCCGAACATCTCGATATAGCCCCGTAGTGCGGTGCCGGACTTGCTCACGTGCAGGTCCATCTTCTGTTCAAGCGGCAGGTCAAAGAACTGGCGGGTCTGGTCAAACGCGCCCTCGACAACGTCGCGGGCCACACCATGGTTCTTGACGTACATGAAGCCGACATTGGACAGCGCCCAGCGGATTTCCTTGGCGACTTTCTGTTTGTCGCTGCCATCCAAAAGTGGCGCTACGTCGATAACGGGGATCTGGTCAAACGACACGCGTGTGGCGCGCAGGGTGTCATCCAGCAGGGCGAGAGGGGATTGGGTCATTGCGGTCTCCTGTGTGTGGCGGGAACCTGCCCTCGCGCGTTCGGCCCGACAATTCTGAAAAAATTCATCTGAGTTTAGATGGATTCATCTATGGAGTGATCCTGTCCCTTGTGCTTTGGTGAAAGCGCAAACATCCAAGTTAGAGAAGGTAATGGCCCGTACCTACTATGATCTGCCCCCGCTAAGCGCGCTGGACGCCTTCGAGGCTGCCGCGCGTCATCGCAGTTTCAAACGTGCCGCGGGAGAGTTGAACGTGACCCCGGCCGCCGTCAGCCATCAGATCAAGGGGTTGGAAACCGAGCTGGGCCTTGTTCTGTTCGAAAGGCACCGGCGCGGGGTGGAACTGAACCCCGAGGGGGCCATGCTCTACGCCGCGCTTGAACGGGGGTTCTCCCAGATTGGCGAGGCGATAGCCGCGCTGCGCCACCAGGCCGAGCACCGGGGCGTGCGCATCGCATCAACAACCGCCCTATCTTACCTCTGGCTCACTCCGCGGCTCGCGCGGTTCTGGCGCGAGTTTCCAAACGTCCGGGTCACTCAGGAACTGAGCGATGTTGAACCCGAGGGCGCGCGCGCCGATCTTGAAATCCGCTATGGTCACATGTCCGAAGATGCGGGCGACTGTCGGCTTCTGTTCCGCGATGTGATGGTGCCTCTTGCCAGTCCCGCGTTCGCAGCCGAGCATCCCGTTACCTCGGTTGAGGAGCTGGCGAAACTGCCGCTCATTCACCTGCACTCACCAGAGGACGTCTATACAACATGGCCGGTCTGGTTCCGCGAGGTCGGCTATGAAGGCCCGCTCGGCGATCTTTTGCATCTCAACAACTACATCATCGCGCTTCAGGCGGCACAGGACGGGATCGGTGTTGTGCTGGGATGGCGCGAGGAAACCCGGCCGATGCTGGAAAGCGGGGCCTTGGTGCCCTTGATGGATCTCGAAGCACCGGCACCGCGCGAGTTCTATATTCGCGCCGCCACGGGGGCCTCGAAACAGGCTCTGTTACTGCGGGATTGGCTCGTTTGCGCCGCCGAAGGCGCCTAGGAAAAGAGGGGCCGATGTGGCCCCTCAATGTGCTTAGTAGCTCTGGTTCAACTCGTCCGCTGCCGGGATTTCACGTTCGCGGCGCGCGATGTAATCCAGAAGCGCTTCGTTCTTGGCTTCGTCCAGCTTCGGCTCTTCATAGTCGTTGAGCAGCTTGCGGGCGTGGTTCAAGGCGCGCTCGGTGATCTCGACACTACCTTCGGCCACCCATTGCTCGATCGAGTTGTTGTCGAACAATTCCGGCATGAAGAATGCGGTCTGGAAGTTTTCCTGCGTGTGCGGGTGGCCAAGATAGTGACCGCCCGGACCAACATCAGGCACGGCGCCCACGGCGGTGTCAAAGTCATCCCATTTCGGGCCTTCCGCCATGCGATAGGCCATCGCGCATTGCTCGGCATCCACCACGAACTTGGCAACCGAACAGTGCATACCCGCCTCGTTCCAACCGGCCGAGTGCCAGATATAGTTGGCGCCCGCGTGAATGACCGACGACAGCGTGGTCGCACTCTCGTACCCTGCCTGCGCATCAAAGGTCTTGGCCCCGCCAAGGGTGTTCGAAGTCCGCCACGGTACGTCATAGAATCGCGCCATCTGGCCGATCATAAAGTTCATCAGGCTGATCTCGGGGGTGCCTGCCATCGGTGCGCCCGACTTCATGCTCACGGTCGACAGGTAGTGACCATAGATCGCCGGCGCCCCGCGGCGGATCACCTGCGTATAGGCCAGGGCGGAAAGCGCCTCGGCATTCAGCTGCGCCACGGAGGCTGCCACAGATGCCGGCGTGTTGGCACCACCCAGCACGAAGGGTGAACACAGAACCGGCTGGTTGCGTTTGCAGAAGGCCCGCATCGCCCCCAGCATCGTCTCATCCCACACCAGCGGCGAGTTGCCGTTACAGTTGCCCGTGGTCACCGGGTTTTCCTCAAGGAAATCCTCGCCGAACAGGATTGCGCACATGTCCATGACATCCTCGGCGTTCTTGGGCGAGGTAGTCATGCCCATGAAGGTCTTGTCCGAGTACTTCATCGACGAATAGGTGATGCGCAGGTGCCGTTGCGAAATCGGGTGGTCGTAGGGTTCGACGATGTGGTGCGCTGACGAATGTAGCGCAGGGGACATATGCGCCAGCTTGTGGAACATGGCGAGATCGTCGAGCGTCGGGTTGCGACGCACGTCATCGAGGTCACGCAGGAACGGCGCACCGGTCATCGGCACAAAGATCGAATGTTTGCCTCCAAGGCGCACGTTCTTGGCCGGGTTGCGCGCGTGGTAGGTAAAGTCCGATGGGATCGTCGAAATCAGGTCCATCACCAGCGCACGGTCAAGATAGACGGTTTCGTCGACCACCTTGGCGCCAATGCGCTTCCAGTCTTCCAAGGCAATCGGATCGCGGAAGTGGACGCCCACGTTTTCGAGAATGTCCATCGACGCATTATGGATGCGTTCAACCTGGCTACCGTCCATGACCTCGCAAACGGGAATGTTGCGGGTCAGGCCGGGCAGCATTGCGAAATCGGGTGCCGTACGTGCCGCGCGGCGGGCGCTGCGACCGCCCGAGCGGGAACGGGTGCGAGGGGTTTCCATGTTCATTGCGATGTCTCCTTTGACCCTTACGGTAAAAGAGACAAACGGCCCCACACCTGCATGATTCCGAAATCTGTTTGCGAAAACCGACACTGCATGTGCCCATTGCGAATGCGATGGGCGGGTTGGTTTAGTGCCGTGTGCGCTTGTCCCAGATTGTCAGCGTCCCGAGTCGTGACAGGTGATGCACGCCCTCCTGATCCGCCATGCGCAGGTCGTCAGGTGTCGGGACAACACGTTCCTCGAACGCTTCGGGTGTCAAAGTGGTGATTTCGCGAAACTGCATGCCCTGACCATAATAGTCCCGACTGGACTGAACGGCCCTGAGGAGCCGCCCCTTACTGCGCAGGACGCCACCCGCGTTGCGCCCCGTACCGCAGCGTGATGTGACTTCCAGACCCTGGCTATTGACCGGATGCGCCTGCCAATCCCCCGTCACCGGATCATCGCTGTGGAAGATCGCAAGATAGCGGTACATGCCGCCTGCCATCGGCGATTCCATGGAGGTGATCAGCCACCAGCGCCCATCGTGTTCAAGCATCACGCTGTCTGCGCAGTTGACGCCTTCAAACACATTGCGCACCTTCTCCCAGCGATCTGGAAACCCGATGCACCGCCACAGCTCCAACGTGCCGTTCTTGCAGGTTTCCGGCAGCATCCACAGCTGGCCATCATGGCGGAACAGGAACGGGAACGAGGCATGACACCCCGGATCAAGCACCTGAACGGCCTTTGATGGCCCTGCGTCCAGACGCATCGCCGCGATGGTGGCGCGATCCTTGAAATAGTTCAGGTCTTCAAAGAACGCCCATGTCTCGCCATTCTGTTCGATCAGGAAAGGATCGGCATAGTAGTGGCCAAAGGGGCAGGGCATGTCGGTCACCGACCCGTCCGCCGCCTTGTAGTGCACCCCGAAATACTCCTTGTACATCCGCCAGAACGGGTTGTGATCGAGGTGGAAATCATCCAGCCGATGCAGAAACTGATCCAGCACCTTGTTCACGCGATAATAGGCGCGGGAAAACCAGTCTGCCCAGATTGGAAAACTGGGCCGCACCTTGTTGCGCGTCGAAAGAAAACGCGCAGGGCGCCCCGAACTGATGTCGACATCCTTCTGCGGGAGCACGACGTCACCCTTGCAGGTTGCTTCGGCCATGATTGCATTCAGAACCGCCTGATCGTTCATGTGTCGCTCGATCCGCTCCTTTGGGCGGATGATCTCTGGGTCGGCCGACAACTCACACCAGCGCCGCATGAAATCGCGCATCACCGGGTTGGCGGCATCCACGCCCACAAGGCCCGTCACACACTCGCGCGTGCCCCAAGTCCAGCGCGGGACATCCAAAGCATCCAGCACCCGCGGATCACAGCGTTCCTGCAAAGGGGCCTGTCCATGCAATAAGTAGATCCCATGTTGATCGATGTGATCCAGCATCTCGCTCGGCGACGCCAGTGGCAGGTTGGCGCTGTCCATCCAGATCACGGGGCCGGATGCGCGTTCCACCTCCGGCCAGAAAAGATGCGCTTTCCAGGCATAGCTCCCGGCCGAGGGGACGTATTGTTCCGGCAGACCCTCGTAAGAAAACGTCTCCCATCGCACCCAGGGAAAATCGCGCTCAAGCCGCGCCCTCTGTTCCGCTTCCATGCCAAGATCATAGGCCGCCCACTCCGCCTGTTCGGTCCAGCCCTTGCGCTGAGCCGCACGCAGCAGTTGATGCAGGCACCGCCAATAACGCGCATCAGCAGCGGTCACGAAAAGTGGAAGAGGCTTGGTCATCGCAATCCGAGTCATGAAATGGAATTCCCGACCACTAAACCCCCTTGTGCACCATTTTACCACCCTGCGCCAAAGGAGACAGTTTGCGCTGCGCCTGCCACCTGTTACACGGGAAGGGCGCAACTGGGGGACAGGGATGAGTTGGGTTATCTGGACAGCTATCCTATTGATCGCGGCGGTTTACCTTGCCTGGCGGCTGCTGTTCCTGTTCGAAGGGGAAAGGTTTTTTCGAGACGTTCTGCACGAATGGCGTCTGTCGCGAAAGTCACTGGCGCAACTCGATGCAGAGTGGGCCGCTTCCCCTGCGAAATCCGACACGATCATCAGCCTGACAACGATCCCAAGCCGCATTTCGCGCATCGACTATGCGCTGAAAGGCCTTCTGGCCCAGTCGCGCCCGCCGAAAAAGATCGTTGTGAACATCCCCGATCATTCCCTGCGCGAAGATTGCGCCTATGAGGTGCCGCCCCATCTGAGTGCCCTGCAAGGCGTTGATATCCACCGTTGTGGTCGCGACTGGGGGCCCGCGACCAAGCTGATCCCAACCTTGCTATCCTCTGACAACCCGGACCAGCCGATCCTCGTGGTTGACGACGACCGCATATATCCACGCGACACGCTTGAAGAGGTCGAGAAACACGCCTCCCGCTTGCCGGATGCCGCCCTGACCAACGCGGGCTGGATCGTGCCCGGTGACCTGACCGATGGCCCAACGCGGGTCATGGACAACCTGCTGAAACGCGCGCCCGCGCCCCTGCGGGGGCATCGCCTGCGTCAACCCGAAGTGGTTGATGTCCTTCTGGGTGTCTTCGCCTATCTGGTGCGCCCCCGTTTCTTCGACTTGGAAGAAATGACCGATTTCTCGGAAACCCCGCGTGCCGCGTTTCTTGCCGATGACGTGCGCACCTCGGCCCTGTGCAACGCGCCCTGCCTCGTGGTGCCAAACAACGGCCTCAGCTATCTGCCGTGGCAGGACTTCAAGCATTTCAAGGAAACCTCGCTGGGCCGGATCAACGCCGGGGAAGGCGGGCCGGAAACCCGCAACAATACGATTGCCATCCGCCATTATGCAGATCGCTGGCGCGTCGGCGGACACAATCTGGCGTCCTCACAAGAAACCGTTTAGCGTTCTCCCAAGGTCGATGGGCAAGGAATTTTCGTGACTACTTCATCCAAAAAGCAGGGTATTGGCAGGATGTTTGCCGAAAAGGCCCCGGTGGTGCGCTACCTATTGGTCACCAGCGGTATCATGCGCGATCCGATTGTCTTTCTGGTGATTTTCAGCAGCCTCAGCCGCGCTGGTCTGATGTTTTCGATCAACGAAACAGCCAAGACCGCGGAACAGGGCGTGGGTTGGTCCGCAGTCTGGATCGGGGTTTCGGCGGTGCTGATGCTGGCCTTCGGATATGTCCTCAAAATGCGGACCCATGTCCTGATCGAACGCATCCGCAAAAAGACCCGCATCCGTCTGACCAAGACCCTGACCCGCGCCGATATTGATTTCCTGTTGTCCAGCCCACACGGTCGGGTGCATCAGGCGATCACCCACGAGGTCGACAACCTCTCCGGCGCAATCAACACCGTGATCGGCGCGGTCGAGGCCACGGTCATCATCCTGTTCGCGGTGCCCTACCTGTTCTGGATCAGCTGGGAAACCGGCATGGCCACGGTTGGGGCGATGGTCATCGGCGCGCTGGGCTACCAGTTCTTCGACCGGCCCGCCCGCACCAGACTGCATCGCGCATCGCAGGATCGCGCCGCCTATTGGGATCGTGTCCGCGACCTGCTGTCCGGCTGGAAAGAACTGCGTCTGCGCCAAAGCCGCCGCGCCGCGCTTGAAAGCGAGACGCTCGAGATCATCGAGGACACCAGCCGCCATACAATTGATGCCGAACGCATGTTCGCGGCCTCCACCGCCCTTGGGCAGACCGCGGTGATCCTTTTGTTGTGTTTCGTCGTCATCCTCCTGCCGGTTCTGCCCGGCGGCAGCGTGGCCCTGATGTTCCAGGTTCTGACGATCATTTTCCTGACCAACGGACCGATTGAATATTTCTTCGGCGCCCTGCCGATCCTTGCCAGCGCCGAAAACTCCTTCAACCGGATTCACGAGGTGGAAGAGGCCCTGACACATGCGCAGTCAGCTTCCATCGACAGTGATCAGCCCGCCCCGACATCCTTCAGGGAAGTCCGGCTCGAAAATATCTCTGCCAGCGTGTCCGAACCCGGCCGCGAAGATGCGGAAACCTTTCACCTCGGCCCGGTTGATCTTACCTTCTCACCCGGCGAAACAATCTTCATCTGTGGTGGCAATGGCTCGGGCAAGACCACCCTGCTCGACATCATCACCGGTCTGCGACGCCCGGATCAGGGGGAAATCTACCTTGATGGCGCGCCGCTGGACGATCAAAGCCGCCATACCTACCGCGAGCTGTTCTCGTCGGTCTTCAGCGGTTTCTACCTGTTCCCACGCGCCTATGGCCTCAGCTCTGAGGAAATCGAGCGTATGGAGCGCCGCATCGCCGATCTGAACCTGTCTGACCGCGTCAACATGCACGAGGATCGCTTTTCGTCGCTGTCCCTGTCCGCCGGCCAAAAACGCCGTCTGGCCCTCTCGCTTGCCCTGGCCGAACAACGCCCCATCATCGTTCTGGATGAATTTGCCGCCGATCAGGACCCGGCCAACCGGGCGTTTTTCTACGACGTTCTTGTGCCAGAACTCGCGGCTTCGGGTCAGTTGGTCATCGCGATTACACATGATGAACACCAGTTCCACAAATGCGATCGCCTGATCCGCATGGAAGCGGGCAGGGTTGTGCAGGACCAGCGACAGGACCATCACGCGACACAGGTGTCGGGGTGATCCCCTCGCGCCTCACCGTGCGCCTTCTGGCGCTGTCGATCCTCTGCACGGGGTTCGTCATTGTCGTGGTCAACATCCTGATCTACCGCGCCCGCATCGTGTTCGCCGTTCTGCACCCCGAGTATGTCTCGGAGCAACCGGCCACCATCAGCCGCGCACTCTCTGCCCCGCAGGTGGGTGAGCCCTTTGCCATCTGGATGGCGATCTGCGCTCCGATCCTTTTTTTTGGTGTCTCTGCACTGGTCTACGGCGCATGGCGCGAACAGGCGCGCACCGGTCCCACGGATCGGGGCATCTTCTGGCTCTCCCTGATTGTGGTTCTGCTTCAGGCAATGGCCAGCGTCGGTATGGTCTTGCTAAGCCACTACCGCTTTCCGGATCACCATGAAATGCACATGGTTGGCTCTTACCTTTTCTTCTTCTCACAGGCCTTCGTCGTCGTCTTCGGGGAGTTCCTTTCGCGCCGCCACGGTGCCCTGGAAGAGGGGCGCAGCTTCATGGACAAAAGGGGCGGAAACCTGCGGCGCGTCTATATCTGGGTGCCGGTCTGCCTTGGTGTGGCCTATCTCTTTCTATTCGTGATCAAGGGATACGATCTCGGCCCGATCAGCGTGCCACTTTACGCGGCCTATACCGTGACAGAGCCCATGCTGCTCTCGTCATTCCTTGGCTACGTCCTGTCCTACCACTTCGATATGGGACGGGCGATCTGGCGCTACTTGCGCGCCTGATCCTCGTTTCGCAACATGGCCGTGGCACGCCGCGCCCGTTGAAGCGCCGTTGCGTGTGACAATAGCGCGAATATGGCAAGTCCGCCCATCACGATCAGGTCTGCGTGGGTGCGAAACACGCCCGCGATCACCAGCATCACACAGAGAAAGATCACCCGCTCAAGCCGTTCGAAAAAGTCCGGCCAATCCTCGTTGCTGATCGGGATTTCGATGGCAGTGCGCGCCTTGGCATAGCTGGTGATAACGCTGCCCGAAAAGGCCAGCAGCGCCAGCGCCCAAAGGTCGTGCATCCACGCCAATGCGCCCAGAACGGCAAGTTCCTGATAGCGGTCCACCATG
This sequence comes from Shimia sp. CNT1-13L.2, assembly GCF_024331145.1. Classification (GTDB taxonomy): domain Bacteria; phylum Pseudomonadota; class Alphaproteobacteria; order Rhodobacterales; family Rhodobacteraceae; genus Shimia. The sequence continues at coordinate 177,726 of NZ_JANDJO010000004.1, read as the reverse complement.
GCATCGAAATACCCACCTGCCTTGCTGCGCATGTCCCGCCGGCGCGCCACCGCTCCGTCCAGCGCATCAAAGGCAAAAGCCACCGCCAGCGTCAGCCCATAGATCCACGGGTTGCCGTGCCAGAGGTAGGCTGCCGAGACCAGAATGATCAGCACCAGCCCCGCAAAGGTCACCTGATTGGGTGTCCACTTGGCGCGGACAAGCGGTGTCGACATGGCCTCCCACATCGGGTCGATCTTGGATTTGATAAGCCCGTCGATCATATCGCTCTCCTACTGGTAGCTGCGCACCACGTGGCGGCGGATTTTTTCAAGCCGCGCATTGCGGTGGGCAAGCGCATCCACACGCTGCGGATTGGGGGTATAGGTCGCCGTGGTCTGGTGCCGCAGACGCGCGGCCGCCTCAAACGCGTTCTGCGCCCATCCCTGGTAGCTGGCCGCAAGGGTCGCCGCGCCCAGAACACCCGCATGACGTGCGCCACCCACATGAACCTCGCGATCCAGTGCGTCTGCAACCGTCTGTGCGAATGCGGCATTTGCCGCCACGCCGCCCACCATACGCAAGGGGCGGTTCGTCAGAACACCCCGTTCACGGCTGACCTTGTCATAGGCCCACCGCAGATTCAGCGCGACACCTTCGACCGCCGCGCGACGGATGGCGCGGGCATCATGGTGCAGGGCAAGCCCGTGAAACGCGCCTCTTACGGCTTCGTTGTCCACCGGAACACGTTCACCGGCAAGCCACGGCAGGAAATAGGGATCATCCGCTTGCGGTGTGCCCATGTCGTCGAATGCCCCCGCCAGCGCCTCGCCTTCGGTTTTGCCGCCACTCATCCGGACCGCCCACTCCATCGCCGATCCCGCATTCTCCTGCGAGGCGACAAGCAGTGGCCGATAGCTAAGGCTGGATGAAATCGTGGCGTAGGAACTTGCCACGTTCAACACGCGTCCCGGCATGAAACCGGCAATCCAGAGGCTGGTCGCCGCCGAGACATGCAGCGCCCCGTCTTCCACCTCGCCTGATCCCAACGCTGCCGCGGTCACATCCGATGTGCCCCCAAGGACGACGGTGTCCGCCCGCAACCCAAGTTCATCCGCGGCCCTCGCGGACAGGCGGTCCACAACCGCTTCGCCATCCACGATCTCCGGCATCTTGTCCAACCCGATGCCGGTCATGCGCGACAGGGTTTCAGACCACCCTTCACGCCCTTTGCGCGTATCCATCAACCACGTCAGGTTGGCGCTTTCCGAACTCGTGGTGAACACGCCCGTGGCGCGATGGATCAGCCAGTCTTTCACATCCAGCAGCCACCGAGTGCGGGCAAAAACATCGGCTTCGTTCTGCATGACCCACAGGATCTTGGCCGTCGGGTCCATGCCGTTCTTGGCCGGCGCACCATTCGCGATCCTGAGCCAGCGGGCGAGCTTGAACGCGCCGTACCCAGCGACAGTCGGAAACCCGCCCACCAGCGACTGGCCCGTCTCTGCCGCCCTTTTGTCCAACCATGTCAAACAGGGCCGCAGCGCCGCGCCACTTTCGTCGGCACAGATCACACCGCAAAGCTGGCTTGAAAACACGATCACGTTCACGCGGGTTTGCAGGTCCGGCAATTCTTCGGCAAGGCGACGCACCGCACGCACGAAACCCTGCCAAAGGTCATCCGGCGCCTGCTCGGCGATCCCGCCGGGGGCAAGATGCATGGGATAGGTCTCGGTCGTCCGTGCAAGCAGGGTCAGGCTTTCGTCCACGACGCCCACCTTGACACCGGACGTGCCGAAATCGGCCGAGATCACGAGATCGCCCATACCTGTTGTCTATCCCTCTTCGCGCCGGTTTTCGCCGCGCGTCAATTGCTTGTCATGTTTCGTCGCACGCTGGCACGGATGCGCCGTGCTTGTCCACCGCGGCCTGATAAAGTGCGACGTAACGCGGCCCGACCTGCGCCACGTCAAAGGTTTCGGCCCGCGCCATTGCCCATGTGCGCAAATCCAGCGCCTTCTGCTGGTCCGAGGCAAGCAGGACAATGCGGTCCGCCAGGGCCACAGGATCACCCGGCGGCACCAGCAGCGTCTCGCCGCCATTGGCCAGAACGGTGGCGTATCCCTCGTTCTCTGCCGCAATCGGTATGGTGCCCGCTGCCATCGCCTCGATCAGAACAAGGCCAAAGCTTTCGCCGCCCGTTGCTGGTGCGGCAAAGAAATCGGCGCGCGCAACCAGCGCACGGGCCGCCTCGTTGTCGGGGGGCGGAAGAAAGCGGATCGAACGCATGCCCTGCGCCGCGTCGCGCAATGCGCCCTCCATGCTGCCCTTGCCTGCAATGGTCAGGCGCGCAGCCGGCAGGCGTCGGGACACCTCTTTCCAGGCTTCCACCAGAACATGCACACCTTTTCGCTCTTCCAGCCGCCCCAGATAGATCACGTGCGGCCCGTCTTCGGAATGCCTCGGCCCCTGCCGGACATCCCGCCACTCTGAAAGATCAATCGCGGGCGCCAGAATTTTGGGAACCGGATCATGCCCGCGCGCTTCCCATTGCGCCTGGGGCGCCCGCGAGGGCACGACGATACCTTCGAGGCGCTCGTCAAAGTATTTGGCAGCGCGGCCCAGGAACCATGTCATCGGGTCAAACCCGCCCCCTTCCGGCAGGGTCGCGTGGAAGGTGGCGACGGTTGGCAGCTCCAGTGCCTTCCAAACCTGCCAGCCGAGCATCGGGGTCCACGGCGTATGCAGGTGAACCACATCCGCCCCCCAGTCGAAAAGCGCCATCGACGCGCCTTCGATCTCGCTCTTGCTGGCGCGGCTTAGTTCGAAATGCGTGCCGTGCATCGAGATTTCGCGCACCCTGCCAAGGGTCATCACATCCGGCGCGCCCCCCTTGCCCGGAGGCGCAATGATCTGAACGTCGTGGCCCTGCCGCTCCAGCCAGTTGCTCAGGTCACGAACATGGCTTTGCACACCGCCCGGGCGGTCCATTGCATAGGGGCTAACCTGCACGATCTTCATGGTGGCAACCGGCCCCTTGAAACTTGCGAACGCTTCTTCCCTACCATAGGCTCACCCTCAAATTCGAGCCATTTCAGGATCTTGTAATACGATGACAGATACTGCCTTGATTGTTGCGGCCGGGCGCGGCATCCGCATGGGGCCACGTGGCACCCTTACGCCCAAGGGCCTGTTGAAAATCAACGACACCCCGCTCGTGGCGCGATCCGTCAATCTCCTGCAAGCCAAAGGCGTTTCGCGCGTGCGCATCGTGACCGGGCATCTGGCGGACCAATACGAGGATATCTTCGGCACCATGCCGGGGGTCGAACTGGTGCACAATCCTGACTTCGCGACCACTGGCAGCCTTCGGTCCATGATGACCGGTCTCGAAGATCTCTCGGGGCCTTTCGTGCTTCTGGAATCCGATCTGATCTACGAAACCGCCGCGCTTGCGCCCGTTCTTGACGGGCCATCGACAATCCTTGTGTCCGGCGTGACCGGATCAGGGGACGAGGTTTACATCTGGACCCGTGACGAAACCATTTTCGACACCATGTCCAAGAAGATCGACGCCCAGCCTCGCGCCCATTTCGGCGAACTGACCGGTCTCAGCAGGTTTGACGCCGAAGACACCGAGCGCCTGAAAACCGCCGCACGCGCGGTTCTCGCTGAAGACGCCAAGGCCGATTACGAGGACTCGGTGATCCGGTTGGCGCAGACCCGCGATATCGCCTGCACCCTGATCCCTGATCTGGCGTGGAGCGAGGTGGACACCGAGGAAATGCTCTCGCGTGCGATCGGCACCATCTGGCCGCGGATTCAGGAGCGCGACACCCAGTTAGCGACGGCCGGGTAGCCCGTTCATCCGGATCTGAAGGATCATCACAAGGATCAGGGCGAACACCAACGGCGCCGTGGTGGCCGGCAAGGGGGCCATCGTGCCGATTTCGCCCAGAGACCAGAACGCCTTGACCGACACCAGCGTGACATACCCCAGCGTCCCCAACGCCAACAGGCGCCACCATGCGATCAACCGGCCACTGCGTGCGGCCTGGGCAAGGCTGGCGCCCAGAAGGGCAAAGACCCCGGGCAGAAACAGCGCTAGATATCGCCGTGCGACCGCGGTTTGCCCGTCTGCCGTTTTGGGTGTGCCTTCGAGGGTGGCGATCTGTCGAAGCGCCGCATTGGGCAGGTAGAAGCTCCAGATATCGTGATACTCAAGATGCGCCTGCCGCAGCGGGAATTGCAGCACCAGCCGGTCATGGCGTACGGGAAACAGCACCTGCCCACCCGAAGGGGACCAGACCACCACGTTCTCCAAAATCCATTCCTGATCGGTCGCTCCGGGAATGGCACGGTCCGCCTGCGTGATGCTGCGCAGCGCAGGTTCATCAACGCCTTCGAAAACCATCACCTCGCGCAGTTCCGGGTTTGTGTCCCTCAGAACCCGCGCCCGGATTGCGCGATTGCCGTCAAGAAACCAGCGCGGTCCACTTTCCCCCCGACGAAACCGGTGGGCATAAGATCCGATGCCAAGGTCGGTCTGGGCAAACACCGCCGCAGGGCGCAGCCAGCCTTCCAGCGCCACCTGTGCGCCGCCCACGATGCCCCCAACCCACAACATCGAGGCAAGGAACATGCCCGGACCGGCACCTGCCGCGGCAAGGATGACATTCTCCATGCGCTGATGACGCAAAAGCTCCGCCACAAAGGCCCCGGCAAGACAGGCCATCGGCAAGAGGCGCGTCACGATATCAGCCGCCCGGTAGCTCAGGTATTGCGCCAATACCAAGGGCAGCGCCTGTCCTGTTTCCGCAACATGCGCCCGCACCTCGTCAAGCGTCTCGGTCAGGTCAATGGCAATGGCAACGGTCAGCAGAACAAACATCACGAAGGCAATCGCCTGCAGATGCGTCATGACAATCATGCGCCGGGCCACTCCGCCGCGCCATCTCATGCGTCACCTCTGACCGGGATCATGATCGCTTCACCGCGCATCAGCACATAGGCAAGCGGTGGTCCAAGATAGGCGAGCATCGTCAACGCCACCAACCCCACGAACGGCAGGCTGCCGACCGTATCCAGAACAAGAGTCCGGCCCAGAACGTCATAAAACAGCAGCAGAACCGCCGCGAGAGGCAGGCTGGCAAACCGCATCAGGCCGCGCCCCGCCGCAAGCACGGCAGCCACCGCAAGAAGCGCCGCCGTTGGGACAAGGATTGCGCGCGACAGCACTTCGGCAAGGCGTTTGAGAGGCACCTCGCCCAGCACCAGCGGCCGCTCCCAGGTCTGTCGAACCTTGCTGACCTCGGAAACGATTTTCTGCATCTCGAAATCGAACCCCGCATTCCGGGCGCGAAAGACGCTGATTGGCAGGGGGCGGGCGTCTGCTGGCAGGCCTTCATAGGCCGTTGTTTGGTTCATTTGCAGCCGGTAGCTGCCTTCGCCGTCCGGCCCGGTCACGGTCCAGTCGTGCGATTGCCCGACGCGCCACGATCCGCTCGGATGCGCCTGAAAGGCAAAAAGCTTGCCGCGCTCCTGTTCGGTGCTTGCAGGCGGGGTCGCAATAAAGGTGATGTCCTCGATCGTTTGCAGCGTATTGCGCGGCCCGGCCTCCAGAACCTGCGCCAGGATATAGTCCTTTCGCAACTCCGCCTGCGTGATCCGCTCGCCAAATCGGGCAGCAGGCACAAGATAGCCGGACACCAGTACCGACAGCATGGCGCCAATCGCGCCCATCCAGATCGCGAACCAGAGAATGCGCGCCCAGCTCACGCCGCTAGTGGCCAGAATGACAAGCTCTCCCCGCCGCCGCGCATCGCTCAGGGCAAAATAAAGGGCGATCAGCATGCCAAGGGCCAGGGCAAGATCAATGATCTCAGGTGCCTTATAGCCGAGCAGTGTCAGCACATGCAGGCTGCCGCCGCCATGCCGGATGGCCCCTTCCATCAGCGTGGTGAAACTCTCGGCCAAGAATACGGCGACCACCAACCCCACGAGCAAGGCAAGCCGTGCAACGGTCGGCACGGCGAGGATGCGAAAAACGGGGCCGGGTCGGATCATGGGGTGATTGTCCGTTTCCCTGCCATTGCTTGCAACCCTTTCACAGCATCGACCAAAGCATTGCTCCAGCCGTCACCCCCGCACCGGCGGCGATCCAGCTGTCGAAAATGTCGAAGGCCCCGCCCTGCCGTTTCAGAACAACGGGATAATCCTTAACGCCCCCAATCCGCTTGAGCCGCGACGCACCAAGATCTCCGGCAAGGCCAAGCACACCCACCGCCACCGCGATACCGCAGGCTAGACCAACCGGTTCCCCAACAAGAGAGGCAACGCCTGCGGCCGTTATCACGAGGCAGACCGTGCCGCCCAATAGCCCCTCAACCGTCTTGCGCGGGCTCAGAACGGGAAAGGCCTTGGTCCTGCCAAAGACCTTGCCCACCACAAGCGCGTAGCTGTCGAAGGTTTCAATCAGGACATAGATCGCCAGCATCAGCGCCGTCAGTTCAGGACGCAGTACCCCCTGGGCAAGGATGGCAACGGGAAGCGCGGGAAACAAAAGCACCTCGATCACGGCGCGCCATTTGCTGTTGTCCGCCCACGGAACCGCCAGCAGCCGCCCTGCGACAAGAAACCAAAGCGCGATCAGCGTCGGGGCCACCGCTTCGTGCAGAACCGAGCCCAGCGTCAGCAACACAGCCACGCTGCCAAAAACGTAACCGTTTCCAAGGCGCACCTGCGCCGCCTCAAACGTCACGCGCCCGGCCAGCAACAAAAAGAACACCATCAGCGCCCATGGACCGGCCAGAAACACGCCAATCAACACGGCTGCGGTGATCGCAAGGCTCCCAAATGCGCCGACAAGGTCGCTGGCAACCTTCCGGCCGGCTGGCACCATCATCAAGATCGCGATGGTCGTGGCGCCAATGGCAAGCAAGACCCCGGCGGCATAGGCAATCTGAACAACGCTCACCGGTTCACCTTGCGAATGATACGCGCTTGATGCCACCGCAGCAGCGGCGCAATCAGGCTGGTCAAACGGTTCAGCGCCTTCATCTGCGCCCCGGGAGCATCCACGAAACGCCCCGCATCCATGCCATCCAGCAGCGACGCGGCCACCGCCTCGGCGCTCCAGAGGCCACCGCCTTCGGTGATCTTCTGCGTGGCCATCGGCTTGGTCCGTTTTTCTGCCACCAACTGTGGCGTATCCGTATCTGGCGGATAGCTGAGGGTCAGGCCAATCCCGTCCTCTTCCAGCTCAAGCCGAAGCACCTCGGCAAGGCCGCGAAGGGCGAATTTCGACGGCGCATAGGCCCCATAGCCATAGATGCCAAAGAACGCGGCCCCAGAGGCGATCACCCCGACCTTGCCGCCGCCAGCCGCCGCCATCGGCCCCCGCAAAGCGTGCAGGAAATACAACGTGCCGAAATAGTTCACGGCCATCTGCGTTTCGTGCGCTTCAAGCGACTGCTCGCGGAACAATCCCGGTTCGGCAATCCCCGCGCTGGCAATGGCAATTTCGGGGGCACCCACCTTGGCAATCGCGGCCTCAACCACCGCCGCAAGAGCGCTTTTGTCACTCACATCCACCGAAAAGACATGCACCTCGGCCCCCGGCGTTTCGGCCCGCACACCATTAGCCGCCTGTGTCAGCTTGCCCGCATCCCTGGCAAACATGACCACCACGTGCCCGCGTTTCGCCAAGAGCTTTGCCGCCGCCAGACCAATTCCGCTGGAACCCCCAGTCACGAAGGCGGCGCGCACGGTCTTATCCCTCGTCGCCGTTGGCAAAGGCCAAAAGCGCGTCATGCGCGTCGGTGTCTTCGATCTGCTCCGGCGGATGTTTGAACAGGAAGGCGCTTGCCGCGGCCACCGGCCCGGCCATGCCACGATCCCGCGCAATACGCGCACACCGGATCGCCGTCAGCGCCTCGGCTGCTGCATTCGGGCTGTCCTCGACATCCAGACGGAGTTCGATGTTGGTCCGTGCGCCGCCAAACAGACGCCCTTCAAGACGCACATAGGCCACCTTGCGGTCATTCAACCACGGCACATAGTCCGACGGGCCAATGCGGATGTCATCCGTCGGCAGCCGTTCTTCCATCACCGCCTGAACCGCTTCGGTCTTGCTTTCGCGCTTGCTGGCCAGACGATCATGTTCCGTCATGTTCAGAAAATCGGTATTGCCACCCACGTTCAGCTGATAGGTGCGGTCGATCTGAACACCGCGCATCTCGGCAAGGTTGGCAAGCGTCCGGTGCACGATGGTAGCGCCAAGCTGCGCCTTGAAATCGTCGCCGACGCAGGGAATGCCCGCCTTGGTGAACTTCTCGGCCCAGACCGGGTTGGAGACGATGAATACCGGGATGCCGTTCACGATCGACACGCCCGCTTCAAGCGCGCAACCGGCCCAAAACTCCACCGCCTTCTGTGATCCCACCGGCAGGAAGATGATCAGAACCTCGACACCTTTCTCTCGCAGCAGGTCGATGATCTCGTCCCGTGCCATCTCAGGTGCATCCGACAGGCGGAAACTCCGGTCTTCGGGCTTGGACAGCATATGCGCCGCGACGCCATCCAGATCCGGCGCGCGATAGACCAGCGCCTGTTGATCCGAGACCTCGGTATGGAACTGTTCGGTACAGTTGGGGGCGGCAAAGGCCGCTTCGCCCAGCGTCTTGCCGACCTTGCGTTTGTCCACATCGAATCCGGCAACCAGCTCGACATCGGCAGGCGTGTAACCGCCCAGGTTCGGAAAGCTCACCCCGATGGCGGCATCGCCCTTGGCGCGGCAATAACTTACCCCCTGGATCAGCGAGCTGGCACAGTTGCCGACACCTACAATTGCGGTGCGGATGGAGGTCTTGGTCGTCGTGTTCATCAGTGAATTTCTCCGCCGGATACGGAAATCATATGGGTTACAAATTGCCCCGCATCCTTGTCATGGGTCACAAGGCGCAGGCGCTCAACTTTCGGGATCATCCCGCTTTCGTCGAGATCGAGAAAGCCGTAAATCAGGCGGTAGTCCCGCCCCTCGATCCGGCTCCAGAGGGCCGCGTCATTCGGTCCGTTTTGCCTGAGTTCGGCAGGCAGGTCGGGCAAAGCGGCAAAACGTGCCGACCATCGCCCGGCCTCACGTTTCCTGCGGGCCGAAATGCCATACGCAAAGACACGCTCGTAAACAAAAAGGTCGCGCTTTTGCCCTTCTTCGGCATACCTGCGCCAATAGGCCGTCAGGGGCCGACGCCCCAGATTCCCGGCGCCGTCATATCGCGCGGCATAGACCACGGTATTGGGGTTCATTGACCTCTGGATAAAGAAAACCTGCCCGCGATCCTTGGGCATCGGCCAAGTCCGCCGCACTTTCGGCAGCCGCTTGCTCGGGATCGACTCGACCACGCTCAGTTTCGGTCCCGCGTGCCCTTGGGTCGCGCCGAACCCCGCGATCGTGGCACCGGACATCAAGCCAAGCGCGGTGCGGCGTGTAAGGGACTGGCGCGATGTCATTCAGTTACTCCGCGCTGATCGCCGTTTGTTGCGATGCCCGGAAATCGGCAAGCGCCAATGCAACCGCGTTGATAACCCTCTCAAGGTCGGCCTTTTCATGTGCTGCCGAGATAAAGAACCGGATACGTGGCGCATCCTTCGGCACACCCACGTGAACGACAGGCGGCGCATAGATCCCCTGCTGCATGAGACACCCGGCGACATAGACGCATTCGTCCGGAGTATCGAACAGCACCGGCACCACCGCTTCGCCAATGGCTTCGCCGGTATCAAGCCCCGCAGCATGTGCCATGTTCAGGAACGTCCGGGAATTGTCACGCAGCTGCGCAACCCGCTCTGGTTCGCGGCGCAGGATACCAAGAGCCGCCTGCGCACAGGCCACCGTCGCGGGGGCCAGCCCCACGGAGAAGACGAACCCGGGCAGGGTAAACCGCAGCCATTCGATCACCCGTTCATTCGCGGCCACGAACCCGCCCGACGACCCAAAGGTCTTTGACAGGGTGCCCACGGCCAGTTCGATACGGTTGGGGTCGATCCCGAAATGCTCGCACAGTCCGCGACCCGTCGCCCCAAGCACCCCGTAGGAATGCGCTTCGTCCAGCAACAGCCAGGCGTCGTGCCTTTCCTTGATCTCAAGAAGCCTGGGCAGGTCGGTGATGTCGCCATCCATCGAAAACAACCCGTCGGTGGCGATCAACACGCGGCCAAAATGCGCGCGCTGTTCGTCCAGCAGGGCCGCAAGGGCATCAAGATCGTTGTGCGGATAGGTCAGAAAGGTGCACTTCGCAGCCTTGCACCCCATGATGATCGAATTGTGGGCAAGCTCGTCCGCGATCACCAGATCACGGCCGCCAACCATATGCTGGATAAGCGAAATATTGGTGAGATAGCCGGAAATGATCGATAGCACACCGCCTACGCCAAGGAACTCGGCAAGGTCTTTTTCAAACGCCCTGTGCGTGCTGCGTTCACCACCCACAAGCCGCGATCCGCCCGCGCCGGTCCCGAACGTGTCATAGGCCGCCTTGGCCGCGCCAACCGTCTCCGGATGGTGCATGAGGCCGAGATAGTCATAGTGCGACATGCTCAGAAAGCCCTCGGGCCACGGCCCGCCTTCTTCCTCAAGCGTGTCTGTGGGGACAAAATAAGGGTGGTTGCCGTCGTCGACGAGCGCACTGCCGGCCAACCGGAAACGGCGCTCCACATAGGTCAAGAAACTGCCACAGTCAGACGACATCACTTCCTCCGCCCTAACTGTTGGGCCAAAACGTTTGAAAACAACCCCTTCCAAACCGTTCTAGCCCACAAGACTCGCGCGAGGAAAGGCTTTTTCGTGATTGATCCGGAAACAGTACTGTTTGGATAATCCCCTTTTGATGCTTTTTGTGGCATTGCGGTGGGGCGAATTTCACGGGCTATCCAAACCGGATGCCAAGCCATTGATCGTACTGCAATCTTCATCATTATGGGGTGGCCTGATCAAAAGAAAATGGGTCAAATGTGATTGTTGGCCGCGCAAAGGCAACCGATTGCTAAAGCAAGAAGTCAGCTTGAAAACTCTTTAGCGCAGTTCACCAATAGATAACAGGGAAGTGAGGCATTGACGCCAAAACGTCACAGCGGCGTTACGTCGAAAGGGTTCAAGCGACTTGCCTGTCGACTGTCAAACATGCTTCACTCGCTTTGTTGTCAGGGACAGATTGAATCAAGAAAAAATGATCTGCCCTGTAGGGAGTGTCCCGCAAAGGCGGGTTTAGGGGAAAACGCGTGACGGCATTATTGAAGGTTGAGGGGCTTACCATCGGTTTCGGCAAGTCGGCCCCCGTTGTCGAAGACGTGAGCTTTTCCGTCGAACCGGGTGAAACACTGGCCCTTGTTGGCGAATCCGGTTCGGGCAAAACCCTGAGCTGCCGCTCCGCCCTGCGTATCTTGCCCGCCGCCGCGCAAATCCGGGCCGGTTCGATCACGCTGAACGGTCAGAACGGCCCCGTTGATATCCTCGCCCAGTCCGAGCGGCGCATGTGTGACATCCGCGGCAACCAGATTTCGATGATCTTCCAAGAGCCGATGCGCTCGCTCTCGCCGTTGCATCGCATCGGCAATCAGGTGATCGAGGTCCTGCGCCTGCATGGCACTGCCAAGGGGCAGGGCGCCCGCAAGCGGGTTCTGGAAACCTTCGAACGTGTTGGCTTTGTCGACCCCGAGCGCATCTTTCGCTCCTACCCCTTCGAATTGTCCGGCGGTATGCGCCAGCGCGCGATGATCGCAATGGCGATTGTCGGCAAACCCGACCTTCTTATCGCGGATGAACCGACAACCGCCCTGGATGTGACCACGCAGGCACAGGTTCTGGGCCTGATCAAGGACATCCAGAAAGATACGGGCATGTCCGTTGTCCTCGTGACCCACGATCTTGGCGTTGTTGCCAACATGGCCGACAGCGTTTGCGTGATGAATCGTGGCCGGGTCATGGAGGCAGGGACCGCGCAGCAAATCCTGGGCGATCCACAACACGGCTACACCCGTCATCTGTTCGCGGCGGCGCCGCAGATCCCCGAGGGCTGTGCCCTAGATACGCAAGAGCCGGAAAAGGACATGATCCTCGAGATGAAGGACGTCACCAAGACGTTCACGCTCAAGGGATCGGCGCCCTGGCATCCCAAGACCCATGTTCATGCTGTGCGTGGCATCGAATTTGGTGTCGAGCGCGGCAAGACGCTGGCTGTCGTCGGCGAAAGCGGCTCGGGCAAGACGACCTGCGCCCGCATTGCGCTGGGCGCGGAAATTGCCGATCCGGGTGCGCAGGTTCTGTTCCGTGCCGAAAAGGGCGCCGATCCGGTGAACCTGCAAGAGCTTGATCGCGCCGGTCGCCTTGCTTTCCAGCGCAAGGCACAGATGGTGTTTCAGGATCCCTACTCGACCCTGAACCCCCGGATGCGCGTCAAGGATGCCCTGTGCGAACCAATGGATATTCACGGTATCGGGTCCGCCTCAGAACGCCTCGACCGCGCGGCAGAGATGCTGAACTGGGTGGGCCTCTCCGAGAACATGCTGACCCGTTATCCACACGCCTTTTCCGGCGGACAGCGCCAGCGCCTCTCAATTGCCCGCGCCCTGATGCTTGGGCCGACATTCCTTGTGTGCGACGAACCCACCTCCGCGCTGGATGTGTCAGTACAGGAACAGGTACTGCAACTACTCGAGGAAATCCGCGACCGTCTCAACCTCAGCTACCTGTTCATCTCGCATGACCTCGCCGTCGTGGCGCGGATCGCGGATGATGTTGCGGTGATGCGTGCGGGGCTGGTGGTGGAACAGGGGCCGCCCGAAAGCCTCTTTTTCGACCCCAAACATCCCTACACCAAGGCGTTGCTCGCGGCCCAGCCCGAGCCCGACATCAAACGCCCGATCGATCTCAATGTTGTGGCACAGGGGGCCGGAGAGCCCTCGTCCTGGCCCGAAGCCTTCCGCTTTGATGGTGCCAACGTGCCACCTCTCAACGAAACAAGCCCCGGACATAAGGTGCGCTGCCATGTTTAACCGTCTTCTTTCCTCTCTCGCCGCCATTGCGCTCACCGCGACAACAGCTTTGGCAGGCGTCAATGAAAGCAACTTCTGGAAGGCTGAAGTGGACGCAGGCAATCTGCCACCCGCCGCGGAACGTGTGCCGTCCGACCCGCTTGTTGTTGATCTCAAGGCCAAGGGGCGCACCATCGGGAAACAGGGGGGCACCCTGCGCACGCTCGTGACCCGCAGCAAGGACATCCGCCAGATGGTTGTCTACGGCTACGCGCGTCTTGCCGGCTATGACGAAACCTACGAGATCAAGCCGGACATCCTCGCGGCCATCGACATCGAAGACAGCCGCAAGTTCACCCTGCGTCTGAGGCCGGGGCACAAGTGGTCAGACGGCCACCCCTTCACCTCCGAGGATTTCCGCTACTGGTGGGAAGACGTTGCCAACAACCCCGCGCTGTCGCCCTCCGGCCCGCAGGATTTCCTGCGCGTGGAAGGCGAATTGCCAACCGTGACCTTCCCGGACGAGACCACCGTGATCTACGAATGGTCCAAACCCAACCCGCTGTTCCTTCAGGCCCTCGCCGAGGCCCGCCCACCGTTCATCTATCGCCCGGCGCATTTCCTGAAGCCGTTTCACGAGAAATATGCCGACATGGCAAGCCTTGAGGCCCTGCTGGAGGAAAAGCGGGTGCGCTCCTGGGCGGCGCTGCACAACAAGTCGGACAACATGTACAAGTTCGACAATCCGGCCCTGCCGACGCTACAGCCCTGGATTCTCGCCACCAAGGACGGCAAGAGCCGCTTCCTCTTCGTGCGCAACCCCTACTATCACCGCATTGATACCAAGGGGACCCAGCTGCCCTATATCGACGTCGTCGAAATGAATGTGGTCTCCGGTGGTCTCGTGGCGGCCAAGGCCAATGCCGGCGAAGTTGATCTTCAGGCCCGCGGTCTTGATTTCAAGGACGTTGCGATCCTCAAGAAAGGCGAAAAGACGGGCGGCTACAAAACGCTTCTCTGGGGGCAGGGCAATGCCTCGCAAATCGCCATCTACCCCAACCTGAACTACAACGACGAAGGCTGGCGCAACACGCTGCGCGACGTGCGTTTCCGCCGTGCCCTATCGCTGGCGATCGACCGGCGCATCATCAACAAGGCGCTCTACTTCGGTCTGGGCAAAGAGGGCGCGATGACCATGCTGCCCGAAAGCCCGTTCCACAAGCCGGAAAACCTCGCCGCGTGGTCGGCCTACGACGTGGCACAGGCCAATGCGCTGCTCGATGACATGGGCCTGACCGAACGCGACGCCGAAGGTATCCGCCTTATGCCCGATGGTCGTCCGGTCTGGGTTGTCATCGAAACCGCTGGCGAACGTCAGGAAGTTGAAAACGCGCTTCAGATCATCACAGACAACTGGCGTGACATCGGCGTCAAACTGATCATGCGCCCGCTCGAACGGGACATCCTGCGCAACCGCGTCTACGCGGGCGAAACCATGATGGCGGTCTGGTTCGGATGGGACAATGGTCTGGCCCAGCCCTATACCTCGCCCACCTATGCCGTTCCGCAGCAGCAGGAATTCTTCGCATGGCCCAAGTGGGGGCAGTATTACCAAACCCGCGGTGAAGCCGGAGAGCCCGTCGACATGGACGCCCCCAAACGCCTGATGGAACTGGCAGAGAACTGGCGCACCGCCACCGACGATGCGGGACGCACGGCGGCCTGGCAGGAGATTGTCGATATCCACGCCGATCAGGTTTACGGCATCGGTATCCTCGCCGGTGGCCGTCAGCCCGTCGTGGTGAACAACGCCGTGAAAAATGTACCGCTCAAGGCCATCTGGGCCTGGTCGCCGGGGTCGCATTTCGGGGTGCACCGTCCCGACGAATACTGGCTGGACCGGTAAGGAGACCCCTGAATGGCCCTTCTGCGCTTTGCGTTCTTTCGGCTTCTGACCATGCTGGCGACATTGCTGGTGGTGTCGGTGCTGATCTTCGTGATCATCAACCTGCCCCCCGGCGATTACCTGTCGAACCAGATCAACGAGCTGCGCGCGACGGGCCAGTCTGCCGGCGTCGCCAAGGCCGAGTTCCTGCGCAAGGAGTTCGCGCTGGATCGCCCGTTGTGGGAACAATACATGATCTGGATGGGGTTCGCCCCCGGTCCGCATGGTTATGCCGGGATGTTACAGGGTGAATTCGGCTGGTCGTTCGAATTCGACCGCCCGGTTTCCGAACTGGTGGGTGGCGCGCTCTGGCTGACGGTTCTGGTCAACCTCGCCGCGGTGATCTTTGTCTATGCCGTGGCGCTGCCGCTTGGCGTTCTGGCTGCGGCCCGCGCAAAAACATGGGTCGATTACACCTCTGCCTTTGTCGGCTACCTTGGCCTTGCGACGCCGAACTTCCTTCTGGCGCTGATCCTCTTCTATTACGGCAACCGCTATCTCAACCTGCCCATCGGCGGTCTCATGGCGCCCGAATTCGAAGGCCAGCCCATGAGTTTCGAAAAGATGAAGTCGGTTCTCATCCACATGATCATTCCAACCTTCGTGATCGGCACGTCCGGTGCGGCCGCGATGATGCAGCGTCTGCGGGCCAACCTTCTGGACGAGCTCGGCAAACCCTACGTCGAGACCGCCCGCGCCAAGGGCATGCCCGAAAGCCGGATGCTGGTGAAATATCCCCTGCGCGTAGCCTTCAACCCCTTCGTTGCCGACATCGGCACGCTGTTGCCCGCGCTGGTTTCGGGTTCGGTTCTGGTCTCGGTGGTGCTGGGCCTGCAAACCATCGGCCCCGTGCTGCTCACTGCGCTCAAGTCGCAGGACCAGTTCCTCTCGGCCTTTGTCCTGATGTTCGTCGCCCTTCTGACCCTGATCGGTACGCTGATCTCGGACCTGCTTCTCGCGCTGCTTGATCCGCGCATCCGCTTTGGAGGACGTTCGGCATGACCCAGCTTCCCGACGGTCGTTACATCGACGACGCCCCCTATGATCCGAACAGCGGTATCGAAGAGCGCAGCGCCGAACTAGATATGTCCAACACCCGGCTGATCTGGCTGCGGTTCAAGGAACACAAGCTCGGTCTCTTCTCGGCCCTGTTCCTGCTGTTTTCCTACCTGATGCTGCCCTTCGCGGGGTTCATCTCGCCCTACACGGCGAACGAGCGGCATCCCGACCACCTCTACGCCCCGCCGCAAGCGGTGCATTTCATCCACGAGGGCGAATTTGTTGGACCCTTCGTCTATCCGCTCGTGGCCGAGATGGATCTCGAAACCTTTGCGTGGAAGTACATCCCGGACACCGCGTCACCCGCACCGCTCGAATTCTTTTGCGAAGGCTCGCACTACAAGCTGGCCGGGTTGATCAAAACCAACACGCACCTGTTCTGCGCACCGGAAGGGGCCACTCTGTTCCTTTTCGGGGCTGACCGGCTTGGCCGCGATGTGTTCTCGCGCATCCTCTATGGTGCTCAGCTGTCGCTGACCGTGGGTCTTGTCGGGATCACCGTGTCCTTTGTCATCGGCATCGTGCTGGGCTCCATCGCGGGTTATTTCGGCGGTATCCTCGACTGGGGCATCAACCGCGTCATTGAAATCCTGCGCTCCCTGCCTGAATTGCCTCTCTGGCTGGCGCTATCTGCCGCAGTGCCCTCGCACTGGGGGCCGGTTGCGGTGTTCTTCATCATCTCGATCATCCTTGGCATTCTTGATTGGCCGGGCCTCGCCCGTGCCGTGCGATCCAAGTTCCTGTCGCTGCGCGAAGAAGAATTCGTGCGCGCCGCTGAAATGATGGGCGCACGGCCCAGCCGCGTCATCCGCAAGCACCTGCTGCCGAACTTCCTCAGCCACCTCATCGCCAGCGCCACCCTGTCGATACCGGCGATGATCCTTGGCGAAACGGCCCTGTCATTCCTTGGTCTTGGCCTGCGCGCCCCGGCCGTAAGCTGGGGGGTCATGCTCAATGACGCCCAGAACCTCGCCTCCATCGAAATCTATCCCTGGACAGCCATTCCCATGCTGCCCATCGTGATCGTGGTTCTGGCCTTCAACTTCTTCGGGGATGGCCTGCGCGACGCGCTCGATCCGAACCGCAGCTAAGGCAGCAACCAACACCCCAAACGAAAGATGCCCCGGACAATGTCCGGGGCATTCGTTTTTCAGACGATTGGTTTCGCGTTACCGGTCATCCATCGGGGCGCTCTGACCTTCCAGCGCCTCGTCGTCGATGGCGCCCTGTACCGCCCCTGCAATCGCTTCTTTCTGCTTCTCGTTCAGCGGCTCTTTCGGTTCATCCGCAAGGCGCACGGTCACTTCGCGGTGGGCGAACTTGATGCCTTCGCGCTCGAACAGATCGCGGATTTCCTGGAAGACACGTTTGCGCACCATCCACTGATCCCCCGGCTTGGTCATGAACTTCACCCGGATGATCATCGCCGAATCCTGCATCTCGATCACACCCTGGCTTTTCAGCGGCTGGATGAAATCCTTACCGATAACCGGATCATCCAGCAGGCTGATCCCCAGCTTCTTGATCAGCTTGCGCACGCGTTCCACGTCGGTGTCATATGTCACGCGCAGCGGTAGCTTCATGATCACCCAGTCACGCGAAAAGTTCGTCAGGTGGGTGATTTCACCAAAGGGCACCGTGTGCAGCGGCCCAAGGTGGTGGCGCAGCTGGAACGAACGTACCGAGATTTTCTCGACCGTCCCTTTCACGCTGCCAATGTCGATGTACTCGCCCTTGCGGAACGCATCGTCGAACAGGAAGAACGCGCCCGAGAAAATATCCCGCACAAGGGTCTGTGCGCCGAAACCGATCGCCAGGCCAACAACACCGGCACCGGCGAACAGCGGGCTGACGTTCACACCCAGTTCCATCAGCGCAATCAGCACGATGGTGACGGTGATCACCACAAGGATGAAATTGCGGAACAGCGGCAGCAGGGTCGCCAGGCGAGAAGCACTGGACGCGCCACCCTCGTCACCAAGCTCGGCCTCTTCCGGCTGATCCCCCTGTTCTTCGCGGATCTTGGTATCAACCCAGATCCGGAAGGCATGGAACACGATATATCCAAGGAACAGGATCACGATCACATCAATCGCGCGTCCCGAAAAATCATCACTGTCCATGATGTTTTCGCCGTTCCAGATATTGATGCAGGCGACGAGACCCGCCACCATCGCCAGAATCCCCGAGATACGCCGCGCGAGATCTTCGAAGGTGTTCATCTTCTTCGAGTTCAGCTCTTCAAGCTGCTCCTCGATTTCGGCCACCTCGTCCTGAACTTCCGCGTCTTCACCATCCTCTTCCGCAGCCGCGGCCAGTTCCTCGGCAGCTTCGTTCAGCTCTCGGATGGCGCGGGCACGCTGGAAATAGCGTTCGATGCCATAGTTGATCGTGGCGTAGACCACGATGATTGACATAAGGATCATGTAGGCACCGGCGATCAGCGGGATCGAGACCGGCAGTTCCAGCACCAGCTGGAAGTTCAGACGCGCCCAGCCGATGACCATGTAGACCAGCATGAAAGGTGCCCACAGCTGGCTGGCAAGACGTGTGGCAAGCGTCACGTCGTCGAGATCGCGCCCATTCCGGATCGCGTTCGAAATGGCGACGCGGTTGGCAAAGATCATGCTGATGTTCAGCAACAGAAGCGCCGTGTTCAGACCCACCGACATGATTGCAAACACATCGTAGTTCAGTCCCAGCTCTTTCAGCCAGATGCCAAAGAACGCCGTGCAGATGTCGAACATCGCCACGAAGAACAGCCAGTTGTGCAACTTGCGCGCATCGTGGGTTGAAAACGCGGGAATGCGGTACTGATCAAGGTAGGGTGACAGGATCATCCGCCAGACCAGTGACACCACGCGCACCAGCATGTAGGCGGCCGTCACCGTCAGATAGGTGAATTCGATCGCGGTATCGTCCGTCGAGCCAAAGACCAGGAAGCTCACCAGAATAGCGACGGCCACCGAAACGCAGATGCCGATACAACCAGCCACAAAGCGATAGACAAGGAACGGCAGTTTGCCCGAATACCCTTCCGGATTTTCCTTGATGCGCGGCACCACGAAATTGATGGCAAACCGTTTGCCGTACACCTCGCGTTCGAACAGGATACCAATCGCGAGGAACCCAAGCGTCCAGATAACCGTCTCGAAAAAGGCCCAGATTTGGCCTGTCGGGCTCGAGGCGCGCAGGATGAACTCGACTTCGTTGATGGCGGCGGGCAGGGCGCTCAGCCGCTGGGCAAACGTCTCCCGGAAACTCTTGACCCGCATCTGGGCTTTCATGAGCTGGGAGCCGTCGCTCTCTTCGGCTTCCGCTTCCGTCTCACCGGCTTCCTCAGAGGCGCCTATCATGTTGCCGGAACCATCCAGCACGATCACGCTCATGCCATTGTCGGCAGCCTGTTGGAGAATATCACTTACTTCGCCGCTGACCTCCGTTCCCTGCGCCATCCCGATTTGCGGGGTCTGCGCAAGGAAAAGTACAGTCAGAACAAGAACCAGAAATCGGAGTACCATCGAGAAAGCCTTCTGCCGCGTTACAGCCAAGATGTAGCGCAGAAACCCGCGCCACGTAAACGTTCGGGTTTATCCGCGCCGCCAAGCCCGGGGAATCTGTTGTCTTTGTGTCCTTAGCCGGTGCTTTCTGCGCCTTTAGGGGTGACATTTCCCGTGGTTTTCGTTAGCGCAAGTGCGGATGAAGAAGACGCGGCCTTGGCCGCTGGGCGAGGATCCGTGACAATCGCACCAAAAGAGAAAATCGCAGTCCTTGGTCTTGGCTACGTGGGGCTGCCTTTGGCCCTGGCCCTGTCCAGAAACGGCTTCGGCGTGATCGGCTTTGATACCCACGACGGTCATGTCGCCGCGCTGCGCAACGGCGAAGATCGCAACGGCGAGGTCTCGACCGAGTCGATGCAGGCCGCCAACGTGCTCTATACGTCGAACCCCGCCGATCTTGCTGACGCGACGGTCTACGTGATCGCCGTGCCGACCCCGATCAGCGACGCACGCAAACCTGACCTTGGGCCGATCCACAGCGCCTGCAACAGCATTGCGCCATACCTGTCCAAGGGCGACCTGGTCATCCTTGAATCCACCGTCTATCCCGGCGTGACGGAAGACGTCTGCGGTCCCGCGCTTGCCGTCGGCAGCGGGCTACGGGCCTACGAAGACTTCAAACTCGCCTATTCGCCCGAACGCGTGAACCCCGGTGATGCGGAACATTCGCTCGAGTCCGTCATCAAGGTGGTCGCCGCGCAGGATGATGAAACCCTCGACCGTGTCGAGGCGATCTACGCGCCGGTCGTCAAGGCGGGCCTCCATCGGGCCAGTTCGATCAAGACCGCCGAGGCGGCCAAGGTCATCGAAAACACCCAGCGCGACCTCAATATCGCATTGGTCAACGAATTCGCCCTGATCTTCTCCCGCCTTGGCCTCGATACGCTCGAGGTTCTCGAGGCTGCGGGAACCAAGTGGAACTTCCTGCCGTTCAAGCCGGGTCTTGTCGGCGGGCACTGTATCGGTGTCGATCCCTACTACCTGACCTATCGCGCCGAACAGCTGGGCTATCATCCCGAAGTGATCCTCGCAGGACGCCGCATCAACGATCACATGGGCCGTCACGTTGCCCAGGAGATGATCAAGGCGATGCTGGCACGCAAGGAAAACCCGGCCCGTTCGCGCGTGCTCATCATGGGGTTCACCTTCAAGGAAAACTGCGCCGACACGCGCAACACCCGCGTCGCCGACATCGCGGAAGAGCTGCAATCCTACTCAGCAGAGGTCGATATCTGGGATCCGTGGGTCAGTGCCGAAGTGATGCAGGAAGAATATGGCCTCACCCCGGTTGAGACACCGGAACAAGGGGCGTATGACGGAATCATTGTTGCCGTTTCCCATTCCGAATTCGTGACCATGGGAGCCGAGGCAATAAGAGCACTCGGAAAGCCGGGCGCGATCCTGTACGATATCAAAGGGGTGCTTGCGAAGTCCGAGTCGGATTTGCGACTGTGATCTCGCGGTAAAGGGGCAAGAACTTGGCTGACGACAAGAATGTGACCGGACAGGCAGCGGGCAACAGCTCGCCGCGTGTGCTGTTCTACAGCCATGACACCTTCGGCCTTGGCCATCTCCGTCGCTCGCGTACCCTTGCCAGTGCCATCACCGCCGCAGACCAGAGCATTTCCGCGATCATCCTCACCGGGTCTCCGGTCGCAGGGCGCTTTGCCTTCCCGGATCGTGTCGACCACATCCGCCTGCCCGGTGTTACCAAGAACCCCGATGGCTCCTATGCCTCCGAAACGCTTGGCCTTGATATCGACGAAACCACGGAATTGCGGGCGGGTCTCATCAAGTCGGCCGCCATGCACTTCAATCCGGACATCCTGATCGTCGACAAGGAACCCACGGGGTTTCGCGGCGAATTGATCCCGGCGCTCGACTGGCTCAAGAACAAGCGCAAGGCGCATATCGTTCTGGGCCTGCGGGACGTGCTGGATGAACCTGAAGTTCTGGCCGCCGAATGGGAACGCAAGGGCGCCATCGAAGCGGCCGAGAAATACTATGACGAGGCATGGGTCTATGGCCTGCGCTCGATCTATGATCCCACGGCAGGTCTCGACCTCTCCGCCGCCTTCCGGTCGCGGATGAAATATACCGGCTATCTCCGCCGCGAAGTCCTCGAAGAGGGCGAGATCCCGGATGAGAACTATATTCTCATCACTCCGGGCGGTGGCGGCGACGGCGCCAGCATGGTGGACCTCGTTCTGTCTGCCTACGAACGCGATCCCAACCTCGGCCCCAATGCCAAGCTGGTCTACGGCCCCTTCCTCTCTGGCGAGCAGCGTGCCGAGTTTGAAACCCGCGTTGCCGCTCTTGATGGCCGCGTGCAGACCACCGGTTTCGACAGCCGTATGGAAAACCTGATCACCGGTGCCCAGGGCATCGTATCGATGGGCGGCTACAACACCTTTTGCGAGATGCTGTCATTCGACAAGCCCGCGGTCATCGTGCCCCGCACCAAGCCGCGTCTCGAACAATACATCCGTGCACACCGCGCCGAGGAACTCGGTCTTGTGCGCGTTCTCGACGAATTCCGCGAAGGGCTGACCGTCGAGGCCATGATCGAAGCCATCCGCGCACTGCCGCACCAGAAGAAACCCTCGACGGCCTTTGTGCCGGGGCTTCTGGATGGGTTGGATTTCGTTTCACATCGTTCTCTTGAAATGCTGGGTCTGAAGGACGCACAAGGGGTGGCATGAACACAAAACACGCCCGTCTGGCGGTTGTGGTAAAGGGCTGGCCGCGCCTGTCCGAAACCTTCATCGCACAGGAGCTCGTGGCCCTCGAAGAAATGGGCCATGATCTGGAAATCTGGTCGCTTCGCTTTCCAACCGACAAAAAGCGCCATCCGCTGCATGACCGGCTCAAGGCCAAGGTCAACTACCTGCCCGAGTATCTCTATCAGGAACCCCTGCGCGTTTTGCGCGGCATCGGTCGCAACATCCTGCGCGGCGGCTTCTGGAAGGCGACGGCTGTCTGGCTGTGGGATCTGATGCGCGACCGCACTACCAACCGTGGCCGCCGCTTTGGTCAGGCCTGCGTTCTGGGCGCTGAATTGCCGCCGGAAACCGCTGCCCTTTATGCGCATTTCATGCACACACCGGCCTCTGTCACCCGCTATGCCGCCATCATGCGGGGCATGGACTGGGGGGTATCGGCCCACGCCAAGGACATCTGGACCTCGCCGGAATGGGAAAAGCGCGAGAAACTCCAGGCCAGCACTTACGGGGCCGAGTTTCTTGCCACCTGCACCGGCTTTGGCGCCGAGCACCTCAAGGGACTGGCTGACCGTCGTGATCGGGTCGAACTGATCTACCACGGGCTTGATCTCGCCCGCTTTCCCGCCCCCCCGGAACGCACCATCACCGACGGCCCCCTGCGCCTCCTGTCGGTCGGTCGTCTGGTCGAGAAGAAAGGCTTCGACAACCTGATCGCCGCCCTCGGCCAACTGCCCGAAACGCTCGACTGGCACTGGCAACATATCGGCGGAGGCAACGGCGATACCCTCAAGGCATACGCCCGCGACCTCGGGATCGACCACCGCATCACCTGGAGCGGGGCCTGCGACCAGCCGGAAGTGATCGAGGCCATGCGCGCCTCCGATATCTTCGTTCTACCCAGCCGTATCGCCAAGGATGGTGACCGCGATGGCCTGCCCAACGTCCTGATGGAAGCCGCCTCGCAAAAGCTTTGCATCCTGTCGACCCCGGTCTCTGCCATCCCCGAGTTCATCGACACGGGCGTTCACGGCATCCTTTCGGATGACGCACCCGAGGCACTGGCCGCGGCCATGACCGATCTTGGCAACAATCCGCAGAAGCGCCTTTCCCTGGCCGAAGCCGCTTACGAGCGTCTCACCAATCACTTCCTCATGGGCCCGCATATCAAGGCGCTCGACGCCCGTCTCAAGGCCCTGATCGGAGAGTAAGATGGCCCGGATCGCCTTCTACGCGCCGCTCAAGTCCCCGAACCATCCGAACCCGTCGGGAGATCGCGAAATGGCTCGGGGGATCATGGACGCGCTGGCCGATCCGACCCGCGATTGCACCGTGGACCTTGTCTCCGAACTGCGCAGCTATGACGGCAAGGGCGACAGCGCGGTACAGGCTGGGCTTTTCAAGGACGCAGAGGCCGAGGCAGAGCGATTGATCGCCAAAGGCGGATGGTCGGCCTGGGTCACCTATCACAACTACTACAAGGCGCCCGACCTGATCGGCCCAAAGGTCGCAGCGGCCCTGAACATCCCCTACATCCAGATCGAAGCAACACGCGCCTACAAACGCCTTGATGGCCCGTGGGATCAATTTGCCCGCGCGGCCCACGCCGCCTCCGATCAGGCACAGGCGATTTTCCATGTCACCGAACGCGATGGTGTCTCGCTTCGGGAGCACGCCCCCGAAGACCAGCGCAT
Organism: Shimia sp. CNT1-13L.2; assembly: GCF_024331145.1. GTDB lineage: Bacteria > Pseudomonadota > Alphaproteobacteria > Rhodobacterales > Rhodobacteraceae > Shimia. The sequence goes on along the minus strand of NZ_JANDJO010000004.1, from coordinate 153,740 downwards.
CGCGCACCTGCACCCTTTCCTGCGCCGCGATGATCTTCCGGTGCACCAGATGCCCTCGGACCGGACCATCCTGTGCCTCGGCATGATGCGTCCGGGCGACAAGCTGGCGTCCTACACCGTGGCCGCCGAAGTTCTGAAACACCTCAAGACCCCCGACTGGCGGTGCGAAATCGTCGGCGATGGGACTGCCCGCGCCGAAGTCGAAGCCCTGTTCGCCCCATTCGGCGATCGCGTCACCTTTCTGGGCAAACTGGAAGGGCCTGCAAAAGACGCCGCCTTTGATCGCGCTTCGGTTCTCCTTTGGCCGGGTGTGAACGAGGCTTTCGGCATGGTCTACCTCGAGGCGCAGGCGGCGGGCGTTCCCGTCGTGGCCGAGAACCGTCCCGGCGTGCGCGACGTCCTGCCAAACGCGGCGATGGTGCCCGAAGGCGATATCACCGCGATGGCCACCGCGATTGATCGCCTCTGGGGCGCGCGGCATTACTGGGCCTCCCGCGCCACGCAGGCCCGCGCCTTCGTTCAGCAAAATCATCTCTTGCCAGCCGCCCGCAAAACCCTGTGGGATGTGCTTGAGACACTGATGGGAGAGAACGCATGATCCGATTGGCCATGCTGCGTCACGGGCACACGCACTGGAACCGTGCAGGCCGCATTCAGGGGCGCACCGATATTACGCTGGATGACGAGGCCCGCGCCGACCTTGCCGCCTTTCGCTTGCCATCCGACTGGGCCGATGCCGCCCTGGTCTCAAGCCCCCTTCACCGCGCCCGCGAAACGGCGGAAATCATTGCTGGCCGCGCGCCCGAAACCGTCGACTCCCTGATCGAAATGAACTGGGGCGATTGGGAAGGCCTCAAGGGCATCGACCTCAAGGCCGATCCAAGCTCCGGCTTTCGGGACATCGAATACTGGGGCTGGGACTATCAGCCCCCCGGCGGCGAAACCCCGGCCGAGGTCTGGAACCGTCTCGCCGACTGGGTGTTTTCGCTCAAGGCCGATACGCTTGCCGTCTGCCACATCGGCATCATGCGCATGATCCTCGCCAAGGCCCACGGCTGGGATTTCCTTGGCACGCCGCCCTTTGCCGTCAAGCGAAACCGCCTGTTCGTGGTAGAGATCGACGGCACAGACCTGCGCGTCGCCTCACCCGAAATCGTGCGTCTGGACAGGGTCGCATGAAGGTTCTGATCTCCGTCACCCATCTTCTCGGCGCTGGCCACCTGTCCCGCGCCCTGACACTGGGCCGGGCCTATCTGGCCGCAGGCCACACCGTCACGATCCTGTCGGGCGGCCGCCCCGCGCCGCACATGGATTTTGCCGGAATCGATCTCATACAATTGCCGTCGGTCGCCTCTGACGGCACCAATTTCAGCCGCCTACTGGACGATGCTGGCCTTGAGGTCACAGAGCAAACCTTCGAAGCGCGCAAGCAGCTGGCCATCGCAACCCTGCACCGCCTGCAACCCGATGTGCTCCTGACCGAACTCTTTCCCTTCGGTCGCCGTTCCTTGTCGGACGAGTTTCTGGCCCTTCTCAAAGCGGCCCATGCCATGCCCAACCGCCCGAGGGTGCTATGCTCCATTCGCGATATCCTCGCCCCGCCCTCGAAACCTAAAAAGGCGGAAAAAGCCTGTCAGATTCTCACAACCTACTACGACGGCGTCTTGGTCCACTCCGACCCCGAGATCACCCAACTCTCGGCAAGCTGGCCGGTCACCGATGCGATTGCGCCCCTGTTGCACTACACCGGTTACGTGGCACCGCCCGCCGCAACACCCCATCCTGACAAGGCTGGGCAGGGCGAGGTGCTGGTCAGTGCCGGTGGTGGATCAGTCGGGCAGGCCATGTTCGAATGCGCGATCGAGGCCGCCCGCCAAAGCGATCTGCACTGGCACATCCTTGTTGGCGGCGCAGACCGCGACGCGCGGATTGCCGCGCTGAAACACAAGGCCGGCGATCTCGACATCACCATTGAGGCCGTGCGCCCCGACTTCCGGCAGATGCTCTACTGCTCTGCCGCCTCGCTAAGCATGTGTGGCTACAACACCGCGCTTGATCTCCTGCAAACCGGCATCCCTTCTGTTCTCGTCCCCTTCGATGATGGCGGAGAAGTAGAACAGACCCTGCGCTCTACCTCGCTTGCCAAACAGCCCGCAATCGAGGTTCTGCCTACCGCCGACATGACACCGGCGCGTATGGCCGATCTGGTCGCCAGGGTGATCGCTCAAGGCCCCCGCACGGGGAATGGTGCCGCGATGGATGGCGCTGCCGAGGCGGTACGCATCACCGAAAAACTGGTCAGTGTGGTATGAGGATTGACTGGGCCCCCCTCCGGCAAGAATTGGCGATTTGGCGGGAACAGGGTCTGATTCTGCCCTTCTGGTGGCGCGACGACGACGCGATCCACCCCACCGCGCACCTGGACCGGATGCACGAGATGTCAAAGGCGCTTGGCGTGCCTGTCCACCTTGCCGTGATCCCGAAAACGGCCACGCCGGAACTGGCGGCTTTTGTTGACGGCCGCCAAAACCTGATCCCCGTGATCCACGGCTGGGCGCATGAAAACCACGCCCCGCCCGAAGCCAAGAAGGCCGAGTTCGGCGCCACCCGCAGACCTGAAGACGCCCGCGCCGATCTGCAAAACGCGCTCACCCGCCTGCAAGGCCTCTTTGGTGCGCGTCTCGCCCCGATGTTCGTGCCGCCCTGGAACCGCATCGCGCCCGACCTGATGCCGGATCTTGCCGCCATCGGCTATACCGCGATCTCGACCTATACACCCCGCAAAGCCGTTGAACCCGCGCCCGGCGTGGTCCAGATCAACACCCATATCGATCCGATTTTCTGGCGCGGCACGCGGGGCCTCGTCGCGCCTGAAACCCTGATCGCCCAGACCGTGCAGCTGCTGCAGGATCGGCGGAACGGCAACACCGATGCCGCCGAGCCGCTGGGCTATCTCACCCACCACCTCGTGCATGATGCCGATATCTGGGAATTCACCCGCCAGTTCCTGAGCGAAATGCAATCCGGCCCGATCACGCTCTACCGGCACGATCAGGCCTGAAGCCTGCTTACTCCGCCGCCGGCAGCTTGAACTCGGCCGCCTCGGCCTTGGTCAGCATCGCCCCCTGCTTGCGTTCCAGAAGAACTTCGCGGGCCTTGGCGTATATGTCGTCCTGCCAGAAGATCAGACAGCCGTTGCACCCCTTGCCGCAACACCCTTCGGTGCCCTTACGGTTGGTCTTGAAACGCTTGGTGTTGGCATCCGCTTCGATCGCCTCCACCAGCTTGTCGCGGCGGCGCTTGTAGGCGGTCTCGCCCGTGCTGTCCTTCACTTCCATCGCCAGCGCCGTCTTGTCGAGTTGCAGACGCGCCCATTGCTCTTCGGTCAGCGCACGCTCTTTGCGCAGCACCGTGTAGGGCGGAAAGTTCGTGCGCAGGTCATCAAGGTCTTCATGCTCGAACAGGGCGAAGGGCAGACGGATGATCGTCTTGGTCGATCCGTGGATCACCTCTTTCTTCTCACCGGTCGCCGCCACCTCGTACTCATAGCCACGCAGCAGGATGGTATTGCGCGCCACCGGCGACACGATCTCGATCACATCCCCCGGCTCGAGTTTGTTCTTCACCTCGACATGAAAGGCGTCTTCGGTCACCTCGGTCACAACCCCGGCATATTCCCACTGGGCAATTGCCTGCGTCTGCTCATAGCCATGCGCGAGGTTGGTCAAACGCCCCTTGTGGAAGGCCAGCGTATAACCGCGGTTGCCCACGGTCCCCAGCTCTTCCATGTAATCCGCCGCGTTCCAGTTCTCCGGGTCGGCATAGTAGTCATCAATCGCCATCCGGTAGGCCCGCGCCACGACGGCGGCATAGTATTCCGACTTCCCGCGCCCCTCGACCTTGAGACTGTCGACACCAATGCGCAGATAGTCATCCAGCTTTGGCATCAGGCACAGGTCTTTCGAGTTCAGGATATAACTCCCGCGCTCGTCTTCCTGGATCGGCAGGAACTCACCGGGTCGCACGCCTTCTTCCAGCAGGAATTCGAACATGTGCAGATTGTCTTCGTCGACAATCAACTCCTGAACCGTGCCATCCTTGAGACGCATGTGGAACTTGTAGTTCCAACGGCACGAATTGGCACAGTTGCCCTGGTTCGCCCCGCGCTCGGCCATAAAGTTCGACAACAGGCAGCGGCCCGAATAGGTCATGCACATCGCGCCATGCACAAAGGCTTCCAGCTTGATGTCCGGGCATTTCTCGCGAATTTCCTCCAGCTCGGGGAAAGACACCTCACGCGCCAGAACCACAAGGTCCGCACCCTGCGACTGCCAGAACTGGGTCGTCAGCCAAGAAGCGATATTGGCCTGCGTCGAGACATGCAGCGGGATTTCCGGTGCCCGTTCGCGTACGTATTGAAACACCCCCGGGTCGGAAATGATAAGCCCGTCCGGCTTCACCTTCCGCACCGTCTCGATGTACTCGTCCAGCTTGGGGATGTCCTTGTTGTGCGAGAACAGGTTCAGCGTCAGATAGGCGCGGCGACCATGTTCATGGCAGAACTCGACCCCCTCGATCACATCCTCGAGCGAAAACTCGGATTTCGTGCGAAGCGACATGTCGGGCGTGCCAAGATAGACGGCATCCGCGCCATAAAGCACGGCCATCTTGAGCTTGCGAAGGTTGCCCGCTGGCATCAGCAGTTCGGAACGATGTTGGGTCATGAGTCGCGCATCCGTTTTGGAAGGCTTTCCCTTACCGCAGATTTGTCCCCAAGGCAAAACACCTCCTTGAGGAACGCAAAAGGCCGGCACCCTTGCCGGTACCGGCCTTGTTTCTTTGGCTTGAGGCGCGCGTCGTTACTGCGGCGACACCGCGAAGGCCGGCATCTTGCTGCCCTTTTCCTGATGCTCAAGGAACATCGTCGCCGTGTCCATCGCCTCGCGAATGGTCACATCCATGTCGAGATACCGATAGGTGCCAAGGCGCCCCACAAAGGTCACGCCCTCGCTTTCTTCCGCCAGCGCCACATAGTCCGCCAGCATCGCCTTCTCGTCGACCATGCGGATCGGATAATAGGGGATGTCGTCCGGCGTGCAGGAACGCGAGAATTCGCGGTAGCACACGGTGCCCTCATGCTCTTCCCACGGCGAGAAATGCTTGTGCTCGGTGATGCGGGTAAAGGGCACGTCACGGTCGCCATAATTCATCACGGCACAGCCTTGGTAGTCGCCCCGTTCGGTGAACTTTTCAAAGTCCAGCGTGCGATAGCCAAGACGGCCCAGCTTGTAATCGAAGAAGCCATCCAGCGGACCCGACCAGAACACGTGATCAAAACCTTCCCCCATCTCCGGCGTGTACCAGGTGTTCAGCTTCACGGTGATCTTGTCGTGCTTCAGGATCGCTTCGATCATCGGGGTATAGCCGTTTTCCGGCATGCCCTGGAACTTGTGGAAGAAATAGTTGTCATCATAGTTGAAGCGCACCGGCAGGCGCTTCAGGATCGAAGCCGGCAGCTCGGTTGGCGAACAGCCCCACTGCTTCTCGGTATAGCCCTTGAAAAAGGCTTCGTAGAGATCGGGGCCAACAAACTTCAGCGCCTGCTCTTCAAAGGTTTCCGGCTCTTCGATCGAGCTGTCACCGATGCTGGCGATAAACTCGCGCGCTTCGTCGGGGCGCATGGTCTTGCCGTAATACTGGTTGATGGTGTGCAGGTTGATCGGCAGTGAAAACACCTGCCCCTGGCTCGTTGTCTTCACGCGGTTCTTGTAGGGCATGAAGGTGGTGAACTCGTTGACATAGGTCCACACTTCTTCGTCGTCGGTGTGGAAGATATGCGGGCCGTAGACATGCACCATCACATCGGTTTCGGCATCGCGTTCGGTATGGCAGTTGCCGCCGATATGGTCGCGCCCGTCAACAATCGTGATGTCATGTCCTGCCTCGGCAAGACGTCGCCCGATCACCGCACCGGAAAGTCCGGCTCCTACCAGAAGAATGTTCAACGTGTCTCTCCTTGCGAAAAATTTTGGTCAAAAGGCCAGTATCAAGCTCTTCTAACGTTCCTTTAGGGCGCAAAACAAACGAATGTAACACCTACGCGACTTTTCCGGTCCATTGGACGCATGTTGCTCTGCAAATCTGCCTCCCTTTTGCCCGCCGGCAGACCTGAATGCAATCGTCCGCACTTGGCGATCAGCAGGTGAATGCCAGATACTTCTTGCTTGGACCTAAACGGCGCTTCTGGCTGGCCCTAACCCGTTTGGGAATTTGCCGTACGCTTCCGGATGCATCTCGGGAGGGGAAGAATTCATGAAACCATTGGAGACGCTGCTGAAAAACGCTGCCCGCTCGCAAAAGGTCATTGCCATGAGCGAAGGCACGGATCCGCGTATCGTCGAGGCCGCCATCGAGGCGCGCGACAAGGGGATCGCCCGCACGATTCTGGTTGGCGATGAACTGACTGTTCAGTTGCAATTCTCGCTGCTCAAGCAAGAGCCGGGCGAGGGTATCGAGATTCACGACCCCACCAAATCCCCCCACCGTGATGAACTTGCGCTCCTCTACTACAGCCTGCGCAAGCACAAGGGTGTCACCCTCGAACAGGCGTTGCGTGCCGCGTCGAAACCGCATGTCTATGCGGCGCTTCTGGTCAAAGCTGGGCTAGCAGACGGGACCGTTGGCGGGGCGGTTGCCACCACCGCCGAAATCGTCCGCACCGCGATTCAGGTCATCGGCCCCAAAAAAGGCGCCAAGCTGGTGTCCAGTTTCTTCCTGATGCTGTTCTGCGAGGCGCATCACGCCAAGAAAGGCGCCCACATCTTTGCCGACAGCGGCCTCGTGGTCGACCCCAACGCCGAGGAACTGGCCGAGATCGCCATGGCCTCCGCGGAATCTTTCGCCACCCTTACCAGCGAAACACCTCGCGTCGCCATGCTGTCCTTCTCGACGCGCGGCAGTGCCGAACATGTGGCCGTGTCCAAGGTCGTCACCGCCACCCAGATCGCACAGGAAACCCAGCCCAATCTCCTGATCGACGGCGAACTCCAGTTCGACGCGGCCTTTGTGCCCGACGTCGCCGCCTCCAAGGCCAGCGACTCGCCGCTTGGAGGGGATGCCAACATCTTCGTCTTCCCCAATCTCGAAAGCGGCAACATCGCCTACAAGATCGCGCAACGCCTTGGCGGCGCGGTTGCGATTGGCCCGATCCTTCAGGGACTCGACAAACCGGCGAACGATCTTTCGCGTGGTTGCAGCGCCGAAGACGCGCTTCACATGATCGCCGTCACCGCCGCGCAGGCCGAATTTGCCACGGCCTGACCGGCCCCGGGATCAACTGCCGCGATAGGTGGAATAGCCGAACGGAGACAGCAGCAGCGGCACGTGGTAATGCGCCGCTTCCGACATGCCGAACCGGATCGGGATCACGTTCAGGAAACGCGGGGATTCCGGCGGCGTGCCGGTCGCGTCCAGATAGGCGCCCGCGTGAAACACCAACTCGTATTCCCCGATCTCAAAGGCGTCTGCTGGCAGGATCTGTTCATCCGTGCGCCCGTCGTCATTGGTTGTCAGCGTCTTCAACAGGGTGCGGCTCTCGCCTTCAATCCGGAACAGTGCAATCTCAAGCCCCGCCGCCGGGCATCCGCGCGCGGTATCAAGAACATGCGTGGTCAAATATCCGGTCATCGGCTGGGCCTCCTGTGTGCTGGGATCGTTCTGCCCTAATATCAGAAATGAGGCAAAGCCGGTCCACCAGAATGGTGTTTCTAACATTTTTTGAAAAACCACGGCGGCTTTGTGATTTAGTAAGTGTCGAACGCACAAGGGATTTCACGTGACACGCTATCCACGAGACATGACAGGCCACGGCGCAAACCCGCCGGCGGCCAACTGGCCGAACGGTGCCAAGATCGCCGTTCAGATCGTTCTCAACTACGAAGAGGGCGGCGAGAACAACATCCTCCACGGCGACGCCGCCTCCGAGGCGTTCCTCTCCGAAATCACCGGCGCTCAGCCTTGGTCCGGTCAGCGCCACTGGAACATGGAATCGATCTACGAATACGGCAGCCGCGCCGGTTTCTGGCGCCTGCATCGCCTGATGTCCGATCTGCCTGTCACGGTCTACGGTGTCGCCACTGCCTTGGCACGCGCGCCGGAACAGGTGGCGGCAATGACCGCCGCAGGCTGGGAAATCGCCAGCCACGGTCTGAAGTGGATCGAACACAAGGACATGAGCGCCGAGGAAGAGGCCGCACAAATCCGCGAAGCGATCCGTCTGCACACCGAAGTCACCGGCAGCGCCCCGCGCGGCTGGTACACCGGCCGCTGTTCCATGAACACCGTCGACCTTGTCGCCCGCGAAGGCAGCTTTGCCTATATCGCCGACAGCTATGCCGATGATCTGCCCTATTGGGTCAGGGCAGGGGGCAAGGATCAGCTGATCGTGCCCTACACGATGGATTGCAACGACATGCGCTTTGCCATTCAGGCGGGCTATACCAACGGCGACCAGTTCGAAAGCTACCTCAAGGACAGCTTCGATATGCTCTATGCCGAGGGGCAGGAGGGCGCGCCCAAGATGCTCTCTATCGGTCTGCATTGCCGCCTGATGGGCCGCCCGGGCCGTGCCGCCGCCCTCAAGCGCGTGCTCGACTACTTCCGCCAGCACGACGGCGTCTGGTTCGCCACCCGCGAACAGATCGCCGATCACTGGGCGCGGCAACACCCACCCAAACAGGGCTTGCGTCCGTCCGAGATGGACAAGGAAACCTTCGTGTCGGAATTCGGCGGCATTTTCGAACACAGCCCGTGGATCGCCGAAGGCGCCTTTGATCTCGAACTTGGCCCAACCCATGACACGGCAACCGGCATTCACAGCGCCCTGTCGCGCATTTTCCGCTCCGCCTCGCAGGAACAGCGCCACGCGGTTCTGGTCGCGCACCCGGACCTTGCCGGCAAACTGGCGGCTGCCAAGCGCCTGACCGCCGAATCCACCGCCGAACAGGCCTCGGCCGGTCTCGACGCGCTGACCGATCAGGAGCGCGCGGAGTTTACCGCGCTCAACACCGCTTACACCGAAAAATTCGGCTTCCCCTTCATCATCGCCGTGCGCGACAACACCAAGGCCACGATCCTAGAGGCCTTCAAGCGCAGGGTCGGCAATGATCGCGACACCGAATTCACCGAGGCCTGCAAACAGGTCGAGCGGATCGCCGAATTGCGCCTGATCGAGAAGCTGGGCGCATGAGCGATACCATCCACCTGCAACCGCTGACCGCCGCGGCCTTTGCCCCTTTCGGCGATGTGATCGAAGTCTCGGGCAAGGCCGACAAGATCATCAATCAGGGTCGGTGTGGCCGCTACCACGATCGCGCGCGCCTTGATTTCACCGACGGTCAGGCCGGGATCAGCGTGTTTCAATCCAAATGCGTGACCTTGCCCTTCGCCCTCGACATGATGGAACGGCATCCCGACGGCAGTCAGGCCTTTCTGCCCCTGTCAGACAAACCCTTCATCGTCGTCGTCGCACCGGATGAGGATGGCAAACCCGGCCGCCCCCTGGCGTTCAAAACCGCTCCGGGGCAGGGGGTGAACTATCATCGGGGTGTCTGGCACGGCGTTCTGACGCCGCTCCATGATCCCGGCCTCTTTGCCGTGGTGGATCGAATCGGCGAAGGCCCCAACCTCGAGGAACACTGGTTCGCAACGCCGCTGACGATCGACACCTAGAAACGCGCTACTGCGCCGCGAAATGGCGCACCGGGATGTCGGCGTCACACTGGGTAGCGATCGACAGCGCCGCCATCACCTCGGCCACCGTCATTGCCGCAATCACGGCTGGCCGCTTGTCCTTATCGGCACCCGCACCAATCGGGCAAACAAGCCGCGCAACGTCGACCCCGTCACAATGCCGCTGCACCCAACTGCGGAAATTCGCCCGTTTCGTGGCGGACCCGATCAGCCCGACATAGGTCGCATCCTCCCGCCCAAGTGCGGTCGAGGCCAAGAGGAAATCCAGTCCGTGATCGTGTGTCGTGACGATAAAGGCGCTGCCATCCGGTGCGCTTGTAATCTCGGCCTCGGGCAGCGCAGTAAGACACTGTTCCACCTGCGCCGCGCATTGCGCCAGCTCTTCCTCGCGCTGATCCACCAACACGCAACGCACCGGCATATGCTGAAACAGGTCACACAGCGCACGCCCCACATGGCCGGCCCCCAGCACATAAACCGACGGCTGGCGCGCATCTTCCCGCGCCGCCACGGAAACCGCCGCCTCCTTGTCTTGCGCGCTCATGCAGGACAGCGAAACCTCGACGCGCCCGCCGCAACACTGGCCGATCTCCGGCCCCAACGGCAGATCAAGCACATCCGCCGCGTCGCCCCGTTCCAATAGGGCGCGGGCCGCATCAATCACCCGAAACTCCAGCTGACCGCCACCAATCGTGCCGAAAACACCCCCTGACGCTACGAACATCTCGGTGCCTTCCGCACGCGGTGCCGACCCCAAGACGCGGCTGATCCGCACCTTGACCACGGCCTCATGTGCCTCTAGGAAAGCCCGCAATGTCGCGCTCTGGCTCATCCCCGCGCTCCCTCGGTCCGCAGCCGTTCCACCGCCAGCAAGACCCGCTCCGGCGTGGCGGGCGTATCAAGACGCGGGCAGACCTTGTAATCCGCAACCGACGCCACCGCCATCGACAGCGCCTCGAGAACCGCAATCCCAAGGATGAACGGAGGCTCTCCGACCGCCTTTGACCGTTTGATCGTCATCTCCCGGTTTTCCGACCAATCCGCGAGTTCCACGTTGAAAACACGGGGCCGGTCACTCGCCAGCGGAATCTTGTAGGTCGAAGGCGCATGCGTGCGCAGCCGCCCTGCATCGTCCCACCAAAGCTCTTCCGTGGTCAGCCATCCCATGCCCTGGATAAACGCGCCCTCAACCTGCCCCTTGTCCAGCGCCGGATTAAGCGACCTGCCCACATCATGCAGGATATCCGTGCGCTCGACGCGATATTCACCCGTCAGCGTATCAATCACCACCTCGGAACAGGCCGCGCCATAGGCGTAATAGTAAAACGGCCGCCCCTTGCCCGCCGCGCGATCCCAGTGGATTTTCGGCGTCTTGTAGAACCCCGCCGCCGACAGATGCACCCGCGCCATATAGGCCTCTTTCACAAGCGCATCAAAAGCCACGACCTCATCGCCGATCTGCACGTGGTTCGGCACAAAACGTACCGCGTCTTCGCCCACACCACGGCTCTCTGCCGCAAACTGCACCAGCCGCGCCTTGATCTGCTCGGCAGCATCCAGCGCCGCCATCCCGTTCAGGTCCGATCCTGACGAGGCCGCCGTCGCCGAGGTATTCGGCACTTTCTCTGTTGTGGTCTTGGTGATCTTGATCCGGTCAAAATCCACCTGAAAGGCCTCTGCCACCACCTGCGCCACCTTGGTGTTCAGCCCCTGGCCCATCTCGGTGCCACCATGGTTCAGATGGATCGACCCGTCGTTATAGACATGGATCAGCGCCCCGGCCTGATTGTACCAGGTCGCGGTAAAGGAAATCCCGAACTTGACCGGCGTCAGCGCAATACCGCGCCGCAAGACACCTCCCTTGGCGTTCTCCTCGACAATCGCCTTGCGACGCGCCTGGTAATCTGCGCTGTCCTCAAGTTCATCAACGATCCGGCCAATTACGTTGTCTTCGACCGTCTGATGATAGGGCGTCAGGCTGCGGTCATCCGAACCATCGCCATAGAAATTGGCTCGTCTGATCTCCAGAGGATCCTTGCCAAGCGCAAAGGCGATCTCTTCGATCATGCGTTCCGCAGCCACAACGCCCTGCGGCCCGCCAAAGCCACGAAAGGCCGTGTTAGAGACTGTATTTGTCTTTTGCGGCCGCGATGTCAGGCGCACATTGGGATAGAAATAGGCGTTGTCGGCGTGAAACAGTGCCCGATCCGTGACCGGCCCCGACAGGTCCGAGGAATATCCGCACCGCGCCGCGAACTCGCCTTCCACCGCCGCGATCCGCCCCGTGTCATCAAACCCCACATCATAGTCGACAACAAAGTCATGGCGCTTGCCTGTGGCGGTCATGTCCTGATCACGATCCGGACGAATCTTCACTGGCCGCCCCAGCTTCTTGGCGGCCATGGCAGCGACCGCACAGAACAGGTTCATCTGGCTTTCCTTGCCGCCAAACCCGCCGCCCATACGCCGGACGTTCACCACCACTGCGTTGGAGGGCACCCCAAGGACATGCGCCACCATATGCTGCGCCTCGCTAGGGTGTTGCGTCGAACAATGCACGACAACGTCGTCGTCCTCGCCCGGTACGGCAAAGGCGATCTGGCCTTCAAGATACATGTGATCCTGACCACCAATCACCATCCGCCCCGTTACCCGATGCGCGGCCTTCCCGAACCCGCTGGCCACGTCCCCGCGCTCAAGCTTGAGAGGATCTGTCACCAGTGGCATTCCCGCGTCCCGCGCCGAAACAGGGTCTGTCGCGTGGGGCAGAACCTCGCAGTCGATCTTGGCCAGCTCCGCTGCTCGCCGCGCGGCGTCCCGTGTCTCGGCCACAACCGCGAACAGGGGCTGGCCGTGGTATTCGATCGCGTCCGTCGGGAACACCGGCTCGTCGTGGCGTCCGGTCGGGCTCACGTCGTTCACCCCCGGAATGTCAGCCGCCGTCAGAACATCGACAACACCCGGCGCGGCCCGCACCGCGGACAGGTCAATCGACCGAAGCCGTGCATGGGCCACATCGGACACCCCAAGATAGGCGTGCAGCGTCCCAGCCGGTTCGGCGATGTCGTCGGTATATTCGGCCCGCCCCATCACCTGTTTTGCCGCGCTGTCATGCGGGATCGAATGTCGCGTCGCGCCGCGGATATCCTGTCTGTCTTTCATGACCTCACCCCTCATACCGCTGCAAGACGCGCCGGACCCTCGTGGGCCGCGTCATGTTCAAGGTGAAAGCGGCGCAACAGGTTGCCCGCAACCAAAAGCCGGTATTCCGCCGACGCCCGCCAGTCGCTCAACGGCGCGAAATCTTCGGCCAGCGCCCGTGCCGCTGCGTCAAACGCCGCCGCGCTCCAGGCCGCACCCACCAGCGCATCCTCGGCTTTAGCGGCCCGTTTCGGGGTCGCTGCCATACCGCCATAGGCGATCCGGGCCCCGGTGATCTGGGCTGCGTCTACCGTGACGCTGATCCCGACGGCCACTGCCGAAATATCCTCGTCCCGCCGCTTTGAAATCTTGTAGGCCGCGTCGATCTGGTTGGCCTTTGGCCGTGGAATATGGATTGCCGACACGAACTCTCCCGCCTTGCGATCCTGTTTGCCATAGTCGATGAAATAGGCCTCCAGCGGCACCTCGCGGGCGCCTTCCATGCTTTGCAACGTAATCCGCGCGCCCAGCGAAATCAGAACCGGCGGCGTGTCCCCAATGGGAGAGCCATTGGCGATATTGCCCCCGATCGTGCCCATGTTGCGCACCTGCCATCCGGCAATGCGATCCCAATATTCCGACAGATGCGGCAGCGCCTCTCTGATCACATTTTCGGCCTCGGAATAGGTGACACCGGCCCCGATGCTAAGCATATCCGCGCTAAGATCGATGGTTTTCAACTCTTCCAGATGGTTGATGAACACGACCGGCGAAATCGGTTTCAGGAACTTGGTCACCCAAAGCCCCACATCTGTCGCCCCGGCCACAATCGTCGCCTCGGGGTATTCGCCCAGAACGGCGGCAAGGTCGGCGGCATCCACCGGTAGGATCGCCATGTCATCCTGCGGGCCAGCCACGATCCGCCCCGTCGCCTGCATCCCGTTCAGAGTTGCCGCAATCGTCTCTCGCTCAACCGACAAGGCATCCCGCGCCGGGCTGCCATACGCCCCAACCGCCAGCGCCGCCTTGATGATCGGCTCATAGCCGGTGCAGCGACACAGGTTCCCCTGCAAGGCCGTCTCGACCTGCCCGACGCTCGGGTCCGAATTTTCCATCCAAAGCGCATAAAGCGACATGACGATACCGGGCGTACAAAATCCACACTGGCTGCCGTGGAAATCAACCATCGCCTGCTGCACCGGGTGCAATGCGCCACCTTCTCCCCGCAGATGTTCGATCGTCACGATATGACACCCGTTCAACGAGGCCAGGAACCGGATACAGGCGTTGACCGTCTCATACCGCAAGACCCCGTTGGCCAGCCGCCCGACCAGCACCGTACAGGCCCCGCAATCACCCTCGGCACAGCCTTCCTTGGTCCCTGTCAGCCTGCGTTCCAGACGCAGGTAATCCAACAGCGTCAGCGTCGCCTTCGCACCCTCAACGGTGATCTCGGTATCATTGAGAAGAAAGCGAATGTGGTTTTGTTGCGCCATCTGGCCTCCCATTGCGGATTATCGCTCTGCACAGCCCTTGAAGTCTAAGGTCAGCCCGCGCGCGATTAAATGGCGAGCTTTGATAAGTACCTTCAACAATTCCATGATAATGCCAGAACGGCTTTTGGGAAAACGAACAATCCTGAAACCGGCAGCGCCGTCGCGAATCTCGCGCTCCAAGGCTCCCTGCGCCACTTCTTAGGGCATCGAGACGCCAGAAAATCCGTTCAGGGCAGAAAAACAAAAAGGCGCCCTAAGGCGCCTTGTTTATTTGGTCGGAGCGAGAGGATTCGAACCTCCGGCCCCTGCCTCCCGAAGACAGTGCTCTACCAGGCTGAGCTACGCTCCGACCGTGGCGGGTGGATTATACGGCGCTGTCTGCTTTTGCAAGCGTCTTTTCCCCTGAAACGGGGGATTTGTTGGATTCTTTGCATGGCGCGGCTTTGCCTTCAAAGGTGAAGAAAAGAACCGCCCATGACATTTGATTGCGACAACGCAATCAGCGGCTTCCCTCGACCCCGTGAGAGGTCGAGGGAGACACGTCTTAGAGGCTCGCGTCGAGCGCAGCGATCACGGCCGAACCCATTTCCGAGGTCGAAACCGGGGTGCCGCCATCGGCCTGCATCAGGTCGCCGGTGCGCACGCCGTCGGCCAGTACCTTCTCAACCGCGGCTTCGAGGCGATCGGCTTCCGCGCCCTGGTCGAACGAGTAGCGCAGCGCCATTGCAAAGCTGAGGATACAGGCACAGGGGTTGGCCTTGCCTTCGCCCGCGATGTCAGGTGCCGAACCGTGTACCGGCTCGTAAAGCGCTTTCGGACGGCCATTCTCCATCGGCGCACCAAGGCTTGCCGAAGGAAGCATACCAAGCGAGCCGGTCAGCATCGCGGCACAATCCGACAGGAGATCGCCAAACAGGTTGTCGGTCAGGATCACGTCGAACTGTTTCGGGGCGCGCACCAGCTGCATCGCGCCGTTGTCGGCATACATGTGCGACAGTTCCACGTCGGCATAGTCCGCCTGGTGAACCTCGGTGACAACGTCGCGCCACAGGATGCCCGATTCCATCACGTTGGCCTTCTCCATCGAGCAAACCTTGTTGCCGCGGCGCTTGGCCAGTTCGAATGCCGAACGTGCAACACGCTCGATTTCCGACTCGGTGTAACGCTGGGTGTTGATGCCCACGCGCTCGTTGTTCTCGGTAAAGATGCCGCGCGGTTCGCCAAAGTAGGACCCCGAGGTCAGTTCGCGCACGATCATGATGTCGAGGCCGGCCACGATGTCTTTTTTCAGCGACGAGAAGTCTGCCAGCGCGTCAAAGCACTGCGCCGGGCGCAGGTTGGCAAACAGGTCCATTTCCTTGCGCAGGCGCAGCAGGCCACGCTCGGGCTTCACGCTGAAGTCCAGAACGTCGTACTTCGGGCCGCCCACGGCCCCCAGAAGAACCGCGTCCACTTCCTGCGCCTTGGCCATCGTGTCGTCATGCAGCGGAACACCGT
This sequence comes from Shimia sp. CNT1-13L.2, assembly GCF_024331145.1. Taxonomy (GTDB): domain Bacteria; phylum Pseudomonadota; class Alphaproteobacteria; order Rhodobacterales; family Rhodobacteraceae; genus Shimia. The sequence goes on along the minus strand of NZ_JANDJO010000004.1, from coordinate 137,856 downwards.
GCGCGTCATAGGCCGCACCGCCCACGAGATCTTCGCTCACGTCGAATTTCAGGCCGCGTTTGTCACCGTACCAGTCGATGATGCGTTGCACCTCGGCCATGACTTCGGGGCCGATGCCGTCGCCGGCGAGGATGAGAAGCGAAGGGTTGCTCATGGGTGTGTCGTCCTTGATGAAATTGCTTGGCCTTGCCCTAGCCGGATGGGGCGCAAAGATCAAGAAACGAAGGGCAAAAGCCCCTCTGACAGAAGGTCCCAGACCCGCGAAATGCGCGGCGTGTGCCGCATGGCTTCCGGTGCCGTGAGCCAAACCGGCAGGGTGGGCAGCGGATAGTCCGGCAGAATGCGCACCATACCCGGTGTCGTATCCCCCACGTGGGTCTGGCAAAATCCGATCCCGCATCCCGCCCGGATCAGCTCCCAGACCGCGCTCTGGTTGTCCGAGCGCACCTTGAACCAGTCCCGTGTCGCCGGCCATCCCTGTTCGCGCATGGCGTGGATGATCACCTCGTTGCGGTCATAGCCCACAAGGTCATGCAGGGTCAGATCGTCAGGCACCTCTGGCAGGCCCATGCGCGCGACATAGTCTTCGGTGGCATAGAACCCCAGCGGAATATCCCCAAGGTGGCGGGTGATCGTATCAAGCTGGGTCGGGCGATACATGCGCACCGCGATGTCGGATTCGCGAAACAAGAGGTTCTCGGTCTCGTCCGTTGCCACAAGATCTATGCGGATATGCGGTTCCTTGCGGCGAATGTCGCCGATGATCCACGGCAGTACGTGATGTGACATGAACACGCTGGCCGTGATCCGCACATCACCCTCCAGCGCCTCGCGCGCACCTGCCGCCCTTATGCCGATCCGGCGCACCGCCTCCTGCATGTCGCGGGCCGATGCCGCCATGTCCTGCCCAAGCGGCGTAAGGTGCAGCCCCCGGGCGTGGCGGTGAAACAGTTCCACTTCCAGTTCCGCCTCAAGGCTGCGGATGTGCCGCCCCACCGTCGGCTGGCTCGTGCGCAGGGCCTTGGCCGCGGCAGAAAGCGATCCGGTTTCGGCCACGGCAAGAAAAGACTGCACAAGCGACCAGTCGAGAGAGGCAAGTTTATCCATTCAAAAATGAATACCATACGTAAGAAATTTGCCAATTTATATTTGATTGTGAACACCTCATTCTCTCCATGATCCCAAGACATCTGGAGGACAGCATGACAAAATCCGTACTCATCCTCGGCGGCTCTGGTCGCTTTGGCAGGAACGCCACCCGCGCTTTTTCAGCGTCGGGATGGGATGTTCACCAGTTCGACCGTGACCAAGACACCCTCGTCACCGCAGCGCAGGGCAAGGACGTGATCGTAGCCGGCTGGAACCCGGCCTATCCCGATTGGGCAAGACAGGTGCCAAAGCTCCACGCCGGGATTATCCGCGCCGCCAAGACATCGGGCGCAACCGTGATCGTGCCGGGCAACGTCTATGTCTTCGGGCCGGACGCGGGCATGCCGTGGGACGAACGCACCGCCCATCGCGCCACCAACCCGCTGGGCCGTCTCCGCATCGAGATGGAACGCGCCTATCGGGAAAGCGGCGTGCGGGTGATCCTGCTGCGGGCAGGGGATTTCCTCGATACCGAAGCCTCGGGCAACTGGTTCGATCAGATCATCACCACGCCGCTTGCCAAGGGCAGGCTGACCTATCCCGGTCGCCTTGATGCGCCCCATGCCTGGGCCTATCTGCCCGATCTGGCCCGTGCCGCTGTCGCCCTCGCCGAAAAACGCCACGACCTTGCGCAATACGAAGAGGTTCCCTTTCCCGGCTACACCCTGAGCGGCGCCGAGATGGCACAGGCGATCTCCAGGGCCACCGGCCAGATCGTTCGCGCCAAGACCATGAACTGGCTGCCCCTGAGGCTTGCCGCTCCGTTCTGGGCGATGGGGCGCTGCCTGCTCGAGATGCGCTATCTCTGGAACCTGCCGCACGCGCTGGACGGTACGCGGTTCAACACTCTGTTGCCCGACTTTCAGCCAACCCCGCGCGATGAAGCCCTGCGCATGGCAACGGCCCACACCCGCACCACGCCCACTCACATCTCGAAATCAACCCAGACCAGCCGGTGACGGCTCGCTGCTGCGACATCCACTCCACTCCCGCTGTGTGGCCAGTAAACCCCGCTGGCCACCACGGTGACCCCGGCCGAGGGCAGCAGATAGCTCACGCGCAGATCGCCCGGTGTCGGCTCGGGCCAATCAACCGTCACCAGCCGTCCGTCCGCGCCGCGCGGTCCCGGGTTTTGCAATCGCGCGTCCTGTAACAGCCCGCGCATCACCTCGCGCCTGCCTTCCCCACGCTCGGGATCAACATTGCCAACCCCCGCAATCACAAAGGGCGGCTCAGGCGCCGCGCCGACCTCTCCATCCAACACACGCTGCCACAGCCGCACCTCATCGGCATTGCGCAACCCGTTGCGATCCTCCGGGCCGTCAAACACCGGCGGTGTTGCGTGAAACACCAGCAACGACAACACGCCCTCCGGCGTCTCAACCGGCACCACCCAATGGCCCACGGAACTCAGCCGTTGAACCTCCCAAGCGGTTTGGGAAGGAAAGGGCGCACCTTCCACCAAGGGCATCTCCGCCCCCGGGAAATCACGCCATAACATCGCGCTGAAGTCCTGCACCCCGTCCCGCACAACCGGCCAGCGCGACAAGACCGCCATCCCGCGCTGTCCCGCGAAATACCCGAACCCCTGTGCATCCGCCGGCCCACCCGTGCGCCCGTCACCATTCAAATCCATCCCCGTCGCCATGCCCGTATTGGGGCGCAGCGCGAACATATGGTCATACGCCACGCCCTCGGCCGCCATCACGTCTCGCAGGGCCCCCAGCCCGCGCAACCCATGGTCATAATCCACCCCCTGCAACACCAGCACATCCGGCCCGACCTCGGCCACCACCTGCGCCACCGCCCGTGCCTGCGCATCCCCCTTCAGGATGTCCCGCAGCATCAGCCCCGGCCCCTTGCGCCCCATTTCCACATGAAAGGTCGCCAAGCGCAGAGCATCCGCCCCGACAAGGCCGGGCAGCATCAAAAACAGACACAGAAGAAGGATCAGGCCGTTTGAATGGCCTCTGCCGCCGCATAGGCGCGACGCCGGTTTTCGCCGATCAACTCGGCCACGCGGATCATTGCCATGCCCCGCATGATCAGGCTTGCCGGGATAAAGGCCCATGCGCTCATCGTCCAGATCAGGGTCATCGGATCATCCAGATGCACGGGGTCCACAAGGTCCGACATCATCTGCACGATCGCCGGGATCAAGAATGGCATCAGAAATCCTAACGCGATGTTAAGACGTCCATCACGTTGCAGGCGCGGCAAGACATCGCCCCCCGCCGTCGGATCAAACAGCGGCAGGTTCACCCAGACATTGAAGGCACCGTTGCGTGCAGGCCAGCCCAGGATACGCACGAAGAAAAAGAACACCGTCAGCGTGATCAGCGAGATCAGGTAGGACATGCCAGAGGCCGTCCGGACTTCGGCGATCAATGCGGGCGACGCATTGTCCGGCATCATGATCACCATCAGGCGGACCGGCGAATAGGGAAAGTCGATCCAGTTTCCGACAATCACGCCAAGCGTGCGCAGGAAACTCGTCAGCGCGTTGGGCTCGAACTGGCCGCGCGCGATCACCGACAGGGTGAACACCGTCATGAAGATCGAAACGAACCGCAGCCTGTTGAATGGTGGCGCATAGCGGAATTCAACGATGCTGGGATAGGTGGCGAAGTATTCAAAGAAGACCAGTGCGCCGGCAAAGATCGAGAACAGGACAACGATATGGATCACATCGGTGCTGACATTGGGCAGAATCAGCGCGGGAGTCGCCACCAGAAGCGACATCAACACCGCACGCGTCAGCGCACTAATCAGCTTTGCGACCACTGCTCTCTTCCTTCCAAACTGGACTGTCACGATACATTGCCGTGATCTTTTTCCAACTTGATACCGTCTGCTCGGACGGTTGCCTCATTTCTGCCTCAATCTTGCATCCAATGTAGCATGTTCTCAAGCAAATGTTTGCCAAAGCTCTGAAATCCTTGGCAAAGCTGGAAAACTGGTGCGCGTTTGCACCAACTCTTCCGGAAAATTGTCAATTTCCCCAAGGCTCTACAAGATATTGTGGGGGTGGAATCCCCTGCTCACAAGGCACGCTAGGGGACAAAACCGGGGGTATGTGGGGGGTGTTCAAAAGAAAACGGGCCGCCCAAATGGGGCGGCCCGCCTTATTTCTGCCACATTCCTTTGGGGTCAGACCCAGGGGCGTGCGGCCGATGCCTTGGCTTCGAACGCGTCGATCGCCTCGGCTTTTTCCATGGTCAGACCGATGTCATCCAGACCGTTCAGCAGGCAGTGCTTTTTGAACGCGTCAACTTCGAAGGCGATGGTGGTGCCGTCCGAAGTGGTGATTTCCTGCGCTTCCAGGTCCACGGTCATGCGGGCGTTGGCACCCTTTTCCGCGTCGGCCATCAGGATGTCGACCTGCTCTTGCGGCAGGACGATCGGCAGAATGCCGTTCTTGAACGAGTTGTTGAAGAAGATGTCGGCAAACGAGGTCGACACGATGCACTTGATGCCAAAGTCGGCAATAGCCCAGGGCGCGTGCTCGCGCGAGGAACCACAGCCGAAGTTGTCACCGGCGATCAGGATCTCGGCGTTGCGATACTGCGGCTTGTTCAGGACGAAGTCCTCAATCTCGCTGCCGTCGCGGTTGTAGCGCATTTCGTCAAACAGGTTCTTGCCGAACCCGGTGCGTTGAATCGACTTCAGGAACACCTTGGGGATGATCATGTCGGTGTCGATGTTCACCAGCGGCATGGGCGCGGCGATGCCGTGCAGTTTTTCGAATTTTTCCATTGTGCTGGCTCCTTACATCAGCTCGCGAACGTCGGTGAGTTTGCCGGTCAATGCGGCAGCGGCGGCCATGCCCGGCGACACGAGGTGCGTACGGCCCTTATAGCCCTGACGTCCTTCGAAGTTCCGGTTCGAGGTCGACGCGCAACGCTCGTTTTCCGAAAGCTGGTCGGGGTTCATCGCAAGGCACATCGAACAGCCCGCAAGGCGCCATTCGAAACCGGCGTCCTTGAAGATCTCGGCAAGACCTTCCTCTTCGGCCTGCGCACGAACGAGGCCCGAACCGGGAACGATCATGGCGCGGATGCCTTCCTTGATCTTCTTGCCCTTCACGATCTCGGCCACGGCGCGCATGTCTTCGATACGGCCGTTGGTGCAGGAACCGATGAACACGGTGTCGATCTCGATCTCGTCCAGCTTCTGACCGGGGGTCAGGCCCATGTATTCGATCGAACGACGGGCCGCTTCGACCTTGCCGCCTTCGAAATCTTCGGGCGAGGGCACAACACCGGTGATCGGCAGAACGTCCTCGGGCGAGGTGCCCCAGGTCACAACCGGCTCGATCTCTTCACCCTTCAGGGTGACAACCTTGTCGAAATGCGCACCTTCGTCGGTGAACAGGGTCTTCCAGTACTCGACAGCCTGCTCCCAAGCACCACCTTTCGGTGCGTGCGGACGGCCCTTGCAGTATTCAAAGGTGGTCTCGTCCGGCGCGATCAGGCCCGCGCGGGCACCGCCTTCGATCGCCATGTTGCAGACGGTCATACGGCCTTCCATCGACAGATCACGGATCGCTTCACCGCAATACTCGATGACATAGCCAGTACCGCCACCGGTGCCGGTCTCGCCGATCACCGCGAGGGTGATGTCCTTGGCGGTCACACCCGGCTTGAGCTTGCCGGTGATCTCGACCTTCATGTTCTTCGATTTCTTCTGGATCAGGGTCTGGGTCGCCAGAACGTGTTCCACTTCCGACGTCCCGATACCATGCGCCAGCGCGCCAAAGGCACCGTGGGTCGCGGTGTGGCTGTCACCGCAAACAACGGTCATGCCCGGCAGGGTCCAGCCGTTTTCCGGGCCAACGATGTGCACGATGCCCTGACGCACGTCCGACACCGGATAGTAGTGCACGCCGAATTCCTTGGCGTTCTTGTCGAGCGCCTCAACCTGGATGCGCGACTCTTCGGTCATCTGCGCCGGGTCTTCGCGGCCTGCGGTGGTCGGCACGTTGTGGTCCGGAACCGCGATGGTTTTCTCGGGCGCGCGTACCTTTCGGCCCGCCATGCGCAGACCTTCAAAGGCCTGCGGCGAGGTTACTTCGTGTACCAGGTGGCGGTCGATATACAGAAGGCAGGTGCCGTCTTCCGCTTCATGCGCAACATGCGCATCCCAGATCTTGTCATAAAGGGTCTTGGGGGACATGGGTCCTCTCCGATTTGTTTAGAATGGCTGTGTGGCTTGCAAATCGGGCACGCCAAAAGGCGCGCCGGCGCGCTCATAGCGCGGCGATGACAGTCTTGCTCTGACCGTGAAAGCGCCAGGGCAGAAAGGCGCGGTCGGCAATGTCATAGATGCGTTTCATGCGCCCGACATACACCTCGAATCGCTTTCCATCAAGTCAACTTGCCTGCCTCATCGAAATCACCCGTCGGCGCCTTCGGATTTCCAGTGGTCGGTTGATGATTGCCGCAAGCCGCCCACCCGTGCATGATGAGGGCAATGGCAGACGAAGAGACAACCCAGGCGGAATCGCAAACCACCCTTGAACAGGCAACCGATGCCCCTGCGGAGGCAGTCGAACAGGATGCCCAGGAAATCGCGCTAAGCGTCTGGGATCAGACCCTGACCTTCCTCGAAGGGCTGTTGCGCCCATGGAATGCCTATCAGGTGGCCATCGCACTGGCCGTCCTCGCGGTGTCGCTTCTCTTGGCCCGGATCATCAAACCCCGGTTTTATGAGTGGATGCGCGCGCGCGAGGATTGGCCCAAGTGGCGTTATCGCTACATGCTGATGCTGCACAGGCGTCTGGCGCTTGTGGTGTTCGTTGTATTGATCTGGTCAATTGTCTGGATCATGCGCGAGGTCACCTGGCCAAGCCGCTCCTACCTTCTCGGGGTTCTCGCCAATCTGTCGACGGCCTGGCTGGTTGTGGTGCTTGTCGTCCGTCTGGTCTCGAATTCGTTCCTGCGGGCGATCCTGCGCTACGGCGCATGGGCTTGGGTCACCATCTCGATCCTTGGCCTGTCCCAGGAAACCATGCAGCTGATGGATCATGCCGCCATCGAGATCGGGGAAACCCGGATCTCGCTCTGGGTGGTAGCACAGGCGGCGGTGATGCTGGGCCTGACCTTCGCGCTTGCCCGGTTCCTGTCCACCCAATCCGCCACGTCGATCCGCAACAACGAAGACATTTCACCGTCTATGCAGGTGCTCTTCGTCAAGTTCCTGCAAGTGGTGCTTTACGGAATCGCCTTCGTGGTCGGCCTGCGCATCGTCGGTTTTGATCTGCGTGGCCTTGCCTTCATGTCCGGCTTCATCGGCGTCGGCCTTGGTTTCGGTCTGCAAAAGGTGGTTTCGAACCTTGTGTCCGGCATCATCATCCTGCTCGACAAGTCGATCAAACCCGGCGACGTGATCTCGCTTGGCGAAACCTTCGGGTGGATCAATTCACTTGGCGCCCGCTATGTCAGCGTCGTTACCCGCGATGGCCGCGAATACCTCATTCCGAACGAAGACCTGATCACGGGGCAGGTGGTGAACTGGTCTCATACCGATGCCTATGTGCGGCTCGATATCTATTTCGGGACTTCATATGGCGACGATCCGCATGTCGTTCGCAAACTGGCGATCGACGCCGCCAAAAGCGTGGACCGTGTCCTGACGTTCCCCAAGACGCCAGTCTGCCACATCGTTGGCTTTGGCGACAGTTCGGTTGATTACATCCTTCGCTTCTGGATCGAAGATCCGACTGGCGGCCTGACCAATATCCGCGGCAACGTCTATCTCGCGCTTTGGGACGCTTTCCACGAAAATGGGATCTCTTTGCCCTTCCCGCAGCGCGAAGTGCGCATGCTTCAGGACGGCGATCCACGCCCACTGGCCGACTGACACCCCTGTGGCAGGAACACCACAATCCTGCGTGAGCGCCATTGAGCAGCCCCATAAGCGATGCTATCTTGAAAGCATGCCCAGCACCGGGGCGTTGCGGTGCGTTGCAAGGAGGGCAGATCTCTGTCTCTGAATTCTGACGTGGCACATGATGCTACTCCCAACTCCGAAACCAACGGAGTTCAGGCCGAAGCGACAAGCGAAGCATTGCTTGCTCGGGTCCTTTCCTCGCTCGAAGATGACAAAGCCGAAGACATCGTTCAGGTCGACCTGCGCGGCAAGTCGTCCATGGCGGATTACATGGTGATCTGCTCTGGTCGCTCCTCGCGTCAGGTGGCGGCGATTTCGGAAAAGCTCATCGAGCGCGTGAAGCAGGACTTCAATCGAATCTCTAAGGTCGAAGGTAAAGAGACCGGCGACTGGGTGCTGATTGATACGGGCGATGTGATCGTTCACGTGTTCCGTCCCGAGGTTCGCGAATTCTATCAGCTCGAAAAGATGTGGCTGCCGGGCGGTACCGCCTGATCCATTAACTTTCGGGCCAGGAAGGGCCACGGGTGAAACATGCCTTTGCGGGTGCATATCTGCGCCGTGGGACGGCTGCGCGCCGGTCCCGAGCGCCAACTCCTTGACGATTATCTTTCACGGTTTGACAAGACGGGCCGGGCCTTGGGTCTCGGCCCTGTTGCCGTTCACGAGGTTGAAGACAAGAAGGGTGGCGGCATGGCCGCCGAGGCCACGCTCCTGTCCGGTGTCATCCCGAAAGGGGCCGTGATCTGCGCCCTCGATGAGCGCGGCAAGCTGATGTCCTCTCCCGACTTCGCCAACATGATGGCGGGGTGGCGGGACGAGGGTCGTGGCGACCTCGCCTTTGTCATCGGTGGCGCGGATGGCATTGATCCCTCGTTGCGATCGCGGGTCGATGCCAAGCTCAGTTTTGGTAAGATGGTTTGGCCACATATGCTGGCGCGCGTCATGCTGAGCGAACAGCTTTATCGCGCCGCCTCGATCCTCGCGGGCTCTCCCTACCACCGCGTCTGACCAATCTCTCCAATTGAAATCTTCATGAAACGTCAACCCGTGCGGTGCGTTAACCGTCCGATTTCCGGCATACATACCGTCGCAATACCGACGCAATACCGACGTGGCACCGACAGGGGGTTTTGCCCTTAACCTTGGTAAACCTCAAAGCGGGTCTTGGAACAGCGCATTGCGCGATTGCGAAGCAAATTCGCGCCGCCAAAGCACGAAAACCGTTAACAAAGAGGCCGCAATCAACGCTGACGCACCAAAAAGCCAGGCCGCCGAAGCCAGCCCAAAATAAACCGACCGCATCGCCCTGTTGAAGCTGCGAGCGGCCGTAATGTTGATCTCGGATGCCTGCATGGCACGCGGAATGGCCGCCGCGTCTTCAGGGTCGTTCGGAACCGCTGACATCACCACGGAACAATAGCCGAAGAGCCTGTGAGCCCACACAAATTTCAGAAATGAGTTCGCCACGAACAGGACCATGAGGACGAGCTTTACCTCAATCACGAAGGCTGGTGCGCTCACCAGGGTTAGGTCGCTTGCCACCCCTGCGAGGCGCTCTGTATTGCCAATCAGGGCAAGCCCGCCGCCGATGGCGATCATGGTCGTAGACGCGAAAAACGCCGTTCCCTGACGCAGGTGCCCAAGCATTTGGGCGTCAAACATCCTTGGATTGCGGTGGACGAACTGGATCATCCACTCCTTTCGGTATTTGACCATCAGAAATGACAGAGATGGATGCTTCTTTGGAGGATTTTCAATAAAAAAACCAATTCCGAGCCACAGAAGGCAAAGCATTGAAACTGCAATGAAATCCATTGCCGAGAAAAGAGAAAGTCGGTCCATCCAGATCATGATTGGACACTAACGGCTTTGCTCTGGGCTTGCCAGAGGCAAGAATTGGTTATATTTCCTTACCAATCTATGAGTGAGGAGTGCGCCCCATGGAGATGCCAGCCCCGGATCCCCGGATCCTTGCCCGCAAGTCCCGTATCGTGGCCCGCCTGCGATCCGTCTTGCCGACCGACGCAGTGGTGGAAGACGAGATAGAAACCCGTGCCTATGAGTGCGATGCGTTAACCGCATACCGGTGCCCCCCTCTTGCAGCCGTGCTGCCCGCAACAACACAAGAGGTCTCGGAAATCCTTAAGATATGCCACGAAGAAGGTGTTCCCGTCGTACCCCGCGGTGCCGGCACCTCTTTGGCGGGCGGGGCCTTGCCAACGGCCGATTCGGTTATTCTCGGTGTTGCCCGAATGAACGATGTTCTCGAAGTCGACTACGACAACCGCTTTATCCGTGTTCAAACCGGACGCACGAACCTGAGTGTTTCAGGTGCGGTAGAAGAAGAGGATTTCTTCTATGCGCCTGACCCTTCGTCCCAGCTGGCCTGCGCCATTGCTGGCAATATTGCAATGAACTCTGGCGGGGCGCACTGTTTGAAGTACGGCGTGACGACGAACAACCTCATGGCCGTGAAGATGGTCATGATGGATGGCGAGATCGTCGAAATTGGCGGCGCGCACCTTGATGCACAAGGCCTTGATCTGCTTGGTGTCATTTGTGGCTCCGAAGGACAGCTTGGCGTCGTGACCGAGGCCACGCTGCGTATTCTTCGTAAACCCGAAGGCGCGCGTCCGGTGCTGATGGGATTTGATAGCAACGAAGTTGCCGGCCAGTGCGTTAGCGACATCATCAAGGCGGGCATCTTGCCCGTTGCCATTGAGTTCATGGATCGCCCCTGCATCCGCGCGACCGAGGCATTTGCCGGTGCGGGTTATCCTGACTGCGAGGCGCTACTGATCGTCGAGGTTGAGGGCAGCGACCAGGAGATTGATGCGCAGCTTGAGCGCATCGTCGCAATTGCGAAGACACACAATCCGGTCGAACTGCGCGAAAGCGGCTCGGCAGACGAGAGTGCGCGCATCTGGCTTGGTCGAAAGTCGGCGTTTGGCGCGATGGGGCAGATCAACGACTACATGTGCCTTGATGGAACCATTCCGGTCAGCCAGCTTCCTTTCGTCCTGCGCCGGATCGGTGAACTGTCGAAGGACTATGGTCTTGATGTGGGCAACGTATTTCACGCCGGTGATGGCAACATGCACCCGCTGATCCTGTTTGATGCCAACAAACCCGGAGATCTCGAGAAGTGCGAAGCCTTTGGCGCCGACATCCTGCGCCTGTGTGTCGAGGTTGGCGGCTGCCTGACGGGCGAACACGGGGTCGGGATCGAAAAGCGCGATCTCATGGTGGACCAGTACGCCCCTGAAGATCTCGACATCCAGATGGCGATCAAGGACGTGTTCGATCCCAAATGGCTTTTGAATCCGGCCAAGGTTTTTCCGCTGGCATCCAGTGAAACGCGGCGCATTGCGGCGGAATAGAGACACATGCACATGATGAAACCAGAAAACGAAGCCGCGTTGGCCGAGTGTATTGCCTCAGCGAATGGCCCCTTGCGGATCATCGGCGGTGGCACCCGCCCGATTGGCGATCCCGTAGACGGCGAGGTTCTTTCGGCTTCCGGCATGTCGGGCGTGACGCTCTATGAGCCCGGTGCATTAACCCTTGTTGCCAAGGCCGGTACGCCCGTCAGCGAGATCGAAGACACGCTTGCAGCGGAAGGCCAGCGACTTGCCTTTGAGCCGATGGACCATCGCGCACTGCTTGGAACGACCGGTACTCCCACGATCGGAGGTGCGGTTGCGGGGAATGTGTCTGGCCCTCGCCGTATACAGGTGGGTGCCTGCCGGGATTCCCTTCTCGGCGTGCGCTTTGTTGACGGCATGGGGCGTGTCCTGAAAAACGGCGGTCGGGTCATGAAAAACGTGACCGGATATGATCTCGTCAAGCTTATGGCGGGAAGCTGGGGAACACTGGGCGTGCTGACCGAAGTTTCTCTGAAGGTTCAGGCCATTCCAGAGACCGAAGCGACCCTTGTTGCGCCGGAGCTTGATCTGGGGAATGCCATTTCCGCCTTGTCCAAGGCATTGGGTTCGCCTTTTGATCTGACCGGTGCAGGCATAGGGGCTGACGGGCGTGCGATGATACGCCTTGAAGGCCTGGCCCAGTCGGTTTCCTATCGCGTGCAACAGCTTCAGTCTTCGATCTGCGTTGGCTGGCAGTTGGTGGAAGGCGAGCAAAGCGCGATGCTCTGGAAGGCGCTCAAGAACCTGGATGCGTTCAGCGGACAAGACGGTTTCGTCTGGCGGGTCTCTGTAAAGCCGAGCGATGCACCAGAAGTCATTCAGGCGCTAGGCACCCCGCGTACGATCTTCGATTGGGGCGGCGGTCTGATCTCGATTGTAACCGATGATCCGGACTTGCCGGTTCGCGATGTCGTGGCTTCACTTGGTGGGCACGCCACTCTTGTGCGTTCTGTGGGGCAATCCCAGCAGAAACCACCAGCCTTTCACCCCGAGCCCGCGCCGCTTGCTTTGCTTTCCCAAGGCATCCGCGACAAGTTTGATCCGCGCGGCATCCTCAATCCGGGCCTGATGGGATAATACGATGCAGACGACATTTACCGAAAACCAGTTGAAGAACCCCGGCACGCAGCGCGCCAACGAAATCCTGCGTGCCTGCGTGCACTGCGGTTTTTGCACGGCCACATGCCCGACCTATCAAGTGCTGGGAGACGAACTCGACAGCCCGCGGGGACGGATCTACCAAATCAAGGATATGCTCGAAAACGAGCGTGACCCCGATCCGAAAACCGTTAAGCACATCGATCGCTGCCTGTCGTGCCTTGCCTGCATGACAACCTGTCCGTCCGGCGTGCACTATATGCACCTGGTGGATCATGCGCGGGAATACATCGAAGACCGCTACAAACGGCCATTCATGGACCGCGCGTTGCGTTGGGTTCTGGCCCGCATCCTGCCCTACCCAAAACGGTTCCGCCTTGCGCTGCTGGGCGCAAAGATCGGCCGCCCCTTTGCTTTCCTGATGCCGGATGCACGGCTCAAGGCGATGCTGGCCATGGCACCCAAGCACATTCCGCCGGTGAGCCGAAATGACGATCCACAAAGCTTTTCAGCCACGGGTGCCCGGAAAATGCGTGTCGCCCTGATGACGGGCTGTGCGCAAAAGGCGCTGAATACCGATATCAATGATGCCACAATACGCCTGTTGCGGCGGCTGGGATGCGAAATAGTCGTGGCCAAGGGGGCAGGGTGCTGTGGGGCGCTGACCCATCACATGGGCAAAACAAGCGAAAGTCACACGGCTGCCGCCAAGAATATCAAAGCGTGGTGTTCTGAAATGGATGGTGAAGGCCTAGATGCGATTGTCATCAATACGTCGGGCTGTGGCACGACGGTCAAAGACTATGGCCACATGTTCCGCAACGATCCGCTGGCAGAGGATGCGATACGGGTGAGCGCATTGGCGATGGATGTGTCGGAACTCTTGATGAAGCTTGAACTGCCGGAAGGTGAGGCAAAGGACACCGTGGTCGCCTATCACGCGGCGTGTTCTTTGCAGCATGGCCAGCAGATCAAGACCTATCCCAAGGATTTGTTGAAGCGCGCGGGCTTTACGGTTGTCGAGCCCGCAGACAGCCATCTTTGCTGTGGCTCGGCGGGAACCTACAACCTGATGCAGCCCGAGATTTCGGGCCAGCTCAAGGAACGCAAAGTGCGCACCCTTGAGGCGCGAAACCCCGACATCATCGCAGCAGGCAACATTGGCTGCATGATGCAGATTGGTTCGGGTACCGAGGTGCCGATCGTGCACACGGTCGAGCTTCTGGATTGGGCAACGGGTGGTCCCCAACCGCCCGCTTTGACCGAGGAAGGCAAGCGCACGCCGGACATCCCGATCCTGCGCTGACAGTCCAAACCGCCCGCAGATTGCGCAGTTCCTGCCCAAGTTTTGCCCTCTCCCCTTGTTAGGAAGAGGGTGACACAAGGGATGAACATGCTGCGAAATCTTCTTTTTCTGTTTGCATTCATGGGGCTGGCCCAGACCGCACTCGCGGATTCAGGCGGGCTGCGCCAGATGACAACCGGGGATGACATCCGTGGCTGGCAGGCGGTTGGTCGTCTGGAAATTGGTGGCAAGGGGTTCTGTACCGGCGCATTGATCGCGCCGGACCTTGTTTTGACAGCCGCCCATTGCCTGTTCGACAAGGCGAGCAAACGTCGTATCGATCACACCCGGATCGAGTTTCGTGCCGGTTGGCGCAACGGCAGGGCCGAGGCCTATCGCAGTATTCGACAGGCCGTGGTCCACCCCGATTTCGAAATGAAACGGGATGGGGCGTTGCCGGACGCTGATGATCTGGCGCTCCTGCAGCTTTACCATCCGATCCGCACGACGGCCATCAGGCCCTACAAAACCTCCGTCGGTTTGCGTCGTGGCGATCGTGTTGGTGTTGTTTCCTATGCCCATGACCGCGCCGAGGTGCCCTCGATCCAGGAAGGGTGTGAGTTTCTCGGTCATGAAAAAGGTCTTGTCGTGACCTCGTGCAACGTCGATTTCGGCAGCAGCGGCGCCCCGATCTTTTCCTTTGAAGGCGGTGAGCCGCGCATCGTTTCCGTTGTCTCGGCCAAGGCGGATTTGAATGGACAGCCCGTGGCTCTTGGGATGCCTTTGCTCGAACCGCTACAGCTCTTGCTCGAGGTGATGCAGATGTCTTCCGGACACTTCGTTTCGTCGCGTGCAACATCTGGTCAGGGTCGCACGACTTTGAGTGCAAAGTTTGTGCGACCATGAAAACCATCCTGCGAATTCTGTGCCTGTTTTCGATGGCCCTTGGCTCTCAGGCCAGCGCCGAGGAAACCCTGCGTGCCTTGAAGAGCCGGGGAGAGTTGATTGGTTGGGAGGCTGTGGGACGTGTCGATCTGAGGGGAGAGGGTTACTGTACTGGTGCCTTGATCGCCTCCGATCTGGTTTTGACGGCAGCGCACTGCGTGTTCGAACGCAAGACCGGCAAACTCCTTGACGCGGGTAGCATCCGTTTCAATGCAGGGTATGTTTCAGGAGCATCTTTCGCGACACGAGGCGTGAACAAGGTGGTCGCCAATGCCCGTTACGTCCCAAGTCGGGATGGAAAGATTTCCGGCAGCATGATGCTGCATGATGTGGCTCTATTACGGCTGGATTCGCCCATTTCACCCAGCGAAGCCAACCCGTTTGCGATCTACTCGGATCCGCGTCCTGGCGAAAAGGTTTCGGTTCTGAGCTACGGCAGAGGACGCAGCGAACACCTGTCCTGGCAAAGGGATTGCGGGCTTCTCAGCCGCGGCCGTGGCCTCATGACGTTTGATTGCAATGTCACCTACGGCTCATCGGGGGCACCGGTCTTTGCCCGATACGGCGATCGCGTGCGTATCCTGTCGCTCGTGTCGGCGATGGATAAGGATGCCCAGGGCCAGACGATCGCCTTTGGCATGGAACTGCCCGCGGTTGTCGCGGAACTGAAGCGCCGGATGCGCACTGGCGATGCGGCGCCCGTTCGGGTGAATTCAGGCGCCAAACGCATCAAGATCGGCACCCGCAAATCGACCTCTGGCGCCAAGTTCATCCGGGTCGATTAGGCGAATGGCCTTCTCCACTTGAAAACCCCGAAAGCGATCCACACCTAGGTTCCACGGGACGCCGATGATCGGGTCTCGCATAACCCGCCTGTCCCTTTGGGAAGGCACCCACTTTGGTATCGCTCATGATGGAGGATTCCCATGCGTAGCTATGATTTTGCACCCCTTTACCGTTCGTCGGTTGGCTTTGATCAACTGGCAAACCTGATGGACCGCGTTCTGTCAAACGACGTGTCCCAGCCGAGCTATCCCCCCTACAACATCGAGAAAACCGACGATGACGCCTATCGCATATCGATTGCCGTCGCGGGTTTCTCGGCGGACGATCTGGGGATCGAAGTCAAGGAAAACGCGCTGGTTGTGACCGCGCGCAAAGCCGAAGACACCAATGAGGCAACCTATCTGCACCGTGGCATCGCCACGCGCGCCTTCGAGCGTCGCTTCCACCTTGCCGATCACGTTCGGGTTGTCGGCGCAAGCCACGAAGACGGCATGTTGCACATTGATCTCGAACGCGAAATTCCAGAAGCACTCAAGCCGCGTCGTATCGCGATCTCCAGCGGCAAGCAGATCGAGAAAGACGTGGTTGAAGCCAAGGCTGTAAACTAGGGCCGTCCGGTACAAACCGCTTTCACCAATGCCCTGGGCGCAATCGCATCCGGGGCATTTCAATTCGGAAAACGGAAAATAATACAATTCTGGCGAGAGTGCATCATGTCCGATTTCTGGTCTTGGTGTAGACAGCCGACCCGCGCCAGAGGTAAACTGTCGATATTCTAAAGTCATCTTTGTGTCGGGAACTGTGCGTTATGGTTCACCATGAATTCTATCCGGATTTCGGCATCAACTATGTCTGTGCGCTCGAACCCTTTTCATTGGGAGAGCTGTTTTCTTTGCTGCTCAAGGCGAATGAGAACCCGCAGATTGCCGAAGTATTATCTCAGCCGACGCTCCTTGATCTTCGGTTTGTCGATCTTGGCCGCCTCGAGGCTCCTGACATCAGGCGCCACTTGATGAAGAAAACGTCGCTTGATCCAAAGCTGATGCGCATTCCCTGTGCCTATCTGGTGAAAGGCATCGCCGGACAGGCCGCCTTGCGTATGGCAAACATCTTCGCCGAGCTTTCGGGCCTGTCACCCGAAGACCATACGATTGTGACGGACGACATCAGGCAGGCACTGAATTGGCTTGCCGACTTGACAGGGAAGACCGAGGACGACGTGGAAGACATGGTCGTTCGTTTGTCGCACGAAGGCGTCAAGCTTTTCCCAAGAGCCTAAAGGGCGCCACCCGAACAGTCTTCGGACGGCGCCAGATTGGTTAGACGCTCATGCAGATGTATTTCATCTCAAGGTAGTCTTCGATGCCATGATGGCTGCCTTCTCGGCCAAGGCCCGATTGCTTGACGCCACCGAAAGGCGCAACTTCGGTCGAGATAATGCCCGTGTTCACACCAACGATGCCGTATTCCAGCGCTTCAGCCACCTTGTAAACGCGGCTCAGGTCCTTGGCGTAGAAGTAGGATGCAAGGCCAAAGATCGTGTCGTTGGCCATCGCGATCACCTCGTCCTCGTCTTCGAACTTGAAGAGTGGGGCAAGCGGGCCAAAAGTCTCGTCGGTGGCAAAGGCCATCTCTGTGGTGGCTCCGGTGACGATTGTCGGCTGGAAGAAGGTGCCACCCAGTTCCGACGGATTGCCGCCCAGGATCACTTCCGCACCCTTGGCGGTTGCATCCGCGATATGTTCCTGAACCTTTTCAACGGCGTCCTGGCTGATCAGGGGGCCGAAGATCGTACCATCTTCAAGGCCGTCGCCGACCTTCATGGCTTCTACGCGGGCCTTCAGCTTTGCGGCAAAGGCATCGTAGATGCCGGCCTGTACGTAAATGCGGTTCGCACAGACGCAGGTTTGGCCGTTGTTGCGGAACTTGCACATGATTGCGCCTTCGACTGCCGCATCGAGATCCGCATCGTCAAACACGATGAAGGGAGCGTTACCGCCGAGTTCCATCGAACACTTCATCACGCTGTCGGCCGCCTGGCGCAGCAGGATACGGCCAACTTCCGTCGATCCGGTGAAGGTCAGTTTGCGCACGGCATCGTTCTCGCAGAACTCTTTGCCAATGTCGCTCGCACGCGACGACGGTACCACGTTGAAGACACCAGCCGGGATGCCTGCGCGTTCCGCCAGAACGCCCAGAACGATCGCCGAAAGCGGTGTTTCCGCGGCGGGGCGCGCGACGAAGGCACAGCCAGCAGCCAGCGCCGGGCCCGCTTTGCGGGTGATCATCGCGTTCGGAAAGTTCCATGGCGTGATCGACGCGGCAACGCCAATGGGCTGTTTGATTACGGTGATACGTTTGTCGCGCTGATGGCCGGGGATGGTTTCACCATAGATGCGTTTGGCTTCTTCACCGAAGAACTCGATGAACGAGGCGCCGTAACCGATTTCACCAACCGCTTCGGCCAGCGGCTTGCCCATCTCGGCGGTCAGGATGATGCCAAGATCCTGCTGGTTCTCGATCATCAGGTCGTACCATTTGCGCATAACATTGGCACGTTCCTTGCCGGTCCATTTCGCCCATTCCTTTTGGGCGTCCTGTGCCTGGGCAATGGCGCCGGCAACCTGGGCACGACTCAGATCGGCAACGTCGGCAATCACGTCGCCGCGTGCAGGGTTGGTCACGGCAAAGGTGCCGTTTTCACCGTCGACCCATGCACCGCCGATATAGGCGCGGGTTTCGAGAAGGGTGGGGTCGCTCAAAAGCGATTTCATATTGGTAACGGTATCAAGCATAGTGGCCTCCCGGGATTCCTCTCGCGCAACAAATACATTTGATCATATTGTTGTCTAGCACTCTTTGTGAGTCCAGATAATAATTAACATGTTAGGTAAATTGATGCAACTGGATGATGCCTATGCCAATGCTGCCTATATCGAGGGGAGCGACGCCTTTCCCGCCCGTTGGTCCGCCGATGCGCAGGCTTATAGAGAGGCACCTGTTGCACATGCCGAAATAGACGTGAAATACGGGGCCGGTGATCGGCAAGTGTACGATCTGTTTCACCCGGATGGCCATTCATGCGGACTGTTTCTCTTTGTTCACGGCGGATATTGGCGGGCCTTCGACAAATCGTCATGGTCGCATTTGGCGGAAGGGATGCGAGCGAGGGGGTGGGCCGTGGCCATGCCCAGCTACGATCTCTGCCCTGCCGTGGGCATCCCCGATATCACCCGTCAGATCGCTGAGGCGACGACGCATGCCGCACATTGCATCGCGGGGCCAATTTGCCTTGCGGGCCATTCGGCTGGCGGGCACCTCGCGGCGCGCATGGCCTGCGAAGGTGTCCTTCCCGAAGACATCGCCGCGCGCCTGCAAACGGTATTGCCAATTTCGCCCCTTTCCGACCTGCGCCCCTTGATGTCGACCTCGATGAATGCCGATTTTGATCTGGATGAAAAGACCGCCAAAGCCGAAAGCCCGATCTTCGGGAAACCGGTTTCTGGGGCGAAAGTGATTGTCTGGGTCGGGGCGGACGAACGCCCTGTCTTTATTGAACAGGCGCAATGGCTGTCAGAGGCGTGGCACACGGACCTGCATATCGAGAAGGGCCGTCACCACTTTGACGTGATTGATGCTCTCGCCGATAGAGAAAGTGAAATGGTTGGTCTGCTGAGCCAACCTGCATAGAAAAACGCCGCCTCCCCAAGGAGGCGGCGTTTCATCAGTTACGCGGTTTCGCTGTCTTCCGGTTCCAGCTTGTCCTGAGTCCGGGTTTCGAAATCTTCGGCATCGTGACGTTCCCGCAGCTGCTTGTCGAGATCACCCCAAGAGCGGTTGACCATAACCCCGCGTTTGACGGCGGGGCGCTCGTTGATGGCCTTGGCCCAGCGTTGGACGTGTTCATAGCTCTCCACGTCCAGGAACTCGGCCGCATCATACAGGCGGCCCAGTGCCAACGCCCCGTACCATGACCAGATCGCGATATCGGCAATCGAATACTCGTCACCCGCCATATAGGTGTTCTCGGCCAGATGGCGGTTAAGCACATCCAGCTGACGTTTGGTTTCCATTGCGAACCGGTCAATCGGATACTGCCACTTCTCTGGCGCATAGGCATAGAAGTGACCAAACCCGCCACCCAGGTAAGGCGCGCTGCCCATCTGCCAGAACAGCCAGGACATCATCTCTGTGCGCTTTGCAGGGTCTTCCGGGATAAAGGCACCGAATTTCTCGGCAAGGTAGAGAAGGATCGCACCGGATTCGAACACACGGGTCGGGGGCGTGGTCGAATGGTCCATCAGTGCAGGGATTTTCGAGTTCGGGTTCACATCCACGAAACCGCTGCCAAACTGGTTGCCCTCGCCGATATTGATGAGCCAGGCATCATATTCCGCATCCGCATGTCCCGCGGCCAGCAGTTCTTCGAACAGGATGGTGACCTTCACGCCATTCGGTGTGGCAAGCGAATAAAGCTGGTGAGGGTGCTTGCCGACCTCAAGCTCCTTGTCGTGTGTCGGCCCTGCAATCGGGCGGTTTATGCTGGCGAATTTGCCACCGCTTTCGGAATCCCAAGTCCAGACTTTCGGGGGGGTGTAGGTATCAGTCATAAGAGCACGCCCTGTTATTGGTTTGAACACAATCTAGGGGATACGCCCGAGTTTACTAGGGGGGACATCAAGCAAGCCGCGACACAACTTTTCGTGTCTTGGAAATGACAAACCCCCGAAGCAGGGCCTCGGGGGTCGTCTAACTTTTGCGTCAAAGCTGAGAAGAAGTTCTTAGAGAAGACCTTCGCGCTGTGCTTTTTTGCGTGCCAGCTTACGGGCACGGCGAATCGCTTCAGCTTTCTCGCGTGCTTTTTTCTCGGACGGCTTTTCGAAATGTTGCTTGAGCTTCATTTCGCGGAAGACGCCTTCACGCTGCAGCTTTTTCTTCAGGGCACGGAGAGCCTGATCGACGTTATTGTCGCGAACGCTAACCTGCATGTGGTTTTCACCACCTTTCTAAGTTTGTGTTGCAAGGAATTGCAGGAAGCCGCCCTATAGCAAAGCCCCTTGAGTTTGTCTAGTATCCGCGCGAGCGCCAAGGAGTATGCCATGACTACCACAGATCCTAAAGAAGCCCTGTTGGATGCAGCCCTGCTTCACGTGGTATTCGACGGCTGGAGCGAGGCGACTTTCGACGCGGCCATAGCTGACACCGATATAGATCCCGCGCTGGCGCGGGCCTTGTGCCCACGCGGAGCCGTGGACCTTGCTGTTGCCTACCACAAGCGCGGCGACGCCGAGATGTTGGCACGATTTCATGAGGAAGACCTAGGCACCCTGCGCTACAGCGAAAAGGTTGCGGCCTTGGTACGGTTCCGCCTTGAAGCAGCCGAAGACAAGGAAGCCGTGCGTCGCGGTTCGACACTGTTTTCCTTGCCGCAATATGCTGCTACCGGCGCTCAGCTGATTTGGTATACGTGCGATGCCATCTGGAACGCCCTTGGTGATACCTCGGATGATGTGAACTGGTACACCAAGCGCATGACCCTGTCGGCGGTCTATGGCTCGACGGTGCTCTATTGGTTGGGCGACGAAAGCGAAGGGCACGAGGCGACCTGGGCATTTCTTGATCGTCGGATCGAGAACGTGATGCAGTTCGAAAAAGCCAAGGCCCAGTTCCGCAAGAGCCCACTTGGTAAGTTGGCAGAGGGACCCCTGGGGTTGCTCGGGCGTATCAAGGCCCCAACGGCCCGGACGAATATGCCGGGCCAGTGGAAAAGCTGATCTCTTTCGAAAACTTGGTTCGGACCCGTGCGCAGCGCGTCGCTTTTCGGCGTTTGCCTGCCTGATGCCGGGTGATATGTCTCGTGACAAATCCATGTGGCATTCGAGGAGGGGCAGATGAGCCAGACTATGCGCGCAATCGAGATTACCGAGGCAGGTGGCCCCGAGGTCCTGCAACTTTGCGAGAGACCCGTCCCGACCCCCGGGGCCGGGGAGGTCGTGATCAAGGTGGCCTATGCCGGCGTCAACCGACCCGATGCCCTGCAACGGGCGGGGATGTATGCCCCGCCGCCGACCGCAAGTGATCTGCCGGGTCTGGAAGCCTCTGGCGAGATCGTGGCGATTGGCGAAGGCGTGAGCGAGTGGGAGGTCGGCGACAAGGTCTGCGCTCTCCTGCCCGGCGGCGGCTATGCCGAGTATGTTCTGACCCCGGCCGCGCACTGCCTGCCCATTCCCGAGGGCATGGGCTTGCGCGAAGCAGCATGTCTGCCGGAAACCTTCTTTACTGTCTGGTCCAACGTGTTCCAGCGCGGCGGCCTTCAGGCCGGAGAGCGGTTCCTGGTGCATGGCGGCTCAAGTGGCATTGGCACAACGGCCATTCAGTTGGCCAAGATTTTCGGCGCCCGCGTGTTCGCGACGGCCGGATCAGACGACAAGTGCGAAGCCTGTCTGAAGCTGGGTGCAGAGCGGGCCATCAACTATCGCGACGAGGATTTTGTCGAAATCCTTCGGGCCGAAGGTGGCGCGAACCTGATCCTTGATATGGTTGGCGGGTCATATATCCCCCGCAACGTCAAAACCCTGTCAGACGACGGTCGGCTGGTTCAAATCGCCTTTCTGACCGGCCCGAAAGTTGAGTTGAATTTTGCGCAGATCATGACCCGCCGCCTTACAGTCACGGGCAGTACCCTTCGTCCGCAAAGCGATTTGGCCAAAGCCAAGATTGCCGCTGACCTTCGGGAAAAGGTCTGGCCGCTTCTGGATGCAGGGCGCGTAGCCCCCGTTATGGACAGCGAATTCGCCTTGGAAGAGGCATCGGCGGCCCATGCCCGCATGGAAACCAGCGGTCATATCGGCAAGATCGTCCTAAAAGTTTAACAAAGTCTTAGAGCAACGTCCTAGCGGCGTTGCTCGTGCTCGTAACGCTGTCTGGCGATTGCCTCGTTCTGTTCGGACTTCTTGTAGTCGAACAGCGATCTCTCAACATAGTCGAGGTGCGCAATCACCGCCGTCCGTGCGCCTTCCGCATCCCGGGACTGAAGCGCCGTGTTAATGGCGCGGTGCTGGTCCAGAAGGTCGCCGCGCGTGGTGCGCTGTTTGAACATGATTGAGCGATTGTAGAAAACACCTTCGCGCAACAGCTGATACATCGAACGCATCATATGCAGCATGATGACATTGTGGCTTGCTTCGATGATAGCGAGGTGAAAGTCCGCATCAAGTTGCGCTTCGTCCGCAGGATTGCGCTTGGCGTGGGCGGCTTCCATCTTGTCGAACACGGCTTGGATAACCGCCAGGTCTGTGTCCGAGGCATAAAGTGCCGCCCTTTCCGCAGCGAGCCCCTCCATGTCGCGGCGGAACGAGATGTAATCGAAAACCGCCTCGTCATGTGACGCAAAGAGCTTGATCAGGCTGTCTGAGAAAGCGTTCCCAAGGACATCCGCCACAAATATCCCGGCCCCGGCCTTGGCTTCGAGCAGACCGCGTTCCTGTAGTTCGGCAATTGCCTCACGCAGGGAAGGACGCGAGACGCCCAGCCTTTCAGAAAGTTCCCGCTCCGATGGCAAGCGCTCACCGGGCCGCAAAATTCCTCGCAAAATCAATAACTCAACCTGCTTGATGACGGAGGTGGAGAGTTTTTCGGTTTGGACTTTTTGGAAGGGCATGGGGGACCTGTGCGCGGTGGTCAGATGATTTGACCACATTTGGGGGTGCGGGGGCAAGGGGTGGGAGCGTGTTCACAAAAATTGTTACAGTGGGTCAGCAATATTGACTTATATTGCGTCTCGGGTAGCGTCGTTTGAAATTTTCGGATGAGGACACTGCCCCATGAGCCTTGAACAAATCTTTGCGACACGCACCGCGCGCATGAAGGCGTCGGAGATCCGTGAGTTGCTGAAACTTCTGGATCAACCGGGCATCATTTCCTTTGCCGGGGGCATCCCCGATCCCGACCTGTTTCCGGGCGATGCGTTCCGTGACGCCATGTCGACCTGCATGATGCCCGACAAGCAGGCGATGGCCCTGCAATATTCAGTCAGCGAAGGTTATCGCCCGTTGCGCGACTGGCTGGCCTCAGAGATGGGCAGGATCGGTATTCCCTGTGATGCCGACAACATCCTGATCACCAGCGGATCGCAGCAGGCGCTGGACTACCTGGGCAAGCTGTTCCTGTCCCCCGGTGATACCGCGCTTGTGAGCTGGCCAACCTACATGGGGGCGCTGGGCGCCTTCAATCCTTACGAGCCGACCTATGACCAGTTGACGATCAATGGAAATCAGGGCGCGGCGGATTTTTCCGAACGTGCCAAGGCGGCGGGTGGATCGGTGAAATTTGCTTATTTATCAGTGGATTTCGCCAACCCCACCGGCGAGACCGTAGACCGTGCAGGGCGCGAGTGGATGCTGGATCAGGCCGAGGACATGGACTGTGCCGTGATCGAGGACGCGGCCTATCAAAGCCTGCGTTATGATGGCAAAGCGGTGCCGCCGATCCTTGCGCTCGAGATTGCCCGCAAGGGCACAATCGAGGCTTGCCGGACGATCTATTGCGGCAGTTTTTCCAAGACCCTCTCGCCCGGTTTGCGCGTCGGTTGGGTGGTGGCGGCCAAGCCCGTCATTTCGCAACTGGTGTTGATGAAACAGGCCGCAGACCTGCATTCCGCGACGCTCAACCAGATGGCCATTCACGAGGTTGCCAAGGCGCATTTCGACAGCCATGTAGCCACGGTGCGCGAGGCCTATAAGGCGCGTCGGGATGCCATGCTCGAGGCGCTCGAGCGGCATATGCCGGAGGGCGTGGAATGGACGCGGCCCGAGGGCGGCATGTTTGTCTGGCTGACCCTTCCCAAGGCGTTGAACGGCGCGGAATTGCTGGCCCGATCGCTGGAAACCCAGAAGGTGGCCTTTGTGCCGGGGCGGGCGTTTTTCGCGGATGGATCGGGCGGCAATACACTGCGCCTGAGCTTTTCCTGCGCGGACGAAGCGACCATCGACGAGGGTATGTTGCGCCTTGGAATGGTGCTGCGCGAGGCAATGGGCGATTCGGGTTAATGCAACTGACCTGACCAATTCGGGCTGTCGGTGCAACGTCGGTATTATGTCGGTATTGCGTCGGTGTGGGCGACCGCAATGGCTACGATTAAGCCATCGCGCGTTCCGTTACCCGCGTTCGATAGGGAAAGGTTCTGGCAAGGTGCTTTTTGCCGTTTGGCGATGGCATTTGTCGAAAAAGGAAGGGCGCCGAATGGCGCCCTTTTTCGTGTTTTGATGTCGGGATCATTCCGCCGGGACAGCCGCGACTGCCGAAGGTTTGGCAAAGTGCTGGCGGTTCAGGCGGACGACCAACGCGATCATGGCGAACTGCGAGATCAGCGCGATGGCGGTGATTGCCCAGTAGGCGGTACCGAACTTGTCGATGACACCGGCACCAACGAGGCCCTTGTTGACGAAGAAGTGCAGCATCACGGCCAGGGCCACGCCGGGACAGACCAGCGCATAGGAGCCGGGCGAGGTTTTCGTGCCGAAGACGAAATCGGTGAAATACCCCTGACGGCGCATGACCAGCAGGCCGAGCAGCAGGAAGACCACCTGAACCGAGAGCAGACGGGCCAGCAGCATCATGGTGTCGGCGGGGGTGCCGTGAGCGCCGAACAGTTCATGCAGGCCGTGGTTCTGGCGCAGCATCATGATGCCCAGAACGGTCATGATCGGGACAACCACCATCAGGGTCGGGCCTGCTTCGCGGGCGGTGCCGTGGTGCAGCATCGAATTGAAGGCGGTGAAGATGGCAACCAGCGCATAGACGGCGGCCATGGTTCCGACAAAGGTCGACAGGATCAGGGCGATGCCGGCGGTGGTGGTGTTCGTGCTCATCGCGGCGGGGGCCGAGAAACCGACGGCGATCATCGACAGGGCGAAGGCGGGGAGCATCTGGGCAAAGGAATTGTTGGCGGTGACGTCGAAGATGCCGCCTTGCGAAAGGATGCGGCCAAGGAAGTCAGCGAGGATGCGGAAGGCCAGATAGGCGATTGCGGCAAAGGCGACGAGGGCCATTGGGAAGAGGTATTCCACGATCGACCAGAGGCCGGGCACGAAGACGAGGCCGACGATGAACATGCCGTTCACGCTCATCGCGAGGGCAAGAGGCATGGCCATGATGGTGGATTCCGCGTTCGAGGCGCGCAGGGCCTTGTAGCTTTCGGTGGTTTTGAAGGCGCGATAGGCCGAGATGTTCCAGAACAGGTATTTCAGGTTCAGGAAGGCCATGATGGCGATGCCGATCACGGCCACCACGATGGCCACCTGCATCGGGGTGTTGCCGGTGGCAAAGGCGGCTGAGATGTCTTCGAAGGTTGGCACCGGTTTGCCGGGATGCGGCACCCAGAACATCAGGTACATGAAAAAGGTGACCGACAGGCCACCCGCGCCAAGCGAGGCGAGGAAGTAGAGCGGCGAATAGCTGTCCGCCGGACGTTTGGTGGGGGTGGTCATTGCGACTCTCCTAAATATGCTGTGTTTGGAATATATATAACACATAGCAATATTGGAATATATATGCGACAAACGCGCACAGGGTGGGTAAGCCTCTGTTAACCAGTTGCGTGGTTTCGTGGTGGCCATGTGGAAATGGATGGCCCTTATGGCGCTGGCGGCCTGCAACGCGCCCTCGGTTCATTTTGCCGGAATCGACCCGGAACGTATGAGCGTGGGGCCAAGCACCTTCGAAATGAGACGGAATGGGAAGCTGGTCGAGGTGATCCGGGTGAATTCGGAATGGGCCCCGCGTCTGTCACAGCAGCTGGGGCGGCGGGCCGAGATTGCCGTGGAAGAGACCTATGGCTGTCCCGTCCGCGAGATCCGTGGCGATCAGGCAATGATGATCGCGATCCTGAAATGCGGTAAGCCGGATGACCTTGCCAAGATCGGTCAGGGGACGAAGGCGCTTTCTTCTTTGACCACTTCCATGACTGCGAACGAGTTGGTCTGGTGAACGCCGGGCAGTTTGTTGATGGTGTCGCCAAGGACATCGCGGAAATGCGCGATATCGCGGGTGCGTACGGTGAGCATGTAGTCGAATGAGCCGGCAACCATCATGCAGGTTTCCACCTCTGGGATGCGGGCAACGGCGCGGTTGAAATCGGTCAGAGAGCTGTTGGCGGTGGCCGCGAGAGAGACCTGAACCACGGTCACATGCCCGAGGCCAAGCTTCTCCTTGTCGAGGATGGCCTTGTACTTGCGGATGTAACCGCTCTTCTCAAGGCGTTTGACCCGCTCCGAACACGGGGTGTTTGTCAGGTGCACCCGCTGCGCAAGTTCGACGATGGAGAGGCGGCCGTTGGCTTCGAGCTCGGTGAGAATCCTCTCATCTATTCTGTCCAAATCCCTGTCCAATGGTGATTTTCCCTTTGAAATGTCTATTTTTTAAGAATTATGCGGGTAAATCTTGCTAAAAAACAACCAATTCCTAGAGGAAATGACTGATAACACCATGCGAAGGCGTAGGGGAAAACGAAAAAACCAAGCCTTCGGCGGGATCCTTCCCGTACTATAAGAACCATGGAGGAAAACTCATGACAGTGAAGCTGGTTGTTGGCCTGGATGGGGCCGACACGGGAGACCGTGCCCTGGCATTTGCCAAGGACATGGCGGCGCGTATGGAGGGCTGCGAACTGATCGTTGCCTATGTCATCGAATGGTCGCCGTATACCTTCCAGACTCCGGAAGAAAATGCGCAGCGCCACAAGCGCCGCGAGGAAGAGATCGCGACGGCAACCTCGCGGGTTGTCGATCCGGCGGTGAAGAGCCTGCAAGACGCGGGGTTCAAGGCAGAGGGTGTTGTGCGGCACGGTGACGTGGCCGAAACCCTGAATGCGATCACCGTGGAGAACGGTGCCGTGCAGATCATCGTGGGCCGCGCATCGGCCGGCGGTTTCGCCAAACGCCTGTTTGGCAGCTCGACCCAGAACCTGGTGATGCACGCAGACGTGCCTGTCACCGTCGTCGGCTAAATCCGGAGAAAATCATGTTCAATAAATCCGCACTTGCTGCTGCGGCAGCGACCCTTATGGCGACTCCGGCTCTTGCCCAGGACGCCATGGGCATCGACGATAAGGTGAACCAGGTCTTTGCTGATGTCACCGGCCCCTTCGTCGGCCTGATCTTTGCACCGTTTCCGGGGACGAGCTTTCCCTGGATCGTGATGTGGCTGGTGATCGCCGCCTCGGTCTTCACCCTCTACTTCGGTCTGGTTCAGTTCCGTTTCTTCGGCCATGCGATCCGCCTTGTGAAGGGCGACTACTCGGATCCGAACGACGCGGGCGAGGTCAGCCACTTCCAGGCGCTGGCAACCGCGTTGTCGGGGACCGTTGGTCTTGGTAACATTGCCGGCGTGGCCGTGGCCGTGGGCATTGGTGGCCCCGGCGCAACCTTCTGGATGATCCTTGCCGGTCTTCTGGGCATGGCGTCGAAATTCACCGAATGTACGCTGGGTGTGAAGTACCGCAACGAATACGCGGACGGTTCGGTTTCGGGTGGCCCGATGTACTATATCTCCAAGGGCTTCAAGGAACTTGGCCTGCCGGGTGGCAAGGCGCTGGCGGTGCTGTTCTCGATCTTCTGTATCCTTGGCGCGCTGGGCGGTGGCAACATGTTCCAGGCCAACCAGGCGCACGCACAGATCAGCGGGATCGTGGGCGACTATCCGGGCTGGATTACCGGTCTGGTCTTTGCGACTATCGTGTTCCTCGTGATCGTTGGCGGCATCAAGTCGATCGCCCGCGTGACCGAGAAAGTGGTGCCGTTCATGGGTATCCTCTATGTCGGTGCGGCGCTGATCATCCTGATCATCAACTACGACATGATCGGTTGGGCCTTTGGCCAGATCTTTGCCGGTGCCTTTACCGGTCTGGGGATTGCCGGTGGTTTCGTTGGTGCCCTGATCCAGGGTTTCAAACGCGCCGCATTCTCGAACGAAGCCGGTGTTGGTTCGGCTGCGATTGCCCACTCGGCGGTGCGCACCAACGAGCCGATCACCGAAGGTTTCGTTTCGCTGCTTGAGCCGCTGATCGATACCGTCGTGATCTGCACCATGACCGCGCTGGTGATCACCATTTCCGGTCAGCTGATCTGGGACGCAGAAGCAGGGACCTATATCCTGAACGAAGCCGGTTCGGCGATTGCCACTGTTGATGGCAACTCGGGCGTGGCGCTGACTTCGGCGGCCTTTGGTGCCTCGATCAGCTGGTTCCCCTATGTGCTGGCGATTGCCGTGGTGCTGTTTGCCTTCTCGACCATGATCTCCTGGTCCTACTATGGCCTGAAGGCATGGACCTATCTGTTCGGCGAAGGCAAGACCACGGAACTGGTGTTCAAGCTGATCTTCTGCGTCTTCGTGGTGATCGGTGCGGCGGCCAGCCTTGGTCCTGTCATCGACTTCTCGGACGCGGCGATCTTTGCCATGGCCGTGGTCAACATCTTCGCGCTGTACTTCCTCATGAAGGTGGTCCGCAAGGAGCTGGCGGCCTATGCAGCCAAGCTGAAAAGCGGCGAGATCAAGCGTGTGAAAGCCTGAGTTCACAGGTTTTGAGAGCTAGGGAGAAGGGGCCGTTTTGCGGCCCCTTTTTCGTTCAGGCCAATGCGGCGTCCAGTGCGCTGTCGCAGTGGATCAGCGTGGTGTCAAAGACGGGCAGGGGGCTGTTGTCGTCGGACAGGAGCATGCCGACCTCGGTGCAGCCAAGGATCAGACAATCGGCGCCGGCATCCATCAGGCGGGTTGCGATCTCGACATAGATTGCGCGGCTTTGCGGTGTGGTGATGTCCTTGCAGAGCTCTTCGTAGATGATCCGATGGGTCTCTGCGCGGTCCTCGGTTTCCGGGATCACCGGTGTGAGGCCAGCGGTGGCAAGGCGGCCGGTATAGAAGGCCTGTTCCATCGTGAAGGCAGTGGCCATCAGGCCGGGACGGGAGTAGCCCGCCGCGCGGATTGCCGAGGCTGTGGCATCCGCGATGTGAAGGAGTGGAATAGTGACGCCCTGCATCATCTGGTCGGCTAGTTTGTGCATGGTGTTGGTTGCCAGGATCAGGAGATCGGCGCCACCGCGTTCCAGCGCCTTGGCCTCAGTGTTCAGGAGGGCGCCTGCGGCGTCCCAGTCGCCCCTGGCCTGAAGCTCGGCGATAGGCGCAAAATCGAGCGAGCGGATCAGGAGCTCGGGAGAATGCAGCCCACCGAGGCGCGCGCGGGTCTGGTCACAGAGGCGACGGTAGTAGCCCTGTGTCGAGGCCGCGGACATGCCGCCGAGGATGCCGATGGTCTTCACGCCAGTTCCTTGGTCATGAAGATCGAGGACGTGTTGGCCTCGTAGTCCCCGAAGGGGCCGCAATCCACATAGCCATGTGCGCGGTAGAGGGTGTGGGCCTGTACCAGCTTGTCGCCTGTCTCCAGCTTGATGGTGGCAAGGTTCTGGGCGCGGGCCTCGGCCTCGACTTGGTGCATCAGGTGATGAGCGATGCCTTTGCCCCGCGCCTTTGGATCGACGAACATGGATTTGATTTCGCCGTAGTCCCCCTTGTTGGCAAGCGCGACGCAGCCAAGGGCCGTCTGTCCTTCGCGGGCGACGAAGAAACGGATCGAGGGCACGCAGAGTTCGTCAATGTCGAGGAAGTGGTTTTCCTCGGGATCGAACAGTTGCTGCATGAGCGCGTGGCTCTGGCGCAGGAGTGCGGTGGCCTGGGGATCGCGGGGATCGCCGGGAACGACCTTGATGTCTGGCATGGTGTCCTCCCTGTGGTGTCGGGTGTCTGTGTGACAGGGCAGGGCCTCTGCGTCCAGTCTCAGGGGGGGCGGCGGGCGTGAATGGGCGGGATGCGGCCCCTGTTTGAGGCCGGATTGGGCAGGGCAGGGGCGCTGCCCCTCTTGCCCCGAACGGTGTTCGGCGCAATTCACCCCGGAGTATTTCGGGTGCATTGAAGGGGGATGGCCCTTGGTTTCTTGGGTTTTGCGGCCGGCGGGATCAATATCTTGTGGATAACTTGGGGTCTGGCGGCACATGCTGTGGATAACCGTTGACTCGGGCCGCTGCGCTTGGGCAGGCTTTGAAGATAACAAGAATCATGAGGGATAGCAGCCTACCTTGCGCTTTTCGAAACTGAGACTGACAGGCTTCAAAAGCTTCGTTGACCCTACCGATCTGATCATTGCCGATGGTCTGACCGGTGTCGTGGGTCCGAATGGCTGCGGTAAATCCAACCTGCTGGAAGCGCTGCGCTGGGTGATGGGCGAGAACCGTCCGACGGCGATGCGGGGCGGCGGCATGGAGGATGTGATCTTTGCCGGGGCGGCGACGCGACCGGCGCGCAACTTTGCCGAAGTTTCGTTGCATCTCGACAACTCGGAGCGTCTGGCGCCGGCGGGGTTCAACGATGATGACGCACTCGAGATCGTGCGGCGGATCACGCGGGATGTGGGTTCGGCCTACAAGGTAAACACCAAGGACGTGCGGGCGCGGGATGTGCAGATGCTGTTTGCGGATGCCTCGACCGGGGCGCATTCGCCAGCGCTTGTGCGGCAGGGGCAGATTGCAGAGCTGATCAATGCCAAGCCCAAGGCGCGGCGGCGTATCCTTGAGGAAGCGGCGGGGATTTCGGGCCTTTACCAGCGGCGGCACGAGGCCGAGTTGAAGCTGAAGGGGGCCGAGACCAACCTTGCCCGCGTCGATGATGTGATCGAACAGCTTGGCAGCCAGTTGGCGCAATTGGCGCGGCAGGCCCGGCAGGCGGCGCGGTATCGGGCCATCGGCGAGGAGTTGCGGCAGTCGGAAGGCATGTTGCTGTACCGTCGCTGGCGCGAGGCCGACGAGGCGCGGGCCAAAGCAGACGAGGAGCTGCGCGAGCGCACCACCGCGGCGGCGCAGGCCGAGGGCGCGGCCCGTGCGGCAGCCAAGCTGCGGGTCGAGCGGGACGATGCCCTGCCCCCGTTGCGCGAGGAAGAGGCCATTGCTGCGGCGGTTCTGCAACGGCTTCAGGTGCAGCGCGATACGCTGAACGATCAGGAGGCCCATGCGCTTCAGATCATCGAGACCCTGCAGAACCGGATCGAGCAGCTTGCCAAGGATATCGAGCGCGAGTCGGGGCTGAACCGCGATGCGGGCGAGACCATTGAGCGGCTTGAGTGGGAAGCCCGCGAGATTGCCAAGGCGGGGGAAGGCCACGAGGAAAAGCTTGACGCGGCCAAGGAAGCCGCGCGCGAGGCGGCGAGCATCCTTCAGGAGCGCGAGAGCGATCTTTCGCAGCTGACCGAGGATGTGGCGCGGCTTGCAGCGCGGCACCAGTCGGCGCATCGCCTTGTCGAGGACTCGCGCAAGACGCAGGCCAAGAGCGAAGCCGAGGCCGTGAAGGCGCGAGAGGCTGTAGATCAGTCCAAGGCGGCGCTGGTGCGGGCGAGCGAGGAATACGAACTGGCGCAGGCGGCGGAAGAGGCGGCGGTTGACGCGGCGCAGGCGGCGGAAGAGGCGTTGGCGCAGGCTGAGGAAGACCGTGCCGAGACGCAATCGCGCGAGGCGGATGCACGGGCCGAACGTTCGGAAGCCGAGGGCGAGTTGAATGCGCTGCGGGCCGAGGTGACGGCGCTGGCCAAGCTGGTGGAACGCGACACGGCGGAAGGTGGCCAGATCCTTGATCGTCTTCAGGTGCAGCAGGGGTTTGAAAAGGCGC
This sequence comes from Shimia sp. CNT1-13L.2, assembly GCF_024331145.1. Classification (GTDB taxonomy): domain Bacteria; phylum Pseudomonadota; class Alphaproteobacteria; order Rhodobacterales; family Rhodobacteraceae; genus Shimia. The sequence goes on along the minus strand of NZ_JANDJO010000004.1, from coordinate 105,571 downwards.
TGGGTGCGGCGCTGGCCGATGATCTGCGCGCGCCGGAAGTGGATGAGGATGGGCCGTCGGGCTGGCATGTGTTGCCGCCTTACGACGCGGATCAGGCACTGCCCGATGGGGTGACCGCGCTGTCTTCGCATGTGTCGGTGCCGGAGGTGCTTGAGCGCCGGATGAGTCAGATCGGCCTTGCCACCACCGAGGATGCGGTGCGGTTGCAGGCCCTGTTGAAACCCGGCCAGCGGCTGGTGTCGCTTGAGGGCGACCTGTGGCGCTGGGACGGGTACCGGGCCTGGGCCGAAGACGCGCCAAGCGCGGCGGCGCTGCGGCTGCAGCAGTTGAACCGGCTGGAAGAGTTGAAGCAGCAGATGGCGCAAGCCACTGCGCGCACCGACGGTGCGGTGCAGGCGCATGAAATGTTGCAGACCCGTCTGCGCGAGTTGACCGAAATGGACAAGGCGGCGCGGATCGCCCGCCGGGATGCGGATCGGGCCGTGGCCGATGCCAACCGGGCGCTGAGCCGTGCCGAGGCGGACCGCAACCTTGCCGAGGGCAAGCTGGAGAGCCTTGGGCTTGCCGTGGCGCGTCACGAGGAAGAGGCGATGGCGGCGCGGGCGCAGCTGGCCGAGGCCGAAGGCGCGCTTGCCGATCTTGGTGATCTGGATGCGGCGCGCGCCGAGGTGGAAGACGTCAAGATGACGGTGGAAGCGGCGCGGATCACCATGATGTCGCGTCGGTCGGGGCAGGACGAGTTGCGCCGGGAAGGCGAAAACCGGTTGCGCCGTAGCCAGCAGATCACCAAGGAAATCAGTGGCTGGCGTCACCGTCTCGAGACCGCCGAGAAGCGGATTGGCGAGTTGGCTGAGCGCAAGGCCGGGTCGGAAGACGAGCTGATCGATGCCAAGAGCGCGCCCGAGGAAATCGCGGCCAAGCGCGAAGAGCTGAGCGATGCCATTGACGAGGCAGAGGAGCGCCGCCGCGCGGCGGCCGATGTGCTGGCCGAGGCCGAAAGCGCCCTGCGCGAGGCGGAACATGCCGAGCGCGATGCAGAGCGCGCCGCGAGCGAGGCGCGCGAGGCGCGGGCGCGTTCGGAAGCGCGGGCGGATGCCGCGCGCGAGACGGTGTCCTATGCCGCCGAACGTATCTACGAAGAGCAGCAGGTGTCTCCGGCTGCCTTGCTGGAGAGCCTTGATGTGACGCCGGATTCGATGCCCGATTCCCATGCCATCGAGGCGGATGTGAACCGGTTGAAACGGCAGCGGGATTCGCTTGGGGCCGTGAACCTGCGGGCCGAGGAAGACGCCAAGGAAGTTCAGGAAGAGTTCGACACGCTGACCAACGAGAAGTCGGATCTGGAAGAGGCGATCAAGGCGCTTCGCAGCGGGATCGCGAGCCTGAACCGCGAGGGGCGGGAACGCCTGTTGACGGCGTTTGAACAGGTGAATTCGAACTTCTCGATGTTGTTCAAACACCTGTTTGGTGGCGGCGAGGCGAACCTTGTTCTGGTCGAAAGCGATGATCCGCTTGAGGCGGGGCTTGAGATCATGTGCCAGCCGCCGGGCAAGAAGTTGTCGACGCTTTCGCTGTTGTCGGGGGGCGAGCAGACGCTGACGGCGATGGCTCTGATCTTCGCGGTGTTCCTAGCCAATCCGGCACCGATCTGTGTGCTGGACGAGGTCGACGCGCCGCTGGACGATGCCAACGTGACGCGGTTCTGTGACCTTTTGGACGAGATGTGCCGCCGCACCAATACGCGGTTCCTGATCATCACCCACCACGCGGTGACGATGGCCCGCATGGATCGCCTGTTTGGCGTGACCATGGCCGAGCAGGGGGTTTCCCAGCTTGTCTCGGTTGACCTGAAAGCGGCGGAAACGCTGGTCGCCTGATCCATTCCGATCACCCGAACGTGACAGGGCCTTGGGCCGTTTCCGTGGCAAGCTGTCGTGGAAGGGGAGGCGATCATGTGGAAATGGATACTGGCCGCGATACTGGTCGCCGGAGCCGCGCAGGCGCAGGAGTGGAAGACACGCGACGGGGATATCCTGTTTGCGCAGGCGGACTTGCAAGCGCGGCTGTCGGGTGAGGAACTGGTCTTTTATGACGGCGGGCAGTCGGTGTATCTCGCGGACGGGTTCTATACCTACACCTATGGCGGTGGTGGCACGTGGCATGGAAAGTGGCGGGTGCGCGAGGGCAGCGTGGTCTGTGTGGACTATGTCACCGAGGTCACGCGCTGCGACATGATCGTTGAAAACGCAGGGCGTCTGGTGGTGCTGACGGAGGATGGTCAGCGGTTCCCGGTCCGGCCATAGGTGCTAACGATTTTCCAACACTTTGATACGTAATTTCTGAATGTCGCGCACCCCGCGCGGCGTGAGGAGGTGATGAAACTGAGTGATCGGAACTTTCGAAGATGGATGGTGATTCTCGCAGCACTTTCGCTGCTGATCGCACTCATCCGCCTCTTTCTAGGCCTTTAAGGGGCTGAAAAAGAGTGACCCGGCAGAGTAGCAGCTCTGCCGGGTCGTTTCTTCGGTCATGAAACTGAAGGAACTTTCGATCCCCAGAGGATACCATAATCCTCAAGGTTTCGTAAAGAATGTGGGCGTCACAGCTTGTTCAGCAAGGCCGGGGTGGGCCATGCGTCGGCGGGCAGGCCAAGGCGCTTTTGTTCCTTTTGCACGGCGGCGCGGGTCTTGGCGCCAAGGATGCCGTCAACCTTGCCGACGTCGTGGCCGCGCGCCTTGAGTTTCTTCTGCAGCTGTTTCATCTGCGCTCCGGCAAGGCCCGGTTCGGGGTTGCCTGCGTTATAGGGTTTCGCACCTTCCAGACGGGTGCCGAAATAGGCGGCGGTGGCCACGTAGACAAAGCTCTGGTTCCACTCGAAATAGACGCGGAAGTTGGGATAGGCGAGGAAGGCCGGCCCCTTGCGGCCCTGCGGCAGCAGAAGCGAGGCGGGCAGGTTGGCCAGTTTGCCTTCGCGCGGTTTCACCCCAAGGCGCGCCCATTCCGAGGCTTGCTTGGTGGTGTCGAGGCCGGATTGCGACCAGTCCATCTTGGCGGGAACGGTGACTTCCTGAAGCCAGGGTTCGCCCTTGCGCCACCCGAGGTGGGACAGCATCTTGCCGCCCGACATCAGGGCATCCTGTGGCGAGGTCTTGAGGCTGACCTTGCCATCGCCGTCACCGTCAACACCGTTTTCGATGATGTCGGCGGGCAGCATCTGGACCATTCCGATCTCGCCAGCCCATGCGCCGGTGGTCTTGGTCGGGCTGAAGGCACCGCGTTTGTAGAGCTCGAGCGCGGCAAAGACCTGTGGGCGGAACAGTTCGGGGCGGCGGCAGTCGTGGGCCAGCGTGACCAGCGAGTTCAGGGTGTTGAAATCCCCCTGGAACGATCCGTAGTCGGTCTCGAACGCCCAGAAGGCCAGAAGAACGCCGCGCGAGACGCCGTATTTCTGTTCGATGCGGTCGAAGGTGTTGGCATAGGTGCGAGCTTTGGAGCGGCCCACGTCGATGCGGTTCTGGCTGATCAGGCGGCGCGAGAAATCAACAAAGGGTTTCTGGAACACACCCTGTGCGCGGTCCGCCTTGAGGGTGCGCGGATCCTGTTTCACGTTGGCAAAGAACTTGTTCACAAGGCCCTGCTTGTAGCCCTTGGCGACGGCTTCGGATTTCATGTCTTGAACGAAGCCGGAAAAGCTGCCGCCGCATTGGGCGGCGAGGGCGGTCTGGGTCGAAAGGGCAAGGGCGGCAAGGGTCAGGGCAATACGCATCGGGATCCTCGTTAACGAATGTGCCGCGACCCTAAAACGTTTCGCGAAAAACTTGAATCAAAAGTTTGATGTCGGGCGCGTCCGTGATGCCGATCAGAACAGCGCGATCAACAAGATGATGGCGGTCATCGCGCCCCATGTCTTCCACAGCGCGGTGCAGGTGGCGTCGATGTCGGCGGGTCCGAGGGTGCGGCGGCCATCGGGGTTCACGAAGGGAAAGTCGCGCATTTCACCGTCATAGGCGCGGGGCCCTGCGATGGCGGCGTTCAGGGCGCGGGCCATGGCCGATTCCGGCCAGCCGGCGTTGGGCGAGCGGTGTTTGGCGGCGTCGCTGCGGATGTCTTGCCACTGTCCGAGGCCATGGTGGGTTGCGGCGATCAGGACACCGGTGAGGCGTGCGGGAATCCAGTTCAGCACATCGTCAAGGCGGGCTGATGCCTTGCCGAATTCCTCGTGGCGCGCGGTCCGGTAGCCGATCATGCTGTCGGCGGTGTTGACGATCTTGTAGATCAGCAAGCCGGGAAGGCCGCCGATCAGGAACCAGAAGGCAGGAGCAACGATCCCGTCCGAGAGGTTCTCGGCCGCGGATTCGATGGCGGAACGGGTGACCGCGCTTTGATCCATCTGCGCCGTATCGCGGCTGACGATCATGGCGACCGCGCGACGGCCATCGCCCAGCGACAGGCGCAGGGCCTTGCCCACGGCGCGGACGTGATCGACCAGCGAGCGTTGGGCGAGAAGAATGGCTGCCAGCAAGAGTTGTGGCAACCAGCCGAACAGCGCGATGAATTTGCCAAGCAGCAGCATGGCAAGCACCAGTGCAGCGATCAGCACCCCCCCTTTGAGGATGCGGGCGCTGCCCGTGTTGAACCGTTTGTCCGCGGCACCGATCACGCGGCCCATCAGGACCGCCGGATGCGGAAAGCGATCCCAGAGCCAGCGGGGTTCGCCAAGGAGTGCATCCAGAAGCAGCGCGAGAAGGAGGATTTCGGCAGTGTTCATAGGGCGGCTTCGAGTTGGTCCCAGCGGTCAGGCGCGGGCAGGCCGAGGCGCAGGAAGGTTTTCGAATAGGGGAAGATGCGGCTCCAGACATGGGCGCGGGCCAGCTTGTCCTGCCAGGCCTGAGCATCTTCCACCTCGTAAAGGCGGAACAGGGTGGTGCCGCCCACCAGCGCGGCCCCTTTGCCGGCCATCAAGGCGTCAAGGCGACGGGTGTCATCGGCAAGGCGGTTGCGGGTGGCATTGGCCCAGTCGTGATCGGTCAGGGCGCGGGTGCCGATTTCCAGCGCGGGTCCGGACACGGCCCAGGGGCCGGTCAGGTCGGTCAGGCGCTGGATGGTGTCGGGGCGTGCAATAGCAAAGCCAAGGCGCAGTCCGGCAAGGCCCCAGAACTTGCCAAAGCTCTTGAGCACCACGCGGCCCGTTTGGTCGGCGTGATGGATCAGGCTGTGGTCCGGTGTCACGTCGCAGAAACTCTCGTCGACGATGGTCAGCGGCGCAGTGAGATCGGATTGGGACCAGAGGTGGCCGGTGGGGTTGTTGGGATGCACCAGCACGCGGGCAGAGGGCGCGGTTTCGCCTAGCTGCCAGCCCTGCGCGGTGAAGGCGGCGGCGTGTTCGTTGTAGGTTGGTGTCGGAATGTCGACGATGCCCGGTGCGGCCAGCGCGGGCATGCGGGCAATCAGCGCCGAGGCACCGTGGGCGGCGATGATGCCGGCCCCATCGGGGACATTCCAGAACTGGCGGGCAGCATCGAGAAGGCCATTTTGTGCGTCGCGGTCCGGCAGGGCGTTCCAGGCGGTGTCAGAGACAGCACCGACCGGATAGGGCACCGGGTTGATGCCGGTGGACAGATCCAGCCAATCCGCGCGGGTGCCGCCAAAGCGGGCCATCGCGGCATCAAGGCCGCCCCCGTGATCGCGGGGCGTTGTCTGGTGCGAATCCGGCATGGTGACCTCCCTGTCGCCTTAGCGCCTTCAAACGGAAAAGCGCCGATTTGGCAAGCATTGCGCGTGGTGCTGTGGCCGAAGCGGCTTGGTTAAGGCGGCGTTAACGAATTGTTAGTAAATTCGGGACAGATCAGAGTGGTTAGTGAGTTAACCAGTTTCTGAAGCCGCAGAAAGTGTCTGAGGGGGATGTCGATGCGGGTATTGATTGTCGAGAGTGACCCGAACCTGGGGCGTATCTGGATGCGTCATCTGCAGCGAACGGGGGCCGAGGTGGTGCTGGCCTGCGATCAGGCCGACGCCATCCACGCCCTGCGTATGCTGGGGTTCGACATTATCGTTCTTGATCTCGTTCTGGCTGAAGGCGCGGCGCTGGCGATTGCGGATTTCGCAAGCTATCGGCGGCCCGAGGCGCGGGTCATCTTTGTGACCAACACCTCGTTCTTCTCGGACGGGTCGATCTTCAACCACAGCGCCAATGCCTGTGCTTTCGTTCAGTCCGGCACGCCGCCGGAGGATCTTGCCGCAATGGTTGCCCACTATGGCGAGGCAGCTCGGGTCTGAACCGTGCATCAGCCAAGCTTAGCCGCGACCATGCGGCTCCGTATAGTCCAGGTCGGGGTTGATCGGGATAATGCGGTGCGGATTGATGGTGTCGTGGCTGTAGTGATAATGGCGCACGATGTGCTGCATGTTCACTGTCTCGGCAATGCCCGGCATCTGGTAGAGTTCGCGGGTATAGGCCCAGAGGTTGGGATAATCGATCAGCCGCTTGCGGTTGCATTTGAAATGCAGGTGATAGACCGGATCGAAACGGATCAGCGTGGTGAACAGGCGCCAGTCGGCTTCGGTCAGGACATCGCCCAGCAGGTAGCGATGTTCGGACAGGATGTCTTCGAGCCAGTCGAGCGTGTCAAACAGCGGGGTGATGGCCGCGTCATAGGCCTCTTGCGAGGTGGCGAAACCGCATTTGTAGACGCCGTTGTTGAAGGTGTCGTAGATGCGTTCGTTGATGCACTCGATGGGTTCGCGCATGTCTTCCGGCCAGTAGTCATGGGTGTTGCCGGTGATGTGGTCGAAGGCCGAGTTCAGCATGCGGATGATCTCGGAGCTTTCGTTGGAGACGATGGTGTTGCGCTGTTTGTCCCAGAGGATCGGCACGGTGACGCGGCCCGAATAGGTGGCGTCGGCACGGGTATAGATCTGGTGGGCGTGGTCGCTGCCGAACAGCGTATCGCCCGTGGCACCGTGGTCATCGGTCTCGAAGGTCCAGCCTTCGGTCAGCATGTCGGGATGCACCACCGAAACAGAGATGTGATCGGTCAGGCCCTTGAGTTGGCGGAAGATCAGGGTGCGGTGCGCCCAGGGGCAGGCGTAGGACACATAGAGATGGTAGCGCCCGGATTCGGCGGCAAACCCGCCTTCACCCGACGGGCCGGCGCTGCCGTCGGTAGTGATCCAGTTGCGAAACTGCGCTTCGGAGCGGATGAATTTTCCGCCCGAAGACTTCGTGTCGTACCATGTGTCGTGCCACTTGCCGTCAACCAGAAGGCCCATGAGAATCTCCATTCACGCATGTTGCTTTCTCCCAGAGGTAGCGCGGCTTCGGTGATGTGAAAACGCAACAGGGCGCAAAGGAGTTGCGCGCATATGCACAGTTGCCGTCATGTCATGGAAAGTTTTCTTGACGCAGTTCAATAGGATGGGTGACCCTACGGGCAAGGATGGAGAATTGCACAATGTCGACTTGGGTCCCCAAAGAAGTACAGGCGGGTCTGGATGCGGCCCGCAAGAAAAGCATGAAGAAAAGCAGCAAGATGCGGGTCGAGGCCGATGGCCAGTCTTTCCGCGTGCTGAAGTTTCGCGAAAGCGGTTTCACGCTGGATATCGTGGATGCTCCGCACCTGCGCGGATTTGTCGATCTGTATGATGGCGGACGACATGTCTACCAGTGCCTGATCGTGGCCTCGGAAGAGGACGGTGACGTGATGCACTATGAGTTCAAGCGCTCGACCGCCGCCGAGGATCGCCCTCCGGCTGATTACTTCAAGGGCGAGAACGCGCCCGTAGCGTTGATCGCGAAGTCCTAGGGGCGGATCTCGACGGGTGTTCCGTTGGGCGTGATCCGCCACAGCTCTTCTATTTCCGCATTCGACACGGCGATACAGCCTGCCGTCCAGTCGCCCGGAAGGGTGATGGCCTTGGGCAGGCTGTTGGGCTGGCCGTGAATGAAGATGTCACCGCCGGCGGATTGGTTCAGTGTGCGGGCAAAGGCGATGTCTTCGGGCTGCGGGTAATTGATGCCGAGCGAGAGGTGATAGCTGCTTTGCGGGTTGCGGCGGTTGATGGTGAAATGGCCTTCGGGCGTCTTGCCATCACCTTCGACCTGCTTGTCGCCTTCGGGGGTAAAGCCAAGCGCGATGTCATAGCTGCGGATCGCCTCTTGTCCGCGATAGACGGTGAGGCGGCGAGCGGCTTTCTCGACCAGGATACGATCGATCTGTTCGGTCAGGGGCGCGAGGGGGGGCGGCGGCGTGGCCGGACGTTGCAGCAACAGCCACGCCCCGGCGAGGATCGCGAACAGGCAGAGAAAACGGAGAAGGCGGGACATCGGGCACTCGTCATGGACTGACCGAGAATTAGCCTTGGGGGGGATGCGAGGGGAAGGTGCTTTTGGCGTGACGCCGGATTTCGGCGGCAAATCGCGCGTGAGGGTGAGGGGGAAAGTCTTTGGCAAGACTTTCCGGTGGGCATGATTTTCTAGAAAATCATTGGGCCAGCGTGGGCAGGACGCGTTTGATGATCCGTTCCAGCTTGGCTGCGCCGATGGGGGCGCTGGCCTTGGTGTGCTCGTGGCTGATGTGTTCGTTGCCAAGACCGGCGGCCATATTGGTCACGACCGAGATCGCGCAGCATTTCATGTCGAGGAAGCGGCCCAAGATCACCTCGGGCACGGTGGACATGCCCACCGCATCCGCGCCAAGCAGTTTCAGCATCCGGATTTCGGCCGGGGTTTCGAAATTCGGGCCTGAGTACCAGGCGTAGACGCCTTCCTTGAGCGGAATGCCTTCGGCCTCTGCCGCGGCCTGAAGCCGGGCGCGCAGGTCCGGGTCATAGGCGTTGGTGAGGTTGACGAAGCGGCGGTCGGTGGGTTCGCCGATCAGGGGGCTGCGGCCGGAATAGTTGATGTGGTCGTTCAGCAGCATCAGGTTGCCGGGCGGAATTTCCGGCAGGAACGAGCCGCAGGCGTTGGTGGCAAACAGCGTGTCGACGCCAAGCTCGGCCAGCACTTCAAGCGGCACGCGCATGGCATCGGCGCGGCCGTTTTCATAGTAGTGTTCGCGCCCGCCAAGGATCGCGACATCGACACCTTCGAGCTTGCCGATCACCAGCTTGGGGTTGTGGCCGGACACGCCCGCGTGGGGAAAGCCGGGCAGGTCGGAATAGTCGATGGCGGTGCCCGCAACCAGATCGGCCAGGTGCCCGAGGCCCGAGCCAAGGATGAACCCGACCTTGGCGGTTGGGGTGTCCATACGGTTGCGAATGGCGGCGAGGGCCTCGGCGGTGCTCATGTTATTGCAGGTCCGAGAAGGCGTCGGCGAGGCGTTCACAGGCCTGTTGGACAAGGCTACGCGGGGTGGCGATGTTGAACCGCAGGAAGCTCTCGCCGCCGGTGCCGAAGGTGGGCCCGTGGTTGACGGCGATGCGCGCGCCCTGTTCCACGCGGCGGGTGAATTCCTCGCGGATCATGCCGGTGCCGGAGAAGTCCACCCAGCTGAGGTAGGTGGCCTCGAGCGGCATGGAGCTGAGCCCCGGGATCTTGGCGATGGCGTCATCGAGCAGCTTGCGGTTGCCGTCGAGGTACTGGACCAGATCATCGACCCAGGCCGCGCCTTCGGGGCTATAGGCGGCTTCGGCCATGAACAGGCCGAAAGAGTTGGGCGACAGGCCAAGCGCGGCCATGCGTGCGGCGAAACGGGCGCGCAGGGCTTCGTCGGGGATGATCACGTTGCCGGAATGCGAGCCGGCGATGTTGAAGGTCTTGGTGGTGGCGGTCATCATCACCAGCCGGTCGAGGATCGAGCCGTCGACGTTGGTCATGGGGATGTGGGTGTGGCCGGGGTAGACCAGATCGTGGTGGATTTCGTCAGACACCAGAATGAGGTCGTGGCGCTTGGCGAAATCTGCAACGCCCTGGAGCTCTTCACGGCTCCAGACGCGGCCGCCGGGATTGTGCGGCGAGCAGAGGATGACCATTTTCTCGTGGCCCTGCATCTGCGCGTCGTAGGCGTCGAAGTCCATTTCGTAGCGGCCGTCGTTGTTGACCAGCTGGCATTCCACCACCTGACGGCCCGCGGCCGAGATCACGCGGGCAAAGGCGTGGTAGACCGGGGTGAACAGAACGACACCGTCGCCGGGTTGGGTATAGGCGTCGACACACATGCCGGTGCCGTTGACGAGGCCATGGGTGGTGAAGATCGCGCCGGGGTCGACTTTCCATCCGTGGCGGTTTTCCATCCACCAGCAGATCGCGTCCTTGTAGGGTGTTTCATCCCCGTAGTAGCCATAGACGCCGTGGTCGTGCATCTTGCCGATGGCGTCCGAGATGCACTGTGGCGGACGGAAGTCCATATCGGCGACCCACATGGCGATGCCGTCGTCGGCAGGCACGCCGTAGATTTTCTCCATCATGTCCCACTTGACCGAGTGGGTGCCGAACCGGTTGATGACCTCGTCGAAACTCATGCTCACGTTTCCCCTGCTGTTTGACAGGCTGACGCTAGCGGATTGCGCGGCAGGTGCAAGGGGGCGTTGCATGACAGGCCCGCTTGGCCTAGATGGGGGCCATGATACTGCCCATTCTGATCCACCCCGATCCGCGTCTGAAAAAGACCTGTGATGCTGTTGCCGATCTGTCGGACGACCGTCTTGCGCTGGCCAAGGATATGCTGGCCACCATGTATGATGCGCCGGGCGTCGGCCTTGCCGCGCCGCAGGTGGGTGTGCTTGAGCGGCTGATCGTGCTGGATTGCGTCAAGGATGGTGATCCCGAGCCGCTGGTCATGTTCAACCCGGAAATCCTTGCCTCTTCGGATGAGACCAATGTCTACGAGGAAGGCTGTCTGTCGATACCTGAGCAGTTTGCCGAGGTCACCCGCCCGAAAGAAGTGCGCGTGGGCTGGATCGACGAGAAGGGCAATCCGCAGGAAAAGGATTTCGACGGGCTTTGGGCGACCTGCGTGCAGCACGAGATCGATCACCTAAACGGCAAGCTGTTCATTGATTATCTTGGCCCGATGAAGCGGCAGATGATGACCCGCAAGTCGCAGAAGCTCAAGCGTGAGCGGGCACGGGTATGACGGTTCGCAAGTGTATTCCCTGGCCGGACAAGCGGTTGCGCACGGCGGCGGAAGACGTGGACGAGCTGACCGACGAAGACCGCCAGGTCTGGGATGATCTGATCGACACGATGGAAGCGATGCCGGGCGTCGGTATGGGGGCCAACCAGATCGGGGTGCTGCGGCGTCTGATCGTGGTGGATGCCAGCGAGGAACGCGGCAAGGCCGTGCGCATGGCGAATCCCGAAATCCTGCACAGTTCGATCGAGTTTCGCGATCATGACGAGGCCAGCCCGAACCTGCCTGGCGTGTCGGCGGTGATCAAGCGTCCGCGTGCCGTGACGGTGCGCTATATGGACGAGAACGGGATCATCACGCGCAAGGATTTCGTGGGGCTGTGGGCGACCAGCGTGCAGCACCAGATCGACCATGTGAACGGCAAGATGTATTTCGATCACCTGAGCAAGGTGAAGCGGGACATGCTGATCAAGAAAGCCAGGAAGCTGCGCTGAGGCGGCAGGTCTGACCAACAGTTAGGGAGCGGCGGATGCGCGTTATCTTTATGGGAACCCCGGAGTTTTCGGTTCCGGTTCTGGATGCGCTGGTCGCGGCCGGTCACGAGATTGCCGCCGTCTACTGCCAGCCGCCGCGTCCGGCGGGGCGGGGCAAGAAAGAGCGCCCGACGCCGGTCCATGCCCGCGCGCTGGAGCTGGGGTTCGAAGTGCGCCATCCGGTGTCTCTCAAGGGGGCAGACGAACAGGCGGCGCTGGCGGCGTTGCAGGCGGATGTGGCGGTCGTCGTGGCCTATGGCCTGTTGCTGCCGCAGGCGGTTCTGGATGCGCCGGAGCGCGGTTGTCTGAATATCCACGCGAGCCTGTTGCCGCGCTGGCGCGGGGCCGCGCCGATCCATCGCGCGATCATGGCGGGCGACGCGGAAACCGGCGTCTGCATCATGCAGATGGAAGCGGGGCTGGACACGGGGCCGGTTCTGCTGCGGCGTGAGACAGCGATCGGGGCCGAAGAGACCACGGCCAGCCTGCATGACCGTTTGTCCGACATCGGGGCGGCGGCGATTGTCGATGCGCTGGCGCAGTTGGATGACCTGCAGCCAGAGGTGCAGCCGGAAGCGGGCGTGACCTATGCCCACAAGATCGACAAGTCCGAGGCCAAGGTGGATTGGGCCGCGCCGGCGGTTGAGGTTGATCGCAAGATCCGGGGGCTTTCTCCCTTTCCGGGCGCTTGGTGCGAGATTGAGGGCCAGCGCGTAAAGCTGCTGGCGTCGCGGCTGGTTGAGGGCGGCGGCGCTGCGGGTGCGGTGCTGGATGATGCCCTGACCGTGGCCTGTGGCGAGGGCGCGGTGCAGCTGTTGCGCTTGCAACGGGCGGGCAAAGGCGCGCAGGATGCAGATGTGTTCCTGCGCGGGTTCCCTGTGGCCAAGGGCGCGCAGCTTTAGGGTGTGATCAGGCGGGGGAGGACCGGCGGATGTTCTTTACGTTTTTCGGGACCGTGATCATCGCGGGTATCATCGGCTATGCGTCGGAACGATCGGGGTTCACCAAGAACGGCTATATTCCCTCGATCATCATCTGCGTCGGCGGTGCGTTTCTGTTCTTTATGGTCACGCGGATGTTTCATATCGGATTTGGCAGTCCGGGGCTGAATGCCATCATCGCGTCCATCGGGGCGCTGGTGATCGTGCCAACGCATTTTCGCAAGTAACGCTGACCTATTGCGCGATCACGCATAGGTTAAATTTCTATTAACAAGGTTTACGAAAAGCTGTCGACGCGCTACCTTTGGGCGATCAAGCGACCATCAAAAAACAAAAACGGTCGCAGAGCAGAAAGAGGCAGAAGCAGTGGCTTTCTTCGGATTCCGGGGCGGTGCAACCGCGCCCAAAGTAACCGTGGTCACCACCATGAAGGACGAGGGTGCCTATATCCTCGACTGGGTGGCCCACTATAAATCTCTTGGTGCAACCGACATCGTGGTCTTTACCAACGACGTCTCTGATCCAACTGACCATATCCTGCGTCGGTTGAATGCCATGGGCGAGGTACACCATCGTTTCAACCGCGTGATGCGCCGTGGGCCGCACAAAAGCGCACTGATGTGGGCCGAGCATGAGCCTTCGGTGCGCGAGGCCGACTGGATCCTGGTCGTGGATGTGGATGAATACCTCCAGATCAAGGTTGGCGACGGGACGTTCCAGGCCCTGCTGGAAGCCAACCCCGAGGCGGATGCGATTTCCTTTCCCTGGCGGATTTTCGGAAACGCGGACGTGACAGAGATTTCGGACGATCCGGTGCCGCTTTGCTTTACCCGTGCCCAGCCCCTTGAGGGCAAGCCGGGCGAACACCGCTTTTTCAAAACCCTGTTCAGGAACGACAAGACGCGGTTTGACCGGATGGGCGTACACCGTCCGTTCCTGACCCAGCAGCACGCGCCGATCAACTGGGTGCTGCCGGACGGCACGCCGCTGCCCGAGGACGAACTTTCCGGGGCGCTGTTCGTGCGCGACACCTATGGTTACGAGGTGGCGCAGCTGAACCACTATGCGCTGCGGTCGCTGGATGCCTTCCTGAACAAGCAACGCCGGGGCCGTGCCAACCACCAGCACGGCACGATCGAAATGTCCTACTGGAAAAAGTTCGATCGCAACGATGAGGAAGATACCGCGCTGGCCGAGAATTTCTTTGCTGCGGAACTGTACCGCAACCGTCTGCTGGCGCAGGACGAGGCGCTGCGCAAGCACCACGAGGGGGCCTTTGACTGGGCCCGCCGCATGGCGCGCAAGGCGCGGCGCGATGACCGCTGCAAAGAGTTCCTCAAGGCACTTGATGCGCAGTCGGCACCGGAAAGCGACACGGCCACCAAGGCCGCGTAACGGGAACGTCCAGGCCGGAGGGTGGCAATGGCAATTTCTGATATTCTTGCAGTGCGTATTCTCGAATACGTGAAGGAACACGAGCTTTCGGGCAACGTGGTGATGCTTGGGCGGCAACGCTGGGTCGGTCGGCGGCGCAAGCGGTCGGCGGATATGTTCGACAAGGCGCTGGCGCAGTACCTGCCGGGCGTCAGCGAAGATGATCTGCGCAATAGCGACGACGCCTATTCCGAGACCTTTTTTCGCAAGATCGGTTTCGACCAGGTGGATTCAATGGACATCTCGCATTTCGAAAACGCGAGCATCGTTCAGGATCTTGGCGGCGAGTTGCCGGAAGAGCTGCATGGGCGGTTCGATGTGGTCTATGACGGAGGTACCTGCGAACACATCTTCGATCTGCCGACGGCCTATCGCAACATCCACAAGATGCTCAAGCCCGGCGGGGTTTTGATCGGGCATTCGCCCTGCAACAACTGGATCAACCACGGCTTCTACCAGATCTGCCCGGAAATGGTGTTCGGCTTCTGGGAAAAGACGCTTGGTTACGAGGTTCTGGAGTGCCGTTTGCAGCCGCTGTTGCCGATGTATGCGCATCGCTCGATCCGGCCGTCGAACCCGAACCAGACCGGTGTGCGGCCGCGTATCGTGGGCAACCTGCCCAATACCAGCACGATCCTCGACTATGCAGTGCGCAAGCCCGCAGAAGAGGCGGATGGCGAGGTGCGGGTCTACCAGACGGATTATGAACAGCGCTGGCAGGCGGCCGAGTGATCAGCGTTTGAAGGGCGCCATGCCCGCGCGGGCGAGTTCGTCGGCTTTCTCGTTCTCGGGGTGGCCGGCGTGGCCCTTGACCCATTCCCATGTCACGTCATGACGGGCCTGGGCGGCGTCAAGGCGCTGCCAGAGTTCGACGTTCTTGACCGGCTTCTTCGACGAGGTCTTCCAGCCGTTCCGTTTCCAGCCGAAAATCCAGCCGGTGACGCCGTTCTTGACGTAGGCGCTGTCGGTGACGACGGTGATTTTCGACGGTTTCGACAGCGTCTCGAGCGCCATGATGGCGGCCATGAGCTCCATCTGGTTGTTGGTGGTGGCGGCGTCGCCCCCCGAAAGCTCGCGTTCCTTGACGACGGTGTCGCCATCCATCGCGCGCATCAGGACACCCCATCCCCCGGGGCCGGGGTTTCCAGAGCAGGCTCCGTCGGTATAGGCAAAAAGATCAGGCATGGGCGGTCAGCAGAATGAAAGGGTCAATGGTTCCGGCCAGCCCTTTGCCCTTTCCTGTCCGGCTCTGCAAGCGGTCAAACCCCGCATCGGTCAGGATCCCGCGCAGTTCGTCTTGGGTATAAAAGGCATAGAAGCGCCCGAGATCGTCGCGGTGTTCGCCTTCGCCGAGTTTCAGGCCAAGGAACAGGCAGCCGCCGTCGCGCAAGGCGCGTTTGCAGGCGGCGATGTGGCGGGGGAAATCGGCCTTGGGGGCGTGCAACAGAGAGAAGCTGGCCCAGATGCCGTCATAGGCATCTTCTTCGGTCAGGTCGTCAAATGTGCCGAAGTGGGCATCCACGCCGCGGGCGCGGGCGGCGTCGACAAAGGCGGGAGTGGCGTCGATAGCGCAGGCACTAAAGCCGCGTTGCATCAGTTCGAGGGTGTGAATGCCGGGGCCGCAACCTAGGTCGAGAATATGCGCGCCGGGGGCAAGGCCGGCGGTGAACATGTCGAGCGCGTCGGTCTGTTCCTGCGTCATCGGCAGGTCGGCATAGACTTCGGCCTTGCGGGAATAGACGTCGACGGTTTCACGATCCTTCATGCGCGTTCCAGTGCAAGGCGCCCTGCGAGGGCGACGAAGATGGCGGCAAAGCCACGGTTCAGCCAGGCCATGACGCGGGCGCTTGAGAGAATGAGGTCACGGGCCTTGGCGGCGAACAGGCCATAGAGAACGAAGACCGCGAAGGTCATCGCCATGAAGACCCCGCCGAGCAGGGCCATTTCCATCGTCGCGGTTGCCGCGTTGCCCGACAGGAAGGGCGGCAGGAGTGCGAGAAAAAACACCGAGAGCTTGGGGTTCAGGATATTGATGAGCGCGGCGCGGCGGGCGATGACAAGACCGCGTTCCCCGCCGCGTTCGGCGCTGATCGAGAGTGCGCCGCCCGCCCGCAGGGCCTGCCACGCGAGGTAGAGCAGGTAAGCGACGCCCGCGAACTTCACGATGTTGAAAAGAAGCGCCGAGGTGTGCAGGACGGCGGCAAGCCCGAGGGTGGCGGCGGCAAGGCTGGGCACGATCCCAACAGTGCAGCCAAGCGCGGCCCAGAGGGCGGCCTGTCGACCCTGGCCCAGACCCATCGCCAGCGTGTAAATGACCCCAGTGCCGGGCGCGATGACCACCACAAGCGCGGTCAGAAGGAATTGGGCAGACAGCATGTTGGTTCCTGTATCAGACGAAGGCACCGACCAGCAAACATGGCACCACCACCGCCGTCAACAGCAGGCGCAGACGCAGCCACCATGGTGGTGCGAGGGTGCGCATCATGAACCATCCATCAAGGCCAAGAAGAGCAGTAAAGCCAAGCGCGAGGTTGAGAAGGGCGCCGGTCTCGGGGCCGGTGGTGGCGAACAGCGCCCAGAGTGCCGGAAGGACGGAGAGGACATAGGGAAGGTGTTGGTCGGACCGCGCCGCGAACCCCCAAAGCGCGCCGGACATGAAGGCCAGAATGATAATGCCGTAGTGCAGTAGAAGGGCGCGGCCACTGGCAAGCACGTCGAAGGGGGATGTGTTGGTGCCGCCGCCTGTGGTGACCTCGAAGCCGGTTGCCACTGTCAACGCGCCGGCGAGAAAGGGCAGGAGACCAGTCAGCCCAAGAAGCAGTGCAGTGCGGGGAATACCAAGCATCATGCCTGCATGTCCCGAAGGACGCGCGGGACCTTGAAGTTCACCCGCTCGACGGCGGTTTCGACGATGTCGACGGTCACGTCATAGCGGCTGCGGAAGGCGTCGATCACCTCGTTCACCAGAACTTCGGGGGCCGAGGCGCCAGCGGTTATCCCAAGGTGGCGGATGCCCTCCAGCGCGCGCCAGTCGATGTCTTCGGCGCGTTGCACGAGTTGCGAGTAGTCGCAGCCGTTCTTGGCACCCACTTCGACGAGGCGGCGGGAGTTCGAGGAGTTCGGGGCGCCGACAACGAGGATAGCGTCGACCTTGGGGGCAATCGCCTTGACCGCTTCCTGCCGGTTGGTGGTGGCATAACAGATGTCTTCCTTATGCGGGCCGACGATCTTGGGGAAGCGGGCGTTCAGCGCGGCAACGATGCCGATGGTGTCATCCACCGAGAGGGTGGTCTGGGTCACGAAGGCCAGCTTTGCGGGGTCGCGCACCTCGATCGTGGCGACATCTTCTTCGGTTTCGACCAGAAGCACTTCGCCCTCGGGCAGTTGGCCCATGGTGCCAATGGTTTCCGGATGGCCCGCGTGGCCGATCATGATGATCTGGAGACCATTGTCCGAGTGCCGTTCGGCCTCGATATGAACCTTGGAGACCAGCGGGCAGGTGGCATCGACATAGACCATTTCGCGGCGCTGGGCCTCGGCCGGGACGGATTTTGCGACACCGTGCGCCGAAAAGATTACCGGGCGGTCATCCGGGCAGTCGGTGAGTTCCTCGACAAAGACGGCGCCCTTGGCACGCAGCCCGTCGACGACAAACTTGTTATGAACGATCTCGTGGCGCACATAGACCGGCGCGCCCCATTTCTCGAGCGCCATTTCCACGATCTTGATGGCGCGGTCGACCCCGGCGCAGAACCCGCGCGGCGCGGCCAGATGGATGGTCAGAGGCGGGTTGGACATGCGGGTTCCTTTCGTGGCTTGGCCAACAGGTAAGGCTTTGGGGGCGGTACGTCCAGCCCGCCGAACGCGCGAAAATGTGACTTTCCTTCCCGTGTGGGAAGCCAGTTAGCAAAGGGTGATTGCAAGCGGAGGGACAGAAATGTCGATGAAATGGACCCTGGCCAGCGTGGCCGCGATGGCGATGGCCGGTCTTGGCGTCAGCCTAGGGGCGCAACAGGGTAAGGGGTTCCTGCCCTACGAGGATCGCGGCGCGATCCAACGGGGTGAGGTGATCTATGCCGAGAACTGTGCCTCGTGCCACGGGGCGAATCTTGAAGGCGAGCCGGATTGGCGGATACCGGACGAAGACGGGCTGATGAAAGCCCCGCCACATGATGCGAGCGGCCATACCTGGCACCATCCGGATATGCAGCTGTTCATGATCACCAAATACGGCACGGCAAAGATCGTCGGGAACGGCTATGAAAGCCGGATGCCGGGCTTTGAAGACGTTCTGAGCGATGCGGATATCGTCGAGGTGCTGGCCTATATCAAGAGCACCTGGCCCAAGCGCGTGGTCAAAATGCACAACGAGCGCAACGGGTAGAAAAAAACCGGGGCGCCTGGCCCCGGTTTTCCTGATTATCTGTCGGAGTATTCCGCTTCGCGTTCGCCCATCGCGCCTTCCCGGGGCGGACGTCCGATCACTTCGCGCAGACCATCGAGTTCGATGAAGTTATCTGCCTGGCGGCGGAGCTCGTCCGAGATCATCGGCGGCTGGCTGCGGATGGTGGAGACCACCGAAACGCGTACACCCTGACGTTGCAGACTCTCTACGAGCGGCCGGAAGTCCCCATCTCCCGAAAACAGCACGATATGGTCTACGTGTGGTGCGAGTTCCATGGCGTTCACTGCCAGCTCGATATCCATGTTTCCCTTGACCTTGCGGCGGCCCTGGGAGTCCGTGTACTCCTTGGCTGGCTTGGTCACCATGGTGAAGCCGTTGTAGTGCAGCCAGTCTACCAGAGGGCGAATCGGAGAATATTCGTCATTCTCAAGCAGCGCCGTGTAGTAGAAAGCTCTCAATAGTTTGCCGCGCCGCATGAACTCTTGTCTTAAGAGTTTGTAGTCGATGTCGAAGCCGAGCGACTTGGCGGCCGCATACAGATTCGATCCATCGATGAACAGCGCGAGCCGTTCGTCTTTGTAAAACATCTAATGTCCTTCCTAGTGCCGCGCCGCCCTGAAATGTCCCGTGAGTTTAAAAATATTGGGCGAAACGGTCCTAATAGGGTAATGCAATTCTCCCAGCCTGCAAGTAAATCAGCGCTGTTTTGTCGCTCATTTTGTTGAGAGGTGTGAAAAGGTGAACAATATCTGGATGTTAGCGATCGGTGGGAATCTGCCGTCGGAAATCGGTGATCCTATTGTGACGCTAAAACGCGCCGTTTTGATGCTGAATGACGTCAAATCTCGAGTTTTGCAGGTGAGTCGTTTTTTTAAAACACCCTGTTTTCCTGCGGGGGCAGGCCCCGATTTCGTGAATGCGGCACTGGTTGTGGAAAGCGCGCTGGATGCAGAGGAGATGCTGGCACGGTTGCACGAGATCGAGGCCGAGTTCGGGCGCACCCGCGAAACCCGTTGGGCCGGGCGTACGTTGGATATTGACCTGATCGGGGGCGGTGACGTGGTACTGCCGGACGCCGCGACCTATGCGCATTGGCGGGACCTGCCACTGGAAGAACAGATGAAGGCAGCCCCTTCGCAACTGATTCTGCCGCACCCGCGTTTGCAGGACCGAGCCTTTGTTCTGGTGC
The DNA here is from genome assembly GCF_024331145.1 of Shimia sp. CNT1-13L.2. Taxonomy (GTDB): domain Bacteria; phylum Pseudomonadota; class Alphaproteobacteria; order Rhodobacterales; family Rhodobacteraceae; genus Shimia. The sequence goes on along the minus strand of NZ_JANDJO010000004.1, from coordinate 86,000 downwards.
CCCTGAACGACGTTGCGCCGGACTGGATTCACCCGGTTAGCGGGCAAAGCGTGGCCGAAATGCTGAACAACCTGCCGGAAAGTGATCGAAAAGCGGTCGTTCCTTTGTGAAACGAGGGTTGTCAAGGGGGGCGATCCCTTTTAGATACGTGTTTTCTGATCCGATCCTGAGAGAATGGAGTGCCCTATGGCCCGCGTGACCGTAGAAGATTGCGTCGACAAGGTTCCGAACCGCTTTGAGCTGGTAATGCTGGCTGCCCATCGTGCGCGTGAAGTCTCGGCCGGTGCGCCGATCACCGTAGACCGTGACAACGACAAGAACCCCGTTGTCAGCCTGCGCGAGATCGCCGAGGAAACCCAGACCGCCGACGAACTGCGTGAGCGTCTGATTGAGGCGAACCAGACCCAGATCGAAGTCGATGAGCCGGAAGAAGACCGTATGGCGCTTCTGATGGGCGCCGAATCGGACGCCCCGGCAGAAGACGACATGTCGGAAGAAAAGCTGCTGCGCGCGCTGATGGAAGCGCAGGGCCAGGGCTAATAGCCAGGACGAATTGGTAAGGCGAGAATGAGCGACGCTTACGAGCTGTTTCCTGCGGATGAGCTCGTAGAGCTCGTTCTCACTTATAACCCCAAGTGCAATGAAAAGCTGATTGCTGACGCCTATGAATTCGGGCGTGAAATGCACGAGGGACAGTTTCGCCATTCCGGCGAACCCTATTTTTCCCACCCCATCGATGTTGCCCGCATCCTGACGGAACAGCACCTTGATGATGCCACCATCATCACGGCGCTTCTGCACGACACCATCGAAGACACCAAGGCCTCGTATGGCGAGGTTGCTGACCGGTTCGGCAACGAGGTGGCGATGCTGGTGGACGGGGTGACCAAGCTGACCAACCTGCAACTGTCCTCGACCGAGACAAAGCAGGCCGAGAACTTCCGCAAGCTGTTCATGGCAATGTCCAAGGACCTGCGGGTGATCCTCGTCAAGCTGGCGGACCGCCTGCACAACATGCGCACCATCAAGGCGATGCGCCCGGAAAAGCAGGTCGTCAAGGCGCGCGAAACCATGGACATCTATGCACCGCTGGCGGGCCGCATGGGTATGCAGTGGATGCGCGACGAGCTTGAAGACCTCGCTTTCAAGGTGCTGAACCCTGAGGGGCGGGCGTCGATCATGCGCCGCTTCATCACGCTGCAAAAGGAAACCGGTGACGTGATCGAACGGATCACCGGTGACATGCGGCTTGAGCTGGAGAAGGCCGATATTGATGCGCAGGTCTTTGGCCGGGCAAAGAAGCCCTATTCGATCTGGCGCAAGATGCAGGCCAAGGACCAGGGCTTTTCGCGCCTGTCCGACATCTATGGTTTCCGCATCATCACCCGTGACGAGAATGATTGCTATCGGGTGCTGGGGGCGATCCACCAGCGCTGGCGGGCGGTTCCGGGCCGGTTCAAGGATTATATCAGCCAGCCGAAATCGAACGGCTATCGTTCGATCCACACCACGGTGTCGGGGCGTGACGGGCGGCGGGTCGAGGTGCAGATCCGCACCCAGCAGATGCACGACGTGGCCGAAACCGGCGTGGCGGCGCATTGGTCTTACAAGGACGGTGTGCGCGGCGAGAACCCCTTTGCGGTTGACCCGGTGAAATGGATCAGCTCTCTGACCGAACAGTTCGATGCCGAGGAAGACCACGACGAGTTTCTCGAGGCGGTCAAGCTCGAGATGTATTCGGACCAGGTGTTCTGCTTTACACCGAAGGGCGAGGTGGTGAAGCTGCCCCGCGGGGCGACGCCGCTTGATTTTGCCTATGCGATCCACACCCGGATCGGCCACGCCTGCGTCGGGGCCAAGATCGATCACATGCGGGTGCCGCTGTGGACCCGGATCAAGAACGGCCAGTCGGTCGAGATCATCACCGCCGAAGGGCAGGCGCCGCAGGCCACCTGGCTTGATATTGCCACCACCGGCAAGGCGCGCACCGCGATTCGTCGTGCCCTGCGCGAGATGGACCGCGAGCGGTTTATCAAGCTGGGTCGCGAACTGGCGCGGGCAGCATTCGAACATCTGGGCAAGAAGGCCACCGACAAGGTTCTCGACATGGCGGCGAAGAACCTGCGGCTCAAGGAGATGGACGAGGTGCTGGCGCGGCTGGGCAGTGCCGAGCTGACAGCCCATGAGGTCGTGCAGGCGGTCTATCCCGATCTTGTGCCTGACGAGAGCGAGGAAATCACAACTGATCGCGCCGTGATCGGCCTCAGCCCCGACCAGAGTTTTCAGCGAGCGCCCTGTTGTTCGCCGCTTCCGGGCGAGCGGATCGTGGGCATCACCTACCGCGGTCAGGGGGTGGTTGTGCATGCCATCGACTGCGACTCGCTTGGCAATTACGAGGACCAGCCGGAGCGCTGGGTCGACCTGCATTGGCATGGCGGAAAGCACAAGGCGATCTATACCGTGCCGCTCAATATCACCATCGGTAATGACGCCGGGGTGCTGGGGCGAATTTGCACATTGATTGGCGAACACAAGGCCAATATCTCGGACCTTGAATTCGTGGACAGGAAGCCGGATTTCTATCGCTTGCTCGTACATGTCGACCTGCGGGATGCAGAGCATTTGCACTCGCTGTTGATGGCGCTTGGCGCCGAAAGCGACGTGGCCGAGATCGAAAGACACCGGGATCCCAGCCGGGCAAGGGTGCCTGCGGGTCCAAAGGAGTAGAGGACGCACCATCGTGGTGTTCAAGCGCCGGGACAAAAGGCCGATTCACAAGATCGTGCTCGATTTCCTCTGGCCCAAGGGTGGCTGGACCCGTGCGTTTCACTACGTGCGGCACCGGCTGCATCGCCTGCCGGGATCGCCCGAGTTTATCGCGCGTGGTGTCTGGGCCGGTGTGTTCACCACCTTCACACCCTTCTATGGGTTGCACTTCGTGGTTGCCGCGCTGATTGCCCGGGTTTTCAATGGCAACCTTCTGGCGGCACTTCTGAGCACCTTCTTTGGCAACCCGCTGACCTATCTGCCGATCGGGATCATCTCGCTCAAGACCGGGCATTTCATCCTTGGGACCGAGTTCCACGAAGGCGAGCACCGGTCGCTGGTGCGCAAGTTTGCCGATGCAGGTGCGGACCTGTGGCACAATTTCCTGTCGATGTTCTTTGATCACCAGGCGGATTGGGATGGTCTGAGGATTTTCTATGACGAGGTGTTCCTGCCTTACCTTGTGGGTGGGATCGCGCCGGGCATCGTGGCAGCCACGATCAGCTACTATCTGAGCGTTCCGGTGATTCGGGCCTATCAGAAGCGCCGCGCTGCCAAGTTCAAGAAACGGGTCGAGGCGCTGCGGGCCAAGGCGCGCGAGCAGGCTGCGGCGCACAAGGAAGATCAACAAACCTAAGAATCCGGTTTCCCCTGCGCCAAAGCGCTACTAGGGTCCGGATTCGAAGAGGATACAAGGAGCGACCGAGATGCTGCGTCTTGGAGTGAATATCGACCATGTGGCCACGGTGCGGAATGCCCGCGGCGGGGCCTATCCCGATCCGGTGCGCGCGGCCCGTCTGGCCGAAGCGGCGGGTGCGGACGGGATCACCGCGCACCTGCGTGAAGATCGTCGTCACATTCTGGATGCCGACATTGACGCGCTGATGGAGCATCTGACCGTGCCGCTCAACTTTGAGATGGCGGCAACGGCAGAGATGCAGGAGATCGCCCTGCGCCACAAACCCCACGCGGTGTGCATCGTGCCGGAAAAGCGCGAGGAAAAGACCACCGAGGGCGGGCTGGAAGTGGCGCGTGAGGAAAACCGCCTTGCCCATTACATCGCGCCGTTGCGCGAGGCCGGGTGCCGGGTGTCGATCTTCATCGCCGCAGACAAGGCGCAGGTCGAGGCCTCGGCCCGTATCGGCGCGCAGGTTGTCGAGCTGCACACCGGGGCCTATTGCGATTTCCACGCCGAGGGCCGTTTCGAGGAACGCGATGCCGAGCTGGAGCGCCTGCGCGAGATGTCGGCCTTTGCCCATTCGCTTGGTCTCGAAGTGCATGCCGGTCACGGCCTGACCTATGAAACGGTTCAGCCGGTTGCCGCCTTCCCCGAGGTGATGGAGCTTAATATCGGGCACTTCCTGATTGGCGAGTCGATCTTTGTGGGGCTTGATCCCGCGATCAAGGAAATGCGCCGCCTGATGGACGAGGCGCGGGCCGCGTCCTGAGAGAGCCTGAGATGAGTCTGAACCTGCGCAGCTATACGATCCAATATGCCCTGACGATGCTTGCCCTTGTCGGGTTGGGGTTTGTCGCTGAGCGGTTCGATTTCCAGCTGCCGCCGGGCATCACCATCTGGCTTCCGGCCATGGTGGCGGCGCAGAACATTGCGATGAAGCATGGCCAGACCACCGGCACCCCGCTGGAAAAAGGCGTGGCGTGGAAACTGGCCTGGCCACTGACCGGCTGTGCGCTGGCGGTGCAGGCGGCCTATCTTGTGGTTTTGACGACGATCTACGCCGTCAGGGGGTTCGATGTCTGGAACTTCCTTCTGTTTGTGGGTGGTCCGGCGCTGTTCGTGATCCTTCTGATCACCGTGGGCCTGCTTTACCTTACCAACCGCTTTTTCCTTGGCCTCGGCGTGCGGGCCGGGATCAAGGCGTTTGAAAAACAGAGGCAATCGAAATGATCACGCCCGAATTCATGGCGATCTGGGTGGCCTGGTTGATGGCAGGGGGCTCTCCGGGGCCGGCCACCATGGGCATTGCAGGCACGGCGATGAGCGCGGGGCGGCGTCCGGCGCTGGCCTTTGCGCTGGGTATTCTTGCCGGCTCGGCCAGTTGGGGCATTGCCGCGGCCCTTGGGCTGTCGGCCGTGATGCTGGCCAATGCCTGGGTGTTCGAAGTCCTGCGCTATGCCGGGGCGACCTATCTTGGCTGGCTTGCTCTGAAGGCGCTGAAACGCGCCGCCCATAGCGGCGAGGGGGCCAAGCTGGGCAGCGGGTTCAGCGGCGGGTTCGTCACCCTGTTCACCAAGGGCACGGCCATCCACCTGACCAACCCCAAGGCGATCCTGAGCTGGGGCGCGATCTATGCGATTGTAGCCCCTGCAGACGCCACGCCCGCCACGCTGTTTGGCTATTTCGGGCTGCTCTATGCCGGATCGGCGATGATCTTTCTTGGCTATGCGGTGCTGTTTTCGTCTGAACGGATCGTGCGCGGCTATGGCAAGGCGCAACGCTGGTTCGACCTCGCCTTTGCTGGCTTCTTCGGCTTTGCCAGTTTCAAAATCCTGACGGCGCGTTTGCAATGATCCTTGGTATCGGAACCGACCTTGCCAACATCGACCGCGTTGCCGGAACGCTTGAGCGTTTCGGAGACCGGTTTCGCAACCGGGTGTTCACCGAGACGGAACTTGCCAAGGCGGCGCGGCGACGCGACGAGGCGGGCACGCTGGCGAAACGCTGGGCCGCCAAGGAAGCCTGTTCCAAGGCGCTGGGCACCGGGCTTGCGATGGGCATCAGCTGGAAAGACATGGCCGTGTCGAACCTGCGCACGGGGCAACCGACGATGCAGGTGACCGGTTGGGCCAAGGAGCGGCTGGACAGCATGACGCCAGCGGGTCACGAGGCCTTTATTCACGTGACCCTGACCGACGATCACCCCTGGGCGCAGGCCTTTGTGGTGATCGAGGCACGGCCGCTGCGCGATGAGGCGCCGCAAACGGGGCGTTCGGGTTGACTCAAAAGCCCGCGCACCGCATGTAACCCGCAAGCAGAAAACCATCAGAAAACCCCTGAGAGGCGCGCACATGGCAACCGAAGCCAAGAAGCAGAACGGTTTCATCGAAACCGTCAAGACGATCGTTTATGCCCTTCTGATCGCGGGCGTGTTCCGTTCTCTGATCTTCCAGCCGTTCTGGATTCCGTCGGGGTCGATGAAAGACACGCTGTTGATCGGGGATTTCCTGTTCGTCAACAAGATGGCCTATGGCTATTCCTATGCCTCGTGCCCGTCGATCCGCATTGCGCGTTTCGGGATCAATATCGACGCCAAGGACATCTGCGGCTTTGTCGACGGTGACAACAAGCGCCTGTTCGGTGGTGAGCCCAAGCGCGGCGACGTGGTGGTCTTCCGCCACCCGCTGACCGGCTATGACTATGTCAAACGCCTTGTCGGCCTGCCGGGCGAGACGGTGCAGATGAAACAGGGTGTGCTGCACATCAATGGCAATCCGGTAAAGCTCGAGGATGATGGTATCTTCAAGGAAGTGGCCGGCCCGCAAGGTCCGCAGCGTCTGCGCCCGCGCTGTGAAAACGGACCGGTGGGGGATGGCGGCATCTGCGAGAAGTCGCGCCAGATCGAAACCCTGCCCGGCGGCACCAGCCACGCGATCCTGAACATCGGTCCGGGTGGCGCCGACAACACCGGTGTTTTCACGGTACCGGCAGGGCATTATTTCTTCATGGGTGACAACCGCGACAACTCGACCGACAGCCGCGTACCGCGTGCTGCGCGTGGGGTCGGCTTCGTGCCTTATGAAAACCTGATCGGCCGCGCAGACCGCATCATGTTCTCTTCGGCGGGCCGCTCCATGTTCTTCTTCTGGACATGGCGCAAGGACCGTTTCTTCAAGGCGGTCGAATGAAGCTATCGGCAGAACTGAAGGCACTTGAGGGGCGGATCGGCTATTCGTTCAAGCGGCCAGAGTTGCTGGTGCGTGCGGTGACGCATTCGTCGATGTCGTCGCCGACGCGGGATGACAACCAGCGGCTCGAGTTTCTGGGCGACCGTGTGCTTGGGCTGGTGATGGCCGAGGCGATGCTGGCGCAGGATCGCAAGGCGACCGAGGGGCAGCTGGCCCCGCGGTTCAACGCGCTGGTGCGCAAGGAAGCCTGTGCCGACGTTGCGCGCGAGATTGATCTTGGTGCGGGGCTCAAGCTGGGCCGTTCGGAAATGCTGTCGGGGGGACGCCGCAAGCAGGCCCTGCTGGGGGATGCCATGGAGGCGCTGATCGCGGCGGTCTATCTTGATGCGGGATTCGAGACCGCCAAGGAGATGGTGGTGCGCCTTTGGGGTGACCGCGTGAGCAAGGTCGAGGCTGATGCTCGCGATCCCAAGACCTCGTTGCAGGAATGGGCGCAGGCACGGGGGCTGAAGCCGCCGACATACGAGCTGTTGAAGCGGTCCGGTCCGGACCATGCGCCGATCTTCGAGATTGCGGCTAAGCTTGAGAACGGCGAAAGCGCCGAGGCCAGCGACAATTCCAAGCGCAAGGCCGAGCAGGCAGCGGCCAAGGCGTTGCTGTCGCGTCTGGAAAGCTAAGCCTCATGTCCGAGAACCTGCGCGGCAGCCTTGCGATGGTTCTGGCGATGGCGGCCTTTGCGGTCGAAGACGCATTTTTCAAATTTGCCACCGCCGAGATGCCCGTGGGTGTTGCGCTTGCGCTGTTTGGCTTGATCGGTCTGGTGATCTTTGTCGGCTTGTCCCTGCGGGCGGGCGAGGCGGTGTTCCATCCGGCGGTTCTGTCGAAGGCGATGATCCTGCGTTCGGTCTTTGAGCTGGGCGGGCGGCTGTTCTTTGCCCTGGCTCTGGCCTTTACGCCCCTGTCGAGCACCTCGGCCATCCTGCAATCGGCACCTCTTGTGGTGACGCTGGGGGCGGTTTTGTTCCTTGGCGCGAAGGTGGGGCCGCGGCGATGGATTGCCATGCTGGTGGGATTTGTCGGCGTGCTACTGATCCTGCGCCCGACACCGGAAAGCTTTGAGGCCACCTCGATCTTTGCCCTGCTGGCGACCCTTGGGTTCGCGGGCCGTGACCTTGCCACCAGCGTCAGCCCCAAGACGATGTCGGGCCGGCAGCTGGGCACATTGGGGTTCATGGTGCTGGTCGTTGCCGGGCTGGTGCTGGTGCCGTTTTACGGCATGCCCACCGAGATGCCCGCTCTGCCCTCGCTGGGGGCGGTGGCTATTGCGGCGGTGGTCGGGGTGGTGGCCTATAACGCGCTGACGGTGGCGATGCGCACCGGCGACATCGCCGTGGTCACGCCGTTCCGCTATTCCCGCCTGCTGTTTGCGCTGGGCTTTGCTGTCTTGTGGTTTGGCGAACGTCCCGACCTGATGACGCTGGCGGGGGCGGTTCTGATCGTGGGCAGCGGGCTCTATACGCTGATGCGGTCGGGTGGCAAAATCCCGTCTGGTTCTAAGCCCTGATCTCCTGTACACCCAAGGCTTGCAACATCAAGGAATGCCCATGACCAGCCGCGCCGGATTCGTCGCCCTTATCGGAGAGCCCAACGCGGGCAAATCCACGCTCACCAACCGCATGGTGGGGGCGAAAGTGTCGATCGTGACGCACAAGGTTCAGACCACCCGCGCCCGCATTCGCGGCGTCGCGCTGGAAGGTGACAGCCAGCTGGTGTTTGTCGATACGCCGGGCCTGTTCCGGCCGCGTCGCCGACTGGACCGCGCCATGGTGGCGGCGGCCTGGGGCGGGGCGGCGGATGCCGATATCATCGTTCTGTTGATCGAGGCGCATCGCGGCATCACCGAAGGCGTTGAGACCATCCTCGAGGGTCTCAAGGAACTGCCGAAAGGGCGCAAGATCGCGCTGGCGATCAACAAGATCGACAAGGTGAAGTCCGAGGTTCTGCTGGGCCTGTCCAAGGACCTGAACGAGCGTTTCCCCTTTGTCGAAACCTTCATGATCTCGGCCGAAAAGGGGCATGGTGCCGACCATTTGAAACAGTGGCTGGCCGAAGAGTTGCCGGAAGGGCCGTGGCTTTACCCCGAGGATCAGATCGCCGATCTGCCCATGCGCATGATCGCCGCCGAGATGACGCGCGAAAAGCTGACCCTGCGTCTGCATCAGGAATTACCCTACCAGTTGACGGTCGAGACCGAGAACTGGGAAGAGCGCAAGGATGGTTCGGCCCGCATCGACCAGCTGGTCTATGTCGCGCGTGACGGGCACAAGGGCATCGTTCTTGGCAACAAGGGCGAGACCATCAAGGCCGTGTCAAAGGCCGCACGGGAAGAGCTTGAGGAGTTTCTCGGCCGCCGCGTCCACCTGTTTGTGCAGGTGAAGGTGCGCCCGAACTGGCTTGAGGAAAAAGAGCGCTATTCCGAGATGGGGCTGGATTTCCGCGACGGCAACAAGTGATGGCGGGAAGGACCAACCGCTGATGGCGAGGTTGACCGCGAAATTCTGGGTGCAGGCCTATATGGCGCGGCTCGAACTGACGGGCATTCCGGCCTATGTGATGGCCCACGGCGATGACACGGCGGGGGCGGTTCTTGTCAAGCTGGCCACGCTGGACGGGCAGGCACAGGCCTTTCAGCGGTCGTTTGACCTGATGACCGGAGACCGCAAGTGGGTGGTTCTGGCGGAAGGCGACGAACCATCGGTGGATGCGGCCCTGCGCCGACAGCGCGAGTTTGATCCCGATCTTTGGGTGGTCGAGGTGGAAGACCGTCAGGGGCGGCATCTGCTGGATGAGCCGGGGCTGGCGGACTAGGGCAACGGATATGGATTGGCGTGACCAGGGAATCGTTCTGAGCAGCCGGAAACACGGCGAGACATCGGTGATCCTTGACGTTTTCACGCCTGAACGGGGCCGCCATGCGGGCGTGGTGCGCGGGGGCACCAGCCGCAAGATGACCCCGATCCTGCAACCGGGCGCACAGGTTGACGTGTCATGGCGCGCACGGCTTGAGGAACATATCGGCAGTTTCACCGTGGAACCCCTGCGCAGCCGCGCGGCGGCCCTGTCGGACCGTATGGCGCTCGCCGGGTTGAACGCGGTGACGGGGCTGTTGGGCTTCAGCCTGCCGGAACGCGAACCGCACGGTGATCTTTATCTCAAGACCGAACGTCTTCTGGATCTTCTGGGGCAGAACGACATCTGGCCGCTGGCCTATCTGCGCTGGGAAGTGGCGCTGTTGGAAGAGCTGGGCTTTGGCCTTGATCTCTCGGAATGCGCCGTGACGGGCGGGCGCGACGATCTGGTCTATGTCTCGCCGCGCTCCGGGCGGGCGGTGTCGCGGCAGGGGGCCGGGGAATGGGCGGATCGCCTGTTGCCGCTGCCGCCGGTGTTGCTGGGGCAGGGCGATGCGCCGGATCACGAGGTCCTTCAGGCGCTTGGCACAACCGGATACTTCATGGAGAACAAGCTGGCGCCCGAGCTGGGCCACAAGCCCCTGCCCGAAGCGCGGGGGCGGTTGATGGACCTGTTCAGCCGCCGTCTGGCGCAGCCGTGAACACCATTCTGCGCCCCTCATCGTTGCTCAGGATCATCACGTCGCCGCTGACCTCGACAAGGCTCATCTCGGCCAATGCGCCAAGATAGGCGCTTTCGGCCTCAAGGTCGGGACAGGCCATCTTGGTGCTGCCGATGGGGCCGAATTCGACCCAGGGGTAGGGCGCGGATTGCTGGGTGAAAAAGCGGTTGCAGGCGGCCTGGCCGGACACCTTGCCGTCCTTGTCAAATCGGATCGTGGCGCGGGCGGTGAAGGGGGTGCCGTCCAGTTCGGCCAACTGCCAGAGGCGATCACCGCCATATCCGGTCAGGGTTTCATCCTTGAAGCAGGCCGAGAGGGTGAGGGCGAGAACAAGCCCGAGAAAGATACGTGTCATCCTACCCATATAGGGCGAGAACCAGATCCACCAAGGTGCCCAGGGCATCATCATTGGCCTGCCCGTCACGGCCCGAGAGTTCGGCCATGCCAAGGTTGGCGGCATAGATGATGCGCGAGAGTTCGGGATTGGACAGGCCCACTTCGGCCAGCAGGCGATCAAGCTCTTCCATGCGGCGGGCGTCAACGCGGGCAACCGACTGGGCCACCTTGTCGTTACCATGTGCCCAGGCCCGGATCGCCGGTTCCACCGCGCGGCGGGTATCGGCGACATCTTCCTTCTCGACGACCTGCGCAAGGTGGCGCAGGCGTTGCACCGGGGGATCGTCGCTGTTGGCGGCGTCTTCGAAACGGGCAAGGCTGGTGGTTTCCCACCGCTCAAGCATGGCGTTGTGGAAGGCCGGAACATCCTTGAAATGCCAGTAGAACGAGCCCTTCGTCGTCTTGAGATCGCGGGCCAGCGCCTCTGCCTTGAGCGCAGCAGGCCCCTGCGCAATCAGCGCATCAAAGCCGGCTTGAATCCAGCTGTCGGGGGAGAGGCGAGTCGAAGACATGGGAAATGGGTACGGGGGTGTTGGATGTTTTGCAAGCGCGGCATTGAAAATGCTGCATTGCGGCGACAATCTGTTGCAGGTTGCGCCAGATACTCTGCCCTCTCTGATAGGGTCTATGATCCCAAATTAGGCAGTGCAACGACACCAACACTCCAAAGCTCTGAAATCGCAGGGATACTGTAAAGATCGGATGTTTCACGACATTCGAACAGTCGGCGAGTTTGGACCGTAGGACCCCCAGTTTCATAGGGTGGGGCCCGAATCTGGTAGACTGGCGGGATCAGAATTGGATTTGGGAGGGTCGGTTATGGCTGTTCGAATGATTTTCAATACGACGACGGGCGTTGATGCGGATGCGAATGGTGACCTGTGGGTGCTGCTGAATGGTCGCTACATTACGAACACATCCGACGGGTTCGATTTCCTGACGTTCACCGGCAACCAGCTTGCGGTCTCGGGGTCGATTTACAGTGAACTGGACGGCATCGATTCAGACACGAACTCGGCCAGCAACTCGGTGGAAGTGCTGGAAACCGGTTCGGTGTTCGGTGCCAGCGACGGCATCGAGATGGCGGGGAACAATCACGAGGTGATCGTCCGGGGCACTGTCACAGGATTGGCGGACCGCGGGGTCCAGATGATCGGGGACGCGGCGAGTGTGACCAATTCCGGCACGATTTTCGGGGCAACTGACGGGGTGCTGCTGGACGGCGACAATAGCTTTCTGTCCAATTCCGGCGTGATCAACGGGGACCAGTTAGGTGTCGAGGTCCAGGGCACCGGTAACAAGGTGATCAATACGGGTGTTCTTGCGGGTCTTTTCCACGGGGTCGATTTCAACACGCTTACAAACGCCGAAAACGCGCTGATCAACTCGGGCACGATCTCGGGCGGGGACCCGACAAGCCTGGCCTTGAGAGGGGATCATGGCAACGAGACCGTCGTAAACTCCGGGAAGATCACCGGGAATGTCGATCTTTTGGGCGGCGCAGACCTGTTCGACGGGCGCGGCGGTACCGTGACCGGCTCGGTGCGGGGCGGCGATGGTGACGATACCTATATCATCGACGATGCAGCCATGCTTCTTGTCGAAGACCTGGACGCGGGAACCGACGAGGTTCAGAGCCTCGTCACCTACACGCTGGCGCAGAACTTGGAAAACCTGACCTTGTTGGGGACAGTGGACCTTGATGGCCGGGGCAATGCGCTGGCCAATGTGATGGTCGGTAACGAAGGCAGCAATACGCTGGCAGGGCGCAAGGGTGACGACGACCTGAGCGGGGGCATTGGCGCTGACCTTCTGAGGGGGCAACGTGGTAATGATACGCTTCAGGGTGATCAGGGCGACGATAGCCTCAAAGGGGGATTTGGGGCCGACTCGCTGATTGGCGGGGAGGACAACGACCTGCTTCAGGGTGAGAACGGCAATGATACCCTGAGCGGCGGTCTTGACGATGACACGCTGGAAGGCGGTGCGGGCGCGGATTCCCTGTTGGGGGAAGAGGGCCTCGACCTGCTCAAGGGGGCGGATGGCAATGACACGCTGCGCGGGCAGCAGGGCGATGACACGCTGCGCGGTGGCGTGGGCAATGACCTGTTGGCAGGTGGCGGTGACAACGATCTGCAACTGGGCGAGGATGGCAAGGACACTCTGAATGGCGGAGTGGGCAACGATACGCTGAATGGGGGCAAGGGGGCTGATGTCCTGAGTGGCGACACGGGCAACGACCGGTTGATCGGTGGCACCGGGTCCGATGAGTTTGTCTTTGCCGATGGCTTCGGTGTCGATGTGATCCAGGGCTTTGAGGCGACCAACAACAACGAGAAGATCAACCTCGTGGCGGTCTCTTCCATCATCAGCTTTGCCGACATTTCAGGTGGTCACATGAGCCAGGTCGGCGCAGACGTGGTGATCGACGCCGGGGCCGGCAACACGATCACCCTCTTGAACGTGAACCTTGGCGATCTGGGCGCAGCGGATTTCATCTTCTGAGGTGTTTCTGACGAAAAAGCCCCGCAGCGAAAACGCTCCGGGGCTTTTGGAAGTGGTGGGCGGCATAGCCTGGATATCGTGAGGCCTGAACTCTAGCCCAGCAGGCGGCGGGCGATGACCTGGGCCTGGATTTCAGCGGCGCCTTCGAAGATGTTCAGGATGCGCGCGTCGCAGAGGATGCGGCTGATCTGGTATTCCAGCGCAAAGCCGTTGCCGCCGTGGATTTGCAGCGCGTTGTCGGCGGCGGCCCATGCCACGCGGGCACCCAGCAGCTTGGCCATGCCGGCCTCGAGGTCGCAGCGTTGGTCGTGGTCTTTTTCCCAGGCCGAGAAATAGGTCAGCTGACGCGCGACCATGATCTCGACCGCCATCATCGCCAGCTTGCCGGCGACGCGGGGGAAGTTGATCAGCGACTTGCCAAACTGCTTGCGGTCTTCGGCGTATTGCATGCCGACCTCAAGCGCGTTCTGGGCCACGCCGATGGCGCGGGCGGCGGTCTGGATGCGGGCCGCTTCAAAGGTTTTCATCAGCTGTTTGAAGCCCTGGCCTTCTTCGCCGCCAAGCAGGTTCTCTTTCTTGACCTTGAAGCTGTCAAAGCCCAGTTCGAATTCCTTCATGCCGCGATAGCCAAGCACCTCGATCTCGCCGCCGGTCATGCCTTCGGTCGGGAAGGGGTTCTCGTCGTCGCCCGGGGTTTTCTCGGCAAGGAACATAGACAGGCCGCGGTGGTCGGTCGAGTTCGGATCGGTGCGCGCCAGCAGGGTCATTACGTGGGTGCGGGCCGCGTGGGTGATCCAGGTCTTGTTGCCGGTGATCTCGTAGTCGCCATCGGCGTTTTTCACGGCGCGGGTGCGCAGGCTGCCGAGATCGGAACCGGTATTCGGTTCAGTGAACACGGCGGTCGGCAGGATTTCGGCGCTGGCCAATTTCGGCAGCCAGTGTTGTTTCTGTTCCTCGGTGCCGCCGGCCTCGACCAGTTCGGCCGCGATTTCCGAGCGGGTGCCGAGCGAGCCAACACCGATATAGCCGCGCGACAGTTCTTCCGACACCACGACCATCGAGGCCTTGGACAGGCCAAGACCGCCGTATTCCTCGGGGATGGTCAGGCCGAAGACGCCCATTTCGGCCAGCTCTTCGAGGATTTCCATCGGGATGTAATCATCCTTGAGGTGCCATTCGTGGGCATGGGGCACCACGCGTTCGTCGGCGTAACGACGGAACTGTTCGCGGATCATCTCGAGTTCTTCATCGAGGCCCGAGGCGCCAAAGGTGGCGTGGCCCGCGTTGTCCTGCATCAGTTCGACAAGGCGCATACGGGCGTTCTGGGTGTTGCCCGAGGTGCAAAGCGCATCGATCTCGGCGGTGTTGAGACCCGACAGCGCGTCAACGCCAAGGCCAAGATCGCCAAGGCGGACAATCTCGCCCTGGCTCATCGGGATGCCGCCCTTGATCTGGTTCAGGTACTCACCAAAGGCGATCTGGTGAATCAGCTGTTCCATCTCACCGAACTTGCCCTCGCCCTGAAGACGTTCGGCCCAGGCTTGCATCTGGGTCAGGGATTGTTCGTAGGTTGCCAGCCACGACAGACCATGCGCGGCTGCCTGGTTCTGTTCCAGAAGGCTGCCGGAAACGCGGCCATCGGCAGATACGGTTTCACGCAGGGTTGCGGTTGCGGTCTCAAGCAGTGCCTTGACCGGGGCAACAGCCGCGCCGGTCAGGGCAAGGAGATCGGGAAGAATTACAGAGTTTGTCATCGTCAGGTCCTGTCCGTCATGGGCCATGATTCATGTCCTTCACATTGCTGCACTGTGACATAATCTGTTTGCACATGCAGCGCAACAATAATACTTTTGTTTATTGGAAATTGTTCGTTTGTTGCGCGTTGATTTTTTGCGGTGCAGCGCTAGGCCGCTTATACCTTGGGCATGGACCTGCTGTTATCTTCCCTCGACCCTGTGGTTTTCCTTCTGGCTGTGCTGGTGGCCCTGCTGGCGGGGCTGATCAAGGGCATGGTGGGATTCGGTATGCCGATGGTGCTGATCTCCGGCCTAAGCTCGCTCATGGCACCTGAACTGGCACTGGCGGGGTTGATCCTGCCGACCCTTGTGTCGAACGGTGTGCAGGCGCTTCGCCAGGGCGTGGGCGCGGCGATTGCCTCGGTCAAGAAGTTCCGGGTGTTCCTCTGGACGGGGCTTGTCTTTCTCCTGATCTCGGCCCAGTTCGTGCCGGTTCTTCCGCAAAATATCCTGTTGCTGGTGATCGGCGTGCCGGTTGCGATCTTTGCCGGGCTTCAGCTTTTGGGTGTCCAGATTCGCCTGACCGTTGCCAATGCGCGCGCCGAGATGGCCGTGGGCGGGTTTGCCGGGATCGTTGGCGGGCTGTCGGGTGTCTGGGGGCCGCCGACCGTTCTGTACCTGACCGCACTGAACACCGAAAAGACCGAACAGATTCGCGTGCAGGGGGTGATCTACGGGCTGGGGGCGGTGGCCCTGTTGGCCGCGCACCTGACATCGGGTGTCTTGCGCTGGGAGACCCTGCCGCTGTCGATCGGGCTTTTGCCACCGGCGATGTTCGGCATGTGGATCGGAACCCGCATTCACGACCAGATCGATCAGGAGACCTTTCGCAAGGCGACGCTGATTGTTCTGACCATTGCCGCCCTGAACCTGATCCGGCGGGCGGTGTTTATTTAGGGCTTTCGTACCAGCGCAACAGGGCGTCGAGATCAGGGGCGATGCTGGTGGCGGCGCCGTCGGTGAAGTCTTCGAACTTTTCCGCATTCAACGGATTGGTGCCAACCAGAACCGAAGCCCCGCGCGCCAAAGCATCGCCGATCAGGTGACGAAAGCCCCGGCCCTCGGATTCCTGCTTGCCGAACTTGTTGAGGATGAAGATGTCGAAATCCTCTTCCATTCGGCGGCCCACTTCCGCGACCGAGGTTTCGAGCGAGGCCGGATCAAGGCGGCAGCCTTTCGACTCCTTGCCGAGATACTGGGAAATCCGGATGCGTGGCCCGTCGGGTAGAACCTGCACGTCCATGTCGCAGCGATGGCCCGAGCCGCAATCGGTGTTGATCTGGACGATACCGCAGGTGCGCACGCCGCGCGCGCCCAGCGTTTCGGCGAAATCGGCAAGCAGGCGGTCAAGCTCGCCCCTGCCGCGAGTCATGGTGTAGGCGATTTTCATGACAGGATATGTAGGAAGTTTTTCGGTTTTGGAAAACCCGCAACAGGCGCGCAGGCCCGGGGGGCGGGGCCATGGCGGTTTGAAACACGCAGGCACCTGCGTCACAGTTTCTGTTGAGAAATATACAAATACCGTTATTTTCACTGAAATCAAAGAGTTCAAGATCGACAAATTATACAAATGCGAAAGTTCATTAGGGGGACATGATGCGCAAATCGAAATTTCTTCTCGCGGCTCTGGCGGGGTTGGGGATCGCGACGGCCTCGGTGGCGGAAACCGAACTGACCGTCTATTCGGCGATCGAGGCCGAGGATCTCGCCCGCTATGCCGCGAAATTCAACGAGCAGCATCCGGATATCACCATCAACTGGGTGCGGGATTCGACCGGGATCGTGACGGCCAAGCTGTTGGCGGAAAAGAACAATCCACAGGCCGATGTGGTGTGGGGGCTGGCGGCGACTTCGCTTCTGTTGCTGAAATCCGAAGGGATGCTGGAACCCTATGCACCGGCGGGTGTCGAAAAGCTGGATTCCAAGTTTGTCGACGCGGACAATCCACCCTACTGGACCGGTATGGACGCCTGGGTGGCCTCGGTTTGCTACAACACAGTCGAGGCCGAAAAGCTTGGTCTGGCGGTTCCTACGTCGTGGAAAGACCTGCTTGATCCGCAGTACAAGGGGCATCTGATCATGCCCAACCCGAACTCGTCGGGCACCGGGTTCCTTGACGTGTCAAGCTGGTTGCAGATGTTCGGAGAAGAGGGCGGCTGGGCCTATATGGACGGTCTGCACGAGAATATCGCGCGCTATACCCACTCGGGCTCCAAGCCCTGCAAGCTGGCGGCGGCGGGCGAAATTCCGATCGGGATCAGCTTTGCCTTCCGTGGTGCCAAATCCAAGGCCGCCGGTGCTCCGCTCGAGATTATCGTGCCAAGCGAGGGTGTGGGCTGGGACATGGAGGCCACGGCCATCGTGGCCGGCACCATGAACCTTGAAGCGGCGCAGAAGCTGGTGGACTTCGCGGTCACCGAAGAGGCAAACCGGATGTACAACAAGGGCTATGCCGTGCTGGCCATTCCCGGAATCGCCAAGCCGGTCGAGCATTTCCCCGAAGGGTTGCAGGCAGGCATGATCGACAATGATTTCGAATTCGCCGCCAACAACCGCGCCCGTATCCTCAAGGAATGGCAGGCGCGGTACGACGGAAAATCAGACCCTAAATAAGCCCAATTCCCCAAAAAAAGTGAGGGCGGCCAAGCGGCCGCCCTTTTGCATTTACGCAGTCTTGATGGTGCCGTCAGCGACCCAGCCGTCAAACACCTCGAGCACCGTGTCGCAGAAAACGGCATCGTTGATATGCGCCTCCAGCGGGATGTAGGTCACGGTTTCGGGCAGGGTGGCCTCGATCTCGTCGACAAAGGCGGCAAGGCCCTCGGCATCATGCAGGTCGGCGCCGGGGCGATCCCATTCGTTGCAACCGCCCTTGGGCATGATGAAGACCGATTTGCCCTTGGCCGTGGCCAGTTTCTCGGCATGGGTGCGGGCCACTTCGCGGCGTTCCTCTGCATCCAGAACCACCGATTTCAGCAGGCGGTTGTGGTCATGCGCGGGTTTGTGGCTCATGCGGTCGGGCAGGGGTTTCCAGCCCACCATGTCGACAAGGTCGTAACAGGCCGGGGCCACGATCTGCGGCGTCGCCGAGGCCCCCGCGTTGGTCAGGCGATCCGCCCCGGCCGACAAACCGCCCATCAGGTGGTTGCCCACTTCCTGCGTGGCGAAATCCATGACGCAGGCAAAGGCGCCTTCCGAAGCCAGCGATTCAAAGGCCCGCCCGCCCATGCCGGTGGCGTGGAACACGGCGACCTCGAAGCCGCGTGCTTCCAATGCCGGTTTCAGGGTGACCATGTAATGCAGGATGGTCTTGCCAAAGGATGTCATGCCGATCAGCGGCTTGTCGCGCGAGGGGGCTTCGACCGCGCGGGCGGCACCAAGGACGGCGCCGGCGGCTTGCGACAGGGAGGATTTGCAGACCGAGTTCAGACCATAAAGCCCGCCGGCCCAGAGGATCATCTGGATGTCGGCGGCAAGGCGTTCGGGTGGCAGGAGATGCGAAAAGGACACGGTAGAGACCACGTATTTCGGCACCCCCAGCGGCAGCGCCTGACAGATGTCGAGCGCAACATCGGTGCCCATCGTGCCGCCAAGCACGACAACGCCATGCACCTTGCCTTCGCGATAAAGGCGCAGGGCAAGGGTGGCCCCGCCACGCGCCATGATCTGCATGGCAGTGTTTTCGTCGCCGCTGTCGATGGCTGCCTGAATCGAAGACCCGCCTTCTTCGGCAACATCGTGCTTGGAATAATCGGTTGGCTCGGACGGGTCACCCAGCACGCTGATGTCCATCGACAGGACGTTGCCGCCCTGTCCGCGGATGCACTCGCACATGTAATTCAACTCGTCGTCCTTGGTGTCGTAGGTGCCAACCACAAGGATGGTTTTGTCCTGGCTCATCATGGTCTCCCTTCCAGGTAATCTTGGGCCAGGCGCGTGGCCCGGGCAATCATGCGGGTCGAGCGGATGTATCCGCCGGGTTCGTCGAGGCGTGGAATGATCCAGCCAACATAGGTGAGTGCGCGCAGCAGCAACGCCAGATCCAGTTCTTCGGACGGGATCGGGCGGCGGGCGGCATAGCCCTGCACCAGCGCGGCGCGGATCTCGCCAAAATCGGGGCGTTCGAGATAGCGCAACAGGAAGGTTGCGAGTTCGAAGGCGCGATAGCCGATGGCGCAATCGTCAAAGTCGAGGATGCCGATCCGGTCACCCTCGACCAGCAGGTTTTCCGTGAGCAGGTCGGCGTGGATCAGGCCGATATCCTGATCCATCGCTGCGCAGTCTTCGGCGGCCTTGAGACGCACCGCCTGCAACAGGGCGGTGTCGTCCTGCGAAAGATGCGGATGTTCCCAGAAGCGGCCCCACAACGGGGTCTCGCCAAGGATCTCGGGGGCCGTCCAGCGCGGGCGCGAAAACCCCGCTGGTGTCTCCCATGCATCCGTTACGGTGTGCAGGCGGGCCATTTCACGGCCAACCCGCCCCGCAACTTCGGTGGGGGTGCCTTGTGTGATCTCGGTGCCCTCGCCGATCGGGGTGCCGGACAGCCATGTCAGCACGCTGACGTTCTGGCCGTTGATCGTGGCCAGAAGGACGCCCTGCTGTGACGGCACCGGCGTCGGAACGGTCAGGCCCGCCCCCACGAGATGCTGCATCCAGTCGAGTTCCGAGCGCAGTTCCGCCTGGGTGCGATAGCCGGGGCGATGCAGGCGCAAGGCATATTTCGTCCCGTCCTTTTGCACCGCATAGACGTGATTTTCCCGTTGCGCCACGAGGTGAGGGTTGCCGGACACCCCCCATTGTCGCAGCGCCTCATTGAGGATCGTGTCGCTCATGGTTCCAGCGGCGTTTCGTGCAGGGCTTCGTCCAGCCGTTCCAGCAGGATGTCGGCCTGTTCTTTCGTGAATGGCAACGGTGGGCGGATCTTGAGCGCGTTGTAGTGGATGCCAAGGAAGTTCAGCAAAACGCCCTTTTGGCGCATGGCATTGGCGATCTTCTTGGTAAAGGCCGTGGCCGGAGCGCGGGTTTCGCGATCAAGCACCATCTCGGCCCCGAAGAACAGGCCCGAGCCGCGCACGTCGCCAATGCAGGCGTGGGTTTCGGCAAGCCTGCGCAGCCCGTCGCGGGCATAGTCCCCCACCGTGCGGGCGTTTTCCATCAGCCCCTCTTCCTGCACCACCCTGAGGGTGGCATGGGCCGCCGCCGCCGAGACGGGGTTGCCGCCGAAGGTGTTGAAATAGCGGAAGTTCTTTCGGAAGGCCGACATGATCTCCATGCTGGTCACGACGCCGCCAACCGGGTGGCCGTTGGCCATCGGTTTGCCCATGGTCACCACGTCGGGCAGGAAGCCCGCCTTCTGGTGGCCCCAGAAATCGGTGCCCAAACGGCCAAACCCGGGCTGGACCTCGTCGGCGATGACGATGCCGCCAGCCTTGCGCACCGCGTCAATGGCGGGTTGCAGCCAGCCCTTTTCGAGGGTGGGAAAGCCTTCGTTGGCGAAATAGGGGCAGATGATCATCGCCGCGAGACCATGGCCACGGGCCTTGAGATCGGCGATGGCCTTTTCGACCTCTGCCGCAAAGGCCTGGGCATGGGCCATGCCGGGCTCACCACCCAGGGGGCGATAGCTGTCGGGTGCGGGCACAAAGGCCACGTTGTCCCAGCGATCCGGGGGCGGATTGGTGCAGGACAGTTGCGACACCGCCATGGTGTTGCCGTGGTAGGTGTGGTCCGTGGCAATCACGCCGGTATTGCCGGTGATGCCGCGCGCCATGCGCAGGGCGATGTCGTTGGCCTCGGAGCCCGTGCAGGTCATGATCGCGGTGTTCAGCGGATCGGCAAAGGTGTCGGTGAGCGCCTCGACATAGTCCAGAATGCCCTCGTGCAGATAGCGCGTGTGGGTGTTCAGCGTGCCTGCCTGTTGGCAGATCGCTTCGACCACCTTGGGGTGGCAATGTCCGACGTGGGGCACGTTGTTGTAACAGTCGAGGAACTTGTTGCCGTCGGCATCCCAGACCCAGACCCCTTGGCCGCGCACGATATGCACGGGCTCTTCGTAAAAGGTGCTGACATTGGGGCCGAGCAGCTTTGCGCGCCGGTCGATCAGGTTTTTTGCAGCGACATTCATAGCTTGATCCAAGCGGTTTTCAGGTCGACGTATTTGTCGAGCGCATGCAGGGATTTGTCGTGGCCATTGCCCGATTGCTTGTGCCCCCCCAGCGGCACGGTGTTGTCGGCGCCGCCATAGGTGTTCACGTGGATCACCCCCGAACGTACGCCGCGGATCATGCGGTGGGCACGGCCAAGGTCGGAGGTCCAGACACCGGCGGCAAGGCCATAATCGGTGCTGTTGGCAATGGCGATGGCCTCTTCCTCGGTCTTGAAGGGCAGAACACCCAGAACCGGACCAAAGACCTCTTGCTGGGCGACGCGGTCGGTGGGTTTCACGCCGGTCACGATGGTCGGCTCCATATAAAAGCCGCCGGTCTCTTGCAGGATGCGATTGCCGCCAAGCGCGATGGTGTTGCCATCGGCATGGGCGCTGTCGATGAAGCCAAGGTTGCCTTCAAGCTGTGTGAGAGAGTTGACCGCACCCACGTGGGTGTCGAGATCAAGCGGGTTGCCAACCCTGAGCGCCGCCGCGTGGCGGGAAAGGGTCTCGACAAACTCGTCATGGATGGACTCTTGGACCAAAAGTCGAGACCCTGCCACGCACACCTGACCCGAGTTCCGGAAGATGCCCATGGCGGACACCTTGGCAGCCTCTTCGAGATCGGGCGCATCGGCAAAGACGATATTCGGGGATTTTCCGCCAAGCTCCAAGTAACAGCGCTTCAAGTTTGAGCGAGCAGAGTACTCCAGCAGGCGACGGCCGACGCCGCCAGAGCCGGTAAAGACCAACACATCGACATCCATCGACAGCGCGAGCGCCTCGCCCGCCACGGCCCCCTGGCCGGTGACCACGTTCAGGACACCGTCAGGCAGGCCCGCTTCCGAGGCCAGTTCGGCCAGTTTCAGCAGGGATAGAGACGCAGTTTCCGCCGGTTTCAGCACAACGGAGTTGCCCATCGCCAGCGCCGGAGCGAGCTTCCATGCGCCGATCATCAGCGGGAAGTTCCACGGCACGATGGCCCCAACTACGCCCACGGGTTCCTTGTGGACAAGACCCAGAACCGACGGATCGGTTGGGGCAACTTCGCCATACACCTTGTCGAGCGCCTCGGCGTAGTAGCGGAAGGTGCCCGCAGCCGAGCCCGGCTCGGCCTTGAGGGCCATGTTGAACTCGGTGCCGTTGTCGCGCACGCCCAGAACCGCCAGTTCCACGGCGTTCTGTTCGATCAGCTCGGCCAGCCGCATCAGCACCTTCTTGCGGCCTGCCGGTGCCATGCGGCTCCAGCGGCCATCTTCAAAGGCGGCGCGGGCCGAGGCCACCGCGGTGTTCACATCGTCGGCAGAGGCGCGGACCAGTGTGGTTAGCGTTTGTCCGTCGATCGGGGATTGTACTTCAAGTGTTTCTCCCGAACCTTCCGTCCACGTTCCCTCAACAAATAGCTTTTGCGGCGGAACAGGTGCATGCCGAAGTTCGTCGATGCGTGTTTGGTCGACCATTTGGCCTCCTTGATTGCTTTGCGATCCAGCCAGACTCGGCGGAAATGGATGAACAGGACGCCCAGGATCATCAGGAAGAGGATCATTGCGATCGGGCGGTCAATGAAGTCGAAGGGGGTTTTTACCCGTGCCATGCCGGCACGCAGCTTGACCTCCATGATGCCGCCCAGAACCATGCCGAGGATGATCGGAACAGCCGGAAGGGACAGGCGTTTGAGAACGAAACCGAAGATGCCGAAACAGGCCGCGATCAGGCAGTCGGTGACCGAGTTGCGCAGGCTGTAGACGCCGACGAAACTCAGTACGAGGATACAGACGCCGAGGAACCGGTTGGGAATCTTCACCACCTTGATCAGGTGGTTTGTGGCAAACAGCAGGAACACCAGCACCAGCACGTTCAGCGCCAGCAGGGCGAGGTAGAGGGCAACCACGAAGTCCATCTGGTTCTGGAACAGCTGCGGGCCGGGCACCACGTTATGCACGTAAAACACCGAGAGCATCATCGCCGTCAGGGCCTCGCCCGGAATGCCAAGCGCCAGCAGGGGCACCATGGCGGCGGCCGGCACGGCGTTGTTGGCGGTTTCGGCCGCGATCAGGCCTTCGGAGGACCCGTGGCCAAAGTCCTGCGGACGTTTCGAAGATTTCTGCGCGTAGGTGTAGCTCAGGAACTGGGCGGTGAATTCGCCGACGCCGGGGATCATGCCCATCACCACGCCAAAGGTGCCCGAGACACCGGCCACGCGCGGGTGCCGCGCCAGTTCGCGCAGGCCCTGGAACATGCCGCCGCGCAGCTTGGTCATGCGGACTTTCTCGTCATCGCCCTGCAACAGGTAGAAGGCCTGCGAGAGGGCAAAGAGACCCAGAACCACAACGATCAGGTTCACGCCCGAAGACAGGAAAGACTGATCAAAGGTGAAACGTTTGGAGTATTTCACCGGCTCGAGGCCGACGGTGTTGAGGAAGACGCCGAAACAGGCCAGCGCGGCGGCGATCAGGGCCTGACCACGGTGCGCCACGATCACCAGAATGATGCCGAGGAGGGCTGCGAGAAAGATTTCGCGACTGCCGAACATTGGGGCGATCTTGGCCAGGATCGGGGCAAAAAGGATGAGGCAGACCACCGAGAAGATGCCGCCGAAGAACGAGGCCGAATAGGCCAGCGACAGCGCGCGCCGCGCTTCGCCCCGCGCGGTCATCGGATAGCCGTCATAGGTGGTGAGCGCGTTCACGGCAGTGCCGGGCGTGTTGATCAGGATCGCCGGAATCGCGCCGCCGTACATGGACGAGCCGTAGATACCCAAGAGAACGGTGAGCCCGACAATTGGGTCCATCGAGAAGGTCGCGGGCAGCAGGATGGCGATGGCCACGGCAGGGCCGACACCGGGAATGGCGCCAATCAGAACGCCACCAACCGAGCCTGCGAGGAGGGCGAGCAGAACATCCCAGCGCGCCAGAATGTCGACTGAGGAGAGGAGGAGGTCCATGTGTGTATCCTCAGAAATTCAGAATGAAGAAGTTGCGCATCGCACCGGGCAGATACTCGTAGAGCAGGGAGCCGGGGATTTTCACGTCGAGGAAGGATTTGAACAGCACCACGACGGCAGCGCCAAAGGCGACCGAAATCCACAGCATCGATTTGCTGCGATACCCCATCCGCCAGCACATGATCGGCATGAAGACCATCGTCACCGGCAGATAGCCGATCAGCGGCACAAGCATCACGTAGGCGAGGAACCAGAACACCCATTCGATGGCGAAGAACCAGATCTTCCACTCGGTGTAATCGGCGGTCACGAACTTGCGGCGCGGCAGTTTCCAAAGGTGCAGCCCGCCAAAGATCACCATGCCGCCAATCGACACCATCGGCCAGAACCGCGGCTGGGCAAAGAACTTGGTCCGTTTGAACCATTTTGTCTGGTCGCCAAGCTGCGACATGAGAAACAGCGCCGCCAGCAGGAAAACGATGGCAAACAGGATCTGTCCGCGCAGGGGGCCTCTGAAGGTGCTGTATTTTGGGTCACTCATCTGTCCAGCCTCTGGATACAGAAAGGGCCGGGGGTTCGTGCACCTCCGGCCCGTTTGTCAGGGGTTACTCGAGCAGTTTGCCGATGTGGGCCGTGGTCGCCTTGTCCTTGGCGATGATCTCTGCCGAAGCAGCGGCATCCGACCAGTAGACCTGTGCACCGGTCTCTTTCGCGACGGCTTGTGCCCGGTCGCTCATGACGGTCTTGGCGGCGACGGCGGCGATTTTCTCACGGACGTCTGCCGGGGTGTCCTTGTGAACGAACAGGCCGTTCCACAGGGCGATGTCGAGAGACGCATCCAGTTCACCGATGGTCGGGGCATCCGGCACCAGCGGGATACGCTCGCCGGTGATCGAGGTCAGAACCTTCACCTTGTCGAGGCAGGGCAGGATCAGCTGCAGCGTGGTGTTGATGACATCCGCGTCACCCGAGGCCAGCGTGTTGCAGTCGAGCGCGTCAAAGGCCGCGTCCGAGCCCCACTCGAAGCCTGCGTTGACTGCATAGGCCATGGTCACCTTGGTCGGGGTCAGGACCGCGCCAAAGTGGCCCAGGGCCACGTCGTTCGATTTCGCGTGTTCCGCCAGTTCCGCCATCGAGGAGTAAGGCGCATCCACGCTGGTGGCGATGACGAAGGGGTAGGTGAGGAAGATGCCGACCGGCTCGAAGACTTCGTCGGCCAGTTCATCAATACCGATCTCGTGGCCGATCACGGGAACCGCGGGCACGAACGAGCCGATGGTGTAGCCATCCGCAGGCGCGGTTGCCACGTCGATCGCACCCGGGAAGGGGCCACCGCCACCGCCGGGCTTGTTCACCACGGCTGCCGAGATGCCGTATTCGGCCTGGAAGTCTTCGGCGATCATGCGGGTCAGCACGTCTTCGAGATCACCCGGAGGCCACGGCACGATGAAGCTCACCGGCTTTTCAGGATATTCGGCGATGGCGGCCCCACCGAGGGTTGCCATGCCAAATGCAAGGGCGGTGCCCAGAAGCGTTTTGGTTTTCATAGTCGTCTCCCTGTTCGATCTATTTTGGATCGGTTCATTATTTAAACCAAAGGTTCGAAAATAGATTGACAGGTTAACTATCTTTCTGTCAACACTTTTAAGAAGCGCCCCACATTTTCGATGACGCGGGGGCAGAAAACACAAGCGGGAGCGAATGAAAGTCTGATGGGTACGGTAGCCAAAGCATTGTCACTGTTGGGTTATTTCTCGCGTGCCCAATCCGAGATCGGTTTGAGCGAGATGACCCGCCTGTCCGGCATGAACAAGGCAACTGTCTATCGTTTACTGACTGAATTGGCCGAACAGGGATTCGTCGAACAGGTCGGAACGGGCCGTGAATACCGTCTAGGACCGGTCTATCCGCGCCTTGCGGCGCTGCGCGAAGCCGCCGTTCCCACGCGTGAAGTGGCCCAGAAAGTCCTGTCGCGCCTGTGCGATGCCACCGGCGAAACCGCCCATATGTCGATCCGCCAGGGCGACAAGCTGCATGTCGTCAGCTTTGCCTATAGCGCGCTGCACGGCACCCGCGTGACGATGGAAGACGCCGAACAGATCGAGTTTCACTCGACAAGTTCCGGCCACGCCGTGCTTGCCTTCAGCCCCGCCGACTTTGTTGACACCGTGCTTGCAGGACCGCTTCAGAAAAAGACCGAACAAACCGAAACTGACCCCAACGCCATTCGCGCGCGCCTTGCCGAGGCGCGCCGGATCGGTGTCGCGGAATCGGTCAGCGGCCATGAAATGGATGTGCACTCGCACGCGTGCCCGATCTTTGATGCGCGACAATCCTGTTACGGTGCGATTGCCGTCGCGGCCCCGGTCGCGCGTATGACCGACGGGTTGCGCAACACCATCCGCCACGAGGTCATGCAGGCCTCGCTTGAAATGACCCGCCTGCTTGGCGGCTTTGTCCCCGATGAATTCAAACAGAAGGCCGGCGAATCTCTCGTCGTGCCCGCGTAATCCTCCGTCCCGAAAGGTCTGATCCATGAAAGACAGCAACTTCCTCAAAGAAAAGAATGCCAAGTCGCTTTGGCATCCGATGGCGCATCCCGCCGATTGCCTGAACAACCCGCCGACCATCGTGACCGGCGCACAGGGCGTGCGCATTACCGATGTCGACGGCCACGAAGTGGTGGACGGCGTGGGCGGCCTCTGGAACGTGAACCTCGGGTTTTCGTGCCAGCCGATCAAAGAGGCGATTGCCCGCCAGCTGGACGTGCTTCCCTATTACTCGACCTTCCGTGGCACCACCAATGACGCGATCATCGAACTTTCCGAGATGCTGCGCGATTTCTATGCACCCGATGGTCTGACCCGCGCCTTCTATACCTCTGGCGGATCGGATTCGGTGGAAACCGCGCTGCGCCTTGCCCGTCAGTACCACAAGGTCCGCGGCGAAGAGGGGCGGACTAAGTTTCTTTCGCTGAAAAAGGGCTATCACGGCACCCACATGGGCGGGGCCTCGGTCAACGGGAACGCCAACTTCCGCACCCAGTACGAGCCGCTCTTGCCCGGCTGCTACCACATTCCGGCGCCCTATACCTATCGCAACCCGTTCAACGAAACCGATCCCGAAAAGCTGGCGGCGCTGTGCCTGCAGGCAATGGAGGACGAGATCGCCTTCCAGGGCGCGGGCACCATCGCGGCGATGATCATGGAGCCGATCCTTGGTGCCGGTGGCGTGATCGTACCGCATGAGAGCTTTATGCGCGGGGTGCGGGCGATCTGTGACAAGCACGGTATCCTGCTGATCGCGGACGAGGTGATCACCGCGTTCGGCCGTACTGGCAGCTGGACCGGATCGCGCCATTGGGGCGTGCAGCCCGACCTGATGTCGACCGCCAAGGCGATTACCAACGGCTATTTCCCCTTCGGCGCGGTGATGATCGCCGAGAAGGTGGCAGAGGTCTTTGAAAACGACACCTCGGGCAAGGCCGCGATTGGCCATGGCTATACCTATTCGGGCCATCCCGTTGGCGCGGCGGCGGCGATTGCCTGTGTTCAGGAAACGCTCAAACTCAACGTCAAAGACAACGCGGCGGCGCGGGGTGCCGAGCTTTATGCCGGCCTACAGGCGCTGGGCGCGAAGTATGAACAGATCGGCGACGTGCGCGGCGGCGAGGGCCTGATGTGCGCGATGGAACTGGTCAGCGACCGCAACACCAAGGCCGCCATCGATAAAAAGACCATCGGCACCATTCAGGAGGTCGCCTACAAAGAGGGCGCGATGGTGCGGGTGTCCGGCCCGAATATCATCCTGTCACCGCCGCTGGTGCTGACGTCGGACGACGTTCAGACGCTGTTGTCGGCGCTGGATGCGGGTTTTGCCGCAGTGAACTGAGCCTGAACCGGCTCTTGGAAACCCCGGGGTCTGCCCGGGGTTGTCCTGTTTCAGGACAGGTCTTTGGCGGGGATCATCGGAAAGAAAGCGCCTTTCGAGGTCACGCCGAACCACGCCTCACCGTCGACTTCGCGCTCTTCGCCCGCATCGACCATGCGGTAAAAGCTCTTGCGATCTATCCGCGCCTCAAGACCCGCACGCACCATGACATAAGGCGCCGGTTCGCCGCTCTCCCCATCGCGTTCCACCCGAATCGGCGCATCCGGTCCGGCCTCAACGGTGTCTTCGACATTGGTTGTGAAGGTCAGAACACGGCCGTCCCCGTCGCCCGCAATATCCACATCGACCGCCACGAAAGGCACATCCTCGACCGTGATGCCAACCTTTTCGACCGGGGTCACCAGAAAGTAGTTTTCGCCCTCTTTCTTCAGGATCGTCGAAAAAAGCCGCACCAGTTGCGGGCGATTGATGCGCCCGCCTTCATGAATCCACGACCCGTCGCGCAGAATTTGCATGTCGAGGTCGCCCATGAAGGGCGGGTTCCACAGGTGCACAGGGGGCAGGCCCCGGTCTTTCTTGGCTGCCGTGGCCGAGGCCGCGATGCCGTCTGCCGTTGGTTTCACAGGAATTTGTCCGCTCATTGTTTTTGCCATTTGCGTCCGGCGAGATAAGGTCAGGATATATACATAGCCGAAACAGGAGAGTTGTCATGACCGAAGACGCCAATCTGGTGATCGAAATCGAATCCCTGTGCGACAAGCTGGGGCAGGCGAAAGAGGCGATCACCAAGCGGTTCATCGGTCAGGAGCGGGTGGTTGACCTCACGCTTTCGGCGCTTCTGTGTGGGGGGCATGGTCTGCTTATCGGTCTGCCCGGGCTGGGAAAAACCCGATTGGTCGATACCCTGTCGACGGTGATGGGTCTGAACGGCAACCGGGTTCAGTTCACGCCGGACCTGATGCCGGCGGATATCCTTGGCTCGGAAGTTCTCGAAAAGGCCAAGGGTGGCGCGCGCGAATTCCGCTTTGTGCCGGGGCCGATCTTCTGTCAGCTGTTGATGGCCGACGAGATCAACCGCGCCAGCCCGCGCACCCAGTCGGCGCTGTTGCAGGCGATGCAGGAGAAAAATGTCACGGTTGCGGGGGCAGACCGGCCGCTGGATGCACCGTTCCATGTTCTGGCCACCCAGAACCCGATCGAACAGGAAGGCACCTATCCGCTGCCCGAGGCCCAGCTTGACCGTTTCCTCGTACAAATCGACGTGCCCTATCCGACGCGGGACACCGAGAAAGACATCCTTCTGGCCACCACCGGCGTGGCCGAGGAAGAGGCGCATCAGGTGTTCAGCGCCGAAGAGCTGATCGCGGCCCAGACCCTTTTGCGCCGCATTCCGGTGGGCGAGAACGTGGTCGAGATGATCCTTGATCTTGTGCGCACCTTCCGGCCCGGGGACCCTTCGGCAAGCGAGGCCGTGCGCGAAAGCGTTGCCTGGGGGCCGGGGCCACGGGCCGCTCAGGCGCTGATGATGACGGTACGCGCACAGGCGCTGTTGCATGGCCGCCTTGCCCCAAGCCCGCAGGACGTGATCGACATGGCCGCCCCTGTTCTGAGCCACCGTATGGCCCTGACCTTCGTGGCGCGGGCACGTGGCGAAACCGTCGGTGACCTCATTCGCGAAACCCTTGCCGGGATGGACGGCATCGGAGCCGCCGCGTGATCTCTTACCCCCAGTTGCGCACCCGTGCCGAAAGCGAAGCGGCGCGGTTGCCGCCGTTGCTGGCGCAGGCCGAGCATCTGGCGGGGACGGTTCTGCTTGGGGAACACGGGCGGCGCAGGTCCGGTCTTGGCGATGATTTCTGGCAGTACCGTCCGGTTCAGCCGGGAGATTCCCTACGCATGATCGATTGGCGGCGTTCGGCCAAAAGTGATGCGCAGTTCGTGCGCCAGCGGGAATGGCAGGTGGCCCAGTCGGTGATGCTCTGGGTCGACCAGTCGGCCTCGATGGGGTTTGCCTCCGAGAAAAACGGGGTGTCCAAGGGCGAGCGTGCGCGGGTTCTGGCGCTGGCGGTGGCGATCCTGTTGATCCGCTCGGGCGAACGCGTCGGCCTGACAGGCACGACCCTGCCGCCGCGCCGTGGCGAAGGGCAGATCCTGCGCCTGACCGAGATGTTCCTCAAGGGCGAAGATGCGGATTATGGCACACCTGAAGCGCGGGCAATGCTGCCGCATTCGCGGGCCCTGTTCGTCTCGGATTTCCTTGGTGACCTCGAGGCCGTGGAAGCCGCTCTCCTCAAGGCCGCAGACCGGGGTATTCGCGGTGTCCTGTTGCAGGTGCTTGATCCGGCGGAAGAGAGTTTTCCCTATCGGGGCCGCGCCATTTTCGAAAGCATGGCCCAGAGCCTCGTGCACGAGACGCACAAGGCCTCGGATCTTCAGGAGCGCTATTTGAAACGCTTGGCGGAACGCAAGGAACGGCTGCGGGCGCTGTGTGCCACGACGGGATGGCAATACGGCCTGCATGACACCAGCCATTCGGCGCAATCGGCCCTGTTGTGGCTGCACCGTGCGCTGGAAAGGCGGTTGTGATGGGTCTGTTGTCGATCGGATTTACCGCGCCCTGGATGCTGGCGGCGCTGGTGGCCCTGCCGGTTCTCTGGCTGATCCTGCGCGCGATCCCGCCAGCCCCCGTGCGGCGGCGGTTTCCCGGTGTCGCGCTGTTGCTGGGCTTGCAGGACGAAGACACGGTCAGCGACCGGACCCCGTGGTGGTTGCTGATGTTGCGGGCGCTTGCCGTGGCGGCGGTGATCCTTGGCCTTGCGGGGCCAGTGCTGAACCCGCCGGAGGAGCGCGCCAGCGATGCGCCGCTTCTGATCGTGATGGATGGCGGCTGGGCCGGGGCGGGGCAATGGGCGGCCAAGATGAAGATGGTCGAGGCGCGGCTTGATGCGGCGGCGCGGGACGGGCGAGAAGTGGCCCTGATCCAGCTGACTGCGCCGGAAGACCCGCGCTTTGCAAGCCCCGCGATATGGCAATCGCAACTGCCCGGCATCCAGCCCCAACCCTGGCAGCCCGAGGCAGGCGCATTGGAAAATGTGGCTCTAACCCTGCCGGAAACGGCGTTTGATACGCTCTGGATTTCCGACGGCCTTGAGCATTCCGGACGGCCGGATTTGCTTGCGGCGCTTGAGGCGCGCGGCGCCGTTGAAGTGGTCGAAGACGACCTCGGTGTCGTGGCCCTTGCACCGGGGCGGTACGAGGACGGTGTGCTGGTCCTGACCGGACAGCGTGCCGGTACGGGAGGCGCGCGCGAGATCACGGTCGAGGCCCACGGCCTTGATCCCAACGGCGTGGCGCGGGTGCTGGCCACCACGCCGATGACATTTGCATCCGGTGAGGCAACCGCCAGCGTCGACCTGTCATTGCCTGCGGAACTGCGCGCGCGGATTTCCCGTTTCGAGATCGCGGGTCTGCGCTCTGCCGGGGCCGTGGCGCTTTCGGATGACAGCCTGCGCCGCCGCGAGGTCGCGCTGGTGGCGGGGCGCGAAGACCGCGAGGGCCTGCAACTCTTGTCGCCGCTGCACTACTTGCGGCAGGCGCTGGTGGAAAATGCCGAGGTGCTGGAAGGGGCGCTGACCGATCTGCTGCCCGCCAATCCCGACGTGGTGGTTCTGGCGGATATTGCCGTTCTGTCTGCGGGCGAATCCGAAGCGCTTCAGGACTGGGTGTCTGAAGGTGGCCTGCTTCTGCGCTTTGCCGGTCCGCGTTTGGCCGCAAGCGAGGTCAGCCGCAACGAGGAAGACCCCCTGATGCCGGTGCGCCTGCGCAGCGGTGGCCGCAGTGTTGGCGGCGCGATGAGCTGGGGCGAACCAAAGTCCATCGCCCCCTTTGACATCGACAGCCCGTTCCACGGCCTTGCCATTCCCGATGAGGTAAGGGTCGAGGCGCAGGTGGTGGCCCAGCCCGATCCCAACCTTGCCGATCGCGTTGTTGCCGAGTTGAGCGACGGCACTCCGATGGTCACCCGAAAGACGCTTGGGCAGGGGCAGGTGGTTTTGTTCCATGTCACCGCCAACGCGGAATGGTCGGGGCTGCCCCTGTCGGGCCTGTTCGTGCAGATGCTTGACCGGCTTGCGGTTCTGAGCGCCACGGAT
Organism: Shimia sp. CNT1-13L.2; assembly: GCF_024331145.1. Taxonomy (GTDB): domain Bacteria; phylum Pseudomonadota; class Alphaproteobacteria; order Rhodobacterales; family Rhodobacteraceae; genus Shimia. The sequence continues at coordinate 53,908 of NZ_JANDJO010000004.1, read as the reverse complement.
GTGGATGACGATGCCCGCATGGCCGGCACCATCTGGTCTCCGGTAAAGGTGCTTGATGGGTTTGGCCGCTTGCAAGAGGCGCAGACGCTTGCCGGTGTGACCGGAGAAGACCTTGCCGGCGCGCCCCTTGGACCCGAACTCCAGCCCGGCCTCTACCGCGACGGCCTGCGCCTTGTTGCGCGCAATGTTCTTGATGGCGAAGCGAAGCTGCACCCCGCAGACTGGCCCGCGCGTATTCAGGTGTCGGGCTTTGAGCAAACTCCGGTGCGCGACCTGTCGGGATGGTTCCTTGCCGCGGCGCTTCTGCTGTTTGCGGCGGATGTCGCCGCATCGCTGTTCGTGTCCGGTCGGCTTTGGGGCGCGCGCGTGGCCGGTTGGCTGGTGGCGCTGATGCTGGTGGGGCAGGGGGCCGAGGCACAGGAAAACCCGATTGCCATCGCAGACTCCCGCGAGGTGGTTTTTGCCCATATCAAGACCGGCAACACCGAGATCGACAACCTCGCGCTGGCGGGGCTGCGCGGCCTGTCCGAGACGCTTTTCTTCCGCACCGCTGTGGAGCCCAATCCACCCCGCACCATTGATCTCGAGACCGACGAGCTGGTCTTTTATCCGCTGGTCTATTGGCCGATCACCCCGGATCAGCCGATCCCCTCGGACGAGGCCTATGCCAAGCTGAACACCTATCTTCGCTCGGGCGGGATGATCCTGTTTGATACCCGCGACGCGGATGTCGCGGGGTATGGCGCCTCAAGCCCGAATGGCCGCAAGCTGCAACGCCTTGCCGCGCCGCTGGATATTCCCGCGCTCGAGGTGGTGCCGGGCGATCACGTGCTGACGCGCACCTTCTATCTGCTTCAGGATTTCCCCGGGCGCTATGACAGCCGCGAGATCTGGGTCGAGGCCGCGCCGCCGGATGCGGTGCAGATCGAAGGCATGCCGTTCCGCAATCTCAATGATGGCGTGACGCCGGTTGTCGTCGGCGGCAACGACTGGGCCGCCGCATGGGCGATGGATGCCCGTGGCAACGCGCTTTATCCGGTGGGGCGTGGCCGCGCTGGAGAACGGCAGCGCGAACTGGCGTTCCGGTTCGGCGTGAACCTCGTGATGCACGTGCTGACCGGCAACTACAAATCCGATCAGGTCCACGTGCCTGCGCTTCTTGACAGGTTGGGCCAATGACCGGACAGATCCTTTTCGACCCCCTTCTGCCGCTGTGGCTGGTGATTGGACTGTCTGTCATGGCGGTGCTGGCCTGTGGCTGGGCCTGGTGGCGCGGGCTTTCGGGATGGGCCTTTCGTGGTCTGGCCGCGCTGGTGGTGATCGGGGCGCTGGCCGGTCCGGTGTTGCACCGCGAAAGCCGCGAAGACCTGAGCGATATTGTCCTGATGCTGGTCGACCAGAGCAGCAGCCAGCAATTGTCGGACCGCGCGGATCGGACCGCAGCCGCCGCCGAGGCCCTGACCGCGCGGATCAACGGGCGCAACAATATGGAAGTGCGCCGCATCGACGTGCCGGACGGAACAGGCGATGCCGGAACCGAGATGATGGCCGCCCTCAACACCGCCCTCGCAGAAGAGCCGCGCGGACGGATTGCCGGTATCATCGCGCTGAGCGACGGGCGGGTGCATGACATGGAGAGAGCGCCGGAGATTCCCGCACCGATGCACCTTTTGCATAGCGGTTTGCGTGCCGACTGGGACCGCCGCCTGCGGGTGACCGGTGCACCGGCCTTTGCCATTCTCGACGAAGAAGTGCTGCTGACTCTGCGGATCGAGGACAGCGGCAATGCCCCCGCCGAAACGCAGGCGCCTGTCGAGATTTCCATCGACGGGGCCGCGCCACAGCGGTTCCTTGTGCCGATCGGGCGTGACGTGGAAATGCCGCTGATGCTGCCCCATGGCGGGCGCAACGTGATCCAGTTCACGGTGCCTGCGGCCGAGGGTGAGTTGACCGACCGCAACAACAGCGCCCTTGTGCAGATCAACGGTGTGCGCGATCGCCTGCGGGTTCTGCTGGTCAGCGGTGAACCCCATCCCGGCACCCGCACCTGGCGCAACCTGCTGAAATCCGATGCCTCGGTCGATCTTGTGCATTTCACCATCCTGCGTCCGCCCGAGAAACAGGACGGCGTGCCGGTGTCGGAACTGTCGCTGATTGCCTTCCCCACCCGCGAGCTGTTCATGGAAAAGGTCGAGGATTTCGACCTCATCATCTTTGACCGTTACCAGCGGCGGGGCATCCTGCCATCGCTCTACCTTGAAAACGTCGAGGCCTATGTCCGCAAGGGCGGTGCCGTGCTGATCGCGGCGGGGCCGGATTTCGCAACCGCAGACAGTATCTTCCGCTCGCCCCTGTCGGCCATCATCCCCGCCCGCCCCACGGCGCGGGTGCTGGATCTGCCGTTTACCCCCGAAGTTTCGGATCTTGGCGCCCGCCACCCGGTGACGGCGAACCTGCCTCAGGAAGGGGCCTGGGGGCGGTGGCTTCGTCAGGTCGAGATCGAACCCCTGCGGCGTGATGGATCGCCCGGCGGCGATGTGGTGATGACCGGCCATGACGGCCTGCCGCTTTTGGTGCTGGATCGGGTGGATGACGGGCGTGTCGCGCTTTTGGCCTCGGATCAGGCTTGGCTTTGGGCGCGCGGCTATGAGGGCGGCGGTCCGCAGCTGGAAGTGCTGCGGCGTCTGGCGCATTGGATGATGGGCGAACCGGAGCTCGAGGAAGAGGCGCTTTGGGCCGAAGCCAAGGGCCAGACCATGCGCATCATCCGTCGCAGCCTGTCGGAAACCGTGCCTGAAGTGACCGTGACCTCGCCGACCGGTGAGGTGGTGACCCTGTCGATGGCAGAACAGCGCCCCGGCCATTTCGAAGCCCGCTACACCGGGGCGGACATCGGCCTTTATCGGCTGGCGAACGGCGAACATGAGGCGGTGATTGGCCTTGGCCCTGCCGCCCCGCGCGAGTTCGAGGAAACCATCGCCAGTGCAGAGCCGATGGCCCCGCTTCTGGAGGCGCAGCGCGGCGGCAGTTTCGCGCTGGAAGACGGGTTGCCGACCCTGCGGTCTGTCCGCGAGGGGCGTCCGGCGGCTGGGCGCGGCTGGATCGGTCTGACACCGCGCGGGGCCTATGACGTGACGGATGTGGCGCGCACCCCGCTTTTGCCTGCCTGGCTTGTGCTTTTGCTGACATCGGCCCTGATCCTTGCCGGTTGGTTGCGCGAAGGGCGGCAATAAAGCGGGCATTTCGCAGCAGGGCCGCTGAAACCGGTTCACCTTGGGACGGGGCCGCGATAAAACGCGCCCGAACCCGAGATGGAGCAGCCCAAGATGAGCACCCCGAAACCCGTAGTCCTGTGCATTCTCGATGGCTGGGGTCTGAGCGACACCACCGAGGCCAATGCACCGGCGCTTGCCGATACGCCCACCTTTGACGCGATGATGGCTGAATGCCCCAATGCCACGCTGATCACGCATGGTCCGGATGTGGGCCTGCCGTCGGGGCAGATGGGCAACTCGGAAGTGGGTCACACCAATATCGGCGCCGGTCGGGTTGTCGCGATGGACCTTGGTCAGATCGACCTTGCCATCGAGGACGGGTCGTTCTTTGAAAACGCCGCGATCAACGCCTTTACGGCCAATCTCAAGGAAACCGGCGGCACCGCGCATTTCATGGGCATGATCTCGGACGGTGGGGTACACGGCCATATCGAACATATCCTCGCTGCGGCCAAGGCGGTGACGGATGCCGGTGTGCCGGTGGTCCTGCACGCGATCACCGATGGCCGCGACGTGGCCCCGAAATCGGCCTTTACCTATCTCGAAACACTGGCAGAATGCCTGCCGGAAGGGGCCCGTATCGGCACGATCGCAGGGCGGTATTTCGCCATGGACCGCGACAACCGCTGGGAACGGGTGTCCGAGGCCTATAACGCCTGGATCAAGGCCGAGGGCCTGAACGCGGCCACCGCGCATGATGCGGTGTCGAATGCCTATGAACGCTCCGAGACCGACGAATTCATCACCTCCACCGTGATCGGTGACTATGCCGGTGTTAAGGACGGTGACGGATTCTTCTGCCTGAACTTCCGTGCTGACCGTGCGCGTGAAATCCTGCGCGCCATCGGCGAGCCGGGCTTTGCCGAGTTCGAGACCGGCCCGCGCCCGGCGCTTGCCGGACTGTTGGGCATGGTCGACTATTCGGATGACCACGTGAAATACATGACCACCGCCTATCCCAAGCAGGAGATCGTCAACACGCTGGGCGAATGGGTGGCCAAGAAGGGTCTGCGCCAATTCCACCTTGCCGAGACCGAGAAGTATCCGCACGTGACCTTCTTCCTGAATGGCGGCAAGGAAGAGCCCGCGGCCGGCGAAGACCGCTATATGGCCGCATCTCCCAAGGTTGCGACCTATGATCTTCAGCCCGAGATGTCCGCCGGTGAAGTCACCGAACAGTTCGTGGCGGCGATCGAAGAGGGCTATGACCTCATCGTGACCAACTATGCCAACCCCGACATGGTGGGCCATACCGGTGATCTTCAGGCCGCCATGCGGGCCTGCGAAGCGGTTGATCAGGGGCTGGCCGCTGTCACCGAGGCCTTGACCAAGGTCGGCGGGACGATGATTGTGACCGCAGACCACGGCAACTGCGAGGTCATGGTTGATCCGGTGACCGGCGGGCCGCACACGGCGCATACCACCAACCTCGTGCCGGTGGTGCTGTTCAACGGGCCGGATGGGGCGGGCCTGCGTGCCGGTCGCCTGGCCGATCTCGCGCCGTCGCTGCTGGATCTGATGGGGCTGGAACAGCCCGCCGAAATGACCGGAGAGAGCCTGATTATCCGATGAAATCCCATGCGCTGCTTTTGATGCTCGGACTGGTGGCGGGACTGGCCCGCGCCGAGACCGATCCCGCAGAGGCAGCGCGGGAGGCGGCGTCGCAGCTTGAGGCCGCGTCGATTTCCCTGCAAGAGGCCGGTGGCGCCCGTGATCGGGTCAAAGCCCTGACGGCGACAGTGCGGGCCTATGAGGCCGGGCTGGTGGCCATGCGCGAAGGGCTGCGCCGTGCCGCGATCCGCGAGGCGCAGCTGGGCCGCGCCCTAAAGGCCGAGGAAGATGAAATTGCCCGCCTTCTGGGTGTGCTTCAGGGCATGGGGCAGCGATCCGCGCCGGTGATGCTTTTGCATCCGGCAGGGCCAACCGGCACCGCGCGGTCGGGCATGATCCTTGCCGATATCACCCCCGCGCTGGAAGAACGCGCCGCCGCGCTGCGCCATGATCTCGAGGAAATCGCGATCCTGCGGGCGCTGCAACAGGATGCGGCCGACCAGTTGCAGCACGGGCTTTCCGGCGTGCAGACCGCACGCACCGAGCTTAGCCAGGCCATTGCCGACCGCACCAACCTTCCCAAGCGATTTGCCGACGATCCGGTGAAGGTGGCGCTGCTGATCGCGACCACCGAAACGCTGGAAGGGTTTGCCAGCGGGCTGACCGAGATCCAGGGCGAAGGGGAAACCCCGACACCCGTGGTCGACATCTCAAGCCGCAAGGGCCGGATCACCCTGCCGGTCGAAGCCGAGATCCTGCGCCGCTCGGGCGAGGCTGATGCCGCCGGTATCCGCCGTCCGGGCCTTGTGCTGGCCGCCCGTCCGAATGCGCTGGTCAGCAGCCCGACGGCCGCCACCATCCGCTATCGTGGTCCGCTTCTGGACTATGGCAACGTGGTGATCCTCGAGCCGCAGGCGGGGCTGATGTTCGTCTTTGCAGGGCTGTCGACAGTCTTTGGCGAGGCCGGAGACGTGATCCCCGAGGGCACGCCAGTGGGTTTGATGGGCGGAAATGACCCGGAAATCGGGGCAATCCTCTCACAGTCCGGTGAAGGGGCTGGTAACGGGCGGTCGGAAACGCTCTATATAGAAGTGAGACAGGGCAAGGATTCCGTGGACCCGGAAACCTGGTTCCGGACAAACAAGGAAGAATAACCGATGAGGAAATTTGTCGTGGCCGCGCTGGGTGGCACTCTTGCTGGCGCGCTGTTCGCCGTGCAGATTGCCGGCCCGCTTCTGGCGCAGGAAAGCGCCCGCACCACCAACGTCTATGAACAGCTTGACCTGTTCGGCGACATTTTCGAACGCATCCGCGCACAATATGTCGAGGACGTGGACGAGGGCGATCTGATCGAAGCTGCCATCAATGGCATGCTAACCTCGCTTGATCCGCACTCCTCCTACCTGTCGCCCGACGACGCCGAGGACATGCGCGTACAGACACGCGGGGAATTCGGCGGTCTTGGCATCGAGGTGACCCAGGAAGACGGCTTCGTGAAAGTGGTCTCGCCGATCGACGGCACGCCTGCCGATTCCGCAGGCATCGAGGCCGGAGACTTTATCACCCACGTTGACGGCGAAAGCGTTCTTGGCCTGACGCTGGACCAGGCGGTGGAAAAGATGCGGGGGCCGGTTGGCTCGGAAATCGTGATCACCGTCGCCCGCGAAGGCGAGGATGAACCCTTTGACGTGACCATAATCCGCGACACCATCAAGCTCACTGCCGTGCGCTCGCGCACCGAGGGCAGCACCGTGGTTCTGCGTGTCACCACCTTCAACGACCAGACCACCCCCAACCTCGAGGCCGGTTTTGCCAAACAGGTCGAGGCGCTGGGCGGTATGGAAAACGTCAACGGCATCGTGCTTGACCTGCGCAACAACCCCGGTGGCCTGCTGACCCAGGCGATCACCGTGTCCGATGCCTTCCTCGAAAAGGGCGAGATCGTCTCGACCCGTGGCCGCAATCCGGAAGATGGTGACCGTTTCAACGCCACCCCCGGCGATCTGGCCGAAGGCAAGCCGATGGTTGTTCTGATCAACGGCGGTTCGGCCTCGGCTTCGGAAATCGTTGCGGGCGCACTTCAGGATCATCGCCGCGCGATCGTGGTCGGCACCAAGAGCTTTGGCAAGGGCTCGGTTCAGACCGTGATGCCGCTGCGAGGCAATGGCGCCATGCGTTTGACCACCGCGCGATACTACACCCCGTCGGGCCGGTCGATCCAGGCGCTGGGCGTGTCGCCCGACATCGTCGTGGAACAGCCCCGTCGTCCGGCAGCCAGCGAGGAAGAGGAAGAAAGCTCGACCCGCAGCCGCCGCAGCGAGGCCGACCTGCGCGGCAGCCTCAACAATGACAGCCTGACCGAGGATGAAATCCGCCAGATCGAAGAGGATCGCGCCAAGGCGGAAGAAGCGGCCAAGCTGCGCGAGGACGATTACCAGCTGGCCTATGCCATCGACATCCTCAAGGGCCTGTCGGCGCTGGGTCCGAAGAACTGATCTGATCAGATAGACGATTTGGGGGGCGTCCGGCAGGGCGCCTCTTTTCGTTTGCCGCACCGGCGGATGCCTCCGGCGGGAGTATTTACGGTGCATTGAAACCCTGGGCAATTGCATGGCCGCGGGGCATTGGGTAGGTGTTTGCCAGTTCAGTTTTCAGGAAGCATGCCATGACCCCCGAAGAGATCGCCAAACTGCCCTATCGCCGCAACGTGGGCGTGATGCTGGTCAATGCCGAGGGTCATGCCTTTGTCGGCCAGCGCCTTGATAGCGAGGTGCCCGCCTGGCAGATGCCGCAGGGTGGTATCGACAAGGGGGAAAGCCCGAAAGAGGCGGCGCTGCGCGAGCTGGAAGAGGAAACCGGCGTTTCGGCCCGCCTTGTCACCGTCGAGGCGGAGACCGAGGGCTGGATCGCTTATGACCTGCCGCATGATATCGTACCACGCATCTGGAAGGGCCGTTTCAGGGGGCAGGAGCAGAAATGGTATCTGCTGCGTTTTCACGGCACCGATGCGGATGTGAACATCGCCGTGGACCACCCCGAGTTCTCGGAATGGCGCTGGTTGCCGGTGGACGAGCTGATCGCCAATATCGTGCCCTTTAAACGCGGCGTGTACGAACAGGTCGTGGCCGCGTTCGAAGGGCATCTCTAGGTCCTAGAGAATGAAATCGGTGCCGTTGGCGTCCGAGAAGGCGAGACCCTGAATAAGGACCGACCCGGTGCCGCCAAGGGCCTCGAGATCCAGCAGCGTGGTGTTGTTGCCGGCATTTGTCAGGGCAGGCGCGATCTTGGTCGCGAACTCGCCCGTCTTGAGCCCTAGGCCCGACAGGTCGATCTTGTCCTTGCCGTTCTGGAAATCGGTGATGGTGTCGACACCGGCGTTGCGGCCAAAGACGAAAGTGTCCCGGCCAAGGCCGCCTGTCAGGAGGTCGTCTCCCTGGTTGCCGGCGATCAGGTCGTTGCCGCTGCCGGCCTTGATGGTGTCATTGTCCTGACCACCCCGAAGGACATCCGCGCCGGTGCCGCCGAGCATCTCGTCCGATCCCCGCCCACCTTTCAGGGTGTCGGCACCATCGTCGCCTGTCAGGATGTCATCACCGGCAAGGCCGCGGACAAGATCGTTGTCATCACCCCCGAACAGCGTGTCGTCCCTGCTGCCACCGCGCAGCTTGTCTTCGCCCGCGCCGCCGGAAACGACGCCGGTGATTTCGCCGTGGCGCGACAGGAAGATGTCATCGCCGTCCCCAAGCGCCACGCTGCCTTCGATGGTGCCGTAAAAGTTGCGCACGATATCCGCGCCGTCGCCGGTTGCGACATAGCCCTGGATCAGCCCCGAGTTGTCGAGCCAGTCATCGGCCTCGCCAAACCAGATCGCGTTGCCGTGCAGGCTCAGGATCTCGCCGGAATTATAGACTTCGTTGCTGCCGTTACCGGCGGTGACGTGGATGACGTACTCTGTCTTGCCGCTCCCCAGCATGGTGCCGCTGTTGTTGATGGTCGCCGTGCCGGAATCAATGTAGACCGCGCTGCCGCCGGACATCAGGCCAGTGTTCAGGATCGAGACATCGGTTGAGCCGAACTCGAGCTCGATGGCATGTTGATTGTCTTCGCCGGTGATCGTGCCGTGGTTCTCGATAAAGCCAGAGGCGTATCCTTCAAGATACAGCCCCCAGGTGCCCGAGACCTCGCCATAGTTCTGGAAGCTCGAACCGCTGCCCATCATCCAGATCGCCGCGTTGTTGGGGAACAGGCTGCGCACCACCCCGGTGGCACCGATGAGCATGTCATGAACGCCGTTTCCGTTACTGTCTTGCTGCAGGAGAATGGCCTGAGAGGACATGGCAACCACGGTGCCGTCAATGGCGATGCGATGTGACACCGCATTGGTATCGCTGGTGATGGCTCTGCCGGTTCCGGTTATGACATCCACATCCTCGCCGACGTAAAGCCGATCTGATGACTGAAGAACAATGGGGGTGCTGGTATCTGTGGCGACGATGACGGCCATGTGGTGTCTCCTGTGAATGGATTTGGGTTCAGAAATTCGCCTGAAAGGTCAGGCGGGCACTAATGATGAAACAAGTGAAAACGCCCCGATCGCGCGTGGCATTGGCCCGAGTATAGCCGAAAATTCGGAACTTTTCATGCCACCGTCGAATTGCGGGCGACGTGTGATTGACGCGACGTTCCGATGCCCCGGAATTTGACAACATACCGAGTAGTATGTTTTCGTCGTTGCAAGACAGAGTCGCCAGGAGTTCAATACGTGCCCACCGCTGCCCGCGCCACGAAACCGGATCGTTACGAGGAAATCCTCGTGGCCGCTGCCGAGTGTTTTCGCCAGCAGGGTTTCGCCGCGACCTCGATCGACACGGTGGCGCGCTACCTGAATTCGACCAAGGGGCGGATCTACCACTATTTCCCGTCGAAGATGGATCTCTACAACGCGGTCCGAGATCGCGGCATGGAGCTTGCCTTTGACGCGATTTCCCCGGGCTATCGGGCCGATACGGATGCCGTTGGACGGTTGGCGCTGATGGCGGACGGCCACGTGCGGGCGATGATCGAACACCACGCCTATATGCAGGTGCTGCTGGATGGTTTGCGGCTGCGCCGCTATGGCGCCACGACCGAGTTCCAGCGTCAGGCCCTTGAGCGTCACCTCGAACAACGTAACGCCTTTGAACAGCGCTTTCGCGAAGTTCTGGGCGAGGGCAAGGAACAGGGGGCGTTCTCGTATGTTCACATGTCCTTTGTTCTGCAAAGTCTGCTTGTCGCCATCAACGGGCCGGTCTTCTGGTACGAGCACCGCGACGGGGATGACGCCGCCAAGATCAATGCCATCGTCGAAGACGTGGTGAGTTTTGCCATGCGGGGGGTCGGTGTCGAATGGACGCCAGAGATGACCGCCGCTCTCAAGAAAAAAACCGGAGTGTCCTGATGACCGAAATCCCCGCCACCATGTTTGCCGCGCTGCAAAGGCACGAAGGTTATTCCGGCACGGCCGAGGGGCCTGCGATCGCGGATGCGGCAGACTATCTGGAAGCCGCTGAAATTCCGGTGCCGACACCGGGCAAGGGGCAGGTTCTGATCCGGTTGCGGACCGCGTCGGTCAACCCGTCTGACCTGCACTTCATCAAGGGTGAATACGGCCAGCCCCGTATCAAGGGCAATCCGGCCGGTTTTGAAGGTTGCGGCGATGTCGTGGCCGCCGGTGAAGGGGCCGAAGGTCTTGTTGGCCAGCGTGTGGCCTTTGTCGTGGCGCTGGGATGTTCCGGTGCCTGGGCCGAATATGCCACCACCGATGCCATCAATTGTATTCCGCTGCGCCCAGACATTTCGGACGACGACGGTTCCGCGCAGATCGTGAACCCGCTGACGGCGATGGCGATGGTGGACATCGCCCGCCAGGACGGTGAGTCCTTCGTGGTCTCCGCCGCGACCAGCCAGTTGGGCAAGCTGATGGTGTCGCTGGGCAAGGATCTGGGGCTGAAACCCATTGCCCTGGTACGTCGCGCAGAAGCGGTTCAGCCTCTCAAGGACATGGGTGCCGCCGAGGTTGTCGTGACCACGGATGAAGATGCCGTTCAGCAATTTGCCAAGATCAGCGCCGCGCTCAAGCCGCGGGTGTTTCTGGACGCGGTGTCCGACCAGTTCTCGGAGCAGGTCTTTGCCGCGATGCCGAACAAGGCGCGCTGGATCAGCTATGGCAAGCTGAGCTCGGAGCTGCCCAAGCTGACGATGATGGGGCAGCTGATTTTCCAGTCAAAGCGAATCGAAGGTTTCTGGCTCACCTCGTGGATGATGTCGACGCCCCCCGCCGACCAGATGCGCGTGGTGGGCGAAGTTCAGGCGAGATTTGCCGACGGGCGCTGGAAAACCGATGTTTCCGTGCATTTGCCCCTTCGTGACGTTGTGTCAGGTTTGGCGGATGCCCTGAAAAAGACTGACGGAAAGGTGATCATCACGCCATAGTAGTTCTACGGGTCCCCTGAAAGTGGAGGAGACGGGGACCCAAAAATCAGCCGGCATAAAGAAAACAATACGCCGGCGCAGGGAGGAAAATTTGGATACTTTGCAGCTCTTGATCAGCGGGCTGGCAAATGGCTGTGTTTACGGCCTTATCGCGCTCGGCTTTGTCTTGATTTACAAGGCAACCGAAGCCGTGAACTTCGCCCAGGGCGATTTCATGATGCTTGGCGCGTTTGTCACCATTGGACTAACAAACACCGATTACATGGGGCTTCCATTCTGGATGGCCCTGCCGATTTCCATCGGCCTGATGGCGGTTCTTGGCTATCTGCTGGATCGTTTCGTGATCCGGCTGATGTTTGGCGAGAGTCAGACCGCCGTCGTGATCCTGACAATCGCGCTGGGCTTCGTAATCCGTTTTCTGGCCGGGATGATCTGGGGTCACGAGCCGCAGTCTCTTGAAAACCCGCTGGCCGGCAAGGAAGTGTCGCTTGGGGGGCTTGTCCTTGGCATGGAGGACGTGGCGGTGATCGTGGTGACGATCCTTCTGACCTGGGGCCTTTACGAGTTCTTCAACCGCACCAAGCTTGGTCTCGCCATGCAGGGCGCGTCGCAGAACCAGCTTGCGGCCTATTACATGGGCGTACCGGTGAAACGGGTGCAGGGCTTTATCTGGGCGCTTGCCGGGGCCGTGGCCTGTATTGCCGGCATCCTGTTTGCCGCAAAGGGCGCGGTAGACCCAAGCACCGGCCTGATGGGGATCAAGGCCTTCGCCGCTGCGGTGATCGGTGGATTTGGCAGTCTCCCGGGCGCTCTTGCCGGTGGTCTGATCGTCGGGGTGATCGAACCTTTCGCAAGCCGTTATATCGCGGCAGGCTACAGCCAGATTGCGCCCTATGCGCTTTTGCTGGCGGTGCTGATCTTCCGCCCTCACGGCCTGTTCAGCCAGGTCAGAGTAAAGAAGGTCTAAGCCCATGCGGATCGTTTTCAAAACCAACTACTCGCAGGATATCCGCCCGTGGAAGGACGGTTACCAGCTCTCGCTTTACCTCATCCTGCTTGCCGTCGTCGTGGCCGCGCCCTTTATCGTGGACGACTTCTATCTTGGCGAGTTGAACAACGTGCTGATCTGGGCGATTGCCGGTCTTGGCCTGATGCTCCTGACGGGGCACACCGGTCAGGCAAGTCTTGGTCACGCCGCCTTTCTGGCGATGGGGTGCTATACCAATATCATCCTGATTGAGCAGGGCCTGCCTTTCCTTCTGGCGTTCCCGCTGGCAGGCATCATCACCGGGCTTGTCGGCATGGTGATCGCCGTTCCCGCGCTCCGGCTGCATGGCATCTACCTTGCGATTGCCACGCTGGCGATGTCGATCCTTGTCGATGACATCATCGTTCTGACGGATACATGGACGGGGGGCGTCGGTGGCAAATACGCGCCGCCGGTCAATGTCTTTGGCATCATGATCGATCGCTGGGGCACCCCGCGCGAGTTCTATTACCTGACCCTCGCCGTCACCGTTCTCGTGACGCTGGGCTATATCAACCTGCTGCGCGCACCATTGGGGCGCAGCTTTATCGCCGTGCGTGACAGCGAAGTGTCTGCCCAGGCGATGGGCGTCGACGTGGCCCGCACCAAGACCATTTCTTTCGGCATTTCCTGTGCCGTGACCGGTCTGGCGGGGGCGCTGATGGGGCTGTTTGCCGGGGCATTCAACAACGAAACCTTCAGCGTCATCATTTCGATTGAACTTCTGATGATGATCGTGATCGGCGGTCTTGGATCGATCCACGGGGCGTTCTTCGGGGCCATCGTGATCGGCTTCCTGCCGCAGTTCCTGTCGATCTCCAAGGAATACGTCGGCGCCGTCTTCGGTGGGGCCAACGTTGCCATTCCGGGCCTCGAATTCGGGGTGTTCGGCTTTATCCTGATCCTGTTTATCCTGTTCGAGCCGATGGGCATCTACGGTCGCTGGCTCAAGATCAGGACGTGGTTCGAACTGTTCCCCTTCTATCGCAAGGACATGTTCAAACGTCAGAAATCCTATCTGAAAACGGAGCGTCTGAGATGAGCCTGCTGAACCTCGAAAACGTGACGCTCAAGTTTGGCGGCCTGACCGCGGTGGACGATCTGTCTTTCTCGGTCGAGCAGGGCGAGGTCTTTGCCATCGTCGGTCCGAACGGGGCTGGCAAATCCACCGTCTTCAACCTGATCTCGCGGTTCTATACGCCACTGAATGGTCGCATCAGCTTTGACGGCCACGACCTGTTGAAAGAAAAGGCCAGCGGCGTTGCCTCTTATGGCATTGCCCGGACCTTCCAGAACATCGAGCTGTTCGAACAGGCCACGGTGTTGGAAAACCTTCTGGTGGGGCGTCATCGCCACCGCAAGTCGAACTTCCTGAGCGAGCTGTTCTTTACGCCTTCGGTCAAGAAACAGGAGCTTCAGAACCGACACTTCGTCGAAGAGATCATCGACTTCCTCGATCTTCAGGCCTACCGCGAAAAACGCATCGCGGGGCTTCCCTACGGGGTGCGCAAGGTGGTCGAGGTGGCGCGGGCGCTTGCCACCGACCCCAAGCTCTTGTTGCTGGATGAACCGGCCTCGGGCCTGTCGGTCGAAGAGACCACCGACATGCGCTGGTGGATTGATGACATCCGGCGGCAGATGGGGATCACGGTTCTCATGGTCGAACATGACATGGGCCTTGTGTCCGGCGTGTCCGACCGTGTTCTGGCCATGGCCGACGGGGCCAAGCTGGCGCTGGGAACACCGGCAGAAGTGCAATCCGATCCCGCAGTGGTCGAAGCGTATCTGGGGCATGCGGCATGAGCGAACCAATTCTGAAAATCCGCAACGTCGAAAGCTTCTATGGCCCGATCATGGCCATTCGCGGTGTCTCGCTCGACGTGCATCCGGGCCGCGTGGTGTCGATCCTCGGGGCCAATGGTGCGGGCAAGACCACCCTGATGAAAACCGTTTCTGGCGTGATGGATCCCGAGAAGGGCAAGATCACCTTTGAAGGCGAGGAAATCCAGGGACAGGAGCCGCACAAGATCGTGGATCGCGGCATCGTCCACGTGCCGGAAGGGCGCGAGGTGTTCCCGCTTTTGACGGTGGATGAGAACCTGTCGCTCGGGGCCTATACCCGCAATGACAAGGCGGGCATCGAGCAGGACCGCGAGATGGTCTTTTCGTATTTCCCGATCCTCAAGGAGCGTCGCAACCAGGAAGCGGGCACCCTGTCGGGCGGCCAGCAGCAGATGCTGGCGATTGGCCGTGGCCTGATGGCGCGCCCCAAGGTGATGCTGTTGGATGAGCCGTCTCTGGGCCTGTCACCGCTGCTTGTTCAGGAAATCTTCGGCATCCTGCGTCGTCTGAACGAAGAACAGCAGATGACCATGATGCTGGTGGAACAGAATGCCAGCGCGGCGCTGGAACTGGCGCATGATGGCTATGTCATGGAAGTCGGGCGGATCGTGATGGACGGCACCGCCGACGACCTGATGAAGTCCGAGGACATCCAGAACTTCTATCTGGGTGTTCAGGAAGAAGGCGCGCGTGAGGAACGCCGCTGGAAGCGCAAGAAGACGTGGAGGTAATCATGCTCGATTCAGCAAATATGCCGGAAACCACCGTCATCAATGGGGTGCGCTATAACGCCGAGGCCGGGCAGCGCCCGATCCATGTCGATGGCTGCACCACCATCGTCTCGCTGTTCGAGACGCGTTGCAAGGCCATGGGCAGTCGCACGGCGCACCGGGAAAAGGATCTTGGGATCTGGAAGGACTATTCCTGGGATGACTACTGGACCCACGCCAAGTGGATTGGTCTTGCCCTGCGCAAACTTGGTCTCAAGCGGGGAGAGGTGGTCTCGATCCTGTCCGAAGATCGCAAGGAATGGGCCTATTTCGACATGGGCATCCAATGCGTCGGCGGGATTGCGTCGGGCATCTATACCACCGACTCGGAAGCGCAGTTGCAGTACCTCGTGAACGACAGCGACAGCCGTTTCCTGATCGTCGAGAACGAGGAACAGCTCGACAAGTACCTTCAGGTCGAAAACGAGGTGCCGGGGCTTTTGAAGGTCATCATCCTCGAAGATGAAGGCCTGCACGATCTCGACCATCCCCGCTGTCTGATGATCGACGATCTTTACGAGATCGGCCGCAAGGCAGAAGCGGAAGAGCCGGGCGCCTTTGAACAGGAAATCGCCAAGGCCCAACCGCAGGACACCGCGCTTCTGATCTATACCTCGGGCACCACCGGGATGCCCAAGGGCGCGATGCTGTGCCACGAGAACATCATGGCCGCAATGGAGGCAGGGGCCCGTCGCCTGAACTGTCTCGAGACGGACAACCAGCTGTGCTTCCTGCCGCTCTGCCACATCCTCGAGAGGGACGTGTCGATCTACTTCCCCCTGGCGGGCAAGAGCGTCGTGAACTTTGCGGAGAGCCCGGAAACGGTGTTCAACAACCTGCAAGAGGTGTCCCCGAATACCTTTACCGCCGTGCCGCGTGTCTGGGAGAAGATCTATTCGCAGGTTCTGATCCTTGCCCAGGAGGCGACACCCTTGGGCCGCTGGGCCTATGCGCGTGCGGTTGCGGCCGGAAAGGCGCGGGCGGACTTCCTTGTTGAAGGCAAGCCGGTTCCGGCGTCCGTTTCGGCGCGTTACTGGGTCTGGGATCGGCTCGTGCTGCGCAACCTGCGCCGTATGCTGGGTCTCGACAAGATGCGTCGCGGCGGCACCGGTGCGGCCCCGATCTCGCCGGAACTTCTCAAGTGGTACTGGTCGATCGGCGTGCCGCTGGTCGAAGGCTACGGCATGACCGAGACCGCCGGGCTGGCGACGATCAACACCCGTCAGGACAACCGCATCGGCACGATTGGCAAGGCGGTTCCGGGCTACGAGATCCGCATTGCCGAGGATGGCGAAATCCAGACCAAGGGCGCCAACAACTTCCAGGGCTACTGGCGCAACAACGAGAAGACCGCAGAAACCTTTACCGATGACGGTTGGTTGCGCACCGGCGATGTCGGTCGTCTGGACGACGAAGGTTTTGTCACCATCACCGGCCGTCTCAAGGATATCATCATCACTGCCGGGGGTAAGAACATTACGCCTGCGGAAATTGAAAGCCGCCTGAAGTTTTCGCACTATATCTCAGATGCGGTGATCATCGGGGATCGCCGGAAATACCTGACCGCGCTGGTGATGATCGATCAGGAAAACGTCGAGAAATTCGCACAGGACCAGAAAGTGCCCTTCTCGAATTTCGCCTCACTTTGCGCGGCAAAGGAGGTCAAAGATCTGATCGGGGAAGAAGTGAAGGCGGTGAACAAGGAATTCGCCCGCGTCGAACAGATCAAGGATTTCCGCCTGATCGATGTTCTTCTGACGGCGGAAGACGAAGAGCTGACGGCCACGATGAAGCTGAAACGCTCGTATGTCGAGAAGCGCCACGCGCATCTGATTGAGGATATGTACTAGGGAAACGCAAACGAAGACGAATTTACCAACGGGAGGAAAGCAATGAAAAAATTGGTAAAGAAACTGACGTTGGCCGCGGGTCTGACTGCTGCTGCGTCGATGGGCTCGGCCCAGACGCAGGGTGTCACCGACACCGAGGTCATCATCGGATCGGTCAATGACCTGTCAGGCCCCTTTGCCGCTGTGGGTGTTCCCGCCACGAAGGGTGCGAACATGTACTTTGACAAGGTCAACGCCGCCGGTGGTGTGCATGGCCGCATGATCAAGTTCGTGACCGAGGACCACGGCTATCAGATGCCGCGCGCGATGCAGGGCTACAACAAGCTGCTGAACCGCGACAAGGTTTTCGCGATGATGCAGTCGCTGGGCACGCCGATGAACATGGCGGGCTTCAAGTTACTGGATCCCAAGGGCATTCCGAACGTGGCCCCGCTGACCGCCGCACGCCAGATGCTGCAAGAGCCGATGCGCAACAAGTTCACCTCGTTCTCGAGCTACGTTGATCAGGCCCGTGTTGGCGTGAAATATCTGGCGGCAGAATTCGGTGGCAAGAACGTCTGCTCGATGTACCTGCCCAACGACTTCGGCAAGGAAATCCTTGAAGGCACGAAAATGGGTGCCGAAGAAGTCGGGATCGCCTTTGTCGCTGAAACCACCCACAAGCCGGATGAAAGTGACTTTGTCGGTTCGCTGTCCAAGCTGAAAGAAGCCGGCTGTGAAATCGTTTCGGTTGGTGTTCCGGTACGCCAGGCCATCACCATCGCTGGCACCGCCAAGAAGATGGGCCTGACGGACATGAAGTTCCTCGGCACGTCGGCCAGCTTCCTGACCGTGGTAGCCAAGGTTCCCGGTGGCGTGACCGAAGGCTTCTATGCAGCGGCCAGCTGGCAGGACCTCTGGGCCCGTGCATCTGACCCGGCACCCGCAGCCTTCATCGCGGAATACAAGGAAGTCACTGGTGAAAACCCTGTCGGCTTCTCGATGCTGGGCTACTCGGCAGCCATGCAACTGGTCAAGGCGCTTGAGGCCGCTGGCCCCGACCTGACCCACGACAGCTTTATCGCTGGCATGGAAAGCCTCGACTACATGGACGAGCTGGTTGCGAACCACATCGACTATGGCCCGGATGATCACCAGGGCGCGAACTCGGTCTATGTGTCGGTTGTGAAAGACGGCAACTGGATGAAAGTCCACGAAGAGTAAATCTTATCTGGCGGGCGCCCGCGCTGGTGCCCGCCGGTTTCAAATCTCAGGTGAAAAGATGATGGATTTGCAGGAGTTCCGCGCCGCTACGCGTGCGTGGCTGGAGGAGAATTGTCCGCAGGAGATGCGCCAACCCATGTCCGAGGCGGACGTGTGCTGGGGCGGGCGCAACTGGGTGTTCCAGTCCGAGGCCCAGAAACTGTGGCTCGACCGCATGGCCGCGCGTGGCTGGACGGTGCCGACTTGGCCCGAAGCCTATGGTGGTGCGGGCCTGAGCGGCGACGAAGACCGCATTCTCAAGGAAGAGATGGCCCGCATCTCGGCCCGTCCGCCCTTGCAGAGCTTTGGCATCTGGATGCTTGGCCCCGCGCTTCTTGAATTCGGCACGGAAGAGCAGAAACGCCACTTCCTGCCACAGATCGCCCGCGGCGAGGTGCGCTGGTGTCAGGGGTATTCCGAACCCGGCGCTGGCTCGGATTTGGCAGGGTTGCAGACCAAGGGCGTCGAGTGCGGAGCGCACTTCGAAGTCACCGGCCAGAAAATCTGGACCTCCTATGCGGACAAGGCCGACTGGATCTTCTGTCTCGTGCGCACCGAACCAGAGGCGCCCAAGCACAAGGGCATTTCCTTCCTCCTGTTCGACATGACCAGCGACGGGGTTTCGACCAAGCCGATCCAGCTGATTTCCGGCGCGTCGCCCTTCTGTGAAACCTTCTTTGACGGCGTGAAGGTGCCAGCTGATCAGATCGTTGGCGAACGCGGCAAGGGCTGGACCATTGCCAAGTATCTTCTCACCCACGAGCGCGAGATGATCGGGGCCACCGACAGTGCGCTGTTCGGCTCCGAAGACATCGTCGATGTTTCGCGCGAGGCCATCGGGGTCGATGCGGATGGCCGCCTTGCCGATCCTGTTCTGCGGGGCCAGATCGGTGATTTCCTGGCCGACGAGATCGCCTTTGACGCCGAACTGGCGCGGGCCAAGACATGGATGCGCGCGGGCAACCAGTTGGGCGCGCAGTCGGCGACGCTCAAGTACACGGGCACCGAACTCAACAAGCGCCGTCAGGAATTGATCATGGCCGCAGGCGGGCTTGCCGCGCTTGAGTGGGATTTCGAGAACGCGGCAGGCGACGAGAAAGCCTCGCTCTGGCTGCGCTCCAAGGGCAACTCGATCGAGGGCGGCACATCCGAGGTGATGCTGTCGATCCTCTCCAAGGCCATTCTGGAACTGGGGTGACGACAATGCAGATACTGAGTGAAGAAAACACGATGGTGCGCGAGATGGCGGCCGGGTTCCTGTCGGAAAACGCCCCTGTCGAAACGGCGCGCGCCCTGCGCGATGATCGTAGCGCCCTTGGCTATGACCGCACCCTCCTTGCCGAAACCGCGGCGATGGGCTGGTACGGGATGCTTCTGGGCGAAGACGTCGGCGGAACCGATATGGGGGCGCAGGCCGCGGGCCTGATCGCCGAAGAGATGGGACGGCGATTGACCAACGCGCCGTTCCTGTCGTCGGGCGTGATGTCGGCAAGCCTCTTGCGCCATGTCGGCGAGACCACGCTGGCCGCCGAGATCGCCAGCGGAACCGCTGTGGTGACATTGGCAACCGACGAAACCACCAAACACGCCCCAGACAGGATCGAGACCACGGCGGCCCCTTCGGGCAACGGTTTTGTCCTGAACGGCAGCAAGCGGTTCGTGAACGACGCCATCGACGCCACCCGCGTGATCGTTCCTGCACAAACCGACGCGGGCCTTGGCCTGTTCCTTGTCGACCCCGCACTGGAGGGTGTCACGACCCGCGCCTACCGCACCGTCGATAATCGCAATGCCGCTGACCTGACTTTTGACAACGTTCAACTGGACGGGGCCGCGCAGATTGCCGTGGGGCCAGAGGCCGAAGCCGGTTTCGCCGCTGCCCTGCGTGTTGGCCGCGCCGTGGCCTCGGCGGAATTGGTCGGGGTGTCCAAGGAAGCAGCTGAGCGCACCGTCGCCTATCTGAAGGAACGCAAACAGTTCGGCGTGACCCTCTCGCAATTTCAGGCGCTGCAGCATCGCGCGGCGGACCTCTATACCCAGATCCAGACCACCGAGGCGATCACCGCCGCCGCGCTGGCCGCAATCGACGAAGGGCGCGAGGACGCCGAACGTTTGAGCCGCGCTGCCAAGGCCAAGGCCAGCAAGACCGCCTCACTCGCGGTGCGCGAGGCGGTCCAGATGCACGGCGGCATGGGCATGACGGATGCGCTCGATATCGGGCTGTTCATGAAGAAGGCCCGCGCCGCGATAGAGCATCTGGGCGATGCGGGATGCCATGCGGAATGGCTTTTGCGGGATCGCGGAATCTGAGGAGTTCAGCCATGTCAGAGACACATACACACCATCGGACCTGTAACATCTGCGAGGCCATGTGCGGCCTCGTCATCACTCACGATGACAAGGAGGTGCTGTCGATCAAACCCGATCCGAACGATCCTCTGTCGCGTGGTCATATCTGCCCCAAGGCCGTCGCGCTTCAGGATTTCCGGACCGATCCCGACCGAGTGACAAAGCCGCTCAAGAAGGTGGATGGCAGCTTTGTCGAAATCGGCTGGGACGAGGCGCTGGACTATGCCGCCGAACGTCTGCTGGCGGTGCAGGAGGCCCACGGCAAGGATGGTGTCGGTGTCTATCTCGGCAACCCCAACGCCCACAAGTTCGGCAACCTGATGAACATCCCCGGTCTGGTGCGGGCGCTGGGCACGAAGAACCGCTATTCCTCGGCCACCGCTGACCAGATCCCGCATCACGTGGCCTCGATCCACATGCTGGGCCATCCGATGCTGATCCCGGTGCCGGATGTGGACCGCACCGATTTCATGCTGATCCTTGGCGGCAATCCGGTGGTGTCGAACGGGTCGATGATGACCGCGCCTGGCTTTGGTCGTCGCATGGACGAAATGAAGGCGCGGGGTGGCCGGGTGGTGGTGATTGATCCACGCCGCACCGAAACCGCCGAAAAGGCCAGCGAGCACCATTTCATCCGCCCGGAAACCGATGCCTTCCTGCTGCTGGCGATGATCCGCGAAATCATGGTGCGTGATCTGGTCGATCTTGGCCACCTGTCACAAGCCGCAATCGGGCTTGCCGCCCTGCGCGATGCGGTCGAGCCCTTCACGACCGATCTGGCGGCCACGATGACAGGCATTCCGGCCGAGACCATCAAGGACCTTGCTCTTGGCTTTGCCAGCGCCCCGCGCGCCGTCTGCTATGCCCGTATGGGCGCCTCGACCCAGAGCTTTGGTGGTCTCTGCCAGTGGGCCAACAATGTGCTCAACATCATCACCGGCAACTTTGACAGCGAAGGCGGGGCGATGTTCACCACGCCCGCCCTGAACTATGTCGGCATGACCCCGCGCAAGGGTAAAGACCGCAGCTATCCCGAACGGCGCTCGCGGGTCTCCGGTCAGCCGCTTTATAACGGCGAGTTTCCGGTCTCCGTGATGGCCGAGGAAATGGAAACCCCGGGCGACGGCCAGATCAAAGCCTTGGTCACCATTGCGGGGAATCCGGTTCTGACCGCCCCGAACGGACGGCGGATCGAGGCGGCGATGGAAAAGCTCGACTTCATGGTGTGCTTCGACATCCACGTCAACGACACCACCCGCCATGCCGACCTGATCCTGCCCGGAACCGTGGCCCTGGAAGAGGTGGTCTATGACATGGTGTTCCACAGCTTTGCCGTGCGCAACACGGCGGCTCTTGCCGACCCCGTGTTTGACCCGCCCAACGGCAACCCGCAGGAGTGGGAAGTTCTTGCCCGTCTGGCGGCGAAGATCGCGGGCACCAACAGCCCAGCACCCAGCCCGACGCAGATGCTCGAGGCGCTTTTGCCGCGCGGCTACCACGGCGAGACAGTAACGGTCGAGGCCATGCGCGCGGCGGGGGGCTCCATCGATCTTGGCCCGCTGGTGCCCAACCTGACCGACCGCCTTGAAACGCCGGATAGCAAGCTGCACCTTGCCCCGCAGGTCTTTGTCGATGATCTGCCCCGTCTGCTGGCCTTTCCCGACGGGCGCGACGATGACTATCCGATGTTCATGATCGGCCGCCGCCTTGTGCGCAGCCACAACAGCTGGACCCAGAACAGCCCGCGCCTCGTGAAGGGGCGCAACCGGGTCACCGTGCAGCTGCACCCCGAGGATGCCGAGAGGCTTGGCATTTCGGACGCGGCGCAGGTCAGGGTGGCCAGCCGCGCCGGCAGCGTCACCATGCCCGCGGAAGTCACCGACGAGATGGCCCCCGGCGTGGTCTCGATCCCGCAGGGCTGGGGTCAGGCCAAGGGGCGGGTGGCAACGGCGGCGTCGGTCGGCTCGGTCTCGATCAACGACCTGACCGATGACACGCGGATTGATCCTGTCAGCGGCAATGCCGCCTTCAACGGGGTTCCGGTCGCGATTACTCCCGTATGACGACCGGCACAGGCGGGCAGGGGTGGCGCATCTCCCCTGCCCGATTTGCTCTTGTCTACCGCGCCACGCTTGGGCAGCATTGCCCGCATGAAAGCCCTGAAGCCCGATACCATCGCCCCGCCCTTCGCCGCCTATAGCCACGGCATCGACGTCACGGCCAAGCGCCTTGTGGCCACCAGCGGCCAGCTTGGCCTTGCCGCAGACGGCAGCATTCCCGAAGGGGCCGAGGCGCAGGCAGACATTTGCCTTGCCAACATCGATGCAATCCTGGCCGAAGCCGGGTTGGACCGCGCCAATATCATTCGCCTGAACGCCTTCGTCACCGGGCGCGAACACATGGCGGGCTACATGGCTGCGCGGGATCGCTACCTTGAGGGCCTGCCTGTCCTGCCTGCCTCGACTCTTGTCATCGTCTCCGGCTTCACCTGCCCCGAGTTCGTGGTTGAAATCGAGGTTCTGGCTGCTGAAAACGCCTGAATTATTGGCAGGCAGCCCGCATTCGCGATTGACGCAAAAAATTCATGAAACTCACAGGTTTCCTTTGGGTACTTGCCCTTTTTCCATTTAATGCATTGAAACCAGTGTGAAAAAATCTGGTCCGTCGATTCAGGTGCCCCCCTCTTTCTACTGCGTACTTGCGGACAGTTGAGCCAGATCAAGGGCCTTTCCCGACAAGCTTCCTATGCCCGTCATGTGGGATTTGTGCAGCCGTGCAAATCAGGAGGAGCCGCATTTCCAGGATTGCTGTCAGGACTCGAACCATGACCAGAAAACCCACGCTTTACACACACGATGACCCAAAGGCCCGCGCCGCACATGATGTGGCGGCCGAAGTGGCCGATACGGTTGATACCGCCATCCACGCCGCCTTCAGCCCACTGACGGGCGGGCTCTCTCCCTCGGCCCTTGGCCTTGTCTACATGGACTGGGCGCTGCACCTCGCGGCCTCGCCGGGCAAGCAGGGCGAGTTGATGATGAGCGCGGCCACCAAGTGGGGAGAGTATTCCAAGTACCTGACCCAGTGCATGATGTCGGGCGGCGAAGGCCCCTGTTCCCATGCCCACCGCAAGGATCGCCGCTTCCGCCACCCCGACTGGGAGGCCAAACCCTTCGCCGCCTACAAGGAAGCTTTCCTGATGGCCCAGGAATGGTGGGAAGAGGCCACCACCCATGTGCAGGGTGTCAGCGAAGCCAATGAGAAAGCCATCAGCTTTGCCGCCCGACAGGCGCTGGATGCGCTGTCGCCTGCAAACTTTCCGATGACCAATCCCGAGATCATCGAAAAGACGGTGGAAACCAACGGCATGAACATCGTTCAGGGTATGGAAAACTACATGGACGATCTGCGTCACATCATGGCGCATGAACGTTTTGGGGATACCTCCGAATACAAGGTTGGCGAGAACCTCGCCGTGACACCGGGCAAGGTGGTGTACCGCAACCACCTGATCGAGCTGATCCAGTATGAACCGGCATCCGACAAGGTGCGCCCCGAGCCGGTGCTGATCGTGCCGGCGTGGATCATGAAATACTACATCCTTGATCTCAGCCAGCAGAACTCCATGGTCAAATACCTGACCGAGCAGGGCTATACTGTCTTTATGATCTCGTGGCGCAATCCGGGGGCCGAAGATTCGGAACTGGGGTTCGATGACTATCGCCAGATGGGCACAATGGCGGCGATTGATCAGGTACAGAAGATTACTGGCGCGCCGAAGATTCACACTGCCGGGTATTGTCTCGGGGGTACGTTGCTGAGCGTGACCGCCGCAACAATGGCGCGGGACGGCGATGAACGTCTTGCCTCCATGACGCTGTTTGCCGCCCAGATCGACTTTACCGAGGCCGGTGAACTGATGTTGTTCATCAACGAAAGCCAGGTCGCCTTCCTCGAAGACATGATGTGGAAACAGGGCTACCTCGACGCCTCGCAGATGTCCGGTGCCTTCCAGATCCTGCGCTCGGCCGACCTTGTCTGGTCGCGTATCCAGCACGAATATCTGATGGGCGAGAAACCGCGCTACAACGACCTGATGTCGTGGAACGCAGATACCACCCGGATGCCGGCGCGGATGCATTCGGAATACCTGCGCAAACTGTTCCTCAACAACGACTTTGCGGATGGCAAGTTCATGGTTGGCAAGGAGCCGGTCTTCCCCGGTGATATCACCCTGCCGATCTTTGCCGTGGGCACCGAGACCGACCACGTCGCGCCGTGGAAATCGGCCTTCAAGATCGAGTCGCTGACCCGCTCCGACGTGACCTTCGTCCTGACCAACGGCGGCCACAACGCGGGCGTCGTATCCGAGCCCGGCCACCCGCGCCGTCACTATATGGTGCACACATCCAACGACAAGGATCGCTACCTCTCGCCTGAACACTGGCAGGAGGTGGCAGAACGCCACGAAGGGTCGTGGTGGCCGGAATGGACGGCTTGGCTGGATAAGCAATCGGGCGCACCGGTTGCGCCGCCAAAGATGGGCAAGCCGCTCTGCGACGCGCCCGGCACCTATGTGATGATGGAGTAAGCCGATGATCCCCGGACGTAGTCTTGAAGGCCGCCGTGGCCTCATTGTTGGTGTGGCCAACGATCACTCCATCGCCGCAGGCTGTGCAGAAGTGCTGGCCGAAGCCGGTGCAACGCTGGCACTCACCTACCTGTCCGACAAGGCCAGGCGCTTTGTGGAACCCGTTGCAGAGGCGGCAGGGGCAGACCTGCTGTTGCCGCTGGACGTGACGGATGATGCTCAGATGGACGCGGTCTTTGACCGCATCGCAACGGAATGGGGCGGGCTTGATTTCCTCCTGCATTCGATTGCCTTTTGCCCCAAGGACGATCTGCACGGCCGTGTGATGGATTCCTCGCGCGAGGGATTCATGCAGGCGATGGACATCTCGGTGCATTCCTTTGCCCGCATGGCCAAACGCGCCGAGCCGCTGATGCGGGACGGCGGCAGCCTCCTGACTGTCAGCTACTATGGTGCCGAGAAGGTGGTCGACCATTACAACGTGATGGGTCCGGTCAAGTCTGCCCTCGAAAGCCTGACCCGCTACATGGCGGCCGAACTCGGCCCCGAGGGCATCCGCGTCAACGCCATCTCGCCCGGCCCGCTGATGACCCGTGCTGCCTCGGGCATTGATCACTTTGATGAACTGGCCAGAGAGGCCGAAACCCGCGCCCCGCTGCGCCGCCTTGTGACCATCCGCGAAGTGGGCGAGGCCGCGCTGTGCCTGTTGTCCGACCAGTCTTCTGCCATGACGGGCAACGTCATGTACGTCGACGGCGGCTATCACGTGATGAGCTGAGGCGGCCATGCAGTATATCGAGAACCGGACCTTCGACGAGATCGCCGTGGGCGATGTCGCGGAAATGGCACGCACGCTGACTGCCGAGGACATCGAATTGTTCGCGGTGATGTCGGGAGACGTGAACCCCGCCCACCTTGATCCCGAGTTTGCCAAGGACGAGATCTTTCACAAGGTCATCGCCCACGGCATGTGGGGCGGCGCCCTGATTTCTGCCGTGTTAGGGACGAAACTTCCCGGCCCCGGCACCATCTATCTCAACCAGTCCCTCAGCTTCCGACGGCCTGTTGGCCTTGGGGACACCATCACCACCCGCGTCACCGTGCGCGAGAAACACGCTGACAAATCCCGCCTCGTTCTGGATTGCGCCTGTCTCAATGATGCCGGCAAACCCGTGATCCTTGGCGAGGCCGAGGTGATTGCGCCTGACCACAAGATCCGCCGCGAACGCGCGCATCTGCCCGATGTGCACCTGCATCACCACGGCGCGATCTATGACCGCCTTCTGGCCCGCGGGCGCGAGTTCCATTCGCCGCGCATCGCGGTGATCGCCCCCGCGACGCAGGCCACCCTCGAAGGTCCGCTCGAGGCGCGTCGCCTTGGCATTTCCGATCCTCTGCTGATCGGTCCCGAACCGATGATCCGCCGGGTCGCGGATGACGCTGGCCTCTCGCTGGATGGTGCGGAAATCCTGCACACAGACAGCATCAGCGCCGCGCAGGAGGCCGCGCTGGCGCTTGCCGAAGCGGGCGAGGTGGACGCGATCGATCAGGGGACGATCCGCATCGACAAGCTGGTCAAACCTGTTCGCGCGCGCCTCAAGACGGGCCGCATCCTGAGCCACGTGGTGGCGCTGGACGTGCCCGGCTACCAGAAGCCGCTACTGGTGACGGACGGCCTCGTCAATGTCGCGCCCGATCTTGACGCCAAGGCGGGCATCATCCGCAATGCCATCGATCTGGCACACACCCTGCTGATTGATCAGCCCCGGGTTGCGATCCTGTCGGCGGTGGAAGAGGTCACGCCCGCCCTGCCCTCGACACTTGATGCCGCCGCCCTGTGCAAGATGGCGCATCGTGGCCAGATCACCGGCGCGGTTCTTGATGGCCCGTTGGCCTTTGATACGGCCATTTCGATGGTGGCTGCCAAAACCATGCCCGGCCGCGGATCGGATGTGGCAGGACAGGCCGATATTCTTGTCGCGCCCGATTTCGAAGCGGGTAAGATGATTGCGAAACAGCTGACCCACCTCGCCGGGGCCGAGATGACAGGGCTTCTGATGGGGGCAAAGGTGCCGGTGCTGACCGCTGGACGCAACGACGGTATGCGCGCGAGGGTGGCCTCTGCGGCGCTTGCGTCCCTATATATAACAAGACGCGGGGCCTGATGGCCCTGAGGTATTCGAAGAAAGCATTGTGAGGGGCCGATGAAGATCAATCGGGGGTTTGTCTTGGTAGGGGCCGTCATTGCTGCGGCCATTGGGTACTATGTCTACCAGAACCAGAATGGCGAGGTGCTGCCCGAGGACATCGCCTATGGCAATGGTCGGATCGAAGCGGTGCAGATCGACATTTCCTCGAAGATCGCGGGCCGGGTTGACGAAATCCGCGTGAAAGAGGGCGACATGGTCGAACCGGGCCAGGTTGTCGCCACCATTGACCGCCGTGCGCTTGAGGCGCAGCTGGCACGCGCCAAGGCCGAAGTGGCCGCCAGCATCGCCAATGTCGCCGCCACCGAGGCCGCGCAGGTGCAGGCCGAAGCCCTGTTGCACCTCTCCGAACAAGAGTTGGAACGCACCCGCCAATTGCACGAACGCGATGTTGCTTCGCAGGAACTGCTGGATCAGCGCATGTCGGACCAGCGCGTCGCGGATGCCAATCACCGTGCGGCGCAGGCACAGGTGGAAGCGGCCCGCCGCAGCGTTGATGCGGCGCAGTCGGTGGTGGATGAGATCACAACCAATCTTGAGGATACGGCGCTTGCCACGCCCGCAAAGGGCCGCATCCTCTATCGTCTGGCCGAGCCGGGCGAAGTGATCGGGGCCGGCGGACGCCTGTTGACGATGGTCGACCTGTCCGACGTGTATCTCGAGTTCTTCCTGCCATCTTCGCAGGTGCATCGCATCGCCATCGGTTCCGAGGCGCGTATCCGCCTTGATGTGGCCCCTGTCGTAGTGCCCGCCACCGTCAGCTTTGTGTCGCCCGTTTCGCAGTTCACGCCGCGGCAGGTCGAAACCGCGGACGAACGCGACAAGCTGATGTTCCGCGTTAAGGTGCGCATCCCCGAGGAACTGGTCCAGCAGCGCATGGACCTCGTGAAAACCGGCATTCGTGGCGTGGCCTATGTGCGTCTGGCCTCGGATCAACCGTCTTCGCCCTGGCCCGACTTCCTTGAGACCAGCCTGCCGACCCCAATTCTTGACCAGTAAGGAGGCTGCCGATGCACCCTCCCAAGCCCCCTGTCATCTCGTTGCGCGGCGTGTCCCAGCGCTACAAGAGCGTTGTGGCACTGGATGATATCTCGCTGGATATCCCCGCCGGGATCATGGCCGGGTTGATCGGTCCCGACGGCGTGGGCAAATCCACCCTGCTTGATCTGATCTCTGGGGCCCGTGCGGTTCAGACCGGTGAGGTGATGGTGCTGGATGGCAATATGGCCTCGACCCGCCATCGGGGGCGCGCAGGTCCGCGCATCGCCTATATGCCGCAGGGTCTGGGCAAGAACCTCTACCATACGCTGAGCGTGCGCGAGAACCTGACCTTCTTTGCCCAGTTGTTCGGCCTGACACCCAAGGAACGTGAAGCCCGCATCGCGCGTCTGACACAGGCCACCGGCCTTGATCCTTTTCTCTCCCGCCCAGCAGGCAAGCTGTCGGGCGGCATGAAGCAAAAGCTGGGCCTGTGTTGTTCCCTGCTGCATGACCCCGACCTTCTGATCCTTGACGAACCGACCACCGGAGTCGATCCGCTGTCGCGACGCCAGTTCTGGCAGCTGATCGCCGGCATTCGGGCGGATCGTCCGGCCATGTCCGTCCTTGTCTCCACCGCCTATATGGACGAGGCGCAGGGCTTTGACTGGCTGGTGGCGATGGACGCGGGTCGGGTGCTCGACACTGGCACGGCGCAGGAGTTGATGGCCAAAACCGGCACCGATGATCTCGAGGCCGCCTTTGTCCAGCTGCTGCCGGAAGAAAAGCGCGCCAATGCCCGCGAACTTGTCATCCCGCCGCTGGAAGACAGTGGCGACACGCCCGCCATCACCGCCCGCCATCTGACCCGGCGGTTCGGCGATTTCACGGCGGTGAAAGACGTGAGTTTCGAAATCAGGCGCGGCGAGATCTTCGGCTTTCTCGGCTCCAATGGTTGCGGCAAGACGACCACAATGAAGATGCTCACAGGTCTTCTGCCGATGTCCGAAGGCGAGGCCTATCTGTTTGGCCATCCGGTTGATGCCTCTGACATCGAGATGCGCAAGCGGGTGGGCTTCATGTCCCAGGCCTTTTCACTCTATGGCGAACTTACGGTCGAACAAAACCTCACGCTGCACGCCCGCCTGTTCCGTCTTGATCCCGCAGCATCTCGTGACCGCATTGCCTCGCTGGCAGATCGCTTTGGTCTCAGCCCGCATATGGACAGCCCCTCTGGCGATCTTCCTCTTGGTCTGCGTCAGCGCCTGTCGCTGGCGGTTGCGGTGCTGCACGAACCGGAAATCCTTATCCTTGATGAACCGACATCGGGCGTGGACCCTGTGGCGCGGGATGATTTCTGGGAACTGCTTGTTGAACTGTCGCGCGGCGAGGGGGTGACGATCTTTATCTCGACCCACTTCATGAACGAAGCCCTGCGCTGTGATCGCATTTCGCTCATGCACGCGGGCGAGGTGCTGGTTGCGGACACGCCGGATGGCCTTGTCGAAAAGCGCGGGGCCGAGACTCTGGAAGAGGCGTTCATCGGCTATATCGAGGACGCCATCGGGGACCGTCGCGATACCGACGTGATACCGACGCAGGACCGACAGCCCGAATCCGCCCCCAAACGCAAGCGTCACCGCGGCTTCAGCATGGCGCGTCTGCTGGCCTATTCCATGCGGGAAGCCATGGAAGTTGTCCGCGATCCGATCCGTCTTGCCTTTGCCTTTGTCGGTTCGGCTTTGTTGCTCGTGGTGCTGTCCTACGGTGTGTCGATGGATGTCGAAGACCTCACCATGGCCGCCCTCGATCTCGATCAGACACCGGCCAGCCGCGACTATGTCGCCAACCTGTCCGGCTCCAGGTATTTCGAGGAACAGCCGCCCCTGCAAAGCGTGGAAGAGCTTGAAAAGGCTCTGCAAAAGGGCGAGGTGACCGTTGCCATCGAAATCCCCAACGGCTTTGGACGCGACCTGCGGCAGGGTCAGTCCCCAGAGATTTCGGCCTGGGTGGACGGCGCCAACACCATGCGCGCGGGCACCA
The DNA here is from genome assembly GCF_024331145.1 of Shimia sp. CNT1-13L.2. Taxonomy (GTDB): domain Bacteria; phylum Pseudomonadota; class Alphaproteobacteria; order Rhodobacterales; family Rhodobacteraceae; genus Shimia. The sequence continues at coordinate 23,712 of NZ_JANDJO010000004.1, read as the reverse complement.
TCGAAGGCTATGTCAACGCCGCCCATGTCGAACAGGTCCAGAAGGTGATCCGCGACGAAGGCTATGATCCGGAGGCGTTCGAGACCTATGCCGTCGAAAGCCGCTATCGCTATAACCCCACCTTCGAGAGCATCAACGCCATGGGCCCCGCCATCCCCGCGATCCTGTTGATGATGTTCCCCGCCATCCTCATGGCCGTCTCCGTCGCCCGCGAAAAGGAAATCGGCACCATCACCAACTTCTACGTGACGCCGACGACGAAGATCGAATTCCTTGTTGGCAAGCAATTGCCCTACGTGGTGATTGGTCTGGTCAATTTCTTCCTGCTCCTGTTCCTGATCACGACGCTCTTGGGGGTCACCTTCAAGGGGTCGCTCCTCACGATGACCCTTGCGGCGCTTGTCTATGTCGTGGTCTCGACGTCCTACGGCCTGCTGATCTCGACCCTGACCAACAGCCAGGTTGCCGCCGTCTTTACCGCCGCCCTCTTGTCGATGATGCCGACGGTGCAGTTCTCGGGCATGGTTCAGCCGATCTCGACCCTGACGGAAGGCGGCCAGATGATCGGCAACCTCTGGCCCGCCTCCTATTTCGTGCGGATCAGTGTTGGCACCATTACCAAGGGGCTTGGTCTCGAAGAGCTTTCGGCGGATGTCTTCTGGATGATGGTGTTTGTCCCGGTTTTCCTTGGCCTCGCGCTCATGCGCCTCAGAAAGCAGGAGCGGTAAGATGAAAAGCCTTCTGCGCATTTTCTGGCTGGGCACCAAGGAACTCCGCGCCGTTCTCGGCGATCCGGTGATGAGCGGCCTGATCCTGTTTGTCTTTACCGTCATGGTCTATTCGCAGGCCGCTGAAATTCCCGAGAACCTGAACAACGCTTCCATCGTCATCGTGGACGAGGACAATTCGCCCCTCTCCCGTGAAATCTCTGATGCCTTCTATCCGCCTTTCTTCCAACGGCCGGACCATCTTGGCATCGACGAGATCGACATCGCGATGGACCGTGGTGAATACCTCTTTGCGCTGGTCATTCCACCCCGCTTCGAAGCGGATCTTCGCAAAGGGCTGAAGCCCGAAATTCAGCTCAATATCGACGCGACAGCGGTGCTTCAGGCGGGGCTGGGGGATGGCTATATCCAAAGCATCCTTGCCGACGAAATCTCGCGCCACATCGCGCGCGAGGATGTTCAGACGGACCTGCCGATCACCCTTGTCCTGCGCCGTGCCTTCAATGAAAACGGCACACAGGTCTGGTTTTCGGCGATGACCGGCCTTTTGGATTTCCTGTCGATGGTGACCATTCTGCTCACTGGTGCTGCGCTGATCCGGGAACGGGAGCACGGCACCATCGAGCACCTTCTGGTGATGCCGCTGACCGCCTTCGAAATCGCCGCGGCCAAGATCTGGGCCAACGGGCTGGTCATCATCGGGGCGTTCACCCTGTCGCTGAACTTTGTGGTGAAAGGCTTTCTCAACGTGCCGATTGCCGGCTCCGAGGCGTTGTTGATTGCGGGCACCGGTCTTTATCTGTTTGCTGCTGCTGCCATTGGCATCCTGCTTGGCACCATGGCCCGCACGATGGCGCAGTTCGCGCTGATGGTGCTGATGATCGTGTTGCCGATGATGATGCTGTCCGGTGGCATGAGCCCGATTGAAAGCCAGCCGGCAATCGTGCAGCCGGTCTCGTGGCTTTTGCCCTCGCGCCACTATATGGCCTTTGCCCAGGCCGTGGCGTTCCGCGGGGCAGGGATCAGCACGGTCTGGCCCGAACTGCTTACCATCTTCGGTCTTGGGGCCGTTTTTCTGACCGGCAGCCTTGCACGGTTCCGCAATACGATCAGTTCCTGACCGCCAAACCCGATGCCGCGTTTGGGCCACATGCCTCCGCCGCAAAAGAAAAAGCCCCGCGCGATGCGGGGCTTTTCAATTCTGTAACCGAAACCCGGCTTAGCCGATGGCAGCCGCTTTCACGTCTGCGTCGATGTAGGGCAGGTATTGTTCGAAGTTGTTCGAGAACATCTCGACCAGCTTCGCGGCCTGACGGTCATAGGCGTCGGCGTCGTCCCAGGTGCGGCGCGGGTCAAGCAGGACTTCTGCAACACCCGGTACGTTCACCGGAACCTCGAAACCAAAGTTCGGGTCCTTGCGGAATTCGACTTCGCTCAGCGTGCCTTCCAGCGCGGCGGTTAGCAGGGCGCGGGTGGCGCGGATCGGCATACGCGACCCAGTGCCATAGGCGCCACCGGTCCAACCGGTGTTGACCAGCCAGCAGGTCGCACCGTGCTGGGCGATCTTCTCACGCAGCAGGTTGCCATAGGCTTCGGGGCGACGCGGCATGAAGGGTGCGCCAAAGCAGGTCGAGAAGGTCGGCTCGGGCTCGGTCACGCCGCGCTCGGTTCCGGCCACTTTCGAGGTGAAGCCCGACAGGAAGTGGTACATCGCCTGCGCCGGGGTAAGGCGCGCGATCGGAGGCAGAACACCGAAGGCATCACAGGTCAGCATGATGATGTTCTTTGGATGGCCACCCACGGCGGTTTTCGACGCGTTCGAGATATACTCCAGCGGGTAGGCGCAACGCATGTTGGCGGTCAGGCTGTCGTCTTCGAAGTCGAGTTCCTTGGTCTCTTCGTCAAAGACCATGTTCTCGATCACGGTGCCGAACTTCGAGGTGGTGGCATAGATTTCCGGCTCGGCCTCGGGGTTCAGGCTGATGGTCTTGGCATAGCAGCCGCCTTCGAAGTTGAAGGTGCCGTTGTCCGACCAGCCGTGTTCATCGTCCCCAATCAGGGTGCGCGACGGATCGGCCGAGAGGGTGGTCTTGCCGGTGCCCGACAGGCCGAAGAAGACGGCGGTGTCGACGGGGTTGTTGTTGGCGTGGTTTGCCGAGCAGTGCATCGGCATGATGCCTTTTTCCGGCAGGAGGTAGTTCAGCAGGGTGAAGATCGATTTCTTGTTTTCGCCTGCGTACTCGGTGCCACCGATCAGGATCATCTTGCGATCAAAGTTCATCGCGATGACGGTTTCGGAACGGCAGTTGTGACGCTCCGGGTTCGCCTGGAAGCTGGGGCAGTTGATGACGGTGTAATCCGCCAGGAAGCCGTCGAGGTCTTCACGGTCGGGGCGACGCATCATGTGACGGATGAACAGGTTGTGCCAGGCCAGTTCCTGAACAAAGCGCACGTTGATCGCGTGTTTCGCGTCGGCGCCGCCAACCAGGTCCTGAACGTAGTAGTCGCCACCCTTCATGTGCTCGATCATGTCGGCATAAAGGTTGTCGAACCCTTCCGGGGTCATTGCGGCGTTGTTTTCCCACCAGATGCTGTCGACAACGCTGTCGGTTTTGACGACGTGCTTGTCCTTGGGCGAACGGCCGGTGAACTTGCCGGTCGAAACGAGGAATGCCCCACCGTTACCCAGCGTTCCTTCGCCGTTCTTGAGCGCGGCTTCGATCAGCGCGGGCTCCATGAGGTTATAATAGACATTGCCCAGCCCTTCGATCCCTTGATCTTCGAGGCGGAATTGCGGGTTTACCCGTCCAAATGTCATGCTCTAACTCCTGTAGCCGGCTCGTCCGAGGCGGCGGTTTATTCCTTCACGGGCAACGAATTGATTGCCCTTTCGCCGTGACTCGTGCGGCGATGCAGCGCTCTTAGCATGGCGCTTCTGTGAATGAACAGGACGCTTTCGCGCAGTTAGCGCAACCAAGTGGACGTTAGCGCCATCAACGCCCGCATTGGTAGAAAACCGCCTAAAACAGTGAGTCATTTTAGCCATTGATAAGGGAAATCGACGTCAAATATGGGGTGGTTCCGGCCTGATTCGTACTTTGGGATTGATCTAAATCCCCGGAAAGGCGCATAATGACGCAAAAAAGCAGGCATAAAAATTAGAGCAGTAAAGGATCAGGCAATGTCGAAGATCGCCTTGGTGGATGACGACAGGAACATCCTCACATCAGTATCCATGACTCTCGAAGCGGAAGGCTTTGAGGTCGAAACGTACAACGACGGCCAGCAGGCCCTCGACGCATTCAACAAGAAACTCCCGGACATGGCCGTGCTCGACATCAAGATGCCGCGCATGGATGGCATGGACCTGCTTCAGCGGTTGCGCCAGAAGACCACGATGCCGGTGATTTTCCTCACCTCCAAGGACGACGAGATCGACGAGGTTCTCGGCCTACGCATGGGCGCGGACGACTACGTCAAGAAACCCTTCTCGCAGCGTCTTCTGGTGGAACGTATCCGCGCCCTCCTGCGCCGCCAGGACGCGGTCGAAGGCAACGTGACCGGCGACACCGAAGACACCAAGGTGATGGTGCGCGGTGAGCTGACAATGGACCCGCTGCGCCACTCGGTCAGCTGGAAAGGCAAGGACGTGACCCTCACGGTGACGGAGTTCCTGCTGCTGCAGGCCCTGGCACAACGCCCCGGTTTCGTGAAATCGCGCGATCAGCTGATGGATGTCGCCTATGACGATCAGGTCTATGTGGATGACCGGACCATCGACAGCCACATCAAGCGACTGCGCAAGAAGATGCGTACAGCCGATTCCGATTTCTCCGCAATCGAGACGCTCTACGGCATCGGATACAGATACAACGAAGAGTGAGCGATAAATGGCTCTGGCCGAAAGGATAGACGTGCGCGACATGGCCCAAGGGCGGGATGGCGACGTTGTGCTGGGCGACGATTGGGTCGCCCCCGAAGCCAATGTCGAAAACGAGTTGCGGGGACGCCGTGAGCGCCGCCGCCTCTTGCCCCTGAGCAAATCGCCACTGACCCGCAAGATCATCACGTTCAACCTGATTGCGCTGTGCATTCTTGTTGCAGGTATCCTCTACCTCAACTCGGCCCGCGACAGTCTCGCGGTGCAGCGCGCATCGGGCCTTCTGTCCGAAGCGCGGCTGATTGCCGGTGCGTTCGAGGCACAGATGCCCGCCGGTGCACCGGTCAACCTCGTGACGGGGGATGGCGTCGATGTTGGCCAGACGCTTGAAAAACTGCCCCTTCGTCAGGGCACCCACGTCTATGTCTTCGACACCACCGACAATCTGGTTGGCACCAACCAGGGCACCGCGACATCGGAAGCGGCCAATGCTCTTGCCGAACGGCCCAGCGGTACGCCGATTACCAACACGCTGAACTGGCTGTGGGGGAATATCGCCGGTGAAGAAGACCTGATTTCCACCAAGGGCCAGAGCATCCTTGATCAGGCCACCGCCATCGCCACCCAGTCGCTGAACGGCGAGGCGCTTCTAACCACGCTGCGCGGCCCCGAGGACAGCTCGGTCTTTGCCGTTGCACAGCCGTTTACGCAAAACGGATCGCCGGTGGGTGTCGTAGTTCTGACAAGCGCCGCAGGCGAGCTGGACCAACTGGTGCGCAGTGAACGCGAGCGCGTCCTGCAGATGTTCGTCATCGCGACCGTGGTGTCGATTGGCCTCTCGATGGTGCTGGCCTCGACCATTTCCAATCCTCTTTCCGATCTTGCCGCAGCTGCAGAGATCGGCCGCGACAGAGATTCCCACACGGTGAACCCCGGCCGCGTTCGCATCCCCGATCTGACCGCGCGCCCCGACGAGATCGGCCGCCTGTCCGGCGCCCTGCGCGGGATGGTGTCCGCGCTCTACGACCGGATCGACAGCAACGAGCAATTCGCCGCCGACGTTGCCCACGAGATCAAGAACCCGCTGGCCAGCCTGCGCTCGGCCGTCGGCTCGCTGCGCATGGTCAAGAAGGAAGAGCATCGCGAGAAACTGCTCGACGTGATCGACCACGACGTGCGCCGCCTTGACCGTCTTGTCAGCGACATCTCCAACGCCTCGCGCCTTGATTCCGAACTGGTCAAGGAAGAGGAAGAGCGGTTCAACCTGCTCGAGATGATCGGCAACCTGACCCAGTATCTGGGCGAGGATGCCAAGGGCAAGGGGATCGATTTCATCACCGATCTGCCCGCCAAGCCGATCCATATCAACGGTCTCGAAGCGCGGCTTGCACAGGTGTTCGTGAACCTGATCACCAACGCCGTCAGCTTCTGTGAGGATGGCGATGCCATCCGTGTCTGGGCACGTCGCCGCGAAAACCGCGTGCTTGTCGTGGTCGAAGACACCGGCCCCGGCATTCCCGATCAGGCACTGGCCAAGATCTTCAACCGCTTCTATTCGCAGCGCCCCGAAGATCAGTTCGGCAACAACTCGGGCCTTGGACTTGCGATCTCCAAGCAGATCGTCGAGGCGCATGGCGGTGTGATCTGGGCCGAAAACATCCGCCCGACGGATGCAGACGTGACCTCCGAACCCTTGGGTGCGCGTTTCGTCGTCGGCCTTCCGATCTGATCCGTGGCAGACGGCGTGCAGCCTCCTCAACACGCGCAAGAGATCATGCACGCCACCTGCGTTGCCCACGCGGGCAGCGCCGTCTTGATCACCGGCCCCTCTGGCAGTGGAAAGTCGGCGCTTGCGCTCCAGCTTATTGCCCTGGGGGGCAAGCTGGTGGCCGATGATCGCACGGTTCTGACATGTGAAAGGGGCCGCGTCATTGCCCGCTGTCCGGCACCCCTTGCAGGCATGATCGAGACGCGTGGTGTTGGCATCCTGAACGCGCCTACCATGTCCGAATGCCCCGTGGCGCTGGTTGTTGATCTCGAAACCGTGGAAACCGACCGCCTGCCGCCGCAGCGCGAAACCACGATCATGGGGCAATCCGTCCCCTTGCTTCACCGCGTGGATCAGGGCCATTTCCCGGCAGCAATTCTTCTCCATTTGGCATCTGGCAGACGAGCGTAAGCGATGACAACTCAGGCCTCTCCCGCCGCACAGCGACTGGTCCTTGTTACGGGGCCTTCGGGTGCAGGACGTTCCACAGCGATCAAGGCGCTGGAAGATTCGGGCTATGAGACCATCGACAACTTGCCGCTGGGCCTTCTTGAACGGCTGTTCTCCGGCCCCTCGCTTGAACGTCCGATGGCGCTTGGGCTGGATGTACGCAACCGCGACTTCTCGCAGTCGGCGCTTCTCTCTGCCCTCGACATGCTGGACCGCAAGGCGGGTGTCGCGACAGAGCTTCTTTATCTCGATTGCCAGCCCGAAGTGCTGCAACGGCGCTACAACGAAACCCGCCGCCGCCACCCGCTGGCCCCCGGCGAAAGCCCGATGGAAGGGATCGAGCGCGAGCTGGAGCTGCTGTCTCCGATCCGCGACAGGGCCGACATCCTGATCGACACCTCCGAAATGACGCCCCACACCCTGCGGGCCGAGATCGAACGCTGGTTCGCCCCCGACAGCGCCCGCAAGCTTTCGATCACGGTGCAATCCTTCAGCTACAAGCGTGGCCTGCCGCTGGGCGTTGATCTGGTGTTTGACTGCCGCTTCCTGCGCAACCCCTACTGGGAACCCTCGCTGCGCCAGATGAACGGTCTGGATGCGCCGGTTGCGGACTATGTCGGTGCCGACGAACGGTTCGCCCCGTTCTTCGACAAACTGCGTGATATGGTCGAAATGCTGCTCCCGGCCTATCTTGCCGAGGGACGGTCCCATGTCTCGATTGCGTTCGGATGCACCGGCGGGCAACACCGATCGGTTTTTACCACCGAAAGATTGGCGCACACCCTTGCACAACAGGGCTGGCAGGTGTCAATTAGGCATCGCGAGTTGGATCGTCGTGCGGAACTTGGTTCCAAGACCCGCACCTGAGACGAAAAGTAAGGGCGAACTGGATTGATCGGCATAGTGATCGTTGCGCATGGTGGGCTGGCCAAGGAATATTTGGCCGCCGTGGAACATGTTGTGGGCAGCAAGCCCGGCATCCTCGCCATTACCATCGAAAATGAACACGACCGCGCCGCCAAACAGCAGGAGATCTGCGAGGCGGCCGAGACGGTCGATCAGGGCGACGGCGTTGTCGTCGTGACCGACATGTTCGGCGGATCGCCCTCGAACCTGAGCCTGCGCGCCTGCCAGCCGGACAACCGCCGCATCATGTATGGTGCCAACCTGCCGATGCTTATCAAACTTGCCAAAAGCCGCCATCTGAGCGTGCCGGATGCCGTGCGCGCCTCGCTTGAGGCCGGCCGCAAGTACATCGACAGCCAGAACATAAATACGGACTGACCCATGACCGATACCGTGACCCGCACCCTCAAGATCGTGAACCAGAAAGGCCTGCACGCCCGCGCCTCGGCCAAGCTTGTCGAGGTCGTCGAGGGGTTTGACGCGACGGCAGATGTGTCAAAGGATGGCTTGAGTGCCTGCGGCGACAGTATTATGGGCTTGTTGATGCTGGCGGCCTCCAAAGGCACGTCGATCCATGTGGAAACGTCGGGCCCCGATGCCGGGCCGCTTGCAGATGCAATAGAAGCGCTCGTGGCCGACAAGTTCGGCGAAGGAGTCTGACCGCAAAGTTTGCGCGGAAGGGCAGGATGAAAGATTTGACTGAACCAGTGCACGATACCCCGCCCAAACCACAACAGGGCGAAGTCTATGATCGCAGCACGCTGACCTACGCCAACAGCTTCGACAATCCCTGGACCGGCAACGCGATTCGCGCCATCGAGTGGATGACAGGCAAGATCAGCGTCTTGCGCATGGTGAAAAAATTCGAGCGCAACAATGCCGAATACCGGGGTCAGGCGTTTTGGCGCGGTGCGTTGAACGTGATGGGCATCGAGCTCAAGACACCGCTGGAGCAACTGGAAAACATTCCCGGCGAAGGTCCGGTTGTCGTGGTGGCGAACCACCCGCACGGCATGGTCGACGGCATGATCTTTGCCGATCTGATCGGCCGCGTTCGTCAGGATTATCGCATCCTGACGCGCTCTGTCCTGACCGGCCTTGATGAAACCGCAACCTCCTTCATGATCCCGGTGCCCTTCCCGCACGACCCTGAAGCACAGAAGAAGATGGTCGAGATGCGCGCCAAGGCGATGGCCTATCTTGCCGACGGCGGCGTGGTTGCCCTGTTTCCCTCGGGCGTGGTGATGTCCTCCGATACCTGGATGGGTCCGGCCATCGAACGGGAATGGAATGTCTTCACCGCCAAGATGATCCGCCGCTCGGGCGCGCGGGTGGTGCCGATCTTCTTCCCGGGGTCCAACTCGCGCTGGTATCAATGGGCCTGCAAGATTTCCCCGATCCTGCGGCAGGGGCTCCTGCTGCACGAGATCGTCCGCTCCTGCAACAAGCCACAGGCGCCCATCGTCGGCAAGCCGCTGACCGAGGAACAAATGGCACGCCTCGAAACCGATCCGCGCGGTTTCATGGCGTGGCTTCGACAGCACACGCTGGACCTTGGCAAGCAGGCATAAAAAAGGGCGCCCTCGGGCGCCCGTCTCAACTCTGGCTCAGCGGGTCGGTACCGGAACCTCGCCGCGATAGTCATAGAAGCCGCGTTTGCTCTTGCGGCCCAGCCATCCGGCCTCGACATATTTCGTCAAAAGCGGGCAGGGGCGGTACTTGGTATCCGCCAGCCCGTCATGCAGCACGTTCATGATCGCAAGGCAGGTGTCGAGACCGATGAAATCGGCCAGTTCCAGCGGCCCCATCGGGTGGTTGGCCCCCAGCTTCATCGCGTTGTCGATCGACGCCACATTGCCCACACCTTCGTAAAGGGTATAGCAGGCCTCGTTGATCATCGGGATCAGGATACGGTTCACGATGAAGGCCGGAAAATCCTCGGCGCTGGCAGCGGTCTTGCCGAGATTGTTCACGATCGCAAGGCAGGCCTGGTAGGTCTCTTCGTCGGTGGCGATACCCCGGATCAGCTCGACCAGCTTCATCAGCGGCACCGGGTTCATGAAGTGGAAGCCCATGAACTTTTCCGGCCGGTCGGTGCGGCTTGCCAGACGCGTGATCGAGATCGACGAGGTGTTCGACGTCAGGATGGTGTGCGGTTGCAGATGCGGGAGAAGCGCATCAAAAATCTTGTGCTTGATGTCTTCGCGCTCGGTCGCGGCTTCGATCACCAGATCGGTTTGCCCAAGCGACGGCAGTTCCAGCGTGGTGCCGATGCGGGCCATCGCGGTGGCCTTGTCATCCGCCGAGATCAGGTTGCGCGAGACCTGTCGATCCATGTTCTTGTCGATGCGCGCCACGGCCGCGTCCAGAGCGTCCTGATTGATGTCATTGAGAACGACATCATAGCCGGCAAGCGCCATGACGTGGGCGATCCCGTTGCCCATCTGACCTGCACCGACAACACCGATTGATTTGATTTCCATGGACCGCTCCTCCTGACATCTCGTGCTGACCTTATGCCTGTCGGTCCCATGCCCGCAAGTGGCTGGCACGTCTAAAACTTAAGACAAGATGAAGCATTAGCCATTTCGCAATCTGTCGGCGCGATTCTCGGGGTGGGTGAAAATTAGTGGTGGGAATCATGTCCTTTGAAAAGGTGGGGGACGGCGCCCTTGATTACATGCCGTATCGACTGTCGAGTTCCCGGCTGGCCTTTCGTGGGCCACAGCCGGATCTGAGTGGGAAATACACCGTCTTTCTTGGCGGGACCGAAACCTATGGAAAGTTCGTGCCCAAGCCATATCCGCAGCGGATTGCCGAGATGACGGGGCGCCAGTGCGCCAACTTTGGCGTGGTGAATGCGGGGATCGATGTCTTTCTGCATACCCCGGCCGTTCTTCAGGCCGCGCATCAGGCCGAGATGACGGTGATTCAGATCATGGGCGCGCACAACATGTCGAACCGCTATTACTCGGTGCATCCCCGCCGCAATGACCGCTTCACCGGGGCCTCGAGCACCATGCAGATGACGTTCCGCGAGCTGGACTTCACCGAGTTTCATTTCACGCGTCACATGGTCGGGGCGCTGGCCGCGCGGGCGCCTGACAGGTACGCCGCGATGATCGAAGAGTTGCGCAAGGCCTGGGTTGCCCGGATGAAGCTGCTGATTGCGACGATTGATGCCCCTGTCACCCTGTTGTGGTTTGCCGATCATGCGCCCACGGGGAATTGCACGCAGCGCGGCATGGGGCGTGATCCCCTTTTCGTGGATCGCGAGATGCTCGACCTGCTGCGCCCGATGGTCAGTGGCCTTGTCGAGGCGGTGGTCAGCCCCGAGGCGCTGTCGCAGGGCGTGCGCGGCATGGTGTTTCGCGATCTCGAACGCCCCGCGGCGATGCGGATGCTGGGATGTCAGGCGCATGATGAGGCCGCCAATGCCCTGCTGTCGATGCTGGCCTGAAACGCAAAAAGGCCCGCCAGAGGCGGGCCTTCTCGGAAATTCGTGAACCGGGGTTTAGCCCAGTTTTTCGGTCAGTTCGGGAACTGCGTCGAAGAGGTCCGCTACGAGGCCGAAGTCTGCGACCTGGAAGATCGGGGCTTCTTCGTCCTTGTTGATCGCGACGATGATCTTCGAGTCCTTCATGCCAGCAAGGTGCTGGATGGCGCCCGAGATGCCGATGGCGACATAGAGCTCGGGAGCAACAACCTTACCGGTCTGGCCAACCTGCCAGTCGTTCGGTGCGTAGCCCGAGTCAACCGCGGCGCGCGATGCACCAACAGCCGCGCCCAGCTTGTCAGCCAGGGTTTCGATCAGTTTGAAGTCTTCTTCCGAGCCGACGCCACGGCCGCCCGACACAACAACGCCAGCCGAGGTCAGCTCGGGGCGGTCGCTTGCGGCAACCTTGTCTTCAACCCAGCTCGACAGACCCGGATCAGCAGCTGCCGATACGGTTTCTACCGAGGCCGAGCCGCCTTCGCCTGCGGCGTCGAAGGTCGAGGTCCGGAAGGTGACAACCTTCTTGGCGTCCGACGATTTGACGGTCTGCATCGCGTTGCCGGCATAGATCGGGCGCACGAAGGTCGAACCATCAACCACTTCGGTGGCGTCCGAGATCACCATCACGTCGAGCAGCGCTGCAACGCGCGGCATGACGTTCTTGGCGTCGGTGGTGGCAGGCGCAACGATGTGCTCGTAGTCGCCAGCCAGCGATACGATCAGCGCCGCTGTCGATTCCGCGAGGCGGTGGCCCAGCGAGTCGTCTTCGGCAACCAGAACCTTGGCAACGCCGTCGATCTTGGCAGCGGCTTCACCGGCTGCGGCAGCGGAACCGCCAGCGGCCAGAACGGTCACGTCACCCAGAGCTTTCGCGGCGGTGACAGCCTTGGCGGTGGCGTCCAGCGCCAGTTCGCCGTTGTTGACTTCTGCGAGAAGAAGAACAGCCATTATACAGCCCCCGCTTCTTTGAGTTTCTCAACCAGTTCGTCGACCGAACCCACGGTGATGCCTGCGGCGCGGGCTTCCGGCTCGGTGGTCGAAACGATTTCCAGGCGCGGCGCGACGTCGACGCCGTAGTCGGCGGCGGTTTTCTCGTCCAGCGGCTTTTTCTTCGCCTTCATGATGTTGGGCAGCGACGCATAGCGCGGCTCGTTCAGGCGCAGGTCAACGGTGATGATGGCAGGCATCTTCACGTTGATGGTCTGCAGACCGCCGTCAACTTCGCGGGTCACCTTGGCGCTGTCGCCCTCGATGTCCAGCTCGGAAGCAAAGGTACCTTGCGACCAGCCCAGAAGCGCCGACAGCATCTGGCCGGTGGCGTTCATGTCGTTGTCGATGGCTTGCTTGCCGGCCAGAACGATGCCCGGCTGCTCTTCTTCGACAACTTTCGCCAGGATCTTGGCGACGGCCAGCGGTTCGATGTCGGTGTGCACATCGTCTGCGGCCACAACGAGGATCGCGCGATCGGCACCCATGGCCAGCGCGGTCCGCAGGGTTTCCTGCGCTTGCTTGACGCCGATCGATACGGCAACAACTTCATCAGCCTTACCGGCTTCTTTCAGGCGGATGGCCTCTTCGACGGCGATTTCGTCGAACGGGTTCATCGACATTTTGACGTTCGCGAGATCGACACCGCTACCGTCCGCTTTCACGCGGACCTTCACGTTATAGTCAATCACGCGCTTGACAGGTACGAGCACCTTCATGGGCGTTGGACTCCTTGACAGTTTACAAGCCGGCAAGCCGACTCGACGAATAGCTCTCGCCGCGTTGATATAATCTTGCGCCGTCTTGAAACAGCGCAAAATCGTCACGTTGAGGTCATACGACGTCGCGTTTCGAGGTTTGAACGCAATTTCTTTGCAAGATTGTTGCCAAACGGAAATTTATTTGACGCTAGGGAAGGTCGAGGTGCCCCAACGTCGCCTTTTCCAAGGTCTGGGAATGCTGGCGAATCCGGTCTTTGATTGGGCAATGTCCCACGGAGGAGACCCCGGAAATGACCGAAGACGCAAACGTAGTTTATTCCAGCGACGGCCATGTGGCCACGATCCGAATCAACCGTCCCAAGGCGATGAACTCGATGAATGCCGCCACCCGCCGCGAGATTCTGGCGGCCCAGGCCAAGGCCGAAGCCGACGACAACATCCGAGTCGTCATCCTGACCGGCTCAGGCCGCGCCTTCACCTCGGGCACCGATCTCAAGGAACTGGGCGAGTTTCACGGCAAGCACGGTATGTTCGACATCTCGGTGCGCGACTACAAGCCGATCATCGACGGTATCACCGAAAGTGACCGGATCTATATCGCCGCGATCAACGGTGTCGCCGGGGGGGTCGGCCTGTCCATCGCGCTGAGCTGTGATCTGGCGCTGATGGCTGAGAGCGCCACCTGCTTTGCGCCCTTCTCGAATATCTCGCTGGTGCCGGACGGAGGCCTGAGCTGGCTGTTGCTGCAGCACATGGGATCAAAACGCGCCTTTGCCGCGATTGCCGAAGCCACCCACATTTCGGCGAAAGACTGCGAAGAGATGGGGCTGGTCAACCGCGTTGTTGCTGATGATGCGCTGGACTCCGAGGCCGCCGCATGGGGGGCATCCCTTGCCGAGCGCGCGCCGCTCAGCCTGCGGTATGGCAAGCGCATCCTGCGCGCCGCCCATACCCAGAGCCACGCCCAGATCGCGCTGATGGAAAGCGAATATCAGAACAAATGCGCCAATTCCTCGGACTCGGCGAATGCCATTGCGGCCTTCATCACCAAGCAGAAACCGGTCTTCAAAGGGCGCTGATCACGCGCCCTTTGAGAATGTCGCCAAAACTATAACTGGAGGTGCCTAGCGGTTCGCGCCGGGCACCCAAAGCACGTCATCTTCGCCGTTGTTGTTGGCGGTGCGTGCGGCCACGAAGAACCAGTCGCTCAGACGGTTGAGGTATTTGACCGCCAGCGGGTTCACATCTTCCACCTCGGAAAGTTCGGTCGCCAGACGCTCGGCGCGGCGGGCCACCGTGCGGCAGATATGCAGATGCGCCGAAAGCGCCGAACCGCCGGGCAGGATAAAGCTGCGCAGGGGCGACAGCGACGCATTCATGGCGTCGATCTCGGCCTCAAGCCGGTTCACCTGCGCTTCGACCACCCGCAGCGGGGTGTATTCGGCCTCGGCATCACTTGCCATGTCGGGGCGGCACAGGTCTGCGCCAAGATCGAACAGATCGTTCTGGATCAGCGACAGGCGCTGGTCCATGTCGCCCTCGGCGTGCAGGCGGGCGACGCCGACGGTGGCGTTCAATTCGTCCGAGGTGCCATAGGCGTTAACGCGCGCATCATGTTTGGCAACGCGTTCGCCGTTGCCCAAAGCGGTTGTGCCCTTGTCCCCGGTGCGGGTGTAGATCTTGTTCAAGACAACCATGATTTCCTAGCCTCCCCGGCGCAGCCAGACAAAGAGCAGGATGAGCGCGACCGCCACGGCCTGGGCCGCGATGCGCCACCGCATGATCTTGTTGGCATGTTTGCGATTGAATTCTCCGCCCTTCGCGAAACCGCCGATCCCGACAGACAGGATGACAAGCACGGCCAGTGTTGCTGCGGCGACAACCCAGAAAAGCGGGTCGCTGGCCAGTCCGTCTTTGCTCATGATTCGTCTCCTGTCCCGATTGAGGTTGGTTGTTCTCTAAGGCGTTCCGAGGGGATTTAATAGGGGATCACCCTTTGGCAAGCACCCAATCCAGAACCCGTGTCGGAAGGACGCGGCGCAGGACGTTCATGATATAGGTCGGCGTGGTCACGAAATACCGCGGGTGCGGGCGGTCTGCCTCGATCGCGTGGATCAGTTTCCGGGTGACTGCCTCGGGGCCAAGTTCGAAACGGTCAGGCGCGTCGCTTGCGGAATAAAGACGTTTCAGAAGGCTCGCGCGATACTGGTCCGCGCGCGGGCTGTTTTCCCAGTCGATCCATTTCTCGAACTGCACCACGGCGTTGCGGCGAAACTCCGACGTGATCGGCCCGGGTTCGATCAGGGCGACATGAATGTCGGTGTCCCGCATCTCGAGGCGCAATGTGTCGGTCAGGCCCTCAAGGGCAAACTTGGACGCGATATAGGCGCCGCGCCACTTCATCGGCACCAGGCCCAGAACCGAAGAGCAATTGACAATCCGTCCGTGGCCCTGTGCCCGCATGGCCGGGATCACCTGCAGGGTCAGGTCGTGCCAGCCCACCACGTTGGCCTCGAAAATCGCGCTAAGGGCATCGCGGGGCAGGTCTTCGACCGCGCCGGGGATGGCATAGGCGCCGTTGTTGAAAAGCGCATCCAGCCTGCCGCCCGTAGCCTCCAGAACCTCCGCGACCGCTGCCCTGATGCTGTCGGCGTCCTCGTAATCGAGACGCGGGCTGTCAAACCCTTCCTCTCGCAGCCGCAGGCAATCCTTTTCCTGCCGGCAGGCCGCAAACACACGCCACCCGCGCGCCCGCAACTGCCGGGCCGCATCCAGCCCGATACCCGAAGAACACCCGGTAATTAGAATGGATTTTTCCATGACTGCCCTGTTCATTGCCCGTGCCAGCTATGGCCAAGGCCGCGCGCAAAAGCAATCCTGTAGGGTTACTCCGCCTTGGTCAGCAGCCGTGCCGACATCCAGCCGATTCGGCCGGTCTCTTCCACCTTGAGCTTGACCCAGCCACTGCCGGGATCACGCAGCACTTCAACGCGATCCCCGCGCACAAGGCTTCCGATGACACCATAGCTCGTGCCCGGACCGGACCGCATGTTCACCCGGCTGCCGCGCACGCTACGGAGATCCGCAACCTGCTCCTGCTCGATGGCGGACGTGCCAAGGGTGGCTTCGGTTGGGGCCGAAGGTGACGGACCGATCCGGACACGCTCCGTGGCCGGTGTGGGCATGGGCATAGAGACCAACGCCGGCCGCACTTCTGCCGGACCTGTATCGCGCCTGGTAGTCGGCACATCCAGAGAAGCGGGAGATTGCGTCACAGTCTCTTCGGTCGTCAGCAGTGCGGCGGTCACTATGGGCGCCGTCGTCTCCGCCGTCTCGGGGGCAGGCTGAGTTGTTGCGGCCTCGGCCACCATAAGGCGGCCGGGTGTCTGTGGTTCAAAATCGGAACCACCGCTGACCTCGTAAAAGGCCCAGCCCAGGAATGCAAAGCTCAGTAATACAAAACGAGTCATGATGAATTTTCCCCGGAGGGTCACTGGGACCAAGTTTACTACAGACTGTGAATTTCCACAAAACCTGACAGGTTGACGCGCTTTGCGTCATGGAAAAAATCCGGCGATTTTCCCCCCTGTTGCTTGAGCGCCTGTGATCTTGGGGCTACACCGGGAGCATGACAGATTTGATCGATGACGACGAAATCCCGACAAGCGAAGTAACGGAAACGCTGCGCCGTGCGATCGGAGATCGTTACCTGACCTATGCCCTCAGCACCATCATGCACCGCGCGCTTCCGGATGCGCGCGATGGTCTGAAGCCCGTCCACCGCCGCATCCTCTATGCCATGAACCGCCTCAAACTGGCGGCCAATGGCAAGTTCCTGAAATCGGCCAAGATTTCCGGCGATACGATGGGTGATTTCCACCCGCACGGCGACGCCGCCATCTATGATGCGATGGCCCGTCTCGCGCAGGATTTCAACGTCCGTTACCCGCTGGTCGATGGCCAGGGCAACTTTGGCAACATCGACGGCGATAACCCGGCGGCCTCGCGCTACACCGAGGCGCGCATGACCTTTATCGCCGAGGCCATGTTGCAGGGGCTCGAAGAGAACGCAGTCGATTATCGTGACAACTATGACGGCCGCCTGACCGAGCCGGTTGTTCTTCCGGCGGAATTTCCGAATCTCCTTGCCAATGGCGCAAGCGGCATCGCTGTCGGCATGGCCACCAACATCCCGCCGCACAACATCTCGGAACTGTGTGATGCCTGCCTGCATCTGATCAAGACGCCGGATGCCCGCGACGACACGCTGCTCAACTATGTGCCGGGGCCGGATTTCCCGACCGGCGGCGTGATTGTCGAACCCAAGGACACCATCGCCCAGGCCTATCGCACGGGTAAGGGCGGGTTCCGCCTGCGCTGTAAATGGGAGGTCGAAGACCTTGGACGCGGCCAGTGGCAGATCGTCGTTACCGAGATTCCCTACCAGGTTCAGAAGTCCAAGCTGATCGAGAAGATCGCGGAGCTGATCCAAACCAAGAAGGTTCCGATCCTTGCCGACATCCGCGATGAATCGGCGGATGATATCCGGGTGATCCTCGAACCGCGCTCAAAGAACGTCGATCCCGAAGTGCTGATGGGCATGATGTTCCGCAGCAGCGATCTCGAGGTGCGGTTCTCGCTCAACATGAACGTGCTCATCGACGGCGTGACCCCAAAGGTCTGTTCGATGAAAGAGGTGCTGCGCGCCTTCCTCGATTTCCGTCGCGAAGTGCTTCAGCGCCGCTCGAAACACCGGATGGACAAGATCGACCACCGTCTCGAGGTGCTCGAAGGTTTTATCATCGCCTTCCTCAACCTCGATCGCGTGATCGACATCATCCGCTATGACGATGCGCCCAAACAGGCCCTGATGGCCGAAAACTGGGGCATTGATCATGTGCGCGCCACGTCCGAAGAGGATTACCGCTCGCCGCTGCCCGCGCCGGAAGGGGCGGGGGAGCTTTCGGAAGTTCAGGCCGAAGCCATCCTCAACATGCGTCTGCGCAGCTTGCGCCGTCTGGAAGAGCTGGAACTGATCCGCGAACGTGACGCCTTGATGGAAGAGCGCGCGGGTCTCGAAGACCTTCTGGCCAGCGATGATCTGCAATGGGGGCGCATCGCGGATCAACTGAAAGAGGCCAAGCTCAAGTTCGGCAAGAACCATGACGGCGGCGCCCGCCGCACCCAGTTTGCCGAGGCCGGCGAAATCGAAGAGGTGCCGATCGAGGCGATGATCGACAAGGAACCGATCACCGTTGTCTGTTCGCAGATGGGCTGGGTCCGTGCCATGTCGGGCCACATCGACCTGACCCGTGAGTTGAAATTCAAGGACGGCGACGGCCCCTGTTTCATCTTCCACGCCGAAACCACGGATCGCCTTCTGGTCTTCGCCAGCAATGGCCGCTTCTACACCGTCAGCGCCGCGAACCTGCCGGGCGGGCGTGGCATGGGCGAACCCCTGCGCCTGATGGTGGATTTGCCGAACGAGGCCGAGATTCTTGATATCTTCATCCACGATCCCGAGGGCAAGCTTCTGGTGGCCTCGTCGGCGGGCGACGGTTTCGTGGTGGCCGAAAAGGACATCATCGCCCAAACCCGGACCGGTAAGCAGGTGCTGAACGTCAAGGACGACGCCCGCGCCAAGATCTGTCATCCGATCAAGGGCGACCACGTGGCCGTAGTCTCCGAGAACGGCAAGTTCCTTGTTTTCCCGGTGTCCGAACTGCCCGAAATGGGCCGCGGCAAGGGCGTGCGTATCCAGAAATACAACATGGCGCGCGGGCGTCAGGGGACGCTTGAACTTGATGGCGGCCTGTCCGACCTCACCACCTTTAACTGGGATGAAGGTCTCAGCTGGGAAATGGGCGGCGGCAAGACACGTCATGAGCCGGACATGACGGAATGGCTCGGCAAGCGTGCGGGCGTGGGCAAGAAGCCACCCTACGGCTTTCCGCGAAATCACAAGTTCACCTGACGCGATTTTCGATGTTACAAACAAACCGTCCCCATTGTCGGGGGCGGTTTCTCATTTCTGGTGATCCATTTGAGCAGTTCAGACAGGCCAATCAACGGCGGCCCGTGGCAACAGGGCGGCGCAGACTCGCACCTCCGCGATACCGACGTAATACCGACGCAAAACAGACAGCAGGATTTGCCGGATGTCGAAGGGTTGCAGGGTGACTTTATCGGGCGTCGCGGGCGCATCTTCGGCCTTGCCCTGAAGACCTCGATCTTCACAGTGCTGACCCTTGGTATCTACCGTTTCTGGATGAAAACCCGTATGCGCCGCTGGTACTGGTCCGCCGTGCGCGTTGGCGGTGTGCCGGGGGAATATGTCGGCGATCCCTTTGAAAAGCTTCTGGGATTCCTGATCGCCGTGGTGATCCTCGCCTTCTATATCGGCATCGTGAACCTGTTGCTGATGTTCCTGAGCTATTCCTTCTTTCAGGACAATTTCGCAGCCTATCTGCTAAGTTTCGTTGGCGTCGTCCCGCTCTGGTTCTACGCCACCTACCGCGCCCGCCGCTACGTCCTCGCCCGCACCCGCTGGCGCGGCATCCGCTTCGGCCTCGAACCCGGCGCCTGGGGCTATGCCTGGCGGGCGCTGGTGCATTGGGGGCTGACCTTGCTTACGGCCGGTGTCCTGTGGCCGCGCATGACCTTCTGGCTTGAGAAATATAAGACGGACCGCACCTGGTACGGGGATGTCCGGCTTGAACAGGAAGGGCGCTGGCAGATGCTGTTTCCGGCAGTGCGCCACGTTCTTCTGCCCACCATCGTTGGTGGCATCTGCGCAATTGCGGGGGCCTATGCCAACCCCGCGCTGTTTCTGGTCACCGCAGCCTGCGGTGTCTGGTTTGCCTTTGGAATCGTCTACTATCGGGTCAAAAGCTGGGAAATCCTGACCAATGCCAAGCGCGCCGGTGACATCGTGTTCCGCGCCCAACCCAGTCCGGGGCGCGTGTTCTGGATCTATGTCGGGGGCTATTTCCTCAGCGGCTTTGTTGCCTCGATCTTTCTGGGCGGGTTCTTCCTCGCCGCTGCCATTGCGGCGGGGATCTTCAGCGAAATCGGTGCGAGCGTCGAGGCATTGGCGAAGATTGGCGAAGGCGCCTTTGCGGTGGCTGGCGTGGCCACATATTTTGCCATCTTCCTGATCTGGACCGCGATGGCACATGCTTTCATCACCATGCCGCTCTGGAAACACTATGCCGAAACCCTGACGGTGATTGATCCCGGCCAGATCGGCGCGATCTCGCAGCGTCCGCGGGACGAGTTCGAAGAGGCCGAAGGCTTTGCCGAGGCGCTTGATGTGGGGGCCGCGATATGACGTCGACCATTCCGACCGTGATCCGGGTTGGCAAAACCGCAGAAGGCCAACAGGTAAACGGGCTGTTTTTCACCGGCGAAGATGCCACCGCGCATGAGGTGGCCCTGACGATCAATCCAATGCGTGACGTGCTTGAAATCCGCGGCAGAGGGCAGGTTGTCGACTGGCACCTGTCAGATGTGCGGCTGGTGCCGGATCAGGCGGGGCGGCAGGGCCTCGTCCTGCGCGCGGCCTCTGATCCGACAGCCCGCGTCCTGACCAATGACCGCGTCCTGGCGCAAGGGTTTCCCGCCCTTCACAAACGCATCGCCGATGCGCCCCGCGCAAGGCTGGCGAAATGGGCGGTGGCGGCGCTGGCCTCAGTTGCGCTGATCATCTTTGTCCTCGTGCCGATCATGGCCAACCAGCTTGCCAATTTCATTCCGCCCGCCGGAGAAAAGGCGCTGGGCGATGCCACGCTCGAGCAGATCAAATCGGCCCTGGGGTCCGAGGCGATCTCGGTGAAGACCTGCACCAATGCGGATGGCCTTGTTGCGCTGAACCAAATGCAGGCGCGCCTGAGCGACCATACCGACCTGCCCGTGCCGCTCACAGTGACGGTACTGGATCACAAGATGGTCAACGCCTTCGCCCTGCCCGGTGGCCATGTCGTCTTTATGCGCGGCCTGATCGACGAGGCGGAAGCGCCCGAAGAGGTGGCCGCTGTCTTTGCTCATGAAATCGGCCACGTGGTCTCGCGCGATCCGACCCGCCATGCCCTGCGCTCTGCCGGCTCGATTGGTGTGCTGGGTCTTTTGTTTGGCGATTTCGCAGGCGGGGCGCTTGTGCTGTTCCTGACCGAGCAGCTGATCGAAGCGCAGTATAGCCAGGGCGCCGAAGTGGCGGCGGATGCCTTTGCCCACGACATGCTTGCCAAGGCCGAGGTCGAGCCCGCCGCACTGGGGGCGATGTTTAAACGGCTCAAGGCGAAATACGGCGATACCGACGGGATACAGGCGCACTTCATTTCGCACCCGCGCATGGCGGAACGCATCGAAGCCGCGGATCACGCAACGCCCGAGGGGTTCGTGGCCAAGCCGATCCTGACTGCCGAGGCATGGAAGGACCTGCAAGGCATCTGCAACTAGGGCCTCAGACCGGGTCCAACGTCAGCCACACGCCCGTGTCCGGCCGCAATGTCAGGATCATGACGGGCGACGGTGGACGCCCGGGAACAAGGTTGAACCGGAACCGACGAAGCAATGTCGCGAGGATGATCACCGCCTCCTGAATGGCAAAGCTGGCCCCGATACAGATTCGCGGGCCGTCGCCAAACGGCAGATAGGCATAGCGATCTATTGTCTTGCGATCGGCAAAACGGTCGGGCCGGAAGGCATCCGGTTCCTCCCAAAGCTGCTTGTGCCGGTGTAACGCGTAAATCGGGATCATCACCGTATCGCCGGGCCGGACGTCGCGCGCGCACAGCATGTCCGTCTTCTGCGCGGTCCGCGAGATGATGCCCGCCGGCGGATAAAGGCGCAGGGCTTCGTCCACGATACAGCGCAGGAACGGCAGGTTCTGGGCGTCTTCGCCTGTAACCGTCTCTCCCGTAACAACCTCGTCGATTTGCCGCCGCGCCCGCTCTTGTACCTCCTGATCGAAAGCGCAGAGGTAAAGCGCCCAGGCCAGGGTCAGCGCCGTGGTTTCATGTCCGGCCACGATGAAGGTCAGAAGGTTGTCGCGCAGTTCCGAGGTGTTCATCCGCCGTTTCGTCTCGGGGTCTTCGCCCGCCAGCAACAGGTCAAGCAGATCGGGAATGTCGCCTTGTCCCCGCTGCATACGGGCTTCGATGGCCTCGTCCGCGACGCGCCGCATCTGTTTCACCACCGGACCAGAGCGGAATCGCGACGGACGTGGCAGCCAGTCCGGCATGCCCAGCATATCGAGAATCGAAACCTTGCCCGCCGCCGCGATATAGCCATCAATCGCGCGATGCACCGCTGCGCTGTCGAATGTGCCCTCACCGGAAAAGGTAACGTCCGAGATCACGTCAAAAGTGGTGCGCACCATCTCGTCCAGCAGATCGACAGCGTGATTCCCCGTGGCCCCAAGGCGATCCGCACTGCGCTGGGCGGCGGTTGACATGATCGGTGCCAGTGCCATGACGTTGCGATGCGAAAAAACCGGCGCCGCCGTCCGTCGTTGCCAGCGCCAGTGGGCGTCTTCGGCGATGAACAGGCTGTCTCCGATGGCGGGGCGCAGGATGTTCTTGGTGGCATTCGATTTGGGGTAGTTGTCGACCTCTTCCAGCAGGATGCGCCGGATTGCGCCCGGCTCCATCACCATGTGCCAGCGGATACCGGTGCGTCCCGACACCATTGGCTGACGCACGGCCAGTTCCGGCAGGATGCTCAGAAGGTTGCTGCGCGCCGCCTTGAGCGAACCCATGATGCCAAGCGGTTCGGTGGCAAGGGGAACATGGGCGGGCAGGGCAGGCTGGGTCGCGGACATCGTGGGCTCCTTCCCCTTCGAACATAGGCCGCCACCGGCAGGCGGGCAAATGCTGATGGCCCTCTGCCCGATTGCGCGAGATGCCTGCTTCGGCTATGCCGCACTAAGAGGAAATTCGAGGAGTGACCCGCAAATGGTGCGATTTCTGGCCGTTCTTTTGGCTGCCCTGACCCTTGCCGCCTGCGGGGCGCCGCAGGATCCCGTGACATCTGAAAAACTGGATCTTGGCGATTTCACGCTGGGCCACAACATTGTCGTCGCGCCCGACCTCGGCAAGGGGCCGCTGTCGCGCGAAGCCTCCAAGGAAGACTGGATCGCCTCGGTCAAGAATGCGGTCGAGACGCGTTTGGGCCGCTACGAGGGCACGCGTCAGGTGCATCTGGGAATCAACGTGTCCGGCTATGTGCTGGCCCAGACCGGTATCCCGATTCTCCTGGCCCCGAAATCCGCGCTGATTATCACGGTGACCGCATGGGATGACCGCGCCGGCGGCAAGTTCAATGACGAAGCCAAAGAGATCATCGTGCTGGAAACCTTGACCGGCGCCAGCATCGTCGGCTCTGGCCTGACCATGACCGCAGAAGAGCAAATGGCAAATCTTTCCCAGAATGCCGCTGCCGCGATCGAGGCCTGGCTGCATGAAAACAGGGCCTGTTTGCGCGACGATCCGACAGCCGAGGAACTGGCTGCCTGCTGGCAGGACAACAAGGATGACAAGGGCCGTCAGGAGCTGTTGGGGCAATAGTTCCAAGACACGCTTGATTTTTGTCGCGCAACCCAATATGTCGCGCGCGGTAGACCAATTTGGGCCAATCACGGCCCTTTCCAGATTTCTTAACTAGAAGGCGCCTCGATCATGGCTAAGGAAAAGTTTGAGCGCAGCAAACCGCACTGCAACATCGGCACCATCGGTCACGTTGACCACGGTAAAACCACACTGACCGCAGCGATCACC
>NZ_JANDJO010000015.1 GCF_024331145.1 Shimia sp. CNT1-13L.2 | reverse complement strand
CTGCTGGTAGAGGGGCATTTGCCGTGAAGCGAAATGCTCCTAGCGGTTGGCCTTCGCCATTTCGATCACATCAAGGATCTCGGACTGCGGCCAGCGCGAAGCCGAACCGAGTTTGATGGGCTTTGGCACGGAGCCGTCGGCAACGCGGCGCCAGAAGCTCGGTACGCTGATCGACAACAAGTCAGCGGCTTCACCGACCTTCAGAAGCGGATCGACAGAGCCAGAGGGAGGGAGGGGATGTTTGGTCATGATTCAAGGTGCCTCAAGATGAGTCTTCATGAGGCAACAGAATCGCTTTGGATCGTTCGTCGGGAGGGGATAAATTTTTTCTCCCCCCCTCCAGGCTCACTTGCTGCTTTGCTCAGGGAGAGAGGGGTTTCCACAAACCTCTCGCTGCGTGTCACTGCCCAGCGCGTCTCATCATCATGTATTTTTCTTTTTCTGAATCTGTTTTGGTAGATCGGTCGATCTACGGTCGTAAGAGAGCTTCATTGAAATCATTGAAGAAAACCGCGCGAACGAATACTCGACTGTTCTCCTCGCGTGACCGGTTTGAGCAACAACACCGTTTTTGTGGTGTTTTCTACCTCCAGGATTAATGGCCAAGTGTCAGTTAGTTGATCGCCGGGAAGTGTGCCCTTCTAGTGGCACGAGGGCACGTGCGTGTGGTTCTCTCGATGGAAAGCCGACTCGGTCCCAGAACAGTTTGGTCCGTTGCATTGAGCAAATTCGATGGAATTTAAAGGCAGTGCATTTTGGGATTGTAATAACTTACTAAAATTGTCAGATAGCAGTCGAAGCTGCTAGCCTCCTGCGCCAGCGATTGAGATTCCAGTTTCGGGAAGGCCTGCAGATACCCCTGGTTGATGCCTTGCGCGGCCGCTTTCCCGGAATCGAGTGGAGCGGGGAGGCGCGGCGTACCAAACGAAAAAACAATAGTCGGTGGCCACGCCCACGCTCCTCGTTCCTCAGGCAATTGGGAGTGACACATGTGCCTTGGTCCTAACAATACATCGCGACGCAGACAGCCGGGCCATTGCCGCGTTGACGAGGCGGGGCTTGATGCGCTGGACATAGCGGTCTTGGCGGTTGTCCGATTGGTTTGCCAGAGTTTTGCGCAGCCCGACAGCCAGGCCTGGACTCGCTGCCTTGCTATCGCTGTCGAAGCCTTTCCCGCAGAGAGGTCTACCGAGACGCTTGTCGCGGTTCTTGATCTGGTGCAGGCGATGCGGCGGTATCGGACGGAAGGGTTTCGCTTTTCCAATCCGGATTGCGCGAACTGTTCCATGTTTCTGAGTGAAAACGAGCAGCAACTGCTGGGGGCGGTTGTGGCGGCACGGCGCGGCCAAGACAGCACTTTGCACGCCCATGCCATGGTGCTCTGTGAAGGACATAGCGCGGGCGAGTTGCTTGAGTGTGCTCGTGCTCTGGGATTGCTTCTGGACGGCGTGTCAAACACGCACGAAATGGTTCACTGAGCTACTAAGTTAGAATGACTTGCCCCAGCGGGTCGTTCCCTTCCTCTGCCGGTTTGCGTCCTGTGCTCTCAACAGGCCGGCAGAGGAAACCTGGTTTTCCCCTAAAAATAACCTGCCCATTGGCTTGATTGTCGGTTTTCACCGATTTCAACATAGGTGACTAGAATTATCGGAGTTGACTGATTTCAAGGCCGGTCCCGCAAGCACTCCGTAGACGACTGGTCTATCGCTGTTTTACGTCAAGCCTATGAAGTGAACTCGTCTTTGGTCAGGCGTTTCAGTAAGTTTGGTTTCGATTGGCGTTTCGCGTTCGCTCGGATGGCGAGGTGCTTCCTGATGCGGGTTGAACGGTCGTCAGAGCAGGACCAGATCCTCTGTCAGGTCTTCGATGGCAAAGCCCTGAAGGTCGATTTGAAGAGTGTTCAGGACGATCCGGGTGCCTTGATCGTAGGTTGAGGCTGCGGCCTGAACAGCGGCAAAGTTCACGATCGAAAGTGCCGAAAGATCAAGCGTGTCGGATTGGGTGAAATCGGTGATGGTGTCTTGACCGCCGTCCGCCGCGAAGACAAAGACGTCGGCGCCAGCCCCGCCGGTCAGAACATCGTTGCCTTGGTTGCCGTTTAGAAGGTCAGCGCCATTGCCGCCTTTGAGCGTATCAAATCCGCG
Organism: Shimia sp. CNT1-13L.2; assembly: GCF_024331145.1. Taxonomy (GTDB): domain Bacteria; phylum Pseudomonadota; class Alphaproteobacteria; order Rhodobacterales; family Rhodobacteraceae; genus Shimia. Next base: position 44,647 of record NZ_JANDJO010000015.1, on the reverse strand, counting down.
ACCTCCGAAAAGTTTGTCTTGGCCGTTGCCCCCAAAGAGCAGATCGAAACCTCTTTGACCGTTGAGGACATCGTTGCCCTTGGATCCTTCAAGCCTGTCTTTGCCAAGACCGCCAAACAGCTTGTCTCCTCCCTGGCCGCCAACCAGCGTATCTGCGCCTTCGTGCCCGTTCAGGGTGTCGACGCCTTCGCGTCCATTGAGGTTGTTGGCCACCTCGTTGCCAGTGATTTTGTCACGACCGTGGCCACCGGTGGCGTTTTCGATCGTGACGCCATGCGCGATGGTGAACCCGCCGTGAATGCCGGAGGCGTGGCTTACAAAGCCACCGCCGCCGACTTCGGCCAGCAATGTGGCGGCGCGCAGGTCGATCACCGCATTCTGGTTTCCGTTGTGGCGGATTTCGTCGGTGCCGCTCACATCCCAGATCGCGCGATAGCCGGTGCCGCTTTGATTGGCAGCGTCGAGGATGTACTGCGTGTTGCCCGCGCCGGTGGTTGGATTGGTGCCGTATTTTTCCTGTAGGACCGCGATGTCGATGGGGGAGGGCGTGCTGTTCCAGCCCCAGGCACGGCTGTCGGGAGAGCCTTCCGGCGCGTCCGGCCAGCCGTCGTTGTAGGTCATGACCGTGTAGACACCCTGATCCAAGCCGTCACCGTCGCCAACCTGCGGCATGATCGTGGAGCCGCCCCCCGTGTCATGTGGGTGTGCGAGGCCCAACCCGTGGCCGAACTCGTGCAGGAAGATGGTGTAGGTGTAGCTGCCTTGATCCAGTAAGCCCGAGGCCGCATCACCCCAGTAGTGGTAGGTGTTGAACCACGCGATGCCCTGCGCGTCTCCCAAAGCCGGATCAGGGCCGTTCATGAACCCCAGAGATCCGTGTTCCGACGAAGATTTGGTGAGTTTGAAATCGGCTTCGCTGAGATCGTTGGTGATCGCGAAGGTCAGGTTGGTGAAGGCCGCGTAGGTTTCCAGCGCCGACATGACCTGTGCCTGTTCATAACTCGTCCAGTTACCCTGGTTCAGCACGAAATCGAGTTTTTCACCGTCCGCTGCGAAGTAAACCTTCACGTGGTTGGAGGCCAGGGTTTGATCGGTGTGGATCGCGCTGAGGACGGGGGAGCTTGTGTCGACGGGCATGAGAGGGACTCAAATCAATGGGTGCGAGTGGCGCCCCCGAAATTGGGAGCACCACATGTCTGGCTTACAGAAGGAAATCGTCAGTGGTGAGCGTGTGGTTGCCCGACAGGGTGATCTGGAAATCCGCGACGGAATCACCGTCGATATCGCCTTCGATGATGGTGTTTCCGCTGGCGAAGCGTTGGGTCAGTTCTCCTGCCACGCCACTCAAACCAGCGGCACCCACAAAGGTGAAGGCCTGGTTTCCGTCAAGAGTGATGTCAGCATCGATGTTCGTGAGCTTGATCACATCGCTCTGACCTTGATTGAAATCCTTGATCAAGTCGCCGTCGGCTTCGGACGCGGTGGTGAAGATAAAGGTGTCGGCACCGTTACCGCCGGTCAGCTGGTCAGCCTTGGCACCGCCGTTGAGCTTGTCCTTGCCGGAGCCGCCGAAGAGCTTGTCCTTGCCGTTACCGCCGTAAAGTGAGTCGGCACCGAGGCCGCCGTTCAGAATGTCGATGCCCTTGTTGCCATAGAGCTTATCATAGCCGTTTCCGCCCTTCAGGTTGTCGCTGCCATTTCCCCCGTTCAGCGTGTCGCGACCGTTGTCGCCGCTGAGCGTGTCGTTGCCATTGAGGCCGGACAGGTTGTCGTTGCCATCGCCGCCCGTTGCCATATCGCCGAATGTGGTGCCCTTCCAGCTGTCGTTGCCGGTACTGCCGGTCACATCGTGCGCAGACGCCCAGACATGTTCGAGGAAGGGATCGGCGTCGACCGCAGTGCCGCTGTGGCTGCCGCCCATGAAACCACGCACGATTTCATGCACTTCGCCCTGCACGCCAACTTCGTTGACGATGTTGAGGTTCGACAGTGTTACGCTTGCGCCCATGTCTTCCACAAGGCCATCGGCATTTGTCACAAGATCTTCGGTTTGCGAATCCCATGCCGGACCAAGCGTGCCGAGACGAATCTGATCAATGGTGCCACTGACCGAGTGGTTCGAGAAGGTGTAGAAAAAGTCGCTGCCCTCAAGAAGCACGACACGGGTGTCCGCTTCTTGGCCCTCAGTCGGTGTCGACAGGTGCAGGATCTGCGTTGTTTCATCACCGTCGGCAGGCAGGAACAGCGGGAACTGGTACGGTACATACCCGGTGAAGTGGTCGATCAGGAACTGGTTGAAATCGACACCTTCTCCGTTGGCGTCAGCGGTGAGATCTATCTTGATGGACATGTCGTCTCCTTTGTGTCGCGGGTCGTTCAGAAACGGAAGACCAACGACGCTTGCGCGTTGAAACCTGGCTGCGGCTCGGTTTGAAGGTGGATAGTGTAGGTCGCGTCGAGGATGTTGTTCAGCGCGAGCGAGAAGGTCATGTTCTCGCCGAGGTCGCGGTTGTAGAAGAGATCAACGGTGCTCCACGACGGGGTGCGCACCACGCCGCCCGAGTCCTTTTGAGAGGCAGTGGCTGTAAGCCGGGCACCGTAGGTGGAACGGCCGTCCTTGCTGTAGAAACCGCCCGACAGAGTAACCCTCGCCGGCGGGATTTCACTGAGTTTACTGCCGGTTGACAGATCTCTTCCCTCCAGCAGCTGACCTGAAAGGTTTATGAAGAAGCGGTCCGACGTGTAGGAGGTTTCGAGTTCGAAACCTTGGATTTCGACGTGATCGATGTTCTGGTACTGGTAGTAGCCGCTGAACAGTGTGCCGACCCATTCAAAGCCAATGAAATCCTTGACGTTGTTGCGAAACAGCGTGCCGCGAATGTCCAGCCTGTCGCCTTCTGAAAAGAGACCGTCGTTGACGTATCCTAGCCCCAGTTCGTAGGAGGTCGACCTTTCGGGGCGCAGGTTCGGGTTTGGCTTAACGTCGAAGGTGGGAGGTGGATGCTGACCTTCGACAAGCGATTCATTCAATGAAGGAGACCGGAAGGCCTTGGTTGCCGAGGCAAACGCATGGAACGAGGTGCCAAGTGGTACGTTGACTGCGATGCGGGGCGAGGTGGCAGAGCCCTTGTTCAGAATACCGGGGCTGGACAGTTTGTAGGTGTCATGGCTGACACCAAATGTCGTGGAGAAGGAACCAAAATCGATGCGATCTTCGACGGCAAAGGAAAAAACATCGCGGGTGCCCGAAGGGGTCAGGCTGCCAACTCGGGCCTGGGTATCCACTTTGTCCCGGAAGGCCTCGGTCGTGATGGTCAGATCGTGCAGGAGGTTGCCCGTCTCGAACGTGCGCCCAGCCTCGAGGACGAATCCGGTGGTGCCTGTCTCGTAGGTGTGGACCGTTCCGGTTGGAACGAAACTGGTATCAAGTTCGGTCCGAAGGACGTTTGTTTCGGTCTGGTACAGGGTTCCGTCCATGAACCAGCCGTTGAAAATGTCGTCGCTCTCAAAGCCAAGCGTGAAGGTCTTCTTGCGCAGGTCCGTATCGTCGGGTGTGCTGGTTTGCAGGCTGACCAGGTAGTCCTGCGCCAAGGTCGACGCGGTGAAGGACAGACGGTGGCCGTTCTGGGTGTTGAAACCGAGACCCGCGTGGTAGCTACGGGTCTGTTGCCCGGCGTAGACAAATGTCCCGTCCGGTGCGGTGTAGTTGTCCTTGAAAGCGCGGGTGAAGGCAAAGGTCAGATCAGCCGTGTCCCCGAACCGCGTGGCTGCCGCCGCGTGCAGGGTCGGTTCCTTGGTCAGGGTACCATAGCGTAGACGAACTTCGCCGCCCTGCGTTTCGCCGTCTTCTATCAGATCATCCGCGCCGACCGTGCGCATTTCGACAGAGCCGCCAATGGCCCCCGATTTGCCACCCGCGCCGCGTTGTACCGTGATTTCGCGCAACATCTCGCTGTCGGCGGCGAAAGTCCCGTTTGCGCCATGGCCGGACTTCGCAAAGTTCTGGCGTACCCCGTCGATGGTGACGGCAACGCGGCCATGGTCCTGCAATCCGCGAATGTTGATGCCGACCTCCGCGTCGCCACCATCGCCGCTTTCGGTCGTGACGCCAGGAATACTCTGTAGGACGGTCGAGATTGGGGCTCCTGAGAATTCTTCTTCAAGACGCTCACTATCGATCGTGCTTTGCGACTTCTCCTGTGTCGCCAGATCATTCGCGCGGACATTGATTTCCTCAAGGAGGATTGGGTCAGACTCCTGTGCCAAAACCTGGCCTGCTGACAGGGTTGAAAGGCATGAAGCGGCGATGAGCCAGTGATGAGGGGAAAGGATGGGCATGAAAGCTATCAGCCTGAAGAAAGTGGGAACAGGGGCTGCGGATTAGCGCGGCCCCCTTTGGTTTGGATCGGATCAGAAGACGAAGAGGTCGTCCGACAGATCTGCCTGAGCGATGTCCAGCAGGTGGATTTCAACCGAACCCGAAGTCAGGACGGTCTTGCTTGCTGTCTCGCTGATGGAGAAGTCGGACAGTTGCGTCAGACCCAGGGCCGAAACGTCGATCATATCTTCGGACGTGTCGAAGTCGGTGATCGTGTCACGGCCGGAATTGGCCAGCATGACGAACGTGTCTGCGCCGTCGCCTCCGGTTAGGCGGTCGGTACCCTTTGCACCGTTCAGGACGTCGTCGCCGGAACCGCCCTTGAGAACGTCTGCACCACGACCACCGAACAGGTTGTCGTTACCGTTGCCGCCCAGCAGCATGTCGGCACCGTCGCCGCCACGCAGCTTGTCAGCGCCACGGTTGCCCAGCAGCACGTCTGCGCCTGACGCGCCAGTCAGCACGTCCGCGCCGGCGTTTCCGATCAGGACGTCGTCGTTGCCATAGCCGACCAGCTTATCCGCTGAGGACGTACCGATCATTTCCACGGCGTACTCCGAGAACAGCGCTTCAAGCCCGGCGGCGTCACCGTCTTGGACGTTCTTGTAGACCGAGTAGACTTCGTTTGTCGCCGCGTCCGAACCCGAGCCTGCGGCAGCGTAGAGATCCAGACCATCGACAACGACTTCGGTACCAAAACCGGTAACACGACCCGCTTCGCCCGTACCTTCGGTACCGGTAGTGGTGCCGTCGATCCAGTCGCCGAACCAAAGCGTGTCTACCGAACCCGAGATGCCGTGGCCCATGTGCGCGCCGTAGTGGATGAAGTCATATGCGATGTCCGCGCCGTCCAGAATGACAGCGCTGGAAACCGGATCGGTGCCGTCATTATAGGTACGAACGTTCTGCGAGCCATTCATGTAGTAGGTCGAACCAAAGGCGGCATCCGGCGTGCCGCCGTAGAAGGTCGACCCGTCGTCAGCGATGCCGGCGAAGAAATCAGCGAAATAGGATGTTGAGTCGAAGCCCTGTCCGTCAAGAGCGGACGCGTCCATGGTGAGCGTTTTGGCCATTTTTTGCCCCTAGAAGGATTGAAGAAAAGTCCTGGGCTGGCACAACGCTGGCGGGGGTCTTGTGAATTTATTAAGTATTTTTGTCAAGAATTTCATGGCCGTCATTTGGCGGAATTGGAATTTCATCCTTGAGTTGTTTCCACCACGACCTCGATACTCCGGAAGCCAGCCTCGGCCAGATCTCGCATAGCGCGCGCTATGATCTTTGCCTTGGTCTTGGCATCGGCCTTGATCAACAGTGTCGGTGTCTCGGCAGACAGGACTTTCAGAGCCGATAGGGCCGCCTGATCTGCGTGATCGAGGTAGCGCATTTCGCCTTCGCTGTTGATGTAAAGCGTTGGCGTGTCTGCCGGTTCGGCGCCTTTCGCTGCGGTTGGGCGGGTGATCTCGAAGGGTTCAGGCGGTGCAATCTGCGCGGTCATCAGGAAGAAAACCAACAGCAGGAATACCACGTTGATCATGGGGACGATGGATTCGGCGCGTGGTTTGCGGGGGGGGGCGGCAAAATCCATGGTCACTCCAGCAAAACAACATTTGGGAAGCCGGCGGATTGCAGGCTCTCGGTGATATCAATGATGCGTTGCAGTTCAACTTGGTCACCGGCGCGCAGAATCAGCGCCTGTTCGGGGGTGTCCATGATGCGTTCGAGTTCGGTCAGCAGGGCCTCTTGAGGCATTGCGATGCCGTTGAGGCGCAGGCTTTCAGCATCGACCGAAATCAATCTGGGAGGGCCGGACAAATCGGCGTTGCCCTGGCCCGCCAAAGGCACCGGCAGAACGTGGTCCATGCCAAAACGCGATGCCAGCATGAAGAACACCAACAACAGAAAGACCACGTCGATCATGGGTGTCAGGCTGGGGCGCCGTCGGTATGGTCTTGGCGTTGTGAATTGCACGAGTTTTACTCCGCTGCCAGCGAACCGGCTTGGGTGTCACCGGCTGGAAGTGGTGCAATGAAGATGCGGGCGGCGGCGTCTTCCACATCGCGGCGCATCCGGTCGATGACCGATTCAAACCATGTCAGGGCTGCCGAAGCAGGAATGGCGACGGCCATACCTGCGGCCGTGGTCAGAAGTGCCTCCCAGATGCCTCCGGCGAGGAGGGCGGGATCGGCGCGACTGCCGCTTTCCTGAAGTGCCTGGAACGCGGCGATCATGCCAAGAACGGTACCGAGCAGGCCAAGGAGCGGTGCGATCGTGGCGATCAATTCAAGGGCCCGCAGGCCCGAACCGGCATCCGCCAGGGAGTTTTTGGCAACGCGTGAGGTTTCTTCGCGCGCCGTGTCTTCGTTGTGGGTCAGGCGTGCTTTGATGGCGGCGGCAACAACCTGAGACCGCAGGCCACGCCGTTTCTCAACAATGGAGAAAGCCGCTGTTCCACCGCCTGTTTCCCACCTGGCTAGGGCATTCACGGCCTTGCCGCGCGACCATGCGCCGATCAAGGCCAGGTGCCAGATCTTCCACAGGATCAAGGCAACGGTGATCACGGACAGAGCCGAAATGGCCCAGATGGATGGCCCGCCATCGCGCAGGAACTTTTCGACGCGCTGAGCCGCTTCGTGTTCGAAGAGTGTGGGCTCTGTCGCAGGCTCGGATGGTTCTTCGGTTGTTTCTCCCACCTCTTCCGAAAGAGGTTGAGCTTCGAGCGAGAGCGCGACGTCCGACGAGACCAATGACGATTGGTCGTCTGATGTGGCATCGACTGGATTGTTGGTGAGCTCGGCAGGCGTTTCCGGCGCTGTTGGAAGGGCCGCGCCTGAGGTCTCTGCTGTCAGTACGGGTTGAGCGGGCTGTGCGATTTCGGGGCTGGCGGTGGGCACTGTAGGTGCCGTCTCCTGTGCGAAGGCTGTAGGTGCCAGCGACGTGCAGAACGCCGCAGCCGCAATGAGGGAAAGCGACCAATTGGTCAGGGAACGGTGGTGAAACACGAGCAGTCTTCCTTACGTCTATCGACACATCTGTGGTGAGGTTGAGGTTCAAACTTGGTCTGACGCTCAATTCATAGTTTTGGGTTAGGCGTTCGGGCGGATTTCAACACTCTTCCCGCGCCTTGGTGATTGGCAGGGCTAGCGAATAAATGTAATCGGCAAATTGAACGCGTAGGACGGCGCGTTTAGCCCCTTGGGAGCTTTGGGAAATTTCCGAGCGCGTTTCACAGCCGCAAGCGCAGCCTTGTCGTAGGCCTGATTGCCGGATGAACGCGCAACTCTAACCCCTTTCAATTGGCCTGAATTGCTGACGGTGATTTTGACTATGACTTTGGCTTTGCCTTTTTGGCCTCGGGGATATCGCTGTTGGCGCTCCACTTTGGACCGGATGCGTGCGCCCCACTTAGCGAACAGTTTGCGTTCCTGGCCCTTGCCGAGAGTTGTTACATCGTTTTTGCCGACGCCAGCCTGCGATGTGCCGCCAGTTCCGGCCGCCTTTTGTTCCCGAACAGGCGCAGACGCAGCCGTGGCAACCTTTGCCTTGGGGGTTTTCTTGGCTTTGAGCGTCTTCTCCTCAGCTTTTTGGGACTCAGGCTTGGGTTTCTGTACCTCGTCCGGCTTGGGTTCCGGCTCAGCCTTAACCTCGGGCTTTGGCTCGGGGGCGGGAGGAGGGGTGAAAGACGTGGTGTCTACTTCGGGAAGAAGCAGGCGATCTGGGGCTTGCAGCGATGCGATCTGAATCGCCGCAGAAGGTGCAATTGCAAGGTCGACCGACGGCATTCTGGGGGCATCGGGCACGTCTGGAACCAGTTGGTCCAAAGGAGGTTCCACAACGTCGGCAAGCGCGGGGCTGGTTTCCCAGTCTTCGACAATCTGCTCGATCTGAAAGTTACTGCCGACCAAGCTGACCATGGCTTCGCCTGCGACACCCCCGGCTTGCGAGCCTTCCGACCGAAACGCATAGGCCGCAACAGCAGCGTGAAGCGCAATCGCGAGCGTTGTGAAGGTTGTTGTCTGAAGAAGCCGTTTCACTGTTTGCCCCTGTTTCGGATGTGATCAGGCAGCACACCACGCCATGGTCGAGAAGTTCTCGCGAAAGGCAAAGCGCTCGAGGTGTTTGTCGATGACGACGCGCGCCTTGGACAAGGTTTCATCGTCCTCGGCTGAGACCGTTACGGTCAGCTTGTCTTTCGCAGCCAGCATTTTTGCGCTGCCAAAGGGGAACACAACATCGGCTTTCTCGGCGTCGAAGACAACGTCTGTCTTGTGAGCAAAGTGTTTGCACAGCTGTTGAAGGTATTTGCTGGCGTGTTCCGTTTCAAAGGTCCCAGTGTTTGAACGCATGTTGAATCCTGACTAATTTTATACGGTATTAGCCTTCGGGCGGGTCCAGATCAACACGGAATGTGGTTTTAGGAGCCTTGGTCCGGGTTTCAGATCGTTCGATCAACTGTTCATGGCTGCGGGATCTTGGCGTCTGAATTTGGTATAATAGTTTAAAGTCAATGAGTTGTGTTTATCTCATAAATACTTGACACCAGCGAACTTAGTAGTTGATAAAAATAGTATGATACTTGAGGTTGCACATAGGCTCGCATCCGTTTCGAGCCACTTTGCCCAACGCTTTGCGGGAAATCCTGTGAGCCAGCCGGATCGTTTGCAGGCGCGGGACGTGATCTGTGAGTCGCATTGGCCTGACGATTTTTGCGCAGAATTTATGTGGGACAGGGTCGCGACAGACAGCAATTGCGATGACCCGGGCGGCAATTTTTGACAAGGCGTTCGCGGCGAGAAAAATACCATATCTTTTTTGTCGGAAATTTGGTGGTGGGGGCTTGATCCCTGCCAATCAAGCGAATAAGCCAAAGCTCAACGAAATTGCGACAAGCCACTTGCGGTTAGCACACTGAGTTTCAGCCAGGCGCGTTTCTTCATGTTTATGCAGGAGAGACTTATGCCCTTGGACCAGAAAATCGATCCATCAAGTATTCGAAAGGCGCGCCTGGAAAACCCCAAGGCGCGGGAGCGTGATTTCGCGGAGTCGTTGGGCGCCAGCGAAGCAGAATTTCTTGCGGCCCATGTGGGGCAGGGGGTGGTGCGCATCACCGCCGATATGGATCGTTTGATTCCAGGGGTCATGCGTCTTGGTGAAGTCATGGCACTGACCCGCAACGAAAGCTGTGTGATCGAAAAAGTTGGCGTGTATGATGACTATCGCGGCGGCCCGCATGCAGCGCTTGTGGTAAACCACGACATTGATCTTCGCATGTTCCCCAGCCGATGGAAGCATGGGTTTGCCGTTGAGAAAACTCTGGAAGACGGATCAACCCGGCGGTCCTTGCAGGTGTTTGATGCTGCCGGGGATGCCGTTCACAAGGTGTTCCTTCGCGAGGCGTCCATTCTGGAGGAATGGGATGCTCTGGTGGAGGAGTTGCGAGAACCGGATCAAAGCGACACGCTGGAGGTTCGCGCCAGAACGCCTACGGAACCTGCCAAGGGCAGCGTCGAGATGGCCGAAAAGCTGCGTTCCGAATGGGACAAGATCACGGACACGCACCAATTCCTGCAAATGACGCGCAAGCTCAAGATGAATCGTCTGGGTGCTTATCGTATCGCCGGGGCGCCTTATGTCCGACCGCTTGCCGCAGAGGTGGTAGCGACCGTGTTTGAAAAGGCGCGGGACAGCGAAATGCCGATTATGGTGTTCGTCGGAAACATGGGGTGCATCGAGATCCACACGGGCCCGATCTACAACCTGAAACAGATGGGGTCGTGGCTGAATGTTCTTGATCCAAGTTTTCACATGCATCTTCGCACCGACGATATCGCGGAGGTATGGCAGGTGACCAAGGCGACCCGGCGCGGTGATGCGGTCTCCGTTGAAGCCTTCGACAAGGACGGCGGGATCATCCTACAGATATTTGGTGTTCTTGCTGAGCCGGAAGACGCAGCACGTTGGAATGAAATGGTTTTTGCGCTGCCCAACCTGAAGAAGGAGGAGACGGTTTGAGACGTTTTTCACTTCTGGACCTTTCGAAGATCACAGCGACAACGGCGTTGCTGTGCATGTCTTTTGTCTCTGAAAGCAGGGCGGCCGAACATCAGCGCGTTGTATCAGCAGGCGGCTCGATTACCGAAATCGTCTATGCGCTTGGGCAGGAACATCGTCTGGTCGCGCGTGACACGACATCGAACTATCCTGAAGCGGCGCATGACTTGCCGAATGTAGGCTACGTGCGTCGGTTGTCAGCTGAGGGCTTGTTGTCTGTTGATCCTGACTTGATCCTGGTGGAAGAGGGCGGTGGTCCGCCAGAAACCCTCGACGTCATCCGTGAAACTGCGATTCCGGTTATTACGGTACCGCTGGGTTTTGACCGTGACGCCGTTGAAGCCAAGATCAAGGTGGTTGCCGAGGCACTTGATGTCGAGGAAAAGGGCAGAGAACTGGCCTCCCAAGTGCTGGCGGAGATCGATGCGGCGGTTGCCGAAAGTCAATTGAACGGTAAGCGTGTGATGTTTGTCCTCGCGCTTCAGGGCGGGCGAATTTTGGCTGCGGGTCAGAACAATGCCGCTGAAGGGATGATCCACATGGCGGGTGCGGAAAACGCTGTTCAGGGGTTTGAAGGGTACAAGTTGCTGACGGACGAGGCTGTCATCATGGCGAACCCGGATATCATCCTCGTGATGAACAGCCGCCGTGGCATGGACCTGTCGGATGAGGCTCTGCTAGCGAACCCGACACTGGCGAGCACAAAAGCCGGCGTTGCTGGTGCGATCTTGCGCATGGATGGCATGTTCCTGCTCGGCTTCTCGGTACGAACGGGGCAGGCCGTGCGCGCACTTGCAGGTGGATTGCAGAACGTCGGTAGCTGACAATGGCCAACCTTTCTGAGAGTTATTCCAATCGGCTTGCCGAAGGGGATCGCAGCCGAGGAGCACGTCGCCTCGGTTTCGCACTTATTGTCCTACTTGCCGTGGCATGCATGAGCGGCCTTGCGGTTGGGGCTTCGGATACGTCGCTTTGGCACGCGCTGTTTGACTATGTGCGTGGAGAGGACATCTCGCGACGGGATCAGATTGTTCTTTGGGACATCCGGCTACCGCGCGTCATCATGGGCTGTCTTGTCGGGGCTGCGCTTGCGGTCTCGGGTGCCGTTTTGCAGGGTCTGTTTCGCAATCCACTGGCTGATCCGGGCATCGTCGGTGTCAGCGCCGGGGCCAGCCTCGGGGCCGTTGTGGTCATTGTTCTGGGCGGCATGCTGCCCTTTGCCGCCCTCTTGGGGCCGTGGCTGATTTCGGTGTCGGCCTTTGTCGGTGCATGGAGCGCGACGATGGTGCTGTACAGGATCGCGACCCGGCGGGGCTGTACGTCGGTGGCAACCATGCTTCTGGCTGGTATTGCGCTTGCGGCGCTGGCGATGGCACTGACCGGGGTTTTGGTCTACTTGGCCGACGATGCGCAGATGCGTGATTTCACCTTTTGGAACATGGGGTCATTGGCCGGGGCGAGCTGGTCCCGGTTGACCATTGCCGTGCCTTTGATCTCACTTCCGCTTTTCCTGTCGCCGCTCCTTGCGCGGGGATTGAATGCTTTGGCCCTGGGAGAGGCAGCGGCTGGCCATCTGGGCCTTGAAGTACAGCGACTAAAGCAGGGGGCCATTCTGATCGTTGCCGGCGCAACGGGTGCGGCGGTTGCAGTGAGTGGCGGTATCGGCTTTGTCGGTATTGTCGTGCCGCATTTGCTGCGGTTGGTGAACGGGCCCGATCACAGGTATCTGCTGGTCAATTCCGCCCTGCTTGGGGCGGCACTCTTGTTGCTGGCAGACCTTTTGAGCCGAACCATCATTGCACCTGCTGAATTGCCCATCGGAATTATTACTGCCTTTGTAGGCGGTCCGTTCTTCCTTTGGATTTTGCTGCGTCAGCGCAGTGTTGTGGATCTCTGATATGCTGACTGCAAGAGACTTGAGCGTCAACTACGGGTCGAAACCTGTTTTGAGGGGTGTCGATCTAACCGCGCATCCCGGACAGTTGACCGCGATTGTCGGGCCAAACGGTTCGGGCAAGTCGACGGCCCTCAAGGCCGTGACCGGAGAATTGCCATTTATAGGGGACGTACGGTTGTCCGGCATGGATGTGGCCCATGCAAGGCCCGGAGACCTTGCTTCGGTACGCGCCGTGCTGCCGCAGTTCACCCCGTTGGCCTTTCCTTTCACCGTGCTTGAAGTTGTGCGGCTTGGTGTATCGCGTGGGGCGACGTTCAACTGCGATCAGATCGTGAACGAGGCGTTGCACCGTGTTGGTCTGGACGGATACCAAGGCAGGTACTTTCAAGAGCTTTCTGGCGGCGAACAGCAGCGCGTCCAATTGGCGCGTGTCCTGGTGCAAGTCTGGCAGCCGGTAGGTGACGATGGCCCAAGATGGCTGTTTCTGGATGAACCGGTTTCGAGCCTCGATATCGGCCACCAGTTGCAGATCATGCAGGTGGCACGCACCTTTGCGGACATGGGGGGAGGTGTCATTGCTGTCATGCATGACCTGAACCTGACCGCCATGTTTGCCGACAAAGTGGTTCTGTTCTCCAATGGCGGCGTGGTTTCACAGGGGACGGCGACGGAAGTGTTCACCGATGACATGCTCATGCAGGCTTATGGCTGTCGGATCGCTGTCAGCATGGCACCGTCTTCCGGCCCTTTCATTCTGCCGCAAACCGCCGCGCTTAACATCTAGCAGAAACACGGTTCATGAATCGAGAAAGCCACTACTGGGTGTTCAAGAGTGGCGAAGGTTTTCAAGACGGACTATTGTCTGGTGGCTAGGTAAAAGGCCCCCAAATGACTTCCAGTACACAAGAAGATTCCGTTTCACAGATTTCCGAAGACGCCGCCTTTTTTGACGATGACGAACAGATTACCGCGTATAACCGGGTCTGGTTCAACATTATGCGAGTGCATCGCCACCTACAGCCCAAAATCGCAAAGGCACTGAAACAGGCGGGTATCAATGATCCAATCTGGTATGAAATCCTGTTGGAGGTCGAAAGGAGCGGCGAGCGGGGGCAATTGATGGGGGCCCTCGAAGAAAAGCTCTATGTTCCCCAATACGCGCTGTCCCGCCACATTTCGAGAATGGAAAAGGCCGGCCTTTTGCGACGTGAGTACATTGCCGATGGCAAGCGCAAACAGGTTTTGTTTCTTACCGAAAAGGGTATCGGTATGCACGCGAATATCTGGCCCGTCTATCACGACGCCATGCAGGCTGCTTTGGCACACACGATGGATACAGACGATGCCTATCGGATTGCGCGCTTGTTGATCCACATTCTGGCTGCGAAATAGAAAACCGCCCAGAGACCATTCTGGGCGGTTTTCATTTCTTAGACCTGCGCTCTTAGAAGTATGTGACCGCCGAGATCATGAGCGTGCGGCCAGGTTCTTTCAGGGTCGAGAAACCACTGAAGTCACCGCCAAAGGTGGCGCGGTCGGCGTAGTCCTCGTCAAACAGGTTTTGGATCTCCGCCCGGATTTTCAGGTTCGGCAGGCTGGGCGGCGAGTATTCCGCGAAGATGTTCACGACCTCGTAGCCGGGAAGCTCTTGAATATCTGCGTACTCGCTGGCGCCCGAGTCGAAATCCAACGCCACGTCCAGGCTGCCGCCGATCAGGAGATTCCAGCTTTCGATTTCCTGTTGGACTTCAAAGGCGATGATGCTGCCAACCGGCGTACCGGAGTCCAATACGGAGTCCGAGGACATCGGTACACCGTCGCGTTCGACTTCGCTGTGCGCAAAGGTCAGGCGGGCAAAGCCGTTGTGCCAGCCGTAGGTGCCATAGATGTTGAAGCCTTCGCTTTCAAAGTCGTAGTTGCTGTCGAACTCGCGAACGTCCGCGATACGGGTGCGGAACAGTTCGCCACCAATGGTGAGACCGCCGCGGCTGAAGTCTGCACCAAGTACGATGTTCTGGGCGCGCGCAGCTTCGAGGCTGGCATAGTTGAAAGTGCGCCAAAACTGGTAGTTGTCCTCGATCTGGACACCACCGAAAATGTTCGAATAGCCACCTCGCACGGAGAAACTGTCGGTGACGTCATAGACGAGCGAGAGGTTGCCGCTTGCACCGGAGTAGCTGTAGGTCGGGTCGGCTGCGTTCTTGCCGTCGAATTTCTGCCAGTCATAACGCGCACCGGCTGAGACGTTCAGGCGGTCTGTGGGTTGCACGCGCCATTGTGCGAAAATGCCGTGGTTGCGCGCGGTTTCGCTGAACGAACCGTCTGTTGGATCACTGTAGTCCCCGGTCCGATCATAGAAGTCGAGGCCTGCTGTGACGGTATTGCTTAGGCTCAGGTGGAACGTGTTCTGGAACTTGGCCGAAACGGTGTTTGTCGTACCCATGCTGCCGTAAGGGTTGGGTTTGTTGACGACGGTTTCGGAGAAGCCAACCGCAAAGGTCGGGTCCCACATCTCGCCGGAGTTGTTTGCTTCAAAGCTGAGCGAGTAGATGGTTCTCTCGGTGTCGTAGAGGTTGATGCCCCATCTTCCAGGGCCAAAGTTGGCCTTGTCGTTGCGCAGTTCCGTGTCATCCATGCGCTGCGCGGAGAATTCGAGGCGGCCACCGCTCTGGTTGGTATGCGCCAGTTTGACAAGGCCAGCCCAAAGGTTCGCCGCTGTGCCGGTCACTTCAGAGCCGTCGCCGGCTGTGTAGTTCTTGCCCTCGGCGCGCTTCAAGTAGGCGAGGTACTCGAAGTTGCCTTCGCGACCACCAAGGGTCAATGCGTTCTGGAGCGTTTCGCCGTTGTCGCCGAAGCTCAGGCGATAGGTGCCGCCAAAGGAGTCGCCATCTTCCAGAAGGTCGGAGACGTCGATGGTTTCCATGCGGACGGCGCCTGCCATTGCGTTGGGGCCATCGTCAGCGGCTGCGACACCCGGATCGACTCGGACAAACTTCATCAGGCCAGGGTCAAACGCGTTGGCGCTTGCGTGGTGGAAAATCCGGTTGTTCTGGGAGACGCCATCTACGGTGATCGCGAGATTCAGCATATCGACGCCGTTGACGAAGATCTTCTGTGCCACGGGAATAGCTCCGCCGACCGAGACCGAGGCGATGCCTGCGAAAAGATCTTTCAGATCGCCCATGCGGGCGCGTTCCAGTTCGGCGTCCGCGACGTATACCGAGGCGGCCTTGTCCGCAGAGGTGCTTTCCGGGTCTTTCCCTTCAACGATGATTGGGTCGAGGGAGAAGAATTCAGAGTCATCCGCAAGGGATGGAGTTGCAGCGCAAAGTGCAGCAAGGGAAGCGCCAAGGAGGAGCGCTGTTGTGTGTGTGATTTTGGGGGCCATGCCTTACCCTCATGTTAGGTGAATACATGGCTTGGGAGGCTTCCCTGGCTTTAAGTTCGCAACGGGCTTATAGGGATGTATCTCACTTCATGCAAGTGCATGTAGTGCATTTCAGGAATTGTTTTCACATTCCAACTCTGCCAGGTGAATGCGAGGAAATGCTTATGTTTTATTGGCTTTCTTACGAGAGTCTTCTGGACCCTGCTGCCGCTTGGGAGTAAAACGCAATAAAGCAAAATGCGCACAAGCCAGACGCCAGTGCCCTGAAGACAGAATTGGGGAATCTCGTGAAGATCTGGCGACTTGGCCGTGTGGCTGCATTAGGTGCATCTCTTGTTGTTTCGGGTTTTGCGATGGCAGAGCCGCGCACTATCGAAACCGCGAAAGGCGCGGTCTCTTTTGATGAAGTTCCGACCCGAATTGCCGCGTTGGACGTTGCGGCGTTGGACACGCTTTCGGCGTTGGGCATTCCGGTTGTTGCCGCGCCGGGCAAGGTTTTTGTGAACTATCTTGATGGCTATCTTGCAGATGTGAAACCGGCAGGGAGCCTGTTTGAGCCAGACTATGAGGCCCTGGCAATCGCGCAGCCGGACTTGATCGTGGCCGGCGGTCGTTCTTCGACCGTAGTACCGCAGCTTGAGCGCGTGGCGCCGACCATCGACATGACGATTTGGGGCGAGGATATTATCGGGATCGGTATTGCGCGGCTGGAAGCCTACGGTGCACTATTGGGCAAAAAAGCAGAAGCCGAGGCCTTGGCCGCCGCATTGGCCGACAAGCACCAGACCGCGAAGGATGCGGTGAAAGGCAAGGGCAATGCCCTAATCGTTCTGACCAATGGCCCGAAGATCTCCGCCTATGGCAAGGGATCGCGGTTCGGCTGGTTGCACACGGCCCTTGGGCTTCCGGAAGCACGTGAAGGTGTCTCTGCTTCGACGCACGGTGAAGCCATCTCGTTCGAGTTCATTGCGGAAACAAACCCGGACTGGCTTCTGGTCGTAGACCGAGGCGCGGCCATTGGTGCCGAGGGAGCAAGTGCGATGGCGACTCTCGACAACGCGCTGGTCCAGCAGACAACGGCTTGGCGCAAGGGGCAAGTCGTTTCACTGAGCGCATCCAATATCTACGTTGCAGGTGGTGGTGTTCGTTCGGTCTCGATCACCTTGGACGAGATCATCGCTGCGTTCACGCAGTAAGAGAAGCCGCGCCAGATACCTGAAAATGACACCAGCCAGTGCTTTCTCGAATACCCGGGCGTCCTATCTCGCGATGGCCCTTCTGCTGACGCTGCTTTGCGGCGTCAGTCTTTTTGTTGGGACTGCCGATCTCCCCTGGGCCGGAAACTGGCTGGATCGGGAAGCACTGAAAATCCTGCTCATCAGCCGATTGCCACGCACCGCCGCGGCCGTTTTGACAGGCAGCAGCATGGCGGTTGCAGGAATCATCATGCAACTTCTGGTGCGGAACCGGTTTGTCGAACCGGGAACCACAGGAACAACCGAGGCAGCGATGTTGGGATTGCTGTTGGTCACTCTGCTGGCACCATCTACACCGATTTTCCTGAAAATGGTGATCGCCGCGATCTCGGCTTTGATCGGCATGGGCGGCTTTCTGCTCTTGGCGCGACGGCTTCCTCCGTCACAACCGCTGCTGGTTCCATTGGTAGGGCTGATCTATGGCGGCATCATCGGGGCAGGAGTGATCTTTATCGCCTATCAGGCGGATATGTTGCAGTATCTGGCTGTGTGGATGAGTGGCGAGTTCTCCGGTGTTCTAGCCGGGCGTTATGAGTTGCTTTGGCTCGCCGGGGCGATGGCCGTGCTTGCCTATTTTGCGGCGGATCAGTTCACAATCGCCGGCTTGGGCAAGTCCGCCGGGGTAAGCCTTGGTTTGAACTATGGTCAGGTCATGGCACTGGGGTTGCTGACGGTATCGATGGTGACGGCATTGGTTGTCGTGACCATTGGCATGGTGCCCTTCGTTGGCCTGGTCGTGCCCAATATCGTCTCAAGGTTCATGGGCGATAATTTGCGGGCGAACCTGCCGATCGTCGCGGGGTTGGGAGGCATCCTGGTTCTTGCTTCGGACATCATCGGGCGCGTTGTTCGTTTTCCCTATGAAATACCCGCTGGCACGATCTTTGGGGTCTTCGGTGCGACTATTTTTCTTTGGCTTTTGTTGTCGAGACCTGCCCGTGCCTCATAGTCGTCTTATCCTTCTACTCGGTATGTTGATGCTGGCCTGCGGGTTTTTCATGCTTTGGGGGCTGCCGTCGTTTTCTCCATTCATCCTCACGCTGCGGGCCGAGCGCTTGCTTGCCCTGGTGGTTGTCGGGGCTGCAGTTGGCGCGTCAACGGTGGTGTTCCAGACCGTAGCCGCGAACCGCATTCTGACACCCACCATTATGGGGTTCGATTCCCTGTTCCTGATGGTGCAGACGGGATTGGTGTTCTTGTTCGGCGGGCTGAGCTATGCGGCCTTGCCGGTCACGCCGAAGTTCCTTTTGGAAACGCTGTTGATGATGTTGGCGGCAATGGTTCTGTTCTCGCTGCTGTTTGGGCGCGGACGGCGGGACATGCACAGGATGATCCTTGTCGGAGTGATTGTTGGTATTCTGTTCCGCTCTTTGACAGTGTTCTTGCAACGGTTGCTGGATCCATCTGAGTTCAGTGTTGTACAGGGTGCGATGTTTGCGAGTTTTGGAGCGGTGGATCTCACGACACTCTACTTGGCTACAGGACTTTGCTGTCTGGTGTTCGCGGTTCTGGTTCCCATGCTGCGGCCTTTGGATGTGATCGCGCTTGGGCGCTCGCCCGCGGTTGGGCTTGGGGTGTCGTACGACCGGGCTCTTGTCGGTCTCTTGGGTATAACAGCTGCCTTGGTGGCGGTTTCAACCGCGCTTGTTGGCCCCATCAGCTTTCTTGGCCTGTTGGTTGCAAGCCTTGCGCACGCCTTGATGCGGACTCACAGGCATGCGCTGCTGGTTCCAGCGGCGGCCCTGATCGGGGCCGTGATCCTGGTTGTGGGACAGGGCGTGTTTGAACGTGTGCTTGGCTTGCAATCCAGTCTCGCCGTGATCGTCGAGTTCTTTGGTGGTCTGTTGTTTCTCATTCTTGTTCTACGGGGGGCGGTCAGGTGATCTCGATCCGCGACGTCAATCACAACATCGGGTCCGCCAGGATTCTGAAAGACATAAACTTGGACATTCCCAGGGCAGGGGCGACGGCAATCATTGGCCCCAATGGGGCCGGCAAGTCGACGCTGTTGAACCTCGTGGCACGTCTGCAACCCCTGCAAACGGGGAGCATTTCCATTGATGGGCAGGATGTAGGCAAAACGCCAACCGCGCAGATCGCAAAAGCCTTGGCCATCGTAAGCCAGCAGAATTTTGTCGCGAGCCGGTTGCGCGTTCGTGACCTTGTCGGCTTTGGGCGTTGGCCGCATCATCGCGGGCGTATGGGCCCGGAAGATCATGAAGCGGTGGATCAGGCGCTTGCGGCCTTTGATCTGCTGTCGTTTCAATCGCGCTTTCTCGACGAGCTTTCAGGCGGTCAGCAGCAACGTGCCTTCGTGGCAATGGGGTTCGCGCAGGGCACAGATTGGCTGTTGCTGGATGAACCGTTGAACAATCTCGACATGTTCCACGCACGCGCTTTGATGAAGCGGGTTCACGGTGTAAGCCGTTCAGGAGCAGCGGGAGGGCGTCAGGTCCTCATGGTGGTGCATGAAATCAACTATGTCGCGGCTTGGGCAGACCATGTTGTTGCGCTCAGGGAAGGTGAAGTCGCGTTGCAGGGGGCACCGGAGGAGATTTTGACCAGCGCCGCCTTGTCCGGTCTCTATGAAATGGACATTCAGGTTTCTGAGCATCAGGGAAGACCGTTGGTGCTTCACCATGTTTAAGATTTGTTCCTGAGAAGGAAAAAGCGCCCGAGGTAAGGCTCGGGCGCTTTCTGTTTCGCTCAAATCAGTTGGATCAGAATTCGAACGTGGCGGTCACTGCAAATGTGCGGCCGGGTTCTGTGAGGTCAACGGCGCTCGCGGTGGTGTCAGCACCACGCGCGACATAGGTGGTGTCGAACAGGTTCTGAACGTCGAAGCGGATCGTGAGGTTCTTGTAGGTCTCAGGACGGTACTCCGCGAAGAGATTGACCACCTCGTAAGCGTCAAGCGGTGCTTCACCTGTTGCCACATCGTCGTTCTCTAGAGCGATCTGGGCCGTACCGCCGACACGCAGTTTGTCGGTTGCCTGCCATCCTGCTTCGAGACCGAAGATGTGTCCCATTGGACGACCGTAGTAGTAGCGGGTGCCGCCGATCGGAGCGCCGTTCTCGGTTACGTCTGCGTAAGTGTAGTTCACGCGGGCAAACCCGTTGTGCCAAGCATATCCAACCGAGCCATCAAAACCGCGCGTGTCGAGGGTCGTCGTCGCGGCGCGGTTGTTGGTCGGGAAGCTGGGAAGAACTGCGCTCAGATCTTTGGCTTCGGTCCGGAACAGCGCTCCGCGGACATCCCAACCACCAGACGCATAGCGCAGGCCAATCCGGCCGCTGGTCGCGCGAGAGGTTTGCATGCCAGAATAGACCCAGGGGGCACTCAGGTTGATGAGCGCGGCTTCTCCAAGTTCGTAGCCACCCCAGGACGAGGCCAGACCCGCGTTCAGGGATAGGGTGTCGCTGAGCATGTAGTCAAACGAAGCGTTCACGCTTGCGCCGGAGTCGCTGAATTGTGAGCCGTCAGCACCCGTGAAGTTCTGCGAGTCGAAACGGGCACCGTAGGAGACCGAGATGCGCTCGTTCAGATCCTGACGGGCTTGGGCGAAGACGCCGACACCACGGATCTTTTCTTGGCCAAGGTAGCCGAGATTGATTGCAGAGCGGCTGTAGCCCTCTGCCGAGTCATTGAAGTAGTCGATACCGGCGTTCAGAGTGCCATTGCCGAGCTGGAATTCATTGCTGAACACGGCGCTCAGGCTCTTGTTAACGCCCCAGACACCCACAACGTCCATTGTTTGTTCGTTGTAAGCGATCTGTAGGGTCGGCGCGAACCACCCCTGCGGCGCTTCATTGGTATAGGTCAGGTTATAAGACTTGCGCTGAGACAGGGCTTCCATCAGGACCGGAGTAACCGGCAGGCCGGTGGTGCGGTCGTTCGTGGTGAAAAAGTCAGGACGGGTGAAGAAGACGCCGTAGTAGCCGTTGTACTGTGCTGCACGCAGCCCGGTGTCTTCGGTGTGCGATGCCGAGAACGACAGGTGGTGACCCTCGTCAGAGGTATACGCCAGCTTGGCCATGAAGCTCGTCAGATCCGGCTCGGTCCCTGGGACCGTGGTGCCGGTACCATCTTCGTATTGACTGCCAGAGTGGCGCGAGCCGTTCAGGAGGTACTCGAAACCACCTTCTTGACCATAGAAAGTGAGGGTGCTGCGCACACCCTGGCCGTTTGTGCCTGCGCTGAGGGTTGTGAAGCCGCCAAAATTGTCGCCAGGTTCAAGGAGGTCGCGCGCATCTTTTGTGGTGTAGGCAATGCTACCAGCCATGGCGCCGGGACCAGAGTCGGCTGGTGCGAGACCCGAGCTGACCTCAACTGCCTTAAGCAGCGAAGGATCGATTAGCACGTTGCCCGCGTGGTGGAACGCAGACTTGTTTTGCCGTGCAGCATCAATGGTCACGGACAGGAGGCTTTCTTCGATGCCGTTGACATAGACCTTCTGGGCAATCGCGGCACCACCGCTGCTGGTGATGGCGCTTTCACCGTTGAAGACGTCCTGCATCGTCGACGGGTTTCGTGCTGCGATCTCTTCTTCTGTGACCTGAGCGTTCCCCAGCAGTTCCTGGGCTTCCTGGCCCTCAATACGGATTTCTTCCAGTTCGTAAACACCCGCTTCTTCGGCGAAGGCGGGGCTGACCAGGGCGGTGCTGGCCATCAGGATAAGGCGCAGTGACATCCGCGGCATTGTGTATTCCTCGTTTGTTGACTATTATTGTCGGATTACTAGTGATTTCGTCTTTACACCGCCAGTCGAAGACCTTTGCGCGATGGTCTAAATCCTTTGCGCAATGTTCATAGGCTCACTTCGATCAGCTTGATGATGCAACGAAGCAACAGGAGGCTGGTGATGGGAGCCTTGAAACTTCCGATTCAAAAAGGGCGTAAGCCGCGACAGCTGGATTGGTTCAGGTCATCAGACCTGCCGAAAAACCAGGTGTTTGATGGAACAGTCACGGCGCTGCATTTCCGCGAAGGGTTTGGCCTTCATACCCTGAACGCGCATGCTGTGCAGGCTTTCGAGATTGAAACCGTGCGTAAACCCGGAGCAGTGCTTCATTGTTTTCTTGAAGGGGATACAGAGGCCAGTTTGGATGGAAGGCCGATGGATCTGGGGCGAAAGCCGGGGCGCCCCGTTCGCATGGTGTTAACGTCTTTGCAGGAAGCGGAAACGTTTTGGCGCCGGTCTTTGCCGGGTGAATACGTGCGCAAGGTGAATATTCTGATGTCCCATGATTGGCTGGATGACAACGGTTTGGGGGTATTGAAGTCGGCAACTGACGAATGGGCAAAGGCTCGGTATGAATGGTCGGCAAGCGCAGAGGACATAGCGGCAATGGAAGCGCTGGCGGCGAAGCACAGTTTCGAAGACCCGGTTGAACGGATGCAGGCTGAGGCGATAGCCCTGAACCTTGTAGCAGGAACGTTTTCGAAACTGAGCCATCAGACGGAAGCGCAGGTTCTATCGCCACAAGAGCAGATACAGCTTGCGCGGATGGAAGAACTCGCCCGCGGGGAAGGGAAGATGCCGAGCCTTGGAGACCTTGCTGAGGCGGGAAACGCGAGCACCTCGAAGGTCAGCCGTTTGTTCCGCACTGCTCACGGGTGTTCGGCGCTTCATTTTGTGCGGGGGGTGCGCTTGGATCAAGCATTTGAGACGCTTGTGAATAATCGTTCGAGTGTCGCCCAGGCTGCCTATGATGCGGGCTACAGCAGCCCGGAGAACTTCTCTACTGCCTTCAAACGACATCACGGTGTCTCGCCGTCAGAGCTTAGACGGGGAACCAAACGCTAGGGCCGTGAGAGGGAACGCATTCTGTTGACGTTGGGGGCGAACTTTCTTGCTTTTTTTGCGGAACATCATGGGCATCCGGAAGATTGAAGCTGCGGAAATTCGTGTTTGGCAAAGGGCGGCTTGTCCAAAGTCAATGTATGGAAGGTGGTTTCTGCGTACGTGGATTCTGAAAAGAAAACGAGGCGCGCGGGAACCTGTATCCTAAATGGCGAAATCTGATAGTTTTCATAGCTTTCTGGCAACTTCTTCTTTCTGGCGGCGAGAAGGGTATCGTTCGAAGCCTGCGGAGTTTGTCCTGTATGTCCTCACGTTAAGTGGTGTCGTTCTCTGGGATGGTTTTGACTTGCCCTGGCATTTACAGCGCAGCACTTTGACCATTCATATCCTTGTATCTCTGGTTCTGTTTCCTATTTTCGTCGCGCCGTTTTGGCTGGCTCACAGGGAGATACTTGAGCGCTCGTCCAAGTCGCGCCTACGCAAGACCGGTCGTGTAATTGAATATGGGTTGGTCTGTGTTCTGCTGAGCGGTGTCTACCTCGTCTTTTGGGGAAACCGGGGCGGGTTTGCGGGTGTTGCGGCTTATTGGGGACACCTACTTCCTTCCGTGCCTCTGGCTGCGCTGGTGGTCTGGCACGCGTGGCGGTGGTCGATGCTGAAACTTGCGACCTGGGTGCTCGCTTTCTTATTGGTTTTGACGATGATTGTCGGCGCGGCCTATGCGCAATCAGAGAGCGGTTCCCTGATCGAGGGCGACAACGGTACCAAGCTGTTCAGTGCCAATTTCAACGCGGGTAGCGTGAGCTGGATTGACAAGGCGACCGGTGCAAGGCTGGGAGAGCTTCAAGTCGGTGGAGACGTTCGGCGGGTGGCTCTGGGCAGGAATGGTGACATGGCTGTTACCGACTATACCGGTGGCCGCGTGGTGTTTGCCAATTGGGAGAAAGGCAAGGTTTCCGGTGCCTTGGACGTGGGAAAGCGACCCTTTGGGATTGTGTTTGATCCGAAGAGGGATGTGTATTGGGTGACACTGTTCGAGGACCATCAGGTGATCGCAGTCAGCCCGGAGCAGGGGCTGGTCTATCGGCTTGATACCGAGGAAACCCCGCGTGGCCTTGCATTGCTTTCGGATGGGCGCCTTCTGGTAACACATGCGATGGTTGGGAAGGTGTCGATCTACGACACCACCGCCTTGCCGTTGGAGCACGTCCGAACGATCAGCCTTGTGTCGACACAGGATCCGGATGAGTTCGTTTCACAAGGTCATCCCCGGTTGTTGGATGACATCGCAGTCAACTCGGACGAAACAGAAGCCTGGTTGCCGCATGTGCTCTGGAACTTCGATCACCTTTTTCAGTTTCAATCGACGATCTTCCCTGCTGTTTCGGTTCTCGATCTTCGGGCGGGTCAGGAGCGCGAATTACCGAGGCGTCGCAAGGAGTTGTTCCGCCAGATTGATCTAAAAGACCCAGTGCAGAAGCGTTTTGATGGGTCAGCAAAGACCATCATCGTCTCAAATCCGCATGACGCTGCATTTTCAGAAGATGGGCAGAGTGTCTTCGTGACCCTTGCGGGCAGCGAAGATCTATTGGTGTTTGACCTGTCGGATCGCGATCCTCTCTCGATCCAAGGGCAGGTTAGGCGAGATGCACAGGCAGTTCAGGTGCTGCGGCATCTGCCCGGTGCCAATCCACGCGGCCTGGTGGTTGGGCAAGACGGGCTGTTTGTTCAAAACGCAATGAGCCTTGACCTGACGCGCCTTAAAGAAAACGATGGCAGCATTGTCGTTGACAGGTCTGTATTCTCAGACCTCGTTGAAACAGACCCGGTTGAGCCGGAGGTGCGTGCAGGGGAAACGCTTTTCCATACCGGCAACACGGATCGTCATTCCGATTTTCCAATGACCGGCGATTACTGGATGAGTTGCCAATCCTGCCATGTGGACGGCTTCAACTTTACCAACAGCTACCTTTTCGAAGATACGGCAATCGACAAGTATCGCTATGCACGCATCGGGCATGGCAATCTTGCCGCCATGATCGCAGGTGATTTCATCGGAGACTATGTGAGGATCATCCAAGGTACGCAGGGTGGTATGGGCCATGACGGGGAAGGGGAGGCAGAATTTGTTGACGCCTATGACCCGCCAGCCGAGGTGGGAGAGATGATGGTTGATCTGCACGCGTACGTCACACGCAAAGGCAATCTTCCCTTGGTCTCCAGCTGGCTTAGACTGGATGACGCGCGTGAAACGGTCCATGCCGGGGAGTGGACGAACTCGGCCGCTTGTGCCGCTTGCCACTCGGACATGTTCGACCAATGGGCGGATTCCCTGCATCGGCTGATGGGGGATTCCAACCCCTATTACAAGGTAGTCGAAGACGTGGCGGCGGCGGCAGAAGGGGAAGAGTTCCGCAAGTGGTGTATGGGCTGCCACCATCCACAAGGGCTATTGTCGGGTCTTACGGCGACAACGGATGCCGGGCACATGTTTGAACGGGGAGGTGCTTCTTTGTTCGAGGCGCTTGAGAAAGGCGAGCCGGATCTTGACGAGGGCACCGGTTGCCTTTTCTGTCACCGCATCACGGACCTGGAAAGCGCACAGGGTAGCAAAGCGGGGGCAAATGCCAGCTTTACCGTCAATATCAAGGATCGCGAGACCTATGTTTTTGAGAACTCAGACAACAGCGTTCTGAACTGGCTTGCCAACCACGCAATCAACGCGAAACCTGAAGTTCATGCAGAGTCCTACAGTCAGGATTTCTACAACGACTCTGCGCTTTGCAGTTCGTGTCACAACGAATTCGCGCCGGGCAGCGGGTCGGTCATTGTGGATACTTACGGTGAATGGCAGCGGTCCTCTTTCAATGCGCCGAAAAATCCCGCACAGCACCGTAGCTGTATTGACTGCCATATGCATGGAGACATTCAGCGGATTGGAGAAGATGTGCCCGGTATCTCGACGGATGGTGGGCGAGTGAAAGACAACGTGGTGACCCACCAGTTTACGGGGGCGAATTATCACTTGGTCGGGTTGCGCAACGACAAGCTCAAGCAAATGAGCATCGAGTTGCTGCGCACCGCCGCGGATGTGGAAGCCAGCCTGACTGCTGAAGGTGATCTGAACGTGCGCGTGTCCAACACCGGGGCAGGGCATGCCTTGCCAACTGGTGTTGCCGACTTCCGACAGGTCTGGCTGGACGTTACCGTGCGTGATGCTTCGGGTCAGGTTGTTCTGGAAAGCGGGAAGGTAGACGATGCGGGAACTGTTGATCCAGACGCGCGGTTCTTTCGCAAGGTCTTTGGCGACAAGTACGGAAAACCGGTTGGCTTTGAGTTCTGGCGCTATGAACGAATGCTGGAAGACTCCAAGATTCCTGCGGATGGATATCGGGACGAAGTGTTTCTTCTTCCCGAGGATACGGCGTTTCCTGTCGAGGTCGATGTAAAACTGATGTTCCGGACGTACCCTCAGGCCGTCACCAATCTGGTAAAGGAAAAGTATCCTGACCTGACAGATCCGGAAGTGGTTCTCATGACTGAAGGCAGGGCCATTCTGGCGCCCCAACGGTAGAGTCACATTGAGCAAAAGATTGGCGCAGCCAGATCAAACGAGAGGAAACATGATGTCGAAATTCCGCAGCATTGCTTTCTGCATGGCCTGTATGATTTGGGGAGGGACCGGGGCTCAGGCCGAAGTGCATGACATCGATCAGTTGATTGATCTTTCGGCCCTAACACCGGAAGAGGTTTATCGTTTCAGCCCGGATTACCTTTGGATTGAGCCTGGAGATTCAGTTCGGTTTTTGAATTCTACAGGTAATCATACGGTAACGTCTCTTGAGGGCATGTGGCCGGAGGGCGCTGGGCTGGTGGATATTGAGCACAAGCCAAAGGCGGAAGTCCTATTGGAAATTCCCGGCATCTACGGCTTTCGCTGCAAGGTCCATGGTCGGCACGGGATGTATGCGCTGGTCGTGGTGGGATCGCCAGAGTCGAATATTGACCAGATCAGCTATGACAAAGTCAGTGGCGTTGGGCGGGTGATCTTCGAACGCTTGTTTGCAAAGATGCAAGAGGACATGGCACGCAGGTAGTCGATGAAAGAGCACGCAGTTCGAGTTCCAAGTGAGTTTCAATCTTGGTAGCAAGACGCAATTCAAAGTCGACATGCCACTGAAGGGCACAGCAGATCGTTTGTCAGGGTCATTTTATCGAGGATGCCAACCGTCTGCCCGACGAGCCACGCTTTTCTGAGCCTAATAAGCGCCGTGCCCTGACCAAGGCTTGCCTAGTCTGCGTCTCGGAAGAAATTGACGCACAAGGCAGAGGTTTCAGCACAAAGAACAAGGGGCGCGTCTCAGCGCCCCTCATTGCGTCAGACCTCGACCGCGACCTTGCCAAGCGGGTTGGAGCAACATGCGAGGATATACCCTTCGGCGATGTCATCTTCCGAGATACCGCCATTGTGCACCATGTGAACCTCGCCCTCGGTCTTCTTCACCTTGCAAGTGCCACAAACGCCAAAAGTACAGCCTGACGGGATGTTCAGTCCGACAGACCGTGCTGCGGCCAGGACCGTCTCGGTCTCGGCTACCTTGGCGGTGACGCCCGAGGCAGAAAAATGGATTTCGGCCCGCGTGTCGTCATCGAGAGTGACGTCGTCCAGCGGCGGTTGATCGGCCTCGTTCTCCACCGGTGCGCCAAAGCTCTCCTGGTGGTAGTTCTCCATGTTGAACCCCAAACCCGCAAGCGCCTCGCGCACTGCGGTCATGAATGGCTCGGGGCCACAGCAGTAGACCTCTCGCTCAAGGTAGTCCGGTGCCATCAGACCCAGCATCAACTGGTTGAACATCCCCTGATATCCTGTCCAGGGCCGGTAGGGATCAGGTTCTTCCACCACGAATTTCAGATCCAGCCCAGGCGTGCGGCTGGCCATATGCTCAAGCCGCTGGCGAAAGATGATCTCGGATGGGCGTTTGGCGCAGTTGATGAAGACCACGTCGAGATCACGGCCTTCGTCCCAAAGGCAGGTGGTCATCGACATCATGGGAGTGATGCCTGAGCCGGCCGAGATGAACAGGTACTTCTGCGCCGTGCTCCCTGCATTTGTGAACAGGCCTGCTGGGCCAAGGGCGCGCAGGCGCACCCCCGGTTTCAAGTTGTCCAGCATCCAGCGGGTGCCGATGCTGTCCTCCTGCGCCTTGGCCGTGATCGTGATGGAACGCGGACGCGACGGCGACGAGGAAATCGTATAGGTGCGATGCACCACGCCGCCCGGTTGATCTGGCGCCGGGATTTCCAAAGTCAGGAACTGCCCTGGATCATAGGAAAACAGCGCCCCCGAAGGGGCACGGAAGGTGAAACTTGCCGTGTTGGGCATTTCTGGGATCACCGAAACGCATTCCAGCATTTGGGTATCTTGCCAGACGGTGGAAACAAGATCCTTCATCAAGACTATTCCGCTGCCAGTGTTTCAGGGGCCAATCGGGCGGCCAGGGTGTCGCAATACCAGTCGACAAACTGCTGCACGCCAGTTTCCTGGATCGTTGAGTACGGCCCAGGCACATAGGCCGGGTTGTCGATGCCCATCTGGTTGTCTTCCACCACCTGACGGTCTTCGTCATTGGTGGCTTCCCAGACTTCGGTCAGGCGTTTGAGGTTATAGTCCACCCCTTCAACAGCATCCTTGTGCACAAGCCACTTGGTGGTGACTTCGGTTTCCGTCGGGCTGATCGGGGTGACGCGGAACACGATGGAATGATCCGGCAAGAAGTGGTTCCAGGTGGTAGGATAGTGGAACTTGAGCATGGAGCCCGCATCGGCAAAAGGCACCCGGCCCAGCCATTTGCGCACAGCGGTCTTGCCATCCATCGTATAGCTTTCGGCACCTTCCTTCAGGGGCATACGGGCAACACGGAACTGTCCGTCCCCGTGTAGGTAGAATTGCGACGGTATGCCGGCCGATTCACAGCGATCAAAGTGGGCTTGCAGGTGCGGCGGGGTCACGCCTTCCTCGATACCGGTCACGGTCGGATCATCCGGGAAGGTGCGGCACAGAGCCGGATGGTTGCCGCCACAATGATAACACTCGCGGTTGTTTTCCCAGACGAGCTTCCAATTGCCGTTCTCAATGATGCTGCTCTCGTGGGCGACCTTGGCATTAGCCAGATCATGCGGCTCAAGATAGGGACGCACGATATTGGCAAAGGTGTCAAAGTCGGGCGCCTCATCCGCGAGGCAGATGTAGACCAGCCCGGCCAACTCGCGGCAATGTACGGTTTTCAAACCATGCTGTGTGGGGTCAAAGTCTGGCCCCATATCCCGGGCCCACAGCAGTGAGCCGTCCAGCTCGTAGGTCCATTGGTGGTAGGGACAAACCAGCTTTGGCGCGTGGCCCTTCTTGCCCTTGCAGATCACCGATCCCCGATGGCGGCAGGTGTTGTGAAAGGCGCGAATCTGGCTGTCCGCACTGCGCACGATAATGACGCGATAGGCGCCAACCGTGTGGGTGACATAGCTGCCGGGCTTTTCCAACTCACAGGCTGGAATGGCAAACAGCCAGTCGCGGTAGTGAATATTCTCCAGGTCGATACGAAAGATTTCAGGATCGTTATAAAACGCCTGTTCGAGGGAATGCCCCGGCACACGCCGCGCCAAAAGCTCGCTTGATGAAGTCATTACTGGCTCTCCTGCCGCGCCCCGCGGCCTTTTTTGAGCAGATGACAGGAAGGCACTCCCGGCAGGCTTGAGGACGCCGTCCGAGTCGCGAGCCCCCACCGCCACCCGCGGTTTGACATATGCGCAAGGCTGGTTTCCGGACTTGGAAGGGGCTTTCACCCGGTGTCGACACCTTCCCGAGATCCTCATCTCAGTGGTTGTTTGTCGAAACCTGACCTTCGTTACCGTTGCGGGGGCAGTGCTGGAGTTTCACCAGCTTCCCAATTCTCCACCGTTCAAATCAAACGGCGGCACCTTACGGGACTTGGATAGAACGCCAAGAATCCCGGTGCTGAAATAGCAGCGACATCCTAGAGACAAAAAACGCACCAGAACGCCCAGCGGTTGCTTTTTTAGAATCCTTGCTCGTGAACTGCTCAACTGAACCATCCAAAAAGGATGACGTATTACCAATGACTTGGGATCGATCACGATGACAGTTTTCGGAACATGTCTGCCACCCGCAGGAACACGAGATTGCACCAAAGTCGTTGCAGGACCGCTACTGCGGGACAAGTGTTGTGGGAAGTGTTGTGTTGGAAGGGCCTACGGTGGACACAGCGAAGTGAACCCGGGCATCGCCTCAGTAGAACCTGCGCACACGCCTTTCATGGCCTGTAAGTCATTGTCAGGCTGAATTTGTACTGACCCTTTGGGACTGCCGCCGGTGCTTTGGGCAGGCGGGCGCGATTCACTGCGGCCAGAGCAGCGGCATCCAACGCGGGATTGCCAGAGGGTGCTATGACGCTCACGAAAGAGAGACGGCCTGATGTATGCACCTCAACGCGTATACGCAATTTCCCTCGCTGAGAGCCTTTCCGCTTTTGCCGCTCAACACGGCTTCTAATGGACGCGCCCCATTTCTTGAGGGCGGTGGCCTCTCGTTTGCTGGTACCGGTCGTGACTTTGGCCTTGCTGTCGGCCCCTTCATGCATGTTCTGACCGGGGCCTTTGGCCTTTTCGGCAGCCCGTGGCGGAGAGGCCGGTTTGGGCTTTGCCGGCGGTTTGGGTTTTGCGTTCGGTTCAGGCTTCGGGGGCGGCGTGGGCTTAGGGGGCGGCGGCGGCTGGGTTTCCACGTGTGGACGTGAATCCGGGGCAATCGCTGCGGCAAGACTGGGCGAGGGCTGCGACACCTCCTGTAAGGCCTGCGGTCGGGTGGGGATCTGTGGTGCTTCCGGAACCGCGGGGCGATGCAGCGTCGGCGCGTGATCCAGCCTTTGCACTGGTTCTTCCCATTTTTTCACAAGGTCTCCAAGACTTTCCGGGATGGCCGCCAGAGTCATAGCCTCTTCGCCGCGCCCACCAGAAGCCTGTTGTCCGTCTTCTCCCCAGAACGCCCAGGGCAGGACATGTGCCCCTGCTGACAGGGCCAGAAAAAGGAAGAAACGCGTGCCCGATGTCATGGGTTTTGTCCTACGAGACTTACTTCGGTCACACCGATGGCCCGGAGTTTCGTCAGAAGTGCGGCCACTTCTTTTGCCGCCACCTCTGCATCCGCCCGAAGGATCACCGGTTCGTCGTAGGGGCCGTGTGTGGCGATGACTTGCAGCGCGGCATCCCCTCGGGCGCCTTCAAAGAACATCTCTCCGGTAGAGGACAGAAACATCATGGGAGCAGCTTTGGAGGTGGCCTCCGTCTCGGTGTCCGGCGGGGTCACCGGGAAAGGGGCTTGAGGTGCAATCCGCGTCGTCATCAGGAAGAAAATCAACAGCAGGAACACCACGTTGATCATCGGCAAGACCGCTTCGGTTGATGATCGCTTGCGTGGGAGAGAGAAGTCCACCATCCTATTCCGTCACCAAAAGGGTCGTGAACCCGGCGACTTCCAGCACGGATGCCACGTTCATCAAGGACTGCAAGGACACACCATCACCCGGCCTGAGCACGATGGCATCCGCCTGAGACGTGACCAGCGGTGTCAGCGCCCCTGCAAGATCCTCGATCGACATGCGTTGCCCGTTCAAGAGAACGCCATCCTGTTCTATGGCGACCAACCTGGGTGGACCGGAATAGGCCGAGCTTTGCCCGCCCGCCCCCAAGGGCAACACCCGGTCAATTCCAAACTGCGAGGCCAGCATGAAGAAGACCAGAAGTAGGAACACCACGTCGATCATCGGTGTCAGACTGGGCCGCTTGCGTGGCCGGGATGCGGGCAACGACAGCATCAGGCGACCGCTTGTACCGGTCCTGACTGGGCAGGCGGCACGGCATTGAACACACGCACGGCGACGTCTTCCATACGCGCCTGTTCGCGCTCTGAAAGACTTTCGAACCAGCTGGCAAGCAGCGAAGCGGGAATGGCGACGGCCATCCCGGCCGCGGTGGTCAAGAGGGCTTCCCAGATACCTCCGGCCAACACCGAAGGATCTGCACCGTTGCCAGCCTGTTGCAGGGCCTGAAAGGCTTCGATCATGCCAAGAACAGTTCCTAGCAGGCCGACCAAGGGCGCTATGGCAGCGATCAGTTCTAGGGGCCGCACGCCGCGACGCAGTTCCATCAACTCTGCCTTTGCCACCCGCGTGGTTTCATCCAGAGCCATTTCACGGGTGAAATTGGGGTGCTGCAGCCCGTCGCGGGCGGCCTTTGCCACCCGGCTGCTTGGGGTTGCGTTCGAGGTGCGATCTTCGTCCGGTCGCCGCCACACCCCCAACAGCGCCAAATCCCATACCCTCCACAAGCCAAGACCAAGCGTTATCGTCGAGAGCGCGGCAATCACCCAAAGAGCCGGTCCGCCCGTGGCAAGAAAAGTTGTTAGTGCAGCGAGAGACATGGCGTGTCCTTTCTCAGTTTCCGGGGCTCAGTGTCCGGGGTTTTCAGGGTCAACCTGATCCGGATCTCGGTCGAACGTTGCTGCCCAGTCCGAAAGCAATGCGCTGTCGCCATGCAGCACGCGCCACTGGCGTATCGCGTTTCGCCATCCGGCGCGGCCAACGCGGCTTTCGGGTTCGACCACGTCGCTTGCGGCCATTCCGTCCGACAGCGCCTTCCAAGCACGGTCCTTACCGGTCACATAGGCTTCGGGTCCCCAAGCCTTGAGCAGATCCTGGAACAGATCGAAAGCCTCACGCACGAAGGGTTTGTCTTCCCCAAGCCTGCCAATCACAGGGTTTTCGGGATGCACGCCACAGCAGGGGACCAAGCCTTCGGGGATGGGCGTGTTGGCCGAATGGGTCCGACCGGCACGCAGGAGCTTTGGCAGCACGTGGGTGTGGGGGCCTTCCGGGGATTTGCCATCGGTATCGGGGCCACCGATCATCTGGTAGACTTCGACACGCCCGAGACGGGTAAGCGCAACGCGATGCGGGTGAGCCTTGAGGATGGCGCCCATGGCGGGATTGCCGTGATCAAACAGCGATTTGCCTTCCTGCGCACGCAGCACATCGAGCAACGCGGCATCCGCTGTTCGAATGCAAAAATCGACCTGATACTGACCCAATCCCATGTCAAACAGAACCGCGCCGCGATCTTCCTCGCGCAGCGCGTTCGCGTCTGGCCCCAGTTCCGTCAGTACCTCGCGCTGGTGCATCGCGGCCTCGGCCTCTGGCAGGCAAAGCGATACGGCCTGGGTCCAGCGGTGCGGCTTGGGGCTCAGGGTTTCGTAGGCAACTGGCGTGACGCCTTCAAGGCGGTCAATCCGAACACCGCCGCGGGGTGTGACCTGCTGCAACCCGTCAAATGCGGTCGGCGCCGTGTCACCATAGACGTGATGGAATTCCGCGATGGCCCCAAAGGACCCCATGTTCCATCCGGTGTCTTCCTGCGTCAGCGCTGCGCGCAGTACGTTTTCAAGCTCTGGCACGTTGCCTCTCCTTTGTTTCGTTGATCCAAATCTCGGCCCCTGCAAAGACCGCGTCATAGACGGCGCGGCCAATGGCTTCGCCGGTGTCTGTATGTAGCCCCGCATAAGGCGTGCTGCCTTTGGGGGCGGCGATAGCGACACAATCCGTACCTGTGCCGGTTGCGATGCCGGTGGGCAGTCGAAAACCTGCATCCATCACTGCGGCCGTGCGGGCCTGGACGGCAATGCTCATGGCTTCAATCAGCGCCGCCTGCGTCAGACCTTCGCTGATGCGGACCCCCACATTGATCGTGCCCCAGTCGCGCCCCGAGTAGTCCACGCGAGAGCCCACGCGCTCACCGTTCGAAAGACCGACGGTGGCAAGGGCGTCGACAGTCACGCCGCCAACCTGTGTCCGGCGTTCTTCGTAGAAAGTGATGTCACGCGAAGTCAGCATCAGCACCGCATCACTTGCGTCCCGCCTCGCCAATTCGCGCGATACCCATTCATGCACATCGGCACCCGGAGGGAGATCGCGATTGCGCACTTCCCGCCACAGAATACGGTTGGCTTCGGTGAAACCGGGCGCGTTCAGCGACCAGCTCAACACCTGCATGTCTGCGCCAAGGTCAAAGCTCAGCCAGGGGGCGTCCAACGCAACGCGGCTCATGAAACCACCTCCAGAGGCTGGAACACCGGTCCTTGTTCGGTTTCTTCATGCCAGACTGAAATCCCGAATGCTTCGGCCATCAGGTCGGGGGTCAAGACATCGCGTGGTTTGCCATCTGCCAGAATGCCCCCTTTGGCCAACAGGATAAGACGCGTGCAATGGCGTGCCGCCAGCCCAAGATCATGGATCGAGACGACAACCGCGTGGCCTTCCTTGGCCAACTCGCTGAACACCTGCATTGTCGAAATCTGATGCGCAGGATCCAGCCCCGCAATCGGTTCGTCCGCCATCAACAGCGGTGTGTCCTGCGCAATCGAACGCGCGATCAGCGCACGTGCCTGTTCCCCACCGGAAAGCCGTGACGCTGCGCGCGCGCGAAAGGCATCAAGCCCCAGACGGGAAATCGCGGCATCTACATGCGCCTGATCCTGAGGCGGCATCTTTTGCCCGGCCCCCAGGTGGGGAAGTCTTCCCAACGCCACGATCCGTTCAACGGAAATCGGCCAGGCAATTTCACGCGATTGCGGCATCCATGCAACGGCATGGGCACGGTCGCGCGCAGACATCTCTGCGATTGTGCTGTTGCCCGTGTGAGGCAAAAGGCCAAGGCTCGCTCGCATCAGTGTGGTTTTGCCAGCACCGTTGGGGCCGATGAGGCCAATGAACTCGCCCTTTGGGACGCTAAAACTGATGTCTTCGAACACCGTTCGATTGCGAAGGGTCACGCCCAGATTCTTGACGGACAGAAGGCTCATGGCAGTTCCTTCCGGGTCTTGAAGATGAGGTGCAGGAACAGCGGTGCCCCTACGATGGCGGTGACGACACCCAGCTTGAGATCGCGTTCAGGCAGGATCAGGCGCACGGCGATATCGGCCAGTTGCAGCATGATCGCGCCGCCGATCGCCGAGGACCACAACAGGCGCGAGGGACGCGCGCCGACCAACGGGCGCAGGATATGGGGCACAACAAGACCGACAAAGCCAATGGCACCGGCCACTGCCGTGGTGCCGCCAACGATGGCGGCCGTGCCGAAGACCAGCAACAGACGCAGGCGTCCAAGGTCAATCCCCATGGTCTGGGCGGCATCTTCGCCAAGAGTGAGGGCATCCAATCCCCGTGCGGTGGTCGCGATGATGGCAATGCCCGCCAACACGAAAGGCAGCGCCAGCCAAACGTGGGTCATCGACCTGTCAGCCAGAGAACCCATCATCCAGAATACGATTTCATTTGCAGCAAAAGGGTTGGGCGATAGGTTCAGAACCAGCGATGTCAGAGCCCCTGCGAGAGCCGAAATCGCGATCCCAGCGAGGATCAGGGTCAGTGACCCGCCGCGCGGCCCGGCCAGTGTCATGACCAGAAAAACTCCCACCAATGCGCCAGCAAGAGCGGCCAATGGCAACCCGAGCGAGGCTCCGGCCGCCAGACCGCTATAGATGGCAAGCACAGCGCCAAGGGCCGCGGAGCCGGAAACACCAATCAACCCCGGTTCAGCAAGAGGGTTACGCAGGTAGCCCTGCATGGAAGCACCCGCCAACCCGAGGCCCGCGCCAACGATAATCGCCAACAGGGCGCGCGGCAGGCGAATTTCCTGCATGACCAACGTCAGCGGCCCGTAGCCGGGGTCGAACAGGGCAGCAAGGCTGTCGCGGGCGGGGACATTTGCCGGCCCGACGGTCAGCGAGACCACGAAGAGCGCGATCAACACCAGGAGAAGGCCAAGTTCGAGGCGCATCAGCGGCCCTCCGTTTCAAACTGTTCGCGGTCAGCGACAAGTCGCTCAATTGCCCGCAAGACATGTGGTGTGCCGCACACCCAGTCACTGTCGCGCATGCCGGCGCGCGCGCCATTCTGACGGTATGTGTCGACGACAGGGTGCAGGAGGATTTCCTCGGATCGGGAATGGCCGCTGTAGGGCGCGGAGGTGATGACCATGTCGGGATTGGCCATGGCGAGAACCTCAAGCGGCATTGCACCACCGTGTTCGAAACCCATTTCCGCCGCGATGTTTTGAAGGCCCGCCGCGCGCAGGATCTGACCCGCCAGCGTCGCATCACCCGCCGTCCAGCCGCGCGCAGAGTAGAGCGCGGCACGCGGGCCAACGTGATCCGGTTCCCGCAACATCTCGAGTTGGCGCAAAAAGTCCTGCGCGGTTTTCTTCGCGCTATCTTCCCGTCCAAGCAGGGTGCCGATTTCAACGATACGATTTTGCACATCCTCAAGGGATCGTGCGGGTTGGATGACAGCCACCGGAACACCAAGCCGACGCAGCATGTCGACTGTGGCGCGTGTCGAATAGGCGCCTGCAATCACAAGGTCGGGTTGCAGAAGATAGATTTCCTCGGCGCGCCCGTGGTTGATGACATAGTTTTCGGCCTCCTCCGTCATGGCCGAACTGCGCTTGTCGAGAGCAAGGTAAGAAACCGAAAGAAGCTGACCTTCCTTCGCAAGCATCATGGCCAATTGGTCCGTGCAGAGGTTCATGGAAACCACACGCACAGGATGGGCAGGAGGCGAAATTTCCTCCTGCCCGAAGGCGGCCCCAGAAAGGAAAAGGGCCGCCAAAGCTGATGTCAGGATGCGGAGCTGCACCTTAGAACGTGGACTCCAGGCCAACGTAGATCGCACGACCGCGTTTGGCGTAGCCCCAAACGTCCGAGTACTCTTTGTCGAACAGGTTGGTGATGCGACCGGTCAGAACCACGTTGTCAGTCAGATCATAGCGAGCGGCAACATCTACCGTGGTGTAGGATGGCAGTTCCGCCGTTGCATACGAGCCAAAGAACTGGGTGTCCCAGTTGCCTGAAACGTGGCGAATGTCAGTGGTGATGGCCCCACGGCCGTAGAATGACTGTACCGTCGCGCTCAGAAGTAGCTCATGCTCGGGGCGTCGCACTTCGACCGAACCATTCGGGTTAGTGGCGTCGAGGTGCGTATAGGACAGTCGCAAGTCGACTTTTTCGGAGGCTTCGAGGTTGGCTGCGACTTCGAAACCTTTGCGTTCGCTGTCCCCGGCCTGGTTGCGGTAGTTATACACATCGCCAAGGGTGGCGTCGGTATGCGAATAGTAGCTTTCGATTTCGTTAGTCAGTGTTTCCCGGAAGTAGGTCACGTCAATCGAGCCACGCTCCTGCAGGAAAGGCACTTCGACGCCGATGTCAAAACTCCGGTTTTCCTCGGGCTTGAGGTTCGGGTTGCCGATGTAGGTCGACGTGCCCCACGAGCTTGAGTAGGTGTTGTTTGCAAACAATTCAAAGTACGAAGGGTTCGCAATACCGGTACCTGCCGAGGTGTGCAGTCGGATGCCGCTGTTCTGGAACGTGTAAGACGCGCTTGCGTTCCACGTCGTGGCATCTTCGAACACGCTGTTGTTGTCACGACGCGCGCCAAGCTGAATGTTGAAGCCATTGGCAAAGCTGCCGCGATACTCCAGTGCGAGAGACTTTGTCTCACGGTTGAAAGCCGCGTTGCTGCTGCTGCTGTCTTCTTCCCATTCGGCCAGAGCGTTCAAAAGATGATTGGCAGAGTCTGCAGGTTGTCCGTCGAGGCCAAAGCTCAGAAGGTACTTGGCTGCTTCGGTCTTGGTCTCGGTCGGGGCAAAGCCGCTGAAAGATTGGTCATAGTCCGTACGTTCAAAGGACAGGCGGTGCTTGAGACGGCCACCCAGGGTATCAAGCTCGGCATAGACCTGCGCCAATTGCTCGTCGCGATCGCTGAACGGAGCAGTATCGTCGACAACATACTGCGCGGCGTTCGTCGCCGAGTTCGAGTTGCTGTCAGACTCGTAGGCTTCATTGGACTTGCGGAAGTTGAAACCCAGCTTCAATTGGTCAGTGACGAGATAGTCACCTTTGAACTGAAGTGTATTGCGGCGAATGCCGTCCTTTTCGCCGCCATCGCCAGAGATATCGAAACCTCTGTCGTTCTCATGCGCCAGGCTAAATGAAATACCGCCGCGTTCGGTGCGCGTGGAAACCCGCGCAGACCCACGGACGCCCCCCGATCCGTACTCAACGCTGGTGCTGTACTCGGTGCCAACATTGCCGGTCTTGGTGATGATATTAATGACACCCGTTGATGCGTTAGAGCCATAGAAAGCCGATTGCGGCCCTCGCAGAACTTCGATGCGTTCGATGTTTGCGGTGTCCAGGCCGGAAAGGATATATTCGCGGTCGCCGCCCGTGGCCTCGACACCGTCGATCAGGATCAGGGTGTGATTGGCTTCACCACCACGGATGCGGACTTGGGTAAAGCTGTCGCCTGAACCG
This sequence comes from Shimia sp. CNT1-13L.2, assembly GCF_024331145.1. Taxonomy (GTDB): domain Bacteria; phylum Pseudomonadota; class Alphaproteobacteria; order Rhodobacterales; family Rhodobacteraceae; genus Shimia. The sequence continues at coordinate 6,443 of NZ_JANDJO010000015.1, read as the reverse complement.
TTTACCATGATACCGGGCACAGAGCGGAGCGCATCCTGTACCGAAGATATGCCGCGTTCCGCCAGTTCTTCCGAAGTAATCACCGTGGACGCACGGCCGTATTTCGACTCTTCGACCGGAGTAAGGCCACCGCTGATGATGATTTCGCCCAGGTCGATTACTTCGTCTGCCAAGGCTGACTGAGAGAGCAGCAGGGCAAGGGCGCTTGAGGCGCGCAGGAGATTGATGTTCATGTCCCATCCATTGCGGAAGCCGACAATACGACTCCCGACATTAGGCCCAATAAGGACCAGTCAAATTAAATTGTCTTTGGAGGGAGATCCTCCGCAGACGGTGAAGCATATGCCACCACTACGGAAGGTCCGTTGCCCTTGACGCGCCCCGCGTCCGGACAGGGTGATCATTCTGGCAGGTCTCCTGACTCGCGGGTCAAAGCTAACTCGGGCCTTCCCATCCCAAACACCGGGACAGTGGCATATGCCGAAGTCGCTCTCCGCTTACAGTTGCGGGGGCAGTCGAGGGATTGGCAGACGCCGCACCTCGTTCCCTTTTCACCGGATGGAATCCCAACCGGACCAGAATGCGCCGACTTAGCCAAAGCTGCGTTCGCGAGTCAATTGAAAAAATGATTCGAAAAATCACCGGATGGGTTGGGGCAAAGTCGGAGCTTGGTATGTCGTTCTTTTGCAAAATCTGGTGGCGAAATTCGGTCGCACAGAGTTTTGTGAGGTGTTCTGAAGGCAATTTCTTTATGGGGTTTAGGACGTGTTTGCGAGATTTTGCGAGCGCGGACAACAGCCTCGCGCAAGTATTTCGAAAGGCGGCGCGTCAGGTGCCGGATGCATTCCAGATGCCAACTGTGCGTTAGTCTTTTGGAGTTAAGGACAAACAGAAAAAACTAAGGCATCACCCTCATCAATTTGCATCCCACACTTCGACAATCCTCGTCTTGCAGTTTGGAGAGGACATTCGATGCTTCGCTTGCCGAGGCCTTTTCTGGACTTCCAATCGTCTGTACAGAATGGGCGGAAGTCCGACATTTGCTGCATCAGGTATCGTTGTCAGTTTCATAAAGGAAAACCCGTTGCTCTGTCTCCCATGATGTATTGAGCAATCGCTAAGCAGCTTTGTATTTGACGAAAGTTAAGACAGGGTGGTCTGAGTAATTGCTATGGTTCTGTTGAACTCCCACTTTAAAAACTGGTTCAATTACGCTGGGGACCAAGACGTCCTTTGGCGGTCCAAATGCTGCCAGCGCGCCACCATTCATGACAGCTACCCGGTCGCACGCGAATGCGTGGTTTAGATCGTGCAAGGCAAGCACCACCGTTGCGTTTTGTTGTTTGACCCAGTCAATGATCGCAATTTGATGGCGGATGTCCAAGTGGTTCGTCGGTTCGTCTAGGAGGAATACTTGTGGCGTTTGTGCCAGCACGCGCGCGATGTGCACGCGTTGCCTTTCCCCGCCCGATAGCGCATTGAATAACGTGTTTTTGTATTCGCTTATCGCCATGGCACGCATCGCTTGATCAACAATCTGCTGATCATTGGTCCTAAACGGTGCGGCGAATGACAACCAAGGCGTGCGCCCGAGTTTTACAGCTTCGATGACAGGGATGGCGTCGGTGGTTCCGGCTTCTTGTGTGACAAAACCCAAACGCTGGGCAAGTGTGCGCGGGGATAGTTTGTCGACCCGATCGCCATCAACGGTGACACGGCCGCGATCCGCAGACAGCAGGCCGGCCATCACTCTCAAAAGCGTTGATTTGCCGGATCCGTTTGGGCCGATCAATGCCAAAGACTGTCCGGAGGCTATGGTCAAGGACACATCACGCAGGATTGGCTTGCCCTTAATAGACTTGGAGATGTTCTCAACTTGAATGCGCACGGGAACTCCGGACCAGAATGACAGCAAATGCGGGGGCCCCGACCAAGGCGGTAACAACACCAATAGGGAGGGTTTGTCCCGGTATAAGAACCCTCGCCACAATGTCTGCTAGGATTAAGAAAATGCCTCCTGCCAAAGCGGTCGCTGGGATCAGCCGTGCGTGTTGCACTCCAACCATGAAACGCATAGCGTGGGGCACAACGAGTCCGACAAAGCCGATGGCGCCGGTGAGGGATACCATCACAGCGGTCAGCAACGCAGCTACGCCGATGAGGACCGCCATAACAAGCCCCGTTCGGATGCCCATAGATTGCGCCGCTTCCCGGCCAAAAGTCATTGCATCCAGTGCTCGGAAATGGGCGAAGATCACGCCAGCGCCAGCTAAAGCAACTGGGACTGCGAGATACACATCCGGCCAACGGCTGCCAGATAGGTTGCCCATCATCCAGAACATGATGCCGCGCGCCTGATTGGCGTCGGCAGATTTGGCGATGATCAGCGCGGTGAGTGCGTGGAAAAGCTGTGCACCAGCAACACCGGCCAGCAAAAGTGCAAGACTGGAGGTCGCAGAGCTACCAGGACCACGCGCCAATCGTGCCAGCCAAGCCACAAAGCCAAAGGCCAGCATTGCGCCGATAAATGCGCCACTTGACAGTGTCAGCGCGCCAGCTCCAAAGCCAAGGATCGCCACGGCCACAGCACCGGTGGACGCACCGGCGGAGAGGCCGAGAATGTAGGGATCGGAGAGCGGGTTTCGCAGGAGAGCTTGCAGCACAACGCCACTTAGCGCCAGTGACATACCGCAAGCCATCGCAACTATCGCACGTGGGAGGCGGTAGCTCCAAAGAATGCCGTGATCAATCGGATTGACTTCAGGCGCAGTATAACCGGCCTCAATCCGCAGAACGCTCCAAATCACTTCCAGCGGGATCCGCGTTTCGCCAACCACCAGAGCAAAGCCAAGGGTGGCAACCATTGCTGCCACTCCAAATGAAAGTGAAACGGCGGGGTTGCCCCCGCCGAAGGATCGTGTCGTCACTGAGTTGCTGCCTGCTGTTCCATGGCATCTGCCAGAAGTTCGAGGCCAGAGATGGTGCGGATCGTTGCATCCATGGCATGGGCGTCGAGTACAATCACTCGGCCTGCTTTTACGGCATCCATATGGCTTGCCACCGGATCCGTTGCCAAGAACTCTTGTTTGACTTCAATCGCATCGGCTGGGAATTTGCGACGCTGCAGGTCGGCAAGGACGATGTAAGTCGGGTTGGCTTTGGCAATGGTTTCCCAGCCGACGGTTGGCCATTCCTCGTTGGAGTCCACTACATTGTCGATGCCGAGCTGTGTCATGATGAAACCCGGCGCACCTTTTTCTCCGGCGACATAGGGGTCTGCATCCATTTTGGAACTGGAGAACCAGAAGAGGGCGGATGTATCTTCTAGGCCAAGCGCCTTGGCGCGATCAATGGCAGCCACTTCGCGTGCTTTGAGATCGGCCACGGCTGCTTCGCCTCTTTCCGGCACACCGAAGATCTGAGACAGTTCGATCAAGCCGCGATAGATCACTTCGGTTGAGATCAGCTCTTGGCGCGTGCCATCCACACCAACGCTGTTGTCCTTTCCAACACAGTCTGCGGGCCAGATGTAGGTTGGAACGGAGAGATCGTGGAATTGTTCACGAGTGCCAACTGAGCCCTTCGGACCCACATACCATTCGTACTGGCTGGCCACGAGGCCTGGGCGTTTGTTCACTACAGCCTCAAAGCTTGGGGTGTTGTCTGCAAGGCGCTCAACCTTTGAGTTAACTTCAGAGAATTCTGGCAATACGTCTGTGAACCACACTGCGGTGCCGGCCACCTTGTCGCCAAGTCCTAGTAGATACAGCGCTTCAGACGTCGCCTGTCCGATGCTGACTACGCTTGCAGGCGGTGCGTCAAAGGTAATTTCGTGACCGCAGTTTTCGACGGTTAGCGGAAAGTCCTGTGCCATTGCAGCCCCTACGGAAACTGCGGCGAGCGCAACGCCGATCGTGAGTTTTTTCATTGTGTCAAATCCACCCTGGTGTTGAAGAGTCGAGTCGCATGGCATCAGCCCGCCACCTTGATGAGGGCTATATGTTATAACGTAACATTTTGCCAAGACCTAAATCTCGCAACGACTTTAGGTTCTTTTGGCGCGCTCCAAAGCGGCAGCCATTGCGCCAGCTAGAACCAACGGCAGCGCCACAAAAAACGCTGGAGACAATGGCAGTTCAAAAATGATGAGGTCCGCCAGCACAAGCCAGACCAGCGCGATGTACTCAAAAGGCGCGAGACGCGAGGCCTCTGCAAATTTGAAAGCCATTGTCATGGCTATGTGCGCGCAACCACCGAAAGCACCGGCGGCGGCGAGCAGCGCCATGGTTTTCGGATCTGGTATTACCCAGCCCAAAGGCAACGTTCCCAATCCAGCGCCGGCAGTGGCAACCGCGAACCAGAATGCGATACCGCCTAGGTTATCTGTTCGGGTCAAAATGCGCGTCACTATTAGAGAGAAAGCGGTAAGAATGGCGGTGGCAAGCCCCAAAGCGATGCCGATCAGCTTTTGTCCTTCCCGACCTTGATCTTCCAATGACGTGGAAGAAAGTGCTGGCCAAATCAAAACGACGACACCGGCAAGTCCTAAAAGAAGACCGGTTACGCGAAAAACGGTGAGTTTCTCGCCGAGCAGTACAACGGCAATCATGGCTAGCAAGATCGGCGCGAGGTAGGAAATCAATGTGGCTTCTGCTGCCGAAAGGCGCGCAATAGTTGCAAAAGAAGTAAAAGTAGCCATGGCGCCAAGCGCTGATCGAACAACATGAAGCCAGGGCCGTCGTGGCCGTAGACCTGATGGGAACTCCTGCCGTACCCACAAAAAGGCGACCAATGGGATCAAAGCAAACGCTGACCGAAAGAAGACGATCTCACCCAGCGGCACATCAGTGCTTACAAGTTTCACTGCGACAATCATGGCCGCAAAGAAAACGCCCGACAATACACGAAGCAGGATACCAAAATGGTCTTGGGGTTTGTCCTTCATGCCTCGGGGTCGCCTATTGTGAAATGCGTGCATGAAGGGCGAGTGTTCTGCTTGTGTTATAGTGTTACACACCTCTATGTTGGGATTTGAAACTTTTCAAGGCACCAAAGTAAGCTTGGTTGGCTCTACGATGTCGTCGCGCTGCTCGAAAAAAGGAATAAAGGCACAGGATCATGGTGGACGTTCGCCTATTTTCTGCATCGCAAATTGCCGATCCGAACGCGCTTTTTGCCCTCATTGACCGCGTTCAGGCAGGCGTGCCCTACAACGATACAAGTGGTTCTATGTTGGCAAAGGAATGGGCACCCAAAGCGATTGGCGATTCCAAGACTGTCCTTTTGGCATTTGAAGGGGCAAAGGTTCTTGGATACTGTTTTGGGCAACCATACCAATCCTATGAAGGCTTTCTGAGTTCGGCAGCGGCATATGACGTTGAACCGGAGACCTGTATGTATCTCTCGGAGTTCGGTGTTGATGCCAGCGCCAGAAATAGCGGAGTCGGGACGAAGCTTTTGGGCGCCCTCATCGCAGAAAATGATAGCGCCTTTGAAAGCATCCTAGTGCGCACCATGCTGCGTGTGTTTGGAACAGACGAGCCAAACCCTGCAATCGCATTCTATGAAAAGGCGGGCTTTGAGCTGGTCCGGAGCGGTGGAGATGTTTTGGTCGAAGATGCGGGACGCTTTGCTGATCGGCCACGTGTCTTTTTGAGATGGCGCAAACCTCGTTTAGCGAATCCAACTTGAACAAAGCGGCCTATTCGTCGCCTGGCAAAAGGATGCCCTGAAATAGCCAGGAAATTGAGAAAGGGAATTGGCACTCAAGTCGCATAGGGGGGAAGAGATCCCCGTAAGCTCGCGCCGGGCTGAAATACTCTACGACCCAAGCCGCAGGGTATTGATGCTATCCGAAGAGTGAAGCAAGCAGAACAGAGGTATTGAGTGGCCAGTATGTCGGTCTGGGTGCCTGCCAAAGGCAAGAACTAGAATGACTTCAGTGGTAGACTGAACTGGAAGCTGGGCAAAGAACCTTTGACCCGACATTGGTGTTATCCTCCTGCTTGGTCTGCAGTATCGATTGGGGTTAGCTGGTAAAGGGGTGTTTGCCGTAAAGCGCATTGCCCCTATCTGTGCGGGCAGGACGTCGTCAGCCAGGGCATTCTGGGCGCACACTGGGGCGGGAAACTGTGTGCTGCCAGCTTGGATCCGAGAGACTTCAAGCTGTTGCGTTGAAAAACTCCACTTAACTACCAGTTAGGCCGTAGTCCGACTCGTTGGCCCGCTCAGCTGGCCTCCTCACGGGCATTGAGAACGTTACGTGTCCATCTCCTTGATTGTGAGCCGCCTAAAGTTTGATACACTTCTATCGCCTCCAACCTTGATGCTACCCCTCGTCACCATCCACAACAGGAAACAGTGTTTCGATAGGCACGGGTTTGACGTTGTCTGGAATGCGCCATGGAGTCCATTTGAAGGAACCCTGCTCGGAGAGTTCGTCG
>NZ_JANDJO010000003.1 GCF_024331145.1 Shimia sp. CNT1-13L.2 | reverse complement strand
ATAGTAGCGACGGCCCGGGTAGCCTTCGGCGTATTTGTTGGTCAGAACCGAGCCCTGCGCTTCCATCACCGCGGCGGACACGATGTTTTCCGAGGCGATCAGCTCGATCTCGTCGCGCTGGCGACCCAGCTCATCGGTGATCGCTCCAAACAGCTCGGGGTCACGGGTGGCCAGGGATTCGGTGAAGAAACCATCGGGACGGTGGTGGGCGTTCATGATCAGAGCTCCGCTTCGGATGGCCATTCAGGCCGGTGACATTTTCAGGAATTTGGTCCGTTGCCCGTGCAAGTTGGATGGTGTGAGATGGGAGAGGTCTGCACGGGCAACGGTTTCAGATGACTTGATCGCGGGGTGTTCGCCCTTCGAAAAAGTCACTGAGATTGTCGAGGACGCGGAAGCCCATCGCTTCGCGTGCCTCGCGCGTGGCGCTGCCGAGGTGGGGCAGCATCACGACGTTGTCGCATTGCATCAGGTCCGGATTGATGCGCGGTTCTCCGTCAAAGACGTCAAGGCCGGCGCCGCCGATCATGTCGAACATCAGCGCCTGGGCAAGGGCCTTGTCATCCACCACCTCGCCGCGTGCGGTGTTGATGAGGAAGGCATCCTGTTTCATCAGATCGAGACGACGGGCGTTGATCAGGTGACGGTTCGCGGCGCCACCGGGGCAGTGCAGCGAGACGAAATCGCACTGTGGCAGGAGGTCATCGACCGAGGCAACCTGGGTGGCGTTGCACTGGGCCAGAACCTCGGGGGCGACCTGGCTGCGGTTGTAGACCAGGATGTCCATGCCGAAGCCATGATGGGCACGGCGGGCCATTTCCTGACCGATACGACCATAGCCGATGATGCCGAGCGTCTTGCCGCTGACCTTGGTTCCGATCAGGTGTGTCGGCCGCCAGCCGGTCCACTGGCCGGCGCGGACCTCGCGTTCGCCTTCACCGGCGCGACGCGCCACCATCAGCAAGAGCGTCATGGCGATATCGGCAGTACACTCGGACAGGACGTCGGGCGTGTTGGTGACGGTCAGGCCAAGGGTGCGGGCAGACGACTCGCAGATGTGGCTGTAGCCGACACCGTAGTTGCCGAGGATCCGCGCCTGTGCCTTGGGCACGTCCAGCGCTTCGGCGTTGAGGGTGTCGGTGACCGTCGGCAGAACCGCGTCGTATGTCTTGATCGACTCGCGGATCTCGGCAGGCGACAAGGGTTTGTCGCCTGTGTTGAGTACAACATTGTAGTCCTCGGCCAGTTTCGCCTCGACGGCGGCGGGCCAACGACGGGTGACAAAGACCGAAGGTTTGATCATCACGCTGCCTTTCCCATGACACGGGCGATGGTCTCTCCGATCACCGCCGGGTTTTCAGCGACGGTAACGCCAGCCGCCGATAGGATTTCTACCTTTTCCGACGCAGATTCCCCGAAAGCCGAAATGATCGCGCCCGCGTGGCCCATCGTGCGGCCTTTCGGAGCAGTCAGACCGGCAACGTAGGCGATCACGGGTTTCGAGATGTTGTTGCGGATGTAGTCCGCAGCTTCCGCCTCTTGCGGGCCGCCGATCTCGCCGATCATGGCGATCACGTGGGTATCCTCGTCCTGTTCGAACCGCTCGAGGATGTCCTTGAACGACGAGCCGTTGATCGGGTCACCGCCGATGCCGACGCTGGTCGAGACACCGATGCCACGCTCTTTGAGCTGGGCCGCGGCCTCGTAGCCGAGGGTGCCGGAGCGACCGATGATGCCGACATTGCCGGGCAGGTAGATGTGACCGGGCATGATGCCCAGAAGCGCTTTGCCTGGCGAGATCGTGCCCGCACAGTTGGGGCCGGTCAGCACCATGCGCTTGTCCTTGGGGTAGCGGTACATGTAGCGCTTGACGCGGATCATGTCCTGCGCCGGAATGCCGTCGGTGATGCAGACACAGTAGCGGATGCCACCGTCGGCGGCTTCCATGATCGAGTCGGCCGCGAACGGCGGCGGCACGAAGACCAGCGAGGCGTCTGCGCCGGTTGCGTCGACGGCTTCCTTGACGGTGTTGAACACCGGCACGCCTTCGACGGTTTCACCGCCTTTGCCCGGGACCACGCCGCCGACGACGTTTGTGCCGTATTCCAGCATGTCCTTGGTGTGGAAGCGTGCCATGCGGCCGGTGATGCCCTGAACGATGACGCGAGAGTTGCGATCCAGCAGAATGCTCATTGTACGGCCCTCATCTTGGTGCCTTGGGTAAGGTCGTTTTGCCATGCGCCCACGGCGCGTTCGGCGGCTTCCATCAGCGTAGTGGCGCGGATGATCGGTAGGCCCGACTGGGCAAGGATTTTCTGGCCTTCCTCGACGTTGGTGCCGGCAAGGCGCACAACAACGGGAAGGTCGATGTCCAGTTCCCTGAGCGCCTGAACGACGCCTTCGGCCACCCAGTCGCAGCGGTTGATGCCCGCGAAAATGTTGACCAGGATCGCCTGCACGTTGGTGTCGGAGAGGACCAGACGGAAAGCCTTGGTCACGCGTTCCGGTGAGGCGCCGCCGCCGATGTCGAGGAAGTTGGCTGGCTCGCCACCGGCGAGCTTGATGGTGTCCATCGTCGCCATCGCGAGGCCTGCGCCGTTCACGATACAGCCGATGTTGCCATCAAGACCGACATAAGAGAGGCCGCGATCAGCTGCACGGCTTTCGCGCGGGTCTTCCTGGCTCTTGTCGCGCAGTTCTGCGATCTGCGGGTGACGGAACAGGGCGTTGTCGTCAAAGCTCATCTTGGCATCCAGCGCGAGAACGCGGTTGTCGCCGGTGATGACGAGGGGGTTGATCTCGACCATGGTGGCGTCGAGGTCGCGGAACGCCTGATAGCAGCCCTGCAGGGTGCGGACCATGTGCTGGGTCAGAGACGGTTCAAGACCAAGTTTGAAGGCGATCTCGCGGGCCTGGAACTCTTGCAGGCCAACCGCGGGTTCCACGGTGGAGCGCACGATGCTGTCGGGACGTTCGGCCGAGATTTCCTCGATTTCCATGCCGCCTTCGGAAGAGGCCACGATCATGACGCGTTGCGAGGAGCGGTCGAGAACGAAACCGAGATAGATTTCGCGGTCGATCTGGACGGCGGATTCCACGTAGACGCGGTAGATGCCTTTGCCTTCCGGTCCGGTCTGGTGGGTGACCAGCTTGCGGCCGAACATGTCGTCACAGGCGTCGTAGATCTCGTTCTCGCTGTCGCAGAGCTTGACGCCGCCAGCCTTGCCGCGACCGCCTGCATGGACCTGTGCCTTGACGATCCATTTGTCGCCACCAAGTTCACGCGCGCGATAGGCCGCCTGTTCGGGGCTGTATGCGAGCGCGCCCTTGGGCACGTCGACGCCGAAATTCGCGAGAATTTCCTTGGCTTGATATTCGTGGATGTCCATTTGCTCCTCCCTGTTGAGCGGCTAATGCCTGGACGATGGTGATTATTGTGCGGCGATGGCCTCGGCGTAGTGTTTGTCGAGGGTGGCCTCGATCAGCGGCTGGTCGAGCGTGGCGCCCATGTCGCGCATGGCGTCTGCAAAGCGGGCAACGATGTCGCGAATGGCGGCTTCGGTCAGCTGGTTCAGAATGCCGATGCGCACCTGTACGGGCTGGGACAGGGTGGGCCAGATGCCAAAGCCGGCGGCGCGGCAGTTCTGTACCAGTTCCATTTCACGGCCGGCGAGGTCGCCCGGCAGGTTGAGAACAACAAGACTGGTCATGTTCGAAGTGACGTCACAGCCCATGGCGGCGACGGCGTCGCGCAGGGCGGCTTCGTGCTTGCGATAAGCGGCGGCGCGGGCGGCAAGCCCTTCTTGCAGCGTCAGGCGCAGCGATTCATGAAAGGCTGCCACGGCATAGCCCGAATGGGTGCGGTGGTAGGTGCCTTTTTCGACGTCCTGACCCTCGACGATGCCCCAGTGACGGGCTTCGAACAGCGGGTTGTGAACATAGGTGTAGGCGCCGCTGGTCTTCAGGCTGTCGATGTAGCTGTCGGTAAAGCTCACCGGAGCATAGGTGAGGGGCAGGCAGCAGAGACCCTTCTGGGGGCAGGAGGCCCAGCCCGCGATGCCGGGGAATTCGTCGATCGAGAAATCTTCGACGCCGAGCGAAGACACCGCATCGATCAAACCCATGGCACCGTGGCGTTCGCAGGCGTCCGAGAAGCCGCGCAGGTCGTTGATACGGCCGGAACCGGTTTCCCAGTGCGCCATGAAGGCCCACTTGGGTTTATGTTCCGTCAATGCCGCTTCGACCATTTCCTCGGTCACGGAGGTGCCGTGCGGCACGTCGATCACGACAACGCTGGCGGCCTGCGGGTCCTGCGGGTTGGCGGCGTGTTCTGCAGAGGTCGCCGCCTTGATGCGCAGGGTGAGCGTATCGATGCCCGAGAAGGTGCCATTGTTGAAGGCGACAACCTTGTCACCGGGCATGACGGCGGCGAACATGGTGTCGAGCGCGCTCCAGCCGGTGCCAGCTACGGCAAAGGTGTATGTGTTCCTGGTGCCCCAGATTTCGCGTAGCATCTGCTTGCATTCGATCATGCCACGCAGCACGTCACCCTGCATGTGATCGGCAACGCCAGCGCGGGCGAAAGCCTGCAATACGCGGGCGTCTGTATTGCCGGGGCCCGGACCCGCAGCAAGGGTTTCGGGGATTTCGAGAGGGGGGAAGATATCAAAACTCATCTCGGGGCTTCCTCGCCAGTAGTGGCCCGCAGGCCGTGGTATCATGTGTTGAGGAAGAGAAAATCGAACCTTGTTGCATCCCGCAACGTAAGGAACTACTGCTTTTGGGTATCTAATTGGGTGGGTAAATACCTACCCAAAGGTGTAAGAATACCGAAGTATACCGGAATTGACCCCACCCAAATGGGTAGTTTATTTCGAAAAGGGACGTGAATTCATATGCTTGGCCAAAAAGAGGCGCCGATCGACATCATGCTCGCCAACAGCAATTCGCTGGTGTTGTCGGCCATGTCAGAGATTTTTGAACGGGACCCCCGATTCTCTCTGGTTGCAACGTCAGCGACCGCAGAAGGGTTTCTGGGAACGGTCATGCGGGTGCCGGTCAAGGTTGGGGTGATCAACTGGAACCTGCCGGTCCTTGGGGCTGCAAAGCTTATCGAAGTTCTGCGGGAACATGAGAACGCGCCGCGCATCGTGGTCTATGGCGACGACACGGGCGACCATCCCCGCCTTGCGATGCAGGCCGGGGCGGCCGGTTTCGCAGCACGTTCGGGGGACGTTAGTGGACTTCTGGAAACCTGCGCCGAAGTTGCCTCTGGCAAGATGGTCTTTCCATTCATTGACGTACGGCAGATGCAGCAGGACCCGATCCATACCCTGTCACGCAAGGAACGTGCTATCCTCGAAGCGCTGGCGAAGGGTATGTCAAATAAGGAATTGTCGAAAAACCTCGAGATTTCAACGAACACGGTGAAGTTCCATCTGTCGAACATCTATGAGAAACTGTCGGTGAAGAACCGGTCTCAGGCAATTGCCTATTACTATTCGGCGAATAACAAGTAGGCGAAGGGCAATCGGATACTCATGGCAGAGAAGTTGACAGCCGAGTACATCGAAGCGATTTGCCAGCAGGTCTGGCAGCGGTCGCCCGATGCGGTGTCTTTTCCCGGAGGTGAGGGGCGCAAGACGGCATTTGTGCATTTCGAAAGCGGGTCTTTCGCGGTTTCCAGACGCAGCAGTATGGGGCGGGCCCAGTTGGAACGCGAAGTCCTGTTGCGGCTGTCGGATACGGGGGCGGTTCCAAACCTGTTGTACAGCAAGGGCGATGTTGTTGTTCAGCAGGCCATTGACGGACAGCGGCTTTCCGAAGCTCTAGAACTGGCGGATCGTACCGGACGTGACCGTATGTTGATCGAGGCGGCGCAGTCCTTGTTTCGGTTGCGTCGGCAGGCGCGGGATACCGGTCTGGAAGACATGGCGCCGGACATCGGGATACGCAGCGGGTGGGCGGAAGACATGGCCAACGTACCGCTGCGTCTGGCCGAGATGACGAATGTCGCCCTAGAAGGCTACGACCCGCAGGCCGTGGCCGAGATCATCCGCCCTCGCTACAGGGGATTCGTCAAATGGGATGCCCGGCCGGGGAATGCCCTGGTGACCGACAAGGGCGGCGTCGTCTGGTTCGATTGGGAGCATTGCGGTGTCGGTTCGGTGGAAGATGATCTTGTCTGGTTGCTGGCGGATGAATGGTGCCCGATCAGCGCGGTGGCAGAAGAGACTCTTCTACAAGACCTCGAACGGGAGACAGGGTCTGATCTGGCACAGCGGTTCCATTACAAGGCGGTCATGCACAGCGTGATCAGGCTCTCTCTGATCCTTGATCGCAAGGGCGATGGGCCCTGGTGGTCGGTGCAGGAGGCCCTTCAGAACGACCGGATTGGTGTCAGCCTTGCACATGTCACGCGAGTTGCGAAACGGGCTTCGGTCTGGGCCGGAAACTACGATGATCTTGCGGCGCTGGTTCCGTTTCTAAGAGGAGTTCACGCCTTCGCGTCGCAACTGTGAGCGACTCATTGTTCGCGTCGAAAGCACTTTGTGAGTGGATGGAAACGATTGTTTCCCTTCAAGTTTTCCGCGGACCAATCGGTAAAAATATTTTTCACTCTTAACCGTCTGTATTCATTAAAAAAGTTCACTTCCCTGTGAGGTTCGCGGGTTTACGTTAGGGTAATTTTCTTGACACAGAACGCCTTCGGAATTCCAAATATGTAAAAAAATATGTCTTTTTTGCGGCGAATGCCGCCTTTCCTTGGGGGGATAGTTTTATGGCCAGATTTCGTGGTTCCAATGGTAGTGACGTTTTTTCCGGTACTTCTCGTAAAGACAAAATCTACGGACGGGACGGCGATGATACGCTGGATGGTCAGGGCGGCGACGACAAGATTTACGGCGGTGATGGCAATGACAGCATTCTGGGCGGCACCGGCAACGACAAGCTGAGAGGCGACAAGGGCGATGACGTTCTTGATGGCGGCGAGGGCTGTGATGATCTCGATGGCGGCAAGGGCAACGACAGCGTCTATGGCGGTCTTGGCCACGATCGACTGAAAGGCAAATCCGGAAACGATCTGCTGGATGGCGGCGAGGGCAACGACAGGCTCGACGGCGGAGAGGGTAATGACACGCTACTTGGGGGCCTTGGCAACGATATCCTGATCGGGGATGGATCGGGCTCGGCAAGCGGTTCTGGAAGCGGTGCCTTTGGCACGTTCAACGATTACCTTGATGGTGGTGCCGGCAATGATTTCCTGATTGGTGGTCGCGGTGAAGATACGGTTCTTGGCGGAGAAGGCGATGACATCCTGGTTGGGGATGGCAATGGGTCTGGCTCGGGTCTCGGGAATTGGCTGCGCGGCGGTGGCAGTGGTTCTGGCGGCGGGCGTGGCAAACGTGGTCGCGGCAGCGGCAGCGGATCGGGAAGCGGGTCCGGAGGTTTCTGTGGAAGCGGATCTGGCAGCGGTCAGGCCGCAGGTTTCAATGACTACCTTGATGGTGGCGCAGGCAATGACATCGTTCTTGCCGGTGGAGGCGACGATGAAGCTGTTTACACCATGTCCGAAAACGCGGGTGCTACAGACGACTACCGTGGCGGTCACGGCATCGACACGCTGACGCTGAATTTTACGCTGGCCGAATGGTTCCAGCCGGATGTCCAAGCGGATATTGCAAATTACCTTGCCTTTATCCAGGCCAACACCGATCCGGTCTCGGGTGAAGCGAATTCGAATGTCTTCCAGTTTACGGCCTTTGATCTGAGCGCCCGGGAATTCGAGAACCTGCGTGTCTTCGTGGATGGCGTTGAACTTGACCCCGCGGATGACCCGGCGGATGCGATCAACGATTCAATGGGCGTGCAAGAGGATGACGGCAACACCGTTTTTGCAGGTTCGGTTCTCGACAATGACAACGTTCCGGACCTTGTCTATGCGGTGCGCCTGATTTCGACCACCGCCGAGGGGGTTCTGACCTTCAACGAGGGGACGCCGGGCGCACCTGACGGGAGCTTCTCCTTTGATCCCAATGGCGATTTCGAAGATCTCGCAGAAGGGGAAACCCGCGATGTGACCTTTGTTTACGAGGTCGAAGACGCCAATGGTGACACCGATCAGGCGACTGTCACAATTACCGTGACCGGTAACAACGACGCGCCGACCTTGGCGGCGGGTGTTGGCAATGCTGTCGAGGACGGGCCGACCGTCGACGTGGCACTTGCACCGCTTGGCGATGATGTGGACAGCGACGACAATGGGTCGACCCTGACCTACAGCATCACCGGCGCGCCGGGTGCGGGTGAGGGCACTGCCTCGATCACCGGGACCACACTGACCTTTGATCCGGGCGCGGATTTCCAAGGCCTTGCGCTAGGTGAAACGCAGGACGTTGTGATCGAGGTCACGGCCACGGATGCCCACGGTGCGACGGCGGTCAACAACGTGACCATCACCGTGACTGGCACCAATGACGCGCCGACCTTGGCGGCGGGTGTTGGCAATGCTGTTGAGGATGGGCCGACGGTCGACGTGGCACTTGCACCGCTTGGCGATGATGTCGACAGCGACGACAATGGGTCGACCCTGACCTACAGCATCACCGGCACTCCGTCGGAAGGTTCGGCCTCGATCACGGGCACAACCCTGACTTTCGATCCCGGCAGTGATTTCCAGGATCTTGCGGTTGGCGAGACACGGGACGTGGTGGTTCAGGTCACCGCGACGGATGCGCATGGTGCGACGGCGGTCAACGACGTGACGATCACCGTGACCGGAACCAATGACGCGCCCGTGGCGCAGGCCATTGCCGGGGACGTCTGCGAGAACCCGGTCGAGACGCAATTGTCAGACGGCATTGCACCGGGCACGGCGATCCAGAATATCGGGCGCTACTATATCTTTGACTTCGACACCGGCACGGCGGTAACCGTGCCGCGTGACGGCGGGGCCAACAACACCTTTGCGCAGGTGGCCGCGACCTATCTCTCGGCGGGCAACGGCGTGATCCTGACACTCAACCCGAACAACTCGGGCTGGGGGGCGGCTACGGCCCTGTTCGACGATGGTGTCGAAAGCCTGATGGATGCCTCCGAATATTCGGTCACCGACACCAGCGGTGGCGGCATTCTGCAACCCTACACGCCAACCCTGTCCGAGGTGATCTACTTCGAGGACAACAACAAGGCCGTGGACCAGATCGCCGTGAGCCTTGCGCCGTTTACGCTGTCGGATGGTCGGACAATCGAATTGTCGTTTGAAGCCAATGACATCGATTATGAGGTGAACTCTACCGACGACCTGCTTGTGGGCGCGGTTTCCTTCAGCGCGACGGTGACCGATCCGGCGGACGTGGTGACAGTCGCGGCGGACTTCAGCGATGTGGATGTCACGGACACGCATACTTTCAGCGTGGACGACACGGGCACCCTTGGCAGCGTGACCAACAATGGCGACGGCACCTTCACCTATGACGCCAATGGCCAGTTCGAAGGGTTGGCCGAGGGTGAGACGACCACCGACACCTTCACCTACACGGTGGATGACGGCAACGGCGGGACAGACACCGAAACCGCGACGATCACCGTGACCGGCAAGAACGACGCGCCGACACTCATGGCGGGTCTGGGAAACGCGGTTGAGGATGGTCCGAGCGTTGATGTCGATCTGTCGGTGCTGGGTGATGATGTGGACAGCGACAATGACGGCACAACCCTGACCTACAGCATCACCGGCACTCCGTCGGAAGGCTCGGCCTCGATCACGGGCACAACCCTGACCTTCGATCCCGGCAGCGATTTCCAGGATCTTGCGGTTGGCGAGACACGCGACGTGGTCG
Source organism: Shimia sp. CNT1-13L.2 (assembly GCF_024331145.1). Taxonomy (GTDB): domain Bacteria; phylum Pseudomonadota; class Alphaproteobacteria; order Rhodobacterales; family Rhodobacteraceae; genus Shimia. Next base: position 610,262 of record NZ_JANDJO010000003.1, on the reverse strand, counting down.
TTCAGGTCACCGCGACGGATGCGCATGGTGCGACGGCGGTCAACAACGTCACGGTCACCGTGACCGGCACCAATGACGCGCCGACCTTGGCGGCGGGTGTTGGCAATGCCACCGAGGACGGCCCGACCGTCGACGTGGCACTTGCACCGCTTGGCGATGATGTCGACAGCGACGACGATGGGGCGACCCTGACCTACTCGGTCACCGGCACTCCGTCGGAAGGCTCGGCGTCGATCACGGGCACAACCCTGACCTTCGATCCCGGCAGCGATTTTCAGGATCTTGCGGTTGGCGAGACACGGGACGTGGTGGTTCAGGTTACCGCGACGGATGCGCATGGCGCGACGGCGGTCAACAACGTCACGGTCACCGTGACCGGCACCAATGACGCGCCGACCTTGGCGGCAGGCGTTGGCAATGCTGTCGAGGACGGCCCGACCGTCGACGTGGCGCTTGCCCCACTTGGCGATGACGTCGACAGCGACGACGATGGGTCGACCCTGACCTATACGGTGACCGGCACTCCGTCAGAAGGTTCGGCCTCGATCACGGGGACAACCCTGACTTTCGATCCCGGCAGTGATTTCCAGGACCTTGCGGTTGGTGAGACGCGTGACGTGGTGGTTCAGGTTACCGCGACGGATGCGCATGGTGCGTCGGCGGTCAACGACGTGACGGTCACTGTAACGGGCACCAATGATGCGCCTGAGTTCACGGGTGGCAGCACCGGGGCCACGGTTCGCGCCGGGCTGGATTCCGGGGCGCTGAACGTGTCGGACAACCTGGACGCAGCGGCGCTGTCGGCGGCTTATGATGGCGGTGGGGTGTCGGTTGGCAGCCTGACCACCATTGGCGGCACGCAGGTGCATCAGGTCACGCAAACGGGCCAGTTGCGCACGCCGCATACCACCATTGACCTTGTCGAAGCCGGCGCGTTGGAAAGCGACGATATCGTTGTCATCACCATCAACGGTGAGGTGCTGCGCACCAGCGGAGACCAGGACGTGCTGTTCGGAGTCTCGGACGGTGTCAACCACATGTCCATGTTCTCGACCGACGGCACAGGTGGTGCGTTGTTCAGCGACGCCATTCTGGCGGGAGGAGAGCTTGGCGTGGCCTTCCCCGAGAACCCGACCAATGATCGCACCTTGCTGAGCGGCGTTCCCGAGCTGGCAAGTTTCGAGGTGGAAATCCGCCTTGATCTGGCCAATGACGTGATCACGCTGGTGTCGGATGGCGGGACGCAGACCTACAACATTTCGGGCGATGCCTCGGATCACCTTGATCCGTCGTTGGGCCTCGATCTGATCCTGGCCAATGACCAGACCGGCGAGACGTCGAACTATGTAAGCCTCAGCTATGACTTGCAGGTCCAGCAGCGCACGGCAGATGGTACGCTGAATTTCAACGATGTGGATGTCAGCGATGTGCATACTGCCAGCGTGACCGACACGCGGATATCCGGCACGACCGGAACGCTTACGGCGGCCTCTGTCGCGGGGCTGCTGGGTCTGGGCGTGACGTCGGATGCGCTGAGTGCGCCGGGGAGCGTGGACTGGAGCTTTGCCAACGATCCGTCGCTGTTCGACTACCTTGGCGTCGGCCAAAGCCTGACGATCGAGTACGACGTGACGGTGAACGATGGCAATGGCGGCACGGATACGCAGACCGTGACCATCACGGTGGAAGGTCTGAACGAGGCGCCGACCGCAAGCGCGATTGACGCAGGCAGCACCAATGAAGATGCAGCGCCCTTCGTGTTCGATCTTCTGGCGACGGCAAACGACGTGGATGACAACTCGGACCTTGATGTCGCCAATGTCGTGGCCACGGCGTCGGATGGCACCACGGTGACCCCCGTGGTGGATACCGAAACCGGGGAAATCACGATTGATCCAAGTGCCTTCAACCACCTTGCTTGCGATGAGGAAGCCACGGTCACGATCACCTATGACATCGTGGATGATCAGGGCGCGACGATCCAGAACACGGCCACTTTGGTTGTGGAAGGGATCAACGACCTGCCGGTGATCTCGGGCCCTGTCCTTGATAGCGCCAGCGAAGACGATGCGCCCTTGTCGGGGGATCTTCTGGCAAATGCGACGGATGCGGAGGGCGATAACCTTGCCGTGCGCAACGTCACGGCAGTGTCCGACAATGTCGGGCGCACGGTCACTGTGGTGGTCAACCCGTCCACTGGTGAGCTGATCCTCAACCCGAACGATTTCAACGATCTGGCGGTAGGTGAAAGCGAAGTTGTAACGGTGTCCTATGACGTGATCGAAGAGGATCGCGCCTATGCCGATGGCTTGGGTGGTGAGGTTCTCGACAATGCGGGCACCTTCTTTATCGCCGACAACGATACCGGAAGCATGGTCCGTGTGAAGCGTACTGCAAGCGTCCTGACCCATGAGCAGGCCCTGGCCAATGCTGGCGTGACCAACGGCAGCTCGGTTCTGGTTGACGGCAACAGCACAGGTGCTGCGGTGTCGGCCAAGCAGGTGCTGAATGGTGTGACCACGATCGTGGATGCCTCCAATATCGTCTTGCAGGGCTATACCGGGACCGAGATCATCGGTGGCGGCGGGCTGTTCAAACAGTTCCAGTCGTCCTTCTCTGATCTTGATCTGGTTGTGCAGATTCCGTTTGAAGACGACGATTGCGGTGACGCGGTACACACCTATGTCTTTGACAACCTTGATCAATCGGGTGGCTTCACCACGCCGTTGTTCGATGGGGTATCGCTTGACGTGACACCCGAGGCAGTCTCGGCAACCGCAGAGATCACCATCAACGGGGCCAATGATGCGCCAACGGCAACCGGTGGTTCCGGGTCCGTGACCGAAGATGGCACTTTGATTGCAAACGGTACAATTGGCGTCAGCGATCCGGATACCACTGACACGCACAACTTTGCGGTGCAGGGTGGTGGAAATGGCACCTATGGCACGATGACCGTTGATGCGAACGGCAACTGGACATACGCGCTCAATAACGGTGCGGCCAATGTTCAGGCGCTGAACACCGGCGACGCGGTTGTGGACAGCTTTGTCTTCAATGTCGACGATGGCAACGGCGGGGTCACGACTGCAAACGTAGATGTCACCGTGAATGGCGTGGATGACGCGGCCGTCGCCAACCTGTTTGTCGATTTTGAAAACCACAACGGCGGACAGTTGCCTGACGGCTACATGGGCTTCAACTGGGACTCTGGATCCAGCTACAACCTCTACACTCTCAATGGAGATAGCTACGGAAGTAGCGGGTATAACACCGCCGGGACGCAAGTTGCCTATACACCCTATGCAGCCAAGCCTGCGACAATCGCCAAATCGAATGGACAGGACTTTGAGTTCCTCTCCGTTGAGTTGACCTCTGCCTGGACAAGTTCCACCAGTGCAACGATCAGCGGATACAACAACGGAGTTCTGGTTGGCCAGACAAGTGGGACAATCTACCAAAACTCGGTGACGGAATTCGATGTCGACTGGGGAGTGATTGACCAACTTGTTATCAACAGTGGCGGACAGCACCTCGTGCTCGACAACTTCGAGTTCATCGTCTGATCCTCACTGGACCTATCTCCTAAAAGAAAGGCTGCCTTCGGGTGGCCTTTTTTACGGGCACTTCAAGGGTGGTGAGGTTTTGCAGGTTGCGAAGGCGCGGCGCGACCCCGATATTAGGCGTGTTGTTTTCTTGTACGATATGGCCCTGTCGGTCAGGTCGCTTTCGCGGGGTTTGAAAATGATTTTCTGGCAGGCGTTTCTGGATGCGTTGAGACGGTTTCTCACCAAGGGGGGCACCGTGCGGGCCAGCCATGTGGCCTTGTCGATGATGCTCGCGATTTTTCCCTTTTGTATGTTGGCCTTATCTGTTGCCGCACTGGTGTCGATGACGGGTCTGACAAGTTCGCAGGCTGATCTGGGCGAGGTGCTGACGGCCGTGTTCGGCGCCTGGCCCGATGCCATTGCCGGCCCGATCGAGAGCGAGGTGCGGGCAGTTCTGGAAAGCAGTGGGGGCTCGACCATCACGGTGGGGGCCGTACTAACGATCTTCTTTGCCTCCAATGGGTTTGACGCGATGCGGATTGCGGTGTCGGAGGCCTACCACGACAGCGATCCGCGGCCGGTCTGGAAGCAGCGGCTGATCGCTGTGAGCTTTGCCATCGGCGGGGCGCTGGCGGTGGCGGCGACGGGGGTGTTCGGGGTGCTGATCCCGGTCTACCTGCGTTATGCGGCGGAGGTTCTTCCGGACCTGCCGTTCACGTTCGACTCGCACAGGACGGTGGGTGTGCTGGTCACAACCTTTGTGCCGCTGTTTGGGTTGGTGGCCTGTCACAAGTGGTTGTCGGGTGTCGTCAGGCCGGTGCGGGCGTTGTTGCCGGGCATCCTTTTAACGCTGGTGCTATGGATGGCGATCGCCCGCGGGTTCGAGTTCTACGTGCGGAACTTCCCAACGTATTCTGTGACTTACGCCGGCTTGGCCGGTGTGATTGCGGCCTTGGTTTTCATGTATCTCATGGCGGCGGTCTTCGTTCTTGGCGCAGAATACAATGCGCGCCTTGGCGAAATTGCCCAACAGACGCGACGGCACAAGGGAGACCCGTAATTTCCGTCTTTTGTCTTTCTGGCGGCCTGATACTCTCGACGCCGGAGTGATGGGAGGATCGAGATGACCGGGACAATCGGGCAGTATTTCAACGAAAAATCAACAGCGTATCCCGAAAACGGGTTTCTGGCGGTACCTGCGTCGCAGGGGCGCGCCTATTATCCCGAGGGCTATGAAATCACCTATGCAGAGGCGCATCGGACGGTTTCGGACTGGCAAGCGCGGCTGGCAGCGGCAGGTTTTGGCCCTGGGCTGCGGGTGGCGGCGTTGTTGGGCAACCGGCCTGAAATGATGCTGTTGAAGCTTGCGTTGAACGGGTTGGGCGTGAGCTGGGTGCCGGTCAATCCGGACTACCGGCCCAACGAGGTGGCTTATCTGCTTCAGGACAGTGCAGCCGTTCTGGCGATTGCTGCGCCGGAGTTCGAGGACCTGATGCAGGCCGGCATCGCGGATAGTGGCACCGGCGTTCCGTTGCGTGTGATGGAGACGGACCTGCCGGAGGTGCCCAGGGTTTCCGGTGCGCAGGCGCGGGAGGTGGTGCGGGAGGATGAGGCGAGCCTGATCTATACTTCCGGGACGACCGGGCGGCCCAAGGGATGCATGCTGAGCCATGCCTACGAGATCGAGATGGGGGCGTGGTACGCCAGCCGCGGCGGTATGATGACCTTTGAGGAGGGTACGGACAGGATCTACAATCCACTTCCGCTTTTCCACGTAAATGCCGCTATTCTCACGTTTTTTGGCATCATGGATAAGGGCAACTGCCTGATTGTGCCAGAGCGATTCAGCGCCAATGCCTGGTGGCGTGACCTGGCCGAGACGGGGGCGACGGTAGCGCATTACCTTGGCATTGTGATCCCGGCCCTGATGAACATGCCGGACACGGAATGGCAGCATCGCCACAAGGTGCGTCTGGGTCTTGGGGCGGGGGTGGAGCCGACGTTGCACGGGCCCTTCGAAGAGAGGTTCGGATTTCCGCTGGTCGAGGCCTGGGGCATGACCGAGATGTGCCGCCTTCTGACCGCGCATGAGGAACCGCGCCAGATTGAGACGCGGGCGATTGGGCGGCCTGGTCCGGGGCTTGAGGTTCGGGTGGTGGATGGCAATGACCAGGAGGTCCCGCGCGGCACGCCCGGCGAGATGGTTCTGCGGCATTCCGAGGCGACACCCCGCAAAGGGGCGTTCTCGGGCTATCTGAACCTGCCGGAGGCCACGGAAGAAGCCTGGCGCGGCGGGTGGTTTCACACCGGTGATACGGTGATGATGGATGAGGGCGACATGATCTACTTTGTCGACCGCAAGAAAAACATCATACGACGCAGTGGTGAAAATATTGCTGCCGCCGAGATCGAGGCCTGTTTGCAGGAGCATGAGGCGGTGGATCGGGTGGCCGTGATCGCGGTGGAAGACGCCTTGCGCGACGAGGAGGTGATGGCCTGCATCACCTCGGATCGCGCGGGAGAGGCTTTGGCCGAAGAGCTTTTCCAGTGGAGTTTCAAACGCTTGGCCTACTACAAGGCGCCGGGATGGATCCGGTTTGTAGAGGAAATTCCGGTGACCGGGACGCAGAAGATCCAGAAGCATGCCCTGTTTGGCGAGGGGCAGAACCCAACCGAGGGTGCCTTGGATTTCAGGGCCCGCAAGAAGCGCGGGTGACGTGGTTAACGGCGTTGGATGCGCCAAAACGTGGTGTCGGTGCCACGTCGGTATTACGTCGGTATTGCGACGGTGCGGGCAACGGCATCTGCCGCCTTAAGGCCGCGCACGGTGGTTAACGGGATATGAAGAGGTGGGCCCACGTTTTTCCAGAAAAACGTGGGGCGGGAAATTCTTCGAGAAGAATTTCTAGCAGATGATGGTGAAGTGGCTTGGGGCGCAGAGGATGGCCACCTGACGACCCGCGATCAGCATGTGAAAGCCACGGCGGCGGACTTCGACCTCAAGCGCGTTCAGGCCGATTTCACGTTCCACATCCGAGATGTCAGGCCGTACCACACCGCCGGTGCGCGCGCTTCTGGCGCGAAACAGCTGATCAAGCCAGTCGCGCCCGGTGGGGCGCGGAAAAGAAGAAGGGGGCAGGGCGGTCATCTGACCACTCTGCCCCCGTCTGGGTTAACACTGTCCTAGCGCGGGATCAGGCGCGGCGACGGCGACGGCCACCACGACCACCGGCTGCGGCTTCGGAGGGATCCTTGTTGAACTTGATCCACTCGGCACCACCGGCGTCGTTGTTGGTCAGGAAGTTGGCTGCGCGGATGGCTTCCATTTCCTTGCCTGCACGCGGCTTGGTCGAGCCGAGGCCGAACATCTTGCAGAAGGCCTCGTCGTCCATGTCGGCCGGCAGGACAATGCCCGCGGCTTCGACTTCTGCCTTTTTCTCGGCCAGCTTCTTGGGGCCGACGGGCAGGGCAACGGGGTTCATGATCGCCGAGGTCATACCGGTGGCCATTGCCATCGGCAGGAAGGCGTTGTTGATGCCGTGACGGTTCGGCAGGCCGAACGAGATGTTCGAGGCACCACAGGTGGTGTTCACACCCAGTTCGTTGCGCAGACGGCGGTTCAGTTCGAACACCTGAAGGCCGGCGGTGCCCATGGCGCCGATCGGCATGACCAGCGGGTCAACCACGATGTCGTGTGCCGGGATGCCGAAGTCGGCAGCGCGTTCCACGATTTTCTTGGCAACGGCGAAACGCACTTCGGGGTCTTCCGAGATGCCGGTGTCGTCGTTCGAGATGGCCACAACCGGAACGTTGTATTTCTTGACCAGCGGCAGAACCACTTCGAGACGCTCTTCTTCGCCGGTGACCGAGTTCAGCAGCGGGCGGCCTTCGGCGGCTTCCAGGCCTGCTTCGAGAGCGCCGGGAACCGAGGAGTCGATGCAGAGCGGGCAGTCGGTGATGGCCTGAACACGTTTCACCAGTTCGCGCATCAGGTCGGGCTCGACAAAGTTGTTGTCGGCGTAGCGCGGGTCTTCTGCCATCTTGTTGGAGAAGACGGCGCCCGAGTTGATGTCGAGCACGGTGGCGCCGGCCGCAACCTGTGCCAGCGCGTCGGATTCAACGCGGCTGAAGTCACCGGCTTCGAGTTCGGCGTTCAGGATCTTGCGGCCCGTGGGGTTGATGCGCTCACCGATAACGGTGAACGGCTGGTCGAACCCCATGATGGTGGTCTTGGTCTTGGACTCGATGATGGTACGGGTCATGTTTGATCCTTGTTCTTATGCTTTTGCGGGCGCAGCCGAGGCGCCGCCGTTTTCGATCGCCCAGGTGGCGTTGGTCTTGATGCCGCCGAGCGGGAAGAAGTGGACTTTCTCGATGTTGAAGTCCGGGTTGGCGGCCTTGTGGGCGGCCAGATCGGCGATGACTTCGGTCGGCTCGTGCGGCAGCAGCAGCTTGGAGACGTCCTTGGCGCGTTTCTGCAGAACCTTGAGCGACGGGCCGACACCGCAGGCGATGGCGAACTTGATCATGGTTTGCAGCTTGGCCGGACCGGCGATGCCGATGTGGACCGGAATGTTCACGCCACGTTCGGTGAGCATGTTGCACCAGTCGATGACCGGCTGGGCCTCGAAGCAGAACTGGGTGGCAAGCGCCATGTCTGCGTCGGTGCGCTCGTTGAAGGCCTGTTTCCAGTCCAGAGCGGCGAAGGTGTTGGTGCGCGAGCCATCGGGGTCGATGTCGAGGTTGGGCTCGGGGTGGCCGGCCACGTGCAGGTTGGTGAAGCCCGCCTTGTCGAACAAGCCGGTTTCCAGAAGCTGCATCGAGCAGTGATAGTCGCCGTGCGGTTTTTCAACGCCACCTGCCAGCAGGAGCGCCTGTTTCACGTCGGCTTCGCCCTGGTACATGTTGATCCAGTTTTCCAGCGTCGCCTGATCCTTGATGATCCGCGCCGGGAAGTGCGGCATCACCGGGTAGCCTTCTTCGTTCAGGCGTTTGGCGGTGGCGACCATGTCCTCGATCGGGGTGCCTTCGATGTGGGCGATGTAGACGCGGGTGCCTTCGGGCAGCAGCGCGCGGAAGTCTTCCACCTTGGCCGCGGTGCGCGGCATGACTTCGATGGAATAGCCTTTCAGAAAGGCTTCAACTTCGGGGGTGACGGTTTTCACGTCTTCCGTCTTCTTGCGGAAATTCAACAAAGCCATGGCGGCCTCCCATAGTGACGCGCGGGTCATGCCCAGCCTTCATTCGCGACCAGGGTCTTCAGACGGTCCTGATCATATTCTGCCTCAAGACGATCGGCTTCGGCCTTGGCCACTTCCGAGGTCTCGCCTTCAACCGGATAGGGATCAGCCTTGCGCCACTCGGCCAGGTACGCGTCTGCATCCTTTGCGCCCACTTTCATCGCAGCACGGTCGATGGCCTGTTCGAACCGCTCGGTGAGCTGGATCTTTGAACCACGGCGACCCTTGCCCACGATGACCTGGGCGGGGATGTCACGCCAGTAGACGATGGTGACGTCGGGCATGTTTGATTCCTCCGGTTTGAGTAGACCCTTGGTAGGGCAGGATGCGACCTGCCTTATGTACGTTTTCGACAGAACGGCTTCTTTCAGCGACCAATTGGCTTGTAGCGACTGTGCCTGCGGTATGCACACGCATACTCTTCATGATCTTGATGAGTCGCAGGCGGTGCACCGCCGCGTATCGATGGGGATTGCGCGTTCTGCATTCAGCACTTAGGTTGAAGGTAACTCGAAATGGAGGGCGTGACAGATGGCGCCCAAGCGTCCCAAAGGTGCGGGCGCGTTCCCGAAACCGGTTGAGAGCCCCGCGCCGAAACCGCCCGATCCGAGCGAGCTTTATGCCGCGCTGGATCTGGGTACAAACAGTTGCCGCATGCTGATTGCCCAGCCGAAGGGCAACCAGTTCCACGTGGTCGACAGTTTTTCGAAATCGGTCCAGTTGGGGGCCGGTCTGGAAAGCACGGGTCGATTGTCGCGGGGGTCGATGCGCCGGACGGTGCAGGCCCTGCGGATTTGCCAGCAGAAGCTGAAGCGGCACAGGGTCAAGCGTATGCGCCTTGTGGCGACCGAGGCGTGCCGTCGGGCGCGCAATGCCAAGGATTTCATCCGGCAGGTGCGGCGCGAGACCGGGTTGCAGCTCGAGATCATCAAGCCCGAGGAAGAAGCGCGGCTAGCGGTGATCTCCTGTGCGCCGCTGGTGAGCACCAAGACGGAACAGTTGCTGGTGGTGGATATCGGCGGCGGGTCCACGGAACTTGTGTGGATCGACCTGACCTCGGTTCCGGCGCGCGACCGGCCGAGCGCGATCATGCGGTTGCATGCGGGATTTCATGACCTTGAGAGCCCGTTTCCGGCGGCAAAGGTTGTGGACTGGATTTCCGTGCCTTTGGGTGTGGCGACGCTGCGGGACCAGTTCTTTGACGTGGAAGACGATGCGGCGCGTTTTGCGCTGATGAGCTGGTTCTTTGAAGAGAACCTTGCGGAGTTCGCGCCTTATAAAGATGCGCCGCCGAGCGAAGGCTTCCAGATCATCGGTACCAGCGGCACGGTGACCACGGTGGCGGCCTCGCACCTTGGGTTGCGGCGCTATGATCGCACCAAGGTGGACGGGTTGCGGATGACGACGGAGCAGATCGACAAGGTGATCCGTGGGTATCTTGATCTTGGCCCCGTCGGACGGCGGCGCGATCCCCGCATCGGGCAGGACCGTCAGGCACTGATCATGTCCGGATCGGCGATCCTGCAGGCGCTGTTGCGGTGCTGGCCGACCAACCGTCTGTCGGTCGCGGATCGAGGGCTGCGCGAGGGGTTGCTTTATGCCCAGATGAGCGCGGATGGCGTTCTGGACGACGTGCCTTATTAAATTGGGCTGGACGCGCGGGGAAATTCTTCTAGAAGAATTTCCTTCGGGTAGGATTTTCGAGAAAATCCTATGCACACGGGGCTGCAAGGGCTGAGGATCTAAGAAGATGGCGAAGAAACCGACGGGCAAAAATACATCCGGGCGCGGACAGCGTGATCTGACGATCAAGGTCAAGACGGCGCGCGGGCGCAAGCTGTCGTCAACGCGCTGGTTGCAGCGGCAGTTGAACGACCCTTATGTGCAGCGCGCCAAGGCCGAGGGTTATCGCGGGCGCGCGGCTTTCAAGATCATGGAGTTGGACGACAAGTATCGGTTCCTCGTGAACGGGGCGCGGGTTGTCGATCTGGGCTGTGCTCCCGGAGGCTGGGCGCAGGTGGCCGTGCCGCGCATCAACGCGCTTGGTGAAAAGTCGGGCAAGAAGGTGGGCACCTATCTGGGCGTGGACCTTCAGGAGGTTGAATCGCTGGCCGGGGCGCGGTTCGAGCAACTCGACTTCATGGAAGACGATGCGGATGTAAAGGTGAAAGAGTGGCTTGGTGGCAAGGCCGATGTGGTCATGTCGGACATGGCGGCGGCATCGTCCGGTCACAAGCAGACTGACCACCTGCGGATCATTTCGCTTTGCGAGGCGGCAGCCTATTTCGCCTTTGATGTACTGGACGAGGGCGGCACCTTTGTGGCCAAGGTTCTTGCCGGGGGCGCAGAGGGCGATCTTCAGAAGCTCTTGAAGCAGAAGTTCACCAAGGTCGTGAACATGAAACCGCCGTCAAGTCGGTCGGACAGTTCCGAAAAATTCGTCGTCGCGACCGGGTTTCGGGGTTAATAGCGCAGCGATTTGCAGGCGAGGGCGCGGAAGGCTTCAGCTGCGATCACGAAGTCGGCCGTGTTTTCTTCGGCACTGCCCTGCGTTTCGGCGCACGGGGCCGCAAGACGGCGGTGATCCTGACGGATGAGTTCAAACAGACGTGCATGACGCGGACGGGCGGGCGTGAAGAAGCGCTCTTTTGGGACATATTGCATTGAAGACTCTTTGGCAGCAGAGTTTGGGGGAGAGCTTCTGCTCCCAAGCGTGAAGATCGCTTTAAATCTGGGCGAAAATCGGCCCCACCCGGGCCGATTTCAGGGAAAATCCAAAGATTGCGGCGGGTCGTTCGGATACGACATCGGGGTCGCAAACAGGTGAGGCGGGGTGGATTCGAAAACGCATTCTCCCCCTCGGCAAATCGCGAACGGGGCGTTAACGTCCCATACCAATGACAAGGGCCGACCACGGCCAAGACATAGCAAGGAGGCGACATGCGCTATCACACACCGGCGTCCTTTGAGGATGCCGTAGCCATTGCCCACCAAGCCAGCGGAACCACCCGTTTCCTGGCGGGAGGGACAGACGTTCTGGTGCAGATGCGCTCGGATATTGTGACGCCGGATGACCTGATTGACGTGAAACACATTGCCGGTGTGCGTGAGATTACTCGCCGTGCGGATGGCGGCTGGGATATCGGCGTTGCGGTTGCGGGTGCCGAGATGAGCGAACATGGCGAGTTGGGCCGCGAGTGGCCGGGCATCGTGGAAGGTATGGACCTGATTGGTTCGACGCAGGTGCAGGGGCGGGCGACGCTTGTCGGCAACCTGTGCAATGGATCGCCGGCGGCGGATTCGGTGCCCGCGATGATTGCGGCGGGTGTCACGCTGACGGTGACCGGCCCTGATGGCAGCCGCGAGGTCGCGGTTGAGGATATTCCGATCGGACCGGGGCGGACATCCCTTGCCAAGGGCGAGGTGGTCTCGGCGGTGCATGTTCCGGCGCGGGGCGACCACGGGGGCGATGCCTATTTGCGGTTCATTCCGCGCACCGAGATGGACATTGCCGTGGTGGGCTGTGGCGTGAACCTGCGTCTGGACGGAGACGTGATTGTCGAGGCCCGTGTGAGCCTCGGGGCGGTGGCGCCGACGGCTTTGCTGGTTCAGGAGGCGGCGGATGCCATTGTCGGCAGCACGCTGGACGAGGCAGCGCTGGCCAATCTGGCCAAGGCGGCGGAAGCGGCTTGTAATCCGATTGACGACAAGCGCGGCACCATCGAGTTCCGCACCGAAGTGGCCGGCGTGCTGGCACAAAGGGCTGCGAAAATCGCCTATGCGCGCGCGAAGGGAGAGGCACAATGAGCAACGTGCATGTAACCACCACCGTGAACGGTGACGAGGCGGAGTTCCTGTGTGATCCGCGCGAGACGCTGCTGGACTGCCTGCGCGACAAGCTGGGCTTTACCGGCGCCAAGGAAGGCTGTGGCACCGGTGACTGCGGGGCCTGTTCGGTGACGCTGGATGGGCGGCTTGTCTGTTCCTGCCTGGTGCTGGGCGTTGAGGCCGAGGGCAAGGAGATCGCGACGATCGAAGGCATGTCGGAGGGTGAGGAGCTGCACCCGTTGCAGCGCAAGTTCATTGAACACGCCGCGCTGCAGTGCGGTATCTGTACGCCGGGTATTCTGGTGGCGTCGAAAGCGTTGCTCGAGAAGAACCCCGATCCCAGCGAAGAGGAGCTTCGGTACTGGCTGGCGGGCAACCTGTGCCGCTGCACCGGATATGACAAGATCATTCGCGCCGTGATGGATGCGGCGGCAGAGATGCGGGAGGCCTCGTGATGGCATTTGACGAACAGAAGCAGGACTTCAAGGTTCTTGGCACCCGACCGGATCGTCCTGACGGTCTCGACAAGGTAACCGGCAAGGCGCGCTATGGTGCGGATGCCTATATTCCGGGGATGCTGCATGGGGTGATCGTGCGCAGCCCGCACGCCCATGCGCGGATCGTGAAGATCGACGCCTCGAAGGCGCTGGCGATGAAGGGTGTGAAGGCCGTGGTGACGCGGGCGGATTTCGCCGATGGCCAGACCGGTGAGGACTGGAACGTCATGGAAAACTGCATGGCGGGCGAAAAGGCGCTTTATGACGGCCATGCGGTGGCCGCGGTTGCGGCGACTTCGGCGCTGATTGCGCGGGATGCGGCCAAGCTGGTCGAGGTGGAATACGAGGTTCTGCCACATGTGACCGAGGTGAACGCGGCGATGACCGAGGGCGCGCCGGTCATTCGTGAGGGCGCGGCGGATTACTCGGTGCCGGACGGCATGCACCCGAACGTTGTGCGCTATATCGAGTTCGGCCATGGCGATCTGGAGAAGGGGTTTGAGGCGGCGGATGTCGTGCGCGAACAGACCTATGCCACCGAGGCCACCCACCAGGGTTATATCGAACCGCATGCCTGTCTGGCGCAGATGGGCTCGGACGGGCGTGGCGAGATGTGGGTCTGTACCCAGGGCCACTGGTTCATTCGCCGGATGTCGGCAGTTTGTCTTGGCATAGAGGTGTCCAAGCTGCGGGTGACGCCTTCGGAAATCGGCGGCGGTTTTGGCGGCAAGACCACGGTGTTCATCGAACCTGTCGCGCTGGCACTGAGCCGCAAGGCGAACCGGCCGGTGAAGATGGTGATGACCCGCTCCGAGGTGCTGCGGGCGACAGGGCCGACGGCGTCGGCGTCGATGGACGTGAAGATCGGCATGACCAAGGACGGCAAGATGACCGCGGGCAAAGCGGTGTTCCGGATGCAGGGCGGGGCGTTTCCGCTGGCGCCGGTGGATTCCGCGCTGGCCTGTGCCTTTGCCTGCTATGACATCGAGAACGTCCAGCACGAGGGCTATGACGTGATGTCGAACCGGCCCAAGAACGCGGCCTATCGTGCGCCGGGATCACCGATGGCGGCGTTCGCGGTGGAAAGCCTTGTGGACGAGATGTGCCGCGAGCTGTCGCTTGATCCGATCGAGGTGCGTTTGATGAACGCGGCCAAGGAAGGCACGAAATCGTCGAGCGGCCCGACCTATCCGCGGATCGGCCTTGTCGAGACGCTGGAGGCGGCCAAGGCGCATGACCATTACAGCGCACCGCTGGGGCCGAACCAGGGTCGCGGTGTTGCCTCGGGTTACTGGATGAACTGGGGTGGTGAGACCTCGGTTTCTCTGGCGCTGTCCGAAGACGGATCGGTGACGGTTTCGGTGGGGACGCCCGATATTGGCGGCTCGCGGGCCTCGATTGCCATGATGGCGGCAGAGGCGATGGGCATCGCTTACGAGGACGTGCGGGTGAACGTGGTCGAGACCGGGGCGCTTGGCGTTAACGAGCCGACCCACGGCAGCCGTGCCACCTTTGCCAGCGGCCTGGCCACCATCAAGGCGGCCAACGAGGCGATCGGCAAGCTGTGCCAGCGGGCGGCGGATGCCTGGGGCATCGATGCCGAGGCCGTGGTCTGGGAAGACGGACATGCGAAACCGTCGGGCCCCAATGCCGGGGAATTCCCGCCGATGAGCATTGGCGAGATCTGTGCCGAGATGGGATCGACCGGCGGGCCGATCTCGGGCCATTTCGAAGCTACGCCGAACGGTTATGGTGGCAGCTTTGGTACCCATATCGTGGATGTCGAGGTGGATCCGGAAACCGGCCGCACCACCGTTCTGCGCTATACCGTGGTACAGGACGCGGGCAAGGCGATCCATCCGGCCTATGTCGAGGGGCAGTTCCAGGGCGGGGCCGCACAGGGCATCGGCTGGGCGCTGAACGAGGAATACATCTATGGCGAGGACGGGCGTTTGCAGAACACCGTGTTCCTTGACTATCGCGTTCCCGTGGCCTCGGACCTGCCGATGATCGATACGGTGATCGTGGAAGTGCCGAACCCCGGCCACCCTTATGGGGTGCGTGGGGTTGGCGAGACCGGCATCACCCCGCCGTTGCCAGCGATTGCCAACGCGGTGGCCGAAGCGACCGGTGCGCGCCTGCGCAGCCTGCCGATGTCGCCGCCGCGTATCCTCAAGGCGATGAAAGGCTAGGCATGGTCGAGGTGCATCTCTGGTCCAGCCTGCGCCGCTTTGCGGACGGGCAGGAGAGTGTCGAGATCGAGGGCAAGACGGTTGGCGAGGTTCTGAAGAACCTTGCCGCTGCCCATCCCGGCCTCGCGCCCGCCATCGAGGCCGGCGCGGGTCTGACCGTGGACGGGACATTCCTTGGTTCGGGGCGCAATCACGTACTTGATCCGGAGGCGGAAGTGTTCCTGATGATGCGGATCAAGGGGGGGTAGCAGGCTGACTAGAGGCCTGAAAATAGGTTTCCAGTTCCCGAAGAAAGATCAATGCGATGCACGACCCAAGGTAGCGGGCTATTGCGAGTCGGCCCGCCCTGTGCATATGCTGTGGATGCTAGACCAAGCTGCGCAAGGCGGGCCTCGGGGGCTCACCAGCGGCTTTTGGAGCACCTCTTTTTAGTTATTGGGGTGCTCCACCCAAGCCGCAAATTCAATCTCTCACACATGATGCTATTCGTCCAAGGTGATAGACTTGTGGAAAGCCAGTGTTAAACTTTGTGGGTAAAGTTGTGGGGGTGTCTCGATGTTCAATATGTTGAGCTTCTGAGGGGGTTTTGAGTGAGCGCTTTCCATTGGGCTTTTCACCATTAGACTGCTTGACGATGATAGCTGTGGGGCGACATGTAGCACAATCGGAGCCTGGTAATACGTTGTTTGTCCGTGCTTAGACGTGTTGTCATTCAACTTCTTTTCTATTCCAAAATTCCAAGTTGCCTCAAAGATAACCCTGTGCGCCATGTGCATAAATGGGAAGAGACACGCGAACTAGGTGTACCTAAGCGCAAGCCTCAGCAGGGCGGTTCTCAATGTCGGAGGCTCGCAATTTGTTAAATTCAACTTGCTTGGGAAACGCTGGCGAGCCTTGATCGTGGAGTGCTTCGTTTGATGGTTTGCCAGCAACTATGATCTTAAAGCCGATGAAGTGATCGGTCTTCAGAGCATGTTTTTTCTGTTGAGTGTATCAGGGCCACAACCCACTGTGTTTCTTTGATTTTCAAACACATCTAGGGGAATAGTGGCGGAGAGACAGGGATTCGAACCCTGGGTCCCCGTGAAGGGACAACGGTTTTCGAGACCGCCCCGTTCGACCACTCCGGCACCTCTCCGCGGGGGTCTTGGTGAGGGCGTCGTTTAATGATGATTCCGGAGGGGTGCAAGAGGCGATTTGAATTGTTTGTGAAATCTTTTGGAGTAGGCTGTTGAAAACGGAGCCTGAACGCGGGGAAGGATCAAGGATGACTGGGGTTTTGCGAAAACTGGCCTGCGGGATTTTTCTGACACTGGGTGTGGTCTGGATCGTGTCCGGTGCGGCGCAGGCGGCGGATCGGGCGCGTGTCGAGGCGTTTTTGAAGGTCACGGGCTTTGATGTGGCCATCGATTCCATCGCGCTCTCGGCAGAATCCGCGCCGGATATGCTTGGCGTTGATTCCGGCGCGTTCGGTTATGAGTGGCGGCGCACGGCGGAGCAGGTCTTTGACGTGGCGCTGATGCGGGCGCGGGCGCTGGATATTCTCGAGGCGACGCTGGAGGACGATCTTCTGGACCACGCGGCGGCGTTTTATGCCTCGGACCTCGGGATGCGGCTTGTTGCGGCCGAGAATGACTCACATTTCGCGGATGACACCCTGAAGCAGGACGAAGGCCGGGCGCTGGTGGCGGATATGGTGCAGGAGGCGAGTGCGCGGATCGAGGCGTTTCGCCGGATGAACCACGCCATCGACCCCAATGACATCGGGCCGAAAGCCATTCAGGAAATCCAGATCCGGTTTATCCTCGCGGCCTCTTATGCGGGGGTGATCGAACTGCGGGTCGATGAGGCGCAGTTGCGGGCGGTTCTGGCCGAGAACGAAGGGGCACTGCGGCGCGACATGGCGGCCTCGGCGCTGGCGAATGCGGCCTATACCTATCAGGATTTCACCGACGAAGAGGTTGTGGCCTATGCGGATGCGCTTGAGCATCCGGATATGCAGGTGGTCTATGAATTGATGAACGCGGTGCATTTCGACGTGATGATGAACCGTTTCGAGGCGCTGGCGACGAAGCTGGGGCAGGTGCAGCCAAGCCAGGAGCTGTGACGGGCGACGGAACGGGAACGGGTGGTTCAGGCAGACATGTACGAATTTGATACGCGCGGTGCGGACCTGATGGAAAAGCACCACCGCACGCGGCGTTTGTTGCGACGCTACAATGAGACGCCGTCGGATGCGGGCGAGACGCGGGCCGAGGTGCTGTCCAAGTTGCTAGGGCGGGTCGGGCAGGGCACCTGGATCGAGCCGCCGTTCTTTTGTGACTATGGCGAGAATATCTTTCTGGGCGCGGGTGTTTTCCTGAACTTCAACTGCACGGTGCTGGACGGTGCGCGGGTCGAGATCGGCGAGGGCACCTTGCTGGGGCCGGGCGTGCAGATATATGCGACCTCGCATCCCCTGGCGGCGGGGGATCGTATCTATGACCGCGATGGCATGCCGGGCTATCACACCACGGCAGCGCCTGTGACCATTGGCAGGCATGTCTGGATCGGCGGCGGCGCGATCATTCTGCCGGGGGTGACGATCGGTGATGGTACGACCATCGGGGCAGGGGCGGTGGTGACATCGTCGGTGCCCGAAAACGTGTTTGCAGCCGGGAACCCCTGTCGTGTAATACGGGCGTTATAGGCGTGCGAGGCGCGCGGAAGTTTCTTGGACTGCGAGAAACATATCCCTTGACTAATACCCTAAATCCCCCGATAAGCCCCAAATCCGGCGTAAGGCTCTCCTTGCGCCGTGTTTTGTTGTAACAACGCCCCGAGAGGGGTGCGCGGTTCGAGGCGGTCAGGGTGAGCCCCTGCCACAAACACCCGAAAGGGGGCCACAGAACGCGGATAAATCGAAGGAATAGGACATGTTCGCAGTCCTCAAGACCGGCGGCAAACAGTACAAGGTTCAATCGGGCGATGTGCTCCGCGTTGAAAAACTGGCTGCAGACGCTGGCGAAAAAGTTCAATTCAACGAAGTTCTGATGCTGGGCGGTGACAACACCGTTGTTGGCGCACCTCTCGTTGAAGGCGCGGCCGTTCAGGCGGAAGTGATCGACCAGATCAAAGGCGAGAAGGTCATCAAGTTCGTCAAGCGTCGTCGTAAGCACTCGTCGAAGCGTACCGTTGGTCACCGTCAGAAACTGACCCTGGTTCGCGTAACCGACATCCTGGCCTCGGGCGCAGACGCATCGGGCGTCAAAGCTGCTGTTGGCGCGGGTTCGGTTGCATCGGCTCCTGCTGCTGCCGCTCCGAAGAAAGCTGCTGCCAAGGCCGAGGCTCCTGCCGCTGCCGGTGCTGACGACCTGACCGCCATCAACGGCGTTGGTCCCGCAGCTGCCAAGAAACTGGCTGACGCTGGCATCACCAGCTTCGCTCAGCTGGCCGCCGTCGACGTCGAAACCTTCGACGCCGTCAAAGTGAAACCCGAGTGGGTTGAACAAGCCAAAGAACTGGCTAACTAATCCACTGAAGTAGGAGAAAAGCGATATGGCACACAAAAAAGCTGGCGGTAGCTCCCGTAACGGTCGCGACTCCGCGGGTCGTCGTCTTGGCGTCAAGAAATACGGCGGCGAAGCTGTAATTCCTGGCAACATCATCATGCGTCAGCGCGGCACCAAGATGTGGCCGGGCGAAGGCGTTGGCATGGGCAAGGATCACACCATCTTTGCAACCGTCGAAGGCAACGTGAAGTTCCACAAGGGCCTCAAGGGCCGTACCTTTATTTCGGTCCTGCCAGTGGCGGAGGCCGCAGAGTAAGCCGACCTTAAAGGTTATGAGACATTTAGGGGACCGGCTGAGAAGGCCGGTCCCTTTTCATTTTTGGGTATTCAGGAGCAGCGGAAATGCCCGTTGCAGTGATCAGTTTCAGTGCCTTCGCGGCCAGCCAGGTGGCAACCCCCGGCCCGGCGAACATGGCGCTTCTGGCGACAGGGGCGCGGTTCGGCTTTCGGGCTGCCTTGCCCTTCGTGGCCGGTGTGGCGCTTGGCAAACAGCTGATCATCTGGCCAATCGGGTTCGGGCTGATGTCGCTTGCCGGCAGCGCGCCCTGGCTGTTCGAGGTGCTGAAATGGGCCAGCGTGGTCTATATCTGCTGGCTGGCATGGCGGGTGGCAAACCTGCGCCTGTCACCGGATGGCGCCAAAGTGGACAAGGCCCCCGGCTTTTTCGCCGGTCTGGTCGTGCATCCGCTCAATCCCAAGGCCTGGGCGATGATCATCACGGGATTTACCAGTTTCGTGACACCGGGCACCCCCGCCTTGCAGGCGACTGCAACAATCGCCATCTGTTTATTGGCGTGTCAGGCGGTTTTTCACCCGATCTGGACTTTTGGAGGAGACCGGATCGCGCGTTTCGTGGCGGGAAAACCCGCCGAGAAGTATTTGATGGGCACCCTGGCGGCTTTGACCGTCGCTTCGGTTCTCTATGTTCTGTTTTGAGGAGGACAGGCATATGAAACACGACACGATCGTGAACCAACCCGTTATCGACGCGGACAGATTTGTTTTGCGTCCCCTGCGCCGTTCGGACCAGGGGCTGATCGAGATGTATGCAGGCGACGAGCAGGTTGCGCGCAACACCACGTCCATTCCGCATCCGCTGCCGCCGGGCAGTGTCGAGGCGTTTATCACCCGTTCGCAGGCCGAAGACCGGCTCGAGGATGTCTGGGTGATGGATGGCACCGCCGACAACGGCGCCGAGGTGATGGGGATCATCGGCCTCAAGCGCGTGGATGTGGGCAAGGTCGAGGTGGGCTATTGGGTCGCGCCGGCATTCTGGAACACCGGTCTGGCGTCGGAAGCGGTGCGCGCGATGATCGCGGCCAACCCGATGGGTTCGGACACGCTTTATGCCAGCGTCTTTCAGGACAACCCGGCCTCGGCACGGGTGCTGACGAATTGCGGCTTCCAGTACCTTGGAGACGCCGAGAGCTTCTCGGTGGCACGCGATGCGACGGTGCCGACCTGGACCTATTCGCTGAAATTGGATTGAGGCTTGCCCCGCTTGGCGTTATCAGGCGGGGCAGACACCGCCCGAAAAGGATGAAATCATGAAATTCCTGGACCTTGCAAAGGTATATATCCGCTCGGGCGGCGGCGGTGGCGGCTGTGTGTCGTTCCGTCGTGAGAAATACATCGAATACGGCGGCCCCGATGGCGGCGACGGTGGGAACGGTGGTTCTGTCTGGGCCGAAGCGGTCGAGGGGCTGAACACCCTCATCGATTTCCGCTACCAGCAGCACTTTTTCGCCAAGAACGGCCAGCCCGGTCGCGGCCAGCAGCGCACCGGCGCAAGTGGTGACGACATCGTGCTGCGCGTGCCCGTGGGCACCGAGATCCTTGACGAGGATCAGGAGACGCTGATCGCCGACCTGACCGAGGTCGGGCAGCGTGTTCAGTTGGCCAAGGGCGGCAATGGCGGCTTTGGCAACCTGCACTTCAAATCGGCCACCAACCAGGCGCCGCGCCGGGCCAATCCGGGCCTGCCGGGGGTGGAGCGCACGATCTGGCTGCGTCTCAAGCTGATTGCCGATGTGGGCCTCTTGGGTCTGCCCAATGCGGGCAAATCGACCTTCCTGGCCTCGACCTCGAATGCGCGGCCCAAGATTGCCGATTATCCCTTTACCACGCTGCACCCGAACCTTGGGGTTGTGGGTGTCGACGAGGTGGAGTTCGTGGTTGCCGACATTCCCGGTCTGATCGAAGGCGCCAGCGAAGGCCGTGGCCTGGGCGACCTGTTCCTTGGCCACGTGGAACGCTGCTCTGTGCTGCTGCACCTGATAGACGGCACGTCCGGTACGCCGGTCGAAGACATGCAGACCATCGTGCGCGAGGTCGAGAATTACGGCGGCTTCCTTGCCGACAAGCCCCGTGTGACGGTTCTGAACAAGATCGACACGCTGGACGAAGAAGAGCGCGAGTTCATCCGCGACGAGATCGAAGCGGCGACGGGCACCCGCGTGATGTTGATGTCGGGCATCAGCCGTGAAGGCGTGACCGATGTGCTGCGCGCCCTGCGGGCCCAGATCGACGAGGATCGCCTGCGCCAGAAGATCGGCGACGAGGAGCCTGAAGCGTGGCAACCCTGAAAGGTGCAAAACGCGTTGTGATCAAGATCGGGTCCGCCTTGCTGGTGGATCGCGAGACGGGTGATCTGCGCCGTGACTGGCTTCTGGGGCTGGCCGAGGATGTGGCCTGGCTCAAGGGGCAGGGCACGGATGTTGTTCTGGTGTCTTCGGGCTCGATTGCGCTTGGGCGTGGGGTTCTGGGCCTGCCGCGGGCCGAGCTGCCGCTTGAACAGTCGCAGGCGGCAGCGGCCGTCGGACAAATCCGTCTGGCACGCGCCTACGAAGAGGCGCTCGCACCCTACGAGATCAAGACGGCACAGGTTCTGGTGACGCTGGAAGACAGCGCCAACCGCCGCCGCTATCTCAATTCGCGCGCCACGATGGCCACGTTGCTGGGCCTTGGGGTTGTGCCGATCGTGAACGAGAACGACACCGTCGCGACGGACGAAATCCGCTATGGAGACAATGATCGCCTCGCGGCGCAGGTGGCGCTGACAACCGGTGCGGATATGCTGATCCTGTTGTCGGATGTGGACGGGTTCTATTCCGACAACCCGATGACAAACCCGGATGCGCACCGCTATGACGTGGTCGAGGAAATCACCCCCGAGATCGAGGCGATGGCCGGCGAGGGCACCTCGGGCCTGTCCAAGGGCGGCATGATCACCAAGCTGTTCGCCGCCAAGACCGCCACCATGGGCGGCTGCGCGATGGCGATCACCGAAGGCAGCGTGATGCGCCCCCTGACGGCGCTGGAAAACGGTGCGAACGCGACATGGTTCACGGCACAGGGCACGCCGCAGCTGGCCCGCAAACGCTGGATCGGGTCGATGAAGCCGCAGGGCGCGGTGACGCTTGATGCCGGTGCCGTCAAGGCGCTTAAGGCGGGCAAGAGCCTGCTGGGCGCGGGCGTGGCTGAGGTATCGGGTGATTTCGGCCGTGGCGATCCGGTCGAGATTCTGGGGCCGGATGCGCACAAACTGGGGCAGGGGCTTTGCGCCTACACGGCCGAAGAAACCCGCGCCATCAAGGGGCGGCATTCTTCCGAGACCGAGGCGATCCTCGGCTATACTGGCCGAACCGCGCTGATCCACCGCGACGACATGGCGCTTCAGGCTTCAATGCACTAGAAAGACTCCCGCCGGAGGCCTCCGGCATCTGACACGAAAGCAAAGGACAGAGCTGATGAAAGACATCGCAGACATCCCCGCCCTGATGGCCGAGATTGGCGCAAACGCCAAAGCCGCAAGCGCGGAGCTGGCCTTTGCCCCAGCCGAGGCCAAGGAAAAGGCGCTGAACGCCGCCGCCGATGCGGTCTGGGCGCGTCGGGCCGAGATCATCGAAGCCAACGGCAAGGACATGGAATTCGGCCGCGAAAAAGGGCTTTCGGCGGCGATGATGGATCGCCTGATGCTGGATGAAGCGCGTATTCAGGGCATTGTGGACGGCCTGCGTGCGGTGGCCGGTCAGGCCGATCCGGTTGGCGAAGTTCTCGAGGAATGGGACCGTCCCACCGGTCTCAACATCCGCCGTGTGCGCACGCCCCTGGGTGTGGTCGGCGTGATCTATGAAAGTCGCCCCAACGTGACCGCCGATGCCGGCGCGCTCTGCCTGAAATCGGGCAATGCGGTGATCCTGCGTGGTGGCTCGGAAAGCTTCCATTCTTCGGGCGCGATCCATGCCTGTCTCGTGGACGGTCTGAAAGAGGCCGGACTGCCGGAACATGCGATCCAGCTGGTTCCCACCCGTGACCGCGCGGCGGTTCAGGAGCTTTTGACGATGGTCGATACCGTCGACGTGATCGTGCCGCGCGGTGGCAAGGGCCTTGTGGGTCTCGTGCAACGCGAGGCGCGGGTGCCTGTGTTCGCCCACCTTGAGGGCATCGTGCACATCTTCCTTGATGCGGCTGCCGATCCCGTGAAGGCGCTGGACGTGGTGCTGAACGCCAAGACCCGTCGGACGGGAATCTGCGGCGCGGCCGAGTGTCTTCTGGTGCATCGTGACGTTCTGGACACCGTGGGCCAGGGCGTGTTGCGCGCGCTGGTCGATGCCGGGGTCGAGGTGCACGCGGACGAGACCATCGCGGCCAAGATTGAGGGCACCGTTGCGGCGACCTCTGACGATTGGGGCAAGGAATACCTCGACATGGATATCGCCGCGAAAGTGGTGGATGACGTGGATGGCGCGATTGCCCATATTCGCCAGTTCGGCTCGGATCACACCGACTGTATCATCACCGAGGATGATGCCACCGCCGAGCGGTTCTTTGAACGTCTCGACAGCGCGATCCTGATGCGCAATGCCTCGACCCAGTTTGCCGATGGTGGCGAATTCGGGATGGGGGCAGAGATCGGCATTGCCACCGGCAAGATGCACGCGCGTGGCCCGGTGGGGGCGGCGCAGCTGACCAGCTTCAAGTACCTCGTGGTTGGCGAAGGCACCACCCGCGCCTAAAAGCGCATCTCAACCTGCGTTTCATTGCGGGTAATCGACAGCGCCTGTCCCGTTTCAGAAAGGAAGCGGGGCAGCAGCGCGAACTGCACGCGGTTGGCTTCGATCTCCTGCGTGGTGTCCCCCGTGGCCAGATCGTTCCAAAGCCCCTCTTCGAGGTGAAGACGGTCGGATGTGGCGCTGATGATCCAGCCGTTTTCATCCTCACCAACCCGCAGGGTGCCGCCGTGACCAAGCGCGGTTTCGCCGCATAAAAGCGCGAGGAACAGTTTGCGCAGGACAGGGCGGGGCACGCCGCCTTCGACCTCCCAGAGGATGGTGATGCGGTTGCCCGTGGAGATGTCGGTCAGGATCGATCGTATGTCGGCTTCGCTGACGATCTGACTGTCTCCGGCGAGGCCAAAGGCAATGCGGAAAAAGCGGATGCGCGCACTGGCGTTGCCGACGCTTTGGGTGATCAGGGCCATTTCGGGGCCGGTCATGCCACCTGACATGCCAAGCAGTTCTACACCGTTGCCGATGGCGCCCACTGGGCTGATCAGATCATGACAGATGCGGGACCCTACCAGAGCGGCGATTTCCGTATTAGACATGGGCATGGCGACTCCCTTCTGAAAGAACAGCTATGGACGATCTCAACGCATTCCTCGAACCTGGCATGTTGGTGCAGCACCCGGAGCAACCGGATTGGGGCACCGGGCAGGTGCAATCCAATATCGGTGGCAAGATCACCGTGAACTTTCGCGAGGCGGGCAAAGTTGTCATCAACGGGTCTCGGGTGGTCCTCATTCCAGTGTTTGATCAATGAGTTTGTGAACTGTGATTCATACAACTAATGGTAGTGCGGTGATCTGACGTTGACCAGCATCAATGTTGCCAATTTTTCTGGTGCGACGTAAAACCCCGGAAATGGCATAAACAGACCGAGCAGATGGCGCACGTGGACCCAGACTTCACCCTGAAACTTGTCGAAACCCCCGAAGAACTGGCCGCCGCACAGCGGTTGCGCTATCGCGTTTTCGTGGAGGAACTGGGGGGCGGCGGGGCGCTTGTCGATCATGCGGCGCGGCTTGAGAAAGACCGGTTCGATCCGTTTTTCGACCACCTTGTCCTGATCGACAACGCGCTGGAGTGCGATCCGATGGACCGGGTGGTTGGGGTCTATCGTCTGTTGCGCGATGACAAGGC
The DNA here is from genome assembly GCF_024331145.1 of Shimia sp. CNT1-13L.2. Lineage (GTDB taxonomy): Bacteria > Pseudomonadota > Alphaproteobacteria > Rhodobacterales > Rhodobacteraceae > Shimia. The sequence goes on along the minus strand of NZ_JANDJO010000003.1, from coordinate 585,203 downwards.
GGCAGAGATTGGCCAGTTCTATTCGGAAGACGAATATGACCTGTCGGTGCTGAAGGCCAGCGGTCGGAAGTTGCTTGAACTTGGGCGCAGCTGCCTGTTGCCGGCGTATCGCGGGGGATCGGCCATGTTCCACCTTTGGAACGGTTTGGCGGCATATGTTTTTGAACACGAAATAGAAATCCTGTTCGGAGTGGCCAGCTTCCATGGCACGGATGTGGAGGCTTTGAAACAGCCGTTGTCGCTGTTGCATCATCGGCATCTGGCGCCTGAGGATTTGCGGGCGCGTGCGCAGAGCGCGCATTACCAGAGCATGAACCTTGTGGATGAGGGCGAGATCGACCGGCGCAAAGCGATGCTTGAGGTGCCGGCGCTGATCAAGGCCTATCTGCGTCTGGGAGGCTTTGTCGGGGATGGCGCCTATGTGGATCATGCGTTCAACACGACGGATGTCTGTCTGATCATGGATACCGAACGCCTGAACGCAAAACAAAAAGCGATTTATACCAAGGGCTTGCAATCATGAGCGCAACCTGGAGCGGGGATGGTGACTATCCCGAGGACAAGAAGATTGGTCCCATGGGATGGCTGCGTGTGGTGCTGCGTGGACTGGTGCTTGGCACCCTGGTGTTTGGCTGTCTTGGTATCCTGCTGCTGGTGCGGTTGATCGAAAAGCCCATTCACGGGGTGCATCGCCCGTGGACGCCGTGGATCACACAGTTCGTCTGTCGCAATGCCTTTCGCATTCTGGGCATTCCGTTTTCGTCGCGGGGCACCCTGATGAAAGAGCGGGGCGCGGTGGTGGCGAACCATAGTTCATGGCTTGATATTTTCGCTCTAAACGCCCGGAAACGCATCTATTTTGTCTCCAAGGCCGAGGTTGCGAACTGGCCCGGGATCGGATGGCTGGCCAAAGCGACGGGCACGGTGTTCATCAATCGCGACCGTCGCGAGGCGGCAAAGCAGAAGCAGGTCTTCGAGAAACGGCTTCTGGCGGGGCACAAGCTGTTGTTCTTTCCGGAAGGGACCAGCACCGACGCGATCAGGGTTTTGCCATTTAAAACAACGCTTTTCGCGGCTTTCTTTACAGAAGAGTTGCGCGAAAAACTGTGGGTTCAGCCGGTAACCGTGCTGTATCACGCCCCGGATGGGGCTGATTCCCGGTTCTATGGCTGGTGGGGAGACATGGATTTCGGCGGCCATCTGCTGAAGGTTCTGGCCTCGGGCAAACAGGGGCGGATCGAATTGATCTACCATGCGCCGGTCAAGGTTTCGGACTTTCCCGACCGCAAGACGCTGGCCGCGCATTGCGAGGCTGAGGTGCGGGGCGGGCATTCACTGCTTCAGGCGTGAGTGTTTTTCGCGTCGGACGGCGTTGCCAGAACTTCGATCAGGCAGGCACCAACGATCAGGATGGCGCCGCCCCATTCCACGAGGGACATGGCTTCTTCGGGTAGGAGAATGCTGGCGCTGAGGACGGTCAGCATGACCTCGGCCATCATCAAGAGGCCGAGCCGACCGGGAAACAGGATTTTCTGGGCCCAGAATACCACCAGAAGGGTCGGGATGATCATGAAGAAGGCCATGACAAGCGACACCGGCAGGGCGCTTGCGATCTGGGGCAGGGTGGGGGCTGTCATGCCGCCGACCAACAGGCCCGTGAGCAGCGCCAGAAGGCTTGTCATCAGCATCTGGCTGAACGTCGAGGCGGCGACCGGGATTTCCCCGTAGCGCATCACCAGCGCGCCACCGATGGCCCAGGCCACACCTGAGACAAACCCCATCAGATCGCCGATGTTTAGTGGTACAGAGCCGCCGCCAGACAACAGTAGGCCCATGCCAGCCAGTCCGCCGCCAATTGCCAGCCAGCGCGACCAGCCGGCGCGATCGCCAAGCCAGACGATGCCAATCAGCGTGCCCCAGATCGGTGTGAGGTAGAACAGGAGCGTGACGCGCACGACCGAGGAGTAGAGCAGGCCGACGGAGAACAGGCCATAGCCCGCGCCGGTGAAGATGCCGATCAGGATGGCGCGCGGCATGTGGCGGCGATGGCGTTCCCAGTGCACCAGGATATAGCCACCCAGCGCCAGGGCCGCCGGCAGGTTCAGGAAAATAACAGGCCATGTCCCGTTGATGCCGAGGTCTTCGATATAGCGCAGCGGAATCCAGTAGAGTCCCCAGAAGGCGGCGGCCAGAAAGACCGCCACGGAGGCAAATGTCGGGGTGTGCCACTTTTCTGGCATCGTCGGTTTCCAGTCAGGTTGTGCTGACGACTTTGCCTGAGAATTTTCTCAAGGGAAGGCCCGAAAACGGCATGGTGACAGAAAATCCGCGCGCTTAGCCGCAGCCCTTGGAGGCATAGACGTGATTGGCATCCTTGCGCAGGATCCAACCGCTTTCATTGCCGACACGCACCTGACACCAGATTTCCTTTTCAAAGTAGCGTTCGGTGCAGTGGCGAACATCCTGGAAACAGATGTTGCGGGGTGTCACGGATTGCACGCGCGATGCGGCATCGGGCATGAAATAGAGGTTGAGCGGGGCGAGGGGCTGGAGCGCGATGGTCTCGAACGCTTTGTAGGTGGTGTCTTCGGGAGAGGCACAACGCTTCTTGGCGTTGATGTAGGTCACGCATTTGCCGACGGCGGCAGAGGTTTGGGTGTTGGTGGTGGTCTTGGCAGGTTTATTGCCCTTTGCCGGGCCGAAATAGACCATTTCGAAGGGATCACCGTCACCGATCACACCGCGCCATTGCCCGTCGGCCCCCTTGTCGGCCGAGGCGATCAGGCTGTTCTGTTTGCCGTAGAAGCGGATGTGGCTGTCGCCGTGCATGGCATAGCCCTTGAAGTTGGCGATATCGCAGCCCTTGTCGACCTTGATAAGACGCCAGACGCCCGGTTTGATTTCCTTCTGCCCGAACTTCACGCGGCAGATATCGCCATAGGCCTGAAGGCCCCAGATCGGTTTCTGGTCGGCTTGGGCAGTGGTGCAGGCGAGAAGGGTGGTCGCGAGGGCGAAAAACGTGCGGCGAAACGGGATCATATGTGGTCCTTGCAATCAATTGGCGGTAAATCGTCGGGCAGCGCCAGACATCGAATCTTTCGGCCATTCAGAGCAAAGACACTGTTGTTTGCCAAGAATTTTCTGGAGACCCTATTGCAGGGGTTGCCAAGGGGGCAGGGGTTCGATATATGCGCGCGCATTCAAACCCGCAGGTGGGGTTTGGGTTGCTCCGGGGAGACATCCCGGACAGTCCGCCGGTTGTCCCGAAAACGTCGGGATCACTTCTCCCCACCAAGGCGTAAACCGGAAAAGGAAAACTAGCATGGCTCTTCCCGAGTTCACCATGCGCCAGCTGCTGGAAGCAGGCGTACACTTTGGTCACCAAACCCAACGTTGGAACCCGCGCATGTCGCCGTTCATCTACGGCTCGCGCAATGGCATCCACATCATGGACCTCACCCAGACCGTTCCGATGCTGGACGCGGCCCTGAACGTGATCCGTGAAACCGTCGCCAAGGGCGGCCGCGTTCTGTTTGTTGGCACCAAGCGTCAGGCCGCTGCGCCGGTTGCAGACGCCGCTGAGAAGTGCGCACAGTACTACATGAACCACCGCTGGCTGGGCGGCACGCTCACCAACTGGAAAACCGTTTCGCAGTCGATCAACCGTCTGAAAGAGATCGACGAGAAAATGGCTTCGGGCGCAGAAGGCCTGACCAAGAAAGAGCGCCTGAACATGGAGCGCGACCTCGAGAAGCTGCAAGCTTCGCTGGGCGGTATCCGTGAAATGGGCGGCGTTCCGGATCTTCTCTTCGTCATCGACGTGAAAAAAGAAGCTCTGGCCATCGCAGAAGCCAACAAGCTGGGTATCCCGGTTGTGGCTGTTGTCGACACCAACTGCTCGCCCGACGGCGTTGATTACATCATCCCGGGCAACGACGACGCTGCACGCGCCATCTCGCTGTACTGCGATCTGGCTTCGCGCGCCGCTCTGGACGGCATGTCGGCTCAGCTGGGCGCGGCAGGCATCGACCTGGGTGCAATGGAAGAAGCACCGGCCGAAGAAGCAGTAGCAGAAGAAGCCGCTGCCGACGCGTAAGCGTTACATTTCTTTCACGGGGGCAGGGTAAGCCCGCCCCCGGATACATTTTCCGAATACCCCGCGCGATCGCACCCTTTGGTGCCCTGACCCTTGTCAGCATCGCGCCTATAGAGAGATGAGGAGAGCCAAGATGGCGATCACAGCAGCAATGGTGAAAGAACTGCGCGAAATGACCGGCGCAGGCATGATGGACGCAAAGAAAGCCCTGACCGAGACCGACGGTGACCAGGAAGCGGCAATCGACTGGCTGCGCACCAAAGGTCTGGCCAAAGCGGCCAAGAAAGCCGGCCGTATCGCAGCCGAGGGCCTGGTGGCCGTTAAGGTTGACGGTGGCAAAGGTGTAGCGGTTGAAGTGAACTCGGAAACCGACTTTGTTGGCAAGAACGCTGACTTCCAGGCGATGGTTGGCGGTATCGCCGACGTAGCGCTGACCGTTGAAGACACCGAAGCCCTGCTGGCGGCCGACATGGGCGGCAAGCCGGTTTCGGAAGTTGTCACCGACGCGGTTGCCACCATCGGTGAAAACATGTCGGTCCGTCGCATGGCGTCGGTTGCTGGCGAAACCGTTGTGTCCTACGTCCACAACCCGGCCGTAGACGGCATGGGCAAGATCGGCGTTCTGGTTGCCCTGAACGGTGGCGACGAAGCCTTCGGCAAGCAGGTTGCAATGCACATCGCAGCAGCCAACCCGCAGTCGCTTTCGGAAGCTGACCTGGACCCGGCCGTTGTTGAAAAAGAGAAAAACGTTCAGATCGAGATCGCACGTGAATCGGGCAAGCCCGAGCAAGTGATCGAGAAGATGATCGTTGGCCGCATGAAGAAGTTCATGGCCGAAGTGACCCTGCTGGGCCAGAGCTTTGTCATCAACCCCGACCTGACCGTGGAAGCCGCGGCCAAGGAAGCCGGTGCAGAGATCGTTGGCTATGTCCGCATGGAAGTGGGCGAAGGCATCGAGAAGAAAGAAGAAGATTTCGCCGCAGAAGTTGCAAAGGCAGCTCAGGGCTAATCGCTCTTTCGATATCTGAATTGGAAGCGCCGTCTGCATCGCAGGCGGCGTTTTCTTTTTGATCGGTTTCTCAAGAATTGGGCGTGCGCAAAAAAATGCGGCGCTGCCCGGGAAAAGACAGCGCCGCTCGATACGTACGCCCCAAGTGCATGGGGATGACGGGGCGTCCAATCGAAAAAGCCAGCCCCAAGGCCGAAATAAGCCTTGGGTACCAGCATCCGGATTGTCCGGCTGACCACAAGAGCCCCGGTATTACGGGGATAGCAACCAGAACGTTCCAAGGCTAAAGCCACCACTCACGGAACACTATAACAATGCCTTATTTACCCAGCGTCAAACAAGTCAGGTAAACCCTACTTTTGACGCATAGTTGCGTCAGGCTTCGCTCTCTGGTTTGTAAATCTGGTGCAAAAACGACGCTTTAAGCAGGGCCTGCGCCGTGGTCTCGACATCCAGCGCTTCGCGGGCCAGACGCAGGTGTTTTTCCACGGTCGCGGGGGTGCGATCGATCAGCGTCGCGATGTCCTGGATCGTTTTTCCGTCTCCGACCCATTCAAGCACTTCGCGCTGGCGCTTGGTGAGCGCGCGCTTCGGATATTCGTAGGGCAGGGAGAGGATCTTGAGGTGTGCGATGTTGTTGATCAACTCGATGAACCGTCCGTCACGCTCCCAGATGTCATCGACGTCCTTTTGGGACATGCCACGCCGCGCGGTCATCGCCATGGCGCCCTTGGTGCGCGAGGAAATGGTTGGGAAACTGATTGTATAGCCAGCAGTCACACCCATTTCGGCGTTGATGCGAAACACCTTCATCTCGTGATCGCTGAGCCTGCCGTTTTCGATCTGTTCTGCCACCCAGGACCAGCTACAGGCGCCGGTGTTGTTGAGCGCCCAACGCATCATCGGGCCGGAAAAATACAGGCCATCGCCGAGGAAACGATCGAGATAATCGCGGTCATGGTTGGAAAGCACCATGAAATCGTCTTCGCTGCCGAGCGAGGCATCGGTGCGGAAATTCGTGTAGCCGTAGATCAGCCGGTCGAAGCCATAGTCCGCCATGCAGGCCGTGTGCATGTCCCACAGGGCCTCGAGCGAATGCGCGTTGGTCAGGGCTTCGATGTAATCCAGTGACATGCAGTTAGCCCAGGTACTGTTTCATGGCATCCAGCGCCAGCATGTAACCGTTGGCGCCAAAGCCGCAGATCTGGCCAATCGCGACAGGGGCGATGTAGGACTTGTGGCGGAAGGCCTCACGCGCGTGGATGTTCGACAGATGCAGTTCGATCACCGGAAGTTCGACCGAGGCGATGGCATCCATCAGGGCAATCGAGGTGTGCGTGTAGGCCCCAGCGTTGAGAATGATCCCGTTATGAACACCCTTGGCGGCGTGAATGGCATCCACCAGCGCGCCTTCGTGGTTGCTTTGCTGGCAGGTGACGGCACAGCCTAGCGCCTCGCCACGGGCCACACAGGCGGCCTCGATGTCCTTGAGCGTTGTCGATCCGTAGACCTCCGGCTGCCGAGTCCCAAGCAAGTTGAGATTCGGGCCGTTCAAAACGAGTATTGAATTCATTTTTGTCCCCATGTTGCCATCGACATTACAGGCAGGGAATTGCCTCTGTCTAGCGTCATTCTGATTTCATTCAGCGGCACAAATGGCTTATTTTGTTGCACTTGTTAGGCAAATTCGTCCATTTAGTAAAAAAGGCCGTTGGGGCTCACGGTATCGTGATCGTTAGTATGAAATAATAACATAATATTCATTATGGGAAATTTGGATTGAGGTAATAGAGACAGCATAGCCCGAGCAATGCCATCCCTGCCAGAGCCGCTGCGCGTACTGAATGGGAGTATCAAGCGACCTGCCGAGAAGCTCTGAGTGTTAGTTCAATGTGTTTCTGTAGTGCGTTGACCTTAAACAAGAAACACGCCTCGTTTGGAGGCGCGTTGTGTAACTTGAACAACACTAAGCCGCGTTGAATTTACCCGAGGGCGTAGCCTGCCCCGCGAACGGTGCGCAGCGGATCATTGCCGCCATGTACGCACAGCGCCTTGCGAAGACGGCCGATGTGTACGTCGACGGTGCGGCTGTCGACATAGATGTCGCGGCCCCAGACCCGATCCAGAAGCTGTTCCCGGCTCCAGACCCGGCCCGGCTTTTCCATGAAGGTCGACAGGAGCCGGAATTCGGTTGGTCCAAGCTTGAGCGGCTTCTCGTCGCGGGTCACACGGTGGGTTTCCGCATCCAGCACGATGCCTTCGTATTCAAGGCGCTGACCGACGGACGCAGGACGGACGCGGCGCAGCTGACTGCGGACACGGGCCATCAGTTCGAGAACTGAATAGGGTTTGACGACATAATCATCCGCGCCGGTTTCAAGCCCCCTCACCCGGTCAACCTCTTCCGAGCGCGCCGACAGCATGATGACAGGAATGCCCGCCGTCTCCGTGCGGGTCTTGAGGCGTCGGCAGATTTCGATGCCGGAAATGCCGGGCAGCATCCAGTCGAGAACGATGATGTCGGGCATCACTTCGGATACCAGCAGAAGCGCCTCGTCGCCATCCGCGGCGGACACCACCTCGAAGCCTTCGGACTCGAGGTTGTAGGACAGCACGTCGCGCTGTGCGGGTTCGTCTTCTACGACAAGAACGGTTGGGTGATCTGTAGCCATAATCGGTGCTTCGAATTATTCTGCGGAATGCAGAGCCGGGTCGTAATGGTCTGATTTCGGGCGATTTTCATCGGGCAACTCGCCGGTCACGAGATAGATGACCTGTTCGGCGATCGAGGTGACATGGTCGCCCATGCGCTCGGTGTTCTTGGCGATGAAATGCAGGTGCATACAGGGCGTGATGTAGCGCGGATCTTCCATCATGAAGGTCAGGAATTCGCGGAACAAGGCGTTGTACATCTGGTCGATGTCGCGGTCACGTTCGAGAATGTCCTGCGCCAGTTCGGCGTCACGCTGGATGTAGGCATCAAGCGCATCCTTGAGCATCAACTGGACTTCGCGCGCCATACGACGCAGCGCACCTCGGGCCCCTTCCACGGGTGTCATGTGCACCAGAACACCGGTCCGCTTGGCCATGTTCTTGGCATAGTCGCCGATACGCTCGAGGTTGCCGGCGATCTTCATCACCGACAGCACGACACGCAGGTCGATCGCGGTGGGAGAGCGCAGGGCAATCAGCTTGAAGCATTCGTCGTTGACCAGTTGTTCCAGCTGGTCGATGGCCTTGTCGTTGTTGCGGACGATTTCCGCCAGTTCCTCGTCGCGGTTCTTGAGCGATTTGGAGGCGTCGAGGATGGCCTCTTCGACGAGGCCGCCCATTTTCATGATATGCGCCTGGATCTGCTCGAGGTCGCTATCGAAAGACGAGACAATGTGTTTATCGTTCATGGTCCTGCTCCCTTAGCCGATACGGCCGGTGATGTAGCTTTCGGTGCGTTCGTCTTTGGGGTTGGTAAAGATCGTGGCGGTATCGTCGTATTCCACCAGGTTGCCGAGGTGGAAGAAGGCCGTCTTCTGACTGACACGGGCCGCCTGTTGCATCGAGTGGGTCACGATGACGACCGAGTAGCGGCCGCGCAATTCGTCGATCAGTTCCTCGACCTGTGCAGTGGCAATCGGGTCAAGCGCCGAGCACGGTTCGTCCATCAGCAGAACCTCGGGTTCCGTGGCGACGGCGCGGGCGATACACAGGCGCTGTTGCTGACCGCCGGACAGGCCGGTGCCGGGCTCGTGAAGGCGGTCTTTCACCTCGTTCCAGATCGCGCCGCGACGCAGGGATTTCTCAACGATTTCATCGAGATCAGCTTTGTTCTTGGCAAGGCCGTGGATGCGCGGGCCATAGGCGATATTGTCGTAGATCGACTTGGGGAACGGGTTCGGCTTCTGGAACACCATGCCCACCTTGGCGCGCAGTTGAACCGGATCGACACGCTTGTCATAGATGTCTTCGCCATCCAGCAGGATGTCGCCTTCGACGCGGCAGACGTCGATGGTGTCGTTCATGCGGTTGAGGCAGCGCAGGAAGGTCGACTTGCCACAGCCCGACGGGCCGATGAACGCCGTTACGGTCTTGTCTTCGATGTCGATGTTCACATCCTTGATGGCGTGGGTCGCGCCATAGTAGACCTGCACATTCTTGGCGTTAATTTTGATGTCGTTCTGTTCCACGTTCGCCTCCAGTTTCGGTGCGTCGTACATATTACTCTACCTTTTCCTACTTACCAGCGGCGCTCGAAGCGACGGCGCAGGATGATTGCGATGGCGTTCATGGCAAGCAGGAACACCAGGAGGACGATGATGGCACCCGAGGCGCGTTCCACGAAGGCCGGGTCCGAACGCTGGGTCCAGTTGTAGACCTGAACCGGAAGCGCGGCGGCGGGATCGAAGAAGCCTTCGGGGGGGGCGGCCGGATATTCGCGCACGAAGGCCACCATGCCGATCAGCAGAAGCGGCGCGGTTTCGCCAAGTGCCTGGGCCAAACCGATGATGGTGCCGGTCAGAATGCCGGGGGCGGCCAGCGGCAGGACGTGGTGGAAGACCGCCTGCATTTTCGAGGCCCCTACCCCAAGCGCTGCGTCGCGGATCGACGGCGGAACCGCCTTGAGCGATGCGCGGGTGGCGATGATGATTGTCGGCAGGGTCATCAGGGTCAGCACGAGGCCACCGACGATGGGTGCCGATTGCGGCAAGCCCGCGAAGTTGATGAAGATCGCGAGACCAAGGATACCGAAGACGATCGAGGGCACCGCGGCAAGGTTCGAGATGTTCACCTCGACGATGTCGGTGATCCAGTTTTTCGGAGCGAATTCCTCAAGATAGATCGAAGCGGCCACGCCGATGGGCAGCGTCAGGCACAGGACGACCAGCATCATGTAGAACGAGCCGAGGATCGCGACGCCAAGACCGGCGGCTTCGGGGCGGTTCTCGGAGGCGTCAGCACGGGTCAGGAAGCCAAAGTTGAAGCGCGTCTTCAGCAGACCGGCCTCTTTTAGCTTGTCGGCCAGCATGAGCTGTTCCGGCGAGACGTTCTTGTCGAGCTTCGCGGTCTCGGGGGTTACACGGCCCTTGAAGTAGCCGTCAATCCGCCCGTTTGCGAGGAACTCGACCTTGACCGTCTGTCCGATCAGGGCCGGATTGGCCAGAACCATGCGGCGCAGTTCCGCAGGGCCTTCCTTGGAGATCATCTTGGCGGCCTTCTTGGCGTTCAGGCCTTCAACCACGAGGTTCGGGTTTTCTTCGAACTTTTTCTCGAAGCCCTTGGCGATCAGAGGCGCATAGCCAAAGGTCGAGACCTTGGCGATCTTTTCAAGGTTACCGGAGCCGTCCTTGTCGAGTTTCGCCGGGTCGAGGTAGACCTCCATGGTGATGAAGGTCTGACGGAAGGCCGACGAGCCGTTGTAGAGGATCGAGCTGACCAGACCGATCAGGGCGAGGATGGCAACCACGATGGCGGCGACACCGTAGGCGCGGAAGCGAGCCTCGGCCGCGTTGCGGCGCTTGGTGCGTGCATCCTGGGCCACGAGCGAGGTGGCGTGTTTCTTGCCCGATGGGATGTTGGACGAGGTTGCGTCGGTCATTCGTACTGCTCCCGGTACTTACGGACGATATACAGGGCCAGAATGTTCAGACCCAGGGTGACGACAAAGAGGGACAGGCCCAGGGCGAAGGCCACGAGCGTTTCGGGGCTGGCGAATTCCGTGTCACCGGTCAGCTGGCTGACGATTTTAACGGTAATCGTTGTCATGGCCTCGAAGGGGTTGAGGCTGAGCTTGGCGGCGGCCCCTGCCCCCATGACCACGATCATGGTTTCCCCAATGGCACGCGATGCGGCCAGAAGGATGGCGCCGACGATGCCCGGCAGTGCGGCCGGCAGGATCACCTGTTTCACGGTTTCCGACTGGGTCGCGCCAAGGCCGTAAGAGCCATCGCGCATCGCCTGCGGCACCGCGTTGATCACGTCATCGGACAGCGAGGACACGAAGGGGATCAGCATGATGCCCATGACGACACCGGCGGTCATCACCGAGGACGACGAGGTGCCAAGGCCCAGCGGTTCGGCAAAGTAGTCGCGCAGAAGCGGGCCGACGGTGATCAGCGCGAAGAGACCGTAAACGATGGTCGGGATACCGGCGAGAACCTCGATGGCAGGTTTGACAACAGAGCGCACGCGCCGCGAGGCGTATTCGGAAAGGTAGACCGCGACCAGAAGGCCGATCGGAACCGCGAAGACCAGTGCGACGAAGGAGACATAGAGTGTACCCCACAGAAGCGGCGCGATGCCGAGGTCGGAGCCGCCGGTGAACTGCGGGTTCCAGGTGAGGTTGAAGAAGAAATCCTTGGCCGGATAGAGGCGGAAGAAGTTCGAGGTTTCGAACAGCAGCGAGAAGATGATCCCGACGGTGGTCAGGATCGCGACCATCGACGACAGGATCAGGAGCGCCTTGACGGCGGCTTCGGACACGTTGCGGGCGCGGAATTCGGGCGTGATGCGCATCATCGCCAGAAGCGCGCCGCCCAGGGCCAGCACCAGTGCGACCACGGTCATGGCCATGCGCAGGGTGCCCGTTTGAGCGCGGTAGGCTTTGGCCGCCTCGAAGACGTTCTGTTTGACTTCAGAGGCCACGGCTACGCCGAGTTCACCCAATTTCGCACGAACGTCGGTTGTATCGGCGCGCATGGCGCTGAATTGGCCTTCGGTCAGGTTGCCCGAGGACACGGCGAGATCAAGGCCGGTCGAGATGCGGCGCACGTCGGCCATCACGAGGCTGAGCGAACCGCCTTCGGGAATGTCCGAGGCGGTGATCATGCCGGAGACCTGGCTTTCAACGTAAAGCGGCTGCAAGAGCAGCCAAGCGAAAGTTACCAGAAGCGCGGGTACGGCGGAAAACAGGAAAACCGTTTGGCCGTAGTAGTTTGGAAGGGAGTGCAGTTTGCGAACATCGCCCTCGGCGGAGCGGATTGCACGCGAACGGCCGAGGAAGAAACCGAGTGTCGCAATGACGACCACGGCAAGAATAACGAGACCGGCGCTCATGGGATATCCAACTGGATGACGGAAAAGGGAAAGGTGGCGCCCACAACAGGCGCCACCCCTATTGGTAGTGGCTTAGTTCAGCGGGCCCATTGCGACGCCGTTTGCAACCATGTCCTGGGTCTTGGCCAGTTCCGGATCCGAAACCAGACCGTACTCAGCCAGCGGGCCGTCGGGGCCTGCCATGTCGTCCGACACGAAGAAGTCGATGTATTCTTGCAGGCCGGGGATCACACCCAGGTGTGCTTTCTTCACGTAGAAGAACAGCGGACGCGAAACCGGATACTCACCCGAAGCAACGGTTTCGGTCGAGGGAGTTACGTTGTCCATGGTGGCAACAACCAGCTTGTCGGTGTTGTTCTGGTAGAACGACAGGCCGAACACGCCGATGGCTTGCGAGTTGGCAGCCAGACGCGCCAGGGTCTCGGTGTAGTCGCCGTCGATGTCGACCGAAACGCCGTCGGTGCGCAGGGCGTGACAGGCTTTCTTGGCTTTCTTCTTGTCGCCGCCGTTGGCTTCTTTGAAGATGTCGTAGGCGCCGGTTGCTTTACAGCCAGCTTCCAGAACCTTCTTGTCGAAGACTTCGCGGGTGCCGTGCTTGGTGCCCGGGATGAAGGCCAGGATGTCTTGCGCCGGCAGAGCAGCGTTTACGTCTGCCCACTGTTTGTTGGTGTTGGCAACCAGCTTGCCGTCAACAACAACTTCTTTGGCGATTGCCGAGAACCAGTCTGCCGGGGTGAAGGCGAACGACGGGCCGTTGATGTCCGACGCGAAGACGATGCCGTCATAACCGAAGCGGACTTCCATGATTTCGTTTACGCCGTTCGAGGCGCAAAGGTCGATGTCCGACTGCTTGATGCGCGAGGACGAGTTCGCGATGTCGATGGTGTTCTCCCCAACACCTTCACACATGGCTTTGCGGCCGGCACCCGAACCGCCACCCTCAACAACGGGGGTCGGGAAGTCGAAGTTTTCGCCAAATGCTTCGGCAACGATGGTTGCGTAGGGCAGAACGGTCGACGACCCTTTGATCTGCAGCTGATCACGGGCGTCGGCAGCGGTGGCAGCGGCTACGATGGCCAGCGCCGAGGCAGTCAGTTTAACGGACATGTTTTTAACTCCATTGGTGTTGACCATCTTTGTCGACGGTCTCGGAGCCGGGTGCTACGGCTTCCGCGCTAAGCTTTTGTGACACCAATGTAACGGTTTTATGAACCCCGCAGACTTATCTCGAATTTGTCTACTTTTTGGGGAGAATGACCGTGAAAGTTGATCCCTGCCCCAGTTCACTTTCAACCCTGAGGCGACCGCGGTGGCGATTCAGGATGTGTTTCACGATCGCAAGACCGAGACCGGTGCCGCCCATTTCGCGCGAGCGGTGTGAGTCGATGCGGTAAAAGCGTTCGGTCAGGCGTGGAATGTGAATCGGATCGATCCCGGGGCCGGTGTCCGCAATGGAAATCAGCAGGGCCGGACCGCGCAGGACATGATCGCGAGGGGATTCGGAGATCGAGATCGTGACGCTTGTCCCCTGCCCGCCGTATTTCAGCGCGTTTTCGATCAGGTTGGTGAACACCTGCATCATCTGGTCGGAATCCGCGACCACCAGTGGCGCCTTGTCGGGCACGTTGAATGTCAGCGTAGCGCCGTTTTCCTCGGCCACCGGCGACAGGTTGCGGATCACCGAGCGGATCAGCGCATCGAGGTCAGTCGTAGTCGTCGGACGCATGCGGGCATCTTCTTCGACGCGGCTCAGGGACAGCAGATCGCCGACGAGGCGGTTCATCCGGCTGGCCTCGGCAGACATGGTGGTCAGGAAACGTTCCTGGGCCTTGGGATCGCCCTTGGCCGGGCCAAGAAGGGTTTCGATGAACCCCAGGATCGCAGTCAGCGGCGTGCGCAATTCGTGGCTGACGTTGGCGACAAAGTCGCGGCGCATCTGGTCGGCCTGCTGAAGGTGTGTGACGTCGGTGAAGCACAAGAGGACGCCTTCGAAATCCTGACCCGAGACCCATGAGGCAGTGACGTCATAGCGCACGCTATGCGGGCCGTCAGCGTGGTGATAGATGGCTTTCTGCGGTTTGCGCGTCGAAAGGCATTTGTCCAGAGCTTCGGTTAGCCCAGGCTGGCGAAAGACCAGCACGAAGGGGCGCGTCTCACCGGCCTTGGGATTGAGCGCCTTGGCCTGGGAATTGGCAGCAACAATGCGTGCGTTCCTGCCCACGAAAACCGAAGGCAGCGGGATGGCATCAAGGAACGACTGGATCGGATCGGTCGACATGGGCAACGTCCTGGAATGGCTTTGCGTAAAGCTTTCCGAGAAGTTGCGATTTGTAAACTGGGAAGAAAAAAGAAATAGCCAATTAAAAGTATCCCGCAATTACAACGGGATACCTGGGTGTGCTAATGTAAAATCAAAAGATGCGCTCAGATTTCTTTCAGGCCATTCCGGAAACGGCGCATGTTTTCCTGATAGTGCAAGGCGCTGCCGCGCAGGCCATTGATGGCATTTTCATCAAGCTCGCGCACGATTTTCCCCGGCGCGCCCATCACGAGGGAGCCGTCGGGAATGACCTTGCCTTCGGTGATCAGAGCCCCGGCCCCGATCAGGCAGTTCTTGCCGATCTTGGCGCCGTTCAGGATGGTGGCGCCCATGCCGACAAGGCTGTTTTCACCGATGGTGCAGCCGTGCAGCATGGCCTTGTGACCAATGGTACAGCCTTCGCCGATGGTTAGCGGGCAGCCCGGATCGGTGTGCATCACGGTGTTTTCCTGAACGTTCGATCCCTTGCCGATCACGATCGGTTCGTTGTCGCCGCGAATGGTGGTGCCGAACCAGACCGAGGCCCCCTCTTCCACGCGCACGTTGCCGATCACGTTGGCATCCGGCGCGACCCAGGAATCCTCGGCAATCTCGGGAGCAATCCCGTCCAGTTCATAAAGCGGCATTAGGACATCTCCTCGAATTCGGCTTGCAGGGTGCGGACGTGGGTTTGCAGCGCGGGTTGTTGCTCGCGGCGCATGCGCTCTGCGGTGATAATGGTCTTGAGTTGGGCTTCGGTGGCGTCGAGATCGTCGTTCACCAGAACATAGTCATAGGCGCCCCAGTGGCTGATCTCGTCCCAGCTTTTCTGCATGCGCTTGTCGATCACGTCTTCGCTGTCCTGCCCCCGGCTGACAAGGCGGCGGTGCAGTTCGGTGATCGAGGGTGGCAGGATAAAGATCGACAAGGCGTGTTTGCCAAGGTCGGAATTCCGGATCTGCTGTTCGCCCTGCCAATCGACGTCGAACAACACGTCATCCCCGGCATTGATGGTGTCTTTGACCGGACCGGTGGGCGAGCCGTAGAAATTGCCGAAAACGTGGGCGTGTTCCAGCATTTCGCCTTCCGATACCTGCTTTTTGAACTCGTCGACGCTCAGAAAGAAATACTCGCGCCCGTGTTCCTCTCCCGGACGCGGCGCGCGGGTGGTGGCAGAGATCGAAAAACGCAGGCCTTCGTCCCATTGCATCAGGCGGCGGGCAAGGGTCGACTTACCTGCCCCCGACGGCGAGGACAGGATGATGAGAAGACCACGGCGCTGTGTCATGTCGGTCATGCTTTATTCCACGTTTTGAACCTGTTCGCGCATCTGATCGATCACCGCCTTGAGATCAAGGCCAATTGCGGTGAGATCGACAGACTGCGACTTTGAGCACAGGGTGTTGGCCTCGCGGTTGAACTCCTGCATCAGGAAATCAAGTTTGCGGCCTACTGGGCTGCCGTTGGCCAGAAGGTCACGCGCGGCGGTGACATGGGCGCGCAGGCGGTCGATTTCTTCGGTCACGTCGTTCTTGACCGCAAGCATGGCAAGTTCCTGTGCAAGGCGGCTTTCGTCGACGGCATCGGTGTTTTCCAGCACGCGCGCGAGGTTGGCGCGCAGGGTGGCGGCGGTCTCGTCTCGGCGGGATTCAGCGATGGCGGCGGCGCTATCGGTGAGGGTGGCGACCTGCTTCAATTGATCCTTCATCAGGGAATCCAGCGCCTGCCCTTCGTTGCGGCGCATGTCCAGAAAGCTGTCGATCAGGCCCGGCAGGTCGGCCATGATCGCCTCGCGCAGGGCCTTGGTGTCGGTCTCAGACGTGGCCACGTCCAGAACGCCGCGCAACCCGAGAATGTCGCTGGCCTTGGAGGGCGCAAGCGACAGGCCGCGATCCATGGCTTCCTGTTCCACCGTACCAAGCGCGTCGAGAACATTGGAGAGCTGCGCCGGGTTCAGTGACAGGACACCTTCTTCCTCGTCGCGCTGGATGCGTAGCGAAAAGGTTGCCGACCCGCGGTTCACGGATTTGCCAATGGCCGTGCGCAGGGCGGCTTCGAGCCCGTCGATCCAGTCGGGCACGCGAATGCGTAGATCAAGCCCCTTGGAATTCACGCTGCGCAGTTCGGCGACCCAGCTAAAGCCCATTGCCGCCCCTTTGAGCGACGCAAACCCTGTCATCGAATGCAGCACGTCAATCCCCCCGTCTTTTGTCTTGGTACGCCACCTAAAGCCATTGTCCTGTTTCGCGCAAGCCTTGCAGCCGCAAGCGCCGGTAAGAGTTAACCAATTGATCCGAATTTTCGCGGCAATTGCAGAAAATGTGAGATGATTTGGAGAGGGTTCATCGGATGGGTTGGAAAGGAGCCGGGATGTTTGGGGAATGGCAAGGGAAACCAGAGGGCATCATGGGGCAGTCGCCGCTGCCTGAGCCACTGCGGGATATTCAGACCTATTGGGAAAGCCTGTGCCGGCTGGATCGCCTGCCTGCGCGGGCAGAGGTTGATCCGGCGGGGATTGAACGCGCCCTGAGCCATGCTTTTGTCCTTGAGCGGATCGCCCCGAGCGTGGCGCGGGTGCGGGTTGGCGGGCAGGTTCTGAACACGTTCCTCGGGACCGAGGCCAGGGGTCTGCCGTTTTCCTTCGGCTTTGGCATGACGTCACGCGCCCTGATGGGGGATGTTCTGAAGGATGTGTTCGACGCACCTGTCACGGCGCGGCTCTGGCTAGAGGACGAGAGCAAGGCGCCCTGCCCCTGCGAGATGATCCTGCTGCCGCTGGCCGGTGGTCGTGACGGCGCTGCAACGCGTATCCTTGGCGGGCTTGCTTTTGGCGGTGAACAGGCGCCCCGCAGTCACAGGTGGCGGCTGATCAACAGTGAGCGGCGGGCGATCAACACCTCGCAAACGCCCTTGAGCGGCAGCACGCAGGCCACCCATGTTCCGCATCTCAGGCTGGTTGTGAATCGCCCATGAAAAAGGGCAGCCGCGCGGGCTGCCCTTTCTGAAATCGCATTAAGGTCAGAGCCTTAGACCGCTTCCTTCTTGCGCTCGTCGCGCAGCGAGGACAGCTCCTCGGCAACAAGGAAGGCCAGTTCGAGCGACTGCGACGCGTTCAGGCGCGGGTCGCAGGCGGTGTGGTAGCGCGACGAGAGATCTTCGTCGGTCACGGCACGGACACCGCCGGTGCATTCGGTGACGTCCTGACCAGTCATCTCGAAGTGGACGCCGCCCGGTACGGTTCCTTCGGCCTTGTGGACCGAGAAGAATTCTTGCACTTCGCGCAGTACGCTGTCGAAGGGGCGGGTCTTGAAACCGCTCGACGACTTGATGGTGTTGCCGTGCATTGGATCGCAGGTCCACAGGACGTTGGCGCCCTCTTCCTGAACGGTCTTGATGAGACGCGGCAGGTGTTCGCCCACAGAGCCGGCACCGAAACGCGCGATCAGGGTGAGACGGCCCGCTTCGTTTTCCGGGTTCAGCTTGGCCATCAGAACCTTGAGATCCTCGGCGGTGGTGGTCGGACCACACTTGAGGCCGATCGGGTTCTGGACACCGCTGCAGAATTCTACATGTGCGCCGTCGGGTTGACGGGTGCGGTCGCCGATCCAGATCATGTGGCCGGAGCCGGCCAGCCAGTTGCCGGAGGTGGAATCAAGACGGGTCAGCGCTTCTTCATACTCAAGCAGTAGGCCTTCGTGGCTGGTGTAGAAATCCACGGTGCGCAGGGCATGCGCGGTCGAGCTGTTGACGCCGGCCGCGTTCATGAAATCAAGCGCGTTCGAGATGCGGTTGGCCATGTCACGGTACTTGGCCGCCTTTTCGCCCTCGGTGAAACCCAGCGTCCAGGCGTGTACCTGGTGAACGTCGGCATAGCCGCCGGTCGAGAAGGCGCGCAGCAGGTTCAGCGTGGCGGCCGCCTGGGTGTAGGCCTGCAGCATCTTCTTGGGATCGGGGATTCGGGCATCCGCGGTGAAGGCCAGCTCGTTGATGATGTCACCACGGTAGCTGGGCAGTTCCACGCCATCCACGACTTCGGTCGGTGCCGAACGCGGTTTGGCGAACTGGCCCGCCATGCGGCCAACTTTGACTACGGGCACCTTGGCACCGTAGGTCAGGACCATCGCCATCTGGAGCATCACCTTGAAGGTGTCGCGGATCGCGTCTGCGCTGAATTGCTCAAAGCTTTCGGCGCAATCGCCGCCTTGCAGCAAAAACGCCTCGCCGCGTGAGGCGGCCCCGAGCTTCTCCTTGAGACGGCGCGCCTCACCGGCAAAGACCAGCGGCGGATAGCTGGCAAGCTGGGCTTCCACGGCCTTCAGCGCGTCCTCATCCGTATATTCAGGCATCTGGATCCGCGGTTTGTTCCGCCAGCCAGATTTTACCCATTCTGCCATTGTCTTTCTCCGGTAACAAAAGTTGCGAGCCCCTCTATACAAAAGGACTTGAGCAAGGGCCATAACTGAATTAGGGGCCTTGACCTGCTGGTTCAATTTGGCGCTATGATTGTACCCTATCGGCCCGGCCACAACCAACTACCCCAGGAACACGCCAGATGTCTCAGGTGAAACGGATCAGCAACACGTTGGATCAGAACGCGAAAACGCGCCGGTTTGTCTTTGTTTTGCTTGAAAATTTCACGCTTCTTTCCTTTGCCTCGGCTTTGGACTGCCTGCGGCTTGCCAATCGGCACACGACCACACCGCTTTATGAGTGGAAGCTGATCGGTGAAGGCGGTGATATGGTGACCTGCTCGACCGACACGACATTCAAGCTGGACGATGACCTGATCGACCTGCACCGCGATGACACGGTGATCCTGTGTGGCGGACTCGACATCCAGTCGGCCACCACCAAGAAGGTTCTGGCCTGGCTGCGCCGCGAAGCGCGCAAGGGAATCAGAATCGGCGGTTTGTGCACGGCAGCTTACGTCATGGCAAAGGCCGGCCTTCTGGATGGCAAACGCGCCACGATCCACTGGGAGAATCAGGACAGTTTTGCCGAGGAATTCCCCGAGGTCGAACTCAGCAAGTCGGTGTTCGCGATTGACGGCACGCGCATGACCACCGCGGGAGGCACCTCCTCGATTGACATGTTCCTTCAGGTTATCGCGGATGATCACGGCGAGGAACTGGCCAACTGGGTCGCCGATCAGCAGATCTATTCCTCGATCAGGACCGATCAGGATACCCAGCGTCTTTCGGTTCCGACCCGGATTGGCGTGCGCCACCCGAAGCTGAGCCAGGTTATCCAGATGATGGAACAGAACATCGAGGAACCGATCAGCCCGTCGATTCTGGCCAAGGATGTCGGCATGTCGACACGGCAGCTTGAACGTCTGTTCCGTCGTTACCTGAACCGTTCACCCAAGCGCTATTACATGGAATTGCGGCTGCAGAAGGCCCGTAACCTGTTGATGCAGACGGACATGAGCGTGATCAACGTTGCGCTGGCTTGTGGTTTTGCGTCGCCCTCGCATTTTTCGAAATGCTACCGTGCGCATTACGACACCACGCCCTATCGCGAACGTGGCACCCAAGCGACGCGCCTGTCGATCTGATCCTCAGAACCGTTTGAACAGTTCTTCTTCGTTGGTGTTGAGCGCGAAGCGCAGGACGATGATCTTGTCGCCGCGATCATGCAGGAAGGCGTAGAAGTAGCTGTAGTTCAGCTCTTCGCTCCAATATGCGCGCAGTTCCTTGGAAAAGCCGTTGCCATAGTCTTCGCGCTTGAGGACGGCCATCTTGGTAAAGTCGAAGGGCATGGCGCGCAGAAGCTGGGCGTTGACTTCGGCCAACTGTTCGCGCGTGTATTCATCCCGCCCGCCAAGCTGTTGTACCAATGGGACAAAATCGCGGCTCATGATGCTTTCGTCAACGTAATTTGCATAGGCGTCGTAGCTGTCGAAAACCGAATCCTCGGCGAGGGCTGGCAGTGGCAGCAAAAGCGCCGCGAGGGCGAGTTTTCCAAGTTTCATCAAAAGCTCCTTTTCGTTCAATTTTTGGGCGTGATCCGGAACACCGAACCGTTATCTTCTGCGATAAACCAAATGCTTCCGTCCGCTGCCTCACGTATATCACGAACGCGCGCGGTGCGATTGCTCTTCAGTTGCTCCACTTCTTTTAAAGTAACGCCTGAAAGCCTTGAAATATAATCATATTTCAAGCTTCCGATAAAGGTATCTCCGCGCCATTCCGGGAAGAGACGCCCCGAGTAGATCATCATGCCGGACGGCGCAATCGACGGGTCCCAGAAAAAGGCGGGCTGCTCCATGCCGGGTTTGGCCGTGCCCTCACCGATCTTGAACCCCGAATAGTGGCGGCCGTAGGCAATGATGGGCCAGCCATAGTTGGCGCCCTTGCGAATTCGGTTTACCTCGTCGCCGCCCTTGGCCCCGTGTTCGACGGCCCAGAGTTGCCCCCTAAGATCAAGTGCTGCGCCCTGAGGGTTGCGGTGGCCGTATGACCAGATTTCCGGTTGCGCGCCTTCGAGGCCGACAAAGGGATTGTCACTCGGGACAGATCCGTCGCGGTTCAGGCGGATAATCGCGCCGTTGTGCGAGGCGAGATCCTGTGCCGAAGGCCGGTCACCGCGTTCGCCGATGGTGATGAACAGGTGGCCCTCACGGGATTCGACGATACGGCTTCCGAAGTGGCGGCCACCGGAAGAGCCGGGCGCCATTTCGAACAGCGTTTCGACATCCTTAAGGCGCGTCTGTCCTTTTGGCAGGACAGCGCGGGCAAGCGCGGTTCCGGAGCCGCCTTTTTGGGCCTTCACATAGGTAAAAAGAACCTCGCGGGTCGACGCGAAATCGCGGGGGACCAGAATATCGAGCAGACCACCCTGCCCCTGTACCTTGATGTTGGGAAGTCCGGTGATTTCCACGCGCCGCCCGTCTGTCCCGACACGCCAGAGACGCCCGCGTTTTTCGGTGACCAGAAAGCCGCCGTCCGGCAGGAAAGCAAGCGACCAGGGGCCTTTGAACCCGTCGGCCATGCGGGTGACGGAGATTTTGCCGGCGCTGGAATCGATGGATTGCGCGGACAGTTGCAGGGCTTGCAGGACAAGCAGGGCCAGGATCATGAGGGGCTTCATACGACAGTTCTCCCTGTTGCGACGACAGACAACGAATTAGTTTTACGCTTCCCTAGGGAAACGGCGTCTGCCCCCCTTTTCTTTTGTTTTTTTCGGCCATAGGCTCGGGTCTGGAACAACAATATCCACTTAGGGAGTGTGAAAACATGAAAAAACTGCTGATGGCATCCGCAGCGGCTTCTCTGATGGCGGGCGCGGTTTCGGCCGATGACGTCAAACTGGGCGTGATCCTGGGCTTTACCGGTCCGATTGAATCGCTGACCCCGGCCATGGCCGCCGGTGCAGAAGTTGCAATGAAAGAAGTGTCCGACAGCGGCAAGCTCTTGGGCGGTTCGACCGTTACCCCCGTGCGTGGTGACTCGACCTGCGTTGACGCAGGCGCGGCATCGGCTGCGGCTGAGCGTCTGATCACCGCAGACGGCGTCAAGGGCATCATGGGCGCGGACTGCTCGGGTGTGACCGGTGCGATCCTTGCAAACGTGGCCGTTCCGAACGGCATGGTCATGATCTCGCCGTCGGCGACCTCGCCCGCGCTGTCGAGCGCAGAGGACAATGGCCTGTTCTTCCGCACCGCACCGTCGGACGCCCGTCAGGGTCAGGTTCTGGCGCAGGTGATGAAAGACAAGGGTATCAACTCGGTCGCGATCACCTACACCAACAACGACTATGGTAAGGGTCTGGCAGACAGCATTTCGGCCGCCTTCACCGCGCTGGGTGGCGAAGTGACCGCAACCACCGCACACGAAGACGGCAAGGCCGACTACTCGGCAGAAGTTGCAACGCTGGCAGCCGCTGGTGGTGACCTTCTGGTTGTTGCCGGTTACGTCGACCAGGGTGGCCCGGGCGTTATCCGTGCAGCCCTCGACACCGGCGCATTCGACACCTTCGCCCTGCCCGACGGCATGATCGGTTCGGCGCTGGAAGCGGCCTTTGGTGACGAGATCGAAGGTTCGATCGGCACCGTTCCGGGCAGCGAGTCGGCAGACGCTTCGATGGTAACCGAAAAGGTATCGGCAACCGGTGCGGACGCATCCGGCCCCTACATCGGCGAAAGCTATGACGCTGCAGCCCTGATCATGCTGGCCATGCAGGCCGCTGGGTCTTCGGACGCAAGCGCTTATGCTGCCAAGATCATGGACGTTGCCAACGCTCCGGGTGAGAAAATCTATCCGGGTGAGCTGGGCAAGGCGCTGGACATCATTGCCGGTGGCGGCGATGTCGACTATGTGGGCGCGACCGCGGTCGAGCTGATCGGTGGCGGTGAAGCCGCTGGCGGCTATCGTGAGATCGTGATCGAAGGTGGCAAGATCACCACGGCCAAGTTCCACTAAGCCAGCAAGAGTTCAATCTAGGGCAGCCCGGATTTCCGTTCGGGCTGCTCCACCATTTCAGAAGGCGCGCCAAAAAGCGCCTCGGGGGATAACCACATGATCGTCGTCGAAGACGTTCACAAGCATTTTGGCGGTTTTCGTGCCGTCGATGGGGCCACGATGTCCATTGCGCCGGGATCGATCACCGGACTGATCGGACCAAACGGCGCCGGGAAAACCACCCTCTTCAACGTGATTGCCGGGGTTCTGAAACCCACCAGTGGCCGGATCACCATGGATGGCGAGGACATCACGGGCCTGCCGCCGCACCAGCTGTTCCACAAGGGACTGCTGCGCACCTTCCAGATCGCGCATGAGTTCAGCTCGATGACCTGCCGCGAGAACCTGATGATGGTGCCGGGCGGTCAATCCGGTGAAACGCTGTGGAACACATGGTTTGGCCGCAAGCGTATCGCCGACGAAGAGCGCGCGTTGCGGGCCAAGGCGGACGAGGTTCTCGAGTTCCTGACCATCAGCCATATCGCCGATCTGAAGGCCGGCGAGGTGTCGGGTGGTCAGAAGAAGCTGTTGGAACTTGGCCGCACGATGATGGTCGATGCCAAGATCGTCTTTCTGGACGAGGTGGGCGCCGGTGTGAACCGCACCCTGCTCTATACCATCGCCGATGCCATCAAGCGCCTGAACCAGGAGCGCGGCTATACCTTTGTCGTGATCGAACACGACATGGAGTTCATTGGCCGTATCTGCGATCCGGTGATCTGCATGGCCGAAGGCAAGGTTCTGGCCCAGGGGACGCTGGACGAGATCAAGGCCAACGAACAGGTGATCGAAGCCTATCTCGGCACCGGTCTCAAGAACAAAGAAATGATGGAAGCCTGACGAGAGGCCCTGCCCGCCACGGTGGCGGTTGCCTCTTTGCGGGTTGGTGCGCCAACCCGAGCGACGTCTACCCTTTTCGCGAGAATACGCCGGAACGGCGACAGGCGGACAGGGTGAGCCAGGAAGGATAACGACAAGATGAGCTTTCTGATCGGACAGAACATGACCGGCGGATATGGCAAGGGGCCGGACATCCTGCACGATTGCACGATCTCGGTCGACAAGGGCGAGATCGCCGTGATTGTCGGGCCGAACGGTGCCGGCAAGTCAACTGCCATGAAGGCGGTGTTCGGGATGCTGAACGTGCATACCGGCAGCGTGCTTTTCGATGGTGAGGATATCACCAAACTGAGCCCGCAGCAGCGGGTTGTGAAGGGCATGGGCTTTGTGCCCCAGACCCACAACATCTTTACCTCGATGACGGTGGAAGAGAACCTCGAGATGGGGGCCTTTATCCGCACCGATGACATCAGCGAGACAATGGAACAGGTGTATGACCTGTTCCCGATCCTGAAGGAAAAGCGCTACCAGCACGCGGGCGAGCTTTCGGGTGGTCAGCGTCAGCAGGTGGCCGTGGGCCGCGCGCTGATGACCAAGCCGAAGCTGTTGATGCTGGACGAGCCGACGGCGGGTGTTTCGCCCATCGTGATGGACGAACTGTTTGACCGCATCATCGAGGTGAGCCGCACCGGCCTGCCGATCCTGATGGTGGAACAGAACGCCAAGCAGGCGCTCGAGATTGCCGACAAGGGCTATGTGCTGGTCCAGGGCAAGAACGCCTATTCGGGCACCGGGAAAGAGCTTTTGGCCGATCCCGAAGTCCGCAAATCGTTCCTGGGAGGCTAAGCCAATGACCAAGAACACGACTGACGAATTCACGAGAGAGATGACCTGATGGACTTTCTGAATGGCCTTGTGGCCCTCTCCAACTTCGTGCTGATCCCCGCGATCGCCTATGGCAGCCAGTTGGCTCTTGGCGCGCTTGGGGTGACGCTGATCTATGGAATCCTGCGCTTTTCGAACTTTGCCCATGGCGACACCATGGCCTTCGGCGCCATGCTGGCGGTGCTGGTGACATGGCTACTGCAGGGCATGGGTATTTCCTTTGGCCCGCTGCCCACGGCGCTTTTGGCCCTGCCCTTCGCGATTGTCGGGACAATGGCGCTGGTACTGATCACGGACAGAATGGTTTACAAGTTCTACCGCGACCAGAAAGCCAAGCCGGTGATCCTTGTGATCGTGTCGATGGGCGTGATGTTCATCATGAACGGCCTTGTGCGTTTCGTCATCGGCCCGAATGACCAGAAGTTCGCCGATGGCGAGCGCTTCATCATCTCGGTGCGCGAGTTCAAACAGATGACCGGCCTGCGGGAAGGTCTCGCGATCAAGACGACGCAGGGCCTGACCGTTGTTGTCGCGGTGATCTGCGTTGCGGCGCTGTTCTGGTTCCTGAACCGCACCCGCACCGGCAAGTCGATGCGCGCCTATTCGGACAACGAGGATCTTGCGCTGTTGTCGGGCATCAACCCCGAGCGGGTGGTGATGTATACCTGGATGATCGTGGCGGCACTGGCGACGATTGCCGGCGTGCTTTACGGCCTCGACAAGACGTTCAAACCCTTCGTGTACTTCCAGCTGCTGCTGCCGATCTTTGCCTCGGCCATTGTCGGCGGCCTCGGTAGCCCGCTGGGCGCCATCGCGGGCGGGTTCGTGATCGCCTTTTCGGAAGTCACCATCACCTATGCGTGGAAGAAGGTTCTGACCTACTGGATGCCCGAGGGGCTGGAACCCAGCGGTCTCGTTCAGCTTCTGTCCACCGACTACAAGTTCGCGGTCAGCTTCGTGATCCTGATCGTCGTGCTTCTGTTCAAGCCAACCGGCATCTTCAAGGGGAAATCGGTATGAGCGATACAGTGAAAAACTCTGCCCTCTTCGCAATTGTTGCGGCGCTGATCATCGGCACGGGCGTCATTCAGTCGTGGAACTCGGCGCTGTTCATCCTGAACATGGGGCTGATCTCGGCGATCATGGCGCTTGGGGTGAACTTGCAATGGGGTTTTGCCGGCCTTTTCAACGTCGGTGTCATGGGCTTTGTGGCCCTGGGTGGTCTGGCGGTCGTCCTGACCTCCATGCCGCCGGTGGGCGAAGCCTGGGCCGCAGGCGGCACGCGGGTGATCTTTGCGCTTCTGGTGGGTGTGGGCACCATCGCGGTGGCGATCCTGCTGAATGGCCGTCTCAAGGGCCGTATGCGTGGTCTGGCGATGCTGGCCGTGCTGATCGCGGGCTTCTTCCTTTACCGTGGCCTTTTCGATCCGGCTGTGAAAGCCATCGAAGCCATCAATCCGGCGGCGACCGGTAACCTGGGTGGCCTTGGCCTGCCGGTCCTGTTCGCGTGGATCATCGGCGGCCTTCTGGCGGCGGGTGCGGCCTGGCTGATCGGTAAAACGGCGCTGGGTCTGCGCTCGGACTATCTTGCCATTGCGACGCTGGGCATCGCGGAGATCATTCTCGCGGTTCTGAAGAACGAGGACTGGCTGGCGCGGGGCGTGAAAAACGTGGTGGGCCTGCCCCGCCCGGTACCGCGCGAAATCGACCTCCAGAACTCCGAGACCTTTGTCAGCAACGCGCAGTCACTTGGGCTCGATCCGGTGGTGGCCTCGACGCTGTACGTCAAGCTGGGCTACTCGGTTCTGTTTACTATCGTACTGGTGATCATCCTCGTGATGGCGCAGCTGGCGCTGAAATCGCCCTGGGGCCGCATGATGCGTGCGATCCGTGACAACGAGGTGGCCGCAGAGGCGATGGGCAAGAACGTGACCCGCCGCCACTTGCAGATCTTCGTTTTGGGTTCTGCGGTCTGTGGCATCGCGGGTGCCATGCTGACCACGCTGGATGGCCAGCTGACGCCGGGGACGTATAACCCGCTGCGCTTTACCTTCCTTGTCTGGGTGATGGTGATCGTGGGCGGTTCGGGCAACAACCTCGGTTCGGTTCTGGGTGGGTTCCTGATCTGGTTCCTCTGGGTGCAGGTGGAGCCGCTGGGCCTTGGCCTGATGCAGCTGATCACCTACGGCATGGCCGAGGACAGCGCGCTCAAGGCACATCTGATCGACAGCGCCGCGCATATGCGCCTGTTGACGATGGGTGTTGTGTTGTTGCTGGTGCTGCGGTTCAGCCCGAGGGGTCTGATCCCCGAGAAATAAGGACTGTTACGATACGTCCAAAAGAAAGGCCGCTCGAGTGAGCGGCCTTTTTGCCTCCGGCGGGAGTATTTGTGGTGCATTGAAGCGGGGCGGTCAGCGCCCCTTGAAGAGGCCACCAAGGATGCCGCGCACGATCTTGCGGCCGGTGGTGCCGGTCAGTTCCTTCATCACCATCTTGCCCATGGCGGTGCCAAAGCTGTCATCCTTTGAAATCCTCATACTGCGCGAGGACGAGCGGGACACGCGGCTGCCGGAATAGCGGCGGGCGGCGTTGAATTCGCGTTCTGCCATCGACATTTCCTCTTCGCGGGCCTCGGCGGCTTCGGCTTCAGAGGCGGCCTTTTCGGCGCGTTGCTTGAGGATTTCATAGGCCGAGCGGCGATCCTGAACCGTTTCATATTTTCCGGAAACCGGAGAGGTGGCGATGACCTGTTTGCGCAAGCTGTCGTCAAGCGGCCCCAGTTGCGAGGACGGTGGGCGGATCAGGGTGCGTTCGACCACGCCGGGGATGCCCTTTTTCGCCAGCATCGAGGTGACCGCCTCGCCCACCCCGACCTCGCGGATGGCCTGTTCGGTGTCAAAGCGCGGGTTTTCGCGGTAGGTTTCGGCCGCGAGGCGCAGTTGTTTCTTGTCACGTCCGGTAAAGGCGCGCAGGGCGTGCTGGATGCGGTTGCCCAGCTGGCCCAGCACGTCTTCGGGCACGTCGGCGGGGTTCTGGGTGACAAAGTAGATGCCGACGCCCTTGGAACGGATCAGGCGGGCGACCTGTTCGACCTTGTCGACCAGGGCCTTGGGGGCGCCATCGAACAGGAGGTGGGCCTCGTCGAAGAAGAACACCAGCCGGGGTTTGTCAGGATCGCCCACTTCGGGCAGTTCTTCGAAGAGTTCGGAGAGCAGCCACAGGAGGAAGGTTGCATAGAGGCGCGGCGAGCCCATGAGTTTGTCGGCAGCAAGGATGTTGATGCGGCCGCGTCCGTCCGGATCGGTGCGCATGATGTCGGAGAGCGCAAGCGCGGGTTCGCCGAACAGCTTGGTGCCGCCCTGGTTCTCGAGGATCAGGAGACGGCGCTGGATGGCGCCGATCGAGGCCACAGAGACTGCCCCGTAGCGCAGCGAGAGTTCCTTGCGGTTTTCGCCGACCCAGACCAGAAGGGCTTGCAGGTCCTTGAGGTCGAGAAGCGGCAGGCCCTGTTCGTCGGAGAGACGGAAGGCGATGTTGAGGATACCTTCCTGTGCCTCGGTCAGGTCCATCAGGCGCGACAGCAGCAACGGCCCCATTTCCGCAACGGTGGTGCGCACGGGATGGCCCTGTTCGCCGAAGAGATCCCAGAAGGTGACCGGGAAGCTTTCGTAGGTGTAATCGTCAAAGCCGATCTTGGAGGCACGGTCGGTGAAGGCCTGGTGCAGTTTGAACCCCTCGCTGCCCGCCGCCGCCAGTCCCGAGAGATCGCCTTTCACGTCCGACAGGAATACCGGCACGCCGGCCTTGGAAAAGCCCTCGGCAAGGATCTGAAGCGTGACCGTCTTGCCGGTGCCGGTGGCCCCCGCAATCAGGCCGTGGCGGTTGGCGTATTTGAGCTTGAGGCCCTGTTTGGTGGCATAGGCTTCTCCGCCACCGCCGATGAAAACTGAATCTTGCACCTGTTACGTCCTTTGCTGCTCACTGCCGCGCCCTTCGAAAATACAATGTTAAGGCTTTCCTGCCAGTATTGTTTGCATTCGTTTTTCCCTTTGTACGGGAAAGAGCGAAATTCCTCCCTGTCAGACTGGGCCGGGCAAAACACGTCCGGCCAATTTTTCGTGGAAAATCAGACCGAAATAAGGAATTTTTCCTGTTGACGGGTGCCGTTTCATTTCGTAGCGTTTCGGCAATGAATAAGTCGGCCAGTCCGACGGGGAGTGAAAATGGAAAAGAGGCCTTCGGGCCTCTTTTTCTTTTACCCTCCCAATACGGTGCATTCGGCGGGCGAAAATCTGCTGTAGTGCTGCTAAACCGTTAGGTTCGCCTGACAATTGACGTTGGGCATGGTAAGCCATGTTCGACTCGGATCTGATTTATACGGAAATACCAATGTCCAAGATTGTGAAAGTTCTTGCCGCTGTCTCGATGCTTGCAGCGACGCCCCTGATGGCCCAGGTCGGATCGCTGTCTGACGGC
This sequence comes from Shimia sp. CNT1-13L.2, assembly GCF_024331145.1. Taxonomy (GTDB): domain Bacteria; phylum Pseudomonadota; class Alphaproteobacteria; order Rhodobacterales; family Rhodobacteraceae; genus Shimia. The sequence continues at coordinate 556,089 of NZ_JANDJO010000003.1, read as the reverse complement.
TCTCTTATGGAAAGCAAGCCGTCGGCCCCGCCGCGCCCCCCTGTGCCTGAAAATGTCACTTCGGAAATCATCGGTGACTGGGATCTGCGCTGCACCACGGAAGGCCCTGACCCCAAGCCCTGTGTTCTGTACCAGACCCTGGTAGATGCCGAAAACTTCCCGATCATCGAAGTCGAGGTTGCCAAGCTTCCTGACGGGGGAACCGTCGCCGCACAAGCCACGTTTATCGCACCCTTGCAAACTCTGTTGGGAACCGGCCTCGGCATTGCGGTTGATGGCGTTCTTCTCCAGCGTATTCCGTTCATCTTCTGTCACGGCGGTGGCTGTGTCGCTCGGATGAACCTGTCCCCGATTGAAGTGAAAGCTCTCAAGGATGGTACAGAAGGCGTTGCCGTGATATTCCACGCTCTTGCTCCGGAGAAGCCGGTGAACGTCCGGTTTTCTCTGAACGGTATGACAAAGGCTTACGACAAGGCCAATCCGGTCAGCCAGTAATCCAGCCGCAAAACCAAAAAGAAAAAACGCCGCGCTAACCCACAGCGCGGCGTTTTCTTTGGGGGTTACGGATCAGACTTTGCGCAGGGCCAAGACCGCGTTCAGGCCGCCAAAGGCGAAGGCGTTGGAAAGGGCCACGTCGACCTTGGCTTCGCGCGCCTCGTTCGGCACGACGTCAAGGGCGCATTCTGGATCGGGCTCTTCATAGCTGATGGTGGGCGCGATCACGCCGTCCCGCAGAGCCATGATACAGGCCAGAAGTTCTACTGCGCCTGTACCGCCGATCAGGTGGCCGTGCATCGACTTGGTCGACGAGATCATCAGATCATCCGCGTGCTGGCCAAAAACATCTGCCACGGCGGCGCATTCCGTCTTGTCATTGGCGGCGGTGCCGGTGCCGTGGGCGTTGATGTATCCCACCTCGTCGCGGTTGATGCCGCCATCGGCCAAGGCGCCCGAGATCGCCCTTGCCGCGCCTTGTTTCGAGGGCATCACGATGTCGGAGGCATCTGACGACATGGCAAAGCCCACCACTTCGGCGAGGATTTCCGCGCCGCGCGCCTTGGCGTGTTCGTATTCTTCGAAGACAAACACCCCTGCCCCTTCGCCCTGAACCATGCCATTTCGGTTGGCCGAGAATGGGCGGCAGGCATCCTTGGACATGACGCGCAGACCTTCCCAGGCCTTGACGCCGCCAAAGCACAGCATGGATTCCGACCCGCCCGTGACCATCACGGGGGCCGCACCGTAGCGTACCAATTGGAAGGCCTGGCTCATGGCGTGGTTGGACGAGGCACAGGCGGTGGCCACGGTAAAGCTGGGGCCCTTGAGGTTGAACTCCATGCTGATGTGGCTGGCCGCGGCGTTGTTCATGAGCTTGGGCACCACGAAGGGGTGCACGCGGTTCTTGCCGTCCTCATAGACCGTGCGATAGTTCTCGTCGAGCGTCTGCATACCACCGCCCGAGGTGCCAAGCACAACGCCGGAACGGGCCGCCATTTCGCCGGAAAACTCAAGGCCGGACTGGGCGATGGCCTCGCGGGCGGCAACCAGGGCAAACTGGGTGAAGCGGTCATAGAGCGCGTTTTGCTGGCGGTTGAACAGGTTTTCGGCTTCAAAGCCGCGCACCTGCCCGCCGATCTTGATTGCAAGACGGTCAACGTCGCGCATTTCAAGGGGGCCGATACCACAGCGCCCCTCTTTCATCGCATCAAGCGTATCGGCCACGTTGTGGCCAAGAGCGTTGATGGTTCCGGCGCCGGTGATCACGACACGTTTCATGGATCAATCCTCCGGATCGGGGAAAAGTCAGGACTGGTCGGCAACCAGCTTTTCGATACCGGCAATGATGGATGCCACCGAGGAAATGTCAAAATCGCTCTCGGTGGGTTCATTGGCGTTGAAAGGTACGGTGATGTCGAAGGCTTCCTCGATCGCAAAGATGCTTTCGACCAGACCAAGGCTGTCGATGCCCAGATCTTCAAGCGTGCTTTCGAGAGTGACGTCGGATGGCTCGAGAACGGCTTGTTCCGCGATGATTTCGATAACCTGGTCCTTGACGCTCATTATGTCTTCCTTTCGCCAATACTGGCAGTCATTTAGTCATTGGTTTCCGAGTTGGAAACTTTTTTCTGTAGCGCCGCCACGTCAGCGAACAGCCGAGGCAGGCGACGGAGCCCCTTATACATCTCCAAATGTGACTCCATTTTGACAGCCGGATACCCAAGCAGAACACGGCCTGCCGGCACCTTGGAGAGGATCTTGGTTGCGCCGCCGGCAATCACGTTGTCACCGACTGTCGTGTTGTCGCTGACCCCGCACTGGCCACCCATCACGACGTTCTTGCCGATCTTGGTCGATCCTGCGATGCCGCACTGACCTGCAAGTAGCGTGTTGTCGCCGATTTCAACGTTGTGGGCGATGTGCACCATGTTGTCGAGTTTCACACCGTTGCCGATGCGGGTGTCGCGGATGGTTCCGCAGTCGATGCAGGCGTTGGCGCCGATCTCGACATCGTCACCGATGGTGACTGAGCCGAGAGAATGAATGCGGGTCCAGGCCTGGGATTTCACTTCGCCCTGATCGCCCAGGGTTTCGCGGGCCGCTTCAACACCCGATTTCTCTGGCGTGACAAAGGAAAATCCGTCCGAGGCAATGCGCGCACCGGGTTGGGCGATGAAGTTGCGGCCGATGGTGGCGCGCGCGCCGATCGAGACCATCTCGCGCAGGAAAGCCCCCTCGCCCAACGTGACGTCAGCGCCGACATGACAATGGGGGCCGATCACGCTGTTGGCACCGATCCTGGCGCGCGGGCCGATGATCGCAAGCGGGGCAATCGAGACGTTCTCGCCAATTTCCGCGCTGGGATCAATCACGGCCGAAGGGTGGATGCCCTCGCCAAAGTGCTGGCCCGGGTCCATCATTTTCGAAAGCCCTGCCATGCCATAGCGCCCGCGCGGCGAATAAAGCCCACCTTCAAGTCCAAGCGCCTGCCAATCAGCGCCGGGCCAGACCATGGCAGCACGCGCCTTGCCCTGCGACAGGCCAGCGGCGAACTTGGGATTTGTCAGAAGCGCAAGATCATCCGGGCCAGCCATTGCTGGCTCGGATACTTTTTCTACCAAAAGGTCAGTATTCCCAAAGGCTTCTGCGCCGATGGCGTCAGCAATCTGCTGGATCGTGTGGGCCATGAATTCCTCGCAATTTGCGAGGGTTTTAGCCCTGAACCGTCCGCAAGACCACCCCTTCATTGGCCATCGCCTGCCAGATCTTGGCGTCACGTCCATAGACGTCGCGACGATACTGGACCGGGCCTTTGGCGTTGGTAAAGGCGGTTCGGTAGATGATGTGGACCGGAACGTGTTTCTTCAGATCGACCTGCGTCTCACGTCCGGTTTTCAGGATCTTGTGGAAGTACGGCTTGGGATTGTCCTGCTGTACCGCCAGAAGCGCATAGGCGAAATCGAACGGCTGGTGCAGGCGAATGCAGCCATGGCTGAAGGCGCGCACCTCTCGGGCAAACAGGCTTTTGGCCGGGGTGTCGTGCAGATAGATGTTGTGACGGTTCGGGAACATGAACTTCACAAGGCCAAGTGCGTTGCTTTTGCTGGGCGGCTGCTTGATGTCGAAGGGAAAGGTGTTGGCGCTGAACTGCGTGAAGTCCACGGCCCCGCGGTTGACCACTTTCCCCCGCGAGTCAATCAGCTTGAGATAGCTGACTGCGTTCGGGTTCTTCTTCAGCATCGGAAGATATTCCTTGGTCGCAATCGAACGCGGAACATTCCACGTCGGGTTGATGACCATGTGCTCCATCACGTCCGAGAATTCGGGGCTGCGACGGTCATGCTGGTTCTTGCCGACAACCGAACGGGTTTCAAAAGTGACCTTGCCGTCGTCAATGATCTTGGCCTTGAAGTCGGTCAGGTTGACCATGACATGCCGTTCACCGCGCGGCTTGTTCAGCCAGCGTTCACGTTCCATCGCGACAATGACAGATTTCAAGCGCTCGACCGGCGTACGGTTCACCTCGGCAATGGTCGAGGCGCCGGCGACGCCGTCGGATTCAAGCCCGTGGTCGATCTGGAAGGCTTGAACGGCTTTTTCCATTTCGGAATTGAAGGTGCCTGCGGCGCTGCGCTGAAGGTATCCGAGCGCGATAAGACGGTTGCGCAGAGCGACAACCGCGTTGCCCTTGTCACCGGGTTCAAGTTTCTTGGCTTTGACCTTGGGCCCCCAGCCGCCACGGGCGGCCTCACGTTCGAGGCGCAGCTTTTCCTTCATCAGGCGATTGTATTCCGGCGTGGTTGGCGGCAACGCGCGGATGTAGTCGGTCGGATCAGAGATCAGGAGTTCCGACAGGTAGAGGCCGCGATCGCGCACCGGCGCCTTGCGGACAATGCCCTCGTCGAGCTTAGAGGGCACGAACATGCCGGTCTGAACGTCGCGGGCATATCCGAGATACGCCTTGGCAAGGGCCACTTCGAGCTTGCCAAGGTCGCGTGGTGTCTTGGCCTCAGACAGTTGCTGATAAAGTGCGTTGAAATCATAGCGTGCCGTGGGAAGACCGTGTTCATCCGCGTTCTCAAGCGCCTGCAACAGGGCGAGGCGGCGCTCCAGATCATCGGCGTCGGTGCCGGTCCAGATCGGGCGGTAACCGTTTTCGCGGTAGAACTTGGCAATGTCGGCATCACGCGCAGCGGTTTCGGCAACCGCCTGTTTGAAAGCGGTCAGTTCAGCCTGCGCAGGGGTCGCAAGCAGTCCCCCGTGCGCTGCCAGCACAAAACCGGCAATCACAAAATGTCGACGCAGTGAATGAAATGACAGCAACATATGGTCTTCCTCGCGCAAATAAACCGATGCGTTTCTATGGTTGTCCCGAAAAAAACGGGGTGTGTCCATTCACAATTGGTAATGCTGCGGCTCAAGGGGAAAATGCGCGACTTCTACGCCACATCTGCGAAATTTACGAAGTTTCAGCAGATTTCCGCCTAAATTATTCCACATTCCGCGCATGCCGGAAATGAACACTTGGTCAGGGATTCGCTTTGTGGCATAAGGTGCGCATCTGGGGATGGATACAACGCGACCACGAAAAATCGTGGCGATATCAAAAAGGTAGCGACGGGACAGGCGCTAGAAACGATGAACGATAACAGTTCTGTGAGCTTTACGCGGCGCGGCTTGCTGCGCGCATTTGCGGCAACCACACTCGTAGCCGCACCAACCTTCTCCAATGCAGCGGGTTTCCTCAAGGGCGCTGGCGATATCCGTCGCATCCGTATGTACTCGGGCCGCACCGGCGAGCGCCTCGATACGATCTACTGGATCGAAGGCGAGTACATCAAAGAATCCGTGAAAGAAATCAACAAGTTCATGCGCGACTGGCGCACCAATGGCGTCAAGACCATGGACCTGCGTACCATCGACATCATGGCCGCCGCGCACAACATGATGGATGTGAACGAACCCTATATGCTGCTGTCGGGCTACCGCAGCCCGCAGACCAACGCGATGCTGCGCAGCCGGTCGCGCGGTGTGGCCAAGAATTCGCTGCACATGAAGGGTCAGGCGGCAGACCTGCGTCTGGGGTCACGTTCGGTGAGCCAGATGGCACGCGCCGCAAGCGCCTGTCGTGCCGGTGGCGTGGGCCGCTACTCGGGGTCGAACTTCGTGCATATGGATTGTGGTCCTGTCCGCACCTGGGGCCGTTAACGTCTTTCGAAAATCACGCTTTCCAAGCCGGTTTCCAGTATTCGGGGCCGGCTTTTCTTATGCTCGGAAGTCGGGATTGCGGGCTTCGGCTGTGAAGGTTAACCGGAATTTCTGCAAAATCAGACATGTGTATTGCGTCGGTATCACGTCGGTATTGCAGAGGTGAACTCACAGATTTAACGGAATGCGCCCTGTCAACGCCCCTCGCGCGCGTTGCCTGAACAAATGAAAAGGCGCCCGTGAGAGCGCCTTTTCTGGCAAAGGCCCAAGGGTAGGATGGAAACGGCCTTTGCAGTCCCTGCCCTAGCCTTGCAAGGGTTTCAGGCGGTTTGGCTCGTTGGTTTCAAGATAGGCTTCCTGCTCAGGCGTCAGGTCGATCTCGTCATAGCCGGTGATCATCGGCTGTACGTGGCTTCGGAAGCCATGCCCCACCGTCAGCAGGTAGATATGCACGATGATGAACGCCCCGATCACATAGGCCGACAGGAGATGCAGGTTGGCAATCAGGGTGATCGCGACGATTGAGTTGCCATCGGCCCAGAAGTTGTAGGTCAGGTAGAGGAGACCCGTGACCCAGATCGCCGGGAAAATGAACCACTTGAGCACAAAGTAGGTCGCGGCCTGAAGCGGGTTGTGCTTGCGCCAGAAGATCTTTTCGTAAGGGTGCTCCTCACCTTTGAAAACGCCGTAGGCATAGAAGCGCGCCACCGACAGCATGCCTTCGATCTTGGGGATGAACTGACGCCATGCGCCGGTGGTGAACAGCCAGAAGGTCGCAAAGATCCAGAGCGCCAACAAAACCAGCGCGGCCAGCGTGTGCAACATGACGGCTGGACCGAAGGGGATCAGGCCGTGGACGCCATTCAACCCCATGCCGGTCACCATGAGGGCCAGGATCAGGAGCACCTGTGCCCAGTGCCAGAAGCGTTCGAAGAACGGGTAAACCTTGACGATACGTTTATTCATGGCTGCCTCCGTTACGGCTAAAGAGGCGCAGGGCCGCGTGACCAAGAACGCCAAGAAGTGTGAGCAGGATCAAGGCCTTGCCAAGCAACCCGACAAGGCTGTTTGTGTTGGTGCCGGGCATGAAAACACCGGCCACATTGGCAAGACGCCCGTCTTCGGCATGGCATTCAACACAGTCCACCGCCTGATCCGCCGGGGCCACCATGTGGGTGATCGGCCAGTACATGTAGGTATCCACGAACCCGTATTGCCCCGAGTACGGTTGATTGGCGGCCTTCATGCCTGCCTCAATCGCCTTGGGCCAATCGAAATTGGTCCAGAAGGCGGTATCGGTCTTTGGCCCCCAGACATGGGTATAGACCAGCGTGTTGTTGACGCTGTCATAGGCCTGCCGCCCTTCCATCCGTTTGAAAGGCCAGATGCGAGAGGTGCCGTCCGTGGGATCCCCCTTGATCTGGTTCACGTCGACAACCTGTGTCGGGTCGATCTTGCGGTCGATGGTCGAATACTCGACCTGACCGTCAAACCACGCATAGTGCGGGGTGGCATCTTCGGCATAGTCGAAATGGCCCTTGGTCGACATGTAGGTGTGCATGTGCTTGCCACTCGAGGAGACATAGTTGTCTTCCTTGATGATCGAGCCGTCCTCGTTCAGCTTTCCCGCTGTCGACCAATCCCAGAAGGATTTGGTTGGCACGCCGCCACGGGCGTATTCCGGGATGTGACAGGTCTGACAGGCCAGCTTGTCGGTGTGATCGTTCAGCTTGAGGCCCTTGATGTTCGCCGGGTGCGGATCGTTGTCATGGCAGGACTGACAGGTTGCGGCACTGCGGGCCTCGCCCGGTTTTCCGGTGCCGTGTGGATCGGAGGCGGTCACGTTGTAGCGCGAACCGGCCCATTGGTGGCGGTCGCTGACGTGGCAATCGGAACAGACCATGTTCTCGCCGTCCTTGGACATGTGCACGTCGACTTCGCGTGGCGGATCATACAGCACGGACGAGAGATCACCGTGTTTCACGTTGTCTCCGCCGCCGCCGTAAAAGTGGCAATTGCCGCAATTGTCCCGGTCGGGCATGCCGACGCTCATCGCGGCCTTCTTGAGATCAACGGCCCAGGCCTTGGCGCCGGTGATGGTTTTGCCCTTGGCCTCCATCGGCGGGTGCCCTGCCCCGGTCGCCAGCTTGGTGTATTGGTCCGATTTGTCATGGCAGACAAGGCAATCCTTGGCGTTGGCGTCTTTGGGTGGCTCTTGCGACATGTCCTCCCAGCCATAGCCCGCGTGACAGGAGGTACAGCGCGGTTCGTTGCCTGCGACCGAACCGCAGAAGGCGTTGATCACGTTCTTCTTGCCAAGACGCTGGCCGGTTTCAGGGTGTTCGTAGTCCCAGCGGAAGTGGATCGAGTGCATGAACTGGTCATCCGCCTCGGTGTGGCACTCAAGGCAGGCCTCGGTCACCTCGGGGCCAGAGGTGAAGTCCTTTTGCAGGCTGGGAAATTTCGAGTGGTCGGCGGTGGATGAGCTAATCGCCGGTTCATTGGCCAGGGCAAGACCGGCCACTCCCACGGCCAGCCCAAGGCCCAATACGGCCCGTTTGAGATACATCTTGATCCTCCCTTGCATATAGCTGGGTATGCGCGCGTCTCATTGTTAAAACGCGCATCAAGGATGTATCTTTGATATATATCAATCTGTAGATATATCGTGTTTGGAATACTTATGTGGGGTTGGTGCAGAGCGTCATCAGGTAGGTCAGCTCGTCGGCATCGAGGCTGTCGAACCGTCCGCTGAGGGCTGCAATCTTGGACGCGCGGTCGTTGCCAAGTACCGGATCGGCGAGCCGGTGGTACTTGGTGATGATCTCGCTGTCGCTTAGGGGCATGTCTGCGTCCCCTCTCGGCGTGCGCGGGGCGTCTTCGATACGCTGACCGGACTTCAGGACAAGCGTGACCTGAGCCCACCGCTTTTCCGTGCTAATTGTTGTAAAATGATCATCATCGATCAGTTTTGCTGTCCTTGATAGCCTCAAAATGTCCGGATCGGACAAGGACTGCTCGCTCAACTCGTTTACACCGATCTGCCCACGCACCGCCATGGCCGCGACCGGAAAAGCGATGGAATAAGCGAATTCATCCTGCGTCATCGGCTCATGTCCGGCAAGACGCGTGGCATAGTGAAAAGTCTTGATCTCGATGCTGTCGATCATGTCATGGCTGAGGGCGTGCTCCTGCATCAGGTCATGCACGGCGTCGACCGACGGGTGCGACCAGCGGCAGCAGGGATAGGCCTTGTAGTGGGTGTGATCCACCACGCGCCAACCCTGCCCGAGGTCTTCCCAGAACGGCTCTGACCCCGGCCCTTCACAGGTCAGCGCAGGCGCGCCGGTAAAGCCGTCGGCAGCGAGATAGGCGGCGGTGACACCGGACGGCGCGCCCCACCCCACTCCATCGCGGACGTTGGTGGGAAAATCGATACAGCGCATCATCTGGCTGCGCGGGCCGTGGTATTCACCGATCCCGGCGGCGTGACGGATGATTTCGGGATCATTGCCGCACAGCATGCGCGCCCCCGCCGCCGCCACGCCGACAGCGGTCCAGGCGCCGGAAGTGTGGTAGTCGGCGCAGGTGGCGTGCTGGACAAGGCCCGCGCGGTAGCTGACTTCATAGGCAACGGCGAGGATTTCGGCAAAGCGGCGGCCGGTCAGCGCCCTGCCCTGCGAGGCTTCGGCCTGCGCCATGGCGATCGTGGCCGGAAAGATCGCCGAGCCCGCGTGGCCCTTGCAGGGCGTGGTGCCGTCATGGGCGTCGATGCTGTCGACGGTGAAGGCCCCGGCCATGGCTGCGCCTGCAGGGCTGGCCTCGCGCCCGTCCATCAGCATTTGGGCTGAGCCTGCCGTGCCCGCCCCGAACAGCGCAAGCGCGCCTTTGCGGGCGATGGCGGACATGGGGGTCGTGCTGCCGACGGCGGCAACGCCCATGGTATCCAGGAAGCTGCGCCGCAGGATGGCGAGCACCTCTTCGGGCAGGTCGTCGTAGGTCAGGCTGGCGGCGAAGTGATCGAAGGGAAGTGGCATGGTGGTGTCCGCAGTTGTGTTCCGGCCACGTGAGCGCATCTTGATGAGTCGGACAAGCCACCAAACCCGCCGCATTGCAGCAAAAAAGGCGGCCCGAATGCGGGGCCGCCCTGATGTTTTCCGGATTGGAAATCGCCTTAGAAGAACGCCAGATCGTCGATCAGATCACCCAGAGCCGTGATGCCATTCAGGCGAAGTGTGTTGCCACCGCCAAAGTCAAAGTCGATGTGGGTGCCGCTGCTGTCGTCCCCGTAGATGGTCAACACCTGCGCGATGGTCAGACCACCGCCCCAGAGCGCGCTTTCGTCAAGCAACAGCGTGTCGACGTCGTTGACAAAGCGGGTCACAACATCGTTTCCGGCCCCGAACATGAAGGTGTCGCTGCCCACGCTGCCGTTCAGGGTGTCATTGCCAGCGCCACCGTCGAGAGTGTCGTTGCCCGATCCGCCGGCGAGTTTGTCGTTGCCGAGACCACCGTTCAGCGTGTCATCGCCCTTGTCACCGAAAAGACGGTCATTGCCGGCGTCTCCGTTCACGAGGTCACGCCCGCGACCACCGCGGGCAATGTCGCCGAAGGAGCCACCGTTCAAGACATCCTGGCCGTCGTCACCAAGAAGCGAGTCACTTCCCACACCGCCGTTCAGCGTGTCAGAGTTGTTTCCGCCGTGCAGGGTGTCGGCACCGTCTCCACCATCGAGAAGATCAACACCATCGTCGCCGCGCAGGCTGTCTTTGCCCTTGCCGCCAAGCAAAGTGTCGTCACCACGCCAGCCGACAACGGTGTCATTTCCGATGCCTCCGTCGACCGAGTCATTGCCCTCTGCTCCGTCGGCCGAGTCATTGCCGTCGCCACCAAGAACCGTGTCGTCAGCATTGCCGCCCCAAAGGATGTCGTTGTGGTTACCGCCGCTCAGGAGATCCTGACCGTCGGCGCCATAGAGCATATCGTTTCCGTCCTGACCAAAGAGCTGGTTCGTCGTTCCGGCGTCGTGTTGGCTAAAGGCAAAGTGGCCGGCGTGCATCTGGTCATGGCCGGTGCCACCGCGCAGGATATCCGATCCCGCACCACCGTAAAGGACATCATCCCCGTCATTGCCATTGATCGTATCATTGTCATTGTTGCCAGAGATCGTGTCGTTGGAGGCACCCCCAAAAATCTTGTCGCGCCCGTCACCGCCAAACAGAAGATCGTTGCCTGCATCGCCCTGCAACCTGTCATCGCCAGAGGACCCGAACAGGTAATCGTTGCCATTACCACCGATCAGCAGGTCACGACCACGTCCACCGACAATGCGGTCGTTGTTGTCACCGCCATCAAGGGTGTCGTTACCGCGCAGGCCGTGCATCGCGTCTTCTCCGGCGCCGCCGTTCAGAGCCTCGGCCGCGTTGGTGCCAAGGATGGTGTCATTGCCCGCCGTTGCCGTCAGCAGGCCCGCCGCCGGTGCGAAGAACAGTTCGGTGTCGATGTTTGCGTTGCTATGGAACGAGGTTGGCAGGTCCATGATGGCCACAACCGACCCCGGTGTCGCGCCGTATCCCATGAGAACGAAGGTGTCCGAGAAGATGTTTCCGGCGCTGGTCCGGTCCATCTGCATGGTTACAGTGACGTGGAGATTGCCACCGATATTGGTGGACGTGATACCAAGCGGCGCGGTCGAGTTCGAATAGTGGCCGGTGCCCTGTTCGGTGATCGTGGCCCAGTTGTTCCACTTGGTGACACTGCCACCATCAAGGAACAGAATGCGTTCACCGATTTCGTAGTCGAGGATCGCGCTGCCATCAAATTCGCCATGTTGCGCGGCAAAGGTATCTTTTCCAGTGCCGCCGGTCATGTTGGTGACGCCAAAACCGGACTGGATGAAATCGTCACCGGAACCGCCATCGAGCACACCTGTGAAAGGTCCGCCACCAAGACCACCGTGGATGGTGTCGTTGCCAGCCCCACCCTTGATCGTGTCGTTGCCCCACCCACCGTCAAGGCTGTCGTTTCCGTCTCCCCCTTCAATGGAGTCGTCACCGTGGCCGCCGGAAATGCTGTCGTTTTCCGTACCTCCGATAAGGGTGTCATTGCCATTGCCGCCGATAAGCGTGTCGTTGCCAATTCCACCATAGAACAGGTCGTTGCCTTCGCGTCCTATGATAGCATCGTTCCCCGCTCTCCCCCACGCGGTGATCGGAGATATCGAAGAGAACTGGCTGAAATCGAGTATATCCGCTCCTGAGCCACCGAAGATCGTATCAATGTTGTTGCGGATATAGTCGGGGAGAAGAGCCACATTGACGGGTGCAAAGACCGGAGCGAAGTCGACCGTCAGAGGCTCTGATCCAAACACGAAGTTCAAATGGCCGGAGTCGCCAACGGTATATTCCTGCGTCAACCCGGTTTCGAAGGTACCTGCATCGATAAAGGCGTTGGTGATCTGCACATGGGTTGCGCCGAACGCGTCGAAAAAATCGATGGTATTGATCGTGCCCGAGTCCGGGTTGATGCCTCCAATTTCGGAAGGCCCGTCCATAAAAAGCCCGCCCCCGGTAAACACGGTTACAAAAGACGTGAAAGCGTGCGACCAGATATAGCTAAAGCCCGGAATAGTGGGGGAGAATATGCCTTCGAGCGGGGCACCGGGGTTAATCGGATCTGCGGTAAAGGCCGCGTCCATGAAGTTGTAGGTCCACGGTGTAAAAAAGTTAAACCTGATGATCATCGAAATCCCCCTTCATCAATTCCGGGTGCGTCCTATCCCCTTTGGGGTCGCGCGGGGCACCTTGAAATCGCTTGTCGTAAATCCCCGGCGCGCCTGGTTCACGCGCCGGGTTCGTTTTCGCATCGTCCCACGTGGTTAGCACGTGAAGCGATTTCTGTCACCGCCTAGAATTTGGGCAAGGGTCAGACGATGATCAGGTCCTGATCAAGGAAGTTGGTGCGGGTCACGCCGTCAAAGGTGATGGTGTTGCCGTTGCCGAAATCAAAGATCACCGTGCCGGTGATGTCATCAGCGTAGGTGTCGACCACCTGCTGCGCCGTCAGACCACCGCCCCAGAGCGCATCATCGAGGGTAAAGTTGTCGAGGCCCTTCTTGTAGTCGGTGATGCGGTCGGCCTCGAACGCGGTACCGAGGAAGACGAAACTGTCGGCGCCCTTGTTGCCGGTCAGCACGTCATTGCCGCCGCCCGCCTGAATGGTGTCGGCCCCCTTGCCGCCTTTGACGGTATCGGCCTGGGCCGCGCCCATGGTCAGGGTGTCGAGCCAGAGGTCGTTGCCATCGCCAAGGGTGGCGTTGTCCTTGCCGTCACCACCGGCAACCGTGTCGCCGCCACGGCCGCCAAACAGCACGTCACCCTGATCGCCGCCATAGATCCTGTCGAACCCGTCGCCCCCGGCGATGCGGTCCGAACCGGCCTGACCATAAAGAACGTCATTGCCGCCACCGCCGGTGATGGTGTCGTTGCCGCCCTGCCCGTAGACCGTGTCACGCCCCGTCGCGCCGGCCTCGGCGACGTCGGTGAAGAGATCGTTGCCGCCACCCATGCGCACGAGATCGGCACCCTCGCCCGCGTCGACTGTATCGTTGCCGCCATGGGTGTTGATGGTGTCGTCGCCCGCGCCGCCAAGGGCGCTGTCGTCTCCGGCATTGCCTTGCAACAGGTCATTGCCCGCGCCGCCGTCAAGCGTGTCGCCCAGTGCGCCGCCCTTCAACAGATCGTTGCCATCCCCGCCGGAAAGGCTGTCTGCGCCGTTGGCCCCGTCAAGCGTGTCGTTGCCATCGCCGCCGTTCAATTCATCCGCCCCGCCAAAGCCCTTGAGGGTGTCGTTGCCGCCATCCCCGTTCAGGGTGTCATTGCCCGCGCCGCCATCTGCAAAATCATCGCCGTTGTCGCCGTTGAAGGTGTCATCCCCACCCAAAAGCGCAATGGTGTCATCGCGGTCGGTGCCGTTCACGAAATCATCACCGGCGGTCGGCCCCGGCGGCAGATCACCGCCCTGGATGCGGATCGCCTGGATCGAGCTTTGCGAGCTGAACTGCACGTTGGTGTCATCGGTAAAGACAAGCAGCGCGGTCTTGTTGTCGATGACCTGAAGGTCGACACCGAACTGATCATCGTCGGTGTTCACGCTTGCGGTGCGGCTTTCGGTGACAATCACCCCGTCCAGCGTATAGACGCCATAGCGCACGTCCTTGCCGTCGTTGGCGGTGTTGACGGTATAGGCCAGTACCAGCTGCCCGTTCGGCAGCACCACCATGTCAAAGGCCTGATCCTGGCTGATGGTGGCCACGTCGGGCAGCGTTCCGTCATCGGTTGACTGGCTGTGCAGCTGGAGCGGGCCGCCGTCCGTGGCCCCGGCGGCGGTGAACTTCTGCATCATGAAGGTGTTGTCGGCGGTGAAGTAGACAACGACGAACCCGCCATCGGGATTTTCGGAAACGCGCACTGGCGACCAGTTGTTGATTTCACCCAGTTCGGTCGGGCCGGAAATCGAGGTGCCGGCGGCATTGTAAAGCTGCACGGTCAGGTGGTTCTCGAAGGGCGTGCTGCGCTGGTCGCTGTTCCAGACTGTCACAAGCGTGCCGTTCGACAGGACCGTGGCATCGGCGGCCTGTGCGGCCTCGAGCGTGGGTTGCGGAATGAACGCAGTGCCCTGCGCGGTGCCCGCGTTGTTGAAAAACTGCCCCGTCAGCAGATCATCCGCCGCGCCCTCGTTGTCGGTAAATGAGACGAAGAAACCGGTGCTGGTGGCGTGCACCTCGATCTCTTCGCTCTGGCCCGCGTGTATGGTGAATTCCGAGGTCACAATGCTGCCGTCAGGCGCGTAGATACGGGCCAGCACGTGATCGCTGAAGTTCTGGTAGATGACGGCGAAGTTGCCATCCGACAGAGCCGCCACAGAGAGGTTGTCGGCACCCGAGATGATGGCAAGATCGGTGACGCTGTCGTCGGAGAGGTCGACCTTTTGCACATAGCCCGTCAGGTTGGTGTGGTCATAGACCACGATCGCGCTGCCGTCGTTCAGGATCGCCAGTTCGCCGTCCTGCGCCAACTCGCCGTTGAAGGCGCGCGAGACGGTGAATTCTTCGCCTGTGGTGCCTGCCGCGTTGGGGTCGATCATCTGGTAGACTTCGCCCTCGGGATCCTGATCGATGCGGAAGACGGATCCGTCGGTGGTGACATAAAGGTATTCGCTGTCACGCGGTGAAATGCCGGTCTGGGTATATTCGTCAAAGGCGGTTCCGGTTTCGTCGAAGAAGACCACGTGCTGGGCGTTGGTCGGGGTAAAACCGGTTTCGGTGCCATAGGTCAGCGCCACTTCGCCATTGGCCAGAGCAAAGAGCGACACCCAGTCCTGCGCGCCAGCGTAGTTGTCGACATTGACAAGCTGTTCGGCCACGGCGGTGGTGCCATCGGCGTTCAGGATCTTGAGGTAGACCGCGCTTTCCGAGGTGTCGGGGTCACCGCCGGAGGTCTTGTCGGTGGACCAAGCCACCGCGATGCGGCCATCGCTCAGGACCACGGTGTCGATATGGCCGTGCCCCGTGGCAAGAACGTGGATGCCTTCGTGGATGGTGAAGGTCGTCCCGTCCAGCGCGAGATTTGTATCGAAGAACTGGCCGCGCACTTCAGCCTCGGACGCGCCGTTGCGCACGAGATAGGTCATCAGGTAACCGCCAGCGACCTCGACGACATTGCCGCCGCTCACGGATTCAAAACCGCCGCTGGGATCGGTGTTGACGCGGACCGCCTCGGATCCGTCCTGATTGAGCTTCAGAAGCCACTTGCCGGAGGTGTAGAGAATGCTGCCATCGGCCTGCAACAACAGCTTCTCGGCGGGCGTTGCGAGATAGTCGGTGGCGCCGGGTGTGATCAGGGTCGCCGGTCCAAGGAGGCTGCCGGTGGCGGAAATCTCGACGCGGTAGATGTCGGTCTGGAAGAAACCGCCGAGCGAGCCGCCAAAGGCCACCGAGAACCCGCCGTCATCGCGCTGGAACACACCGCGGATCTGAATATCGGCGCTGGGATCATCATAGGGCGTGCCGGTGGCAAACCGCAAAGGCCCGGCCAGCACAGGCGTGCCGTCGGTGCCGTAGATCATCAGGCTCGGGACAAAAAAGCTGTTTACGGGTTCGCGGGTTTCACCGATGGAAACGACATAACCTTGTGGCAGGGTGAACAGCGGTTTCTGGATGGGGGACATGAATGACTCCGTACAATCTCGCAGGCGGAATGGGTTAGTGAACTCAAAAACAGGCAAGAGCCGCAAAAATTCACGCGGTTGCTTGACCTGACATACCAGTACAATTTGGCCGCCATTGAGCCCCATTGCCTGCCCCAAGGTCAAGCTTTGGCTCAGGGAAAGGGGCGAAATGCACGCAATGATTGTGCGATAGGCACCGCCGGATTGCCGCTAGTCGTTGGACTGCGGGTTAGCCGGTTTCACAGGGTCAGTAAAACACCATTCCCGGAACACCACTGGTGTAAACCAAGCCTATCAAATGGCACCTCTCCACAAAACGGGCACCGTCACCACTACACCGTGCGATCGACGGGGTAGCCGCAAGTTCCTCTGGTCATGCTTTTCGACGACTGAGCCAGATGAGTGGTGCAAGCAGAAACGAATATTGACGCTTGCTAAAACGCTCCACCCCAAGCGCCGTTGCAATATAATTGGCTTCAACTTGGTATTTGCCGAGCCGTTTATTTTTTTTGCCCGACTTGGGCACTGCTGTTTTACGAAGCGCAGCAAGCTTTTCTTCCGGCAATATTTCTTCAAAGAGTGCCATGCCAATGGTGTCTCGAACAAAATCCTCAAAGCGTAGCACTATGTGAGCACCAGAAGTATGCTGCTTAAAGCGATCCTCAAATCGATAGTAGTCCAAAACAAAGATATAATTACAAAGATTTGCCGAGATATACAGGCAGCCTCGCTTTGCGGCCCATTGTTTCAATTTGTCCAAACGCAATGTGACACCGTGCTTGCTCATCTCTGCGTACAAAGAGTGCAACAATTCGTCTTGATCCCTCGTGACAACCACCCAAGCTACTGATTCAAAGCCTGTTTTGTATGCAGCTGATTCAATATCGGCTGCTAGAGAAACATCAACAATACAGTTCTCAAAGTCTTCTCCACTCAGTAGCACGGTATGGCACAGGCCTCGGGCTTCAGCGTAAGCGCGATCAAGATACTCCTGAATGCTGCTCATCCCGTTTTCTTGAATGTCGTGTATCAAGAAGCTGTGCTGGTAATTGTCCTTATAGGGTGGGTAATGAATGCCGACGTCCAAGAGTGTTGATCGATTATCGCAGCAAAAGTTTTGGAAGCTTGTAGTTCCGGTCTTGTGAAGGCCGCAATGAATTACGAGTTTCATGATCTTACTTCCTTGTTGACGCGAAAGCGCTGAGCGAGATTGATACCCCCTATGGTCAAGAAAGGGCTTTCCCCAGTAGTTTCGGCAACTGGGTCAGTTCAATAGGGCGCGAGTGCTCGAAGCCGGAGTTTGCAACCAAGGCTTTAATAGCCGATTTGTGACAGACGTAAATGTCGAAGTTCTTCATCAAGCGCTGCGCAAGCGAGTTCAAAAACTTCCTCTCAATCGGTCCATGTTTTGCGTGGAAGTCGTTGCCGCTATGACCTTGGTTACGGCGACACAATATCTTCCAGATGGCGAGTATCGGTTTTGAAAGTGGTTTCAGATACTAAATACGCCGCGCTAAGGTTGCGCTACAATTTAATAAATAAAAACAGATACCTATCCACGTCAGAAAATTCACTGACGCTGAAGACAGCGCGGGCGTCTGGCCGGAATTTCTTCGGATCTGGGTTCGTTACAGCTACGACAAGGCGCAGGCATGAAGCTGCTTTTCTTCGGTTCTCTGTGATTGAAGCTTCATATCGGCCTCGGTGGTTGTTTGATATTGTGTACGGCGTTGAGGGTTTGCCCTCACAGAGCGTGCAGCGATCCCCGAAAGGCACAGGTCGCCACCCCACCAAGTCGGCGCATGGATCGGCAACGAATACCTTGCAGAGATCACCCACTACACGCGGAATGCAAACAAGCGGATTCTCGTTTCGAGAACAGAACAAGACCAGAACCGTGGAAACTCGCCTCGCCTAGTTTCCATAATCGCAAAAAAACCAATTAGATCAAAGTCGTTTTGGAGAAGTGGCGCACCTTAGAGGATTCGAACCTCTGGCCTCTGCCTTCGGAGGGCAGCGCTCTATCCAGCTGAGCTAAAGGTGCGCGTGTTGCGGGGTATAGCCAGACTGGCGACGCCCCGCAATCGGGAAAATGGCAATCAACCGAACAATTCGTGGGCCAGTTCCAGTGCTTCGACCAGCGTGTCGACCTCTTCGGTGGTGTTGTAGAGGCCGAAGGAGGCGCGGCAGGTGGCGGTGACGCCGAGGTGATCCATCAGCGGGCCGGCACAGTGGTGGCCAGCGCGCACGGCAACGCCCTTCTTGTCGAGGATGGTCGAGATGTCATGCGCGTGCCCTGCCCCGTCCAGCGTGAACGAGAAGATCGCGGCCTTGTCGGGCGTGGTGCCCTGTACCTGCATCCAGTTGAGGCCGTTGAATTTCTGCATGGCATAGTCGCGCAGTCCCGCCTCGTGTTTGGCGACATTATCCATGCCCAGTTCCATCAGGTACTCAAGCGCGACGCCGAGGCCGATGGTCTGCACGATGCCGGGGGTGCCTGCCTCGAACTTCATCGGTGGATCGTTGTAGATCACCGCCTCTTTCGAGACTTCCTTGATCATGTCGCCGCCCCCGATGAAGGGCTGCATTTCGGCCATGCGTTCGGCCTTGCAGTAGATCGCGCCCGAGCCGGACGGCCCATAGAGCTTGTGGCCGGTGATAGCGTAAAAGTCGCAGCCGATGTCCTGAACATCCACAGGCGCGTGGACCGAGCCCTGCGAGCCGTCCACCAGAACCGGCACGTCCTGCGCATGGGCGGCTTCGGTGATGGTTTTCACATCGACCATGGTGCCAAGGACGTTGGAACACTGGGTCACGGCGATCAGCTTGGTCTTGGGGGTGATGGCGTCGATCACCGCCTGCGGATCAAGCGCGCCGGTGGAATCCACGTCGACCCATTTGATGACCACGCCCTGACGTTCGCGCAGGAAGTGCCAGGGCACGATGTTTGCATGGTGCTCCATCACCGACAGGATAATCTCGTCGCCCGCCTGCATGCGCGGCATGGCCCAGCCGTAGGCCACCATGTTGATGCCCTCGGTGGTGCCCGAATTCAGCACGATCTCGTCTTCGCTGGCGGCGTTGAGGAACCTCGCGATGATCCCGCGCACGGCCTCGTACTTGTCGGTCGCGAGGTTCGACAGATAGTGCAGACCGCGGTGCACATTGGCGTATTCATTGGCATAGGCATTGGTGACCGCGTCGATCACCACCTGCGGCTTCTGGGCCGAGGCTCCATTGTCGAGATAGACCAGCGGCTTGCCGTTCACCTCGCGCGAGAGGATCGGGAAATCGGCACGGATCTTTGCCACGTCATACATCAGTTAATTCCTATTGCGGTGACGCCCATGAAAGACAGGAACACGGACATACCCATGATCATGCCGACAACCGTCAGGGCCAGTGTGAAGACAGACGCGCCGATGCTGGGCAAGCCATGCGCGACCTTGATGAAGTTCAAAAGCACCCAGATCGCGTAGAGCTTGATGCCGAGAGAGATGAGGCTTGAAAACAGCGGCATCAGGAACAGCAGGAGGACCGAAAGGATATCACCCGCCACCAATGCCAGCATCAGCCAGGCAATCACCGAAACCAGCGTTGTCAATTGGCCGGTGCCCCCGACAATCTTGCCACACCAGAACAGACCGAAGACCAGGATCACGTTGAAAGACAACGCGAGTGTCAGGAAAATGAACGGGCCCTGGATCACCGGGATCGGAAAATCCGGTGGCACCGGGAACAGGGCCAGGTTCAGGTAGTAGAGGAAAGTGTTCAGGATCGCACCAAGCGCAAGGGCGCTCCAGCCATCTTCGCGGCTGAGGTTCATGGCCGCTATGCGCTGAGCTGCGGCGCTCGGGTTCTTGACGGTCAGAACCAGCAGATCAATCAGGAACGCCATCATGCTTCAACCCTGCCCGCCTGCCGGAGGCCGGCTGTCCAGAACCAGAGGAAAAAGCCGAACCAGATCGCGCCAACAAGGGTTTGCTGGACGCTTGGCCCGATAAAACCCGCCACCAGCCCGTTCAGCAGCACCAGCGGAGATGCCGCAAGCAAGGCCCAGAACAGCGCAACGCGGCTGCCATAGCCGCCGCCCTTCCAACCGAACATCTTGAGGATTACGCCAACCACGGTGGCAAGGATGTAGAACACCAGCGGCGCGATGAAGATCCACGCCATCAGCGACCCGCCCATCAACGGATTGAGCTCCTGCCCCTCAAGGTGGGCAATGCGGGCGTTCTGGGGCCAGGTCGAGACAAAGAAGATCACGCAGGCGGCCATCAGGATCACCAACGTGCGGTCTTCGCGCTGTCCCATGGCAAGATGACGGGCCACCACCTTGTGGGGCCCGCCATAAGTTGCCGCAATATCGCGGAGGACCGACATCAGGCCTGACGTCTCCGGGTCAGCCAGCCTTCGAGACGGTCGATGATTTCAGCCGCGAGCTCCTCGTCCTCGATCTCTTCCACCGCTTCGGCAAGGAAGGCGAGTGTCAGGAGGTCGGTCGCGATGTCCTTGGGCACGCCGCGGGCGCGCAGGTAGAACAGGCCCTCTTCGTCGATCGCACCCGAGGTCGAGCCGTGCGAACAGGCCACGTCATCAGCATAGATCTCGAGTTCCGGCTTGGCGAGGAACTGGCTGTCGTCATCCAGAAGCAGCGATTGGCTGATCTGGTAGCCGTCGGTCTTCTGGGCACCGGGCTGAACAAGGATCTTGCCCTGGAACACGCCGGTCGCGCCGTTGCGCAGCACCTTCTTGAACACCTGGCGGCTTTCGCAGTTCACTGCGTCATGCGTGATGAAAACGGTGTCGTCGTGGTGGAAATCACCGTCACCGACACAGGCCCCTGCCACGTGGGCAATGGCATCGTCGCCGGTCAGGGTCATGACGCATTCGTTGCGGGTCATGACGCCGTTCACGGTGAGGGTGAAGGATTTGAACACCGACTCGGTGCCGAGACGCGCGAACATGTGGGTCATGGCGCGACGCTCGTGATCGCGGCCCTGCGCACGGACGTGGTGCAGCTTGCCGCCATCGGCGATGTCGATCTCCATGCACTTGTTGAAGCGCGCAGCCGCCGGACCGTTTTCAAGAATGGTTGCCTCTGCCCCGCTCTCGACGCGGACAACGTGGTGCAGGAACACATCCGAGTCGTCGGCTTCGTGGGTGTAGATCAGGCTGATCGGCTTGGACGGTTTGCCGGTCACGCGGATGGTTACGCCATCACCGGCATAGGCGGTGTTGAGCGCGGCCAGCGGGCGCTGAACCGGATCGTGGCCGGTGGCTTCCAACGTGCCGTAGAGGTCTTCTGCCCAGTGGTCATCTTTGCAGCAGACATCTTCCAAACGGTCGATCTGAACCCCTTCGAGGCTCAGGTCATCGGACAGCTCGGCGCTGAAGACACCATCAACGAACCAGATCTTCAGACGATCCACATCGTGGAACATCAGCGGTTCATCCGCTTCCAGAACCGACGCCTTGGGCGCTTCGGGCTGAACCAGCGTGTCAGGGCGGGTGTATTTCCAGTACTCGTCGCGACGATGCGGCAGGCCCATCGAACGGACACGGCCAAGGGCGGCTTCGCGCGCCTCCTTGGTGCATCCGACGTCGGGCAACACCATGGCGCCAAGACGCGCCTCGGTGGCCGACACTTTCAGATCATCCAGAGCCATTATGCCATCTCCGCGAGGATGTCGGCATAGCCGTTGTTTTCAACTTCGAGCGCCAGCTCGGGGCCACCGGTTTTCACGATGCGGCCGTCTGCCATGATGTGCACCACGTCGGGTTTGATGTGGTCCAGCAGGCGCTGGTAGTGGGTGATGACAAGGAAGCTGCGGCCCGCATCACGCAGGGCGTTCACACCTTCGGACACCAGCTTCATGGCGTCCACGTCGAGACCGGAGTCGGTTTCGTCAAGGATGCACATCTTCGGCTCGAGCATCGCCATCTGGAGGATCTCGTTGCGCTTTTTCTCACCGCCGGAGAAGCCGACATTGACCGGACGCTTGAGCATATCCGCGTCGATCTTGAGGTTCTTGGCCTCGGCGCGCACCACCTTGAGGAATTCGGCGGCCGACATTTCGTCCTGACCACGTGCCTTGCGCTGTGCGTTCACGGCGGTGCGCAGAAAGGTCATGTTGCTGACGCCGGGAATTTCCACCGGGTACTGGAACGCAAGGAACAGGCCGGCTGCGGCGCGTTCTTCGGCTTCCAGTTCAAGCAGGTCTTCGCCATCAAGGGTGGCTTCGCCCTCGGTCACTTCGTATCCGTCGCGGCCCGACAGAACATAGGACAGCGTCGATTTGCCGGACCCGTTCGGACCCATGATCGCATGTACCTTGCCCGCTTCCACGGTCAGGTCCACGCCTTTGAGGATCTGCTTTTCCTCTTCTTCAAGTTTGACCTTCAGGCCTTTGATTTCCAGCATCTTTTCTTCCTTCGCGTATCCTGTGGCCAAGCGGCCCCTGTCCTTAGTCCAGCACCACTGCGGTGCCCGAAGCCGAGACCATCAGCATCGACTGGCCTACAACTTCGTAATCGAGATCGACGCCGACAACGGCATCTGCGCCCACGGCGGTGGCGCGTTGTTGGAGTTCTGCAAGCGCGGTGTCGCGGGCGTCCTGCAGTTTGCTTTCATAGGCGCCCGAACGGCCGCCCACGATATCGGTGATCGAGGCAAAGACATCGCGCACCACGTTGGCACCCATGATGGCCTCGCCAACAACGATGCCGCGGTAGTCGATGATCTTACGTCCTTCGACGCTCGGTGTGGTTGTCACGATCATGTCTTATCCTCCGATATACTTGATCAGCATCATCACGCTCATGGCGACCATCCCGGCGACAGCAGAGGTCACCAGCACGGAGCCGCCAATCAGCCCCTCGGTCTTTCCAGACCGCTTGCGAATACCGAACCCCACCATCGAGCCAAATGCGATGCCCGCGCCAACGCCGACGGATTGCTGCATCAACTGGTTGATCGTTTCCATCAGTGACGGCTCCTGCGGATGATTGTGAGGATGATCCGGGCAGCGGCCCAGCCGGCGATGGCGCCGAGACCGATGCCAAGAACCGGATTGATGAAGTCGAACTTGTTGAGGTTGACCCAGATCACGCCCAGCAGCCCGCCCAGAACGGGCAGCCCAAAGGGAATGAAGCTTTCGAGTTTGCGGCTCATGCCCGCTCCTCCTTTGCCTTGCGCGCTTTCATCTCTGCAATCTGGCGCTGCGTTTCCGCTTCGCGATTGCGGGCCAGATCCCGATGGTGTTCATCAAGTTCATGGTGCTTGGCGGCGACATGACGACCAAGAACCACCTTGAAGAGGATCGCCATCAAGCCAGCCCCCAGAACCGAGCCCAGAAACGGGTGCATCAGGCCAGTAGCTGCGGCGAGAACGAACCCGAAAGCCGCCCCGATCAGACCACTCGTGAAAGCCAGACGGCCCAGAATTTGCGCACTGAAATAGTGCGCAAAGAAAGCACGCGCGACGCGCGGTTCGCTTTCTGGTGTTCTGGTCGGGAAATCATTCATGATCGACACGCCTCTGGCGGTTATGGCCTCCGGGACGGACGCCGTTACCCCACCGACCCTTCCAGCGAGATCGCAACAAGCTGTTGTGCTTCCATGGCGAATTCCATCGGCAGTGCCTGAAGCACTTCCTTGGCAAAGCCGTTCACGATCAGCGCCACGGCTTCTTCCTCGTCCATGCCGCGTTGCAGGCAGTAGAACATCTGGTCATCATCCACCTTCGAGGTTGTCGCCTCGTGTTCCACGCGGCTCGAGTTGTTCTTGACCTCGATGTAAGGCACCGTGTGGGCCCCGCATTTGTCGCCGATCAACAAAGAGTCACATTGCGTGTAGTTGCGCGAGTTTTTCGCCTTGGGGTGCATCGAGACCTGACCACGGTAGGTGTTCTGCGCATAGCCTGCCGAAATCCCCTTGGAGACGATGCGGCTCTTGGTGTTGCGGCCAAGGTGGATCATCTTGGTGCCGGTGTCGGCCTGCTGCATGTTGTTGGTGATCGCGATCGAGTAGAACTCGCCCTGGCTGTCATTGCCGCGCAGGATGCACGACGGGTATTTCCAGGTCACCGCAGAACCGGTTTCCACCTGCGTCCACATCACCTTGGAGCGGTCGCCCCGGCAATCGGCGCGTTTGGTCACGAAGTTGTAGATGCCGCCCTTGCCTTCTTCGTCGCCCGGATACCAGTTCTGGACGGTCGAGTATTTCACTTCGGCATCTTCCTCGATGATGATTTCCACCACAGCTGCGTGCAGCTGCGAGGTGTCGCGTTGCGGGGCGGTACAGCCTTCGAGGTAGGACACGTAAGAGCCCTTGTCGGCGATGATCAGGGTGCGTTCGAACTGACCTGTGTTTTCAGCATTGATGCGGAAATAGGTCGAGAGTTCCATCGGGCAGCGCACGCCCGGCGGCACATAGACGAAGGAGCCGTCCGAGAACACGGCCGAGTTCAGCGTGGCATAGAAGTTGTCGGAGACCGGCACGACCGAGCCGAGGTACTTTTTGACCAGCTCGGGGTGTTCCTTGATCGCCTCGGAGATCGAGCAGAAGATCACGCCCGCCTCTTTCAGTTCTTTCTGGAAGGTGGTGCCAACCGAAACCGAGTCGAACACGGCGTCGACGGCAACCTTGCGGCCTTCTGCCGGGGTTTCGTCTGCACCTTCGACACCGGCAAGGATCATCTGTTCCTTGAGCGGGATGCCCAGTTTCTCATAGGTGGCGAGCAGCTTGGGATCGACCTCGTCAAGCGACTTGGGCTTTTCTTCCATGCTTTTGGGACGGGCATAGTAGTACTGGTCCTGGAAATCGACTTCCGGATAGTCGAGCATCGCCCAGTCGGGCTCTTCCTTTTCGAGCCAGCGACGGTAGGCCTCGAGACGCCATTCGGTCATCCATTCCGGCTCTTCGTTCTTGTCCGAGATCAGGCGCACGATGTCTTCGGTCAGCCCTTTCGGGGCGTATTCCATCTCGATCTCGGTTTCCCAGCCGTACTTGTACTTGCCGCCAACCTCGCGAACCGCATCAACCGTTTCCTGATCGACGCCTTCCTTGACCTGTGTCTGTTCCAGACTTGCCATGTAATTCTCCTGTTCGCTCACGCCGCACGGGCGCGGTGTTTCCTGTACCGGGTCAGCCACGCATCCGCGAAACCCAGCACGTCCTGTTCCGTTGTTTCGGGCCCCAGAGAGACCCGGATCGCCCCTGCGGCGACCTCGTCTTCGTATCCCATTGCCTTGAGCACGCGACTGGCGCGCACCTTGCCGGACGAACAGGCAGAGCCTGCGGAAATCGCATAGCCTGCGAGGTCCATCTGCATCACCTGTGTCTCTCCCTTCCAGCCCGGCGTGGCCAGGCAGAGGGTGTTGGGAAGGCGTTTCGCCCCTTTCCCGACAAAAATGGTATCTTTGGCGTCTACGGCAAGGGTCTCTTCCAGCAAATCGCGCAGATTTGCAACCCGATCCCAGACGCCATCGGCCAGATCGCGCGCTGCTGCCGTTGCGGCGGCCGCAAAGCCTGCAGCGCCAATCACGTTTTCGGTGCCGGACCGGCGGCCCATTTCCTGACCGCCGCCCTTGATCATGGCCTGCACGTCGGTGCCGCGCTTGACGACAAGGGCGCCAATCCCCTTGGGGCCGCCCAGTTTGTGCGCCGAAATCAGAGCCATCTGGCAACCAGCCCAGTTGAAGGCAACCGGCAGCTTGCCAAAGGCCTGTGTCATGTCGCTGACGGCAAGTCCCTCGGGCAGCGTCTGTATCACGCCGGTTTCCGAATTGGCGGCCTGAAGCGTCGTGCGTTCCGGTGCCGTGACTGAGACGATCCCATTGCCATCAACTGCAAGATCAGACGTCACCCAGGCCCCCACCGCGTCGTGTTCGATGTCACCTGCATGAAGATCACGCCCCGCCAGTGCCAGCGCGGCGGCCTCGGTGGCCGTGGCGGTGAAGATCACGTCGGCACCATCGGCACCAAAGGCGGTGGCGATGTCGCCCCGCGCGCGCTCCAGAACGCCCTTGGCGGCGCGTCCTTCCGCATGGACCGAAGACGGGTTGCCGACCACGTCCATCGCATCAATCATCGCCGCCCGCGCCTCGGGGCGCAGCGGTGTTGTTGCATTATGATCGAGGTAGACGCGGTTCATTCAGCGTCGACCACGGCAAAGATGTTGGGAATGGCCGGACACGGGGCCAGCTCGTTTTCAACCACGTCCGACAGACGGGTCTGATGCAGGAAGACATAGACGTTGGCCGACAGACCCTCCCAGAGGCGGTTTGCCATCGACTGCGCACGCGATCCCGAAACCGCGCCAGTGGCACCGGCACCGGTGTGAAGCGCGGAGACGGTTTCATCCACCGCCGCTAGCACGTCGACAATGCGAATGTCCGAGGTGGACTTGGCAAGACGGTAGCCACCACCCGGCCCGCGCACCGAGTCAACCATGCCAGCACGACGCAGTTTCACGAAAAGCTGTTCCAGATAGGGCAGCGAAATGTCCTGTCGCTGGGAAATGTCGGAAAGCGTCACCAGCGTATCGCTGGGCTGAAGGGCGATATCGACCAGTGCGACAACAGCATAGCGGCCTTTCGTCGACAGTTTCATCCTGTTCCTCCAGCGAATAGATTGACGTCGCGCGCCACAGGGCATACATCCCTAGCAGCGCTGTCGGATTAGCCCGACGATAAGTTAGAACCGTTCTAAGGTGCCCGAGGAAATTCGTCAAGAATATACTTCGGCACATGTTCAAAAGACAGGGAGCCCCATGCCCGAGGTCATTTTTCCCGGACCCGAAGGCCGTCTCGAAGGCCGTTACCACCCGCAAAAAGAAAAAGACGCCCCGATCGCGATTGTGCTGCATCCGCATCCACAGTTCGGCGGCACGATGAACAACAAAGTGGTCTATAACCTCCACTATGCGTTCTACAACATGGGCTTCACCGTCCTTCGCTTCAATTTCCGCGGCGTTGGCCGCAGCCAGGGCGAATATGACCAGGGGGTTGGTGAACTTTCCGATGCGGCTTCGGCGCTGGATTATCTCCAGTCGATGAACTCGAACTCCAAGCACTGCTGGGTTGCAGGCTTTTCGTTCGGCGCGTGGATCGGCATGCAGCTTCTGATGCGTCGCCCCGAGATCACCGGCTTTATCTCGGTCGCCCCGCCGGCCAACATGTACGACTTTTCGTTCCTGGCGCCCTGCCCGTCTTCGGGCCTGATCATCAACGGCACCAATGACCGTGTTGCCCCGCCCGCCGATACCGAGGCGCTGGTTGGCAAGCTGCACGAGCAGAAAGGCATCACGATCACCCACGAACAGATCGACGGTGCGGGCCACTTCTTTGAAACCGAAGACTATATGAACACGATGGTTGGCAACGTGACCGATTACGTGAAGCGCCGTCTGACCGAGAACACCCGCTAAGCGATGGCCTATTACGACGACCTTGCCAACAAGCTGGCCCTGCAGGTGATCGAGGCGGAACGCGCCACCGGTGACGATATGCTGGTTCAGGACATCGCCAAGGTCTTGCAGGCCACCTCTTCGACCATGCACGAGGCCTTCATGACCGCCGTGCGGGTCTATGCCGCCAATGACCGCGCCCGCGAGCTTCTCGCGGCGCGGCTCAAGGCCAAGGGATTCGAACTGGCCGAGTGATGAACGACAGGATTGCCCGGCAGATTGCCTTTCTGAACGAGGCGGATCGCCTGAAATCCGTCTTGCGCTCCAACGTGTTGCAGGACCTGTCCCGACGGGAAAACAGCGCCGAGCACAGCTGGCACGTCGCCCTCTATGCCCTTGCTTTTGCACCGATTTCGGCAGATGGCGTATCGGTTCCACGGGCGATCCGGATGCTGTTGCTGCATGACCTTGTCGAGATCGACGTTGGCGATCATCCGATCCATGAGAGCGTGGACTGGGCCGAGGTGGCCGCACGTGAGGAACAGGCCGCGCACCGCCTGTTTTCGCTTTTGCCTCAGGATCAGGCGGCAGACTGCCTTGCCCTCTGGACCGAGTTCGAGGCGGGCGAAACCCCGGATGCGGCTTTTGCCAAGATGCTGGATCACAGCCAGCCGCTGTTTCAGGCCCTCTGTGCGCCCGAGCCCCTGCCGGAACATGTCGAGATCGTGCGCGAGAACCTCGATACAGGCCGCGCCCGCAGGCTTCAGCACGTGTTTCCGGCGGCCTATGCCCATGCCAACGCGCTGTTGCACGGCACCTCGACCAGCGACGCTGGCGATGTCACCACGCGCATCGATTTCCTGAACGAGGCGGATCGCCTCAAGACGGTCATGCGCGCGACCATGACGCTGGATGCAGCGCGGCAGGAGAATTCCGGTGAACACAGCTGGCATATCGCGCTTTATGCGATGATCCTTGCCGAACACGCCAATCGCCCGGTGAACGCCGATCGCGTGATCCAGATGCTTTTGATCCACGACCTTGTCGAAATCGACGTGGGCGATGTGCCGATCCATTCACAGGATGGCGCGGCGCATGGCAGCGCGGAAATCCAGGAGGCAGAGGCCCGCGCGGCGGATCGCATCTTTGGCCTGTTGCCGGAGGATCAGGCGGCCGCACTGCGCACCCTCTGGGAAGAATTCGAAGCCGCCGAAAGCGATGACGCGGTGTTTGCCAAGTCCATTGACCGCGTGCAGCCCTGCCTTGCCAACCTCAAGACCGGCGGGCGGTCGTGGGTGGACTACAACGTCACCTATGAACAGGTGGAAGCGCGGGTCGGCACCAAGGTAACGCGCGGCGCTCCTGCTGTCTGGGCGCATCTGCAAGTGCCCATTCGGGCGTGGTTCGAGGCCAATACCTGACGGCAAATCATGCGGATAGCGGCCATATTTGCACCTGATGCATGGCCGGTATTCCCCTGCTGCGCTGGACAAAACCGCCATTGGGCGGAAAAACCAGCGCATGACATTCCTGCTTGAAACCGCCCCTGCCGACAGACATGCGCCGCGCGAAGACGTGCAGGGCCTTGTCGTGGGCACGCTGCTTGTTGCCCTCTCGGTCCAGTTTCTGCAGGCGAGCCAGTTGATCACCGGCCAGATTGCCGGCCTGTCTCTGTTGACCGCCTATTGGGGCGGCTGGAGTTTCGGGGCAGTGTTCTTCGTTTTGAACCTGCCCTTCTACGCAGTGGCGATCTACCGGATGGGCTGGCGGTTCACGCTCAAGACCTTTGCCGCCGTGGGCGCGTTGACGCTCTGGACCAGCCTTCTTCCGCAGGTCATGCAGCTGAGCGATCTGCACCCCGGCGCGGCGGCGGTTCTGGCCGGCGTGACGGCCGGTACAGGCCTGCTCGTCCTGTTCCGCCACGGCGCCACCCTTGGTGGCGTTGGGATCGTTGCGGTCTGGTTGCAGGACACGCGCGGCATCAAGGCGGGCTGGGTTCAGCTTGGGTTCGATGCCTGTGTCTTCACGCTGGCGATCTTCCTGTTTGCGCCTGCCACCGTGGGCTGGTCGCTTCTGGGGGCCATTGTCACCAACGTCGTGATTGCCACCAACCATCGCCGCGACCGCTATATCGCCACCTGAAACGCCGCGTCCCGCACGAATTCGGATTGGCAAATCGATTGCCGCGCGGTAGCGGGGGATCAAGGACGGCGCAGGAGTTCAAGCGATGGCCAAGACCTATATCATCCTTCTTCTGGCAGTGATTGCCGAGACAATTGCCACCACGGCCCTGCAACTCAGCCACCAGTTCACACGGCTGATCCCCTCGCTTGTGGTGCTGATCGGCTATGCCATTTCCTTCTACCTGCTCAGCATGACGCTTCGGGTTTTGCCCATTGGCATCACCTATGCGATCTGGTCCGGGCTGGGCATCGTTCTGGTGGCGATCATCGGCTATTTCTGGCTGCAACAGAAGCTGGACCTGCCCGCGGTGATCGGGATCGGCATGATCCTCGCCGGAATCGTGGTCATTAACCTGTTTTCCAAGACCGCAGGCCATTAAGGGGCTGGCCTTTTTCGCGCCCGCAGGATACCGGAGGCGCGAACAGGAAAGGCATATCAAATGGACCTTCGTAATATTGCGATCATCGCGCACGTTGACCACGGCAAGACCACCCTTGTGGACGAGCTGCTGAAACAGTCCGGCGCATTCCGCGAAAACCAGGAAGTGGCCGAGCGCGCCATGGACAGCAACGATCTCGAGCGCGAACGCGGGATCACGATTTTCGCAAAACCCACCAGTGTTGAGTGGAAAGGCACCCGCATCAATATCGTGGACACCCCCGGCCACGCCGATTTCGGCGGCGAGGTCGAGCGTATCCTGAGCATGGTGGACGGCGTTGTGCTGCTGGTGGATGCCGCCGAAGGCCCGATGCCGCAGACCAAATTCGTAACCTCCAAGGCGCTGGCGCTGGGGCTGCGTCCGATTGTTGTTCTGAACAAGGTCGACAAGCCGGATGCCGAACCGGATCGCGCGCTGGACGAGTGTTTCGACCTGTTTGCCTCGCTGGATGCCAACGACGACCAGCTGGACTTTCCGCACATGTATGCCTCGGGCCGGAATGGCTGGGCCGATGCCGAACTGGACGGTCCGCGCAAGGATCTGCACGCCCTGTTCAACCTGATCGTGAACCACGTCCCTGCCCCCAAGCAGGTCAACCAGCAGGATGATGATTTCCGCATGCTGGCAACCACCCTTGGTTCCGACCCCTTCGTGGGCCGCATCCTGACGGGTCGCGTGGAATCGGGCACGCTCAAGGTGGGGGCAACCGTGCAGGCGATCAGCCGCATCGGTCAGAAAATCGAACAGTTCCGCGTCACCAAGATCCAGGCCTTCCGTGGTCTGGCGCAGCAGGACATCGAAGAAGCACAGGCCGGTGACATCGTGTCGATCGCTGGTATGGCCAAGGCCACCGTGGCCGACACCATCTGTGCGCTGGCCGTCGAAGAGCCGCTGGAAGCACAGCCGATCGATCCGCCGACCATCACCGTGACCTTTGGCATCAACGACAGCCCACTGGCGGGTCGTGACGGCAAAAAGGTTCAGTCGCGCGTGATCCGTGACCGTCTTTATAAAGAGGCCGAGTCGAACGTGGCGATCAAGATCGCCGACACCCCCGGCGGCGAGGCTTTCGAAGTCTCGGGCCGTGGCGAACTCCAGATGGGCGTTCTGATCGAGAACATGCGCCGCGAAGGCTTTGAACTGTCGATCTCGCGTCCGCAGGTGATCATGCGCGAAGAAGACGGCCAGAAAATGGAGCCAGTCGAAGAAGCCACCATCGACGTGGATGACGAATACTCGGGCGCCGTGATCGAAAAGCTGACCGGTTCGCGCAAAGGCGAGCTGGTCGAGATGCGCCCTGCCGGTGCCGGCAAGACCCGCATCATCGCGCACGTGCCGTCGCGTGGCCTGATCGGCTATCACGGCGAATTCCTGACCGACACTCGCGGCACCGGTGTTCTGAACCGCGTGTTCCAAGGCTGGACCCCCTACAAGGGCGCAATCCCGGGCCGTCGTGCAGGTGTTCTGATCTCGATGGAAAACGGCCAGTCGGTCGCCTACGCCCTGTGGAACCTTGAAGATCGCGGCAAGATGATGATCGGCGCACAGGCCGACGTCTATACCGGCATGATCATCGGTGAACACAGCCGTGACAACGATCTCGAAGTGAACCCGCTGAAGGGCAAGAAGCTCACCAACGTGCGGGCCTCGGGTTCGGACGAAGCGGTACGCCTGACCACGCCGATGACCCTCTCGCTGGAAGAGGCGATTGCTTACATCAACGACGACGAACTGGTGGAAGTGACCCCGAACAACGTACGTCTGCGCAAGCGCTATCTCGATCCGCACGAGCGCAAGCGGATGTCGAAGCAAGGGTAACGGGTTTTACCTGTTCCAATGTGAGAAATCAGAAACGCCGGAGATTACCTCCGGCGTTTTTTGTTTCAGATCAGCGGCTTGAAAGGTTCGATCGAGAAAGACCCGTCTTTCGAGAAGCGGCAGAAGCTTCCTGCCGGCACCTCTTCCCATCCGTCCTCGGCCTGTACCAGAGGTTCGCTGACCACGGCGCGGCCTTTGCGGCTGTCGCTCCAGCGGTGATAGACCGTGGGCGCGCGCTCGTCCGAGGCATAGCGGATCGCATACAAGGTTTCGCCGTCGGAAAACGCCGCCCCGATGCGGACATGTGGCTTGGCGCCCTTGTCGCGGCTCATGCGCTGCAGCACGCCCACGGCGATCTCCATCGCCTCCTTGGGGCCGTGATCCAGACCCTCGGCGAGACCAAGCAGGAAAATCACCTCGCTGTCGGTGGCCCCTTTGCGTTCGGGATAAAGCTCGTCGGGGATCAGCATGTCGGCGCGGCGGCGGAAGGTTTCAAAGCCCCCGATCTGCCCGTTGTGCATGAACGACCAGTTGCGCACCGCGAAAGGGTGGCAATTGTTGCGGCTGGTGGCGGTGCCGGTCGAGGCCCGCACATGGGCCAGGAACAGACCCGATTGCACCTGCGCGGTCAGGGATCTGAGGTTCGGATCGGACCACGCGGGATGCGTGTCGCGATAAAGCCCCGGCTCGGGACGGCGATCATACCACGCAAGACCAACACCGTCGGCGTTGGTCTGGGTCTTGCATTCGACCGCTTGCATGCTTTGCTGGATCAGCGAGTGATCTGGCCTGATGATGACATCTTCGAGATAACAGGGGTGCCCGATATAGGCGGCCCATCGGCACATCTGGCCAGTCTCCTTCTGATTATTCGCTGGTCTCCACGACCATCAGTTCACGTTCCGAAGCACCGCGCGCATGGCTGAGCGCCTCCTGGTATTCCGGGCTGTTGTAACACGCGACTGCGGTCTCGACATCCGGGAATTTCGCAACCACGTTGCGCGGGCGCTCCTTGCCCTCAAGCTGCACGAACTTGCCGGCACGGGCGATAAAATGGCCGCCATGTTTGGCGATAGCCGGCCCGGCCAGTTCGGCGTATTTGCCATAGGCCTCGGCGTCAGTGACGGTCACATGTGCAATCCAGAGTGCGGGCATGGGAATCTCCCCCTTGTTTGATCTGCCCGGCAGTTTAGACGATGTGCCGGACAGTCCAAGATTTTTTTGACCAAATGGTCAGCCTGCAATCACGGCCTCGGCAGCGGCCATGGCGGCGTCGGCGTTGCTGGCATCTTTGGCACCACCTTGTGCCATGTCGGGACGGCCACCGCCGCCCTTGCCACCAAGGGCCTCGACCGCGGCGCGGACAAGATCAACCGCCGACAGGCTGTCGGTCAGATCATTGGTCACACCAGCCGCGACGGCCACCTTGCCGCCTTCGTCGGCGATCAGCAGCACGGCACCGCTTTCAAGGCGGGTCTTGTGCTCGTCCAGCAGCGGACGCAGGTCCTTGCCGGAAACGCCGGTCAGCACTTGGGCAAAGAACTTCACGCCGTTCACGTCCTTGGCTTCGGGGGCACCGCCCTGCCCTGCACCACCGGCCATGGCCAGTTCGCGGCGCAGCTGGGCCACCTCGTTCTGAAGCGCCTTGCGTTCGTCCATGATCGATTTCAGACGGTCCATGACATCGGCCGGTTGTGCCTTGAGGGCACCGGCAACCTGCGCCATGCGGCCTGCTTCGCGTTCGAGATGTTCAAACGCGGCCTCACCAGTCAGCGCCTCGATCCGGCGGACACCGGCAGACGACGCGCTGTCGCCGAGGAGGACGAACACACCGATATCGCCGGTCTGCTTGACGTGGGTGCCGCCGCAGAGTTCGATCGAATAGGTATCGCCGCCCATACCCTTGCCGGTGTTGGCGCGGCCCATCGAGACAACACGTACCTCGTCGCCGTACTTCTCGCCGAACAGCGCCTGTGCGCCGATCTCGCGGGCGTCGTCCGGGGTCATGATGCGGGTTTCGACGGCGGTGTTCTGACGGATATAGGCGTTCACGTCGAGACCCACCTTGTGCAGCTCTTCTGCGCTCAGGGCCTTGGCGTGGCTGAAGTCAAAGCGCAGACGATCCGCCGCGTTCAGCGAGCCGCGCTGAGCCACGTGATCGCCAAGGTGTTCGCGCAGCGCTTCGTGCAGCAGGTGCGTCGCCGAGTGGTTGGCGCGGATGGCGCTGCGGCGGGTGTGGTCTACCTCCATCGCCACCGGATCGCCCTTGGCAAAGGTGCCCTGATCCACCGTGACCTTGTGCGCAAACAGCTTGCCTTCGGCGAATTTCTGAACGTCTTCGACCTTGGCAATGTCATCTCGGTTCTCAAGTCGCGCCACATAGCCGTGGTCGCCCACCTGACCGCCGCTTTCGGCATAGAACGGCGTCTGGTTCATCACCAGCCAACCGGTTGCGCCCGCCTCGAGCTTGTCGGTGGCTTCGCCGTCAACCACGATGGCCACAACCTGGCCTTCGGCGCTTTCGGTGTCATAGCCAAGGAACTCGGTCGCGCCGGCCTCTTCGGCCAGATCGAACCAGACTTCGCTTTGTGCCGCATCGCCAGACCCGGCCCAGGCAGCACGCGCCTTGGCCTTCTGTTCGGCCATGGCGGCATCAAAGCCCGCGGTGTCGACTTCGCGGCCCTTTTCACGCAAGGCGTCCTGCGTCAGGTCAAGCGGGAAACCATAGGTGTCATAGAGTTTGAAGGCCGCGTCGCCCGCCAGCGGTGCGCCTTCTTCAAGACCGGCCAACTCGTCGTCCAGCAGCTTGAGACCGCGATCCAGCGTCTGCTTGAAGCGGGTTTCCTCTAGGTTCAGCGTCTCGGTGATCAGCGCCTGCGCCTGGGTCAGTTCAGGATAGGCCTGGCCCATCTGCTGAACCAGCGCCGGAACCAGCTGGTGCATGACCGGATCTTTCGCGCCCAGAAGGTGGGCGTGACGCATCGCGCGGCGCATGATGCGGCGCAGCACGTAGCCACGGCCATCGTTCGACGGCATCACGCCATCGGCAATCAGGAACGAGGTCGAGCGCAGGTGGTCGGCGATCACGCGGTGATGCACGTTCTTGTCGCCATAAGGATCGGTCGAGGTGACATTGGCCGAAGCCTCGATCAGCGATTTGAACAGATCGGTGTCATAGTTGTCATGGCTGCCCTGCAGCAGGGCGCCGATCCGCTCGAGGCCCATGCCGGTGTCGATCGACTGCATGTCGAGATCCACCATCGAGCCATCTTCGAACTTTTCGTTCTGCATGAAAACGATGTTCCAGATCTCGATGAAACGGTCACCGTCTTCTTCCGGGCTGCCCGGAGGGCCACCCCAGATGTGATCGCCGTGGTCATAGAAGATTTCGGTACAGGGGCCGCAGGGGCCGGTCGGGCCCATCTGCCAGAAGTTGTCCGAGGTGGCGATGCGGATGATGCGATCTTCCGGAACGCCGACTTTTTTCCAGATTTCAAAGGCTTCATCGTCGGTGTGGTAGACCGTCGTGTAAAGCTTGTCCTTGGGAATATCGAATTCCTTGGTGATCAGTTCCCAGGCAAAGGGGATGGCCTCGTGCTTGAAGTAATCGCCGAACGAGAAGTTGCCGAGCATCTCGAAAAACGTGTGGTGACGCGCGGTATAGCCGACATTGTCGAGGTCGTTGTGCTTGCCGCCGGCACGCACGCATTTCTGCGCGGTGGTGGCGCGCACATAGTCGCGTTTGTCGACGCCGGTAAAGCAGTTCTTGAACTGCACCATGCCCGAGTTCACGAACATCAGCGTGGGGTCGTTGCGGGGCACCAGGGGCGAGGACGGCACGACTTCGTGGCCCTGCTTGGCAAAGTAGTTGAGGAAGGTCGACCGGATGTCGTTCAGGCTGGGCATGAGATAGGTCTCTCGCGGCTGATTTATTGGTTCCGCCCGGGTTTAAACCCCCTGCCCGCCCCTGTCCACATGTCAAAGCAGACTTGCGCCAACTGGTCCTATAACGGGTCGATTTTCCTCAGAATATCACCCTCGCGGATGATGCCGTCCCGTTCGATACTGCAAAGTACGCCGCGCAGGCGCAGTTCCGGGTGGCCAGGCATGGTGATCCAGTCTTTCGCCTCGCTGCCATAGCGCGCCTTCCACTTGACGCAGCCGTCGTTGAAGACCTCCGAGACCTTCAGCACCGCTTCGCCGATTTCCAGGAACTGGCCGACGGGCAGATTGGCTTCGGACAGGTCCATATCGGCGATGAAAGTGTCGCCCGGATGCACGGTGTTTTCGCGGTCGCGCCAGACCAGATCCAGCACCCTCTTTTGCAGGATCGACACCTGGATGCCGGGATGCGGCGCGCCGTCTTCGGTGCGCAGCCACGGCTGATCCTTCCAGCGTTCGCCGGGGATGCCGTTTTCACGGGTCAGGGTGATTTCATCCACGAAGCGGCGTTCGTTGCGCTCGGGTCGCAGGCACAACATGGAAATGGCCGCCCCATCCTTGGGGGCGGCCATCACATGCGGGAGCGCCCGCATCAGTTCTTCGGTCGTGACGTGGCTCACGCGTCATCTTCCATCAGCACGTCATTGTCTTCTTCGCCGGGCGGCATGTCGAAGTCGAGGCCGTGGGCAGCACGGATCTTGTCTTCGATTTCATAGGCCATACGCTTGTTTTCCCGCAGGAAATTCTTGGCGTTCTCGCGGCCCTGCCCAATGCGTTCGTCACCGTAAGAGAACCACGAGCCGGATTTCTCGACCACGCCCGCCTTGACACCCAGGTCAAGAAGTTCGCCCATCTTCGAGATGCCTTCGCCATACATGATGTCGAATTCCACCTGCTTGAAGGGCGGCGCGACCTTGTTTTTCACAACCTTGA
The DNA here is from genome assembly GCF_024331145.1 of Shimia sp. CNT1-13L.2. Lineage (GTDB taxonomy): Bacteria > Pseudomonadota > Alphaproteobacteria > Rhodobacterales > Rhodobacteraceae > Shimia. The sequence goes on along the minus strand of NZ_JANDJO010000003.1, from coordinate 519,430 downwards.
CGCGGGTTGCGTTGCCGACCACCTCGTCACGGTCCTTGATGGCGCCGATGCGGCGGATATCCAGGCGCACCGAGGAATAGAACTTGAGCGCGTTACCACCGGTGGTGGTTTCCGGGCTGCCGAACATGACGCCGATCTTCATGCGGATCTGGTTGATGAAGATCACCATGCAGTTCGAACGCGCGATAGACCCGGTCAACTTGCGCATGGCCTGGCTCATCAGGCGGGCCTGAACACCGACGTTCGAATCGCCCATGTCACCTTCGAGTTCCGATTTCGGGGTCAGGGCGGCCACCGAATCGACCACCACCATGTTGACCGCACCAGAGCGCACCAGCGTATCGGTGATCTCGAGCGCCTGTTCGCCGGTGTCGGGCTGCGAAATCAGAAGTTCGTCAAGATCGACACCCAGCTTCTTGGCGTATTGCGGATCAAGCGCGTGTTCCGCGTCGACAAAGGCGCAGACGCCGCCCTTTTTCTGCTCTTCCGCGATGCAGTGCAGGGTCAGCGTGGTCTTGCCCGAGCTTTCCGGACCATAGATTTCAATGATGCGGCCCTTGGGCAGGCCGCCGATGCCAAGCGCGATATCAAGCCCCAGTGATCCGGTCGAGGTGGCCTCGATTTCCTGGATCGGGTTGTCCGCGCCGAGTTTCATGATCGAGCCCTTGCCGAACTGGCGTTCGATCTGGGCCAGGGCGCTGTCCAGCGCCTTTTGCTTGTCTGCCGTTTTCTTGCTGCTCATATCAAACAGTTCTGCCGTTGCCATTGGTTCGCTTCCTTATTCCACACACCGTTGCCGGCGGCAATGATTGCCTGCGTTCACCTTGTGTTCTCACATGTTATGAGATCAAAAGGAGAACATTTCAACAAAATTCTCTATAAACAGCTTTTTCAGAGAGGTCTTAAAGAGTAGTTTACCAACCAAGAATGATCTTGAGCAGACTGTATTGAGGCCGCCAAATGCTTGTTTTCTGGAAAGAAAAACTCGTTATCTTATCCGTTCCCAAAACCGGCACCACGGCGATAGAATCCGCACTTGCCCCCCACGCCGACATGGTGATCTCCAACCCGCCGCAGCTGAAACATGCGCCAGTCTATCGCTACAACCGGTTTTTCCGGCCAATGTTCGAAAAGGCCTGCGGCGAAGAAAACATGCAGACCGTTGCAGTGATCCGCGAACCGATCAGCTGGCTCGGCAGTTGGTATCGTTACCGGCAGCGCGATGCCATGAAGGGGCACCCGAATGCCACCCACGACAAGACCTTCGACGAATTCGTCGATGCCTATTGCAAGGGAGACCGCCCGGCCTTTGCCAATGTGGGCAGTCAGGCCAAGTTCATCGAACCGCGCCCCAACGGCACCAAGGTCGATTTCCTGTTCCGCTACGAAGACCAGGACAAGCTGCTCGGGTTTCTTGAAGAACGGCTGTCGCGCAAGATCACGCTGGGGCGCGAAAACGTCTCGCCCAGCATGGAGCTGACGCTATCCAAGAAGGTCGAAGACAAGCTACGCCGGAAATGCGCCGAAGAGTTCGACCTTTACGCCGGAATTTCCTGAGTCTCGCCAAGGTTTTCCATGACTATGCCCGTCAGGTCATTGAGCGAGAACGGCTTGGGCAGGAAGGTGGAATTGGCAATCCTGGCCTGCCGGTCGGAAAAACTGTCTTCGGCATAGCCGGACATGAAGACCACCTTGACATCGGGACGGCGCTGGCGGGCTTTCTGCACCCAGCTCGGGCCATCCATGCCGGGCATCACCACGTCGGTCACAAACAGATCGACATGCAGGTCGGCATCTTCCAGCGTTTCCAGCGCCTCTTCGCCGGTACCCGCCTCGAGCACCGTCAGCCCGCGCAGGCGTAGGGCGCGCGAGGCAAAGCTGCGCACCGGCGCCTCGTCCTCGACCAGCAGAACAACGCCGCCTTGTGGCCGTAACTGGGCCGCCTGGCGTTCGGCTTCGATCACCGGTTTGGGCACATCGTAGAGGTCATGTTCGGGGAACATCAGGGTAAACTGCGTGCCCTCTCCCGGTGTCGAATCGACAAAGATATAGCCGCCAGTCTGTTTCACGATGCCATAGGCCGTGGACAGACCAAGACCGGTCCCTTCGCCGGTGCGCTTGGTGGTAAAGAAGGGTTCAAAGACTTTCTGTAACTTGTCACCGGGAATGCCCACACCTTCGTCGCGCACCCTGACACAGACATAGGTTCCCGCCGGCACTGTGGCCCGATCCCGCTTGAGAGGCTTGTCGAGACGCAGGCTTTCGGTCTGGATGATGATCTCGCCCCCCTTTGGCATCGCGTCGCGGGCATTGACGACGAGGTTCATCAAGACCTGTTCCAACTGCCGCTTGTCGGCGCGGATGGCGCTGAGCTCGGGGTCGTGCATCAATGTCAGCCGCACCTTTTCCCCCACGAGCCGGTTCAGGAGATGCGTCAGATCGGCCAGCGTATCGCGCAGGTCGAGCACCTCCGGGCGCAGGTTCTGCTTGCGGGAAAAGGCCAGAAGCTGGCCCACAAGTGCCGCGGCGCGGTTCGCGTTCTGATTGATCTGCACGAGATCACCATAGTCTGGGTCCCCTTCGTCATGGCGCAGCAGCATGAGGTCGCAATGTCCCGAAATCGCGGTCAGCAGGTTGTTGAAATCATGCGCGACGCCGCCTGCCAACTGGCCAATGGCCTGCATCTTCTGGCTTTGCACGAATTGCGCTTCGAGCGATTTCAACTCGGTTGCATCACTCAAGACCGCAATCAGGAAAATCCGCCCGCCTTCAACCACCCGGTTCAGGCTCACCTGGACAAAGACTTCGCGATCCTCGCGGCGCAATAAAAGGAACTCCGAATGGTTGCCCCCGTGCCCTGCCGCGGCCTCGGCCAGCCAGTCGTTGATCGACCGGCCCAGCCCCTCCATCAGCCCCTGAAGTTCCACGGTCTGGCGAAAGTCGCGCTTCACCAGCGCCCGCGCGGCGCGGTTGGCCGAAACAACCCGCCCGTCGACCGCGATTTTCAACAGCGCGATCGGCAGGTCCTCGAACATCACCACATCGCCCGGGATGCGCGGCGCGGTGGTTGGCAGGAGGTAGATTTCGCGGCGTCCGGCGCTGGTCGGAAACTCGGCCACCAGGCATTTCTTGCCACCCTCCTCGGTCAGGATAGTGTTGGCCTCGCCCTGGCGCGGACCGTCATCGCCGAAAATCTCGCGCAGGGCCGTGCGGCGCGCGCCCAGCAACTCGCGCGCGGCGGCATTCATGAACAAAACCGCCCCCTTGGCGCTGACCGTTAACATGGGCAGACGGGGGATTCCGGCGCCTTCCGTGTTGGTCAGATAGCTGTGTCGATGCACCTGCCATTGGAAGATTCCCGGAGAAACGGCGGCCACATGTATGGCGATCTTGCCGTCGCGGGTGTGAAACTCTTCACTTGTCGCGCCCTTGTCCGCTGCTGCGGCGAGCAACCGGCTAGTGATGCCTTCTACGTCGGCAAGGGACGCGCCGAGACAGGCGATCATGTCGGCCGCGCCGCCGGATAGTCTTTCACCCTCGGCATTGGCGGCCAGTATCACGCTGTCGCCATCTGTGAGGTATTGCTGATGCGGTCCAAGCGCGACCATCGCCCCAAGGCCCTTGGACACCGCTTTGCGGCGCGATTTCTGTTGCAGGTCGCGCACCCATAGAAACAGCGTGAAAAACCCGAGAATGGCGCCCGCAACAATCAGAGACAGGCGCGAAGCCTCTTGTGACGCCATGCCGGACAGCAGGAACAGACCAATGGCCACGCCCCACAACAGACCAATGCGCAGCCAGTTGCGCCAAGCCTGCCCGGATTGCAGTGCAGAAACCGTCACGGCGGCCCCCTCTCAAACCTCGTTTCCCCGTTGTAAGTCGTTGCTTCTTAACAACGGCTTAAGGAGACACTACCACAGGTTGAGTAAAGTGGCCAAATTTGAGGGTTAGCGCGACAGGATCGTCAGGAAAAAGCCGTCACAGCCGTCCAGAAGTGTCCATTGCTTTTGAAAGGACACAGCCCATTCGGGATTAGCCGCCAGAAAACGGTTCACAACATCGTGGTTTTCAACCCGCAACAGCGAACAGGTGGCATAGGCCAAACGCCCTTCGTTGGCCACATGACGCGCGGCTTCCGAGAGGATATCAAACTGAACCCTGTTCAACTCGTCCAGGTCCTGTTGCTCAAAGCGCCACTTGGCATCCGGTGTCCGGCGCCATGTTCCGCTGCCGGAACAGGGCACGTCGCAGAACACGAGGTCATAAGGCCCCTGCCCCGGAATATCATTCGTCCGCAGCGTGCGCACCTTGGCCCCGGCGCGTTTGGCGCGGTCCGGAAGGTCGCGCATCCGGCCGTGGTTGGCGTCATGGGCAAAGAAACTGCCCTTGCAGCGCCCCGCCATCGCCAGCACCTTGCCGCCACCGCCCGCACAGTAGTCAAGAACCTTGGTGCCATCCTGAAGGTCGAGCGCCTGCACCGCGGCCTGACTCGAGGCGTCCTGCAATTCCACCAGCCCCTCGCGATAGGCGCGGCTGTTGTTGATCTTGCGCTGCCCCTCGGTGACCAGAAGCGCGGTGTCGGAAATCGCGGAGGTCTCGGCAGTGATGCCATCTTCCTGCAGGGCAATAAGGGCCTTTTCAGGTGAGGCTTTGCGCAAATTCACCCGCAGGAAAACCGGCGCACGCGCGCGCATGGCCTGCGCATTGCCTTCAAAATCTGCCCCAAGCGCCTCCTGCATGGGCGGGGCGATCCAATCCGGCAAATCGGGCTGGCCACTGGCCGTGCCTGCCTCAAGTTCGCCCGCCTCCAGAGGGGCCGGCGCATACGGGTGTCCGGTGAAAAGGTCAGAAGGATCAGCACCTTGCGCACGCAGAAGACCGATCATCAGGCGACGGCCCGTCAGGCCGCCCCCAAGCTCGCTTGCCAGGCGGCGCTGGCGCAAGACGTCGTAGACATGGTCACGCACCGCGGCCCGGTCTTTCGACCCCGCGAACCGCGCCCGCCGCGCCCATCCGGTGAGCGCCTTTTCGGCGGGCGTGCCCGCGATGATCTCGTCCAGAAGCTCGATCGCCGTCTGGACCCGCGCCGCAGGTGTCATCAGCCGATCCGGTAGTTCGGGCTCTCGCGGGTGATCTGCACGTCGTGGACGTGGCTTTCCTTGAGGCCCGCACCGGTGATTTTCACGAACTGGCAGTTCTTGCGCATCTCGTCGACCGTGCCGTTGCCGGTGTAGCCCATGGCCGCACGCAGACCGCCCACCAGCTGGTGAATGACCGCGCCAGCGCCGCCTTTGTAGGGCACCTGGCCTTCGATGCCTTCCGGCACCAGCTTGTCGCTGGCCGCGTCCTTCTGGAAGTAACGATCCGCCGAGCCGCGTGCCATGGCGCCAAGCGAGCCCATGCCACGGTAGGATTTGAACGAACGGCCCTGATAGAGGATCACTTCGCCCGGGGACTCATCCGTGCCCGCGATCATCGAGCCGACCATGGCACAGGAGGCCCCTGCCGCAATCGCCTTGGCGAAATCGCCCGAGAACTTGATGCCACCATCGGCAATCACCGGGGTGTCACCGGCTGCTTCGGCACAATCCATGATCGCGCTCAGCTGTGGCACACCAACACCGGCCACCATACGGGTGGTACAGATCGAACCGGGGCCGATCCCCACCTTGACGGCGTCTGCACCGGCATCAATCAGCGCCTTGGTCGCATCCGCAGTGGCCACGTTGCCCGCGATCACCTGAACGGCATTGGACTGTGCCTTGATACGTTTGACCGCCTCGATCACCCCTTCCGAGTGGCCGTGCGCGGTATCGACAACCACGATGTCGACGCCCGCATCAATCAGCAGCTCCGAGCGGGCAAAACCGCTGTCGCCCACCGACGAGGCCGCAGCCACGCGCAGGCGGCCCAGATCGTCCTTGCAGGCGGTCGGGTTCAGCACGGCCTGCTCGGTGTCTTTCAGGGTCAAAAGACCGGTCAGCTTGTTCTCGCCGTCAACCACCAGCAGTTTCTCGATACGACGGGCGCGCATCATGCTTTTGGCTTCGTCCAGATCGGCGGGTTCCTGAAGCATGGCGAGGTCGTTGGTTGTCATCACCACATGAACCGGTGTGTCATCCGAGGTGGCAAAACGCATGTCACGGTTGGTGACGATACCTTCGACGCGGCCCTGCGCATCCACTACCGGGAAGCCGGTAAAGTTGTAGCGTTCCACCAGCGCGCGGGCGTCGGCGATGGTCTGGTCGCGGGTCAGGGTCACCGGATTGTAGACGATGCCGGATTCGAACCGTTTGACGCGGCGCACCTCGCGGGCCTGCTGTTCGGCGTCGAGGTTCTTGTGGATCACCCCCATGCCGCCGGCCTGAGCCATCGCGATCGCCATGCGCGACTCGGTGACCGTGTCCATGGCCGATGACAGGAGCGGGATGTTCAGGTCGATGCTCTTGGTGACACGCGTCCGCGTATCAGCGGTTGTCGGAAGCACATTGGATGCCGCCGGAACCAGAAGAACATCATCGAAGGTAAGCGCCTCACGAATCTTCATCACACATCTCCTAGGGTGACCTCGTTTGGCGCTTCCCTATTGCATGGCTGGGAGGGGTGCGAAACCCCTATTCTGCGGAACTTCCGCCTCTGTGACGCGAAATATACCGCAAAACCCGAAATTCGGCACCAGAGCGACAGATCAGCCAGCAAAATCGCCACAAAAAGAGCAGGATATGCCGCGCTTTTACCTTTCGATGCCGCTCCTTGTCTTTCCAAGCGCGACCAGTCACTTATTCTATACTTCGCGCGAACAAACTTAGACAGGTATCTGGACACATGAGCAGCGATCCTCTCGTGATCTTCACCCCATCCGGCAAACGCGGCAATTTCCCCGTTGGTACGCCGATCCTCACCGCCGCCCGTCAACTGGGTGTTGACCTGGATTCGGTCTGCGGTGGACGTGGCATCTGTTCGAAATGCCAGATCACGCCCTCTTACGGCGAATTTCCCAAACACGGCGTGACCGTCGAAGATGGCGCCCTGTCGGAATGGAACAAGGTCGAGCAACGTTACAAGGACAAGCGCGGCCTGATTGATGGCCGCCGCCTTGGCTGTCAGGCCACCGTTCAGGGCGACATCGTGATCGACGTGCCGCCCGAAAGCCAGGTCCACCGTCAGGTTGTGCGCAAACGCGCCGAGGCCCGTGACATCACCATGAACCCGTCGACCCGCCTGTTCTATGTCGAGGTGGAAGAACCGGACATGCACAAGCCTTCGGGCGATATGGAGCGCCTGATCGAGGCGCTGGAAACTCAGTGGGATCTGAAGGACGTGAAAACCGACCTGCACATCCTGCAACAGATGCAGCCGATCCTGCGCAAGGGCGACTGGAAGGTCACCGTGGCCGTGCACCTTGGTGATGACAGCCACCCGCCCAAGATCATGCACATCTGGCCCGGCTACTACGAGGGTTCGGTCTATGGTCTCGCGGTTGATCTCGGCTCGACCACCATTGCCGCCCACCTGTGCGATCTGAAAACCGGCGAGGTCGTGGCCTCTTCGGGCATCATGAACCCGCAGATCCGCTTTGGCGAAGACCTGATGAGCCGCGTCTCTTATGCGATGATGAACAAGGGGGGCGACCTTGAGATGACCCGCGCCGTGCGCGAGGGCATGAACGCGCTGTTCACCCAGATCGCCGCCGAAGCCGAGATCGACAAGGCGCTGATCGTGGACGCGGTCTTTGTCTGCAACCCGGTCATGCACCACCTGTTCCTTGGCATCGACCCGTTCGAACTGGGCCAGGCGCCCTTTGCGCTGGCCACCTCAAACGCGCTGGCCCTGCGTGCCGTGGAACTCGACCTCAACATCCACCCCGCCGCCCGCGTCTATCTTCTGCCCTGTATCGCCGGCCACGTCGGTGCCGATGCCGCCGCGGTGGCCCTGTCGGAAGCGCCGGACAAGTCCGAAGACCTTGTTCTGGTGGTCGACGTGGGCACCAACGCGGAAATCCTGCTGGGCAACAAGGAAAAGGTTCTGGCCTGTTCCTCGCCCACCGGCCCCGCCTTTGAAGGTGCGCAGATTTCCAGCGGCCAGCGTGCCGCCCCCGGCGCGATCGAGCGTGTGGAAATCGACCCCATCACCAAGGAGCCGCGCTTCCGTGTGATCGGCTCGGATATCTGGTCGGACGAAGAAGGTTTCGACGTCGCGATTGCCACCACCGGCATCACCGGCATCTGCGGATCGGGTATCATCGAGGCCATCGCCGAAATGCGGCTGGCTGGTATCCTTGATGCCTCGGGTTTGATCGGCTCTTCCGAACAGGTCGGCACATCGCGCTGTGTTCAGGACGGGCGTACCAACGCCTATCTGTTGTGGGACGGCTCTGCCGATGGCGGCCCGACCATCACCGTGACCAACCCCGACATCCGCGCCATCCAGATGGCCAAGGCCGCGCTCTATTCCGGTGCGCGTCTGCTGATGGACAAGCTGGAAGTCGACACCGTGGATCGCGTGGTGCTTGCCGGCGCCTTCGGCGCGCATATCTCGGCCAAACACGCTATGGTTCTGGGCATGATCCCCGACTGCGCGCTCGACAAGGTGACTTCGGCCGGCAACGCCGCCGGTACCGGTGCCCGCATCGCGCTTTTGAACACCGAAGCCCGCGGCGAGATCGAGGAAACCGTGCGCCAGATCGAGAAGATCGAAACCGCCGTGGAGCCGCGCTTCCAGGAGCATTTCGTGAACGCCTCGGCGATTCCGAACTCGTCCGATCCCTTCCCGATCCTCGGCACTGTCGTCGACCTGCCGCAAGTGAACTTCAACACCGGCGGCGGAGATGGCACCGGAGAAGACGGCGGCCGCCGCCGTCGCCGTCGTCGCGCCTGATCGCAAGACGATATCCAAAGCAAAAACACCCCCGCCAAGGCTTGACCTTGCGGGGGTGTTTCACTACCCAGAACCCCACGAGCGGGTATGGTGAAAAGGTATCACACGAGCTTCCCAAGCTCTTGTTACGGGTTCGATTCCCGTTACCCGCTCCAGAGCCTCCCTAGAAATCGAAGGTGATGTCGCTCTCGGTCAGCAAGACCCCCTTGAGCGTGACCTGCCCGCCATCATAGGTGACAATCGTATCGGTGCCATTGTCGGTCACCGTCACTTCGTTGGCATTGCTGCCCTTGATGCGGATCTGGTCCTCGGCGGCGTTGAAATCAAAGATCTTGTCAAAGCCGTTGGGGCCACCGTCGGTGAAAACAAAGGTGTCACTCCCCGGACCTCCGAACAGGTCATCGCCGCCCAAGCCGCCTTCGATCACATCGTCTCCGGCACCGCCCTTGAGTGTGTCGCGCGCCAGTCCGCCTTTCAGCACATCGTTGCCTTTGCCCCCTTCCAGAACGTCCGAGCCATTGCCCCCCTTCAGGGTATCCTTGCCAGAGCCGCCCTTGAGCGTATCGTGATGATCGCCGCCATTCAGAACGTCGCTGTGCGCCCCTCCGATGAGAACATCGTTCCCTGCCCCGCCAAACAGCGTGTCCTGTCCGGACTCGCCTTCTAGCCGGTCATTGCCAAGCCCACCACTCAGCGAGTCACCACCGGTGCCACCAAACAACGTATCATTGCCGCGCTCACCGTTCAGGGAATCCCTGCCATCTCCACCGCCAAGGTAATCCGCCCCACGACCACCCAGAATGAAATCATCCCCTGCCCGGCCAAGGATCGTATTGTCCGCAGCATTGCCGATCAGGGTGTCATCCCCGCTGGTACCGTTGATATTCTCGACCTTCTGGATCGTCCCGACCAGCGCAGGCGCACCGCCCGTCGAAATCGTGTTGGCACCAAGGTTCACGTTCAGCGTGTCGTTCAGGAATTTGCCATCCAGCGTATCGAACCCCTTGCCTCCGTCGATCTGATCTGCGCCGCCCCGGTAAAAGATCGTGTCGCGCCCGCCGCCGGTGTTGATGAAGTCGTTGCTTTCGAAATCATCGACGATGTCACGCCCGACATGGCCCAAGACATCGAGAAAGAAGATCGCAGGCAGCAGGAGTTGAAAGAACAGCGCATCCTTGACCGGGTTGGACTTGCCGCTTTGCGACAGGGCCAGCGTGATCGCTGTCTGCATGAGCACAACCGCCGGCAGCAGCAGCGTCGTGGCAATAAATCCCGCGCGTTCAAAGGACATGCTGCCGAAGGTGCCGCTAAAGATGCCCCCGTTCACATCCAGGCCGGTGCCGTTCAAGACAACATTCGTGCCCGAGCCGTTGCTGATGGTCAGTTTCGACCCGTCACTGTTCGGTGTGAAGGTGGAATTGGTGTTGCGCAGGATCTCTGCAAAGTACCGCCAGGTCGACGTGCCCAACGGAAACTGCCGTGTCTCAATCGCCATGACGTCCCCCATTGATTTGCTGTCAATTGGGGAAGTATAGCACAAAACGGACCTAATTTGCGGCAAGCCGCCGCAGGTCCTTGCCTTCGAGCCTCAAACCCGTCGCTTAGCCGCGGACGTTGTGGATGTAGCGCAGCAGTTTGAGGGTCGACCCTTCGGTCTCTTCCGCACGTTCACGGCGGCTCACTGCGGGCATCAATCCATTGGCCAGTTCCTTGCCCAACTCGACGCCCCATTGATCGAAAGGATAAAGCCCGAGGATCGCGCCTTCGACAAACACCCGGTGCTCGTAAAGCGCGATGATCTGGCCCAGAACGTAGGGTGTGAGGCGCGGATAGAGCAAGGTCGTCGACGGGCGGTTGCCGGTAAAGACACGATGCGGCGCGATCTCGTCGATCTTTTCCGCAGACATGCCCTTGTCCTCAAGCTGCCTGCGCGCCTCATCCAGCGTGCGGCCTTTCATCAGGGCTTCGGACTGAGCAAGGCAATTGGCAATCAGCGCCCGGTGATGGTGACCAAGCGAGGGCTCGTGGTTTTCGGCGCCAAGCAGGAACTCGACGGGGATGATGTCCTGCCCCTGGTGGATCAGTTGGAAGAACGCGTGCTGGCCGTTGGTGCCCGGCTCGCCCCAGACAACCGGACCGCCGCCCATGGGCAAGGGTTGGCCATCGGTGCCCACGCCCTTGCCGTTCGATTCCATCTCGAGTTGTTGCAGATAGGCCGGAAGGCGGCGCAGGCGTTGTTCGTAGGGAATGACGGCGCGGGTCGGATAGCCGCAGACCTTCTGGTGCCACAACCCGATCAGGGCCAAAAGCACCGGCAGGTTCTCGTCAAACGGCGCGTCACAAAAGTGCTGGTCCATGGCAAGGCCGCCGCGCAGGAATTCGTCAAACCGCTCGGGCCCGATGGACAGCATCAGCGACAGGCCGATAGGCCCCCAGACCGAGTAGCGCCCACCGATCCAGCTGCCGAAGCCAAAGACGTTCTCGGGCTTGATGCCGAAATCCCGGGTCAGGTCCATCGCCGTTGAAATCGCCACGAACCGGGCCGTCGGATCACCGCCTGCCTCTTCCATCCAACGCAGGGCGGAGCGGGCGTTCATCAGGGTTTCCTGGGTCGTAAAGCTCTTGGAGGCCACCACCACCAGCGTGGTTTCCGGGCGCAGGTGCTTGACCACGTCCACAAGGTCGCCGCCATCGACATTCGACACGAAATGGCAGCGCGGCCCGTCGCCATAGGGGGCCAGCGCCTTGGTGGCCATCGCGGGGCCAAGGTCAGAGCCGCCAATACCGATATTGACCACGTCGGTGATCTGCACGCCCCCTGCCGGATAGTCCCCAGCCCGCACCGCGCGCGCGAAGCGCGCCATGCGGCGATGGGTCTGGCGAATCTCGGCAATCACGTCATGGCCATCAACCATGATCTCGCCATCCTGGGCATCGCCGACAATGGCCCGCGCGGCGGTATGCAGGACCGCGCGATCCTCGGTGACGTTGATCTTGTCGCCGCGAAACATCGCCTCGCGTTTGTTCGCGACGCCTGCTTCTTCGGCCAGCGCAACAAGCGCCTTCAGGATGTCAGCGTCGAGATTGGTCTTGGAAAAGTCGAATAAAAGCCCGTCGTGATGCCGTGAAAATGTTTCGGCGCGGGCGCTGTCTTCAAATAGGTCAACAATAGAACGCGCCGCGGTTGCGGCGTGCAAGTCTTTCAATTCATTCCACATACTAACTCTTTGCCCAATGTACGGTCGCGCCGCTCAGCACTCTCCTAACGGGGGCCTGCGCTGCCGTCAAATGACGTGACTGTTTCAATGCGTCGCGCTTGTCCTCTCCGGTGATGACAAGGTGCTTTGAGACGGCACCGCCCAAAATGCGGGCAGAAAGGGTAATCCGGGTATCGGGCAGGTCATCGCGGCGGATCGGCACGAGGATCGGCGCGTGGCTGTCCAGCGCGGTTTCAAGCCCGTCCGCGCCGGGGAACATCGAGGCGGTGTGCATATCCGCCCCCATCCCGATCAGTGCGACGGCAATCGGCAACTCCGGTGTCAGCATCGACTCAAGTTCCGGCAACACCTCTTCCGGTGAATGTGCAGGTGTGTAAAGCGGGATGAAACGGGCCGCAGCGGCGCGGTTAACCAAAAGACGTTCCTTGATCATGCGCGCGTTGGAGCGTTCGTGATCTTCCGGCACCCAGCGTTCATCGGTGGGCACCACATCGACCCGGCTCCAGTCGATGTCAGCGGCACAGAGATCGTCGAAAATCGGCCCCGGCGTCGACCCTCCGGGCACCGCAAACAGCACGCGGTCTTCGTGGTGCAGCGCCTCGGACAATTCGTCGGCCAGAATATTGGCGAGATCGATCGCCATCATGTCCGCGTCTACGTATTCCTGCAAATTCAACGTCGTATTCCTCGCCAGTCCCGGCCGTCCCGGCGCACCATTTGCAGTGCGCCATCCGGTCCGGTGGTAAATGCGTCATAGGGTTTGGGAACGTCACCGCGCGCCTCCCAGCCCTGAATGATCGGGTCTGTCCACGCCCAGGCCGCCTCCACCTCGTCATTGCGCATGAACAGGGTCTGGTTGCCACGGATCACGTCGATAATCAAACGCTCATATGCGTCGGGACTGTCGGCTTCCGGCCCCAGCGCCTCGGCGAAACTCATGTCGAGCGGCACGTCGATCAGGCGCATTCCGCCCGGTCCCGGCTCCTTGATGGTCACGTCAAGGGTGATCCCTTCATCCGGCTGCAACTGGATGGTCAACTCATTGTTGTGACGCCCCGCTTCCGGCCCGAAAATCGAGTGCGGCGCATCCTTGAACACCACCGTGATCTCGGAACTGCGGGTGGCAAGACGCTTGCCGGTGCGCAAATAGAACGGCGTTCCCGCCCAACGCCAGTTGCTGATGTGACACTTGAGGGCAATGAAACTCTCGGTCTTTGACCGCGCATTCTCGACATCTTCCCGGAAGCTAAGAACCCCGTCCGATGCAGTGTACTGACCGCGCTGGATATGGTGCGGCTCGACCGGGTCCAACGCACGGATCACCTTGAGCTTTTCATCCCGCACCGAATCCGGCTCGAATTTGGCGGGCGGCTCCATCGCGATCAGGCACAGAAGCTGCATCATGTGGTTCTGCATCATGTCGCGCATCGCGCCCGCACGTTCGTAATAGGCCCCGCGACCGCCCACCCCGACGGTTTCCGCCACAGTGATCTGGATGTGGTCGATATACTGCGAGTTCCAGAGCGGTTCGAACAGCATGTTCCCGAACCGGACAGCCATCAGGTTCTGAACGGTTTCCTTCCCAAGGTAATGGTCGATCCGGTAAATCTGACGTTCTTCGAAATGGCAGGCCAACTCGCGGTTCAGCGCACGCGCGGTCTCAAGGTCATGACCAAAGGGTTTCTCGACCACGATACGGCTTTGATCGTCCGACAGGTTCCACTTCTGCAACCCCTGTGCAAGATCGCCGAAAAGGCTTGGCCCCACCGAGAAATAGAACGCCCGCACCCGGCCCGGCACCATCTTCTGCGCAAGATCGGCCCAACCCGTGTCACCACGCGCATCCAGCGTCACGTAATCCAGACGGTCAAGAAACCCGTCCAGCTGAGTGCTGCCATCGACATTGGCGAATTCTTCGAGGGCCTCGCGCACGAAGGCCTGATAGGCGGCGCGGCCCATATCGGAACGGGCTGCCCCGATCAGGCGGGACTGTCCGGGCATCTGACCGGCGCAAAAACGCTTGTATAGCGCCGGCAGAATCTTGCGGCGGGACAGGTCCCCGGTGCCGCCAAAGACAACCAGGTCAAACTCATCTACGGGCACGCTGCGCGGCGTCATGGTTTTCTCGCATTCCTCGGGATCGTCATCACGCCATCAAATCAGGCACGCCCCGTCTTGGACAACTCTATCAAACCTGTTCTGCATCACAACTGTGTCACTGATGTGGAAAGAGGTTTTCCCGAACCTCAGGTTTTTGCTAGCACGGTCTCACCAAAGACGAAGGCAGAGTGATGAAAGATCAGGTAAACGCAGGAAAATTCTCGGACCCCTATCTGACGGCCAAGGGCGAAACCCGTGCGCATGTATCGTTGGAAAACCCCGAAACCCTGTGGTTCAACACCGGGACGCTCTGCAATATCGAATGTGAAAACTGCTATATCCTGTCGTCGCCCACCAATGACGCGCTGGTCTATATGACCGCGGATGAAGTCAGCGACTACCTTGACCAGTTGGAAGAGCGGCGCTGGAACGTGCGCGAAATCGGCTTTACCGGCGGCGAACCCTTCATGAACCCGCAGATGATCGAGATGACCCGCCGCGCGCTGGAAAGGGGTTACGAGGTTCTGATCCTCACCAACGCCATGTTGCCGATGATGCGCAAATCCGTGCGCGAGGGGCTTCTTGAGCTGCACAAGGCCTACGCCGACAAGCTGACCCTGCGAATTTCTGTCGACCATTGGGGCGCGGAGCTGCACGACAAGGAACGCGGCAAGGGATCGTTTGAAAAGACGCTGACCGGAATGCGCTGGCTGCGTGACAACGGTTTCCGCATGGCGGTTGCGGGTCGCACCGTCTGGGGCGAAAGCGACGCTGAATCCCGCGCCGGCTACAGCGCATTGTATGAACGCGAGGGCTTTGCCATCGACGCGATGAACCCCGGCCAGACCGTTCTGTTCCCGGAAATGGACGAAATGGCCGAAGTACCGGAAATCACCACCGCCTGCTGGGGCATCCTGAACAAGGCCCCAACCGAGGTCATGTGCTCGAACTCGCGCATGGTGGTGAAACACAAGGGCGCCGACAGCCCGTCGGTCATTGCCTGCACCCTCCTGCCCTATGAGGCCGAGTTCGATATGGGCACCACCCTGGCCGAGGCCGAGGCAGACGTGCGTCTGAACCACCCGCACTGCGCCAAGTTCTGTGTTCTGGGCGGGGCAAGCTGCTCGGCCTGAACCACGACGCCTGAACCATGAAAAAACGCCCCCGCATCACTGCGAGGGCGTTTTGTTTTTTGGTTATGGCCGACTTCAGCCGTTGGTCTTGATCAGCTGCTGTGCCACGAGATCGTGGTCAAGCCACAGGACCGGGCCATTCGGCGCGCTGGCCTCGTTGAAGATCAGCGAACCGGTGGCATCCAGAACCAGCTGGCTCAGGAGATCACTCACCAGTTCCTTGCGGTTCTTGTGCAGCGCCACGATGTCCTGCGAGGTGCCGACGGTCTTTTCAACCTGCTCGGCGCTGTTCGGCATCGGCCAGGCCTCGAAGTCCGAAAACGCCTGCATCACCTCATCCTGCTGGTAGTCGCCGACCATCTTCAGAACCGACTCGAGCGAAACATCATCTTTCAGAAGCTCCTGGCAGGCCTGCCACTGTGCATCCACCCATGCGCCGCCCCCTTCTTTCTTGAGCGCCGACAGCAGCGGCACCAACGAAAGCTCGATCCCGGCGAACACGTCGGACGAGTTGGTGCGGATTTCGGGGCAGTTGAAGACGGTGGCCTTGATACCCTTGTCCCATGCCGCCTGCGCGTGCTCTTCAAGGCGCATCTTGGCATAGCCCTGGGTATAGTTGGTGTAGGTCTGCCAGGCATAGTCATCGCCGATCAGGACGCGGGTGCCGTGGTAGCCGTAAGCCGTATAGCGCACCTGCCCACCCGAAGCTTCGATCCGGTCGCGGATCGCGCCCGAGGCGTCCAGAAGGTGACCAAAGGTATGGGCGGTCACCTCATCAAAGTTCTGCAGGATCAGCTTGCCAAGATCGCTGTCAACCAGCGCCTGCGACGGCATGTAACGCGCACCACGACCTTTGTAGATGCGGTTGGCGATTGCCATGAACACCTTGGCACGCGGAATGCCGCCCGCCATCGTGTGCGCGAAATAGACGTTCTTGCCATCGGGCAGCAGCGCGTCCAGTTGCGTCATGACCTCGGCCAGCGCGGTCTTGAACCGGTCAACGCCAAGCGCGTGGCAGCGATCGATCAGGTCCCAGTCGAGCTTGTGTTCCTGCCAGCCGTCGATGGTCATTTCGCCAACGAGATCGGTTGGAGTCTTCTCGCCTTCCGGCGCGTCCATGTCGAAACCGGCCATCAGCGGCACGTTGATGATCTTGCCGCCAAGGTTGGCTTCGGCTGCGGCCAGTTCTTCGTCGGTCAGCGCCCGCAGCGCCCCTGCGTCATCGCGGCGGCCGACGGTAATGCCGACCACGTTCATGCCGGCCGCCTTGGCCGACTCGATCAGGCCGGTGGCATAGCCACGGCCGAACAGTTCCCCAAACAGGACAAAAGTATCACCCGCCCCAAACAGGGTGTTCTCGGGAATGGAAGTCAAAGGAATGGAAGTCTTCATCTCGGCTATCTTCGTTGCCTTAAGTTTTGATACGTCTTCCTACGCCTTACCCCATGCGAACGGGAATATCACCCGTGTGGGTGATGTTTTCGGGATTTTTTTGCACTCTGCCCGTGGTGGTGATGCAGAGACATGCTCCGGCTTGGGCTTGGGGCGTGGCCACGACTGTCGCCGTTCCCTGTTTCAAAGTCTGGTGGCGTACTCTCTGTTCATCCACCAGGCCGACACACACCCCACCGACGTGATACCGACAAAATACCGACGTGGCACCGACATGGGTTTTCTCAGCGCAATCCGCATTAACCCACCCCGCAAAGCAATTCCTCGCGCACGGCCATTGCCCCCATATGATGGGGCTGTTATAAAAATGACAACAAGATAGCGACCGCCAGAAAGAAGCGAGCCACTACGTGAGCGACACTCCGGAAACCCCTGAAAACGAAGAAGAATCCGTACACGAGTATATGCCGCACGACGGACCCTCGGTGACCATCGAGGAAGAAATGCGCAACTCGTACCTCGATTACGCCATGAGCGTGATCGTGAGCCGTGCGATTCCCGACCTCCGTGACGGCCTGAAACCCGTCCACCGCCGCATTCTTTATGCCATGCACGAGACCGGCAACACCCACGAAAAGGCCTACCGCAAGTCGGCCCGTCCGGTGGGCGACGTGATGGGTAAATACCACCCGCACGGTGACAGCGCGATTTACGATGCGCTCGTTCGTATGGCGCAGGATTTCTCGATGTCGCTGCCGCTTCTGGACGGTCAGGGCAACTTTGGCTCGATGGACGGCGATAACCCGGCGGCCATGCGTTACACCGAGGTGCGGATGGACAAGCCCGCCGCCTCGATCCTGGCCGACATCGAAAAAGACACGGTCGACTTCCAGGACAACTATGACGGCAAGGACAAGGAACCGACGGTGCTTCCGGCGCGGTTCCCCAACATGCTGGTCAATGGCGCAGGCGGTATTGCGGTGGGTATGGCCACCAACATCCCGCCGCACAACCTTGGCGAAGTCTGCGACGCGACGCTGGCCCTGATCGATGATCCTGACCTGTCGAGCGAACAGCTGATCCAGTATATCCCTGGACCGGATTTCCCGACCGGCGGCATCATGCTGGGCCGTTCCGGTGCGCGCAAAGCCTATCTAGAAGGCCGTGGCAGCGTCATCATCCGCGCCAAGACCCGCGTCGAGGAGATCCGCAAGGACCGCTATGCCATCGTCATCGACGAGATCCCCTATCAGGTGAACAAAGCCTCGATGATCGAGAAGATCGCCGAGCAGGTGCGCGAGAAAAAGGTCGAGGGTGTTGCCCACGTTCAGGATGAATCCGACCGTAACGGCGTGCGCGTCGTGGTCGAACTCAAGCGCGACGCCACCCCCGATGTGGTGCTGAACCAGCTATTCCGCTTTACCCCGATGCAGACGTCTTTCGGCTGCAACATGCTGGCGCTGAACGGTGGTCGCCCCGAACAGCTGACCCTGCGCAAGTTCCTGACCTCCTTCATCGACTTCCGCGAAGAGGTCGTGGCACGGCGCACCGCCTTTGATCTGCGCAAGGCACGTGAACGCAGCCACATCCTGTGTGGTCTGGCCGTGGCCGTGTCGAACGTGGACGAAGTGGTTGCCACCATCCGGTCATCGGCGGATGCAGCCGAGGCCCGTCACAAGCTGATGACCCGCCGTTGGCCGGCGGCCGACATCGCGGCCTATATCCAGCTGATTGACGATCCGACCCACACCATGAACGAGGACGGCACCTATAACCTGTCCGAGACCCAGGCCCGTGCGATCCTTGAATTGCGCCTGCAGCGCCTGACCCAGATTGGTGTCAAAGAAGTCACGGACGAACTTGAAGAACTGGCCTCCAAGATCAAGGAATACCTTGAAATTCTCGGTTCGCGCGAACGTATCATGGGCCTGATCGCGGACGAACTTCGCGAAGTTCAGACCAACTTTGCCGTACCGCGCCGTACCGAGATCGTCGACTGGTCGGGCGACATGGACGACGAAGACCTGATCGAGCGCGAGGATATGGTCGTGACCATCACCTCGGGCGGCTATATCAAGCGCACCCCGCTGGCCGATTTCCGGGCCCAGAAGCGCGGCGGCAAGGGTGTTTCGGGCATGCAGACCAAGGAAGAGGACGTGATCACCACGCTCTTCGTGGCCAACACCCACACCCAGCTTCTGTTCTTCACCACCGATGGCATGGTCTACAAACTCAAGACCTGGCGCCTGCCGCTTGGCGGACGGACCTCGAAGGGCAAGGCCATCGTCAATATCCTGCCGATCCCGAGCGGTGTGTCGATTGCGGCCATCATGCCTGTCGACCGCGACGAGGACGAATGGAGCGACCTGCAGATCTTCTTTGCCACCTCGGCCGGTGACGTGCGCCGCAATGCGCTGAGCGATTTCACCAATGTGAAACGCAACGGCAAGATCGCCATGAAACTGCCCGAGGGCGTGGAACTGGTGAATGCACGCATCTGTACCGAAGAGGACGACGTGATGCTGGTCACCAATTCGGGCCGGGCAATCCGCTTCCCCACCACCGAGGTGCGTGTGTTCAAAGGCCGCGACTCGACCGGTGTGCGCGGTATCCGCCTGAATGACAGCGACAAGGTAGTATCGATGTCGGTGATCCGCCACTTCGAAGCCAGCCCGGAAGAGCGTGCCGCCTATCTCAAGATGCGCCGCGCCGTGGCTGGTGTGACCGACGAGGGCGAGGCCGATGACGAAGGCGCGGTGGCAGGTGAACTCTCGCAGGAACGCTATGCCGAAATGTCGGCCTTCGAAAACCTGATCCTCACCATCACCACCGGTGGCGCGGGCAAGCTTTCGTCGAGCCATGACTATCCGGTGCGTGGCCGTGGTGGTCAGGGTGTCGCCGCGATGGACAAGGCAATGCGCGGCGGTGACCTCGTGGCCTCTTTCCCCGTCGAGATGGACGACCAGATCATGCTCGCCACCTCTGGCGGCCAGTCGATCCGCGTGCCGGTTGACGGCATCTCCTTCCGCTCCCGCTCGGCCGGTGGCGTCAGGGTCTTCAACACCGGCAAGGGCGAAGAGGTTGTCTCGGTCGCCCGGATTGCCGAACAGAATGATGAGGACGAGACCTCGGAAGGTTCGGAAGACTAACCAGATCAGGGCGGCCCGCGGGTCGCCCTTTTTGATCGCAAGCGGCGCATGACCAAGGTCAAGGTTCGACTGGGGAAAAACGCCTATGTCGAACCTGCCCCTTTCGCCACCCAGAGGTCGTCCATGCTCGCAATTCGCCCCCTCGCCGTTTCCCTTGCCCTCCTCGCCGCGCCCCTTGCCGCCGAAGAACTCGCGGGTGCGGCCCTTCTGGACAGCCTCAGCAACCGCACCTTTGATTGCCTCCAGGGGCCGATCCCCCTGCAATGGTCGTTTGAGATCATCGCACCGGATGCCACGGCGGTGCCCTACGTGGCCATTGTCAAAGGCAAGACCGTCGAGGCCGAATACGAGCTCACCACGAACGGGCGGCTCACCTCGGATGGCTATGGCGCAGAGCGGATCGTTGAGCGATTGGAGGACGGCGCCTTGCGCGTTACCCGCAGCGATGGACGGGCGATGGTCTGCAAAGCCCGCTAAACCGTCACAGCCGCGTCCCATTTTCGTCCCATTCCCGGCCTAGGATTGAGGCAAAGGCCGGCGCGTTAGTGGTGCCGCGTGAGTTTTACGCATTTTGTGTAGTGCCGGCCTCTTTCTACTCACGATCCAAGACGGCCCCATGCGCAACACACATCCAACTGACACGCCCAGCACCCGCAGTTTCAAACTGGTCTTGATGCGTATCCTGATTGCCTCTTACCTCATGGCAGTCAGCGTTGGCATCGCACCGGGGCCAGACCTCGTACCGACCCTGAAACACTTCATGCCCGAGACCCAGGCCACGATCATCGGTGCCGCCGCCCTGTTCCTGCCGGCCTATACGATGATGGCGGGCATCTGGCTGCGGGCGAGTATCCACGTCATCGCGATGATGGTTGTTCTGGCCACCGCACTGGATACGCTGGTGTTTAACGACACCCCGAAACTGGGTGCGCTCTGGCAAGAGGCGGTCACGCTTTGCGCCCTGCTTCAATGCCTGATGCTGATGAAGGGGCGTCACTTTCGCCACTCCTCCCTTGTCAAACGCAAGGTCGCGGTGCGCCGGCTTGATCCACAGACTCGGTTGCGCGCGGTCCTTCCGATCACACCTTTGCAGGACACCCCCGCCCTTGTACCTGTGCCGGTGCACGCAAAACGAAACGACACCCTCGATGACGAGGATGTCGTGAATATCTTCAACTAAGTCAGATCGTTACAGGCCGTAAAGCGCGCCGAATTTCTCTTCGAGATAGGCCAGAAGAGGCTCGGACGTCGGGGCCATGCCGCTTGCGTGTTCGATGGTCTCGGCCGGACGGCGCAGGCCACCGTGGCGTTGCAAGTTTTCGCGAAGCCAACCAGTTGCGGCCGATGTGTCCCCCTGCGCAAGCTGCGCATCGAGGTCTGGAACCGCCTTGCGCAGCGCCTGATGCAGGCAACCGGCATAGACATTGCCAAGGCTGTAGGTCGGGAAATAGCCGAACAGGCCCACCGACCAGTGGACATCCTGCAAGACACCGTTCGAAGGCTTGTCGACGGCATAGCCGAAATCCGCTTCGAACCGGTCATTCCACGCCGCTTCCAGATCCTCGACCTCCAGATCGCCCCCCATCAGGGCGCGTTCAAGATCAAAGCGCAGCATGATGTGCAGGTTGTACTGCACCTCGTCGGCCTCGGTCCGGATATAGCCTTTGTGAACGGTGTTCACGGTGGCATAGAACTTCTCGGGCGTCCCGACGCCGAACTTGCCAAAGGCTTCGCGCATCTCCTTGAAC
This sequence comes from Shimia sp. CNT1-13L.2, assembly GCF_024331145.1. GTDB lineage: Bacteria > Pseudomonadota > Alphaproteobacteria > Rhodobacterales > Rhodobacteraceae > Shimia. Next base: position 497,813 of record NZ_JANDJO010000003.1, on the reverse strand, counting down.
AGCCAGCCGGTAAAGGCCTGACTGCGCCCAAGCTGGTTCTCGTAGATGCGGCTCTGGCTTTCGTGCACACCCATCGACACGCCCTGCCCCAGCGGTGTCAGCGCATAGGCATCGTCGATGCCCTGCTCATAGCAGGCGTGGCCAACCTCGTGGATTGTCGAATAGAAACAGTTGAACGGATCGCGCGGGCTGGTGCGGGTGGTGATACGCACGTCATGGCCCGAGCCCGACGAAAACGGATGCACGGCCTTGTCGATGCGACCCATGCCAAGATCATAGCCGAAAGCCTGCGCCAGCTTGCGGGTCAGCTGCATCTGCTTACGCGGCGGGAACTTGCCCTTGAGCGCACGGGGCGCGGGCTTGTCCAGAACGGCACTGCGCAAGGCAACAAGACGTGGACGCATGGCATCGAACATGGCCTGCAGGTCCGCCGCCTTCATATCGGGTTCGTAGTCGTCGATCATCGCGTCATAGACATCGCCGCCATCCGCCAGCGCCTGCCCTTCCTGACGCTTGAGATCGACAACCTCGCGCAGCACCGGAAGGAAGGCCGCCACGTCCTCACTGGCCCGCGCCTCGGCCCATTGGCCCTGTGCGCGGCTGGTCACCTTGGCGATCTGCGCTGCCAGATCGGCAGGCACTTTCATGGTGCGGGCAAAGGATTTGCGGATGTGGCGCATCTGGGCCTGACCGACCTCGTCCAGCATCGCATCGTCGATCGCGGCCAGCCACTCGCCCACGCGCGGATCGGTGCGACGGGCGTGCAGCACACTTTCCATTGCCGCCATCTCTTCGGACCGCTGCGCCGCCGATCCACGAGGCATGACCGTTTCCTGATCCCAGCCCAAGCGGCCAGCCACCTGCCCCAGCGCCTCGGTTTGGTGCTGGAACGCCATCAACTCGTCAAATGCGGACATGGATCAACCTTCTCGAATGGAACGGGATACGGGGAAATGAGACAGGAACCGCGCCCGCAGGATCAGCACCCAGACGGCAATCGCCACGATCTGGTGCGTGATCGCGATATGAACCTGCGCGGCGTAAAGAACGGTGCCGATGCCCAGCAACAGCTGAACCGCGACAGCGGCCATCACGGCATTGAAGGCAAACTGGGTACCGGCGTGCGCCGAGGTCCGGCCACGACGCCAGACGATCACCGCGAAAATCACGAAGAGATAGCCCCAGATGCGGTGGATGAACTGCACAAGGCCCGGGTTTTCAAAGAAGTTCTTCCACATCGGCTCAAGCAGGAACGGATCGGGCGGGATCACCTGCCCGCCCATCAGCGGCCAGTCGGTATAACTGCGACCTGCGTCGATGCCCGCCACCAGGGCTCCCAGCAGAATTTGGATAAACGCCATGTGCAACAGACCCGTGGACATCGAGAACAGCTTGGCCTCCTTGCCACGGCGCGCCTGCATCAGGTCACGTTCTTCGCGGCCAAGCAGCAAGATGTACCAGGCGATGAACCCAAGGATCACGAAGGCCAGACCAAGGTGCGTTGCCAGTCGATACGAGGCCACGGTGGTCACGCCTTCCCCTGACGTCACACCGGATTCCACCATCCACCAGCCCACGGCGCCCTGAACTCCGCCAAGCGCGCCGATCAGGACAAGACGCCCGGTCCAACCCGTCGGAATGTTGCGGGCGATGGCGAAACCGGCAAGGCCCAAGGCCCAGACAAGGCCGATCACGCGGCCGATCTGGCGATGACCCCATTCCCACCAGTAGATCGTCTTGAAGTCTTCCAGCGTCATCCACTGGTTCTCGATCCGCCACTGGTCGATCTGCTTGTACTTGTCGAACTCGGATTGCCAGTCGGCCTCGTTCATCGGCGGAACGGCCCCGGTCACGGGACGCCATTCGGTGATCGACAGGCCACTGTCGGTCAGGCGGGTCAAGCCGCCAACGACGATCATCACCACAACCATCGCAAACAGCACCATGAGCCAGGCCCGAATGCCACGGCGGGCACCTTTCGCGCCCTTGTCGATCACGCCAACCGCCTTGGGGGCGTCCTTCGGGCTGCTCTTGCCGACCTCTTCGAAAATGCTGCGTTTCTGGCTCATCTGGCTGTTGATCCTCGTGCTTCTTCGGAGGGGAGATTAGGGCGCACCCTAGCGGGCTTCAAGCGGCCTGCGCGGATTAATCGCCGCGTTCTTTCCAGCGTACCATTTGCCGCATCACGCCATGCAGCATCTGCACATCCGCACGGGTCAGGCGCATCCGGCTCCACATATTGCGCAGGTTGGTCTTCATGCCTTCCTCCTTGCCCGGGGGAAAGAAGAAACCGGCCTGATCCAGCCGCTCTTCATAGTGGCTTTGCAGGGCTTCCATTTCTGCCTGATTGGCCCATTCGGTCTTGGCCATGTCGACGCGCTCGGCCTCGACATCGACGGCACCGCGTCGCCATTCATAGGCTGTCAGCAAGACACACTGCGCAAGGTTGAGCGAAGCGAACTCGGGGTTCACCGGCACGTTGATGATAGCGTTGGCGCGGGCGATGTCATCGTTTTCAAGGCCCGAACGTTCCGGCCCGAACAACACGGCGACCTTTTCGCCCGCCGCAATCTTTTCGCGTGCCATTTCCATCGCGCGCTCCGGTGTCACCACCGGTTTGGTCAGGCCCCGCGCCCGCGCCGTGGTGGCAAAGACAAAGTGACAGTCCTCAAGCGCCTCAGCGGTGGTGTCGCACAGCTTGGCCTCATCCAGAAGACGCCCTGCCCCGGATGCCATCGCCACCGCGCGCTGGTTCGGCCAGCCATCACGCGGATCGACAATGCGCATACGGTCCAGACCAAAGTTCCACATCGCACGGGCGGCGCCCCCGATGTTTTCCCCCATCTGCGGGCGAACAAGAACAAAGGCGGGCTGTGGGGTCGCGGTGGGCATCGGCGTCTCTTTTTCAGAAATATCTGGCTGCTCATATCGCCCGCGTGCCTCTGATGACAAGCCGTGGCTTCAATTATCCCCCGTTCCGGCCTAGAATTTTCGCGCATGGAACGGAGGCAAGAGACATGGCCTATGACGAAGGGCTGGCGAGCCTGATCCGCGATGACCTTGTCGACCGGATCGGCATCAGTGAAAAGCGCATGTTCGGGGGGCTGTGCTTTCTCATGAACGGCAACATGCTCTGCGGGGTGCACAAGGGTGGCGGCATGTATCGTGTCGGCAAGGACAACGAGGCGACAGCGCTTGCTATCGAAGGCGCGCGCCCGATGGATTTCACCGGACGCCCCATGGGCGGCATGATCGACGTCGATGACGACCTGATGGCCGACGATGACCGGCGCGCGCAACTGCTTGCTCTCGCCCTTGATTTTGTCGCACCCATGCCTGCCAAGTAGCCAAAGCCGAAAAACCGCGTTATAGCGGCGCGAAGACTCACCGACAGGAGCCCGAAGATGGCCGAAACCGAGCTGCCCCAGATCTATCTCATCACCCCGCCCGAGATTGAACTCAGCCGTTTTCCCGAGCAATTGGCCCGGGTTCTGGACGACACCGACATTGCCTGCGTGCGCCTTGCGCTGGCCACCCAGGACGAAGACCGCATCAGCCGCGCCGCCGATGCCCTTCGCGAGACCTGTCACGCCCGTGACGTGGCAATCGTGATCGCGGAACATGTCGTGCTGGCCGAACGGCTTGGCCTTGATGGGGTCCACCTGACCGACGGCGCGCGGTCCATGCGCAAGACCCGCAAGGATCTTGGTGACGATGCCATTGTCGGCGCCTACTGCGGCGCGTCGCGTCACGACGGCATGACCGCCGGCGAACAGGGTGCCGACTACATCTCGTTCGGTCCGGTTGGCAGCACCCCTCTGGGCGATGGCACCGTTGCCGATCATGAACTGTTCGAATGGTGGTCGCAGATGATCGAAGTGCCCGTGGTCGCCGAGGGCGCGCTCGATGTCGAGATCATCCGCAAACTGTCGCCGGTCACCGATTTCTTCGGCATTGGCGAGGAAATCTGGCGTGCCGAAGACCCGGTTGCCCAGCTGGCCGAGTTCAAGGCCGCCTTCAGCTAAGCTTTTGGTGCGGGCCTGATGGCCCGCCCGCCGTTCTATTAGAAGAACACCCTTTCCACGCACCAATAGGCACCGATCAGGGCAATACCGCAGGACGCAGGCACCGCGATGCGGGCGCGATACCACGGTTTTTGCCCGAACCAGAGCCCAACTGCGAGGAACGCAAGGGCAATCACGCAAAGCTGGCCCAGTTCGACACCCACGTTGAACCCAAGGAGCGCGGCCACAAAGGTGCCCTCCGGCAGACCAAAGTCCCCCAGCACCGAGGCAAACCCAAGCCCGTGCAGCAATCCGAACAGGAAGACCACCACGGGACGCCAGCGTGTCAGGCCTTTGGACAGGATGTTTTCAACCGCGACATAGGTGATCGAGGCGGCAATCAGCGGCTCGACGACGCTTGCCGGCACCACAACCCACCCCAGCGCCCCAAGCGCCAGCGTCACCGTGTGGGCCAGCGTGAAGGCCGAGACCTGCCACAGCAACGGCCCCATGCGCAGCGACAGGAAAAACAACCCCAGCACAAAGAGGATATGATCAAGCCCCTTGGGCAGGATGTGATCGAACCCAACCGGGATATAGGCAAGGAAACTCTGCCAGCCACTCAACTGGTCGCCGCCTAAGACCGAGATCGCGGGGCTTCGCTCACCGCCGTTCAGCGTTCCGGTATAAGGGTCTTCAACGCCCTGCTGGCGCAGGATCAACAGCCCATACCCCTTGCCCCATTCCAGAGAGACCGCGCGCGTGCCCTCTGGCACATCCCCACTCAGGCCAATGACGCTGGTGCGGGGCAATTCCACGCCAATGGCGTCTTCGATCTCGACCGCCCCAAGCCGCAGGGGCACGCGGGAGTTGTCGGCCCATAGAACCAGCGCCCCGAGGCTTTGGTCAAACCCTTCGTTGAACCGCTCGGCAAGGGCATCCGGCCCCAGCGCGCGCAAGGCCTCGTATTCCTCGGCCCCGACCTCAGCCTCGAGCGTGTCTTCCGTGACATCAAGGTCCATTCCGGCAAGAAAACTCTCGAGGTTGAGCCGCAACACAAGGTCGGCGCGGCCATCGGCAACCGTCAGGTCCGCAATTGTCGGGTTGATCTCGTGGGCCTTGGCGGGCAACCCTAGGGCCACCACCCAAACCATCGCCAAAATGCGCAGCACCTGTCTCATGTTCCTGTCTCGCCTCTTTGCCAGTTCCGTCGCCTGCCTGTTCGCGGTCTCTTGTGCCGCGCATGAGTTCTGGCTTGAGCCGCAACAGTATCAAGTCGCTTCCGGTATGCCTATCGTTGCCTCGCTGAAAAACGGCGAAAACTTTCGCGGCACCGATTTCGCCTGGTTCGACCGCCGTATCCTGCGGTTCGATGCCTATCAGAACGGCAGGGTCACGCCCGTGACCGGCCGCGCCGGAGACGTTCCGGCGGTGCGCTACGAGACGGATCAGGCCGGTCTTGTAAGCTTTGCCCACGAGGCCGCCATGCAGACCGTTGCCTATCGCGACTGGCAGGGGTTCGTGGATTTCGCGACCCACAAGGGCTATGCCGACATTGCCGACTGGCACAAAAGCCGCCGCCTTCCAGAGCCGCCGTTCGAGGAAGGCTACCGGCGCTTCGTGAAATCTCTGGTCGCAGTGGATGAGGGTGCCGGCCAGGATCAGGCGACCGGCCTTCTGAGCGAGTTCGTCGCCCTGGCAAATCCCTACAGGTTGGCCCCGCATGATGGTCTGCCGGTGCAACTGCTTTACAAGGGCCAGCCCCGCCAGAACGCCCTGATCGAAGTATTCGAACGCGCCCCGGACGGAACCGTAGAGGTTTTCACTAAGGCAACCGATGCAACGGGACAGGCCATCATCCCCGTTCGCGCAAACCACAGTTACCTGCTGGATTCCGTTGTCCTGCGCCCCCCGTCCGACGCGGACGCCGCCAAATACGGCATCGTATGGGAAAGCCTCTGGGCTTCGCTCACTTTCCACGTGCCCAAGTAACGGCCTCTCTTGCCATCCCTTTACCAACAGGTCAAAACCGCCTCATGACTCATGATCCTGACATCCTCTGCATCGGCTCGGTCCTCTGGGACGTCATTGGCCGTTCTCCGGCCCATATGCGTCAGGGATCGGATGTGCCCGGCCGCATCACCCGCTTGCCCGGCGGCGTGGCGATGAATATCGCGATGACGCTCGCGCGGTTCGGCCTGCGCCCCGGCCTGCTGACGGCCATTGGCCAGGATCCAGCGGGACGCGAGTTGATCACCGCCTGCAACGAATTGGGCATGGTCACCGATCACGTCTACCGTTCCGAAGACCTGCCGACCGATCAATACATGGCTGTTGAGGGCGCAAACGGTCTGATCGCCGCGATCGCCGACGCCCATTCGCTTGAGGCGGCAGGTGACAAGATCCTGCGCCCGCTTGAAAACGGGATGCTGGGCAGCGCCGAAGCCCCATACAGCGGATATATCGCGCTGGATGGCAACCTGACACAGCGCCTGCTTGAAAACATTGCGCAAAGCCCGCTTTTCGTGAATGCCGACCTGCGGGTCGCCCCGGCCAGCCCGGGCAAGGCCACGCGCCTCATGCCCTTCCTGATGCACGACCGCGCGGTGCTTTACGTGAACCTCGAAGAAGCCGGACTGCTGTGCCAGACCACCTTCGAGAACTCGGCACAGGCCGCAGAGGGCCTTGTGGCCCGCGGCGCACGTCGCGCCCTTGTGACCGACGGCGGGGATTCCGCTTCGGATGCAAATGCCGACGGATGCCTGACCCAGAAACCGCCCGAAGTGCTGGTGACCCGCGTCACCGGTGCGGGTGATACCTTCATGGCCGCCCATATCGCCGCCGAGGCCGCAGGCAGCGACCGCGCCGAAGCCCTGTCCCGCGCCCTGCACGCGGCCGCCACCTATGTTTCCGGAGGAAACGCGAAATGACCCTCATCACATTGTCGCCCGAAGTCGCCGAGGCCAAAGCCGCCGGCACGCCCATTGTCGCGCTGGAAAGCACGATCATCACGCACGGGATGCCATACCCGCAGAACCTTGAAACCGCCCGTCGTGTCGAAGGTGAAATCCGCGCGCACGGCGCAACGCCGGCCACCATCGCGGTTCTGGACGGTGTGCTCTACGCCGGTCTGACCGATCAGCAACTGGAACAACTGGCGCAGGCCAAGGACGTGGCCAAGCTGTCGCGCGCCGACCTTGCCGTCTGCATGGCGCGAGGTGGCAATGGCGCGACCACCGTCGCCGCCACCATGATCGCCGCCGATATGGCCGGCATTCCCGTCTTTGCCACAGGCGGCATCGGCGGTGTGCACAAGGGGGCCGAGCACAGTTTCGACATCTCTGCCGACCTGACCGAACTGGCGCAGACACCGGTCACTGTCGTGGCCGCTGGCGCAAAGGCCATCCTCGACCTTCCCAAGACTTTGGAAGTTCTGGAAACAAACGGCGTTCCGGTGATCGCCTTTGGACAGGACAGCTTTCCCGCCTTCTGGTCGGCCCAGTCCGACCTCGCCGCGCCCCTGCGCCTCGACACTGCGACCGAGATCGCCAAGGCGCATGTGCTACGCGGCCAGATCGGCCTGCCCGGCGGCCAGTTGATCGCCAACCCGATCCCGACCGAGGCCGAAATCGACGCCGAGACCCTCGCCCCGATCATCGCGCAAGCCACCGCCGAAGCAGAAGCCCAGGGCGTTACTGGCAAGGGCGTGACCCCTTTCCTTCTGTCGCGGATCTTCGAACTGACCGAAGGCCGTTCGCTTGAGGCAAACATAGCGCTGGTTCTGAACAACGCACGTCTTGCTGCGAAAATCGCCGGCGAGATCACAAAGATGCGTGGTAAAGGGTAAAAACGTCGCCAGAGGGGTTTGAATCGTTGATCCCAAATCTCCCAGACCTTAGGTAACGCGGTAGAAAAACGACGTCCAAGATCATGACCACGCCATTCGACGAAGAACCCCATCACCACCGCAAGCCCGGCATGTTCGCCGGCCTGCGTTCCTCATTCCTGACGGGGATCGTCGTCATCGCGCCTGTGGGCATGACGATCTGGCTGATCTGGACGCTGATTGGCTGGGTGGATGGCGTGGTGCTACCGCTGGTGCCCTATACCTTCCAGCCGGAAAAATACATCGGCATCAACCTTCGTGGCGTTGGCGTCATCATCTTCCTCCTGTTCACGATTTTCGTAGGTTGGGTCGCCAAGGGCCTGATCGGGCGTTCGCTGATCAACTTTGCCGAAGGTCTTGTGGATCGCATGCCTGTCGTGCGGTCGATCTATTCCGGCGTAAAGCAGATTGCCGAGACGGTGTTTGCCCAGTCTGACCGGAACTTTGAAAAGGCCTGCCTTGTGGAATACCCCCGCAAGGGCATTTGGGCGGTTGGGTTCATCTCGGCCGAGGCCAAGGGCGAAGTCGACGCCAAGCCGCATACCAGCGATCAGCTGATGGGGGTTTTCGTACCCACCACGCCAAACCCAACCTCGGGCTTCCTGCTGTTCTTCCCGCGCGAAGACATCATCGAGCTGGACATGAGCATCGAGGAAGCCGCGAAACTGGTGATTTCCGCCGGCCTTGTCTATCCCAACGCCAAGGACCCGACGAAACCCTCCGGTGAAAAGTCGAAGTCCTAACCGTAGGTATCCCGCAGGTTGATGGTGCTTTCCACGTTCAGCGCCTGCTTATGTGACTTGAGGAAATCCTGCGCCGCCTTCTGACCGGCGGCCTTGAGTTCGGCGAGGATATAGGGTGTGGGCACCGATTTCGTGGCCACCGACAGATCGTTCATCAGCGTGTCATCGGCGATCATGTGAACCTTCACATCCTTCATGCTGCCCTTGTCGATCGCCCCCTGCTCCAAGAGCCGATGCGCAAAGGCAATCGCCCGCAACTCGCTGAGCAGCGAACTGTTAAAACTGATCTCGTTGATGCGGCTCTGGATCTGTTGCGGTGTCACCGGCTTTTCCGCACGCTCCAGCGGGTTGATGTTGATGATCACCACATCATCCGGCAACTCGCGGTCAAACAGCGGAAACAAGGCCGGATTGCCGGTATAGCCGCCATCCCAATAGGCATCGCACTCCCCCGTCTCCGGATCTTCGATTTCCACCGCCTGGAACATTGTGGGCAGACAGGCCGAGGCAAGGATCACGTCGGTGGTGATCTCCTGCTTGGTGAACACCCGCGCCTTGCCGGTGCGCACGTTCGTTGCACAAATGTAAAGACGCGGGCCGATCTCGGAACAGACCTCTTTGTAGTTGAAGGCATCCACTACCGATCTGAGAGGGTTGGTATAGAACGGGCCATAGGCATAGGGAGACACCATGCGCGACATGGTTTCAGCCATCGAATAGGGCAGCGAATACTCCATCGCGCGCGCCACGGGTCCCGGTCCCGGGCCAAAGCTGGTCATCCAGTTGATCAGCCGCATATCCCCAACCGCGCCCATCCGCGACCAGAGTGCCTCAAGGTTGGCAATCGCCCCTGCCTCACCATCCTGGATCATGCCCGATTTCAGCGCGGCACCGTTCAACGCCCCTGCCGAGGTTCCCGAAATGCCCGCGATCTCGATTTCAGGGTCATCCAGCAGCACTTCGAGAGCGCCCCAGGTAAAGGCGCCATGCGCGCCGCCACCCTGAAGCGCGAGGTTGATCCGTTTCTTACCCATCAGGCACCCCAAAACAAAAAGGGCCCGCGCTGGCGGACCCTAGCACTCAAGACAGGATTTAGAGCGCGGTCCAGCCGCCGTCCACGCTGATCGTGGTGCCGGTGATCTGTGCCGCCGCGTCCGAACACAGGAAGACGGCGGTGCCGCCCAGCTGTTCGACGGTCGCGAATTCTTTCGAGGGCTGGCGCGTGAGCATCACGTTCTTCACCACCTCGTCGCGGCTCATATTGTATTCCTTCATGGTGTCCGGAATCTGCGCCTCGACCAGCGGCGTCAGCACATAGCCTGGGCAGATCGCGTTACAGGTGATCGGCTCCTGCGCGGTCTCGAGCGCGACGGTCTTGGTCATGCCGACAACGCCATGTTTGGCCGCGACATAGGCCGCTTTGAAAGGCGACGCGGTCAGGCCGTGAGCCGAGGCGATATTCACGATCCGGCCCCAGCCACGTTCGCGCATCCCCGGCAGGGCGGCGGCCGTGGTGTGGAAGGTCGAGTTCATGTTGATCGCGATGATTGCGTCCCACTTCTCGACCGGAAACTCGTCAATCGGGCTGACATGCTGGATACCGGCGTTGTTGACGAGGATGTCACATCCCCCCGCCTGTTCGATCAGCGCCCGGCATTCCTCACCCTTGGACATATCCGCCTTGATATAGCGCGCCTCGACACCGAACTCCTCGCCGATGCTCGCGGCCAGCGCGTGATCTTCGTCGTTATCGGTGAACGAGTTGAGAATCACATTCGCGCCCGCCTTGGCGAGTTCGCGGGCCACACCCAGACCGATGCCCGAGTTCGAACCAGTGATGATGGCGGTTTTGCCTGCCAGAGTCATGGAAATCTCCCTTATCCAAACTTGCGCGCACCATACCATGCTGCACCCGCAAAATAAGGGGTTTCCGGCCGTTCACGTATTCCTACGGGAGATTTGAACACGACAGACAAAAAAAACCCCGGCACAAGGCCGGGGTATAGTCATTGAGGCAGGTTTCATACAGGCAAGAAACCTATCGAGCAGTGACACCTTTATAAGCAATCCGCCGCTCAGAGTCCAAGCTAAAAGTTTGATAAGGCAGAGAACCCCCTGTACCCTCTGAGCCAATAAAAACAGGCCCGAGCAGGATTGTCCCCCATATGCGACCAGTTAGTTTCCAGCGGATTCGCCGATTTGGCCTCGCGATTCCCCTTCTTTCCTTGGCTTCGGGCGGCTTTGCCGAACCCTCGCATGGAATCGCCATGTACGGAGACCCAGCACTTCCGGCTGATTTCAAATCCTTACCCTACGCGAATGCCGCGGCCCCAAAGGGCGGCAGAATCGTCACCGGCAACACTGGTGGATTCGATTCGCTCAACCCATTCGTGCGCAAGGGACGGGTGCCCTGGCAGCTGCGATTCTTCACCCACGAATCGCTCATGGGCCGAAATTGGGATGAACCTTTCGCACTTTACGGGCTTCTGGCCGAAAGCATCGAAACCGGCCCCAACCGCGAATGGGTCGAATTCACCCTGCGCGAGGAAGCGCGGTTCTCCGATGGCACTCCCGTCACCGTTGAAGACGTGATCTGGTCCTATGAAACCCTCGGCACCGAAGGCCACCCGCGCTATCACAGCCTCTGGAACCAGATCGACCGCATCGACACCACAGGGCCGCGATCTGTGCGCATCACCTTCAACACCGAAAACCGCGAACTGGCCCTGATCGCAGGCCTGCGACCGATCCTGCAAAAGGCGCAGTGGCACGACAAGCCCCTTGCCGAGGCCACGCTGTCGGACATCCCCATCGGCTCTGCCCCCTATGTGGTAGAGGATTTCGAGGCCGGGCGGTTTGTCACCCTCAAACGCAATCCTGATTACTGGGGCCTGCACCTGCCTTTGCGCCAGGGTATCGCCAACGTCGACGAAATCCGCATCGACTTTTACGGCGACGAAGACGTCATGTTCGAGGCCTTCAAGGGCGGTGCCCTGTCCTATATCCGCGAATTCAACGCCGAGGCCTGGGCCACACAATACGATTTCCCCGACGCGGCCTCCGGCGCGGTTGTGAAATCCGAAATCCCGCACCAGAAACCGTCGGGGATCACCGGCCTTGCCATGAACCTGCGCCGCGCCCCGTTTGATGATATCCGCGTGCGCGATGCGCTGATGCACGCCTTCAACTTTGAATTTATCTCCGACACGCTGACCGGCGGTCGGCAGCCGCGCATCACCTCATACTTCTCCGGCTCATACCTTGCCATGCAGGACGCGCCCGCTTCGTCAGAAGTGGCGGCCCTTCTGGCACCATACGCAGACACCCTGCCCGCCGATACTCTTGAGGACTACGACCTGCCCGCCTCGAACGGCAGCACGCGCAATCGCGGCAACATGCGCCGCGCCATGCAGCTTATGTCCGATGCCGGGTTCGACGTGGTCGATGGCGTCATGACCAAGCCGGATGGCACGCCCTTTACCTTCGACATCCTGTTGCGACAGGGAGACAAACAGGACAAGTCGATCATCGACATCTATCGCAAAGCGCTGGAAAAGCTGGGGATCTTCGTCACCATCACCGAGATCGACAATGCGCAATACACCCAACGCGTGTCTGCCTTTGATTTCGACATGACCGACTATCGCCGCGCCATGTCGCTTAGCCCCGGCAACGAACAGGCCCTCTACTGGGGCAGCGCCGCCGCGGATCAGGAAGGCTCGCGCAACATCATGGGCATCAAATCCCCTGCCATCGACGCGCTTGTCGAGGCCCTTACCAACGCGCGCGATCCACAGGAGTTCAAGACCGCGGCACAGGCCCTCGACCGCGTGTTGACCACGGGACGCTACGTGATCCCGATCTGGACCTACGCCGTGGGCCGCATCGCCCACCGCAAGGAACTGAAATACCCCGAAACTCTGCCCATCTATGGCGACGGTGTCGAATGGATGCCGGGCGTCTGGTGGCACGAAGACTGAAGACCCATGAAAAAGACTCTCATCCTTCTGACCTGCCTCACCCTGATCTCTGCCTGCAACACCGTGGCTGGCATCGGCGAAGACGTGACCGCCGGGGCGGAAACCGTGCAGAGCTGGTTCTGACCTAACTCTCGCGCGGTGTTAGCCTGAGCCAGATGCCGTCCTTGGCCCGCACAGTCAGATGGGCCTCGGGCACCGGCTCACGCCCACGCACGGTTTCGAACCGAAAGGCCCGCACCAACAGCGACAGAAGCAACGCACCTTCGATCATCGCGAACCCGGCGCCGGTGCAGACCCTCTGGCCCGACGAAAACGGGATATAGGCGTTGCGCAGGCATTCTTTGCCGTTCTCCGTCTTGAACCGCTCGGGATCGAATTCGTCCGGGCGTTCCCACAGGCGTTCATGGCGATGCAGGTGCCAGGGGCTCAGGACAACCTGACTGCCCACAGGCACCTCGCGGGCGCGGAATTCCTCTGGACAGGTGTTCTGACGCACCATCATCGGCACCGGCGGATAAAGCCTAAGCGCCTCGCGGAACACCTCGCGCGAGGTGCGCAGCTTGGACACGGCCGAGAAATAGATCTTATCGGGGTCCAGAACCTCATTCGCCTCGGCCGCGAGCTTGTCCTGCCATTCGGGATAAAGCGCCAGAAGATACAGCGCCCAGGCAAGCGCCGAGGCGCTTGTCTCGTGGCCGGCCAGGAAGAAGATCGCCACCTGGTCGACCATCTCTTCCGTGTCGAACTTTTCGCCTGTTTCCGGATCAGCGGTGGTCATGATCTTGGTGGCAAGGTCATCCGGCGCGGTTCCTGCCTCGATGGCCGCCATACGCTCGGTTGTCAGCTGTTCGATCAGGGCGCGGATCTGGGTTGCGGTCTCCTTGGTCCGGCGGCTGTGAAAGCGTGGGAACCACTTGGGCAGCGGCAACAGCGCCCCAAGGTTTACAACCGGTTGTTCGTTCTGGTGTTCGCGGAAGGTGGAAAACACCTTGCCCGCAACCTCGTGCTCGATCGGGATCGAAAACAGGGTGCGGAAAATCACGTCCGCCGCCGCGTGGCTGGTCTGGGCCTCGATCTCGATCGGCCCGTCGAGCGCTTCTTTGCGCAACCGCTCGACCGCCGCCACACCCGCATCCCACATCGCCGGAAACGTGTCCCGCAACCGCCCGCCTTCAAAAGCCGGATCAATGATGCGCCGCTGGCGTTTCCATGTCTCGCCATTGGTGATGAACACCGAATTGCCCAACAGCGGCACCAGCCCCTCCCGCACCCGTTCGGACTTGGGAAAATCATCCGGTCGCTTGTTCAGGACAAGATCAACCAGCTCGGGATCATTGCACATGAAGCTGCGAAAGAACGGGGTGCGGAATTCCGCCATCCACGCGCGGTAAAGACGCTGCGGCTGGGCTGACAGAATGTCCTGCCGGAACAGCTTGAGGTATTTCCAGAGCGAGACCCGGTCAGCCCGCGCCGCCGGTTTCGGGGGAAGACGTGTCATTCAAGAACACTCGTGAACTTGTTGACCGGACGTTCGATCCGGCTTTTGGAAGGCACGCGCCCGTCATAACGTTCGCGCAGTGTGATCGGCCCGGCGGTGATCTTGAAGTAATCGTAATCACCGGGATTGTCGAAGGCACAGAGATACTGGAAATGCAGGCGGAAGAACCGCCAGCGCAACTCTTTCCAACGCTCGGCACTCAGGGTCTGGGTAAAGGCCGCAGACACCACCAGCGGCCAGCGTTTGCCGCCCTCCGGTTCTACGCCCGACACGCTGACCGGATCACAGAGCGCAAAGGCACAGCCATCGCCCGGCGCGGTCACATCCACCCAGGCCAGTTCACGGCGCTGGCACAGAAAGGCCAGATCGCCCCGCAGGCGTTTGGCCTCGGGCAGGAACGACACCATCGGCACCACCTGCCCCAAGGACAGGAACCCAAGCGCCGGCCCGTCTTCGGGCACCCGCCCCTGCCGGATCAGGTCGGCAAGGATCGACACAGCCAGATGCGCGCCGCTGGAATGACCGACCACCAGAACCTCATCCACATCGTCGCGCAGGGCGGCCTCGATGGCATCGGCAAACTCGGCCAACCGCCGCTCAAGCGGCGCGGGATTGGCCCCTTTCCAGCGCGCCGAATAGGCATAGTCATGCATCAGGTAATAGGCAAAGAACTTGCCGTCTTTCTTGCGAAACCAGTTGAGCAGGAAAGGCACGATCACCAACCCGCCCCAGGCTGTCCAATCCGGCAGAGCCAAAGCCAGAATCTGGCCCAGCCCATAGGCCGCGACAAGCGCAAGACCAAGCTGTACAAGCAGGAACACCACGGGATAAAGCGCCGCGATCACCGGCCCCTTGCGCAGTTTCATCAACCGCCAAAGCGCCCCTGACCCGATATAGGCCCAGGCCGTCCGCGCCAGTTGCAGATAGGTGGCGGGGATCGAATTCGACATGCTGTCGCGCACGATGTCAGACCAGACCAGAACCTCGACATCGGCCTGTGTCTCGGCCCCGTCGATCCTGCCGGTCACATGCCAGCCATAGGTGCCGCCCCCCGTCTTGGGAGCCAGTGTCACCTCGTATCCGGAAATCGCGCCCTGCGCCCCGCTCTCCTTGCGGTACAATTCGCGGTAGCGGCGGGGATGAATGGGATCATAGCCGGGAATATAGAATACCCGACGGCGCTTTACCGTTTGTTCCTTGCTCTGGCCCATTGTTCTACCTCTGGGACAAACACTAGCCCCACAATGCGGCTGAAGTAAGTCAAAAGCAGAGCCAGAAGATTGCGCTAGGGCAAGGAATTAGCCAAGCGTCGCCAGCGCCGGGAAGGTTTCCAGAAGCCAGAAGGAAAACGCCGAGAAACCGCCGGTCAGCATCAAAAGGCCGATGGTCCACAACAAAAGGCCCATGATGCGTTCGATCTGTTCCATGTGGCGCTTCATCCAGCCCATCAGGCCGCCCAGCTTCGGCAGGAAGGCCGCCACCAGCAGGAACGGAATGCCAAGCCCCGCAGCATAGACCGCCAGCAGCATGGTGCCGCGCGTCAGCGAGGCCTCACCCGCGGCTAGCGACAGGATCGCGCCCAGTTGCGGGCCAATGCAGGGCGTCCAGCCAAAGGCGAAGGCCAGGCCAAGGATATAGGCCCCAAAGGACGAACCGCCCTGATCCCCGACATCCAGCCGCGCCTCGCGATCAAGGAACCCGATCCGGTAGACGCCCACGAAATGCGCACCAAAGATCATCACGATGACCCCCGCGATGGTGTTGAACCAGCCCTGATAGGACAGGAACAGCGAGCCAATCGCCGAGGCGGTAAAGCCGAGGAACAGGAACACCGTCGACAGGCCCAGCACAAAGAACAGCGCCGGCACAACCGCGCTTTTCTTCTGCGCGCCACCATCGGCAAGATCGCTCACGCTGACCCCGCTCATATAGGCAAGATAAGGCGGCACGATAGGCAGCACACAGGGGCTCAGGAACGAGATAACCCCGGCCGTGAGCGCCACGAACATGGCGGGCAGAAGGCCCGCGTCGATGATGTCGATTCCAAACATGTCTTCCGCTTACTTCAATCCGAGGCAAAGGTCACCTCAAGAGCCTTTCACAACCCTGTGTCATGCTTTCGCGCCCCGAACCTTGAGGCAAGTCAAGAGCGATGGACAGGGCCGCCGATTGGCCCTATGTCAGCAGCATGACACAAGAAATCGACGCCATCGGGCTGCTGTGCCCCCTGCCCGTCCTGAAGCTGCGCAAGCGCCTGCAACCGCTTGCCGCCGGGGACCGTATCCTCCTGATCGCCGACGATCCCGCGGCCATCGTCGACGTGCCGCATTTCTGCAATGAAAGCGGCCACACGCTGGTCGCGTCCGAAGAAAAGGACGGCGCCCTGACCTTCCTCGTGGAAAAACGCGCCTGATATCAGGCGCGTCCAAGACTGCGCCAGACCGCTGACGGCTGGCACCAAAAGAAAAAGCCGGGGGTCGATCCCCCGGCTTTTTCTGTTCTGATTTACAAGGCGTTATCCGCGCGACCACCAGCCGCGACGTTTCGGCTTGGGCGGGGCTGCCGGTTCGGCTTCGGCCACAAGGGCTGGTTCCGGCTCTTCCGCGGGGGCTTCGGTCTGTGCTTCAACAGCCTCTTCCACCTCTGCAACCTCTTCGGCAGGCGCTTCAGCTTCAACGGCCTCTTCTGCCTCGGCTTCCGCGACCTCTTCAGGTGCCTCCGTAGGCGCTTCCGCCTCTTCGGCCACCTCGACAGCCTCTTCCGCAGGGGCTTCGGCTTCGGCCGCAACAGCGGCCTCTTCCTGCGCATCCACCGCTTCAGTAGCGGTCTCGGCGGTCGCTTCTTCGCTCGCCTCTACCGCGGTCTCTTCTGCAGTTTCTTCCGCAGCCTCTTCAACCTTGTCGTCCGACTTCTTGCGAGACCGCGAGCGCGAGCGGTTGCGCGAACGGCTGGACTTCTTCTTCTCTTCCTTGGGAGCATCTTCCCCCTCGGCCTCGGTCGAAGCCTCGCCTTCGGTTGCGTCTTCGCCCGCCTCGGACGCCTCTTCAGACTGTTCCTGATCCGAATCCGCCTCGGTGCCCTCGGTCTTGGACGACCGGCTGCGGCTGCGACGACGACGACGGCGGCGCTTCTTGGGCTTGGTTTCGCCCTCTTCACCATCCTTGGCCTCGGTCACCTCTTCGGCTTCGGCCTCGATCAGGTCCTCGTCCACATCGTCCATGATCGACATGTCGACAGAGACAACCGGCGCCGAGACTTCCGGAACCACGCGGGTCGCGGTTTTAAACTTCTCAAGCGAGTAGTCCGGCGAGATCAAGTGCACATCGCCCTCGATCCGGACCGAAAGCCCGTAACGCGCTTCGATCTGCGCGATATGTTCGCG
This sequence comes from Shimia sp. CNT1-13L.2, assembly GCF_024331145.1. Classification (GTDB taxonomy): domain Bacteria; phylum Pseudomonadota; class Alphaproteobacteria; order Rhodobacterales; family Rhodobacteraceae; genus Shimia. Next base: position 480,320 of record NZ_JANDJO010000003.1, on the reverse strand, counting down.
CTTCTGGTTCATCAGGTAGTTGGCAATCGCAACCGGAACCCGCACGAGAACCTCGCGCGAACGACGGCGGGTGCCTTCTTCCTCGATCTGGCGCAGGATCGACAGCGCAAGGTTGTCGTCCGAACGGATCAGGCCGGTGCCGTGGCAATGCGGACACGGCTGCGTGGTGGCCTCGATCATGCCGGGGCGCAGACGCTGGCGGCTCATTTCCATAAGGCCAAAGCCCGAGATGCGACCCACCTGAATGCGGGCGCGGTCGGTCTTGAGCTTGTCCTTCATGCGCTTTTCGACGGCGGCGTTGTTCTTGCGCTCGTCCATGTCGATAAAGTCGATGACGATCAGGCCGGCAAGGTCACGCAGACGCAGCTGGCGGGCTACTTCTTCGGCGGCTTCCAGGTTGGTCTTGAGCGCGGTTTCCTCGATCGAGCCTTCCTTGGTGGCACGACCCGAGTTCACGTCGATTGCCACAAGCGCCTCGGTCACGCCGATCACGATGTACCCACCGGATTTCAGCTGAACCGTCGGGTTGAACATCGACGACAGGTAGCTTTCCACCTGGTAGCGCGCGAACAGCGGCAGCGCGTCGTGGTAGTGCTTCACGTTGCGCGCGTGGGACGGCATGATCATCTTCATGAAGTCCTTGGCGATGCGGTAACCGCGATCCCCTTCGACCAGAACCTCGTCGATCTCGCGGCTGTACAAATCGCGGATCGAGCGTTTGATCAGGTCGCCTTCTTCATAGATCTTCGCCGGCGCAATGGATTTCAGCGTGAGTTCGCGAATCTGCTCCCACATGCGTTGCAGGTATTCATAGTCGCGCTTGATCTCGGTCTTGGTGCGCTTGGCACCGGCGGTGCGCACGATCAGGCCTGCACCCTTCGGCACGTCCAGCTCGTTGGCAATTTCCTTGAGCTTCTTGCGGTCGGTGGCGTTGGTGATCTTGCGGCTGATGCCACCGCCACGCGCGGTGTTCGGCATCAGGACACAGTAACGACCGGCCAGCGACAGATAGGTGGTCAGGGCTGCACCCTTGTTGCCACGCTCTTCCTTGACGACCTGCACCAGCATGATCTGGCGCACCTTGATCACTTCCTGGATCTTGTAACGGCGCGGGCGCGGTTTGCGCGGCGGGCGGATGTCGTCGGAATCATCTTCGTCGGCAACAGATTCGATGCTGGAATCCTTGCTCGAGGCATCCGATTTCTTCGACTTTTTGTCGTCATCATCGTCGCTGTCGTCACCGTCCTCGGCGTCATCCGCCTCGACTTCGGTGTCTTTTGCTTCCTCTGCGGCTTCCTCTGCTGCGTCATCCGCCTCTTCGGTTGCCTCGGGTGCCTCTTCAGCGGTTTCCGCCTCGGATTCTTCAGCAACAGCCTCTTCGGTTTCCGCAGGTGCCTCGGCCTCTACCTCTTCGGCAGGTGCTTCTTCAGCCGCCGGAGCTTCGGCAGCTTCGGCCTCTTCCTCGGCCTTGGGCGCGCTTTCGACTTCCTCGCCGGTTTCCGGATCAAGGCTGACAACCGCATCGTCGCCTTCCGTGGCCATGGCCATGGTCTTGCCGCTGTCGTCTTCGTCTTTGTTTTCAGAAGTCTCTTCCGAGGTCTCTTCCGAAACCTCCGCAACCTCTTCCGCGGCCTCTTCGGCAGCGCCGCCCTCGACCTCTTCGGCCTCTGCGACAACGGTTTCCTCTTCCGATGCTTCAGCTTCCGGTGCTTCGGCCTCGGCAACCTCTTCGGCCGCCTCTTCCGCAGGCGCTTCGGCTTCGACAACGTCTTCCGTTGCTTCAACCTCGTCCGCCGGTTCTTCTACCGGGGTCTCGGCGACCAGTTCCATCGGGGACAGGCCCTCGGTGGTGTCATCACCGGCATCGGTCTCGAGATCAATGGTTTCCATACCCTCGATCTGTGCCGCATCCGCGGTGTCCACGATAACGTCGGTATCTTGGGTCTCAACGACCTCTGCTGCCTTGGTCTCTTTCGATTTCGAACGCGACCGGCTACGCGAGCGGGAGCGCGAGCGCGACTTCGGCTTTTCTTCTTCCTCGTCACGCGCCTTCATCGCCTCGGCATAGGCGCGTTCTTCCTCAAGCAGCGCCTCACGGTCTGCCACAGGGATCTGATAGTAATCGGGATGGATTTCCGAAAACGCGAGGAAGCCATGACGGTTGCCGCCATAGTCCACGAATGCTGCCTGGAGCGAGGGTTCGACCCGCGTAACCTTTGCTAGATAGATGTTACCTGCGAGCTGACGTTTGTTTTCGGACTCAAAGTCGAATTCCTCAACCTTGTTTCCGTCCACCACCACAACGCGGGTCTCTTCCGCGTGGGTGGCGTCGATAAGCATTTTCTTTGCCATTGGTTCCGTATGCACAGCCGCAATCGCCCGCGTCCCGGCGGGCCGAGTTGGAGGGATTGCGTGCGGTGTCTTGTCTGGGCGAAGCTAGGCGCGCGGCCGAGGGGGCCGCTGGCGGCCTCTGCTCGGTCTCTCAATGTCATCGCGCGCTTCATCGCGTTTCTTCTCCGACGCTCGAAAGGCATTTGGGCACTTTCTGCGTCTGTTATACGCCCGCCGCCTTGGCGGTCCGGGCAACTCTCTGCCCCTCTTTCAAGGGGCCAATCGGTCTGGACGGGAAGTTGGGCATTCTCTGCCGTCAGCCATCTCAATCCAGCGAAACTCATGCGGGGCGTCCCGTAGGACAGACCTCCGTAAAGCTACATAAGACCACGATCAGGGAAATTACAATGCCAAATGGTAAGCGGCTTCAAAAACGCCCGTCAAAAAGGCTGATTTCACGGCATCTTTTACCAAATCCTTAACGTCCAACGGAAAACACCCGCCGGTTGGGCGGGTGTTTCAACATGCGTTGCAGTATGGACCTACAGGTAGTCCGCCCGCTGAAGGCCGTATTTGGCCATCTTCTCGTTCAGCGTCCGACGCGGCAGGCACAGTTCTTCCATGACACTGGCGATCGACCCCCGGTGCCGCCGCATGGTGTTGTCGATCAGCATCCGCTCGAACGCCTCGACATATTCCTTGAGCGGCTTGCCCTCGGTGGTCATCACCGGCTGCATATCCTCGTGATCGTTCATCAGGAGCGAGGCAATGGTCCCCTCACCCCGACGGCTTTGCAAAACGGCCCGTTCCGCGAGGTTGATCAACTGGCGCACGTTGCCCGGCCACGGCGCCTGCAACAGCTGCGCCGCTTCCTGCGCGCTGACCTTGGGGGCGTCACAGCCATAGTCATCGGCAAACTGCTCGGACAGACGGGTAAACAAGGTCAGGATATCCTCGCCCCGCTGGCGCAAAGGCGGCACCGTGATCTTGAGCGCGGCAAGGCGATAGAACAGATCCGACCTCAGAGCATCCTCGCAGGTGCGATCCTGTTCCTGCATGTTGCAGATCGCGATGATCCGCGTCTCCGCAGGTGTCCCCTGTTCGTTGATAACATTCAGCAATTTCGCCTGAAGCCCGTCGCTCAGCATCTCGACATCCTCAAGCACAAGCGTGCCGCCGCGGGCCTCCTCGATGGCGGGCAACTGGCTGTCTTCCGGCAACATCGGCCCGAACAGACGCCGCGCCAGTGCCTCTTCCTCAAAGGCGCCACAGCTGACCAGCACGAATTTCTTACCAGCGCGGCTACCAACCGCGTGCAGGGCATGGGCCACCAGCGTCTTGCCGGTGCCGGTCTCGCCATCAATCAGAACATGGCCGTCCGCCTGCCCCAGATCCAGAATGTCTTCTTTCAGGCGCTCCATCACCGGGCTCGCCCCGATCAGCTTTTTCATCAGCTGGCCGCCATCCGACAACTCGCGCCGCAAGGCCCGCGCATCAAGCGTCATACGCCGCGCGGTTGTCGCCTTCTTGGCAAGCTGGCTCATCCGGTCGGGATTGAACGGCTTTTCAAGAAAGTCGAACGCCCCCACCCGCATCGCCTCAACCGCCATCGGCACGTCACCGTGGCCGGTGATCATGATCACCGGCAGCGCGCTGTCCGATCCCATCAACTTTTTCAGGAACTGCATCCCGTCCATGCCCGGCATCTTGATGTCCGAAATCACGATGCCCGGATAGTCCGGCCCCAGCTTCTTCAACGCATCCTCGGCGCTGGCAAAGGTCTCAGTGTCATAGCCCGACAATGCCAGCCACTGGCTGATCGACTGACGCATGTCCTGTTCGTCATCGACAATCGCGATTTTCATACCCTGGGCCATAAGTTACTCCGCTGCCTCGATATCTTCACTCAAAATAGGAAGCTGCACTTCAAATACAGCCCCCCCGTCCTGTCCGTTGCGCGCGGTCATCCGACCACCAAGATCGCTCACGATCCCCGAAGAAATCGCCAGCCCCAGCCCGACACCATCGCCCGGCTGCTTGGTGGTAAAGAACGGCTCAAACAGTTCATCCAGGTTCTCGATGCCCGGCCCGCTGTCCCGCACGGTCAGTGTGGCGGTTTCACCCGCCGCCAGAATTATCTCGATTTCGGGCTGGCTCAGCCCCTCCATCGCATCAAGCGCGTTGCGCAGAAGGTTGATGATCACCTGCTCGATGCGCACACGATCGCCCATCACCCGGACCTGTTCATCAGGAATGATCCGGCTGATGCGCACATGCCCCTGCTTGAGTTGCGGCTCCATCATCGACAGGGCCGACACCAGCGCGTCATTCATCACCACGGGCACGAAATCGTCACCGCCCTTTCGCGCATAGGATTTGAGCTGCTTGGTAATCGCGCCCATGCGCTCAATCAGGTCATCAATCCGGTGAAAAGATGACAGCGCCTCGTCAGGGCGGTTGCGCCGTACCAGAAGGCGTGCGCCTGCCAGATAGGTCTTCATCGCCGCCAGCGGCTGGTTCAATTCGTGGCTGACTGCCGCCGACATCTCGCCAAGCGCGGCCAATTTCGAACTCTGGGCCAGCGATTGTTCGGCTACGGCAAGGCTTTGCTGCATCCGTTCACGTTCGGAAATCTCGCGCTGGAGACGCATGTTCAGCACCCGCAACTCGGCGGATTCACGCTGGAAAAGGGCCATGCGCATGGCATTCTTGCGGTTCAGGAAAAAGAACGCCAGCGCCAGAAGGATGGCAAACCCCATGAATTCAAGCGCCAGAACCGCGTTCACCCGCTCGCGCACACTGGAATAGGTGGTGAACAGGGTCATACGCCAGCCGCGGAAGGGAATCCGCGCATCTTCGCGCATCACGCCCTCTCCGCGCAGGTAGGCATCGGGCGGAAGCTGGGTCCAGTCCGAGGTCGCTTGAAGCGCGCGTTCAATCGCGCCCTGGGCCGGCTGGCGACGCAGGGCCTCTTCCTCGCTCAGGCCGCGCCAGCGTGGTTCCGTGGCAAGAATGATAGTGCCCTGGCTGTCGGTCACATAGACCGCATCGGAAATCCCGGCCCAGGCCCGCTCGAACTTCTGCAAGTCCGCCTCGACAGCGATCACTCCGATCACCTGACCATTGCTTTCAAGACGGCGCGCATAGGTGAAATGATAGGCACCACTCTCGTGCCGCTCGCCTGAAAAAACTGTAACGTTGGATCGTAACGCACTGATGAAAAACTCATATCCACGATAGTTTGCGCCGATCTTCGTGCGATCGGTGGCCGCAACGGTGCGCCCGTCGGCATCCAGCATCATCAGCGAGGCGGCCCCGATTTCATCAACAAAAGAAATCAGCCGTGCCGTCGATTGCGAAAAATCACCCGAGTTCAACGCCCCGATCAACGCCGGGTCCTTGGCCAGAAGCTGTGGCACGATCGCGTTGCGGCGCAATTCCGACTGAAGGTTGCCGGAATAGAGCGCAAGACGAAGCTCAGCCCGCGTGCGGGTGTTCTCGGTAAAACGGTCTGTCAGGAAAGAGTTGGTGACGATAATCGTCACCGCAGCCGCCACAAGGAGCAGCGCAAAAGCCAGACGCACCCGCCAGCTTGCAGCGCGTGTCCTCGGCGTCCGGGATTGGTCGGAAAGGGGCAGCTCTTCCATGACGTCAGATTACGCCGCCCCAAAACCAGTCACAAGTCACGCAGTGGCGAGTTGGTCCATCAACGAGCGGAACATTGCCACCCCGTCCGTGCCGCCATGACCTTCGTCCGCGGCCCGTTCCGGGTGCGGCATCATGCCAAGAACACGACGGTTTTTCGAAATCACACCGGCGATATCGGCAACCGACCCATTCGGGTTATCGGTATAAGTGAAGGCGATACGACCTTCGTCACGCAGCTGAGCCAGCTTTTCGTCGGTGACGAAATAGTTGCCGTCGTGGTGCGCGATCGGAACCTGGATTTCCTGGCCAAGTTCGTAGCCCGAGGTAAAGGCGGTTTCCGCGTTCTCGACCTTGAGACCAACGGTACGGCAGATGTACTTGAGACCCGCGTTGCGACGCAGCGCGCCGGGCAGAATGCCGGTCTCGGTCAGGATCTGGAAGCCGTTGCAGACGCCCACGGCATAACCGCCGCGCTCGGTGTGCTGGATCAGCGATTTGCAGATCGGCGAGTTTGCCGCGATTGCACCGCAGCGCAGGTAATCACCGAACGAGAAACCGCCCGGAACGCCCACGATATCAAGACCTTCGGGAAGGTCGGTGTCCTTGTGCCACACCATGGTGACATCCATGCCCGCACGTTCGAAGGCCACCGCGAGATCGCGGTCGCAGTTCGAACCCGGGAAAACGATGACCGCTGCCTTCATTACATCAGCTCCACGCGGTAGCTTTCGATCACGGTGTTGGCGAGAAGCTTCTCGCACATCTCGGTCACGGTGTCCTCGGTGGTGCCCTCGGCGAGGTCCAGCTCGATCACCTTGCCCTGGCGCACACCTTCCACGCCGTCAAAGCCGAGGCTGCCCAGTGCGTGGCGCACGGCCTCGCCCTGCGGGTCCAGAACGCCGTTTTTCAGCATCACGTACACACGTGCTTTCATGTCTTGTCTCTCCGGTTTGCGAAGAACCCTGATCCGGCTTCTTCGTTGCAAGATATCTTAAGTGCGACGCGCCCCGGTCCGGGGCGCGAGAGATTAGTTCACCAGCGTTGGCTTGGTCGGGGTCGACGTCTTGGGCATTACACCCAGACGGCGCGCCACTTCGGCATAGGCGTCGGTCAGGCTGCCAAGATCGCGGCGGAACACGTCCTTGTCGAGCTTCTGACCGGTCTCAAGGTCCCACAGCCGGCAGCTGTCGGGGCTGATTTCGTCGGCCACGACAAGACGCTGGAAATCACCTTCGTAAACGCGGCCGATCTCGATCTTGAAGTCGACCAGCTTGATGCCCACGCCATACATGACGCCGGACAGGTAATCGTTCACACGCAGCGCAAGGCCAAGGATGTCATCCATGTCCTGCTGGGTGGCCCAGCCAAAGGCCGCGATGTGCTCTTCGGTGACCAGCGGATCACCCAGGCTGTCATCCTTGTAGCAATACTCGACGATCGGGCGCGGCAGCTGGGTGCCTTCCTCGATGCCAAGGCGCTTACTCATCGAGCCTGCGGCGAAGTTGCGCACGATAACTTCCAGCGGAATGATCTCGCAGGAGCGCACAAGCTGCTCGCGCATGTTCAGGCGCTTGAGAAAGTGGGTCGGCACGCCGATCTGTGCCAGACCGGTCATGAAATACTCGGACAGGCGGTTGTTCAGCACGCCCTTGCCGTCGATCACGTCTTTCTTCTCGGCGTTGAACGCGGTCGCATCATCCTTGAAATATTGGACAATCGTGCCCGGCTCGGGGCCTTCGAACAGAATCTTGGCCTTGCCTTCGTAAATCTTCTTGCCACGCGCCATGAGAGGTCTCTTTCCTGTCTTGCGGGGGCGACTCCCCGCTTTGATGCGCCCTCTTAATCCATGGGCGGCATTGTCGCAAGCGCAGCACGCCCTCTTGCGGCGACGCGCGAGACGCTGCATACAAGGCCCAACGCCAACATTTGCAAAGGAATCCGCAGATGACCACCTTTGACGATCGCGAATCCGCATTCGAAAACAAGTTCGCGCATGATGAAGAAATGAACTTCAAGGCCGAAGCCCGCTGCAACAAGCTGCTGGGTCTCTGGGCCGCTGAACTGCTGGGCAAGTCCGGCGACGAGGCCGACGAATACGCCAAGACCGTCGTTATCGCCGATTTCGAAGAAGCCGGCCACGAAGACGTCGTGCGCAAGGTTGTTGCCGACCTCGAAGGCAAGATCACTTCGGACGAGATCCGCAGCAAACGCGCCGAGCTGCTGGTCATCGCCAAAGAGCAGATCATGCAGGAACTCTGATAGAGTTTGTCATGAAATGAACAGAGAAAGGCGCGTGGGTTACCCTCACGCGCCTTTTCTTTAACCAAATAGCCACTTGTTTTAACCCGATAATCCTTGACCCGAAACATGATGTTGGGGGATTCTGGTGAAAACAATACAAACACACAGGCACATATCTTGCAGTCGTTGAGGTCTTTGCGTCAGCTCCCTAAACACGTTCTGCCCCTCGCAATCGCGGCCGCGTGCGGCTGGCTGGTTGTCGAGCGGCTGGAAGGTCTCGACATGGCTGCACTCAAGGCCGCGATGACCACGCTGCAACCGCATCAGTGGCTGATCGCACTTGTTGCAACCGCCATCAGCTTCCTTGCCGTTGCCCGCTACGATGTGATTGCCCACCGCCATTTCCAGACCGGCGTACGCCCGCGCGATGCCACGCTGGGCGGCGCAACCGCCATCGCCCTTGGCCAGACCCTTGGCGCCGGTGCCGTGGTTGGCAGCTTCGTACGCTGGCGGATGCAGCCGGGCCTGAGCCTGATCGATGCCGCGCGCATCTCCGCCTTTGTCGCCGTGACCTTCCTTGCGGCCCTTGCCGTAGTGATCGCCGTCAGCGCCCTGATCCTGCCCGTGCCGCATATCCCGGGCTGGGTGCCTGCCGTGATTCTGGTCGCCGCCTGCTGTCTTGCCTTCCTGGCCTTCTTCTTTCCGGTTCTGCGTATCCTTGGCGGGCGCGAAATCGCCCTGCCGACCCTGCCCGCCATGGGCAGCCTGATGGCCCTGTGCCTGATCGATACCGTGGCGGCGGGCATCGCCTTCCATGCCCTGATCCCGCATGGGATCCAGTTGCACCTGCTGATGTTCCTGCCGGTGTTCCTTGTTGCGCTGGGTCTCGCGATCCTGTCCGGCACGCCCGGCGGCGTTGGCCCATTTGAGCTCACGCTGCTGTCGATGCTGCCGCATCTGCCGCATCCCGAGTTGATGGCCGCGATCATCGCCTTCCGCATTGTCTATTACGCCATCCCGGCAGTGATTGCCGCGATTGCCCTGCTCCGCCCGCTGCGCGAGCATGAGGCCTACCTCGCCACGCAAGCCTCCGATCTCGCCGACGCCCTCACCACCCCGCTGGCCCGCGCCGAACTGGGGGTCCTGCGCCAGAATGGCGGTTCGCTGGTGGATTGTGGTCACGGCATTTGCGGCATCGTGCGCACCGGCCAGACCCTGACCGCGCTGTTCGATCCCGTCGACAGCCACGCAGGCGAGCTTGCCACCCCGCTGCGCCGTATTGCCCGCGCCCAAAACCGCATCATCTGCAAGTACAAGATCACCTCGCGACAGGCGGTTCATGCCCGCCGCGAAGGCTGGGCCGTTCTGCATATCGCCGACGAGGCCCTGATCTGCACCCAATCGCACGATCTCAAGGGCGCCTCTTATCGCCAGCTGCGCCGCAAACTGCGCCATGCCGAAAAGGCCGGTGTGTCCATCGACGCCCCCGCCGCGCACGACCTGCCCCTGATCGAGATGCGCCGCATCTCACACGCTTGGGAAGATGCCCACGGCGTCGCACGGGGCTTTTCGATGGGACGTTTCGAAGAAGGCTATGTTGCCGAACAAAAGGTGCTTCTGGCCTGCACCGACAAGGGCTGCGTCGGTTTCATCACCCTGCACAGGTCTGCCCGCGAATGGTGCCTCGATCTGATGCGCATCCTGCCCGACGCCCCTGACGGCACCATGCACGCGCTTGTGAACCGCGCCATCGAATTGGCCCGCGAAGACAACATTCCCTGCCTGTCCCTCGCCGCGGTGCCCGCGCGTCCCGAAGGCTGCCATCCGGTGGAAAACACCATCCGTCGCAAATTCGATAAACACGCCAACGGCCCCGGCCTGCGCCAGTTCAAACAGTGTTTTGCGCCGCGCTGGCAACCGCTCTTCATGGCCGCCCCCGGCTGGCCACAGCTGACCTTTGCCGCCTGTGACCTGATCCGCTCGGTGCGCCTTGATCAACCGCGCCCCGCCCCCGTGCCGGTTCCCGCCGAATAACCCGCCTCATAATCAACATGAGACGAATTGCCATTGAAGACCGGCAATCGGCGTGACACATGTGCCCCAACGACAGCACGACCCTATAAGGAGGCCCGAATGACCAACGCGCTGACCAAACTGCTGGAAACCCGCGACTGGCTGATGGCCGACGGCGCCACCGGAACCAACCTGTTCAACATGGGTCTGGAATCCGGCGATGCCCCGGAACTCTGGAACGAAAAGCACCCCGACCGCATTAAGAAGCTCTACAGCCTCGCTGTCGATAACGGCTCGGACATCTTCCTGACCAACTCCTTCGGCGGCAATGCTGCCCGCCTCAAACTGCACGACGCCGGCCACCGCGCCCGCGAACTGTCGCGCATGTCGGCCGAGATCGGCCGCGAAGTCGCAGATGCTGCCGGTCGCCCCGTCATCGTGGCCGGTTCGGTTGGCCCGACCGGCGAGATCATGGAACCGGTTGGTGCGCTCAGCCACGCTGATGCCGTCGAGATCTTCCACGAACAGGCCGAAGGCCTCAAGGAAGGCGGGGCTGATGTCCTGTGGCTCGAAACCATTTCCGCCCCCGAAGAATACCGCGCCGCCGCCGAAGCCTTTGCGCTGGCCGATATGCCTTGGTGTGGCACCATGAGCTTTGACACCGCGGGCCGCACCATGATGGGTGTGACCTCGCAGGACATGTCGCAGCTTGTCGAAGGCCTGCCGAACGCGCCCCTCGCTTATGGCGCCAACTGCGGCACCGGCGCACCCGATCTTTTGCGCACGGTTCTGGGCTTTGCCGCCCAGGGCAACGAACGCCCCGTGATCGCCAAGGGCAACGCCGGCATTCCGAAATACGTGGATGGCCACATCCACTATGACGGCACGCCGGAGCTGATGGCCGACTATGCGGTCATGGCCCGCGATTGTGGCGCCACCATCATCGGCGGGTGCTGTGGCACCATGCCCGAGCACCTTGCCGCGATGCGCGAAGCTCTGGAGACCCGCCCGCGTGGCACCCGCCCTACGCTCGAACAGATCGCCGAAACCCTTGGCGGTTTCTCTTCGGCCAGCGATGGCACCGGCGACGACGCCGCCGCACCGGCCCGCCGCCGCAGCCGCCGTCGCGGGTAAGGCATACACATCAAAACAACCAAGGCGCGAACCCGACCGGATCGCGCCTTTTTCTTTTCAGCTTAGGGGCTTGCCCCTCCTATTGCGCCCTGTAACACTGCCCCCCGTTACCAAGTTCCTTTGACAATCCGAGATGCCATTGGACGACCGCACATCTACTCTGGGGCCAGCCGTCTTTATCGGCCTGATGGTCTACGCGCTGGCGACCTATACGCCGGCCGAAATTGTCTATGCCAACCCGGCGGACAAGATGGATACCGGTGTCATTTCAAAGGCAGACACGGTACCGCCCCCCGCAGAACTCGTTCTGGCGGCCCTGCCCCCAAAACCGCTGCCAGAGCCGCAACTAACCCGCCCCGCACGCTCGAGCCGTGCCACCGAGACCGGCGCAGACCGTCAGGTCGCCACCCTGCCTGCACCGCCAGCGCGCGTGACCGTCTCGCTAAAGGCCTCAGTGCCGGACGCACCGGTTGCCGACACCCCGCCGCGCCTTGCGATGCTGGCGCCCTTTGATGTTCTGTTGGCCCTACAAGGCCCTTTGCGTCCGCAACCAACATCCCACGAAGAAAGCTTCGCCGCGCTGGAAAGCCCCGCACGGGTATCGGTTCAGACATCCGGAGCTGAACAGATTGCCCCCGCAGAAGGCCAGACGCCCCGCGCCCTGCCCCTGCACCGCCCGCCCGCGATGATCCTGCGCGGCCCGACACGCCCCTTAAGGCCCAGCCGATCATCCGCCCCGTCCTCACCGATGGCGGCCCTTCCAAAACTTACCCTCGTCGGCGACTTCGTGAACCTGCGCAGGCAGCCCCGCGCCTCCTCGCGATCGCTTGGTAAATTCGACAGCGGCACAAAGGCTGTACTGGTCGACCGGCAGGGCAACTGGGCGCGGATTTTCCTACCCGCCCAGACACCGCCCATCACCGGTTGGATGTACGCGCCCTACCTCGCTGATTCTCTGAAAGATGCTCAAACCGGCAACTGATTGCGCTAAACGCCGGAAATCGCTGCTCAAACACCGTGCAGACGCAGCATTTGCTTGCGACCAATCGGAGCAATTTGACCTAGATCAGAGCCGCACCGAAACGCACTGACCCAAAGTAAAGTTGCCGGGTCCGTTCCGGTGGGGTTTTCCGGCCCCGGCCATCGCCAAAACCTCGCTTTTCTAACGCCAGCCACACGTCGGCTGACGCCAACGTAGGACCATAACTCGACTGTCCCTCAAAGGAGACACCCATGAGCATTCTGTTCGAAAAGATGACCCACGCGGCCCGCGACATCGCCGAGGCCCGCCTTCGTGAAGAAGGTCTGCTCGCCCCCGATGCCCCGCTGGAATACGCTTTCGAAGTGCTGCCGAGCGAACGTGACGCTCTTGAAAAGGCCCGTGCGGAGTTCGATACGAAAATCGCCGCCTGCACCGATGATGAAAGCCTCGCCGAGATGGCTGTCGCCAAGGCGCGCTGCGTCCGCGACGCCCTGAACGAGATGAAACAAGCCTCCTGAGCGCCACGCCTAGAACAAGGCCAGCTGATCCCCCTTCGCCAGCGGCGGGCAAAACAGATCCCGCCGCAACGAAGGCAGGTGTTTGTGCAATCCCTGCCGTTTCAGGGCCACATCGAACCGTGCGGCGATCATCTGGGCATAATGTCCCTCGCCGCGCATTCTCTTGCCCCATTCCGACGAATAGTCCGCACCGTCGTGCATTTCCCGCACCCGTGCCATCACCCGTGCCGCGCGATCAGGGAAATGTTCACTCAGCCATTCCTGGAACAGCTCCGACACTTCTCGCGGCAGCCGCAGCATGATCCAGCTGGCCGCCTCCGCCCCCGCCGCGCGCCCCGCAGCCAGAACCGCCTCAATCTCGTGATCGGTGATCGACGGCACCACCGGCGCCATCATCGCCCGCACCGGAATACCGGCCGCACTCAGAGCTTCGATGGTTTTCAGGCGGCGTGCGGGCGACGGCACACGCGGTTCAATCGCCCGCGCGACCTGTGGATCAAGCGTCGTGACCGAAATCCCGACATGCACCAGCCCGTCGCGCGCCATCTCCGACAGGATGTCGATGTCACGTTCAATCAGCGTCCCCTTGGTCACGATCCCCAATGGATGCTTGAAATCTCGCAGAACCTTCAGACAGGCGCGCCAGATACCCTGCTCTCTTTCAACCGGCTGATAGGGATCGGTATTGGTGCCCACCGCTAGCGTATCCACCCGGTAATTCTTGCGCCGCAACTCGCGTTCAAGAACCTCAGCCGCATTGGGGCGCCCCACCAGCTTCGTTTCAAACTCCAACCCCGGTGACAGCCCCAGATAGGCATGGGTGGGACGCGCAAAACAATAGACACAGCCATGTTCGCAGCCCCGATAAGGATTGATCGAGCGATCAAACGGAATGTCGGGCGAGGTATTGCGCGTGATCATGCTGCGCGCGGCCTCAAGCGTCAGCTCGGTGCGAAATCCGGAGCGCTCCTCAGCGATCTCCCAGCCGTCGTTTTCCTCGACTCGGGCGAGGTCAAACCGGCCGCTGTGATTGCTCACCGCGCCCCGCCCACGCCGCCGATCCGGATCAATCGTCTGAGAATGTCGCCGTTCCATACCAGCAAAATAGAACAAATAGGGAACTTATGCAATTAACCCCAAGATGAGCATGAGAATCTTTCACACCCAACCGTCTGTTTCATCGCTATAAGTCGGTCCCAGCGTCAGCCATGTCGCAATTTTGACAGTCGCGGCGGCAGAAAAAGACGAATTCTGAATCAAACAACGAAACAGGCCGCGCGCCGGCAAGCCATAAGGAAAGCCCATGTCGGAAGAAGACGATATCATCCTGTCTGAACTGGACGACGAGGAACTGGTACAACAGATGTTCGACGACCTTTACGACGGTCTCAAGGAAGAGATCGAAGAAGGCGTTAACATCCTCCTCGAGCGCGATTGGCAGCCCTACGACATCCTGACCAAAGCCCTGGTTGGCGGCATGACCATCGTTGGTGCCGACTTCCGTGACGGCATTCTCTTCGTGCCCGAAGTTCTTCTTGCGGCAAACGCAATGAAGGGCGGCATGGCGATCCTCAAGCCGCTGCTGGCTGAAACCGGCGCACCGCGCGTTGGCAAAATGGTCATCGGCACCGTTAAAGGCGACATCCACGATATCGGCAAGAACCTCGTTGCGATGATGATGGAAGGCGCAGGCTTTGAAGTTGTCGACATGGGCATCAACAACCCGGTCGAGAACTACATGGAAGCACTGGAAAACGAACAGCCGGACATCCTCGGCATGTCGGCCCTGCTGACCACCACCATGCCCTACATGAAGGTCGTGATCGACACCATGGTCGAGCAAGGCGTACGTGAAGACTATATCGTTCTGGTCGGCGGCGCGCCCCTGAACGAAGAGTTCGGCAAGGCAATCGGCGCAGACGGCTACTGCCGTGACGCGGCTGTTGCGGTTGAAATGGCCAAGGAAATGGTCAGCCGCAAACACAACTCGATGAACGCCTGATCCTCCTCCTCAATTCAGGCGTTTTGAAAAACGGCCCGTCCCACTCCCCGGGCGGGCCGTATCTGTTTCAGGAAGGCGAACAAAATGGCCCTACCCAGCGACGAGACCCTGACCAGCGACGGCATGACTGCCACCGCCCAGACCGGCCGCATCCTGCTTATTGCCTGTGGTGCCCTGGCCCGCGAAATCCTCGCCCTGCAAAAGGCCAATGGCTGGGATCACATGGTCCTGACCTGCCTGCCCGCCATCTACCACATTCACCCTGAAAAAATCCCCGAAGCGGTCCGCGAAGCCGTAACCAAGCATCGCGACACCTATGACCAGATCTTCGTGGTTTACGCTGACTGCGGCACCGGCGGCTTGCTCGAACAGACCTGCGCCGACCTTGGCGTGGAAATGGTTCAGGGGCCGCACTGCTACAGCTTCTTTGAAGGCAACGACACATTCGCAAAGGTCTCGGAAACCGAGTTCGACGCCTTCTACCTGACCGATTTCCTTGTGCGCCAGTTCGATGCCTTCGTCTGGAAACCCATGGGCCTCGACCGTCATCCCCAGTTGCGCGACATGTACTTCGGCAACTATTCCAAACTGGTGTACCAGGCCCAGATCGACGATCCCGCCCTGACCGAGAAAGCCCAGGACTGCGCCGAGCGCCTAGGCCTTGCCTTCGAGCGCCGCTTTACTGGTTACGGCGACCTCGAAACCTCGCTCGCCAAGCTCTGACAAACCCCATCGCGCAATTTATCTCCGACACGGCGTCGCCGAAAGGCTGACGCCAAAAGGTGACTCAACATAATACTTTTTTCGCACAACTTTTAGGCGTATACATATCAAAACAAGAATAAATATGCCGAGTACAAACGGTTTGTGAGGTAAGTTTTTATCCGGAGAGGCAATTGAGCAAAGACATCAGGCAGAGTCGCACTTCAAATTCGAAACCGACTGATCCTTTGGCCACCCAATCGCGGGCTTATGGCGTACGAACGCGTTTTCGCTCAAAGACACCTAATTTCAATACGATAGAACTTAACACCTCAAGCACCGAGCCCCCCTCAAAAAGCCCCTGTTCACCCCGCTTCGCATCTTCTCTCAGGATCACCACGCTCGCAGTTCTGGGCGTGCCCCTTCTGTCTTCACCCACTGTGGCACAGATCAACGACTGCGGTGACAGCAAGACCGTCATTGAACGCACGGTAACAGCCCCACAATCAGAAGACGAAAAGCTGGAGCAGATCGACTGGGCAGAACTGGCGCGACTTGCACGCGGGGAACCACCCAGCGACAAGAAAAATCATCCTGAAACCACGACGATTAGAACCGAAGGTTGCGCGCTCGATGAAAGAGAAACCGACGCATTGCCCAAGGGCGAATTGTCGCCGCCTGAAGGCATGCAAGTCGTGGAAACCGGCATTGCGACGGTCCACCCCACAACCGCGCGCGGCGCAGACGCAAGCAGCAAGAGTATCGCAGGCACGGAATCCGGGCGCGCGCCCAAAGTGGCAGGATCAAAAGTTTCCGCAAAAGAGGAAAAGCCAACCATCGACTCCGAGCTTCTGGAAAAGCTCCTGATCCTTGCCCTCTCGCTTCTGAGTTTCGTAAGCGTGTTTGTCCTCGCCCGCTACTTGCCGGGCATCATCCTTGGTATCCTGCGCCGGCGCAAAACCTGCCGAATCCCGGTCATGCTGTTTACCGGTCGCACCGAGTTTCCGGGCCAGATCACCGTCCTGGGAAAATACGGCCTTCGCTTTCTGCCCAAAGATCCGCACACGATGGCCGCGCTGAAAAAATTGCTCGGCGAAGACCATTTCTACGAATTCGACATCACGATCGGCGACCGGACAAAAGCCGTCTTCGTGGACTCGGTGGATGATCCCCATGTCACCATCTTCTTTGTCGAAAAACTGGGCAAGAAAGAGCAGGACACGATGCTCTCCCTCTCAACCGTTGATGTGCGTTTCGACAGTTGGCGGCCTGTCAAAAAGGGCCGCGCGAAACTACGCCGTGAAGTCATCGAAGCGCGCCTGAACAAGCTGAAGGAAATGCGCAATGCAGAAATACGGCGCCGCCATCTGGCCGAACAATCTGCACGCTTTGACTGACTTGACCTTAGCGTAAACCACTTCAAGTTGTGCAATTCTGCAACACTCAACTAAAACTGATCAAACGTATCGCCCGCCACAACTTTTAAGTGTAGCGTAAAAAGAAATGAAAAAACAAACCTTTGAGGCAACCCACCCAAGGAGGCAGACCTTGACCAAATTTAAGGCCGCATTCTTATCCCTTCCGCTTATTTTCGGTCTCGCGGTACAGGCAGATGCCGCACGCACCGACACATGCCCCACCGGCTGGACAGAAAACGGCCAGGGTGTTCAGAAAAACGAAAAAGGCGATTTCTCCCATATCGACTGGAACGAACTGGCGCGCGTGGCCCGAGGCGAGAAATCCGCCGAACCCGTCGCCTATGTCAGATGCGCTTCGGCAACCGTCATGCGCGCCTCGGCCGCAGCAGTGGAACCAGCGGTTCTAGTGACAGACGCCTCCGCTGACAAGCTCTCGGGCATCACCTATACCAGCGCGACTGTGGCCTCGACCAACACGCGCACCTTTGCCAGCAAGCAGGAAAAACAGGCCCAAATCGATCAACTGAAATGGATCGGTATCGGCATGATCCTGTTTTCACTGGCCGTGATGGCCTATGCCTTCCTGCCCGGCATCGTGACAACGTTGCTGCGCCGCAAGCAGACCTGATCAGCCCGTCAGGGACGTCACCCACAGGATCGTGGCGTCCTCATCCGACACCGAAATCACGTTATGCCCCATCGAGGCATCGTAATAGGCGCTGTCACCGCGGCGCATCTCTACCGGCTCGTAGAACTCGGTATAGAGCTTCACAACACCCGTCAGCACATAGAGAAATTCTTCGCCGTCATGGCGGACCCAACCGTCGAATTCCTCGATCGAACGCGCACGCACCCGCGCGCGATAAGGCAGCATCGACTTCTTGGTCAGCGTCTCTGCAAGCAACTCGTGCTCATAGGTCACGGTTGCCTGATGCACGCCCTCGCCCGACTTCACCACCGACATGCGGCCGTTCACCTGGCTTTTCTGCGGCGGCGTGAACAACTGCGGCACGGAAATCTCCAGCCCCTCGGCCAGTTTTTTCAACGCGTCATAGGTCGGTGACATCTGGCCGTTCTCGATCTTCGACAATGTGGATCGCGCCAGACCGGCCTGTTTTGCCGCCTGCTCGAGCGTCCAGCTGCGCGCCTTGCGCAACTCTCGCACCCGAACCCCAAGGTCCAGAGGTTCAACATGGTCCGCCTGCCCGTTCTCACGGGCCACCTTGATCAGGGATTTCGGGTCTTTATCTGTCATGCTGGCCCTTCTAAACCGCCCTAACCTCCCCTTGCAACTCCCCAAACCGACGCCTACCAAGAACCCATGCTGTCTCTGTTCGATCAAGGCGCCCCGACGCCCGCCCCCACGCCCTTCAACATGGCGGCCCATGTGCTGGCCCATGCCGACGCCCTGTCCGACAAGGTCGCGCTTGTGGTGATGTCGCTGGATGGGTCCGAAGACTGGACCTACAGCGCGATGAAGGCGGCAATCCTCGGCACCGGCACGGGGCTCTTGCAACAAGGCCTTGCGCCCGGCCAGATCGTCCTCATGCGCCTTGGCAATACGGTCGAGTTCCCGATTGCCTATCTCGCCTGTATCGCAGTTGGCCTTGTGCCCGTGCCCACCTCTTCACAGCTGACAGACCCCGAAGTCGCCAAGATGGTTGCCGAGCTTTCGCCGGCCGCCATCCTGCGTGATCCCGACATCGCCTGTCCCGACACCCCCGGCATTCCCCAGCTGACGCTTGAGGCGCTGGAAGAGATGCGCATCCTGCCGCCCGCCGCCTTCCACATGGGCGATCCCGAGCGGCTTGGCTATATCATCTACACCTCCGGCACCTCGGGCGTGCCTCGGGCGGTTTGCCACGCCCACCGCGCGATCTGGGCGCGCCAGATGATGCACGAGGGCTGGTACGGCCTGCACCGCGATGACCGGCTGATGCACGCCGGTGCCTTCAACTGGACTTTCACCCTTGGCACAGGTCTGATGGACCCGTGGTCCGTGGGGGCCACCGCCCTGATCCCGGCCAAAGGCGTTGACCTGATGGCGCTACCCAGGCTTCTCAAAAGCCACAAGGCGACGATCTTTGCCGCCGCCCCCGGCGTCTACCGCAAGTTGCTAAGCGACCATCCCGACATCCACCTGCCCGATCTCCGCCATGGCCTGACCGCAGGTGAAAAGCTCTCCGAGACCATCCGCGAAGATTGGTTCGAGGCCACGGGCACCGCACTTTACGAAGCCTATGGCATGTCAGAATGTTCAACCTTCATCTCGGCCAGCCCCTCCTCGCCCGCCCATCCCGGCACGCTTGGTCGCCCGCAACCCGGGCGTCGTATCGCCATCGTGGACGAAACCGGCCCCGTTCCGCTTGGCACCGAGGGCACCATCGCCGTCGACCGCCGCGATCCCGGTCTGATGCTGGGCTACTACAGGGCCGAGGCAGACACCCAGGCGCGTTTCATGGGCGACTGGTTCCTGACCGGCGATCAGGGCGTGATGGACGAAGACTTCTACATCACCTATTCGGGTCGCGATGACGACATGATGAACGCCGGTGGCTTTCGTGTCTCTCCGCTCGAAGTCGAAGCCGCGCTCTCGCGCTTTCCCGGCATCGGGACCGTTGGCGTCACCGATGTCGAGGTCAAGGCCGACACCCGCGTCATCGCCGCCTTCTATACCTCTGATGCGCCGCTGGATGACGCCGCACTTCAGGCATTTGCGCAATCCAATCTGGCCCGCTACAAACACCCCCGGTTGTTCCAGCGTCTGGACGCGCTACCTACCAATCCAAATGGCAAGCTCAGCCGCCGGGCACTACGTGAAAACTTCGAGGCAAATACATGATTAAGCTAGACATTCTCTCTGATCCGATTTGCCCCTGGTGCCTGATCGGCAAGACGCGTCTCGAAAAGGCGCTTGCAGAAATTCCCAACCACCCCTTCGTGATCGAATGGCATCCATTCCAGCTGAACCCCGACATGCCGCAGGACGGGATGGACCGCCGCACCTATCTCGAAACCAAATTCGGCGGCAAGGAGCGCGCGGTCAAAGTCTATTCCGAGATCGACCAGCACGCCCGCGAAGAAGGTCTCGACCTTGATTTCGGTGCCATTCAGCGCACCCCGAACACGGTCAACGCCCACCGCCTGATCCACTGGGCCGGGATCGAGCAGAAACAGGACGAGATGGTCAACGCCCTGTTCGACGCCTATTTCAAGGAAGGTCGCGACATTGGCGACGACGAGGTGCTGTGCGATCTGGCCGACGGTATCGGCATGGATGCGGCCGTGGTTGCCAAACTGCTCAAGTCGGATGCCGACGCCGACATGATCCGCCAGCGCGATGCCCACAGCCGCCAGATGGGGGTGAACTCGGTGCCGACCTTCATCGTCGACAACCGCCACGCCGTCCCCGGCGCACAGCCTGCTGACCTCTGGGTCAAGGTCATCAACGAACTGATGGAACAGGACGCCGCCGAATGACGCCAAAGGAACGGATCATCTATCTCCTTCTCCTGATTGCCCCGACCATCGGATCGGGCACCGTCTTCTTTCACTACGTCGAAGGCTGGAGCTGGGTGGATGCCTATTTCTTTTCTGTCGTAACCCTGTCGACGGTCGGCTACGGCTCTCTTGTCCCGGTCACAACCGTTGGCAAGATCGGCGCAACCGTCTTCATTATCATGGGTCTCGGGATCTTCGCCTTCGTGATCCAGCAGTTCGGCAAAATGACAGCCGAGCGCCACGCCGCCCATTCAGAATGGCTGATCGCGCGCATTGGCCATCACAAACACGCGCCTGAGCCACAGGCCGACAACCTCGACGACGCGCCCGACCCTGCAAAAACCGAGACCTGATCTCTGCAAAATCGCACACCAACCTGCGCAACGTCGCCTCTGGCGTGTGTTTTGACAATATGTTAGCGCCGACGGGTAGTATTTTGCGAGCACCCCATGTCATCCCTGCCGATATCCCGAACCGAGTTCGTGGCGCTTTGCGCCATGATGTTTGCAACCATCGCCTTTTCAATTGACGCGATGCTGCCCGCCTTGCCGGAGATCGGCCAGGAGCTCAGCCCCGACAATCTCAATCGCGCGCAGCTGATCCTCACCAGCTTCGTTCTGGGCATGGGGATCGGCACCTTCTTCACAGGCCCCCTATCGGACGCCTTCGGGCGCAAGCCGGTGCTTCTTGGCGGCGCGGTCCTCTACACTGTCTGCGCCTTCATAGGCTGGCTGTCGCAATCCCTCGAACTGGTCCTCGCGGCACGCCTCTTTCAGGGCATCGGTGCCGCAGGCCCGCGCATCGTGACGCTGGCGATCATCCGCGATCTGTTCTCGGGCCGCGAAATGGCGCGCATTGTCTCGCTGGCCATGATGATCTTCACGCTGGTGCCCGCCATTGCCCCCTCTCTTGGCGCCATCATCATCGCCTACTCAAGCTGGCGCGGTGTCTTCGTGGCCTTCATGCTGTTCTCGATCCTGACCGGCCTCTGGTTCGCGCTGCGCATTCCCGAACCTCTGGCCCAGGAAGATCGCCGCCCCTTCCGCCTGTCGCTGCTGATCAGCGGCATGAAGGAAATGTGGGCCATTCCTTCTGTCCGCACCTCGATCCTTGTACAGTCGCTCTGCTTCGGCGTCCTCTTCGCGATGATCTCTTCGGTTCAGCCGATCTTCGACACCACCTTCGGGCAAAACGACGAATTTCCCCTCTGGTTCGGCGGCATCGCACTGGTCTCGGGCAGCGCCAGCCTGCTGAACGCCTGGCTGGTGGTGCGTGTCGGCATGCGCTTCCTCGTGACCGTAGCGCTTGGCGCACAAGTCCTCTGTTCCGCCACCATGCTCGTCCTCTGCCTGATCCTGCCCCCCAGCCTGCCGTTGTTCCTGGCCTTCGTGCTGTGGCAGACCAGCGTCTTTTTCCAGGTCGGCATGACGCTGGGCAATCTCAACGCGCTGGCGATGGAACCTCTCGGCCACATGGCCGGCACCGCAGCAAGCGTCATGGGCGCGATTGCCACGGTTCTTGGAACGATGATCGCCGTACCGATCGGCCTCGCCTTTGATGGCACGCCGCTGCCGCTGGCGATCGGCATCGGGATCAGTTCGGTCGTCGGCTACGCTCTGATGCTCAAGATGCGCCGCCTCGAACAGCTCGCCGCCTGAACCACCTGTTTACCACCGACCGCCGCGGTAACGGATCGCCGGATACCGCGGCTGCACCTCCGCAATACCGACGTAATACCGACGTTGCACCGACGTGGGTTTCGCGGTTAACCCTTGGCCTTCGCCCGGGCGCGTTTCTTTTCTGCGATGACCTTCTCGGCAAGATCGCGGGCAATGGCAAAGGCCCCTTTGATCTTGTCGCTTTCCTTCTTCCAGTCCCGACGCACAACGATCTTGTTGTCCTTCACCTTGGCCAGCCCGCGCTGATCCTGGATGAACTCCACAAGGCCCTGAGGCGAGGCAAACTTGTCGTTGTGGAACTGGATCGTCGCGCCCTTCGGCCCGCCATCCAGCTTGGAAATCCCGGCCCGCTTGCACATGTCCTTGATGCGAACAACAAGTAGCAACGTATTGACTTCCCTCGGCAATTTCCCGAACCGGTCAATCAGTTCCGCAGCAAAGCCTTCAAGCTCCACCTTGCTGTGCAACCCGCTCAGGCGGCGGTAAAGACCCAGACGCACATCCAGATCAGGCACATAGTCTTCGGGGATCAGCACCGGCACGCCCAGATTGATCTGCGGCGCCCACTGGTCATCCGTGTCGGTCAGGCCTTCCATCTCTCCGGCCTTGATCTTGGCAATCGCCTCTTCCAGCATCGACTGGTAAAGCTCATAGCCCACATCCCGCATCTGGCCCGACTGTTCCTCGCCCAGGAGGTTCCCTGCCCCGCGGATATCAAGGTCTTGGGAGGCAAGGGTAAATCCGGCTCCAAGCGTATCCAGAGAGCCCAGAACCCGCAGCCGCTTTTCGGCCGCCGGCGTCAGCTTCATACGCGGCTTGGTGGTCAGATAGGCATAGGCGCGGGTCTTCGAGCGGCCCACGCGCCCCCGGATCTGATAGAGTTGCGATAGGCCGAACATGTCGGCACGATGCACGACCATCGTGTTGGCTGTCGGAATATCCAGACCGGATTCCACAATCGTTGTCGCCAGCAGAACGTCGTATTTGCCGTCGTAAAAGGCATTCATGCGATCATCCAGCTCACCAGCCGCCATCTGGCCGTGCGCGGTGATAAAACTGATTTCCGGCACCTGTTCCCGAAGAAAGGCTTCGATGTCGGGCAAATCACTGATCCGTGGCACCACATAGAAGCTCTGACCGCCGCGGTAATGTTCCCTTAACAGGGCCTCGCGTATGGTCACCGCATCGAATTCGCTGACATAGGTGCGAATGGCAAGGCGATCCACCGGCGGTGTGCCAATGATCGACAGATCGCGCACGCCCGACAGGCTTAGCTGCAGGGTACGCGGAATCGGCGTCGCCGTCAGGGTCAGCACATGAACGTCTGACCGCATCTGCTTGAGGCGCTCCTTGTGCGCCACGCCGAAATGCTGTTCCTCGTCGATGATCAGAAGGCCAAGGTTCTTAAAACTCACGCCTTTTGCCAAAAGAGCGTGGGTACCGATCACGATATCCACCGTCCCCCGCGACAGGCCCTCGCGGGTTTTCTCGGCTTCCTTGTTGCTGACAAACCGCGACAGGCCGCGCACCTCAAGGGGGAACCCACGGAACCGGTCGGCAAAGCTCTTGTAGTGTTGCCGTGCCAGCAGCGTGGTCGGCGCAATCACCGCAACCTGCATCCCCGACATGGCCGCCACAAAGGCCGCCCGCATCGCCACCTCGGTCTTGCCGAACCCCACGTCGCCACAGACAAGGCGATCCATCGGCAATCCGGCCCCCAGATCGCCAACCACGTCGCCAATGGCGCGCAACTGGTCGTCCGTCTCCTGATAGGGGAAGCGCGCGGAAAACTCTTCCCAGGCATGGTGCTGTGCCTCAAGAACCGGCGCCTTGCGCAACGCACGCTCTGCCGCCACGCGGATCAGCTTGTCCGCCATCTCGCGGATACGTTCCTTGAGCTTGGCTTTCTTGGCCTGCCACGCGCCACCACCAAGGCGATCCAAAAGCCCTTCGTCGTGGCCGTATTTCGACAGCAGTTCAATGTTCTCAACCGGCAGGTAGAGCTTTGAATTCTCGGCATATTCGAGACTCAGACACTCATGCGCTGCACCGGCCGCCGTGATCACTTCCAACCCGTGATAACGCCCGATCCCGTGATCGACGTGCACCACCAGATCGCCCGGCGAAAGCGATTGGGTTTCCGTCAAAAAGTTCTCGGCCCGCCGCTTCTTGCGCGGTGCACGGATCAGGCGATCCCCCAGGACATCCTGTTCCGAAATCACGGTCATCCCCGGGGCTTCGAACCCGTGTTCCAGGGCCCATACGGCAAGATACAACCCCGTCTTGCTGATCCGCGTCGCATCCGTGACCGGAATCGCCTCGGCCAGCCCCTCGTCCTCAATCAGCCCGCTCAGGCGCTCTCGTGCCCCTTCGGAATAGGAGGCCACAAGCACTGGGCCGTCTTGCATCTTGGCTTTGATATGATCGGCCAAGGCACCGAAAAGGCTCAGGTTTTCCTGCTGGCGCTCAGGTGAAAAGTTGCGCCCGATCCGACCACCCGCATCAATCGCCCCCGGTCCCGATGCCTGTTGCAACGGCTTGAACTTGAGAACACGACGCGCCCCAACAGCCGCGTCCCACGCGGCATCATCCATATAGAGCAGCGCCGGAGGCACCGGTTTGTAAACCGTGTCGATCCGGCTTTTCTTTTGCAGCGCGTGATGGCGGGTTTCGTATTGGTCCTGAACCGTGTCCCAACGTGCAAGACGCACCGCATCCACCTGATCATCAAGGGAAATCGTCGCATCAGGAAGGTAATCGAACAGGGTTTCAAGACGTTCGTGAAAGAACGGCAGCCAATGTTCGACACCCTGGTGTTTCTTGCCCGCGCTGATAGCCTCGTAAAGCGGATCATCCGTCCCCGCAGCGCCAAATTCGATACGATAGTTCTGACGGAACCGCGTGATCGCCGCCTCGTCGAGAATGACCTCGGAGACCGGGGCCAGCTCGACCATGTCGAGCTTCTCCGTCGTCCGCTGGCTCACCGGATCAAACCGCCGCGCACCGTCAAGAACATCACCAAACAGGTCAAGCCGCACAGGGCCGCTGTCACCCGGCGGGAAGATGTCGATGATGCCCCCCCGGATCGCATAGTCACCCGGCTCCATCACCGTCGGCGCCTGAGTAAAGCCCATGCGCACGAGAAAGGCACGCAACGCGCCCTCGTCAATCTGGTAGTTCACCTGCGCCTTGAAGGCCGCCTCGCGCAGCACCTCACGTGCCGGCACCCGCTGCGTCGCTGCATTGAGCGTGGTCAGCAGCACGAACTGCTTGGGCATGCCGTGCACAAGCCCCGCCAACGTCGCCATGCGGGTCGCGGAAATGTCGGCGTTGGGCGAGACCCGGTCATAGGGCAGGCAATCCCAGCCCGGAAAGGTGATCACCGGCATGTCAGGCTGAAAGAACGCCAGCGCCGATTGCAGTGCCGCAAGCCGTTTGTCATCCCGCGCAACGTGGCAGACGGGACCACCGGTCTTGGCCACTTCCTTGAGGATCAATTGCGCGTCAAACCCTTCGGGCGCACCGCCTATGGTGATGTGGTTCTGTCCAGCCATCCTGTAATCCTCAACCCAGCGGAGACGAGGAGAAGTTCTGGTACATCCCCCAGATCGAGGTGATGAAAATCGAAATCATACCAATGATTTGCACGAAAATCCTATGGCGGTTGAGACGTTTGTACAAAAGCGCGCCACTGGCCTCTTCGTCCTGGATCTTGGTCGCCGTCGACAGGCTCATCAGACCAACAAGAGACATCGGGAACATCAACAGGAACACGGCCTGCGCGAACTCGATCCCGAACCCGAAACCGACCACCGCAAGGATCGCGAGGACGAAACAGCCAAAGCTCAGAAGCCAGAGCCCGGACACCCGGCCGATATAGAGAATTCGGTTGGTATTGATGCGCACGAGATCTTCGAGATCCACTTCCGACTGGCCGCCAACGCGCTTGGCCCGCAGCACCATGTCATAGGGCACGCCAAGCACCCAGTGGCTCGCTGAGGACCACATGACAGCCAACGCAATCCAGAACCAGAGGTTCGAGAAACTGCGCATATCGATGAGTTCAAAGACGGTTTGGTGCCAGTTCAATTCTGCTGCCCTCGTGTTGATCCCCCACATAACCCGCTGCCGCGGCAATTCCTAGCCTTGAGATAGACGAAAAACCGTGGCACTCGGGTAGGAAGACAAATGAGGACACCATGAGCCACTCGCCAGCCGCCTTTCCGACCGCCCGCCTGCGCCGCACTCGTCAATCCAATGCGATCCGGGGCCTTGTCCGCGAACACACGCTGACGGTTGACGATCTGATCTGGCCGGTCTTCGTGCGTGACGGCGAAGGTGTGGAAGAGCCCATCCCCTCGATGCCCGGCGTCGTGCGCCGCTCTGTCGACAAGATCGTCGAAGCCGCGCGGGAAGCGGCCGATCTTGGCATCCCCGCGATCTGCCTGTTTCCCTATACAGACCCTTCGCTCAAAACCGAGGACTGCGCCGAGGCGTGGAACCCCGACAACCTGTCGAACCGCGCCATCCGCGCGGTCAAGGAAGCGGTGCCGGAAATCGCGATCATGACAGACGTGGCTTTGGACCCCTACAACATCAACGGCCACGACGGCTATGTGCGCGACGGTGAAATCATCAACGACGAAACCGTTGAAGCGCTTGTGAAAATGGCCCTGGCGCAGGCCGAAGCGGGTGCCGATATCATTGGTCCCTCCGACATGATGGACGGCCGTATTGGTGCCATCCGCACTGCGCTTGAGGCGCACGGCCATTCGCGCGTGATGATCCTGTCTTATGCCGCGAAATACGCCAGCGCCTTTTATGGCCCCTTCCGCGACGCGGTTGGCGCATCCGGCGCCCTTAAGGGCGACAAGAAGACCTACCAAATGGATCCGGGCAACACTGACGAAGCCCTGCGCCTTGTCTGCCGCGATCTTGATGAGGGGGCGGATATGGTCATGGTCAAACCGGGTATGCCCTATCTCGATATTTGCCGCCGCGTGAAGGATGAATTCGGCGTGCCAACCTTTGCCTATCAGGTGTCGGGCGAATACGCGATGATCATGGGGGCCGCCCAGAACGGCTGGATTGACGGTGACAAGGCCATGGTCGAAAGTCTGCTGGGCTTCAAGCGGGCTGGCTGCGATGGCATCCTGACCTATTTTGCCCCGGCCGTCGCGCGGAAACTCGCCGGAGAATAACCTGTGCAGTAACTTGCCGATCACGGGACAGTGCTAGTGACAGATTTGCTCATTGTCCCTATAATCTCGCGCAAATGACTGCCACAACGGCGGCAAGAAACAGCAGTATACAGGCGGACCCATGACATTGATCACCCGACGCAGCTTTACCTTGGCCGGATTGGCCGGAATGGGCCTAACGGCCGCATGCGGTAACGGCATTGGCGGCAACGGCGCGCAGGAAATCGACGCCCGCGTCGATAACACGCTCAACTATCTCTATTCGAACTACCCCAACGCGGTGGACCTGGCCGAGAAATCGACCGGTGTGCTGGTGATGCCAGTTGTCACCGAGGCTGGCCTCGGGTTTGGCGGCGGTTACGGCCGTGGCGCGCTGCGGGTCGACGACATCACCGTTGACTACTACTCGGCAACCAAGGGCAGCTTCGGCTTGCAGATCGGGGCGCAGCAATATGCCCACGTCCTGTTCTTCATGACACAAGGCGCATTGGCCGAATTCCGCCGCTCGAACGGATGGGCCGCGGGCGCGGACCTCAAGTATGCCGCCGTCGATGAAGGCGGCACCCTCAAGGCCGATACCACCACCACGCTTGCACCCGTGATCGCTGTGGTCTTCGGCCACGCGGGCCTGCACATCGGCGCAACCCTCGAAGGCGTCAAATACACGCGCATCATTCCCTGATTTCAGCGTGCACGTTGAAAACAACATCGTGTTTACCGAGCGCCAGTCAGACCGATTGGCGCTCGATCTTTATTTGCCGTCCCGCAAAACCAAAGCCCTTATTGTCTATGCCTATGGTGGTGGGTTCACGCGAGGCACGCGCTGCTCAGATTTCATCTCTCAGCTTGCAAAGCGAATAACCGGCGAAGGCTATGCGCTCGCGGCCATCGACTATCGCCTTAACGCCGCCCCTGAGAGCATTGAAAAAGAACAGCAAAAGATCATCTCCCAAAACATGGAACGCGGCCTTGGTGCCGGTGTGTCTTTGGCCAGACGTTTGATGGGTTTTCGTTGCGAGGCCGCTCGGCAGGACATCGGAGAGGCCTTGGCACTCCTGAAACGCAACAGGCGCCAATGGGGCATTCACAATGAGCGGATCGGGCTGATCGGCACCTCTGCCGGTGGTATTGCCGGGATGGCTCTGGCATACGCCCCGCGCCACCTCCCCAATCTTCCATCCCCCGACGCGGTTTTCGTTCTCGGGGGCGCGATGATCCATCCTTGGCGATTGCGGTCAGATGGCCCTCGCTGCGTATTCCTTCACAGCACGCTCGATCGGATCATCGCACCGAAGAACCTGCACCTCGTGAAAAAGCGCGCCGAACAGACCGGCGCGCCCATAGAAGTGCTGTTTTGCGGTCGCAAAGGTCACAATGCCCCAAACCAGGCGCTCTTCGAAGACTCTGACGAGACTGGAGCAAGCTATTGGGGTCACATGATCGCGCTGTTTGAGACAGAGCTTAATCCATCGCCCGCAAACGTTTGAAAAGGCTGGACGTATCCCAGCGGCCGCCCCCCATTTTCTGAACGTCCTTGTAGAACTGGTCCACTAGCGCCGTCAGTGGCAGGCTGGCGTCGGTCCGGTTCGCAGTGTTCAGACAAATGCCAAGATCCTTGCGCATCCAGTCAACAGCGAAACCATAGTCGAAATGATCGTCCAGCATGGTTTCGTGGCGGTTCACCATTTGCCAACTGCCAGCCGCACCCTGGCTGATCACTTCCACCACGGCGCGCCCGTCTAGGCCCGCTTTCTCGGCAAAATGCAACGCCTCGGCCAGGCCCTGAACAACGCCGGCGATGGCGATCTGGTTGCTCATCTTGGTCAATTGGCCGGCACCGCTTTCACCGATACGGCGGCAGATCTTGGAATAGACATCCATAACCGGCTCAGCAGCGTCATAGGCAGCCTGATCGCCACCACACATGATCGACAGAACCGCGTTTTCAGCCCCTGCCTGCCCACCGGAGATCGGCGCATCAACAAAGGCAATTCCCGCTTCTTTTCCAACAACATAGAGCTCTTTTGTAACGTCATCCGAAACCGTCGTATGGTCCACAAAAACTGCACCTTCGGCCATACCTGCGAAGGCGCCATCATCACCAAGGCAAACGCTGCGCAGGTCATCATCGTTGCCCACGCAGGCCATGACAAACGCAGCACCCTCAGCAGCTTCTCTCGGCGTTACGCCCATTGCGCCACCATGTTCGGCCACCCAGGCCTCTGCCTTTGCGGCAGTACGGTTGTAAACAGTCACATCGTGACCGGCTTTCTGAAGATGTCCCGCCATCGGGTATCCCATCACCCCAAGGCCAAGAAACGCCACTTTCGCCATGTGCTTTTCCCTCGCTGTCATTCGTCGTAGTGTTTGTCCTGTCCCCAGAGGCAGATGGCAAGACTTAATCCGGGATTCGGTATGGGCGTTTTCTTTCAGTGGCTGCTGCGCATTGCAGGCGGCTTGGTATTTTTGGCGGCAGCTTTGGTCATGCTGGCCTATTTCCTCGCATCCCGGTCTTTGCCGGAATACGACAAGACGCTCGAGATCGGCGGGATTTCCGCGCCGGTGGAAATCGTGCGCGACAATGCCAATGTTCCACATATCTTCTCGGCAACTGACCGCGACGCCTTTTTTGCCCTTGGCTATGCCCATGCTCAGGATCGCCTCTGGCAGATGATGATCCTGCGTCGCACGGCGCAGGGGCGGCTGTCTGAACTGTTCGGACGTTCCACCCTGAACACAGACACGCTGATCCGCCGGCTCGATATTTACCCCCTGTCGGTACAGTCAGTTTCCGCCCAAGACGCGCGCACCCTTGCCGTGCTGCGCGCCTACTCCGCCGGCGTGAACGCGCGGATTGACGAGATCAACCGCGACTCTCTTGGCCGTGGCGCGCCTGAGATGTTCCTTTTCCCAAGCGCGATTGCCCCCTGGCAACCTGCTGATTCCATTGCCATTCAAAAGGTCATGGCCCTGCAACTGGCCGGGCACCTGCAGGACGAGGTGTTGCGCGCCCGCACGTCATTGTTGCTGCCAGAAGAAGAACGACTGCGCGACATTCTGCCGGATGCACCGGGAACCGGTGTTGCCGCCCTGCCCGATTTTGCAAGTCTGGTTCCCGGCGCGCCGCGTTACGCAGCCTCGACCGAACAGCCACTGCACCCACTGTCGCCGTTCAAACCGCGGGGCCTGGCAGGGGCATCCAACGCATGGGCCGCCGCGCCGAACCGATCCGCAACCGGCGGCACCCTCATGGCCAATGACCCACACCTTGGCCTGACTGCACCGGCCATCTGGTATCTCGCGCGGTTGGAACTGCAATCCGGCGGCGTGATCGGCGGCACCATTCCCGGCCTGCCAACCATCCTTTCCGGTCGCTCCGAAGGTCTAGGTTGGGGGCTGACCTCAGCCTACATGGACGATCAGGACGTTTTCATCGAGGAACTGAACCCCGAGAACCCCGAGGAATACAGAACGCCAGACGGGTACAAACCCTTCGTGACCCGCAAGTCCATCATCACGATTGCCGACGAAGCCCCGGTGACACTCACATTGCGCTGGACGGACAACGGGCCGGTTCTGCCCGGTAGTTTTTATGATCTCGGCACCATCACCCCCTCGGGCCATGTCGCGGCGCTGGGTTGGACCGCGCTATCTGCGCAGGACACGTCACTGAGCGCCGCCGTCGGGATCATGTATGCAAAGTCGGTCCGCGAAGCTATTGATGCAACCGAGCCCTATATCTCGCCGGCTCAGAACCTGACCCTCGCGGATCGGGAAACCATCGCGATGAAAACCATCGGCGCCATGCCCCGTCGCCATGCCAACCACCAAAGCAAAGGGCGCATGCCCTCGCTGGGCTGGATTGCGCAGAACCGCTGGCAGGGTCGCCTGCCCTACAGCTCCAACCCCGAATTCTATGCTCCAGTTGGAGGGATCGTTGGCAATACCAACAACAAGACAGTCGAACGCCCGTTCCCCCTGCACGTCTCATACGAATGGGGCGACAGCCAGCGCATCCAACGCTGGCAGCGCCTGATGCAGGGCCGTCAGGTGCACACCCGTGACAGTTTCGTGGAAACGCAGCTGGATACCGTCAGCTTCTCGGCCCGATCCCTGTTGCCGCTGGTTGGCGCAAACCTGTGGTTTACCGGCGACGCGGCCCCCGACGGCACGCCGGAGCGCCAGCGCCAGCGCGCTCTGGCGCTTCTGGCCGAGTGGAACGGCGAAATGAACGAACATCTGCCGGAACCTCTTATCTATGCCGCATGGATGCGCGCCCTGCAGACCCGTCTGATTCAGGATGATCTTGGCCCCCTCACCGAGGAATTCACCCATGTGGAACCCCTGTTCATCGAGCGGGTCTTCCGCAACGTCGAAAACGCTTCGGTCTGGTGCGACGTGATCCAGAGCGCGCCGGTTGAAACCTGCACAGACATGGCGCGTCTGGCGCTGGACGATGCCCTTCTGTGGATTGCAGAGCGCTATGGTGACCAGCTGGAAAGCCTGCGCTGGGGGGATGCCCACCAGGCAACCCACGATCACCCCGTTCTTGGTGAAATCCCGGTTCTGCGCCATTTTGTGAACATCCGCCAATCCACCAGTGGCGGCGACAACACGTTGCAACGCGGCCGCACCAGTGGCGCGGGAGACGATCCGTTCCAGAATGTCCACGCCGCGGCCTATCGGGGTGTCTATGACTTTGCCGACCCCGACAGTTCGCTGTTCATCATCTCGACAGGCCAGTCCGGACACTTCCTGTCGCGCTACTATGATGACATGGCGCAACTCTGGCGGCGGGGTGAATACGTTCCGATGTCTTTGGATGCCGACCTTGCACGCGCGGCAGCCGTTGGAGTCACGACTCTGGTTCCCAAACCCTAGTTGGCGCACCTGCGGTAAATGCGCCCTAGCCTGCGTTTCATCAGGTTTTTTACCCAGTTTGCTGGATTCATAGGTGCGCAACGCGTAAATAGAGCATGCAAACGACTGGGGCATCTTGCCACCGTCGAATGACTTGCAACCAAAAACACTTTGGTATACGACGGCATACAGAAATCCAAAGCCCGGTTCGTCACCCCATTTGCGTCCCGGTGCTCTAGCCAAACCCAACTTAAAACTTCGGGATCGTCATGAGCTTGTACACAGATTACCTCAATGAAATCGACGCTCGTAAAGAGCAAGGCCTGAACCCCAAGCCCATCGATGATGGCGCGCTTGTGGGTGAACTGATTGAACAGATCAAGGACACCGGCAACGAGCATCGCGAAGCTTCGCTGAACTTCTTCATCTACAACACCCTTCCTGGCACCACGAGCGCCGCAGGTGTCAAGGCAGAGTTCCTGAAAGAAATCGCACTGGGCCAGGTCTCGGTTGACGAAATCTCAGTAGAATTCGCCTTTGAACTGCTGTCGCACATGAAGGGTGGCCCCTCGGTCAAGGTTCTTCTCGACCTGGCGCTGGGCGATGACGCGGCCATCGCCGCGCAAGCTGCCGACGTACTTAAAACGCAGGTCTTCCTCTACGAAGCAGACACCGCGCGCCTTGAAGAGGCGTTCAAAGCCGGCAACGCTGTCGCCAAGGACCTTCTGGAAAGCTACGCGAAGGCAGAGTTCTTCACCAAACTTCCCGAAGTTGAAGAAGAAATCAAAGTCGTCACCTATATCGCAGGCATTGGCGATATCTCGACCGACCTCCTTTCGCCCGGCGCAGAGGCCCACTCGCGTGCGGACCGTGAACTTCACGGCAAATGCATGATCAGCCCGGAAGCACAGGTAGAAATCCAGGAGCTGCAAAAGCAACACCCGGATGCGCGCGTCATGCTGATCGCGGAAAAGGGCACCATGGGTGTGGGTTCGTCGCGGATGTCCGGCGTAAACAACGTGGCACTTTGGACCGGTAAGAAGGCATCGCCCTATGTGCCCTTCATCAACATCGCACCGGTTGTGGCGGGCACCAACGGCATCTCGCCGATCTTCCTGACCACCGTTGGCGTGACCGGCGGCATCGGCATCGACCTGGACAACTGGGTCAAGAAGACCGACGCCGACGGCAATGTGGTTCTGGACGAAGATGGCGAAGCGGTTCTGGAAGAGGCCTATTCGGTTGCCACCGGCACCGTGCTGACCATCAACAGCAAAACCAAAACCCTGCATGACGCCGACGGCAACGTGCTGAAAGACGTCTCTGCCGCCTTCACCCCGCAAAAGGTGGAGTTCATGAAGGCCGGTGGCTCTTACGCCGTGGTCTTCGGCAAGAAGCTGCAGACATTTGCAGCAGCCGCGCTGGGCCAGGAGCTGAAATCGGCCTATGCCCCCTCCAAAGAGGTTTCGGTCGAAGGCCAGGGCCTGACCGCGGTCGAAAAGATCTTCAACCGCAACGCGCTGGGCACCACCCCGGGCGTAACCCTGCACGCCGGTTCGGATGTCCGCGTCAAGGTCAACGTGGTTGGCTCGCAGGACACTACCGGCCCGATGACCGCGCAGGAACTCGAGGCGATGGCCGCCACCGTGATCTCGCCGTCGGTTGACGTGGGCTATCAGTCGGGCTGTCACACCGCATCTGTTTGGGACAAAAAAGCTCAGGCCAACATCCCGAAACTGATGCAGTTCATGAACGACTTCGGCCTGATCACCGCGCGTGACCCGAAGGGCGTCTATCACTCGATGACCGACGTGATCCACAAGGTGCTGAACGACATCACCGTGGATGACTGGGACATCATCGTTGGCGGCGACAGCCACACCCGTATGTCCAAGGGCGTTGCCTTCGGCGCGGACTCGGGCACCGTTGCCCTGGCGCTGGCAACCGGTGAAGCGGCTATGCCGATCCCGGAATCGGTCAAGGTAACCTTCAAAGGCCAGATGGCCGATCACATGGACTTCCGCGACGTGGTGCACGCCACCCAGGCACAGATGCTGGAACAGCACGGCGACAACGTCTTCCAGGGCCGCGTGATCGAAGTCCACATCGGCACCCTGCTGGCGGACCAGGCGTTCACCTTCACTGACTGGACCGCCGAAATGAAGGCCAAAGCTTCGGTCTGTATCTCGAACGACGAGACCCTGATCGGTTCTCTGGAACTGGCCAAGTCGCGCATCCAGGTGATGATCGACAAGGGCATGGAAAACGCGGCTGGCACCCTGCAAGGGCTGCTGGACAAAGCCGACAAGCGTATTGCCGAGATCAAGTCGGGTGAAAAACCCGCCCTGACCCCGGATGACAACGCCAAGTACTTTGCCGAGGTGGTTGTGGATCTGGATCAGATCGTCGAGCCGATGATCGCTGACCCGGACGTCAACAACGAAGACGTGTCCAAGCGCTATACCCACGACACAATCCGCCCCGTGTCCTACTACAACGCGGACAAGAAGGTGGATCTCGGCTTTGTGGGGTCGTGCATGGTTCACAAGGGCGACATGAAGATCGTGGCCCAGATGCTCAAGAACCTCGAAAAGTCGATGGGCAAGGTCGAGTTCAAGGCACCGCTCGTGGTGGCCGCGCCGACCTACAACATCATTGATGAGCTGAAGGAAGAAGGCGATTGGGAAATCCTCGAGAAATACTCGGGCTTCACTTTCGACGATATGTTCCCGAAGACCCAGGCGCGCACCGAGTACGAGAACATTCTCTACCTTGAGCGCCCCGGCTGTAACCTCTGCATGGGTAACCAGGAAAAAGCCGCCAAGGGCGACACCGTTCTGGCCACCTCGACCCGCCTGTTCCAAGGCCGCGTCGTGGGCGACCTTCCCGAGAAGAAGGGTGAATCGCTTCTGGCCTCGACCCCGGTTGTGGTTCTGTCGGCCATCCTCGGCCGCACGCCGACCCTGGAAGAGTACAAAGCCGCGGTTGAAGGCATCGACCTGACCAAGTTTGCCCCGCCGCTGGCAATCCCGGCGACGACCAAGTCGGCACACTTCTAAGAACAGGAAACGGGGCGGTTTGGATCGCCCCGTTTTTCTTTCCGAATGTGAAAAGGGCCTCATCAATCGTGATGAGGCCCTTTTGATTTAGATCGGTGTCTGGAAGCTCAGAGTGTTTCGAACTTGCGGGCTTGCCGCGCTGTCCATTTCACTCGCAGATGAAACCCGTTTTCATCTTGGGTTTCTTCCTCAACCACCCCTTCCTTGAACAGCCAAGCCCTTTGCTTACCTTGGGAAAAGTCGAGATCAACGGTTTCCTCGCTGCGCTCTGCATCCAGCGATGCGGCAATCGCCGTGAAAAGATCGTCGAGACCTTCGCCGGTGATTGCAGAGACCGCAAAGATGCTGTCATCCCGCCCGGCGCGCGTGCGCATGGCGTCCTGACGGTCCTCATCCAGAAGGTCGACCTTGTTCCAGACTTCGATCATCGGGGTACCCGCCCCAACACCCAGTGAGTTCAGGATGTCATGCACGTCTTCCGCCTGAATATCAGTCTCGGGATGCGCAATGTCTCGGACGTGAAGGATCAGGTCCGCCGCTAGAACCTCTTCCAATGTCGCGCGGAAGGCGGCAACAAGTTCGGTTGGCAGATCCGAGATGAACCCCACCGTATCCGATAGAATGACCTCGGGCCCGCTCGGCAGCTCCACGGCCCGCATCGTCGGGTCAAGCGTTGCAAACAGCATGTCCTTGGCCATCACGTCGGCCCCGGTGACACGGTTGAACAGCGTCGACTTCCCGGCGTTGGTATAGCCCACCAGGGCCACAATCGGGAACGGAACCTTGGCCCGCGCCTTGCGGTGCAGCTCGCGTGTTTTGACAACCTTGCTCAACTGCCGACGCAGGCGCACCAGTTGATCGTCGATCGCACGGCGGTCGGCCTCGATCTGGGTCTCCCCCGGACCGCCAACAAAGCCAAGACCACCCCTTTGGCGCTCAAGGTGGGTCCAAGCCCGCACAAGGCGCGTCCGCTGATAGCTCAGCGCCGCCATCTCGACCTGAAGCACACCTTCGCGGGTGCGGGCTCGGTCCGAGAAGATTTCAAGGATCAGACCTGTCCGATCCAGAAGCTTCACTTTCCAGGCTTTTTCAAGATTTCGCTGCTGAACCGGCGACACGGGGCCATCGATCAGGACAAGCTCAACCTCGTTGTCGTGGAACAGTTGCTTCAGCTCTTCGATCTTGCCCGAACCGAACAACATACCCGGATGCGGCCGTGCAAGCCGCACGGTATTCGAGCCGACGACATCAAGTTCGGGAAGGGCGGCCGCAAGCGAAACGGCCTCTTCCAAAGCGAAAGAGGCCTCGCGCCGTTGGTCGGCACCAGTGATATCGGGATGCAGGACCCATGCTCGGGTGACCCGCGCGTCATGCTCCATCAAGAGGCGTCTT
Organism: Shimia sp. CNT1-13L.2; assembly: GCF_024331145.1. Taxonomy (GTDB): domain Bacteria; phylum Pseudomonadota; class Alphaproteobacteria; order Rhodobacterales; family Rhodobacteraceae; genus Shimia. The sequence goes on along the minus strand of NZ_JANDJO010000003.1, from coordinate 443,639 downwards.
CACCCTCGTAGAGGCTGATCGGCTGAGCCGGCATAATGGTCGAGATCGCATGTTTGTAGACAAGCTGGCTCTGGCCGTCGCGGCGCAGAAGTACACAGAAGTTATCAAACCACGTGATAACGCCCTGAAGCTTGACCCCGTTGATCAGGAAGATTGTTACCGGAACCTTGGTTTTCCGGACGTGGTTCAGAAATGCGTCTTGGAGGTTTTGTCGATCCGAAGCCATCGCGCGTTTGCCTTTGTTCTTGTTGGGTGCCACGGGTGCAGTTGATTGAAGGGAGTATGGAGTGGGCTTTGGAGACTTTCCACCCCCAAATACACATTTTGGATGAATCGTCGCGGGTTAGCGCATCATTTGTGCCACAATTCCGGCGAGAGAAGCGCGATAATCACGAGGGTTTCCAGCCGCCCAAGCACCATTGCCCCGGCAAGGATCAGCTTGACCCCACTGCCAAAGGCGGCAATCTGCACAGGGGTTTCAGACGCCACCGAGGCCAAGGGGCCGGTTGTTGTCAGCGTCGCAATGGCCAAAGTCAACGCATCTTCAAAGCCAACACCGGCCGCGGCCAGCGAAATGGTGATCAATGCCAGCGACATGGCAAATAGCATGAAGAAAACCCAGGCAATCTGCGCGCCCTTGCGGCGAATCCTGCGAGAATCCGAACGCCGCCCCACAATCATCGAGGGATGGACCAGCCGCTGCATCTCGCCAAGGCCCTGACGATACAGCACATAAACCCGCAGCAGCTTGACCCCGCCGGCGGTGGTTGCAACGCCGCCACCGACAATGGCCAATCCCATGAGGATCATGCCCGGGGTCGAAAGGCCCGACCAATTCCGCGCAGTTTCCCACTCCGCGCTTTCAAATCCGGTTGTGGTCAGAAAGCTCAGCACGGTGAAGATACTACCCCAGGCTGCCCGAAGCGCCACGTCAAGGTTTTGCAGCTCATCGAACTCGAAGGCACCCAACCAGTGGCGCAGGAAAAGAAAGCCGGGAACCGCCAGTATGATCAGCAATCCTATGCGAAATTCGTGATCCTGAAACAGGGAGTCGCGCCGCACGGCGCCGGTGTCTGCGGAAAAGGTGACACGCGATAGGGCAAACAGCATGAACAGCAAGAGCACCAGTTCGCCGCCAATCCCCGATTTCGCCGCCGTCACGCCGCCGACCGACGAGATACCGCTTGTCGACAGCACGGCCATCGCGTGCATCAACCCCGTCAAGGTCTCCTCACCCATCACGATGAGCATCACCCAAAGCGCCAGCGTCAAACCCGCGTAGACAGGGATCAGCGCCATCGCGCCGCGTTGCCATCTCCGCATCGAGTCGACGACCGCCGATTGCCCCTGCTGGCTCTCATCGTAGCCGGGATCAGGTCGCGCAGTGACTTCAAAGCCGCCAAGGCTCAGCGGGGAAAAAACGGCGGCAGCGGCGATCCACATCATCGCCCCTCCGAGCCAGGCCACCATACCGCGCCAGAGATGAAGGGATCCGGAAAGTCGCCCCGGATTGTCATAAAGCGTTGCGCCCGTTGTCGTGAAGCAGGACACCATTTCAAAGTAGGCATTCAGGAAGCTGGTCGTTGCCAGCCCCTCCCAGAACGGCACCGCAAGGATCACCGGGAGACAGGTAAAAGCCAGAAACAGCGCCACCAGATGGTCCACCGCTCGCGGCGGACGCCCTGTGTCCGAAATCGCAAGCGCGATTAAGCCGAATACGAAGATCGTGAGCGTGCCGCTGTAGAAAAAGCTGCGTGCCTCGTGCAGATCATGCAGCCGCGCTGCATAGATCGCGGGAACATACATCGCCACGCCAGACATCCCCACGAACAGCAGGAAAAGCGGAAGTCTGGAGAGGCGAGACAGCATCAGATCAGAAGAAATCGATAGAAACTTGCATCAGGCGTTCGACTTCGGGAACGTCGGCGGCCATCGAGAACAGCGCGATCACGTCCCCCTCATCAATGCGCGTCCCGCCCTTGGGTTTGATGATTTCGTCGCCCTTCTGCACCGCCCCCACGAGCACGCCCTCCGGAAACTCAATGTCGCGGATTTGTTTGCCGGCGATAGGCGAAGTCGACAGGACTTCGGCCTCGATGATCTCGGCCTCGGCGTCACCAATCGAGTAGACATCCCGAACACGGCCATGACGAATGTGCCGCAAGATCGAACTGACGGTCGTGGCCCGCGGGTTGATGTAGGCATCAATGCCAAGCGGCCCCATCAGGGGGACCAACGTCGGGTCATTGATCAGGGCAATCGCCATCTGGCATCCCCGCGACTTCGCGCGCACCGCCGTCAGCAGGTTCACCTTATCGTCGTCCGTCACCGCGAGAACGGCGTCAGCGCGATCAACGCCCGCTTCGGACAAAAGCCCCGCGTCCAGACCATCCCCATGAAGAACAATTGTCCGCTCCAAAGCCTCGGCGGCCACTTCCGCAACTTTCCGGCTGCGTTCAATCACCTTGGCGCGGATGCGGTCTGTGCTGGCCTCAAGTTTCTGCGCAACGGTCAAACCGACGTTGCCACCACCGACAAGCAAAACGCGCTCTTGTTTTTTCTGTGTTTTACCAAAAACTTCCAGGGTGCGAACAACGTCTTCGGCAAAGGTAAAGACATAGATCTCATCGCCCACGAACAGCTGGTCCGCCGGTTCGGGCGCGAACAATGTGCCTTCCCGTCTAACCCCGACAACCACCGCACGCAGGGTCGAAAACAGATCGGTCAGCTGGCGCAGCGGGGTGTTCACCACCGGGCAATCCTCGTCCAGCGTCACCCCGAACATCTGGACGCGCCCATCAAGGAAAGTTTCGGTATCAAAGGCCGCAGGCGCGGAAAGGCGTTTCAAAGCCGCCTCGGCCACCTCCATTTCCGGGCTGATCACTACATCAATCGGCATGTGATCGCGCCGATAGAGATCGGAATAGATCGCATCCAGATAGGATTGGCTGCGCAGGCGCGCGATCTTGCGGGGAATGGCAAAGACCGAATGGGCCACCTGGCAGGTCACCATGTTGACCTCGTCCGAGTAGGTCGCGGCAATGATCATGTCCGCGTCGCGCGCTCCCGCCTTGTCGAGGACGTCCGGATAGCTTGCGAACCCGGCAATGCCCTGAACATCAAGCGTATCCGTGGCACGGCGCACAAGATCGGGATTGTTGTCGACGACGGTGACGTCGTTTTTCTCGGAAGACAAATGCCGGGCGATTTGCCAACCAACCTGCCCAGCCCCGCAGATAATGACCTTCATTGGATACCTCTTTGGGTTTCAGAGTTCTGGATGCCAGATGCCGGGCCGGAGGTCAAATACTACCATTGACGCTGCCCTGCCCCTTGCGGTTTCATGAACCCAGGAGGGGTGATCATGAAACCCTATGTTCTCGGTATTTCAATTCTCATCGCAGTTGCCGGATGCACCAGTTTCGGCACCTATTACAAACCCGGCACGACGCTGGAAAAGATCGACAGGGACACGCTGTCCTGCCGCACCCGGGCCGAGAGAGAGGTGCCGCCCCGGATCATCATTGACCGCTATCCCGTCTACGGCCCGCCCCGCACGCCCGGAGGACCGCGTGTCATCCTCTATTGGGAAACCAACTATATTGATCTGAACGAAGGTTTGCGCGATCGCGTCCGTGCGCAATGTATGAGCGACGCGGGCTATGAACGCGTTGCGATCCCCTACTGTACGGAAGAGCAACTCGCGGGTAAGACCTTCAAACCATTGGCGAAAACGCCAAAGCTCGACGAGTCGATCTGCGCTGTCCGCCGCGACGGCAAGCGGATCCTGATCGATCTCGACAAGCCGCTTTAAGGTCAGCTCGCCTCGTCTTCCTGAACCCGTGCAACCCGCGCACCGGTCTTGGCTGAGGTCACAACGCCGAGCGACTTGAGCTTGCGGTGCAGCGCGCTGCGTTCCATGCCGACAAAATTCGCGGTGCGGCTGATATTGCCGCCAAATCGATTGATCTGCGTCAGCAGGTATTCGCGTTCAAAGGCCTCGCGGGCCTCGCGCAGCGGCAAGGTCGCAAGCGCACCAGAGAGGACGACGCGGCCGTCTTCCTCGTCTGCCGGGCCGTCACCGGGCAGTTCCTTGGCCTCGATCGGGCCGTTGCCGTCACCGAGAATAAGCACGCGTTCAATGAGGTTCTTGAGCTGACGCACGTTTCCAGGCCAGGACATGGTCTGCATCAGAGCGACGGCCTCTTCCGAAATCTCCCGCAGCGGCAGGCCCTGCGAGGCGTTCAACTCGCGAATAAAGTGCTCGGCCAGGAGCGGAATATCCTCACGACGGTCCTCAAGCGACGGCACCGCAATCGGCACGACGTTCAGACGGTGGTAGAGTTCCTGACGGAAGTTTCCTGCTTCGATTTCTGCATCCAGATCGCGGTTGGTCGAGGAAATCACTCGCAGGTCAACACGGATTTTCTCATGCCCGCCAACACGTTGGAACTGTTGCTCAACCAGAACTCGCAGGATCTTGGACTGGGTGGCTTCGGGCATGTCGGCGACTTCGTCAAAGTAGACGACCCCGCCATTCGCCTGCTCAAGAAGACCGGTTTCCACACCACGTTCCGCGCTTTCGATCCCGAACAGCATTTCATCGATGCGATCCGGATCCATGCCGTCGCAGCTGATCACGACAAACGGCGCCGTGGCGCGGTTCGAGTTGGCGTGGATATAGCGTGCGGCGACTTCCTTTCCGACGCCGGCCGGACCGGACAGCATCACCCGCCCGTTCGATTTGGTGACCTTGTCCAACTGTCCGATCAGCATCCGGAACGCGGCGCTGTCTCCCAGAACCTCGCTGGGCTTTGCGTCCTGCTTCTTCAGTTCCTGGTTCTCACGACGCAACCGCGAGGTCTCCATCGCGCGTCGAATAACAACCAGCAACTGATCGATATTAAAGGGTTTTTCGATAAAGTCGTAGGCACCCTGTTTGATCGCGGCAACAGCGATTTCGATGTTGCCGTGACCAGAGATGATCACCACTGGAACGTCGGGGTGGTCGCGTTTAACGACTTTGAGAATGTCGATCCCGTCCATGTGGCTGTCTTTCAGCCAGATATCGAGGATCATCAGGGCGGGCTGTTCGGCCTGCACCTCTTTCATTGCATCGTCGGAATTGCCTGCGAGACGGGTCGTGAACCCCTCGTCCTCGAGAATATCCGAAATCAATTCGCGAATGTCGCGCTCGTCGTCGACAATAAGAATGTCACCCATTTACTCACCCACCTCTTCTTGCATCTCCCCGGCCGCCCTCTGCGGGGCGGACAAAGGCAATCGGATTACAGCCATCGCGCCGGGGCGGTCGTTGCCGCCGAACACCGGAGCGTCTTCAAGAACAAGGCTACCGCCATGTTCTTCAATGATTTTCTTGACAATCGGCAGGCCCAGCCCGGTGCCCTTGTCACGTGTAGTGACATAGGGTTCGAACAGACGGGCGCGGTCTTCGGGAAGACCGATGCCATTGTCACAAATGCGGATTTCCACACGTCCGTCCTGCACGTCGCAGGCGACCCGAATTTCCGGCGCAAACCCGTCCGGGGCGCCTTTTTCGATACGGGTTTCAATCGCTTCGCCGGCGTTCTTGATCAGGTTGGTCAGAGCCTGTGAAATCATGGTTTCATCAAGGTCGGCACAGACCGGGCCTTCTGTGATGTCACGCACAAACTTGACTGTTGGCTGGCCTGCCTCCTGCAAAAGAACACATCGGTCCAGCGTCGGTATTACGTCGGTATTGCGACGGTCCGGTTCCGGCATGCGGGCGAACTTGGAAAACTCGTCGACAATGCGCCTCAGATCATTGGTCTGGCGCACGATGACTTCGGTCATCTGCTCCAGCTTCTCGCTGTCGTCGCCGACACGCGAGGCAAACTTGCGCTTGATACGTTCCGCAGACAACTGGATCGGTGTGAGCGGGTTCTTGATCTCGTGGGCGATCCTGCGGGCCACATCGCCCCAGGCCGCCATCCGCTGTGCCGTCACCAGATCGGTGACATCGTCGAAGGCCACAACATAGCCCTCAAGGCCGCCATCTTCGTTGCGGCGGGTCGACATGCGCACCAGCAGGTTCTCAAGCCGTCCAGAGCGTACAACGCGCACCTCGTCCTGCGCCACTTCGGCAGGGCCTTCGGACAATGTTGCGAACATCGGTCCGAACTCGGGAACCGCGACGGCGATTGCCATGCTCTGATGATCGCCCGACCAGTCCAGCAGACGTTCGGCGGAGCGGTTCACGAAAGCCACCTTGCCCTCGGCGTCAAGGCCGACCACACCCGAGGTCACCGAGCTCAAAACCGAGTCGAACATCCGACGGCGCTGTTCAATCTGCCGCGTGTTTTCAAGCAGCGTATCGCGCTGGCCTTTCAGCTGACGAGTCATCTGGTTGAAGTAGCGCCCCAACATGGCGATCTCGTCGTCGCCGTCTTCCTCGACCACCTGAACGTTGAGATCCCCTGCCCCGACGCGCTGAGCCGCGCCCGTCAGGCGCCCGACCGGGCGTGCCAGACGTTCTGCAAACCAGAGCCCCATCCAGATCGCAGCAGCAATCAGGATCACGGCAAAGCCAAGGTAGACCAGCGAAAACTCGAACAAGACGCGGCCGCGTTCGCTTTCCAGCTGGTTATAGAGTTTTGCGGTTTCCCGGGTTTCATCGAGCAGCGAGAAGATAGAGCCATCCACCTCGCGACTGATATATAGCAAACGGTCCACGAAGGCATCTAACCGTACCAGCGCCCGAAGTTCGTTGGTTTCCCAGTCGCGGATGATCACGCTGCCCTGTTGCGTGGCTTCGCCGATCTGTTCCGGCGTTGGCCGTTCGAAATCAAAAAGGTACGAGCTTTCGCCCCGCGCCCGGATCTCACCGGTGCCATCAATCACATAGGCCTCTTTCACGCCGCGCTGGATCTGGTTCTGCCCGCTGGACAAAAGCACCCGAATGTCGCCGGTTGAGAGAAAAAAAGTCGAACGTCTCTGGCTGTTCAGGAACCGCGCCAGGGCCATCGCGTCGAATTCGAGGTCACGCACGTGTTCCTCTTCATAGGCCTGTGCGGCGGCTACCGAGTTTCCGACAACGCTGCTGACACGGTCCGAGAACCAGCCTTCAAGACCGATGTTCACTGTCAAACCCGCGAACACCGCGACTGAAACAGTCGGGACAAGCGCAAGAAGGGCAAAGGCCCCCGTCAGACGCATGTGCAGGCGCGAGCCGGCCGATTGCGCCCGTCGGGAGGCATAGATGCGGGCTATTCGTTGGGCGACCAGAGCCGCCACGGCGATCACGTAGACAAGGTCAAGCAGGAGAACCAGCCGCAATGCCCCGGAGGTTGAGCGCTGGTTCATTGGCCCGAGGATCAGGAAGGTCGCAAGGGCGAGGCATGGGCCAAGAAAAACCAATGCCCAGGTGGCAAAATTCCGCACACGCCGCTGCCTTCGCAAGCGGTTCAGTTTCGCCCAGTGACCATTTTTTGCCAGGGTATCCACCCGACAACCTCAATTGATTCTTCGCCGGCGCACCGGCATACCGCCATGATTTTTGGGCCAAGCCGCAGAAAACTGCGGCAGAAAGGCCACGCTATTGTGGCAGTTTTACATCAACTTGCGGCGCCGTGTCACCTGAATATCCAGATCGGTGATCTTTTTGCGCAGCGTATTTCGGTTGATGCCAAGCAGATCGGCGCATTTGGCCTGGTTGCCGCCGGTGGCGTCCAATGCAATTTCAATCAGAGGCAGTTCAATCTCACGCAGGATGCGAGCATAGAGGCCGGCGGGAGGCAGCATGTTGCCATGCAGATCAAAGTAGCGTCGCAGGTGACGGCCCACGGAGGCCGACAGTTTTTCTGTGTCTTCCCCGCCAAGGTTCGGGCCCACCTGCGGCTGCGCCCCAAGAACGCCTTCTGCTTCGGCCAAGGTGATTTCATCGGTCCGCGCGGTCAGGACTAGACGTTTCACTGCGTTTTCAAGCTGACGCACGTTGCCCGGCCAACTGTAGGCGCGCAGCATTTCCATCGCGTCCTTCGAGAACAGGCGCATGGGCGCGCCATCGCGTTCCGAGCGGTTCAGGAAGTGTTCGACCAACAAGGGAATATCGTCGACACGCTCACGCAGCGACGGCACGTGGATGGTGGCCCCGTTCAGACGGTAGTACAGGTCCTGGCGCACCTTGCCCTTTTCCATCGCGTCTTCCAGATTGATCTGCGACGTCGCCATGAACCGCGGGGAATGTTCGCCCGGATTGTCGATCATGCGCACGATACGGGCCTGAATTTCGTCATCGAAATCACCGATTTCGTCAAAAACAACCGTGCCACCCTTGGCCTTGGCAAGAACCTTGCTTGGCCCTTCCAGATCGTTCAGGTCAGCGGCTGTCACCGCGACAAACGGCAGTGTGCGACGGTCCGAGAAATCGTGAATTTCGCGTGCGATCAACGACTTACCTGTACCGCTTTCACCAGAAATCAGAACCGGAAGATCGGTATTCATCACCCGCGCCACGAGGCGGTAAAGCGCCTGCATCGCCGGGGTGCGTCCCACCAGGGGCAGTTCGTCGGGGCGTTCATCGTCGGCTTGCGGCACGCTGGGGGCGCGGCGTTTCTGCTCAAGCGCCTTACCGGTGCGTTTCATCAGGTCCGGCAGATCGAAGGGCTTCGGCAGGTAGTCATAGGCCTCGGCCTCTGCCGCCTGGATCGCCGTCATGATGGTGTTCTGCGCCGAGATCACGATGACGGGCAGACCGGGGCGATCCTCGGAGATCTTGGGCAGCATCTCGAGACCATTGCCATCGGGCATCATCACGTCCGTGATCACCACGTCGCCCTTGCCTTCGGCGACCCAGCGCATCAGCGTGGTCAGCGAGGAGGTGGCATGCACCTTACAGCCAGCGCGGGTCAGCGCCTGTGTCAGTACGGTGCGGATTGTGCGGTCGTCATCAGCGACAAGTACGGTGCCATCCATCAGGTGGTCTCCTTACGTTTCTTGTTCGTGTCGCGGGGCATGCGCGGCAGGGAAATGCGGAACACCGTGCGCCCGGGCACGCTGTCTACGGTGATCAGGCCGTCGTGGTCCGAGATGATCTTGCTCACGAGGGCAAGGCCAAGCCCGGTCCCGTTCTCACGGCCGGACACGAAGGGATCGAACACGTCGCCCTTGATGTCCTGTGGCAGGCCCGGGCCGTCGTCGATCACTTCGATCTGGAGCGGCAGGGCCTGGCCTGTGCCATCGGAGCGGCGCAGGCGGAAGGAGTGTTCATAGTAGGTGCGCAGGCGGATCGTGCCGGCATCACCAGCGGCCTCCGACGCGTTCTTCAACAGGTTCAATACGACTTGCAAAAGCTGGTCTGCATCCCCTTGCGCCAGTGGCAGCGAGGGATCGTAGTCTTCGATCACCGTCATATGCGCCCCGAAACCGACCACGGCGGAGCGACGCGCCTTGTCGAGGACATCGTGAATGTTAACCGGTTCCCGCTGCGGTGGCGAGAGATTGCCGAACTGCTCGACCTGTTCCAGCAGTTTCACGATGCGGCGGCTTTCCTCGACGATAAGATCGGTCAACTCGAGATCATCGGGGCTCAGGTTCATCGACAGAAGTTGCGCGGCACCGGTGATCCCGGCGAGCGGGTTCTTGATCTCGTGCGCCAGCATCTCGGCCATGCCGATGGCGGACTTGGCCGAGGACTTCACACCGTTGGATCGTGTCATGCGCCCCGCAAGTTCGCGCGACGAGATCAGGAATATCATCTTTTCGCTGGCGTTCGAAACCGGGGCAATCTTGAGATTGCACTGCATCGGCGGCCCATCGCCTGTGCCGATGTCGACATCGTTCACGAACAGCGGCGTGCTGAAGCTGCGGGCGCGCTCAAAGGCCTCTTCCAAGGGCGCATCCACCATCAACTTGTCCCAGATCGGCACACCACGGATGGATTTGACGGACGTGTTGAGAAAGTTCTCAGCCGCCGGGTTGATATCTTCCACCCGATCGCTTCCATCCACGAGGATCGCCGGAATTGGGAGGGAGTTCCAAATCGCGAGATCATTCATCACGCCACATCCTTCTTGTCCCCAGCGCCAAGCGCGTCAGGCAATAGTGCGAGAACCTGTTTCGGATCGCGGGCCGTCTGCACCAGCCGGCGCAGGTCTTTCGGAGTGGCCGCATCGTCCATGTACCAACCAAGGTGTTTGCGCGCGACGCGCAGCCCAAGGTCTTCACCATAGAAGGACAGCATGGTTTCGTAGTGATCCGAGACCATCTCGACGAGGGCCCAACCCCGAGGAATTTCCGGAGCCTCGCCGCCAAACAAATCCGCCGCCATCTGCGCAAGCACCCAGGGCCGCCCCTGTGCGCCGCGACCCACCATGATGCCATCGGCTCCGGACTGGCGCAGAGCCTCGCGGGCAGAGGTCGTGTCGACGATGTCACCATTGGCAATCACCGGTACGTTCACCGCATCCTTGATCGCGGCAATCGCGGCCCAGTTTGCCGATCCCTTGTAGAACTGGCAGCGGGTGCGGCCGTGGATCGTGACCATCTGAATGCCGGCATCTTCGGCACGACGCGCCAGTTCGGCGGCATTCAGCATGTTGTCATCCCACCCCAGCCGGGTTTTGAGCGTCACCGGGATGTTCACGGCCTCTACAACCGCCTCGATCAGGCCAAGCGCGTGATCGAGATCTTTCATGAGGGCAGAGCCGGAGGCCCCTGCTCCGCTGGTGCTTGTGACCTTCTTGGCCGGACATCCCATGTTGATATCGATCAGCGCCGCGCCATTGGCTTCGACCTGCCGCGCGGCCTCGGCCATCCAATAGGCCTCACGGCCTGCGATCTGAACCGAGGTGTTAGCCTTGCCGAACCCGAGTTCGGCCTTTTCCCTTACACCGGGCTTGGACTGGACCATTTCCTGGCTGGCCACCATTTCAGACACGACAAGCCCCGCCCCAAAGGACGACACCAGATCGCGGTATGGCAAATCGGTAATTCCGGCGAGTGGCGCCAGAAAAACAGGAGGGTTCAGAGTGAGGTGTGCGACTTGAACGGTCACATGCTTAATCCTTGTGCATTAAATTCGAGCTAGCCGACTCAGGGCGCTAACACAATGATCGACTGGTGAAATATGTAGCGCAAAAATTCAAATGATTAAAATATAGGCACACCCACAGGGCCGATTGCCTCTCTCTCGCGCAAGTTCTAGACAAAGGACATGACGCATTCTCATGGAAAAACAGCCGCCGTGATCGTGGCCGCAGGGCGTGGAACCCGTGCTGGCGCGGGCGCTCCAAAGCAGTGGCGCCCCCTGTCCGGACGCCGTGTTGCCGACTGGACCATCGCCGCATTCACGCAGCATCCCGACATCGATCTCGTGATCGCGGTCACCCATCCGGATGACGATCACGAAGCCGAAACACTGGGCGTCGACTTTGTGCATGGCGGCGCTACCCGCGATGCCTCGGTCCGTGCGGGGCTTGAAACGCTGGAAGGCCGCGGTGTGACCCGCGTTCTGATCCATGACGTGGCACGCGCGGGAATCACGGGCCAGACCATCAGCGACGTGATTCAGGCGCTGGACACGGCGCAGGGCGCGGCCCCTGCCCTTGCCGTAACGGATGCCCTTTGGCGCGGTGCTGACGGCATTGTCGCGGGCACCCAGGATCGCACGGGCCTGTTTCGCGCCCAGACACCGCAGGGCTTTCACTTCGACGCCATCCTTGCCGCGCATCGCGCGCATCCGGGTGGCGCGGCCGACGACGTCGAGGTCGCCAGACAGGCAGGTCTGGACGTGGCCATCGTTCCGGGCGATGAAGCAAACCTAAAGATCACCACCCCGGGCGATTTCGCCCGCATGGAAGAGGTATTGAGGGACAACATGGATATCAGGCTGGGCAATGGGTTCGACGTGCACGCCTTTGGCGAAGGCAGTTTTGTCACCCTCTGCGGTGTGGAAATTCCGCATGAACGGGGCCTCAAGGGCCATTCCGATGCCGACGTCGGCATGCACGCGGTGACGGATGCCATTTACGGCGCACTGGCCGAGGGCGATATCGGGCGTCACTTTCCGCCGAGCGACATGCAGTGGAAAGGCGCGGACAGCGCGATCTTCCTTGAACACGCTGTCAAACTGGCCGCCGACAAGGGGTTCACGATCTCCAACATCGATTGCACGCTGATTTGCGAACGTCCCAAGATCGGCCCGCACGCCGCAGCCATGATGCAGCGTATGGGCGAGATCATGGGGCTGGATGCCGACCGCGTCAGCATCAAGGCGACAACAAGCGAACGCCTCGGCTTTACCGGGCGCGAAGAAGGGATCGCGGCGCTTGCCACCGCGACACTGGTGAAGACATGAGCCAATTGATTGCAACCGTCTTTGGTGTGGGCCACCTGCGCCCTGCGCCTGGCACCTGGGGCTCTTTCGCGGCCGTCCTGATGGCGCTTGGCCTGCATTACATCGGCGGCTTTCCCCTGTTGGCGACTGCCTCGGTGCTGGTCTTTTTCATCGGCTGGTGGGCGACGGCAGAAGCCACGCGTGGCAAGGACGACCATGACCCGAGCGAGATCGTCATCGACGAGGTCGCAGGCCAGTGGATCGGCCTTCTCGTGGTCAGCTTCGGGGCATGGCACGCCGGCCTTGATCCGCTTCTGCTTTATCCGGGATGGATCGCGGGCTTTGTTCTGTTCCGCCTGCTCGACATCACCAAGCCCGGCCCCATCGGATGGGCAGACCGGCGCGGAGACGCGCTGGGTGTGATGCTGGATGACGTGATTGCCGGTGTGTTTGCCGCCATCGGAACCGGCGTCCTCGCATGGATCAGCCACGGGGTTCTGGGGCTATGACGCCGATCGACCTTCTAGACCTGTGCAAGGCCAAGGGCCTGCGCATCGCCACCGCCGAAAGCTGTACCGGCGGTATGGTCGCGGTGGCGCTGACCGATGTTGCGGGATCGTCAGCCGTGTTCGAACGCGGCTTCGTCACCTATACCAACACCGCGAAAACCGAAATGCTGGGCGTGCGCGAGGCGACGCTGGCGGAAGTGGGGGCGGTGTCAGAAGAGGTCGCCCGCGAGATGGCGCTGGGGGCGCTGGTCAACAGTGACGCGGACATCGCGGTCTCGATCACCGGCATCGCCGGACCTGGCGGATCGGAGTTCAAACCCGAGGGCCGCGTCTGCTTTGGCATCGCCGACAAGACCGGCTGCACGACCGAAACCATCGAGTTCGGCGCACTTGGGCGCACCGAGGTCCGCATGGCGGCACGGAATCATGCACTGCAATTGTTGTGGAGAAAAGCGGGTGGTCCAAAGGATTGAGGAAGAACTGCTCCTGCTTGCCCGAAAACGGCAAGCCAGCCAATGGCCGGGGTATCGCAATATTCACGAGTTCCACAACGGGGCTTATGAGGCGGACTACATTTCACCTTGGTCAAAGTCTGCACACAACCTCGAAAGCGGCATCGTCATTCTCGGACAAGACTGGGCATCCGAAGATTTCCTGCAAGGTCCATTCAACGAAGCCGTTGCCCGCTTTGGGTATGACCCCAAGCTTCCGACCAACATCAACCTGTCGAGGCTATTGAACGACCACCTTCAGCTACGGTTTTCGGATGTTTGGGCAACCAACCTTTTTCCGTTTGTCAAATCTGGAGGCATGTCCGCACAAATTCCGGCGGCGGAATATCGGAGAGCCGCAGTCGAGTTCCTGATGCCAGCTCTAGAAATCGCGAAACCGAAGCACGTCATTTGCTTGGGGGCTGGCGTAAGGCGGCATTTTGGAAGCGTGGCCGGCTTGGGTAAGATGCCGCCAATGGACATCGCTATTTCGAAACCGCTCGAACTTGACGGAGTGCTCGTCCATACGGTTGCACATACCGGCGCTTTGGGAACGAACAATCGTGGCAAACAGCGCGTGGAAGAAGATTGGAAACATCTCGCAGACAGAGTTCTTTAGGGAACTGCTGCGGAATCGCCTTCCCCTCCCCCTGAAAAGCCGCTTCCGCAAGATGACGCCAAAATAACCGACACCCGCCAATTTCTGCGCATTTTTTGTGCAGATTGCAAAATGCCCACGATAAAGGCATCTTTTCGCATCCCCCTCGTTTCTTTCCGCCCTTTTCTTCCGCTTTGTGACGCCCAAACAAGCAACAAACGGAAAGGAAGGGACAATGAACGGAGCGGATACCGCCTGGATCATCGTGGCAACTGCCCTGGTCCTGTTCATGACATTGCCCGGTCTGGCGCTGTTCTACGGTGGCCTTGTACGCGCGCGCAACGTCCTCAGCGTCTTCATGCAAACCTACGCCATCGCCTGCCTGATGAGCGTCCTGTGGCTGGCCGTCGGCTATTCCATCGCCTTCGGATCTGGCGAGGGTGGTCTCTGGGGCGGTTTGGGCAAGGCCTTCCTTGCGAGCGTTGACGCGGACAGCCTGTCCGGCACCCTGCCCGAGGTTCTGTTCTTTGCCTTCCAGATGACCTTTGCGATCATCACCCCTGCCCTGATCGTCGGTGCCTATGTCGAACGTATCGGCTTTGGTTTCGTGCTTCTGTTCTCGGGCCTGTGGATGCTCTTGTGCTATGCGCCGGTGGTCCACTGGATCTGGGGTGGCGGCATGCTGGCTGACGGCGGCCTGTTTGGCGAAGTTGGCGTCAAGGACTTTGCCGGTGGTATCGTGGTGCACGAAACCGCAGGTATCGCGGCCCTCGTGATCGCTGTCTTCCTTGGTCCGCGCAAGAACCGCACCACCCCGCCGCACGCGCCGTGGATGGTGATGATCGGTGCCGCGATGCTCTGGGTTGGCTGGTTCGGCTTCAACGGCGGCTCGCAGCTTGCCGCTGACGGTGGCGCCGCAATGGCCCTGACCGTGACCCACATCTCTGCGGCCACAGCATCGCTGACCTGGGCGCTTTGGGAAAAGATCAAATACGGCAAGGCCTCGCTGGTTGGCCTGGTGACCGGTACCATCGCGGGCCTCGCCTCGATCACCCCTGCATCCGGTTTTGTCGGCCCGATCGAAGCCCTGATCATCGGTGCGGTTGCCGGTGTCCTGTGTCAGGAAGCCGTGAATGTCGTGCGCAACATGCTCAAGATCGACGACACACTGGACGTCTTCGCCGTCCACGGTGTTGGCGGCATCTTCGGCACCATCATGATCGCCGTCTTCGGTGCTGGTTCCTGGGCGGCACAGCTGGGCGGGCTGGCCGTTGTCGGCATCTTCACGCTGGTGGTTTCGGTTGTCCTCGTGAAGGTCGTGGGCCTGATCACACCGCTGCGCGTCGACGCTGAAACCGAGGTCAACGGCCTTGACCTAAGCGTCCATGGCGAACGCGCCTACGACATGAATTCATAAGTTCCAAATCCACTCCGGAACGTGAAAGGGCGGCCTTGATTGGGCCGCCCTTTTTGCTTTGCCTCAGCCAGCGATGAAGCTGCCGATCTCTTTAGGATTGGCCCCGACTTCGATGATCCCCCAAAGCGCCTGCGCGGTCTCGGGGCCGATCAGAGCCGCCGCCTTGCCTTTCAACCGCGCTTCGCGATCTGACATGGCCATGGGCGCATTCAGGTCGTGCGCTGCGGTCAGAACGGTTCCGTCCTTCAGGGTAAGGCGCAACCGCGCTTCGGTTTCCGAAACGTCCTCATCCGGCGTGACCTCAACCCGCTGGCGCAGGGCCACCAGCGCCGGATCGGCGCAAAGGGTATCGGAATAGCTGTCGAGGGCTGCCGTGGAATGGCCAGTCAGCGACATCGCCACAACCATCCGATACGAGAACTTGGCCCCAAGCCCTGTGGTCGGGTCCGGCTGATTGCAGACGGTCATCCAGCGCGGGTGCGTGGTGATCGCAACCCTTTCAACATCCTCTGGCGCGGGCCGGTTCATGCCCGCCAGAGCTTCGAGGGTGGCGTGCAGACCGTGGCAGCAGGCGTGGAACTTGTGGCTGATGCTGTCGAACAGCCAGTCCTCGCCCAACCCGTCCAGCGCGCCTTCAAGAGCCTGTCCGGCGTGGGTGGGCCCAAACCCCTGTGCAGCTTCCAGTGCCATAGGATTGGGTTCGAACCCCTTGGCGACCAGCAAGGCCGCCTCGACCCCACTCTCCGCCGCAAGGCCAGCGTTATAGGGCTTGCCCATCGTCCCGAACTGCGACTTCAGACCAGAGGCCCGCGTCGCCGTCAGGCCCAGCGTGGCGGCCACCTTGGCGGCATCGAACCCCAGCAGATGCGCCGCCGCCGCTGCCGCGCCAAAGGCCCCTGCGGTTCCTGTCTGGTGAAATCCAGTCTGATAGTGGTCACGCCCAAGCCAGACGCCGACGCGGACCGAGGTTTCGACACCGATAAGCGCGGATCGCAGAAAATCCTCTCCTGATGCCCCCAGCTTTTCCGCCAGGGCCAGCGCCGCAGGAAGCACGGCCACCGACGGGTGACCGATATGGGCAAAATGCGTGTCGTCATAATCAAGCGCGTGGGATGTGGCGCCATTCACAAGCGCCGCCGCCCGTGCAGGCACCTTGCCGGATGCGCCGAACATATGGGCCTGCGCCGCGCCACCTTCTTCGGACACCATGTCCCTTGTAATCCGCGACACGGGCTCACCGGCTCCGGCCATGCCACAGGCCACCCAGTCAAGAAGCGACAAGGCCATCATATGCCGCGTGGCATGGGGTGCCTCGGGCGGGTTGGCGATAAAATCGGCGAGGGATTGGGTGATCATGGATGGCCTCCGGTCGGTCAGAGGCCACCTTAGCGTGTCAGGCAGGACCGTAAAGGGCCGCCGCGCGTTGTTCGAAGGCCCGCACGATCCGGTGCATGGCCTCGTTAAAGACAACCCCGATCACACCCTGAAGGATCGCGCTCTTGAATTCGAAATCAACATAGAAGGAAACGTCACAGCCGCCTTCGACATCTGTGAAATCCCACGTCGACTTGAGGTATTTGAACGGCCCGTCGAGGTACTCGGTGATGATGCTCTTTTCGGCGTCCTTCAGGGTGACGCGGCTTCCGAAACGCTCGCGGAAGACTTTGAAAGAGATCACCAGATCGGCCAGCATCACCTTGGCGTCGCCTTCATCCGTGACACTGCGAATGCGCGACGCGGCGCACCACGGCAGGAATTTCGGATAGGAGGCCACATCCCCCACCAGATCATACATCTGCTGGGCGGTATAAGGCAGGGTGCGGGTTTCAGAGTGGGTCGGCATGTCGCCCCATTTTCACGTGACAGTGGCGGCTCATTTCGTATGCTCGGGCCGGAAAATCAAGGGGGTCTTATGTCAGAGCGTCCATATGTCATCGACCAGATGATCTCGGCCAAGTCGATTGCAGCGCGGATTGAAGAGCTGTGCGGGGAAATTGCCCAGGAATACAAGGAGACCGACAAACTCGTGGTTGTTGGGCTTTTGCGCGGGTCATTCGTGTTCATCGCCGATCTGGTGCGCGAGCTGGACCTGCCGGTCGAGGTGGATTTCCTCGAGGCCTCGTCTTATGGCAACGCGATGGAATCAAGTCGCGAGGTGCGAATCCTCAAGGACCTGCGCGGCGAGATCGAAGGCCGCGATGTGCTGGTGGTGGAAGACATCGTCGACACAGGCCACACGCTGACCCACGTGCTGCACCTTCTGAAGTCGCGCAATCCTGCCAAGCTGCGCACCATTGCGCTTTTGGATAAACCGTCGCGGCGCGAGGCGGACATCAAGGCCGATTGGATCGGGTTCTCGATCCCGGATGAATTCGTGGTCGGCTATGGGATCGATTTTGCCCAACGCAACCGAAACCTGCCCTTTATCGGCAAAGTGCGCTTTACCGAATGAACCTGCGCCACCTCATGCGCATGGCCCGATGGGCACGCAACCCACCTTCGGAAAAGCGGGTTATCCTCGTGTTCGTGGTGATTGCGCTGTGTCTGGCGCTGGTGGCGGTAGAGAAATGGATCGGCTGGCCCGCCTGGGCCACCGTCAACAAGATGGGGCGCTAAACGCGCCCCGCCAAATCAGGCCTGACCCAGCTTTTCGTTGCGCGCCTCGCGAAGTTTCGCGAAATCGTCGCCTGCGTGGTAGGACGAGCGGGTCAGCGGCGTCGAGGAGACCATCAGGAACCCCTTGCCAAAGGCCGCAGTTTCATAGGCCTTGAATTCCTCGGGCGTCACAAAGCGATCGACGCGGTGGTGTTTCGGGGTCGGCTGAAGGTACTGGCCGATGGTCAGGAAATCGATGTCGGCGGCGCGCATGTCGTCCATGACCTGCCCAACCGATTGCTTGTCCTCGCCCAGGCCAACCATGATACCCGACTTGGTAAAGATCGACGGGTCCATTTCCTTGACGCGCTGCAAGAGGCGAAGGGAATGGAAATACCGTGCACCGGGGCGCACGGTGGGATAGAGGCCCGGAACGGTTTCAAGGTTGTGGTTGAACACGTCCGGTTTGGCCTCGACCACGATTTCGAGAACCGAAGGATCACACTTGAGGAAATCCGGCGTCAGGATTTCGATGGTGGTCTTGGGGCTACGGTGGCGAATGGCGCGGATGGTCTGGGCAAAGTGATCTGCACCCCCATCCTTGAGGTCATCGCGATCCACAGAGGTGATCACCACGTGGTTGAGATCAAGTTTTTGAACCGCATGGGCCACGCGGCCCGGCTCGAACTGGTCCAGCTCGTCCGGCTTTCCGGTTGCGATATTGCAGAAGGTGCAGCCGCGTGTACAAATCTCACCCATGATCATCATGGTGGCGTGACCCTGGCTCCAACATTCGCCGGCGTTTGGACAGGCCGCCTCTTCACAGACAGTGGCCAGCTTGTTGTCCCGCATGATCCGGCGCGTTGCGTTATACCCTTCGCCGGTTGGTGCCTTGACCCGAATCCACTTGGGTTTCTTGGGCTGGGCGTTATCCGGACGATGCGCTTTTTCAGGATGGCGCTGTTCGGGGATTTTCAGATCACGCACGGGCTTTCCCTTCGGTCAACATTGCTTCCGTTTCCTTTAGCATAGCCTGACCGTACAGGAAGGGCCAGAGACGCATAGCCGCTATGACCGTGCCTCTGGCAGGGTGTCAGAGAATGAAGTCGCTGGCCCCAAGCAAAGAGAAATCCAGCCCCTTGATGATGATCGCCCCATCCCCTCCGAGCATCGAAAGGTCGATCAGGGTGAAGTCGGATTTGAGATCGGAGGCTGCGGCAAGCAGATCGGCAGGAAAGTTGGCGACTTCGATGCCAAAGCTGCTCAAGTCGATCCGGTCCTGACCATTGGTGAAGTCAGCGATGAGGTCATTGCCAGCGTCGCGGTTGAACACAAAGATGTCGGCGCCAGCCCCACCGCTCAGCACGTCATCACCGCGTCCGCCGGCAAGCAGGTCGGCACCGCCTCCGCCATAGAGCGTGTCATCTCCCATGCCGCCGTAGATGTCGTCGGCCTGCCCTCCTCCCAACAAATGATCCTGTCCTTTACCGCCATTGAGCAGGTCGGTGCCGATACCGCCGTTCAGAGTATCCTCGCCGCCTTTACCAAAAAGACTATCGCTTCCCTCTGCCCCCATCAGATCATCATTGGACCTGCCGCCATACAGGGTGTCGTTGCCCTTGCCGCCATCGACTTTTCCATCCACCGAACCAAGGCCGCCACGGTAGATGTCGTTGCCCGACACCAGAAACACGTTCCCCGAAATGTCCCCGGCATTGCGAAGGAGATCGGCACCGTCCCCGGTGCGCACGTCCCCGATCATGTCACCAAGGTTTCGCAGGACAATATCTTCGCTCGAAATCCCGTAAAACGCCCAGTCGTTACCAATGACCGTGCCGGTGTTTTTCACCTCCAGCCCAAGTCCCGATACATGGTTTATCGCCGTTGTCCCGGCCTCGATCGTGCCGGAATTGGCGAGGTAATTGTCGTCACCCGACAGTTGAACGCCACTGCTTTCCCCAAGGATTTTCCCGGCATTGACCAATTCGAATCCACTGGCATCGCTCTGAACGCCGGTCACACCTGCCAGAATGTCCCCTGTGTTGAGGACACTGACATTCTTTCCGTAATTACTGATCCCCTTGGATGCCGAAGAAATTGTGCCTTCGTTTGCAATGTTGGAGTTGTCCGAAGACCCGCCCAGTCCGAGACCGGCATTCGAACCTGTCACAAACCCGCGGTTCATCACGTCGGCGGTCTGGGAAATTCTGACCCCCTCGTACCCCTCGATCGTGCCGGTGTTCGTCAGGCGAGACCCATCGCCACCCAGACTGACACCATAGAAGCTAGTGGAATAGACGCTGCCTTGCACGCTGATATCGGAATCTTCCGCATAAACCGAGATGCCCGTGAGCTCTGATGTCACGCTGCCGTCTTGGGTGACAATGACAGTGTTATCCACCGCAAGGCTCGGATCGGTGATGTCGCCCAATTCGATCCCATAGTATCGTGAAGACACGATAAGACCCTCAACGATGATAATGCGGCCATCATTGCCTGATGCGGCATTGATCGCGGGGAGCCCCGTCGTCGACACGATGACGTTCGCCGTGCGTGCAACCAAAAGCGTGTCATACGAGATATGGTAGTTGATTGAAAATGTATTACTGGAAGACGAAACGATTGTAGGCATAAGAATTCCTTAAGAAAACGTGGTTTACAAAAAGTTAATTTGAACCGGCTCTTGGTGAGCGGCCTGCGTAAATATGCATCTTCTTAACTGTTTAATGAGCCCGCTGTCCACCGCCCACACAACGACCATGCGGAAAGTCGTCACCTCGGCCGCAAGGCGGATTGCACCGAAATTAGAATCGTTTTAAACACCCCGCGATTGCAATCTTCTCATGAGGAATCCCCCGATGCATACAGGCGTAAAAGTCCCCGCAGTGACCTTCAAAACCCGTGTTCGCGACGAAGCCGTTGGCGGCCCCAACCCCTTCCGTTGGCAGGACATGACCTCGGACGATTACTTTGCTGGCAAGCGCGTTATCCTGTTCTCGCTGCCGGGCGCCTTCACCCCCACCTGCTCGACCTACCAACTGCCGGGCTTTGAAAAAATGGCCGGCGAATTCGCTGAGCTGGGCATCGACGAAATCTACTGCATGTCGGTCAACGACAGCTTCGTGATGAACAAATGGGCCGAGTCGCAGAACCTCGAAAACGTCAAGGTCATCCCGGACGGTTCGGGCGAATTCACCCGCAAGATCGGCATGCTGGTCGCCAAGGACAACCTGGGCTTTGGTGCACGTTCGTGGCGCTATGCCGCCATCGTCAACAACGGCGTTGTTGAAGCATGGTTCGAAGAGCCCGGCCTGGAAGACAACCACGGTGAAGACCCCTATGGTGTCTCCTCGCCGGAAAACCTGATGGACCACCTGAAAGCGGCCAAGGCAGACGTCGCATAAGTCTTGCGACATCCGGAAAGTTTGAACGGTCCGTGCCTCATGCACGGACCGTTTCTTTTTGCAGCAACGCAAAGCGGAGAATGTGTTGGGCGGCGCAACAGATGTGCGCCGCCCCTTCGCTCGCTGTTGGCTCAAAACTTCAAGCGATAAACCCAAGGAGGGTCCTACCCGATCATATGCCCTGCCTGCCCTGCTTGTGAACGATAATATTCACTCAACCGCGTCAGCGCGATGCGCAGAACGATCTTGCCGGAGCGCGCAGACCAGCCCAAACGCTTCTCGGTGCTCTCCAGACCCTCAAGAAAACAGCAGCATCTGAGCGTCACATCCGCAAGCCCCGTCCCCAACTCTTGCAGTGCCCCGACAACACGCTGACTTGCCTGCCCCGGTATGGTTGCAGTGCGTGTAGGCTCTGCCTGTTTCAGGGTCTCGTGATCGGTCAGGATCTGGTACCAGTCCAGCGCGGTTTCGGCATCGAGTTGCGCCAGTTCGAAATCCTCGCGCAGGCGCTCACCTGCCGCCACCTGTGCGTCATTCAGGAAGGGAGAGCCATCCCGATCCCGTCGCCTTGCAAGAGCGGCCAGCGGTGAGTCCGCGGCGGAGAACCGCTGCGCGATCACTTCCCCCATCGCAAGGTCCGGTGCACCATCAAAGACGGCCTGCGCCTCGGCAAACCCAACGGCCTTGCTTTCGGCCTCCGCCATCATCCGGTTCAGGGCAGATCGCCCGCAAGAGGTTATGATATAACGGGAAATTCGACCAGGCGAAGGGCATGTGATCCATTCTTTCAGGGCCAGCGCCTCGACAATGTCGCGCGCGACAACGGCCGTTCGTGTCTGGGCTTCGCCGGTTTCACGAACCACCACCGCTTTGTCCATGTCGGCCGCCACGGCCAACACGGCCCCCGTTTCGCAAAGACGGCGCAACACGCGCTGGGCCTCGGCATCGAAGGTCGTGGAATTCGGAAGGAAAGTGTCTGTATCGGCATGGTGCATGGTCTGGATCTCCTCGCGGGCTGAACTATCAACGCGGAAGTACAAACCGTTTGCCAGACGCATCAGCATGGCATCCACCAAGGGATCGTCCCGGCGGCATTCCAGACGCCTGATCTGCCTTGAAATCGTAGAGGGATGCGCGGCCGAGCGGCGCGCCAAGGACCGGATGGAGACACCCGTTTCAGTATGCTCCAGATACCGGAGAACATCCTGCGGTATCCACTGAGGCAGCCGATCCAATGTCCTTCTAGACTGCATGTATGACAGCCTCGAAAAGGTCAGAATGACACCCACAGTTACCCAAGAGTTATCCCCATACCTATCCACAAAACTAAAAACGATTCCTTACCTGGAAGTTAACGGTTGTCCGCTGGGAACAGCATTGTTTCGATTTTATGAACAGTGACGAAACCCTGAGTTCGCGGGAATCAAATTCACGCAACACCCGCTTAGGTTGTGCTTTCGTGATTGCCTCCGTCAGAAAAAACTCTTTGTTGGAGGCACACACTCATGAAAGATATCCTTGGCCATCTCAACACGCTGAAACGCCCCCGCCTATTGATCCGGGCCGCCCGCGCCGGCGTAGACGGCTACAGCCGCACCGAGCATCTGCAACGCCATTTCGGCTATGGCAAGCTGCCGCGAAATGCAGTCGCCCTTATGTCATTGATGGAGAAAGAAGCGCAACTGAATGACCAACGCCGCAAGGGGGATGCTGGGTATTCGCTTGTGTCACATGTAGACACACTTATTGCGATGATGGGAGAGGCGCAATTGATGCGCGCCTCTCGCCAAAGGGTATAGGGCAGAAGCGCCTCAGGTCATCGAATCCGGCATGGACGCCTTTTTCTTGGCCACGTATTCGTTCAGGGCCTCTTCGATACCAGCGTCCATTTCCGGCTTCTGGTAGTCTGCGAGAAGTTTCTCGACACGGCTCGTCGCCAGTTGGCGGGTGTCGCGCGCACCTTCTTCTTCCCAGGTCTCGAACGGTTTGTAGTCCAGCAGGTCCGACTTCCAGAACGCGGTCTTGAAGTTGGCCTGGGTGTGGTCACAACCGAGATAGTGGCCACCTGGACCAACTTCGCGGATCGCGCCCATGGCCTGCGCGTCCTCGTCATAGGGAACACCCTTGGCCAGACCGTGCAGCGTGCCCAGTTGGTCGGCGTCCATAACGAACTTTTCGAAGTCGGCCACAAGGCCACCTTCCAGCCAGCCACAGGCGTGCAGCATGAAGTTCACACCCGACATCAGACCCATGTTGAGCGAGTTGGCGGTTTCATACGCCGCCTGTGCGTCGGGCAGTTTCGAGCCACAGAACGAACCGGCCGAACGGAACGGCAGGTTCAGACGACGGGCCAACTGACCGGCACCATAGGTGACGAGCGAGGCTTCTGGGGTGCCGAAGGTCGGCGCACCAGAGCCCATGTCGATCGACGACACGAAGGCGCCAAAGATCGCGGGCGCACCGGGGCGCACCACCTGGCTATAGGCCACACCGGCCAGAACTTCGGCCAGAACCTGCGTCAGGGTACCAGCAACCGAAACCGGTGCCATCGCGCCGCCGACGATAAAGGGCGAGATGATGCAGGCCTGGTTGTTCTGGGCATAGACTTCGAGCGAGCCCATCATCACGTCGTCGAAGGTCATCGGCGAGTTGATGTTGGTCAGCGAGGTCATCACGGTGTTGTTCTGGACAAAGTCTTCACCGAACAGGATGCCCGCCATGTCGACCGAATCCTGCGCACGGCTGGGTTCGGTGACCGAGCCCATGAACGGCTTATCGCTCAGGATCATGTGCGCCATCAGCATGTCGAGGTGGCGCTTGTTCACCGGAATGTCGGTCGGTTCACAAACCGTACCGCCCGAGTGGTGGAGCCATTTCGACATATAGGCCAGTTTCACGAACTTGTTGAAGTCGTCCATGGTCGCGTAACGACGGCCACCGGCGGCATCGCGCACGAAGGGCGGGCCATAGACCGGTGCCAGAACCAGGTTGCGGCCACCGATTTCCACCGATTTGGCGGGGTTGCGGGCGTGCTGGGTGAATTGCGACGGGGCGGTCTTGATCAACTCGCGGGCCAGGCCGCGCGGGATGTGGACGCGTTCGCCCTTGACGTCGGCACCGGCGTTTTTCCAGCGTTCAAGCGCCGCCGGATTGTCAACAAAGTTGACACCGATTTCTTCGAGTACGGTTTCAGCGTTGTACTCGATGGTCTCGATCGCTTCTTCGTTCAGAACCTCGAAGTTCGGAATATTGCGTTCGATGTATTTTGCGGTCTCAAAGGAGACAGCGCCGCGTTCGGCGCGGCGGGCTGCGCCTCCACCACCACGGCTCCGACGACGTGCTCGCGCTTCAGTCATGTGCTTTCCTCACCAAAAAGCGTTTCTTTCCCCTACCGTGATACAAGTGCCGGCCCCAAAGCCAGAGAAAGATAACGGCCATTGAAGTTGAAAAGCGACATTCAGGGGGTATTCCAGCGACCTTGGCGCGATTTCCCCCTGCCCCGGCTACTCTTCGACCGACGATTCCCACGCAATCGCCACAACACCGGGGGCCAGCATCAGGGGCGCAATCAGGCTGTTCATTTCGTCTTCGCTCTTCTCGACCACGGAGATGCTGACCGAGAGCCTTTCGGTGCCGCTGCGCACACTGTCGCACTTCTCGAAACCTGTGATCTGAACGCCCTGCCCTGACAAAAGCTGCAGCGCCTGCGCCCTCAGATCGCTTTCCTTCTCGGTCTCGCAATCCACGATCACGCGGTATTCCAGCAACAGGGGAATGCCCGCCCGCGTTTTGCGTTTCAGCCATTTCACCAGCGGGCGCAGGCCAAGGTTCACGAACACCACCAGCCCCGTCGCCAGAACAGCAAAAGCCGGATAGCCCGCCCCGGCAATCAACCCAACCGCTGCCGAACACCACAGTGTTGCGGCCGTATTGAGGCCATGCACCGTAAAACCGTGCCGGAAAATGATACCCGCGCCGAGGAACCCGATGCCAGAGACCACCTGCGCGGCAACCCGTGTCGGGCTCACCTCGTCGGGAAACAACTGCGAGAAGACAACGTAAGTGGCGGCACCCAGCGCAACGAGAGCATTTGTCCGCAATCCGGCCATGCGCTGGCGCACCTGGCGTTCCGATCCGATCAACGCTCCGCAAAACAGTGCAAGCGCCAGATTGAGCGCCGCGCCTTCGATCCCGATAACCAATTCCTGCTCTCCCTGCCGTGATCCGTGGCTGATAAATCCGCGACGCTAATGGCGCGGAACAAGTCTTGGCAACAAAAACCTGTCTCTCCGCCTCTGTGACGCTCTTCATCTCTTGCGAAAATCACCACACTGGCCTATGCGGCACTCATGTCAGACAAATCCCATGCCCGCCTCCTGATCATCGACTTCGGCAGCCAGGTCACGCAGCTGATTGCGCGCCGCCTGCGCGAGCTGAACGTCTATTGCGAAATCCACCCCTATCAGAACGTCACCATGGACGTTGTCCGCGAGATGGCGCCCAAAGCGATCATCTTCTCGGGTGGTCCCGACAGCGTGACCCGCGAAGGCAGCCCGCGCGCGCCGCAGGAAATCTTCGACTACGGCGTTCCGATCCTTGGCATCTGCTATGGCCAGCAGGTCATGATGCACCAGCTCGGCGGCAAGGTCGAAAGCGGCCACGGCACCGCGGAATTCGGCCGTGCCTATGTGACCCCGAAAAACGAACTCGACATTCTCAAGGGCTGGTTCGAAGACGGCGACGAACAGGTCTGGATGAGCCACGGCGACCACGTCAGCGAAATTGCCCCGGGCTTTGAGGTCTATGGCACCTCGCCGAACGCGCCCTACGCGATCACCGCCGATACCAAGCGCCATTTCTATGCGGTGCAATTCCACCCCGAGGTGCACCACACCCCGAACGGTGCGAAACTCTACGAGAACTTCATCAAGCTTGCGGGCTTTACCGGCGACTGGACCATGGGCGCCTACCGCGAGGAAGCCATCAAGACGATCCGCGAACAGGTGGGGGATTCCCACGTGATCTGTGGCCTGTCGGGCGGCGTGGATTCCTCGGTCACCGCGATCCTGCTGCACGAGGCAATCGGCGATCAGCTGACCTGCGTCTTCGTGGACCACGGCCTTTTGCGCAAGGGCGAGGCCGAAGAAGTGGTCTCGATGTTCCGCGACAACTATAACATCAAGCTGATCCACGCCGATGAGACCGAGCTGTTCCTTGGCGAACTGGAAGGCCAGTCCGATCCGGAAACCAAGCGCAAGACCATTGGTAAGCTGTTCATCGACGTGTTCCAGAAACACGCCAACACCATCGACGGTGCTGAATTCCTTGCCCAGGGCACGCTGTACCCTGACGTGATTGAATCGGTTTCCTTCTCCGGCGGCCCTTCGGTGACGATCAAATCGCACCACAACGTCGGCGGCCTTCCCGAGAAAATGGGGCTAAAGTTGGTCGAACCGCTGCGCGAGCTGTTCAAGGACGAAGTTCGCGCGTTGGGCCGCGAGCTGGGCCTGCCGCAGTCGTTCATCGGCCGCCACCCCTTCCCCGGACCGGGCCTTGCGATCCGTTGCCCCGGTGAAATCACCCGTGAAAAGCTGGACATCCTGCGCGAAGCGGATGCGGTCTATATCGACCAGATCCGCAAGCACGGCCTTTACGACGAGATCTGGCAGGCCTTCGTCGCAATCCTGCCGGTGCGCACCGTTGGCGTCATGGGCGATGGCCGCACCTACGACTATGCCTGCGCCCTGCGCGCCGTGACCTCGGTCGATGGCATGACCGCGGATTACTATCCTTTCACCCACGAATTCCTTGGCGAAACCGCCACGCGGATCATCAACGAGGTCAAGGGCATCAACCGCTGCACCTATGACATCACGTCGAAGCCTCCGGGCACCATCGAGTGGGAATAACGATTGAAAGCGCCTCCTGAACAGAGGCGCTTTTCTTTTTTTCGGAACCCTGAAATTCTTCTCGAAGAATTTCAGACTGAAGAATTTTCTAGAAAACTCTGCAGCCTTGCCCCAAGAATGCAGCAGTCGTCAGGGAGCGGGTGATGTTCAGGAAAGTGGTATTGGGCGCAACCCTCGTCGCAGGGGCTGCAGGGGCGGACGCTCCCCTGACCTGCGAGGGCGTGGGACCGGATTGGGATCTCACTCTCGCCGAAGACAGCGCAAGCTTCACCTTCCAGCGCAGCGATCGTTTCGATGTGCCGCAGTCCAGCATCGCCGAAGGGCATGACTGGCCCCGCGCCTATACGCTGATTGCCGAATTCGACACGGCGATCCTGCTGGTCGACAAGGCAACATGCGCCCTTGGCGCTGATACATGGCCATTTAAAGCCCATGTCCTGACCCAGCGCGGGCAAACCCCGATCCTACTGACCGGTTGCTGCGCGGTGGCGGAATGAGCAATACGCTGAAAGCCGCGCTGTGGATGATCGGCGCGATCCTGTCCTTTTCCTCGATGGCGATTGCCGGGCGGGCGGTTGCCTTTGAACTCGATACCTTCGAGATCATGATGTACCGCAGTTTTGTCGGTGTCATCGTGGTGATTACCGTGACCTTCCTTGCAGGAACGCAAAGCCAGATCACCCGCAGATCGCTGGGGCTGCACCTCACCCGCAACGCGGCGCATTTTGCGGGCCAGAACCTGTGGTTCTATGCGCTGACACTTATCCCGCTGGCGCAGGTCTTCGCGCTTGAATTCACCTCGCCGCTTTGGGTGATCGTCCTGTCGCCGCTGGTGCTGGGGGAACGCCTGACGCGCATGCGCCTACTGGCCGCCCTGATCGGTTTCATCGGCATCCTGATCGTTGCCCGCCCCGGGGCAACACCGATCAACGCGGGCCTTGTCACCGCGGCGCTCTCCGCCATCGGGTTTGCCTTTTCCATCATGCTGACCAAGCGGCTGACCCGCACCGAAACCATCACCTGCATCCTGTTCTACCTCACAACCATGCAGGCCGTTTTCGGTATCATCTTTGCTGGCTGGGACATGGACATCGCCCTGCCTTCGGCCCAAAGCGTGCCGTGGCTCATCCTCATCGGCTTTGCCGGCCTGATCGCGCATTTCTGCCTGACAACAGCCCTCACCCTCGCGCCCGCAACCGTTGTCGTGCCCATCGATTTCGCCCGCCTGCCCGCCATCGCCGTTGTCGGAATGCTGTTCTATTCAGAGCCGCTGGACATCTACGTTCTGATCGGGGCCATTCTCATTTTCGGCGGCAACTACCTGAATATCCTGAATGAAACCCGCAAATAGGTGGCTTCCCTAAGGGAACATGTAACGGTTTTGCAACAATTCCCCTAGGTAAGGCACAATCTTTACGTTGGGTGACAAATTGACGCAAAATCAGCCAATTTGATTTTCTTCCCGGACTACTAGGGAGGAATACATGCAAACCACAAAAAACTGCCGCCTGTCCTTGGCGGCCTGCGGGCTCGTCTTATCGGCAAGCACCGCGCTCGCGGGCGGCCTGGACCGTTCCGGGCAGGGAATCAACCTGATTTTTGAAGAAGGCGACGCGTTCCAGCTTCGGTATCGCTACGTCGATCCCAGCTTGTCCGGCACAAGCCTGGTAGACGGCAGCTCGACCGGAGACGTCGGCCAAAGCTATGGCAATGCTCATTTCGGGTATAAGCAGGCATTGAATGACAAGCTGGATGTCGCGCTGATCTATGACGAGCCTTACGGCGCCCATGTCGAATATGATGCTGCATACTACCTGAGCGGCACACCGGCAGGCACCGGTTCTTCCCCGCTGGGCGTGCTGAGCGCGGAAGCGGATACCCAGGCTCTTACCGGCCTATTTCGCTACAAACTGGACGGCGGCTTCAGCCTTTTGGGCGGCTTGCGCCTGCAAACAGCCGAGGCTCAAATTACCGTTCCCGCCGCCGGGTATACGACGTCTTCGGACAAGCCCTGGGACCTTGGCTACATCGTCGGTGTTGCCTGGGAGAAACCAGAAATCGCCGCACGCGTTGCACTGACCTATAATTCGAGCATCAAACAGACCCTGAATTTGACAGAGCTACAGGTTCTGGCTGGACCCTCCACTCATTCAGCGAACATCGAAACACCGCAATCACTCAATCTGGATTTCCAGACAGGCGTTGCTGCCAACACGCTTGTGTTCGGTAGCATCCGTTGGGTCGATTGGTCCAATTTTGCCCTGACCTCGCCAAACTATCCGGGCGGCTCTCCGGCGGGCACGCTCGTCAGCTACGACGACGACGCAATCACCTATACGCTGGGTGTTGGTCGCAAGTTCTCCGAACGATTCTCTGGCGCCATTCAAGTAAGCTACGAAGAATCCCAAGGTGGAACGGTGTCGGATCTCGGACCATCTGACGGCTTCCTAAGCGTCGGTATCGGCGGAACCTATACGTCTGGAAACACTCAGTTCTCACTCGGTGTCAGCTATATCGATATCGGTGATGCTATAACAGACAACGGTGGCGTTTTCACGGGCAACGATGCCTGGGCCGCGGGTTTCCAAATCACCTATCACTTCGACTGATACGAAGGATCGTCGATACAGGCCAGCCCCGCCAGTCGGCGGGGCTTTTTCTTTGCGCAAGAAACGGAGTGATGGGTCTGCCGAACCCGTCTACACCGCCCGCATGACTGATGTTACCCAAACTTCGCTTTCCCCGCGCGCCTGGATCGAACTGCTTCTGCTTGGCCTGATCTGGGGGGGCGTGTTTCTTGCGGCCCGTCTGGCCTTGAACGAAGTCGGGGTTCTGACCGCCGTGGCACATAGGACCTTCTGGGCCGCGCTGGTGCTCTGGGCGGCTGTCAGGATGCTGCGATTGCCGGTACCGCGGGACCTGCGGACGTGGACCGCCTTCATGGTCATGGGCCTTCTGAACAACCTCATCCCCTTCTCTCTCCTGAACTGGAGCCAGCTTCACATCGAAAGCGGCCTTGCCTCGATCTTTAATGCGGCCACGGCCCCTTTCGGGGTGCTGGCGGCGGCGCTGTTCTTTGCGGATGAACGGCTCAGCCGCCGCAAACTCGCCGGTGTGCTGATCGGTTTCGCAGGCGTTGCAACCGCCATCGGCATCGACGCCATCCGCCATTTCGATCCGCGCAGCCTTGCCCAGCTTGCCGCGCTTGGCGCGCCGCTGTCTTATGCGCTGGCGGCCGTCTGGGCCCGCAAACACCTTGCCGGTCTCGCCCCGCATGTCTCGGCGGCGGGTATGCTGACCTGTTCGGCGCTGATCGCCGTGCCGCTGGCCTGGGCCGTGGATGGCCCCTTCGAGATGCAGCTTTCGGCCACGACCTATGCCGCACTGGCCTATTACGCGCTGATCGCCACGGCGGGCGCCTACCTGCTCTACTACCGGGTGCTCGACATGGCTGGCAGCGGCAACCTGTCCCTCGTGACACTGCTCATACCGCCCTTCGCCATCGTGCTTGGCGCCTTCGTCCTTGGCGAGGCCCTTGAGATGCGCGCCTTCGCAGGCTTTGGCATCCTTGCACTTGGCCTCCTCGTGCTTGATGGTCGCATTCCCCTGCCCGGACACAAGAAGAGCTAGGCCCAAACGCGACGATCCCACACACGCGGATGTCGGATTCCCATTTGACCCTTTCGAAGAGGCCCGCTACCAAAATGCGGAAATCTCTGAGGACCGGGCAATGATCTACACTTCCGCGCAGGACTGGCAGGCGGCCGACCGCAAAAAGGTGCTTTTGTTTGGCATGTCGGGCCTTGGCAAGACCCATGTCTCGAACATGCTGCGCGACAGCGGCGAATGGTTCCACTACTCGATCGACTACCGGATCGGCACCCGCTACATGGGCGAGTTCATCGCCGACAACGCCAAGCGCGAAGCCATGAAAAACCCGTTCCTGCGCGAGTTGCTGATGTCGGATTCGATCTACATCGGCTCGAATATCACTTTCGACAACCTCGCGCCCCTGTCGACCTATCTTGGCAAGCCGGGCAACCCCGATCTTGGCGGGGTCCCGTTTGACGAATACATGCGCCGTCAGGAACAGCACCACGCAGCCGAAGTGTCCGCCCTCTTGGATACCGTGCATTTCATCAACCGCGCACAGGACCTTTATGGTTATGACCATTTCGTCTGCGACACCGGCGGGTCCATCTGCGAGGTGGTCGACGCGGATGACCCCAACGATCCGGTCATGACCGCGCTGTCGAAAAACACCCTGATGGTCTGGATCAAAGGCTCGGACGCCCACGCCGATGAACTGGCACGCCGCTTTGACAAGGCGCCCAAGCCGATGTTCTACAAACCCGAATTCCTCAAAGCCCGCTGGAGCGAATACCTTGCCGAAAATGATATCGGCGAAGACGAAGTCGACCCCAACGCCTTCGTGCGCTGGACCTACTCCAAGGCCCTCGCCCACCGCCAACCACGGTATGACGCCATGTCCAAATGGGGCATCACCGTCACCGCCGAAGAGGTGGCCGAGGTGCACACGACCGAAGATTTCAACACCTTGATCGCCCGGGCGCTGGACAGGCGTTGAGCCAGCAAGGCAAGCGCTACAGGAAGACTCTAAGATCGCCGACAAGCTTGCTGAGAAACTCCGCGGCTTTCTTAAAGTCTTCTAGACCCGCGTTGATCTCCTTGATGTCCTTCAGGAACTTGTAGGCCTTGTCCGCAGCCTCCCGCAATTTCTTGCGTGTTTTCATCAGTTGCTCCGGTGTGATGAGCTTTTCCGCGATCAAATCGAGCGCCTCATCGTATTCGCGCCGCATCTCGGCACGCACTGCCTTCAGCGCATCGAAGCCCTCTCTGTCGCGGGCTCGGCGCAACCGAATGAGCTCACGTTCGGACTTGCTGTAGATCTTGGAAAAGTGGCCTCGAAGGATCTCCACGAGATGCAGTAGTTTGTCGAATTCGTTTTCGGGAATAACGCTCTGGTTCATGAAATTTCTCCTAAATTACAATTTGTTCACGGCCTCTAGCAGGGCCACGATACGCGATTGCGCTTCTTGAAAATCTTCAAGCGAGCCTCCGTTGGTGAGGCTCTTCAAAATAGCCGCGTGTGTGCGGCCGATGTCGGAATAAATCCGGTACCTGGCTTTCTCGTCGGCTTCGACGATATCTTTGTGGGCCTTTTCAATTGCCGCCAGTCCGGCCTCGGTTCCGGCGTCGAAATCCTCCAACGCAGTTGTCAAAAGTGCCGCTGTTGTCTCGAGACCTTCCTTTTCGCTTTCGTAGGCGATCAAAGCCAGTTGCACAGAAGCCCTGCGAACAAAGGGATCCGCGCTTTTTACCACGCTGCGAATTTTCCGATACTTGGCAGCTTCGGCAAGTTCCTTGGCCACCAGCCCCACGACTTCGGAAACAGCAGACAGCTTCTTGGCACTTCCCCCCTCACCGGTAAACTTTTCGGAGGCACGAACCGCGTCCACCAATCCGCCAGCGGCACCAATCGCCTCGGCAGCGGACGTTTGCAAGTCTGCTGCATTGTTACTCTCAGCCATAGCTTTGAGCGCCTTTGCATAGGCATCGAGATCGTTCCGGATCCCATTTGCATGGAAAGCTTGCGCCGTTTTCTTATCGGTAGCGGGCGCAATGTAAGCCGCAGTTTCCTGCACCATTGCCGTATCGTACACCGTTGCAACCTTCCGCCCTTTGGCATCCTTGGCGATCATCCTGCAGACTTTGGCAAAGTCCTTCTGAACCGCCCGGAGCGCGGGTTTTTTATGCAAACAAGTCTCGGCATCAGAACTGTGGTACTCCGCTCCCACGGCCACGAGGTCCAGTCGCCGTGCCTTGGCGACTTTCTTTCCGAAAGTAACTTCGTCGAAGTTCTTGTTCTCGGCGACAATGGCCGCGGCCACAGCATCGCTGAACTTTTCGATGTCGGGAGTAACGCTTGCAGCGCTACAGGCAGCGACGGTTGCCCCCACCATGGCGAGCATAGAATATCTCATGATATCACCTGTTCAAAAATAAATTGGTTCAAAACGTGACAACCACTCTACCATAAAGTGCGAACAACCCAAAGGCGATTTAGATCCGGACAATTCAAATTCCCTTGTTCGCACTGGAATCAAATACAAAAACCGCTTATGTCACAGCGGACTTTACGGCCTAGGAATACTGTTATGCCCATCAAACTGCCCTCGCACCTTCCCGCCTTCGACGTGCTTTCGCGCGAAGGTGTGATGGTCATGTCCGAGCGGCAGGCGGCGCGGCAGGATATTCGGCCCTTGCGGATCGGGTTGCTGAACCTGATGCCCAAGAAGATCCAGACCGAGAACCAGTTCGCGCGCCTGATCGGGGCCACCGCCTTGCAGATCGAACTCTCGCTGATCCGCATGAGCGAGCACAAGACCCGCAACACGGCCGCCGAGCATATGGCGGAATTCTATCGCCCCTTCGACGAGGTCAAGGCCTCCGGCGAGAAGTTTGACGGTCTCATCATCACCGGCGCGCCGATCGAGCACATGCCCTTTGACGATGTGACCTACTGGGACGAGCTGCGCGAGATCTTTGATTGGACCCAGACCCACGTGCATTCCACCTTCGGCGTGTGCTGGGGTGGCATGGCGATGATTAACTACTTCCATGGCGTCAAGAAACACATTCTCGATGCCAAGGCCTTTGGCTGTTTCCGGCACAAGAATCTCGATTCCGCCTCGCACTACCTGCGCGGTTTCTCGGATGACTGCGTGATTCCGGTCAGCCGCTGGACCGAGATGAAACAGGACGAAATCGACAGTGTTCCGGCCCTGAAGACCCTCTTGGCCAGCGACGAAGTCGGCCCCTGCCTTGTGGAAGATCCCGAGCATCGGGCGCTCTATATTTTCAACCACTTCGAATACGACAGCGACACGCTCAAGCAGGAGTATGATCGCGACGTGGCCGAAGGGACGCCGATCAACGTGCCGACGAACTATTACCCCGACGATGATCCAAGCCAGCCGCCGATGAACCGCTGGCGCAGCCATGCGCATCTTCTTTATGGCAACTGGATCACCGAGATCTACGAAACCACGCCTTACGACATGAACGAGATTGGCCGGTAACGTCCTGATATTCATCGCCCTTCTTGCTCTGGGCTTCGTCGGCGTTGTCCTGTGGCGGGCGCGCCGCCACGAGGCACGTTCCGAGGCCAGCCACCCGCCCGAAGGCGAGTTTCTCGAGGTCGACGGCCACCGCGTGCATGTCGTGATCCGCGGCAGCGGACCTGATCTGGTGCTGATCCACGGCGCCAGCGGCAGCACCCGGGACATGACCTTTGAACTGGTGCGCCATCTTGAAGATCGTTACCGCGTTCTGGTCTTTGACCGCCCCGGCCTTGGCTATACCGACCGGCTGCATGGCAAGGGTGCCACAATCATCGAACAGGCCGACCTCCTGTCCAAGGCCTGTGCCCAGCTTGGCGCGCCCCGCCCCATCGTCTGCGGTCAAAGCTATGGCGGCGCCGTTGCATTGGCCTGGGCGGTGCATTTCCCTGACCGCCTCTCGGCGCTTGTGCCCGTCGCAGCCGTGGCCAGCATCTGGGAAACGCCCCTTGATGGCTACTACCGGACCGTGTCGCACCGCTGGATCGGGCCGCTGGCGATCCCACTGATCACGGCTTTTGTCACCGACAGCTATGTTGACAGGGTCATGGCCAGCATCTTCACACCGCAAAAGGAACCAAAGGGGTTTGGCGCCTACTTTGGCACCGGCCTGACGATCCGCCGCGCCGCCTTGCGGGCCAACGCGCTTCAGCGTGCCAACCTGCTGTCGGAAATCCACGCCCTTTATCCGCGGTACGGAGAGATCGCCGTGCCGACGGAAATCATCCACGGCGACGAAGACACGATCGTCCCGCACTGGAACCATGCCGAACGCCTCGTGACGCGGATTTCCGGCGCAAAGCTCACCATCCTGGCCGGTGTCGGCCACATGCCGCAGCACGTCGCCGCCGGGGATGTCGCGGCAGCAATCGACCGGGCCGCGCACCGCGCTGCATTGCACTAGCCCGCTGCGAAGGCCATATTAAGAAAAAACGGAGAGGTTTCATGGAGCTGCCCTTTGATGGCGCCATCAGCGCATTCTACGAGAACGACGCCCCCGAGGCCGTCCGCAAGGCCATTAAAGACGCCGACAAGGACGCCATCCTTGATGCCAGCTACCCGCATTCCGAACGCATGAGCCGCAAGGCCTATGAAAAAGAGATCGAGGCGCTTCAGGTTGAGCTTGTGAAACTGCAACGCTGGGCCAAGGACAGCGGCCAGCGCGTGGCTATCGTGTTCGAAGGGCGCGACGCAGCCGGCAAGGGTGGCACCATCAAACGCTTTCGCGAGAACCTCAACCCGCGTGGCGCCCGCGTTGTGGCGCTCTCCAAACCCACCGAGGCCGAGCAGTCGCAATGGTACTTCCAGCGCTACATCGACCACCTGCCCTCTGGCGGGGAAATCGTGTTCTATGATCGCTCCTGGTACAATCGCGGCGTGGTCGAAAAGGTCTTTGGCTTCTGCACCGACACTCAACGCGAGCACTTCTTCCGGCAGGTTCCGGACTTTGAGAAAATGCTGGTCGACGAAGGCATTCACCTGTTCAAGTTCTGGCTCAACGTCGGACGCGCAGAGCAGTTGCGCCGATTCATGGCCCGCGAGCGTGATCCCCTGAAACAGTGGAAACTCAGCTGGATCGACGTCGAGGGCCTCAAGAAGTGGGATGACTACAGCGCCGCGATCTCGGAAACGCTGGAACGCTCGCACACGTCCGAAGCACCGTGGACAATCGTGCGCTCCGACGACAAGCGCCGCGCGCGGCTGGCGGCGATCCGCACCGTTCTGGGCGCGCTTGACTATGACCGCAAGGATGCCAAGGCCATCGGTGATATCGATACAAAAACTTGCGGTGGACCGGACATCTGGAATGCCTAAACGCGGCTATCATCACGGCAATCTGCGCCAGGCTCTTGTCGAAGCGGCCCTGAAACTTATCGAGGCAAAAGGGCCCACCGGCTTTACCCTGTCCGAGGCCGCGAAACAGGCAGGTGTGACGCCGGCGGCGGTCTACCGCCATTTCGAAGGCCGCGAGGACCTGATCGCCGAGGCCGCACGCCAGGGCTATGTGATCTTCGCCGACCTGATGCAATACGCCTATGACAAGGGCCAGCCCTCTGCGCTTGCCTCGTTCGAGGCCACCGGGCGTGCCTATCTCGCCTTTGCCCGCAAGTACCCCGGCCACTATATCGCAATGTTCGAAAGCGGCATCTCGGTGAACCGGACACCTGAACTGGCCGATGTCGCGGCGCGCGCGCGAGGTGTCATGGAGCGGGCTGCCGAGGATCTGAGCCGCCATATCCCGCCCGAGAAACGCCCGCCCGCCAGCATGTTCAGCGCCCATATCTGGGCCATGAGCCACGGGGTTGTGGAACTTTTCGCGCGGAACTCGCCCGGAACCCAAAGCCCGTTTCCGCCCGAAGACCTGCTGGAAAGCGGTATTGGCGTTTACTTGCGCGGGCTTGGCCTGATCGACTCGGACAGCTGAGGATGGACGTGATGGAAAACCTCTTCGAAGGCTCCTTTACCTACCCGCAGGGGTTTGCCGATCTCGTCAAGCAGACGCCCGCCTATCGTGCGGAATACCGCGGCATGAACGAGACCCTGCACGACATCGCGCAATTCGGGCTTGATCCCCTGCGCGACCAAAAGGTGATTGCCCCGACAGACGCCGAACTTGAGACGCTCGAGGACCCCGACAAGATCGCCGCCGAGAAATACACCACCCTGTGCAAGGAATTCGAAGGCCAGCCCGAATTTCTGGCGCTACATGCCCTGACCATCGCCGCCGCCCGCCGCAGCAATCCGCCCCCCATCGCGCGGGCGATCTTCCTTGCCATGTGGCAGGAGCACGGAGATTTCCTCATGGATCGGCTGGACGTGCGCTGGCAATTGTCGGCGCTCCAGACCTTTCGCGACTACGGTGAAAACGAAGTCCAGCGCCGTTGCGCCTCAGAACTGACCGTGTTTTTCGGCCTCATCAAACTCTACGAAACCGAAAGACGCTATAGCGGTTTCAAGGCCAAACAGCCCTTCGACCTCGACACGCGCACCCGCAGCAACCTGCCGCTTGGAATGACCCCTTATTCGATCAAGAACGGCGATCTCGATCGTAACCTGCTTGGCATGATCTGGATCACCGCTGAAACCGATCCGGTTCTGCGCCCCCTTGCCTGCCATCTCCTGACCAGCATCAACCGCGAACGCGGTTCGATCTTTCGCCGCTTCCGGCTGATGCGACGCGAATTGAAGAAACGTCGCGCGCAGAAATAATTCAGCTTATCGGGCCGGTTTGCCCGGCGGCCCCGCCGGGCTGCGCCTGCCTGCCTCCCGGCAGGCGCATTCGCGCCCGCCCAAGCAGTCGCTGCCCTTCTCGAATGCCCTCTGGCCGCAAAACAAAACGAAAAAGGGCCGCCCGAAGGCGACCCTTTGTAATCTCTTGTCCAGTCGAGCTTAACGCTTCGAGAACTGGAACGAACGACGTGCTTTGCGCTTACCGTATTTCTTACGTTCAACAACGCGCGAGTCACGGGTCAGGAAGCCAGCGGCTTTCAGAGCGCCACGCAGCGACGGTTCGTAGAGTTGCAGAGCTTTCGAGATACCGTGCTTGACCGCACCGGCCTGACCGGTCAAACCGCCGCCTTTAACGGTGGCGAATACGTCGAATTCACCTTCAACGCCGGCAACCTGGAAGGGCTGGCGCAGGATCAGCTGAAGAACCGGACGTGCAAAGTACTTGTCCATGTCCTTGCCGTTCACGACAACTTTGCCCGAACCCGGCTTGACCCATACACGGGCAACAGCGTCTTTACGCTTGCCGGTGGCATAGGAACGGCCCAGTTCGTCACGAACCGGCTCGCGGGGGGCTTCTACTTCGACAACAGCTTCTGCACCAGCAACGGCGTTCAGCTCTTCAAGCGAGTTGATTTGATCAGCCATTGATTAGCTCCGGGTGTTTTTCGAGTTCATGGATTTCACATCCAGCACTTCCGGGGCTTGCGCCTCGTGCGGATGCTCTGCGCCAGCGTAAACGCGCAGGTTGGTCATCTGCTTGCGCGACAGCTTGCCGCCGGGCAGCATGCGCTGAACAGCTTTCATGACCACACGCTCCGGATACTCGCCTTCCAGGATCTGTTCGGCGGTGCGGTGCTTGATGCCGCCCGGGTGGCCAGTGTGCCAGTAGTATTTCTTGTCCGAACGCTTGCGACCGGTCAGCTGGACCTTGTCGGCGTTTACGACGATGACGTTGTCACCCATGTCCATGTGGGGGGTGAACGATGCCTTGTGCTTGCCGCGCAGGCGCATGGCGACGATCGATGCGAGACGGCCCAGCACCACGCCCTCGGCGTCGATGATGATCCATTTCTTTTCGATGTCTGCCGGAGTAGCAGAAAAGGTTTTCATGTCAGTCTACCTGATGTTTGGTTGACGAATGCGCCCAAGACGGACGCACCGAAATTCGATGGGCGGGTTATAAAGGTGTCACAAACACAGTCAAGCGCACTATTTCCGAATTAAATGATATAAAACAACAGGTTGCAAATTAGGTATTATTTTACCCCATTAAAAATCCACATCTGCGGGCGGTTTTGACAGGATATCGGACAGTTTTCGCATCGCGACCTCGAACTCGCGGTCGGCAATATCAGGATTAAGGCCGATCCGCACGGCATTTGGCACCGGTCCATCCGGCAATGCAAACTCGTCGGCGGGCTTGATGCCGATGCCCTCGTTGCCACAGGCCAGCATGAAGGTGGAACAACGCCAGCCGCGCGGCAGCCTGATCCAGATAAAGGGAACATCCGGGCGCCACTGCACGTCCCAATGGCCCAGAATGTTCAGCGCCAGTTGCACCCTTTTGCGCACACGGTCTTCGACGCGCTGGCGAATGACCTCGGCCTGACCGCTGTTGATAAGCTCGGCGCAGATATCCAGCATCGGCAGGGGCAGCCCGTAAAAGGACGATTGTGACACCTGCTGCGCAGCCCCCTCCTGCCCCTTGGCGCAGACCACAAAGCCAAAGCGCATCGCCGCAGAGACGGATTTCGTGAGCGACGACACGTACCACGCCCGTTCGGGACAGATTGCCCGGTAGGCTGGCAACTCGGGCCGCGTCACCGTGTGGCAATCATCCTCGATGATCTGCAACTGGTAGCGGCGGGCCACCTCTGCAATCTCGCGACGACGCTCAAGCGAGGTGCGCAGGGTCGTCGGGCTGTGGGTTTCCGCAGCGGTCAACAAGACCTGCCCCCCATGCTGGCGCAGAATCTCTTCCAGCTTGTCCGGTCTCAGCCCCTCGGCATCCATCGGCACGCCGATGACCTGCGCCCGCAAAAGACGGGCCGCGTGGCGCACGCCGGGAAAGGCCAGTTCCTCGGTCAGGATGATCGGGTTCGCCCCGTGCAGACAGGCTTGCAAGGTCAGGATCACGGTGTGTTGCGCCCCAAGCCCCAGCACCACCTCGTCTTCGGTGAACCGGCCCACGCGATCCTGACCGATCCAGCGCACAACCGCCTGACGCGCCGCCACATCCTTGAGCGGCGTCGGACAGTCGATATAGCCCATGCCACCCTCTGCCCCCAGCTTACGCATGATCCCCTGAATAATGCTGTCCTGCCCGACGTCGGGCACCCGAATGCCGCGCAGGTTCAAATCGTCGCTCGCCATGTGGGCCACGAGCGACACCTCTTCCGGCACCTCCTCGCGCTTGCCGGACGACACAAAGGTGCCGCGCCCGACCGTTGTCTCAAGCAACCCTTCCTCGACCGCGAGCTTATAGGCACGCGCAACGGTTCCGGGGGTAATGCCAAGCTTCCAGGCCAACTCCCGCACTGGCGGGAGCTTTTCGCCGGGGCCCATTTCGCCGGACCGCACCGCCGCGCGGAGGGATTGTACCAATACAATATACTTGGATTCGGACGATTTCTCGAAATCTGGCGGCCAAATTGTATCAGTCACAATGTTTTCCTGTCTTTCCGATCGGCACAATTGTATCAAATACCTACTCTAAGTCGCAAATTGTATCAATACAAAAGGAGTTCCCAATGGTACAGACGGCAAACAACAGCATTCAGCTGATCTCATTCGTGCAGGACCACCCTCTTCCGGTCATCGCTCGCTGGGCTCTGGCCTTTGCTGTGCTCGTCACCAAGTGGGACCGACGCGCACGCACTCGGAGGGCGCTGGCCCGTCTCGAGGCGGCGCGTCTACAGGATATTGGCATCAGCCTGGAAGAGGCGAAAGCCGAAGCCGCCAAGAGATTCTGGCGCGCCTGACCCCGTTGGACGCCAGCACTCAGGCCGGGACACGTCCCGGCCTTTTTTGTTGGTCGCGTTGGTGAACGGCTTATTCCGGCACGCAGATTTCGTTGCGCAGGATGGCCAGACAGGTCCGATAGACCAGCCCGGCCATGATCGCGATCAGAACCACGAGGATCACAAGGCCAATCATCTCATGCGCCGCCGACCCGGTCATGCGTGCGAATGAGAAGGACGCAATGCTCAGCGCCGCCACG
The DNA here is from genome assembly GCF_024331145.1 of Shimia sp. CNT1-13L.2. Classification (GTDB taxonomy): domain Bacteria; phylum Pseudomonadota; class Alphaproteobacteria; order Rhodobacterales; family Rhodobacteraceae; genus Shimia. Next base: position 402,807 of record NZ_JANDJO010000003.1, on the reverse strand, counting down.
GGGAAGCTCAGCGCCCACCACGGCAGGGCAAAGGGCAACTTGGCCAGTTTGGGCACCTGCACAAGGATCAGGATCGCAAACAGGTAGCCCGCATTCAGCAAGATACGGGCGAAGGGATCGACCTGTCCCGTCAGGTTCACATAGGCCGAAAACGCCACGGCGGGCGGTGCGATCAGGATCACCAGCGTCGGATAGAGCTTGCCCGGGATCGGGTTGTGAAAGATCAGGCGGTTGAACACCAGTGTCAGCAGGATCACCCAGAAAATCACCCCGGTCGAAAAGAACAGCCAGGAAATCTCGATATAGCCAAGGCGGGCGCCAGCGATGGGGGCCACGACATTGCCCACCGCAGGAATGAACCACGCCGGTGTCAGCTGCCCCACTTCGAAACTGCGGTGACTGATCCAGCCCGAGATCACGGCCACGGTCAGAACACCCTGCAACGCCGCGCCAATCACCCAGAGACCACGCGCCGCCTCGGGCGCATGGGCCAGAAGTGCGGTGGCCATCAACAGCATGGAAATCGAAATCGCTGGAAAGAAGGCCAACCGCACGGGATGGTTCCACTCTGCCTGCACCGCTGCCGGATACTTGAAGTACTTGGCGAAATAGAACACCGCGATCACCGTGAAGATCGCGATCCCGGCCCACATGATCACCTGGGATGCGCCTGCCAGAACGGGATAGGCCTCGGCCCCTGCATGCAGGGCAAGGGTCAACCCCATGATCCCCATCACCACCGCGAAAAACGGCACGGGAAAATGTTTGAGCTTTGGTTCGGCGCTGTCAGTTTCAATCGTCTCGGTCACGGGCCTCGGTCCTTCTGTTTTCTCTTCACGAATGCCCGAAGGCGGGAAGAGTCGCGCTGACATATATCAATTACAGAATATCAACGCCATGCCCATCAAAGCGCCCCCTTGCCCGCGGGCGGAATGGAATAGGTCATGGTGGAGCGCGCAACCGGCTGGTCCATGCCTTCCGAGTAGATGAGGATATCCGTCACCGACAGTGTCTTGCCCAGTTTCAGCAGAGATGCACGGGCGATCAGGTCAACACCCGCCGCCGGTTTGCGCATGAAATCCATCGAACACCCGGTTGTCACCGCGAGCGCCTCTTTGCCCACCATGCCCATGGTCGCCACATAGGCCGCAACATCCGCCAGACCGAACATCGACGGCCCCGAAACCGTGCCACCGGGGCGCAAATGCCGATCCTGTACCATCAGGCGCATGACGCAGCCCGTCTCGGTCAGTTCCTCCACCCGGAAATCATCCTGAACCTGCGGGAACACCTCTGCCAGGTAGCTGTTCATCTCCTCGACCGTGAATTTCACGCCCATGCTTTTCTCCTGTGATTTTGATCGCTAGGGTTGCCGCAAAGTCATGGGAGGACAAGATGGCAATTCTCGAACGTCGCGACGTAAACGCCGTGGCACATCTGCATATGAACGCGCCCGAGCGCCTGAACGCGCTTTCCGACGAAATGCTGGCCGCGCTTCAGTCCGAGTTCGACGCCCTGAAAGACGACCGCAGCGTGCGCGCCATCGTACTGTCCGGTGCTGGCAAAGCCTTCTGCGCGGGCCACGACCTCAAGCAGATGACCGCCGGTCGCCAGTCCGAAGACGGCGGCAAGGCCTATTTCAAGGACCTGTTCGACCGCTGCGCCCGCATGATGCTGACGGTTCAGTCCCTGCCGCAACCGGTGATCGCCAAGGTCCACGGCATCGCCACTGCCGCCGGCTGCCAGCTGGTCGCGACCTGTGACATGGCCGTCGCCGCCGAAGGCACGCGGTTCGGCGTCAATGGCGTCAATATCGGCCTGTTCTGTTCGACCCCGATGGTGGCCCTGTCGCGCAACATCCACCGCAAGAAAGCCTTTGAAATGTTGACCACCGGTCAGTTTCTCGACGCAAGCGAAGCCGAGGCGCAGGGCCTGGTGAACAGGGTTGTGCCGCATGACCAGCTTGATCAGGCAGCGACAGAGCTTGCCGAAACCGTCGCCGGAAAACTGGGCGCGGCCGTGCGGGTTGGCAAACAGGCCTTCTACCAGCAGTCCACCATGTCCACCGCAGAGGCCTATGCCTATACCGGTGATGTCATGGTCGAGAACATGCTTTACCGCGATACCGAGGAAGGGATCAGCGCCTTCCTGGAAAAACGCCCCCCCAACTGGCAGCAGGACTGATCCGTTTCCGTCTGGAAAACGGTGTTTTTCCAGAAGGTTGTTTGGGGATTTCGATGTTCTGCGCCACACTGTCCCTGCGCGAGCTTCTCGCGCCTTCGGGTGTGCGCCCTTCCTTCTGCCCGGAATCACGCGGCCGCACCCGGCGACGGGTGGCCGTCCCGATACCACCCAAGGGCCACCCGCTTCGCCTTACCAAGGCGCGCGCCTTCCCGTGTGCGCTGCGGGAGGTGCGGATCTGCCACGAAACCAACTGACCTACCTCGTCTCGTCCAGACCGCGCCTTCGCGCGCTTCCCCCTTTCCAAATCCGCCCTCCTGCCCTATGTCCCGCTGCATGGCACAGACATTGCATATCATCGGCGGCGGAATGGCCGGATCGGAAGCGGCGTGGCAAGCGGCGCATATGGGCGTAGACGTGGTTATTCACGAGATGCGGCCCCAAGTGGAAACCTTTGCGCACCGCACCGGCAACCTTGCCGAGATGGTCTGCTCCAACTCCTTCCGCTCGGACGACGACGAACAGAACGCCGTTGGCCTCTTGCACTGGGAAATGCGCGCCGCCAACGGGCTGATCATGGGCATGGCCGACAAGCACCGCCTGCCCGCAGGTGGCGCCCTCGCGGTTGATCGCGACCCCTTTGCCGAAAGCGTCACCAAGGCGCTGACCGACCTGCCCAACGTGCGCGTCGAATACGGCGAGATTTCCGAACTGCCGGAAGATGGCCACTGGATCATCGCCACCGGACCGCTGACCTCGGCCGGTCTGGGGGCTGCGATCCAGAAGGAAACCGGCGCCGACCACCTCGCGTTCTTCGATGCCATCGCCCCCATCGTCTATGCCGAAAGCATCGACATGGACGTCGCATGGCTACAATCGCGCTATGACAAGGGCGACACCGAGGAAGAGCAAAAGGCCTATCTCAACTGCCCGATGACCAAGGACCAGTACGAGGCCTTCATCGATGCTCTGCTGGCCGCCGACAAGACCGAATTCCACGAAGGCGAAACCGCCGGCTACTTTGACGGCTGTCTTCCGATCGAGGTGATGGCCGAACGCGGCCGCGAGACCCTGCGCCACGGGCCAATGAAACCGGTCGGCCTGACCAACGCCCACAAACCCGACGAAAAAGCCTATGCAGTGGTTCAACTTCGCCGGGATAACGCACTGGGAACGCTCTATAATATCGTCGGCTTCCAGACCAAGATGAAATACGGCGCGCAGACCGAGGTATTCAAGATGATCCCCGGTCTCGAGAACGCCTCTTTTGCGCGTCTCGGCGGCATTCACCGCAACACCTTTATCAATTCACCAACGCTTCTGGACGATCAGATGCGTCTCAAGTCGCGCCCGAACATCCGTTTCGCGGGCCAGATCACCGGCGTCGAAGGCTATGTCGAAAGCGCCGCGATGGGCCTTCTGGCGGGTCGCCTTGCCGCCGCCGAAATCCTCGGCAAACCGCTTGAGACCGCGCCGCTCAACACCGCGATGGGGGCTCTGGTACACCACATCACCGGCGGGGCCGAGGCCAAGACCTTTCAGCCGATGAACGTCAACTTCGGCCTGTTCCAGCCGGTTGATGGCCTCAAGGGCGGCCGTCGTGGCCGCAAGGACCGCTACAAGGCCTATACCGACCGCGCCAAGACCGATTGGCAGGCATGGCTGGACACCCAAGCCTAAACACGGCCGACAAAACGCTGGACGCGTTTTCCCCCATGCGGTTAGCTTGATCGCATGGGAGACACCTTCATCGACAAGATCTACCGCGGCGACGCCCCCGAGGACGTTGCCGCCCACTACGCCGCCTGGGCCGCCACCTATGAGACCGAGATCCAGGACAACGGCTATGCCACACCGGAACGCTGCGCCAGGGCCCTTCTGCGCCACAAGGCCAACACCGCCGCTCCGGTTCTGGATTACGGATGCGGCACGGGCCTTTCGGGCCTTGCCCTGCGCATGGCCGGTTTTGAGACGCTCGACGGCGTCGACATCTCGCCGGAAATGATCGCACAGGCCGAGGCCAAAGGCATCTACCGCCGCCTGACCCGCATCGCTCCGGACACCGGTTTCGATCGGATCGCAGAGTATGAAACCGTCGCCGCCATCGGCCTGCTCGGCCCCGGCGGTGCGCCTGCCGAGGTTCTCGACTCCCTGATCTCCGGTCTTGCGCGTGGTGCGAAACTTGTGTTCTCGCTGAACGACCATGCCATTGCCGAGAAAACCTACGAAGGCCGCCTCAGTGAGCATATGGACTATGGGGGCATCCGTCTGCTAATGCGGGACTACGGGCCACACCTGCCCGCTCAGAACCTAAAGTCCTACATTTATGTCATTGAAAAGGCATGACATTCACAAGCCGCTTCGCCCCATCCCCAACCGGCCCCCTGCACCTTGGACACGCCTATTCCGCGATTGTCGCGCATGACATGGCGCGCGCATCAGGTGGCCGGTTCCTCTTGCGCATCGACGATCTCGACCAGTCCCGCGCCCGGCCCCATTGGGAACAGCAGATCTACGACGATCTGACCTGGCTCGGCCTCACCTGGGACGGCCCCGTGCGCCGCCAGTCCGAGCATTTCGACGAATACGAAGCCGCCCTCGCACAGCTCGCCAAACAAGGCCTCACCTTCACCTGCCAGTGCAGCCGCCGCGATATCGAAGCCGCGGCAAATGCCCCGCAGGAAGGCGTGCCGGAATTCGGCCCCGACGGGCGCATCTACCCCGGAACCTGCCGGCACCGCGCCCTGCCCGCCTCAGCCGCAACCTGCACGCGTCTCGACATGACCAGGGCCTGCATCAGGGGCCTGCCCGCTGCCTTCACGGAAACCGGCCCCGCGCACCGCGGCCAACACGCGCTGTCGCAACAGGATCTGGAAACCACCATCGGCGATGTTGTTCTGGCGCGCCGCAACATGGCAGCCTCCTACCATCTTGCCGTGGTGCTGGACGATGCGGCCACCGGTGTCACCCATGCGGTGCGCGGCGAGGACCTGTTTGACGCCACCCGCATCCACGTTCTCCTGCAAAACCTTCTCGGCCTGCCCACGCCCACCTATCACCACCACGCCCTTGTGCGCGACGACAGCGGCAAACGCCTTGCCAAACGCGATGACGCACGCGCCATTGCCAAATATCGTCAGGACGGCGCGACGCCTGCCGACATTCGCGCCCTTGTCGGGCTCTAGGCCCTTTTCTTCTTGGATCAAATACCCGCGCCGCAGGCATGGCCCGCAAGGGCCATTCACCCCATCGGCTTCATCAGTTCGACTTCTTCGCCATCCCGTACGGCGGTATAGAAACAGGTACGGCGGTTGGTGTGACAGGCCGCGCCGGTCTGGTTCACCATCACGAGGATACAGTCCTGATCACAGTCAAAACGGAAATCCACCAGCTCCTGCACGTGGCCCGAGGTCTCGCCCTTGATCCAGAACGACTGGCGCGACCGCGACCAATAGGTCACCTTGCCGGTCTCAAGCGTCTTGGCCACGGCCTCGGCGTTCATCCAGGCCATCATCAGGATTTCGCCGCTGGTGGCATCTTGGGCAATGGCCGGGATCAGACCTGCTTCGTTGTATGTGAGGGATTTGGGATCGAATGCCATGTCGAATTCCTTTGCATCTGTGCTTAAGGCCTCTATCTAGGAAAGACACGGCAAAGGGAACAGCCATGTCTGGTGAAAACGATCTCATCAAACTCTACTCCGGGCGCATTCTGGCGCTGGCGGCAGAAATGCCGCATACCAAACGCCTCGATGCGCCGGATGCCACGGTCAAAAAGCGCTCCCCCCTGTGCGGCTCGACCGTCACGGTGGATGTTGTGCTGGCCGATGGTCGCATCGCCGACTTCGCGCAAGACGTCAAAGCCTGCGCCCTTGGACAGGCGGCGGCTTCGGTTGTGGGCAGCAACGTGATTGGCCGCTCGCTTGCGGACATCCACGCGGCCCGCGACGCGCTCAAGGTCATGCTCAAAGAGGACGGCCCGACACCCCCGGCGCCATTTGACGAGCTTGAAGTGCTGCGCCCTGCGCGGGACTACAAGAACCGGCACGCCTCGATCATGCTGGCGCTTGACGCCACCGCCGAGGCCATGGAACAGGCCGCTCAAGCAAGCTGCGCCTGACCGTCTCCCCAAGGCCTTACCAAAAAAAACGCCGCACTTCCGGGACAGGAAGGCGGCGCAGGAAAGGTGCGTTCCCGTGAGGGACCCGGTTGGCAAGAAGGGGGAAAGAGGCATTCCCTTCAGTGACTTGGGACAGGCAGTGTCAGTCTCAGCGCATCAAAAAGTGGGACAGGATGCGAGGTTGAACCGGCACGAGAACGCGGCAGAAAACTCAGGCAATGCCGGGCACGTGCAAGGCCACCAGCATCATGACAATCAAGGCAACGCCCCCGATCGCATCCTGGATCAGGGTGCTACGGGAATTGCGGATCACGGTCTTGATCTGGGTCATCATCTTGGCGGCTCCTGCTCAGCTTTATCAGCATTTGTTGCTTATTTGTTCTCATATGATTCAGATTCTGTAAAGAACTTTTTGAGAACATTTGCGAACAAAGTGGAACGCTTCACCTAACCCACTGTAATCAAACGGATCGCCTGATCCTGTTCCATCAGCCACAAAAGAACACGCGCCGCCTGCCCGCGCGGCGACTCGAGCGTGGGGTCATCCGACAACAGTTTGCGTGCATCGCTTTGCGCCACCGCCATCAGGGCCGCCTGCCCCTCGAGATCGGCAATCCGGAACCGCGGCACTCCCGATTGCGCCGTGCCGATCAGATCACCTGCGCCGCGCATTTCCAGATCGGTTTGCGCGATCTGGAACCCGTCTTCGCTCTCGCGCAGCGTGGTCAGGCGCTTTTCCCCGTTCTCGCTCAGCGGGGCCTGATACATCAGCAAACAGGTCGACGCCTGCGAGCCCCGCCCCACGCGCCCACGCAGCTGGTGCAACTGGGCGAGACCAAAGATTTCCGCCCGTTCGATCACCATGATCGTTGCGTTGGGCACATCCACGCCCACCTCGATGACCGTGGTGGCGACAAGAACGCTAGCTTCCCCCTTCTGAAACGCCGCCATCGCCGCGTCTTTCTCGGCCGGGGGCATCTGACCATGCACAAGCCCTACAACACCTTCGCCCAAGGCCGCCCGCAGGTGTTTGAAACGCTCCTCTGCCGCAGCCAGATCAACGCTTTCGCTTTCATCCACGAGGGGGCACACCCAATAGGCCTGTTTGCCCTCGGACACCGCCTTGCGCAGGTGGCCCACCACCTCGTCCATCCGCGAGGTCGACACAAGCGCCGTCTTGATCGGCTGGCGTCCGGGGGGCTTTTCATCAAGGATCGACACATCCATATCGCCGTATTGCGCCAGCGCCAGCGACCGCGGGATCGGCGTCGCGGTCATCACCAGAACATCCGCCCCCTCGCCTTTCTTGCCCAGTTCCAGCCGTTGCCGCACGCCGAACCGGTGCTGTTCGTCGATGATCGCAAGGCGCAGATCGGCAAAATGCACGTCCTGCTGGAACACGGCATGGGTGCCGACAAGGATATGAATATCGCCACGCGCCAGCGCCTCGAGCTTGAGCCGCCGCTCCTTGCCCTTGTCACGACCGGTCAGGATTTCGATCACCACACCGGCGCTTTCTGCCAGCGGCTTCAGCCCTTCCATATGCTGGCGCGCCAGAATCTCGGTCGGGGCCATCATCACAGCCTGACCACCCGCCTCGACAGCGACCAGCATCGCCATCAGCGCCACCAACGTCTTGCCCGCCCCCACATCGCCCTGCAGCAGGCGGTTCATGCGCAAAGGCGTGGCCATATCGGCGGTGATTTCCTCAATCGCCCGATGCTGTGCCCCCGTCGGGCGATAGGGCAGCGCCTTCAGCACCCTGCCCTGCAGCCGCCCGTTGGCCTCACTGATGATCCCCTTGGCCCGTTGCAGACGCGACCGCGCCAGGGCCAGCGTCACCTGATGGGCGAAAAACTCGTCATAGGCCAGCCGCTCCCGCGCGGGCGACGTCGCCGCCAGATCCTTGAGCCCTTCCGGCGCATGGGCTGCCGTGATGGCCTCGTGCCAATCGGGCCATTTGGCCTGTGCCTTCTGGCCCGGATCAATCCATTCCTCCAACTCCGGCACCCGCGCCAAAACCGACTGCGCCGCTTTGGTCATCGTGCGAAGGGTCACCCCAGAGGTGAGCGCATAAACCGGCTCATAGGCCGGGATGTCGGCGGCCTCCTCAGGCGGCAGGATATGTTCGGGATGCACCATCTGCGGCACCCCGTCGAACAGTTCGACACGGCCCGAAACCAACCGTCGACTGCCCTCCGGCAACACACGTTTGAGATAGTCGCCCTTGGCATGAAAGAACACCAGTTGAAACGCCGTGCGCCCATCCTCGACGGTGATCCTGTAGGCACCGCCACGGTTGCGGGCGGGCCGATGGCTGCCCACAAGCACCTCGACGGTGACAACATCCGGCAGGGTCACATCCAGCACGCTTTCGCGCCGCTGACGATCCACACCGGAATAAGGCAGCAAAAACAACAGGTCACGCGGCTTTTCTATCGCGATCTGCGCCATGTGCTGCGCGGTCTTGGGGCCAACCCCGTCCAGCGTGGTCAGCTCCGCAAAAAGCGGAAACAGGATTTCCGGACGTCCGCTCATAGCCCTTCGATCAGCGCCAGCCAGGCATCTTCGTCGATCGTCTCGACACCAAGATCAGCCGCCTTCTTGGCCTTCGATCCCGCGCCCGGACCCGCCACCAGAAGATCGGTCTTGCCCGACACTGAGCCCGAAACCTTGGCCCCAAGGGATTCCGCCCGCGCCTTCGCCTCATCACGCGTCATCTTTTCGAGCTTGCCGGTGAAAACCACGGTTTTCCCGGCCACCGGGCTTTCCTTGGTTGGTGCCGCCGGGGCTTCGATCTCAAGCTCGGCAACCAGCTCATCAATCGCCGCCCGCTCGTGTTCGTTCGCCATCGCATCCGACAGCGACAGGCCCACGGTGGCCCCGATCCCATCGATGCCCGTCAGATCGTCCCATGCCGCGGCGGCGCCTTCCGGCACGTCTTGAGTTGCAATCGCCCTGTCACGGGTTTCCTTGATCCGCGCCCGCCGGCCCTCGGCCGCTGCCGCGATGCGCTCGCGATCCTCGGCTTCATCCGCCGCGCGATGGGCAAGCGCCGCAGGCCGCGCCGCATCCACCGCCTCCGCAAGGGCGGGCCAACCTCCGAAATGCATCGCCAGATCCTTGGCCGCCACTTCACCCACATGGCGGATTCCAAGGGCAAAGATCATGCGCCCCATCGCGATCCGGCGCTTCTCGGTGATCGCCGCGAACAGGTTCGTCGCACTTTGATCGCCCCAGCCGTGGCGGTTCTTGAGCTTGGTCAGATTGCCGCCATCCCGCGTTTCAAGCCGGAAAATATCAACCGGCGTCCGGATCGGCAGGTCTTCGTCGTCATAGAACATCTCGATTTGCTTGGCGCCGAGCCCTTCAATATCAAAAGCCTTTCGAGAGACAAAATGTTTAAGTTTTTCAACGGCCTGCGCGGGACAAATCAACCCACCCGTGCAGCGACGCACCGCGTCGCCTTCTTCGCGCACGGCCTTTGATCCGCATTCGGGGCATTCCGTGGGAAAGACATAGGGCGCGGCATCCTCGGGGCGTTTGCCAAGGTCCACATCCGCGACTTTCGGGATCACATCGCCTGCGCGATACACCTGCACCCAGTCACCGATGCGAATATCCTTGCCGCCGCGAATTTCCGCGCCCTTACTGTCGCGGCCCTGGATGTAATCCTCATTGTGCAGGGTGGCATTCGACACCACAACCCCGCCCACCGTGACCGGAGTCAGACGGGCCACAGGGCTCAGCGCGCCGGTACGTCCGACCTGGATGTCGATGGCCTCAAGCCGTGTCCAGGCGAGTTCCGCCGGGAACTTGTGCGCCACGGCCCAACGCGGTGTGGTGGCGCGGAAGCCAAGGCGCGATTGCAGATCAAGGCGGTTCACCTTGTAGACCACGCCATCAATGTCATAGCCCAGCGTCGCGCGCTGTTCCTCGATCTTTCGATAGTGGGCGATCAGGGCTTTCGGCCCATCACATACGGCTGTCAAATCGTTGATAACAAACCCGAAGTCACGCAACCTCTCGATCGCGCCCATCTGTGTTTCGGCCAGTGGCGCAGACAACTCACCCCAGGCATAGGCAAAAAACCGAAGCGGACGCGCGCGGGTGATTTTGGAATCCAGCTGCCGCAAACTGCCGGCAGCGGCGTTGCGCGGGTTGGCAAAGGGCTTCTCGCCCGCTTCGGCCTGACGGGCGTTCAAGGCCTCGAAATCGGCGTGGCTCATATAGACTTCGCCACGCACCTCAAGAACGTCCGGTGCGCCGGCAATCTGTTGCGGGATGTCGGCAATGGTGCGGGCGTTCTCGGTCACGTTTTCACCGGTCTCGCCGTCACCACGGGTCGCCGCATGTTGCAACACGCCCCCCTCATAGCGCAGCGACAGGCTCAACCCGTCGATCTTGGGCTCTGCGGTGAAGTCGAGCGCACCGCTCTCCATCCCGAGGTAGCGCCGGATGCGATCGGCAAAATCGCTGACGTCCGAATCCTCGAACGCATTGCCAAGCGAGAGCATCGGCACCGCGTGGGTGATCTTGCCAAAGCCTTCGGCCGGGGCCGCGCCCACCCTGTCGCTGGGGCTGTCGGCGCGTTTGAGATCGGGAAAACCCGCCTCGATATCGGCATTGCGCCGCTTGAGACGGTCATACTCGGCATCCGAAATCTCCGGCGCGTCTTCGCCGTGATAGGCGGTGTTCGCACGACCAAGCAGCGCGGCCAGCCGTTCAAGCTCGGCCCGCGCCTCTTCCGGCGTCATTTTGGAAATCTCGATCTCGGCGCTCACCTGCGGTCTCCCCTGTCACTTTCTCCAAGTGATATGCGGGAGACCGCGAGAGGTCCAGAACCGATGAGTCAGGCGCGCAGGGCGACGCGCTCTTCGCCAGTGTTTTCAACCGGGGCCGGATCACGCAACACATAGCCACGGCCCCAGACGGTTTCGATATAGGTTTCGCCGCCCGTCGCCTCGCTCAGTTTTTTGCGGAGCTTGCAGATGAAGACGTCGATGATTTTCAGTTCCGGCTCATCCATGCCGCCGTAAAGATGGTTGAGGAACATCTCCTTGGTCAACGTCGTGCCCTTGCGCAGGCTCAGCAATTCGAGCATCTGGTACTCCTTGCCGGTCAGATGCACCTGCTCGCCCTCCACCTCGACCGTCTTGGCATCAAGGTTCACCGCCACCTTGCCGGTGCGGATGATCGACTGGGAATGGCCCTTTGAGCGGCGGATGATGGCATGGATGCGCGCCACCAGCTCCTCGCGATGGAACGGCTTGGTCAGATAATCATCCGCGCCGAACCCGAATCCCTTGAGCTTGCTTTCGGTGTCATCCGCCCCCGACAGGATCAGGATCGGCGTCTCGATCCGTGCAAGGCGCAGCTGGCGCAACACCTCGTGGCCGTTCATGTCGGGCAGCCCGAGATCAAGAAGGATCAGATCATAGTCATAGAGCTTTGCAAGATCGACGCCCTCTTCTCCAAGGTCCGTCGCATAGACATTCAGGTTTGCATGGGTCAGCATCATCTCGATGCTTTTCGAAGTGGCCGGATCATCCTCTACCAGCAGGACACGCATGGCAAACTCCTCGCATAAATCATTTCGATGCGCACCAACCTGAACAAGAATGGTTAATCGCGCGTTACTAATGTGCGATCTTTATCAACTCTCCTTAAAGTTGTCTATATTTTTGCAGCAACGTGGCCTTGAGCGCCTCCACCCCATGCTCGCGCACTGCTACGACCCATTGCTCAAACTCCTCCTCGCTCAGCCCATAGCGGGCCAGCGCCTCGGCCTTGGTAATCAGGCCATAGGCCACACCACGCACCACGGCGGCCTTGCGCGACGCAACCCACCTGCGCGTGTCGGGCGGCGGCAAGTCCGCCTGCGACATGATCCGCCCGTCCGCCAAAGTCACGGTGCGCGGCCCCTCGATCTTGCGTAAGTACATCCCAAACCCTCACTTTCGGCCCATGCTGGCGAAACGGGCTTAACGGGAAATGAAACTGCCTCTTGAGAGTAGGTAAGATTTTCCTATATTCTCGACGACTTCTGAACGGAGAGTCGCCATGGCGCTTGATCAAGACCCACAACTGAACTCGCTCGGCTTTGCCAAGCCCCCTTCCGAAACCCGCGTGGTTGTTGCCATGTCGGGCGGCGTGGATTCTTCGGTCGTGGCGGCCAAGCTGGCCGACGAAGGCTATGACGTGGTTGGCGTGACCCTCCAGCTTTACGATCACGGCGCGGCGCTGGCCAAGAAAGGTGCCTGCTGTGCCGGTATCGACATTCACGACGCCCGCCGCGTGGCCGAGGAAAAGGGCTTTCCGCATTATGTTCTCGACTACGAGAACATCTTTCAGGACGCGGTAATCGACGAATTCGCCGACAGCTACCTCGCTGGCGCAACCCCGGTGCCCTGCATCCGCTGCAACGAGCGCGTCAAGTTCAAGGATCTTCTGGAAACCGCCAAGGATCTTGATGCCGATTGCATGGCCACCGGCCACTATATCCAGCGCAAGATGGGTGCGAACGGCGCGGAACTGCACTCGGCCGCAGATGCGCGCCGCGACCAGTCGTATTTCCTGTTTTCCACCACGCCGGAACAGCTGGATTACCTGCGCTTCCCGCTGGGCCACCTGCCCAACAAGGATGCGACCCGCGCGCTTGCGGCGGAATACGGCCTTGCCGTGGCCGACAAGCCCGACAGCCAGGACATCTGTTTCGTGCCCAATGGCGACTATGCCAGCGTGATCGAGAAACTGCGCCCCGGCGCGGCGGAACCGGGCGAGATCGTTGATCCCACGGGCAAGGTTCTGGGCACCCACGAAGGCGTCATCCATTACACCATCGGCCAGCGGCGCGGCCTTGGCATCGGCGGCCTGTCCGAACCGCTCTATGTGGTGAAACTGGATGTCGACAGCAAACAGGTTGTGGTCGGCCCGAAAGAAATGCTCGCCACGCGCATCGTTCCGGTGCGGGAAATCAACTGGCTGGGCGACGAACCCTTCGAGAGCCGCGAGGCATGGCATCTGTCGGTCAAGGTACGCTCGACCCGCCCGCCGCGCGAAGCGATCATCCGCCCCACCGGGCCGGACACCGCCGAGGTGGAACTCCTGACGCCCGAGGAAGGCATCTCTCCCGGTCAGGCCTGCGTCTTCTATGACACCGACAGCAGCCGCATTTTCGGTGGTGGCTGGATCTGGAAAGGCTGAAAATCTTCTCGAAGATTTTCCATCGGAAAATCCTTCAAGAAGGATTTACCCGCGGTCCCGCACACCATCCAGAACCGCCCGTGCCGCCCGCAATCCGGGGCGTTCCGCGCCACGTCCGATACGTTGCATCGTGACATTCATCGGCCCTACCTGCGCCGATGGGTCTTTCAGAACCTGCAAGACCGCCGGCGCAATGTCTTCGGGCTTGAAGGCAGGGCCAAGGAATTCGGGAATGTCGCGCGTCTCGGACACGAGGTTCACAAGCGTCACCGTATCGATCAGCGCCGCGCGGCTCATGATCTGCCAGCTCAGCCAGCTCATGTCATAGGCAATCACCATGGGCGTCGCATTGGCAGCCAGTTCAAGCGAGACCGTTCCGGAAGCCGCAAGTGCCACATCTGCTGCCCTAAAAGCCGCGCGCTTGGCTGTCAGCGCCGCATCGGTGGGCATACCATTGGGATCAAGGATGATCGGCGCCACGGCCCAAACCGCCGCTTTTTCCCTGACCAGCCCCGCAACAGGGGCCGCCGCAGGCAGCACAACGCGCAGATCAGGTGTCTCGGCCACAAGCCGCGCCACCACCTCGCCAAAACCGGGCATCAACCTGCCGACCTCGCCACGCCTTGAACCGGGCAGCACCAGCAACAAGGGCGCATCACCAATGCCGTGATCCGCGCGAAAGGCGGCCACCTCATCGTCACTCGCAACGGGCTCGGCCACCACCGGATGCCCCACGAAATCACAGCGCATGCCTTCGGCTTCCATGTAGGGTGGCTCGAATGGCAAGAGCGCCAGAACCTGATCAATGACCCGCGCCATTTTGGCGGCCCGCTTTGGCCGCCATGCCCAGACCGAGGGTGCCACGTAATGCACCGTGCGAATGTTGCTTGCGGCTTTCACTTCCTTGGCAACTCGCAGACAGAAATCCGGGCTGTCGATGGTGATCAACACATCGGGCTTGGCCGCCAGAACCGCCTCGGCGGTCTGGTGCATCCTGCGTTTCAGGTGGCGATACTTGGGCAGCACCTCGGCAATGCCCATGACGCTCAACTCGTCCATCGGGAACAGGCTTTGCAACCCCTGCGCCTGCATCAGAGGGCCGCCGACGCCTTCAAAAGTGACACCCGGCACCAATTCCTTCAGCCCCTCCATCAGGGCCCCGCCCAGCCTGTCGCCAGACAATTCTCCGGCGATCAGGAAGACTTTCATCACAGCACCTGCGCGAAAAGGAACAGGCCGGTCTCCTCAAGCGCCGCACGGGTGTCCTCGGGCTGCAGTACCAGCACCTTGCCCGCCGAGACAACGATCCCGTCAAGACCCGCCGCCGCCGCGTTACGCACGGTCTGCGGCCCCACGGCGGGCATATCGACCCGCAGGTCCTGCCCGCGCTTGGGGGCCTTGACCAGCACGCCGCCAATACCGCGCCGCAAATGCGCAGGCGTTTCCCCGACAAAGCGCAACAGGGCATCGGTGCCCTGCAAGGTCTCGATCCCCAGACACAGGCCACCAGCAACAACCGCCCCCTGCCCGACATCCAGCGGCGACAGCGCCAGAAGGATATCCGTGGCCTTCGCCGCATCCGCAAGCTGCGCCTCGCTCGGCTGAGGCCCGCCATAAAGCCCCTCCGGCACTGCCAGCTCGGCCAGTACCTCATGCGCGCCAACCACCTTCATGCCGCGTTCCTCGAACAGCGAGACATAGAAGCGCAACACCGCATCGTCGCCGCTTTGAAACGCGCCCTGCAACTTGGGAAGCAAGGACAGGGTCAGCGGGTCAAAGTCGGCCGGGTTGAACTGCGGACGCGCCATCGCTCCGGCGAAAATCACCTGATCCACACCCTCGCCCAGAAGGTCATCGAACAACACGCCTAGCTTGGCGACATTGTGGGTGCGCAGCGGCGCGGCCATGTCGTGCGCGACACCTTCGAAGACAACGCGCAGCGCATCCGGCCGCGCGTTGGACAGCATGACAGGCAATGCGCCTGCCCCTGCAATAATCGCCAGTTTGCCCATCAGCTATCCTGTCTTAACCCGGTGTCAGGAACGAACGATCGGTGTCCCCAAGGACGAAGTCGACGATCTCCTGCACATAGTCGCTGTCAAACTCGTCTCCCATGCGCTTGGCGCGCTCCTGGAAGGCGCCTTCGCCCTGCGCCATCATCTGGAACGCCGCCCGCAACGCGGTGATGTCCGCACGGCTCACGCCGCGACGCTTGAGCCCTACGAGGTTCAAACCGTCCAGCTTGCCGCGCGGCCCCTGAACGAGACCATAGGGGATCACGTCATTGGTCACCATCGAGACCGCACCAATGATCGCGCCCTTGCCGATGCGCACCCACTGGTGGATGCCCGACAGGCCGCCGATGATCACGTCGTCCTCGATCACGCAGTGCCCGGCCACGGCCGAGGAGTTCACCACGATCACACGGTCACCGATAATGGCGTCATGGGCAATGTGACAGCCCGCCATGAACAGCCCGTCATCGCCGATCTTGGTCACGCCACCACCGCCTTCGGTGCCCGAGTTCATCGTCACGTGCTCGCGAATGCGGTTGCGCTCGCCAATCTCAAGGCGCGATGCCTCACCCTTGAACTTGAGGTCCTGCGGGATCTCGCCAATGACGGCAAAGGGGAACACTACCGTGTCCTTGCCGATCTCGGTGTGCCCGGTCACGACCACATGCGATTTGAGCACCACACCCTCGTGCAACACAACATCGGCACCAATCACGCAGAACGGGCCAACTTCGCTGCCCGCCGCGATCACGGCACCCTCTTCGATCACGGCAGAGGGGTGAACCCTGGCCTCTTCGGAAATCGCCATCTGGGATTACTCCTTGGGCAGGTCCATCATCGCGGTGAATTCGGTCTCGCAGGCCATCTCGCCGTCAACCGTGGCCACGCCCTGGAACTTCCAGACCTTGCCACCTGGCTTGCCACGCACGGTGGTCAGCTTCATCTCGAGCCGATCCCCCGGCACCACCATGCGGCGGAATTTGCATTTGTCGATCGACATGAAATAAACCAGCAGTTCCTTGTCCGCCATGTCCAGCGCCACGCCCACCATCACGGCGGCGGTCTGCGCCATCGCCTCGGCAATGGTCACACCCGGCATGATCGGCTTGCCCGGGAAGTGCCCCTGGAAGTGGGGTTCGTTCATGGTGACGTTCTTGATGCCGGTGGCCGAGCTGTAGCCGTCAATGTCCACGACCTTGTCGACCAGCAGGAAAGGATAACGATGTGGAATGATCCGCTGGATCAGGTCAATATCGGCGGTCTGCAGGGTCTCGGACATCTGTCCCTCCTTTAAGAGAGTATCTTGTTGTTCTGGTTGGTTTAGCCCTAACAATCCGCGCCGGTTTCGGCAAGCAGATCACGGGTTTTCAAGAAGATCCCGACCATCTCCAAGCGCCGCATTCAGTCGCTCGATGGCACGATCCGTAATGTCGATGGCATTGCTCGAGATGAGAACCGTCCGACGCTCAATCAGGATTTCCGCCCGCATCTCGCGCATCAGCTCGGTCAAAACCGGCTGGGCAGCCTGGAAAAAGAGGGCGCGCTGGTCGTCACGGGTTTCCGCAATCGCCCGAGCCTTGCCGTCCTGCTGAACCCGAATGCCCTGAACACGTTCGTCGAAGGCATCCGCAACCGCCCGAAACTCACCCGGCTCCATATCGGCCCGCAACTCGGTCAGGCGTTTCTCTTCCGCTTCCAGTTCGGCTTCGATCTTGCGATTTTCCGCAAGAAGCACCGACTGCCCTGCTTCAACGTCACGGGACACACGAACCCCGAAAGCTGACTCTGCAAACATGCGATCTGAATCCACGGTCAGGATCGGCGTTGCCCGCGGGGCGCCAAATGTCTGGGCCGAAACGGAAACGGCGGCACTCATAAACATGAGCGCCACCGCAATGGTCTTAACAAACCGGAGCATCAAGCCGACCAATCAGAACTGCGCGCTGATCGAGAAGTTGAAGTTTTGATCGCGATCAAAATCTTCTTTTTGCAATGCCTTAGAGAAGTCAAAGCGCAGCGGACCAACTGCCGTATTCCACAGCACCGAGAAGCCAATCACATGGCGAAGGGAGAAGTCGTCCTGGATCAGGTTGGCCGAAGACTGACCCGAGCCCCAAAGCGAACCGACATCGTAGAACAGACCGCCGCGGATACCGTATTCTTCGGGCAAACCAAGCGGGAAATCCGTCTCGAAGCGGGCAGACGCATAGTAGCGCCCACCGACGGCATCATCCTGAGTGCCAGCGACGCGCTCGCGCGGGCCAATGCCGAACGGGTCGAAGCCGCGCAGCTGGCTCTTGCCAAGGAAGAAACGATCCACGGTACGGCTATCGTCGTCCGGGGTATGCAAGACGCCGGCATCAAAGCTGACACGGACACCAACCTCTTCCCGCAGGATTTTGGCTTCGGCAACGGCGCTGAGCGTTGTGCGGACAAAGCTGAAGTCGCCACCCACTCCACCGAAATCCTGGCTAACGTTCAGATAAACGCCACGGTTTGGATCAAGGCCGGTGTTCCGAGTGTCGTACACGTAAGAGTAACCAACCGAGCTGTTGAACACGTCACCGGCATTCGCGTCGGTATCAATGATCGAACCCGCGATTGCATCGGCTGCAGCGACGTTCATCCCGACGCGGCGGGCGGTATAGTTAAGACGAACACGTCCAAACTCGCTCACCGGGAATTCCAGTACGGGCTTGAACTGCAGAATTTCGCTGGTCCAGCGTGTCTCGCTCGATTCCTGATCGCGCAGTGTCAGTTCCAGACCAAACCCGAGATCACGGCCAAGGAAGCTCGGCTCATAGAAGCGGAAGGCATAGTCGCTGATATCCGAAGAAGTCGAGAACGTTAGGTCAACACGCTGTCCACGGCCCAAGAAGTTCTGTTCCGAAAAGCTCACCGCGAGACCGATACCATTGTCGGTCGAATAGGTACCACCGATACGAAGCGAACCGGTCGGCTGTTCGACAACATCAACATCTACGATCACCTGGTCCGGTGCCGATCCCTCGCGCGCGTTCACTTCCGCGGTCTCGAAATAGCCAAGCGCACGGATACGTTCGGCGCTCTCGCGGATTTCGCGGGCGTTGAACGGGTCACCTTCGACAATCCGGAAGCGGTTGCGAACAACGCGGTCCAGTGTCGTGGTGTTACCCTCGATATCGATACGTTCCACGAACACACGCGGCCCACGCTCGATTACGAACTCAACATCCAATGTCAAATCGCGCTCGTTGCGGGTGATACGCGGATCGACACGCAAGAAGTCACGGCCATTGCGGATTGCGAGGCGTTCCATACGCGCGATCGAGTTTTCAACCAACAGGGGCGTGTAAACGACACCCGGCTTGATCTTCAAAGTGTCCAGGTATTCATCAGTATCTACGCCATCCAGAGTCGTCGAGGCCGTTATTTCGCCAAAACGGAACTGCTGTCCTTCCTGGATATTGAAGGTCAGAAAGTATGCATCGCGATCTCGCGCAAGCTCAGCGTTCACACCGGTAATACGGAAGTCGACATAACCACGCGAAAGATAGAAATCGCGCAGAACCTGTTTATCAAACTCTATGCGGTCCTCGACAAAGGTATCGTTCTGGAAAAATGCGCGGAGAATACCAGCTTGCTTGGACGACAGGACGCGGCGCAGACGGCGGTCCGAGTATTGCTTATTGCCTACAAAGCCAATCCGCTCCACCTCCGAAACACCACCCTCGAAGATTTCGAAAACGAGGTCAGCGCGGTTGTCACGCTGGCGGATGATACGCGGGGTAACCCGCGCCGCCACGCGACCGGACTGGTTGTAGCTCTCAGCAATACGCGCGGCGTCCCGTTCGGCGGTTTCGGGGTTCAGAACGTGCCGTGACTTTGATTCCACCAGCGCCAGCAAAGCGTCATCCTTGAGACGTTGGTTGCCTTCGATGCTCACGCGGTTGATGGTTGGGTATTCGACAACGCGGATACGCAGAAGATTGCCGCGCGGCTCCAGTTCGACGCTTTCGAACAGGCCGCTGGCAAGAATGCGTTGGTAGCCTTCGTTCAGAGCGCCGGGACTAATCGATTTGCCCCGTTCGATTCCCGCGTAGTTCAGGATCGCGGCAGATTCGATACGTTGGTTGCCGGTCACATCGATCCGCGTAAACCGATATTCCTGAGCGTTTGCCACCAGTGGCAAAGCCAAGAAAATCGCTGAAACAAAAAGAAAAACAGCAAGATGAAACTTACGAAGCCACGTGGTTTCAACCGCGATGGCCCGAGCGGCAGCTCGATTATGATTTGTCATACCCCAAATCCTGCAGACATATCCCAGTTGAGAAGTGACTAACGGGTCTGGGGCGCGATGTCAAAATGGCATTGCGCGCCAAGGTCGGAACTTGTTGCGGCGTCAAAAGGATAAGGTCCGCAAGGCGGGGAAACCTGCGGACCTTAAGGGGACGGAAAATAAGGGACGTAAGCCCTGATCAGAGAAGACCAAGCGAGCCGAGATAGGCTGCGACCATGAGACCCGCCAAAATCGCAAACGGGAACAGCATACGGTCCCAGTTGATGTCGATCAGCAATCCCAGTGCGCGGTAGCCTTGTGCAATCGTTTGCATGGTTCTTGTCCAGTTCAGGTAACTTCAAAACCGAAGCTAGGAACCAATTGGGGCAAGAATGGGGCAGATTGATGGAACCTCCATGACCCGCCCCGTCATGGTGACCGTTGTCAGGGGCAGCCGATCGTATCGTTGAAGAGGCCGAACATCATCATGGACAGAACGATGAACAGACCCATCGTCATCAACACCTGAACGATCCTGTCGCTGGGCGGACGTCCGGCAACCGCCTCGTAGGCATAGAAAACCAGGTGCCCGCCATCCAGCATCGGGATCGGGAACAGGTTCAACATTCCGATCGCCGCAGACAGCACGCCGATAAAGAAGATAAAGTCGACCAGCCCCTGGCTTGCCATCGCCCCCGATGTTTCCGCGATACCAACGGGTCCGGACAGGTTACAGGTCGAAATCTGGCCGGTGATCATGTGGTAAAGCCCTGATACCGAACCGGAAATGATTTCGCCGGTCTTGGCCACGCCGCCCCAGACCGCCATGCCGAAAGGCAGGGCTTCGGTTGCAGGCATAAAGGCCTCGCCGCCGCCGATACCGATCCGCCAGTAGGTCTTGAACCCGCCGCCCTGCTGCGGCTCATCCACACGACGCGGCACCAGCGTGAACTCCAGCGCCTCGCCTTCGCGCCACACATCCAGCAGCAACGGCTTGCCTTCACCGCTTTCCACGGCGTCTTTCAACTGCGAAAACCCGACGATCTTCTCACCGTCAATCGCGGTGATCACGTCGCCGGCTTCCAGCCCGGAATCAAACGCCGCCGAACGCGGCACAACCCGCCCGACGATGGCCGGATAGAAATACGGACCCTCGACCTCGATCTCGCGCCCGTCACGGTTCACACCATAAAGAATCGGGCTTTCCAGCGGCAGGTCCTCCCAGAGGGAATTCAACGCCGCCCCGTCGTCATCACCCTGCGGCAGGCGAATACCGCCCACCGAAAGGATTTCGTCACCCACCTGCAATTCGCCCGCAGGCGGCGGCAGATCGCGCAGCTCGCCGACGATCAGGCGGTCGCCCACCTGCCCCTGGCTCAGGAACACGGCGGCAAAGATCACGGTCGACAGGATGAAATTGAACACCGGACCGGCCGCAACCGTGGCCGTACGCGCCCACAGGGGCGCCCCGTGCATCGTGTGGCGGCGCTCTTCGTCAGACAGGCCCTGCATCGCGCCTGCGTCCTTGCCCGACGCGGCATTCGCATCGCCCTTGAACTTCACATAGCCACCAAGCGGAATCGCGGCGATCTGCCAGCGCGTGCCGTGCTTGTCGTGACGAGACCACAGAACCGGACCAAAGCCGATGGAGAACACGTCCGCACCGATCCCCGACCAGCGGCCAACGATATAGTGGCCGTATTCGTGGATCGCCACGATCACCGAAAGCGCGATCACAAAGGCGATCAGCACCCAGAAGATGTTTCCAAAACCGGCAATCAGTCCAAAGATATCCACGTTTCGCTCTGCCCTATTTGTTCTGCCATTCGCGCATGACGTCATCCGCCACCTGCCGCGCGAGATGGTCTGTTTCCGAGACGGTATCAAGGGTCATTTCGGCATTATTATGGCGTGGATCGGATGACATTCGCGCGAGAACCTCCTCGACAACCTCTGCCATCTGCAGGAATCCGATGCGCCCCTCGAGGAACCCGTCCAGCGCCCGCTCCTTGGCTGCATTGAACACCGCACCGTTCAGACCGCCCGCCTCAAGCACCTCGTGCGCAAGCCGCAGGGCCGGATAGCGCACCGGATCGGGCGCGCGGAAGGTGAACTGTCCGATACGGGCCAGATCAAGCCGTTCCACCGGCAGGGTCTGGCGTTCGGGCCAATGCAGGGCATAGCCGATGGCATGGCGCATATCGGGCGGGCCAACATGGGCCATCAAGGCCCCGTCGTTGAAACCGACAAGCGCATGGATCATCGATTCCGGATGAACAAGCACCTCGATCATCTCGTGAGAACAGCCAAAGAACTCCTTGGTTTCAATGACTTCCAATGCCTTGTTGAACATGCTGGCGCTGTCGATCGTGATCCGCTGCCCCATGTTCCAGTTCGGGTGGCTCGAGGCCTGTGCCGGCGTGGCGCGCGCCATGTCTTCAAGGCTCCAATCGCGAAACGCCCCGCCACTGGCGGTGATGATGATCCGCTCGACCGCGTCGAAATCTTCGCCCACCAGCCCCTGAAACACCGCCGAATGCTCACTGTCCACCGGCAGGATACGGGCGTCATGCGCCTTGGCCGCGCCCATGATCAGCGGCCCTGCCGTCACCAGCGACTCCTTGTTGGCAAGCGCCAGCGTCGCCCCCTGCTCCAGCGCCCGCAGACCCGGTTTCAGGCCCGCTGCGCCGACGATGGCCGACATCACCCAGTCGGCAGGCCGGTCCGCAGCCTCGGCAATTGCCTCGCCGCCTGCGGCCGCTTCGACACCGCTGCCCTCGAGCGCTGCACGCAGGTCTGGCATCAGTTCGTCATGCGCCGTTACTGCCACATCCGCCCCAAGGCGGCGGGCGTCTTCCGCAAGCTGCGCAATGTTGCGCCCGCCGGTCAGGGCGACCACGTCATAGCTTTCGGGATCGCGCGCGATCAGGTCGATGGTGTTCTGCCCGATCGAGCCCGTCGCCCCGAAAATCGAAACTTTCCGCATTACGGTAATCCTACCAATGCCCCGATCACGACCACCAGAAGCGCAGCCCCCATCATCCCGTCAAACCGGTCCAGCAGACCGCCGTGGCCGGGAATGAGGTTGGAACTGTCTTTGACCCCCGTGCGGCGCTTGATCGCGCTTTCCGCGGCATCGCCCATCTGTGAACAGAAAGACGCCGCAAGGCTCAAGGCAATCACCGCCGGTCCGCCGAAAAAGGCACCCACGATCCCCGCGGCCACCCAGCCACCAGCGGTGCCCGACCATGTTTTCTTGGGCGACACCTTGGGCCAGAACTTCGGGCCACCAACGACCCGCCCCACGAAATAGCCCGCAACATCGGTGGCGACCACCACGAGGATCAGCCAGACAACCCAGTCGATGCCGAACTTGTTGCGCAGAAGCGTGATACCAAAACAGGCCAGCATCAGCCCCGCCGCATAGGCCGCATAAATCCAGCGGTCCCTGGCAATCTGCGAGGCCCCGACAATGGCAGGCGCAACCAGAACCGGCAGAACCGCCTCACCCGGCAGAAACCCGGCCAGCACGATGGCCGCCGCCGTCAGCGCCCCCATCGACACCCGCAACGCGGTCTGCTCCGGGGCAATCATCCGCCCCAGTTCCCAGATCATGCCGCCACCAACAGCCGCCACAAGCAGCGTGAACCAGATACCGCCAAGCCAAAGGCCAACGGCCCCGACGGCCAGCATCACGATCGCCGAAACGACACGCGCGCCAAGGTCTCCCCACTTGCCGTCACTCATGCCTTGACCCCGCCATAGCGCCGTTCGCGGCTGCCATAGGAGGACACCAGCTTGTGGAACACGTCCTTGGTAAAATCGGGCCACAGCGTGTCGATGAATTCGTATTCGGCATAGGCCGACTGCCACAAAAGAAAGTTCGAAATCCGCGCCTCGCCGCTGGTCCGGATCACAAGGTCCGGATCGGGCAGCACGCAGGTATCAAGGTACTTCGGCAGCGTCTCTTCATCGACATCTTCCGGCTTCAGCCGACCATCAGCCACGTCTTGCGCCAGACGCTGGGTGGCGCGGGCCACCTCGTCGCGGCCGCCATAGTTCAGCGCGATGGTCAGGTTCGTGCCCGTGCAATGCGAGGTCAACTCCTCGGCCTCATCCATCAGGGAACGCAGTTTTTCGTCCAGCCGTACACGGTCGCCAATAAAGCGCACACGCACATTCTGGCGCACGAAATCCTGCATTTCCTTCATAATGTAGCGACGGAACAGGCTCATCAGACCGGCCACTTCGGTCTGGGTCCGCTTCCAGTTCTCTGTCGAAAACGCAAATATTGTCAGATACTTGACGCCATTTGCCGGGCAGGCCTCAACGATCTCGCGCACCCGGCGCGCACCGGCATGGTGCCCGAAAAGCCGTGGCCGCCCGCGCGACTGCGCCCAGCGACCATTGCCATCCATGATGATTGCAACGTGACGGGGACCCGCCGCGCCAATGTCTTTGGCTCCCACGTCTCGGTTCCTTCCTGAAAGGCTCAAACCTGCATGATTTCGGCTTGCTTGGTTTCAAGCGCACCATCGACGTTCTTGATGTATTTGTCGGTCAGCTCCTGAACCTCGGCTTCCCAGAGCTTCATGTCGTCTTCCGACATGTTGTCCTTGCCCTTCTTGATCTGATCCATGCCGTCACGACGGATGTTACGGATCGAAACGCGGGCGCTTTCGGCATACTGGGCGGCAACGCGGGCCAGTTCGGCGCGGCGCTCTTCGTTCAGTTCCGGGATCGGCAGCATCACGATGGTGCCGTTGGTCTGCGGGTTGATGCCCAGACCCGAGTTCATGATCGCCTTCTCAACCGCGCTGACCAGCGACTTGTCCCAGACGTTGATCGTGACCATGCGCGGCTCGGGCACGTTGACGGTACCCACCTGGTTGATCGGCGTGCGCTGGCCATAGGCTTCCACGGTGACCGGCTCTAGGATCGACGCAGAAGCGCGGCCCGTCCGCAACGAGGCGAATTCGGTTTTCAGGGCGCTCATCGCACCTTCCATGCGGCGGTTCAGATCGTCGGTATCAAGTTCAAATTCTTCAGACATCGTATTGCTCTTGTCGTTGTGCGGCGCAAAGGCCGGTTTCATCACGTAGTCTAACGGCTTCAGCCGACCTTTGTATAGGTGCCCTTGCCCGCCAGAATTCCCCGGAAACCACCCGGCTCATCCAGCGAGAACACGATCAGAGGCAGGTTGTTGTCACGCGCCAGCGCAATGGCGCTCGCATCCATGACCTTCAGGCGCTTGGCCAGTACGTCGTCATAGCTCACGCTGTCATAACGCACTGCGTCGGCATGTTCCTTGGGGTCTTTGTCGTAAACACCGTCCACGCCGTTCTTGCCCATGAAGATCGCCTCGCAGGCCATCTCGTTGGCACGCAGGGTCGCGGCGGTGTCGGTGGTGAAATAGGGGTTCCCGGTGCCGGCGGCAAAGATGCAGACACGCTTTTTCTCAAGGTGGCGCACGGCGCGGCGGCGGATGTAGGGTTCACAGACCTCATCCATGCGAATGGCCGAGATCACGCGGGTAAAGACGCCAACGCCCTCCAGCGCCGACTGCATCGCCAGCGCGTTCATCACCGTTGCCAGCATTCCCATATAGTCTGCCGTGGTGCGCTCCATGCCCTGAGCCGAGCCGCTGAGACCGCGGAAGATGTTGCCGCCGCCGATCACCATGCAGATTTCCACGCCAAGCTCGTGAACGCGTTTGACCTCTTCGGCGATCCGCTGGACCGTCGGCGGATGCAGGCCAAAGCCCTGGTCCCCCATCAACGCCTCCCCCGAAATCTTAAGCATCACACGATTGAACTTGGTTTCGGATTCGGGCGCCGCGTCGGTCATATTGCACTCCATCTGCGCAAAGATTTAGGATTGCGCGCAAAATGTCGGAAAACACCGTCGGGTTCAATGCGCGATATGCACGTGCGCGGGCTCTGGCACAGAAAAACTCGAGGCGTCGATGCGCAACCTGCCCCCCATATCCCCGGACCAGCCGGTCTTGATCGCCGGTCCAACCGCCAGCGGCAAAAGTGCGCTGGCGCTGGAAATCGCGGAAACGCAGGGCGGCGTGATCGTCAATGCCGATGCCATTCAGGTCTATGAAAACTGGCGCATCCTGACCGCGCGGCCCTCGGAAGAAGACGAATCGCGCGCGCCTCACGCGCTTTATGGACACATCGCACATGATGCCGAGTATTCCGTGGGCCACTGGCTGCGCGAGGTCGCCCCGCTTCTCACTGGCGACCAGCGTCCGATCATCACCGGCGGCACCGGCCTTTATTTCACGGCCCTTACACAGGGTCTGGCCGACATCCCGGCAACCCCGCCCGAAATCCGCGCCGAGGCAGACGCACGCGTCGCCGAGGACGGTTTCGAATCCCTCCTTGCCGAACTCGATCCCGAAACCGCCGCGCGAATCGACCAGTTGAACCCGATGCGCGTTCAACGTGCCTGGGAAGTGCTGCGCGCCACCGGACAACCGCTTGCCGCATGGCAAGACAACACCCCTGCCCCTCTGCTGCCCGAGGCCGCCTGTGTGCCCATCCTGTTTGACGTCGACAAAGACTGGCTGAACGACCGCATCGCCCGGCGGTTTGATCTCATGATCGAATTGGGGGCCCTTGAAGAAGCCCGCGCGAATCTCCCTATCTGGAACCCCAAACACCTGTCTGCCAAGGCAATTGGCGCCCCCGAGCTGATGGCCCACCTCAACGGCGAACTGGATTTGGACACAGCCTGTGAACGCGCCACCATTGCCACCCGACAGTTCGCCAAGCGGCAACGCACGTGGTTCCGCTCAAAAATGAAGACTTGGGCAAGATATCGCCCGGATCAGGCCACGTGACGTGAATTAACGCTTGCCGGAATCGAACCTGCCTGTCATTCCTTGCCTTCGATGACGGACAGAAGTTTACATATTCCATCATTCATGACACGCACGGCACATGGGGATAAGCCGCGCGCTGTTATCCGGGAAACCCTTGATGTTGCGGCCAATTCGCAACCCGCTCCGGTGCAGCCGCACGCCACATCCGGCATCCAGGTCATGACCCTCGCACAGCTCACGCTGGGCGGCCCCTGGCAGCTGGAACAGCTGCATGTCCGCGATCATCACCTGTTTCTCTGGATCACTCGTGGACAGGGCAGAATCCTGCTGCATGGCCTGCGCCGCGGCTATGGTGCGCATAACGCGATCTTCGTGCCTGCGGGCAAGCTTTTGTCGATGGAAGCCGGTCGCCATGTTCAGGGTCAGGCACTGGTCATTCCTGCCGACGGGCGCGTCAACCTGCCCGACCGCACCCACCAACTGCGCATTCAGGACGGCCTCGCACAGGCCGAACTGACCGGTCTGTTCGATGACCTGCGCCGCGAAATCCACGAAAATCGTCCCCTGCTGACCGAGGCCCTGACCGCGGTGGCCTCGCTCGTGTCGATCTGGCTGCGCCGTCAGATGCAGATTGCAGGGCCAGCAGGGCGCGCCACCGCCGCCGAACGCATCGTGCGCCGGTTTTCCGATCTCCTGTCCGAGGATTTCCGCTCGGGCCGCCCGATGGCCGCCTATGCCGAAGACCTCGACATCACCCCGACTCACCTGACGCGGGTCTGCCGCCAATGCGCCGGCCTGACCGCTGCTGACATGCTCAACCAGATGATCCAGCATGAGGCCCGCACCCTCCTGACCCGCTCGGACCTGCCGATGAACGAAATCGCAGACCGTCTCGGCTTTGGCAGCGCCGCCTATTTTTCGCGTTTCAGCCAACAACACTTCGGCGCAGCCCCAAGCCAGATTCGAAAGACCGCCCAGCACGGCAGCTGATCACCGGTTTGTGAGTGTGGCAGTCAGTTTTCGACACCGCATATGTCGTTTTTTGTCACGTTTATGCCGATAGAGAACATTGACGGCGCGTCCATTCTGGTGCCGAATGGGGGTCCGAAGATCCGATCTGGCCTTATCGGCCCGATGCTAAACAACAATAAACGTTCATTTTCGGATCGGTGAACGCATCCAACGGGGGATACATGACGCCAGCTCTCGCAAGCGCACTTCTTGTCCTGACCTTTTTTGCCGCCGCTGCCGCCTTACCGCGCCGCGAGCTTCAGAGAGTAGCCGTTTCCCAAAAACACTAATGGAACTATGCAACGGGCCTGCATCTCCTCGCAGGGCCGTCGATTTCGCTTCGGACCCCTTCGCCCATCAGGGCGCAAGACCAACGACAAGGCATAACGGGTCCGGCCCAACCACAACTGGAACAGACCGACAGGGGATCAAATGGGACTGTTTATTCTAAGGCGGGTTGGCATGATGATTGTCACGGCACTATGCCTGACGTTCATCGTGTTCTTCATGACCAACCTCTATCCCAACCTCGAGAAACTCGCGAAAACGCAGGGCAACTTCCGTATGTCCGACGAAGCGGTTGCGAGCTACCTCGAAGACCGTGGCTATCTTCAGGCCACACCCATCAAATACGCGCAGTGGCTTGGCCTCATGCCCGGCCACCGTACCGTCAAGGAAGACGGTTCGCTTGTCGGCAAGTGTGTCCGTCCCGGCGTCGCGCCGGAAGACACGCCGCGCTACTGCGGTATCCTTCAGGGCGACTGGGGCTTTTCGACGGTGTCCAAGGCACCGGTGTCCGACGTTCTCGGTTCGCGTCTTGCCAGTACCGGCAAGCTGATGTTCTGGGTCATGGTCGTCATGGTGCCCTCAGCCCTCATCATCGGTGTTCTCGCCGGTATGCGTGAAGGCAGCGGCACCGACCGGACCCTGTCGACCTTCTCGATCCTGTCGACCGCGACGCCGGAATACGTCTCCGGTGTTATCTTCATCGCGCTTCTGGCCTCGACCCGCTTCGGTCTCGGCCCGATCCTGCATGAATGGGGTCTGATCGAGGGCAAGGCCCTGTTCAAAGGCACGGCGAAATCCGCGATGGACAACGCCACGCTCCAGAACTTCACCCTGCCCGTTATCACGATTGCGCTCTACGGCATGGGCTACATCGCCCGCATGACCCGCGCCTCGATGGCCGAGGTCATGACCGCACAGTACATCCGGACGGCACGTCTCAAGGGCGTCAGCTTCCGCAACATCGTGATGAAACACGCCCTGCGCAACGCGCTGATCGCACCCTTCACCGTCATCATGCTTCAGTTCCCCTGGCTGCTGAACGGCGTGGTGATCGTGGAAACGCTGTTCTCCTACCCCGGCTTCGGCTTCCAGCTGGTGACGGCGGCAGGCAACAACGACATCGAAATGCTCCTTGCGGTTTCGGTGGTGTCGGTGGCCGTGGTTCTGTTCACACAGCTGATCTCGGATATCGGCTATGTTTACCTCAACCCGCGTATCCGCATTTCCTAAGGAGGCCTGATCATGGAAAAACTGACTTGGACTGGCTCCGTAGGAACCGTACTCGACCCGATCTTCAGCATCATCGCGGTGATCTTCATCGTCGCGGTCGCGCTTCAGATCGTGTCGTCCTTCATCTTCAAACCGGCAGCGGTCATCACCAATGCTGACGGCACCCTGAGCGCCGGGAGCGGCCCGATCGAACTGATCACCAGGGTCTCGAAATACAGCCTCCTTGGCCTGATCGCGCTGGCAGTGCTCTACATCATCGCCGGTATGGTCATGCCCTTCGGCAAGGCCGGCATCATCGGCGCGATGGCTGCCCGCTTCTCGCCGGTCTGGCTGGCCCTCTTCGTGACCTTCATCCTGTCGATCGTCTACAAGCGCAAACTGGGCCTCTACGGCAAGCTGTTTGACTCGACCATCGGCATGATCGGCTTTGGCCTGGTGATGTTCTGGGTCTACACCGCGATCTTCTCGGGCGTCTTCGACATGATTGCGACCCACGACCCGCTGACCCAGGTCTCGGGCATGAAGAACAAGGTCCCCGGCACCCCGATGCGCGGCGCAGACGCGGCTGAATGCGGTACCGCCTGCTGGTATATCCTCGGCGGCGACAACCTCGCCCGCGACGTCTTCTCCCGCATGGTGGAAGGCTCGTGGATCGTGATCCGCATCGCGCCTCTGGCGACGCTCTTTGCCTTCATGGTCGGCATCACGCTGGGCCTTCCGGCAGGCTACTTCGGTGGCCGTCTGGACACCGGCCTGTCGTTCCTCGCAAACCTGATCCTCGCCTTCCCGGTGATCCTGCTGTTCTACCTGCTGGTGACCCCCGAGATCGTTGCAACCGGCATCCCGTCCTTCATGGCGATGGTGCTGTTCGTCTTCCCGATCATCTTCGTCGGCGTCCTGATCAACTCGCGCTACTACACACGTCCGCGTGTCAGAACACCGCTTCTTGCGGGGATCATGGTGGTGATGGTCTGGATCTACCTGTCGCTGATCTCGGCGCCGGGCACGGTCATCAACATCCTGCCGTCCTCGATGGACCTGTTCGATATCCCCGGTGGTATCCTCGTGGTCTTCGTCTCGGTGGTCTTCGTCAACTCGCCCACCGTGTTCCGCATCGTGCGTGGCCTCGCGCTGGACATCCAGACGCGTGACTACGTGGCAGCGGCGCAAACCCGTGGCGAGGGTCCGTGGTACATCATGCTCTGGGAGATCCTGCCCAACGCACGTGGTCCGCTGATCGTCGATTTCTGCCTGCGTATTGGCTACACCACCATCCTTCTGGGGACCTTGGGCTTCTTCGGCCTGGGTCTGCCGCCGGAAAGCCCGGACTGGGGGACCACGATCAATGACGGCCGTAAACTGCTGTCGATCTATCCGCACCCCGCGCTGGTTCCGGCCTTCTCGCTGCTGAGCCTGGTGCTGGGTCTGAACCTCCTGGCCGACGGTCTGCGCGAAGAGTCCCTGCGCGACTGATGAACCCCGTGTGGGACCGGCCCCGCGCCGGTCCCCGGACAACGAACAATCATCGGGGTCAACACCCCACCGCTCCAACAGGGAGACTGGAACATGAGTAAAATGGCAGATTACGACGGCCCGATCCTCGAGATCGATCGCCTGTCTATCTCCTTCTTCACGCGCCTGCGTGAAATCCCGGCCGTGATGGACTTCTCGGTCCGCGTGATGCCCGGCGAAGCCGTTGGCCTCGTTGGTGAATCCGGCTGCGGCAAATCCACCGTGGCCCTTGGCGTCATGCAGGACCTTGGCAAGAACGGCCGTATCGTCGGCGGCAACATCAAGTTCAAGGGCCGCGACCTCGCCGACTTCACCCCCGAGGAACTGCGCGATGTGCGCGGCAACGAGATCGCGATGATCTATCAGGAACCGATGGCCTCGCTGAACCCGGCGATGAAAATCGGCAAACAGCTGATGGAAGTGCCGATGATCCACGAAGGCGTCAGCGCCGAAGAGGCCTATGCCCGCGCGCTGGAAGTGGTGACAGACGTGCGCCTGCCCGACCCGGAGCGCATGCTGAACTCCTTCCCGCACCAGCTTTCTGGTGGCCAGCAGCAGCGGATCGTCATCGCCATGGCGTTGATGTCGAAACCCTCGCTGCTGATCCTCGACGAACCGACCACCGCGCTCGACGTGACGGTCGAGGCCGCCGTGGTCGAACTGGTCAAGGACCTCGGCAAGAAATACGGCACCTCGATGCTCTTCATCTCGCACAACCTCGGTCTGGTTCTGGAAACCTGCGACCGTCTCTGCGTGATGTACTCGGGCGAAGCCGTGGAACGCGGCTCTATCGAAGATGTTTTCGACAACATGCAGCACCCCTATACACAGGCGCTGTTCCGCTCGATCCCGTTGCCGGGTGCCGACAAGAACGCCCGCCCGCTGGTGGCGATCCGCGGCAACTTCCCCCTGCCCCACGAGCGGCCACCGGGCTGTAACTTCGGCCCGCGCTGCGACTATTTCGAAGAGGGTCGCTGCGACGCTCAAGACATTCCGATGGAGGCCGTGGAAGGGTTCGAACGCCACACCACGCGCTGCCTGAAGTACAAGGAAATCGACTGGAACGCGCCGATCCAGGTGGGCGAACAGAAGGAAAAGGCCGAAGTCGGCAAGGTTGTCCTCAAGATGGACAACCTCAAGAAATACTACGAGGTGGCGGCCAACGCGATCTTCGGCGGCGGCGCCAAGAAAGTGGTCAAGGCCAACGAAACCCTCTCGTTCGAAGCCCGCGAATCCGAAACCCTCGCCATCGTGGGGGAATCCGGTTGCGGCAAGTCGACCTTCGCCAAGGTGCTCATGGGTCTTGAAACCGCGACCGACGGTCAGATCCTGCTCGACAACAACAACATCGAACAGACACCGATCGAAGCCCGCGACACCAAGACCGTCGCCGATGTCCAGATGGTCTTCCAGAACCCGTTTGACACGCTGAACCCCTCGATGACGGTGGGCCGCCAGATCATGCGCGCGCTGGAAATCTTCGGCATCGGCAACAGCGAAGCCGAACGCCGCGCCCGTATGCTGGAACTGCTCGACCTCGTGAAACTGCCGCGCGCCTTTGCCGACCGCATGCCGCGCCAGCTTTCGGGGGGTCAGAAACAGCGTGTCGGCATCGCCCGCGCCTTTGCCGGCGGCGCCCGCATCGTTGTGGCCGATGAACCGGTCTCGGCGCTCGACGTGTCGGTTCAGGCCGCCGTGACCGACCTCCTGATGGAGATCCAGCGCGAAGAGAAGACAACCCTTCTCTTCATCAGCCACGACCTCTCGATCGTGCGCTATCTCTCGGATCGCGTCATGGTGATGTACCTTGGCCACGTGGTGGAACTCGGCACGACCGATCAGGTCTTCGCGCCGCCCTACCACCCCTATACCGAGGCGCTCCTGTCGGCGGTGCCCATCGCGGACACCTCGATCGAGAAACAACACATCGTTCTCGAAGGCGACATCCCCTCGGCCATGTCACCACCCCCGGGCTGCCCCTTCCAGACGCGCTGCCGCTGGAAAAGCGAGGTCCCCGGCGGTCTCTGCGAGAAAGAGGTGCCCCCGGTCCAGACCCTGGCCGACGGCCACCAGGTCAAGTGCCACCTCGCCGAAGACGTGCTCGAACGCATGGAACCGGTCATCAAGATCGCGGCTGAATAAACAAGCCGAAACACAACAAGGGGCCGGACAACCGGCCCCTTTTCTTTTTTGATCCCGTCAAATCAGGCTGCCCCCATGTCACGCTTTGCCCCCCTGCCCGATCCACCCTATTACGCCGTCATCTTCACCGTCCAACGCACCGAGGGCGATCTCGGTTATGGCGCGATGGCGGATGAAATGGTGAGACTGGCCAAGGCACAACCCGGCTACATCGGCGTGGAAACCACCCGCGACGAAACCGGCCTCGGCATCACCGTGAGCTATTGGCAGGACGAAGCCAGCCTCCTGGCCTGGAAAGACGTCGCCCAGCACCTCCTGGCCCAGAAACTCGGCAAGACCCGCTGGTACGATCACTACACCCTACGCGTCGCCAAGGTTGAACGGGCTTATGACGGGCCAGAAGGGCGTTAGTGCCTGGCTTCCTTTTCTGGCATGGCCCGTGTTCCCTTGCACTTTGGATAGCGTGCGCAGCCAAGAAACCGCGCCCCACTTTGTCGATTGGTTCTTTCGCGCATTTTCGCGCCACACCGCGGACATGAAATCGTGTCTTGTTGCCGCTGAGCGCGCCTCTCGTTTGCATGGGCCACATGCGCCACGCGAGTCTTGCGCCCCGGTTGCAGTGCCGCACGTTCAAGCTTTCTTTGCAGCGAAAGAACCTGCGCTTCAGAGAAAACGATTTTCCTTCGCAGTCTGATGGCGTCGGCCAAACCGCCAGAGCCAAGTACAACCGACGCAGGCATCAATGTCTTAAACTCTGCGTCGCCGACAAACACGACAAGACCATGCAGATGATCTGGTGGCACATCCGTTATCTTTTCAACAGCTTTGATGTGCAGGTAGTTTTGTCTAAGCGGGTTTTGAAAACGTCGCTTTCTCTTGTAGTGGACCTGCGTCCATTCGCTTTGATCAGCACCTCCAAAAATCCACCCGGCCCAGTTCTTTGTCTCGATCACAAAGATACCGAAACGCGATAGAACGACGTGGTCGATCTGGGTTGTTCCCCTGTCGGTCGGAAGTGTTAGATCATTGAGAACATGGTATTCTTCAGGATTCAGGCGCCACGCCAACCCGCGTTTCACAGTCGCTTCACCGACCCATCCCCGGCCACTGGGCGTGCGAAGATACCATCTCCCAACAAGAACCGCCCCAAGGACAAACAGCAGAACAACGCTTTCCATAAAATCAAGCTTTCCTAAATGGCATGGCACACTTCGTAAATGGCGCTAAGTCGCGCCTACCAAATACCTCGCTGCGCTTTTCTTCTAGAAGAAAAGCCCGACATCAGAAATTTCGAGAAATTTCTGTCCTCGTCACTCCTCCAGCAGATGCTCATACCGGGAGTCGGTCAGGGTCTTCATGAAGGCCACCAGCGCGTCGATACGCCTGTCATCCAGCGCCGGCCCCTCGGTCAGCTCCGCCGTCGATAGCGTAAAGGCCACCTCCGGCCAGCGGAACGCCTTGCCGGTTTCGGGGTTGATCTGCCGTTGCGGATCCTTGCTGTTGTATTTGTTGTAGAACAGAACCACCGTGCGCAGGTCCTCGAACACGCCGTTGTGCATGTAAGGCCCGGTCACGGCCACGTTGCGCAGGGTCGGCACCTTGAATTTGCCCACCATGATCGGAGCGTCCACCGCCGGATTGGCCAGCAACCCCTTGTCGAGCGCCTTCTCCGGCGAGCCATTCACCGCCCGCACCCGTTCGTTCACCGGCACGCCGATATTGTGGTACTCGTAGTTCGAAAAGGTCTCGCGCGGGTCCACCGCACTGCGGCGCAGCTGGTGGCACAGGTTGCAGTTCGTGAACTGCGGCGAGAAGAACAGCACCCGGCCCATGTGCTCCTCGCGTGTCAGGTCCACCTCCCCGCGTAGGAACCGGTCGTACTTGGAATCGAAGGGCGCAAAGACATCGGTCCGCTCAAACGCTGCAATCGCGCGGGTCATGCCGTCATAGGCCGCCTCCACGTCGCCCAGCACCCCCTCGCCGAACAGCGCGTTGAAGCTCACGACATAGTCGCCATTCTCCATCAGCCGCGCAACAACCGAGGCCTTGTCGGGCATCCCCATCTCGATCGGGTTCAGCGGCGGCCCGCCTGCCTGCCCCTCAAGCCCGGGCTCGCGCCCGTCCCAGAACATGCCGCCAACATACTGGCCATCCTTGTTGATGTGGAACTCCGGCGTGAAGGCCGCATAGGCCGCGGTCGGCGCCGTGCGATCCCCAAGCGATACCCCGTCATCGCCAAGGCTCACTGCCCTGCCGGCCTCGGTCTCGCGCGGGTCGACAAACCCATAATCGGGGTCATGACAGGTGGCACAGGCCTGCGTGCGGTTCTTCGACAGGTTCTCATCAAAGAACAGCGCCTCGCCCAGTGCCTCCAGACTGTCATAGACCGGCTCTGCCATCCCGGTCCCTGCGCTCAGCGCCCCGATCATCAGACCTTTGAATACACGCGACATGGTTCCGCTCCATTCATCCAACTGCCAGAGGTCTTTGCACGAGTTCGACGGGACCACAATTGATCCAGAACAAATTTCCGATATTTTTTGTCGGAATTAACGGGCACCCGCCAAAACCATTAGCTGCCGAAGATGATCCGCACATAGTTGCGGGTCTCTTCATAGGGCGGCACACCCCCATGTTTGCGCACCGCCTGCGGGCCAGCGTTATAAGCCGCCAGCGCCAGCCGCCACGAACCAAAAGCCTTGTACTGCTTGGCAAGATAGCGCGCCCCGCCATCAAGGTTCTGGTAAGGGTCCAGCGGGTCCACGTTCAGGGACCGCGCCGTCTCGGGCATCAACTGCGCAAGCCCAAGCGCACCCTTGTGCGATTTGGCATTGGCGTTCCATCCCGACTCCTGCTGCACCAGCTTTAGGAACAGATCGACAGGAATACCGTGCCGCAGCGCCGCTTCCCTTGCCATGCCAAGGTAGGGGCCGTTGTACTTGCCCTTGAAACTGCCATCGCCCCATTTGCTGGGCGTATAGATCGGCTTGGGCTGAAGCCGCACCGAATTGCGGTACTGCTGCTTGGCGCGGTTATCCAGAACCTTGGTCTGAGAGCGGAACAGGTTCTTCTTGCTCTTTGTCGACAGAATATCCGCCGAGGCCGGCACACCCGCGCCGAGCCCGACAATCAAAGCACTCAAAAGAATGACGCGTTTCATGCCTGCGCACTGCCCCGTTCCATTTCTCGTGCGCCTATATACGTGATTTTAAGAAATTTTCCAGCATTCCTGAAAAGGCCGCAGCGTCCTTGGCGGTTTCGTGCTGAAAACCTATCGGCGCAGGCGGTGAAAAAAATGGAAATTGGCCTTCCAATGCAGGGCGTGGAATGGTCTATGCTGGCGCAAACCAAAACAAGAGATTCTGAGGGGAACAACACA
The DNA here is from genome assembly GCF_024331145.1 of Shimia sp. CNT1-13L.2. Classification (GTDB taxonomy): domain Bacteria; phylum Pseudomonadota; class Alphaproteobacteria; order Rhodobacterales; family Rhodobacteraceae; genus Shimia. Next base: position 366,634 of record NZ_JANDJO010000003.1, on the reverse strand, counting down.
TGGCCGGATCCGTCAACAAAGTCATTATCGTGGGCAATCTGGGCCGCGACCCCGAAGTGCGCCAGTTCCAGAACGGCGGCAAGGTCTGCAACCTGCGCATTGCCACCTCCGAGACCTGGAAAGACCGCAACACCGGCGAACGCCGTGAACGCACCGAATGGCACTCGGTTGCCGTGTTCTCCGAAGGGCTGGTGCGGGTCTGCGAACAATACCTGCGCAAGGGTTCCAAGGTTTACATCGAAGGCAAACTGCAAACCCGCAAATGGCAGGACCAGTCCGGCCAGGACCGCTACTCGACCGAGGTTGTGCTTCAGGGCTTTGACGCCACCCTCGTGATGCTTGATGGCCGCAGCGGTGGCGGCGGCGACTATGGCGGTGGCCAGGGTGGCGGCGGCAACTACGGTGGCGGCTACGGCGGTGGCGATCAGGGCGGCTACGGCGGCGGTTACGGCAACGATCAGGGCGGCAGCTTTGGCGGCGGTCAGGGCGGCGGTGCCCCCTCGCGCGACCTTGACGACGAAATCCCGTTCTAAGCGGCTGGCGGCACAGCCCCGCTTCACGAAAACACCCAAAGGGTCGGCACCGCGCCGGCCCTTTTTCTTTGCCCCTTTCTTTGCCCTTGAACTCCGCCCCGCTTCGCGCTCATTCTGCCGCCAACCCCCAAGGATTGGACACCCGACATGAGCCGTTACCCCGCCTTCGACCGCGCCCTGGAATCCCGCCTCGTGGCCTATTGCGCCATCGACAGCCAGAGCGATGAAACCTCTCCCAGCCAGCCCAGCACCGAGATCCAGCTCGACATGCAGCGCCATCTGGTTGCCGAACTCGAACGGATCGGCGCGGCAGAGATCGAACTCACCCCCTATGGCGCGGTTCTGGCCACGGTCCCCGCCACCGATACCGCCGCCCCGTCCATCGGCTTCTGCGCCCATGTCGATACTGCGCCGCAGTTCAACGCCACAGGCGTCAAACCGCGTGTCCACACCGCATGGGACGGCACGCCGATCACTTATCCCGACAATCCCGACCTGCTGCTTGATCCGGCCAAGCTGCCCTATCTCGCCGCCAAGTCGGGTGACGACATCATCACCGCCTCTGGCCTCACCCTGCTGGGGGCCGACGACAAATCCGGCGTCGCCATCATCATGACAATGGCCGAACACCTTCTCACCACCCCCGATCTGAAACATGGCCGCGTGCGTCTTGCATTTACCCCCGACGAAGAAATCGGCCGTGGGGTCGACGACCGCCTGCCCGCCGATTTCAACGTGGATTTTGCCTTCACCCTCGACGGCAGCCGCGCCGGCAGCATCGAGTTCGAAAGTTTCTCGGCAGATGGCGCGGTGGTTGTGGTCAAGGGCATCTCCGCCCACCCGGGCTGGGCCAAGAACACGCTGGTCAACGCGCTGCATGTCGCCGCGAGCATTGTCACCGATCTCGATGTCGAGGGCGAAACACCGGAAACCACCGAAGGCCGCGAGGGGTTCATCCACTGCTACGGCATGGAAGGCGGCTCGTCCGATGCCACGCTCAAGTTCATCCTGCGCGATTTCGAACTGGACGGGCTTGAGGCCCGCCGCACCCGCCTGCAAGAAGCCTGCGCCAAAGCCGAGGCCGATTTTCCGGGGGCCAGTGTCACCTGCACCATCACCAAGCAATACCGCAACATGCGCTACTGGCTGGAAAAGGACATGACCCCGGTTGATCTCGCCCGCGACGCCTATCGCGACGAAGGCTTCGAGCCGCTCTCGATCCCGATCCGTGGCGGCACCGATGGCTCGCGCCTTACCGAACTTGGCGTCCCCTGCCCCAACCTCTTTACCGGGATGCAACAAATCCACGGCCCGCTTGAGTGGATCAGCGTGCAGGACATGGCCGCGGCAACCCGCATCTGCCTCAACCTCGTGCAACGCGCCGCAGGCTGACGACGCGCCCCTCGACGCCGCTGGGGCCATCTGATGTAATGAAGGGGACGGTCAGCCGTCCCCTTTTCACTTTGCAGGAGATGTCATGAGCTGGTCCATTTCCCTCGGTCGCCTTCTTGGCAGCGAAGTCCGCATCCACCTGACGTTCGTCCTGCTGCTGGCTTGGATCGGCTGGGCCGCCTACGTCCAGTCCGGCCCCGAGGCCGCCCTGCGCAATGTCTCACTGGTGATCGCCCTCTTTGCCTGCGTCCTCGCCCACGAATACGGTCATGCCCTCGTGGCGCGTCGCTTCGGCATCCGCACCCCCGATATTACGCTCCTGCCCATCGGCGGCATGGCACGCCTTGAAAAGATGCCCGAAAAACCGCGCGAGGAGATCCTGATGGCCATCGCCGGCCCCGCCGTGAACGTGGTGATCTGGTTCGTGCTGGCCGTGCTCTTCGGGGCGCGCCCCGATTTCTCGACCATGCCCAACCTCGAAGACCCCGAGATCGGCTTTTTCGCCCAACTGGCCATGATCAACCTGTTCCTTGCCGTCTTCAACATGATCCCGGCCTTCCCGATGGATGGCGGACGCGTCTTCCGCGCCGCCCTCAGCCTCTACATGTCCCGCGTTCAGGCCACCCGCATCGCTGCCGCCGCCGGGCAACTTGTGGCGCTTCTACTGGCCTTTCTCGGCCTCAACACCGGTAACCCGATCCTGATCCTCGTGGCCTTCTTCGTCTTCATCGCCGCCAATGCCGAGAACCAGGACGTCGCCATCCGCGCCGTCACCCGCCGCCTGACCGCCCGCGACGCGATGATCACCACCTACGAAACCCTTTCCCCCACCGATACCGCCAGCGCCGCAGCCGCCGCCCTGATCCGCACCACGCAGCACGAATTCCCGGTGGAAGACACCAGCGGTGCCCTGCTGGGCTTTGTCACCCGCAACGCCATCTTCCACGCCATGATGGGGGATGACCACAAGATGCAGCCGGTCGCCGAGATCATGACCACCGACATCCCGCGCCTGCCCCTGACTGCCGGCCTCGAAGCGGTGCTGGACGCCCTGCACAAAGGCGCCCCCGCTGTCGCCCTGATCTCTGCCAGCAGCGGCCAGATGGTCGGCTATGTCACCAAGGACAACGTCGGCGAACTGATGGTGCTGAAAGGGCGGTAGGCGGCCAAGCAAGTCTCGGAATACAACCGCGTCGGGCGATCTTGCGGTACGCGCAATGACGGACGAAACCACCCTCTGGTTCCAGCCGGCAACGGCGAACTCTCCCTGATCTGATCCCGAAAACAAAAACGCCCCCGACCAATGCAGAGGCGTTTTCAATTGGCTGTCACACGGGCTTACTCGACGCCGAACCCATAGGTTTCGGTGACATAGTCGATGTCCTTGTCCCCGCGACCCGACAGGTTGATCAGGATCGACTTGCCCGGGTTGTTCGCCGCCTCGCGCATGGCAAAGGCCACTGCATGGGCGCTTTCAAGCGCGGGGATGATGCCTTCGTGCTTGGAGAGCTTATAGAAGGCATCCAGCGCCTCCTTGTCGTTCGCGGCCGTATAGTTGGCGCGGCCCGAACGATAAAGATAGGCGTGCTCGGGTCCGACACCCGGATAATCCAGCCCCGAGGCCACAGTATGCACCGGTGCAGGCTCGCCGTTTTCGTCCTTCAGAACCATGGTGCGGAAGCCGTGAATGTCGCCATCCTCGCCATAGGTGATGGTCGCCGCGTGATCGCCAAGCTTGGACGAGGTGCCCATCGGCTCAACCCCGTAAAGCGCCACGTCCGCGTCGTCGATGAACCCCGCAAACAGGCCCATCGCGTTCGAACCACCGCCCACGCAGGCCGCGACCATGTCCGGCAACTGGCCGGTCATTTCCATGAACTGCTCGCGCGCCTCGATGCCCACTACGTGCTGGAAATCGCGCACCATCATCGGGAACGGGTGCGGCCCGACGACCGAACCAATCGCAAACAGCGCGGTGTCGGCCTGCGGCACATAGGATTGGAACGCCGAATCCACCGCCTCTTTCAGCGACCGCCCGCCAAAGCCCACGGGCACAACCTCCGCCCCCAAAAGCTTCATCCGCGTCACGTTCGGCGCTTCCTTGGCGATGTCGATCTCGCCCATGTGGATTTCGCACTCCATGCCGAAATAAGCCGCCGCCGTGGCCAGCGCCACACCATGCTGGCCCGCGCCGGTTTCCGCCATCAGCTTGGTCTTGCCCATGTGCTTGGCCAGCAGCGCCTCGGCCATACAGTGGTTCAGCTTGTGCGCGCCGGTATGGTTCAGGTCTTCGCGCTTGGCATAGATCTGCGCCCCGCCGCACATGTCGCTCAGGTTCTTCAGATGCGAGACCGGCGTCGGACGCCCCTGGAAATGCTTGCGCACATAGCGCAGGTCACGAATGAACTCGGCCGACTTGGAAATCTTGTCATAGGCCTCCCCGATCGCCTTGAAATGTGGCTCCAGAACCGGCGGCAACTCGGCACCGCCATATTCACCAAAGAAACCATCACGGGTCGGGTGCGACTTGAGATAGGACGACATGGGTTCACTTCCTTCAAAACAGTATTGAAGGCGACACTTGCCTAAATGTTACGCGGATTTGATAGGGCGTTTTGACGCGGTAACGCCAGTGGACAATAAAGCGAGTTGCGCTAAGCGCGATGCAACCGCCCGACCGGCACCGGCATGGAGGTGATCCCCGCCCTCCGCGCCATGTCCCAGGCCAGCACCTGGTTCGACGACAGCACCGGTTTTCCGATAAACGCCTCGATCTCTTCGATCACCGAAAGCGATGGCAGGTTGGTGCAGGACATGAACACCGCCTCAACCTCTCTCTGCCCCAGATCGACAGCCGCCTCGATGATCGAAGCCGGGGAAATCCGCGCGACCGCCTCCTCGCGGCTTTCGTTGAACGAGCCGAACACCGGTGTCTCAAGCCCCCGCGCCGCCATGGCCTGTCGAAGCCGGTCCGAGACCTCTTCGACATAGGGCGACAAGAGCGCCAGCCGCGAAACCCCAAGCGACGCACAGGCCCGCTGCAACGCATCCAGGGGCGAGGTCACCTGCGCCACCCTGGCACCCGCACGCACCAGTTCCGCCACGCGGTCAGACCCGATCACCGCCGTTCCCGAGGTACAGCCATAGCCGATCACGTCAAACCTCGCCGAAGGTGGCAAGGCCCGCGCGGCCGGTGTCAGCGTCTCTGCCATCGCCGCCAGCGTATCGCCGGTGATTTCGTCCGAATTCTCGACACGCGATGTGTGCATCACCACCGCCGAGGCTGGCAACAAAACCCGCATGTCCTGTTCCAGAACCTCATCCGAAGACAAGACCAGCAGCCCCATCACGGGGCGCCCTCCGGCCATATCGTCTAGGAACTCCGCCCTGTAGGCCATGCGCTCACCGCCGCTTCAATTCGTCCTCAAGCAGGCCCTTCACCACATCACGCGGCACGTCCGATGTCACGAAAGCCTTGCCGATCCCCTTGGCGAGGATAAATCGCAACTGCCCGTCCACAACCTTCTTGTCCTGCCCCATCAGGTCCAGCAGGCCATCGGCATCCGGCAGATCACCGTCAATGTCCCTAAGGTCCACCTTCATGCCCATCTCGGCAAGGTGGGCGCGCACGCGGCTCGGCTCTTCCTGCGAACACAGGCCAAGACGGTGGCTCAGTTCAAAGGCCAGCGCACAACCAATCGCAACCCCCTCGCCGTGCAACAGGCGATCCCCGTATCCAGTGGCCGCTTCCAGCGCGTGACAGAAGGTATGACCAAGGTTCAAAAGCGCGCGATCCCCCTGCTCGGTCTCGTCGCGTGCCACGATCTCGGCCTTCATCTCGCAGGAGCGTTTCACCGCCGCGATCCGTGCCGTCATATCGCCCGATGCAAGCGCCGGTCCCTGCGCCTCAAGCCACTCGAAAAACGCCGCATCGCCCAGCAGGCCGTATTTCACCACCTCGCCATAACCGGCAAGGAAATCCCGCGCCGTCAGCGTGCCCAATACCTCGGTGTCCGCCAGAACCAGCGATGGCTGGTGGAACGCCCCGATCAGGTTCTTGCCCTGCGCCGAGTTGATGCCGGTCTTGCCGCCAACCGAACTGTCGACCTGCGCCAGAAGCGAGGTCGGGATCTGCACGAACCCAACACCCCGACGCAGCACCGCCGCGGCAAAACCGGTCAGGTCGCCGATCACACCACCGCCAAAGGCCACGACAAGATCACGCCGCTCGACCTTCTCTTCCAGAAGCCATTCCACCGTGCGCTCGAAATGCGGCCAGCTCTTGGTGCTTTCCCCCGCAGGCAGCACCAGCGCCTCCATCTCGATACCCGCCGCGGCCAGTCCGGCACGCAGGCCATCAAGGTGAATCGCGGCCACGTTCTCGTCGGTCACAACCCGCACCTGCGGGCGTTTCAGCATCGGCTTGATCAGCTCGCCCGCACGGGCCAGAAGGCCGGGGCCGATATGAATGTCATAGGCGCGATCGCCCAGCCCCACGTGAACGGTTTCCATCATGCCAGTGTCTCCAGTACGTCGGGCCGCGTCAGCAGCGCATCCACCACCCTCTCGGCCATCTCTTCAATCGAATAGGACGGGTCCGCCTTCACCGACAGTTCCGCCAGCGAATAAACAGGCACACGTGCCTCGAAAATCTCGGTCAGCGTCGCCTTGGGATCGGCGGTGCGCAGCAGGGGTCGCGTGTCCTTGTGCTTGACCCGGTTCCACAGCAGCTCAAGATCCGCATCCAGCCAGACCGCGATGCCCTTTTCGCCAATCACCGTGCGGTTGCCATCAGCAAGATAGGCCCCGCCCCCCGTCGACAGGATACCGCGTTCCTCGTCCAGCAGGCGTTCAATCACCTGCGCCTCCTTGCGGCGGAAGAACGGCTCGCCGTCGCGGGCAAAAATCTCGGCGATGCTCATGTTGGCCGCCTTTTCGATTTCCGCATCCGAATCCAGGAAAGGCACCTCGAGACGCGCTGCCAAAGCCCGCCCCACAGCCGTTTTCCCGGCCCCCATCATGCCCACGAGAACCACTGTCTTTTTAAGCTTCAAACGCATCAGTCACGCCCCAGATAGGCCAAGCTTCGCCCAAATTTCATCTTTCGGCACTGAATGACGTGATATTGCCGAAAAGGCCAGTTATAAGTTCCAAAAAAAACAGGCAGAGTCATACGGGGTTACAATGGGCAAGCTGATCCTCTTCCTTTTCCTGCTGGTCGCCTTGGCTGCGATCGGCCTTGTCGGCTACGCCTATGTCGGGCCGATCCTCGGGGCTGACTTCAGCGCACCACAACAGGAAATCCGGGTTCCCGTGACCCTGACACCGACAAATGGCAACTAGGGCACCCCTCGCGGCGCTGCTACTGGCCGTGCCGACATCGCTTTGGGCGCAAGAGCCCGTACCTCTCTCGGCCATCGACTGGCTGAACCAGACCCCCACCGTCACCCTTCAACTCGAGGAACCGCCGGTCTCTGCCGGTGTCGAGACGCCGACCATCTCTGTCGACACGCTGGACGATCCCGGCCGCAACGCCGTGGGCCTCTTGCCGCCGCATATGACCGGCCTGCCCCAGACCCTCTGGCAGAACAGCCAATCCGACCGCCTTGGCGCCCTGATCGCCGGGGCGCGCCCCGAACTCGTGCCCGCAACGCAGGCGCTGCTCTACACCCTGCTTCTGGCCGAGGCCAATCCGACCACCGATCCCGCCGGCCCAGACGCCATGCTGCTCACCCGCATCGACAAGCTGATGGAAATGGGCGCATTGGATCAAGCCGAGGCGCTGATCGACCGCGCAGGCCCCGATACACCCGCCCTGTTCGAACGCTGGCTCGACATCACGCTGCTTCTGGGGCGCGAAGACCGCGCCTGTGCGCAGCTTGCCAAATCCCCGCACCTCGCGCCGAACTATGCCACCCGCGTGTTCTGTACTGCCCGCGCGGGCGAATGGACGGCCGCCGTCCTGACCCTTGGCACCGCCAATGCGCTGGGCCTTCTGACCGCCGAGGAAGACGCGCTTCTGGCCCGTTTCCTCGATCCCGATCTCTTTGAAGGCGACCCGCTCGACGTGGCCCCCGGCACGATCACCCCGCTGACCTTCCGCCTCTACGAAGCCATCGGCGAAGCTCGCCCCACCACCGGCCTGCCGCGCCCCTTTGCCCATGCGGACCTGCGTGAAACCGCCGGCTGGAAGGCCCGTCTCGATGCGGCAGAACGTCTGGCACGCACCGGCGCTTTGCCAGCCAACCGGTTGCTCGGCATCTACTCCGAAGGCAAACCCTCGGCCTCCGGCATGATCTGGGATCGTGTCGCCGCCGTGCAGGCCTTCGACCGCGCCATCGAGGCACAGGACGCCAACGCCGTGGCCGATACCCTCCCGTCGGCTTGGTCCGCCATGCAGTCGGTGCATCTCGAGGTGCCCTTCGCCCGCCTCTACGGCGAACGCCTCTTGCGCCTGAAACTAACCGGCGTGAGCGCCCGCCTTGCCCGCGATGTCGCCCTCCTGTCGCCCGCCTATGAACTGGCCGCCAAGTCCGGCCCGCGCGATTTCCTTGCCGGTCTCGCCATGGGCACGCCGCCACGCACCCCGACCAACCCGCTGCACCGCGCCATCGCCGATGCCTTCCACGACGCAGGCGTGCCGCAGGACATCTCGACCATGCTTGTGCGCGGCCAACTGGGCGAGGTCATCCTGCGCGCCATGGACCAGATGGAGGCCGGCGCCTCCGGCGATCTTGCCGCCCTGACCAATGCGCTGGCGATCTTCCGCGCGGTTGGTCTCGAAGACACCGCCCGCCGCGCCGCCCTCCAGGCCGCCCTTCTGGATTTCAGGGGGTAAAACATGAGCGTTTACAATTGGCTGGAGCTTTTTCTTGAAGCACAATCCGCCGAGCTCGGCGCCTCGGAAAACACCCTGATCAGCTACCGCCGCGACCTTGAGAACTTTGCCGCATGGGCCAATGACACCAAGGTCTCCGTCGCGGAAGCAACCCGCTCCGATATCGAAACCTACCTGATCCACTGCGAGGCCCAGGGCCTGGCCAAGTCCACCCGCGCCCGCCGCCTCTCCGCGATCAAACAGCTTTACCGTTTCGCCTTTGAAGAAGGCTGGCGCGACAGCAATCCGGCGATCCAGATCAAGGGTCCGGGCCGCGACAAACGCCTGCCAAAAACACTCGACGAAGCCGAGGTCGACCGCCTGCTTGAAGCCGCCCGCGCCTCTGGCCGCACCCCGTCAGACCGCCTGCGCAACACCTGTCTTCTGGAACTGCTCTACGCCACCGGAATGCGTGTCACGGAGTTGGTCTCTCTTCCGGTCTCTGCCGCCCGCGGCGATCCCAACATGCTGTTGATCATGGGCAAAGGCAGCAAGGAACGCATGGTGCCCCTGTCGCCACCGGCCCGCGCGGCCCTTGCCGACTGGCTCAAATCCCGCGACGAGGCCGAGGAAGCCGCCCGCGAAAAAGGCCACCCGAAATCCCGCTTCCTGTTCCCGTCACGGGGGAAGTCCGGCCATCTCACTCGACACCGATTCTACATGCTTATCAAAGAGTTGGCGGTGAATGGTGGCGTATCACCTGAAAAGGTCACACCACACACGCTGCGCCACGCCTTTGCCACGCACCTGCTGGCCAACGGTGCCGACCTGCGGGTGATCCAGACCCTTCTGGGCCACGCCGACATTTCCACCACGGAAATCTACACCCACGTGCTTGATGAACGCCTGCGCGAACTGGTGATGACCCATCACCCGCTGGCGGGCAAAACCTGATCGGCCCGTCGTAACACAGGCGGCAGAACATCCTCCGACGGCCAGATCCCCGAGGTCAGCGCCGCGTGATACCCCTGCCGCAGGCCCACCGCTTCCATCGCCTCCCGCGCCGCCGTTGCATCATAGGCCAGCGTACAGAATTCAACCGTTCCGCCCTCCAGCACCGCATAACGCGTCGCCGTCCCGCCATCATGCGGCGGCATCCCGATCACCCCGGCATTCACCCACTCCACACCGGCCACGTCCCTCCGGAATGGAATGCCACAATGCCCGGCAAGAACGCCATCTACATCCCCCACGGCACGGCGCACCAATCCGATTTCTCCCGCAAAATCAGCCTCCTGCGAGACACTCCAGAGAAACCGGCTGATGTCGCTCATCCCGCCATGCAGCACGGCCCAGCGTTTGCCTTCATGCGTAAACACCGCCAGATCCGGCAGCCCCGCCATCCACGCACGATCATCCGCCCCGATCTCGCGATCCGCATGGGCGTACCACCCTGCCGACAACAGGTCACAGGCGGTGCCCTCTTCAAATCCACAGCCACAGTCCATGGCATTGGCCGCAAGCTGCTTTTCACAGTTCCCCGCCACCACGACACATCCACTCTCGCGCACCCGCGCCACCGTCTCCGCAGGGGCCGCGCAATAGGCCACCACATCCCCCGTGCAGATCATCCGCGAGGGCGCAATACCGCGCCGCACCGCCTCGGACATGAGCGCCTCGGTCGCCTGCAAATTGGAATATGGCCCGCCAAACACCAGTACAGGCCCCTCAAGCACACCCAGATCGACAATTCTCATCCGCTGATCCCTTGATTGCGCGCCGCCCGCGCCCCATAACCCAAGTGACCTAAGAGGATAGACACCGAAAATGGAAGTCACGACATCGTCATTGGATGCAGGGTTCTGGATCACCGCAGGCGCCATTCTGGGGCTGCTGGTGCTGTCCGGGTTCTTCTCCGGCTCGGAAACCGCGCTGACCGCCGCGTCGCGCGGCAAGCTGCGCACGCAGGCCGACAAGGGCAACCGCGGCGCCGCCCGCGCCCTGCGTATCACCGAGGACAATGAACGCCTGATCGGCTCGGTGCTTCTGGGCAACAACCTGGTCAACATCCTCGCGGCCTCGCTCGCCACCGCGATCTTCACCCGCGCCTTTGGCGAATCCGGCGTGGCGCTGGCCACCCTCGTCATGACCCTCCTGGTCCTGATCTTCGCCGAGGTTCTGCCCAAGACCTACGCGATCTCGAACCCCGAAGGCGCCGCCGCCCGCGTCGCCGCCCCCATCGGCGTGCTGGTCACCCTGTTTGCCCCCATCGTCAGCGCCGTGCGTCTTCTTGTGCGCGGCGTCCTGCGCGTGGTCGGCGTCAAGATCGACCCCGACAGCCACATCCTCGCCGTGCGCGAGGAAATCGCCGGCGCGATCCAGCTCGGCCACTCCGAAGGCATCGTCGAGAAAGAAGACCGCGACCGCATTCTCGGCGCGCTGGACCTTGCCGACCGCGCCGTCGAGGAAATCATGCTGCACCGTTCCGGCATCGAGATGATCGACGCCGACAACGATGCCACCGCGATCCTGAACCAATGTCTTGAAAGCAACCACACCCGCCTGCCGGTGTTCAAGGACGACCCCGAGAACATCATCGGCGTGGTCCATGCCAAAGACCTGTTCCGCGCCCTCTACCAGCGGATTTCCAACGCCGAAGGCGCCTTCGAAAGCCTCACTGACTTCGCCATCGCAGAGGTCGCCAAAGAGCCCTACTTCGTCCCCGAGACCACCTCGCTCGACGACCAGATGCGCGAATTCCTGCGCCGCCACTCGCACTTTGCGCTGGTGGTCGACGAATACGGCTCGCTTCAGGGCCTGATCACGCTCGAAGACATCCTCGAGGAAATCGTCGGCGAGATCACCGACGAATTCGACATCGACGACGAGCCGGAAATCGCCCGCTCGGATGACGGCCAGTTCCTGATCGACGGCGCGATGACGATCCGCGACCTGAACCGCGCAACCGACTGGGCGCTGCCGGATGACGAGGCCAACACCATCGCCGGTCTGGTGATCCACGAGGCCCAGATGATCCCCACCGTCGGCCAGGTCTTCTCGTTCCACGGCTTCCGCTTCGAGGTCATGGACCGCGAGGCCAACCGCATCACAAGCCTCAAGATCCGCCCGCTCTGACACCATCAGCACGGCGCATGTACTGCGCCCTGCCATCACGCCCCGTGATACGTGGCCTCACAAAATCCCATGGCGCAATGTCGCAAATACGCTTGCGCCATGCCCGGATTTGTCGCTTCTGGTCGTTAACACGCGAACTCTTTTGCAGGCCATTTCATGAACAACGTCCAGGGCATCCTTCTCATCGTCCTCGCCATGGCGGGCTTTACCCTTGAAGACATGTTCATCAAGGCCCTGTCGTCGTCGCTGGCCACCGGCCAGATCCTGATCGGCCTCGGCATCGGCTCCTCGCTGATCTTCGCCATCACCGCCACTCTCAAGGGCCAGAACCTCTTTGCCCGCGCCGCCTGGCGTGCCCCCCTCCTGTGGCGGGCCGCCAGCGAAGGCTTTGCCGCGATGTTCTTTGCCTCGGCCCTGGCACTGGTCGACATCTCCACCGTCGCCGCCGTCTTCCAGGCCCTGCCGCTGGTCCTTACCATGGGCGCGGCCCTCTTCCTCGGCGAACAGGTCGGCTGGCGGCGCTGGAGCGCGATCGGCATCGGCTTTATCGGCGTCCTGATGATCATCCGCCCCGGCTTCGAAGGCTTCCAGCCCGCGACCCTCCTTGTCCTCGTTGCCGTGGTCGCCGTGGTGGCCCGCGATCTCATCACCCGCCGCATCGATGCCGCCGTCTCCTCCTACGTCGTCTCCTTCCAGGGCTTTGCCTCGCTGATCATCGCGGGCGGGCTGATGCTGGCCTTCACCGGCACGCCCCTTGCCGCCATCGACAGCGCACAATCCGGCATGTTCGCAGGCGCCATCGTCTTCGGTGCCCTCGGCTATCTCGGCATCGTCATCGCCATGCGCGTGGGCGAAGCCTCGGTTGTCGCCCCCTTCCGCTACACCCGGCTGGTCTTCTCCATGCTGGTCGGTGTCTTCGTCTTCTCCGAACGCCCCGACCTTCCCACCCTGCTCGGCTCCGGTCTGATCATCGCCACCGGCCTCTACACCTTCCTGCGCGAACGTCGTCTCTCGCGCCCCGTCGCCGAACCACAGGCCGAGTTCCCGCAGGACTGATCCGCTTCAATGCACCCGAAATACTTCGGGGTGAATGGGGCCGGCCCCGCCGGACCCAGAGGGGCAGCGCCCCTGCCCACCCCGCCACAGGGGCCAACATGTCGCTGTTCGCGCTAACCTGCCGCATCCCTGCGCTCAGGCCGTTTACATTCGCCACGCCCCTGCTATGAAACGCGCAAACGACCATATTCCCAAGGAAGTAGAGTCCCGATGAGCACCATTATCGACATCCACGCCCGCGAAATCCTCGACAGCCGTGGCAACCCCACCGTCGAAGTCGACGTGATCCTCGAAGACGGCACCATGGGCCGCGCCGCCGTGCCCTCGGGCGCCTCGACCGGGGCCCACGAAGCCGTGGAAAAGCGCGATGGCGACAAGGACCGCTATCTCGGCAAAGGCGTTCTCGAAGCCGTGGCCGCCGTCAACGGCGAAATCGCCGAGGCGCTGGTCGGCTTTGACGTGACCGAACAGGTTGCCATCGACGAGGCCATGATCGAACTCGACGGCACCCCGAACAAGGGCCGCCTCGGCGCCAATGCCATCCTCGGCGTCTCGCTGGCCGTGGCCAAGGCCGCAGCCGATTTCACCGCCCAGCCCCTGTTCCGCTACGTTGGCGGCACCTCGGCCCGCATCCTGCCGGTGCCGATGATGAACATCATCAACGGCGGCGAACACGCCGACAACCCGATCGACATCCAGGAATTCATGATCATGCCTGTGTCGGCTGCCAACATCAAAGAAGCCGTGCGCATGGGCGCCGAAGTCTTCCACACCCTGAAAAAAGAACTCTCCGCCGCAGGCCTGTCGACCGGCATCGGTGACGAAGGCGGCTTTGCCCCCAACATCGCCTCGACCCGCGACGCGCTCGACTTCATCAAGACCTCGGTCGAAAAAGCCGGCTACAAGCTGGGTGAAGACATCTACCTCGCCCTCGATTGCGCCTCCTCGGAATACTACAAGGACGGCAAATACGAGCTGAAAGGCGAAGGCAAATCGCTGACCTCGGCCGAAAACGCCCAGTACCTCGCCGATCTCTGCAACGACTACCCGATCATCTCGATCGAAGACGGCATGGACGAAGACGACTGGGAAGGCTGGAAAATCCTGACCGACATGATCGGCGACAAGGTCCAGCTGGTCGGGGACGATCTCTTCGTGACCAACCCGGCCCGCCTCGCCGACGGCATCGCCCAGGGTGTTGCCAACTCGATGCTGGTCAAGGTGAACCAGATCGGCTCGCTGACCGAGACCCTCAAGGCCGTCGACATGGCCCACCGCGCCCGCTACACCAACGTGATGTCGCACCGCTCGGGCGAAACCGAAGACGCCACCATCGCCGATCTCGCGGTTGCCACCAACTGCGGCCAGATCAAAACCGGCTCGCTGGCGCGTTCCGACCGGCTCGCGAAATACAACCAGCTGATCCGCATCGAAGAACTGCTCGGCGAAACCGCCGAATACGCAGGCCGCTCGATCCTGAAGTAAACCATTTCAAAGCCCCGCCCTACCGGCGGGGCTTTCTTTCGCCTGCTCGTTTCGAATACAGGGGCCTACGTGCGCTCCACGATCACAACACTCTTGCTCTACGGTCTTTCCTGGCCAGTCCTGCGTGACAGCATCGACCGGCTACTCTTTGTCTGGCAGAGCCATGACGCCCTGCCTCTCGTCGATCAGCGTTACGCCGCACACCCGATCGCCACGACGTTCCACCTTCTGCCCGGACTGATCTTTTTCCTCATTGCCCCGCTGCAGTTTCACCCCGGGTTGCGCCGCAAAACACCCCAACTGCACCGTCTCGCCGGCCGTACCTTCATCGCGACAGGCATCACCTCGAGCCTTGGCGTCATGTATATGGTTCTGGTCTTCCCCGCCCTCGGCGGTCTGCTCACCCAGATCGTCACCTGGGCGATCTGCCTTGGCATGATCGCGGCCATGCTTCTTGCGCTGAACTCTGCAAAACGACGCCGGTTCGCCCGACACCAACGCCTGATGCGCCTCGCCTTTGCCCTCGGGCTTACAGTGTCGACAGCGCGCCTCTACATCTTTGCCGCCGACGCCCTGTTCTCCATTCCCTTTGAACAAAGCTTCACCATCGCCTCTGCACTTGGTCTGGCAACCAACCTCGCAGCCCTCGCCCTGATCGACCCGTCACCGTTTCTGCGGCCAAGACCACCAACCGTCACGCGCTGACCCGCACCAGATACTGCTTCCACGATCCAGACCAGCCAACTTCCATGCACGCCCCCTCCCCCAAAAACGCCTACCAACCTGCCCACGCCACCCTCCTGGCCACCACCTTCGCGCGCCTGCTTGGCCGTCCGCTGCATGACCCCGACACCGCCAAAGCCCTCTACCACGCGCCCTTTCCGATCCTGTCGCACAACACCGCCGACGATCCGGTCCTGACCTACGGCAACCTCGCGGCCCAGCACCTGTGGGAGATGGACTGGCAGACACTCACCTCCATGCCCTCTCGGCGCACCGCCGAACCGGCCGAACGCGGCCAGCGGGACGCCATGTTTGCCCAGATGCGCGAGAAAGGTTTCATCGAGAACTATGCCGGCATCCGCGTCTCCGCCAGCGGCAGGCGGTTCGAAATCCGCAACGCCATCATCTGGCCCCTGACCGACGCCACGGGCGCCAAACTGGGCGAAGCCGCCACCTTCAGGGATGTGCGCCCCCTCTGACGCCCCTCACGCAACGTCAGGGTTTGCCCCCCGCGTGTCCCGGCCTACCGTCCCGCGGATGACCTATTCCATTTCCCACACCCCCATCGGCAGCCACACCGCCAGCGCCCTGCATTTTCCGGGCGATGGGCCTGCCCTGCATTTCTACCACGCCAACGGCTTTGGCCCGGCCTGTTACCAACCCTTCCTGCAAAGCCTCGCCACCAAATACGATGTCCACGCGCTCGAGATGCGGCCCTTCTGGCCCTCCAAACCACACCCGCTGCGCCACCGTGGCTGGGATCAATACGCCGATGACCTGATCGCCTGGCTTGATGCCAATGGCTTGGGCCCGATCCTTGCCGTCGCGCATTCCATGGGCTCTGCCGCCACCGCCATGGCCGCCGTCAAACGCCCCGACCTGTTTCGCGGCCTCGTCCTGATCGAACCCTCGGGCGCCACCCGCCGCATCGCCACCATGATGCGCCTCCTGCCCTACGGCCTGCGCAGCCGCCTCGGCCCGGCGCCTGCCACCTTCCACCGCCGCGCCCACTGGCCCGACCGCGCCGCCGCCTTTGCCGAACTGCGCGCCATCCCCGCCTACAAGCGGTTTGACGACGACGCCCTCGCCACCCTCGTCGACAACATCACCGAGGAAGACACCCACGGCATCACCCTGCGGTTTTCGCCGCGCTGGGAGGGCCACAACTTCGTCACGCCACCGCACACGCTGCCAGCCCTAAAGGCCCTCACCGTGCCAACCCGCATCATCGCGGCCAAACCCTCGCTCTTCGTGCCCCCCGAAAGCCTTGCCGCGCTGGCAAAGGTGCGCCCTGACATCCCCTTCACCCACCTTCCCGACCGAGGCCACCTCTTCCCCCTCGAAGTGCCGGCAGTCGCGGCAGACCTCGCGCTCGAGGCCCTTTCCCACTTGCAAGCCCCGTCCCCTTCGGCAAATGTCGCGGCATGACTGCTGATGAGATCATTGCCCACCTGAACCTCGCCCCGCACCCCGAAGGCGGCCACTACCGTCAGACATGGATTGCCGAGGCCGAAGACGGCCAGCGCCCCGCTGGCACGGCGATCTATTTCCTGCTCAAATCCGGCGAACGCAGCCATTGGCACCGCGTCGATGCCACCGAGATCTGGCACCACTACGCCGGCGCACCGCTGAACCTGCACCTCGCCGCCACCGAGGCAGGTCCAAAACAGGTGCACCGCTTAGGCCCCGACCTCGCCGCAGGTCAGCTCCCGCAGGTCATCGTGCCGGAAAACCACTGGCAATCGGCCGAAACCACCGGCGACTGGACATTGGTGGGTTGCACCGTATCCCCCGCCTTCCAGTTCGAAGGCTTCACCCTGGCCGCACCGGGGTTCGATATTCCCTGAATTTCTTCTTGGCCCAAATACCCCGGGGTGAATTGCCCCGCACGGGGCAAGAGGGGCAGCGCCCCTTATTGACCTTCCGTTACTCCGGATCGCTCACCACGCCGCCACCGACAAGCGCGCTCACACCCGTGGTCGCCGGACAGGAGGTCGGCAGCCCCCGCGCCACCCGCACCGCGAGATAGGCAAAGGCCTGCGCCTCCAGCATATCGCCATCCAGCCCGACCTCCTCGACCGGCTCAACCGGACAGTCAAGCGACACCCGCAGCATTTCCATCAGCACCGGGTTCTTGCGCCCGCCCCCGGTGACAAGCACCTTTTCCGGCGGCTCCGGACAATGCGCCATGCCCGCCGCGACACCGGCGGCACACATCGCCGTCAGGGTGGCTGCCGCATCCGCATCCGACAATTCGCGCACCAGCCCCACCATCTCGGCAAAGTCGTTGCGGTCAAGCGACTTGGGCGGCATCCGCGTAAAGTAAGGCTCGGCAAGGAACAGTTCCAGCGCCCCGGTCTCCACCTCGCCCTCCATCGCCACCGCCCCGTCGCGGTCACAGTCCAGACCCAGCCGCTCGCGCATCAGGTCGTTGACCGGCGCATTGGCAGGCCCCGTGTCAAATGCCAAAAGCGCGCCATCCTCTTCCGGCGCCGCCTTGCGCGGATCAACCCACGTAATATTGCCAACCCCGCCAAGGTTCAGGAAACACAAGGGACGCTCGGCCCCGATCCACTTGGCACAGGCGAAATGGAAAAACGGCGCCAGCGGCGCACCCTCACCGCCAAGCTGCACATCGGACGAGCGGAAATCCCAGACCACCGGACGCCCCAGCGCCTCGGCCAGCGCCTGACCATCGCCCACCTGGCAGGTCCCGCGCCCGCGCGGCTCATGCGCAAGGGTCTGACCGTGAAACCCGATCAGGTCCACATCTTCGAACCCTCTCAATACCTCGATATGCGCCGCTTCGACAATCCGAGCCGCCTTGTCTGCCGCTCCGCCGCCCCACGTCCCCAAGGCCGCGGTCAGCACGTCCCGTTCTTCCTGACTGTAGGCGCGGTAGTCCTGTGCCCCGAACCCCACAATGCGCAGGCCATCGGTCTCGACCACCGCCGCATCGACCCCGTCAAGCGAGGTGCCCGACATTGCGCCAAGCGCGCGCATGATCCCGAAATTCGCCTTTTTGCCTGATACGACCGTCTTCATGGCCCTGCCCTTTTGCATGACATTCTGCACATCCGTTCCGGCGGATGCTCCGGGTCCAGTGATACTGCAAGCCCCGTGCTCGGTCCATCGCCCGTGCAACGATTCCCAATGCCGCGTTTCTTGCCGGCCTTGCAGCGCAAATATTCACGATGAACGATTTGTCACACCTCGGTAGAATTGGGTATTAGGCCGCAATCCCCCGTTTTCAAGGGTCAGTAAACGCCTTTTCAAAACACCGTTGACTCTCAATCGCTTGCTTTTGCAGGGGTTTTTACAAATTCTGGCAAAATATTTACAACTTCGACAGGCCGTCTGGAAAAGTCTTCACAAAAACTTCCTTAGCTTTCGGCTACTTATTTCATAATTTTCAGTCTTGGGTATGATCCCAAGCAACGCCGGATAAAGGAGGATCATCCTGCGTTCCGGCAGGTTAAAGCCATTTGTCAACACCAGAGGGAGGAGCCTCGATGTCGTCTGAAGCCACCGCAAACCCCACCTATCCGCCATCCGCCGAAATGATCGCGCGTGCCCATGCGGATGAAGCGAAATACAATGAAATGTACGCGGCCTCGATGGCAGATCCCGAAGCGTTCTGGGCCGAGCACGGCAAGCGCGTCGACTGGATCAAGCCCTTCACCAAGGTCAAGAACACGTCCTTTGCCCCCGGCAACATCGACATCAAGTGGTTCGAAGACGGCACCCTGAACGTCGCCGCCAACTGTATCGACCGCCACCTTGAAACCCGTGGCGACCAGACCGCCATCATCTTCGAACCGGATGATCCGAACGAAGAAGCCCAGCACATCACCTACAAACAGCTGCACGTGTCGGTCTGCAAGATGGCCAACATCCTGGAAGACATGGGCGTGCGCAAAGGCGACCGCGTTATCATCTACCTCCCGATGATCCCCGAAGCCGCCTACGCGATGCTGGCCTGTGCCCGTATCGGCGCGATCCACTCGATCGTTTTCGCGGGGTTCTCGCCCGACGCTCTCGCTGCCCGTGTCAACGGCTGTGACGCCAAGGTGGTCATCACCGCAGACACCGCACCGCGCGGTGGCCGCAAGACCGCGCTGAAGTCGAACGCAGACGCAGCCCTCCTGCACTGCAAGGACACCGTGAAATGCCTCGTGGTCAAGCGCACCGGCGACCAGACCACCTGGATCGACGGCCGTGACTTCGACTACAACGAAATGGCGCTGGAAGCAGACGATTACTGCAAGCCCGCCGAGATGAACGCCGAAGACCCGCTGTTCATCCTCTACACCTCGGGTTCGACCGGTCAGCCCAAGGGCGTTGTTCACTGCTCGGGCGGCTATCTCGTCTTTGCCTCGATGACCCACCAGTACACCTTCGACTACCACGAAGGCGACATCTTCTGGTGTACCGCTGACGTGGGCTGGGTCACCGGCCACAGCTACATCGTCTACGGCCCGCTGGCCAACGGCGCGACCACCGTCATGTTCGAAGGTGTTCCGACCTACCCCGACGCCTCGCGCTTCTGGCAGGTTTGCGAAAAGCACAAGGTCAACCAGTTCTACACCGCCCCCACCGCCATCCGCGCCCTGATGGGCCAGGGCAACGAGTACGTCGAGAAATGCGACCTCTCCGACCTGCGCGTCCTCGGCACCGTGGGTGAGCCGATCAACCCGGAAGCCTGGAACTGGTACAACGACGTTGTCGGCAAGGGCAAATGCCCGATCGTTGACACCTGGTGGCAGACTGAAACCGGTGGCCACATGATGACCCCGCTGCCGGGCGCACACGCGACCAAGCCGGGTTCGGCCATGAAGCCCTTCTTCGGCATCAAGCCGGTTGTTCTTGACCCGCACTCGGGTGAAGAAATCACCGGCAACGGCGTCGAAGGCGTTCTGTGCATCGGCGACAGCTGGCCGTCGCAAATGCGTACCGTCTGGGGCGACCACGAGCGTTTCGAAAAAACCTACTTCTCGGACTACAAGAACTACTACTTCGCGGGTGACGGCTGCCGCCGTGACGAAGGCGGTGACTACTGGATCACCGGCCGCGTCGACGACGTGATCAACGTTTCGGGCCACCGCATGGGCACCGCCGAAGTGGAAAGCGCACTTGTTGCACACGCCGCCGTGGCCGAGGCCGCCGTTGTGGGCTACCCGCACGACATCAAGGGTCAGGGCATCTACTGCTACGTCACCCTGATGAACGACCAGGAACCGTCGGAAGAGCTGCGCAAGGAACTGCGCACCTGGGTCCGCACCGAGATCGGCCCGATCGCATCGCCCGACCTCATCCAGTGGGCCCCCGGCCTGCCGAAAACCCGTTCGGGCAAGATCATGCGCCGCATCCTGCGCAAGATCGCCGAAAACGACTATGGCTCGCTGGGCGACACCTCGACCCTCGCTGATCCGTCGGTCGTGGACGACCTGATCGAAAACCGCATGAACAAGGGTTAATTCGATGGACGGAGCAACCACCGCATCGACCGCCCCGGTTCTGATCCTTCTCGGCCCTCCGGGGGCCGGGAAAGGCACCCAGGCCCGTATGCTCGAAGAGAAATTCGGGCTGGTTCAGCTCTCCACCGGCGATCTTCTGCGCGCAGCCGTTGCTGCGGGTACCGAAGCCGGTCTGGCCGCCAAGGCCGTGATGGAAGCCGGGGATTTGGTCAGCGACGAAATCGTGATCAACATCCTGCGTGATCGCCTTGCCGATGAGGACTGCGCCAAGGGCGTGATCCTCGACGGCTTCCCGCGCACCACCGTACAGGCAAGCGCGCTGGACGATCTGCTGGCGGAAAGCGGCCAGAAGATCAACGCCGCCATCAGCCTCGAGGTCGAGGACGCCGCAATGGTGACCCGCATCTCGGGCCGTTACACCTGCGCCGGTTGCGGCGAAGGCTATCACGATGAATTCAAGCAGCCCGCCGTCGACGGCGTCTGCGACAAATGCGGAGGCACGGAAATGAAACGCCGCGCCGACGATAACGCCGAAACCGTGGCAAGCAGACTTGAGGCCTACCACGCGCAGACGGCACCGCTCATTGCCTACTATGACGGCAAGGGCAGCCTGCAACGCACCGACGCCATGGGCGACATCGCTGTAATCGCAGGCAATCTGAGCGCGATTGTCGAAAAGGCAACCGCGTAAAGGGGAAGTGTAAAGAACGCGGGGCTGGTCCCCCGCGTTTCTTTGCGGAGGAAACGGAAAAGAGGGAGGAGCCATCATGGCCGACAACTCATCCAACAACGATTATTGGAAAGCCAATATTCGCATCATTCAGATCAGCCTCGTTATCTGGGCGCTGGTCTCTTTCGGGTTCGGCATCCTGCTGCGCCCGGCGCTGAGCGGCATCGCCGTCGGCGGAACCGACCTGGGCTTCTGGTTTGCCCAGCAAGGTTCGATCCTGGTCTTCCTGGCGCTGATCTTCTTCTACGCCTGGCGCATGAACAAACTCGACGCCGAACACGGCGTGGAAGAATAAGAGGACTGAGGGACAATGGATCAGTTTGTACTTAACTGGATCTTTATCGGTGCGAGCTTTGCGCTCTACATCGGTATTGCCGTATGGGCCCGCGCGGGCTCGACTTCTGAATTCTATGCTGCTGGCCAGGGTGTTCACCCCGTCGTCAACGGTATGGCAACTGGTGCTGACTGGATGTCGGCAGCGTCGTTCATCTCGATGGCGGGCCTGATCGCATTCACCGGCTATGACAACTCGTCGTTCCTGATGGGCTGGACCGGTGGTTACGTTCTGCTTGCTCTGATGCTGGCACCGTACCTGCGTAAGTTCGGCAAATTCACCGTTTCGGAATTCATCGGCGACCGCTTCTACTCGCCCACCGCACGCCTGGTGGCCGTTATCTGTCTGATCGTGGCTTCGACCACCTACGTGATCGGCCAGATGACCGGTGTTGGCGTTGCCTTCGGCCGCTTCCTGGAAGTTGACAACACCACCGGTCTGCTGATCGGCGCCTGTGTTGTTTTCGCCTACGCCGTTTTCGGCGGCATGAAGGGTGTGACCTACACCCAGGTTGCTCAGTACTGCGTTCTGATCATCGCCTACACCATCCCGGCGATCTTCATCTCGCTGCAGCTGACCGGCAACCCGATCCCGGCCCTGGGCCTGTTCGGCGAGCACGCTGCTTCGGGTGAACCGCTGCTGGCGAAACTGGACGCAATCGTGACCGAGCTGGGCTTTGCCGAGTATACCGCACACCACGCCGACACGCTGAACATGGTTCTGTTCACCCTGTCGCTGATGATCGGTACCGCGGGTCTGCCCCACGTCATCATGCGCTTCTTCACCGTTCCCACCGTTTCGGCCGCACGTTGGTCGGCTGGCTGGACCCTGGTGTTCATCGCCCTGCTGTACCTCACCGCTCCGGCTGTTGGTGCAATGGCACGTCTGAACATCTCAGAACTGATGTGGCCGAACGGCACCTCGTCCGAACCGGTATCGGTTCAGATGATGGAAGACGAAGCTCAGTATGACTGGATGGCCACCTGGCAGAAAACCGGTCTTCTGAACTGGGAAGACAAAAACGGCGACGGCAAAATCGCGTACTTCAACGACAAGAACGCCGACAAAGTTGCCGAAATGGAAGCCGCTGGCTGGGGTAGCGAGAACGAACTGGTCAAGTTCAACCGCGACATCCTGGTTCTGGCCAACCCGGAAATCGCCAACCTGCCGGGTTGGGTGATCGCCCTGGTTGCTGCTGGTGGTCTGGCTGCCGCTCTGTCGACCGCTGCAGGCCTCCTGCTCGCGATCTCGTCGGCGGTATCGCACGACCTCATCAAAGGCGCCATCAGCCCGAACATCTCGGAAAAAGGCGAACTGATGTCGGCACGTATCTCGATGGCTGTTGCTATCGCGGTCGCGACCTACCTCGGTCTGAACCCTCCGGGCTTCGCCGCACAAACCGTTGCTCTGGCATTCGGTCTGGCCGCTGCGTCGATCTTCCCGGCCCTGATGATGGGTATCTTCACCAAGGTGAACAACAAAGGCGCCGTTGCAGGTATGCTGGCAGGTCTGGTCGTAACCCTGATCTACATCTTCCTGCACAAAGGCTGGTTCTTCATCCCGGGTACCAACTCGTTCTCGGATGCTGACCCGCTGCTCGGCACCATCAAGTCGACCTCCTTCGGTGCAATCGGTGCAATGATCAACTTCGCAGTTGCCTTCATGGTCTCGAAGTCGACCGATCCGATCCCGGCCGAAATCGACGAACTGGTCGAAAACGTCCGCATCCCGAAAGGTGCAGGCGCAGCCGCCGCAGGTCACTAAGAGGCTCTGGTCGGGCAGTCCCCTGCGACTGCCCGCCATCTTTAAATTTGGTCCTGTCCGGTTCATATCGGACAGGACTTTTTTATTTCTCCTCCAAGGTCGATTCCCATGCCTCTCACCCAAGAACAGATCCTGCGTTTCCTGAAATCGGTTCACCCCTACGACGCCCTCGCCCCCGAGGTTCTCGAGGAATACACGCCCCTGTTCGAAGCCTGGGAAATCGAAAAAGGCTTTTCGGTTTATGACCTTGGCGAAAAGCTCCCCGGCCTGTTTCTGGTCTACGAAGGCCAGATCGAGGTCTCGGATGAAAACGACGTGGTGGTCTCGCACCTCGGCATCCGCAACTCCTTTGGCGAACGCGGCCTCCTGCGCGACGGCATCTCCGTCACCAGCGCCCGCGCCGATGAACACTCCATCCTCCTGGTGCTGCCCCCGATCCCCTTCTACAAGCTGATCGAGGACCACGAGGTTGCCCGCAAGTTCTTTGACCGCACCCGCATCGAAAAACCCCGCGGCAACGATCTGGCCACCAGCCGCGTTGAAACCCTGATGGCCCACAGCCCAGTCACCTGCCCCCCCGATGCCACCGTACAGGACGCCGCTATCCTGATGCGCGACAAGGGCATTTCCTCGCTCTGCATCAGCGCCGAAGGCGACGCACTCACCGGCATTCTCACCACCCGCGACCTGTCGGGTAAGGTGCTGGCCAAGGCCCTGCCCGTCACCACCCCGATTTCGGATGTCATGACCCGTAACCCCGTCACGCTTGCGCCCACCGCCATAGGCTCGGACGTGCTGCACGCCATGATGGAGATGAAGATCGGCCACATCCCGATCGTCGAGGCGGGCAAACTGGTTGGCATTGTCACTCAAACCGACCTGACCCGCTTTCAGGCCGTCAGTTCGGCCGAACTGGTCAGTGAAATCGCCCATGCCGACACCGCAGAAGAGATGGCCAAGGTCACCGACCGCATCCCGCAACTGCTGGTGCAACTGGTTGCTGGCGGCAACCGCCACGAGGTCGTCACCCGCCTGATCACCGATATCGCCGACACCGCCACCCGCCGCCTTCTGGCCCTGGGTGAACAAAAACTCGGCCCCGCCCCCGTGCCCTACCTCTGGCTGGCCTGCGGTTCGCAGGGGCGTCAGGAACAGACCGGCGTCAGCGATCAGGACAACTGCATCGTCCTGCATGACAGCGCCACCGAAGCCGACATGGCCTATTTCGCCGATCTCGCCACCTTCGTCTGCGACGGCCTCAACACCTGCGGATATGTCTACTGCCCCGGCGACATGATGGCGACCAACCCGCGCTGGTGCCAGCCGCTCAAGGTCTGGAAAGGCTACTTCGACAAGTGGATCAACAAACCCGATCCCGAAGCCCAGATGCTGGCCTCGGTCATGTTCGACCTGCGTCCCATCGGCGGCCACCGTCACCTGTTCGAAGACCTTCAGGAAGACACCCTCGCCGCCGCCTCGAAGAACTCGATCTTCGTGGCCCACATGATTTCCAACTCGCTCAAGCACCAACCGCCGCTGGGTCTCTTGCGTGGCTTCGCCACCATCCGTTCGGGCGAACACAAGAACCAACTCGACATGAAACACAACGGCGTTGTGCCGATCGTCGATCTTGGCCGCATCTACGCGCTTCAGGGCCAGCTGACCGAGGTCAACACCCGCGCCCGTCTCGAAGCCGCCGAACATTCCGGCGTGCTAAGTTCGTCCGGTGCCCGTGATCTTCTGGACGCCTACGACCTGATCGCCGAGACCCGCCTGCTGCACCAGGCCGAGCGCGTCAAGAACGGCCTTGCGCCCGACAATTACCTGCTGCCCGCCGAACTTTCGGATTTCGAACGCAGCCACCTGCGCGACGCATTCGTCGTGGTGAAATCCCTGCAATCCGCCATCGGCCACGGCCGCGGTATGCTGGGCTAACAAAGATGACGGCACACCGTCCGGGGTGGAGGCCTCGAACGGAGCGTGTCACGGGGCCATCCCCGAGGAGGAGAAGACATGTTTTTTGAACTGATCGCCACGCTGGTTGCCGGCATCGCCGCCGCCGGGATCGTTTTCGTGATCAACCGCAGCCTCAAGGGCCGCCTGCCCCGCTGGCTGATGCCGGTTGCCGCCGGTTTTGCCATGCTGGCCGCCACCATCAGCAACGAATACGGTTGGTTCCCGCGCCAGACAGACAATATGCCCCCCGAGTTCGTCATCGCCGAAAGCGTCGAGGCCACCGCCTTCTATCGTCCCTGGACCTATCTCTTCCCCTTCGTGGAACGCTTCGTCGCCGTCGACACCGCCACCATCAACCGCCACCCCGCCGTGCCTGAGCGCCGCATTGCCGAGATCTTCCTCTACTCGCGCTGGTCGCCGGTCAAATCGCTGGGTGTTCTCGCCGATTGCGAGGCCCTGCGACGCGCCCCAATCACCGAGGCCGTGCAGATGAACGATGACGGGTCGGTCGAGGGCGTGAAATGGTCGACCGTCCCCGCCACCGACCCGATCCTCAAGACAATCTGCGAGGCAAGCTGATGTTTACCCAACTGAGCCTGCGCGTCCGCGTCTTCCTGTTCTTCGTCTTCATCGCCGTCGCCGGTGTTGCCCTGATCGGCCTCGCCCTTGCCCTCGGCTATCGCCGCGCCCTCGAAGGCGACATGATGTCCGGCTTCGTCTTCTCCGGCATCCTTGCAGGCTTTGGCCTGATCGGCCTCTCGGTCGGTATCTGGCTGCTGTTTGACGAAAATGTCGCCAAACCCATCGAACGTATCGCCGCGACCATGCGCACCAATGCCCATGCTGGCGTCGATTCCTCGGTCGACACCCACCAGGCGCGCTATCTCGGCGATCTCGCCCCCGCCGCTCAGGCCGTCTCGACCCAGCTGAGCCAGACCACCCTTGATCGCGCCGAAGCCGTAGCCCAGGAAACCGCCCGCCTCGCCGCCGAAAAGGAACGTCTGACCTCGCTCCTGACCGACATTCCCGTGGCCATGGTGCTGGTCAACCCCGCCCACCAGATCGTGCTGTATGATGGTCAGGCGGCAAGTGTCCTTGGCCAGATCCACACCCCGCGCCTCAACGCCTCGATTTTCGATTACTTCCGCAAGGATGAAATCCTCGCCGCCTATACCCAGCTTGCAAAGACCGGCAAGGAAGTCGCCTTCGAGGTCCACGGCGTCGAAGGACGGCTCACTTTCGATGCCCGCCTGAAGCCTGTGGGCCACGCCCCCGGCTACATGCTCCTGATCGACGAGGCCCATGCCGAAATCTCGCCCGATGCCGCCCGCCCGCTGATCTATGACTTCGACCTCATGGAACACGACAGCGAACGCGCGCTCGAAGACACGCCGCTCACCACCCTGAACTTCGTGGTGTTCGACACCGAAACCACCGGCCTCCTGCCGCACAAGGACGAGATCGTTCAAATCGGTGCAGTGCGCGTGGTCAACGGCCGCATCGTACCCGGCGAAGAGATCAACCAACTGGTCAATCCCGGCATGAAGATCCCCGCCGCCTCGACCAAGGTGCACCACGTCACCAACGAAATGGTCGCCGACGCCCCCGGCATCGACACCGTGTCGCGCGACTTCCACAAGTTCGCCAATGGCTCGGTCATCGTCGCCCACAACGCCCCCTTCGACATGGCCTTCCTCAAGCGTCATGGCAAACGGCTTGGCGTGGCATGGGATCACCCGATCATCGACACCGTGCTTCTTTCGGCCGTCCTCTTCGGGGCCAGCGAAACCCACACCCTCGATGCCCTGTGCGACCGTCTCGGCGTGACCATCCCGCCCCACCTGCGCCACACCGCCCTTGGCGACGCGCAGGCCACCGCCGAAGTGCTGTGCAAACTGCTGCCCATGCTGCAATCGCGCGGCTACGCCACCTTCGGCGAGGTCATCCGCGAAACCCGCAAGCACGGCCGCCTGCTCGAAGATCTGAACTGAACGCCGCGAAACCCCTTGCACGTGGACACAAATAGCGTAAATGCGGGCAAACCCACCACGCGCGAACAACAAGGGTCAATCAGTCATGGTCATGCGGTTCTCACCGGATGAAGACAACACGCGCGCCTTTCGCGATGCGCTTGGGCGTTTTGCGACCGGCGTCACCGTCATCACCGCCCCGTCCCCGACGGGCGGCATCGGCATGACGGCCAACAGCTTCTCCTCGGTTTCCCTCGATCCGGCGCTGGTGCTCTGGGCACCGTCCAAGACCTCGCTGCGCTATCCCCATTTCGAAACCGCCACGCATTTCGCGATCCACGTCATGGGCGAAGACCAGAAAGACATCGCCATGCGCTTTGCCAAACAGGGCGATGCCTTCGAAGGCCTCTCGGTGCACCTGAGCGACAACGGCGTCCCGCTGATCGACAGCTGCCTCGCCCGTTTCGAATGCACGACCTCGGCCCTGCACGATGCCGGCGATCATGCCATCATGGTGGGCCAGGTCGACCACGTCATGTTGAAAACCGGCAGCCCGCTTGTCTTTGCCAACGGCCAGTTCGGCGGCTTCCTTGCAGAGACCTGATTGCCCCCGTGGCGGCAGTTTCATGACAGCTGCATGAAATTTCACCATTCCGCAACGGCACCTGCGCCGCTTGGCCCAGGATTTGTCCTGTGTCATTTTCGCGTGACCCTTGGATGCATAATACCGCCACTGCACGAGTGACAACCGTAAGGAGCAAACCGGTGATACTCCCCGTTGACCAGACCAAGACCGAAGCCGAAATCCAGGACATGGGCGCAAGCTTTGCCCATATGCTCGAGGTCACCCGGCCGCTCGATCCGATCCCCACGGCCATCGTGCATCCCTGCGACGACACCTCTCTCGAAGGTGCTCTTGCCGCCCGCGATCACGGGTTGATCGTGCCCATCCTCGTCGGCCCCGAAGACCGCATCCAGGCCGCCGCCGATGAAGCCGGCCTCACCCTCGACGGCGTCGAGATCGTCTCGACCAAACACAGCCATGACTCGGCCAAGCAGGCGGTGCTGATGGTGCGTCAGGGCAAGGCTCAGGCCCTCATGAAAGGCGCGCTCCACACCGACGAGATCATGTCCGAAGTGGTCCACAAGGAACGCGGCCTGCGCACCGAACGCCGGATGAGCCACGTCTTCGTGCTCGACGTGCCCACCTACCCCAAACCGCTCCTGATCTCGGACGCCGCGATCAACATCTTTCCCGATCTCGAAACCAAGGCCGACATCGTCCAGAACGCCATCGAACTCGGCCATGCCCTCGGCGTCGATTTGCCCAAGGTCGCGATCCTGTCGGCAGTTGAAACCATCTACCCCAAGATCCCCTCGACCGTTGAGGCCGGCGCGCTCTGCAAGATGGCAGACCGCGGCCAGATCACCGGTGGCCTGCTCGACGGCCCGCTCGCCTTTGACAACGCGGTCAGCAAGGAAGCCGCCGAAACCAAGGGCATCGTCTCCGAGGTGGCAGGCGATCCCGACGTGCTGATTGCCCCCGACCTCGAAGCGGGCAACATGATCGCCAAACAGCTGATCTACCTCGCCAGCGCCGACGCGGCAGGCATCGTTCTAGGCGCCCGCGTGCCCGTTATGCTGACAAGCCGCGCCGATGGCACCTTGTCGCGTGTCATCTCGGCGGCACTGGCGCTATTGCTCGTGCACCATCGCCAAGGAAAGGGCATCCTGTGACCAACGCCATTCTGGTTCTGAACGCGGGCAGTTCGTCGATCAAATACGCCATGTACAAGGCCGACTCTGATCGCAAGCTGATTTCCAAGGGCCTGATCGACCGGATCGGCCACGGCCCCGCCCACCACGGACCAAATCACAGCACCCCCCTGCCCGTGCCGCATGAGTCCGGCCACAAGGAGGCCCTCGCCTGGCTGACCGCCGACCTTCAGGAACGCTTCCCCGATCTGCACGTGGTCGCCGCCGGGCACCGCGTGGTGCATGGCGGGCACGATTTCACCGGTGCCGCCCTGATCGACGCCGACGTGATCCAGCGCATCACCGCCCTTGCCCCGCTCGCCCCGGCCCACCAGCCGCACAACCTCTCGGGCATCGCCGCCCTCAGCGCGGTCTGGCCCGACCTGCCCCAGGTCGCCTGTTTCGACACCGCCTTCCACCGCACGCAGGATCGCCTTGCCCAGCTGTTCGCCATTCCCCGCGAACTCACCGATGACGGCGTGCTGCGCTATGGCTTTCACGGCCTCAGCTACGAATACATCGCCTCGCGCCTGCCCGATTTCCTCGACACCGAAACCCAGCGCCGCGTGGTTGTCCTGCACCTTGGCCACGGCGCCAGCGTCTGCGCCATGAAAGACGGCAAATCGGTGGCCACCTCGATGGGCTACACCGCGCTTGACGGCTTGATGATGGGCAAACGCTGTGGCGAGATCGACCCCGGCGTGATCTTCCACCTGATCCGCGACATGGCCATGAGCGTCGACGAGGCCGAGGAACTGGTCTCCTCCAAGTCGGGCCTCTACGGCGTCTCCGGCGGCATCAGCAGCGACATGCGCGACCTCGCCGCCAGCGATGACCCGGCCGCGCAGGAAGCCATCGACCTCTTCATCTTCCGCGCCTACCGCCAGATCGGCGCCATGGCCGCCGTGCTTGGCGGCATCGACGCCATCGTCTTCACCGCCGGCATCGGCGAAAACGCCGCCAACATCCGCGCCGGCATCCTGAAGGGCTGCGAATGGCTTGGCGCCGACCTCGACCCCGAAGCCAACGCCGCCCGCGGCCCCGTGATCACCACCCCCAACAGCCGCCTCAAGGCCCTCGTGATCCCCACCGACGAAGAAGGCGTCATCGCCGACCAAACCCTCGCCCTCCTGCAAGGGTGAAGAGGGATTGTCTGAGGGGGGATATCGCTCCCTTTGAAAACCACTGGTGGATCAATCTCCCACAGATCTTTGCGAGAGTTCAGAATCTCGAAACAGTCGCAATCCGGAAATGGTAGACGCTACCCTGTTTCTTTCGAATGCCCTGCTCCCTCGCCAACCGCCGCGTGCGCCAAAACCCAATCCACTCCACGCAAGTATTCATCTACACTTAACGTCGCGCCACTACCGCTAGTTGCGGAGAGAACAAACCCATGTGTGTAGTCGATGAGAAGGTGTAAGAGCACATTGTCATGGTCTCCATTGCCCAGTTCCCGAACACAGGACTGCAACTCATTCGTGATGTAGCGGAGTTCTCGCCCCATTAGTGAAACATCGTCGAGAACAGCCCGCAAAAGGTTGGCGTTTAGGACAGCGCGATGGAAATATGCGCTCAAAATGCTCCGAACCTTTTCAGCCGGGCAATCTCCACCAACACTATGAAGCGTATTGTGAAAAGCCAATTCAACCAGTTCGGCTACTAGCTCTTTCTTACTACCAGAATGATAGGTCACAGCCATCGGTGTAACCTTCAACTTTTCGGCGATCAAACGGAATGACAGAGCATCCACACCCATGCTTTGGACAATTGGCAACGCGGCTTGAAGGATTACGCTCTTTGACAGATGTTGACTTGATTTCTTAGGTCGGCCGGCCATTGGAGAACTCACTCATTCTTCACAGAATAGTCGAGATCAACCATGCCCGAAGGAAACGGTGTGGCAGAAATCAAGTCCAAATCAATATCACCCCCGTTTTGTCCAAAAATCCGTATCCCATCCCCCAACAAAATCGGAACTATTGTGATCTTCATGTCTTGAACATAGCCTGCTTTGATGAAGGATTGCACAACTGCACCACCATCGACATAGACGCGGTTGAAACCCCGCTGATCGAGCGTCTTCCATAATTCTTGCGGTGTTTCGGTTGAAAACTCGATTCTTGTGCGAAGATGGTCAGGCAGGTCTTCGGTCGTCATGGAATGGCTCAGAACCACAACAGGTTTTGAATACGGCCACTCACCAAATCCAAGCACGGTTTTCAGCGATCCAGTCCCCATAACCAGTACATCGATACTGTCCATGAACACATTGAAACCGTGATCTTCGCCGGACGCAGGTTGCTTATTTAGCCAGTCGAGCGAGTGATCTTTTCTAGCAACAAATCCGTCAAGGCTCATTGCCATCATGACGTGTCCTGTGGGCATTGGCTCTTCCTCACAATTAAATTTATACGTCATATAATTTATTTCTCCAATGGCATCAAGCGCGCTTTTGATACGCACTACTTAGGTTGGTGAATTAGGAAAAGGCAGGCATTTGCCGCGCAGCAGAGGATGAGAATTCCAACCTCAAAACATCATTCCCCCGCACCCACCAACACCTATCCCTCCCAACAAAAACAAGGCGCCCGATCTCTCGGGCGCCCCATATCTCTCGCCAGACCTCGATCAAACGAAGTTGAAGTTGATCTCCGTCTCCAGCAGCTCCTGACCAGCGATGGTGATCGAGTTCGGGTGGAAGAAGTCACCGTAGTTGATCACCGTGTTGCCGCCTCCGGCCGAGACCGTCACGGTGGAGGTGCTCAGACCATTCAGTTCGATTTGCACCGTGTCGTTCACCGCGTCGAAGTTCAGCAGCACATCATCGCCCTGATCCACCCAGGAGTTGAAGACAAAGATGTCCGCCCCGTTGCCGCCGTCCATGGTGTCGTTGCCGTCACCACCGACAAAGACATCCGCGCCGGAACGGCCCACCATGTAGTCGTCACCGTCCAGACCGTCGAAGGTATTGGCCCCGGCATCACCAAAGAACTGGTCGGCATGGTTGCTGCCTTGCAGGGCTTCGATCCCGACAAAGCTGTCGCCCGCCGCATCGCCGGTGTTGAGCGCGCCATTCAGCAGGTCAACGGTCACGCCGCCGCCCGAGGTATAGTAGCTCGCGACATCCGTCCCGGCACCGCCGTTCAGCTTGTCGCCACCGCCGCCACCGACAAGAAGGTCATCCCCGTCGTTGCCGAACAGCGTGTCGACGCCGTTGTCGCCAAACAGCGAGTCATTGCCGTCACCTCCGCTCAGGACATCGGCCCCGGCTTCGCCATAGAGCGCGTCGTGGCCACCTTCACCGCGCAGGGTGTTGGCCGCCCCGTCGCCCGACAACTCGTCGTCATGCGCCGAGCCCTGAAGGTTCTCGATGCCGATATAGCTGTCGCCGAGGGCCTCGCCGGTGTTCTCTTGCGGCTCCGAGAGCGAGGCTTCAACACCGAACAGGGCATTGAGATAGCTGGCCGTGTCCACACCGTTGCCACCATTCAGGACGTCAGCCCCTTCACCACCTTCCAGCGTGTCGTTGCCACCTTCGCCCTTCAGCGTGTCATGGTCGTCATCGCCATAAAGCTTGTCGCCTTTCAGGCCACCCTTGAGCAGGTCGACACCGTCGCCACCAAACAACTGGTCCGCGCCGCCACCGCCCGACAGGGTGTCATCCCCGTCGCCGCCATAGCCCTTGTCGGCCCCGTTGCCGAGGGTCAGCGAGTCATCGCCCCCTTCGCCCCAGACCTTGTTGGCCGCACCATTGGCGCTCAGGATGTCGTCATGCGACGAGCCGATCAGGTTCTCGATCTTGAAGAACTTGTCCCCTGCCGCTTCGCCGGTATTGGCCGCAACATTGGTCATGACAACCTTCACACCGGCGCTGGCCCCCTGATAGCTGGCCGCGTCGATACCGTCGCCACCATTCAGGGTGTCCTTGCCCTTGCCACCGATCAGCGTATCCGCCCCGTTGTTGCCCAAGAGCTTGTCGTTGCCCTTGCCGCCAAACAGGATGTTTGCGCCGCCGTCCCCGGCAAGCTCGTCAAAGAACGCGGTGCCGGACAGGTTCTCGATCGAGGTATAGCTGTCGCCAGCCGCCTCGCCGGTATTGGTTCCGGCCGCGCCAAGCGATGCCTTCACCTTGGCCGAGGCCGTGCTGTAGTCCGCGGTGTCGGATCCGTCGCCACCAAAGAGCACATCGCCCCCGGCCCCGCCGTTCAGCACATCATCGCCGCCCAGGCCCCGCAGGGTGTCAGCGCCGCCACGACCAAAGATCAGGTTGTCGCCATCGTCACCGGTCAGATCATCCGCCGATCCCGAGCCAAGGAAACCCTCGATCTCGATATAGCGATCCCCCTGTGCCAGGCCGCTGTTGCCAACCGGGTTCTGAAGGGATGCGGTCACGCCAGAGACACTTGCGCTATAGTCGGCAAGGTCGATGCCGCGGCCCCCGTTCAGGATGTCAAAGCCCATGCCACCGTCCAGCAGGTCATTGCCACGGCCACCCACAAGGATGTCGTTGCCCGCCCCGCCTTTCAGCGCGTCATCGCCACGGTTGCCATTGAGGATATCATTGCCCCCGGCCCCGATCAGCGTGTCTTTGCCCTGGGCACCAAGCAACAGGTTGTCCCCTTCGTTCCCGGTCAGCGAGTCATTGAAGTCAGACCCCAACAGACCCTCGATCGAGATAAAGGTATCTCCGGTCGCAGACGGCCCGCCCGAAGGGATGGTTTCGGTCACACCGGCCGTCGCACTCTGGAACCCGACAAGGTCAAGCCCATCGCCACCGTCCAGAACATCGGTTCCACCACCGCCTTCAAGGATGTCGTCGCCATTGCCCCCCTCAAGGGTATCGGCCCCAAGACCCCCACGCAGGATGTCATCGTTGTTGCCACCGCGCAGGATGTCGTTGCCGGCATCGCCCTGAAGCGTGTCATTGCCCCAGCCGCCTTCCAGCGTATCGGCACCGCCACGGCCCGACATGAAGTCCTCGTTCTGGCTGCCGAAAAAGCCATTGGCCCCGGCATCCCCGAACAGGTTCACATTCTCCCACGAGGCCTCGACGTTCTCGATGTTCATGAGAACCTTGTCGTCCATCAGGTTGCCGTTCCAGTCATAGGAGCGTGCGAACCCGGCCTGAAGGTCAACCGTCTGGCGGAAATGCTCGGCAAGGAAGGTATCCACCCCGCCACCGCCATCCAGCGTGTCATCGCCACCCAGCACGTCAAAGATCTCGTTGCGCGCACTGCCGACAATCACGTCGTCATTCTCTGTCGCAACCAGCTCGTCAATCCCGGCGGTACCGATGATCGTATCGACAAAGCCAAAGCCGTCATTGGCCACCACGCCGGTGCCGAGGTTGATGTCGAGACCCTGACCGGGGCTGGTCCACATCTGGTATCCATCGCGGCTGAAGTTCAGAATGACTTCACTGTTGCCAGCCGGATCATTCAGATCAAACAGGTCGTTGCCCTTGCCGCCGAACACTTCAAAGGTGCTCATGCTCGGCAGGTTCACCTGGAACACGTCATCATGCGCGCTGCCATAGAGCAACAGACCGAAATCCATCTCGTGCGGGTGGAAGGGATCAAACGGCGGGGCTTCCGTCGCCTGAAGCGCGGCATTCAGGTTGTGCAGCGTGTCAAAGCCGAACGCGCCCTGATCCGCCGTCGACATGTTGGTGGCCCCGTCAATCGCAAAGGTCACCGGCCCCGAGGCATCCTGGTAGGTCAGCGTGGTCAGCCCAAGCCCGTCCCCGGTAAAGTCGATCAGGTCGCTGCCATCACCGGGATTGAAGATGTCCTCTCCACTCCCACCCAGCAGGATATCATCGCCGTCTCCACCGAGAAGGGTGTCGCGCTGGGCGCCCCCGTCAAGGAAATCGTCGCCATCCCCGCCGATCAGCTGGTCATAGCCATCGCCACCGATCAGCTGGTCATTGCCGGCATCGCCTTGCAGCATATCGCTGCCACCATTGCCCTCCAGAAGGTCATTGCCGTCACCGCCCTGCAGCGTGTCGTTCTCCTTGCCACCGACAAGGTCATCATTGCCGGCACCGCCATAGAGCTTGTTCCAGCCGTCACCGCCTTCGAGACTGTCGTCGCCACCCTCTCCGTAAAGCGAGTCATTGCCCGCACCACCAAGGCCGGTGTCATTGCCATCGCCAAGGAAAAGCCTGTCATTGCCAAGCCCGCCATCCAGCAGGTCGTCGTCATCACCAAGCTGCACCTCGTCATGATCCGAGGTTCCGCTCAGCGGCAATCCCGCCAGGGAAATCGGCGTATTGGGAAGATAGGCCGGCAGGGTCGAAACCCCGGCACCGGTGATGCTGGCCGCCCAGGCAT
Organism: Shimia sp. CNT1-13L.2; assembly: GCF_024331145.1. Taxonomy (GTDB): domain Bacteria; phylum Pseudomonadota; class Alphaproteobacteria; order Rhodobacterales; family Rhodobacteraceae; genus Shimia. The sequence continues at coordinate 331,175 of NZ_JANDJO010000003.1, read as the reverse complement.
CATAGGCCCCCGTCCAGGTAAAGCTGGGCAACACGCTGCCCGCAAGACGCACGATAAAGGAACGGTCGCTGGACGGATCCTCGAACATCAGGATCGTCGTCACTTCGCCCGCGCCCCAGGACACATCGCCCAGACGCACATTCGCATCCGGTCCAAGGCTGCTGAACAACGCGCCATCAACGCGCACCGTCAGGGCCTCCGGCTCAAACTCGACAATCGGCAACTCACCACTCGGAGACGCAAGAACGGAATACTCGACCGTGTTCACCCCTTCGGCAAACACCAGATCGACATCGGCAACCCAGACGGATGTCGCAAGGTCCGTGTTCGGATCGATTGAAACCGCTGAAGCTGACATCGTAAAAGTCGGCATAGAAAGTCCTCCACTCAACTCGGTGCTCTTCGAAATTTTCTGAGCGAGCCCCTTTGCTCGACGCAATTTTAAAACATTCCATCGCAGGAATGCTTTGAGACATATCAAATTCAAGATATCTGAAATTCGGAATGACTTTACGTCACCCCACCCGTGGGCCCCGCGCAACTTCCCGCAATAAGACCGCGCTCAACGATTGTAGTGTTGGGGCGGGTTTGCTACCTAGCCACAAACCAAACCGTCCCCGCCTTTGGGGCAAACAGAACAAGGCCTGTAACACCCATGACCTACCACCCCAAATCGGACTTCATGGCCGTGATGATCGAACGCGGCTTCCTTGCGGACTGCACCGATTATCAGGGCCTCGACGAGGCGCTGATCAAGGGCGTGGTGCCGGGCTATATCGGCTTTGACGCCACCGCCAAGTCGCTGCACGTTGGATCGCTGATCCAGATCATGATGCTGCGCTGGCTGCAAAAGACCGGTCACAAGCCGATCACCCTGATGGGCGGCGGCACCACCAAGGTGGGCGACCCCTCCTTCCGCGCCGACGAGCGTCCGCTGCTGACCCCGGACCAGATCGACGACAACATCGCCGGCATCAAGAAGGTCTTCGCCAAGTACCTCGACTACGGCGACGGCGCCACCGACGCGCTTATGCTCAACAACGCCGAATGGCTCGACGATCTGAACTACCTCGACTTCCTGCGCGACATCGGCCGCCACTTCTCGGTCAACCGGATGCTCTCGTTCGAGTCGGTGAAATCGCGCCTCGACCGGGAACAGTCGCTGTCGTTCCTCGAATTCAACTACATGATCCTTCAGGCCTACGACTTCCTCGAACTGAACCGCCGCTACGGCTGCCTGGTTCAGTTCGGCGGCTCCGACCAGTGGGGCAATATCGTCAACGGCATCGACCTCACCCGCCGCGTGATCGACAACCAGATCTTCGGCCTGACCTCGCCCCTGCTGACCACCTCGGACGGCAAGAAGATGGGCAAATCCGCCGATGGCGCGGTCTGGCTCAACGCCGACATGCGCTCGCCTTACGAGTTCTGGCAGTTCTGGCGCAACACCACCGACGCCGACGTCGGTCGCTTCCTCAAGCTCTACACCGAGATGCCGCTGGATGAATGCGACCGCCTCGGCGCGCTCGCAGGCTCCGAGATCAACGACGCCAAGATCATCCTCGCCAACGCGGTGACCACCCTCTGCCACGGCGCCGAAGCGGCGGCCGCCGCCGAGGCCACCGCCCGCGAAGTCTTTGAAAAAGGCGGCATCGGCGATGACCTGCCCACCCTGACGCTCACCGCCGAAGACGTGGCCGAGGGCATCTCCATCGTCCAGCTGATCGTCAAGGCAGGCCTCGCCAAATCCGGCAAGGACGCCAAACGCCTGATCGGCGAAAACGGGGCCAAGCTCGACGACGCCCCGCTCACCGATCCCGGCCTGCGCCTCGACGCCGCCGCCCTGGCCTCGCCGATCAAGCTCTCCGCCGGCAAAAAGCGCCACGCGCTGGTGCAGCTCGAAGGCTGAAGCCAAACACACACAACGTATCAAGGGCCCCACAGCGGGCCCTTTTTTCTTCTTGGCCCAAATACCCAAGGGGTGAATTGGCCCGAACGGGGCAAGAGGGGCAGCGCCCCTGCCCACCCCCTGCCCGCCCCGCGTTTCTACCCACTGGACAGACCCTGCGGCTTCCGGCTATTTGAACACATGTTCATTTCATGACGACCATCACAGCTTTCGGGAGGCAAGCCCCATGAAAATCGAAAACACCTGCGCCGTGATCACCGGTGGTGCCTCGGGCCTCGGAGAAGCCACCGCCCGCCACTTCGCCGCCAATGGCGCCAAGGTTGCCCTGTTCGACCTCAACGAAGAGGCCGGCGAAAAAGTGGCCGCGGAACTGGGCGGCACCTTCCACAAGACCGACGTCACCAACGAGGACTCGGTCAGGGCCAGCATCACCGCCGCCCGCGAAGCCATGGGCACCATCAACGCCGCCGTGAACTGCGCCGGCATCGCGCCCGCCGCCACCACCGTCGGCAAAAAGGGCCCGCACCCGCTCGACATGTTCCAGAAGACCATCGACATCAACCTCGTGGGCTCCTTCAACGTCGCCCGCCTCGCCGCCGAGGTCATGGCCGAGAACGCCGCCGACGATGACAACGCCCGCGGCGTGATCATCAACACCGCCTCGATCGCCGCCATGGACGGCCAGCGTGGCCAGGCCGCCTATGCCGCCTCCAAGGGCGGGATCGTCGGCCTCTCGCTTCCGATGGCCCGCGACCTCTCCAAGCTGGGCATCCGCGTCATGGCCATCGCGCCGGGCATCTTCCTGACCCCGATGCTCATGGGCCTGCCGCAAGAGGTGCAGGACACGCTGGCCGCCGACGTGACCTTCCCCAAACGCCTCGGCAACCCCAACGAATACGCCCGCCTCGCCCAGTTCATCGTCGAATGCGGCTACATGAACGGCGAAGTCATCCGCATCGACGGCGCCCTGCGGATGCAATAACTCCGCGTCGGCCGGGGATCACGGCGCCCCTGTGGCAAGCTGACACATCCCCGGCCCGCGCCCCCGCGCTAGCTGCCCGTTCACACGCAACAGAACAAGGGAGCGCGCAAAATGTTCAAAGGACTAGGTATCTCGGTCACGCTGATCGCGGCAGGCATGTTCGGCCTGCCGATCCTGTTCCTCCAGCTGTTCGGCTGACCGGGACAACGGGGCGTCCCTGTCACGGGGCCGCCCCACATGTAGGAGTCCTGCTGAGGGTGTTGCCGCACGCCTGTCTCATGCCTCTGCAAACGCCGTGCCAGTAGGCCCACCAGCACCCCCAATGTGCCCAGAGACCAGCGTTGCCTATTGCTTTGCGATACCCGAGCAATTCGGACTTCCGGAACGTCCCAATTGTCTGTTTTGATCCCACTACATCGCTTTAGCGGCGGCAGAAATCCGGGCTGGGGGAAACCCTATCAAAGGAGGGTTGATCTGACGGCGCGTTTATCAACATCAGGCCTTGGCCGAGGGAGCAAGCAATTTCACTGACAAAATGAGCACCGTGCCTAAGAAAATGACTGCGTAAGAAACAGAAAGTATAGGCCATATGAAGAACCCGGCAGGGCCAAAAGCCCCTGGCCAATTTGGGATGAAACCTAACGCACCGGGCACTAGCACCAAGACAGTCAATCGTACAAGCCAAGTAGCCCCGTGCCCGGCGTCTCGGAGCCTGCGACGAGCAACCGAAGCAAGAGGGAAGGCGACGACCAACATGGCGACAAGCCTGAGCCGGCCAAGCCACACCACCCCATCGTAAGGAATGCGAGTTACCGTGTGGACGCCGTCGCTGGGATCTCTATCGGATATGATCAGTTGTGTTACCTGATGCCCAAAAAGTAACTTGTCGATCTGCCATGCGCCACTAACAAGCGCGAGCGCAAAGAACAAAAACCACCAGAATTCGCTTCTTGTCGCACGTCCAGCGAACACCAAATATTTTCGAAAACAGCTAAGAACAGCTTTTGACAAACTCACAAGCACGTTTCCCAAGATCGATAAAGTGACAAACTCATAACAGACCTCTGGCCTACCGCAACGCTAGCTGAATAGTCTCACTGATTAGCCGCTCAACCGATCTAACCCGCTACGTTGCTGCTAAGGTCCGCATCGAACCCAAACTCACCAATGCTGCGCAGAGAGCGAACGCCAGCTATTCTTCGGGTTCGCAGCGTTCCAGAGGCTGAATTACAACTAGGGCCGTCTTGATGGCGCTTTCAGCTTCATGTTCTGATATGAACCCTCCTTTCAACATTTCAGATAGCGCGAAATTTCTGCGCTCAACGGCTCGGTCGTAGGACCTCACAGGATGAAAAAGCATAGGGGCTTTGGGCAGTGCAGCTAGGTAAGCGACTTCCTCAAGTCTCAAATCTTCAACAGGTTTCCCAAAGTAAGCCATCGCTGCACTAGGAAGGCCAAAGCAGGTTTGCCCTAGGAAAATCTGGTTCACATACCAGTTTAGAACCTCATCATGTGTAAGCTCTTCACCTATCACAAATGAAAGCGATATCCTTCGGAGTCTCCCTGTGCCTGGTGGAAGATACCAACTTCCAACCTTTTGCGTGATGGTCGAGTTCTGAGGTGGCTTTTCGAAGAAAAAGCGATCCTCCGCCGCGACAAATGCCATTAGCGCTATGCGTGGTATCGTCGGCCAATTGGTTGACGCTTCTTGATAGAGCTCGCGTATGCGATCGGGGCTTGGAAGCTCTGACGCCGTGTTCTCGCCTCTGGCGGCCGACGCCGCGACAATGATCATAAGAATACTAGGAAATAAGTGTAGAAATGCGCGCATAGGGAAGTCCGTCAGATAAGGTTGGCCACAGGCTATTGTCAAAAGACTTGGATTGCGAGCCAAACCATAGACTGCATAAATCTGTCACTTGGCCAAACCCGGAATGCCGCCATTGGAGCAGACGCAAGTTCCCCCCTTGCCCCACACCACAATCCCCGCCACACTCTCCCCATGCCGCTGCAAAACCGTGTCCAGCCCACAGGAGAGATCCTCGCCCACCCTGCCCGCGGCGGCTTCATGGGCAATCGCGGTGTGCTGCATGATGACCATCGCCGCCTGACCACCGCCCGCTGGCGGCACAAGGCCTGGGTCTGCTGTCTGACCGAATTCAAGAACCGCCGTCGCACCCTGATGACCCCGAACCGCTATACCGAGCTGTTCTTTCATGACGAAGCCGTGGCACTGGCGGCCGGGCACCGTCCCTGCGGGGAATGCCGCCGTGCCGCCTATCGCGCCTTTCTCGACGCCGCCGGACACAGCGGCAGCATCAAGCAGTTCGATCACCACCTGCACGCCGCCCGCGCCATCCCGCGCCGCTTTGAACAGCGCCGCCACACGGCAGAAGCACAGGACCTGCCCGACGGCGCCTTCATCCTGACCACCAACGGCCCCGCCCTGATCTGGCAGGACGCGCAACTGCCCTTTGCCCCCGACGGCTATGGACCGGCCCAAATACGCCTACAGGGCAGCGTGACCCTGCTCACCCCGCCGCCAACCCTGACGGCGCTGCGCGCAGGCTATCGCCCGCACATCTCGCTGCCCTGAAAATCTTCTCGAAGATTTTGCCACCCCGGATTTTTCGCGAAAAATCCGCCCCGCCGCCGTAGGAAAACCCGTTAACCCACGCACGCTGCATTAACCACCGATCGCGGTCTTAACACCCGGATTTTCAGCCCCCCATACCGTCGCAATACCGACGTAATACCGACGTGGCACCGACAGCCGAAACCGGCGTTAACCGGCCTCGGCCTTCTCTTCCAGAATCAGCCATTCTTCCTCTGCCTCCGCCAGCGCCTGCTGCCGTTCAACAAGCGCATCCGTGGCCTTCTGGAACTTCAACGGCTCCTTGGTGAACAGCTCCGGATCCATCAGGAACTCTTCCAGCTTGGCAATCTCCGCCTCAAGCCGTTCCATCACCCCCGGCAGCGCCTCAAGCCGGTGTTTTTCGGTAAAGCTAAGGCCCGTCTTCGCGGCCTTTTCCTGCTTTACCTTCTCCGCCTTGGGCTTTGATTTTTCTTCCTTTTTCGGCGCATCACTGTCGCCGCGCTGTGCGCGATAATCGCTCCAGCCACCGGCATAGACCACCGCCTTGCCATTGCCTTCCATCGCCACCGTCGTGGTCGCCACACGATCAAGGAAATCACGGTCGTGGCTGACCAGCAGCACGGTGCCATCATAGTCGTCCAGCAACTCCTGCAACAGATCGAGCGTCTCTACGTCCAGATCGTTGGTCGGTTCGTCCAGCACAAGAATGTTGCTTTCCCTCGCCATCAGCTTGGCCAGCAACAACCGCGCCTTCTCGCCCCCCGACAAACTCCGCACCGGCGCCCGCGCCTGCCGCTCGTCGAACAGAAATTCTTTAAGGTATCCAACAACATGCTTGGGATTGCCGCGCACCATAACCTGATCGGCCTTGCCCGAAACCCGCATCTCGGGATCACCGGTCAGACTGTCCCAAAGGCTCATCGCCGGATCAAGCTGCGCCCGGCTCTGATCAAAGATCGCGGGGATCAGGTTGGTGCCAAGCGTCACACTCCCCGCATCCGCAGGTTCCTGATCCATCAGCATCTTGATGACCGTGGTTTTACCAACCCCGTTCGGCCCGACAAAAGCCACGCGATCCCCGCGCTGCACCGTGATCGAAAAGTTCGACACAATCGCCTTTTCGCCAAAGGCCTTGGTCAAACCCTTGGCATCAATCACTTTTTTACCCGACTTCGGACCCGCCTGCAGCTCCATCGCCGCCGATCCCTGCCGCTTGATCATCGCCGCACGCTCTGCCCGCAGGTCCTGAAGCGCCCTCACGCGGCCCTGGTTGCGCTTGCGCCGGGCGCTGATGCCCTCGACGGCCCACCGCGCTTCGGCCTTGATCTTGCGATCCATCTTGTGGCGCGCGATGTCTTCCTCTTCCCAGATCTTGTCGCGCCAGGCCTCGAACCCTTCGAACCCCTTTTCCTGCCGACGCACCATGCCCCGATCGATCCAAAGCGTCGCCCGCGTCAGCGCCCGCAGAAAGGCCCGATCGTGCGAGATCAGCACATAGGCCGCCCGCGTCGAGGCCAGCTCGCTTTCCAGCCAGGCAATCGCCTCGATATCAAGGTGGTTGGTCGGCTCGTCCAGCAGCATCAACTCCGGCGCTTCGGCCATCAGCTTGGCCAGCGCAGCACGTCGCCGTTCCCCGCCAGAAGCCGTGTCGACGGGACGATCCGGATCAAACTTCAGCCCCTCACTGGCCCGCTCCACCTTGTAGAGTTCTCCCGGCTCCAACCCCGAAGACGCAAACTCTCCCAGCGTGGAAAACCCCGCCATGTCAGGGTCTTGCTCCATGTAGCCAACCCGCACACCGGGTGGCACGACAATGTCGCCCCGGTCGGATTCGACCAGCCCCGCCATGACTTTCATCAGGGTCGACTTGCCCGACCCGTTCCGCCCCACAAGCGCCACCCGGTCACCGGGCTGCACCACAAGGCTCAGGTCGTCGAAAACAGGATCTCCACCGAAGGTCAGGGAGATATCGCTCATTTGCAGAAGAGGTACACGTGCCATGAAAGACGGGCTAAACCGCCGCCTTCACAGGGTCAACACCCCATCGCTCTCAGGCGCCGATTGCCCGCAACAGACGCTTGCGTGCCGGGGGAATGGCCCTGATCTCGAGGCCGGTGAAAACATGCAGTGTATTCATCTGGCGATCCACAACCGCATGGTCGCTCACCCAGCCGCCCATCATCAGGTAGGTCCGCAGCAAGGGCGGCATCCGCATCTGGGCCAGCTTCAGGTCGGGCTTGCGCCGCAAACGCGCGGCAAAGCGGAACACGTTCGGCGCCTTCACACGCGGCAACCAGCGCTTCGGCGCCAGGTGGCGATCGCGCAGCATGGCAAAAGCATCAAAATACCGCTCGGCATCCGTCCCCGCAAAAGACGAACAGCCAAACAGCATTTCCACATTGTTTTCATCCACATAGGCGGTCATCGCCCCCCATGCCACGCGCAGGATATCCGGGTCGTTGCAGTCGGGATGAATACAGAACCGGCCCATCTCGACCATCGGCCCGTCAAAGTCGCGCAGGGCGCTCAACTCGTAGAACTGCGCTGAATAGCTACGGTCGATTTCCGCGCCACCCGCCAAAGGGAGAATGCGGAAACAACATACCAAACGTCCGCCGGACCGCTCTTCTACAAGCACATGAGTGCAAATCGGATCAAACGCATCCTGATCCAGCGCCCCGTCTTCATCACCAAGAAAGGCCAACTGCCTCAGGCGTTGTGCCGCCAGAAGGTCTTGTTCCGTTTCTGCGATACGGGCGACATACCGCCCCTTGGCCAAAGCAACCATAGATGCCTCGCTCTTTTGTTCGTCCCATCAATATAGGGATAAACGCGTGACACCCTAATGACAGGTTTTACAAACCGCCGTTGTTCGCCGCGTTGAATCCGCCAAAGTTGCTGATATTGCCAAGAATTTGGGCAAGAACGCTGCGTTCTTCAACAGCACTGTCCGTCACGCGACGCGACAGCGGTACAATCTGACCATCTTCCAGCGAGTATTCGGCAACGTTGCGCACCACGCCCCGATTATCGAAGGTCACGGCAACGACCCGGCGTTCGATAACTTTAGGCTTGCGCGCCCCAAAGTGGCGCACCCGGCTACGCACGTAATAGTAGCCGCCTTCGTTTAAGACACCCGAGGCAGACGGTGTACCAATACTCTCGGCCACACTGTCACGCGTGTCGACACCAACCACAACTTCGGCAAGTTCTTCCTGAGAAGGCGCATACCCATGATTGCGGTACTGCGTCGTACAGGCCGTCGCTGCCAAAAGGCATACGCCCAAAACTGCCGATTTGAAGCCCTTGGTCGGTCCTGTCATAACTGCCCTCTTGTCTTGGCCTTGCACGCCTTCTATCCCGCTTACAGAATGAACGCCTCTGGTTCAAGAATGGAAGCACCTCGTAACATGAGCGAAATGACGCCTCAGACCACAAATTATCGTGTCGCGGACCTGCCGCAGAACCAACCGACCAAGTTCGAAATCATACCGAACAAGGAAACTCTGTCGGCTCTTGCTGCCGAACTCGATCTCCAGGACCTGCGCAAAGTGCGTTTCAAAGGTGAGATCAGCGGCTTTGGCAAGGCTGACTGGCAATTGAACGCGCGTCTTGGCGCAACCGTCATTCAATCCTGCGTGGTTACCCTTGCGCCGGTGACAACGCGGATCGAGGTCGACATCCAGCGCCGCTTCGTCTCGACCATCGAACTGCCCGAGGAAGTTGACGGAGAGGTCGAGATGCCCGAGGACGAAAACGCCGAACTCCTTGGCACGCACATCGACGTCGATCAGGTTCTGGCAGAGGCCCTCGCCCTCAACCTTCCGCTCTACCCGCGTGCCGACGGTGCCGAGATCTCCGAATCTGTATTTACAGAGCCGGGCAAGAAAGCGATGACTGATGAAGATACCCGCCCCTTTGCAGGCCTGGCATCCCTGCGCGACAAACTCGCAGGCAGCGACGGCGATCAGGGCGAAAACTGACACGAAATCAGAACGCTGCGCTTGCGCCATACCGGCAAACCGCCTATACGGCGACGAATGCGAAAATACCTCTTGCGAATTGCGAGTTTCCCAGTATTTTCGCGCGCTCATTGGAATTTAGAGTTGGACTCGGTCACGCAAGTCGCGTATTGGCTCGGGACGCTCAGGAAATCGGGCACGACGCCCCAGTAAATCGAAGGTTGCGACAATGGCTGTCCAGCAGAATAAAGTATCGAAATCGCGCCGCAACAACCGCCGTGCTCACGACGCGCTGGTTGCCGGCAACCCGAACGAATGCCCGAACTGCGGCGAACTGAAACGCCCCCACCACGTATGCGCGTCCTGCGGCCACTACGACGACCGTGAAGTCGTTGCGATGGTCGAAGACATCGATCTGGACGAAGACGCAGCATAAACCAACTGGGATTGCGCCCGCATGACGGCTCAGACCGAAACCGTGAAATCGGGTGCAGGGCGCATCGTCATCTCAGTTGACGCCATGGGTGGCGACCGAGGGCCGGCAGCAGTTGTTGCCGGCATTTCGCGTTCTGCCAAGAAGAATCCCGACATCGCCTTCCTCCTGCACGGCCCGAAGGACACCCTGACCAAGCTGGTGGCCAAGAAAAAGCCGCTGACGGGACGGGTTGAGATTCGCGACGCCGAAGGCGTGGTGACGATGGAGGACAAGCCCAGCCAGGTGATGCGCCACGGCAAGTCGACCTCGATGTGGTCGGCCATCGAATCCGTGCGCAACGGCGAAGCCGATGTCTGCGTGTCCTGCGGCAATACCGGCGCCCTGATGATGCTGTCGGTGGTGCGCCTGCGCAAACTGCCCGGCATCAATCGCCCCGCCATTGCGGTTCTGTGGCCGTCTCGATCGGCAAGTGGTTTCAACATCATGCTCGATGTAGGTGCCGACATCCGCGCCGACGAACATGACCTGCTGCAATATGCGCTGATGGGCGCCTCCTATGCCCGCAACGGCATGGAGTTGAAACGCCCCCGCATTGGCCTGCTGAACGTCGGCACCGAGGAACACAAGGGACGCGCCGAACTCAAGGCCGCCCATGACATGATTTCGGAGAACGCCGACACGGCCAACTTTGAATTCGTGGGCTTTGTCGAAGGTGGCGACATTCCCGGTGACGTGGCAGACGTGATCGTGACCGATGGCTTTACCGGCAACATCGCGTTGAAAACAGGCGAAGGCACGGCGAGCCTGATCGGCTCTCTCCTGCGCGAAGCCTTCAAGTTCTCGCCGCTGTCGCGCCTTGCTGCCCTTCTGGCCTATACCTCGCTGCAACGCCTTAACAAGCGGATCGACCCGCGCCGCGTCAATGGCGGCGTCTTTCTCGGGCTGAACGGAACCGTCGTGAAATCACACGGAAGCTCTGACGCGACAGGTGTATCCGCAGCTGTGAAACTCGCCTTTAAATTGTCCCAATCCGGCTTCTCGGAAAAACTCGCGGCAAGGGTTGCATCCGCCGTGAGCCTGCCCCAAGATGCCGCAACGTCACAGGACAATAACGGAACAACATCATGACACTACGCGCCGTCGTCAAAGGCGTTGGGCATTATTTGCCAGAACGAATTGTTCCTAATTCGGAGTTCGAAAGCTTCCTCGATACATCGGATGAGTGGATTCGCTCCCGCTCCGGAATCGAGCGTCGCCGCTTCGCCGCCGAAGACCAGACCACCTCGGATCTGGGCTACGAGGCCGCCAAGGCCGCGCTGGAAAACGCGGGCCTGCAACCCGATGACATCGATGGCGTTGTTGTTGCCACATCCACACCCGACCTGACGTTTCCCTCTGTCGCCACCATGTTGCAGCAGAAACTAGGCATGACCCGTGGCTTCGGCTTTGATGTTCAGGCCGTCTGCGCCGGGTTCATCTATGCCCTGACCAATGCCAATGCCCTGATCCTGTCTGGCCAGTGCAAGACCGTGCTTGTGGTCGGTGCAGAAACCTTCAGCCGCATCATGGACTGGCAGGATCGCGCCACATGCGTTCTGTTCGGCGACGGTGCCGGGGCGCTCGTGCTTCAGGCCGAAGACGGCAATGGGACAAACGAAGATCGCGGCATCCTCGCCGCCGACCTGAACTCGGACGGTCGCTACCGCGATATGCTCTATGTCGATGGCGGTGTGTCGACGACCGGAGATTCCGGCAAACTGCGCATGCAGGGCAACGCCCTCTTCCGCCAGGCTGTCGAGAAACTGACCTCCACCGCACAAACCGCTCTTGGCAAGGTCGGCCTGACCGATGACGCGGTCGATTGGATCGTGCCGCATCAGGCCAATATCCGCATCATCCAGGGCACCGCCAAGAAAATGGGTGTCCCGATGGATCGCGTGATCGTCACGGTTCAGGACCACGGAAACACCTCTGCAGCCTCGATCCCATTGGCCCTTTCTGTGGGTGTCACCGAAGGCAAGATCAAGACGGGCGACCTTCTCGTAACCGAGGCAATTGGCGGTGGTCTGGCTTGGGGATCGGTAGTTCTGCGCTGGTAACGGCACAGTTTCCACGATTCTCCCCTCTCAACCCGACATAAACAGCCCCAGACAAGTGGTTGATATTGACTCGTAAAATTCCTTGCCCCTACAGTTGTCCAAGGAAAAGCGGGGAGAGACATGAGCGAAAAAACACTCACACGGATGGACCTGAGCGAAGCTGTCTTCAACGAAGTCGGTCTGTCACGTAACGATTCCGCCCAACTGGTCGAAAGCGTTCTGACACATATGTCGGATGCTCTGGTACGGGGCGAGCAGGTCAAGATTTCGTCTTTCGGCACCTTCAGTGTCCGCGACAAGGCAGCCCGCGTGGGCCGTAATCCCAAGACCGGCGAAGAGGTTCCGATCAACCCGCGCCGCGTTCTGACCTTCCGCCCGTCCCACCTGATGAAAGACCGTGTCGCGGCGGGGAACAAAAGCTAAGACGGAACAACCCCAATGAGCAAATCTCCCGACGCCTTTCGCACCATTAGCGAAGTGGCTGAGTGGCTCGACACCCAGGCGCATGTCCTGCGCTTCTGGGAAAGCAAGTTCACCCAGGTGAAACCGGTCAAACGTGCCGGCGGGCGGCGGTATTACCGTCCGTCCGACATGATGCTTCTGGGGGGCATCAAGAAACTGCTGCATGACGATGGCATGACCATCAAGGGGGCCCAGAAACTGCTGCGCGAAAAGGGCGTGAAATACGTCGCCAGCCTGTCTCAGCCCGTCGATGGTGAGGAACAGGACCCCGTCGAGGAAATCATCGCCGATATCGTGCACGTCGACACCCCGGAAGAGCCGGAAACGGCACAGGTTCTCGCCTTCCAGCGCACGGAGGAACCCGAGGCCCCCGCTGCGGAAGATCCGCAAACCCAACTGACTCTCGAGGCTACCGATCCCGAAGAGGCCCCCGCGCCTGAGGAAGACACGGTGGTCGAAGATCAGATCGAGTCACCCGCCCCCGAGGCGGACACAGCCGAACAACCTGCTGATTCTGAACCGGAAATTGATTCGCTGTCAGAACCCGAAGAAACCGTCGCTGCCGCCGATGAGGCCGACCTGCGCACCGAACCCGGCCCCTCGCTCCTGTCCGACCTCTGCCGCTCAACCGGCATTGCCCCGGAAAACCGCGAAGATGTGGCCGCGCTCCTGGCCCGGATCGAAGCTCTGCGCAGCCAGATCGCGCAATCCGCGAACCACTGACAAAAGTTGCGATTTTTGACTTGCCCCCGCCCTCAAAATCGCTATGAACACCCCATCGTCGGGCTATGGCGCAGCCTGGTAGCGCGTCCGTCTGGGGGACGGAAGGTCGCAGGTTCGAGTCCTGCTAGCCCGACCATCAAAAACCGCCCGTGGCCTTTTGGCCCGGGCGTTTTTTGTATCTGCTTTGTGCCTTTAGGGAGGACCTCATGACCGGTGTATTGCCCAGCCAGACCATCGAAACGATGCTCTCCTCCGACCAGATCAAGACGGATCAACCGCCCCTCCCCGGTCAGGTACAACCCGCCAGCCTTGACCTGCGTCTCGGCACCGTCGCCTACCGCGTCCGTGCGTCCTTCCTTGCAGGGGGTGACCGCACCGTCGCCGACCGCCTGCAGGAATTCGAAATGCACCAGATTGACCTCACCGACGGGGCCGTTCTGGAAAAGGGATGCGTTTATGTCGTGCCCCTGATGGAAAGCCTCGACCTTCCGGGCGACATTCAGGCCGTGGCCAACGCCAAAAGCTCGACCGGCCGCCTCGACCTGCTGACCCGTACCATCACCGATGGCGGCACAGAGTTCGACCGCGTCCAGCCCGGCTATAGCGGCCCGCTCTACGCCGAGATCTGCCCCCGCTCCTTCTCGGTGCTGGTGCGACCCGGAATGCGGCTGAACCAGATTCGGTTCCGTCAGGGCCAAAGCGTCCTAACCGACGAAGACCTGCGCGTCCTGCACGACCGAAGCCCCCTTGTGGACGGTGAAGCCGTGATCGACGACGGGCTCGGCTTCTCGGTCGATCTGCGCCCCGCATCCGGCGATCTTGTCGGCTACCGTGCCAAACCCCACACCGGTGTCATCGACCTTGATAACATCGGCCACTACGATCCGGCGGAATACTGGGAAGAGGTACGTTCAAGCGACGGTAAGATCATCCTCGATCCCGGCGCCTTCTATATCCTCGTCAGCCGCGAGGCGGTTCACATCCCACCGGCCTATGCCGCCGAAATGGCGCCCTATCTGGCCATGGTCGGCGAATTCCGCGTCCACTATGCCGGCTTCTTTGACCCCGGCTTCGGCCACGACGCGGCGGGCGGTGCAGGCTCGCGCGGTGTGCTCGAAGTGCGCTGCCACGAAGCGCCCTTTGTTCTGGAGCACGGACAGGTGGTCGGCCGCCTTGTCTACGAACGGATGGCAGACGTCCCGGAACAGCTTTACGGCTCCGGAATCGCCTCGAACTATCAGGGTCAAGGCCTGAAACTCTCCAAACATTTCAAGGCAGTATAATCTCTATTTGAGGTGATCCCCCTGCGAAAGTTCCGGCGTGATCCCCGCCTGCACCCCGCGTTCAAGATGCGTTGACAGCACGACATAGGTCCGTGTGCTGCGCACCCCCGGCATATCATAAAGCCGCCAAAGAAAGCCCTCCATAGCCTCGGGGCAATCCATCCGCACCTTGAGGATCAGACCAGTATCCCCCGTCACCGCGTGCACCTCTTCCACCTCGGGCAGTTCGGCAAGTTCGATCACCCCTTCGGTCTTGCCCCAGCCCGCCGCTTCGACATGCACGAAGGCAAGGAAATCCTTGCCAAGTGACGGCCCGTGCAGGTCGGCGCTCGTGCGCTTGATCACCCCATGCGCCCGCAACCGTTTCACCCGTTCATGCACCGCAGGCGCCGACAACCCCACCTCCTGGCCAAGATCGGCATAAGACCGCGTCGCATCCTCGGTTAGCGCACCTAATATTTTTCGATCCAACCCATCCAGCGGACGCCCGCCGCCCCTGTTTGACCGAAGATTATCTGTTTCTTGTCGACCAGAGCTCATGACCCATTCCCTGAATTCTGTTTTGCAGTATCTTCTACAACCTAACGCAATTCAGCCGCACAAGTGAACCGCCGATGATTATCTTGCTGATGCTCTCCATAGGTCTGATTGGGGCCAACTCGCTCGTCCTGTCGCCCATTGCCGCCGAAGTGGCCCTTGGTCTTGGCGCGTCCGGCCCTGCTGATGTCATGACCGCGGCCGCCCTCTACGGCGCGGGCGTCGCCATCTCGGCGTTGCTGCTGGCACCGCGCGCCGACCGCATCGGCCCCCACAAGGCGCTGGTTCAGGCGCTGGTGCTCCTGCTGGCAGGTCTTGGCCTCAGCACCTTAGCCCCCACCCTCCTTGTCCTCACCGCGGGTCAGGCTCTCGCCGGTATCGCCGTCGGCATGGCCCTACCCGCGATCTACTCGCTGGCCGCGATCATTGCAGAACCCGGCAAAGAGGCCCGCACCATTGGCTTTGTCCTCACCGGCTGGACGGTCTCGATGGTCGGCGGCGTCACCCTTTCGGCCTATATCGCCGATTTCTTCGGCTGGCGCGCCGTCTTCGCAACCCTTGCCCTTGGTCTGCTGGCAATCTTCGCGGTCCTGCGGGCCACAACCTTTCCGGCCCATACCCCCGCCGCCAATCCAACCTCGCCCATCAGCGGCCTGCGCGTGCCCGGCATCCTGCCCGCCCTGTTCTCGGTCGCGGCCCTCGGAACGGGCTTCTATGGCATCTACAACTACCTTGGCGCACACCTCACCGAGCACCTTTCACGCCCCGTCAGCGATGCTGGCTGGCTCACTCTTTCCTATGGCCTCGGCTTTGGGGCGGCGATGCTGTTTGATCCCTGGCTCGACCGCGCCGGCCCGCGCCGTGGCCTTCTCGCGGTCTTCTCGGCCCTTGCGGCCTATTACACGCTAATGTCGGGCTGGGTGCATGATTACACCGCCCTGATTGCCCTGATGTTCGGCTGGGGCGTCCTGCAACACCTTGGCCTCAACCTCACCGTCAGCCGCCTGAGCATGCTTGACCCCTCTCAACGGGGCGCGGTGATGGGCCTGAATTCCTGCGTCATGTACCTGAGCGTCTTCGGCGCGACGGTCCTGTTCCGCCCGCTCTACGAGATCGACGGCCTGACGCTTTGCATCCTGGCCTCGGCGGGCCTTGCCGTCCTTGGTGCATCCGAAGCCCTCATCGCCCGCCTAAAAGCCAAGCGAACACTGGAACCCTCGCTCTGAAAGCAAAAAGCCCGGCATTATCGCCGGGCATTTCCAGTGTCCTAAAACGACCACCCCAAGGGGCAACCCCCTGAGATATCAGAACTTATTCATCCGCCGCATCATGCGCGCGGCCTTTCGGGCCTGTTTCGCGCCAGACTGAAGGTTCTGCGCCTTGCGTTGTTCCTGCGGGGTGGCACGTCCTGCACTGTCAGACCGCGACATGGCGTTGATACCGGCGTTCACACCCCGGTTCACGGCTTTGCGCAGGAACATGCGCAGGATCATATTGATAATACGGTTCGCGTTCATGACGCCCTCCGTTTGTTTCGTCACTTCAAGGTAATCTAGTTAATAATTGTGGAAAAAGTAAGACTACGGCGAAAATCCACCTATTCCTCGAACATTTCCGACTGACCGCGCGCTTCTGCGTCCTCTTCGTCATCCTCCGGCGTCAGCGATGGCATAGAGCCCGGCGGCGGGCGGTTTTCCAGCAGACCAGCGGCCCGAAGCTCCTTGAGCCCCGGCAGGTCACGCGCGCTCTCAAGGCCGAAATGGTCCAGAAACTCGGCCGTCACGACAAAGGTCACGGGCCGCCCCGGCGTCATGCGCCGACGGCCAAAACGGATCCATTCCATCTCGAGCAACTGGTCCACCGTGCCCCGGCTCACGCTCACGCCCCGGATTTCCTCGATCTCGGCCCGTGTCACCGGCTGGTGATAGGCCACGATGGCAAGTGTCTCGATCGCGGCACGGCTCAGTTTGCGGGTCTCGACCATTTCCTTCTGCATCAGGAAGCCAAGGTCCGGCGCCGTGCGCATCGCCCAGGCATCCCCAACCCGCACCACGCGCACACCGCGCCCTTCATAGCGTTTACGCAGATGCACCAACGCCTCGGCCGCGTCGCATCCATGCGGCATCCGCGCGTTCAATTCCTTCACCGTCACCGGCTCTGCGCTGGCAAACAGGATCGCCTCACACATCCGCTCCTGTTCGGCGATGGGCGGGGCTTCGAACAGGCTCTCTTCCTGATCCTCCGCCGCGTCCTCTGCCACATCCTCTGCGGCATCCACTTGGTTTTCTTCGATTTCTTCAGACATCGTTCTGCTCTTTCCGTCGCACCTGGATCGGTGCGAAGTTCTCTGTCTGGCGGATATCCACCTGCCCCTCTTTGGCCAGCTGCAACGAGGCCGCAAAGGTCGCCGCCGTCGCCGAGCGCCGCTTCTTGGGATCGTTCTCCCAACCGGCAGGCAGGTAACTCAGGATATCGGTCCACTGTCCGGCAAACCCGATCAGACCCCGCATCCGCTCAAGCGCCTCTTCCATGGTGAACACGGAATCGCGGTCCATCACGAAGGGGCGGAATTCATCCTTGGTGCGAATACGGGCATAGCCCTGCATCAGGTCCAAAAGGGTCGCCGTGTAATGCACCCGCTTGATGCGCGTCACATCTTCGGGAATGCCGCGCGCAAAGAAATCACGCCCCCGACGGTCCCGCGCCATCAACTTGGCCGCAGCGTCCCGCATCGCCTGCAAGCGCTCAAGCTGAAAGGCAAGGTGCGCCGCCAGTTCTTCGCCCGTCGGCCCCTCTTCCGTGGGATCCGGCGGCAGCAACAGGCGCGATTTCAGGAACGCCAGCCAGGCCGCCATCACGAGGTAATCCGCCGCCAGTTCGATCCGCAGCTCCTTGGCCTTTTCCACAAAGGCCAGATACTGCTTTGCCAGTTCAAGAATGGAAATCTTGCGCAGGTCCACCTTCTGGGTGCGCGACAGGGTCAGCAAAAGGTCAAGCGGTCCCTCGAACCCGTCGACGTCCACGATCAGCGCTTCGGCTGCAAGCCGCGCCGCCACCGCATCGCCAAAATTTAGGGTCCCTGTTTCCTCAGCCATTCTCTCGCCCTGACATCAGGGCTTCAAGTTCGGCAGTGAGCGCCGCAATGTCAACAGTTTGAGGCACGGGCCGCGCCTTCAGCACCGCCTCTGCCCGTCTCTCGGCAGCCCCGGTCATGTCTCCGGCGGCCTCGGCCACCTCGCGCATTTCGCCAAGATCGCCGTTGCAATGCAGGATCACATCACAGCCCGCCGCGATCGACTGACGCGCGCGGTCTGCCAATGGCCCCGACAGTGCCTTCATCGAGATGTCGTCGGTCATGATCAGCCCGTCAAAGCCGATGTCTTCGCGGATCATCCCCATCACCTTGGGCGATGTGGTCGCCGGCGCATCATCCAGCGCCTCGTAGACGATATGGGCGGTCATCCCCATCGGCAGATCATTCAGGGCTTTGAAAGGCGCGAAATCCTGCAACAGGTCTTCCGCTGGCGCATTCACACGCGGAAGGTCCAAATGGCTGTCAGATTGCGCCCGCCCATGGCCCGGAATGTGCTTCAGCACCGAATACACGCCGCCATCGGCCATCGCATCCGCCACCGCGCGGCCAAGCGCGGCCACGGTCTCGGCCGTCATGCCATAACAGCGGTTTTTCAGAAACGGATGCGTTTCGGCGCAGGCCACATCCACCAGCGGCGCGCAGTTTGCATCCACGCCCACCGCCATCAATTCATGCGCCGTGATCCGGTAGCGAAGGTACATCGCCCGCACGGCGGCCTCCCCCGCGGCCTCGACAAACTCAAGCGGCGGCGTCCATTCGGTTGCCAGGGGGGCGCGCAACCGCTGCACCCGCCCGCCTTCCTGATCAATCAGGATCGGCGCATCATACCCGACACAGGCACGCAACTCGTCGCACAGCGCGCGCACCTGATCGGCACTCTCGATATTGCGGGCAAAGAGGATGAACCCAAACGGGCGTACATCGCGGAAAAAGGCCTTTTCCCCGCTGCTCAGGCGCAGGCCCTCGCAGCCAAGGATCGTCGCTCCGAACCGGCTCACCGCGAGGTCACCGGGATACAATCCGCGTTTTCGGCTTTAAGCGCAGAACACAGGCGGCGTGCATCACTCACATCCGCAAAGCCCATCGCCCGCAAACGATAGAACACGCGCCCGCCGCTGGTGGCTTTCTGGATCACCCGCGTCTTGTCGCCAAGATAGTCCCCGAACTTCGCACTCAGCTTGTCCCATTCCTTCTTGGCAATATCCGAACTGGCATAGGCCCCCAGTTGCACCATGCGCGTACCTGCAGGCACCGCATCGCTGGCCACATCCTTGATGCTCGGCGGGGCCACTGGCGCGGCCGAGGCCACCTTGACCGAAGCCCCAAGATCAGCAGGCCGCAATTGCGGGCGCAGCGACCGCCCCAGCCCGCCTTTCACCACAGGCGTGGATTTCTCGACCTTGGTCTCCTTGAGCGGCGCAGGCTCCGGCGCGCTCAGCGGGGCCACATTGGCAGCAATCTGCTCGGCCAGTGCATCAATATCGCCGTCCTCGCCAATCGTGATCGGCGGCGGCGCGACAATGTCGGCCTGCGTGGACGTGTTCGAATTCCGTGTCGGAGCCGCAGCAGAACCCGGCAGGCTCACCTGCGTCACAACCGCGTCTTCTTCGGCAAGCTTGATCGGCGGCGGCGCCAGCACAAGCCGGTCCGCAGGCGCACCCGCAGTCCCTTCGGCGGCAACCGTGTTCACCGACAGCCCCTGATGGGCGGCCTGACTGCCACCGGGGTCATCCGGCTGCACGCGCATCGGCCCTTCGACCGCCCGCACCACCGGCACACCGCTGACATCGCGCACCATGAGCTGGTAGCCCCAGACGCACGCACCAACAACCAGACCAAGCGACACTGCCGCCCCGGCCCAGTTCACAAGTGTTCCAATAGACTTTGGTTCTGCAGCGGGCATTGCCTGCCCGCCCATCGGAATCTCAGCCATGTATCGCCTCGCTGCCGCGGCGATACGTTGTCGCCGGGGTCATCTTGCCTTTGCCTCAACCCCGCGCGACGTGCTGTTTTTTACCGCATCTCCTGCGCAGGAGTTACGCCAAGAATACCAAGACCGGCAGAAATAACAATGGCAACGGCACGTGCCAGCGCGATTTTCGCCTGAGATGTGGCCGGATCGCCCTCCTGCACGAAACGCAGGCTGTGATCGTCGTCACCCTTCTTGTAGTGGCTGTGCAATTCGCTTGCCAGTTCATAGAGATAGAAGGCAACGCGATGCGGCTCGTTGGTGCGGCCCGCGATCTCGACAAGACGCGGCCACTCGGCAATCTTCTTGGCCACGTTGATCTCGGCCTCGCTGTCCAGCTTGCCAAGGTCGGCCGCCGACAGGGTGGCGTCATCTGCCGTGATACCGGCCTCTTCGGCCTTGCGGATCACCGAGCACACCCGCGAATGCGCATATTGCACATAGAACACCGGGTTGTCCTTGGAGCTTTCCAGCACCTTGTCAAAATCAAAGTCCAGCGGCGCGTCGTTCTTGCGGGTCAGCATCACGAAACGGGTCACGTCCGGACCAACCTGATCCACCACATCGCGCAGCGTCACAAAGTTGCCCGCGCGTTTCGACATCTTGAACGGCTCACCGTTCTTCCAGAGCTTCACAAGCTGGGTCAGCTTGATATCCAGCGGCGTCTTGCCGTCCGACAGCGCCGAAACCGCCGCCTTCATGCGTTTGACATAGCCGCCATGGTCCGCGCCGAACACGTCGATCAGCGCATCATAGCCGCGGGTCACCTTGTCATAGTGATAGGCGATATCCGGCGCGAAATAGGTCCAGGCGCCATCCGATTTCTTCACCGGACGGTCCACGTCATCGCCATGTTCGGTCGATTTGAACAGGGTCTGCTCGCGCGGCTCCCAGTCTTCCGGCTTCTTGCCCTTCGGCGGCTCAAGAACGCCTTCATAGATCAGGCCCTTGTTCTCCAGCGCCTCAAGCGCAGCCTCGATGCGTCCCGTGCCATAAAGCGACTTCTCGGAATAGAACTTGTCCATCTCGACGCCAAGCGCCTTCAGGTCGGCACGGATCAGATCCATCATCGCGGCGGTCGCGAATTCGCGGATCTCGGCCAGCCAGACATCTTCGCCCTTGCCAACATAGGCATCGCCCACCTTGGCCTTCAGCGCCTCACCAACTTCGATCAGGTACTCACCCGGATAGGTGCCGTCCTCGAACGCCACGTCCTGACCATGCGCCTCGAGATACCGCAGGTATACGGAGCGCGCCAGAACATCGACCTGCGCGCCACCGTCGTTGATGTAATACTCGCGGGTCACGTCGAAACCGACGAAATCAAGCAGGCTCGCCAGCGCATCGCCAAAAACCGCGCCACGGGTATGCCCCACGTGCAGCGGGCCGGTCGGGTTGGCCGACACGTATTCCACGTTCACGCTCTTGCCCTGGCCCATCGACGAGCGGCCAAAATCGCTGCCCGCATCCAACGCGGCTTTCACGACCCCCTGCCAGAGCGAAGCCGCAAGACGCATGTTCAAAAAGCCCGGCCCCGCAACTTCGGCGCTTGTCACACGCGCATCCGCCGCCAGCTTGCCCGCCAGCACCTCGGCAATGTCGCGCGGTTTCATCTTGGCCGGCTTGGCCAGCACCATCGCGGCGTTGGTCGCCATGTCGCCATGCAGCGCATCACGCGGCGGCTCGACCGCAACATTGGTGAAATCAAGCCCCTCGGGCAGCGCGCCCTCGGCCTGCATCTGTTCAAGCGACGCGATTACAAGCGCGCGCATTTCCGTAAAGAGGTTCATCGGACCTGTCCTTTTGATTTGCAGGCGGGTTTACCACTCCAAACTCTCAGGTCAACCGATCAGCCGCGCATGTTCCTGCAACGCAAAGCGATCGGTCATGCCCGCAAGGTAATCCGCCACGATCCGCGCCAGCGTGGTTTCATCCTTCGCCGCTGCGATCTCGGCGTGCCACCGCGCCGGCAGAAGGCTCGGGTCATTCAGGTAGGTCGGGAACAGATCCTTCACCACCTCCGTCACCTCCTTGCGCATCTTCACAACAGACGGCGCACGATACATGCGGGTGAACAGGAATTCGCGAATTTGTTTCAGATCGGACCAAAGCGGCTTCGAGAACTGCACAACCGGCGCGCCATTGGCGCGGATATCCGCAACCGATTGCGCCCCGCTCTCCTCGAGCAGCGCCCGCGAGGTATCGATCACATCCGCCACCATGACCCCGAACACCCGCCGCAAGGCCTCGTGCCGCCGCCGGATCGGCTCAAGCCCCGGATAGGTCTTGTCGACCTCCACATAGGCCTCTCCGACAATCGGCAGGGCCGCAATCTCTTCTTCCGTGAACAGCCCCGCGCGCAACCCGTCATGCAGATCGTGGTTGTTATAGGCCACGTCATCCGCCAAAGCCGCCACCTGCGCCTCGGCACTGGCATAGGTGTGCAGCGCAAGATCATGGATCGCGTTATAATCGGCCAGGGCATAGGGCAACTCCCCCAGAACCGGACCATTATGTTTCGCAATCCCTTCAAGGCTTTCCCAGGTCAGGTTCAGCCCGTCAAACTCGGCATAATGTTTCTCAAGCGCCGTCACGATCCGGATCGCCTGCGCATTGTGATCGAAGCCGCCATAAGGCGCCATCAACAGGTCCAGCGCGTCCTCGCCGGTATGTCCGAAGGGCGTGTGCCCAAGATCATGCGCCAGCGCCACTGCCTCGGTCAGTTCCGGATTCAGCCCCAGCGCCCCGGCGATCGTCCGTGCCACCTGCGCCACCTCGATGGAATGCGTCAGCCGCGTGCGAAAGTTGTCGCCCTCATGCTCCACAAAAACCTGCGTCTTGTGCTTCAGGCGGCGAAACGCGCTGGCATGGATAATGCGGTCACGATCCCTCTGGAAACACGAGCGAAACGAACTTTCCTCTTCCGGCACCCGCCGTCCCCGGGCGGTGGCAGGATCAGATGCATATGCGGCACGCATGGGTTTGGTCCTTGTGGCCTGTCGTCCTCATTTCTATATATTGCACCTTAGAGGCGTTTCAGAATGCCGCAACCCGCGCGAACCCATTGTCAGGAGTGACAAAATGCAGCTACCGCCGAAAGTGACCGACCGTGCCTTCGAACGTCTTGCCGAGATCGGGGCCTCCGATCAGGGCCAGGCCCTGCGCGTCGCCGTAGAAGGTGGCGGATGTTCCGGCTTCCAGTACGAGATCAAGCTCGACACCCCGAACGAGGATGACCTCGTCCTCAAGGGCAATGGCGAAGCGGTACTGATCGACGCAGTCTCGCTGCCGTTCCTGACCGACGCGGTGATCGATTTCACCGAAGAACTGATTGGCGCCCGGTTTGTCATCAACAATCCGAACGCCACAAGCTCCTGCGGTTGCGGAACCAGCTTTTCGATGTAACCACAAACCTTTAGTCGACGGTCTTCACCACGAACTTGAGGATGGGAAACCGCGCTCCAAGGCGCGTAACCCACGGATAAGGCGTGCCTTCCGGCTGCATCTGATCGTAGACAAGGAACACGCCTGACGCGATCACGATCGCCACCCCAAGATAGATATTGGCTGCAGGAACCTCGCCAAAAAACACCGCACCCAGAACCACCATCCACACGAATTGCAGGTTCATCAAGGGCGTCACCGCATAGGCCGCCAAGAGGCGCAGCGCGATCACCGAAAGCCAACGCGCCGCAAACAGGAACCCCGCATAGGCCCCCACCCAGGCCAGATCGGACATGGGCATCGGCTTGTAGACAAATGGCAATGCCATCGCCATGGCAAGGAACAGGGCAAGGTTTGGATAAAACACCTGCGCCAGGGAATTGCTTTCGTGTTTGCCGATATAGCGCGCCAGCACCATCGAAAGCGTTCCGGTCACACAAGCAAACAGCGCCACCAGATGGCCAATCGACACCGAAGCCAACCCGCCCGGAAACAGGCACAAAACCCCGACAAACCCGGCCGCCAAGGCGCCCCATGCCAGCGGCCGCACGTGTTCTCCCAGAACCGGTGCGGAAAACAGACCTGCGAAAATCGGCATCATGCCGATAAAGACGAAGACCTCGGCAAAGGGCAAAAGCTTGAACGCATAGAAAAAGGCGACCGATCCGACCACCGTCAAAGCCGCCCGCAGCGCCATCGCCCTCGGACACGTGGTACGCAGGCTCTGGCCCTCGCGCTTCAACCTCGCGCCGATCCACGACATGGCCACGACAACCGCCCCCGAAAAGGCAAAAAGTTGTGGCGCAGCATAACCTTGCGCGACGAACTTCGTGATAGCATCCGCCGAGGAAATCGCCAGCGTGTAAAGCACGACCAACGCCGTGCCCAGAAGTGTCGTGCGTCCCAATCCGGTCATTGCAGCCTCCCCATTGCTTGCCCCGCCCGCGCGAACCCTTGGAAAAAGGCGTCGAACTGGTCCGAGGAATGTTCCGCCCAGGACACCACCGCCTGCGCGTCTTCCGACAGATGGTCAAGAACAACAGGCCGCATCGCCTGCCAGTCGTCCGAACGCTGGTCCATCTTGAACATGCACTCCGACAATTCACGCAGCGGACCGGCATTCGACTGCGCCCGGCGAAACGCCATGCGCTCTCCCAGCATCGGCTTAATGAAACTTCGATGCCCGCAGGCCTGCATCATCCAGTTGCAGACAAGAAACTCGTGATAGTCATCCTGAACGCCGACATGGTCGCCGCCCTCCACCCCGAACAGATGGGTATGGCGCACCAGCCAGGCCTCCCAAACCTCGGGAACGTCGAACCCGCCAAAACGCAGCGCGATACAGACTTCGGCCAAAAGATCGGCATTCTGTTCAAGGAAGGCCAGAAGCCCCGTGAACTCAAGCGATGTGCGCGTTTCGCTATCCAGACACGGATCCTTGCGCCCGTATTCAGACAGGTAAAACACTGCATGGGTCAGCTCATAAGCCGCTTTCTTGTTGGGCATCGAAAAGGTGCCCGAACGGGAAATGAAGGCCCGTACCCGATCTTCCAGTCCCCGATAATCCGCCAGCGGATCAACACCCCGGCGCATCATCAGGCGACGCGCTTCCATACGTTGAAGATCTGAAAGTTCCGACCGGGCAAACCCTTGATCTGACACCCAATTCGCCAGAACCTCGCCCTTCCAGCCCTCCATTCCCAGATCTTCAAGATCAAGGCAAATGGACAGAAGGAACCGATAATACTGTGGGAAGAACTGAAGCCGTTTCTCGACCTGGCCATAAAACCCGCGATAGGCCGCAAGGTCCGCATCCGCCAGCTTGCGCCCCGAACACTCAAGAATGTTGAGAAGCTCTGCATTCTCCTTGAGCCAGAACACATCATCCCCGGTCCGGCGGTGCGAGGCGAAACACTGCATCAGCGCGATATCACGCTCTTTCTGTGTCTGCCGTTGCGATGCGATGTTGAGTTTTACGACATTGGTCATCTGGTGTCTCCCCGGTTGCGGACACAGCGGCGCGGGTTTCCCCGCGCCCCCGTTGTCATGGCCTGCGATCAAAGACCCGAGGTGAACAGCTCGGCACCTTCACCGGCGTCGGCCTTGGCCTCTTCTTGCGGCGCAAGACCCGAGGTGAACATCTGCACCAGACCGGATGTGAACATCTCGACAGCGTCACCAGCTTCCGCCGAGGTGCCGCTTGCCGAAAGACCCGAGGTGAACATCTCCACCCCCTCACCGGTCACCGCTTCGGCGGATGCACTTGGGGCAAGGCCCGAAGTGAACATCTGCACCAAACCGGATGTGAACATTTCAACGGCCTCGCCAGCTTCCGCCGAGGTGCCGCTTGCCGAAAGACCCGAGGTGAACATCTCCACGCCTTCACCGGTCACGGCTTCGGCCGATGCGGTCGGCGCAAGGCCCGAGGTGTACAACTGCACAAGGCCAGAGGTGAACATTTCGGCACCGTCTCCGGCCATGGCGTCAGTGGCCATTTCCGGCGAAAGACCAGAGGTGAACATCTCGGTGTGAGAGCCGTCATGGATGTTGCTTTCGTGCTGTGTTACAGCGCTATCCGCAACCGTTTCCGAGATCATTTCGACTGATTTTTGAGCGAGCATTTGGAACCCTCCAAGTTGAAGTTTTGAGCGGGTTCAGGCTTGCACGCAGCCTTATTTTTTCAAACGGAAAATTCTACCAAATCGGGATTCAAAATTCAAGTTACACGTTAAGGTTGAGTCACAATCCTCTGATAACTTTGTCCTCTAAGCTATTCCGATTGTTTCCAATTTTGCCACATTTTTTTCTGAAAATTCTTCATATTTTCCTGTTCACGAACAAATTCTACCACGAATCTCTCTCCATGTATCCAGAATCCGTGCGCGGAATCGGCGGAATCCGCCCCCGCGAATCCCCGAATCCGATTCGCATCAGACCCCGCCTTTCACACCGCGCTTCAACGTCAGAGACAGACTTGAAACAGCGTCTCCCATGCGTGATACAGGCATCAACGCGGCAGGGAGACGGACATGAAAATCGCGACATTCAACATCAATGGCATCAAGGCGCGCGCACAGGCCCTTCCCGCCTGGCTCGACGAGGCCCAGCCCGACGTCGCCCTGTTGCAGGAAATCAAGTCGGTCGACGAGGCCTTCCCCCGCGAACTCTTCGAAGACCGCGGCTACATCGTCGAAACCCACGGCCAGAAAAGCTTTAACGGCGTCGCGATCCTGTCCAAGCTGCCCCTCGAAGATGTCACCCGCGGCCTGCCCGGGGATGACAGCGATGAACAGGCCCGCTGGATCGAGGCGACCGTGATCGGCAAAACCCCGATCCGCGTCTGCGGCCTTTATCTGCCCAACGGCAACCCAGTCGAACTCCAGGACGACGGCACCCCCGTGCCCGGCGGGAAATACGATTACAAACTGCGCTGGATGGAGCGCCTGCACGCCCGCGCCCAGGAGCTTCTGGCCGGCGAGGAACCCTTCCTGATGGCGGGCGACTACAACATCATCCCGCAGGACGAAGACGCCCGCCGCCCCGAAGCTTGGCAGCAAGACGCCCTCGCCCGCCCCGAAAGCCGCGCCGCCTTCCGACGCCTGATGAACCTTGGCTTCACCGAGGCCTTCCGCGCCCGCACCTTCGGCCCCGGCCACTATTCCTTCTGGGATTACCAGGCCGGCGCATGGAACCGCGATGACGGCATCCGCATCGACCACTTCCTGCTCAGCCCCGCCTGCGCCGATCTCCTGCGCGACTGCCAGATCGACAAAGAGGTGCGCGGCCGCGAAAAACCCTCCGACCACGTTCCGGTCTGGGTCGACCTCGACGCCTGAAGATAGTCAAATTTTCTGGAAAATTTACAGCACCGGACACTCTTCCAGAAGAGTGTCCTACCCCTTGGTCACATCGTGACGGTAGATCCAGTCGAACTGCTGCATCAACTTTTTCGGCGCCAGCTTCGACACCACCCGCAGGCCCATATGGGCGCCGAAACGCATCGGCGGGAACGACAGGTGATACTTCCACGCATTGCCGTTGGCGGTTTCGACAATCTTCTTCACCCGGTCTTCCCGTCGCGCCTGATAGGCGGCCAGCCCGGCCTCAACCGTGTCCGCCTGATCCAGTGCATCGGTCAACACCCAGGAGTCTTCCATCGCCATTACCGCGCCCTGGGCCATGAACGGCAGGGTGGGATGCGCCGCATCGCCAAGGATCGCCGTATGGCCCTTATGCCAGATCGGTGCCACCGGATGACGGAACAGCCCCCAGAGGCCGACGTCCTCGACCGCTGCAAGCATCCGCTTGGCATCGCCCCCGAAATCGCTGAACGCATGACGCAGGTTGGCGGGGTCATCCTTGTGCTGCCAGCCCTCTTCGGCCCAGCCGGTGCGCTCCTGCACCGCCACGATATTGATCAACTCCCCGCCCCGCAGCGGATAGGTCACCATGTGCCGCTTGGGCGCCATGTGAACCCGCGAAACGTTAGGGTGGTCGATCACGTTGGGAATGGTCGCGCGCCACGCGGTCTGGCGGGTAAAGAACGGCGCGGTCACCCCGTTCAGAACCGGACGCAGCCGCGAATGCAGGCCATCCGCCCCGATCACGATATCGGCCTTCATGTCGGCACCATTGGCGAGATGCACAACAGGTAGGTCGGTGGCCTCAACCGTATTCGCCTTTTGCAAAAGGCGGATCTTCACACCTTCCGCACGGGCCGCATCGGCCAGAATGTCGACAAGATCGGCGCGGTGTACGAAGAAATAGGGCTGATCCTCGGGCAGCAACCCCAGATCCAGACGGGCCACAAGGCTGTCGGCGCGATAGTCGCGCAGCTCGACCGCCTGCCCCTGAACTGCAATCTGTCGGAACCTGTCCTCCAGCCCAAGGGCCCGCAATACCGCGAACCCGTTCGGGCTGACCTGGATACCCGCCCCGACCTCGATGATTGCCTCGGCCTGCTCAAGCACCGTGACCTTGGCGCCCCGCGCGCGCAACGCAATGGCGGCCGTCAAACCGCCAATGCCGGCACCAATAACCGTGATTTTCTTACCCGAAAGACTCATATGCGTCTTTTGAAACGAAAAACGCCGAGGTGAAACCCTCGGCGTTCAGATTTTTCTCTCGAAACCGGCGCTTTAGTCGTCGCGGTGCACTTTTTCGCGGCGCTCGTGGCGCTCCTGCGCCTCAAGGCTCATGGTTGCAATCGGACGCGCGTCCAGACGCTTGAGCGAAATCGGCTCACCCGTCACTTCGCAATACCCATACTCGCCCTCGTCGATGCGACGCAGGGCCGAGTCGATCTTGGCAACCAGCTTGCGCTGACGGTCACGGGTCCGCAGTTCCAGCGCCCGGTCGGTTTCCTCGCTGGCGCGGTCTGCGACATCGGGAATGTTGCGGGTGCTTTCCTGAAGGCCCTCGATCGTGTCGCGGCTGTCTTCGAGGATTTCTTCTTTCCAGTTGATGAGTTTTCTACGGAAATACTCGATCTGGCGTTCATTCATGAACGGTTCATCTTCTGCCGGTCGATAATCGTCGGGCAGGAAAGTCTCTGCTTTCATGGCTGCTCCCTCATCGTGGCTAACGTCCGTCATAATAGTTTCCTCAGACATCAGGCCCCCCTTACTCTGCGCTCGCAATAGCCCACGGCGCACGGATTGTCACTAGGCAAAGCGTCAAAACGATGCGAACGGGCATCACGATTTTCAACAAAGCCGCAGGCAAGGCGAAAAAAGAAGCGCGAAATTGCCCCGCCGAAAAACCTCGTTCCGATTTTCCCTGTCTTTTCAATGAGACGCAACATAATCAATGGAAACAGTTTATTTCGCGCGTTCAACAGCATCTGGGAACGGATTTAGGGCGATCCCCCGCCATTTCAAAACGACGCAGCGGCGCACCTTGCCAAATCCCGTTGCCGGCTTTACCCAATTGCCTGACAAATCGGACATGCGCGCAACCGGCAGGAAGGACGAAGATGACTCACCGTTTTGAAGGCACCGAAAGCTATGTAGCCACCGACGACCTGACGGTGGCCGTCAACGCTGCCGTCGCGCTCGAACGCCCGCTTCTGGTCAAGGGTGAACCGGGCACCGGTAAAACCGAACTGGCCAAACAGGTTGCCACCGGTCTGGGCCTGCGCATGATCGAATGGAACGTCAAATCGACCACCAAGGCGCAACAGGGCCTCTACGAATATGACGCCGTCAGCCGCCTGCGTGACTCGCAGCTTGGCGAAGAGCGCGTGCATGACGTGAAGAACTACATCAAGAAGGGCAAGCTCTGGGAGGCCTTCGAGGCCGACGAAAAGGTCGTTCTGCTGATCGACGAGATCGACAAGGCCGACATCGAATTCCCCAACGACCTTCTCCAGGAACTCGACAAGATGGAGTTCCACGTCTACGAGACCGGCGAGACGATCAAGGCCAAGCAGCGCCCGATCATCATCATCACATCGAACAACGAAAAGGAACTGCCCGACGCCTTCCTGCGCCGCTGTTTCTTCCACTATATCCGCTTCCCCGACCACGACACGATGAAAGCCATCGTCGAGGTGCACCACCCGGGCGTGAAAGAGGCGCTTCTGACCACCGCCCTGACCCAGTTCTACGAGATCCGCGAAACCCCGGGCCTCAAGAAGAAACCCTCCACCTCCGAAGTGCTCGACTGGCTCAAGCTACTGCTGGCCGAAGACCTCGATGCCGAAGACCTCAAGCGCGACGGCGCCAACGCCCTGCCCAAACTGCACGGCGCACTCCTGAAAAACGAACAGGACGTCCACCTCTTCGAACGCCTCGCCTTCATGGCGCGCTCGCAACGCTGAGGCATCCTACAGCCGTCTTCTAATTCGAAGCCCGTGAGACGCAAACCGTGCCGCGGGCTTCTGCCTTTCGCGGGCCGCTTGTCATCAGCTCCGCTCCGGTCCATCATGGCGTGAAAATTGACGAGGCCAGTCACATTCCTGCCCAAAAGGCCGACTAGCTTCTACAAGGTCCGACGTCACCGGACCCACGCAAGACCCGGAGCAGCCAGATGACCGCAGACAGCCAGATCACCATTCGTCCGCTCAGGGCCGAAGACGAGGCTGACTGGCGCGTGCTCTGGACGGGTTACCTCGACTACTACGAAACCTCGGTCCCGGAAGAGGTCTACCAGACCACCTTCGCCCGTCTGCTTGGTGACGATCCGCAGGATTTCTCCTGCCTTGTCGCCGAACGCGATGGCAGGCTCCTTGGCCTCACCCACTACCTGTTTCACCGCCACGCCTGGAAGGTCGAGAATGTCTGCTACCTGCAAGACCTCTTCGCCGCCCCCGAGGCCCGTGGCACCGGCATCGGCCGCGCCCTGATCGAGGCGGTCTATGACGCCGCCGACAAGGCCGGAGCGCCCGCCGTCTATTGGCTGACGCAGGGTTTCAACACGACGGCCCGCCAGCTTTATGACCGCGTCGCCGCCCTGACCCCGTTTATTCGCTACAATCGACCTTTATGAAACAACTTGTTGTCCCCTTCCTTCTGACCCTCGGGGCCTGTGCCCAACCGCAGAGCGAAGCGCCAAGCCGCGCTGCCATTTCCGAGTCCTCGCTGCCCCCGATGAAGGTCTTTGCAACGCCGCGCCCCGTGGCCCCGGCCCGCGCCAACGGCGACATCGCCCGCGATTTCCTTGACCTTGCCTTCAAGATGGAAAGCGGCCGCGAACTGCCGGTGATGACCCGCTTCGAAGGCCCGATCACGGTCCGCGTCACCGGGTCTCCGCCGTCAAACCTCGTCCCCGATCTCAAGCGGCTGATGGCCCGCCTGCGCCGCGAGGCCGGGATCGACATCCACCTGGCAACCTCGGGTGATGCCAACATCACCATCGAATCCGTCACCCGCACCCAGATCCGCCGCGCCCTGCCGCAGGCCGCCTGTTTCGTGGCCCCCAACGTCTCGTCCCTGTCGCAATACCGCGCGGCCCGCCGCTCGCCGCGCACCGACTGGACCCTGCTGCAAGACCGCGAACGCCTGTCGATCTTCCTGCCCAACGACACCAGCCCGCAGGAAGTGCGCGACTGCCTGCACGAGGAACTCGCCCAGGCCCTTGGCCCGCTGAACGATCTCTACCGCCTGCCCGACAGCGTCTTCAACGATGACAACGTCCACGCGGTCCTGACCGGCTTTGATATGCTGATCCTGCGCGCCTATTATGACCCTGCCCTGAAAAACGGCATGACACGTGCGCAGGTGGCCTCTCGCCTGCCCGCCATCCTCGCCCGCATCAACCCGCGCGGCCAGTCTGTCTCGCCCCTACAGCCCTCGGCCACGCCACGCGCTTGGATCAACGCCATTCATCGCGCACTTGGCCCCGGGGCCAATCCCGCCGAACGGCGCACTGCGGCCCGTCTTGCCCTGCAGATCGCCAAACAGGAAGGCTGGCAGGATCACCGCCTCGGGTTTACCCACTACGCCCTTGGTCGCCTGCTTCAGGGCGTCGACGCCGAACAGGCCTACACCCAGTTCCTGCTCGCCGATCAGGCCTACCGTCGATCTCCCCATGCCACCCTGCACCGCGGCTATGTAACGGCCCAACTCGCGGCACAGGCCATTTCCTCGGGCCGCGGGCAAGAGGCGCTTGCGCTGCTCAACCCGCTGATCCCCGTCGCCGCCCGCCACGAGAACGCCGAACTCCTCGCCACGCTCATGCTTCTGCGCGCCGAAGCCCTCGAATTGCAGGGCAAATCACAGGAAGCCGGTGCCGTCCGACTGGACAGTCTTGGCTGGGCAAGGTACGGCTTTGGCCCGGACTGGGCCGTCCGCGCAAAACTGCGTGAAATCGCATCGCTCAGCCCGCTCAAAGGGAGATACTGAGAAAGATGATCCTTCTCGTCAGCGCCGTTCTGGGCGCTCTTATCGGTGGCCTGATCGCAAAAAGACGTAAGGGCAAAACGCTTGATATCCTGCAATATGCCGTTGTTTACGCAATGGCCTTTGCTATCCTTGGCCTGTTCATCACCGTCTTCGTTGAACGCAGCCTCGGATAAACCCCATGTTTCTTCCCTTCTTCGAAAATCTCAGGTCCGGCGGCGTGCCGGTGTCACTGCGTGAATACCTGGGCTTTCTCGAAGGGGTGAAAGCCGGGCTTGCCACCTACGACATCGAATCCTTCTACTTTCTGGCCCGCACCATCATGGTCAAGGACGAGCGCAACCTAGACAAGTTCGACCGCGCCTTCGCCGCCACCTTCAAGGGCCTCGAGGACATCAATGTTCAGGACGTTCTGAACGCCGTGGACATTCCCGAGGAATGGATCCGCAAGATGGCCGAGAAACACCTCAGCGCCGAGGAAATGGCCGAGATTGAATCTCTGGGCGGTTTCGACAAGCTGATGGAAACGCTCAAAGAGCGCCTCAAGGAACAGGAAGGCCGCCACCAAGGGGGCAACAAGTGGATCGGCACCGCCGGCACCTCGCCCTTTGGCGCCTATGGCTACAATCCCGAAGGCGTGCGCATCGGCCAGAAGGAAAGCCGCCACCGCCGTGCGGTCAAGGTCTGGGACAAGCGCGAGTTCAAGAACCTCGACGATACCATCGAACTGGGCACCCGCAACATCAAGGTGGCCCTGAAACGCCTGCGCCGCTGGGCGCGGGATGGCGCGGCCGACGAACTCGATCTCGACGGCACCATCCGCGCCACCGCCGAACATGGCTATCTCGATGTGAAAACCCGTCCGGAACGCCGCAACGCCGTCAAGGTGCTGCTGTTCCTTGACGTGGGCGGCTCCATGGACCCGCACATCCGCGTCGTCGAAGAACTCTTCTCCGCCGCCCGCGCCGAGTTCAAGCATCTGGAATACTACTACTTCCACAACTGCCTCTACGAAGGCGTCTGGCGCGACAACAAACGCCGCTGGCAGGAACAGATCCCCACCCACGAGGTGCTGCGCACCTATGGGCCCGACTACAAGTGCATCTTCGTTGGCGACGCCTCCATGTCGCCCTACGAGATCGCCTATCCCGGCGGTGCCAACGAGCACTGGAATGCCGAATCCGGCCAAGTCTGGCTCGAACGCGCCCGCGATCAGTGGTCCTCGAACCTCTGGATCAATCCGGTGCCGGAAAAATACTGGGGTCACACCCATTCCATCAAGATGATCCGCGACATCTTCGAAGACCGCATGGTACCGATGACCCTCCAGGGCATCGAATCCGGCATGAAAGACCTGACGCGCTGATTGGCGATCACCTCAGCCATTTATAGGGTCTCGCCTGATTTCACACCTCCGCGATACAGCCGGAATACCGACGCAATACCGACGTCGTTTTTTGACGATTTCGACGTCGTGAACCGAAGTGCGCCAAAGGCCCCGATACGCAAGGCTGACCACAGGAATTTCACCAACAGGATCACCCATGCCACGCCATTTCACCCCCGAAGAATACACCGCCCGCCAATCCCGCGCCCGCGCTGCCCTTCTGGAAAATGGCCTCGATGCAATCCTGCTGTTTGCGCCGGAAAGCCACTATTGGCTGACCGGTTATGATACCTTCGGATTTGCCATGTTCCAGTGCATGGTGATGACAGCAAAGGGCGACATCCACCTCTTCACCCGCGCGCCTGACCGCCTGCAAGCCCTTCAAACCTCTACACTTTCCGAATACCAGCTCCATATCTGGGTGGATATCGAAGGGGTTGATCCGGTGTCTGGTCTGGCCAACCTCCTTGGCGATCTCGGGGTACGCAACGGGACGCTGGCCTTTGAATCGCGCACCGCGGGCCTCACCGATTTCTGGGGCCAACGCCTGCGCGCCGCCCTGCCCGATATACAGGACGGCTCCGGCATTTTCCCCGCCCTGCGCCGCCTGAAATCCGACGCCGAAGTCGCCATGCACCGCCGCGCCGCCGAACTCTCTGACGACGCCCTCGACGCCGCCCTCGCCACCACCCACGCCGGCGCCTTCGAAGGCGACATCCTCGCCGCCATGCAAGGTGCTGTTTTTAAAGGAGGAGGTGACTACGCGGGCAATGAATTCATCCTCGGATCAGGGGACGCTGCCCTGCTCTGCCGCTCGGCTTCCGGCCGCCGTCATCTGTCGGATCAGGACCAGATGACCATCGAATGGTCCGGCGCCTACGCCCGCTACCACGCCGCCATGATGCAGACCCTCATCGTCGGCACCCCAAGCGACGCCCACAAACGGATGCACACCGCGGCCTCCGAAGCCCTCGCCGCCTGCGAAGCGGCCATCCGCCCCGGTGCCCCGATGGGCGACGTCTATGACGCCCACGCCCGTGTCTTCGATGCCCACGGCCTGCGCAACGCGCGCCTCAACGCCTGCGGTTACGGCATGGGCGCGGTCTATGGGCCGATCTGGGTCGACTTCCCGATGTTTTATGAGAACAACCCCACCATCATGTTGGAAAATCAGGTGTTTTTCCTGCACATGATCCTGATGGACGATGCCACCGGCAACGCCATGTGCCTTGGCCATTCGGTTCTCTGCCGCGACGGCGGAGTCGAAAGGCTCTCGCGCCACGCCCCCGATCTGATCACCTGTTGACCTTGCGACGGACCGCCTCCTGCGCCATATCAGGGGTATGCTTCGCTTTACGCCAATCCTGCTCGCCCTGATCTATGGCATCGTGCTCTACCGCTTTTCCGCGTGGCGCACCTCGCGCGAGCTGGATGCGCGGTCCACCGAACTGGCCGACCCCAGCCTCGTGCCCCTGATCAAGGACATGGCCAAGGCCCTCGATCTGCCCCGCATCCGTGTCCACATCTACGAGATCGAACCCGTCAACGGCCTTGCCGCACCGGATGGCCGCATCTTCATCACCCGCGGCTTCTATGACCGCTACCGCGCCGGCGACGTCAGCGCCGAGGAACTCGCCAGCGTGATCGCACACGAGCTGGGCCATGTCGCCCTTGGCCATTCCCGCCGTCGCATGATCGATTTCTCGGGCCAGAACGCCCTGCGGACGGCGCTCGCCATGGTGCTTGGCCGTATTCTTCCCGGCATCGGCCCGTGGCTTGCCGGAATGGCCATGCGCCTGTTGTCCGCCCGCCTCTCGCGCAGCGACGAATACGAGGCCGACGCCTATGCCGCCGCCCTTCTGACCAAGGCCGGGATCGGCACCGAAGCCCAGAAAACCCTATTCCACAAGCTCGAAGGCCTGACACAGGTGCGCGGGGCAACACCGGCATGGCTGCTCAGCCACCCCAAGACCACCGAACGCATCAAGGCGATCGAGGATCTGGAAACGAAATGGGGCACAATCAGCTGAGATTTCAGCCGCTTACCCGCGTCCCGAAACCGCCTTGGCCAGGCGTGGCAAGCGGGCCTTCTTGAGCAGCTTCCGGCTGTCCCAGGTCTCCCCCGACAACCGCTCCGCCTCCTGACGTACGCTTTCGACCACCGCTTCAACCATCTCCGGCGCATCCTCCCAGATCCCCCGCAACAGGGCATCAGGATCGATCCGCTCAAGACCTTCCTCGGCAAGGGTATGGCGCGGAAAATCCTTGGCGTTCACGGTGACAATCGCGTCCGCCGAACCCGCAATCGCCGCGGCCAGTACATGCACATCCGCCGCATCCGGCAGGTACAGCCGGTCTTCAAGCGATGGTTTCCACGTCACCTCGGCCTTGGGCCAGGCCGCACGAACAAGGGCGATTTCCCCTCGCGCCTGCGCTTCGCCCGTCGGGCCGATCTTGCGCGCCGCCCGCGCCCATTCCTCAAGGATACGCGCCGACCACATCGGCTGGAACGCCCCTGCCCTGGCCACCCCCAGAAGCACCTCGCGCATCACCGTCGGATAGATGACGCAGGTATCCAGCAGCAACCGTTTCACAGGCGGAAGAACAGGGATTTGAGATAGCCACTTTCGGCCAGTTGCGGCATCAGCGGATGGTCCGGTCCGGCAAATCCGGTGTGCAGCAACTGCCCCTGCCGCCCGGCACGGCCAATCCCGCGCACCGATGCGCCGCGAAACTTGGCAAGGTCGGCCGCATGGGAACAGGAACACAGGCCAAGATAGCCTCCCTCCTTCACCAGAGGTGCCGCCAGCCGCGCCACGCGTTCATAGGCCCGCAGCCCCTTTTCAAGCGCGGGCTTCGACGGCGCAAAGGCAGGCGGATCGCAGATCACGACATCGAACTGCGCGCCCTCTTCGGCCAAGGCCGTCAGCACGTCAAACGCATCGCCCTTGCGGGTCGAAAAGCGATCAGACACCCCAGCCTGCCGCGCGCCTTCTTCGGCCAGCGCCAGCGCCGCGGCAGAGCCATCCACCGCCATCGCTTCGGCAGCGCCCCCCGCCAGCGCGGCAAGGGAAAAGCCGCCAACATGCGAGAAAACATCCAGAACCTTTGCATCCTTGCAAAGCCCGGCCGCAAATCCGTGATTGGGACGTTGATCATAGAAAAGGCCGGTCTTCTGCCCGCCGGTCAGGTCGGCCATATAGGTCGCACCGTTCATCACCACGGGCACCGGCGCATCGGGGGCCGTGCCCACCATCACGCGGCTGTCTTCGTCCAGCCCCTCAAGGCCACGCGCCCGACCGGACCCGTTTTTCAGAACCGTCGTGACACCTGTCGCGGCAACCAGCGCCGCGACCATCTCGTCCAGCAGAACTTCGGACCACGCCGCATTCGGCTGGATCACGGCCACATCGCCAAAACGGTCGACAATCACCCCCGGCAACCCGTCTGCCTCGGCGTGGACCAGGCGATAGAACGGCGCATCGAACAGGCGGTCACGCATTTCCCGCGCCCGCACGAACTTGGCGGTCAGCCATTTCCGATCAATCGTGGCTTCCACATCGCGCTCAAGCATCCGACAGGCAATGCGCGATCCGGCGTTGAACGCGACAAGGCCAATCGGGCGGCGCTCACCATCTTCCAGCAACACGATGGAACCGGCGGGAATTTTCTTGGTACGCCGGTCAATCACCAGCTCATTATCATAAACCCAGGGAAAGCCGTGGCGGATCGCACGGGCATTGGCTTTGGGTTTCAGGCGGACAACAGGAAAGGAGGACGACATCATGCCGCCCTCCTAACGTGTTCCTGCGATCAAGAAAAGATCAGAGTGCCTGCACCGGGCTCAGCGGCTGAATGCGGGCTGTCACGCCGCCTTGCGGCTTGACCCAGCCGGTTGCGAGGCTCATCTCGTCGCGCACCACTTTGGCAAGGTGCTGAGTGATGCGGTACTTCTGGGTCAGGCCACGGGCCTCGGCCTGAAGCGCCTTTGAGCCGCCATAGCCAACAAGGTCGGCCTTGATCTCGCGCGGGCCGCGCACAACGGCACCGGTCAGCGGATCACGGATGGTCATCACGAACTCGATCGAATGGATACCGCCAACCGAATAGCGGGTCTTCTCGGTCAGCGCGTGAAAGCGTTTGACTTCGATCTCGACAACAACCGGCAGCGCGCCTTCCAGCGGGCGGGCACCGATTTCGATGGCGTTTTCGAAGATTGCACCAACCTGCTCATAGCGATTGCCAAAGGCATCGCCGCGCCAGACGATGTCACCGCCCGGATAATAGCTGTTGGCTTCTGAAACTTTGAGGGTTGTTGGGACACTTACGTCATATCCAACGAGCTGAAACGACGGGGCCGGCGCGGCCGTTTCCGTGGTGATCTGCTCAAGCGGGATGTTCCGCGTCGCGGTGTCTACCGATGCGCATGCCGAAAGGCCCAGTCCGAGGGCCATCATAACTGCTGTCAGTCGAGCGCGGGTCATTGTCTTGTCTCCTTGGGCTTCTGCTCCAAACTCTTCGAAGACAAATTGCTCTCGAAATGAGGCAAGATTGGGACAAATCCCGTTCGTTTCAGGGGAATTCGGACGTAGCCCCGGCAGCCATCGCCCCTTTTCTTCACCGTTCGCGCGATCGCCAACCGCCGCGACGGCGCGGTTCCGACAACTTGGCCAGCCCGTCTTTCAGAATCGCCGTCATCGGGTGGTCCGGAAAATCGGTGCCATAGGTTTCCAGCAGTCCCGCAATGGCCACCTGGCTGTCGATCCCGACACTCAATGCCCAATCCAGAAAGATCGAACGGCACTCGCTCTCGGTGATCCCCTCGATCCGGTAACTCTCGAGGATCAGTTCCTTTGGGTCATTCTGGTCCGCCACGCGCCTATTCCTTCTCACGGTCCTTGCCGAGAACCAGATCAACAAGGTCGCCTGACCGTTCCGCCGCATCGACAAGGGCACCAGCGAGGCGTTCCATCACCTCTTCCCCCGTTTCCCGCAGCACGAACGCGGCACCGCCTTCTCCGATCACCTCGGGGGACAAGTCCTGTTCACTCAGCAGCTTGGACGCCACCTGCACTTTCCAGAAAAGGTCATAGTCCTGTTTGAGGGCAATACACTGAGCGTCATCCAACCACCCAATCGCGACACCGGCGTCCAGCCCATCGAAAACGCTGCGCAGCGGCGTTCCTGCCATCAAGGCACAAGTCTGCGACACCAGCTCGATATCCTGCAACCGGCCACGCCCGATCTTGGCATCCCAAACACCCTTGGGTGCCTTGGCTGCCGCGATCCTGTCGCGCATCTCGTTGACATCCGCCTTGATCTTCGCGCCATCACGCGGCGCGGCCAAAAGCGCCTGCCGGAAGGCCTCGACCTCATCCATCAGAGACTCCTCGCCCGCGACAGGGCGCGCCCGCGTCAACGCAAGATGCTCCCAGGTCCAGGCCTCACTCTTCTGGTATTCCTTGAAAGAGGTGATAGAGGTCGCAACCGGCCCCTGCGTGCCCGAGGGCCGCAGACGCATGTCCACCTCGTAAAGCCGCCCCTGCGCCATCTGCGCGGTCACCGCCGTAACCATCGCCTGCGTCAGGCGCGCATAGTAGGCACGGCTTGCCAATGGCCGCCTTCCTTCCGAGAAATCGACCCCGTCGGCATCATAGATCACGATCAGGTCAAGGTCGGACGAGGCATTCAGACGGCGCGCCCCCAGCGATCCCATACCCAGCACCATCGCGCCCCGCCCCGGGCAAGGCCCGTGTTTTTCCGCGAACTTCTCTTGCACCACCGGCCAAAGCGCCGCGACCGAAGCCGAGGCCAGATCGGCATAATGCTCGCCCGCCTCCTTGGCCGAAATCAACCCACGCAGGTGATGCACGCCAACGCGGAAATGCCATTCCTTGGCCCACCGCCGCGCACTGTCCAGCTTGCGTTCGTAATCATCGCCTTCATGCGCCAGAACGTCGGCCAGTTCCGCGCGAAGCCCGTCTTCATTGGGCCAGGGCGTAAAGAACGATCCGCCGATCACCGCGTCGAACACACCGGAATTGCGCGACAGGTGCTTGGCCAGCGCCGGAGCCGTGCCGACAATATCCACCAACAGGTCAATCAGTTGCGGATTGGCCTCGAACAGCGAAAACAGCTGCACACCGGCAGGAAGCCCCGCAAGGAACCCGTCCAGCGACAAGAGCGCCTGGTTGGGATGGGCGGTGTTCGACAACCGGTTCAGAAGGTCAGGCTTCAACCGGTCAAAGATCGCCACCGCCCGTTCTGATCGAAACGCCGGATAGGTCTGCCACCGCGCGATGATCTCACCATCCAGCTCCGAAACCTCCTGCGGCTTGGCGGCATCCGGCGCAAAGAACCCTTCGGTCAGCTCGTGCACCTCTTCCAGCCGGTCCACGATCTCGGCCTTCAACTCCCCCAGATCACGCCCCATCAGGCAGGCAATCCGCTGCATCCCGTCGTCTGACTTGGGAAAATCATGGGTCTGGGCGTCGTTGATCATCTGGATACGGTGCTCGACCTCGCGATGCGACCGATAGTGCCGCGCAAGGATCGCCGCCGCCTCTTCCGGCACCCACCCCTTTTCGGCCAGATGCCCCAGTGCCGGCACCGTCCGGTTGTCGCGCAACGAAGGATCACGCCCACCGGCAATCAGCTGCCGCGTCTGGGTAAAGAACTCGATCTCGCGAATGCCCCCACGCCCCAGTTTCATGTTGTGGCCTTCCAAGGTGATCTTGCCGCCAAGCCCCTTGTGCTCGCGGATCCGAAGGCGCATGTCATGGGCGTCCTGAATGGCCGCGAAATCCAGATGCCGCCGCCAGACAAAGGGCTTCAGCGTCTGCAGGAACCGCCCCCCCGCCTCAAGATCACCGGCAGAAGGCCGCGCCTTGATATAGGCCGCACGCTCCCACGTGCGCCCAAGGCTCTCGTAGTACCGCTCGGCCGCTTCCATCGCGAGACAGACAGGCGTCACCGCCGGATCGGGCCTCAGACGCAGATCGGTGCGGAACACATATCCATCGCCCGTCAGATCATTCAGCATCGAAGACATCTTGCGCGTCGCCCGCACGAACGAGGCCCGCGCATCATGGTAGTCCGCTGGGTCAAATCGCGTTTCGTCAAACAGGCAGATCAGGTCGATATCGGAACTGTAGTTCAGCTCGTGCGCCCCCATCTTACCCATGGCAAGCGTGACCATGCCACCCGCAGTGGCCACGTCATCTTCGGTCTGGCCGGGCAGTTTCTTGCGCCTGATCTCGCTGGCGATCGCCGCTTTCAAGGCCAGATCGCTGGCCAGATCGGCATAATCCGTCAACGCGCCGGTCACCTGTTCCAGCTCCCAAACTCCGGCAATATCAGCCAGCGCCGTCATCAGCGCCACGCGCCGCTTGCCCATGCGTAGCGCCGCGCCCAAAGCATCCGGCGCAACCTCGGCAAGCTCGTCAAACAGGGTCGCAAGCGCCGCCTCGGGATCGTCAAAAGCACCGGGCAGCCAGTCTTTCTCTTTCTCGATCAGGGACTTGAGGTAAGGGCTGCACCCTGCGGTGCCGTGCACAAGCTTGCCCAGATCCCCGGACAGTGCGGGAACAAGCGCAAGCGTGTCATCGCCACGTTCGGAATCAAAGGCGGTTGGGAGGCGGGTGATACGTGTCTCGAAACTCATGCGCCGACCATGCGAATCCGCGGCGCAATGGTCAATGATCTGTCGCAAGTTCCGCCGCCCTATGCCGCAGGCGTGTCCTGTGAAAAACTGTTGCTCCAGCCATCCGCCGTTTTGCGCCAGATCGACGAAATATACATCGCCTCCCAGTCGGTTTTGCCCGTCGCAAGGTACTCTGCGCGGTAGGCCAAAAGCACATGATCCGCGCCGATCTCGACCAACTGCGCCGCGCTCAGACGGTAGTCGGCCATCACCGCCCCACCTTCCAACTGCTCCATATGCCCGGCCTTGTCTGAGAACCCGGAGGTGTAGACCCCAAGAAAATCCTCGGTCAGCATTGCACCATCGGCTTGCGGATCGCCCGCCACCAGCGCCTCCCAGACTTTGGTTTCCAGGGCCAGTATCTCTTCAATCGTTACTTTTTCCATGCCGCGACCCTGCGCCGACCAACTCTTGGGGTCAACGCCCTTTACATGGGCCGGTCACAACGCTTGACTGTGACGGACCCGTCGCAGGAGACATCGAAATGAGCAAATCCCTCAAACGCGTGCGCGCCGCACTTGATGACGCGGGTCTGCCGGTCGAGATCGTGGAAACCAACGGCGCGAGAACGGCACAGATGGCGGCGGACGCCGTCGGATGCGCCTTGGACCAGATCGCCAAGTCAATCATCTTCCGGGGCGAAACAAGCGGCAAGGCAATCCTGTTCCTGACTGCCGGTGGAAATCAGGTTGATGTCGAAAAAGCCAGCGCCCTCGCCGGAGAACCGCTTGGCAAGGCCGACGCCGCCCTCGTGCGTGCGCAGACGGGGTTCGCCATCGGCGGTGTTTCCCCGGTTGGGCACCTCTCCCCGATCCGCGCCTTTATAGACAGGCGCCTGATGGCGTTTGACACGGTCTGGGCCGCGGCAGGGACGCCCAACCATGTTTTTGTCCTCTGCCCGTCCAAACTGCCTAAACTCACCGGAGCAGAAGCCGCGAACTTTACGGTCTGAACGAGAAAAACCTAAAATTTCGATAAATTTAATTCATTAAAAACAACTACATACCGAAATAATGTAAAAACCATTCACATAAATCCTTGCAAAGCCGAGGCGCAATCCCAATCTAGGTAATGTGAAAGCGATTTACATCCCAAAACGGAGACCCAAGATGACACCCTCTGCCACCGCAACTGTTGCAACCTCCCACAACCAGGGTTGGTTTTCCCGCAGTGAAGCCTGGCTGGATAGCAAAGGCAAAGGCGCATGGATCGCCGCGATGGTCCTCGGCTTTATCTTCTTCTGGCCCGTGGGCCTCGCCCTTCTCTTCTACATGATCTGGAGCAAACGCATGTTCAGCAAATCCTGCAGCCACCGTTCGAAAGCGCACCGTCGCATGCACGTGATGTCCCCGACAGGCAACTCCGCATTCGACGCCTACCGCGATGAAACCCTGCGTCGCCTCGAAGACGAGCAGCGCAACTTCGAAGCCTTCCTCGAGCGCCTGCGCGAAGCCAAGGACAAGGCCGAGTTCGACCAGTTCATGGAAGAACGCGCCGATGCCGCCGCGACCGAGATCAAGGAACCGCGCGCCGACGCCTAACCACCTCCCGGCCCCCGCTTCGGCGGGGGTTTCCCATGGCGCAAAGCGCACCGCCGCGATACCTCTATAATACCGACGCAATACATACGTGGAAAAATGACCCTCCGAAACTTCACCCTCCCCGACCCTGACATCCAGCCGGAGTTCTATTCCGACGTGCCGACCAAGCGCCTGATCGCCTGGGTGATCGACACGGTCATCACCTTCGCGATTTCGGCGCTGGTCGTTGTCTTCACCGTCGGGCTTGGCCTTTTCATCTTCGCCTTTATCCTCCTGGTGGTCGGCTTCATCTATCGCACGGTGACCCTCGCAACAGGCTCTGCCACATGGGGGATGCGCCTTGTTTCCTTGGAGTTTCGTGACCGTGAAGGGCGCCAGTTCGATCTCGGATCGGCCTTCCTGCACACCATCGGATATCACGTGTCGGTCTCGGTCTTCCCGCTGCAGATCCTGTCGATCATCCTGATGCTGACCTCGGCCCGCGCCCAGGGTTTGACCGATCACGTCATGGGCTCTGTGGCCATCAATCGCGCCGCCCGTTTCTGATTGGAAACTGGGGGTTGGCCTAGCGGGGTTCGGTTGCTATCGTCCTTTGCGAACGACAAATCGGACCCCCATGCGCCACACGCTTCCTCTTGCGCCCCAGTTCTATGTGACGGCCCCGCAACCCTGCCCTTACCTTGAGGGCAGGATGGAGCGGAAACTCTTCACCGCGCTTCAGGGGGAACATGCCGGCGAGTTGAACGATACCCTTTCACATCAAGGGTTTCGCCGGTCTCAAAACGTGCTTTACCGCCCATCCTGCGCCGATTGCGCGGCCTGTCTTTCGGCGCGGATTGATGTCTCGAAATTCGCCCCCTCGAAAAGCCAGAAACGCATCATCAAGCGCAACGCACACCTGTCGCGCCGCGCCACATCGCCCTGGGCCACCGAGGATCAGTTCGATCTGTTCCGCACCTATCTCGACAGCCGTCATGCGGATGGTGGCATGGCCGATATGGATGTCTTCGAATTCGCCGCGATGATCGAGGAAACCCCGATCCGCAGCCGCGTTGTCGAATACACCGACAGCGAGACCGGAGATCT
This sequence comes from Shimia sp. CNT1-13L.2, assembly GCF_024331145.1. Lineage (GTDB taxonomy): Bacteria > Pseudomonadota > Alphaproteobacteria > Rhodobacterales > Rhodobacteraceae > Shimia. The sequence goes on along the minus strand of NZ_JANDJO010000003.1, from coordinate 287,123 downwards.
GATCGGCGTGTCGTTGACCGACGTCCTGAGCGACGGGCTTAGCATGGTCTATTCCTTCTATGACCCGTCCCTGCCGCGCCAGAGCCTTGGCACCTACCTGATCCTTGACCACGTCGAGATCGCGCGCGAAGCAAACCTTCCTTACGTCTACCTTGGCTACTGGGTGCCGGGCAGCCCCAAGATGGGCTACAAGCGCAACTTTGCGGGGCTGGAAGTCTACGCAGGCGGAAAATGGCAGCCTATCGGCGATCCCACCCGCTTTGACGCCGAGCTGCACCCGCTCTCGACCGACCCGATTGCCGAGCAGGTGGCGAATATCACCCTGCCCGACGCCCGCCCCTACCGGGGCTGATCCATGCCCCGACACCTTCACGCCTTCTCTCTGGTCGTGCCTGACTATGACAGCGCGCTGGCCTTCTATGTCGACACGCTGGGCTTTGACCTGCGTGAAGACCTGCCGCTGGAAGATGGCAAACGATGGGTCGTGATCGCGCCTGACGGAGATGCCCAAACCAACATCCTGCTGGCACAGGCGGACGGGTACGATCAAGAGGCCGCCATCGGCAACCAGTTCGGCGGACGGGTCGGCCTTTTCCTGCATACGGACGATTTCGCACGTGACCATGCGGCCATGGTCAAGGCCGGTGTCCATTTCGAAGAAGCCCCCCGCTATGAGGCCTATGGCACGGTTGCCGTCTGGCGCGATCCTTTCGGCAACCGCTGGGATCTTTTGCAACTCAAAGCCAACGCCTGAACAAACACAAGAATCGCATACCCAATGACAGGAAACGCGCCTCAAATCCAAGGCACGATCCCGCATCTTCTTTTCATCACAGGTTCACCAATCTCATGATGGAGAAGACACATGAAACTCACCACTCTAAGCGCATCGGCCGCCCTCATGGCCACCACCGCAATCGCCGATATCGAAACCCGTAGCGTTACCTTCGAAAACGAAGGCGCCACCCTCTCCGGCACCCTCTACCTGCCCGAAGGCCACGAAGGCGCGCCTCTTCCGGTCGTCGTCGTCACCGGCGCCTGGACATCGGTTCAGGAACAGATGCCCGCCAACTACGCCCGCGAGATGGTGGAACGTGGCTTTGCCGCCTTCACCTTCGATTTCCGTGGATGGGGTAAATCCGGCGACCTGCCGCAGAACGTACGGTTTGTCGAAAGCCCGGCAGCCAAAACTTCGGACATCCGCGCGGCTTTTGAAACCGTCGCCAACCTGCCCGAAGTGGATGCCAGCCAGATCAACGGTCTCGGCATTTGCGCATCCGCGGGCTACATGGTGGATGCGGTTGCCGGGAACGCGCTTGTGCAACGCATCGGCCTTGTTGCCCCGTGGTTGCAGGACGAAGGCATTGTCGAGGCCGTCTACGGTGGAGAAGAAGGCGTCAAGGGCCTGATCTCGGTCTCGCAAGCTGCCGAAGCCGCAGGCGGCCAGATCATCCCTGCCGCCGGTCCCGAAGGGGCCGAAGGCGTGCTGATGCCCATTGGCGGCTACTATTACGAGGCCGACCGCGGTGCGATCCCCGAGTATGACAACCAGTGGAACAACGCCGGTTGGGAAGGCTGGCTCACCTACCACCCTGCCGACAATCCGCAGCGCCTGGATAAACCGCTGGCCATCGTCCACTCGGAAAGCGCCGCCATTCCGCAGGGTGTCCGCACCTTCCTGAACGGCTTTGCCGGCGACGCCACCATGCAATGGCTCGAGGGCGTGACCCAGTTTGACTTCTACGACAACCCCGAAGACGTCGAACGCGCCGCCGACACCGTGGCCACGCACTTCCGCGCCGAGATCGAAAGCTGATCTTGCCCCAAAGGCACCGGCCCACATCGCCGGTGCCACCCCTTCACAGGAGCAACACAATGGCCCGAGCCTTTCTCTCAACGCTTTGCGCCGCAACTCTCATTGCCGGAGCCGCCATGGCAAATCCAACTGAAATCTCGCGGTCCATCACCGACATCGCAGCCGGTGCGGATCGCCACGACTGGTCCCGCGTACGTGCCGCCTTTGCAGATACGGTAACCACCGATTACTCAAGCCTTTGGGGCGGTGATGCGATCACCCAACCGACCGACGCCCTTGTCGGCGCATGGGCGGGTTTCCTGCCGGGGTTCGACAGCACCCACCACATGGTGACCAACCACACCATCACCTCCCAACAGGATGGCAAGGCCACGGCCGAGGCCGATTTTACCGCGACACACCGGATCGACGAAGGTCTCTGGGTTCTGGGTGGCCGCTATTCCTATATGCTTGAGGAACAGGGCGACCGCTGGGTCGTGACATCCCTCACCATGACCGCCCTTTGGGAAACCGGAGACCGGGCGCTTGTGGGCCTCGCTGGCGAACGCGCGGCATCGAAGTGATTTCGATAGGTTCGGGCGGGTCTATCCCGCCCGAAACGCAGCAGGCGTGGCACCGTACTTGCGTTTGAAATGCTGTCCAAACCGGCTCAGATCCTGATAGCCAACCCGCCAGGCGACCTCGGCCACCGTCAGTTCCGATGTCTTCAACAGCACCGAGGCCAGCTCAAGCCGCGCCGCAATCACGTATTGCAAGGGCGATGATCCGACTTCTTTCTTGAACGCCTTGGCAAAATGCGTCGCGCTCATCGCGGCAATATCGGCCATTCCCGACAACGACAGATCCTCGGCCAGATTGTCGTGGATATAGTCGAGCACCTTGCGCAGCCGTGCATCCTCGATCCCCGCGTGCCATTCCGACGCGGGTTTGATCGTCTCCACGATCTGTGCCGCCAGCGCCCGCTGCATCGTTTCGCGATAAAGCGTCCCTGCCCCAAGCGCCGTGCTTGCCGTCAGGCTCAGGTTCAGCAACAGGGGATCAATATCGCCGATAATCGGATCGAACTCGAACGCCTTTCCAAGCCCGAATTCCGCCGCAATACCATCGTCGATATTGACCATCACGAACTCAAGCTCGTCGTCGTATTCGCAGATACCATCGCTGCCAGCGGGCAAAATCCAGCCCTGGTTGCGCGACAGGGGTTTGTGAACGGACAGCTTGGATCCGTGCGCAAACCTGTGCGACGGCTGGTCGTTCAAAAAGATCCCAACAGACAGGTTGGGCAGGTCAAAGGCCCCTCCTCCCGCTGGCAAAATCGTTTTGTTCGACACAACTTTCGACATGCCCACAAGGTACGCCCTTTCGTCCGGATTTCAATATTCCGGCCGTCGATACGAAAAAGGCCGCCCAACGTCGGGGCGGCCTTTAAGTCTTTTTTCAACGCGCGTCAGTTCGGGATCAGATCCGGAAGGATCGTAACGATCGACGGGAAGTACCAGAGTATCGCGAGCCCAACGACCTGGATCAGCACGAAGGGAATGATCCCGCGATAGATATGCCCGGTCGTCACCTCCTTCGGTGCCACACCCCTGAGATAGAAGAGCGCAAAGCCGAATGGCGGTGTCAGGAACGAAGTCTGGAGGTTCACCGCGATCATGATGGTCACCCACTTCGGATCGAAGTACGAGCCATAGATCACCGGCCCGACAATCGGGATCACGATGTAGATGATCTCGAGGAAGTCGAGCACGAAGCCCAGCACGAACAGCACCAGCATCACGATCAGGAAGACCGTGAACTCGTTGTCGAAGGACCGCAGGAACTGCTGGATATAGTGCTCGCCACCAAAGGAGATCACCACGAGGTTCAGAAGCTGCGAACCGATCAGGATGGTGAACACCATCGAAGTTACCTTCGCGGTTTCCCGAACAATCGGCGTCAGAACCTTGCCGCGGAACAACACCCAGCAGCCGTAGAGTATGCCGAACATCGCGAACAGATACGCCGACTTGGCCACGATGAACGCGATCCAGTTCTCGGTAGTCACACCTTCGATGTTCACCCGCAGGTCAAAGTTCACACCCACCAGGATCATGATGATAATGGCGAACGTGGCCCAGATGATGATCGCGCCGGATTTCTCCTGATCATGCAGCTTGCGATAGGCTGCAAGCATGATCGCGCCACCTGCCCCAAGCGCCGCTGCCGGCGTCGGGTTGGTGATACCGCCGAGGATCGAACCAAGCACCGCGATGATCAGAACCAGCGGCGGGAAGACCACGCGCAACAGTTCATTCTGTCCAAGCAGACCAGCCGCGTAACGACAGCCATAGAGCGTCGCTGCCAGCGGCAGTGCGATCAGAACCAGCGTCATGCCCGGCGTGGTTTCCGGCGTGATCAACAGCGCGTCGACCAGCAAGGCCACCACGATACCCGCGCCACCAATCATCAGCGGGCGCGTGTCACGCGACGGTCCGACCCCACGTGCAGTGGTCAGAACAAAGGCCAGTAGCAGGAAGCCGATCCCAAGACCCGACCCGATCGGCGCGGCATTGGCCAGCTTCTCAAGATAGGCCGCCTGACGTTCTTCATCTGTCAAAGCACGCGCTTCCTGAACACCACCGGCCGCATCGATCTCGGCTTGCTCGGCCACGGCCGTATCCCAGGCCTCCTGACCATGCAGGTCAATCATCGACGCCTTACACTGGTCACCGACCTTGGTCCGCAGACTTGCCGTCTGACCGGCATCCGAGAAGCTTTCAACGGTGACTTCCTGGTTGCCAATGATGCCAACGTTGCTCAGCCCGATGAAGACCACGACAATCGCCGCCGGTACACCAAGGAACCAGGTCAGGCCATGCGAACGACCAATCGGTTCACTGTTCGACGACCCCAACTGTACCGCCGGTGCTTTGCTCGGGTTCAGGAAGGCAAAGCCAAAGGCATAGAGGCCGTAAAGAACCGCCAGCATGATCCCCGGAATGAGTGCAGCCTGGAACAGCGTACCAACAGAGACAACCGCCGGCTCACCCAGATAGGTCAAAGCATCCGAACAGCCTGCAAGCTGTGCACGTTCTTCCTGTGCGGTCGAATACAGATCACCTGCAAGCGTCCCAAGCAGAACGATCACGATAGAGGGGGGAATGATCTGTCCCAGCGTGCCCGAAGCCGCGATCACACCGGTTGCAAGCTGCGGCGAATAGCCGTTACGCAACATGGTGGGCAGCGACAAGAGGCCCATGGTCACAACCGTTGCCCCAACGATACCCGTCGACGCCGCGAGGAACGCGCCCACAACCACAACCGAAACGGCCAGACCGCCCGGCAGCGGGCCAAAGACACGCGCCATCGTGGTCAGGAGTTCGTTCGCGATCTTGGAACGTTCCAGCGTGATGCCCATCAGAACGAACATCAGAACCGCCAGAAGGGTTTCGATCGACGCCCCCGCGATCACCCGCTCGTTCATACGGTTCACGATGAACGAAAGGTTGCGGTCCATCGCCTTTTCCCAGCCACCCGGGAAGATCGCCTCGTCAATGCGTGGCAACTCCGGGTATCGGAATACCGATATGGCATCTGGCTTGATCCCTTGCGAGATCAGGTCCGCGTACATGGCCGACGACGTGTCGATGGCCTGGTGAATAAGAATGCCGGCGCTGTCCAGAGCAGCAATGATCCCGAAAGAGATCACCCCCGCGCCGCCGATGGCAAAGGCCACCGGGAAGCCCGACAGAATACCCCCGAAGAGGCAAAGAAAGACGATAATCAGGCCGACTTCGACCCCATCAAGTCCAAATAGCATTGTTTCTGCCCCTTACCTCAGTGCGTGCCTTCATAGGCTTCTTCACCCTCGCCCAGCGTGTCGCGGTCGAGATACTTGCCTTCGCTTGCCTTGCCTTCGCGCAGCTCGAGAAGCGAGCGGTAGAAGAAGGCAATCGCCTGCAGGAACACCATGGCCGCAAAGCAGACCAGGAGGATCTTGAACAGGAAGTAAGCGTTAAAGCCGTTAGGTGAGAAACCGATGGTTTCGACGTTCCATTTGAGAATGCGCGCCTTGCGCATAAGCAGTTCGACCTTGTCACTGGCCGAGACCTTAGGAGTAACGAGGTGACGCCACATGAAGAACCAGCCGTACATCCAGGTCAGCACCGCCGCCGGCAGCATGAAGACCATAGAACCGAACATGTCGATGATCTTTTTCACGCGGTAGGACACCACCGAATAGACCAGGTCAACACGTACGTGGCCGCCCTGAACAAAGGTGTAGGTCGCACACATGCACACGATCATGGCGTTGTAGAGCTTGAGCTCCTCCGCCCACCAGCTCACGTCATGCGTCAGGAAGTCGACATTCCAGATCAGCGAAATCTCGGCAACGGTAAAGATCCGCTGCATGAAGACGATCACGATCTGCTGCAAAACCATCAAAAGGCCGGCCCATGCAAAGAAGCGGCCCACCGAATTGGCGAATGTCTCCAGAACCCGTACGCACCCCCACATGAAGCTGGCACGCCACAGCCCGATGGCCGTGAAAATCAGGAACGCAGTGAAGATAACGAAAAAGAACTCGGTCGAGCCACCATAGTAGACAAAGCGCATGAGCGCCTGCTTGTCCTCAACAGTGTCCAGACCACCGATCCACGAAAGCCAAAGCCCCGGATGCGTGATCGCATACCCGAAGTTCACGAAGGCTTGGCCGATATTGGTGAAAAACCAGACGATTGCGTCCAGCATGATCCCTCATCCCCTTATTGTTTTCATGAGGTGCGCTGTCGCGACTTTTGAAAAGGCCCCCCGAAACGGGTTCGGAGGGCCTTAAATGCGTCAGAGGGTTGGATTAGCCCAGAACGCGGTCGCGTTGCGCGCGATACGCGCCTTCCGACTTCTGAATCCAGCCCGACGATGCTTTCATCGATGCCTGGTAGCTGTCGTAGATCTTCTTGTAGATCTCGTCGCCCATGTTCTCGGCGTGTACTTCTGCCGAAGCCTTACCGAAGGCATCCCAGACACTGTCCGGGAATTGCAGGGTTTTCACGCCTGCCGACTGCAGACGCTGCAGCGCTGCACCGTTGTTGTTGAGGAACTGTGCAAGGCTCCACTGGTGGGTTTCGGCCGAAGCGATCTCGATGATCTTCTGGTGTGCCGGCGACAGCGAGTCAAAGACTTCGCGGTTGGTCGCAACCGACAGGGCCGCGCCCGGCTCGTGGAAACCAGCAGTGTAGTAGAACTTGGTGATTTCCTGGAAACCGGCTTTTTCGTCAGCCCAGGGGCCGATCCACTCGGTGCCGTCGATGGCGCCCGATGCCAGCGCTTGGTACACTTCCGAACCCGGAAGGTTCTGTACCGATGCACCCAGCTTACCAAGGGCTTTACCGCCCAGACCCGGCATACGGAACTTCAGACCGTTGAAGTCTTCCGGACCCGAGATTTCCTTGGCGAACCAGCCGCCGGCCTGTGCACCGGTGTTGCCGCCGATGAACGACTTCAGGCCAAAGATTTCGCCCAGCTCGTCGTGCATCGCCATACCACCACCGTGGTAGTACCAGTTTGCCAGTTCCTGCGCCGACATGCCGAAGGGCACGGAGGTGAAGAACGCATAACCGGGGTGCTGGCCTACGAAATAATAGTCAGCCGCGTGATACATGTCTGCCTGACCAGCGGTCACGGCGTCGAAGACTTCGAAGGCGCCAACCAGTTCGCCAGCCGCTTTCACGTCGACGGTCAGCATGCCGTCCGACATTGCGGTGATGGTGTCAGCCGAACGCTGAGCCGCGTCAAACACGCCTGCCAGACCGCGACCCCAGGTGGTCACCATCGTCAGGGTGCGTTTGCCGGTGGCATAAGCCGGTGCGGCCAGAGTGGTCGCTGCAGCGGCTGCACCGCCCATTGCCGAAGTTTTCAGAAAAGAACGACGATCCATAGAGTTCTTCCTCCCAGAATTAGTACAGCCCGTCATGCTCTTGGCGGCATGCGGACGGATCGTTGCAAGTTCCACGAGCCTAGCTTTGGTATTTGTAACTTGGAATACCTAGTACTGCGTAGAAACTACGCTGAGACCCCACTTTTCGCCCCCGGTTCTTCAGTAGAACTACGCATAGGGAAGACCTTGGGTCGAAAATTTCAATTTCCCCCCTAGGATTCGCGATCCGATCCACGCTACGAATCACGAATGCGCCACTTTCTTTCGCATCTTCGCCTGTCCTACGGGCAAAAGCTGTTTTTGCTTGCGACCCTTCCGCTCGTTCTGGCGGTTGCGGCAATTTCGATCCTTGTGGCCAACCAGTCCCGGCAACTCGCCGAACGCGAGATCAAGGCGCTGGAAATCCAGTTGATCGAAGCCAAGAAAGCCGAACTGAAAAACTACATCTCGATCGCGCGCACGGCCTTCGTGAACATATACGGCCGTGCCGCCCCCGATGATGAACAGGCAAAACTTGCCGTGACGCAGGTACTGGCGTCCATGATCTATGGCCAGGATGGCTATTTCTTCGTTTTCGACTACGACGGCAACAACCTCGTCAGTCCACGGCAGACCTATCTCATCGGCAAGAATTGGACCGGCCTGGAAGATCAGAACGGCACAGCCATCACAGACAACTTGATCCAGATTGCCCGCCAGGGCGGCGGCTACCACACTTATGACTGGCCCAAGCCCTCCACCCGCGAGACCGCACGTATGGTAACCTATGTTGTCGGGTTGCAGGATTGGCAATGGGCCATCGGCACCGGCATCTTCATCGACGATGTTCTCGAGACCGTCGCCGCCTCACGCGCCGAGGTCGAAAGCCGCGTACGTCGCACCTCTGCTTATATCCTAGCCATCACTGTCGCTGCACTGTTGCTGGTTTTCATGTCCGGCCTCGTCATCAACATCCGCGAACGCCGCCTTGCCGATGCCAAGCTCAAGGAACTCACCCAGCGGGTCTTTGATGCACAGGAAGAAGAACGCGGCCGCGTGGCGCGTGAACTGCATGACGGCATCAGCCAGATTCTCGTCGGGGTCCGCTACGCACTCGACAGCGCGCGAAGACGGTTTGCTTCGGGCGACGATCGCGCCAAGGACACTTTGGACAAGGGCATTGATCATCTCTCAGGCGCCATTCAGGAAGTGCGCCGTATCAGCCGCGACCTGCGCCCCGGCGTGCTTGACGATCTTGGCCTTGGCCCTGCCCTCAAGGCCCTGACCGACGATTTCGCCACCCGCACCGGTATCAAGACCGAGTTTCACACCGTTGTGTTCCGCAACCGTCTGGATCACAACGCCAAGAACGCCCTCTACCGGATCGCCCAGGAAGCACTCACCAATATCGAACGTCACGCCAATGCATCGACAGTCACCATTGACGTTCGTGGCCACAAACGCGGCGCGACGCTGCGCATCGCTGATGACGGCACCGGTATTCCGCAAGACAAGAACAACAGCGCCAAGTCGGGCCTTGGCCTGCGCAACATGCAGGAACGGGTTGAACAGCTCGATGGAACCCTACGCATCTTTTCGAGCCGGTCAGGAACCATTATCGTTGCTGAAGTTCCTCTGAGCCACATCCTTCCGCCCGAAGAGCTGTCGCCAGACAAAAGAAAGGCAAGTGCATGAGCACCCCGGTCAGAGTTGTAATCGTCGATGATCACCCGATGGTGGCAGAAGGCATCCAGTCTGTGCTGGAGAGCTTTGATGACATCGAAGTCGTTGGCACCCTGACCAATGGACGCGAAGCGGTGGATCAGATGAAGACCCTGTCTCCCGATGTGATCCTGATGGATCTCAACATGCCCGAGATCGGCGGCCTAACCGCAACCGAGATGCTTCTCGAAGCCAATCCCGATACCCGCATCCTGATTCTGACCATGCACGACAGCCCCGAATATATCTCGACCGCCCTCAGCCACGGCGCGGTTGGATACATTCTGAAGGACGTTCCGACCGACGAGATCAAGACGGCCATCGACACGGTCATGCGCGGGGAACGCTATCTCTGCACCGGTGCCAAAGGCTCGCTCGAACCTTCCGACATGGACGAGCGCGAACCTTTGACCAGCCGGGAACAAACTGTGCTTCTGCAACTGGCTCAGGGCAAATCGAACAAGGAAGTTGCCCTCGTCCTGAATATCTCGGTACGCACCGTCGAAACCCACCGCAAGAACATCAAGCGCAAACTCGGCATTTCGTCGACCGCGGGCCTGACCCGCTACGCGATGGAACACGGTGTGCTTCAGGGCACGGGCGTCAGCCTCTGACGCGCCCCACACACCCCGACAGAACTGCCCCCCCTCCGCGCCACGACCTGCGATGCTGTTTGCATATCCAGACGAATCCCCGGAACAGAGGCGCCTATGTCCGTGTCTAAATCACGGATTGCGGCCTCCCTTTTACGTCATATGTCCGCCAGAACCCCGCCAAGCGCAATAAATGCAAAGATTTCACCCCCATCCGGACACTATTTGAGAAACTTTTGCGCCCGCAGAAAGATTTCGCGGTTGACGCCCCCGCGTCACGCTCATAATGTCCGGCCCGACGCAAGAAGGACCAACCGATGAACACTCTAGTCGTAGTCGTGGGAAAATGGCGCATGGGCCGGTAACGGACACCATAACGGTACCCCATGCGCCCCCGTCAGACGATCGGGGGCTTTTTTGTGTGAATGATTTTGTGACGTTGTAGATGGAGAAACAGATGACACGTCAGATGACCGGAGCGAGAATGGTGGTTCAGGCCCTCAAGGATCAGGGTGTGGACACGGTGTTCGGATATCCCGGCGGGGCTGTCCTACCCATTTATGACGAGATCTTTCAGCAGAACGATATCCGCCACATTCTGGTGCGCCACGAACAGGGTGCGGTTCACGCCGCCGAAGGCTATGCCCGCTCGACCGGCAAGGTTGGCGTTGCCCTCGTGACCTCCGGCCCCGGTGCAACCAACGCGGTGACCGGCCTGACCGACGCCCTGCTCGACTCGATCCCGATTGTTGTTCTCTCAGGCCAGGTTCCGACCTTCATGATCGGCTCGGACGCCTTCCAGGAAGCAGACACCGTCGGCATCACCCGCCCCTGCACCAAGCACAACTGGCTGGCCAAGGACACAGCAACCCTCGCGGAAACCATCCACCAGGGCTTCCACGTCGCGCGCTCGGGCCGTCCGGGTCCGGTTCTGATCGACATCCCCAAGGATGTTCAGTTCGCCAGCGCCGAATACACCGCGCCGCAGGCGATCAACACATCGAACTACCAGCCGCAGCTGAAGGGCGATATCGAGTCGATCACCGAACTCGTCGAAGCGCTGGAACAGGCGGAACGCCCGGTCTTCTATACCGGCGGCGGCGTCATCAACTCGGGCCCCGCGGCATCGCAGCTGCTGCGTGAACTGGTTGAGGCAACCGGCGTTCCGATCACCTCGACACTGATGGGCCTCGGCGCCTACCCCGCATCGGGCAAGAACTGGCTCGGCATGCTGGGCATGCACGGTCTCTACGAGGCCAACATGGCAATGCACGACTGTGACCTGATGATCAACGTCGGCGCCCGTTTCGACGACCGGATCACCGGCCTGATCGACGCCTTCAGCCCGAATTCGAAGAAGGCCCACATCGACATCGACCCCTCGTCGATCAACAAGGTGATCCGCGTTGACATCCCGATCGTGGGTGATGTTGGTCACGTTCTTGAAGACATCCTGAAGGTCTGGAAGGCCCGCGGCCGCAAGACCAACAAGGAAGGTCTCGCCAAGTGGCACGCCCAGATCAACAAGTGGCGCGAGGTTGACTGCCTGTCCTTCAAGCAGGAAGGCAAGATCATCAAGCCGCAATACGCGCTGCAGCGCCTTGAGGCCCTGACCAAGGACCACGATCGCTACATCACCACGGAAGTCGGCCAGCACCAGATGTGGGCCGCCCAGTACCTCGGTTTCGAAGATCCGAACCGCTGGATGACCTCCGGTGGCCTCGGCACCATGGGCTATGGCTTCCCCGCCTCCATCGGTGTTCAGATGGCACACCGCGACAGCCTCGTGATCAACGTGGCCGGTGAAGCCTCGTGGCTGATGAACATGCAGGAAATGGGCACCGCGGTTCAGTTCCGCCTGCCGGTGAAACAGTTCATTCTGAACAACGAACGTCTCGGCATGGTCCGCCAGTGGCAGGAACTCCTGCACGGCGAACGCTATTCGCACAGCTGGTCCGAAGCCCTGCCCGATTTCGTCAAGCTCGCCGAAGCCTTTGGTGCCAAGGGTATCTACTGTGACAACCCCGACGACCTCGATGATGCGATCATGGAGATGATCAATCACGACGGTCCGGTAATCTTCGACTGTCTGGTTGAAAAGCACGAGAACTGCTTCCCGATGATCCCGTCGGGTAAGCCGCACAACGAAATGCTTCTGGGCGAAGCCTCGACGCAGGGCGCAATCGAAGCCGGCGGCGCGGTTCTGGTGTAAGGAGAAGAAAGATGGCTGCTCTAAAAATCAAAAAAGGCTCGTCGAAACATTCGGCGTATAACCTGCGCCCGAACTTCTCGGATGTGCAGGAATCCCACACTCTTGCGGTACTGGTGGATAACGAACCGGGCGTTCTCGCCCGCGTCATCGGCCTATTCTCAGGCCGTGGCTACAACATCGAAAGCCTGACCGTGGCCGAAGTCGACCATCACGGTCACCAGTCGCGCATCACCATCGTGACCAAGGGCACCCCGCAGGTCATCGAACAGATCAAGGCGCAACTGGGCCGCATCGTACCGGTGCACGAGGTCCACGACCTCACCGTCGAAGGCCCTGCCGTCGAACGTGAACTGGGCCTGCTCAAGGTGACCGGTGCCGGTGACAAGCGCGTCGAAGCCCTGCGTCTGGCCGACATTTTCCGCGCCAACGTTGTCGACAGCACGCTTGAGAGCTTTGTCTTCGAGATCACCGGAACCTCGGAAAAGATCGATGCCTTTGCCGACCTGATGCGCCCTCTGGGCCTTGTCGAGGTCGCCCGCACCGGCGTGGCCGCTTTGTCGCGCGGTGCCGAGTAACGTCAAGCCTATCATGAAACGAGCAAGGGGGCCTTTCGGCCCCCTTCTTCTTTGCCCCCCGTGAGTATCGTTTAAACCGCGACGCGCTCGCGCGCACGTTCTCTGGTGCGCTTTCGCGTAAACGGAATAACGTTTGAAGGTCCAAACGGCAGGTTTTCGGCCGCGCTCACCATGCGCTGCCGCCCTTCTGCGTCAGCCTCCACAAGACTCTCTGCCAGCCCAGAATAGGCCGCTTGAAACACCCGACGCGGGTTTTGGACCACGCGAAGATTCTGTTGCTGTTTCAAGTCAAACTGAATCAAATCGCCTGCATCCAGCGTCACATCCCCGATAGGAAGCCCCTGACTGCCGCTAAAGTACGCCAACTCACCGTGATCTTCGCACCAGATGACAGCCGTGTTTTCAGTGTTGTCGCTCCACAGAACTACGCCAAGCATTTGAGAACGAACTCCTTTTTGCGGTTAATTAAAGTTTCCCAAAGAAACCGACGTCAGGACATGAAAATTTGGGCGTCTACTTGTGCGGAATTGTGTCGACTTCACACACTCTAGATGCGAAACTGCATCAGGTTGACGCGAAATCGCAACAGCCACTCCAAAGTACATGACGCAAACCAGCATCATGTGGTATAAATTGATGAAAGCACGCGCGGAGACAGCATTGAATATCAACGCAAGTGGACAGGAAAATCAGGTCAATCCGGCCGAGCTTCGCAAGATGTTCGGCGCCAACCTGCGCGTTCTTGCCGACACCTTTCCCTCCGTCTCCCAACTCTGCCGTGAACTCGGCATAAACCGCACCCAGTTCAACCGCTACCTCTCAGGAGAGAGCTTTCCGCGCCCCGACGTTCTTTACCGCATCTGCACATTCTTCAACGTCGATGCCCGCATTCTGCTGGAACCGATCGATAGCCTCGCGACCGAACGCGGTGTTCTCAATCATCCGCTGATCAAGGATTACGTCGGCACCGGCATGACCGACATTCCTCAGGATGTCTTTCCCGACGGGTTTTACCGGTTCTCACGCCGAAGCTTTACCGAGTCAGATCTCATCATCATCGGCCTGATCTACGTATTCCGTAAAGATCAGCACACGTTCATTCGCGGCTACGAGGCCAAGGAAGCCATGCGTCAGCAGGGTCTGCCGACCGACCCTGAGACACGCGAATTCCGCGGTGTTGTCCTGCCCCAGGAAGACGGTGTCGCCGCGCTGGTGTCACACAAGGCAACAATGGCCACTTCGTTCAACTATCTCAGCCGCGTCGCCTCGTTCCAGAACCACTACTGGATCGGCTATGCCACGCGCACCGTCCGCGAAACGATCAACGGTCGCCGGGCGGCCCGTCTGGTCTATGAACACCTTGGAAACAACACCGGCGCAATCCTCGAGGCTGCGCGCTCGGTCGGCTTCTGTAGCCCCGAGGAACTGTTCCCCTACCATCGCAAACTGCTGCAACTCGACCGCCCCTTCGCCTGATAAATCAGCCAGCCGACACCGCCCAAGGTGTCGCCATGTGTCAAACCGGGTCGCCTGTGGGCAAACGGATTTTTGCGCCTGCCCTAATCTGTTCAGACAGAATCAGGAGACAGCCATGGATAAGCAAGACCTTTCCGCCGTCCGGCGCCCCGTTGAAACGGCGCTCGGTTTGTCGAACGCACACTACATCGACCCCGCCCACTTCGAAGAAGAAAAGAAGGCAGTCCTCTTTTCGACATGGTCGGGCCTCGCCGTCGCATCCGATGTCCCGGAACAGGGCGACGCGATCCCGATGTCTTTCCTCGGCATGCCGCTCCTTCTGATCCGCGACAAGGAAGGACAGGTCCGTGTTTTCTACAATACCTGCCGCCACCGCGGCATGATCCTCGTGGAAGAACCCCGCAAGATCGAAGGCGCCATCCGCTGCCCTTATCACTCCTGGTGCTATGCCACCGACGGTCGCCTCGTCACCACCCCGCACGTAGGTGGCCCGGGCCAGAACAAGCACGAAGCCATGGACCGCAACGAGCTTGGCCTTCGCGAAGTGCGCAGCCACATCTGGCGCGACGTGGTCTTCATCAACATATCAGGAGATGCCCCTGCCTTCGAAGAGGTCCACGCCGACCTGCTTGAGCGGTGGAGCGAGTTTGAAAAGCCGGTCTATCACGGCGGCGCCGACAGCAAGTTCCGTCTCGAAGTGAACACCAACTGGAAACTGGCCGTCGAGAACTATTGCGAAAGCTATCACCTGCCGTGGGTTCACCCCGGTCTGAACAGCTACTCGCGCCTTGAAGATCACTACAATATCAACGAGTTGGGCAAGTATTCCGGTCAGGGCACCCTCGTCTATCGACAGCTCAAGGGCGCCAGCGGCGAAACCTTCCCCGATTTCGAAGGGCTGTCCTCGCAATGGGACGAAGGCGCAGAATACATCGCCGTCTACCCGAACGTCCTTCTTGGGGCGCAGCGCGACCATGCCTTCGCAATCGTGCTGGAACCTGTCGACACCGAAAACACTGTTGAACACATCCACCTCTACTATGCGACGCCCACGACCGACGACACCCTGCGCGCCACCAACACGCAGATGTGGAAAACCGTCTTCGAGGAAGACATCTTCGTCGTCGAAGGTATGCAGAAGGGCCGGCACGCAGTTGGCTTTGACGGTGGTCGCTTCTCGCCCGCCATGGACGGCCCGACCCACTGCTTCCACGAATGGGTGGCAGGCCGCATCGAAGCCCACCGCACCCCGGCGCAAGCCGCCGAATGAGCGCCGACAGCCTCGATCATCGCCTGCTTGCGGCCCACGCAGCAGGCGATGGCCCTGCCCTTGTCACGCTATATGCAGAAGCCGCCGCACAGGCGAACACAGAAGAAGCACGCGGCTTCTACCTGACCCATGCCTATGTCTTTGCACTGGAACAGGGTGACGCCCGCGCAGCAGACCTGCACAAGGCCCTGCGCGCGATGGGACGGGACGAATAGGCTCAGGCCAGTTCGCCCTCTTCCTCCACCTCGTCGTCCATCTCAAGCGCACCCGCCTCGACCATCTGCGAATAGAGATGCCAGGACGCATGTCCCAGCAAAGGCATCGCGAGGAACAGCCCTAGAAAGCCCGGAAGCATGGCCGCAAAGGTCATGCCGGCAATCAGGGCGGCCCAGATCATCATCGGCACAAAGTTCTCGCTGACCGACTGGAAGCTGGTGATCATAGCGGTCACGAAATCCACCTCGCGATCCAGCAAAAGCGGCAATGAGATCACCGTGATCATGTAGAGCAACAGCGCAAAAGCCCCGCCCACTGCTGTCCCGAAGGCCAGCATCGTCAGCCCGTTGGACGTGAGATAAACGTCGATTGAGGACGACACATTGGTCATGGTCGCGTGACCAAGGAATAGCGCAAAGATCATGTGGGCGAGAAAGAACCAGAACAGGAAAATCACGATCACCACCGCACAGATCGAAGGCAACTGCCGTTTGCCCTGCCGGCCAATCACCCCGAAAATCGCGTACCAGTCCATCGCGCGTCCTTGTTCAAGCCGTCGCGAAACCTCGTACAGGCCCACCGCTGCAAACGGCCCGATCAGAGGAAAGCCAATCGCGGCAAACACCAGCCAGTAGGTCTGGCCGGTCTTAACCGTCAACCAGGCCATGAACCAGCCCGCCAGAACATAGAACAATGAAAATGCCAGCCCATATCCCGGCTTGGCACGAAAATCCCGCCAACCCAATGCCAATGCCCGCCTCAGCATGGCAAAGTCGACGCCTCCCAGTTCAGGAACACCAAGTTTCGGTGTCTCCGCCATCCATCCCTCCCAAAATGTCTGCCGTAGAATTTGATAAGACCCTCTGTCGCTTCACAAATCAACCGCCGCGCATATGTGAAGGCGTCGCAGTTGGCCAGTTTGTGGCCTCGTGATAGGCCTGCGCCACTTCAAGAAGACGCCGATCCTGTCCCTTGCGCGCGAACAGCTGAACACCCATGGGCAGCCCGTTCTCCCCAAACCCGACTGGCAGGCTGATGCAGGGCAATCCCGCAAGGCTCACGGGCACCACCACCTCCATCCAGCGGTGATAGGTATCCACCGCCACACCCGCGATCTCCTTGGGCCAATCCCACTCGGCCGGGAATGGCCAGACCTGAGCAGTGGGAAGCGCAAGGAACTCATGCGTATCAAAGAGTTGCGCAGACTTCGTAAACCATTTTGACCGCAGCGCACCCGCCCGCGTGACCGCCATCGCATCCAGCGCAAGCCCGTTCTCGACTTCCCAGATTGCCTCTGGTTTTAGCATGTCACGCTTGGCCGGATCGGCATGTAATACCGCCAGATCCGAGGCCACGGCCCAGTGTCGCAACACCCGCCAGCTGTCCCACAATTGCGCGGCCGCCATCGGTGGAGAAATCGCCTCGACCGCAGCGCCGAGAGCGTCGAAAACGCCCAGCCCCGCCTCGCACAGCGACATAATGCCCGCCTCCATCGCATAGGCGCCGCCCCAGTCCCCAAGCCAGCCGATACGCACGCCATCCAGATCGGCCCGCCCCAATGTCAAATCCTGCACGGGCGCACCGTGGGGCACCTCGGGATTCGGGCCAGCCATCACCGACAAGAGCAACGCCAAGTCTTCCGGCGAACGCGCCATGGGACCGTTTGTAGACAGCTGCTGCAAAAAGGTCTCTCCGCCCGCGTCCCTCGGAACGACACCCCAACTTGGCCGGAACCCATAGACATTGCAGAACCCCGCCGGATTGCGCAGCGACCCCATCATGTCCGAACCATCCGCCAGCGCCACCATGCCCGTCGCCAGCGCCGCCGCCGCCCCACCTGACGATCCCCCGGCTGTCCGGGACAGGTCATAAGGATTCCGTGTCACCCCATGCACCGGATTGTAACTGTGACTTCCCAGACCGAATTCCGGCGTGTTGGTCTTGCCAATGAAGATCGCGCCCGCCGCACGCAAGCGCGCCACCATCAGTTCATCCACCTTGGCAACCTGCCCCGCGAACAGAGGAGAGCCCATCGAACACTCCAATCCCGCGGCCTGTGCCAAATCCTTGATCGCCATCGGCAGCCCGTGCAACGCGCCCTTCGGCGTGACCGCGTCCGCTTTGCGGGCCTCTTCCATCAGATCATCGGCAGAACGCATCGAGACAATGGCATTCACGTCGCCATTCCTCTCGCTGATGCGCGCCAGTGTCAGCTCCATCAAGGTCTCTGCCGACAAAGCCCCAGTGCGCATATCGCGCAGAATGCCGTTTGCTCCCTGATCCATGTTCCCTCCTCACCACTTAGACAGCAGCCTAGGCCCAAGTTCGCGCAGGAAAAAGGCCCCGAAAACGAAAACGGCCCCGCCAGTGGCAGGGCCATTTCCATCATCCCGTGTCCTCTGCTCAGAAGATGAAGTCGCCCGCGGTCAAGGACGCAAGGCTCACGCCGGCAATCAACACTGTGCCGCTTCCTCCGAACTCGGTGAAATCGATCAGTGTTCCGGCCCCGGTGTCCGTCATGATCGCCCCGGCAGACAGAGCCGCAAAGTCTGCGACGCCCGTGGCACTGAGATCAATATCGTCTGCACCAACTGCAAAGTCAGTGATGACATCATGACCGGTATGAGCAAAGAACAGAAAGTCATCCGCTCCCAGGCCACCGGTCAGCGTATCATCGCCGCGCCCGCCAACAATAGTATCGACGCCCCCTTGGCCATTCAGGACATCATCGTCCTTCTGACCCGCGAGAAAATCCGCATCCGCGCCGCCCGAAATCGTATCGTCGCCCTTGCCGCCAGCCACGCTATCACGCCCACCTTTCATAATGATGGCGTCGTCACCGCGTCCACCAATGACCGTGTCATCGCCCCTATATCCGGTTTCCGCATCATCGTTGAAAATGTCATCCCCGTCGCCAAGAAGGGCTACGTCACGCCCAGTTCCCCCGTCGACAAGGTCATCCCCGTGACCGCCAAAGATCGTATCGTTTTCCGATCCCCCCGAAAGCGTATCGTCGCCAGCCCTGCCTCGGATGACATCGGCATCAGCTTCACCGTCGATGACATCAGCACGCGACGCCCCGTCCAGATAATCGCTACCGGCGCCGCCTTCGATCGTACCGGCGACATGTCCGTCTCCGTGGCCGAAATAAAAGTCGTTGCCTGCCCCCAAATCAACAAAGGCGAAGGAGTCGACGTTGCCCAGAACCGCGCCCGAATTGTGGAACACGTCGTTCAAACTGCCCAGCGTCACACGCCCGCTGATTTCGCCGTGATTGCTCAGCCGCGTCAGGGTCGTGCTCGAGATGCCGTAGTCTCCGCCCGAGATGGTGCCAAAGTTGAAAATCTCGGTCTTGGCAGTGGGCTCAGAGAGCTGGCTGGACAGGATACCGTAGGTCCTGCCCGAGATAACCCCCTCGTTCACGATCTCCGACTGACGATTGCGGAGCCGGATACTGGCATCGCCGCCCATGATGGTGCCTTCATTCTGGATTGTGGTAGCTTGCGCAAAACTCAACTCGTTGAACTGGATGGCAATCCCGTCCGAGTCCGCGCCCATGATGTCGCCGGAGTTGTAGATTTCGACATAGCCAGCCCGATCAGCGTCAATCCCGCGGTTGGCACTGCTCATAACGCCGGTGTTGGCGATCCGGAAATTGCCGGTGTAGATGCCGTAGAACGCAGAGGAGACCCCGTAGATGTTGCCACTGTTCGACAGCGTGTCATCGTCGGCTCCGGCCAGATAGACACCATAGTCACCGCTCACACGCCCCGTCACGTTCACATCCATGCCCGAGCCATTCTCGGACCCGATGCCAAAGGTATCCGAATAGATCTCTCCCGCGACATTCACGACATTGTTGTCGTTGGTCTTGATCCGGATCCCATGCGTCCCGAACAAAACACCGCTGCTGCCAATCGAAACCGTATTGCCGCCACCTGTACCGTCAAACAGCACCGCTTCTTCAACGCCACTGACTTGCCCCAGAACCAGCAGATCAACGTTACCATCACTCACGTTGCGATGGGAAATCCCCGCACCCGTTGTCGAGTTGATGGTCCCCGAACTCTGGAGGATCATCCTGTCGCCATTATCCGCGAATAAGTGCACGTAGTTGCTGTTATAAGTTTCGTAAGCCATTGTAGATTTCCATTATTCTTTTCGATTTAACCAACTGAAATCGTAACAACTTTTCGAAATGACAGAGATCTTCCATCACCAGTTGGAACGGCCCCTGCACACCGCGGGGCCGTCACCGTCGTAAATTAGGGTTAGAAGATGAAGTCGCCCGCCGTCAGCGAAGCAAGGCTGACGTCAATCAGCAAAACCGAGCCGCTGCCTCCGATTTCGGAGAAGTCGATCAGCGTGCCAGCGCCGGTATCCGTCATGATCCCACCGGCAGACAACGCCGCAAAGTCCGCAACACCAAAGGCACGGATATCGACATCGTCTGAGCCCACTGTGAAATCGGTGATCAAATCATGACCGGCCTGGCGGAAGAACACAAAGTCGTCCGCCCCCGTTCCCCCGGTCAGGGTATCATCACCTTTGCCACCATATAGGGTATCGGCTCCGGCCTGACCGGACAGGACATCATCGTCGTTCTGGCCAAACAGCAAGTCCTTGTCAGCGCCCCCCACAAGTGAGTCATTCCCCTTGCCACCATAGACAGTGTCCTTGCCGCCTTTCATGAGGATCACATCATCGCCACGGCCGCCCTGAACTTGGTCGCCCCCCGAGGCCCCGGTCTCGACATCATCCGAGAACACATCGTCCCCATCGCCCAGAAACGCCTGGTCACGGCCAGTACCACCCCAGATGGTGTCGTTGCCATGTCCGCCAAAGAGGGTGTCGCTTTCCGAACCGCCCAAGAGAACATCATCGCCTGCACGCCCGCGCAGCAGGTCAGCACCGGTTTCGCCCAAGAACGTATCGTCCTTGGAGCCCCCAAAAAGGCTGTCATCGCCAATCCCGCCCACTACGCTGCCAATGACGCCGCCATCGTCAAAGCCCTTGTAGGCGTCGTTGCCCGACCCCAAAAGCACATCCCCATCAATGACCCCGCCATTCTTGACGGTATCGTTCTGGTCATTGCCCGTGACGTTACCAATCACCGTGCCCTTGTTCACGAGGTTCAAAAGGGTTCCGGCGTTTGCCGCTTCGATGACGGTATAGTTGTTGTCGTTGCTTGAAATGGTTCCGTGGTTGAAGATTTCAAACGACGCACCATCGCGCATGTAGATGCCACTGTCGTTGCCCTGAATGTGCCCGGTGTTGACAATCGTGCCCTGTGAGTCGTCGAGCAAAAGGCCGCGGTCGCTCGAAATCGTTCCACTGTTGTTGAGGTTGAAGTTGTTCGAGGAGTTTATGTACGCGCCGTAAGTTCCACCAATCATAACGCCGGAATTTATCACGCTACCAGCATCAGCTGACTCATAATGGATAGGATATGAGCCCGCGTGAATTGTGCCACTGTTTACAAAATCAGTAGAACTCCCGGTCGTATAAATGCCCGCACTATTCGCCGAGATCGTTCCGGTGTTGTCGAAACTTCCGGACCCATTGGTATAAAACGCATCGTCATGCGCGATGATCGAGCCTGCATTGAGTACATTGTTGGCATTGCCAATAACAGTGACGCCATCGTCCCCTGCAATAATCGTTCCCCCCGCGCCGATGACAACGTCATGGTAACCCGACCCTGTCGTGCCGCTGTTAGTATCGTACAGGTAAATCCCATCCTTTTCCGCAGCTATATAGCCATCCATCAGGACGGTAACGCGATAATCGACATTGCCTGTTCCAGACTCGATGGCGTGCCCCGATGTGACGGTAAACTTCCCGTCCTTGGTCACTATGATGATGTCATCGAAGTGCGCCGTATAAGTGCTCGTGCGCGTATTGGTAATAAATTCGGTAGCCATATTTCCCCCTGAAAAAATGCGTTTCCTCGGCTAGGTCAAAGAGTAGTGCGTTAGAAATCATTCCAACAATGGAATTGTTGAGAAATTTGACCAAAGGTTAAGGCACACCAAGAAAAGGTGCGGAAATCCATACCTTTTCTTACGTAACGTGAAATGACGAAGGCGGTCAGGTCTAACCGGGGACAAAAAACTCAGCGAATCACAGTGCTTATGTCAAACGGCTAAATTCAACCCAAGGGTGTTTTGCGTCTTGTCAATCTTCGCTTTGCGCGTCCGCGCGGCTTTTGCCCGCCACATCCATCGCCAGCGTTGCCGCCATGAACCCGTCCAAATCACCATCCAGAACGCCTTTGGTGTCCGAGGTCTCGTGGTTGGTCCGCAGGTCCTTCACCATCTGGTAGGGCTGCAAGACATACGAGCGGATCTGGTTGCCCCATCCCGCGTCGCCCTTGGCCTCGTGCGCCGCGTTGATGTCGGCATTCCGGCGGTCCAGCTCCATCTGATACAACCGCGATTTCAGCGCCTTCATGGCAATGTCGCGGTTCTGGTGCTGCGACTTCTCAGACGAGGTTGTGACAATGCCCGTCGGAATGTGGGTAATACGCACCGCCGAGTCGGTGGTGTTCACGTGCTGACCGCCCGCGCCCGAAGAGCGATAGGTATCGATACGGATATCGGCAGGATTGACGGTGATCTCGATATTGTCATCCACCACCGGATAAACCCAGACCGACGAGAACGAGGTGTGCCGCTTGGCCGCCGAGTCATAGGGCGAAATCCGCACCAGACGGTGCACGCCGCTTTCCGACTTGAGCCAGCCATAGGCGTTGTGGCCGGAAATCTTGTAAGCCGCCGATTTGATGCCCGCTTCTTCGCCCGCAGTTTCCGATTGAAGCTCGACCTTGTAGCCCTTCTTTTCGGCCCAACGCACATACATACGCGCCAGCATCGAAGCCCAGTCACAGCTTTCGGTGCCACCCGCGCCCGAGTTGATCTCGAGGAAGGTGTCATTGCCGTCGGCCTCGCCATCCAGCAGCGCCTCAAGCTCTTTCTCCGCCGCCTTTTCCTGAAGCGCCTTCAGCGCCTCTTCGGCGTCGGCCACAACCTCGTCGTCCTCTTCCATCTCGCCCAGTTCGATCAACTCGATGTTGTCGTTCAGGTCGGTCTCGATCGAGGTCACGGTCTCCAGCGCGTCCACCAGCATCTGGCGCTCGCGCATCAGTTTCTGCGCGCCTTCCGGGTCGTTCCAGAGGTCGGGATCTTCCACCCGTGCATTGAATTCCTCAAGACGGTATTGCGCGGTTTCCCAGTCCATCCGCTGCCGCAGCAGTTCGACCGACTTGCGAATTTCAGCAACGATGTTCTGGGTTTCGGCGCGCATGGCTCTATCCGTCTTCTGAATGTCAGATCAGGGTGATACCTCACCCCTTCCTCACGGGCAAGCCATCGGCACGCCCGTCAGAGCATTTAAATCAAGGGAGATTGGCCGCCTAGTAAAGGCCACCGGAACTCAGCGTTCCGAAATCCGCTTTCGGCCCCACGACAGCCTTTTCACCAGTTGATGTCGTGACTTCGCGTCCCGTGTGAATCTGCACATCATCAAACAGCGGCAGGTTCGATCCCATCGCGAAACCACCGTCGTAGGTCACGCCAAAGACGGGCTCTTCACCATCGCGGAAATACTCGGCCACAACCGCCTCGCCAGACGCCTCATCCGACAGGCGCGCACCGGTGAACCGGTCGATCTTGATAAAATGGCCGCCCGGCGGCACGCGGAACTTGCCCGAGCCGTATTTCTCGATGGCTTCCTTCATGAACTCCTGGAACACCGGGCCACAGGTCGACCCACCATACGTCCCCCGCCCAAGCGGGCGCGGACGGTCGTGACCGATGTAGCACCCCGCCACCAGCGTGTTGGTGAAGCCCACGAACCAGACATCCTTGGCCTCGTTGGTGGTTCCGGTCTTGCCGGCCACCGGC
Source organism: Shimia sp. CNT1-13L.2 (assembly GCF_024331145.1). Lineage (GTDB taxonomy): Bacteria > Pseudomonadota > Alphaproteobacteria > Rhodobacterales > Rhodobacteraceae > Shimia. The sequence continues at coordinate 263,440 of NZ_JANDJO010000003.1, read as the reverse complement.
ACAGGCAGGTTGATCGCACTCGCCGCCGTACCGCGCTGCACCACGCCCCGCATCATCGAGGTCAGCTGATAAGCGGTGATCGCATCCATCACCCGCTCGCGGTTGGTTACGATACGGGGGCCACGGGTCTTGGCGATATCCGGGCGGTCACAATCGGTACAGTCACGCTGGTCGTGACGGTAGATCGTCTTGCCGTAACGGTCCTGAATACGGTCCACCAGCGTCGGCTCCACCCGCTCGCCGCCATTGGCAAACATCGCATAGGCCGCAACCATCTGGTAAAGCGTCGTCTCTTCCGACCCCAGCGAGTTGGCCAGGAACTGGCCCATGTTGTTGTAAACCCCAAAGCGCTCGGCATAGTCCGAAACAACGTCCATCCCCACTTCCTGCGCAAGACGGATCGTCATGAGGTTCCGCGACTGTTCAATGCCGGTCCGCAACGGGGTTGGCCCATAGAACTTGTTCGACGAGTTGCGCGGCCGCCAGACACCCTGCGGCGTGTCGATCTCGATCGGCGCGTCAATCACGATTGTCGCCGGAGAATAGCCGCTGTCCAGGGCCGAAGCGTAAACGAAGGGCTTAAAGCTCGAGCCCGGCTGGCGCTTTGCCTGCGTCGCACGGTTGAACACCGAATCCTGATAGGAGAATCCGCCCTGCATCGCGATGACACGGCCGTTGTTCACGTCCATCGCCATAAAACCGCCCTGCACTTCCGGCACCTGGCGCAACGACCAGCGCACGAAGTCGCCGCTGTCGTCCTTGGTGATCGCCCGCACCAGCACGACGTCGCCAACCTCAAGCAGATCACCGGCAACCTTGGCCTTGCGCCCCTTGCTGCCGTCCTCGCGTAGCTTGCGGGCCCATGTCACATCCTTGGCCGTGATGAAATGCCCGTCCGCATCATCCTCAACACCCTCGATCCCGATCCGGGCATCGTTCTTGCCAACCAGCAGAACAACCGCCGGATGCCACTTGCCATCAAGATCCACATCACGCGGCACCTCTGCCGACGCCAGTGCCTCACGCCATGCCGCCTCGCTCTCCAGCGCGGATGCGTCCAACTTGACCCCAGTCCCACGCCAGAGCCCCTGCGCGCGGTCATATTTCTCAAGCGCGTGGCGCAAGGCCCGCGCCGCAACTTCCTGCATCTCGGGATCAACCGTCGCCCGCACGCTCATGCCACCTGAAAAGAACTCGTCTTCCCCGAAATCAACACTCAGCTGACGGCGGATTTCGTCGGTGAAATAGTCACGCGGAGGCAGCGCCGACTTGAAACTCTCGTAGTCCCCGTTCTGAACCGAATTCAGCGGCAATGCCGCCTCGGCCTCATAGACGGCCTGCGTGATATAGCCGTTTTCGGCCATTTCCTTCAGAACAAAGTTCCGGCGCGACAAAACGCGGTCCTTGTTGCGCACCGGATGGAATTTGCCCGGCGCCTTGGGCATCGACGCCAGCGTCGCGGCCTCATGCGGTGTCAGTTCACGCAGGGACTTGTTGAAATAGGTCTGCGCGGCGGCGGCCACGCCATAGGAGTTCTGACCGAGGAAGATTTCGTTCAGGTACAGCTCAAGAATCTGCTCTTTGCTCAGGGTCTCCTCAACCCGCGTGGCGAGGATGATCTCCTTGATCTTCCGTTCAATCCGGCGATCCCCCGACAACAGGAAGTTCTTCATCACCTGCTGCGTGATCGTCGAAGCCCCCCGCACGCTCTGCCCCCGCGAACGAACGGCCTCAAGGGCTGCCGCAGCAATACCGCGCGCGTCATAGCCCTTGTGGGTATAGAAGTTCTTGTCTTCCGCCGAGATGAACGCCTGCTTCACCAGGTCCGGAATTTCGTCCGACGGCACGAACAGACGCCGCTCCTTGGCGAACTCGTCGATGATGTGCCCCTCGCCCGAGTAAATCCGGCTGATTGTAGGCGGCTTGTACTGCGCCAAGGCCTCGTGGCTGGGCAGATCGCGGCCATACATCCAGAACACCGCCCCGATCGACAGGGCAATAACGGCCAGCCCCATCGTCACGAATGTGAAGATGGTCCCGAAGAAGGAGAGGATGAATCTCAGCACGCCGTGCCCCCGTATCGCCTTGGTCTCGCGTCTCTATATATACACCGAACCGAACGGTCAAAACACATGACCGCCAGCCGTCAGCGCCATTTTGCCGTTTCCCGAAAGACTTACTGACGCACCAGATCGCGCAGCGCCTTGTCCTCATCAACCCAGGCCTGAACACCGTCACGGATCGCACCCGCCATCACCGCACGCCAGTTCACATCCTTCAGGCGCTTCAGGTCTTCATCCGAACTCAGGAAACCAACCTCGATCAGGATCGACGGCACATCCGCCGCCTTCAACACGGAAAACCCCGCCTTGCGATGCGGCTTCTTGTTGATCGCCCCCGTTGCCCCTTTGATCGAGCGCACCAGTTGCGTCGCCAGATGCTCAGACCGCGGTTGCGTCTCAAGCCGTGCCAGGTCCAAGAGGATATCGGCCACCTGATCATCTGCCGACGACAGGTCAATCCCCGCCAGAATATCGGCCCGGTCGTGCCGTTCGGCCAGTGTCGCCGATGCCGCGTCCGATGCTTCCTCCGACAGGGTATAGACCGTGGCCCCCGTCGCATGGCCCTTCTGAAGCGCATCCGCATGCAGCGAGATGAACAAGTCCGCCTTGGCTTCATGCGCAATCGACACGCGGCGCTCGAGCGAGACAAACACATCCTCGTCCCGTGTCATATGCACCTCGAACCCGGCGCGGCGCAGGCTTTCGCGCAACTCGCGGCCAAAGGTCAGCATCAAGTCCTTTTCGCTCACGCCTGACCGCTCTGCCCCCGGATCAATGCCGCCGTGGCCGGGATCAAGCACAATCAACACCGGCGCCCAGTCGGGCTTTTCGGCGTCTGTCTCCGTCTCAAACGTCACAGGCTCCGGCAGGTCCCATCGCGGATCACGCGGCGCTCCGGCACGCAAGGAGAACGCCGCATCATCCTGTTTTTCCAGAACAATCCGCAGCTGTCCGGCACCGGTTTCGGTATCCAGCGTCAGGCTCGCCTCGTCCACCACCAACGGCAGCGAGAGGTCCACCACCATCCGGCTCCAGCCCGGTCGGAACTGCCCGACACGCACCGCCGCGACACCGTCCGCCGCACCGAAGGCGTCCACATCAAAGCCGCGCCAGTCCACTTCGCGAAAATCCAGAACCATACGTTTGGGATCATCCAGCTGGAACACCCGCCAGGGCACCCCCTGCGACAGTCCCAGCTCAATCAGAACCGAGCCCCGCCATCCATTCGACAGACGGCTATCTTCCTGCTGCACCCGTGCCAGAGCTGTAAACTCCTGCGCCATCCCTTTGATAGAAAGGGAAAACACCGCCACGAAGGCTGCAACCAAGATCGTGATAAACCTGCTCATGTCCCTCTCTCCGGCGGGCTGTTTGGTGACAGGGTACACCAAGGCGCAACAACACACTACCGGCGATCCAAAGACCACCGGCCGCATGTTCCCCTTCGGCCAAATCCTCAGATGTGGCCACGCGCCTTCATGAACCGCGCAAGGCGTTCCAGACCCTCGGCAATATCCGCCGTTGACCGCGCATAGGAAAACCGCAACGTCCCCGCGCCGCGCACCGGATCGAAATCAAGGCCCGGCGTCACCGCCACCCCCGCCTCTTCCAGAATCTCCCGCGCAAAGGCCCGGCTGTCATTGGTGTACTGGCTGACATCCACGTAGAAATAGAACGCGCCATCCGGCGGCGCAAAGCGATCGAACCCCGCCCTGGGCAGCCCGTCGATCATCAACTGCCGATTGGCACGATAGACCGCCATGTTGGCCTCAAGTTCCTCGTGACAGTCCATCGCCGCCAAGGCCGCAACCTGGCTCGCGTGCGGGGCGCAGATGAACATGTTCTGCGCCAGACGCTCGACCTGCCGCACATGATCCTCGGGCACGACCATCCAGCCGACGCGCCATCCGGTCATGCTGAAATACTTCGAGAACGAGTTGATCACGTAACAGTCCTGCGTGATCTCAAGCGCCGTGACTGCCTTGGCCTCGTATTCGATGCCGTGGTAGATTTCGTCGCTGATGAATGACGCGCCCTTGGCGGCACAGGCATCCACCAGGGCCTGCATCGCCCCCTTGTTCAACATGGTGCCCGTCGGGTTCGCGGGCGAAGCCACCATCAGGCCCTGCACGTCCATATCCGCGAAATCATCGGGCACCGGTTGCAGGCGGTTGGCATTCGAAGTCGGCAGGTCCACCGGTTCCAGCGAAAGCGCCTTGAGGATCTGGCGGTATGACGGGTATCCGGGCGCCCCGATGGCCACCCTGTCGCCTGCATCAAACAGCGCGGTGAACGCCAGAAGGAAGGCCCCCGAAGACCCCGGCGTCACGATCACCCGCGCGGGATCAAGGTCCACGTTGTACCACTCGCCATAAAGCTGCGCGATCCGCGCCCGCAACTCCGGTATCCCCAGCGCAACCGTATAGCCAAGCGCGTCTTTCTGCATCTCCTCGGCAAGAACCTGCCTCGCCCCTGCGGGTGCCGCCGTTCCGGGCTGGCCCACCTCCATATGGATGATATGTCTACCCTCGGCCTCGGCCTGTCTTGCCGCTTCCATGACGTCCATCACAATAAAGGGATCGACGGCCCCACGTCTTGAATTCCGCATGTTTATCGTTCCTATTGTCGCCATGACCTTTCACCGCGAAATCACCGCGCCGTCAATGCACCGGATGCTTGGAATTTTCCTTGCCCTCATCCTCACGGTAACGGCCCTGCCCGCGCGGGCAATTTCGCTGATCCGCGACCCAGACATCGAATACGCCTTGGCACGCGTTTCCGAACCGATCCTTGCCGCCGCCGGCCTTGGCGGAAGCGTACGTGTGTTGGTGGTCAACGACCAAAGCCTCAATGCCTTCGTGATCGACAACAACCACATTTTCATCCACATGGGCCTCCTTTTGCGCATGGAGCGGGTCGAGATGTTGCAGGCCGTCATCGCCCACGAAGCCGCACATATCACCAACAGCCATATCACCCGCCGTATGGCCAATATCGGCACCGCACGCACTGCCGCCGGATTCGGCCTCGCGCTGGCTTTGGCCGCCGCCGCCGCCGGTGCCTCCGGAGATGCCGTCGCGGGTCTGGCGCTTGGCACGCAATCCGCATCAGTGCGGACCCTTCTCGCCCACACCCGCGCCGAAGAAGCTGCGGCCGACCAATCGGGCGTCCGATACATGGTCCGCGCAGGCGTCGATCCCCATGCCGCGGTCGAAGTTCACGATCTCTTTCGCGGTCAGGAACTCCTGAATGTCTCGCGTCAGGACCCCTACATGCGCTCCCACCCGCTGACCCGCGACCGGATGCGCGCCATGCAGGCCTTTGCAAACGCCAACAAGGGCAAGGGCAAAAAACAACCCGAAGCCGAATACTGGTTCGCCCGCGCCCAAGGCAAGGCCTCGGCCTTTACCCGTTCTCCGAAATGGACAATGCAACGCGCCGACGAAAGCCCAAGCCGCGACATCCGGCTCATGCGCGAGGCCATCGCCTATCACCGCCGCTCGGATCGCACCAAGGCCATCGCCCGCATCAACGCGACCATCGAAATGCGCCCCCGCGATCCATATTTTTACGAGCTCAAGGGCCAGATCTTGCTGGAAAGCCGCCGTTTCAACGAAGCGGTCAACGCCTATCGCAAATCCGTTGACCTCGCCCCACGAAACGCCCTCTGCCTCGGTGGCTTGGGTCGCGCGCTCCTTGCCGCCGACCGCCCCAAAGAGGCGCTCGCCTACCTTGAAAAAGCCCGTGCCCGCGATTTCCGTGACCCACGGATCCTGCGTGATCTTGGCGCCGCCTATGCCCGCACCGGCAAGAACGGCATGGCCTCACTTTCCACCGCAGAGCGATACGCCCTGCATAACCGCCTCAAGGATGCTGCGATCCACGCAAGACGCGCCAGCGGCCTCCTGCCACGCGGCTCGAGCGCATGGCGCCGGGCCGAAGACATTCTCGCCGACGCTGAACGCGCCGCCAAAAAGAAATAACGGAGACAACGATGCTCAAATCCCTCACCACCGCAGCGGCCATCGCCCTGACCGCCCTGCCCGCCTTCGCGCTTGATCTCGACAAGATGTCCGAGGACGAACGTGCCGCCTTCCGCGCCGAAGTCCGCGCCTATCTCCTCGACAATCCCGAGGTTATCATGGAAGCGGTTGGCCTTCTGGAACAACGCGAGGCCGAAGCCGCCGCCAGCCATGACATCGCTCTAGTCAAGGCGCATTCGGACGCCATCTTCAACGACGGCTATTCTTACGTCGGCGGTAACCCCGAAGGCGATATCACGCTGGTAGAATTCGTCGACTACCGCTGCGGCTACTGTCGTCGCGCCCATGACGAGGTCAAGAAACTGGTTGAGAAAGACGGCAATATCCGTCTGATCTACAAGGAATTTCCGATCCTCGGCGAAGGCTCGCTCCTGTCCTCGCGCTTTGCCGTTGCCATCAAGCAGCTGTTCGGAAACGAGGCCTACGCCGAGGCCCATGACACGCTGATCGCCTTCAAGGGCGACGTGACCCCTACAGCGCTGACCCGCATCGCAGACTCGCTTGGCCATTCCGCAAGCGACGTTCTGAGCCATATGAACAGCGATCAGGTCACAGCCGAAATCCGCCAGACCCGCGACTTGGCAAACCGCCTCGCGATCTCCGGCACGCCGACCTTTGTCATGCAGGACCAGCTTTTGCGCGGCTACCTGCCCTATGACAACATGGCCGCTCTGGTTGCCGAGAAACGCGGCAACTGACCCGGTCGCGGAACACGAAAAAGGCCACTCGATGAGAGTGGCCTTTTTTCTTTGCCTCAACGGCACTGATTACTCGGCGGCCTCCGCCTCGATCTCGGCGGCACGTGCTTCGACCTGCTCGACGATGTGATCCACCATCTCTTCGTTCGACATCTTGTGGCTCTGCTTGCCCGCCAGATAGACCATGCCCGATCCGGCCCCGCCGCCGGTAAACCCGATGTCGGTCATCAACGCCTCCCCCGGCCCGTTCACGACACAGCCGATAATCGACAGGCTCATCGGCGTATGGATATGCGCCAGCCGGTTCTCCAGCGTTTCAACCGTCTTGATGACGTCAAAGCCCTGACGCGCGCAGGACGGGCAGGAAATGATGTTCACCCCGCGGTGGCGCAGGCCAAGCGACTTGAGGATTTCGAAACCGACCTTCACCTCTTCCACCGGATCGGCCGAGAGCGACACGCGCAAGGTATCGCCAATGCCCATCCACAGCAGGTTGCCAAGGCCAATCGCCGATTTGATGGTGCCGCTCACGAAACCACCCGCCTCGGTCACACCCAAATGGATCGGCGCGTCGGTCGCATCCGCCAGCTGCTGGTAGGCCGCTGCCGTCATGAAGACGTCCGACGCCTTCACGCTGATCTTGTATTCGTGGAAATCGTTATCCTGAAGAATGCGGATATGCTCCAGCCCGCTTTCCACCATCGCGTCCGGACAGGGCTCGCCATATTTCTCAAGCAGGTGTTTCTCAAGCGAACCGGCGTTCACGCCAATCCGGATCGAACAGCCATGATCCTTCGCCGCCTGGATCACTTCCTTGACCCGCTTTTCATCACCGATATTGCCCGGGTTGATCCGCAGGCACGCAGCCCCCGCCTCGGCCGCCTCGATCGCGCGTTTATAGTGGAAATGGATGTCCGCCACGATCGGAACCGGGCTTTCCTTGGCGATCTCTTTCAGGGCCTTGGTTGCCGCCGCGTCGGGTGTCGAAACACGCACGATGTCGGCACCGGCCTCGGCCGCCGCAAGCACCTGCCCCAGCGTCGCCTTAACATCCGAACTGTCCGTGTTCGTCATCGTCTGCACCGCGATCGGCGCGTCGCCACCAACGGGCACATTCCCCACCATGATCTGACGCGATTTGCGACGCTCGATATTGCGCCACGGGCGGATGTGGTTCATCGACATATGAAAAGGCCCCTCACCGATGCAGGTTCAGGGCCTATGTAAGTCCGTTGTGTGTCGGGGGCAATGCAAAGCCCAACGCGGCAGAGAATTATTGCCCATTCACCAGAGCAGCATCCGCTTCGGCCACGATCCGCGCCAATTCGGGGTCTTGGTCAAGGTCCGCCAGATCATATTGCTCCAACAGGAGGTCGGCATCCAGCGCCAGATCCCCAATCCGGTTGGTCCCTGTTCCCACAGGGCCGAACAGCGCGCCGTTCAGCTTGAAATAAACCGAACCGCTCATGCCCGCGGTCAGTGTCGGCACACCTTCCTTTTCAGGCAGGGTGAATTCTTCGCCTGCGTTCAGGATCTTCTCCAGAAGAACCGACCCATCCGCAGCCCTTACCCGAACCCATGCCGGACGCACTGCCATCAGGACAAGTTCATCACGTTCGTTTTCGAGAACCTGCGGCACCGCCCGATCCAGAACCTCTTCCGTCAGGTCGGCCAGAACCGGCGCCTCAGGCGTGAACACGCCCATCGTATCTGGGTTCAGCGTGGAAATCGGCGCATCCCGCGCCACCATCACCGGCACATCAAGCGCCTGCGGGCGATACAGACGGTCAAGCGTCTCGGTCGACGGCGTACCAAGACCGGCAACTTCGCTCCGCTCGGCCGCGTTCAACGGGTCCAGTTCCGAGAGCACAACAGGTGTCTGCTCGACCGGAGCCAGTTTAACCCTTTGAATTTCATTGAGAACCGACCATCCGCCATAGCCGATGGTTGCGATCAGAGCGACCAGCACCATCGAAGAGCCAATCGCGCGTGGTTCGATCCGGGACAGAATAGACTCCGGCGCAGGCGTGAACGCCATGATCGGCGCGTCCAACGCATCACGGTCTACCTTGAGCGTGCTTTCACTCTTGCGCATGGTCGAGGCTTCCGCCGACATGCCGTGCGCAGGCGTGAACCCGCTTTCCTTGCAGAACGCAGCGAATGTCTCGTCCGGATCCAGCCCAAGATAGCGTGCATAGGAACGCACGTAGCCGGCAATAAAGCCGGGTGTTTCGAACGCCGTTGGATCGGCGTTCTCGATTGCAGCGATGTAGGAGGCTCGGATTCGCAACTCGCGTTGAACATCGAGCAACGACTTACCCATCGTTGCCCGTTCGCCCCGCATCATGTCCCCTAGACGCAGGTCGTAATCGTCGAAACCTTTCGGTCCCTCGTCATGCTCTACGGCTGTGCGCTGTCCCTTGCGCCTGATCATATCATTCGCCTCACTGCAATGCCGATCCGTTAACGTCCCCGATTCGGATCGGGCCCTTTGTTGAGGCTAAAGTAACACAGTGCAACAAATTTTGCACCTTCGTGATCGCCTAGCCCGCAAGTTCGGCACGATTCAGCGCACAGTGCGACCAAAGCTCGTCCATGGCGCGAACCAGCTTATTCATCTCATCCGGTCCGTGTACGGGCGACGGGGTAAAGCGAAGACGCTCGGTCCCACGCGGCACGGTCGGGAAGTTGATGGGCTGCACGTAGATGCCGAAGTTCTCCAGCAGCATGTCCGACAGCGCCTTGGTGTGAACCGGGTCCCCCACGATCACGGGCACGATGTGCGAGCCGTGGTCGATGATCGGCAGGCCCATGCCCTTCAGGCGCAGCTTGAGGATCTTCGCCTGCTCCTGGTGCTTGTCACGACGCTCCTGATCTGTCTTCAGATGCGCAACCGAAGCCGCCGCCCCTGCCGCAACCGCCGGCGGCAGCGAGGTGGTGAAGATGAAGCCCGGCGCATAAGAACGCACGGCGTCACACATTTTTTCGCTGGCCGCGATATAGCCACCCATCACGCCATAGGCTTTGGCAAGGGTGCCGTTGATGATGTCGATACGATGCGCGAGGTTGTCACGCTCGGTCACACCACCACCGCGCGGGCCATACATGCCCACCGCGTGAACCTCGTCGATATAGGTCAGCGCGCCGAATTCATCCGCCAGATCGCAGATCACTTCGATCGGACCAAAGTCACCGTCCATCGAATAGACCGATTCAAAGGCGATCAGCTTGGGGGCCGCCGGATCATCCGCTGCCAGAAGTTCACGCAGATGCTCAACGTCGTTGTGACGGAACACGCGCTTGGCACCACCGTTGCGGCGCACACCTTCGATCATCGAGGCGTGGTTCAATTCGTCCGAATAGATGATCAGACCGGGGAACAGCTTGGGCAGGGTCGAAAGGGTCGCGTCATTGGCAATATAGGCCGAGGTAAACAGAAGCGCCGCTTCCTTGCCATGCAAGTCCGCCAGCTCCGCCTCAAGGCGCTTGTGATAGATCGTGGTGCCCGAAATGTTGCGGGTGCCGCCCGAACCGGCGCCGGTCGCATCCAATGCCTCGTGCATGGCAGCAAGAACAACCGGATGCTGGCCCATGCCAAGATAGTCGTTGCCACACCATACGGTGATCGGCGCCTTGGTGCCGTCAGGACGGGTCCACATGGCGTGCGGGAAGTTGCCCTTCTCACGCTCGATATCAATGAAAGTACGGTAACGTCCTTCATCATGAAGACGCTGGATCGCTTCGTCGAGCTTCACATTGTAATCCACGGGCTTCCCTCCTTGAACGGGTTGCTGGTTGCATCCACATATCATCCGCGCGACCGGACATTCAATTTAAAGAATGGGTATATCGCGCAAAAAACATGCGGCCTACGTTACATTTTGCCACCTCTCGATCCTTGATCTACGTCAAGGGTTCCGATCGGAAACTGGACAGTGCCAATCGGCCTGATAGGCTCTGCCGCGAACCACCTCTAGCATACAGGATTCTGTGCATGTCACTCGACAACGTACTCAAACGTATCGATTCCGACCTCCAGGGCGCGACCGACCGTTTGATCGAACTTCTGAAGATCCCTTCGATCTCAACCGACCCGGCCTTCAAGGACGATTGCGACCGCGCCGCCGACTGGCTTGTCGCCGACCTTCAAAGCCTTGGCGTCAAGGCCGAAAAGCGCCCGACACCCGGGCACCCGATGGTCGTGGGCCATGTCGAAGGCGATGGCCCCCACATCCTGTTCTACGGCCACTACGATGTTCAGCCCGTCGATCCGCTCGAGCTTTGGGATAGCCCCCCGTTCGAGCCGCAACTCGAAGACACCGTCAACGGCAAGGTGATCCGCGGACGCGGCTCTTCGGACGACAAGGGCCAGCTGATGACCTTCGTCGAAGCCTGCCGCGCCTGGAAGGCGGAAAACGGCTCCCTGCCCTGCCGCATCACCTTTTTCTTCGAAGGTGAAGAGGAATCAGGCTCCCCGTCTCTCGTCCCCTTCATGCAGGCAAACGCCGCCGAACTGACCTCGGACATCGCCCTGATCTGCGACACCGGCCTGTTCGAAAGCAAGGTCCCCGCGATCATCACGCAATTGCGCGGCCTGCTTGGCGAAGACTTCACCATCACCGGCCCGGACCGCGATCTCCATTCGGGCATGTACGGTGGCGTCGCGATGAACCCGATCCGGGTGCTGACCCGCATCCTTGCCGACCTGCACGACGACAACGGCGCCGTAACCCTCGCGGGCTTCTACGATGACGTGCCTGAACTCTCCGACGAAATCCGCAGCCAGTGGCAGAACCTGAACTTCGACCACGCCACCTTCCTTGGCGACGTCGGCCTCAAGGCCCCCGCCGGCGAGGTCGACCGCACCCCGCTGGAACAAATCTGGTCGCGCCCGACATGCGACGTGAACGGCATCTGGGGCGGCTACACCGGCGATGGCTTCAAGACCGTCCTGCCAAGCCAGGCCTCCGCCAAGGTGTCCTTCCGACTTGTCGGCCAGCAGGATCCGGACAAGATCCGCGCCGCCTTCCGCCAGCATCTCGAAAGCAACCTGCCCGAAGGCTTCACCGTCGAGTACCGCACCGAGAAAGGCTCGCCCGCCTCGCAGATGTCCACGGCAAACCCCGCCTTCGAGGCCGCCCGCAAGGCGCTTTCAGACGAATGGCCCGATGCCGCCGCCTTTGCAGGCTGTGGCGGCTCGATCCCGATCGCGGGGTATTTCAAGGACTTGCTCGGCGTCGATGCCATGCTGATCGGCTTTGCCAAGGACGACGACCAGATCCACTCGCCGAACGAGAAATACGATCTGGAAAGCTTCCACAAGGGCATCCGCTCCTGGGCCCGAATCCTCGACGAGATGACAAAGTAAAGACAACAGAACGCCCGCTCTCGTGAGCGGGCGTTTCCACATCCCGCAACAAGGCGCCAGAAACGAAAAAAGCGCCCCAGATCGGAGCGCTTTTTTCAAGGTACGTTGTAAAGAAAATGGCGCGGTTGACGGGGCTCGAACCCGCGACCCCCGGCGTGACAGGCCGGTACTCTAACCAACTGAGCTACAACCGCGCATTTCTTTCTCTTCGGCGCTCTTGGACGGACAGTGGTGGCGCGGTTGACGGGGCTCGAACCCGCGACCCCCGGCGTGACAGGCCGGTACTCTAACCAACTGAGCTACAACCGCTCACTGTCCGCTCCAGGGTGCGCCCCGAAGCGTGAGGCGTGGTTTATGCTTAGCCGCTCGGCACGTCAAGCGGTTAAGAGAGGGTATTTGAAAGTTTTTTGATTTTCCGTCCGACGGCCCCGAACAACCGCAGTTCAACAAGCGATTTCAACGGGCTCGGAGGCATAGATCCCGCGCCAGATTTGATGCGTTCAAACCCGCACCACCGCGAACCGGCCGACTGTCAATTCTGACATTGTCACAAAAAAACACTTTGAAATAACGCGCCCCCTCCCCATAATCGCGGGCGTAAAGTTTACCACTCGATCAATTTACGATTTGCCCCGGATGCAAGTCATCTGGGTTTTGAAAGATATTATTGGAGGCTAGAATGGCTCACGAACCGGACGGCGTCATTGACTTTGGCGCGACCCCATCTGATGAAAACATTACGCTTAGCGGCGTAACAGCGATCGACGCCCTTCTTCATGGCGATAGATGGAGCGACTTCAACCTCACATGGTCCACACCCAGTGTTTCGGCCGACTACAGCTCCGGCTATCCCGACGACAACGCCGCGACACCGGACATTCTGGACACGTTTTCCACCACCACGGCCAAGCAGAATGATGCAATCGTTTACTGGACCGAGCAATTTGCGCTCGTGTCCGGCCTGACCTTTACCGAACTGGACGGCGCCCCAGGTGCCCAGGACGAAGATCAGGAAGCCACCATCCGCTTCGCCAACTCCGACGATCCCTCCACCGCCTATGGCTATTATCCAAGCTCCAACGAAACCGGAGGCGATGTCTGGTTCGGCTCAACCGGGGATGACCCCGACTTTGGCGATTTCGACTTCGTAACCGTCGGTCACGAGCTTGGTCACGCCCTTGGCCTCAAACACGGCCACGAAGGCACCAACCAGCTGCCCTACTCGCTCGATTCCAGCGAATTCTCGATTATGACCTACACCAACTACGTGGGCGAGAACGCGGGTTACAACACCAACGGCACCTGGGATAACCCGCAGTCGCTGATGATGTATGACATCGCGGCGATCCAGTATCTCTATGGCGCCAATTTCGGTGCCAATAGCGGATCAACCACCTACACCTTCTCGACGACCACTGGCGAGATGTTCATCAACGGCGTCGGTCAGGGCGCCTCGGGAGCCAACCGTGTCTTCCGTACCGTATGGGACGGCAACGGCACCGACACCTACGACCTGTCGAACTATACGACGGATCTTCACATCAACCTCGCCCCAGGTGGCTGGTCTGACTTTGATGTAGGCGGCAACTTCCAGCGCGCGGACCTTGCGGGCAACGAAGCGGGCGTCGCCGCTGGCACCCATATGTCGCGCGGCCACCTGTTCAACGCGCTTCAGTACAACAATGATTCCCGCTCCCTGATCGAAAACGCGATCGGCGGTTCAGGCAATGACAGCATCAGGGGCAATGATGCCCGCAACAATCTCGACGGACGCGGCGGCAACGACACGCTACGTGGCTACGACGGCAATGACACTCTTCGTGGCGGCACTGGCAATGACCTACTCTACGGCAACAACCAGAATGACCAACTGATCGGTGGGGCCGGCACCGACACCATGTATGGCGGATCAGGCAACGACAGCTTCGAACTTGATGTGGCTGGCACGCACAGCGATTTCTTTTATGGCGGTTCCGGCAATGACACTGTTGACCTGAATGCGACCGGGACGTTCGACTTGTCGGGGGCAAACTTCGACGATGTTGAGGAAATCCGGTTCAATGCCTCCGATACGTCCCTCATCCTGACAAACAAGGAACTCGACGACGCACAGGAGTTGGGCGACGGCACTATCATCGATGGTTACGCGGTTATTGGTGCCGACGAGACACTGACCATCAACTTCAGCACGTCCTATGGCCAGAACAAGAACTTCTCCTCCTGGGTATTCCAGGACTGGGGTGGCCAGAACGACCAGATCTTCATCAACGGCAGCTCCAGCGCCAACAACATCACCGGCACCACCGAAGACGACACCATCGACGGCAAAGGCGGGAATGACACGCTGAACGGCTTCTCCGGCAACGACAGTCTCCTTGGCGATGCCGGCAATGACTCGATTCTGGGTGGCGATGGCAACGACACGCTGATTGGTGGCACGGGCAAAGACACCCTGCGCGGCGGCAATAACAACGACCGCCTGACGTCGGACGGCGATGGCGGCCTCTACTACGGTGACGCCGGTAACGACACGCTGTTGTCCGGAATTGGTCTTGAGACCATGGATGGCGGTGTTGGGATCGACCGCATCGACCACACTGCCTACAACGGGAACTATGTGTTCGACATGGGCACCGGCCTGACGAACTTCATCGGCGAATCCTATACCAACTTCGAAATCGCGGTGATGGGCGGCGGCAACGACAGCGTCACCGGCAACGCATCCAACAACACGATCTACGGCGGGAACGGTCATGATACCCTGCTGGGCGGCTCTGGCGTCGATACGTTGTACGGCCAGGGAGGCAACGACCTGCTTTCGATCGACTCAGGTGGCATTGGGCATGTTCTGGACGGCGGCGTTGGCGACGACACCGCAACATGGAGCTACTCCAACGCCAGCTGGATCATCAACCTGACGTCGGGCAGCGCGATACTTGTCGCGACGAACTACGCCACGCTTGTTTCGATCGAAAACGTGATCGGCGGCTCCGGCAATGACTCGATCACGGGCGATGGCAACAACAACGTCCTTCAAGGTGGTTTGGGGAACGACACACTCAACGGCGGCGCGGGCGTAGACAAACTCTATGGTGAAGACGGCAATGACGTTCTATCCATCGGGTTCGGCGGCGCCGGTCATCTTGCAGATGGCGGTGCTGGCATTGACACCGTCGATTTCAGCTACGGCTCCAGCAACTGGGCGATCAGCCTTGTCTCGAATACGGCCATGATCGGGGCAACAAACTATGCCGATCTGGTCAGCATCGAAAATGTCGTCGGAAGCGGTGGCAGTGACAGCATTGCCGGTAACGCCGATGCCAACGAATTGTCCGGCGGCGCTGGCGCAGACCTCCTGAATGGCGGCGCGGGCAACGACACGCTGAACGGCAACGCCGGCAACGACACCCTCAATGGCGAAGCGGGCGACGATAGCCTTCTGGGCGGCACAGACAACGACTCGCTGGATGGCGGCGCCGACAATGACACCCTTTCCGGCGGCGATGGCAATGACACCCTGCTTGGTGGACTTGGCAATGACAGTCTGCTGGGCGATGCCAACAACGACTCTCTTGATGGCGGCGACGGCAATGACACGCTGAACGGCGGCGATGGGGTTGATACCCTCATGGGGGGGATCGGCAACGACAACCTCACTGGTGGCAGTGGCACAGACCACATCTACGGTGGTGCTGGCAACGACACCGCCTCCGGGGGGGCCGGCAACGACTATTTTTACTTCACAGCGGCAGACGTCGGCACCATCGAAGCCGTATATGGCGGCGATGACACGGACTATATGATCCTGAACGGTGCTGGCGTGTTCGATTTCCGCGGCCTGAACACAACCTACGTCGAAACCATCCGTTTCGACGCAGATGGGTCCAACGTTGACAAGACACTGCGCCTGAGTGGGAAAGAACTGGATGGCGCAACTGAGCTCAAGACCATCATGATTGATGGTAATGACAACGTGGGTTCTGACGACACGATCCAGATTGACCTGACAAACTATGTGATTGCTGATCTCTCGGGCTGGACTTTCGTGGACTGGAACAATTTCAATCCCGGCGACCGCATCATCATCAACGGCGACGCCTCGAACGAAACCATCATCGGAAGCTCGCAGAACGATGAAATCAATGCTGGTGGCGGGATCAATACGGTCGATGGCGGTGACGGCGACGACGACATCACCTTCTCGGCCGTAACCATCGGTGGCAGTTTTGATGGCGGCCTCGGCATTGACCACCTCGATGCAAGCGGCACCAGCTGGCTTGCAGACATCACCTTCAATCTTGGCACCGGCTTTGTAACCGAAGGCGGAGCGAACCGCGACGCGCTGGCCAACATCGAAAATGTCACGGTTGGTGGCCATGCGTCCGTGATCGGCGACGGTGCCAACAATGAAATCATCGCAACCTCCCCCACGGGTAACAACAGCCTGGTTGGTGGTTTCGGCGATGACACGCTAAGCGGCGGAGGCGGCGACGACACCCTGGACGGAGGGGTTGACGACGACTTGCTCAACGGTGGCGATGGCAATGACGTGCTCGACGGCAGCTCCGGGACCGATACGATCTTCGGTGGCGATGGCAACGACACCCTGTTCGGCGGGAGCCAAAGCGACAGTCTCAATGGCGGAGCGGGAGACGACCTGTTCCGGATTATCGGTACTGAATTCATCGACTCCGTCGACGGCGGAACCGGCACAGATACCTTCGACGCAAGCGGCTATTCGTTTGGTGATCTGATGATCGACATGGTCGCCGGCACCATCGAAAACGGCGGGATCGAAGGGGTCCAATCCTTCCTTAACATCGAGAACTTCATTGGCCGCACCAAGGCGGATACCGTCGTCGGCTCAGCCGACGACAACATCCTTGACGGCCGCTCGGGCAACGACTCGCTCCTTGGCGGTGGCGGCAACGACACCCTTCTTGGCGACAACGGCTTTGACACGCTCAAAGGCGGTGGCGGCCATGACCTTATCCAAGGCGGCGAAAACAGCGACCTCCTTCTGGGTGGCGGCGGCAACGACACGATCTTTGGCGGTGCTCATCATGACACCATTGAAGGCGGCGGCGGCGCCGACGTGATTGACGGTGGAGCCGGCGACAACGCTCTGTCCTACGCGGCTGACACGGCCGGTGTATCCGTTGACCTTGGGTCGAACACGGTTTCAGGCGGGCACGCAACCGGCGATGTTATCTTTGGCATCTTCAATCAGGCAATCGGCGGCAGCGGCAACGACTCGCTTGCCGGCAAGTGGGGCCAGGCCAACACGCTGATCGGTGGTGCTGGCCACGACACGCTCATTGGCAAAAATGGCGCTGACAACCTGCAAGGTGGCGACGGACAGGACTCGATGATCGGCAGTTCCGGCGCCGATACCCTTGTGGGTGGCATAGGAGCCGACACCCTGGACGGTGGTTCGGATGACGACTCCCTCATCGGGGATGCAGGCGCGGACAGTATCCGTGGCGGCACTGGCAACGACTACATCGACGGCGGCACCTTCAGCGATCAACTGATCGGTCAGGGTGGGGATGACACCATCCTTGGCGGCGACGGCAACGACCTGATTGGTGGTGGCGCCGGAGCCGACTCCATGGATGGTGGCGCGGGCAACGACACCGTGTCTTACGCCTCCGACACCCTGGATGTCTTTGTCGATCTCAACGCCAGCCTTGTGGCGGGTGGCAACGCAACCGGCGACGCCATCTCGGGTTTCGAACATGCGACGACCGGCAGCGGCAACGACATCCTTGTTGGCTCCAATGTCGGTAACAACCTGATCGGCGGAGACGGCAACGACAGCGTCACCGGCAACGATGGCGACGACAAGCTGTATGGCAATGACGGCAACGACACCCTCTCGGGCGGCAACGATCAAGACACCCTCGTTGGAGGAAAAGGGGCTGACGTCCTTGATGGTGGCGCAGGCGACGACTCGCTCGTTGGCAATGGCGGTGTCGACATCCTGCACGGCGGAAGCCAGAACGATACCCTCGTTGGCGGTGGCGGCAACGACACCCTGAATGGCAACGCCGGAAACGATCAGCTGAACGGATCTGGCGGCAAAGACGCCCTCGCCGGTGGCAACGGCAGCGATGCGTTGAGCGGCGGCGGCGGGAGCGATCTCCTGAATGGCGGCAACGGCAACGATACGCTGACCGGTGGCAGCCAGGCTGATGTCTTTGTCTTCAGC
This sequence comes from Shimia sp. CNT1-13L.2, assembly GCF_024331145.1. Taxonomy (GTDB): domain Bacteria; phylum Pseudomonadota; class Alphaproteobacteria; order Rhodobacterales; family Rhodobacteraceae; genus Shimia. Next base: position 245,057 of record NZ_JANDJO010000003.1, on the reverse strand, counting down.
GACGGCTTTGGTCAGGACGTCATTACCGACTTCAACAAAGTGGACAGCGAAGACATCAACCTGGCTGGCGTTACTGCCATCACGGACTATGCCGACCTCATCTCGAGCCACCTGGTGAATTCCGGCGGCGACGCGATGATCGTTGATGGCGCCAACTCCATCCTGCTGCAAGGCGTCGCCTACAACGATGTCCTGAACGGCTTGAATGGCTACACGGCAGACGATTTCATCTTCTGATCCGGACACCACAAAACAGGAAAGGGCTCCGCCAATTGGCCGGGGCCCTTTTTCTATGTCGGCAACTTCCTGCCCCCAATTCCCCCTTGTAGACTCTATCGGCATATGCACCCTTGCACCTGCGTCCACACATCGGCAAAGTCGCGCCCGACGCTACAAGGCGTCACAACACCACGAATGCCAGCACTGACACGGCAACCTTTGAGTACGAGTATCCAGCATGGCCCACGAACCAGATTCCCTCTTCGACTATGGCGCAACCCCTTACAGCTACATAGGTTTCAGCGGCGAAACCCACATCGACGCACTGGTCAGCAATTACAAGTGGGCCGACTATGAACTCACCTGGAGCACCCCAAACAGCCGCTTTGACTATTCGTCTGACTACCCCGACAACGACGCGACAACTCCGAACATCCTTTCCACCTTTGGCCACGTCACTACGCAACAGGTCACGGCCATCAAGTATTGGCTCGACCAGTATGCCAATGTCTCCGGCCTGAGCTTTGTCGAACTTGACGGCACGGGTTTCAGCCAGGACCGCGAAGCCACAATCCGTTTCGCCAACTCGCAAGATCCCAACACGGCCTACGCCTACTATCCCTGGAGCGATGAAACGGCTGGCGACGTGTGGTTCGGCCCCGACACGGATTCCCCGACCTTCGGCAACTACAGCTGGTACACCGTCGGCCATGAGATCGGCCACGCACTGGGTCTCGAACACGGCCACGAGGGCATCTACGACCTGCCCTACGACACCGATTCCTTCGAATACTCGATCATGACCTACACAAGCTATGTCGGGGACACTTCGGGCTTTGTGAACTTCCAGGATGGCGACGCCCCCCAAACCCCGATGATGTACGACATCGCGGCGATCCAGTACCTCTACGGCGCAAACTTCGCCTTCAATGCCTCGGACACGGTCTATACCTTCAGCACCTCTACCGGGCAGATGTTCGTCAACGGCGTCGGGCAAGAGCACTCAACCTCCAACCGCGCCTTCCGCACCCTCTGGGATGGCGACGGCACCGACACCTATGACCTGTCGAACTACACCACGCGCCTCTCTATCGACCTCCGCCCGGGCGAATATTCCGACTTCAACGTTGGCGGCAATTTCCAGCGGGCCGACCTTGGCTACTACGAAGCCCGCCAAACCCACATGGCCCGTGGCCACCTGTTCAACGCCCTGCTGCACGACTCGGACCAACGCTCTCTGATCGAGAACGCAATCGGCGGCTCGAACAATGACTTGATCACCGGCAACGTGGGCAACAACCACCTCAGCGGCGGCGCTGGCAACGACAGCCTGCTTGGGGGTGATGGTAACGACACGCTTGAAGGCGGCCAGGGCAATGATTCCCTGAAAGGCGAAGAAGGCGATGACCGCTTTGCCCTTGCCGACGACACTACCACCGACACGCTCGACGGCGGCAATGGCAGCGACTGGATCGACGCCACGGCCTTCACGAAATCGGTCCAGATCAACCTCGATCTCGGCACCTACAGCTCGCAATCCACCCAAGGAACGGCCAGCAACGTCGAAAACGCCCATGGCGGCACGGTGGCCGACACGCTGACCGGCGACGATAACGCCAATATCCTCGTTGGTTTCAAGGGCAAGGACAGCCTTAAAGGCGCCGGTGGCGACGACGAACTGCAGGGCGGCAGCCAGAACGACCAACTCTTCGGCGGCGACGGCCGCGACTCGCTCTATGGCGGTGCCCACGACGACACCCTGAACGGCGGCGACGGCTTTGACCGCCTCTGGGGACAAGGCAACAACGACCGCCTGAGCGGTGGCGCAGGCGGCGACCGCCTTTGGGGCGACGGCGGATCGGATATCCTCAATGGCGGCAAGGGCGCTGACCTGCTCTATGGCGGCAACGGCAATGACAGCCTCTATGGCAACGACGGTGGCGACAAACTCTGGGGCGGTTCCGGCAACGACCAGCTCTTTGGTGGCAACGGCAACGACCAATTGACCGGCGGTAGCGGCGACGACCAACTGCTGGGTGGTGCTGGCAACGACGTCATCAACGGAACCAGCGGCAACAACACCATCAAGGGCAACCAGGGCGATGACACCCTGAACGGCGGCTCATCCGCCGACCTGGTGGTTGGCGGTGACGGGGCAGACCTCATTATCTCTGACGGCGGATCCCAAACCCAACTGACCGGCGGACGCGGCCACGACACCTTTGTCTTCCACAACGCCTACAACACCTCAATCATCACGGATTTCAGCGCCAACAACGCCGAAAAGATCGACCTCTCCCGCATCACCGAAATCGCCGACTTCACTGACCTGATCACCAACCACAGCTTCGCCTCGACCGAAGGCGACTTCGTCATCAACGGAGGCCTCTTGGCAGTGCGCCTTGTCGGGGTGTCCTACGACGACCTCGTGAACGGCATCGGTGGCTACACGGCAGACGACTTCCTCTTCTGACCCTGCCCAAGCGAACAAACACAACCCCGCCCCCGTGGCGGGTTTTTTCGTTTTGCAGGAATGGAAAACAGACCGACGCACACAGCAACGTGCTTCGTTGGAAGAGCATATTTCAGGGAGGAAATGGTGGGTCGTGAGAGGCTCGAACTCCCGACATCTTCGGTGTAAACGAAGCGCTCTACCAACTGAGCTAACGACCCGATGAGCGACCTTTTATCGGTCTGAATCGGGGTGTTCAAGAGGCAAAATGCCAGAAGATAGAAAAAGTTTCACATTTCTTCCAACGGTCCGCCCATTACCGGACGAAAACGCTAACCCCATGATAAAAAAAGAAAAGGGCGCTCAACCCGAATGGGGAGCGCCCGGAAACATGGTGGGTGATAAGAGATTTGAACTCCTGACATCTTCGATGTGAACGAAGCGCTCTACCACTGAGCTAATCACCCGGTTCGCGCTTCCTAGACTCACTCCGCAGCGTCCGCAACCCCATCACTCTCGGTGTCCGCCGCTTTTTCCTCGATCTTCGGCTGGCGAATACGCGCAACCAATACAGACCCGTTTGCAAGCTCCTTCTTGCGCTTCACCTTGACCTTGCCCAACGGACGAATGTTGAGATCACGCCCCTCTGCAAGCGCCTCACCCATCAGCGCCAGTGCCGCCTCGATTGCCGGTTTCGCATCGCGTTTTTTGACACCTGTCCGTTCGACCACGGCGTCGATCAACTCCACCTTTTTCAGTTCCGGCGCACTGACTTCAGGCACGACCTCGGCCACAACGACAGGCTCTGGCGCCTTGGCGGTCTTGGTCGACGTCGTACGTTTGGTTGTGGTCCGCTTTCGCGTCGTGGTCGTCTTGGTGGTTTTCGGTTTCGTTGTGGTCGACTTGGCCATGACCCGCTGCCCTCACTGTTCACTCAATTAAGGGAAAGTTAACAGGTGTGGGGGCATGTGGCTACCCTACCCCAGACGCAAGGCAGCCGCTGAAAAAGAAAAAGCGCGGGGTCTCCCCCGCGCTGTTCATTTTCCAATCAGGTCAGGATCAGTGGGCCGTGGCGCCTGCCCCTGCTTCCTTGGCCAGGGCCGCCGCGACTTCCGCCGCCTCGTCCCATTCCACCGCTTCCGGCTCGCCAACAAGCGCCAGCTTGAGCACTTCCGACACATGGGTAACAGGAATGATCTCAAGCCCTTCCTTCACGTTGTCCGGAATATCGGCCAGGTCCTTTTCGTTCTCCTCGGGGATCAGTACGGTTTTGATACCACCGCGCAGCGCCGCCAGGAGTTTCTCCTTGAGACCGCCAATCGGCATCGCGTTGCCGCGCAGGGAAACCTCGCCCGTCATGGCGATATCCTTGCGCACCGGAATACCGGTCAGCACCGACACGATCGACGTCACCATCGCAAGACCCGCCGAAGGGCCATCCTTGGGCGTTGCCCCATCGGGAACGTGCACGTGGATGTCGAACTTCTCGAACTCGGGCGGCTTCACACCGATCTTCGGCGAGATCGACCGCACATAGCTCGAGGCCGCGTCGATTGATTCCTTCATCACATCGCCCAGCTTACCGGTGGTCTTCATCCGACCCTTGCCCGGCAGTTTCAGCGCCTCGATGTGCAGCAGATCGCCGCCCACGCTGGTCCAGGCCAGACCGGTGACAACACCCACCTGATCCTCTTTTTCGGCCAGACCATAACGGAACTTCTTCACGCCAAGGAAATCATCAAGGTTTTCCGGCGTCACATGAACCGACTCTGTCTCGCTCTTGACGATCTTGGTCACGGCCTTCCGCGCCAGCTTGCCCAGCTCGCGTTCAAGGTTCCGCACGCCCGCCTCGCGGGTGTAGGTGCGGATCATCTCCTGCAGAGCTTCCGGCTCAAGCAGAAACTCCTTGGCCTTCAGACCATGGTTCTTGACCTGCTTGGGGATCAGGTGACGGGTCGCGATCTCGGCTTTCTCGTCTTCGGTGTACCCTGCAAGCGAGATGATCTCCATCCGGTCCAGAAGCGGACCCGGCATGTTATAGCTATTCGCCGTGGTCAGGAACATCACGTTCGACAGGTCGTATTCCACTTCAAGATAGTGGTCCACAAAGGTCGAGTTCTGTTCCGGATCAAGCACCTCCAGCATCGCCGAGGCCGGATCGCCGCGGAAATCCTGTCCCATCTTGTCGATTTCATCCAGCAAGATCAGCGGGTTGGTGGTTTTCGCCTTCTTCAGCGCCTGAATGATCTTACCCGGCATCGAGCCGATATACGTCCGGCGGTGACCGCGAATTTCGCTTTCATCACGCACGCCACCAAGGCTGATACGAATGAACTCGCGCCCCGTGGCCTTGGCCACCGATTTGCCAAGCGAAGTCTTACCAACGCCCGGAGGGCCAACCAGACACAGGATCGGGCCGCGCAGCTTTTGCGAACGCTGTTGCACCGCGAGATACTCGACAATGCGTTCCTTCACCTTCTCAAGGCCATAGTGATCCGTATCAAGCACATCCTGCGCCCGGTTCAGGTCTTTCTTGACGCGGCTGCGCTTGCCCCACGGGATCGACAGCATCCAGTCGAGATAGTTGCGCACAACCGTGGCTTCCGCCGACATCGGCGACATGTTGCGAAGCTTCTTGAGTTCCGCCTCGGCCTTTTCCTTGGCCTCTTTCGAAAGCTTGGTCTCGGCGATTTTCTCTTCGAGTTCCGCGATCTCGTTCGCGCCCTCTTCCCCGTCGCCAAGCTCCTTCTGAATGGCCTTCATCTGCTCATTCAGATAGTACTCGCGCTGGGTGCGCTCCATCTGGCTCTTGACGCGGGTCTTGATCTTCTTCTCGACCTGCAGAACGCTCATTTCGCCCTGCATCAGGCCATAGACCTTCTCAAGGCGTTCGCTTACCGAAAGCGTCTCCAGAAGTTCCTGCTTCTGGTCCACCTCGATGCCCAGGTGCCCTGCCACGAGATCGGCAAGTTTCGCCGGTTCAAGGGTCTCGGCCACGGCCGAAAGCGCCTCTTCGGGGATGTTCTTTTTCACCTTGGCATAGCGCTCGAACTCGTCCGCGACGGTCCGCAACAGCGCCTCGATGGTGGCCGCGTCGCCCGGCATCTCGGTCAGATACTCGGCCTCGGCCTCGAAGAACGACTCGTTCTCGATGAATTGGGTGATCTCCACGCGCGACACGCCTTCGACAAGCACCTTCACGGTGCCGTCGGGCAATTTCAGCAGCTGAAGCACATTGGCCAGCACACCGGCGCGGTAAATACCATCTGCCTGCGGATCGTCCTCCGCGGGGTCAATCTGGCTCGACAGCAGGATTTGCTTGTCATCCTGCATCACCTCTTCCAGCGCACGTACAGATTTGTCACGGCCCACGAACAGCGGAACAATCATGTGCGGGAACACAACGATATCGCGCAGTGGAAGCACCGGATAGGATGAATTGAGAGGCTCTTGCATACTCAGTCCTTGTTCTAGCAAAACAACACAGGCCCCGACTTCGGCAGCCATCGGTCGTTTCCGTTTCCTCACGATATCATAGGTGGGGCACATCCCCCATCGTTTCAACCGTGCCTCTTTGGTCGAACCACAATGCCTGTCCCGCAAGGCACCTACAAGGCGCGAATCCGGAAAATGGGAAAAAACCCGCGCCCCCGCTTACTGGACAGCCAAAATCCCGCCCGCTATCCTTGGCACGACCCGCGACTTTACGGCCCCCATGTCCCCAGATACCTCCTCTTCCCCATCGGTCTCCCCGACACTGGCCGCCATTGTCGTGACGATGAATCGACCACAACACCTGCGCGAGACCTTGTCCCGCCTGCGTGCGGAAAAGGCCGATTTCATCGTGGTTGTCGACAACGGATCAGACGCGGAAACCCGTTCATGGCTTGCGCAACAGGCGGACGAGACAACCCATATTATCCTTTCGGAACATAACCTTGGCGGCGCAGGAGGCTTTGCTCTGGGGATGCAGGCCGCGATCGAAACATTCTCGCCGGACTGGCTGGTCGTGATGGACGATGACGCCCGCCCCTTCGCGGGCGCTTTCGATCAGTTCCGCCAGCACCTCGACGCACAATGGGATGCCATCGCCGCCGCCGTGACCTACCCGGACGGCGAGATTTGCGAAATGAACCGTCCCCTCCTGAACCCTTTCCGCTCCTTACCGGCATTTCTGCAAAGCATCCGCGGCTTCCGCCTCTCCGATACGGCGTATGCCCCCGATGCCCCGCCAAGGCAGGTTCAGATGACATCCTTTGTCGGCTTCTTCGTCTCTGCCAAGGCCATCGCCCGCATCGGCTATCCCGACCCGCGCCTGTTTCTCTATGGCGACGACCAGCTTTACGCCCTGCGCCTCAGCCGTGCTGGCCTGCGTATCGGGTTCCTGCCCGCCATCCGGTTCGAACACGACTGCGCCACCTTCGAAACCGGCCTGCGGATCTACAAACCGGTCTGGAAGGCCTATTACAACTATCGCAACGGCATTCTGGTCTATCGCGGCGCCGCCGGCCTTCTGGCCCCTGTCCTGCTGGCCCTGCGCCTGCCCCGCTGGTTTGCCGCCGCCCGTCACTACGGTGAAGAGGCCCCCACCTACAGACGCCTCCTGCGCCGCGCGATCCTTGATGGCCTGCTGAACCGCCTCGACAGGCTGCCCGAAGGCGTCCCTGGGCCAGGCCAAGACTAACCTTAAAGCGGCTCGATATCGCCCTCGGCACGCTGCGCATGGAACTCGGCCTGCCACGCCTCGAACGTGCCCGCGGCAATAGCATCCCGCATCCCCTGCATGATTTCCTGGAAATAGTGCAGGTTGTGCCAGGTCAGCAGCATCCCCGAAATCATCTCGTTCGACCGGAACACATGGTGAAGATACGCACGGCTGTAGTTCGAACAGGCCGGACATGTGCAGTGTTCATCAAGCGGGCGCGGATCATCCGCATGGCGCGCGTTCTTGATGTTCACCACGCCATGACGCGTGAACACCTGCCCCGTACGCCCTGACCGCGACGGCAAGACGCAGTCCATCATGTCGATCCCACGCGCAACAGCGCCAACAATGTCATCGGGCTTGCCCACACCCATCAGGTAACGCGGCTTGTCTTCCGGCAGGAAACCGGGCGCATAGTCAAGACAGTCGAACATCGCGTCCTGCCCTTCCCCCACGGCCAGACCCCCAACCGCGTAACCTTCAAAGCCGATCTCCTTCAGCGCCTCTGCGCTCTCCTCGCGCATGTCCTGCTCAAGACCGCCCTGCATGATCCCGAACAGCGCGTGGCCCGGACGATCCCCGAACGCCTCTTTTGAGCGCGCGGCCCACCGCATCGACAGCTGCATCGACTCGGCAATCCGCTTGCGATCCGCCGGCAGCGCCGGACATTCGTCGAAACACATCACGATGTCCGATCCCAGCAAGCGCTGGATCTCCATCGACCGTTCCGGCGTCAGCTCGTGTTTTGACCCGTCGATATGGCTCTTGAAGGTCACCCCCTTCTCGGTCAGCTTGCGCAGCCCCGCCAGTGACATCACCTGAAAACCGCCGCTATCGGTCAGGATCGGCCGCTCCCAGTTCATGAACTTGTGCAACCCGCCCAGCCGATCAATCCGCTCTGCCGTCGGACGCAGCATCAGGTGATAGGTATTTCCCAGGAGAATATCCGCACCGGTCGCCCGCACGCTTTCGGGCATCATCGCCTTGACCGTCGCCGCCGTCCCCACCGGCATAAAGGCCGGCGTGCGTATGTCACCACGCGGCGTGGAAATCACCCCCGTCCGCGCCTTGCCATCGGTGGCCTGCAGTTCAAAGGAAAACCGGGTTGTCATCTGATACCTTTCTGGGTTTTCTCCCCTCCAACCACAATTGCGGTGACTTGTAAAACACCCTTGATCCCATCACATATTCGTCAGGGGTAAAAGTACGGAGGAATTTCATGACCGAAGAGCTCATTTTGGACCTTTTGACCAGTAATATCATCTACATTCTGGCCGCGATCTTCCTGATCCTGGTCATCCTCAAGGGGGTACGCATCGTCTCGCAATCCGAAAAGCACGTTGTCGAACGCTTTGGCCGCCTGCATTCGGTTCTGAACCCCGGCATCAACTTTGTCGTGCCCTTCCTCGACGTGGTCCGCCACCAGATTTCCATCCTCGAACGCCAGCTTCCGACGGCAAGTCAGGACGCCATCACCAAGGACAACGTCCTCCTGCAAGTGGAAACATCCGTCTTCTATCGCATCACCGAACCGGAAAAGACCGTCTACCGCATCCGCAACGCCGATTCTGCCATCGCCACCACCGTGGCCGGCATCGTACGCGCCGAGATCGGCAAGATGGACCTCGACGAGGTTCAGGCCAACCGCTCGCAACTGATCTCGACCATCAAATCCGCCGTCGAAGACGCCGTGGATGACTGGGGCATCGAAGTGACCCGCGCGGAAATTCTTGATGTGAACCTCGACAAGGCCACACGCGAAGCCATGCTGCAACAGCTGAACGCCGAACGCGCCCGCCGCGCACAGGTCACCGAGGCCGAGGGCCAGAAACGCTCGGTCGAACTTCAGGCCGACGCCGAACTCTACGCCGCCGAACAGGCCGCCAAGGCCCGCCGCGTTCAGGCCGACGCCGAAGCCTATGCCACCGAAGTCGTCGCCAAGGCCATTGCAGAAAACGGCATCGAGGCCGCCCAGTATCAAGTCGCGCTGAAACAGGTGGAATCACTGAATGCTCTGGGCAACGGCAACGGCAAACAAACCATCGTTGTTCCGGCCGCCGCCCTCGAAGCCTTCGGCGATGCCTTCAAACTCCTGAAGGGAGGTGCCTAATGTCCGGCATCATGACAACGTGGTGGGTCTGGATCGCCGCCGCCCTTGGTCTTGCGATCCTCGAAGTTCTGGCGCCGGGTTTCGTGTTTCTCGGCTTTGCCATCGGCGCGGCCATCGTCGGCCTGATGCTTCTGGGGCCGGCCCAGCTCCTGTCGGTACCGGTCCTGATCCTGATCTTCGCGGCCCTGTCCCTGATCGCATGGCTGGTCCTGCGTCGGGTCTTTGCCCTTCCCGGCAGCAAACCCAAGACCTTCGATCACGACATCAACGATTAACCCTTTCTAATAGAGCTTCCTGAAACCGCGCCCCACTGGCGCGGTTTCTTCGTGTTTCGTCCAAATCGCACCTCCGCAATACCTCCGTAATACCGACGTAATACCGACATCGTTTTTTTCGCCCTCTGGACCTTGCGAATGATAAATCCTATATGTTCGCTCAGGAATGATGCAGGATACCCCAATGACCCACGCAACGGATCCCGTAGAAGGCACACCGCTGATCGCCCCGTCGACCACCGACCACCCGCTTCACGAAGCGCTGGTCGAGGCATGCCGGAGCGTCTACGACCCCGAGATCCCGGTAAACATCTACGACCTCGGACTGGTCTATACCATTGAGGCCAATGACGAAAACGACGTGAACGTCATCATGACCCTGACCGCGCCGGGCTGTCCGGTTGCGGGCGAAATGCCGGGCTGGGTTCAAGAGGCCTGCGCCGGTGTCCAGGGCGTTCGCACCGTAACCGTCGATCTGGTCTGGTCGCCGCCGTGGGGCATGGAAATGATGTCTGACGAAGCCCGCCTCGAGCTGGGTTTCATGTGATCTGTCAACGTGTTGAGAAGGAAAGCTGATGTTTGGCATTCCCGGAAAACAAGCTGTAACCATGACCTCTGCCGCTGCGGCGCAGATTTCAAAACTGATGGCCAAGGAAGGCCACGCAGGACTGCGCATCGGCGTCAAGAAAGGCGGCTGCGCCGGCATGGAATACACCATGGAATACGTCGAGACGACCGACCCGCATGACGAGGTCGTCGAACAGGACGGCGCGCGCATCATGATCGCACCCATGGCCCAGATGTTCCTGTTCGGCACCGAAATCGACTACGAGGTTTCGCTGCTTGAGGCCGGTTTCAAGTTCAACAACCCGAACGTCACCGAGGCCTGCGGCTGCGGGGAATCGATCAAGTTCGAGGGCATGTAAGCCCCTGACCGCCAAACGGTTTCCGGAAACAAAGTACACTTCAAAGGCGCCCCACGGCGCCTTTTTCGTTTGCGCCCTGCCACCAATCCACCGACGCGACGCACAGCGCCCTTGACGCGCCCCTCCCAACCCACGAAAACAGGGCCGAAATCAACTCATCAGGGGAATGACATGCGGCGCAAACTGGCAGCAGGCAACTGGAAAATGAACGGCCTCAAGGCCTCTCTCGCAGAACTCACCGCCCTCGCCGCCGCCCCTGCCCCAAGCCAAACCGACCGCCTGATTTGTCCGCCGTTAACCCTTGTCGCGCAAGCTGCCGGGGTATCCGGAGGAATCGCGATTGGCGGTCAGGATTGCCACACTGCCACCTCAGGCGCCCACACCGGCGACGTTTCGGCGGAAATGCTGGCGGACGCGGGTGCCACGTCGGTCATCGTCGGCCACTCCGAACGCCGCGAGGACCACGGCGAAACCGACGCGCTTGTGCGCACCAAGGCCGAGGCCATCTGGGCCGCTGGTCTGACGTCGATCATCTGCCTTGGCGAAAGCCTGGCCCAACGCGAAGCGGGCGAAACCCTGGACGTGATCGGCACCCAGCTTGAGGGCTCGACCCCGGACGCCGCCACAGGCGCAAACACCGTGATCGCCTATGAACCCATCTGGGCCATCGGCACAGGCCTGATCCCCACGCTCGAGCAGATTGCCGAGGTGCATGATTTCATCCGCGCCAAGCTCGTCGCGCGGTTCGGCGAAGACGGCAACGCGATCCGCATTCTTTATGGCGGGTCGGTAAAGCCCTCAAACGCCACGGAAATCTTTGCGGTTTCGAACGTCGATGGCGCGCTGGTCGGAGGCGCAAGCCTCAAGGCCACGGACTTCCAGGCCATCATCGACGCACTCGACGCGGCCTGATCCGGCACCGCATTCCCACAAAGCAAAACGGCCCCGGAAAACTCCGGGGCCGTTTCTTTTACTCGTACCCAATCTACTTGGTAATGATCTCTGGTCCCATGAAGGTGTTCGGCAGGAACGTCGACAGCCACGGGATGTAGGTCACCATGATCAGGAAGACGAAGAGCACGGCCAGGAACGGCAACGCGGCCCGCACAACGCTCATCATCGGCATTCCGGCCACACCGGAGGTCACGAAGAGGTTCAGCCCCACCGGTGGCGTGATCATCCCGATCTCCATGTTCACCACCATGATGATACCAAGGTGAATCGGGTCGATACCCAGTTCGATGGCAATCGGGAACACCAGCGGTGCAACGATCACGAGAAGACCCGAAGGCTCCATGAACTGCCCGCCGATAAGCAGAATGATGTTGACCACGATAAGGAACATGACCGGGCCAAAACCCGCCGAAAGCATCGCACCCGCAATATGCTGCGGCACTTGCTGTTCAGTCAGAACATGCTTCAGGATCAACGCGTTGGCGATCACAAAGAGCAGCGTGACAGTCAGCTTACCGGCTTCAAACAGGGTGTGTTTGGTGTCGGGGTGGATCCACGCCGTGAACAGGGCAATCGGCTTGCGCAGCAGGTTGCTTTTCTGTCCGCCATTCGCACCTTCCGACAGCGGACCCATGTCCTTGTAGATGAAGGACGCGATCAGGAAGGCATAGACAGCCGCAACAGCCGCCGCTTCTGTCGGCGTAAAGATACCACCATAGATACCACCAAGGATGATGACGATCAGGAACAGGCCCCAGCCCGCTTCGCGGCCAGACTGTACGATTTCACCAACGCCTTGCCATTCGCCTTTCGGCAGGTTCTTGACCTTGGCGATCACGTAGATCGTGATCATCAGCATCAGACCGGCCATAAGGCCCGGAATGACGCCCGCAAGGAACATGCGACCAACCGAAACTTCAACGGCAGCGGCGTAAACAACCATCACGATCGACGGCGGGATCAGGATGCCCAGCGTACCCGCGTTACAGATCACACCAGCGGCAAACTCTTTCGAGTAGCCCACCTGACGCATCCCCGCGATCACGATCGAACCGATCGCCACAACCGTTGCCGGAGAAGAGCCTGAAAGGGCTGCAAACATCATGCAGGCAAAGACGCCAGCAATTGCCAGACCACCGGGAAGGTGCCCCACACAGGCAATCGAGAACCGGATGATCCGCCGCGCAACGCCGCCTGTTGTCATAAAGGACGATGCCAGGATGAAGAACGGGATCGCCAAAAGGGTAAAGTGCCCTTCAAAGGCTTCGAAAAGAGTACCTGCAACCGACGCAAGCGTCGCGTCCGAGAAGAACAACAGGAACAGGATCGAGCTCAGGCCAAGGCTGACCGCGATCGGCACGCCGATCAGCAACAGGCCGATGACCATGCCAAAAAGAAGTACCACGTCCATCAGTCATGCTCCCCTTGAAGTGCACGCACTTCTTCAATCTCGTCTTCGACCTCATGGCTCGCCACCAGACGGTCGGTTTCCCCACGCCAGATCTGGAGACCGGCCTGAATGAAGCGGAACAAGAGAAGCGCCATCGAAACCGGCAACACCAGATAAGGCACGACCTTTGGCAGTTTCTCGTATTCATCGCCGTAGTTGATCAAGTCTTCGAGGAAACGCAGGAAGCCGACCATCGGCACGTCCTGAACTTCATAGAAGCTTTGCGAGCGGAATTTCTCTGCAAATCCAGTGGGGAACCAGCGCCCCGTTGTCGGCGGCAGATCCGCGAAAACAGCCCAGTAATCATAGGCGCCCTTGACCATGAACACCGCGAACAGCAGGCAGGCTGCCACGGAAATCAGGCCCAGCACGCGGGCGACGGCGGGCGATACCATGTTCAGGATCGCATCCACGCCCAGGTGGCTGTGCTTTTTGACTGCGTATGACGCGCCCAGCAGGACCAGCCAGCCGAACAGGAACACGGTAAGTTCCAGCGCCCACAGAATGTTAGAATTGAACCCGAACCGGGCAATGACGTTGGCGAATGTGATCACCGTCATCAGCCCCAGGAGGATCGCGATCAGCGTCTCCTCGATCCGGTCCACAAAGCTATGCTTGTGTTGCATGTCCTCATGTCCCCGATTTTTGTTGAAAAAAGGGCGGACTCGTTGGCCCGCCCATAGTGTGACGCCCCGATTGCCGGGGCGCCGACGCGATTACATGGACGCGTTGATGGCTTGCGCCGCGTCGATGTTTTCTTGACCCACGTCTTTCGAGAACTTGTCCCAGACCGGACGCATTGTGTCGACCCACTCCTGGCGCTGCTCGGCGGTCAGGGTGCGAATAGTGCCACCTGCATCAACGATCGACTGTTTCGCTGCGTTGTTCACAGCGGTCGATTCCGAGTTACGGACTGCGGTGACTTCGCCAAGGATGGTCAGGAACTGGTCACGCACGTCGGCGTCAAGGCTGTCCAGCCAGTCAACCGAGGTCACAACGAGGTAGTCGATGATACCGTGGTTGGTTTCGGTCACGCCGTCCTGAACTTCAAAGAACTTCTTGCCGTAGATGTTCGACCAGGTGTTCTCTTGGCCGTCAACGACGCCCTGTTGCAGCGCACCGTAGACTTCCGAGAAGGCCATTTTCTGGGGCGAACCACCAATGGCTTCCATTTGGGCAACCAGAACGTCCGAAGACTGAACACGGAACTTCAGGCCGTTTGCATCAGTCGGCGAGACCAGCGGCTTGTTGGCCGACATCTGCTTCATGCCATTGTGCCAATAGGCCAGACCTTGCAGACCGCGGCGTTGCATCGAGTCCAGCAGCGCCTGACCGTTTTCCGAAGCTTGGAAAGCGTCAACCGCGTTCACGTCCTTGAACATGAACGGAAGGTCAAAGATGCGGAACTGTTTGGTGAACTTTTCGAACTTCGACAGCGAGGGTGCAGCAAGCTGTACGTCGCCTTGCAGCATCGCTTCCAGAACTTTGTTGTCATTGTAGAGGGTCGAGTTCGGGAAGACTTCCATGCAGGCCTTACCGTTCATCTCGTCGTTGACGCGCTGTTCAAGCAGCGAGGCAGCAATGCCTTTGGGGTGCTTGTCGGTGTTGGTCACGTGGCTGAACTTGATGACGATCTCGCCTTCGTCGCAAGCGGCCTGAACGGCGGTGCCGGCAGTCACGGTAAGAGCCAGTGCGGTGGCTGCAGTTGTCAGGAATTTCATTGGTGTCTCCTCCCAGGGGTTTCCAATCCAAAAACTTTCATCCGGCCCATCACGGACCGGGACGACAAAACAGTGACAATCCAAGAAATCTCGCTCAACACTTTGTTTGAACTTTTGGCGAAGTGCCCAAAAACTGTTTGTTTTCAGTTTTTTGCCATGCGTCTCTCGCAATTCCGGCATTCGCAAAAATCAATGTTGTGCGATTTTTCGCACATCGCCCGGAGCAGTTGTGCGGAATTTCGCACAACTTTCCCTCGACGCAAATCGCAATCCCGATCAGAATTCAAGGCCACTTCGCGGCGACCAATACTTGCAAATCTCGGAATATCACGAAATAGTTGGTCGAATTCGGCACGTAAGAATGAACATTCCAAACCAACCAATTGACCTTGTCTACACCTGGGTGGACGACAGCTTTCCCGGCTATTCAGACACGCTTGCACACTATGCAGACGCCCCGCGCGACAGCGATCCCAATCGCACGCGCGACAATCTGGACACTCTTCGCTACTCGCTCAGGTCGGTCTGGCTGCATCTGCCGGATGTGCGGTCGATCTACATCTTTTCCTGCCGCCCACAGGTGCCCTCCTGGCTGGACACGAGTCACCCAAGGATCAAGCTCGTTCACCACGACGACGTTATCGCCGCGCGGCACCTGCCAACCTTCAACTCGTTCTGCATCGTTTCGCACCTTCACCTCCTGCCCGGAGTGTCCCGCCAGTTTCTCTATTTCGAGGATGACGTGCTGGCGAACTCGGATGATCTGATGGATGCAATGTATGCACCCGATGGCCGCCCATGGGTTCATCTGGAGAGCCGCAAGGTCGTCCCGCACTGCAAGCTGGACACGGCAACCGCCAGTCCGTGGAACCTGTCGCTCGCCAATGCCGACGACGCCCTGACCAAGCGGTTCGGGGCAATGACCCGCCGCCACATCATTCACGGCCCGCAAATCCTCGACTGTGACCAGATGGACCTGATGTGTCAGGAATTCTCTGATCTGGTCGAGACTACGCGCACCGCAAAGTTTCGCTCGGGCAACACCATTCCGCCCGAGTTTCTCGCCCGCCATCTGGCGCTGGAAACCGGCGCAGCCAGCCTCGCGCCGTCTGCCCTTAGCAACAAGGTTCAGGGATACGCCTCGGTCGAGAACCTCAGACTTTGGACTTGGTATCAAATCAATCGCATCAACCGGCGCAAGCCTATGAGCATCACGCTGAACGACAGCTTTGGCGACACTCCGAACCCAAAGGTGGAAACCATGGTAAAAAGACAGTTGGAATCCTGGTTTCCCAATCCAGCCCCTTGGGAATTTCCCGCCTAGCCGCCTATAGTCCGACATCCAGTATTGAAGGGATACCATTTCGGAAATGACACAAGAGCCAGCTTCGAAACACGGCATTTCCCCGCAGTCACGCCGTCACAATGACATGCGCCGAGACGCGGTAAAGGCCCACCCCGAACTTGCCGGCCTTTCCGGCCCTGATCCGCGCACGGCTTTGGCTCTGCCGATCCTTCTCGCGGTGCATTGGGGAATCGCGTGGCTGGTATCGGATGCCGGCATCATCGTCATCGGCCTCTCGGCCTTTCTGGTTGGCCAGCTCGTCTACCACTCGGCCGCGTCGCTCATCCACGAAACCTGCCACAAACTGGTGTTTCGCGAACCGCGTGCCAAACTGGGCTTTGACCTCGCGCTGGAATTCATCCTCACGTCCTACGGCAAGCAACTGATCTACCAGCATCAGCACATCACGAGCCATCATCCCTTTGTCGGAGACTACGAACGGGATTACGAACACGAAGACATCTGCGCCCTGCAGGCCAGACAACACGTCATTCGCACAACACCAAAACGCCAGCGTGCGCTGACCCTCATAACCCTCGTCATTCACTCACTGCCCTTGGGCTTCATGCTGGCAGACGTCATTCTGCCGCGACTGAACGCCTGGGCATCCGGCCGGCCGATCAGCGATCCGGTAGATCGCTTTACCGGCACCCGTCCCACATCATCGGAAATGCGCCCCTTCATCGCGGTTTCGATCCTGTCTAACATCGCGATGATTGCCCTATTGGGGCCTTGGGCTCTACTCTACCACCTGTGGTCGCTGTCTTTCTTTCTTGGAAAGATGGGCATCTCCAACCTCGGCCAGTCGCTCAGCGAACATCCCGGCACGGACGACGTCAATCCGACCCGTTCCACCTATGGCCCTATCAACTGGCTGCTGTTCAACACCGGCTACCACAACGAGCACCACAGCTTTCCGAACGTCGCCTGGACCCGCCTGCCGGCCCTGCACAGGGGGGCGCCCGAGGTCTTTCATGCCGAGGCGGCGAAATCCTACCTCGGTTGCTGGTGGGACCACGTGAAAAACGACTTCACCGCCAGCCGTGCTTTGGAAATCCACGAACACGACCAGTCCGCCCGCTGCGAAGGACGGGACACAGCCCTCAAGACCTAGCGGAAATCCTCGGGTCGCAGACCGTGTTTGGCCAGCTTGTCATAGAACGTCTTACGTGGCAGCTTCAGCGCCTCAGCCGCCGCCGCCGCACGCCCCTGCGCCCGCCGAAGCGCCTCTTGCAGCAATGACCGCTCTACCTGCGCCATCTGTTCCGCAAGGCCCAGCGCGCCTTCGGTTTCGCTTTCGTCGTGCAGGCCCAGCGCAAAGCGCATCGCAACGCTCATCAACGCGCGGGCATTGCCCGGCCAGTCACGCGCCATGATATCCGCAATCACATCCGGCGTGATCTCGGGCGCCACCAATCCAGCCTGCTCTGCCGCCTGCGCAACATAGTGGCGGAACAACACCGGAATATCCTCGGGGCGTTCGGCAAGGGACGGAATACGCACCTGCATGGCATCCAGCCGATAAAACAGTTCGCCATGCAGCCTGCCATCATCCACCGCCGCCTTGAGATTGGCGGTGCTGCCAAAGATCAGGCGCGGGTGATCCCCCTGCTCCATCAGGGTCACCAGTGCAAACTGCGTCTCCATCGGCATGGCGGTGATCTCATCCAGAAACAGACTGCCGGAAGCGGCGGCAGCCACCGCCTCCTGAAAGCGTCCGACATCCATACCCGCCGCCGAATGCTTGCCAAATGGACCCTTCGAAAGTGGCGAACACAGGTGGACAACTTCCGCGACCTTGGAAATACCGACCCCTTGCTGACCCGTGACCAGAACTTCAGCCGTGGTTCGCGCAACCGATCGCACACGACCGCGCAGGTCATTGGCAAGACCAGAGGTGCCAAACAACATCCTCGCCGCCGGATCCCCGGTTTCGAGTTGCAGCTTCAAGCGCCGGTTCTCGAGAACAAGACCCCGGGTCTTCAAGGCCCTTTCCACTACCCCGATCAGGTCTTTCGGCGCACAGGGTTTTTCAAGAAAACCGAAAGCCCCTTTGCCCATCGCAGAGACGGCCATCGGAATATCGCCTTCTCCGGTCAGAAGGATCACGGGCAACTCCGGGTCGACATCCTGCGTATAGGTTAAAAGATGGAAACCGTCCCGCCCTGGCATCCGGATGTCCGAAACGATCACACCGGGAAAATCACGCAGAATGTGATCCTTGGCTTCGATAAAACTGCCCGCCGCCGTCGCATCCAGATCGGCAAGCTCGATCGTCTGCTTGAGCGCCTCGCGCACATCGGCATCGTCGTCTACTACAAGAACCTTGGTCGTCATGCCGCCTTTTCCTCGTTCCAGGGATCAAGCTCAACCGTGAACATGGCCCCCTTCTCGGTATTAGTGCCACGGATACGCCCACCAAAGCTTTCGACAAGGCCATAAGAGATCGAAAGTCCAAGCCCCATACCTTCCGAACTGCCTACCGCCTTGGTTGAATAGAAAGGCTCGAACATCTTTTCCGGGTCTTCAATCCCCGGCCCGATGTCTCGCACGGAAACAGACAAACGCTCGGCATTTTCAATCGAGATACTGATACGCCTGTCCTCCTGCTCCATCATCGCATCAGCCGCGTTGTTGATCAGGTTCACGAAAACCTGCGCCAGACGCACCTCGCCCCCCCATGCAAGCACCGCCCCGCCGTATGATTGGGGGTTCCATTCCATCAACACCCGATCCGCCCTGAGCCTCGGCGTCGTCAACTCGACCGCCGTATTGATCACCTGCACGAGGTCCACCTTCCCCATCGGCTCGCTTTCGTTGCGGGCAAAGGCGCGCAGGTTCTTGATGATCCGCGCCATACGGGCAGCCATCTCGGAAATCCGGCTCAGGTTATCCGAGGCCACCTCATCCTTGCCACGTTGCAGGAACAAGGCCCCGTTCTCGGCAAACTGGCGGATCGCCATCAGGGGCTGGTTGAGTTCATGGCTGATACCCGCCGACATCTGCCCCAATGCGCTCAGCTTCTCGGCCTGAACAAGCTCCTCCTGCGCCTTCTTCAACGCCTTCTCGGCTTCCTGACGCTCCGTGATCTCGCGGCGCAGCTGAACGTTGGTCTCCGAAAGGGCGCGGGTACGCATGGCAACGCGTTCTTCCAAAATCGCATTGGCTTCGGCAAGGACCTGTCTTCGCTGCATCGCCTGATAGAGAAAGACCCCAAAGGCCAGGATCAACGCTGCAACAACAGCAGCCTGCAACCCGGCAAGTCTTTGCGCAGGGGAAACATCAATCACCGCCTCTCCGATCAGGTCGATGATCGGCAGCGGTTGAACAAGGTGCAGACCCCGCTTGGGCACATAGTCCCCCCAATCCAGTCTCCAGAGTTCATGGCCCGCCTGCGTATAGGCCCTGAACGGCGGCGCTGCGCCTCTTGGTGGCACCAGCCCGACATCGCCATCACGCCGCTCCCAGAGCAACAATTCAGAGCGGTTGGTGATGAAAACAAGCCCGGCCTGATCCACGAAGAACACCGCGGGACCGTCCCCTCGCCAGTTGTCCTCCACGTCAGCTACATCAACACTGACAATCAGCACGCCCTGCACATGCCCGTCAGCGGCAAAGCTCGGGGCGGCATAAAAGAACGCCCGCCTACCATCCTTGCTCGACACACCATGATGCGTCCCAAGGGCACCGTGCATCGCGCGCATGAAATAGGGCGTTTTCACAAGCGACTCGTCCGGCCCTTCAAAGGCAGACACAAGCACCCGCCCATTGATATCGGCGAACATGATATTCAACGCGGTCGTCTTGTCGGCGGCATCCAGAAGCAGCATCCGCGCATCCCTGGCGCTACCCCGCCCCTCTACAAGGTCCGTCAGCACCGGGTGCGAGGACATCAGAACCGCAAGCTCCTGATACCGCTGAAGCTGCGCCGTAAGCCTGTCCGCCGCAAGAGCGAGATCAGACTCGCCCTGTTCGACAAGCTGCGTCAGCGCCTGCCTGTATCCCAAGCGCCAAACCGTCGCCGAGGCCGCCACCATGACGATGACAAACACAAGCAGAATCATGAAACGGTGGCGCATCCAGGTCTTCATGCCCCCAACCTAACAATTGCCTGCTTGCATTGACCAGCAAGTTGGAAAACATGGGCGCCATGAAAATCCTGTCCCAATCCCCGACCGACCCCGCCTTCGTGCAGAACCCCTATGCTTTTTACGAAGAGGCCCGCGCAGAAGGGTCGATGTTCTATTGGCAGGACTATGACATGCCCGCGGTGGTCTCCCATGCGCGTGTCTCGCATCTCCTGCGGGATCGAAGCTTCGGTCGCGAAGTCCCGCCGGAAATGGCCCCCGAACACCCCGCGCACCTCAAGGCCTTCTATGACATCGAAGCCCATTCCATGCTGGAACTTGAGGCCCCCCGCCATACGCGCCTTCGCAAACTTGTTCTGCGCGCCTTCACAACCCGGCGCATCGAGGCCTTGAGAACCGAGATTACCGAAACATGCCACGCGCTGATCGACAGATTTCCGGACGGCGAGTTTGATCTGCTCCCGACTTACGCAGCCCCCCTTCCTGTTGCCATCATCTGCCGTCTTCTGGGCGTCCCCGAGGACATGGGGCCACAGCTTCTGCGCTGGTCGAACGACATGGTCGCCATGTATCAGGCCCGTCGCACCCGCGAGATCGAAGATGCCGCTGCCAAGGCGTCTACCGAATTCGCCGACTATATCCGCAGCTATGTCGACCAGCGCCGCACCTCTCCGACCGAAGATCTGATCTCGGAACTGATCGCCGCCGAGGAAGAAGGCGAAAAGCTCTCTACGGATGAACTCATCACCACATGTATCCTGCTGCTCAACGCGGGCCACGAGGCAACCGTGCACACTCTGGGCAACGGCGTGAAAGCACTCCTCGAACACGGCTATGGATCAGAGGTGCTGACAACTGAAACTGTTGGCGGGACCATCGAGGAAATCATCCGCTACGATCCGCCCCTGCACATGTTCACGCGCTATGCCTATGAAGATGTCGAAATCGGTGGCCACCAGTTCAAACGCGGCGATCAGGTCGCCCTGCTTCTGGCAGCGGCCAATCGCGATCCCGGCCCCTGGGAAGACCCGGAGGTTTTCAATCCGTCCCGCCCCGTTGCCACCAACACCTCATTCGGCGCAGGCGTGCATTTCTGCGTCGGCGCGCCTCTGGCCCGCCTCGAACTGAGCATCGCCCTGCCCATCCTCTTCGACCGCTGTCCGAACCTCGCATTGGTAGGCACACCGCAATACGGCAATCTCTACCACTTCCACGGTCTCGAAGCGCTGAAGGTGAGGCCTTAGGTCTTCGGCGGCAAAAGCGGCAAGTTGGTTGTCGACTTGATCTCTTCCATCGAAAGCAGCGCGGTCACGTTGTGAACACGCACTTCCGAGATCAACGCCTGGTAAAAGGCGTCATAGGCGCGGGCATTGGCCACCCGAACCTTGAGGATATAGTCAATGTCACCTGCAAGGCGATGTGCTTCCTGCACTTCCGGGCGATCCCGCAACGCCTTGAGGAAGTCCGCCTGCCAAGACGCCTCGTGCTCGCTCGTGCGTATCAGAACAAAGAAACAGGCCTCATAGCCAAGGGCTTCGGCATCCAGAAGAACAGTCTGCTGACGGATCACGCCTGCGTCGCGCAGTTTGCGGATACGATTCCATACCGGCGTCTTGGAAGACCCGACGCGCTTGGCAATTTCATCAAGGGATTGTGAAGCGTCCCGCTGGAGCTCATCAAGAATTTTCCGGTCCAGTTCGTCAATTCGCAACGACATTCGCTTTTCCTTCAGGTTTGAGAATTTTCCTCGCCGCCGCGCAATCAGCAAGAACGATTATTCCTATTTACTCTCACACCTAGCGCAAATACGGAACAATTTCCTATATTGCAACCACAATCCACCACTCACGGAGCAAAGCAATGGCCCGCGCCTTCACGCCCAAAGTCATCACAGCCAACGACCTGATCGAAGGTGATGTGATCTATCTGACCGCAGATGACACATGGACTCGTGAAATGTGTATGGCGGAATTGCTGACCGACGAAGCGCATGCCGACCTGCGCTTGCTGGATGCGATCCAGCAGCCCGGCATCGCCGTCGGCCCTTATCTCGCGGATGCGAAGGCAGGCGAGAACGGTCCGGAACCCACGCACTTCCGCGAAGAGTTCCGCCGCACCGGCCCCTCGAACTACTTCCACGGCAAACAAGCCGATCTCGCCGCAGCCAGCTGAAATCTGCACTAGGTTTTTGACCGTCTCCCACCCCGAGACGCGCCACGCGAAAGGTCCCTGATCCATGTATCAGTATAACGAATTCGACTCCGCGTTCCTTGCCGAACGCAACCGCCAGTTCCGCCAGCAGGTCGAGCGCCGCATCTCCGGTGCCCTGACCGAAGATGAATTCAAGCCCCTGCGCCTGATGAACGGTGTCTACCTGCAACTGCACGCCTACATGCTGCGCGTGGCCATTCCCTATGGCACCCTCAGCAGCGCCCAGATGAACCAGCTCGCCCTTCTGGCCGAGAAATGGGACAAGGGTTATGGCCACTTCACCACCCGTCAGAACATCCAGTACAACTGGCCCAAGCTGACCGACATTCCGGACATGCTCGATGCGCTGGCCGAAGTGAACATGCACGCCATCCAGACCTCGGGTAACACCATCCGCAACGTCACCGCCGATCACTTTGCCGGTGCCGCCGCAGATGAAATCGAAGATCCGCGCCCGATTGCCGAACTGATCCGCCAGTGGTCGACAGACCACCCGGAATTCCAGTTCATGGGCCGCAAGTTCAAGATTGCCGTTTCGGCGGGCGAAAAGGACCGCGCGGTTCTCAAGGCACACGACCTCGCCGTGCGCGTCGTGCGCAACGAGGCGGGCGAAACCGGCTACCAGATCCTCGTCGGTGGCGGCCTTGGCCGGACCCCGATGATCGGCAAGGTTCTCAATGACTTCCTGCCGCGCGCTGACCTGTTACCCTATATCGAGGCCACCGTTTCCGTCTGGAACCAGATCGGTCGCCGCGACAACAAGTACAAGGCACGTATCAAGATCACCGTTCACGAACTGGGGCTGGACGAAATCCGCGCCCGTGTCGAAGAGCGTTTCGCCAAGCTGCGCAGCACCTTCGGTGGCTTTGACCAGGTCCTGTTTGACGAGATCAAGACCCACTTTGCCGCGCCTGCGTTCAAATCGGCATCGACCGAGGCCTTTGATGCGGCCTACAACAGCGATCCGCTGTTCCGCAGCTGGGCCGACACCAACCTGAGCGAACACCGTGCCGAGGGCCACACCATCGTGACCATCTCGATCAAGAAACACGGCGACACTCCGGGCGATGCAAGTGCCGCGCAAATGCGTGTGATGGCGGAAATCGCCAAGGCCTATGGCTATGACGAGCTGCGCATCAGCCACGAGCAGAACGTGATCCTGCCGCATGTCCACAAATCGGACCTGCCTGCGATCTATGCCGCCCTGCGCGAAGCGGACCTGCACACCGCCAACATCGGTCTGGTGTCCGACATCATCGCCTGCCCCGGCATGGACTACTGTGCCCTGGCAACCGCCCGCTCGATCCCCGTTGCACAACAGATCGCAACCCGTTTCGAAGAGCTGAAGCTGGAACACGACATCGGCCACCTGCAGATCAAGATTTCCGGCTGCATCAACGCGTGTGGACACCACCACGTGGGCCACATCGGCATTCTCGGTCTCGACCGAGCAGGCGTTGAGAACTACCAGATCACGCTGGGCGGCGACGCCACCTGGGACGCGGCCATCGGCGAGCGCGCAGGTCCGGGCTTTGCCTATGACGAGATCGTGCCGGCCATCGAGCGTTTGGTAAAAGGCTATCTGGAACTGCGTCAGGATGAAGGCGAAACCTTCCTTCAGGCCTACCGCCGTCTCGGCCTCGCAGCGTTCAAACCCTACCTCTACCCCGAGGCACAGGCCCATGCCGCTTGACGAGATCCAGACCGAGCTGGGGGCCGACCGTCGCGCCCTCAGCGAAAAGGTCTCGGAGCTTAACGAACGCTATCGCCACCACAGCGCGACCGACGTCTTTCGCGGCGCGCTTCAGGATGGCGGCGATATCGCGCTCGTGTCCAGTTTCGGGGCTGAATCCGTGGTGCTCCTGCACATGGCTGCCATTGCCGACAAGAACACGCCCGTTCTGTTCGTCGACACCCAGATGCTCTTTCCCGAAACCCTGGTCTATCAGGCCGAGGTGGCCGAGCGACTGGGTCTCAAGAACGTGCGCGTGGTGCGTGCCGAACAGGAAGACATCGACCGCGACGATCCCTATGGCGCCCTGCGCCTGAACGACACCGATGCCTGCTGCACCCTGCGCAAGACGATCCCGCTGCAACGCGCCCTGAGCGGCTTTGACGGATGGATCACCGGGCGCAAACGCTTTCAGGCCGGCACCCGCGCTGCGCTCGATTTCTTCGAAGTCGAGGACGGCACCGGGCGCATCAAGGTCAACCCCCTGGCCCACTGGGCCCCGGAAGACGTGCGCGCCTACATGGTAGAAAACCGCCTGCCCCGCCACCCGCTGGTGGCCAAGGGTTATCCTTCGATCGGCTGTGCGCCCTGCACCAGCCCCGTCAAGGAAGGCGAAGACCCCCGCTCGGGCCGCTGGCGCGGGCAGGACAAAAGCGAATGCGGCATCCATTTTGTAGATGGCAAAATGGTGCGAATTGGAGAGAAAACATGACTGTTATCGTAACCGACGCGGGCTTCGGCTCGGATGACTGGACCAAGGGTTTCGTTCCGTTCAGCGAAGCCGCAAATGACGTGATCTCGCTCGACGTGGCCTCGGACACCGATCCGGCCGCCCTGATCGAACAGCTTTCCGGCGTGGAAATGGTGCGGATCGACTTCCCCTCCTTCGCCGATGGCCGCGGCTTTACCATCGCCCGCCAGTTGCGTCTGGCAGGCTACAACGGCCGCCTGCGCGCCAAGGGGCACGTCATCTCGGACCAATACGCCATGGCCCGCCGTTCGGGCTTTGACGAAGTCGAGATCAGCGATGATCTGGCAGCCCGTCAGCCCGAAGGCGAATGGCAATTCCGTTCGGACTGGCGCGCGCATGACTACCAAACCCGGATGCGCGGTCACAATTCCGCTTGATGGATCACAATTTGCGTCAGATCAAAGCCGCAACCCAGATACATCTTTAAAAACCCTATCGAACTGCTAGTGAGGGGCGGCATTTTCCGCCTGTAATCTTATGACCGAGCAAAAACCCGTGACCGACGCCCAAGCAACCGCCGTACCCAAAGTGCCCACCCTGCCCGACGCACAGACCGTCACCGAGGTTCAGCACTACACCGACCGCCTGTTCCGCTTCCGCTGTACCCGCCCGGCAAGCCTGCGCTTCCGCTCGGGTGAGTTCGTGATGATCGGCCTGATGGGCGATCCAGATCCGAAAACCGGCAAGCAGAAACCGCTCCTGCGCGCCTATTCCATCGCCTCGCCTTCGTGGGACGAGGAAATGGAATTCTATTCGATCAAGGTCGAAGACGGCCCGCTGACTTCGAAGCTGCAACACATCAAACCCGGCGACGAAGTCATCCTGCGTCCCAAGCCCGTTGGCACCCTGGTGCATGACGCGCTGATCCCGGGCAAACGCATCTGGTTCTTCGCCACCGGCACCGGTTTTGCGCCCTTCGCCTCGCTCCTGCGCGAACCGCAGACCTACGAGGACTATGACGAGGTCATCATCACCCACACCTGCCGCACCGTGGGCGAACTGACCTATGGCCGCGAGCTGATCGAAGCCCTCAAGGACGACGAACTTCTGAACGAGGTGATCGGCGAAGGCTTCTGGAAGAAGATCAAATACTACCCGACCACCACCCGCGAAGAGAGCCCCAAGATGGGCCGGATCACCGACCTGATCCGCTCGGGCGAGGCCTACAAAGACCTCGACGTGGCGCCGCTTTGCCCGCAAAACGACCGCGCCATGATCTGCGGCAACCTCGCGTTCAACCTCGAACTCAAGGACATGCTGGAGGAAGCTGGCCTCGAAGAAGGCGCCAACTCCAAACCCGCCCAATACGTGGTGGAAAAGGCGTTCCTCGATTAAGACGCTGCGCAAATCCTGATTGGACAAAGCTGGCCTCGCGGCCAGCTTTTTTCATTTGTAGCTCAACCGGATGACTACGTTTTTCCCCACCTTGACCCATCAAGGCGGACCGCGCACCATGCTGGCGAAAGAAACAATTTCATTCGGATTTTCAAATGCCAGTATCATTTCCCACCGCCAACGACGACAGAATAACCGGAACCGACTCGGGCGAACGTCTGAATGGGCTTGGCGGCAACGACACCATTCTCGGCGCAAGGGGCAACGACACCCTGAACGGCGGAGCGGGTGCAGACGAACTCAACGGAGGTGCCGGTAACGACCGTCTCTTCGGGGGCAAGGGCAACGATTATCTGGCCGACGACCATGGCAACGACACGCTGGAAAGCGGCTCAGGGTATGACACGCTTACCTCGGGCGCCGGAAACGACAGCCTGATCTTGTTGCACAACGCAACGGCAAAGGCCCGAAACGAATGGGTAGATGGCGGTGATGGGCATGACTCTTTGTCCCTGCTCCTGACGGCCAATACTCCCCACACCTATGACTTTAATTTTCAGAATTTTCAGGTCATCAACACCAATTTTCTGGATATCCTGAAGGTTGAGGAAATCGAAGTCATAGCCAATGACAAGGCGGACACGCTGCGCGTCACCCTGTCGGAAAACGGCGAAGGCGTCAGCTTCTACGGTAAGGGCGGTGTCGACACGTTGTTCGTGGATGCCTCAGCCACTTCTGGCGTCATCGAGTTCTCTTTTTCGGACAGTGGACGGGCGAGACGCATAACATGGGGCTCCGGCGACAAGGAATGGTACGTCGCAACAAGCGATGTCGAGAAAGTCCATTTTACCGGCAATAAAACCCGCGACCTGATCTTTGGTGGCCAAAAATCTGACACTCTCGTCGGTGGCGGCGGCCAGGATGAACTCTGGGGCGACTATGGCAACGACAGCCTTTATGGCGGTCGGGGTGCTGACACTTTGAAGGGCGATCTGGGGCGCGACAGGCTATTTGGCGGCAATGGCGCGGACGATCTTGAAGGCGGGCACGGTAACGACACCCTGTTCGGTGGCAATGGCAATGACAGGCTCGCTGGCGGGGTTCACAATGACCGCCTGTTCGGCGGGGCCGGCGCAGACACTCTCGAGGCCTCCTATGGCACCGACACCCTGACCGGCGGCGGGGGCAGCGATGTCTTCTTGATCCTTTCGCTGGATGATCTCGATCAGGCCATTGTGACCGACTTCCAGGCTGGTTCAGACGTCATTCAGTTCCACGCCGATGGAGAGTTCGATTTTGACGACCTGGCGTTTACCCAGCAAGGCAACGATGTGCGGATCACCGAAAGCAATGTTGGCTATGACGGGTATGTGCTTGTCCAGAACACGACGATTTCCGAAGTCGACAACGCGGATCATTTCAGCTTTGTCTAAATGAAAAAGGGCGGCCCATAGACCGCCCTTTCCGCTCCCCGCGTTGGCCGGGGATTACATCCCCAGCGCCGCTTTCACGCTGTCCAGCGCGGTTTTCAGGAGGTCGGGGTTGTTCTGCGCCTGTTCGACCGCGGTTTTCAGAGCGGCCTTTTTCAGCGCATCAAGCGACGATCCGTCAATCATCTCGCTGACCTTGGCAAAGTCGAACCCGTCGACACTCAGCACATCCGCCGCAGCACTGGCCATTTCGGTCGCGGTCTCTGTCGCGGCACCCGCCGTTTCGGTCACGGCTTCAGTTGCCGCTCCCGCAACATCGCCCGCCCCTTCAACGGCATCGCTCACCGCGTTCTCGGCGTTTTCAACCGCCTCGTTCACGGCTTCCTCGGCAGCTTCCTTGGCTTCGGTCATAGCGTCTTCGACCGCCTCCACGGCCTCTTCCACCTTCTCTTCAACCTCGGTAACAACCTCCTCGACCGGGGTTTCCTCAACCGCCTCCGGCTCTTCCACGACAACCGGTTCGGTCACCGGCTGGGCAACCTCATCTTTCTGGTTCATCATGTAGAAATACCCGGCAGCAGCAGCGCCAAGCAGAACAACGACCCAAACGAGATTTTTCATTTCAAATTCTCCTGTCCGTACCGGGGCATTGGTTTTCCCGGCTTCTCGTGACAGATGCGGGCAGACAGAGGCCGCAACAAGGGGGAAACTCCCGAGATTTGCCTCACTCCCGCCAAATCTCGGCTTGTATACGCCGACGGGCAGGCATAAATTAGCGCGCACATGAACTCCACCATTGAAGGATCAAAGCCATAGCCCGCAGACCCCATAACGCGCCTCCGCAGCGCGACACCGGCCCTCGCATCAACGAGCGAATCCGCGCTCCTGAAATTCGCCTGATCGGCGCAGACGGCGAAAATGTCGGTGTAATCCACCCCCGCGAGGCCTACCATATGGCTCAGGATGCAGGCCTGGATCTGGTCGAGATTTCGCCCAACGCAAACCCGCCGGTTTGCAAGATCATGGATTTCGGCAAGTTCAAATATGAACAGCAGAAACGCGAGTCCGAAGCCCGCAAGAAGCAGAAGATCATCGAGGTCAAGGAAGTCAAATTCCGCCCCAACACCGATACGCACGACTATGACGTCAAGATGCGTAACGTGGTGAAATTCATCGAGAAGGGCGACAAGGTCAAAGTGACCCTGCGCTTCCGTGGCCGCGAAATGGCGCACCAGAACCTGGGTCGCGAACTGCTTGAACGTGTGGCCGAAGACGTCAAGGAAATCGGCAAGATCGAGAACATGCCGAAGATGGAAGGCCGCCAGATGATCATGATCATCGCGCCCCTGCCCCAGAAATAATCTGGCCCGACAATCCAATCGAAAACCCCGGTCCTGCCGGGGTTTTTTTGTGCGCCCTGCAATGGCCTTTCATCAACAACAGACATTTCGCCTCTGCGCGCCCTGATGATCCTTGCAATCCGCCCGCCATTCCTTACCTCTGAACCAGTTAACAACAGGGATCGGCACATGTGGGAAGAACGTTTCGCAGCGTCAGAGGACTTTCTTTTCGGCAAGGCCCCGGCTCGGTTTCTCGAGGAACACGCCGACTATCTGAAGGCAGGCCAAACGGCGCTGGCGGTTGCTGATGGCGAAGGCCGCAATTCTGTCTATATGGCCGAACACGGCATGGAGGTCACCGCGCTTGAATTCGCCCCGACCGCCATTGAACGCGCCCGCGATCTGGCCAAGGAACGCGGCGTGTCGGTCGATTTCCAGCAATCCGACATCCTGACCCGCGACTGGGAAAGCGACGCCTACGATCTGGTGGCCGGTATCTTTATCCAGTTCGTCGGTCCTGACGGGCGCCGCATTCAGTTCAAAGGCATGCAGAAAGCCACCAAACCCGGCGGCCTCGTCATGCTGCACGGCTATACGCCCAAGCAGCTTGAACACGGCACAGGCGGCCCGCCCTTTGCCCAGAACATGTATACCGAGGTCATCCTGCGCGCCGCCTTTGTCGGCTGGGACATCCTTGAATGCCGCGAATACGAACGCGAGGTTCAGGAAGGGCGCGGCCACTCCGGCATGTCCGCCCTGATCGACTTCGTCGCGCGCAAACCGGCCTGAGCCAAGAAAACAAAAGGAAAATGTGATACACTCTCCCGATGAACGTTTTCATTGGGGGATGGAACAACATGTCTGCGGAGCATTTTTTCAACTTCGGCACCACGTACCAGCGGTTCATCATCAACTTCCTGAACGACACAGCGAACAACTTCTTCCCAAGCTTTGACGGCACGAGTTTCTGGGTAAGTTCGCTGTTCGGCGCAAAGTTCTCGGTCACAATTTACGGCCAGAACCTCACCATTGATGAAAGCGGAGCCGCCCCGGTCTTTTCCGGAACCTGCGATAGGATGGTGATCACCGAATTCGCCAGCAACGGCCGGTTTGCGTCAGACACTGTCCTCTGCGACGTCGATGGCCTTGGCGGCTTTGACTTCGGAGATTTCATGTCGGCCTGCAGCCAATGCGACGGCAATGAACCCGACTGGTCCGACCCCAATGTTCTGAGTTGTTATGACGCCCTGACGCCGAACCGGATTACCGGCTCCAACCAGAAGGACTTTCTGGAATGCGGCTCCGGCCCCTGCACGATCGAGGCTGGCCCGGGCAACGACGTGTGTCTTATCGGACCGGGCGGTGGAACAATCCGCATGGGCCTTGGCAAGAAGGACGCAATCGACGGTCGGAACATGCTGGACGCCATGACCGCCGATCTTGGCGCAGGCACAATTCAGTCAGGCGGTTTCAACTGGACCATCGCCGGGGCCGAGGTTCTTTTTGGCACCGAATTTGCGGATCACCTCACAGGAAGCGGCGCGGGCGATCTGATTTTCGGACGCGCCGGCAATGACACCATCATCGGATTGTCCGGAGAAGACGTTCTTCACGGGGACGACGGCAATGACAGCATTTTTGGCGAACTCGGAAACGACAAACTGTTTGGCGAGGCCAATCAGGACACGCTCAAGGGCCAGGAAGGCGACGACACGCTCAGAGGCGGCCTTGATGCCGACTTTCTGTTTGGAGGCAGCGGGAAAGACCTGCTCTATGGCGACAAGGGCGATGACATTCTCTACGGCAATGGTGGAAACGACCGGCTGTTCGGAGGAGACGGAGAAGACGTCCTGCGCGGACAGGCGGGGCAGGATGTGCTTTCCGGAGGCGCGGGCAAGGATTTCCTGAAAGGCGGCACGCAAAACGACCAGCTGTTTGGTAACTTCGGCCGCGATAGCCTGTATGGCAATGCCGGTGCTGACGAACTCTATGGTGGCGATCAGGCAGACCTCCTGTCCGGCGGGGACGGCGCCGACACCATGTTCGGAGGCAACGACAACGACAGGCTGTTCGCAGGCAGCGGAACTGACAGCCTTGACGGAGAAGAAGGCAACGACAGGCTCTTTGGTGGCAACGGAGCCGACACGCTGACCGGTGGCGACGGCCATGACACGCTCGAAGGCGAACGCGGCAATGATGAAATGCAAGGCGGAGCCGGAAGCGACGACTTCGTGTTCAAGGGCACAGTCCTTGGCAACGATACCATCAGCGATTTCGATTTCGCGTTCGATGCCATCATCTTTGACGGACAGACGTCCTCGGATGTCAGCTTGCAGAAGGTCTCGGGCGGCTACAGCGTCACCCACCTGCACGGCGAAGTCCTTGTCCTGACGACGGATGATCTGGACGCAGACAGCTTTACCTACACCTAGGGTGCCCCCGCAGAAACAGAAAGGCCGCCAGGGATACCGGCGGCCTTGCTTGGTGTTGATCAGGTAATCCCCTAGCCGCAGGCGGCCACGGCCCGACGGGTCATCACGCCTACAAGATGCGCACGATAGGCGGAACTGCCATGCAGGTCCGAAATCATGCCATCTGCTGCCGGGGCCATGCCATCAAGCGCATCTGCCGAGAAATTCCCCGAAAGCGCCGCTTCGGCTTCGCTCCAGCGGAACACGCCCTCTTCGGACGCGCCTGTCACGGCCACGCGCACACCGCCCGCCCCTTTCGAGACGAACACGCCAACAAGCGCAAACCGCGAGGCCGGCTGTTCGAACTTCTGGTAGCTCGCGGCTTCGGGAACCGGGAACTTCACCTCGGTGATGATCTCGCCTTCCTCCAGCGCCGTGGTGAACATGCCCTGGAAATAGTCATCCGCCGCGATCTCGCGCGCGTTGGTGACGATGGTCGCCCCCGAGCCCAGCGCCGCTGCCGGATAACAGGCGGACGGGTCGTTGTTGGCCAGCGATCCGCCAATGGTGCCACGGTTGCGCACGGCCGGATCACCAATGCCTTCGGCCAGGGCCGCAAGGGCCGGATAGCTTCCGGCACCTTCCGCGACATCGGCATGGCAGGTTGCGCCACCGATGCAAACCTCACCGGCATCCGACATGCAGATGCCCTGCATTTCCGCGATCCCCTTCAGGCTCACCAGCTTGCTCGGGCTTGCCAGCCTCTGCTTCATGGTCGGGATAAGCGTCTGCCCCCCGCCCAGCGCCTGCGCATCCTCGTCGGCAAGCGCCGCGACTGCATCCGCAATCGTGGAGGGCTTCTCAAAGTCAAAGTTATACATGGTCTGTCCTCCTTACTTGTTCATCGCGGCCCAGACACGCGACGGCGAGGCCGGCATGTCGATATGGGTCACATCATGGCCACCCGATTGCAGCGCATCCACCACGGCATTGATCACCGCCGGCGGAGAGCCGATCGCACCGGCCTCGCCACAGCCCTTTACGCCCAGCGGGTTATGCGTACAGGGCGTCTGGCTGGAATGGTCCACCGCATAGAACGGCACGTCATCGGCACGCGGCATCGCATAGTCCATGTAGGACGCCGACAACAGCTGGCCGTTCTCGTCATAGACGCAACTCTCGAGAAGCGCCTGGCCAATCCCCTGCCCGATACCGCCATGCACCTGGCCATCCACGATCATCGGGTTGATGATATTGCCAAAGTCATCAGCCGCGGCAAAGCGTTCAATGGTCACCTTGCCGGTGTCGGGATCAACCTCCACCTCGCAGGCATACGCCCCTGCCGGATAGGTAAAGTTCGCCGGATCGTAAAAGGCCGTTTCCTCTAGCCCCGGCTCAATATCCTCAAGCGGATAGTTGTGCGGCACATAGGCTGCAAGGGTCACGTCTCCCCAGGCCACGGACTTGTCCGTACCGGCAACCGTGAACTGCCCATCCTTCAGCTCGATGTCGGCGTCCGAGGCTTCCATCAGGTGCGCAGCGATCTTCTTGGCCTTGGCAATGATCTTCTCGGTTGCCCGCACCATGGCCGAACCACACACCGCGATCGACCGCGATCCATAGGTGCCCATGCCGAACGGGATTTTCGAACTGTCACCATGCACGATGTCGACCATGCCTTCGTCGATCCCAAGCATATCCGCCACGACCTGCGGGAACGATGTCTCGTGCCCCTGCCCGTGGCTATGGGCACCAACCATGACGCTGATCGATCCGGTCGCGTTCACACGTACCGTCGCGGCATCGTAAAGACCGGCCCGCGCACCCAGTTGCCCAACAAGGTTCGACGGCGCAATACCGCAGGCCTCGATGTAGCAGTTCACGCCAAGCCCGCGCATCTTGCCCCTGGCTTCGCTTTCAGCACGCCGTGCCGCAAAGCCGCTCAGATCGGCAATCTCTTCCAGCTTGTCCATGGTGCCGTTGTAGTCACCGGTGTCGTATTCCACCGCCACGGGCGTGGCATAGGGGAACTCGGTGATAAAGTTCTGCCGCCGCAGGGCAATTGGATCGACGCCCAGCTCACGCGCGGCCTTGTCGATCACCCGCTCCAGCTGGAACGTTGCCTCCGGACGTCCTGCACCACGATAGGCATCCACCGGAACCGTATTGGTGAACACCGCCTTCACGTTCACATAGATCAGCGGCGTCTTGTAGTTGCCCGCCATCAGCGTGCCATGCAGCCACGTCGGAACCGAAGGCGCAAATGTCGACAGATACGCCCCCATGTTGGCGTGGGTCTCGGTGCGCAGGGCGGTAAAGTTGTTGTCCGCATCCAGCGCCAGTTCAATCGTGGTCACGTGATCGCGCCCGTGGGCATCCGACATGAACGCCTCGGAGCGCGACGCCGTCCACTTCACAGGACGATTCACCGCCTTTGCCGCGAAGGTACAAAAGGCCTCTTCGGCATAGTGGAAGATCTTAGTGCCAAAACCCCCGCCCACATCCGGCGCGACAACGCGCAGCTTGTGTTCCGGAATACCCAGAACAAAGGCCCCCATCAGAAGCCGGATCACATGCGGGTTCTGCGAGGTGGTGTAAAGCGTATGCTCGTCGGTTGCGCGACTATAGTCGCCAATCGCCACGCGCGGCTCCATCGGGTTCGCAACAAGGCGCTGGTTCGTCAGCTCGAGCGTCGTGACATGCGCCGCTTCGCTGAACGCCTGCGCGACGGCATCCTTGTTCTCTTCGACAAATCCCCAGTCGTAACAAAGGTTCGACGTCAGGTCGTCGTGGACCTTGGTAGAGCCCTCTTCAAGCGCGGCTTTCATGTCCACAACCGCCGGAAGCTCTTCGATGTCCAGTTCGATGGCCTCCGCGGCGTCGCGGGCCTCTTCAAGGCTCTCGGCAATCACCGCCGCGATCGGGTCACCCACGTGGCGCACCTTGCCTTGCGCGAGCACCGGGTGCGCCGGCTCCTGCATCGGTTCACCAAACCGGTCCGTCACCTGCCAGCCGCAGGGCAACCCGCCCACACCTTCAAAGTCCGCACCTGTAAAGATACGCACCACGCCGGGCATCGCCGCAGCAACTTCGGTGTTGATCCCATTGATTTTCCCATGAGCAACATCGGACCGCAGGAAATGGACATAGGCCTGTCCGTGTACGTTGATGTCATCGGTATAGTTTCCATTCCCGGTCAGAAACCGGACGTCTTCGCGCCGTTTCGGGCTGGCGCCAATGCCATGATCTTTTGGCATGAATTCCTCCCATCTGTCGGATCAAGCCGGGCCTCCTCGCCCTCGTGATCCTCAATCTCCTGAAAATGCTCCCTTTGCGCGCCCTCCTCTGGCGCGGTGCAAAGGGTCACTCGGCCGCGATGGCCCCCACGTCTTGACCGGATGCAGCCATGATCGCCTTGACGATATTGTGGTACCCGGTACAGCGACACAGGTTACCCTCAAGGTAATCGCGGATTTCCGCCTCGGTGGGTTTCGGGTTCTCTTTCAGAAGCGCCGCAGCCGACATCACCATGCCGGGGGTGCAAAAGCCGCATTGCAGGCCGTGATGGTCCTGAAATGCCTGCTGGATGGTGTTCAGCGATCCATCCGCGTTGGCCTGTCCTTCGATCGTGTCCACGACGGCACCATCAGCCTCCGCGGCTAGCATCGTGCAGGACTTGACGGCCTTGCCGTCAACATGAACCACGCAGGCTCCGCATTGGCTGGTATCACAGCCGACATGCGTCCCCGTCAGGTTCAGGTTTTCTCTCAAGAATTGGCTAAGCAAGGTACGCCCTTCGACATCGCCGGACGCAGTCTTGCCATTCACAGTCATAGTGACCTGTGACATTGGCTCCTCCCAAAGTTGCATTTTTATTAGTTGCTATATGTAGAACTTAAACACGTGTTCTCCATTCTGAGAACCCGATTTCTTTCCATCCGGTCAGATTTCCTATCCAATCCGGCAAAGTTCCGTAACGTTCACCCGCGTGGGCGGCGTCGTTCACGCGGCATCGGACGGGTCGGAATTTCCTTCAAAAGCCCGCCAACCGCCATCGACGCAATATCCTGCGCACTGACTTTGAGACCACAGGCAACACGGCTCAGAACCCAGTCGGCACCGTTCAGGGCAGGCGACCGCGCACAGCCCGGAAGCCCGATCACCGGCTTTCCGCCAACCTCACCAAGGAACAACAGGTTACCGGGATCGACCGGCATTCCAAAACGCTCCACCGTTCCTCCGGCCCGCCTCAGGGCCTCGGGGGCCACGTCAAAGGGATCGGATGTCGCTGATCCGGTCAGAACCAGCACCATATCGCCCTGCGCCGCCTTGATCGCGGCGGCAATTTCCGCCGTGCGATGCGGCACGATCAGAACCTCGTCGAGAGTCATGCCAAGGGCTTCGACGCGCCCGCGAATGGCCTCTTCACCCTTGCGCCCGGCACCCCCATCAATCTCGGAAATCACCAGCGTGGCGGTCTCGTAAACCACGGGTCGCAGACGCAAAGCCTCTCGGGCCAAGTCACAGGCCTCACGCACTTCGGTCTCAGGCACCGCATAGGAAATGATCTTCACCGTCCCGACCATGTTGCCGGTGCCCATCTGCTGCCAGGGTGGCACAGTCGCCAGGGTGATCATCGGGTTGATGGCATTCAGCGCCTCCAGCGCCGCAACATCCAAGTCAACAACACCCGGACAGGCCGCCGTGATATTGACACGCCCCGTAAAGGCCCGCGTCACATCGAGTGAGGCAGCCTCCGGGGCAGGCACCACCGCCGAGGCGATGGCGGCGGCCGCCGCATCTTCGTGCAGGTCCCCCGCATCCAGAAGCGCGACGATGACCTCCTCAAACCCGGCTGCGCGCAATGTCTCAACATCATCAGCGCCAAGCCACATCCCCTTGCGCAACTTCTTTGCCCCGGCCTGAACCGAATGCGCCAGGATCGCACCTTCTGCCTCGCTCAGCGGAACCGCGCCGAACTTCATGCGCCCTTCCTCAGAACCTCAGTCATCTCTGCCATGACCGAAAGCGCGATCTCAGGCGGACTTGCCGCCCCGATATCAAGACCAACCGGTCCGTGAATGCGCGCGATCTCCGCATCCGAGAACCCGTCCGCCTGCAACCTCTCAACCCGTTTCGCATGGGTCCGCTTTGACCCCAACGCCCCGATATAGAAAACATCCGAGCGCAACGCGACGTGCAACGCCGGATCATCCAGCTTGGGATCATGGGTCAGCAAAACAAGCGCGGTGCGCCCGTCCAGCCCGACCGCTTCAAGGGCTTCGTCGGGCCAGTCATCCAGAATGGTCTCTCCCGGAAACCGTGCCTCTGATCCAAAGGCGCTGCGCGGATCAACGATGATGGGATCATAGCCCGCAATCCGCGCCATCGGCACAAGCGCCTGCGCAATATGCACCGCCCCGACGATCACCACCCGCAAAGGCGGGTTGTGAATGGCCACGAACAGCCCGTCATCCTCCACGCCGGAGCGGTCCATCCGAAACCTCTCGACAAAACCGTCGGACACCAGCGCACCACCACCCGTCTCGGGATCACAGACATAGGCAACGGCGCGTCGCTCGGAACGCGCGAGAACAAGATCGGCCAGAACCTTCTCGTTCAGGACCGCGCCCACGGGTTCCACCAGAACGCGGATCGTCCCGCCACAGGCCAGCCCCACGGCAAAGGCATCACCGTCACTGACCCCGAACTCAAGCAACCTGCCGCGCCCGTCTTCCAGCGCCTCAAGTGCCTCGACCATCACGGCCCCTTCGACGCAGCCACCCGAAACCGAACCTTCGATCTGGCCATCGCCGGAGACCACCATCTGCGCGCCAACACGGCGCGGAGCAGACCCCCAGGTCTCGACAACCGTTGCCAGAACGGCCCCGCGACCGGCGCGATGCCACTCCAGCGCAAGTTCCGGTGCGCCATTCAGTTCATTGCTCATTCCGCCCCCAGTCGACGGGCGCGCAAACACGGCCCCGTCTCAATCCATCTTCAACGGATATGATGGGCACCCGCCCGCCCAAAGACAAGGCGAACCCGAACAGAAACAGCCGGCCCCTGCGTCAAGGCCGGCTGCGCTCCCCTCGCTTTCGCGTGTTTGTTATTCGGCGGCCACTGGCGCCGGTCCGTCTCCAACAAGGCGTTCGGGCAACACGAAGGCCACCAGAACAAAGACGACACCCAACACGATTCCCAGCAGGTCACCCGAAACCGCCATCAGGCCGTCATACTTGGCACCGGGGACTGACCCGAGGGTCACCTTGCCACCAGCCAGCTTGTCCAACAGGCCCGAAGCCCTCCACGTGGGATAGGTCACCATGTAGGCCGCCGCGCCCAGCAGGCCGCCAGCGATGAAGAACAGACCATCCTTGCGGCCCGAAGCGGCAGCACAGACGCCCGTACCGGGGCAATAGCCCGAAGCCGCCCATCCGGCACCCAGCATCAAACCACCAATGAACACGCCAACATAGGCGGTTTTCACCGACATGTGCATGACATCGACAAGCCCAAGCATCTGGCCCCCGAACATCAGGATCGATCCGGTGCCGATGGCCAGCAGAATGGTTTTCATCAGGTGCAGGTTGCGCAGCGACAACATGCGAATAATCCAGTTCGGATTGGTTGCGCCGATCCGGTCAAGCACCGCGCCAAAGGCGGCACCGATCACAAGTGCGAGAACAATATTCATGGATCAGGCCTCCTTCCTGTACATCATCATCGCGACGGGAACCGCGGCGGCAAAGGCACCAGCGGCGAAAATATACCCCGACAAAGAGGTCTGCATCATCCCCGACATCATGTGCCCGGAGGTGCATCCCCCCGCAAGACGCGCACCATAAAGCACGATGAAACCGCCTAGGAACGCGACCGCATATCGTTTCATCGGGGTATCGCCATAGTTGGCGTACCAGATTGCCGGCAGTTTGCGTTCTTCCTTTGAAATCCCGCCCCGCGCCATCGCCGACAGGAATGCACCCAGCATCATGGCGATCACGAAAACAAAGCTGTAATTCAACGGGTTAGACGCGTTCTTTGCATACTTGCCCTTTGATTTCGCGAGGTATTCATTGGTTGAGGTATAAGCGCCATCCTCGGTCTGCGTGATCAGCTCGGGGTTCACCGCATCCGCAACGATGGCATCCAGAATGACAAACTGCGTTGAAACACCGATCGGTTTTACCAGCAGCACTGCCAGGAAAAACACGAAGCCCAGAAGGACCCCGCCCGTTTTCCAATTCAGAACCATGTTTCCATCCTTCCATAATATTCGATTTGCTTTATATATTGTTTTTGGAATTTATATGACTTGATCTCGATCAATCTTTGTCCAAGCGCATGCTTGCCGGATCTTTCCCAAGCGCCTAAGTCTTGGGCATGATCGCTGATTTCTTCAAACGCCTCTCCGCGTCCACGCCCGCCTCACTTGCACCTTCGGATGCCCGCCTGGCCCTGAGCGCCCTTCTCGTGCGGATCGCCCGCGCAGACGGCGCCTACACCGATGACGAAGCCACCCAGATCGACCAGGTTCTGCGCACCCGCTACGATCTGTCGCCTTTCGAGGCCACCGCCCTGCGCAAAGAGGCCGAACAGGTCGAGGCCGAAGCCCCCGATACCGTCCGCTTCACGCGCGAAATCAAAGACGCGGTGCCCCACGAAGACCGCATCGGCGTGATCGAAGCCCTCTGGACAGTTGTCCTCGCCGACGGTGTACGCGAGGCCGAAGAAGACGCGCTGGTCCGACTGGCGGCGAATCTTCTGGGCATCAACGACCGTGACAGCGCCCTTGCGCGCCAGCGCGTGATGGCCTCCTCATGATCGCAATGCTGGGCATGTACGACCGGCCGGAAACGTCGGCATCGAACGATCGCCTCTGGTCCGCCATCCGCAACGAATTGGGCCATGGCCCCGAATCCCTGACCCGCGACATGGACTTCTGGGAGGTCTGGCAATCGCCCGACCTGCTCTTTGCCCAGACCTGCGGCATGCCCTATCGCACCAGCCTGCATCGGCAGGTGCAGCTGGTTGGCACCCCCAACTATGCCCTGCCCGATTGCCCCGCTGGCCATTACTACAGCGTGATCATCACGCACATGGATGTCGGACACGCGACCCTGTCCGAACTTTGCCAGGGCACGTTTGCCTATAACGAACCCCTGTCCCAATCCGGCTGGGCCGCGCCGGTCAATCACCTGCAACAGATGGATCTCACCCCGACCAAGCGCCTGCAAACCGGTGCTCATTACCTCTCGGCGATGGCCGTGGCCGAGAAACGGGCCGATTTCGCCGCGCTCGACGCCCTGACCTGGGAACTGATCCGGCGGTACGACGATTTTGCCCAGAACCTCCATGTCGTGGCCCGCACAAACCCCACGCCGACCCTGCCCTACATCACCGGTCCAAAACAGAATCCCGCGGAAATCCGGCTTGCGGTGACCAAGGCCATTTCGGCCCTCTCGGGCGAAGACCGCGCGATACTCGGCCTGAACGGTCTCGAATACATCCCGCCAAGTGCCTATCTCGCGGTGCCAACGCCGCCACTCCCCTGACCAATTGGACAATTTTACCGCCGATTTGGTCGAATTCCCCTCGCGTCATCCGTTTTGCAAGTTGCATTCAAGCGTTTTTTCAGCCCTATTGTGATGCTGATAACGCCAACAAAACGTGATTGCTGCCCTTGTCCGACACAACGCCTGTTCTCGAAATCCGCAACCTGCACAAAGCCTATGGCGCCCTTGAGGTGATCAAGGGGGTCGACATCACGGCGCATCGCGGTGACGTTGTTTCGCTGATTGGCTCGTCCGGCTCCGGCAAGTCCACGATCCTGCGCTGCGCCAACCTTCTGGAAGACAGCCAGCAGGGCGACATCCTCTTCAAGGGCGAGCCCGTGAAATGGAAAGGCGACGGACACACCCGCCATCCCGGAGACCCCAAACAGGTTCTGCGCATTCGCACCAACCTGTCGATGGTGTTCCAGCAGTTCAACCTCTGGTCCCACATGACCATCCTGCAAAACGTGATGGAAGCGCCACTTACCGTGCTCGGCCGTGACCGCGCCGAGGTCGAGGAAGCGGCCCACGCCTATCTCGAAAAGGTCGGCATCGCGGACAAACACGATGTCTATCCGGCCCAGCTGTCCGGTGGCCAGCAGCAGCGCGCCGCAATTGCCCGCGCCCTCTGCATGGAGCCCGAAGCACTTCTGTTCGATGAACCCACCTCTGCGCTCGACCCGGAACTCGAACAGGAAGTGATCAAGGTTATCAAAGACTTGGCCGCCGAAGGCCGAACTATGATGATCGTGACCCACGACATGAAAATGGCCGCCGACATCTCAAGCCACGTGGTCTTCCTGCATCAGGGCAAGATCGAAGAACAAGGCGATCCCGAAACCCTTTTCGGATCCCCAAAAACCGAGCGACTGCGCGGATTCCTCTCCGCGACAGCCGCCCACTGACATTCAAGAACCTAACTGGGAGTGAAAACATGAAGAAACTGATCCTCAGCACAGCCGCGCTGGCACTGACAGCCGGTTTTGCTATGGCCGACGTTGTCCGCATGGGCACCGAGGGCGCATATGCACCGTGGAACTTCGTCAACGACGCTGGTGAAATCGACGGTTTCGAGCGCGAGCTGGGCGACGAGCTCTGCAAGCGCGCAGAACTGAAATGCGAATGGGTCAAGAACGACTGGGATTCGATCATTCCGAACCTCGTGTCGGGCAACTACGATACCATCATCGCAGGCATGTCGATCACCGCAGAGCGTGACGAAGTCATCGACTTCACCCAAGCCTACACCCCGCCGGATCCGTCGGCCTACCTCGCGCTTGACGCAGGTCTTGACGTGGAAGGCGCCGTAGTTGCCGCCCAGGCAACCACCATCCAGGCGGCCTTCGTGGCAGAAAAGGGCTGGACCCTGATCGAATTCGCCACCCCGGAAGAAACCGTTGCCGCCGTCAAGAACGGTGAGGCAGACGCGGTTCTCGCCGACAAATCCTTCCTCGACACCATGGCTGGCCAGGACGGCCTCGTGATGCTCGAGCGCAAGGAAGCCATCGGCGGCGGCGTTGGCATGGGCATCCGTGAATCGGACGGCGACCTGCGCGCCAAGTTCGACGCGGCGATCCAGTCGATGAAAGACGACGGCACGCTGAACACCCTGATCGCCAAGTGGGAAGTTTCCTCCCAGTGGTAATCTGATCCCTTCGGGATTTCGGGTCCGCGGCCCCGGCTGCGGACCTTTTTGTTAGCGGGCTTTCTCCAGAAATCCCGCTGACAGAACGGAACAAGGACAGCCCAAGGCATGTTTTCCTATTGCTCAGATCCTTCAACACTCGAAGGGCTAACCTGGCTCTCGTGCTACCTGACCACGGGCAAGCACATGGGCCTCTATATCTCGGTCGTGACCGTGCTGGTCCTTCTGGCCATCACTGCACCGGTCGCCCTTCTGTTCGGGTTTGCCGGCGCCACCGCCGCCCGGTCCCGCATCGCGCCTCTGCGCTGGCTGGGCAAGGGTTATACCGCCATCGTGCGCGGCGTGCCCGACATCGCCTTCTTCCTGTTCTTCGTCATTGCGCTCGACCAGGCCTTCGAATGGCTGCGCCATCAGGTCAAATGCCCCGACTGGGACGCCCCTGTGCGTCAGGGCAACGATTTCGTGGTCTGTGACATCGCGAAACTGCCCTTGTCGTCCTCCCCGCAATGGGTTCACGAGACCTATGGCTTCTTCCTCGCCGTCCTGACATTTTCCATTGTTTTCGGGGCCTTCGCCTCGAATGTTCTCTTTGGTGCCATGCGCGCCGTACCGCAGGCACAGCTCGAAACCGCCGAGGCCTACGGCATGACCCGCCGCCAGACCTTCTGGCGCATTCTCGTCCCGCAGATGTGGGTCTACGCCCTGCCCGGCCTGTCGAACCTCTGGATGGTTCTGATCAAGGCAACCCCGCTTCTCTTCCTGCTCGGAATCGAGGACATCGTCTATTGGGCGCGTGAACTGGGCGGCACCAAGAACCCCAAGTTCACCGACTACCCGCACGGCGACTGGCGCATGTGGTACTTCCTCGCGCTGCTCGTCTTCTATCTCACCTTCACCAAGGTCTCCGAAGTGGTTCTG
Source organism: Shimia sp. CNT1-13L.2 (assembly GCF_024331145.1). Taxonomy (GTDB): domain Bacteria; phylum Pseudomonadota; class Alphaproteobacteria; order Rhodobacterales; family Rhodobacteraceae; genus Shimia. The sequence continues at coordinate 202,484 of NZ_JANDJO010000003.1, read as the reverse complement.
GATCGCCTCATGAAAAAGCTGACACACGGTCAGGCCACCAGCGGTGGCGAAGCCCAGAGAAAGGCCGCCGCATGAGCTGTTGGATCACCATTCAGGACTATGCCTTCCGCTCGATCGGCTTTGGCGAACGCCTGCTTCCCCGCGAAGACTTTACCCTCTGCCAACAGTTCACCCTGATTGGCTCGGGCATGATCTGGAACATCTATTTCGGCGTTCTGGCGCTTCTGGCGGGCTTCTTCCTTGCCGTGGCCCTTGCGGTCGGAAAGAACGCGAAATCCCCCCTGGTGCGCAAACCGGCCGAGTGGTTCATCTTCGTCTTTCGTGGCTCGCCGCTGTTTATCCAGTTCTTCTTTGCCTACTTCCTGTTCCTCTCGCTGAAACAGGCTGTACCGATCTTCGCGCCCTTCACCGCCGCCTGGCTCGGGGCGCTCGTGGTGCTGTTCTTCAACACCGCCGCCTATTCGGGCGAAATCTTCTATGGCGCCCTCCTGTCGATCCCCAAGGGCGATACCGAAGCCGCCGACGCCTATGGCATGTCCGGATGGTCACGCTTCCGCCGGATCGTCTTTCCGACGATGATGCGCCTTGCATGGCCCGCCTATACCAACGAGGCGATCTTCCTCTTCCACGCCACGACGCTGGTCTATTTCTCGGGCTTCCCGACACTCAAGCAAAAGGGCGACGCGCTTTATTACGCGAGCTATTTTGCGGACAAGACGTTCAACCCCTTCATCCCCTACCCGATCCTCGCGGGATACTTCATCATCCTAACCCTGATCATCGTCGGGCTGATGGGCCTGATCAACAAGCGCCTGAACCGTCACCTGCCACAGGAAAGACGTGGCAAGATGAAGTTCCGTCTGAACCTCATCCGCTGAATAAAAAGCCGCCCTTCGGGGCGGTTTTTCTTTGCTCGAAAATTTTTTGATCAAATTTTGATGACAGCTTTCATTCCCTGCGCTAGAACTTCTGCAAACAAGGGAGACGGACATGGACCTGTCACAATTTGCCACCATTCGCATCGCCGCCGCTGATCTCAATGGCCTGATGCGCGGCAAACGCGTTCCCTCTTCCTATGCCGACAAGCTAAGCTCCGGCTCGCTGCGGATGCCCCTTTCGTCACTCAACGTCGATATCTGGGGCGCTGATATCGAGAATTCCCCCCTCGTCTTCAAAAGTGGGGATGCCGACGGCATTCTGGTCGCCACAGATCGCGGTGCCGTGCCGATGCCCTGGCTGGAAAACGACTCTGCGCTGGTCCCCATGACAATGCTGAACGAGGATCGCACCCCGTTCCTCGGCGATCCGCGTCAGGCCCTCGCCAGCGTTCTGGAACGCTACGAAGCCCGTGGCTGGAACGTCTTCGCCGCCACCGAGATGGAATTCATGCTGGTCGACGACAGCGGCGAGACGCTGAAACCACCACGCGATCCCCGCTCCGGCCGCCGTATCTTTGCCCTCGATGTCCTGTCGCTGGACGAGCTGGACGCCTTTGACGCCTTCTTCACCGAACTGCATCAAGGCTGCATCGACATGGGCCTGCCCGTGCAAAGCATCATCAACGAAAGCGGCCTGGGCCAGTTCGAAGTCACCCTGTCGCACCAGACCGCGTTGCGCGCGGCTGACGATGCCCTGCTGTTCAAACTTCTCGTGCGCGGCATTGCCCGCAAGCACGGAATGGCGGCAACCTTCATGGCCAAACCCTATCGGGACGACGCCGGAAACGGGATGCACGTCCACTTTTCGGTGGTCGATCAGGACGGCAACAACGTCTTTGACAATGGCGGCCCTGAAGGCACCGAGACCCTGCTCTCTGCTGTTGCGGGCTGTGTCGCGGCCATGCCGGCCTCGACCCTGATCTTCGCCCCGAACGGCCCAAGCTACAATCGCCTGGTACCCGGGGCCCACGCCCCCACCGGCGCCTGCTGGGCCTATGAAAACCGCACCGCAGCCATCCGCATTCCCGGTGGTCCCTACGCCGCGCGTCGGATTGAACACCGCGTTGCCGGCGGCGACATCAACCCTTACCTCATGTTTGCCGCCGTCATGGGCGCGGCGATTGAAGGCATTGAAGAGGGCCTCAAGCCCGACGCCCCCATCACCGGCAACGCCTATGAACACGATGTGCCGCAACTGGCCTCCGATTGGGCCGCAGCCATCGACCGGTTTGAGAACGATCCCTTCATCGCGCGCTGCCTGCCCGAGATGCTGATCCGAAACCTCGTGCTGACCAAGCGACAGGAACTTGCCAAACTGGCGGATCTGCCCGACAACGATCACTGGAAGCTCTACCTCGAAAGAGTCTGAGCCCTTCCGCGTGACCACCGGCCCGATCCGGGCCACGCGCGGAAGGTCGACCTTACGAGAGGCTGGCGAAGACACCCTTGCGAGAACGTCTTGGCTCGGCTACGCTAAATTTGATCAAAAAAATCGGTGACACATGAAAATCGGCATTCTCCAAACCGGACACGCCCCGGACGAGCTGCAACCTGTGCTCGGGGACTATTCTGACATGTTCCAGGACCTCCTGCACGGACAGGGGTTCGAATACGACGTCTACAACGTCGTCGACAATGAATTCCCCGAAGGGGTCGAGGCGGCTGACGGCTGGCTCATCACCGGGTCGAAACACGGTGCCTATGAAGACCACGACTGGATTCCACCGCTCGAAGACCTGATCCGCGCCATCGTAACCGAAGGGCGCCCGCTGATCGGCGTGTGTTTCGGCCACCAGATCATCGCCCAGGCCCTTGGCGGCAAGGTCGAGAAGTTTGCTGGCGGCTGGGCCATCGGTCGACAGACCTATGATTTCAACGGCATCGAGATGTCCTTCAACGCCTGGCACCAGGATCAGGTGGTCGAACGCCCCGAAGGTGCAATCGTTCTGGCCTCGAACGACTTCTGCGAGAACGCGGTCCTTCTCTACGGCGACCGCGCCCTGACCATCCAGCCCCACCCCGAGTTTGATGCCCCTATGATCGAGGGCCTCGCCAACACCCGTGGACGTGGCGTCGTGCCCGACGATCTCTTGGATGCGGCACTGGACAACCTCGACAAAGCCACGGCGAACGACACTTTCGCCGACCAGATGGCGGATTTCTTCCGCCGGGAGCGTGCATAATGGCCACTCAGAACACACAGGCCGAATGGCTGATCAACACACCCGAAGCGGCACAGGAATACATCAACGGCAAACGCCTTGACGAGGTCGAGTGCATCATCGGCGATTTGCCCGGCATTGCCCGCGGCAAAGCTGTCCCGGCCACGAAATTTGCCCGCCAGTCGCACTTTCACCTGCCGGATTCGATCTTCTTCCAGACCATCACCGGTGGCTGGGGCGAAGCCGCCGGCGAAGACGGGTTCATCGAAAAAGACATGGTTCTGCGCCCGGACTGGAACACCACCAGCGCCGCCCCATGGACAGGAGACTGGACGCTTCAGGTGATCCACGATGCCTATGATCTTGATGGCTCTCCGATCCCCTACAGCCCCCGCAACGTGCTGAAACGCGTGGTGGAACTCTACCGTGCGCAGGGCTGGGAACCGGTGGTCGCCCCCGAGATGGAATTTTATCTCGTGGCCCGCAATATCGACCCCGCCAAGAAGATCGAACCGATGATGGGTCGCTCCGGCCGCCCCGCCGCCGCACGTCAGGCCTATTCGATGACCGCGGTTGACGAGTTCGGCCCGGTGATCGACGACATCTACGACTTTGCCGAGGCACAGGGCTTCGAAATCGACGGCATCACGCAGGAAGGCGGCGCTGGCCAGCTTGAAATCAACCTGCTGCACGGCGATCCCGTCGAACTGGCCGATCAGGTATTCTACTTCAAACGCCTGATCCGCGAGGCCGCCCTGCGCCACGATTGCTATGCCACCTTCATGGCCAAGCCGATCGGCGAGGAACCCGGCAGCGCGATGCACATCCACCACTCGATCATCGACATTGAAAGCGGACAGAACATCTTTGTCGGCCCGCAGGATGGCGACACCGATGCCTTCTTCCACTTCATCGCCGGCCTTCAAAACCACATGCCCGCCGCGATTGCCGTGATGGCCCCCTACGTGAACAGCTATCGCCGCTACGTGCGCGACCACGCCGCTCCGATCAACCTCGAATGGGGCCGCGACAACCGCACCACCGGCATCCGCATTCCGATCTCGTCGCCACAGGCCCGTCGCATCGAGAACCGCCTCGCCGGCATGGACTGCAACCCCTACCTCGGCATCGCGGCCTCACTGGCCTGTGGCTATCTTGGCCTGATGGAAAAGAAACGCCCCGAGGCACAGTACAAGGGCGATGCCTACGAAGGCGAAGAAGACATCCCCCGCGAACTGGGGGCCGCGCTCGACATCTTCGACGAGGCAAAAGACCTGCACGATGTTCTCGGACCGGAATTCGCCCGCGTCTATTCCATCGTCAAACGCTCCGAGTACGAAGAATTCCTTGGCGTGATCAGCCCCTGGGAACGCGAACACCTTCTTCTCAACGTCTGAACCGGACCGGGCGCGCCACGCGCCCGTCCCCTTCCCCGGTCTGACCCACCTGATGAGAGGGACACCATGAATCTGCTCTATTCCAACGACAAGCGTGGCCACTATCCGCAAAGCTGGTACGCCGCCACCACCGATCACCTCGCCCCATTCCCCGAATTGCGCGGCGAGGCCAAGGCCGATGTCTGCGTCGTCGGCGCGGGCTACACGGGGCTTTCAACCGCCCTGCACCTCGCCGAACGCGGCTATGATGTTGTGCTGCTGGATGCCCACCGCGTTGGCTTCGGTGCTTCGGGGCGCAACGGCGGCCAGCTGGGCTCTGGTCAGCGAATGGAGCAGGACGGCCTCGAAAAGCTGATGGGTCTTGATGACGCCCGCAAGCTCTGGGACCTCGCCGAAGACGCAAAAGACCTCACCAAGGCCCTCATCGCCAAACACGACATACAGTGCCACCTCAAACCCGGCATTGCCCATGGCTGTCTGCACCCGTCCGAGGTGAAACACGAACACGCCTATGTGGATCACCTTCGTGAAACCTACGGCTATGACCAGATCGCAGCGCTCGACAAGGACCAACTGCACGAGATCTGCCCCTCGCCGAAATACATCGGCGGCTCTCTCGACATGGGCGCCGGACACCTGCACCCCCTCGCCTATGCCATCGGTCTGGCCCGCGCCGCAGACAAGGCAGGCGTTCGCATCTTCGAAAACACGCACGTCCACAACATTCAGGAAGGCAGCAAACCGGTGGTCCAGACGGATCGGGGCCGCGTGACCTGCGATCATATCGTGCTGGCATGCAACGGCTATCTCGGCAGTCTCAACAACAATGTCGCTGCCCGCGTCATGCCCATCAACAACTTCATCGCTGCCACCCGCCCGCTAAGCGACGATGAGCTGCAAACCGTACTGCGCCGTGACGTTGCGGTGGCTGACACCAAGTTCGTGATAAACTACTTCCGCCTCAGCCACGACAACCGCCTCCTATTCGGCGGCGGCGAAAGCTATGGCTACCGTTTCCCGTCTGACATCGCCGGCGTGGTCCGCAAACCGATGACGGAAATCTACCCGCAGCTTGCCAACATCGAGATCGACTATGCCTGGGGCGGCACCCTCGGCATCACGATGAAGCGCATGCCCTACTTTGCCCGCCTCGCCCCCAATATCCTCTCGGCCTCAGGCTATTCGGGCCACGGCGTTGGCACCGCGACACATGCAGGCCAGCTTGTCGCCATGGCCATTGCAGGCCATAGCGAAGGCTTTGACACGATGGCACGTGTGCCCGCCCCAACCTTCCCCGGCGGCGGCGGTTTCAGAACACCCCTTCTTGTGCTGGCGATGACGTGGTTCGCCCTCCGCGACCGTCTCGGCATCTAAATCCCCCAACTTTTCGGCAAAGACCCGCCATAGCGCGGGCCTTTTGTCATTGAAAATTCACACCCGAACAAAGGAAACAACTGGATTTGAAAACGTCATTGTTTTAGATTTTCCAAAGTTGAGTATAAGAAAAGTGAAAATCATGACCCTGCCGCCGAATGTTTACGACGCCGAGCCGATCCCCGAAGCGGCCCGTGCCGAGATCGAGCGCCTCCTGCAAACGGGTGATCTGTTCCGCTACACCGCTCCGAAAGACGCCCCCGTTGCGCTGCTCGAAGCGGAATTCGCCAAGATGATGGGCTCCAAATACGCCCTCGCCGTCTCGTCCTGTTCGGCAGCCCTGTTCCTGTCGCTCAAGGCCCTCGGCCTGCCGCGCGACGCGCGTGTCCTGATCCCCGGTTTCACTTTCGCCGCCGTACCCTCTTCGGTGATCCACGCCGATTGCGTACCCGTCCTCTGCGAAGTGGGCGAAAACTACCGGATCGACATCGCAGACTTCGAAAAGCGTCTCGACCAGAGCATCTCGGCCGTCATCATCAGCCACATGCGCGGCCACACCTCGGATATGGACGCGATCATGGCGCTCTGTGACGCCCGCGGCATCCCGGTTGTCGAAGACGCCGCCCACTCTCTCGGCACCACATGGCATGGCCGCAACATCGGCACCATTGGCCGGGTCGGCTGTTTCTCGTTCCAGTCCTACAAGCTGGTGAACGCCGGCGAAGGCGGTATCCTGATCACCGACGATGCCGATCTGGTGGCCCGCGCGGTCATCATGTCCGGCGCCTATGAACACAACTGGCAAAAGCACAAATCGCCCGAGGGCGACAACACCGACGATCTCGACGCCGCCTTTGCCCGTTGGCAGAACAAGCTGCCGCTCTACAACCTGCGCCTGTCCAATCTCTCGGCGGCCATCATCCGCCCGCAGCTTGATGAAGTGCCGCGCCGCGTCCGCGACGGCCGTGCAAATCACGACTATGTCGCCGCCGCCCTGAATGCCTCGCCATGGCTCAAGGTTCCCGAAAAGCTTGCGCCGGAAGATCGCGCGCCGGATTCGATCCAGTTCAACCTCGTTGGCATGGACACCGACCAGATCCTGTCGTTCCAGGCTGCAGCCAACGCCCGCGGCGTCAAGGTGCAGGTCTTTGGCCAGTCCACCGACAACGCCCGCGCCTTCTGGAACTGGCAGTTCATGCGCGAAACTCCGGACCTGCCGCAAACCCGCGCGATGCTGATGAGCGCCTGCGACGTGCGCCTGCCCGCGCGCCTCAAGAAGGACGAACTCGACGTGATTGCCAGCGCCCTGACCGGTGCCGCAGAAGACGTAATGGGCCAGGTTCCCGCCTACGGCACCTGATCCTGCAGCCCGATACAAATGAAAAGCCCCGGAGACATCTCCGGGGCTTTTTCGTATCAGCTCAGCTTGTTGAGCTTATCCTGCAACTCGGAAAGCTGCTTCTTTATATCGTCGAGATCCTCGCCCTCTTCTTCCTTGGGCTCTTCCGGGGTGGTGCTGCCCGCGCCCCAGTTGCCAAGGCCGCCAGTCATGGCTTTCATGAAAGCTTCCTGCTGCGCCTGCATCGCTTCCAGGCCGGGCATCTTCATGCCGCCGCCCATGCTTTCCATCATCTTTTCCTGCCCTTCCCGCAGCATCTCGAAAGATGCTTGAAGGAACTGCGGGACCACGCTGGTCGCCTGGGTGGTATAGCTGCGCACGAGATCGTTCAATACGCTCACCGGCAGCACGTTCTCACCGCGGCTCTCGTGCTCGGCAATGATTTGCAACAGGTATTGGCGGGTCAGGTCATCGCCAGTCTTGAGGTCAACGATCTGAACCTCGCGCCCATCCCGAATGAACCCCGCGATGTCTTCAAGCGTAACATAGTCGCTGGTCTCGGTGTTATAGAGCCGACGGCTCGCATAGCGTTTGATCAGAAGTGGTTTTTTGTCGTCAGCCACGGGCCTCTCCCAGAAATCTTTTTTGCGCGCTGCAGAAAAGCTTATGCGAGTGCAGAAGAAAAAGGAAACAAAAAGAAAGGGGCGGGCCAATGGCCCGCCCTCGCGATCGGCACCTACAGGGAGGAATTGGTGCCGGTAGTATCGCTAGAACTTACTTCGAGGTTGCCTTCTTGGCAGCCGCGGTAACTTCGTCGGTTGCTTTTTTGACAGCAGCCTGAGCTTCTTCGGTTGCGTCTTTGCCAGCAGCCATCATCAGTTCAACGGTTTCCATTTGAACTTTTTTCGCAACTTCAGCGAAGGCAGCCATGTTCTCGGCAGCAACTTCAGCTTGAGCCGAAGCGAAATCGGTCATTGCTTTTGCATAGTCGGCCGGCTCGGCTTTGGCTTTCGACATGTCTGCCAGTTTCGACAGGGTGTCTTTGGTCCACTTCGACGAGATTTCCGACGATTTTTCTGCAGCTTCCAGAGCAACGCCAGCCAGCTTTTCGTTCAGCGAGGCGGTGTTCTTGAATGCGTCTTCCAGGGCAGCGGTGTCTACCGGGAATGCGCCCATCATGTCTTTCAGCATTGCGGTCATGTCTTGAGTCTTAGCCATCTTTTCAATCCTTTTGAGATGTGAGGGCCGTTCCCTCGTTTCTGCATCTGCAAACAATATGCTTTCTGCATCGCAGCATTTCAAGATTTTTCTTGCTGCAATGCAGAAAAAGATGGTTTATCTCATGAAATCAGCGTGTTGCGAGAACACGAACATAGGTGCCGGGCGCATCACACAAGGCGGGGTGATCCGAATCACCCGGTTCGCGTGCCGGAATTTGCTTACCAGACCGCGATGACAGCCAGGTGTCCCAGCGCGGCCACCACGATCCCTCGTGGAACTCCGCACCTTCCATCCACTCATCCGCCGATCCCTTCACATCCTTGTTCGTGTAGTGGCCGTACTTCTTTTTCGACGGCGGGTTCACGATACCGGCGATATGGCCGGACTCGGACACGATGAAGGTTTTCGAACGGCTCTTGGTTTGCTGGAACCCCTGGTAGCAATCTTTCCACCGCGCAATGTGGTCGGTCTCGCAAGTCACCGAGCAAATCGGAATATCGACATCCGAAATGTGCAGTGTCTCACCGCAAAAGTTGACACCGTCTTTCACGAACTCGTTTGCCTGACACAAGCGACGCAGATACTGATGCGCCATTTTACCCGGCAGACCCGATCCATCACCATTCCAATACAAGAGATCAAACGCCGGCGGTGCCTCTCCCATCATGTAGCTCTTGATGGCCGGACCGTAGATAAGGTCATTGGATCGCAGGAAGGAAAAGGTCCGTTGCATGATGAACGAACGCAGAATGCCTTCGTCATCAATCTCGTCATCAATACCATCGATAAAGTCGTCCTGCAGGAACGGCGTGAACTCCCCCTGATCAACAAAGTCCGTCAGCGTGGTAAAGAAGGTGGCCGACTTGACCGATTTGTCTCCGCGCTTCTTCATGAGCGCCAGCGTCAGGTGCAGGGTCGTCCCCGCAATGCAATAGCCAACAGCGTTGACCTGCTTCTGCTTTGTAAGTTTCTTCACCTCACTGATCGCTGTCAGGAAGCCGTCCTCGATATAGTCGTCCATCCCTACATCGGAATAGGACCGGTCCGGGTTGATCCAGCTGACGATGAAAACGGTGTAGCCCTGGTCCACCGCCCATTTGATCATGCTGTTTTGCTCTTTGAGATCCAGAATGTAATACTTGTTGATCCAGGGCGGGAAGATAATCAGCGGCACTTCATGCACGGTTTCCGTGGTCGGCGTATACTGGATCAATTCGAACATGCGGTTGCGGAACACAACCTTACCCGGCATGGTCGCAATATTACCACCGATCTCGAACGCTTCTTCATCGGCCAGACGGACAACAAGTTCGCCATTGTTTGCTTCCAGATCCGAAATCAGGTTCTCAAGCCCTTTGACAAGCGATGCCCCTTCAGTCTCGATGGCCTTCTCCAGAACATCCGGGTTCATGCCAAGGAAGTTGGTCGGCGACATCATATCGATGATCTGCTGCGAGAAATACTCGAGACGCTGGCGATCCTTGCCTTCGACGCCCTCAACATCGGCCACCGCGTTGCGGATCGCTTCGGCATTGCGCATGTACTGCTGCTTGATGAAATTGAAGTAGGGATGTGTCTGCCAGAGCGGGTTGGAGAAACGACGATCAGTTGGGGTCTCGTCTTCTGCGGCTTCTAGTCGCCCCTGAAGCAACATGTGCTGCGCATCGACAAAGTGCTTCACCGACTTTGTCCAGAACTCGAGTTGATGCTCAATCATCTTGCCAGGATTCTGCACCATCGCCTGCATATAAGCGTTGGCGGCCCCAACAAAAACTTCTTCGTCCGGCGCATTGAGGTCCCGGCGCAGCGGTTTGCGGTGGGTCATAACGTCGACAAGGCGCTTTGAAAGCTCTTCAACACGGGCGAGGTTCTCGTTCATTTGTTCGAGATTCGCGCCTGCGGCATTCTCTTTAGTTGTCATATTCAAAAATTAGCCCTATTCTCGCTGCTACGCAGCATGACACACGCCCTTCCCAACCGGGCAACTTATCCCCGCAGTATAGCTCGGGGCAGATAGGAGACGCCAATGCGCTATATGGCCACGTACGACATGATGGAAACCATCCGTAACACGAACCAATGGATGGGGGCATCTGCTCTCGCTATGGCATCCTACCCTATCTTCTCCTGGATGCCTAACCCTGGGTTGCAATGGATGGCCGCATGGGGCGAAGTGACCGAGCGCACATTCCAACGCATGGTGGTCAAGCCTGACTGGGGTATTCGCACTTTCACCTGCGAAGACGGCAAGGATCACCTCGTCAACATCGAAACCGTGGTCGAGCGCCCCTTCGGCGATCTGATCCACTTCAATGTCGCCGGCCGCGAAGAACAGCCGCGCAAGATCCTTCTGGTTGCCCCGATGTCCGGCCACTATGCCACCCTGCTGCGCTCTACGGTCAAAAGCCTGATCGTCAATTGTGAAGTCTACGTGACCGATTGGCATAACGCGCGTGACATTCCTGTCTCCGAAGGCAAATTCGACATCGAGGACTACACCCTCTATCTCGTCGACTTCATGAAAGAGCTTGGCCCCGACACCCACGTGATCGCCGTGTGCCAGCCCGCCCCGCTGACCCTTGCTGCAACTGCCTATCTGGCCGAGGAAGACCCCAAGGCACAACCGCGCTCGCTGACCTTGATCGGCGGCCCGATCGATCCGAACGCCGCCGCGACCGACGTCACCGACTTTGGCCACCGTGTCACCATGGGCCAACTCGAGGAAATGATGATCCAGCGCGTCGGCTTCAAATACCCCGGCGTCGGCCGCAAGGTCTATCCGGGCCTCCTGCAACTCGCGTCGTTCATGTCGATGAACTCTGATCGCCACTCCAAGGCGTTCCGCGACCAGATCATGCGCGTGGTCCGCGACGAAGCCTCCGATCACGACGCCCACAACCGTTTCTATGATGAATACCTCGCCGTCATGGACATGCCGGCCGAATTCTACCTTTCGACGGTTGAACGCATCTTCAAAAACGCCGAAATCGGCAACAACGAGTTCGTCGTTGCTGGACGTAAGGTCGATATCGGCAAGATCACCACAGTGGCCGTGAAAACCGTCGAAGGTGCCAAGGACGACATTACCGCACCGGGCCAATGCGTTGCCGCGCTTGATCTCTGCACCGGCCTGTCGGACGACAAGAAGGCTAGCCATGTTGAACCGGGTGCAGGCCACTACGGTATTTTCGCAGGCAAAAGCTGGCGCAACAACATTCGTCCGCTGGTTCTCGACTTTATCGACGCCAACTCGGCAGCGCCCAAGAAAGCCGCGTCCAAGAAACCTGCCAACAAGAACGCGGCAGCGTAAACCGCACGAAACAACGTTTCAAAGGGGCCCCAGCGGCCCCTTTTTTATTGCAGAACGTAGGGTTGCCGCATCCATTCTCGCAACGCAGCTGTCGTTGCCGCAGGCTGCTCAAGCGTCGGCAAGTGCCCTGCCCCCTCGATAATCTTCAATTCCGCATAGGGAATGAGATCCGCCATGAAAGTGTGACGCTTCACCGGTGTCAGCCCGTCGTGCTCGCCACACATCACCAACGCGGGAACTTTCGTCGTGCGCAGGGTCCGCTGCTGGTCAAGGCGCCGCTGCAAGGCACGCACCTGCTGGATGAAGATATCAGGCCCGAGATAGACGCCCATATCCACCACCATCTCCAGGATCGCTTCACGGTCTGGCCCGGGCGCAAGGAACTCGGGCCGCATGAAATCACGCATCACCTGGTCCAACCGCCCTGCCCGTGCGCCCACGATCATCGGTTCGTAAGCTGTCGAACTCTGCGGTGTCTCGGCAAGCGGATTGGTATCCATCAACGCCACACGTGACACCCGATCCGGTGCACGGCGCAAAATCTCCATCGCGACGATGCCGCCCATGCTCAACCCAGCTAGGGCAAATTTTTCTGGCAAGAGCGGTAAAAGCCCCGCGGCAATCTCTTCGATCCGGTCACCCTGTGTAATCGGTGCACAGGTGACAACAAACTCGGAAGAAAGCTCGGCAATCTGCGGGCCAAACACCCGCGCGTCACACATCATGCCCGGAAGCAGAACCAATGGTTCCTGCATGTCTACTCGTCCCTCTCACATCACAGCTTCTGGCGGCTGCAAGATCAGTGTGCCACAGGACGTGTAAAGATCAACAGACAGGGCGCTCATTCACCCTCGTAACCGTTCCACCGAAACGCACCTGCAACAGATAGCGGCGAAAACGGGTTCCAGGCGATCTCCCAAACGTGCCCGTCGGGATCAGCAAAATAGCCGTGAAACCCGCCCCAGAACACATCCTGTGCCGTTTTCAGGGGCCGCCCTCCGGCCTCGATGGCGCGCTCAATCAGAGGGGCAACATCCTCCTTGTTGCGCACGTTATGCGCCAGCGTCACCCCCGAGAAACCGCCAATGGCATCGACGGGGATTCCCAACTCGTCTGCCAGATCCTCACGCGGATAAAGCCCAAGCGTCTGGCCAAGCAGGTCAAACGCAATCACCCCATCGGGGCTTTGAACCCGCGTCCATCCAAGGACCTCGTAAAAGGCGGCAGATCGTTCCAGATCACGAACCGCAAGGGTAATCAGGCTGACACGCTGCTCCATCATCACTTTAACTTCGCCTCACAAGCCATTAATCCAAATAATGAATCCCTCAATCGAAAGATCGTTCATTCCGGGTGACATGATGTCCCCCGCGATCACATGGGCATTTGGGTCATCACCGGCTCCGACAGTGACGGAACTCACCTCGGCCGGTGCGCCCCATGCACCGGCGACGTCACGTGCCCCCGGCATTGTCAGCACCGCAGCAGCCGGATCACCAATGGCGAAGTTCGGCGACACGAAAATGATCCCCGCCACATCCTCCATGAGCGCATCCTGAAGCGCCGCTTCCGCCGCCAGCGTCCCGCCGGTAGAGGTTGCCATCACGACGACCCGCTCACCGACACGCCGCCCGATCTCGACAGCCTCCGCAAAGTCATTCATCCAGCCCTGCGCCGTGGCCTCTGCCAATGCGGCACCGGGCCGCCCATGCCCTTGCAGCCGCGTATAGACAAGGTTCGCGCCCAGACGTTCCGCCACGCGATCAGGAACAGGACGGATTTCTTCGGAGGTTGCAGAAAACCCATGCACATAAACAATGGATACCGGCGTCACATCGCCCGCCGCGCCATGCCAGACCACGCGTTTCTGCACACCTGCGGTCAGATCGCTAAAGGGCATCTCCCGTGATGCGAGGTAGGTATCCACATCAGGTCCGATCGACGTCTCATCAAAGGTCGGCACCACCGAAATATGCTCGCGCGGGACAAGAAACCAGGCCCCGAGCCCCAGAACGACCAGCGCAAGAAGAACCCGCCCCAGAAAACGCCCAAATGTTCGCATTAGTCAACTACTGATCGTTCAATCACCTTCTGAACCGTCTTTTCTATCAGATTAAGACAATCACCATCCGAGAACCGGTGATCCGCATCCTTCACCAAAGTCAGGCGAATATCGTCACCAGAGACATGTTCCAACAGGCGAACCGCCGTCTCGGTCGAGACCGCCGTATCGGCCGTTCCCTGAAGAAAACGCACCGGAAAATCGAGCGCGAGAGGCGCCCGCAGAACCAGTTGCGCACGCCCGTCTTCGATCATCCGCTTGGTGATGATGTAGGGCTCCATATAGTCCGACGGCAATTCAACATGCCCGACGCTTTCAAGGTCAGCCTTCTGCGCGTCAGTAAAGTTCGCCCAATAGCCATCTTCGGTAAAGTCCGGCGCTGCCGCGATTGTCACCATACCGGCAATCCGCTCCGGCACCGCCCGCGCCAGCAAAAGCGCCTGCCAGCCACCCATCGATGACCCCACTACGACAAGCGGGCCATCGGTCAACGCCGCAACCGCGGCCAGCGTGTCTTCGTGCCAATCCCCGATACATCCTTCTTCGAACGTCCCGGAACTCTCGCCATGGCCGGAATAGTCAAACCGCAGAAACGCCTGCCCCCGCGCCTTGGCCCAGGCCTCAAGGTGGACGGCCTTGGTCCCTTCCATGTCGGACTTTAGCCCGCCAAGGAACACGACCGTCGGCCCTGCGCCCTCGGTCTTGTGATAGGCCAGCCTGCGGCCCTTGTCTGTTTCAAGAAATGCGGTCTGCCCCATTGCGCTCCCTCGCGTGGTCTTGTTGGCTTTGCCCCAATAGACCCGCAAGCCTTCGACGCCGCAAGAGGCGTTACCCGCCGATATACACCTCTTCCCGCGGGCGGAAGAAAACCTTCTGATTATGAATGCGCCCCAACAGATCCTGAATCTGCTTCATGGTCTCATCCAGCTGGATCGCCTCCTCGTTCGGCGTGCCTGCCTCGTCAAACAATTCAATGTGCTGTTGCGAATAGGCTTCCTTGGTCTGCCGCAATGCGCTTTCAATAAGATCAATATCATCAATGGTCAGTTCGAAATTCGGATTGTATTCGGCCATGTGTTCGGTCTCCTGATTGCGCTGCATCCATCCATACCCAGCCGACTATCCTGCAACAGTCCGGCCTGATCTCCAAAAAATATTACCTCACCTTTTCAACGCCTTAGAAACTATCTTTGCATACATCGGCACACAAACCACATTTCCTCCGGTGCATGCCCCCTCGCCAAGTGACCACTTGACTTGCCACAGCCAAAGGCGCAAAACGCGCCCGAACCATATACCCGCAACCGGGCGTTCCGTGGGCGCCAAACTGACGAGGAGCTTGAGGCTGATGGCCGATATTTCCCTGACTTTCCCCGATGGCAATGCACGTTCTTACCAGAGCGGCATCACCCCTGCCGAAGTGGCAGCATCCATTTCCACCTCCCTTGGCAAGAAAGCGATCTCTGCAACGGTCGATGGCAAACACTGGGATCTCCAGTGGCCGATCGATGCCGATGCCTCCATCGCGATCAACACCATGAAGGACAATGACGCCGAAGCGCTCGAGCTGATCCGCCACGATTGCGCGCACGTCATGGCCCGCGCCGTTCAGGAACTCTGGCCCGATGTCAAAGTCACCATCGGTCCGGTCATCGAAAACGGCTGGTACTATGACTTCGATCGCGAAGAGCCCTTCACCCCCGAAGATCTGGGCGACATCGAAAAGAAGATGAAGGAAATCATCAACCGCCGCGATCCCGTCACCACCGAGGTCTGGGATCGTGACCGCGCAGTGAAATTCTACGAAGCCAACAACGAGCCCTACAAGGTCGAGCTGATCGATGCCATTCCGGGCAACGAACCGCTGCGCATGTACTGGCACGGCCACTGGCAGGATCTCTGCCGCGGCCCGCACCTACAGCACACCGGCCAGATCCCGGCAGACGCCTTCAAACTGATGAGCGTCGCCGGTGCCTATTGGCGCGGCGACAGCGACCGCGCCATGCTGCAACGCATCTACGGCGTGGCCTTCAAGAACAAGGAAGACCTCAAGGCGCACCTGCACATGCTCGAAGAGGCCGAGAAACGCGACCACCGTCGCCTTGGCCGCGAAATGAGCCTGTTCCACCTGCAACCCGAAGCACCGGGCCAGATCTTCTGGCACCCGAACGGATGGACCATCTACACGATGCTTCAGGACTACATGCGCCGCGCTCAGAAACGCGGTGGTTATGTCGAGGTGAACACCCCGCAGGTCGTGGATCGCAAGCTCTGGGAGGCCTCCGGCCACTGGGACAAGTATCAGGAAAACATGTTCATCGTCGAAGTTGACGAGGAACACGCACGCGAAAAGGCCGTCAACGCCCTCAAGCCGATGAACTGCCCCTGTCACGTCGAGATTTTCAAACAGGGCCTGAAATCCTACCGCGACCTGCCCCTGCGCATGGCCGAATTCGGCTCTTGTGCCCGCTACGAACCTTCAGGCGCACTGCACGGCATCATGCGTGTTCGTGGCTTCACGCAGGACGATGCGCACATTTTCTCGACCGAGGAACAGATCGGTGCCGAATGCGCCGAGTTCATCCGCTTCCTGTCGGCTGTCTATAAAGACCTCGGTTTCGAAGAGTTCCGCATCCTGTTCTCTGACCGTCCTGAAAAACGCGCCGGCAGCGATGAAGTCTGGGACAAGGCAGAAACCGCCCTTCTCGAAGCCACCCGCGCGGCAGGCATCGAACCGGAAATGAACCCCGGCGAAGGCGCCTTCTATGGTCCCAAGCTGGAATTCAGCCTGACCGACGCCATTGGCCGTGTCTGGCAGTGCGGCACCTTCCAGGTCGACTTTGTTCTGCCCGAACGTCTTGATGCGAGCTACATCGGCGCAGATGGCGAGAAACACCGCCCGGTCATGTTGCACCGCGCCTGCCTTGGGTCGTTCGAGCGGTTCATCGGCATCCTGATCGAAGAACACTCTGGCAAGCTGCCGTTCTGGCTGGCCCCGCGCCAGGTCGTTGTGGCGGCCATCGTGTCCGATGCAGATGACTATTGCCTGGAAGTGGTCGAGGCCCTCAAAGCCGTTGGCGTACGCGCCGAGGCCGATCTGCGCAACGAAAAGATCAACTACAAGGTCCGCGAGCACTCGGTCAGCAAGGTTCCGGTCATTCTCGCCATCGGCAAGAAAGAAGTGGAAGAACGCACCGTCTCGACCCGCCGCCTTGGGGAAAAGCAAAGCAAAGTCCAGACTTTGGACGAAATCGTGAGCCAACTGTCACAAGAGGCAACACCGCCCGATCTGGCATAACCGGCTTTGCAACAATTGCGGGGGCGCGCCACGGGAAACCGGGCGCGCCCCTTTCATTTTCGAAACATTTCCCCGATTCCAGCACTGGAATCTTCACGACACCATCAACCGGCCTCACGGGGCCGTGATACACGCCCCCGTGATTGGTACGTCAGGGGGTCTAGGGCTTAGGTTTTTCTCATGTCGCCGAACACGGTGGCCCGAATTCACAACCTACCAAAGGGAAGAGAGAACCATGTCGAAGACCATCAAGACCCTCGCAGTCGCCAGCGCCGTTGCAGCAGCCCTGACCGCCACCACCCACACCGCGGCCAACGCTGCTGAAAAAGAAAAGTGCTACGGCGTTTCGATGGCAGGCAAGAACGACTGCGCCGCCGGCCCCGGCACCACCTGCGCAGGCACCTCGACCGTAGACTACCAAGGCAACGCCTGGACCCTGGTCGACAAAGGCACCTGCACCAGCATCGATCTGCCGGCAATGGCAGACGGCTCGGCCCGCATGGGTTCGCTGGAAGCTCTGGAGCGTGACCTCCCGGCTTCGTAAGCCAACAGGAAGCCCCGGCACAGCATCCCCGCGCCGGGGCTTTTCCACAAAGGGCGTTCAGCCCCAACAAAAAAAGACGGAATGACACCCATGTTTGATGCACCCACTCCCTCACCGGAATTGCCCAACCTGCCGGGTGTCGGTTACAAACCGCAACATTTCCAAGACATTATCGAAAATCCCGGTAGCGTCGGCTGGCTCGAAATCCACGCCGAGAACTACATGGGTGCCGGTGGCCGCCCGCACGCCCAGATGCGTCACATGGCCGAACGTTTTCCGATTTCCGTACACGGTGTTGGCCTGTCGATCGGCGGTGAAGGTCGCCTTGATCCGGAACACCTTGCCCGCCTCAAGCACCTCGTCGACTGGCTGAACCCGACCGTGTTCTCCGAACACCTCGCCTGGTCCTCGCACGAGAGCGCCTTTCTCAACGATCTCCTGCCCCTGCCCTACACCGATGACACGCTGACCCGCGTTTGCGACCACATCGACGAGCTGCAAGAGACCATCAACCGCCAGATGATGCTGGAAAACCCCTCCAGCTATCTCGCCTTTGCCGAAAGCACCTGGAGCGAGCCCGACTTCCTGCGCGAAGTCAGCAAACGCACCGGCTGTGGCCTGCTGCTTGACGTGAACAACGTCTTCGTCTCGGCCACCAACCTGAAATACGATCCGCGCGACTATATCGCTGCCTACCCGCTTGAAAAGGTGGGCGAAATCCATCTCGGCGGCCACGATGAAGACGAAGACGACCACGGCGCGCCTCTCCTGATCGACAGCCACGGCAAACCGGTGGTTGATCCGGTCTGGGCGCTTCTTGATCACACCCTCGAAATCGCAGGCCCGCGCCCGATCCTGATCGAATGGGACAACGACGTCCCCGATTGGCCGGAACTGGAATCCGAGGCCGGACGCGCCGCCGCCGCCCTTGCCAAGGTGCCGGCATGACCGTCTCCCAGACCGATTTCCGCAGCGCCCTTCTGGACGCCGATCTTCCCATGCCCGAAGGGCTGGTTGATGATCAGGGCCGCCCCGCAGGCCGCCGATTCAGCGTCTACCGCAACAACGTCGCAGTCTCGCTGACCGAGGCGCTCGAGACGGCCTTCCCTGCCATTGCGAAACTGTTGGGAAACGAGAACTTCAAGGCCATCGCCGGTGTCTTCCTGCGCCAGTCCCCGCCCAGCAGCCCGCTGATGATGCACTATGGGGCGGCTTTCCCCGATTTCCTGCGCGGCTTCGAACCGCTCGCACACCTCGGCTATCTTGGTGATGTCGCCGCCATGGAACAGGCCCTGCGCCGCTCCTACCATGCAGAAGACGCCACACCGATCGCCGGCGATGCGCTGGCACAGTTTCCCGAAGACCAGCTTGCCGATGTGCGCCTGACGCTCGCGCCCTCGGTCGAACTGCTGGCCTCGCCCTGGCCGATCTATGACATCTGGGCTTTCAACATGCGCGACGGCGCACCCAAGCCCCGCCCCGTGGCCCAGGAGATCCTGATCACCCGCGTTGAATTTGATCCCGAGCCGCATCTGCTCGGTCCCGGAGCCGCGGTTTTCATCCGCGCCCTCCAGAATGGGAAAACCCTCGGCGAAGCCGCGGAAGATGCAACCACTCACTCTGCCGAGTTCGACCTCGGCGCCTGTCTCACCCTATTGCTGACCGAGCAGGCACTCACCACTGCAACTTTGTGAGGAAACACCATGAACACTCTGATTTCGCTTCACAATTCCATTTTCTCCCGTATTGAGCGCGCCGATTGGCTCGCCCCGACCCTGGCACGTTTTACCTTTGCCGCCGTCCTGCTGTTCTACTTCTGGAACTCCGGCGTTACCAAACTTGGTGACGGCATCATGGGCATCTTTGCCCCCTCCGTCGGCGGCTATGCCCAGATCTTCCCCAAGGCGCTTGAGGCCGTCACCTATGACACCTCGCAACTGTCAATCTTTCACTGGGCGGTCGTGACCGCGGGCACATGGGCAGAGTTCATCCTGCCTGCCCTCATCGTTGTCGGCCTGCTGTCGCGTGTCGCCGCGCTTGGCATGATCGGCTTTATCGTCGTGCAATCGCTGACCGATCTCTACGGCCATGGCGGTATCGAACACCCCGAAACCCTTGGCGCGTGGTTTGACAATATCTCGAACGCCGCCATCCTCGACCAACGGGCATTCTGGGTGTTCACCCTGCTCGTCATCGTGATCAAGGGCGCGGGTCCGCTGTCTCTCGATCGCCTCCTCGCGCCCCGTCAGAAATCAGAAATGTGATTTCGGCTCGTCAGGTTTGCCCGCGGCAAGGGCCAGAACGCCCCCAAGCGCGGCAAAGCTGATCGGGAACATTGTAAAAACGTTAAACCCAAAGGCGGCATACATGCCGCCTGCGGACAGGATCAAAAGGATCCCGCCCCAAAGGGCCCGCGACCGCGCCATCGCGCCACCGGCAATCGCCAGCAACGGTGACAACAGCCCACCAGCCCGCACAAGCTGCACATTGTCCACCTGCTCGAAAAGGTCATCGACCTCGCCGAACCGTTCGATCAGATCGGTGTAGCCCCAGGTGAAAAAGCCAATGAACATCCCGACGATGCCCGCAATGATCCCAAGGGTGAGTGCTGCGTTGCGCATGTGTTTTCCTTTGCTATGCCTGTTCAGGACATATGTGCCCTGCCCAGATCAACAAAGGGAAGATTGCACGTCTTTTCCCCATCCCAGATAGAGCTGCCCGTCTTTTTCGATCAGTGGGCGTTTCATCAACGCCGGGTGATCCGCCAACAGCTCCAGCGCCGGTCGCGCGCGCTCTGCCTCGTCCAGACCACGCCATGTTGTTGACCGTGTATTCACCAAAGCGCCCTCGAATTCCGCAAACGCCTTTTTCATGACGTCAGCCGGAACCCCCTCGGCGCGAACATCAACCAGCACGGCACCCTCAAGGGATTTCAAAGCCTTACGGCAGGTATCACAGTTCTTCAGACCATAAATCTTCATTGCACGCTCCCTAATTTGTGACCACTTCATCCAAATTCAGAGCAAAAATTCAATGCTGTTTTGCTTGCTTTTTACAAAACCCGTGCAATCCTTTGTTTAGCATTTATTCAGCTGCTCGTTTTCAATCGACATTTGCGGGCTTCGGGGGGTGCGTCCGCTGGTGCGGTTTGGCCGGCGGAATTGAAGACAATAGAAGGAGAAGCGGTATGCCAAGCGGCACCGTAAAATGGTTTAATACGACTAAAGGCTATGGGTTCATTGCACCTGACGATGGGGGCAAAGACGTTTTCGTGCATATTTCGGCAGTTGAACGGTCCGGTATGACCGGCCTTGCCGACAATCAAAAGATTGCTTTCGAATTGATTGAAGGCCGCGACGGCCGCCAAATGGCCGGCGACCTCAAGGCTCTCTAAGCCGGATGCAGGACGGGGCGCCTGAACGTCGCCCCATTCCTTCCCTCAGCTACACCCTTTGACACCCGCTGGGCAGCTCATGCCGTGCGAGTAATACCGGCGTGTCTGTGCTGGCGCACTGTAGGACTCGCTGGTATTGGGCGTGCCACAGCAAATCACCCCACCAAGCACAATCGGCTGAGCGCCCGTCGGACAATAGTTGGCCGAGGCATTATAAGGCTGAATCAAAATGCCTTCAGGCTGGTTGACCGGCCCGATCTTCGGAGCATTGCTGCTCCAGGTCTGAGCATAGGCCGGGACCGCAGCAATCGACGCAACGACTGCAAGTTTCAAAACTTTACGCATTGGGAATCCTTCCCATTGAGGAACATGTTCACGTGAATAGGGGAATCCTACGGATTGGCGTCGAACAGGTCAATTTCCACAACGGAAACGATGTGTTTCCGCGCCTCCCCTAGCGCCGCAGGTACTCATGCGCGATGCAGCGCGGCCCCTCGGCACGAATTTCATAGGTCCCGACACGCCGCCAGTCCGCGTCTTGAAATTCCGGAAAATGCGTGTCCGCGCCCTCCACCTCAAGCTCGACCTCGGTCACGAGCAGGCGATTGGCCAGTGGCAAAAGCGCCGCGTAAATCCGCTCTCCGCCCATGCCATAGATCCGCCGGTAGCCCTCCGCCTCGGCCAGCGCGATGGCCGCCTCGATGCTTTCCACCCGGTGTTCGGCAATGCCTTCCTGCCGCGACACCACGATGTTCAGACGGTTTTTCAACGGCTTGAACGGCAGGCTGTCCCACGTGTTCCGCCCCATGATGACCGCACCACCGCTGGTCTCGCGTTGAAAGAACGCAAGGTCTTCGCGCACGCGCCACGGGATATCGTTGTCTTTGCCGATCGCACCATTGCGATCACGGGCAACAATCAATGTAATCATAAGGTTATACCGCCACTGGTGCCGAAATCGCCGGATCGGGATCATAGTTCAGAACGTCGAAATCCTCGTATTTGAAATCGAAGAGCGACTCAACCTGACGATTGATCCTGACCTGCGGCAGCGTCTTTGGCGTCCGCGCCAGCTGTGTGTTCACCTGCTCAAGGTGGTTGGAATAGATATGCGCATCACCAATCGTATGCACGAAATCCCCCGCCTCGTATCCTGTCACATGCGCCAGCATCATCAACAAAAGCGTATAGGAGGCGATGTTGAACGGCACCCCAAGGAACATGTCCGCCGAACGCTGGTACAGCTGAAGGTGCATCTTCTTGCCAACGATCCGCACCTGCCACAGGGTGTGGCACGGCGGCAGCGCCATGTCCGGCACATCCGCGGGGTTCCAGGCCGACACGATCAGGCGGCGGCTGTCGGGGGATGTCTGGATCATGCGCACGAGGTCTGCGATCTGGTCTACTTCCCCGGCGTGAAACAGGGGCCGACCTTCGCCATCCTCGCCCGCGCCGATCAGCTTGGGGAAATGGCGCCATTGATGGCCATAGACCGGCCCAAGATCGCCGTTCTCATCCGCCCATTCATCCCAGATCGAAACACCGTTGTCCTTGAGATAGCCGATATTGGTGTCCCCCGCGAGGAACCACAAAAGCTCGTGAATGATCGAACGCAGGTGGAGTTTCTTGGTGGTCACCAGCGGAAAACCATCGGCAAGGGAATACCGCTGCTGCATCCCGAAATAGGAAATCGTGCCCGTTCCCGTGCGATCGCTCGACTCTTCGCCCTGTTCCAGGATTGTCTTGAGAGCATCATGATATTGCTGCACGTCCCTCTTCCCCCGCTAGGTGTTGTGTTTCTTCCTGTTTACGAGGTCTCTTGCGCGGCTCCAAGCCTCAAAGTTGATCCTGACAATCACTTTGCCTTGGAAATGTCAGGATGCGGTGATTACATCTCCCTCAACAAGCGAAGGGGAAACACCACATGCACCTGAAATACCTGCACACTATGGTCCGCGTGAAGGATCTGGAAAAATCGATGGCCTTCTATGAACTGCTCGGCCTCAAGGAAACGCGCCGCTGGGACAACGAAGACGGACGCTTTACCCTGATCTTCATGGCCCCCGAGGGCCAGGAGGAGTGCCCGGTAGAGCTCACCTACAACTGGGACGGTGACGATGAATTGCCAAGCGATTCCCGCCACTTCGGCCACCTTGCCTATGAAGTTGGCAACATTTACGAGGTCTGCCAGCACCTGATGGACAACGGCGTGACCATCAACCGCCCCCCGCGCGATGGCCGCATGGCTTTCGTGCGCTCGCCAGACAATATCTCGATCGAGCTCTTGCAACAGGGCGAGGCTCTGGCACCGGCAGAACCCTGGTCCAGCATGGAAAGCACTGGCCACTGGTAAGCCCGGTGCGTGCACTCCTGCTCATCACCGCCGCCCTTTCCGCATTTGCGGGTGGGGCTTCGGCCAACTGCCGACAGGCGCTTGCCCTCGGGCTGGATGTCTCGGGCTCGGTCGATTCGGCGGAATACCGGCTCCAGCTCGATGGCCTCGCCTCGGCGCTGCTGGCCCCCGACGTGCAGGACGTGCTGCTTTCGACCCCGCGCTGGCCCGTGCGCATTGCCATCTATGAATGGAGCGGGCCGCGCATGTTCAATCGCCGCCTGCTCGTGGACTGGACCGAGGTCAGCGATCTTGCCACCCTCACCTCCATCACCAAAAGCCTGCGCGAAACCACCCGCCGCAAGGCCGATCCCTCAACCGCCCTCGGCGCGGCCATGCAGTACGGGGCGGATCTTCTGGCGACCCAGTCAGCCTGCGCCAAACGCACCCTCGACATTTCCGGCGATGGCAAATCCAACACCGGCCCCCTGCCCCAAGGCGTTGCCACGCCCGACTGGCTTACCATCAACGGTCTGGTGGTGGGAGAAGCCCGCGCCAGCGTCACACCGGAACTTGGCGAGCTGGTGTCTTACTACCGCGCCAACGTCCTGCGCGGGCCAGACGCCTTTGTCGAAACCGCCTTGGGTTTCAACGATTTCCACGAAGCAATGCGCCGCAAACTGCTGCGCGAAATTCAGGGCCTGTCGCTGGCTGTCCTCGATCAATAGATATAACGGATCTGGTCGGTCCAGTAGCGTTCCACCCGCCGCAGGGAAAACGTTATGTCCTCAATCCCCTGCGCCTCAATCACGCCCCGCGACTGCAAACCGTCGGCATGGCGTTCGAACAGAGCAGAAACAACATCCCGGATCATCCTGCCTTTCTGGGTAAGCCGCACCCTTACAGAGCGTCGGTCAATCTCGCACCGCTGGTGGTGCATATACCCCATCTCGACCAGCTTCTTCAGGTTATAGCTGACGTTGCTGCCCTGATAATAACCACGCGATTTCAGCTCGCCCGCCGTCACCTCGTTATCGCCAATGTTGAACAACAAAAGCGCCTGAACCGCGTTCACCTCAAGAACCCCGACGCGTTCGAATTCATCCTTTATGACATCCAGCAGCAACCGATGCAGACGTTCCACAAGGGCAAGCGCGTCCAGGTAGCAGGTCATGAAGCCCGCGTCTGTTCTCTGCTCGAGGGGGGCATGAATGCTCATTCTTAGTCTCCGACATTCCGTATCGCTGTCGGAGACTGGGGCAGAATGCCCAATAATCGGTTAAATCGTCCGGTTAACGCCTAAAATGCGAATTACTCGGCGCCGCTGATGGCCTGAGAGATATCCTTGATCAGGGCTGCAAACTGCTCTGGCGCCGCCGCCTGGCCCGTGACCCACTGGTACAGGTCCTGATCGTTTTCGTGCAAAAGCGCATCGTAAAGATCAAGTGCGGCATCATCCATCTGCGCGAGGTTGTCGTCTGCATAACGTTCAAGGATGATGTCCATCTCCTTGATGCCCCGGCGCATCGAGCGCATCTTCATGCGTTTCAGGCGGTTCTCGCGGGTCTCAGTCATCGGTATTGGCTTCTTTCACTTTCAGGCGCAGCTTCTTTTCCAACCGGGCCAGCTGGTCGAGGTTGTTCTTCATCTGCACCCGGATACCACGGATTTCCACCAGAAGCCCACCCAGATCGGGATCGTGATGGTCCTCCTCCCCCGGCGCGGCCTCAACACCGTCGCCTTCCCCGGTTAGCAACCAGACAACCGAGACATTCAACAGGCCAGACATCATCTGAAGCTTGTTGGCGCGCGGTTCATTCAGGTCGTCTTCCCAGCCCCGAACCGTCGACAGTTTCACCCCAAGACGTTTCGAGAAGTCCTCCTGACTCAGCCCGGCATAGTCACGCGCAGCCGCAAGACGATCGCCAAAGGTCGCGACATCATCGCCATACCAATAGTCGTGATAGTCCTCATCGGTGAAATCTTCGGCCATCTGTGGCCTCCTTTGCTTCGATCATGCTTGAACGGTGTCCGGCGGCACCCTAAGACATGCACAGATTGAATACAAACGAGGTTCCCGATGACTTTCCTGTCCGCGACACTTTCCCGCGTAAAACCTTCGCCCACCATCGCCGTCACCACCAAGGCAGGCGAGATGAAGGCTGCCGGGCGTGACGTCATCGGCCTGGGCGCAGGGGAACCCGATTTCGACACGCCGCAGAACATCAAGGATGCGGCCATCGCGGCAATCAACGCGGGCAAGACGAAATACACCGCCGTTGACGGCATTCCCGAACTCAAGGCCGCGATCTGCGCCAAGTTCGAACGCGAGAACGGTCTGACATATGAACCCAAGCAGGTGAGCGTCGGCACCGGCGGCAAGCAAATCCTCTACAACGCCCTCGTCGCGACCCTGAACCCGGGCGACGAAGTGGTGATCCCCGCGCCCTACTGGGTGTCCTACCCCGACATGGTCCTGCTGGCGGGCGGCGAACCCGTCATCGCCACCGCAACGCTGGAAAACAACTTCAAGCTGACGCCAGAGCAACTTGAGGCGGCGATCACCCCCAAGACCAAGTGGCTGATCTTCAACTCGCCCTCGAACCCCACGGGCGCAGGCTACAGTCGTGAGGAACTCAAGGGCCTCACCGACGTCCTCATGCGCCACCCGCACGTCTGGGTGATGACCGACGACATGTACGAACACCTCGCCTATGACGATTTCGAATTCTGCACCCCAGCCGAGGTCGAACCCGCGCTCTATGAGCGCACCCTCACCTGCAACGGAGTCTCCAAGGCCTATGCCATGACCGGCTGGCGCATCGGCTATGCCGCCGGTCCCGCAGACCTGATCGCCGCCATGCGCAAGATCCAGTCACAGTCGACATCGAACCCCTGCACGGTCTCGCAATGGGCCGCTGTCGAAGCGCTGAACGGACAACAGGACTACCTCGCCGACAACGCCAAGATCTTCGCACGTCGCCGCGATCTCGTGGTCTCCATGCTCTCGGCAATCGACGGCATCACCTGCCCGAACCCCGAAGGCGCCTTCTATGTCTACCCCTCCATCGCGGGCCTGATCGGCAAGACCACCCCGGCCGGCACAAAGATTGAAAACGACGAGGCCTTCGCCACCGCCCTTCTGGAAGAGGCCGAGGTGGCCGTGGTCTTCGGCGCGGCATTCGGCCTTTCGCCAAACTTCCGCGTCAGCTACGCTACCTCTGACGACGCCCTCAAAACCGCCTGCGAACGTATCCAGGCGTTCTGCGCGTCACTGACCTGAGGAACGTGGATGTCCGCTGATCTGCCTGAATATTACTTCCGGGTTCGTGAAAACGGGGCACTGGTCTTTCGCGTCGACACGCAGAACCGCCAGCGCCGCATCGACATGGATCAGATCGCGGTGGTCAACATCCGCAACGGCGAGATCAAGCCGCACGGTGATCGCATCCTGTCCGATGACGACCTAGAGGTCATCCGCGACTGGATGCAGGAACGCCAGGAAGTGCTAGCGCATCGCGACATCGACGACATTCACCGCGCCGTCGACTACATGAACCTCACCACGCAGTGGGCCCAGTCCCGCGCCACCGAGGAACAGCTGGAAGACGTCACCGACGCGCTTTTGCTGGCCATGCACGACCTGCGCTCGGTCCTTGTCCGCAAAAAGGCCGACCGCCTGCTCAAGGGCAATCAGTAGCTTCGACCTATCAGCAAAAAATCCAACTCAGGCCGCGAACTGCCGCCTGAGCGTGGACAGTTTCGGCCCCCAGAAACGCCACATCAAGAGGATCGACGCCGCCGTCAGGCCAACCACCAGCCCCAGCCAGACGCCAACACCGCCCCAGCCGAGCGAGAACCCGAGGACATAGCCGCAGGGCACCCCGATGATCCAATAGCTGATCGCGGCAATGATCATCGGTGCCCGCGTGTCCTTGACGCCGCGCAACAAGCCCAGCGCCATCACCTGCGCCCCGTCAACAATCTGGAACAGAGCCGCCATATACAACAGCGCCACACCCGCGGTCAGGATCACCATCCGGTTCGGCTCATCCGGGTTGAGGAACAGCCCCAAAAGGAACTCCGGATAGCTCAGGAACACGACAACAGCACAAACAGCCGTCGCAAAGGACATCAGGATCGCCACCTGCGCGCCCTTGGCAAGGTGTTCGGCATCCTTGCGCCCAATCGCGTTCCCGGCCCGCACCGTCGCTGCGTTCGACAGCCCGAGGTGCACCATGAATGTCAGCGATGCCAGCTGAAGCGCGATCCCATGCGCGGCAAGCTGGATCGTCCCAAGCCAACCCATCATCAACGACGAGGCCGCGAACAGCCCCACTTCCGCAAGGTTGGTGATCCCGATAGGCAGGCCAAGCCGGAACACATGGGCAAACGCCTCCCAGTCCGGCCGCCAGAGACGCGCGAAAAGGGTATGCTCGGGAAGAACAACCGCCGCATAGATCATCACCCCGGCAAGCGAGATCACCTGCACCACCAGCGAGGCAATCGCTGCGCCTACAACGCCCAGTTCGGGCGCGCCCCAGTTGCCGAAGATAAGCGCATAGTTCACAAGCCCGTTCGCCACTGCAGCGGCAACCGTCACCCAGAACACCACGCGCGTCTTCTCAAGCGCCGCGAGGTAGCTTTTCAGCACCATCACCAGCAGTGCGGGCACCAGCCCCCAACCGGCAATACGCAGGTATTCCTGCGCCGTTGCAGCCACGTCCGGATCCTGCCCCAACGCCAAAAGGATCGCCTCGGAGAACCAGAACAGGGGCAGCGCCACGAAGGCCGCAATCACCGACAGCCACATCCCCATGCGCGTCACACGCCGCAGCGTCGTCTCGTCGCCCGCCGCATCGGCTTCGGCGACCAAGGGCATGACAGCAATGGCAAATCCGGACTCAAGGATGAAAATCACGAAGAAATAAGTACCGCCAAGCACCACAGCAGCCAGCGCCGCCACCGAGTACCAGCCAAGCATGACTGTATCGGTCAAATGAATGGCAAACTGCGCCACGTGCCCTCCGATCAAGGGCAGTCCAAGGCGCAATACCGCGCGCGAATGATCGCGATAGGTGAAAGAACTCGTCATACGCCAAGCCTTAGGCGGCCTGCGACATTCTGGCAAGCACCCTCTTTGCGAGAAACACTCTTCGCATTATCCAGATGGTTCGACACCTCGGATACACCCATAGAAAAAGGCGGCTTGATCCCAACGATCAACACCGCCTTTTCCGAGCTACTGCCCATTCAGAGCGCGCTACATCCCCTCCTCTGGAAGCAGCGCAGCAGCAGCCCTTATTTCTTTCGGGTATCCGGATGCAGCGCCGTGCCCAGGATATGCTCCGAACGATGGATCACATGGCTCGCCGTCGACACGATCAACGGGTCCGGTGCCTGCGCGATGTCCAGATCCTTACCCGGATAATCCAGCGAGTTCAGGAAGTGCAGCATACAGTTCAGACGCGCACGTTTCTTGTCGTTCGACTTGATCACCGTCCACGGCGCATCGGCGGTGTCGGTATAGAAGAACATCGCTTCCTTGGCCTCGGTGTAATCATCCCACTTGTCCAGCGATGCCTTGTCGATCGGCGACAGCTTCCACTGCTTGAGAGGATCGGTCTCGCGGCTCTTGAACCGGCGGCGCTGTTCGTCCTGCGTGACCGAGAACCAGTATTTGTAAAGGCGGATGCCCGAGCGCACCAGCATCTGTTCGAAATCAGGAGTCTGGCGCATGAACTCAAGGTATTCCCCCGGCTCGCAGAACCCCATCACACGCTCAACGCCAGCGCGGTTGTACCACGAACGGTCATAGAGCACGATCTCGCCCGAAGTCGGCAGGTGATTGATATAGCGCTGGAAGTACCACTGACCGCGTTCTTCATCCGTCGGCTTGTTCAGCGCCACAACGCGCGCCATCCGCGGATTGAGGTGCTCGGTAAAGCGCTTGATCGTCCCCCCCTTACCAGCGGCATCGCGGCCTTCAAACAACATGACGAACTTCTGGCCGGTTTCCTGCGCCCAAAGCTGAACCTTCAGAAGTTCAGCCTGAATCTTGGCCTTCTGCGCCTCGTAGGTTTTGCGCGACAGCTTCGTATCGTAGGGGTATTTGCCGCTTTCAAACGCAGCACGTACCTCTTCGGGGCTTGGGTTGGCCTTGCGTTCTTCCGCAGCGGTTTCCGCCACAACAGGCGCGGTCGCACCGTTGGCAACGGGTGCCTCGGTGGCGTCGTTGGTGGTTTTTTTCGATGCAGCGGAAGTATTCGCAGAAGTTGCGGTCATGTAATTCTCCAATTTTCTGAACTCGCGCACACCCTACCCCAAGCACCTTGACGCTGCATTGATGCACGTCAACATGGCCCCGCCTGACAGGCTTTTTCTGCCCGCAATCAATCCCTCCACAGCTATCTCGCGCTGCCCCCTTCCCCATGCCGCGCCCTCCTGCCATAATGGCCCCCAATCAACACCAAGAAGAGCAGCCCGACGCATGGCAAACGATCTCCTGACCGAGACCCAATCGCAATCCTACGACGCCTCCTCCATCGAAGTCCTCGAAGGGCTCGAACCTGTCCGCCAGAGGCCAGGCATGTATATCGGCGGCACGGACGAGCGCGCGCTGCACCACATGGTGGCCGAAATCCTCGACAACTCCATGGACGAGGCCGTTGCCGGTCACGCCAACCGGATCGAGGTGGAACTGCACGCCGATTATTCGGTCACGATCCGCGACAACGGCCGCGGCATCCCGATTGATCCGCACCCCAAGTTCCCCGACAAATCCGCGCTCGAGGTGATCCTCTGCACCCTGCACGCGGGCGGCAAGTTCTCGGGCAAGGCCTATCAGACCTCGGGCGGTCTGCACGGCGTTGGCTCCTCGGTCGTGAACGCGCTCTCGGATTCCCTCGTGGTCCAGGTCGCCCGCAACAAGGAACTGCACGAACAGCGGTTCTCGCGCGGTAAACCGCTTGGCCCCGTCGAAAAGGTCGGCAGCGCCCCCAATCGGCGCGGCACCACCGTGACCTTCCACGCCGATGCCGAGATCTTCGGCTCGCACCGCTTCAAGCCCAAGCGCCTCTTCACCCTCGTGCGCTCCAAGGCCTATCTCTTCTCCGGCGTCGAAATCCGCTGGAAATCCGAGATCGACGACAATGAAACCCCGACCGAGGCCACCTTCCACTTTCCCGGCGGCCTCAAGGACTACCTGACCGAGGTGCTTGGCAGCGCCTCGACCTATGCCGACGCGCCCTTTGCCGGCAAGGTCGAGTTCCGCGAGAAGTTCGGCGAGGCAGGCTATGTCGAATGGGCGATCAACTGGACGCCCTCGCGCGATGGCTTTACCCAGTCCTACTGTAACACCGTACCCACCCCAGAAGGCGGCACCCATGTCACCGGCTTCTGGGCTGCGATCCTCAAGGGCATCAAGGCTTACGGCGAACTGGTCGGCAACAAGAAGGCCACCCAGATCACCCGCGACGACCTGATGACCGGCGGCTGCGCGCTGGTCTCCTGCTTCATTGCCGATCCCGCCTTTGTCGGCCAGACCAAGGACCGCCTGTCGACCGAGGCCGCCAACAAGATGGTGGAAAACTCGGTCCGCGACCACTTTGACAACTGGCTGGCCGCCGATACCAAATCCGCCGGGGCCATTCTCGACTTCCTGATCCTGCGCGCCGAGGAACGCCTGCGTCGCCGTCAGGAAAAAGAGACCCAGCGCAAATCGGCCACCAAAAAGCTGCGCCTGCCGGGCAAGCTCACCGACTGTTCCGCCACCAACCGCGATGGAACCGAACTTTTCATCGTCGAGGGCGACTCGGCGGGCGGCTCGGCCAAGATGGCCCGCAACCGCAAGACCCAGGCCCTCCTGCCCCTGCGCGGTAAAATCCTCAACGTTCTCGGTGCGGCCTCGTCCAAGATCGGCTCAAACGCCGAGATCAACGACCTGACACAGGCGCTTGGCGTCGGCCTTGGCACCAAGTTCAACGTCGATGACCTGCGCTATGACAAGATCATCATCATGACCGATGCGGATGTCGACGGTGCGCACATCGCCTCGCTCCTGATGACCTTCTTCTTCACCCAGATGCGCCCGATGATCGACCAGGGCCACCTCTACCTCGCCTGCCCGCCGCTGTTCCGCCTGACGCAGGGCGCGAAACGCGTCTACTGCATCGACGAGACCGAGCGTGACGAATGGCTGGAAAAAGGCCTTGGCGGCAAGGGCAAGATCGACGTCTCGCGCTTCAAGGGTCTTGGCGAAATGGACGCCAAGGACCTCAAGGAAACCACGATGGACCCCGCCTCGCGCACCCTGATCCGCGTCACCATCGACGAGGACGAACCCGGCGAAACCGGAGACCTCGTGGAACGGCTGATGGGCAAGAAACCCGAACTGCGCTTTCAGTATATTCAGGAGAACGCGAAGTTCGTGGAGGAGTTGGATGTTTGAGGAGGGCAAAAGGCCGGAAAAACTTGAGCAAAAAGCGACGAAACTAGAGGCACTAGGCCTCAAGATTACAAAATTTTACTTCATTCTCCTTGTTGGCGGCATACCCCTCGCCTTTTACTCTGGCGCCCTGAAGCTTGAGCCAATGAGCCTGAATGAAGTCGGCGATTTTTTGGCCGGTGCCTTTGGCCCCCTAGCAATTTGCTGGCTAGTGCTTGGTTTCTTTCAGCAGGGAAGGGAACTTAGACACAGTGTTCAAGCTCTTGAGCTCCAAGCGGAAGAACTAAAAAATTCTGTTGAACAGCAAAAAGAAATGGTCGGCATAACCGAGCGACAATTGAACTTAGACATTGCCGTTCGTGAAGATCAAACTCTCGCTTCCCAATCAAGAGAATTGCCTTTTTTTCAGTTGCGAGGCGGCGGCAGCTCATCATCAGGCGGGAGGCGTAGCTATAAGTTCATTGCAAAAAACGTCGGCGCGGCATCCTTGGGAAGCAATTTGTTTCTAGAAGATAACCAGGAACTACTCCTAAGTTCCAAGGTGTTACCCTATCTGGCACCCGAAAAGGAAATGCCATTCGAACTCATTACCATCGACGAGAGACAATTGGATATTTCGAAAGAATACACGCTGACCTTGGAAAGCCGAAACATTAGAGATCAAGTGCGCAAGCAGGTATTCGTTATCAAAAATGGAGTCCCAGTGTTGTCTGAATGCGAACCTGAATTGCGCTGAAATCAAGAGGGAAATTGTCTAGCCGAATTGAGACATCCTTCTACCCAAAACAAAGGCCCGCGCCTGACCTTGGGGAGGCGAGAAGCGCCTTCCCATGGGGAAGGTCAGGCGCGGGCCGTGCGGCTGACGCCTCACGTCCCAGGGAAACACCCTGCCAGCGCCACTCTTTGATTTGCGCGGTTAGCTGCGCAGGGCTGCGCCTCACGTCCCAGGGAATACCCCGACAGCGCATTCATAGATTTCAAAGATTTTGAACGTGGCGACGTCCCACAAAGCGAACCATCCCGCTTCGATACGGAAGGCAAAGGGCCACGTAACCGAGCCTTGACCGCCCTCAGATCATCCGGTTGCGGATTGCTGTCCGGTTGCCGTCGCGTTTGGCGATCGCCCGCAGGGTCTCGATCACCGGGCAGCGTTCGATGTCAAAGCCCGGATGGTCCACCGGCGCGCCGTTGCGGTCGCGGAAACAGTGGCTGCGGTTGCGGCAGGTGTTGCAGCTTTCGACCAACAGCTTGGCCTGTGTGTTGGGATGGGCGATCTGCTGTTTGCTAAGGCCAAACAGGTGCCCCATCCGCATCAGCCTGCGCGCCACGTCGGTCGAATTGGCGTATTCGTCGATCAGCGCCCCAAGGCCCAGCGTGTCGCGATGCAGGCTCACCTTCGCGCGCGCCTGTTCTTCGGTCAGAGGTTTGTCCAGCGGCTTGATGAACCAGGCCCAAACCCGCGATGCAGTTTCTTGTCCCACCATGTCACTACTCAATCATCACGTCTTCTTTCCCAATCCTACTCAACCATAGGATTATGGTGAAATTATGATCTCCCGAGAAATTTTGGCATCCGGAACATCTGGTGCTTGATCGGCGCGCGGTTGCCATCCCGTTTCGCAATCTCGCGGTAGGTCTCGATATTGGCGCAGCGCTCCTTGTCAAACCCCGGCGTGCTGGTCCACTTGTGGTCGCGGTCCCTGAAACACCGACCGCGCATCGAACAGTTGTTGCAGCGCAGAACAAGCATCCGCCCTTGCGTGTTGGGATGAGCAATCTGCTGTTTACTCAACCCGAACATCCGCGACATCCGCAGCATCCGCATCGGCACTTCATCGTGTTCGGCGTATTCCTCGAACAGTTCCTCAAGCCCCATCTCATCATCCAGCGGATCACGCGACAGATGCGGATTGGGATGACCAAGTTTATGGTGCGGAGCGCGACCGCGCCCAGAAAATAGCTTCTTAATATGTCCCAGCATGACTGCTCCTTTCCTGCTAGGTAACCCCTCACTCTCCTCAAAATTGTTCTTACCTGGGGTAATTTATACTTTAGGAATATGCCGCAAATGTGGCAGGCCGACAGAATGACGTGAATTTGCGTCACCCCTCTCGCGCAGTACACACCCGCGTGAGGCCGGTTGCCCCTGCACAGCCCCGCTCCCTAAACTCTCCCCTGACCCAACCCGTCTCAGGTGCCTGCATGAACTTTGTCGTGGACAACCAACTCCCTCTCCTCCTTGGCTGTTTCGCCACAGGGATCGTCGCAACAGCTTTCCTGTTCCGCCTGCCCAAATCCTCCCGCGCCTGGAAAATCGCCGATCTCGTCTGGGTTCTTCTTGGCGGCATCGGCGCCGTCACCGCCATTCTCGCCGGCATCTACACCGAGGACACGGCCCGCCTCGACCGCCAGATCGACATCGCCTACACCGCCAGCCACGAGTTCGACGCCGACGCCGCCCGCTTCCGGCTGCGCTACTGCCTGTCGCCCCTTGATGATCAGGTCAGCACCCTGTGCGAAAAGGTCGAATTCCTCTCTGCCTCGACCGCAGGCAACAGCGACCTTCCCCTGTTCCTGACGGTCACCCGCGCCGCGGCCCCCCTGCAAGGGTTGAACTTTCTTGTCGGGCGCAGCGAGATGCCAGAAATGCAGGAAACCGCCAACGCCTTTGACCCGGCCGAGTTCCTGGCTTTCGAGCCGCGCGACGCGATCACCCGCCCCGCCCTCGCAAAGGTGCGCCTCTCGCAGCCGGTGATCGCCGCCGACTTCCAGATTCTTGCCGATTCCTACGACGAGCTGATCACACAGGTCAGCGAGCTGAAACAGGAATGGGAGTTCCTTCAGGACAACGCCCTGATCCTCGTGCTCCAGATCATCGCCCTATGCCTCGTGGCCTTCGCAGCCCCTTTCAGACTGGGTAAATCCCTCGTGGAACTGATCTAGCCACCGGCCACGAAAAAGGCGGCGCATTTCGGCCGCCCGCTCCCTAGTATCCGAAAACCGCGTTGGACACCTGCTTTCGCTTCGCCCCGTCCTTGCCCATCTCCATCTGAAGGCAACTGGTGCCCATCCGCTGGAAATAAACTGCCGAAAGCTTGTACCAGCCGGCGTCCTTGACCTCGACCCGGCGACGCCCCGCACTGCCACAGGGCGCGCGCTCGTCAAGCTTGGCAATCCGCTGCCCGCCAAGCGACAGATCCAGACCATCGTTCGAGAACATCTCGATCTCGTACACACCCGGCGCATCGAACTTCATGTAGCCGTTGATCCGCGCTGCCACCACATAGGCCTTGTCCGAGGTCATGACCTTGGCGCCTTCACGAGTATCAGGATAATCCAGACCCGCCAGCGGGCGCCCTGCCACGCCTTCTTTCTTCAACGCGGTACGCGCATCGCTCAGGGTCTTCACATCAATCGGATAAGCATAGGTCACCGCAAGGCCGGATTTCACCGACTTCGGCTGGGGATCGGCAAGTTCAAGAACCGGCGGCGCTGCCATGGCTGCACCTGCAAGCCCAAGAACCATCGCCGCCGTAAGCATCGCTTGTTTCATCATTCACTCCCTGTTTTGCCTAAGACTAGGCAAAACAGGGCGCGTCAGGCAACGTTTGCAAAGCTGTCTGATACGATTTTCACCAAGTCGTCATAGTCCGAGAACACCGCGGAGTGCAGGATTTCGTCAATTTCGCGCTTGCGATACCCTTCCGAGTACAGCGCAAAGGGGATTTCCGCACGCTGCGCCGTTTCCCCGTCAATCTCGCTATCCCCCACAAACACCACCTGCGTGGCGCCGATTTTCTCCATCGTGGCGATCAGCGGGGCCGGATCGGGTTTGCGCTGCGCCAGCGAGTCCCCTCCGATCACACCTTCAAAGAAATGATCGATCCCCATCGCCATCAGAACCTTGACCGCCGGGCCAAAGGGTTTGTTGGTGCAGACCCCCATCCGGTAGCCCTTGGCCTTCAAGGCAGCCAGCGCCTCTTCGACACCGGGATAAAGGCGCGAATGGGTCAGGTCCGCTGTTTCATAGACCTGCAGGATATCCGCCGTCAGGCGCGCATGATGTTCCATGCCCAAACCAAGATGCAGGATGACACGTTCCGTCAGCTTGGGAAGCCCGTCGCCCACAAAGGACTTGATCGTATCCACATCAAGCGCTTCCTGGCCTTCCTCGGCCAGCACGCGGTTCACCGACGCCTGAATATCCCAGACGCTATCAACCAGCGTTCCATCAAGATCGAAAATCACTGCCTGCATGATGGCCTCCTGTCTGCCCTGCCCCGTCATATCCGGGCAAGGCGCACAGGTCTACTGTTCGGGGTCACGCCCCCTGAGGCACAAAGCGATAGGCGTCGCCCGTGCGTTCGACATGTCCCATGCCGCCGCCCGGGAGGTGATAGCCGATGATCCGCGTCTTTTCGGCGCTCATCTGGTCCAGAAGGCTTTGCCGCGTGGCCGCTGCGGTCTCCTTGTCCTGATCCGACCCCGAATGCCAGCCCGGCGCGGCAAAGGCAACGTGGTGGTTGCCGATGGAATCCCCCACAACCATCACGCTCTCGCTGCCGGAGCGCAGCTCAAAAGCCATGTGGCCCGGCGTGTGACCGTAAGACGCCCGCGCCATCACCCCCGGCAGAATTTCCTGCCCCGCATCAAACAGGGTAATCGCGTCTTCCAGAACCTCCATCCGCCGCTTGGCTCCAACGGCCATCGTGGTTCGGGCTTCCTCGATGGTGTTCACGGTCTCGGGGTTCCACCAATAATCCCACTCGGACCGCCCCATCATGTGAACGGCCTCAGGAAACAGCGGATCGTCAAAATCATCCAATGCGCCCCAAAGGTGATCCGGGTGGCAATGGGTAAAGACAACGTGGGTCACATCCTCGACCGCCACACCCGCTTCGTCCAGCGAGTCCACCAAAAGCCCTGCGCTCTCCTGAAACGCCGGACCCGAGCCCGTATCAAAAAGGATTGTGCGCTCACCGTCCTGAAGCAGCGTTACATTGCATTCAGGCGTCAACGGCCCGTCGCCAATCCCGTTCGCAGCAAGGATCGGCGCCAGCTTGTCTTTCGGCATCGGCCCGAAAATGAAATCCCCCGGCAGGTTCAGATTGCCATCCGACAGTGTCGTGATTTTCATGCTGCCGATCTCGGCCTTGTCCGAGGCCAGCGCCAGCTTGCCTCCCATGCCGGCCAGGGCCGTTCCTGCAACTGCCCCCTGAAGCAGTTGTCTCCGCGTCATTGCCATTTGAATGATCCTCTCCTCACCTAGGCGAATTGCCTACATGCTGACATTCAAATGTGTGAATTACAATATCTTCATTCTTTGGAAACATCGGTAAACGCCCATCAAGACGGACACCGCACCTCCGCAATACCGACGTAATACCGACGTTGCACCGACGCGGGTTTCAGCCCCGCTGCGCCGCCTTGAACCACCGCACGATGGCCGCCCGTTCTTCGGGCTCCATCCAGCTCACATTGGCCGGCGGCATGGCCGTGCTCAGCCCGGAATGCAGGTAGATCCGCTTGGCCTGAAAGGCAATTTCTTGTGGAGTTTCAAGGAGTACCTGCTTCGGCGCATGGCCAATCCCGTCAAAGCCAGGCTCTCTTGCATGGCACATCGAACACCGCCCCAACACGATGTCGATCACCTCGTCAAAACCCTCTGCTTCGGCATAAACCGCCTCCGCCGGCGTAAACGCCCGCGCCTCCTCCTCATCGTAATCCGAAACCTCCGGCCCCGCCGACGAAAGCAGGATGATTGCTGCAAACAAGGCCGCGGTCGCGCCCCAGGTCCACCACTTCATACCGCCGCGCGCATGCATCGTGTTGAAGAAATGCCGGATCGTGACGCCCATGAGGAATACCAATGCGGCGATGATCCAGTTGTACTCGGTCGCGAAGGCCAAGGGATAATGGTTTGACAACATGAGGAAAATCACGGGCAAGGTGAGATAGTTGTTATGTGTCGACCGCAGCTTGGCAATCTTGCCGTACTTCGGATCAGGCTTTCGCCCCGCCTTCAGATCCGCCACCACGATCCGTTGATTGGGCATGATTATGAAAAACACGTTCGCCGTCATGATCGTTGCCGTGAAAGCGCCAAGATGCAGCATCATGGCGCGGCCCGTGAAGACTTGTGTATACCCCCACCCCATGACCACAAGCAGCACAAACAACAACAGCATCAAAGCTGTCGGATTCTGCGCCAGTCCGGATTTGCAAAGCCGATCGTAAACCAGCCAACCGATGGTTAGTGAAACCGCTGAAATGCCGATCCCCTGCCACAGGCTCAGCTCCGACTTGGTGGCATCGATCAGGTACATTTCTCCGCCAACCCAGTAGACCGCCATCAAAAGCGCCGCACCACTCAACCAGGTTGAATAGCTCTCCCATTTGAACCATGTCAGATGTTCGGGCATTGCCTCAGGTGCAACAAGGTACTTGCGGATATGGTAAAACCCGCCGCCGTGCACCTGCCACTCTTCTCCATCCGCCCCGCCAAGCTCTCCATCGCGACGTAAACCCAGATCCAAGGCAATGAAATAAAAAGAAGATCCAATCCATGCGATAGCCGTAATCACATGCAACCAACGCAGGGCGAATTCCACCCAATCCCACAGGAACACAAAATCCATACCCGGCCCTTCCGTGACTTTTTCGCAAATTAACGTGACACACGATTATCCGCTATCGTAGAAAAAACCCGAACAGCTTCAAAGAAAACCAAAAAATAACAAATGTCCTACCTCGACAATATCCGAACCTTCGTCCGTGTCTACGAATTGGGCAGCATGTCCGCAGCCGCCCGCGATCAACGTATCTCGGCGGCGGTGGCCTCGTCGCGAATTTCCCAGCTGGAAGAATACCTTGGGGTCAGACTTTTCATGCGCACCACGCGACAGTTGAATGCAACGGAACAGGGTCAGATATTCTACTCGGGCGCCTGCAAAATTCTCGAAACCATCGACGAGGCAGAGGCCGCGGTCTCTTCTGTCACCCAGTCCCCGCGCGGCACTTTGTATGTCGCCGCTCCACTGGGGGTAGGACGACGCCTGATTGCCCCACATATACCCAGCTTCAAGAAAGCCTATCCTCTAGTTGACCTGAGATTGCGCCTGTCGGATCGAAAGTTGGATCTGACCGCCGAGGGACTGGACGTGGCGTTTTTTCTTGGTCTGCCCGAGGACAGTACTTTGCGTATTAGGAAAATTGCCGATTGTCCCCGCATACTGTGCGCATCGCCTGCCTATATTCAGGAACGCGGCATGCCCACGCAACCGGAAGACCTCATTAACGGAACGCACGATGCACTTAATCTTCGCTATCCCGGGGCACCCGAATTTCAGTGGCAGCTCCAGACGCAAGACGGCACCAAGAAATTTGCCGTAAAGGGTCCGTTTGAAACTGACGACGGAGACGTTTTGACGAATTGGGCACTTGACGGGCAGGGCATTGTTCTAAAACCCGTTTTTGAAGTGGCCGAACACCTCAAGTCCGGCTCTCTTGTGCCCGTGTTGACGGATAATCTCCCAATTCCCATCCAGATGGCCTGCCTCTATACGCATCGCCGTCACCAGGACCCCAAGACCCGATTGTTTATCGATCACATGGTGGAACGTATTCAGCAAGAGCTTGTCTGATCCGAGCCAATCCAAGGCTCCCGCAGGACAAAAAATCCAAAGTTTGTAAACACCTGCCCCATCGTTAGCGGGCTAAATTTTTGCGCGGCGCCCAAATTTCGGCCGGCCTGCCCCAAGCCGCATCACAAGTCACAAAGAGAACTTTCAGGAATTCCTTGAAAGTCCTGCTTACAGCTCTGCTGTAGGATGCGTCGAAACCGCTACCAGGGATCTGCGCAACCTTATCATGCGCCCGGTCAAAAGCATCTTTGGTGGCAGGCCTCCGATGGCAGGGTCCCAGACCCGGCCCAATCACCCAAAGCCGCACGTCAAACGAAGGCGGCGAACACCCCATACAACAGGAGAAAAACGTATGGATACGACTACGACAGGGACGACACCAAATCTCAAGGATCCCAACTACACCCCTCAACTGGCACAGGCTGTGCCGCTTGGGTTGCAACATGTCTTGGCGATGTTTGCCTCGAACGTGACGCCCTCCATTATCGTTGCCGGGGCCGCTGGTCTTGCCTTTGGCGGCGCGGAGCAAGTTTACCTGATCCAGATGGCAATGCTTTTCGCGGGCGTTGCCACGCTGTTTCAGACAATCGGCATGGGCCCGATCGGCGCACGCCTGCCCATCATGCAGGGCACGAGCTTTGCATTTGTCGGCGTTTTGGCCGGTGTGGCCGCCACCCAAGGACTTGGGGTCGCACTCACGGCTTGCATCATCGGCGGGGCAATTCACTTTGCACTTGGCTCGGTGATCGGTAAGCTTCGCTGGCTGTTCCCCCCGCTTGTCACCGGCCTGGTCATTCTGGCCATCGGGCTCTACCTGATCCCGGTCGCAATCAAATATGCCGCTGGAGGCGCGGCCAAGTTCCAGATGGAAGCAGAGAGCTTTGGCTCCCTGATGCACTGGTCGGTTGCCCTGACGGTGGTCATTGTTGCTTTGGGCGTGAAGTTCTTTGCTAAGGGCACGCTTTCGAATGCGGCGATCCTGATCGGTCTGATCGCAGGCTATATCCTTGCCTACTTCCTCGGCATGGTGAATTTCGCCGCCGTTGGCAAGGCATCCTGGGTCACTGGTATCACACCGCTGCCCTATGGATTTGAGTTCAGCCTTGGAGCCGTGATTGCAGTGACTCTTGTTTCGGTGGTTTCGGCAATCGAGACCGTTGGCGATGCTTCGGCAACCGCAAAGGCCGGTGCGGGGCGGGATGCCACCGACGCCGAGATCCAGGGCGCGACCTATGCTGATGGTTTGGGAACCGCCGTTGCGGGCGTATTTGGGGGCCTGCCGAATACCTCGTTCAGCCAGAACGTGGGCATCGTTGGCATGACCGGCATCATGAGCCGTCACGTCGTAACCATCTCGGGCCTGATCATGATCGTCTGTGGTCTGCTTCCCAAGATCGGAGCCATCATTGCCTCGATGCCCCTGCCGGTTCTTGGTGGAGGTGTGATCGTGATGTTCGGCATGGTGGCCGCCGCGGGCATGAACGTTCTGTCCGAAGTTCAGATGAACCGCCGCAACATGGTGATCATCGCCGTGTCGCTGGCCGCAGGTCTGGGTCTGAACCTTGTCCCCACTGCGGTTCAGTATCTTCCCGGTGTGGTCAAGACTCTCATGACGTCAGCCGTGGCACCAACAGCTCTCTGTGCTGTTGTTCTGAACCTCGTTCTCCCACATGAGGACAACTCGGCGACCTAGACAGCCCCACATCAAAAAATCAAAGGCGCTGTGACGGTCTTCACAGCGCCTTTTTTGTTTTCCAGCCCCTAAACCAAGTCTCCCATCTGACGCATGGCAGCTATGTCTGTAGTGGACTAGCTAGATTGTTTAATATTAAACTATAAGCGAGCAACGCTACGTCAAACAGGAGGAGGACGCTGCGAATGGCGACCCAATTCGAAGACATCGACCCAATTGAAAGCCGTGAATGGCAAGAAGCCGTCGAGGATGTAATTGCACGCGACGGTGCCGAACGCGCCCATTATTTGCTGGATAAAGCTGTTCAACAGGCCCGCGCATCCGGGGCCAACCTGCCCTTCTCGGCAACCACGCCCTACCAGAACACCATCCCTGCAGATGACCAGGAAGAGTTTCCCGGCGATCTGGAAATGGAATGGCGCATCCGCACCATCAACCGCTGGAACGCCATGGCGACTGTTGTACGTCGCAATAAGGAATCCAGCGAATACGGCGGCCACATCGCCTCCTTCGCCTCTTCGGCGGTCATGTATGATATAGGTTTAAACCATTTCTGGCGCTCCAAGTCTGCGATCCACGGTGGCGACCTTGTTTTCTTCCAGGGTCACGTGATCCCCGGCATCTACGCGCGGTCTTTCATGGAAGGGCGCATCAGCGAAGAGCAGCTTGAGAACTTCCGTTCGGAGGTTGCCGGCAACGGCCTGTCCTCCTACCCCCACCCTTGGTTGATGCCCGACTACTGGCAGTTCCCGACCGTCTCGATGGGTCTTGGCCCGCTCATGGCGATCTACCAGGCGCGGTTCATGAAATACATGCACAACCGCGGCCACATCGACATGGCCGACCGCAAGGTCTGGTGTTTCCTTGGCGATGGCGAGATGGACGAACCGGAAAGCCGTGGCGCCATCGACCTCGCGGTGCGCGAGGGCCTCGACAACCTGATCTTCGTTGTGAACTGCAACCTGCAACGCCTTGATGGTCCGGTGCGCGGCAACCACAAGATCGTTCAGGAACTGGAAGGTGACTTCCGTGGTGCCGGCTGGAACGTGATCAAGCTCCTCTGGGGCAAGGGCTGGGATGAGCTTCTCGAGAAAGACACCACCGGCAAGCTGCGCCAGCTCATGGATGAAACCGTGGACGGCGACTACCAGACCTTCAAGTCGAAGGACGGTGCCTATATTCGTGAACACTTCTTCGGCAAATACCCCGAAACCGCGAAGCTGGTTGAGGACTGGACCGACGAACAGATCTGGTCGCTGCGCCGCGGTGGTCACGACCCGCAAAAAGTGTACACGGCGTTCAAACGTGCCAGCGACACCAAGGGCACCCCGACCTGCCTTCTGGTCAAGACTGTCAAGGGCTACGGCATGGGGTCTGCTGGTGAAGGCATGAACATCACCCACCAGCAAAAGAAACTCGCAGAAGACCAACTGCGTGCTTTCCGCGACCGTTTCAAAATCCCGGTAAGTGATGAAGATCTGCCCAAGGCACCGTTCGTTCAACTGAACAACGCCCAGAAAGCCTATCTCGCGGATCGTCGTAAAGCTCTGGGTGGTGAATTCCCCAAACGCTTCCACGATGCGCCGAAACTCGAAATTCCCGCGCTCGAGAAGTTCGATGCCCAGCTCAAGGGCACCGGGGATCGCGAGATTTCGACGACGATGGCCTTTGTCCGCATCCTGACCACGCTGCTGCGTGACAAGAAGATCGGCAAGAACGTGGTTCCGATCGTTCCGGACGAAAGCCGTACCTTTGGCATGGAAGGCCTGTTCCGTTCGGTGGGCATCTACAACCCGGAAGGGCAGAACTATACGCCGGAAGATGCCGACCAGATGATGTACTACAAGGAATCGACCAACGGTCAGGTTCTTCAGGAAGGCATCAACGAAGCCGGCGCAATGGCCGACTGGATCGCCGCTGCCACTGCCTATTCGAACCACGGCGTGCCGATGATCCCGTTCTTCATCTACTACTCGATGTTCGGCTTCCAGCGGATCGGCGATCTGGCCTGGGCCGCAGGTGACAGCCGTGCGCGTGGCTTCATGCTTGGCGGCACCGCAGGGC
Source organism: Shimia sp. CNT1-13L.2 (assembly GCF_024331145.1). GTDB lineage: Bacteria > Pseudomonadota > Alphaproteobacteria > Rhodobacterales > Rhodobacteraceae > Shimia. Next base: position 159,267 of record NZ_JANDJO010000003.1, on the reverse strand, counting down.
GCACAACCCTGAACGGTGAAGGCCTTCAGCACGAAGATGGCCACAGCCACATCCTGGCCGGTACCATCCCGAACTGCGTCAGCTATGACCCGACCTTCCAGTACGAGGTTGCGGCCATCGTACAGCATGGTCTGAAGCGGATGTACGAAGATCAGGAAGACGTGTTCTTCTACCTCACTCTGATGAACGAGAACTACAGCCACCCGGATATGCCGATGGGTGTCGAAAACGAGATCATCAAAGGGCTTTATCGTTTCAAAGAGGTTAAGAAGCCGTCCAAGAAACACGTCACCCTCATGGGATCGGGCACCATTCTGGTTCAGGCCATCAAGGCTGCCGAGATGCTGGAAGCTGATTTCGGCGTGACTTCGGAAATCTGGTCGGCGACCAGCTACAACGAACTGGCGCGAGATTGCCAGGACGTGGCGCGCTGGAACCGCCTGAACCCGCTGGAAGAGCAGAAAACCTCTTTCGTGGCTGAGCAGCTTGCCAAGGCCAAGGGTCCGGTCATCGCGGCCACCGACTACATGAAGAACTATGCAGAGCAGATCCGCACCTGTGTTCCGGGCCGCTACACGGTGCTTGGCACCGACGGGTTCGGCCGGTCGGACAGCCGTGTAAATCTGCGCCGTTTCTTCGAGGTGGACGCAAACCACATCGCAGCAGCCGCCATGGTGGACCTGTTCCGCGAAGGCAGCATCACCAAGAAAGTGCTGGAAGAGGCGCTTGCCAAATATGACATCGACGGCACCAAGCCGAACCCGCGCCTGGTGTGATCGGGAAGAGAGGAGATTGAACAATGACTGTTGAAGTAAAAGTTCCCGATATCGGTGATTTCTCGGAAGTTCCGGTTGTTACCATCTTGGTCAGCGTAGGCGACGTGATCGCGGAAGAAGACCCGATTGTTGAGCTGGAAAGCGACAAGGCCACGATGGAAGTGCCCTCGTCTGCGTCGGGCAAGGTTGTCGAGATCAAAGTCGCCGAGGGTGACTCGGTTTCTGAAGGCTCGCTCCTGCTTTTGGTGGAAGGCGAAGGCGCGGCGGAAGCCCCAGCCGAAACCGCCCCGGCAGCGGCGCCTGCCGCCGCTCCGGCAACTCCTGCGGCTCCGGCCCCTGCCCCGGCAGCGGTAACCGATGCGGGCTTTGGCAAGGCGCATGCCTCGCCGTCTGTGCGCGCCTTTGCCCGCCAGCTTGAGATCGACCTGTCAAAAGTCAACGGCACCGGCCGCAAGGGCCGTATCCTGCGCGAAGACGTCACGGCCTTCCTGAAATCCTCGACGGCCGCCGCTCCGGCAGCGGGTGGTGCGGTTCAAGGCGGCATGGGCATTCCGCCGATCCCCGCGGTCGACTTCTCGAAGTTCGGGCCGGTCGAAGACGTGGACATGCCGCGCATCAAGAAGATTTCGGGCCCTGCCCTGCACCGTTCGTGGCTCAACGTGCCCCACGTGACGCACAACGACGAGGCCGATATCACCGACCTCGACAAATACCGCAAGGAAATGGACACCTTGGCCAAGGAAGACGGCTATCGCGTGACCCTGCTGTCCTTCGTGATCAAAGCCTCGGTTTCGGCGCTCAAGCAGCACTGGGAAGTGAACTCGTCGATCCATCCCGACGGCGACAAGCTGATCAAGAAAGACTACTACAACATCGGCTTCGCGGCGGACACGCCGAACGGCCTTGTTGTTCCGGTCATCAAGGATGCCGATCGCAAGGGTCTTGTCGAGATTTCCAAGGACCTGATGGAGCTGTCGGGCAAGGCGCGCGCAGGCGAGCTGAAGTCGGCGGACATGTCGGGCGCCACCTTCACGATCTCGTCGCTGGGCGGTATCGGCGGCACCTCGTTCACTCCGATCGTGAACGCGCCGGAAGTGGCCATCCTTGGCCTGACGCGCTCGAAAATGGCACCGGTCTGGAACGGCGAAGAGTTTGTACCGCGCCTCATGCAGCCGCTGAGCCTGAGCTATGACCACCGCGCCATCGACGGTGCCCTGGCCGCACGCTTCTGCGTGACGCTCAAGACCCTGCTCGGCGACATGCGCAAGCTGATGTGGTAAGGAGGACGACACAATGGAAGTTCAAGTCCCTGATATTGGTGATTTTTCCGACGTTCCCGTGATCTCGATCCTGGTTTCGGTTGGCGACACTGTCGCCGCCGAGGACCCGCTGATCGAACTGGAGAGCGACAAGGCCACGATGGAAGTGCCCTCGCCCGCAGCGGGCGTGGTCAAGGAAATCAAGGTTGCCGAAGGCGACACTGTTTCCGAAGGCACGGTCATCATGGTGTTCGAAGGTGCAGCGGCGGAAGACGCCCCCAAGGCAGACGCGCCTGCGGCTCCGGCCGCACCGCAAGCCGTGGCAGCAACAGGCACCGCGACCGGGGCGGGCGACGTTCATGCCGAGGTGGTGGTTCTGGGCTCCGGCCCGGGTGGCTATACCGCGGCGTTCCGCGCGGCGGACCTTGGCAAGAAGGTTGTCCTGATCGAGAAGGACTCGTCGCTTGGTGGCGTCTGCCTCAACGTCGGCTGTATTCCGTCCAAGGCCCTTCTGCACGCGGCCAAGGTCATGACCGAGGCCGAAGAGATGGCCGATCACGGCATCACCTTTGCCAAACCGGAGGTCGATCTCGACAAGCTGCGCGGCTGGAAAGAGAGCGTTATCAACCAGTTGACAGGTGGTCTTGCGGGTCTGGCCAAAGGGCGGAAGGTTCAGGTCGTCAATGGCTATGGCACCTTTACCGGGCCGAACATGATCGAGGTCGACAACGACGGCGAAAAATCCACTGTCAGCTTTGACCAGTGCATCATCGCCGCCGGGTCCGAGCCGGTGACCCTGCCCTTCATCCCGCATGACGATCCGCGGGTGATCGACTCGACCGGTGCACTGGAACTGGAAGATGTTCCCGGTCGCCTGCTGGTTCTGGGTGGCGGGATCATCGGTCTGGAAATGGCAACCGTTTATGATGCGCTTGGCTCTGACGTGACCATCGTTGAGTTCATGGACCAGATCATTCCCGGTGCCGACAAGGACATCGTCAAGCCGCTGCAAAAGCGCATTGAAGCGCGCTATGAGGCGGTGCTGACCAAAACCAAGGTCACGGCTGTTGAGGCAACCGACGAAGGTCTTAAAGTGACAATGGAAGGTCCGGACGGCGAGAAGGTGGATACCTTCGACAAGCTGCTGGTGGCTGTCGGACGTCGCCCGAATGGTGCCAAGATCAATGCTGGTGCGGCTGGCGTGGCTGTGGACGAGCGTGGCTTTATCGCGGTCGACAACCAGCAACGCACTGGTGTGCCTCATATTTTTGCCATCGGTGACGTTGTTGGCCAGCCCATGCTGGCGCACAAGGCCGTGCATGAGGGCAAGGTTGCGGCAGAGGTCTGCGCGGGTCACAAGCGCTTCTTTGATGCCCGCGTCATCCCCTCGGTTGCCTATACCGATCCCGAGGTTGCCTGGGTGGGTGTCACCGAGACGCAGGCCAAGGCGGAAGGCATCAAAGTTGGCAAGGGCGTGTTCCCATGGGCTGCCTCGGGTCGCTCGCTGTCGCTGGGTCGCTCAGAGGGGATCACCAAGGTCATCTTCGACGAAGACGGCGACCGTGTGATCGGTGCCGGTATCGTGGGCCCCAACGCTGGCGACCTGATCGCCGAGGTGGCGCTGGCCATTGAAATGGGCGCTGATGCCGTTGATCTGGGCCATACGATCCACCCGCACCCGACGCTGTCGGAGACGGTGAACTTTGCCGCTGAAATGTTCGAAGGCACCATCACCGATTTGATGCCGCCGAAGAAGCGGAAGTGATCGGTATCGCAGTTCAATGACAAAGGGCCGCCCGTTTGGAGCGGCCCTTTTCGAATCAAGGGGTTAACTGGTCTGAGGCCCTGAAAACCCAACGTCGGTATTACGTCGGTATCGTGACGGTATTGCGGAGGTGCGGAGTTTGGAAATTCCGCGGTTTCGCAAACGCACGTTGCCTTTTGACGAAGGAAAGGGTCTGGCCGCCAGGATCACAGCGGCCAGAAAAACGGGATCAGAAGTGATGCAAGCAGACCGACGCTGAGGTTGAGCGGGATGCCCACCTTCATGAAGTCGGTAAACCGGTAACCGCCGGGGCCATAGACCATCATGTTGGTCTGGTAGCTGATCGGTGTCGCGAAGGTGGCGCTTGCCGAGATCATCACGGCCACGACAAGCGGGCGCGGGTCGATGCCAAGCGAGGTGGCAATACCGATGGCCACCGGCGTCAGAACAACCGCAACCGCGTGGTTGATGGTTTCCGACAGCACCGAGGTCAGAAGGTAGATCGACCAGACGATGAAGAACGGCGAGAGTTCCGCGATATAGGGCGTGATGGCATGTACGATCAGCTCGATCGCGCCCGAGGTCTCGAGCGCCGTGGCCACCGCCAGCATGGCGAAGATCAGGGCAAGCAGGCGCCCATCGACAAAGCCGAAGGCCTCGTCACTGTCGATACAGCGGGTCAGGAAGACCAGCGCCATTGCCAGAACCGCGAGGAGCAGGATCGGGGCGACACCAAAGGCCGCGAGAGCCACGATGCCCGCCAGCGCACCAATTGCCAGGGGCGCATGGCTGCGGCGGTAGGCACGGTCCGTGGGTTTGGACACGTCGAGCATGTTCATCTCGGTCGACAGGCGCTGAATGTCTTCCGGAGAGCCTTCGAGAAGCAGCGTGTCACCGGGCTGAACCATCAGGTCGTCAAGCTGGCGGCCGATGTTCTTGTCGCGACGGTGCGCAGCGATGACGTAGACACCGAAACGACGGCGCAGACGCAGTTCGCCAAGGCGGCGGCCAACCATCTTGCAGTTTGGCGTGATGAGGGCTTCGACGGTGGTGGTTTCAACGGCCGAAACCTGATCGACGCGCTTGAGGCTCTTGTTGCGTTGCAGGCTCAGAAGTTCGGTCATCTTCGTGCGCAGGACCACACGGTCGCCAACCTGAAGGGTGACACCATCAAGGTTGCGGCGCAGCGAGGCATCGCCGCGGATCACGTCGACAAGGCGCACGCCGTCGCGTTTGAACAGCTGAACACCGGTGACTTCACGCCCGATCAGGTTGGATTCCGGCGGCACCACGGCTTCGGTGAAGAATTTCTTCGAGGCCTTGTCGGACAGGAGGTCGGACATGCTGCCTCGGCTGGGCAACAGGCGGGGGGCGATGACGCTGAGGTAAAACGCGCCCCAAAGCGCGAGGATCGCAGCCAGCGGCGTGACCTCGAAAATGGTGAAGGGTTCCATGCCGCGCGAACGGGCCACACCGTCAACCAACAGGTTGGTCGAGGTGCCGATAAGGGTCAGACAGCCGCCGAGGATCGCCGCATAGGACAGCGGGATCAGCAGCTTGCTGGCCGAGACGCCCAGTTTGCGCGAGAGCTGAATAAACACGGGGATCATGACCACCACAACGGGGGTGTTGTTCATGAAAGCAGAGGCGATCATCACGAACCCCATGAGGGCGCCAATCGCGATTAACGGGCTGCGTTCGGCCTGGGATTCCGCGAGTTGGGTAAACCAGTCGAGGGCCCCTGTGCGCACCAGCGCGCCCATGACGATAAACATCGCCGCAATGGTCCAGGGGGCCGGGTTCGACAGGACGTGCAGCGCCTCGTCATAGGGCAGAAGGCCAAGGATCAGCAGCACCGATGCGCCTGCGATGGCAACCACCTCTGCCGGATAGGCTTCGCGCATGAAAAGGGCGAACATGCACACCACGACGCCCATGGCGAGGTATGCTTGAGTTGTCTGAGAGAAATCAAAAAGGTCCATTCGTCTTCCGAAATTTGCCTGCGATCACAATTGCCGATGCCCACCTAGGAGGCAAGCACATCCTTGCGCCGGGGCTGTACCATAAACATTCCAACAAGAATAAGAAGCAAAGAGGCCCATACCCAACCCGAGTAGCGTTCGGACAACAGGAGCATGGACCAGATTACGCCCATGCCGGTTACGACATAAGCGACTTGCGACGCAAAGACTGCGCCAGCCTGTGAAACCAGCCAGACATAGCCAGTGTAAACGGCCACGTGGATGACCGCCGCCCCGAGAATTGCAAACTCGGGCGCATTCCATTCGGTGCGCGGGTCGATGAACTGGCCTGAGCCAATGGCCAGCGGCAGGGCGATGATCGCTCCGAGGACGGACGCCCCAAAGAGCACATGGCCGGGGCCAAGACCCTGCATGCCGACCTTGGCCACGATATTGCCTTCGAGCCCGTAGCAAAGCGGGGCGACCAGTGCGATGGGAATCCAAAGTGCCATGCCGGCTTCGGGCAGGCTGTCGGGGCCGACCAGAAGCACAACGCCGGCAAGGCCCGCAGCCAGCCCGCCAAGGCGCAGCCAGTCGAAACTGTCGGTGCGCAGGGCCATCGCGATGGGAAAGGCAAAGATCGGCACCAAGGAGATGCAGACCGCCATCACCCCTGCCGGGAGATGCGCCGCGGCGCGGAAGGAGAAGGTGTTCGGCAGGACCGTTCCCAGCAGCGCCACCATCAGGAAGAACCACAGCTTGCCCCGTGGCATACCGACGGGTTTGCCCCGGATCACGCGGAACAGGCCAAGCGCGACGGCACCGATGGCCATCTGCCAGAAGATCAGGCCAAGCGGTTCGTAGCCTTCGCTGACGGCGACCTTGGTCAGCGGGATGGTCAGCCCCCACCCCGACCCGAGCAGGAGCAGGATGGCGAAGAAGTGCCGCTGGTTCATGCAGGTCCGGCCTGCGTGAGGCGTCCGCCCTGACGGACCATTTCGATACGGGTGGCCGCACCAGTGCGATCGTCGGTTTCCACATAGACACCGGACAGCGTGGCTTCGCCCAAGGCGGGCGTAAAGCGGGCTTTGGGCATACCGGTGACAAAGCGGCGCATGGGTTCGGTTTTTTCCATGCCGATCACCGAATTGTAGTCTCCGCACATGCCGGCATCGGACTGGAAAGCGGTGCCGTTCGGCAGGATCTGGGTGTCAGCCGTGGGAACGTGGGTGTGGGTGCCGACCACGAGCGAGGCACGGCCATCACAGAAGTGGCCCATCCCCATCTTTTCCGAGGTCGCCTCGCAATGCACATCGACGATGGAGGCCTGCACCATGCCGCCGCGCGGATGCTTGCGCAGGATCGTGTCAATCGCAGAAAACGGATCATCGAAGGGGCGCTTCATGAAGACCTGGCCCAGCACCTGTGCCACCAGCACCTTGCGTCCGCCGCGTGCCTCGAAGACGCGGTATCCCCGCCCCGGCACATCACCGTGGGCATAGTTCTGCGGGCGAATGATGCGCGGTTCGGTCTGGATGAACTGCATCATGTCTTTCTGGTCGAAGGCGTGATCGCCAAGGGTGATGCAATCGGCCCCGGCATCCAGCAGGATCTTGGCATGGTCGGCGCTGAGCCCCATGCCGTTCGAGGCGTTCTCGCCGTTGACTACTACGAAATCGAGCCGCCAGTCTTCACGAAGCCGCGGCAGAGTATCTTTCACGGCAGCGCGCCCCGCACGCCCCATGACATCGCCCAAAAAAAGAATTTTCATGGCCCCATGCCGTAGCCGTTTGGCTGCGCACGGGCAAGAGGGCACGACAGGTCGCGATGCGGTTTTAACGCGCCAAAGGGACGCGACCTGACGTTATGGCGGGTTACTTGCGGCCGCCCTTGCGCTTTTCTGCGGCCTTGGCCTTGGCAGCCGCCGCAGCGCGGGCCTTGTTTTTCTTGCTGTTGGGCTTGCCGACGGGCGGCGGCGGGCCTTTGGGCTTGCGCGGTTTCGATGGCGCATCTGACTTGGCCCGGCGCGGCATGTCGTTGCCGCCCTGTTTGCCGGGTTTGCCTTGTGGTTTGCCCTGCGGCTTACCCTGTGGTTTCGCCGCGCGGTGTACGTCGGGATCGGCTTTGCGGGGCGGCTTGCCCGGTTTGGACTTTCGGGTCTCGCCCTCGCCGCCCTTGGCATCCTCACGCGGTGGGCGCGGCTTGTATCCGTCGTCCTTGCGCGGTTTACCACGATGCGGCTTGGAGCCGAACTTGCCCGACGGCTTGCCGCCAAAGCGCGGTTTGCCGCCTTGCGGGGCAAGTTTGGGCTCTTCGGCGAGACGTGTCAGAGCGGCGCCATCTTCGACTTTCATCTCGGCGCCGATGGCGGCAAGGAAGCCGTCGACACTGGCCTCGAGAATCTGGACGTAGGTCTGATCCTTCTGGACGCGGATTGCGCCGATGTCATCCTTGGTGATGTCTCCCATCTTACAGAGCATCGGCAGGACACGGCGCGGCTCGGCCCCGGCGTCATGACCGCCTTCGATCGAGAACCAGACGCTTGGCCCGAAATCCTTGTGCAGGGGGCGTTTCTTTTCGAACTCGGACAGCTCTTCCGGCGCGGTGTGAATCGAGTGCAAAAGGCGCAGGTAAGCGGCGGCGATCTGCTCGGCGCTGAAGGCCTCGGTCAGCTTGGTGACGGTGTCGAGATCGCTTTCGGCAATGGGTTCCGCCCAGACCGGATCGGCAAACATGCGTTCCTCGTCGCGGGCCTTGACCTCATCCGCAGAGGGCGCGTTGTTCCATTCTGCCGTAAGCTTGGCCCAGCCAAGGATGCGCTCGGCCTTCTTACGGCTTTTCTTAGTCACAACCAGCGCGCTGACGCCCTTGCGCCCTGCCCGACCAGTACGGCCCGAGCGATGCAAAAGGGTTTCATGGTTCGACGGCAGTTCGGCGTGCACCACGAGATCGAGTTTCGGTAGGTCGATGCCGCGAGCCGCCACATCGGTGGCCACGCAGACCTGCGCCCGACCGTCGCGCATGGCTTGCAGCGCATGGGTGCGTTCGCTTTGCGAGAGTTCACCGGAGAGCGCAACGACGTTAAAACCACGGTTCGACAGGCGCGTGGTCAGGCGGTTGACCATGGCGCGTGTGTTGGCAAAGACGATGGCGTTGGGTGCCTCGTAGTAACGCAGCGTGTTGATGACGGCGTTGTCCACGTCGCGGTCGGCCACCAGCATCGCGCGGTATTCGATGTCGGCGTGCTGGGTCGCTTCGGATTTGGCAACCACGCGGATGGCGTCGCGCTGGTAGCTTTGGGCCAGCGCGGCGATGGATTTCGGGACCGTGGCCGAGAACAACAGGGTCTGGCGGTCTTCGGGCGCTTCGCCAAGGATGAATTCGAGGTCTTCGCGGAAGCCGAGGTCAAGCATCTCGTCGGCCTCGTCCAGAACCACGGCGCGGATTTGCGAGAGGTCGATGCTTTCGCGCATGATGTGGTCGCGCAGGCGGCCCGGTGTGGCGACAACGATATGCGCGCCGCGCGCCAAGGCGCGACGTTCATCGCGCATGTCCATGCCACCGACACAGGAGGCCACAAAGACACCCGCTTCGGCATAGAGCCAGCCGAGCTCGCGCTTGACCTGAAGGGCCAGTTCACGGGTTGGCGCGATGACGAGCGCCAGCGGTGCGGCGGCCGGGCCAAAGACCTCTTCTTCGCCCAGAATGGTGGGCGCGATGGTCATGCCGAACGCCAGCGTCTTGCCAGAACCGGTCTGGGCCGAAACCAGCAGGTCCGCCCCTTCGTACTCGGGGTTGAGAATGGCCTCTTGCACGGGGGTGAGCGAGGTGTAGCCGCGTTTGTCCAGCGCGGTCTGAAGGGCGTTTTTCACGACGGTGTCTTCTTTGTCTATCCGGGGGTGCCATCAAGGCAGCGTCGCATGACCCTTGCCACGGGGGCGATCATGATCTGGCCATCTCGGGGAGCGGTAAAGCCCGCGCCTTAGCCCATTGGCGCGGGTTTGTATAGGGGGGATAGGATGCGCGGGCTGCAAACCCGCCTTGCGGCGGGCCGTTCAAAACCCGACGAACACCATGTCGAGCGCGTTGATCACCTCGCCAGAGCGCTCCGCGACATTCACCACCGGGGGTGGTAGTTGCGCGGTGGGTACCGCGGCCAGAAACTGGGTGACCATAACATGTGGTGTTCCATCGATTGTGAAAACCGGATTTAGGCGCTTTGCCGGTTCTGGCGCGTCGCCCAAAGGCATAAGGGGCACCACGACCCGGGTATTCAGTTGCTCCAGGAGATCACTTTGAACGTCGAGCAGATATCCGTTCCCATCGGGATTGGGGCTGACGTCGAAGCGTGCCATCAGAAGGCGCGGTATTTCTGAAGCGGGAGACCGTTTTCCTCAACCCAAGCGTTCGAGCTTTGCAGCGCCGTTGCGTTTTGCTTTTTCCAATGCTCTGCCTTGGCCTCTTTCACAGCCTGACGAAGGCCCGTCTCAGCAGCCTGTGACAGGTTCACGCCGAAAGAGCGGGCCTCTTTCAAGAGTCCCTGATCAAGAGTGAGGTTAGTGGGTTTCTTGGTGGCGGTTTGCATGGTGACCCCGTCAGCAACGTATGCACATAAGGTATGCGCATATCGATCTCAGGTCAAACTGCGCACCCTTGAGCGTGGCTATTTGAACGTACGCACGCCGCTTTCGGTGATGATCATGTCGAGCGGCTGGTCGGTGGGCTCAAGCGGCAGGCTCTCGGCTTCCTGTGCGTCGAAGGCAAAGCCGATGGCGAGCGTGGCGCGGCGGGCGCGCAGGCGTTCGAGGGTGCGGTCGTAGAAGCCGCCGCCATAGCCCAGACGGCCGCCATTGGCATCGAAGGCCACCAGCGGGACGATGACGATCTCGGGATCAAAGTAATTGTCCTCGACCGGCACCTGCGCACCGAAGGGGCCTTCGCGCAGGGGGCCGTCGGGTTCCCAGCGGGAAAACTCCAGTGGCATCGCCTCGCCCTGAATGACCGGCACGCCGACGGGGCCGTGCGCGGCGGCTTCGGCCATGGCGGGCAGCGGGTTGATCTCGGTCCGGATCGGCATGTAGCCCGCGACGGGCACGCCGCGATAGCCTGCGAGGACTTCGGAAAGATGGGCGGACTGGCCGGGTGCAGCGGCGTGAAACGCCTCTTTGCGGCGGGCAAAGGCGGCCTTGCGGGCGGCGGCCTTGATCTCGGTCAGATCCATGAAATTCCTCGTTTTTCTTAGGTCAGAACGGCGGCGGCAAGCCCCAGGAAGGCAAAGAAGCCGACAACATCCGTGACCGTTGTCACGAAAGAGCCGGAGGCCAGGGCCGGGTCAACGCCGACCTTTTCCAACAACACCGGAATGACCGTTCCGGCAAGCCCGGCCACGACCAGATTGATCACCATCGCGACAGCTATCACATAGCCAAGCTGGGCAGAGCCGAACCAGATGACGCCAACAACGCCCATCACGACCGCAAAGGCGAGGCCGTTGAACAGGCCGACAAGGCATTCTCGACGGATCACGCGCCAGACGTTGGCGCCGGTAAGGTCCTTGGTGGCAATGGCGCGCACCGCAACCGTCAGCGACTGGGTGCCGGCATTGCCGCCCATCGAAGCGACGATCGGCATCAGGACGGCCAAGGCGACAAAGCGGCCAATGGTGTCTTCGAACTGGGCGATCACCAGCGATGCAAGGATCGCGGTCACAAGGTTCACGGCAAGCCACGGCAGGCGCTGTTTGGTGGTGTCGACAACCGTGTCGGACATCGAGCTTTCGCCAACACCGGCAAGGCGCAGGATGTCTTCCTCGTGCTCCTCGTCCAGAACGATCATGGCGTCGTCGATGGTGATCACACCCACGAGGCGTTCGTTTTCATCAACAACCGGGGCCGAGATCAGGTGGTACTGGTTGAAGGCATAGGCCACGTCTTCCTCGTCCTGATAGACGGGGATGACCTGAAACATCTCTTCCATGATGTCCTTGAGCAGGACTTCGCGGCGCGAGCCCATAATGCGGCCCAGCGTGACATTGCCGATGGGGCGCATGCGCGGGTCGACAAGGATCACGTGGTAGAACTGTTCCGGCAGGTCGTCGGCATTGCGAAGGTAGTCGATACATTGCCCCACGTTCCAATGCTCGGGTGCCCACGCGGTTTCGCGCTGCATGAGACGACCAGCGGATTCCTCGGGATAGGACAGCGCCTGTTCGACGGCGACACGGTCGGCATCTTCGAGAACCTCGAGGATGGCTTCCTGCTGGGGTTCATCAAGGTCTTCGACGAGGTCGACAACGTCATCGGAATCAAGATCCCGCACCGCTTCGGCAAGGACGTCGGGTTTCAGGACCGACATGACCTCTTCGCGGATGTTTTCATCCAGTTCCGAGAGGATGTCACCGTCGAATTCACGGTCATAGAGTTCGATCAGGCGGCGACGGTCAAAGGCGTTGATCTGTTCCAGCACGTCGGCGATGTCGGCCGGGTGCAGAGGGTCCATCAGCGCGGTCAGCTGGTCCTTGTCGTGAACCTCCACCGCGTAGAGGATCGCGGAGACAACCTTGGGATCGAGCGCGTAGACGTCTTCGTCGGCTTCGACTTCGGGGGTGATCTGGTCGGTCGCTTGGCTCATGGTTCACCCTCCAAGTGTTCTGCTCGTGGCCGGACAATAGGGGAAAATTCGGGGGAAACTCAACGGAAAGCGACGGAATTTTCGAGATTTTTCACAATCTTCGGGCATGTGGCCCAAGGGGGCGGCAGGATTTTCTGGAAACCCTTTAAACACCTATTTCAGATGGGGCGTTTCGAGCGGTGGTCGCTTCCCGTATACCCCGAAAGGCTTTAGACTCGGAATGCGCGAATGCAAGGAGACAGGGATGAGCAAGGCAGTGCTTTTGCTGGGGCAGACGCTGGGGTTCACAGGCAACCCGTTCGACATGGCCGTCGAGGACGCGGCGGTTTTCCGGCGGCGCGGCGGTGTTCTGGTGGAAGACGGCAAGATCGCGGCCGTGGGCGAAGGCGATGACCTGCGCGCAGCCCATCCACAGGCCGACGTGGTGGATTACGGTGACGGGCTGATCTGCGCCGGGTTCGTCGATGCGCACGTGCATTATCCGCAGACCGGTATCATCGCGAGTTGGGGCAAGCGGCTGATCGACTGGCTGAACAGCTATACCTTTCCCGAAGAAATGCGTTTTGGCGATCCGGCCTATGCCGCCGAGATGGCAAAGCTGTATTTTGACCTGACCCGCTCGCATGGCGTGACGACGATGGTGAGCTATTGCACCATCCATCCGGAATCGGTGGATGCCTTCTTTGGCGAGGCAAGCGCACGTGGACAGCGAGTGGTGGCTGGCAAAACCTGCATGGATCGCAATGCACCCGAGGGGCTTCGCGATACGGCGCAGCTGGCCTATGACCAGAGCAAGGCGCTGATCGAGAAATGGCACGGCGTCGACCGGATTTCTTATGCGATCACGCCGCGGTTTTCCCCGACCTCGACACCCGAGCAACTGCGGGCGCTTGGCGACCTGTGGGCGGAACATCCCGAGTGCCTGATGCAGACCCACCTGAGCGAACAGACCGACGAAATCGAGTGGGTCAAGGGCCTGTTCCCCGAAGCACGCGATTATCTGGATACCTACGAGGCCTTTGGGCTGCTTGGTGAAAAGGGCCTTTATGGTCATGCCATCCACCTGGAAGAGCGTGAAAAGGCGCGACTTCGAGAGGTTGGCGCGGGCCTGATCCATTGCCCGACCTCAAACACCTTTATCGGCTCGGGCCTGTTCGACATGGGCGGGTTGATGGCCGATGGCCAGCGTGTGGGTCTGGCAACGGACACGGGCGGCGGATCAAGCTTTTCAATGCTGCGCACCATGGCTGCGGCCTATGAGGTGGCGCATCTGCGGCACAATTCGCTGCATGCGGCACAGCTTTTGTGGCTGGGTACGGCGGGATCGGCCAAGGCGCTGCATATGGAAGACAAGATCGGCAATGTCGCGGAAGGCATGGAAGCCGATCTGGTGGTGCTGGATCTGGCCTCTACCCCCGATATCGCACAACGCACGAACCGCGCCGAGGATATTTGGGAAGCTCTGTTCCCGACGATCATGATGGGCGATGACCGGGCGATCCGGGATGTCTGGATCAACGGAACGCGCGGATAGAAAAACCGGGCAGGATCTCCCCTGCCCGGCTTTGATGCTTGTTTGCTTATTCTGCGGCAGCCGTGGACGCGGCGGCGTCACGCTTCTGGTCGCGGAACAGCGCCTTGGCGAGCGAGACGCACATCAGGCCCATGACCATGGTGAACGGCAGTGCACCGATGATCATCGCATTGCGCAGCGCATCCAGCGGGTTGTTTTCACCAGCCGCCAGCAACAGCGCACCGATGACCGAGGTCAGGATCAGGCCCCAGATGATCTTGTGCTTATTGCCGATCTCCTGATCACCGCCCGACATGATGGTGTTCATCACGAGGATGCCCGAGTCAGCCGAAGTGACAAGGAAGGTCAGGATCAGCACAACGCACATCACGGTGATTGCCGACAACAGACCGCCTTCGAGCATCTGGCCCAAGGTCACGAACAGTTTGGCCGTGTTGGACGCGCCGATGATGGCCCCTTCTGCGTTGCCGGTCAGCTCCAGATCGATCGCGGTGCCACCGAGGATGGTCATCCAGGCAAAGCAGACCAGTGCCGGGGCGAAGACGCAGCCGATGATGAACTCGCGCACGGTACGACCTTTGGAGATGCGGGCCAGGAACAGGCCGACAAAGGGCGAGAAGGCAATCCACCAGGCCCAGTAGAAGGTGGTCCATCCAGCCTGCCAGCCGAACAGACGCTGGTCGGCGCCGGCGTCATAGGCTGCACGAAGGGTGTCTTCGTCGAGGGCGGCTGCATCACCGCTGAGGCCAGCAACAAAGCCGTCATAGCTGCCCCAGGCGTTGCGCGCGCCATCCGCGAGGGCGGCGGCGTGCGGCTGGGCGGCTTCAGGCAGGGCTGCCGAGAAGGCCTCGACCGACTGGGGGTTGTAGGCTTCGAAGCTCAGGGAGATGAAGTTCAGGATGTAGTCCACCATCGCCGAGGCATAGGTGGTCATTGCGAACAGGAACGAGCCGAAGACAACGAAGGTCAGCAGCAGGATGATCGAGAGTACGAGGTTGAGGTTGGAGAGGTACTTCACCCCGCGGCCAACACCCGACACGGCCGAAATGATCGAGAGGCTCATGATCACGAGAAGACCGGCAATCAGGCCAACGGTGGCCGGCGCGGGTGCGTCCCCGGTCATGTCCATCATCCACTCCATGCCAGTGATCGCATAGAGGCCGTCGATGAACTGCGAGACGCCAAAGCCGATGGTGACCGACACGCCGAGAATGGTCGCAACCACACCCAGAACGTCGACGACGTGGCCGAGGAAGCCGTTCATCAGCTTGCCGAACAGCGGCGTCAGCGCGGAGCGGATGGTCAGCGGCATGTCACGGGTATAGGCGTAGTAGGCCAACGACAGGCCGGTCACCACATAGATCGCCCAGGCGTGGAAGCCGTAGTGCAGGAAGGTGTAGCGGAAGCCGGAGGTCAGCGCCGCTTCGGTGTTGCCAGCTACATCGCCGGCGACAACAACGGGGTTCGACCCCCAGAGGCCCAGCGGCTCGGCAGTTGCAAAGACCATCAGGCCGACACCCAGACCGGCACCGAACATCATCGAGAACCAGGAGAAGTTCGAGAACTCGGGCTTTTCGCCGGGGGTGCCCATGATCCGTTTGCCGGTTTGCGGCAGTAGGGCCACGATAAAGAGGAAGAACGCAAACAGGCCGACAATGATGATGTAGAAGGCGTTGAACCCTTCAAGGAGGGCCCAGTTCAGGCTGCCCAGAACACCGTTGGCATTTGCCGGCCAGACCAGTGCCCAGATGACCAGTGCCACCATGATGCCCTTGCTGAGAAAGGCGATTGCGAGGCTGTGCCCCTGGTAGAAGCCGCTTGCGGCCTTGCGGATCTCAAGATCCGTGAATGGGGGTTTTATAGACATACGCGTTACTCCCTGCTGTTGAATATTCCGGCCATCCTTTCGTCTGTTCGGCGTTTGCATTGGTTTGCCAGCGGTATGATTGTGCCTTTTTGCGACACAAAACGCACAAACCGACCACGATTTGGGCAAAAACTATACGCAACGGTATGGAATCATCTCGGGCGCGGCACGAAATGCGACAAAAGCGACTCGGTCGGAGCCGGGAACCGGCAGCGCTCACATGTTATTTTTGAAATATGTCAGAGACTTAGAAAAGGCCGTTGTCATTGGCGCTTTCTGAAGGGACGATCTGGAGAACGTCCCAATGTTCGACAACCTTGCCGTTTTCATCGAAGCGAAAGATGTCAATTCCGGCGTAATCTTCGTCCCCCGGCCAGATCTGGTGGCAATGCAGCACCACGTAGTCGCCCTCGGCAATCGCGCGTTTGAAGTGCACCTGTTTGTCCGGATACTCAGACGCCATGCGCTCAAAATATGCGACGAAGGCCTCTTTGCCGTCGCCAACATGCGGATTGTGCTGAATATAGTGATCCCCCACATAGGTGGTGATCGCCTGCCGCGGTTTGTTCTGGTTGAACATCATGTCGTAGAACGCCATCGCGTTGGCCTTGTTCTGTTCCTGCCGGGTTGCCATGAGAGGCCCCTTTCCTGTCTGCTGTCACACCGTCAGAATGCCGGATCGTGTGCCTGTCCTGTCAACCAGGCACATTGAGGATACCAGCTACGCAATGGCGCATTTGGCACGGGTTCGGGGAATTGACAGCTTGTCCTCTTGGCCTGTGCCCATGTGCCGCCTATAAGGGCCTCGCAACAAACAAGGATCACGACAGATGCGCAGCGCAGAGGTCAGCCGCACAACGGCGGAAACCGAAATCACGGTGCAGATCAACCTCGACGGCACCGGGGTGTATGACAACCAGACCGGCGTGGGGTTCTTCGACCACATGCTGGACCAGCTGTCGCGCCATTCGCTGATCGACATGACCATCCGCGCCAAGGGCGATTACCACATTGACGATCACCACACCGTCGAAGACGTGGGCATCGCGTTGGGTCAGGCGTTGACTCAGGCGCTTGGCGACAAGAAGGGCATTCGCCGCTATGCGGCGTGTCACCTGCCGATGGATGACGCGCAGGTGCGCGCGGCGCTCGATTTGTCGGCGCGTCCCTACCTGATCTGGAACGTCGAGATGCCGACCCAGAAGATCGGCACCTTTGATACCGAGCTTGTGCGCGAGTTCTTTCAGGCGCTGTCGACCCACGGCGGGATCACCCTGCACGTGGACCAGATTCACGGCTTCAACAGCCACCACATTGCCGAGGCCACCTTCAAGGCCGTGGCCCGTGCGCTGCGGGACGCGGTCGAGACCGATCCGCGCAAGGCAGATGCCATTCCGTCGACCAAAGGGGCGCTGTAAGCCAGATGCTGACTGCAATCATTGACTACGAGAGCGGCAACCTGCACTCGGCCGAGAAGGCATTCCAGCGCATGGCGCGGGAAGTGGACGGGGGCGACGTCGTCGTGACCTCGGATGCGGATGTCGTGGCCAAGGCCGACCGGCTTGTCCTGCCGGGTGACGGGGCGTTTCCGGCCTGTGCCGCGGAACTGCGCGGCCACAAGGGCATCTATGATGCGATGATCGAGGCGGTCGAGCAGAAAGGCCGGCCGTTCCTTGGCATCTGTGTCGGCATGCAGCTGATGGCGACCACGGGTCACGAATACGAAGAAACAGCCGGTCTTGGCTGGGTTGCGGGTGATGTGCAGAAGATCACGCCGGAAGACAAGGCATTGAAAGTGCCGCACATGGGGTGGAATGATCTGGTGATCGAACGCCCCCATGCGGTTCTGGACGGTGTCGAGACCGGCGACCACACCTATTTCGTGCACTCCTACCAGTTCCACGTGGCAAAAGCCGAAGAGCGCATTGCCCATGTGAACTATGGCGGTGACGTGACAGCCATCATTGGCCGGGACACCATGCTTGGCATGCAGTTCCATCCGGAAAAGAGCCAGCATGTCGGCCTGCGCATGATCGGGAATTTCCTGCGCTGGACCCCATAAGGCAGCTTGGGGGCGCTGCCCCCAAACCCCCGGGGTATTTGCACAAGAAGAAGATCAGGACGGTCTGAGCGCCGAAGGGGCCGTGCCATAGGCCTTGCGAAAGGCGCGGGTAAAGCTTTCGGCGGAGCCGTAGCCATAGCGGCGGGACACGGCGTCAATCCGGTCACCGCGCAGCACATCCTGTCGCGCAAGGATCAGACGCCAGCGGCGCAGGTATCCCATAGGTGTTTCGCCAACGATCTGGCCAAAGAGTTCCGCAAAACGCGACAGGGACAGCCCGGCCACCTCGGCAAGGTCGGCATTTGACCAGAGCCGCTCGGGGTGATCGTGGATCGAAACGATGGCCCGGTGCAGCCGCGGATCGGCCATACCAGCCAGAAGCCCGGCCTCGGTGGTGCCGCGTTCGATCTGGTCGCGCAACAGGCGGACCATCAGAACCTCGCCCAGGCGATTGATCACGGTCTGCGCACCGCAGCGGTTTCCCCGCGCTTCTTCCGACATGAGTGACACCAGGGCACGGGTGTCTTCCTGCGTGGTCAGGTCGAAGTCGACCTGCGCGGGCAAGGCCGCGAGCAGCGGATTGGCGGGTCCGGACCAGTCGACATGAGCAGAGAAGATCACACCGGCGGCCTCTTCAAGGCCACAGTTTTTCGAGACGTAGAAGGTCACACGCGCCGGGGTGCCATCGGCCGCGGCGAAGGCGACGAGATTGGCGTCGGGCAAGGGTGCGCCCTGCACGGAGAGGTGAAATCTTTCAACAAGCGTGGTCAGGCGGTCCATATAAATCGGTGTTCCGGTACGGTATTTCGGATTTATTGAACATTAACCCCTGACATAACAGGCTTCAAGGACATTCATTCATAGGAGCACCCATGCTTATCCCTCGCCAGAAGACCCCCGGCCTGACCCTGCCGACCCTGGACAACGGCACCTTTGACCTCGCCTCGGAATCCTCCGAGCGCGGTACGGTGATCTGTTTCTATCGCGGACTGCACTGCCCGATCTGCGCGAACTATCTCAAAGAACTTGAAAAGCGGGTTGCGGATTTCGCAGAACGGGGTGTGACCTGCATCGCGGTCAGCTCGGACGGGGAAGAGCGGACCCGCCAGATGGCCGAGAAGATCGACGCCAAGGCCCTGCGCTTTGCCTATGACCTGCCGCTTTCGGTGGCCAGGGACTGGGGGCTTTATATCTCCACGTCGCGCGGCAAGACCTCGATCGGCATTGAGGAGCCGGCGCTGTTCTCGGAGCCGGGCCTGTTCATGGTGACGCCCGAGCAGACCCTCTACTATGGCTCGGTGCAAACCATGCCTTTCGTACGCCCGCATTTCTCGGAGCTGGTCGGTGCGCTCGATTTCGCAATTGCCAACAACTACCCGGCCCGCGGCGAATATACCGGCGCGGTCTGAGTCCGGCTTCGCAGGAGCACGGGGAGCTCTTGCAGGCGCGTTTTGCACCTTCGTCTTCCGTTGGCGGGTGTGAAACGCGAAAGGAGCGTGTCCTATGGGGCACGCTCCTTCTTTCGTGAAGCTTTGCGATGCGTTGGAAGATGGACTTCATGCCGGGATGTCGCCATAGCTAGGGTCCCGACGTGAACAAAGGGCGCGTGATTTGCATATCCGGCTTGAAAAGTTCAACCACACGAAACGCCAGAAGCGCTATTACGCTCTGCGCGTGACGAAGACGTTGTTCGGGGACTGGTGTCTTGAGCGGGAATGGGGGCCGATCGGCAAGACCGGTCAGAAAGAGCGGACCTATTTGCCCGAGTTTTCCGAGGCCCAGAAAGAAGCCGAGCGCCAGAAGGCGCTCAAGCTGGAGAAGGGATACGCGGTGATCCCGGTTCAGATGGGGCTGTTCACCCCTTAATTAACGCGGCTCCACTTGCCACCGTCACGGCAGATGCCCAGCACGCAGCCCTTGACGCCAAGCGAGTTGCCCTTGAGCACCATCTTGGAGTTGTAGGTCTTATCGCGGTCCGGGGACCAGACCTTGCCGCCGCCATAGTTGCCGTCGCCCTTGTTCTCCATGTTCCAGATGATCTGTTTGCCGTTGTTGGGCGAGTTGAGCGGCTTGCCATCGGGGCCGAAGGATTTGACCAGCGTGCCGCAGATCTTGGCGCCGCAGGCCGCGACCTTGATATGGCCGAAGTTGCCGTTGTCATCCGGCGTGGTTTTCCAGGTGCCGTAGACCGGATCGGCAAGGGCAGCCCCTGCCCCGATCAGGACCATCGCAGTGGCCAGAGCCATCTTTTTCATGTTGTTCCTCCCGTTGATTGGGAAAATCTTGAGACAGTCGCCATTTTCGATCAAGCCTGACTTGGGGTCACGTTGCATTTCCGGCGATGCCGTGCCAAAGCACCTGCGATGATATCTGCAAGACTGGGTGCCCCATGATCCTCTATCCCGCCATCGACCTCAAAGACGGAAATGCCGTGCGTCTCGTACATGGTGACATGGAGCAGGAGACAGTGTTCAACGAGAACCCTGCTGCGCAGGCGCTGGAGTTCGTGAAAGCGGGCTGCGAATGGCTGCACCTTGTTGACCTGAACGGTGCCTTTGCGGGCGAGCCGGTGAACGCGGCGCCGGTTGAAGAGATCCTGAAGCAAACCAAGGTGCCCGCTCAGCTGGGTGGCGGCATTCGCGACATGAAGACCATCGAAAACTGGATCGACAAGGGGCTGGCCCGCGTCATCCTTGGCACGGTGGCAGTGGAAAACCCCGATCTGGTGCGCGAGGCGGCCCGCGAGTTCCCCGGCAAGGTCGCCGTGGGCATCGATGCGCGCAACGGCAAGGTGGCTACCAAGGGCTGGGCCGAAGAAACCGACGTGATGGTGAACGATCTTGCGAAATCCTTCGAAGATGCGGGGGTTGCGGCCATTATCTATACCGACATCATGCGCGATGGCGCGATGAAGGGGCCAAACGTCGAGGCCACGGCAGACCTTGCCAATGCGGTTTCGATTCCGGTGATTGCCTCGGGCGGCGTGTCGTCCCTTGAAGATCTGCGCAATCTCAAGACCTGCGGTGCGCCGCTGAACGGTGCGATCTCGGGGCGCGCGCTTTATGACGGGGCGATCGACTTGACCGAAGCACTGAAAGTCATGAAAGCATGACTTGATCGCCGGCCGGGGCGTCCTTAGGTCGTGGGAAAGGTGGTAAATGCCTTTTCTGCAAGGGAGGCCCCGATTTGGCGGATATCCTGAAAACCCCGATCCCCAGGGATGCCCATTGGTGGCACCACGTAGCGCCGGGTGATTTTACCGATGGCTATGCGGTGCAAAGCCCGCTGTCGCCCGAAGAGGCCGCCGCAATCGCATTTTCCATGCCCGGGTGGGCCGCGGGGCTATTGCGGTTGCGCAACGTTCTGATGAAGCCCTTCGGCCTCAAGACCGAGGCCTCGGACACCGGCAGAAATGCCATCTTTCCCCAGACCTATAGCGATGCTGACGAGCTGATCCTTGGCACCGATGACAGGCATCTGGATTTCCGGATTTGCCTGCGTCGCCAGGACGGCCGGATCCATATGGGCACATGGGTGCATCGCAACAACCTGATGGGGCATATCTACCTCGCGGTTGTCATGCCGTTTCACGTTTTGATCGTGCGAGATGCAATGCGTCGCATCGCCCGCGCCGCAGCGTGATTGCATCCTTGCAAGCGACACAGTAGAGACAAGGCAAATACGCCTGCGGTCAAAGGACTTGTGATGCTGAAAACCCGTCTGATCCCCTGTCTTGATGTTGCCGATGGCCGCGTGGTCAAAGGTGTGAACTTTGTTGGCCTGCGCGATGCCGGTGATCCGGTCGAGGCCGCACGCGCCTATGACGCGGCGGGGGCGGATGAAATCTGTTTCCTCGACATTCACGCGACCCATGACAACCGTGGCGTGATGATCGACATGGTGCAGCGCTGCGCCGAACAGTGTTTCGTACCGCTGACAGTGGGCGGCGGTGTGCGCACGGTGCAGGATGTGCGCCGCTTGCTGCTTGCCGGCGCCGACAAGGTTTCTTTCAACTCTGCCGCCGTCGCCAACCCCGACGTGGTCGCCGAGGCCGCCGCGCAATTCGGCAGCCAGTGCATTGTCGTGGCGATCGATGCCAAGACGGTGAGCCCCGGAAAATGGGAAATCTTCACCCACGGCGGACGTAAATCCACCGGCATCGACGCCGTGGAATTTGCCAAGCTGGTGGTGGAAAAAGGCGCTGGTGAAATCCTGCTGACCTCGATGGACCGCGACGGCACCAAGGCGGGCTTCAACCTGCCCCTGACCAAGGCGATATCCGACGCCGTCGATGTCCCCGTGATCGCTTCGGGCGGTGTCGGGACGCTGGACCACCTTGTCGACGGTGTCACCGAGGGCGGCGCAAGCGCGGTGCTGGCAGCGTCGATCTTCCACTTTGGCGAATACACCATTCAGGAAGCCAAACAGCACATGGTCGATGCCGGCATTCCGATGAGGCTGCAATGAACACTTTGACTGATCTCGCCGCAACCATTGCTGAACGTGCCAAGGCCGACCCCGAGTCGAGCTGGACAGCC
This sequence comes from Shimia sp. CNT1-13L.2, assembly GCF_024331145.1. GTDB lineage: Bacteria > Pseudomonadota > Alphaproteobacteria > Rhodobacterales > Rhodobacteraceae > Shimia. The sequence continues at coordinate 136,875 of NZ_JANDJO010000003.1, read as the reverse complement.
AAACTGCTGGCCAAGGGCCCGGAGAAATGCGCCGAGAAATTCGGCGAAGAGGCCGTTGAGGCCATCATCGAAGCGGTCAAGGACAACCGCGAGGGGCTGATCTCGGAGAGCGCAGATGTGCTGTTTCACCTGCTGGTGATGCTGCAATCGCGCGGCGTGGGCCTTGACGAGGTGCTCGCGGAACTGGCGCGCCGCCAGGGCACCAGCGGCATCACGGAAAAGGCCAACCGTCCCAAGGGCTGATTTCTTCTTGGTGCCAATACCCTGGGGGTGAATTGGCAACGCCAAGAGGGGGCAAAGCCCCCTGCCCGCCTCACCAACCGGCCATCACAGTTTCGAGCTGATCACCCCTGTTGCGAAACCACCCATGCGCAGCTCTCCGAACAGGCGCTGGTATTCGATCTTGGGACAACGGTTCTGGATCACCGTGACCCCGCGCTCTTCGGCCTTTGCCGCCGCCTCGGCGTGTTCCACCCCGATCTGCATCCAGATGGTCTTGAGGTTTGGAAAGGCCTCCAGCGCCTCGTCGACGATGGGTGGCACGGCCTCTGAGCGGCGGAAGATGTCGACCATGTCGACGGGGGCGTCGATCTCCGAGAGGCTGGCAACAACGGTTTCCCCGAACAGCATCTTGCCCGCATGGCCCGGATTGACCGGGATCACGCGGTAGCCTTTGAGACCAAGGTAGCGCGCCACATAGTAGCTCGGGCGCACCGGATTCATGGACACGCCCACAACCGCCACACATTTGGTGCGGGTCAGGACGGATTTCAGAAGATCGTCGGAATAACTCATGCAGGCACGCTAGCCGTCTTTTGAAGAATAAAAAAGCGCCCAAGGAGACCCTTGGGCGCATAGTTACGGAACGAGGGACAGTGAAGTGAGAAGCAGAAGTTCCGTTTCTGCCTCTCTCACAGTTCAATTTAGGGGTGAGATCGCAGATTTAAAGGGCTGGTAAAGAACCTGTGAACGATTGATCAACGGCGTCGCGGGTCAATCAAAGATATCTTCGACCACGTCAAAGACCTCTTCCATGAAGCGCTGGGACCAGCCCTTGCGCCGCTTGGTTTTCTTGACCTTCTTCGCCTTCTTTTCCGGCTTGTCGCGGTAGGCCGGCACATGCACCACCTTGACCTTTTCGCGCGGCTTTTCCCGTTTCGGCGCGGCGGGCAGGTGTTTCAAATCATGCAACGGCGCGCCACAGGAGGCGCAGGCCAGCTCGTGGCGGGTGTCGCCGGTCAGCACGAGGGCAGCACGGGTGCCACAATAGTTGCAGGTTGCGATCTTGGCGTTGTGTGGAATAGGTCTGCTCCGCGTCTGTGCCGGTGTTTGACCCAATGTAGGGTGCTAAGGCCCCGTTTGGAGCCTTGCGCACAAAATTTTCCGCTAGTGCGGCAGCGATGCGTAAAGCGCCACAGCGGCAGCGTTGGAAACGTTGAGCGATCCGAAACCGCCGGCAAAGTCGATCCGTACCAGCGCGTCGCAGGTTTCCTTGGTCTTCTGGCGCAGGCCCGGACCTTCGGCACCAAGCACAAGCGCGACAGGGGCGTCCAGCTTGCCCTCGAGCGCCTGTTCAATGGTCTGTTCGGCCTCCCCGTCCATGCCAAGCACGAGATAGCCCATCTGCTGCAGTTCAACGATCGCATCCGAGAGGTTGCGCAGGCGCAGGTAGGGTTGCCGCTCGAGTGCACCGCTGGCGGTTTTGGCCAGAGCGCCGGTTTCGGGGGCGGAATGGTGGCGGGTGCCGATCACGGCCAGCGCGCCGAACACCTCGGCCGAGCGCAGGATGGCCCCGACGTTGTGCGGATCCGTGACACGATCCAGCAGCACGAGACGCTGGGGGCGGTCCTCGGTGCCGATGGCGCGATCCACCAGACGGCCCCAATCGAGCGGTTTTACCTCAAGCGCGGCCCCCTGGTGTACGGATTGCGGATCGATCGGCACGTTGAACTTTCGCGAATCGACGACTTCGGCCGTGATTCCCGACTCGGCAATCGCGTCAGCCAGCTTGTCCGAGGCGTTTTTTGTCACCACAAGGCGCAGTTTCTCGCGTGCCGGGTTCAGGAGCGCGTCGCGCACCGCGTGCAATCCGAAAAGCCACACGGTTTCGGCCGCTGCCTTGCGCTTGGCCTGTTCCTTTTCAACGACCCATTTGGGTTTTTTCATCGCTCTGATCCGCTGTTTTCTTAGAGGTTTTACCAATGCGTGCAGAAGGCGGCCACTGCAAGCGATTTTCTTGTTGACGCTCCCTGAAAGGCCCTATAATCAGCCCCTCACGCAAGGGCCGCAAGGCACTGCTAAGTGGGCGACAGGCCGCAAGGTGTGGCAGGGGACTGTAACTCCCTCGAGGCGACTCACGCTTGGTTCGATTCCAAGGTCGCCCACCATTCTTACCATGTATGACATGGTAAACGTTGACGAAGACAGGCGCCTCGAGCGCCTGTTTTTGTTTTCGGAACAATGTTTTGCACGATGAACTTCGCCTCGCGCGGTCACGAGATCGCACGGCAGGCATGATCGGCCCGACGGTGGCGCCGGGCGATTAAATTGTGATCTGTCTGTGTCTGGTTTCGCGGGGCGCGGGATCAGAAATCGAGGCCAAGATCGACGGTGCGTGCCGAATGGGTCAGCGCACCGGACGAGACGTAATCGACGCCCGTGGCCGCAATCGACGCGATGCGCTCACGCGTGACATTGCCGCTGGCTTCGGTCTGGATGCGACCGTCAACCATCGCCACAGCCTCGCGCAGCATGTCGTTGTCCATATTGTCCAGCAGCACCACGGAGGCACCACCGACTTCGAGCACCTCGGCCAGCTGATCAAGGCGGTCGACTTCGATTTCGACGGCCATCATGTGGCTGGCGTGGGCTTTGGTGGCCTCAAGAACCGCCCTCACCCCGCCGGCGGCGGCGATGTGGTTGTCCTTGATCAGGATGGCATCAGAGAGCGAGTAGCGGTGATTGAAGCCGCCACCGTGCAACACGGCGAGCTTTTCGACGATGCGCAGGCCCGGGGTGGTCTTGCGGGTACAGGTGACGCGGGTCTTGGTGCCCTTGGTCTCTGCCACGAAACCGGCGGTCTTGGTGGCGATGCCGGTCAGGCGGCCCGCAAAGTTCAGCGCCACGCGCTCGCCCGACAGGATCGAGGCCGCAGAACCTTTAATCGTCATCAGCGCGTCGCCCTTTTTGCAGGGCTGGCCGTCGGCGATGTGGGTGGTGATGTCGAGCGTGGGATCGACAAGGCGGAACGCCAGGGCCGCGATCTGCATGCCCGAGACAACCGCATCTTCACGGGCGTTCAGGGCGGCATTGTAGGTGGTGCCTGCGGGAATAACCGCGCGGGTGGTGACGTCACCGTAGGAGCCAAGATCCTCCATCAGCGCGTTGCGCACGACGGGTTCCAGAACAAGATCAGGGAGGGTGGCATAGCTCATGACAGATCCTTGCAAGCCTGCGCCCGAATGGCGAGCGCGGTGGTCAACATCAGGCGGGACCGTTTGCCCGGTCCGGGCAGTGGTTCGGGGAAATCAGACCGCTCGTGGGCGCCGCGGCTTTCCTCACGCTTGAGGGCGGCGGCGGCGATCAGGGTGGCGGTGGCGCACATGTTGAGAAAAGCACGGCTTGTGCTGGCCGCTTCGAGGGCCGCGATAGTGTGCAGCGCCCTGCGCAGGTCGTCACCGTTGCGCACCACACCGACCAGATCAGTCATGGTGTTGCGCAGGGTTGCAACCGCTTCGGCATCGGGGGCTTCGCCACCTTCCTCGAACATGAGGTCCAGCGGTGCGGCCTCGTTGCAGGAGACTTTATCGGCGATGTTCAGGGCGCAGACACGTGCGAAAACAAGGGCTTCGAGAAGGCCGTTGGAGGCCAGACGGTTGGCCCCGTGCAGGCCGGTGCTCGAGGCTTCGCCGCAGACCCAGAGGTTTTCCAGCGTGGAGCGGCCCTTGGTGTCGGTGGTGATGCCGCCCATGTGGTAGTGCGCGGCGGGGGCAACCGGGATCGGCTCTTGCGCGGGGTCGATCCCGTTGCGGGCACAGTATTCCGCGACCGACGGGAACTGGGTCTTGATCTTTTCGCCCAGCGCCGCGCGGGTGTCGAGCATGGGGCGATTGCCTGCCTGCTTCTGGGCATAGATCGCGCGGGCCACCACGTCGCGCGGGGCCAGTTCGGCGTCGGCGTGGATGTCGGTCATGAAGCGGTGGCCGTCCTTGTTGATAAGGATCGCCCCCTCCCCGCGCAGGGCCTCGGTGGCCAGCGGTGCAGGGTCCTCGCCGACGTCCATCGCGGTCGGGTGGAACTGGACAAATTCGGCGTCGGAGATTTCGGCTCCTGCGCGGGCGGCCATGCCGATCACCTGTCCACGAATGCGGTGGGGGTTGGTGGTCAGGGCATAGAGCCCGCCAGAGCCGCCACCAGCCAGCAGGAAGGCCGCGCCACGCAGCATGATGGGGGCCGAGCGATTTTCGTCTGACTTCTGGATGGCAACGCCGGTGATGCGGTCGTCGGACACTTCGAGATCCACCGCCATCGTGCCTTCAAGCACCTGAATTGACGGGGTTTCCCGGACCTGTTCGATCAGTGCGGCCATGATCTCGGCCCCGGCCTGATCGCCTTTGACGCGTACGACGCGGGCAAAGCTGTGGGCTGCTTCGCGGCTCAGGACATAGCCGCCATCGGGCGTGCGATCGAAGGGGGTGCCAAGAGTGGTGAGGTCGAAGATATATTCCCGCGCCTCACGGGTCACGAGATCGGCGACAACCGGATCAACCGTTCCTGCCCCGGCGCGTTCGGTATCGGCGGCGTGGGATTGCGGGCTGTCCTTGGCGTCCATCGCGGCGGCAACGCCCCCCTGCGCCCAGGCCGAAGATGCGCCTTCGCCAAGGGGTTCAGGGGAAATCATCACGACCGGACGCGGCGCCAGCTTGAGCGCGGCATAAAGCGCTCCCAAGCCGGCACCGACGATGACGATGCGGTCGGTCGTGACGGTTTTCATCGGGCGATCAGATCCCCAGCTTGCGGCTTAGGTCGATCATGGCCTCGACCGACTGGCGGGCCTTGTCTGCCATCTCGGGATCGACCTCGACCTGGTTCTCCATGGTGTGAAGAACGTAGAGCACCTTTTCGAGGGTGATCTTCTTCATGTAGGGGCACATGTTGCAGGGCTTGGCGAATTCGACCTCGGGCAGTTCGTCCGAGATGTTCGAAGCCATCGAACATTCGGTGACGAGCATGGCCTTGGCGGGCTTGTTGTCGTGGACCCACTTGATGATACCGCTGGTCGAGCCCGCGAAATCGGCTTCGGCGACAACGGCGGGGGTGCATTCGGGGTGCGCAATGATCTTCACTTCCGGATCATAGTCACGGTAGGCGCGCAGATCTTCGGCGGTGTAGAGTTCGTGCACGATGCAGGAGCCGGGCCAGAAGACGACGTTCTTCTTGGACTCGTTGGCAACGTTCTGTGCGAGGTACTGGTCAGGGGTCATGATGACCGTGTCGCTTTCCATCGCATCGACGATCTGGACCGCGTTGGACGAGGTGCAGCAGATGTCGGAGGCGGCTTTCACCTCGGCGGTGGTGTTGACGTAGGAAACCACGGGGGCGCCGGGATACTTGGCGCGCATTTCCTCGACCCCTTCGGCGGTGATCGACTCGGCCAACGAGCACCCGGCCTCCATGTCAGGCATCAGTACGATCTTGTCGGGGCTGAGGATCTTGGAGGTTTCCGCCATGAAGTGCACGCCGCACTGGACGATCACGTCAGCCTCGACCTCGGTGGCCTTGATGGCCAGCTGAAGGCTGTCGCCCACGAAGTCTGCAACACCGTGGAAAATCTCGGGCGTCATGTAGTTGTGACCGAGAATGACCGCGTTACGCTCTTTCTTGAGCTGGTTGATCGCCTTGATGTAAGGCGCGTAGATCGCGAAATCGGCGGGGGGAACAACCCGGTCCATCCGCTCGTAGATGTCGCCAAGTTCTTCGGCGATTTCCGCGGAGGGAGTGAGGTCGTAATGTTCGGAAAGCGTTGCGCGCAGCGCGGGTAGATCAAACAAGGTGGAAGTCTCTGCCTGTTGAAGTCACCGGGACGTTAGAGCCGCCTGTATATCAAAATCCCAGAGGCTGACTAGGACAATAGACTTTGTTTTTAAGGGTATTGCCCACGTTAGCGCCCAAACACGACCTGAAATGTCCCACTTTTTGTTTCCGATCATGCACAAAAAGCGGGAATCGACAGAACACATCCCGCCCGCGGGGCGGCAGGCAGAATGTGTTACCGGAGCGCAAAGGTCGCACTTACGAGGACTGTCCTAGTCTGGATTTGCGACAGGGATATGTCAGGTCCCTGCCCTAACCGCTTGCGGACCCCATGCTCACGCGAACGGCGTTTGCCGCAAAATCGTGGTAGTGGACGACGGTGCGCTCATCATCGGCCAGAACCACGGCATACTGCGGCTCTTCGTAGATTGCGTTGACCTCGTGTTCGGTGACCAGATCGAGGGCGCATTGCAGCATCATGGACCGGTGAGACGAGAACGGGATGCCACGCCACACGCCCGACATCGGGCGATGATAATGGCCAAAGAACAGATGCGCGACATTGCCATGTTTCGTGAGCAGATCACCAAGTTTGTTCGCGGCGTCCCGATCAAGGCCGATGCTGTCCATCGCTGCAAGACCGGTGGCGAAGGGGGCGTGGTGCATGAAGATCCAGACCGGACCAGGATGCGCAGAGAGGTGTTGAGACACCCACTCCAGGCGTTTGTCGCAAAGCATGCCTGCGTGGGTTCCCTCTGCGAGGGTGTCCAGGGTCAGAAACAGGCCGCGAGATGTCGGGATCGCCTGTTGCAGAAAGCCATCGCTGGTTTCGGCAACACACGACAGTTGGCGGCGGGCCATGTCGCGGTCATCGTGGTTCCCCAACAGGCCGACTGTCGGCATGGACAGTTCGGAAATGATGTCCTGCGCGAGATCGTAGGAGGCCGGATCCGGATCGGCCACGATGTCCCCGGTGATGATGCACAGTTCGGCATCACCATGCAGGGCGTTGATTTCCGCAATAGCCTGGCGGGTTCTGTCCGCAGTGCCCGCGAGCGCGGGCTCGGGTCGGTTTACCGCAATATGGAGATCGGTGAGGTGAATGAGCTTCATGTCTGGGGCCTCAGGTTAGAAGAGAGCGGCAAGAATTCGCAAGCTCGGCCGGCGAGCCGACAATGGCGTCGGGCGAAAAAGCCGCGAGGAACTCGGGAGACTGCCAGCCCCATGCCACGGCAATGGTATGGATACCGGCCGAGCGACCCGCCTTGATATCGCTACAGGCATCGCCGACCATCACGTGTTTTTCGTCCCGCAGATCCGCCACAAGCGCGGCGATCTTTTCCGGTTTCTGGCCCGGTGTATCGCCACCGATGATGTGCTTCATGAGCGCATCGATCCCCTGCTGGGCCAAGACAGTTCGAATAACGGAACTATGGCTGGCGCTGATCACGGCGAGACTGTGGTCTTTGGCCAAACCGGACAGCGCATCGAAGATGCCATCGAATACAGGCGACGGGGTCTCGAAGGAGGAAACGGCGGTTGCTACGTCCGCCGCGAACCTGTCGGGATCCAGATGGTGCCGTTTTGCCAGGGCTTCGAAGGTCAGAGGATCGAGCGTGGCAAAGGCCCCGGTGTCAAAGGCCACCTCGCGGCCCTGTTGTTGCGCCGCAATCGTGCAGGCCGACAGGCAGGTTTGAAGCGAGTCCGCCAGAACCCCGTCGAAATCAAAGATGATCATGCTTTGCGCGTCCCTCAAGCCATTGCGTTTTCTGCCGCCTCTTCCGGAACTTGATCCACTGAGGTGTCAGCAGAGCGAACCAACTGCTCGGGCAGCATGTGGCAGTGTATCAGGTGACCGGTACCAAGATCGCGTGCAGGCGGCACCTCGGTGTCGCAAACATCCCCCATGTGGCGCGGACAGCAGCGTTGAAACGGACATCCTTTCGCGGGCGGAGACTTTTCGGTCATGTCGTTGGCAAGCAAGGCGGGCGCGGTATCTGGATCCGGTTCGAGAACTGCGCCCATCAGGGTCGAGGTATAGGGGTGATAGGGCGGCGCATAGACCTGCGCGGAGGGGCCGATTTCACATATCCGTCCCTGGTACAGCACCGCTACCCGATCCGACACCGCACGCACAACGGCAAGATCGTGGCTGACAAAGATATAAGACGAGCCGTTCTCTTTTTGCAGGCGGGTCAATAGCGCAAGCGCGGCGGCCTGAACCGACACGTCGAGGGCAGAGGTGACCTCGTCGCAGAGTGTCACCTCGGGATTGGCCGCAAAGGCACGCGCTACTCCGACGCGTTGTTTTTCTCCGCCAGAGAGTTGCCCCGGGAACCGATCGAGGTAACGCGCCGGCAGGCGGACGGCCTCAAGGAGATCTTCGGCGCGCTTGCGGGCGTCATCGCCCTTGAGACCAAAGTACAGACGCAAGGGCGTGGCGAGAATTTCGCCGATGGTCTGGCGCGGGTTCAACGATGCATCTGCGTTCTGGAAGATCATCTGGACACGGCGCAGGGTTTCGCGATCACGGCCGTTGACGGGGGCTGCCAGGCTTTCGCCGTCTGACAGGGTAACGGACCCGTCCTGTGTGCCCACAAGCCCGGCAATGGCTCTCAGGATGGTTGACTTGCCTGATCCGGACTCACCCACGAGGCCTAGGGTTTCTCCCTTCTTCAGGCCGAAAGTGGCGCGTTCCACCGTCGGAGTTGGGTCTTTTTTCCCGATCAGGCGATCAAACCAGCCGATCTTGGAATAGGAGATCGCCACCTGGTCGAGGGTAAGCGCGCGGGCGTCCTTGATCTGGGGGTCGCGGATCGTGGTCTCGCGGGGCTGTCCGGGGTCGTTGGAGAAGAGGCATCGCACGCGACCATGTGGTGTTTCCAGAAGCGCCGGCACCGATTGACGGCATTCGGGCCGGACCTGATCGCACCGGTCGGCGAAGGCACATGCCGTGAGTTCGGAGCCCACGGCAGGCGGAACGCCGGGCATCGACGCTGGGATGCCCGGCTCGCCCAGGCGTGGGATCGAGGCAAGAAGACCCCGTGTGTACGGGTGTTGCGGGGCGCGAAGCACCTCTCGCGTCGGGCCCTCTTCGGCAAGTTGGCCGGCATACATCACGGCCACACGGTCGGCGACGCGGGCGATCACGCCCAGATCGTGGCTGACGTAGATCATGGCTACGCCCATTTCCTGCGCCAGATGGCGAAGGAATTCGAGGATGTGGGCCTGGGTGGTGACATCAAGGCCGGTGGTCGGCTCGTCCAGCAGGAGCGCCTTGGCGTTGCCCGCCAGAGCCATTGCCACCGCAGCGCGTTGCTGCTGGCCACCGGAAAGCTCGTGCGGATAGCGCAGGGCCATATCTTCTGGGCTTGGCAGGCGGACGCGTGACAGCAGTTCTATCACCCTGCCGGCACGGGCCGACGCATCAAGATCGGTGTGTAGCCTCAGCGCTTCATCGATCTGTTGACCAATCTTGAGCGTCGGGGTCAGGGCCTGACCTGCGTTCTGCGGGATCAGAGCAATTGACGATCCGCGCAGGCGGGCTCGTTCCTTTTCCGGCAGGGAAAACATGTCGTGGCCGTCGAAAAAGGCGTTGCCTCGAAAGACCGACAGACCGGATTTCAGGTAGCCCATCATGGCCAGAGCCACCGTCGATTTGCCGGAGCCGGATTCGCCCACGATGCCAAGGGTTTCGCCAGCGCGCAGTTCCAGGGAAACACCCCGCAGGATCGGGGCCTGCCGACCGTCCCTGGCCGTGAAGCCAAGCGAGAGATCGTCGATCTTGATCAGAGGTTTAGTCATGGTGTGTCTCCTCAGACGGCGATGGCTGTGGCGCGATCAAGACCAAGGGCCTTGCCGACGGCATCTGCCAGAAGGTTGATCCCGATGATGAGCGACGACAAGGCAACACAGGGCCAGAACACACCCCAAGGCGCGGTCGACAGGAGGCCGCGTTCCTGGGCCACCATCAACCCCCAATCCGGTGTCGGGGGTGTTGCGCCGAAGCCGAGAAACGAGAGCGAGGAGAAGGCCAGGAGCATCCAGCTCCAGCGCATCGCGCCTTCGACCAGAAGGATGTCCGAGAGGTTCGGGAACATTTCACGGCTCAGGATCGGCCAGAGAGCCTCGCCCCGGGCTTTGGCGGCCGTGACAAAGTCGCGTGCGGCGACCTGCATCGCGGCACCGCGGATGACGCGCAGCACGGCAACCCCGTAGAAAAAGCCCAAGGTCGGGATGATGGTCACAGGCCCTGCCCCGCCAATGGAAATGATCAGCAGAAGGAACAGGAGCCAAGGCATCGACAGGAATGCATCGACGATGCGCATCGAGTATTCATCGACCCGCCCGCCGACCGTACCGAAGAAAATGCCAGCGAAACCGCCCCAAAGGGTCGCGAGCACGGCGGCCGAAAAAGTCACGGCAATGGCGAGACGCCCGCCGTGCAACACGCGCGAAAACACATCGCGCCCAAGGGTGTCGGTGCCCATCCAGTGCTGCGCGGAGGGGGCAATGAGGATGGCATCCGCATTCTGGGCCGTGGGATCAAAAGGCGCGATCCAGGGCGCACAGAGTGCCATCAGGATGTGAAAGACCGTAAGGCCAAGGCCAATCGCTCCGGAAGGGCGCGAAACGATGGTTTTCAGGAGTTTCAGCATTTCAGTGTCCTTTCCGGCGCAGGCGAGGATCGAGAGCAAGCGCAGCGAGATCGGCCAGAAGGTTCACGCCGACGTAGATGACCGAGAAGATCAGGGCGATGGCCTGTACCATCGGCAGATCCCGGTCATAGATCGCCTGAATCATGAGGGTGCCGAGACCGGGGTAGTTGAAGACCTTCTCGACCACGACAACGCCCGCCAAGAGCCACGCAATCGTCAGCGCAATCACATTCAAAGCCGGGATCATGGCGTTTGGCACGACGTGTTTGCGAATGATCTGGCGCTCCGGCACCCCTTTGAGACGGGCCATCTGCACATAGTCCGAGGCCATCACGTCAATCACGCTGGCGCGCATCATGCGCATGATATGGGCTACAAGGACCGCAGACAGCACGATGACGGGCAGTACGATGTTGGGCAACATCTGTGCCAACGAGGCACCGGGAGAGACGATGGTGACCGCCGGAAACCACTGGAGCGTCACGGCAAAAATGTAGATCAGGGCGGTCGCCGTCACGAATTCCGGGATCGTCATCGCAAGCATGGCAGCGCTTGAAAGGGTGAGATCTGCGGGTCGGTCCCGTCTGACGCCTGCGACAATGCCCAGGAAGATGGCCAGGGGAATGGCCAGAAGCGCCGCAATCCCGCCAAGAAGTGCAGTGTTGCGGAAACGCTCCCAGATCAGTTCGTTGATGGGTTTTCGCTTTTTCAGGGAATAGCCAAAATCGCCTTTTGCCGCCCCGGCGACCCATTCGCCGTAGCGCACAAGCGCAGGACGATCGAGTCCCTGCTGTTCAATACAGCGTTCGAGACGCGGCCCCTGGGCGAAACGTTGCAGGAACGATGTGCAGACGTTGCCCGGCAATGCCTCGACTGCGGCGAACATCACGACCGAGACAAAGGCAATGGTGAAAGCCGCAAAGCCGAAGCGGCGGAAAATCAGGGCGATCATGGCTATCCCTTGATGCAAAGGAGCGCAGCCCGGTGGGGCTGCGCCAAGTTGATGGAGTTGAGTAGCGAGGTCTTAAGACCCCGAGCCCGACTTGGTGACGTCTTCGTAGCGGATCGAGAAATCCTCGACCGGCTGGATGCCGCCCAGCTTGGACGAGAAGGCGCGTACCGTGTTGAGGTGAACCGGAATGAACGAGCCGCCGTTCTCCCACAGTTCCTTTTGCAGGTTGCCGTAGAGCGCCTTGCGTTTGTCGAAATCGAGCTCGCCACGGGCAGCGTCTAGACCGGCATCGAAATCGGCCGAGTTCCAGGCGGTCTCGTTCCAGGCGGCGGTCGAACGGTAGGCTTCGTTCAGGATCTGGTCCGCAGGACGCTGCGACCAACCGGTGGCGAAGAAGGCTTCTTTCATCCACACGTCGCCCCAGTAGCCGTCCGACGGTGCCTGGACCAGTTCGATGGTGATGCCCGCATCCTTGGCCTGGTTCTGAAGGACCTCGGCCATTTTGACGGCACCTTCCGAGATGTCCGAAACGAAGAGTTCAACGGTCAGGCCGTTCGGATAGCCGGCTTCGGCCAGCAGGGCCTTGGCTCCTTCGATGTCACGCGGACATTCGATCTCGGCGCGGTATTGATCGCCGGACCAGACCGGATGGTCACAGGAGGTAATGAACCCGTCCTTGCCGTACACCAGTTTGCCCAGTGCGTCGCGGTCTGCGGTCATGCGGATCGCCTTGCGAACGCGCGGATCGTTGAAGGGTTCGAGGGTGGTGTTCATCACCAGACCAACCCAACGCCCGGTCGGAACCGACTGAACGGTGAAGTTCGGGTTGTTCTTGAACAGCGGTACCTGTTCTGCCGACAGGGCATAGATGAAATCGATCTGGCCCGCCTGCAGGGCGGCAACGCGCGCGTCCTGATCTGCAATGGCGATCAGTTCCATTTTTTCAACGCCAGCGGCGCCGCCATAGTAATTGTCGAAGCGGTCCAGTGTCGTGGTTCCCAGCGGATCATAGCCAGTCAGCTGGAACGGGCCGGTCCCGACACCGCTTTCGCACAGGGCGTCCAGATCACCGCCGCAGGTTTCCGCGTCGAGCATCTTGATGCGGTAGTCCATGACCAGCAGCGGGAAATCCGCATGGGTCTGCTTCAGAACAACCTTGGCCGTCAGCGGATCGACCACTTCGACGTGGTCGATGATTTCCATCACACCCTTGGTCGGGCTGTCGATGGTTTCCGACTGCGTGCGCATCAGCGAGAAGGCCACGTCTTCGGCGGTGAATTCGTTGCCGTTGTGGAAGGTTACACCGGGGCGCAGCTTGAAGGTCCATTCCTTGGCGTCAGGAGTGGCTTCCCAGCTGAGGGCCAGATCTGCCGAGGGGCGACCGTCGTCACCTTGACGCACAAGGCGCGAATAGACGTTCTGGATTGCTTCGTAGAAGCGCTGGGGCGAAATCGGGTCGATGGACTCCGAACCGCCATAGCCGAGTTCGTGCGGGATACGCAGGGTTTCGGCAGTCGCCGCGGTGCTTGCAACGGCGATGGCTGCGGAAAGCAGGAGAGATTTTTTCATGGGTCTACCCTTGGGGAGGTTTCGGGGCGTGAGTGGAGGCGTTGGCGCCTTGCCGCCGAAATTTCGATTCTTTGCAAAAGTTTTGTGTCCAAAGTGACCCTGCGTTAGACGCGGAAGTGCGTCTGATGCCGCCAAAGCCCTATTTTCAAGGGCTTGAGCCATGACCGTCTTCAAACCATTCGCAAGACTTTACAAAACATTCACACTCAAACCCGTGATTTTTCCGGTCTAGGGCGGTAAATTTTATGCCCATCACACAAATTCCTAATGGATCAATTCAATGCTTCGTGATTCGAATATCAACCTTGCCTGGCTCTCGGCTTTTGATGCCGCGGCACGGCACCTGAACTTTACCAAAGCCGCGGACGAGTTGGGCCTGACCCAAGGGGCAATTTCGATCCAGATCAGGAAGCTGGAAGAGGCGTTGAACGCGGCATTGTTCGAGCGGCGGGGGCGGCACGTGGTTCTGACCGACGAAGGTCATGCCTATTTTCCGCATGTGAACGAGGCGCTGGATTCTCTTTCGACAACCACCACGCGCATGTTTTCGCGCCAGAGCCGCAACGTGGTGACGATCCGTTGCTATTCGCCGACCTTCGCCGATCACTGGATCGCGCCGCGCCTGCCGGCGCTGATGGCGGATATTCCGGAACTCGAAGTGAACCTGATCATCGACTATCAGGCCAGCAGCCGACAGGCCGAGCGGGATGATATCGTGATCGCCTACGAGGCGGCGAAGTCCTCGACCTTCGTGCCGTTGGCACGAGAGACGCTGATCGCGGCCTGCACACCAGCCTATCGTGATGAGGTGGGTGAGGACTGGGGCCAAGGCGTATTGATCGAAAGCGCAGGCCCACGGGTCAGCTGGCCGGCGTGGCGAGCGTCGACACGCTATGCCGGCGCCCTTGATGGACGGGTGATCCAGGCAAACTCCATGGGCTCGACACTCCAACTGACCCGGATGGGGATCGGGGTTGGCCTTGTCGCGCTGCCCTTTGCCAATGCGGCGCTTGCGGCGGGTGAGTTGGTCGAGATCGTTCCCAAGAAACGGCTGATCGGCAAAACGCACGGGTTGTCGACCGTTCGCCTTGAGAAGTCGCGGCCCCTGAACAAGCGCGTGGCGCGGTGGTTGCTGCGCGACAGCGGGATCGACGTGCCCTCGTATCTGACCTGACGATCAGCGCAGGCGCGCGATGCCGAAAGCGATGCCGCCAAGGATCATACCAGCCGCCAACAGCGCGTGAAGCGTGATGCCCTCGCCCAGAAATACCGCGCCCAGCGCCAGTGCGATGGCGGGGACGGAAAGCTGGGCAAGGCCCGCGACGGTCGTGCCGAGGTTTGGAAGCACGCTGTACCACAGCGCATAGCCCATGCCGGAAGCAATTGCGCCAGAGGCAACGGCCAAAAGGACGCCGTGTTGGGACACAGGCTCGCTCGTGCCAAGGGCCAGCCACGCAAGGGCCATCACCGGCAGGCTGTAGACAAAGTTCCAAGCGGTTGCTTTCAGGGGATCGGACACGCCGCGCCCGATCAGCGAATACGCCCCCCACCCCAGGGCTGCGAGGGACATGAGGGCAAAGGCGGATGCGGACAGGGTGATCTCGTCCGAGGGCCAGACGAGATAGGCCAGACCGCCAAGTGAAATGAACATGCCAAGCCAGCGGTTTACCGGCGGGCGCTCGCCTGCTTTCAAGGCGCCTGCGAACATGGTGATCTGCACGCCACCAAAGAGGATCAGTGCACCAAGGCCCGCGTCCATCGACACGTAGGCAAAGGAAAAACCAAGCATATAGGCAGACAGACCGGCCACGGTGGGCAGGTTCAGAGCCATCGGCTTTGGCAGGGTTTTGTCACGCAGGGCAAGCAGGATCAGCAGGGTAAAAACCCCTGCCCCGACACGGATCAGGGAAAAGGCCGACGGCCCCATGCCGCCATCCAGCAAGGCGGCGCGGTTCAGCAGGGAATTTGCGGCAAAGGCCACCATCACCACGGCGGTCAATAGCCCGATGCCCTTTAGTTTCGCCATGCCCTGCCCTCCTGTTGCCGTGGCACAGTGGGCCGCGCCCCCGGCAAGTGCAAGGACCTAGCGGTTTCGTGATGCCATGAGATCGGCGCGGGTCTTGTTGAACAGCTGGCCGAACCCTTGCAAGACATCATCGACACCGGCAAGGCGCAGGCAGGCCCAGAACTGTGCCTGATTGGAGGTGATGACCGGCTTGCCCGCGGCCTGCTCGATCTCTTCGATCACCTCAAGCGAGCGGATACCGGTGCAGGACAGGAAAATCGCCTCGGCCTCGGGCTGATCGATCTCGAGCGCAAATGCCTTCCAGTAGGCAGGCGTGACTTGCCCGAATTCAATGCCGGTAGAGAGGTTGAGGCCCTGAATGTCGAGCACGTCAAAGCCCCTCTGTTGAAGAAACAGGGCTTCGGCCTCGTTGATTTCGTCAAGATAGGGCGTGCCGATAACGATCTTCCTTGCCCCCAATGTGCGCAGCGCGTCCTGCACCCCAGTCACAACGGTCATTGGCGTCGTCCAAGGGGCACCTTCGAGGATGGCCTCGAACACGCGGTCTTCGCCATTCACGATCGAGCCGCTGGTACAGCTGTAGCTGATGACATCAGGGCGGGCATCGGGCTGAAGGCGGGCGGCGGCGTCGGCCATGGTGTCGATGTGGCGGGCCAGCGTTTCCTTGGTGGTGTGGTCCTCGGTCAGCAGGCGGGTGATATGCACCCCCACCCCCGGCGGGGCCATGCGAAAGACATCGTCCTCGAAGGCAAGGTCGGTCGACATCAGGATGAACCCAAGGCGCGCGCGGTGGTGGCGACCCTTGTCCATCTCGGGGGTGCGGGGTTTGGAGCGGAACATGTGGCTTCCTCAGATCACCGGCAGATCAGATGCCGCACGGGTGGTCAGCAGATGCGCACCATCCTGCCGCACGACAATATTTTCCTCGTGCACCATGATACGGCCATCGCCATAGCCAAGCGAGGGTTCCAGCGTGAGCACCATGTTTTCCTCGATCACCGTCTCGTCAAAGGCGGCGTGCGAGGGCCATTCGGTGAGTTGCATTCCGAGGCCGTGGCCAAGACGGCCGACATCCCCCCCCTGATCGTCCATTTCGCGGATCACGTTCTGCATGGCGTTGAACAGATCACGGCAGGTGGCACCGGGTCGGGCGGCGGCAAGGCCGGCTTCGGTGGCGCGCCATAGGACGTCATAGGCGCGGCGGGACAGGTCGTCGGCAGAGCCAATCGCGAAGTTGCGGTCAAAATCGCAATAGTAGCCGTCCCATGTGGCGCCGGTGTCCAGCATCAGGATGTCACCCATTTGCAGCGGCCGAGCCGTTGGCGGAGAGATCACATCGTCATAGCCACCCGGTGCCGCGCCCCCGACAAGGTAGGGCGCATCGTCCACCCCCTGCGCCAGCGCCTCGCGGCGGAAGGTGCGGAAGGCTGTATCGAAGGGCATGCCTTCATGGATGATCTCTGGCACGCGGGCAAAGGTGGCTGAGCCAAGGGCGCAGATATGGGAGAGCTTTTCGATCTCGGCTTCGGATTTCACCATGCGCAGGGCGCGGACAAGGCCCGTGCAATCCGCGACGTTCAGGCCGGGAAGGTTGGCCATCAGGCGCTCATAGTCGCCAAGCGGCATGCGCATATGGGTTTCGTGACCCTTGAGCATGCCGATGGTGTCGCCCTGCAAGGGAGACAGGAGGTCAATGAGCAGCGAGATGCCGTCATCTTCTGGCGCGGGGGCGCTCCAGGTGCGGATGTCGGTGATCCACGTCCGCCGCATGAGGGCGGCGCCAATTTCGGGGATCACGGCGACGGGTTTGCCGCTTGCGGGCAGGAACAGGAACCACGGGCGTGTCGGGCTTTGCCAGAACAGGGTGTGGAAGCCCGTGAAGTAGCGCACTTCGGGTTCCGTGGTCAGCAGAAGCCCAGCCAACCCTTGATCTGCCATCAGCGCCTGTGCCCTGGCGGTGCGGGCGGCAAATTCAGCTTCGGGAAAACCGCGTGCGGGGGTGTCAGGCATGTTCGACCTCGGCCATGATCTGGGCAAAGATGTCGGGATCGGTGACGCCCTCGGAGCCGATCAGGAGCACGCGGGACGTGGCATCGAGACCGAGGGCGGCAGAGAGGCTGGCGTTCTGGCGGGCGGCGATCAGGGCAGCGAGCCCCGCAACGGCGCTTTCCCCCGCTTCCAGCGCGCCATCGCCATAGGGGGCATGGGCCAGCATACGCACGGTGGGGGCCACGATGCTGTCGGGGATGGTGAGATAGTCGGAGGCTTCATCCTCAAGGATTTCCCAAGCCATTGGCGAGGGTTCCCCGCAGGAGAGACCCGCCATGATGGTTTCCTCGGCGATCTGTACGTCCCGCATTTCACCGGCCTTGGCGCTGGCGTAAAGGCAGGCGGCCAGTTCGGGTTCAACCACGACCACGCGGGGGGCATCCGCGCCCCAGTATTGGCGCAGGCCCGCAGCCACAGAGGCCGCTAGACCGCCGACGCCGCCTTGCAGGAAGACATGGGTCGGGGCCTGATCCATGGATTCGCAAGCCTCGCGGGTCATCACGCCATAGCCTGCCATCACGTCGCGCGGCGGCTCGCTGTAGCCTTCCCAGGAGGTGTCGGACACCACGAACCAGCCGTTGGCTTCGGCCTCATCGCGTGCGAGGGCGACCGAGGCGTCATAGTCGCCGTCAATCCGGATGACCTCGGCCCCAAGATCGCGCATGGCCTTTGCGCGGCCTTGGCTGACTTCGGCGTGGATGTAGATGCGGCAGGGTGCGCCGAAACGCTGGCATCCCCAGGCGAGCGACCGGCCGTGGTTGCCATCGGTTGCCGACACCAGCGTGATCGCGGCACAGGTCTCGGCATGGTGTCCGGCGCGGATGTCGGCAAGGGATACCTCTTTGCCCAGCGTCTCGGAGACCTGACGCTGGAGAACCCGTAGCGCGGCGTAAGCACCGCCAAGCGCCTTGAAGCTGCCGAGGCCGAACCGCGGGCCTTCGTGTTTGTAAAGGATGGCCCCCACGCCGATTTCGCGGGCAAGACCGTCGAGCGATGCCAGGGGCGACGGGGCATACCCCTGCCACGAGGTGATTTCCTGCCAGGAGCGGGCGAAATCATCCGACGACAGGACACGTTGCGCCGCATCACCGCCCTTCGGCGTCGTGGCAACATGGTCGATATGAGCGGTTTGGAATGCGGGGTGCATGATGCTCAGCCTTTCTTGTCAGTTGGCAGGCGGTCGCGCACGAGCGCGGCCCAGAACGCCGCCCCGAGGGGCAAAAGCGCGTCGTTGAAATCATAGTCGTCAGAGTGCAGCGGCCGCCCCTGCGCCCCCTCGGTGCCGTTGCCCATCAAGAGGAAACAGCCGGGCACGGCGGCGCTGAACTGGCCGAAGTCCTCGGAAAAGCTCATCGGAGGGCGGTCGGCGATGGTGTCGTGGCCAAGTGCGGTGCCGACGCGGGCGACGGCCTCGACCGGAGCGGTGGCGTTCATGGATTCCACGAATTCGGTAACGAAACTCACCTCAACCGTCACGCCGTGTGCAGCGGCAATGCCGGCGGTGATCTGGCGCATGAAGGTTTCGACCTGCGCGCGATCCTCGGGAGATCGCGCCCGCACGTCCCCCTTGAGGACCGCCTGCCCCGGCAGCACGTTGCGCTGGCCGTTGGTCAGAAACTCGGTGATCGAGACCACCACGCCAGCGCCGGGTGCGAGTTTGCGGGACACGATGGTTTGCAGGGCCTGCACCATTTCCGCGCCAACCGTGATCGCATCGACCCCGACCTGCGGCATGGAGGAATGTCCCCCCTGCCCCGTGATCGTGATCTCGAACAGGCTTTCGCTGCTGCAGATCAGGCCGGGACGGGTGGAAATCTGGCCCAGGGGCGCGCCCGGCAGGTTATGGATGGCGTAGACCTCTTCCACGGGGAAGCGTTCGAGCACGCCTTCGTCGATCATCGCCTTGGCGCCGTGGCCGGTTTCCTCGTCGGGTTGGAACAGGAAAACCACCGTGCCGTCGAAATCCCGCGTCGCGGCAAGGTCCGCCGCAGCGCCAAGAAGCATGGTGGTATGGCCGTCGTGGCCGCAGGCGTGCATGACGCCGGTGTTCTGCGAGACGTAATCATGCGTGCTTTGCTCGGTGATTGGCAGGGCATCCATGTCGGCGCGAAGGCCAATGGCACGATTGCCGGTGCCGGAGCGCAGGATGCCGACAACACCTGCGCCCTCGTGAACCTCAAGCCCCAGATCGCGCAGGTAACCGGCAACAAAGGCTTTAGTGCGCGCCTCCTGCATCCCAAGTTCGGGATGGCGGTGCAGATCATGCCTGATCTCGACAAGATGCGGGTGGCTTAGGGGCATGGGGTCTCCTTTCCAGCCTAAGGTACGGCAAGCACCGTCGGATGGTGCGCGAATATCGCGCGAGGTGCGAGAAATTTGATTGCAAATTCTGTCGATGGCGACGATTTTCCGCGCATGGATGACAAAGACCTCGAAATTCTTCGCCTTGTTCAGGGCAACGCCCGCCTTACTGCCGACGTGATCAGCCAGGAGGTCCACCTGTCGCCTGCGGCCGTTCAGAAGCGGTTGAAAAGGCTGCGTGAAAGCGGCGTGATCGAAAAGGAAATCGCGGTCCTGTCGCCCGGCGCGCTTGGGCGGGAGATGACCATCATCGTCGAGGTCATTCTTGAACGGGAAAGCCGTGCGCATCTGGACGCCTTCAAGCGTAAGATGCGGCAGGCGCCGGAAGTGCAGCAGTGCTACTATACCACTGGCGAGGCAGATTTCGTGATGATCCTCGCGGTGGAAAACATCAAGGAATACGAGGCCTTTACCCAACGCCATTTCTTTGATGAATCCAACGTCAGCCGATTTACCACCGCTGTCGTGATGGACCGGGTCAAGGTCTCGCTGGATGTGCTGTGACGCCAGAATTGCAATATGCCTGCCCCTTCCCTACACTCTACCCATGTGCCCGAAAGCAAAAGGATTTCCCGCGTGAAGTCGGTCCGCCTCCGTCTCTTGACGCTGGCGCTTTTGCCGCTCGTGGTGTTGATGCCGCTGCTGTTGTTGCTGGGCATGAGCCGCTGGACGGCGGACTATGACAAGATCCTGATCGCCAATGTTCAAAGTGACCTGCGAATTGCGGAACAATACCTGTTTCGCATCCTCGCGCGGACCGGGGCGAACGTGGAAGGGGTTGCGGATTCTGCCGAATTCCTTGGACAGCTGGAGTTCGGACACGAGCGGGTCGACACCTATCTGATGGAGAAGAAAAAGGCGCTTGAGCTGGATTTTCTCTATTACCTGCCCGTCGAAGAAACCCGTGCTCTTGCCAGCAGATGGCCCGTGATTGACGCGGCATCTACAGGCATCCTCTCGACCGAAATCGATATTTTCTCTGGCGAAGATCTGACGGCGTTGTCGGATGATCTTGCCCAGCGTGCCAGCGTTCCCCTGATCGAAACCGTGGCGGCCGTTCCGACTCGGCGCACGGTCGAGGATCGCGGCATGGTGGTTCATACCGCAAGCCCCGTGGGCCTTGGGGATCAGCGCGGGGTTCTGGTGGGTGGTATCCTGTTGAACCGCAACCTTGATTTCATCGATACCATCAACGCGCTGGTCTATCTGAACGCCACCACAGGCGGCGAGCGTCAGGGCACCGCGACCCTTTTCCTTGAGGATGTGCGCGTTTCGACCAATGTGCGCCTGTTCGAGGACGTGCGCGCCCTTGGCACCCGCGTTTCAGCGGTGGTGCGCCACGAGGTGCTGACCGAAGGCAAGACCTGGCTGGATCGCGCCTTCGTGGTGAATGACTGGTATATCTCGGGCTACCTGCCCTTGTCCGACAGTTTCGGAAATCGGGTTGGCATGTTGTATGTCGGTTTTCTCGAAGCACCGTTCAATGCGGCCAAACGGGCCGCCTATATCACCATGCTCGCGGCCTTCCTTGTGCTTCTTGGCTTGTCAGGTCCGATCTTCCTGCGCATGGCCAAAGGGATCTTCTCGCCGCTGGAGCGCATGATCCAGACCATGACAAGGGTCGAGCGCGGAGACCTTGCTGCCCGCAACGGCAATGTCGGATCGAACAATGAAATCGGCCAGGTTGCGCGACATCTGGATACCCTGCTGGATCAGGTACAGGAGCGCGATCAGGCGCTGCGATCCTGGGCCGGTGAATTGAACACGCGGGTTGAACAGCGCACCGCGCAGCTCAAGGAAGCCAACCAGAAGCTGGAAGATACCTTCAAACAGCTTGTGATGTCGGAAAAGCTGGCGTCGATCGGGGAAATCACCGCCGGCGTGGCCCATGAGATCAACAATCCCGTCGCGGTTATTCAGGGCAACGTGGACGTGATCCGCCAGACGCTGGATCAGCGCAGTGACGACGTTGCAACGGAACTTGCCCTGATTGATCAGCAGGTCCAGCGGATCGAAGCGATTGTCGGCAAGTTGCTTCAGTTCGCGCGACCAACCGAGTTTGGCACCTTCGAGGAAAGCATCGATATGGCGATGGTCACCGAGGATTGTCTGGTGCTGGTCGACCACGTTCTGTCCAAGACCAATATCGCGGTTGAGCGGTCGTTTTCAGATGCGCCGCTGGTGCGCATCAATCCCGGCGAATTGCAGCAGGTGATCGTGAATATCATCGTCAACGCCGCTCATGCGATGGGCGAGGACGGCACCCTGACGGTTGCGATCGGAACCGAGACCCGCGAGGGGATCGAGGGCGCCTGCCTGCGTGTGGCCGACACCGGCCCGGGCATTCCCGGTGATTTGCTGGACACGGTGTTTGATCCGTTCTTCACCACCAAGCTTGCCGAAGGCACCGGACTGGGCCTGTCGATCAGCCAGACGCTGATCCAGCGTTATGGCGGGCTGATCAGCGCAACCAACCGCGATGCGGGTGGCGCCGAATTCTCGGTCTGGCTACCGGCAGAGCAGCTCTAAACCCCCCACGAGGCGCATTTGCGGTCGATTGTCTTGCGCGACACGCCGAGACGACGGGCCGCTTCGGCGCGATTGCCATCGCATTCATCCAGGATGTGCATGATGTGGCGCTGCACCACTAGATCGAGGTTCTCCATCGCCTGCACGCCGGTGATCTGGCCACTGCCCGAGAACTTGTCAGGAAAGGCCCCGAGGATGACCGAGCGTTCGATCAGGTTGCGCAATTCGCGCACGTTGCCGGGCCAGTCATAGCGCGAGAACTTGAGAAGGGTTTCCTCGTCCAGTTCCAGTGCGGGCAGGCCAAGGGTTGTGGCGAACTGCTGGATGAACAGCGCCGCCAGTTCGACGATATCCTCGGACCGGTCTCGCAGCGGCGGCATGTCGATCGTCACCACGTTGATCCTGTGATAGAGATCGGCGCGAAAGCTTCCTTCCTCGACCGCTTTTTCAAGATCGGCGTTGGTGGCGAACAGAAAGCGCAGGTTGAGAGGGATGTCGCGTTCCGCCCCGACAGGACGCACGCGTTGATCTTCAAGCACCCGCAGCAGCGCCGCCTGTACCTGATCGGGCATCTGCACCACTTCATCAAGGAACAGGGTGCCCCCTTCCGCGTGCAGGAAAAGGCCATCGCGGCGGCGGTCCTGCTCGTCGATCACGCCAAAGAGTTCCTGCGCCATGCGATCCGGTGAAATGGCAGCGCAGTTGACGGCGACAAAGGGTTTTTCCGCGCGATCAGACAGGGAATGCAGGGTGCGGGCCGCCACTTCCTTGCCGGTGCCCGTCGCCCCTGTGAAGAGGACGGGTGTCGGCAGCGGGGCCAGACGTTTCAGCATGTCGCGGGCGTCGCAGATGGCTGCGGAGTTGCCGAGAAGCCGACCACGGGCAACATTGGCCTCGGCCGAGAGTTCGTGTTTGAGAAGATAGTTCTCGCGCCGCAGGTTCTGGCGATCCAGCGCGCGGGCCACAGCATTCAGGATCTGGTTGGCGCGAAACGGCTTGAGGACAAAATCCGCCACGCCCGTGCGCAGGGCCTTGATCGCTGTTTCAAGGTCGGCATAGGCCGTGATCAGGATGGTATCGGAATAAAGCCCGACCTGATTTTGCTCGCGAATCCAGTCGAGCCCGGTCTTGCCCGGCATGATATTGTCGAGGATCACCAGATCGAAATAGGCACGGTCAAGAATGGCCGAGGCTTCGGCAGCAGACGCTGCCTGTTCGACGCGTTTGCAACGTGGCGACAGGATTTTGGTCAGGAAGTTGCGCATCCCCGGTTCATCGTCGATTACGAGAACCGAAGCATTGGCAAGGCTTTCGCCGTATTCATCCTGTTGTGGTCTTTGCATGTTCATCCTTAGTCAAGCCGTACCGCCTCGCCGGAATTCACATCCGCCGAGGCAAAGCCCGCGCGCTCGAGCGCGAAGTTTGCTGCTACCGCAATTAGAATGATCGCAACGAAACCGGTCAACATGGCTTTCATGGTTTTTGTTCCTTGAGGTGAGTGTAGGATTTGAGAAAAGCGATCAGGTCAAGCCGATCCCGGGCTGACGTGATCCTTTGCATCGGCATCTTGGAGCCCGGAATATAGTGATCCGGCCCAAGGTCGAAGAGCTGGTCGATGGTGTCATCCGACCAGACGATTTCGGATCCGCGAAGGATCGGGGAATAGGCGTAGCCCGGCACGGTCCCGGCGCGGCGGCCAAACAGGGCATGAAGGGTTGGACCGGCCTTGCGCGAGGCACCGGGTTCCAGCGCGTGGCAGATGGAACACTTGCGCATGAACTGGCGTTCGCCATTCGGCATGGTCTCGGGGGCTTGCAGAAAGCTGCGGTCCTGCCCCATCTGGGGGGCAAAACGATCCATGAGCGCCACGGGCCAGCCGTAGACCACGTCGTCAAGGCCACCGGCAAAGACGGTTTCGCCATCCTGCGAGAAAGCCAGCGCCCAGACCGGGCCACGGCGGGTCGCGCGGAAATCACGCGTGATGGTGCGGGTTTTGGTATCGACCATCATGATGAACCCATGCCCGTCGCCCACCGCCAGTTGGTTGCTTGCCGCGTGATGGGCCATGGCAAGGATTGGCCTGCGATCAAGGGTGAGATCGGCAAGTGTTGCGCCGGTAAAGGGGGCAACGATGCGTGTGCCGCCATCCACCGCGCCATAGGCCAGCCAATCGCCATCGGGGTCAACGACGAGCGCGTTCACCCCGAAGCCGTGTTTGACGATGGCGCGGGATTGGCCGGTGGCAATGTCCCAGAGGCGGATCGAGCCGTCGCTGGAGGCCGAGAACAGGCCCTCTTTGGCAAAGGCCACGGCATTGACACCTGCGGCATGCCCCTTGAAAAGCGGCCCTTCTTCAAAGACGGTCTGGCCCTGCTGGTCGGTCCTGACAAAGCGCAGGGCGATGCTGCCATCCCAGCTTGCCGAGGCGATGAGACCGCGCTCGGCATCATAGGCGATGTCGGCCACCTTGCCCTTGTGTACGACAATGGTTTGATGCGCGCCCGTGTCGAGATGCCAGGCGATGACCCGAAAATCATCGCCACCCGTCAACAGGAGATCGCGGCCGGCGAAGGTCACGTCGATGACCGCCGCATCGTGACCTTCAAGCCAGAGCGGGGTTCTGTCGGTCCACAGACCAACCGAATTGTCAAAGCTGGCACTGGCCACCTGCCCCGTCGGGGCGACGTCCAGCCCCATGACCGGACCACCGTGGCCCTTCAAAGTGGTAAACTCCTGCGCCGCAAGCGGGGCGGCGCAGGAGAGACAACAGAGGGTCATGAAGATCAGGCGATTCATGGGATCACTCGGCGGGTGTAGCCTCTTTGGGCGCTGAGGCGTCGGCCTCTTTCATCTCGTCCAGCCAGATCGAGTGGTGCTGGTGCGCCCATGCCTCGTCAACCTCGCCCGACCCCATGGCGTCATAGGCCCCTTCCATGCCAACGGACCCGATGTAGATATGGGCGAGGATAATCGCCATCAGGACAAAGGCCATGATCGCGTGCCAGCCCTGCGCGAACTGCATTTCCTCTTGCGGGGAGAGTTCGGTCGGGAGTTGTTCCAGCCCGATCAGGCCGGGAATGCCCATGTCATTCAGAACCGTGAAGGTCTTGGCAAACAGCGGCAGTTCATAGGGGAACAGCAGCGAGACACCGGAGACGGCAATCGAGCCGCCAAAGACGATCACCGACCAGAAGATCACCTTCTGGCCCGCGTTGAACTTTTTCGCGGGCGGGTGGGCCTTGCCGATGATGCCCCCGAATTGGCGCAGCCAGACCAGATCGGTGCGGTTGGGAATGTTGTGTACGACCCACATCACGAAGATCATCACGAGGCCTGCGATAAAGGCCCAGGCCACGTTGTTGTGCACCCATTTGGAGACTTCCAGAAGGGTGGCATTGGCCTCCTTGCCGAAATAGGGCGCGATAAAGATGCGACCGAACAGGATGAGGAGCCCCGTGAGGCCAAGCAGGATAAAGGACCCTGCCAGAAGCCAGTGGCCGAAACGCTCAAAGGCTTTGAAGCGGGTGACCGTGCGCCCTGTCATCGGTTCGTCGATCATGATCTTGCCGCGCAGCAGGTAGAAGACTAGCAGCGCCGCCAGCGTTCCGATGAGGAACCAGCCACCATAGGTGCGCAGCGGGCCGTCGCGCCACGCCAGCCACTTCATGCCGCCGTCCTGCATCAGGACAGACGCCACCTCGCCGCCCGAGGACACCTTGACCTCGGCAGAGCCATAACGCACCGCGCGCCAGACTTCGGGATCGGACAGGCCTCCGAGCGTGCCAAGCTGGTTCATTGCGCCAGCCGCGCGTCCCGGATCGCCCACATCATCCCGCCGGAAGCTGTCGTCGATGGACTGCCCCTGCTGGCGTGCGAGGATATCTTCAAGGGTTTGCGCCCCACCGGTGGCGCTGCGATCCGGGGTCTCTTGGGCCTGGGCCATGATGCCCAGAGACAAAGACAAAATGAGTGCGAGTGCCACGCGAAGCATGGGCCACCTCCTTGTTTTTCAAGACTATCCAGGAACCGGTCGCCGGGGCGGCCCATTGCAGGCCGCCCCGGATTTGTGTTGCAAGACCGGGATCAGCCGCCCTTCTGGTCGTAGGCGGTACCCCAACCCCAGGCGCCGGAGCCGAAGCCACGGGCCACGACACGCTCGCGGTAGATGGCCGAAACCACGTCACCGTCACCTGCCAGGAGGGCCTTGGTCGAGCACATCTCGGCGCAGATCGGCAGTTTGCCTTCCGCGATCCGGTTGCGACCGTACTTGGAGAACTCTGCGTTCGAGTGGGTCTCCTCGGGGCCGCCGGCACAGAAGGTACATTTATCCATCTTGCCACGGCTGCCGAAGTTGCCCGCCTGCGGGTATTGCGGTGCCCCGAAGGGACACGCGTAGAAGCAATAACCACAGCCGATGCAGAGATCCTTGGAGTGCAGAACCACGCCTTCTTCGTTCTGGTAGAAACAGTCTACCGGACAGACGGCCATACATGGCGCATCGGAGCAGTGCATGCAGGCCACCGAGATCGACCGTTCGCCGGGTTTACCATCGTTGATGGTAACAACACGGCGGCGGTTGATCCCCCAGGGAACCTCGTGCTCGTTCTTACACGCGGTCACGCAGGCGTTGCACTCGATGCAGCGTTCGGCATCACAGAGGAACTTTGCTCTTGCCATTCTCTTGTCTCCTTATGCTGCTGAGATCTTGCAGAGAGTCGTCTTCGTCTCCTGCATCTGGGTTACCGAGTCATAGCCATAGGTCTGGGCCGTGTTCGAGCTTTCGCCGAGCACATAGGGGTCGGCACCTTCGGGATACTTCTCCCGCAGGTCGGCCCCCTGGAAATGACCGCCGAAGTGGAAGGGCATGAAGGCGACGCCCTCACCCACCCGCTCGGTGACCAGTGCCATGACCTTGACCTTGCCGCCTTCCGGACCTTCGACCCAGACCTGAGCCCCGTCCCGAACACCAAGGTTGTTGGCGTCGCGCGGGTTGATCTCGACGAACATGTCCTGTTGAAGCTCTGCCAGCCAGGGGTTCGAACGGGTCTCCTCGCCGCCACCTTCGTATTCGACCAGACGGCCGGAGGTGAGGACGATGGGATAGTCCTTGGAGAAATCGTTCTTCTGGATCGAGGCATAAAGCGTCGGCAGACGATAGGCCTGACGGTCTTCGTAGGTCGGATAGTCCGCGACCAGATCGCGCCGCGGGGTATAGAGCGGCTCGCGGTGCAGCGGCACCGGATCGGGGAAGGTCCAAACCACGGCGCGGGCCTTGGCGTTGCCGAAGGGCGCACACTCGTGCTTGATCGCGACCCGCTGGATACCGCCGGACAGGTCGGTTTTCCAGTTGGTCTTGGGACCGGCCACCGCGTCGATGCTGGCGCGTTCCTCGTCGGTCAGGTCCGCATCCCATCCGAGATCCATCAGCATCTGCATGGTGAATTCCGGATAGCCGTCCTGGATTTCCGAATTCGCCGAGTAGACGCCTTCGGCCAGAAGGTTGTCGCCATCACGTTCAACGCCAAAACGGGCGCGGAAGGTCAGGCCGCCTTCGGAGACGGGTTTGGACATGTCATAGAGGTTCGGTGTGCCCGGGTGCTTCATATCCGCAGTGCCCCAGCACGGCCACGGCAGACCATAGTAGTCTCCGTCAGCAGGCCCACCAATGGCGCGCAGCGTCGTGCGGTCAAAGGTGTGCTGGTTGGCCATGTGCAGCTTCAGACGTTCCGGGCTCTGACCGGTATAGCCGATGGTCCACAGGCCGCGATTGAACTCGCGGGTGACGCTCTCGATGTTCGGGGTGTTCTCGTCTTCCATCTCGATGTTGCGGAAGAAACGATCTGCCCAGCCGAACTTGTTCGCGAACATGCCCATGATTTCATGGTCTGTCTTGGATTCGAACAGCGGTTCGACAACCTGATCACGCCACTGGAACGACCGGTTCGAGGCGGTGACAGAGCCACGGGTTTCGAACTGGGTACAGGCCGGCAGCAGGTAGCAGCCATCGGTGCGGTCATGCAGAACGGCCGAGACGGTGGGATACGGGTCGACCACGACCAGCATGTCCAGCTTCTCCATCGCCGTTTTCATTTCCGGACCGCGGGTCTGCGAGTTCGGGGCATGGCCCCAAAGCACCATCGCGCGCACGTTGTTGGGCTGATCCATGTTGTCCTTGTCTTCAAGAACACCATCAATCCAGCGCGACACCGGAATACCGCGCAGATTCTGCAGCGATTTTTCCTTGCCGTCCTTACCGACAAGCGTGTCGAACTGGGCGTTCAGCCACTCGCCGTCTTCTTCCCAGACGCGTGCCCAGTGTGCCCATGCGCCCTTGGACAGGCCATAGTAGCCCGGCAGGGTGTGGGACAGAACACCAAGGTCGGTTGCGCCCTGAACGTTGTCGTGACCACGGAAGATGTTGGTACCACCGCCCGAGGTGCCCATGTTGCCAAGGGCCAGTTGCAGAATGCAGTAGGCACGGGTGTTGTTGTTGCCGTTGGTGTGCTGCGTGCCGCCCATACACCAGATCACGGTGCCGGGGCGGTTGTTGGCCATGGTACGGGCCACGCGCTTGAGCTGCGATCCCGGGGTGCCGGTGACACGCTCGACTTCTTCCGGGTTCCACTTGGCCACTTCCTCGCGGATCTGGTCCATGCCCCAGACACGGGTGCGGATGAACTCTTTGTCTTCCCAACCGTTTTCGAAGATATGCCACAGAATGCCCCAGACCAGCGCAACGTCGGTACCGGGACGGAACCGGACGTATTCATCGGCGTGGGCCGCGGTACGGGTGAAACGCGGATCGCAGACGATCAGCGGCGCGTTGTTCTGTTCCTTGGCCTTCAGGACGTGCAACAGCGAGACGGGGTGCGCCTCGGCTGGGTTGCCGCCGATGATGAAGATGGCCTTGGAGTTGTGGATGTCGTTGTAGGAGTTCGTCATCGCGCCATAGCCCCAGGTGTTGGCAACACCTGCAACCGTGGTCGAGTGACAGATCCGGGCCTGGTGATCCACGTTGTTCGTGCCCCAGTAGGCGGCGAACTTGCGGAACAGATAGGCCTGTTCGTTGTTGTGCTTGGCCGAGCCGAGCCAGTAGACGCTGTCAGGTCCGCTCTCGTCGCGGATCTTCATCATGCCGTCGCCGATCTCGTTGATCGCCTGTTCCCAGCTGATGCGCTTCCACTCACCACCCTCTTTCTTCATCGGGTACTTGAGGCGGCGTTCACCATGCGCGTGTTCGCGCACCGAGGCGCCCTTGGCGCAATGCGCACCGAGGTTGAACGGGCTGTCCCAACCGGGCTCCTGCCCGATCCAGACGCCGTTTTGCACTTCGGCGACCACGGTACAGCCCACCGAACAGTGGGTGCAGACCGATTTGATAGTTTCGACAGTGCCAGACGCG
This sequence comes from Shimia sp. CNT1-13L.2, assembly GCF_024331145.1. Lineage (GTDB taxonomy): Bacteria > Pseudomonadota > Alphaproteobacteria > Rhodobacterales > Rhodobacteraceae > Shimia. The sequence goes on along the minus strand of NZ_JANDJO010000003.1, from coordinate 107,296 downwards.
GCGGCCGCGGCGGCATTGGCTTGCGTCACCGTTCCTCCGGTGGCGCTGATCGCGGCAAGGCCCCCAATGGCCAGACCGCTGCCCCGCAGGAATGCGCGGCGGTCGACAGATTTCTCTGCGACGTCAGACAGGATACTTGTCCGCTGGGGGCGTCTCGCTACCCCGTTGGTCTTTTTCCTAAGCATTTATACCTCCCTTGCTGTCCCCTTCGGGAACCTAGCTGGGTTAACGAAAACCTCGGGCAGTCGGGCCAATCGCAACCAGTCGCCCTTGGCAGAAAACACCGTCCGTCAGAAACGGGCGCTGTCGAAATACGCACGGGTGTGCGCTGTATCCTGCATCTTTTCCAAGGACAGGTCCGGCTCTGCGGCCTCGGCCGCACCTCCGGTGGTCGCAACAGCCACTGCGGCAACAGGGGCGGTGGTCGCGGCCAGTTTCAGAAAATCTCGGCGGCCCTGATCTGCGATCCGGGTCTCCTCGGCTTTCTTGGTCATGAGAGTCCTCCTCTCTGGTTGATGGCGGTCGCCCGCCGGTGAATGCGGATCACTCCGCGATCATTCGAAAGCCCTCGGCTTCGATCTCCATGAACAGGCGGCCCATCTGGCCGACCGGTGCAAAGAAGACCGAGGTCTTGGCGGCTTCCAAATCCGAAAAGAAATGCCCGGCCCATGGGGCGATGTGCCGGTTGAAGAAGGTTTTCTGGTCTTCAAGCGTGGCAGGCGTGCCAAAGCGCCCGACGATCAGCGCGGCCATCATTTCCATCAACGAAGCGATGTTGTCTTCCGGCTCGTAGACGTTTTCCGCACGGCTCAGGCCACGGGCCGCCATGTCGCGGCGCAGGGTGGCGAGGGGTTTTTCGTTCAGGAACCCCGTCATGTAATAGGAGGCGTAGGGCAGCAGTTCGCCGCGACCCAGCCCGATGAAAAGCTGGTTGAACTCGCGTTCAACCGTCTTGGGCGCGACCACACGGGCCACGCGGGTCAGGGATGTGATCGCCTGCCCCAGCTCCGTGTCGTTGCCTTCAAGGCCGGCAACCATATCAAGCGAGAGCTGGTCGGCCGGACGGGCAAGGATCATGCCAAGGAAGTTGTAAAGATCGGCACGCATGCGATCTTCGGGGGAAATCGGCGGGGCGGCGGTTTCAGGTGCTGTCATCATCTGTTCCTGCATCATGCGGTGGCGTCCTCTTGGAAGGAAAAGCGCATACGGCGCGGGATGGGTTGGGGGGTCTGTTCGGAGAGGTCTTCGTGGACCTCTGCCATGGCAGGGACGGGTGTCGGCGCGGGCTGGCGTTCGGCCAAGACAGCCTCGGGTACCTCTTCGACGGCTTCGGGCTCGTCGGGCTCCGGTGTCTCCGGGTCGACCTCACCTTCCTCTTCCAAGGCGGCCTGACGGGCCATTTCGAGCACATGTTCCGTCATGCCCTTACCGACCTGATAGGCGGTCTGGAGGTTCTCGATCACGCAGGAGGCGTCGGTAAAATCCTCGCCGTAGTCGACGAGGCCGTCGACATTGGCCAGAACGGGATTGGTCAGCCAGAGACGCCGCAAAGCGCGGGTACGGATGCGTTGCGGCACGGTTTTCGACAGGAAAACGGTGAAGTCATCGCCTTGGCCCAGATCATCGGGATCGGGCAGATCAAGATCGGCCAGGATTTCCGCATCGCTCTTGTCTTCCAGCGCCGCATCACGCTCGGCTTCGGCGCGTTCCTCGGCAAGACGGGCCTCAGCGGCCTGTTCTGCCTCAACGGCCGCCTTGCGACGTGACCAGAAATCCCCGCTCATTGCAGCCGCTCCTTCTTGGCCTGAACCGGCGAACGGTAGACATCAGCCATCTGCGCGATGCGCGGGTCGCCAATGCCGTCTTCGACAAGGGTGATGTCCTTCTTGTCGCGGCGGCGTTTCTTGAAAACCTCTTCCTTGTGATGCAGCGCAACGAAGGCATGAACCCAGGATGCAATGGCCGCCGGCATTGCGATTTTCTCGATCACCTCTTCACCGCTGTCGGCATAGTCCTGCGCCTCGTAGGGCGAAGCGGTGACGAGTACGATGTCGAAGGGACGAGCGTCTTCCTCGGTTTCGCGCATCACGACATAGAGGCAGGGCACCTGCGCAGTGAGGCCGTGAAGATAGGCTTCGGTCTCGTCTGCGTAGAGTTCGAGCGACGGGGTGGCGGCGTGGAAATCGGTAACTTCGGCCTCGCTGCGGAGTTCTGCCCAGTCGGCATCCCCGGCGCCGGGCAGAACATCGACACAGCGCCAGGACCACTTGGCCCAGCGGGTCACGCCAGGGCTTCGGCGCAATACGACGCCGAGCGGCATTGCCGCGTATTTCTCGGATTCGATGATCACGCCTCCCAAAGTCCTCTCGTGATGCTCTCAGTCAAAGGTGCCGTAGGGACATGGCTGGGCAAAGGGTCTTGAGCGGGTTTTCAACGCTTCGGGACAAATTGGGCAGACCGGAGGGGAGCGGGGTGTGTCGGGGGACGAAATGTCCAATCCGACTAATTTTATCAGAAAACCGACATGGCCGTTTTGACGAGAATCAACGGCTCTGATTCGGCGATTCCAAGCACGGGAGGACAGCAGAAAACTGGTTTACGACCTGCGGGAATCATGCCTAGTTGGATAGGGAAATCCAGCCAGAAATCGCCGAATATCCGGCAAAAACCAGCGAGGAAAAACATGCCTAAGACATTGATTTTGTGTGATTGTTCAGGATCACAAACCATCGATGCGGCAGGCCTTGAGGCCACGACCAGACTGGCATGTTCAAAGGTGCACACTGGACTTTGCACCAGCGAAGTTCAGGCCGCAGCCGAGGCGATTTCCACGGGTGAGGCAATAATTTGTTGCGGACAGGAACAGGCGTTTTTCACCGCCCTCGCAGACGAGATAGACGCCCCCGCACCGGCGCTTCTTGACCTGCGCGATCGGGCCGGATGGTCGACCGACGCGGCCCCGAAACTACCCAAAATGGCCGCGCTTGTGGCCGAGGCCAGCCTTCCGCAAGGGGGGGCCAAGACGGTCGACGTGATTTCCGAGGGGATCTGCCTGATCCTCGGCACCGAAGACGTGGCAATTGCGGCGGCGGAAAAGCTCAAGGACCTGCTGACCGTTACCGTGCTTCTGGACAGCCAGCCGGGACAGGTGACGTCGCGGGCCTATGATGTCGTTGTCGGCGATCTCAGGTCAGCGCGCGGGTCGCTTGGGCAGTTCGAGGTCCGGATCGACGCGTTGCGCCAGGGCATTCCCGGTGGCCGCGGTGCCATGCAGTTCACGGACCCGCGCGATGGCGGCCTGTCCCAATGCGATCTGATCCTTGATTTGCGCGGCGAAACCCCGCTGTTTCCCGCGCCAGAGAAACGCGAAGGTTATCTCTGGGCAGATCCGGGCAGCATCCCTGCGGTCGCGGATGCCATTCTCGAGGCCTCGCAATTTGTCGGGACCTTTGAAAAACCCCTGTATGTCAAGGCGGAGCCCCTGCTCTGTGCCCATTCGCGGGCCAGCCAGACAGGGTGTAGCCGGTGTCTGGACGCCTGCCCGACGGGGGCGATCACACCCAATGGCGATCACGTCAGCATTGATCCGATGATCTGTGCGGGCTGCGGTGCCTGTTCTTCGCTCTGTCCGTCCGGTGCGATCAGCTATGACGCCCCTGCCCCCGACATCCTGTTCCGCCGCGTTCAGACACTTGCCAAGAGCTATCTCGAAGCGGGTGGCAGCCAGCCGCGCCTTTTGGTGGTTGATGATCACGGCAGCGAGATGATCCGCCTGTCCGCCCGTTTTGGCGATGGCCTGCCCGCCAATGTCATTCCGCTTGAGGTGGACGCCCTGAACACCTTTGGTCACGCCGAAATGGTTGCGGCCCTTGCCGCAGGGTTTGCGGATGTGTCCGTCCTCCTCGCGCCCAAGACCGACCGCGAGGTCATGCAGGAGCAGGCCGATCTGGCGGGGGCGCTAGCCGGTTCGGGCGTCGCCTTGATCGACACGATGGACCCGGACGCGCTGTCAGGAATGCTGTTTGAAGGCACGGACAACCAGCCGATTGCCGTACCGGTGCGCCCGATGGGGACCCGCAGACAGGTGACCCGCACCGCGACCAAGGCTCTGAACCCGGATCAGGCACAGATTGCCCTGCCCGAAGGCGCGCCTTATGGCGCGGTTCTCGTGGACACCGACAGTTGCACCCTGTGCCTGTCGTGCATCTCGCTCTGCCCATCCGGGGCGCTTGGCGACAATCCCGACCTGCCGCAGCTGCGTTTTCAGGAAGATGCCTGCTTGCAATGTGGGTTGTGCGCGAATGTCTGTCCCGAGGACGCCATCACCTATGAGCCGCGCATGAACCTCGAGAACACCGCGCTGGAACAGGTGGTGCTGAACGAGGAAGAGCCTTTCGCCTGTGTCGAGTGCGGCACCCTGTTCGGGGTCAAGTCGACCATCGACAAGATCACCGAGAAACTGGCGGGCAATCACGGTATGTTCCAGAATCCCGAAGCCATCCGCATGATCCAGATGTGCGATGACTGTCGGGTGAATGCCCAATTCCATTCGAAAAACAACCCCTTCGCCGCAGGGGATCGCCCTGCACCACGCACCACCGCGGACTACCTCAGCAAGCGCCGGGATCATTGATGTTGCAGGGGGGCACCAAGGTTGGCGGGCTCAAGCAGCGCCACGTAGGACAGGATCGCCTCGAGGTCAGCGAGGGTCATTTCTATCGGCACGATCGGGGATGGCCTGTCGTCGGCAAAGGGGGGCGTGATCTCTGCAACCTGCGTGAAGGAAGGATGCGGGTTGAGGGCGTAGAACGCAGTAAACCGTTCGTCCCAATCCGACAGCGTGCGCAGGGCGAAAAACGAGGGTGTCGAGCCGATGGCGTTCATCCGGTTGGCATCGCTCACCACGTGGCAGCGACCACACATTTGCAGGGAAAGCACCTGCCCGGCCTCGGCGTCTCCGTCAAAAGACACAGCGGCTACAACCTGCGCCTCGGCCTTTGGCAGGGTGAAGGGCGACGCGCCATCAACGGTGAAAGACGTGATCGTGCGCTGGCCCACGTCCGAGCGCATCCAATCGACAAAGCGGCGTGCGCCCACGTGGTCGGGATTGTTCAATTGCGCCGCCCAGTTTCGCCCCAATCCGTTGAACACCGGCGTGCCTTCGGTTCCGAGAGAAACCGCAGAGGTTTCGCCCGGTTCCACCAGTTCGATACGCACCTGGGTCTTGAGAGAGAAGCGCGGCAGCAGGTATTTCAACACCCCGCTTTCGACCAGATCGGCCGGAGCGGACAGGCGGAATTGCCGTTCATTTGCAGACACTTGAATCGCGAAGGTGACGCAAATGACAGCAACAAAGAACCATATTTTCAGAAGGGCGCGCATGGAAAATGGTAAAAACACACGGCCCGTTTCGTCAACAACTCAAAAAGGAGAGGCTCGGATGAGCGATGATTTCAACATGTCGATGCGCAAGTTTCTGAAGCAGGTTGGGGTCACCTCCCAGCAGGCGATTGAAGAGGCCATGCGCGGCGCGGAGACCGCTGGAAAAGAGTTCACCGCCAAGGCCGTCATCACGATTGACGGGCTGGACATGGAGCATGTGGTGACCGGCACGATCAAGGGACAGGAGTGACGAAGGTGGCAGCAACGCGAGAAGCGGTTCTTGAGGTTCTGAAAGGGATCGCCGATTTGTCGGGCAGCGGGGATATCGTGTCGAACGGTGTCATGCGGGCCTTGAACGTCGACGGCGGCACGGTGCGGTTCGTGCTTGAGATCGACCCCGCCAAGGCAGAAGGTTACGCGGCGATCCAGGCGGCGGCCGAAACGGCCCTTCGCGAGTTGGATGGCGTGGAGGAGGTCTCGATCGTGATGACCGGCCACAGCGCCCAGCCGGCCCCACCCGACCTGAAGATGGGGGCGCGGCCCAAACCGCAGGGCCCCGAGAAAATCCCCGGAGTTGCCAAGATCATCGCGATTGCCAGTGGCAAGGGCGGCGTTGGTAAATCGACCGTTTCGGCCAACCTCGCCTGTGCGCTGGCGGCGGAGGGCAAGCGGGTTGGCTTGCTGGATGCGGATGTCTATGGGCCAAGCCAGCCGCGCATGCTGGGCGTGTCGGGGCGTCCGTCGAGCCCGGATGGCAAAACCATCCTGCCGATGCGCAACCACGGCGTCACGATGATGTCGATTGGCCTGATGACCAACGATGATCAGGCGGTGGTCTGGCGTGGGCCGATGCTGATGGGGGCCTTGCAACAGATGATGATGCAGGTGCAATGGGGGGCGCTTGACGTCTTGCTGGTGGACCTGCCGCCGGGCACCGGCGACGTGCAGATGACGCTGGCCCAGAAGGCCGAGGTGGACGGCGCCATCGTGGTCTCGACCCCGCAGGATGTGGCGTTGATTGATGCCCGCAAGGGAATCGATATGTTCCGCCAGCTGAACGTGCCGATCCTTGGCATGATCGAGAACATGTCGACGCATATCTGTTCGAACTGCGGGCATGAAGAGCATGTTTTCGGGCATGGCGGCGTGGCCTTGGAAGCCGAAAAAATGGAGGTTCCGCTGCTTGCGGAAATCCCGCTACACCTTAAAATTCGCATGGCCGCAGATGGCGGCGCGCCCATTGTGGTCTCGGAACCGGACAGCGCCCAGGCGGCGGGATTCCGCGAGGTTGCTCAAGGGCTTATTGCGAAGGGACAGGTATGAACGAGGTGATTTTTCCACCATTGATGGCGGGTCACGAGGTGTCGGGATCGGAAGATCCGTTCCAGACGGCCTGCATGAAGGCAGCGCTTGGCTGTGATGCCGGGATGGTGGTTTATGCCTTGGGCAGCGACACGCTGCGCGCGGCGTTGGTGTTTGCGCCAGAGGTGCCGTTGCAGGATGCGATGGCCATGCTGCCGACCTGCGGGGTGGGGTTTCAGAACGCGCTTGGGGCGCTTGCGCCGCCAGAGGTGGCGGTCCACCTTGAATGGGGTGGTGGTCTGCGGATCAACGGGGCACGGTGTGGACGCTTGCGGGTGGCGGCGTCGACGGGGGGGGCGGATGAGGTCCCCGACTGGCTGGTCGTGGGGCTTGAGCTGCCGCTCTGGCCGGCGAGTGACGATCCGGGGACGACACCGGATGACACCGCGCTTTATGCCGAGGGCTGTGCCGATGTCGAGGCCCCTGCCCTGTTGGAAAGCTTTGCGCGGCATACGTTGAACTGGATCACCCGCTGGGAAGACGAAGGGGTAAAACCCCTGCACGCCGAGTGGCGCGGGTTGGCGCATGGCATGGGCGAAGAGATCGAGATCATGGGCAATGCGGGCACCTTCCTTGGGGTCGATGAACGCTTTGGCATGCTGCTGCGACAGGACGAAGATACCACTATGATTTCATTGACAGAACTTCTGGAGGATGGGCGATGAAGCTGGCACGGGCCATTCATTTTGACGAGAGCGACAGCCGGGTGTTCGCGGTATCGGCCCGCACCGGCGAGTGGTGCATCTCGGGGGGCTTCGAGTTCTCGAACTGGAGCGAGGCGGACCTCAGCGGCAAGGCCCGCCAGGCCTTTGCCAACGGCTGGTTCGGGCTTGAGACGTCGGGGCGTGTGACCTTTGTCGCCGTGACCGAGATAGAACCCTTTGAAGTCAACACCTTGACCGATCTTCTGGCACAGCATTTCGTGGACTATTACGGCGCACCAAGCCTAGAGGCCGCGCGTCCCGTAGCGGCGGAAGAGATTTCCCAAATGGCAGACCTGTGTGACGAGCACGAGGCCAATACCCTGCTGACCGTGGCGCGTGAATTGTCGGAGGCCGGTGTGCGCGAGGCTTACCGTGTGATCCAGCCGCAGGATGCCGGGCTGGAACAGTTCGCCGTGCATGGCTCATTGGACGAATAGGTTAACGCCAAAACGCCTGTCGGTATCACGTCGGTATTACGTCGGTATTGCGGAGGTGCGGCGACCGACGAGCGGGAAAGTGTTAACGACCCTGCGGGACAGTCATTGAGGAGCACTCAAGACTCCCGCCGCCTGCATCTCCTGCCGGGTGGGGTGCCACATCTTGTCGGGCGGGGTTTCGTAGATCCGGCGGACAAAGGTCGGGTCGATGCCGCGGGCAATCAGATAGGCCTGATCCTTGGCTTCCTGTTCGGCGACATTCAGGGTTTCGACGCGCATGTCATGGTCGAAACGGTAGCTGTGAAAGCCTATCACCGCATCCGGCGCGGCAGAGCGGTGAGCGCCTCCGGCAAGCACCATCGTGCAGGCAGACAGGCAGCGTTCGGGCACGTGGGTGTCGCGCTGTTCGGCCTCGATCACCGTTGCGATCACCCGCGCAGCGATGACATGCCCACCGGTGCTGTCGAGCCAGATGGGAACGGCAGGATGGTCGGCAATGGCCGTGCGCAACTGGGACAGGGTGCGATAGTCGATCTGTCCCTTGATCAGGAGGTGATCTTCGTGCGCTTCGACGCGGACGCGCGTGTCGTGCGGTGTGAGATCGACAGCCGGTTTTTCAAGCCACACCCCCGGCAGTGTGACCAGCAGCAGGGCCAACACGATCGTGATCGAGCCATAGCCAAGCCACGCCAACCCCATGTGGTTGTCGCGGGCGTGCCTGTCGCCGAACCGGAAGGCCCCGATCACTTGCCAAAACACCTGGAGACAAAGCGCGCTTGTGACGATCACCGCGTAAAGTAGGCCAAGATGATGTGACAGCAGGGTTGCGGCGAGAGATAGGCCAATGGTGTTGCACAGCAGGGCAAGCGTGCCCTGCCTGCCCCTGAAGTGTGCTCGCAGCCACCCTCTCACAGCTTGCCTCCCATCCACGCGCCGGACGTTCGGGAAAGTCTATCCGAAACGGGATGAATCAAAAGGGATTTGGTGCCGGGCCTGTTCTTGCCAATGAAAAAGGCCCGGAGGGGAAGCTCCGGGCCTTTTGGGGAATTTTAGATTTGCGCTCATGGCTTGGCGTTGAAGACAAAGAGTGTCTCACCGTTGATGGTATAGGCGTTGATCAGCGCCTTGGCCTTGTCCGAGACCAGCCAGCCTTCGAGTTTCGCCGCCAGTTCGGTTTTCACATGCGGGTGTTTCGCGGGATTGACCGGCAGGTAGGCGTATTGGTTGAACAGCACCGGATCGCCGGAATAGAGCAGCGCCAGATCGCCCTTGTTGCCGAAGTTGAGCCAGCTTGCACGGTCGGACATGATATAGGCGTTCATCCCCGACGCGGTGTTGAGCGCCGCGCCCATGCCTGCGCCGACGGCGTTGTACCAGCCGTCAAAGGCAGCCGCATCAAGACCGGCGGTCGACCAGAGGCTCAGTTCCTTCTTGTGGGTGCCGCTGTCGTCGCCGCGGCTGACGAAGGGGGCCTTGGCGCCTGCGATCTTTTGCAAGGCGTCGGTGGCGGCGGTGGCGGTTGCGATTGCGGCCTCGTCCGACTTGGGACCGATAAAGACGAAATCGTTGTACATGATCTCGCGGCGGTGCGTGCCGTAGCCGCCGGCGAGGAACTTGTCCTCGGCCTTGCGGGAGTGGACGAGGATGGCGTCCACGTCGCCCGCCTCACCCAGACGGATGGCCTGACCGGTGCCGACAACCAGCAGCTGCACCTCGAGACCAAGGTCTTGCTTGATCGCAGGCAGCAGGATGTCGGACAGGCCGGAGTTGTGGAACGAGGTGGTGACGGCCATCTTCATGTCCTCTGCCAGGGCAGCCGTCGACAGGGCAAGTGCAGCGACTGCCCCCAGGATCGCTCGTTTCATTCGACAATGTCTCCTCTTAGGAATGCGCGGGCCTGTGCGGTTTGCGGCCCTTCGAAAAATGGTGTTGCGGGTCCGAATTCGTGAACCTTGCCGCCCAGGATGAACAGCACCTCGGAGGCGAGCCTGCGGGCCTGTCCCATGTCATGGGTCGACATGATCAGGCGGGTGCCGGATGCGGCGGCCTTTTGCAGGATGTCTTCGATTTCGCGGGTGGCGCGGCCATCGAGCGAGGAACAGGGTTCATCAAGGAACAGCACGTCCGGGCTGCGGATCAGGGCGCGGCCGATGGCAAGTTTCTGGCGTTCGCCGCCGGAGAGAACCGTGGCGGGGCGATTGACTGCATAGCCAAGGCCCACGCGTTCGGCCCAGTCGTCGGCCTGTTGCAAGGCATCCGCGCGGGGTGTGCCCAGGACACGCAGGGGATAGGCGAGGTTGTCGCGCACCGAGCGGCGCAGCATGACCGGGGTTTGGAACACAAAGGACTGTCGGCGCTGTGCCTCGTCCTGGGGGCAGTTCCAAGTGATTTTGCCGGCGTTAAGGCGGGCGATGCCATGCAGCATGCGCAGCAGCGATGTCTTGCCCGCGCCATTGGGGCCGATCACGACGGTGGTGCCGCGGGCCTTTAGGGTCAGGTCAACCGGACCGACCAGCACCTTGCCGCGCCTGCGCGAGACGGCCTGTTCGACCTTGAGGGGGAAGAGATCGCTCACCAGCGGCCCTCCCGTTCGGTCTGGGTCAGCCAGTGGATGGCGATGTTCACGAGGATGGCGAGGCCGATCAAGATAAAGCCAAGCGCCAGTGCCATGGCGAATTCACCCTTACCGGTTTCCAGCGCGATGGCGGTTGTCAGCACGCGGGTGTGGTGGTCGATGTTGCCACCCACCACCATGATCGCGCCGACTTCGCCAATGGCGCGGCCGAAACCGGCCAGCGCGGCGGTCAGGAGCGCGCGGCGGCCATCCCACAGCAGCGTCTGGATGCGCTGGATGTGGGTGGTGTTCATCGAGATCAGGAGATCGTGGTAGTCGGACCAGAGTTCGCGCAGGGCCTGATGCGCGATCGAGGCGATCAGCGGCACGATGATGATGATCTGAGCGATGATCATCGCCGTGGGCGTGAACAGCAGTCCGAAGACACCAAAGGGGCCAGAGCGGCTTAGGAAGACATAGACGATCAGGCCAACCACCACCGGCGGCAGCCCCATCAGGGCGTTCAGGACGGCAATCGTGGTGCGGCGGAAGCGAAAGCGGCGTACGGCCAAAAGCGCCCCGAAGGGCAAGGCGATCAGGGAGGCGATCAGCAAAGCGGTCAGCGTCACCCTGAGCGAACGCAGGGTGATCTCGACGAGATCGGCGTCGAGGGACACGAGCAGAAAGAAGGCACGGGACAGTCCGTCCCACAAATCCGTCATGTCTTTTACTGGCCTCCCTCGCCCATGCTGCGCCGCCGTTTTGCCGCACAAAATCACGAAGACTCGGGCGGAAAAACGACAAAAATCATACTGGTATCCACTTTGGACAAAATGACCATGCCTGAAAGAAGGTCCGAAGGTCAAAAAGTCAGCCTGTCCGAAACGGCCGTCGGTGGCGAGGCGGGCCATGTCGGAAATGGGGGGTGCAACAGGCGGGGGACGCAGTGGAAAGGTCTTGGTTGTGCCCTTCGAGCGGTGGTTTCGGGTGCAGGATCGGGTTGAGAGATTCGCTGCGCGTGCAGTTGACCGCAAAAAAGGCGCGAGGGAGTGCCTCGCGCCTTTCGGGATCAGGGAATGGACCTGAGCGGATTACGACAGGTCGTAGCGGTCGGCGTCCATGACCTTGGTCCAGGCGGCGACGAAGTCCTTGACGAAATCGCCTGCGGAGTCGTCTTGCGCATAGACCTCGGCGATGGCGCGCAGTTGTGAGTTGGAGCCGAACACGAGGTCAACGCGTGTGGCGGTCCATTTCGCATCGCCGCTGGCGCGGTCGCGGCCTTCGTAGATGCCCTCTTCCGACGAGGGCGTCCAGGTGGTGCCCATGTCGAGGAGGTTCACGAAGTAGTCGGTCGACAGAACGCCCGGACGATCGGTGAAGACGCCATGGGCGCTGTTGCCGTGGTTGGCACCAAGGGCACGCATGCCACCGATCAGGACGGTCATTTCCGGCGCGGTCAGCGTCATCAATTGGGCGCGATCCACCAGCAGTTCTTCGGGCGATACCGAATACTGGGCCTTCTGGTAGTTGCGGAACCCGTCGGCCACCGGTTCGAGATAGGCAATGCCGGCCTCGTCGGTCTGATCTGCTGTCGCATCGCCGCGTCCGGTGCTGACCGGAACGGTGACATCATGGCCTGCGTCCTTGGCGGCCTTCTCGATTGCCGCAGCACCGCCCAGCACGATCAGGTCTGCCATCGACACCGACCCGCCGACATCGTTCTGAACGCCTTCCAGCGCGGCCAGAACCTTGGACAGGGCTTCGGGCTCGTTCGAGGCCCAGCCGTTTTGCGGTGCAAGGCGGATGCGGCCACCGTTCGCGCCGCCACGGTGATCCGAACCACGGTAGGTTGCGGCCGAGTTCCACGCGGTCGAGACCAGCTCCGAAACCGAGAGACCGGTTGCCAGAATGCGCGCCTTGATGTCGGCCACCTGATCGTCGCTAAGAGCCGTGCCAGCCGGGATCGGATCCTGCCATGCGAGGTCTTCGCTCGGCACTTCCTCGCCCAGGTAACGGGATTTGGGGCCCATGTCGCGGTGGGTCAGCTTGTACCAGGCGCGGGCAAAGGCCTCGGCAAATTCCTCGGGGTTTTCGTGGAACCGCTTGGAGATCGGACCGTAGATCGGGTCCATGCGCATCGCCATGTCGGCGGTGGTCATCATGGTCTTGACCTTCTGGCTCGGGTCATGCGCGGCGGGGGCCATGTGCTCTTCGGGCACACCGACCGGTTCCCAGATCCATGCGCCGGCGGGCGACTTGGTGAGGTTCCAATCATAGCCAAACAGCAGGTCGAAATAGCCGTTGTCCCATTTGATCGGGTTGGCCGTCCATGCGCCCTCGATGCCGGAGGTGGTGGTGTCACCGCCCTTACCCGAGCCATGCGCGTTGATCCAGCCAAGACCCATCGCCTCGATCGGGGCCGCTTCGGGTTCCGGCCCGACCAGTGCGGGATCCCCTGCCCCGTGCGCCTTGCCGAAAGTGTGGCCGCCCGCGACCAGCGCCACGGTTTCCTCGTCGTTCATGCCCATGCGGCCAAAGGTGTCGCGGATGTCTTCGCCCGAGGCGAGGATGTTCGGCTCACCATTGGGGCCTTCGGGGTTCACGTAGATCAGGCCCATCTGCACGGCGGCCAGCGGGTTATCCAGCTGACGTTCGCCGGTATAGCGGTTCTCGGCCAGCCATTCGGCTTCCGAGCCCCAGTTGACGTCTTCTTCCGGCTCCCAGACATCGGCACGACCGCCGCCAAAGCCGAAGGTGCGCCCGCCCATGGATTCAATGGCACAGTTGCCGGCAAGGATCATCAGGTCAGCCCAGGAAATCTTGTTGCCGTACTTTTTCTTGATCGGCCACAGAAGACGGCGTGCCTTGTCGAGGTTGCCGTTGTCCGGCCAGGAGTTGAGCGGCGCAAAGCGTTGCTGGCCGGTGCCGCCACCGCCACGACCGTCGCCCATACGGTAGGTGCCCGCGCTGTGCCACGCCATACGGATGAATAGGCCGCCGTAATGGCCATAGTCAGCCGGCCACCAGTCCTGACTGTCGGTCATCAGGGCATAGAGGTCTTGCTTGAGCGCCTTAAAATCCAGCGATTTGAACGCGGTGGCATAGTCGAAATCCGTGCCCATCGGATCGGACTTGGAGGAATTCTGATGCAGGATCGACAGGTTAAGCTGGTTCGGCCACCAATCGCTGTTGGTGCGCGTTGCGTGGGTGCTGTGCGAATGCATGACTGGGCATTTGCCGATGTTGTTTCCGTCCATGGGGCTCTCCGATCTGGCTATGGATGTGACGCGTGGGTCACGGGAAATGTAGGTCTTGCGGAGGAAAAAACAGGCCGTCGGCAGATGCCGGGGCCTGAGGCTGACCTCCCTTTCAACCTCGATGGTTTGAGGCTAGCAAAGGGTTTTGATTTGAAGAAGTTGCATTTTCTGATCGGAACGATAGGTATTTCTTATGATGAATCTCACCCTCCGCCAGCTGCGCTATTTCAAGGCGCTTGCCGAACACGGGCATTTTGGCCGCGCCGCCGATGCTTGTGCCATTTCCCAGCCCGCATTATCCCTGCAAATCAAGGAGTTGGAGGAAACCCTTGGGCTCCCCTTGTTTGAACGCAGCGCCCGCAAGGTGCGGCTGACAACCTTTGGCGAAGACCTTCAGGAGCGTATCCGCGATATCCTGCGGGCGGTGGATGAAGTCGGCGAAATGGCGCGCGCAGCCCGTACGGGGCTTGCCGGGCGGCTGAGAATCGGGGTCATTCCGACCATCGCGCCCTATATCTTGCCGGCGGTGATCCGCGAGTTGACCAAGCGCCACGAGGGGTTGGATATCCACGTGCGCGAAACGCTGACCTCAAAGCTTCTGGCGGATCTTTCGGAGGGGCGGATTGACACCGCCATCGTCGCGCTTCCGGTTTCGGAGCCGCATCTGACCGAAGTGGCCCTGTTCGAGGAAGAGTTCGTTCTGGTGCGGCCCGACGGGGATGCGGACAAGCCGATCCCGGATGCCGCAAAGCTCAAGGAAATGAAGCTCTTGCTGCTTGAGGAAGGGCATTGTTTCCGCGATCAGGCGCTGTCGTTCTGTAGCGTGCAAAGCGCGGTGCCCCGCGACGGGCTGGATGGCAGTTCGCTGTCGACGCTGGTGCAGATGGTCGGATCGGGGATCGGTGTCACGCTGATCCCGGAAATGGCGGTGCCGATCGAAACGCGTTCGGCCGATGTCAGCATTGATTACTTCCCTGCTCCGCGTCCGTCGCGCACGGTTGGCATGATATGGCGCAAGACCAGCCCCCTTGCCTCGCAACTTGCCGAGATCGCGGAAGTCGTTCGCGACGCGGCACAACAGATGCGCGAGGTGGGCTAGCCGGGCGCGCGCAAGGCGGTTGGTTGACGTGGCGTTTACTGCGCGCTTGCGTTGTCAGGGTGAAAAAAGGCGACAATACTTCCTCAAAGCACATGTTTTCGGGGAGGGACGCATGGCGCAGCAGGCAGATGTGATTGTCGTTGGCGGGGGATTGGCCGGGCTCGTGGCCGCAACTGAAGCGGCGGATGCAGGGCGGCGTGTTATCGTACTTGAACAGGAAAGCGAGGCCAATTTGGGCGGCCAGGCCTTCTGGTCGCTGGGGGGCCTTTTCATGGTGGACACCCCGGAACAGCGCCGCCTTGGCGTGAAGGACGGCTTTGATCTCGCCTGGCAGGATTGGCAGGGTACGGCCGGTTTCGACCGCGACGAAGATCACTGGCCGCAGATATGGGCCCGCGCCTATGTCGAGTTTGCCGCCGGGGAAAAACGCGATTGGCTGCGGGGCATGGGGCACCGGATCTTTCCGGTGGTCGGCTGGGCGGAACGGGGCGGTATTGATGCCTCGAAGAACGGCAACTCAGTGCCGCGGTTTCATATCACATGGGGCACCGGACCGGGCATTGTCGAGGTGTTCGAAACCCGCGCACGGGCGATGGCGGCCGAGGGAAAGATAGACTTCAGATTCCGCCATCAAGTGGATGATATTATTGTCGAAAACGGATCATGTGTTGGCGTCTCGGGCTCGATCCTCGCGCCAGATGCCCGGCCACGCGGCGAAGAAAGCAACCGCGACGTGACCGGCAGTTTCGAGCTGCGCGCGCCTGCGGTGATTGTCTGCTCGGGCGGGATTGGCGGCAACCTTGATCTGGTGCGTCAAAGCTGGCCCAAGCGGCTTGGCCCGCCGCCTGCACATATGATCAAGGGGGTGCCCGCGCATGTCGATGGCCGGATGCTCGGGATTTCCGAAAACGCCGGCGCCAACATCATCAACCGCGACCGGATGTGGCACTATGTGGAAGGGGTGCGCAACTGGGATCCAATCTGGCCGGATCACGCCATTCGCATCCTGCCCGGCCCCTCTTCGATGTGGTTCGATGCCACGGGCCAGCGGATGCCCGCCCCGAATTACCCAGGCTACGACAGCCTTGGTGCGCTGGAACACATCATGCAGACCGGCCATGATTACACTTGGTTTATCCTCACGCAGGCGATCATCAAGAAGGAATTCGCGCTGTCGGGATCAGAACAGAACCCCGACCTGACGGGGCGTGACTGGAAACAGGTACTGGGACGGGCCATTGGCCCCAAGGCGACGGGGCCGGTAGAGGCGTTCAAGGAACACGGGGCGGATTTCGCAGTGGCCGACACCCTGCCCGAGCTGATTGGCAAGATGAACGGCATCGCCGGCAATGAGTTGTTGGATGTCGACACCGTACAGCGCCAAATCGAGGACCGGGACCGCCAGATCGACAACCCCTATACCAAGGATCAGCAGATCATGGGGTTGCGGACGTTCCGGAACTATATCGGCGACAAGCTGATCCGCACGGCCAAACCGCACAAGATTCTTGATCCCTCGAAAGGGCCGCTGATCGGCGTGAAGCTGAACATCCTGACGCGCAAGACGCTTGGCGGTCTGGAAACCGATCTGGGAGGGCGGTGTTTCCGCAGCGCCGAAGGCCGTGGCGCAGAGATCATGCCGGGGCTTTACGCAGCGGGCGAAGTCTCGGGCTTTGGCGGTGGCGGCTATCACGGCTACCGCAGCCTCGAAGGCACCTTCCTTGGCGGTTGCATTTTCTCGGGTCGCAACGCAGGCCGCGCGGCCGCGGCTGATGTTGGCGGATAAACCCCAAGAGTTAAGCGCGCAAAATCAGCGCCTTACGTGACGTTTCTAATTCAAGGAGAGCAAGCAGGGATTTCTTGGAGCGGGTAGCGGGAATCGAACCCGCACCTTAAGCTTGGAAGGCTCTTATGATACCATTTCACCATACCCGCTCGAAGTTCTGACTACCTAAAACAGGTGTTTTGGGAGGTCAATAGGGCTTGCGAGACATCAGCGAGAAAAGCGCGACTGAACGACCTGAACCAGTAGGATGATCAGGACAGATTCTCACTGCCGCGTGTATCAAAGGAGGTTGCCGTTTCGGCCTTGAACTCGGTCGGGGTCCTGCCGAACTTGGCCTTGAACAGGCGGGAGAACTGGGCCTGATCGGAAAATCCGAACCGGTAGGCCAGTTCCGAGATCGCCAGATTGGGGGTCGCGGCAAGACGGTCGCGCGCGGCGACGAGGCGTTGGTCGCGGATTTGCTGGCTGACCGTGCCATTCACATCCTTGAAGAGATCGTGCAGGTAGCGTTTCGAGATACCGCAACTCTCGGCGATAAGGTCCGGCGACAGATCGGGGTTCTTGAGATTGGCGCGAATGAACTTCTCGACGCGCGAGATATGAGCCGCGCGCACCGTCGACAGGGAACTGGTGGCCGCGGAGGCCCCGTCTTCCAAGATCAGGCCAAGGAGTTCGAGCAATTGCCGGCCAATGGTCTCAGACGCGGCCCTGTCGAGCGTTGGGGCGATGGATTGGGCCTGATCCACCATTGACGAAAACAGACCGGCCGTGCCCGAGGTGGCATTGAACACGCGGGCGCAGAAACGGTCGGGCTGGCGCACTCTCTCTTCCAGTGCCTTGCGCGAGACCTTGAGCACAAAGAGGTCATTGGGGTTTTCATAGAGGAACTTATAGGGTTCGTCCCCGCGTTCGATGATGAAGCCACCGGGATCACAGCGCACTTCGCGGCCCAGTTGGCGGAACTCTACGGATGAGGCCCGCGGCAGGGTGATCAGGTATTCCTCTTCGCGTGCCTCGCGGATGTGGGCCCTGCGGCGCTCATAGCTGAGGGGATCCGACACAAGGCGCGACATGCAGACATGTCCCAGGGTGTTGCGGCTTAGGTCGCCGTTGAAATGGATCGGGTCACGAAACTGAAGCTCGAGCGGAAAATACGCGTCGGCAATCACCGCGTTCCATCTGCTGGAGCGGTGCTGCGGCTCTGTCGTGGCCGTCGAGAATGTGTACCCGGCGGTCATGTTGTGTTCCTCCCTTCGCAAAAGACTATCCGGACAGCCCAATAAAACAAAGGAAAACTGCGTCTTTGCACGGATATGCAAGCAGTTGTGCGCGGAGTGTCAAATTCTGCTGCGCGGTTTGTCAAACGCTTGTGCACTGAGCGTCAAGACGGCCCCGAGGCGATGCGTCCATCCTGAAATCCGAGAACGACGTGCTGGAGGAGCGCGGCGGATCGGGAGGAAAACACACCCGTCTGACGTGCCCTTTGCACAGAGCAAAGGACGAGAAAATGGCAGAGAGACAAGTCGACCCCATCACGCTTTCAGTGGTGCGGGGTGTATTGGAAACCACGCAGCGCGAAATGACCCTGGCGCTGGAAAAGACCGCGCGCAGTTCGGTGTTCAACCTGGCGCACGATTATTCAACCGCCCTGTTCAACCACACCCCGGAAATGATCCTTCAGGGACAGGACATTCCGATCCATCTTGGCTCGCTCATTCCGGCGATGAAGGCCGTGGACGGATTTTTTGAAGGGGACATCCACGAGGGTGACCTGATCCTGCACAACGACCCCGACTATGCCGGCAGCCACATCATCGACACCTGCATGTACTACCCGGTGTTCTATGAGGGGGAGCTCGTGTTCTGGACGGTCTGCAAGGGCCACCTGACCGACATCGGCGGCCCGGTGCCCGCCGGCTATAATCCCGAGGCCAAGGAGATCTTTGCCGAGGGTCTGCGCATTCCTCCGATCAAGATCTGGGACAAGGGCGTGCCGCGCCACGACATCATGAACATGTTGTTGACGAACATGCGGGCCCGCCGTGACCAGGAAGGCGATTTCAACGCCCTGATCGGGGCCTGCCAGGTAGGCGCGCGCAATCTGGTGGCGCTGATGGACAAATACGGCAAGGACACGGTGCAGGCCTGTATCGAAGAGCTGCTGACGATGGCCAACCGGCACATGAACAGCCTGATCGCCCAGGTTCCCGATGGCACCTATTCCGGTACGGCCATCCTTGAAGACGCAGGCCACGGGTTCGGGGATTTCGACATCACCGCCACGGTCACGATCAAGGGCGAAACCTGCCACATCGAGATCGCCAGCCCACCGCAGATCCCCTATTTCATCAATTCTTACGAGGGCAATTCCTATTCGGGCGTCTATCTCGGCCTGATGATGTTTGCCCAACTGCCACCGCCCTACAACGAAGGCCTTTACCGCAATGTGACGGTGGACATGGGGCCGAAGGGGACGCTGTGCAACGCCAAGCCCCCTGCCCCACACATGAACTGCACGACCACGCCGATGGAAACCCTGACCGACGCTGTGCGCCTGGCCTTTGAACAGGCCGCGCCCGAGAAGGTTTCGGCAAGCTGGGGCCATGCCAATGGCTGTAACATCGCCGGTTGGGACAGCCGCCACGACGAGGAATACGTCACAATGGTTCTGGCCTCGATCATCTCGGGCGCCGGGGCAACGGCAAGTCAGGACGGTTGGCACGCCTGTGGACCGGAATGCTGTTTCGGGGCGCTGACCTCGGGTGACATCGAGATGCTCGAGCATTCCTACCCGATCATCATCCACGAATACGGCCTGATGACCGACAGTGGCGGGGCTGGCAAGTTCCGGGGTGGCTCGGGCACCCGCTGGGCGGTTGAGCCGCTGGACACCGACATGACGCTGGTCACCTTCGGCGAAGGCCGCCGTATTCCGGCGATGGGCGCAGGCGGGGCGAAGTCGACGATGATCGACAAGAAGGTCGGACGACTGGAAGTCACCCGCGACGGCGAGACTCAGATCATCACCGACAACGTGATCGAAACCATCAAGCCCGGTGAAATCGCGGCCAACCTGAACCCCGGTGGTGGTGGCTTTGGCAACCCGTTCGAGCGTGACCCGCTGAAGGTTGTCGAAGACGTGCGCAACGGCCTCGTTTCGATCGAAGGCGCACGGCTCGACTACGGCGTGATCATCGCTGACGCCGAGACCCTTGCCATCGACGAAGCCGCAACAGCCCAGGCCCGCAAGGCAGCCTGAAGCCCGACAGAAAGGAAAACAACATGCGTACCCAATATCGTCTGGGCATTGATGCCGGCGGCACCTTCACCGACTTCATTCTGGCCGACAAGAAAGGCGGAACCCAGATCTTCAAGGTTCTGTCCACGCCCACGGAACCCACCAAGGCCATCAAGAACGGTCTTGCCCTGATCACCGAAGAAACCGGGCTGACGGCGCAGGAGATCGTTTCGAACTCTGATCTCTGCATCAACGGCACCACGGTTGGCCTGAACGCGCTCATCACCCACACCGGTGCCAAGACAGGCCTGATCGCCACTAAGGGGCACGAGGATTCCATCGAGATCCGGCTTGGCCACAAGGAAGACGGCTATCGCTATGATCCCGATTATCCGCCCGCGACCATGCTGGTCCCGCGTCACCTTCGCAAAGGCATCAGCGAGCGCGTGATTTCGGACGGATCGGTCAAGTCTCCGATCAACGAAGAGGACGTGCGCGAGGCCTGTCGGTACTTCATTGCCGAAGGTGTCGAGTCGGTTGCCATTAGCTTTGTGTGGTCGGTGCTGCACCCCGAGCACGAGTTGCGCGCGGCAGAGATCGTCCGCGAGATGATGCCGGATGTGCGCCTGACCGTGGGGTCGCAGCTTTATCCACAGGTGCGCGAGTACACCCGCACCTCAACCGCCATCGTGAACGCTTACCTTGCGCCGATCCTGCAACGCTATGTCGAGGCCATCGACGCCTATTTCCGCGAGTTGGGCAGCCAGCATCCTGTGCGATACTTCCAGTCGAACGGTGGCCTGGCGCTTGGCAAAGTGGTCAGCGACCAGTCGGTCTATGCCATCAATTCCGGGCCTGCTTCGGCGCCGCAGGCGGCCCTCGACGTGGCCGAACCCTGGGGTGACAAGAACATCATCACCTGCGACATGGGCGGCACCTCGTTCGACATCACCCTGACCAAGGATGGTCAGGCCAACGTCAACAAGAACATCGACTTCCTGCGCTATCGCATCGGCATTCCGATGATCCAGGTCGAGACGCTGGGGGCCGGTGGCGGCTCGATCGGCTGGATCGACTCGATGGGCCTGATGCAGATGGGTCCGCAATCGGCGGGGTCCGAGCCGGGGCCTGCCTGCTATGGGCAGGGCGGCGAAAACCCGACCACCACCGATGCCAACCTGACACTGGGCTATCTGAATGCGGACGGCCTTGTCGGGGGGCGCTTGCCACTTGACGTTGAAAAGGCTCGCGGCGCGATCAAGACGAACCTCGCCGATCCGCTCGGGATCTCGGTCGAGAAAGCCGCCTATGGCATGTTCACCATCGTCAACAACAACATGGTCAACGCCATCCGCCGGGTTTCGGTGGAACGCGGCTATGACCCGCGCGATTTCGTGCTGATGGGCGCAGGTGGCGCGACAGGGGCACATATCACCGCGCTGGCCCGCGAGATGGGCATTTCAAAGGTGCTGATCTCGAAACTGGCCTCTGGTCTTTGCGCCTACGGTCAGATCATTTCCGACGTGAAATACAACTACATGGCCCCTGCCCCGATCCGTCTTGAGGGCGCGGAAGCGGCTGCCAAGCTGGATGGTCTGTTCAAGTCGCTGGAACTGCGCGGCAAGGATGACCTTGAAGGTGATGGCTTTGGCGAAGACCGTATCTCGATCCGCCGGTCACTGGACATGCGCTATGTCGGGCAGGTGCACGAATGCACGGTCGAAATCGAGGCCTTTGACGTGACAGAGGCCACGTTGGAAGACATCAAGGCCGCCTTCCATGCCCGTCACAAGGAACTCTACACCTATGACGAGCCGCACAACGCGGTGGAAGTGGTGAACGTTGAAAGCACCATTGCCGGCCACGTCGACAAACCGGCGCGGATGACGATTGCCGAAGGCACCGGGGCGCAAGCAACGCTCAAGGGCACGCGTCCGATGGTGTTCAACGCAGACGGCACCACGCAGGATACCCCTGTCTACGACGGTTCTGCAATGGGCGCCGGTGACACGCTGCACGGACCCGCGGTGATCGAGGAAGTGACCACCACCATCGTGGTCGAACCGGGCTGGACGGTGAGCTTGCACGAAACCGGCGTCTACGTGCTGACCGCGGATGCCTCGCCCGAAGCGCGTCAGATGGATCAGCTCAAAGAACTGGCCGAGGTCTGATCCATGATGCGGCGAAAGAAAAACGGGTCCTCCCTGTCGGCTTCCGGGGTGACGGTGGCGTTCGGCGGCTTCAAGGCTCTCACCGACGTGACGCTGTCGATCACACCCGGGGCCGTGCATGGGCTGATCGGTCCGAACGGGGCGGGAAAGACCACGATGGTCAACACCCTGACCGGCTTTCAGTCTCCGACCTCCGGGACTGTCGGGCTCGGCGGTCGCGACGTCGGAACGCTTTCGCCGCATGATCTGCGTCGCGAAGGCGTGGCGCGCACCTTCCAGGCCGGCCGTCTGTTCTCGGGGTTGGACGTTCTCGACAACCTCGCGGTGACCGGCGTCGGGCTTGGCCACGGGCGTGCTGCGTCAGAAGCCGAGGCATTGCGCATCCTTGACTGGATGGGCGTGCCCCACCTTGCCGAACATCCTGCGGCGGGCCTGCCCTATACGGACGAACGGCGCGTCGGGATTGCCCGCGCCCTGATGTTCTCGCCGGCCTTCCTGCTGCTGGACGAACCGGCGGCAGGCATGTCGGAAACCGAAGCCGCAGACCTTGCGGCACTGATACGGCGGGTCGCCGAGGACCTTGGCACCGGTGTTTTGTTGATCGAACACAACGTCGGGCTCGTGTTGTCGGTTTCTCACCACATCTACGTGCTGGATGCCGGGATGATCATCGAGGAAGGCGACGTGGACGTCATCCTGAAAAGCCGCGCGGTGCGAGACGCCTATCTTGGCGCAGACCAGGAGGCGGCGTGATGTCCAAACTTGGTGTTTTCGATCTGTCCGTGCGCTATGGCAAGGTCCCTGCACTGAACGATGTGACCCTTCACCTTGCCGAAGGCGAGCGGGTGTTCATCTCGGGGCCGAACGGCGCGGGCAAGTCTTCGTTGCTTGGCGCGATCAGCGGCAAGGTGGCCACATCGCACGGCCGCATCGAGATGGACGGCGATCTTCTGACGGGCCGTCCGCCCGAAGCCATTGCCCGCCTGGGTCTGTCGATGGTGCCCGAAGGCCGCGAGATCTTTGGCAGCCTGACCGTGGAAGAAAACCTTCTGGTCGGCACCGGCCTGCGCCGAGACCGCGACGCGATTGCCGGCGACATCGCCGAGATTTTCGAAGCTTTCCCGATCCTTGGCGACCGCCGCTACGCCAGCGCCGGTGCGTTGTCCGGTGGGCAGCAGCAGATGCTAGCGATCGGGCGGGCATTGATGACAAACCCCAAGCTGATGATGGTCGATGAACCGTCGCTTGGTCTCGCTCCCAAGATCGTCGACCAGGTCTATGACACCTTGGTTCAGCTGCAGGAAGACCGTGGGCTCACGCTCCTAATCGTCGAGCAGAGCTCGACCCGTGCCGCGCGTGTGGGAGGACGCATGATCCTCTTGCGGGGCGGCGGCATCGTGGGAGACGGCGACGCATCGGATTTCGCCGAAAGCGACCTGCTGAGCGAAGCCTATTTCGGCAATTCCAACAAGGAGGCGGCGCAATGAGTTCCCTTGCACAGCTGTTTTTCGACGCGGCCTCGCTGGGCGGCATCTACGCGATGGCCGCGCTTGGCATCGCCCTGATCTTCGGGGTCATGAACCTCGTCAATTTCGCCCATGGGGAATACATCGCCTTTTGCGTCTTTGCCCTGATCGTGCCCTCGACAGAGGCCGTCGCGGTCATGTTCCTGGGCAAGGCCCCGGCTTTCCTATTGATCCCGATCCTCCTTGGGATAGGAGCCGGGGCCGCGATGGCCAGCGAATACGTGGTGTTCCGCCACATGCGCAAGGCAAGCCCGGTGGCGATGATGATCTCGTCCTTTGCGCTTGGTTTCGTGATCCAGAATGCGCTTCTTGCCGTCTATGGCGGTCGACCGAAGGCGATCAGCCTCTGGCCCGATCTGAATACGCCCGTCGCGGTGGCCGGGGCCGAGGTGCCGCTATTGCAGCTCATCGTGATCCTGTCGACATTGGTGGTCGTCTCGGGGCTGGCGCTCTTGCTCAAGAAAACCCGGCTCGGCCTCGAGATGCGCGCAGCTGCCGAAAACTTCACGATGGCGCGCCTTCTTGGGGTACGGGCCAACGTGGTGATCACAGGGGCCTTTGCCCTGTCCGGAGCGTTGGCCGCCGCCGTCGCCCTGATCATGGCCACGCAGACCGGTGTCGCGGATGTACGGATGGGCGGGCAGATCATGCTTGTCGCCTTTATCGCCACCGTGATCGGGGGGCTTGGGTCTCTGCCCGGCGCAGTGGCCGCAGGCTTTCTGATCGGCGCGGCCTCGGTCCTGCTTCAAGCCTTTCTGCCGCTCGACGTGCGTCCGTTCCGCGACGCCTTTCTCTACACGCTGGTGATCGTCTGCCTGTTGCTGCGGCCGCAGGGGTTGTTCGTGCCCAGCTCAGCCAAGCCAAGGATCTAAGACAATGGGAAAACACGCACAAAACAGGCGCATGGCCTATTCCACACCGATTGTCCTGATCGCGCTTCTGATCCTGTTCGTCAGCCTGATTGCCCTCACCGGGGATAAGGCGCTGGCGCGCATGGCCGCCGAGACCCTGATCCGCGTGGTCCTCGTGGTTGGCCTTTGGATCTTTGTCGGCAACTCGGGCGTCGTGAGCTTTGGACACGCAGGCTATATGGCCATCGGGGCCTATTGCTCGGCCTGGCTGACCCTGAAACCGCAAATGAAAGCCCTTTTCCTGCCGGACCTGCCCGAGTGGTTGGCCCAGGCGCAGTGGCCGGTCCTGCCTGCCGCGATTGCCTCGGGTCTGCTGGCCGCAATCGTGGCGCTGATTTCCGGTGCCGCCATCCTGCGGCTGTCGGGGATCGCGGCTTCGATCGCAACCTTTGCCTTTCTCGCCATCGTGAACACGGTCTATTCCAACTGGGAAGGCGTGACAGGCGCGACCAGTTCGGTTGTCGGGCTGCCGCGCTATGTCGATCAGTGGGTGGCTTTGGCCTGGGCGGCGGCGGCCATTCTGGTGGCTAATCTCTATGCCAACTCTGCCAGCGGCCTGGCCCTGCGAGCCACCCGCGAAGACGAAGTGGCCGCAAGCGCCTCTGGCATCAACATGTATCGGCACCGCCTGTTGTCACTGGTGATCAGCGGCTTTTTCACCGGCGTCTCCGGCGCACTTCTTGGCCATTCGATCGGCGTTCTCAATCCGGACAGTTTCTATCTCGGGATCACCTTCATCTCGCTGGCAATGCTTGTTGTCGGCGGCATCGGAAGCCTGTCCGGCGCTGTCGTCGGCGTGCTGGGCCTGTCGATGCTCATCGAGATGCTTGTCCGGCTGGAACAAGGGGTCACCCTTGGTGGGGCACGTTTCGCCCTGCCGGGCGGCGCACAGGAAATCCTGATCGGCGTGGTCATGATCCTTGTCCTGATCCTGCGCCCCTCGGGTCTCATGGCCGGCAAGGACCTGCAACTGCCGCGCCTGCCCCTTTCCCTTCACTCAAAACAAACCAACCCCAACAGAGGAGACGCATGATGAAACACACCATGCTTGCAACCACATTGTCCCTTGCGCTGGCCCTGCCTGCCGCTGCGGATGACATCACCGTCGGCTTTGCCATCGCCCAGTCCGGATGGATGGAAGCCTATGACACCCCGGCAGCCACGGCGGCAAAGATCCGGATTGACGAGATCAACGCCAATGGCGGCCTTCTCGGCAAACAGATCAAGTGGGTCGAGGCCGACACCAAGACCGACCGTGCACAATCGGCCAAGGCGGGCCTGCAAGTGCTGGACCAGGGCGCTGACATGATGGTGGTCAGCTGTGACTACGACTTCGGCGCGCCGGCAGCGCTGGCGGCGGAAGCAGAAGGCAAGAACTCGTTCT
This sequence comes from Shimia sp. CNT1-13L.2, assembly GCF_024331145.1. Taxonomy (GTDB): domain Bacteria; phylum Pseudomonadota; class Alphaproteobacteria; order Rhodobacterales; family Rhodobacteraceae; genus Shimia. The sequence goes on along the minus strand of NZ_JANDJO010000003.1, from coordinate 81,485 downwards.
TTCTTTGCGCCGAAGACGTGAAAGCCGGCATCCAAGGCGTTGGCCCCAATAGTTTTTCCGGATCGGTTCTTGCCGCGGTCCAGGGCGCCACGATGGCCGAATGGTCGATGGCCGCACGCAATGCCAAAACCGGTTATGTCCTGCTGGACACTACGATCGAATACAACAAGGGCATCTGCACCGGCTTTGACTGGATGTTCCCCAAGGCGGGTGGCGAAATCGTCGGCCGAGACACGTTCAAGAACAACGATGCCTCGATCGCTTCGCAGATCAGCCGCATCAAGGCCCTGCCGCAGGAGCCTGACGTGATCATGCTGTGTTCCTACATTCCGGGCGCCGCTGCTGCCGTGCGCCAGATTCGAGCGGCGGGTATCAATTCGCTGATCCTGAATGGCTCAGCAGTCGATGGTTCTTACTGGCTTGACGCGGTGCCGAACCTCTCGGGGTTCGTCCTGCCGGTTCAGGGATCGATCTATGGCGATGACCCGCGCGCGGCGGTCGAAGCGTTCAACACTGCCTACGAAGCGGCCACGGGTGCACGTCCGGCAAGCCAATATGCCTATCCCGGCTATATCCTGATCGATCTCTGGGCCAAGGCCGTAGAGCGTGCCGGTTCGGTCGAGGGTGCCGCTGTGACGGCCAAACTGGAACAGATGCAGAGTGAAGGCACGGCCTTTGGTCCGCGCAGTTTCAGCGACAGCCTGCATCACCAGAACAGCGCCAAGATGCAGATCATCGAGATCTCGAACGCCAAACCCGGTGTCGTAGGCGATTGGACCATCAGCGAGCCGGTGCCGCTCGATGTTTTGCTGAAATAACCTTCTGCCAGTTGGAGCGAGGAGACCTGTCCCGGGATAACCGGGGCGGGTTTTTGCCTTTTGGGAAAACGATACCCGCAATTGGTCGGAATCCCGCAATTGCAAAGGCGGGGATTTGAGGGTGTAAATGTCAGAGGTGACGCAGGGAGCGGGAGAGTGAGAATGACTGACGCCGTCGAAAACTGGCTCGGACGCAGCGAGGGATATACCGACATCCTGCGCAGTGAACCGGCGCGGTTCATGCAGGCGACCCTGGGGCGTGAGGCGAGCCTGATGGAGGGCGATGCCCTGCCCCCGCTGTGGCACTGGCTGTATTTCCTAGAGGCCAAGCCGCTTGGGGAATTGGGGCGGGACGGACACCCGCAGAAAGGCGGTTTTCTTCCCCCCGTTGCCCTGCCCCGCCGCATGTGGGCCGGAGGTCGGTTCACTTTTCACAGGCCGCTCCGGATTGGCGGTACGACGTCGAAAACATCCACGATCAAGAATATCGTCGAAAAGTCAGGACGGACCGGAGACCTGTGTTTCGTGACGGTCCTGCACGAGCTGTTCCTTGAAGATGGCACGCTGGCGCTGAGCGAAGAACATGACATCGTCTACCGGGAAGACCCTGATCCGGATGCCCCGTCGCCGACACCGGCGATGGCCCCCGAGACGGCGGAGGTTTCAGAAGAGATCACACCCTCTCAGGTGATGCTGTTCCGCTATTCCGCCCTGACCTTCAATGGCCACCGCATTCACTATGACGTGGATTATGCGCGGCAGGTGGAAGGCTATGACGGGCTGGTGTTCCACGGGCCACTGACCGCGACCCTCTTGGTGGATCTGGCGGCGCGAACGATCGGGCGCGCGCCGAAAACCTTTGAATTCCGCGGGCTTGCGCCTCTGGCCGGGATGCAGCCGCTCCATATTGAGGGCCGCAACTCAGAGGGCGGCATGACCCTTTGGGCCCGCCGTCACGACGGGGCACTGGCCATGAAGGCCAGCGCCACGTTCTAGGCTGCACTCTTACAGCAGATCGAAGGTGCTGCCGTCCGAGAGGGTCACCGTCTCGATACGGTAATCATCACGGTAGAAGTGGTTGCGCACCAGGATGTCACCGCCCGACCAGGAGATGGCAAGGTCGTAGGTGCCCGACCGCTGGATCGTCAGATCGCTGGCCGAGGCGACATTGCGGAACAGGATGGTATCGTCACCGCCATAACCCTGCTCATCAAAGACGTCACTGCCGCTGCCCGCGACATAGACATCGTTGTCCGCGCCGCCATAGACAAAGTCATCTCCCAGACCGCCCAGCAGCGTATCGTTGCCGTCATAGCCATAAAGCGAGTCATTGCCGTCTTTCGCGACGAGGCTGTCATTGCGGCTGCCGTAGAGTTCGCGATTGCCGTAGACACGTTCGCTGCCGCCCGTGCCCATGGTGGCAATTTCCAGCGTGCGCACATCGGTCGAGGCACCATTGGCCCAGTCGATACGGGCAATGTCATAGCGTTCGTCGAAGGCGTTGTTGACACGCACCGAGCCACCATTCCATTCCACCAGAAGGTCGCCATCCAGCATCCGCGACAGGGTGGCATCGGATTTGTTGATGCCATTCAGCAGTTTGATGACATCATCGCTGGTTTCGCCCGAGGCCGAGTAGTCGGAGATATAGTCGTGCCCCTGCCCCACGCGGTAGGTGTCGGCATCGACGCCGCCGTACAGGCTGTCGTTTCCAAGCCCGCCAACAAGCGTATCTGCACCGTCGTGACCGTTCAGAACGTCATTACCGGCAAACCCGAAGATGAAATCATCGCGCGAGCCGAATTCCTGACGGTTGCCGTTCAGGGTTTCGTTGTTGCCTGACCCGTGGGTTTCCAGTTGCAGGCTGGTCAGGTCCCAGGTGGTGCCATTGCGGAACTGAAGCGTTTCGATGCCATAGCGTTCGTCGAACATGTAGTCGACATAGACCGAGCCACCCTCCCACATGATTTCCACATCGTCATTGCTGCGGCGGATCATGGTCACATCGCTGGGTTTGACGCCGAAGGGCAGAACGATCGTATCGTTCTCGCCAACAACACCGACATCGGAAATATAGTCGTCGCCCGGGCCGACATAGTAGGTGTCTTCGCCGTCCGCGCCATACATCGAGTCGTTGCCGTTGCCGCCAGCCAGGGAGTCATCGCCGTCATAGCCGTAAAGCGCATCGTTGCCATCGCGGCCCTTCATGCTGTCATCCCGGCTGCCAAAGGCTTCGCGGTTTCCATAGATGCTTTCCCCCGCGTGGGTGCCTTCGGTGACAAAGGTCAGATCAGCGATGTTCTGGGTCGTGCCGTTGGCAAAGGTAAGCTTTTCGACATGGTAACGCGTGTCGAAGGCTTCGTTGATCCGGACCGATCCGGTGCTCCACGCGATGACAAGATCACCATCTTTCAGGCGGGTGAATGTCACATCTGACGGGGAGACGCCGACCGGCAGGAAGATCGTGTCATCGCCGTCGCCATCAACGGTGGTGTAGTCCGAGATATAATCGTGGCCGTTGATATCGATGCGGTAATTGTCACCACCGCTTTCCCCGTAGAGCGTATCATTGCCCGGGCCGCCGATCAGATCGTCGTTGCCGTCATAGCCATAGAGGATGTCATTGCCTTCAAAGCCACGCAGCGTGTCGTTGCGGCTGCCGTTTTCCTCGCGGTTGCCGCGCAGGGTTTCATTGACAAGCGTGCCGTGGGTTTCCACCGCGAGGGTGGTCAGGTCGACCGTGGTGCCATTGGCATAGCGCAGGGTTTCGACCGCCGAATTGAGATCGAAGGCGTTGTCGATGCGCACCGATCCAAAGCCCCAGTCGATCAACAGGTCGCCATCGTTGAGGCGCGTGAAGGTCACGTCGCCCGGAACCACGCCGGCGGGCAGTTCGATGACATCGGCGCCGTCCGTGGCCAAGCCGTTGTCGTCGATATAGTCGTGGCCTTCGCCCACGCGGTAGACATCGGCCCCGTCGTCGCCATAAAGCGAGTCATTGCCTTCACCGCCAATCAGGGTATCGGCCCCCTCGTAACCGTAAAGCGAGTCATTGCCTTCCTTGCCGACAAGGGTTTCGTCTGTCGCGCCGTGGGTTTCGCGGTTGCCGTAAACCCGGTCGTTGCCACCCGTACCACGTGTTTCCACGGCAAAGGTGCGCAGGTCGATGGTGCTGCCGTCGCTGAATTCCAGCGTCTCGACGGCGCGGATTTCGGTATAGGCAAGGTTGATCACCAGCGAACCGCCAGCCCAGGTGATGATCAGATCGCCATCCGGGCGACGGTAGATGTCTACCTCGGCCTGTGTGACCGGCAGAACGGCAATATCCGCCGTATCGGTCGCAAGCCCTGAGTCATCGATGTAGTTGTGACCATTGCCAACGATCATGCGGTCATTGCCTGCGGCACCGTAGAAGGTGTCGTTGCCCGCCGCACCATCAAGGGTGTCGTTGCCCTCGTAGCCATAGAAACGATCATTGCCGGCAGTGCCCGTGAGGGAATTGTTGGTGGCATCCCCATAGAAGGTTTGCCCGCTTGTCGAGGTGATCGGCGTCGGGGTGATGGTCGACAGATCAAGCGTGCTGCCATCGTGGAACCGGGCGGTCTCGATCTTGTAGCGGTCGGTCGTCCAGTAATCGACGGTGACGATGCCGCCGCCCCAATCGATCAGCAGATAGCGGTTGTCGAGCAGCGAGAAGCTGAGATCGGAGGCTGTCACACCGGGGCCGAACAACAGCGTATCAGCCGGATCACCGACGGTGCCATAGTCGCGGACAAAGTCATTGCCAGCCGAGACCACATAGGTGTCGCCGCCTGCCTCGCCATAGAGCGTGTCGTTGCCGTCGCCGCCGTTCAGCGTGTCGTTGCCATCATAGCCATAAAGCGTGTCGTTCCCGCCCTCGCCCTGCATCAGGTCATCACGCGAGCCGCTGGGATCGGTGTTGCCATAGAGGCCTTCGCTCGCCGCGGTGCCAATGGTTGGGGCCGCCAGCGTGGTAAGGTCGACCTCGGTGCCGTCATTGAACCGCAGGGTTTCCACGCGGTAATTGTCTTCGAAGGCGTTCGCAATCTGGACAGAGCCATTGGGCCAGCTGATCAGCAGATCGTCGCCATTCACGCGATTATAGCTCACATCGCCCGGGGCCACGCCCGCGGGCAGGACAATCACATCCACGCCCAGCTTGGAGGTGTCGTAGTCGCTGATGTAGTCATGACCTTCACCCACGATGTAGGTATCGTTGCCCTCTGCGCCGTAGAGGGTGTCATTGCCCAGACCGCCATCCAGCGTGTCATTGCCATCGTAGCCGTACAGCGTGTCGTTACCGGCAAAGCCATAGAGGCTTTCGTTGCGGCCACCATAGGTTTCCTGCTGGCCATAAACGCGGTCGTCGCCCAGCGTGCCATGTACCGGCGGTGTGACCGTGGTGAGATCGAGCGTACCATCCGCCGCAACACCGTATTGCAGGGTTTCGATGGCGTAGCGCGGGTCAAAGGCGTTGTCGATCAGCACCGATCCGGTGGACCAGGTGATCAGAAGATCCCCACCGGTGACACGGGTCAGGGTGATGTCGTCCTTGCCAACGCCATTGGGCAGGATCAGGGTGTCAATCTCGGTGCCCGAGGCCTCGTAGTCATAGATGTAGTTGTGACCATTGCCGACGATGTAGGTGTCGCTGCCTTCGGCGCCATAGAGGCTGTCGTTGCCCGGGCCGCCGTTCAGCGTGTCATTGCCATCATAGCCATAGAGCGTGTCATCGCCGTCATAGCCGATGATGTGGTCGTTGCGGCTGCCGAATTCCTCGCGGTTACCGTTGAGCCGCTCGCTGGCCGTGGTGCCCAGCGTGCGCAGCGCAAGCGTGGTCATGTCGAGGGTGGAGCCGTCGGTGAACTGCACCGTTTCGACGATATAGTCCTTGTCGAAACCATAGTTGATTTTCACCGAATGGCTGCCCCAGGTCATGTAGATATGCCCAGCGCTGTCACGCCACATGGTCATATCCGATGCCAGCACATTGCCCACGAATTCAAGGCGGTCGGCGGTGTCGGTCTCGTCGCCCTGATCGCTGATATAGTTGTGGCCGCTGCTGATCTTGTAGGTGTCGTTGCCATCGGCCCCGTAGTGGGTATCGTTGCCCGTGCCGCCAACCAGCGTGTCGTTGCCGTCGTAGCCATAGAGCGTGTCATTTCCGGCAAAGCCGAAGATGTGGTCGTTGCGGCTGCCGTGTTCCTCGCGGTTGCCGTAAATGGCTTCCGAAGCGGCTGTTCCAAGCGTGTCGACTTCGAGCTGGGTCAGGTCCACCGTCGCGCCGGATGCCAGGCGCAGGGTTTCAATCGCGTAACGCTCGTCGAAGGCGCGTTCGATCAGCACACTTGCCGTGGCCCATGAGATCAGAAGGTGACCATCGGGTGTGCGGGTATAGGTGAGGTCGGCCTTTTTCACGCCCGCCGGAAGGACGACAACGTCGGGATCGTCATCCACGTTGCCATAGTCTTCGATGGTGTCGTTGCCCTTGCCGACGATGTAGGTATCCGCCCCGTCGCGCCCAAGGAGCGAGTCATCCCCCTTGCCGCCGTCCAGCGTGTCCTCGCCGTCGTAGCCGTTCAGGGTATCGTTGCCGTCGCGTCCCAGAAGGTGATCGTCGCGGGTACCGAATTCCTCGGTGTTGCCGTAGATGTTCTCAGAGCCGTTGGTGCCCGCCGTCTTGGCGATCAGGTCCGGCAGATCAACCGTGGTTCCATCGCCGTAGACCAGCTTTTCAATCAGGTAACGTGCATCATAAGCGCGGTCGATACGGATCGACCCGCCATCCCAGGTCAGCAGCAGGTCGCCATCCAGAAGGCGCGCGACCGAAAGATCGGCTGCCTTGACCTTGTTCGGCAGGATGATTGTGTCATCGGGATCACCGACATCGCCGTAGTCGCGGATATAGTCGTCGCCTTTGCCCGCGATATAGGTGTCACCGCCTTCGGCCCCATAGAGATTGTCGTTTCCGGCACCGCCTTCCAGCGTGTCGTTGCCGTCATAGCCGTAGAGGTTGTCATCTCCGGCAAAGCCCTTGAGGTGATCGTCGCGCCCACCAAGCGGTGACCGGTTGCCATAAATCGACTCGTCGTTTTCGGTGCCGCGCGTTTGCAGGGCAAGGTCGAGCAGGTTCACCGTCTTGCCGCCGCCGTAGATCAGCTTTTCGATGGCATAGCGCGACTCGTAGGCACGGTCGATGCGCACGCTGCCGCCATTCCACGAAATCATGATGTCGCCATCGACCATGCGGTACATGGTGATGTTGCCCTCATGCAGGCCTTGCGCCAGCTTGAGCTTGTCATTCACATCGGTGTCGGCACCATAATCCTGAATGAAATCATTACCTTCGCCAACTTCGTAACGATCATTTCCGTTACCACCATACAGGCTGTCGTCGCCGGCTTCGCCTTTCAGCGTGTCATTTCCGTCAGCGCCATAGAGATAGTCGGTATCATCGCCGCCACGTAGTTCATCGTTGCCGCCATAGCCATAGAGGCGGTCGATGCCCTCAAGACCAACTAGAACGTCGGGACGTTCGATGCCGTCCTCGTCACCGCGTAGATAGTCATAGTTGGCCGTGCCGCGGGTTTCGATGGGCAGGTCAACGATCTTGCGGTGATAGGTGTTGCCATTGATGGTAAAGCGCAGGCGTTCCACCGCGCTGTCGGCATCTTTGAAGTGGTTGAGGATCGTCACGCTGTGCGATCCGGCCAAGATGGTCAGGTCGTCCGAGTTCACGGTGCGGAACAGGGTGATATGCTTGACGCCGATACCCGTCGGGAAGGCAATGGTGTCAAAGCCGCCGGTTTCCTCGATCGTGTCGTGTCCAAACACCTTGTAGAGGTCATTACCGCGACCGCCATGGTTCACGTCGTTGCCCGCGCCACCGACCAGCGTGTCATAGCCTTCGCCACCAATCAGGATGTCGCCTTCTGCGCCGCCGAACAGTTGGTCCTTGCCCTTGCCGCCTTCAAGCACGTCCGAGCCCAGCTTGCCGAACAGCTTGTCGTTACCCTTGAGGCCGATCATGCGGTCGGACAGGACGCCCGAGTTCTGGTCCCCGTTCAACTTGTCGTTCTGGGCCGTGCCCACGATGCCGCGCGCCATGCGCTTGAGATCAAACAGGGTGCCGTCATCAAGACGCAGGCTCTCGATCGCGCCGGCATCGGTATAGAAGCCCTCAACCCGGATAATCAGCGCACCATCGAGGTAGATTTCAAGATCGTCCTCGTTGCTGAGCGAGCGGTGGAAGGCGAGATTGGCAAGGGTCACGTTGCCCTTAATCAGGATCGTGTCTTCGCCGCCGCGTTCGACGAAGGTGTCAAAGCCGCTGCGATAGATATAGGTGTCGTTGCCAAGATCGCCCTGCACAAGGTCGTTGCCGCTGCCGCCGTCCATCGTGTCGTTGTCGGCGCCGCCGTTCAGGACGTCATCGCCGCGGAAGCCCTTGAGGTAGTCATTACCCGCACCGGTCGAAAGGTTGTCACGACCGCCGCCGCCATTCAGGTTGTCATCGCCGCTGGTACCGTTGAGGCCAAGGCTCTGGGCCGGATAGATGGTGAGCAAGGCGTTTTCGACGGTGATACCCGTGCCGTTCGACGTGGCCTGCACGAGGTTATCAAGGCGCGTGCGCTGTTGCGCCGTGAGATTGTCGATACCGACACCAGTGTCATAGATGCGGATCAGGTTGGTCCAGACATCCTCCATGTCGGCGCCCGCAGCCAGATAGCCGTTCACAAGGTTTTCGAGGCCCGTGAACTTGATTTCCAGCGGCCTGCTGAACGTGTCGGTGGCCCAGTCATAAAGCGGGTTCTGTTTGAAGATTTCGCTGCCGATGGTCTGAACCGCGATACGCAGGAGCGCGTTGTTCATCGCCGTTTCAAAGGCGCTTGTCAGGGTGCGGCTGGCTTCCGGGGCCGGATTGGGGCGGCCGCTTTGCAGGAAGTCGCGGTCGGTAAAGGCTTCGACGAACCCAAGCTGGCGGGCATCCACATAAGAGCCACGGCTGGTGGGATCGATGTTCTCGGTTCCGGCCCAGCGATAAAGCAGCGCCTCCATCTTGCCGACAAGATCAAACGTCGGATCGAACATGCCCGCGGCACCGGCCTGCTCAATGGCCTGCATCATGTCGCGCAGCGTGTCATCCTTGGACATCGCGGTGCGCATGTCTTCAAGACGCCCATAGCCGCGGATCTGCGGCAGGGCCGCCGCGATCAGATCAAAGGTCGGCAGGTCGCTGCTACGGCTGTTGAGGTTGCTGTAGGTAAACCAGGCATCGACAATGTCGCGGGTCTGGCCCGAGGTGGTGACATAGGTCGACTCGTGGCTGATGCGGTTGCCCGCGATCACATCGGTCGAGGTGGTGGCGTTGACATTGATCGAGCGCACGCCGGCCTCGTCCAGTGTCTGGATTTCACCAACATCCGAGCGCCCGTTCTGGTTCAGGTCGCGCCACACGACGAGATCGCCAAAGGCATCGTCGGTATTGTCGATCACGCCATCGAGGTTGGAGTCAAAGACCTGAAGAACCGAGAAACCATCGGTGGTTTCAGTGCCGAACAGTTCCGAGTGGTCGTCAATCTCGCCGTTCTGGTTGGTATCAATGGCAAGCAGCCCGTCATCGGGTTTGACCCAGCCAGTGCGTTCCAGCATCCCGTCGAGATCAATATCCCAATAGACCGCGCCACGGCTTGTCGGGCCGGCCAGTTCGATGCCGTCGCCATCCAGGTCGAGCACCAGCGGCGAGGCTTCGGTGCGGGCGGTCGTCGACCGGTCATCGACATCGTCAGAGTAGTCGGCCGTGTCATCGTCGTCGCCGTTCCACCACTCGCTGAGGTCGTCCCAGAGATCATTGGCGGCACTGGTCAGGCTGTCCTTGGCGTCCCCAAGGGCATCCAGACCTTCGTTGAGCTTGTCGCCAACCGCATCCTTGAATTCATCGACGCCGTCACCGATGCTATCAAGAAAATCATCCGCCCGATCAAGCAGGGTATCGACCCGGTTTTCGAGCCAGTCCCGCGCGCTATCGAGCGTATTGTTGGCCGTTTCAAGCAGGTCGTCTTTCTGTTCGCCCAGCCAGTCAAGCGCATCATCCTTTGCATTGTCAAAGGCGTCGCTGGCGTCATCCCAGAGATCCGACAGATCGTTGCCGAGTTCGGTCGCGTTATCGCTGAGCCAGTTCGCGAAATCGTCGATCGCCTCGCCGGTGTCGTTGACGAAGTCATAGGCGGACTCAATGCCATCATCGACCCAGGCCTCGATGTTGTCGGCCTGCACGTCAAACCAGTCTAGGGCGTCATCCTTAAGGTCGCCGAGATAGTCATAGGCGTCCTGAACCGTCTGCGTCGTCCAGTCCGTGGTGTTGTCGAGGAATGTGGAAAACTTGTCCCACAGATCGCCCGCGGCCTCACCCGCCCAGTTGTACCCTTCGACAACAACCTCGCCGAGGTCTTCGCCCAGGTCGATCAGGCCGTTCCATGCGGCTTCGGCGGTTTGCAGGGCCGGGTCAACGATATAGTCGTTCACGCCGTCCTTGATCTCGATCCCGATGCCCTCGAGTATGTCCTGCACAAAATCCAGCGCAGCGGGTGTCTGGGTGACAAAATCAAGGTTGTCGAGCACCACCTGCATCGTGTTGTCAAAATCGTTCGAGAACGGATTGACGCTGTCGACACCCATGGCCCAGGCGAGCTGACCGAGGAAGGCGGCATAGGCCCCGGGATCGGACTGAATCGCCGACATCTGGTAATAGTCCGGATTGCCGGCAACCGCGCGATCAAGCACGGCATTGGTAAAGCCGTCCCCGGCGTGTGCCGTATAGACACCGTCAACGCCATCGCGGAACGAGCCCACGTTGTAGGTATCGCCGACGTGGCCATCGCCAAGGCGCGGCACGCGGTCGTCTTCGTTATAAAGGTTGGCCGTGTCCGCATCGCCGATCCGCGAGGAATCATAGGGGCCTTCGTTTTCCTCGATCCCGTTCTGCGCCCCCAGACCATTCAGGGTGACCATGTTCATGTCGCCGGTCCGGTCCGGATGCTGGCCCGCGATGTCGTAAAGGGCGTATTGCGAAAGCGCGCCACCAAGGCTGTGGCCGGCAAAGGTGACGTCGGCGCCCGCATCCCAGTTGTTGGCAAGATAGTTGCGAACTTCGCTGCGGGCTTCTTCCCACTGGCGATAGCCCAAGTTCGTCGCGTCATCGATCCAGTCGCGCCCTTCGTAGGACCCGCGGAAGGCAATCACCACCTCGCCCGTGTTCGGGTTGCGCAGCGCATAGGCATTCAGACCGTCCGGATCTGCCTTGTCGCCGAAATAGCGTTCGACCTTGAAGCCATTCAGGCTGGCATAGTTCGGATCGTTGATCGTGCTTCCGACCTTGAGGTCCTTGTAAGCAATATTCGCGGCATCACGGCCAAGTCTGTTATTCGGCATGGGTCATCCCCCCCAAAATGCTAGGCGGCAGGTCTCAGTCGTCTGAGCGACACAGAGTTGCGCTGCGGATCTGTCTTGGGCCACCGGCAGATGCCGCATCTTCGCGCTCATGCCAGAGCACGCGGCACCCGTCGGGGCTGATTTCCAAAGTTTCTGGTAATACGTCCGTCTTGCGGATCTGGCGCCAACCGTCCAGCCCCAGATGATAAAGACCGTCAATCGCGTCATTGCGGCGGCTTGTGGCAGCAAGCAGCCATCCGACACGGCTTTCGGCAATCTTGTAGTTCCCGACCTTCTTCCAGCCCGGCCAGGGCAGGTCACGCATTTCAAAGTCGCCATCGGCGGAGATCACGAAGGTCGGAATGCCCTCGTACCCGAACTGATCCTTCAATTCGGCCTGACGGCGTGCGCCGACATCGGCATAGAAGAGGAAACTGCCGTCGGGCCGGGCCACGGCCTCGACAGGATCACGCCAAAGATCACCGGCGATTTTCCAGCGGCCAAGGATGTCCTGCGCATCGTACAGCACGATTTCCGAGGTATCCTCGCCCGCAGCCAGAAGCCCCGCAAACCGCGTGCCATCCGTGGCAAGAACGTTCTGGCGGCCAAAGCGGTCCTCGTTGTCGCGATTGGCCTTGGCCAGTTGCGACTTGCAAAGGGTGATCACCTGCGGGCTTTCCAGCGGCGTGGTGGTTCGATCCACGCGCCATTCCACGGCTTCCGGGGCGCTGCGCGATCCGGTGCGCAAAAGGAACCTGCGGTCTGGAGTGATGCAGTGGCCCTGATCGGCCAGGGGCAAGGCCAATTCCGACGATCCGTCTTGCGCCAGTGTCAGCAGGCCGTAGGACACCCCGTTGGCGCCGCCCTTCTGGGCGATCACGCCGATTTCGGTATTGGACACCCAGAAGCTATCGCTTGACGGCAACCATCCATCGCCAAGCTGAAATTCCGACACATCCAATTCACTTGCGGACCCTGTGCCCGCCAATCCGGCTGCAACCATAATTCCTATCGCGACAGCGCGATGCCGTGGGCTCAACGCCATGCTTCGCCTTGTTAAAATGATTCAGGTACTCGGAGGAGTGTACCCATAAACTCGCCAAAAAACACTTCGATTTTGTGACAGTTCGCGTTTTCAGGCCTTGGATTGGCTGACACCAGCGCTTTCCAAGGGGCGAGTCGAGCTTGATGCGAAAGTGCCGCTTGGCGAAAAGGTCGCCCAATAGGGCGCCGTTCGTCGGCAATCACGAAGGATAGAAATTGGTACCCGCGGCCGGACTCGAACCGGCACGGCCTCTCAGCCTAGGGATTTTAAGTCCCCTGTGTCTACCATTCCACCACGCGGGCACTCGTAAAATCCTGACCTAAAGGTCAACTGGCGGCAACATAGCGTCTGTGGCCTAGGTGTAAAGTATCGATATGGCTATAATTCTTCTTCATTCGAAGGGTTTACAGGCGGCGCTTTAAGAAGCGATCGCTCCGGCAACCAGGGGTTCAGCTCGAGGGCTTCGGCAAGCGCATCCTGCGCCTCGGCCTCGCGGCCCAATGCTATAAGGCTGAGCGCCTTCCCGGAAAGCGCTCCGATGTGGCGGGGCGACAGGCTGAGCGCGCGATCCAGGTCCGGCAAGGCCGCCGCATAGTTCTGCGACAAAAAGTTCACGAAGGCGCGCTGGTTGTAGCCCTCGGCGTACTCGGGACAATAGGTGACCAGCGCATTGAAATCCTCAAGCGCCCCCAGAAGATCCCACCCCGAGCGTTTGCGCATCCCGCGGTCGAGAATCTCCTGCGCGGTTTCGTCGGGGGCATCTGCCCAGTAGGACCACATGTCATCGGAGAGCGAAGAGGCCGCGGCCTGGTTCGGGGCGGTCTGGATCTGCGCGATCAGCGTATCCAACACTTCGCTGTGATCCGGAGCGGCGGGGCATGTCGCGGCAAAGGCCGGGGACGCCATGAAAACAAGGGCAATGAGGGTTCGCATGGGTCAAGAGGATGACGCATTGCCAAGCGAAATCAAGTCACGTCCGCGAGAGGCCCCTCCTTGACCGCTTCCATCGCGACATAGGTCGAGGTACTGGCCACATGCGGAAGGGTCGAGATTTTCTCGCCCAGCACAGTGCGATAGGCCGCCATATCGCGGGTTCGTATCTTCAGAAGATAGTCGAAATTCGACGCCATCATATGGGCCTGTTCGATCTCGCCCACCTTGAGCACCGCGGCATTGAAGGCGGCCAGCGCGGCTTCGCGGGTGTCGGTAAGCTTGACCTCGACGAAGGCAACGTGATCCAACCCAAGGCGGATCGGGTCCATCATTGCAGAGTAGCCCGTGATGACCCCTTCGGCCTCAAGCCGTCTGAGACGGGCCTGGGTCGGGCTTTTGGACAGGCCGATCTGCTTGGCAAGGTCGGTAATCGAAATGCGCCCGTCCGAAGACAGAACATCCAGAATCTTATGATCGAAGCGATCAAGTCCCACCTGACCGTTTTGCATTGCCTTACTCCGATTATTCAGTCGTTTCGAAAATCATTTCCGATCAATTCGGGAAAATCAACCTGATTGAACGTGATACTCTGGTCGAAACAACTGGAGATGCCGATGTCTGCCCGCACCCTTATCGACACCACAACCTATCGTGACGAAGCCGCGCTTGTGGCCGAGTTGATCGAACAGGCCGGCCTGAGCGCCGAGGACCGCACCCGCATCTGCGATCAGGCAGCTGATCTCGTGCGCGCGATCCGCGACACCACCAATCCCGGTCTGATGGAAGTGTTCCTCGCCGAATATGGGCTGTCGACCGACGAAGGTATCGCGCTGATGTGCCTTGCCGAGGCCCTGCTACGGGTGCCGGATGCGGAAACCATCGACGCGCTGATCGAGGACAAGATCGCCCCCAGTGACTGGGGCAAGCACCTCGGCGCCTCGACCTCGTCACTGGTGAACGCCTCGACCTGGGCCCTGATGCTGACCGGCAAGGTGCTTGAAGATCGCGAACCGGGCCTGATCGGCACCCTACGCGGGGCAGTCAAGCGTCTGGGCGAGCCGGTGATCCGTACGGCGGTTGGCCGCGCGATGAAGGAAATGGGGCGTCAGTTCGTTCTGGGGGAAACCATCACCAGCGCGATGGAACGTGCGGCGGCGATGGAGGAAAAGGGCTATACCTATTCCTATGACATGCTGGGCGAAGCTGCGAAAACCGACGCCGACGCCATGCGCTATCACCTTGCCTATTCCCGTGCGATCACCGCGATTGCGGCGGCCTGCACCAAGGAAGACATCCGCGAAAACCCCGGCATCTCGGTTAAGCTGTCGGCGCTGCATCCGCGCTATGAAGTGTCCCAAAAGGACCGCGTGATGGAAGAACTGGTGCCGCGCCTCCGGTCGCTGGCGCTCTTGGCGAAGTCTGCCGGCATGGGCCTCAACATCGACGCCGAGGAAGCCGACCGCCTGTCGATCTCGATGGACGTGATCGAAAGCGTGCTGTCCGAGCCGGCGCTTGAAGGCTGGGATGGGTTTGGCATCGTGGTGCAGGCCTATGGCAAACGCGCCGGTGCGACGCTGGATTACCTCTACGACCTCGCCACGCGACTGGATCGCAAGATCATGGTACGCCTTGTGAAAGGGGCCTATTGGGACACCGAGATCAAGAATGCTCAGGTGCTGGGTGTCGACGGCTTCCCCGTGTTCACCTCGAAAGCGGCGACCGACGTGAGCTATATCGTCAATGCCCGCAAGCTTCTGGGCATGACCGATCGCATCTATCCACAGTTCGCCACCCACAACGCGCATACGGTTGCGGCCATTCTCGACATGGCCGAAGACATGAGCGCCTTTGAGTTCCAGCGCCTGCACGGCATGGGCGAGGCCCTGCATGGCATTGTTCTGGAAGCACAAAACACCCGTTGCCGCATCTATGCGCCGGTTGGGGCGCATCGGGATCTTCTGGCGTATCTGGTGCGCCGCCTGCTGGAAAACGGCGCGAACTCGTCCTTCGTGAACCAGATCGTCGATGAAGAGGTCCCGGCCGAGGAAGTTGCACGCGATCCCTTCGTGGCGCTGGAAGATGCCGCCGCGCCCCTGCCCACCGGCCCCGAACTCTTTGCACCCGAGCGCCCGAACTCGGTGGGTCACGACCTGCGTGACCTGCCGACGCTTGACCGTCTCGAGGCCGCACATGCGCCCTATCGCAAGGCAACCTGGCAGGCAGGCCCGCTGATCGCGGGCGAGGCCCAGCCAGAGGTGCCGCACCCCGTCACCAACCCCTACCTGCAATCCGACAGCCCCGGCACCGTGGCCCACGCAAGTGCGGCGGATGTCGAGACCGCGCTCGCCGCCGCCAAGCCCTGGGATGCGACCCCGGCAGAACGGGCCGCGATCCTCGCACGCGCCGCGGACCTCTACGAAGAGAACTATGGCCTGTTCTTTGCCATCCTGCCGCGCGAGGCGGGCAAGACCCCGCTGGATGCGGTGGCGGAACTGCGCGAGGCGGTGGATTTCCTGCGCTACTACGCCGCCAACGCGCCGCAAGAGGCACCGGCCGGTGTGTTCACCTGCATCAGCCCCTGGAACTTCCCGCTGGCGATCTTCACCGGCCAGATTTCGGCGGCCCTTGCCGCGGGCAACGCGGTGCTTGCAAAACCCGCCGACCAGACGCCGATCATTGCCCACGAGGCCGTGAAACTCTTGCACGAGGCAGGCGTGCCGCGTGACGTGCTGCAATTGCTGCCCGGCTCGGGCGCGGTTGTCGGCGCGGCGCTGACCTCTGATCCGCGCGTGAATGGCGTGGCCTTCACCGGCTCGACCGCCACCGCCCAGCGCATTCGCCGGAACATGGCAGATAACCTCGCACCCGGTGCCCCCTTCATTGCCGAGACCGGCGGCCTGAATGCCATGATCGTGGATTCCACCGCCCTGCCCGAACAGGCCGTGACCGCCATCATCGAAAGCGCCTTCCAGTCGGCGGGCCAGAGGTGTTCCGCCCTGCGCTGCCTCTATGTGCAGGAAGACATTGCCGAGGGCCTTCTCGAGATGCTGATCGGGGCCACCAAAGAGTTGCACCTTGGCGACCCGTGGGAGCTGCGCACAGACAGCGGCCCGGTGATCGACGAGGCCGCGCGTCAGGGGATTGCCGACCACATCGCTCAGGCACAGGCCGAAGGGCGCGTGGTGTTCCAGCTGAGCACGCCGCAAACCGGCACCTTTATCGCGCCGACCATCATCACGGTGGGTGGCATCGACGATCTTGAGCGTGAAATCTTTGGCCCGGTTCTGCATGTCGCCACCTTCAAGGCGGATGAGTTGGACGCGGTGATCGATACGATCAACGCCACCGGATACGGCCTGACCTTCGGCCTGCAAACCCGGATCGACGACCGTGTTCAGCATGTCTCGGATCGCATTCACGCGGGCAACATCTATGTGAACCGCAACCAGATCGGCGCCATCGTCGGATCGCAACCCTTTGGCGGCGAAGGCCTTTCCGGCACCGGCCCCAAGGCGGGCGGCCCAAACTACCTTGGCCGTTTTGCCAAGGTCGCACCGCAGGACGCGGGCCAGTGGCAGGCGCCGATGTCGGCCGATGCGGCACAGGCGGCGCTTGCTGCGGCACCTGCACAACCCGCCACCACCACGGTCAGCCTGCCGGGACCAACCGGCGAGTCCAACCGCCTGACCACCTTTGCCCGCCCGCCGGTCCTCTGCCTTGGACCAGGCCACAACGCAGCCGCGGCGCAGGCGGCGGCGATCGAGGCCTTGGGCGGCGTGGCCGTTCAGGCCACCGGCACCCTGCCCGCCGGTGCGCTGGAAACGCTTGACGGTTTCTCGGGAGCCATGTGGTGGGGCGACGTCGATCAGGCCCGCGCCTATGAGCAGGCACTGGCACAGCGCAGCGGCCCGATCCTGCCGCTGATCACCGGCCTGCCGGATCGGGCACGGGCGGTGGGCGAACGTCACGTCTGTGTCGACACCACCGCAGCGGGCGGAAACGCCGCGCTTCTTGGCGGGGCGGCTTGACGCCCCAGCCAGAACCGCCACATTGGGAGCATGCTTCCGATACGTGACCACAACCCGTCAGGGCGGACGCCCTATGTCGTCTATGCCCTGATGGCCGCCAATATCGGGATTTTCCTGATGTATTGGCCCATTCTTGATGACCCCTACAGGATTGCCAGCTTCTTCAACGACTGGGCGCTGATCCCTTCCGAGGTCAGCAGTGGCCGCGACCAGCTGGGACTTTTCACCTCGATGTTCCTGCATGGCGGCATTATGCACCTTGCCGGCAACATGTTGTTCCTGTGGATCTATGGCGACAACATGGAAGACGAGATGGGCCATGTCGGCTTTGCCCTCTTCTACGTGCTGGCCGGGCTTGCAGCAGGCATGGCGCAGGTTCTGTCCGAGCCATATTCGCATATTCCCACGGTCGGGGCCTCGGGGGCCATCGCCGGTGTCATGGGCGGCTACCTTCTGCTGTTTCCCAAGGCGCGGGTCGACATCCTGTTGATCCTCGTGATCTTTTTCAAGGTTTTCACGATCCCGGCGTGGATTGTTCTGGGGCTGTGGTTTGCCTTTCAGGTGTTCAACGGCCTGCTTGTGGATGCCGCCAGCAGCGGCGTTGCGCACTGGGCCCACGCGGGCGGGTTTGTCGCCGGTGTCCTCTTGACCCTGCCGCTTTGGCTCCGCCGCGGCGGAACCGGGTTCTGGGCGCGTACCGCAGGCCATCCGCCCCACCCCGAAACCCGCTATGATCGCAGTTCCATACCCGTTGTCAGAAGGATCAGAAAATGAGCCACAAACTTACCTGCCATTGCGGCGCCGTCGAATTGCGTGTCGATCTTCTGGACGGGCTGAACACGGCACGGCGCTGTGACTGTTCCTTCTGCCGCCGCCGGGGCGCAGCCGCGGTGACGGTGCCGCTGGAGGGGCTGGAAATCGTCAAGGGCGCGGAGAACCTCTCGCTCTACCAATGGAACACCAAGGTGGCGAAGCACTACTTCTGCAAGACCTGCGGCATCTACACCCACCACCAGCGGCGCTCGAACCCGAATGAATACGGCGTCAACCTTGGCGCCCTCGAAGGCGTGAACCCGCGCGACCTTGGCGAGATCGGCTGGGTCGACGGGGTCAACCATCCGTCTGACACGCAATAAAAAAGGCGCCGCAACGGCGCCTTGTTCACAAAGGCTTACGCCCCTGTATTACCCCTGGCGGATCACCTTGGCGAACTGATCGAAGATCGGTTCGTTGGCACAGATCACTTCGCCGTCCTCAAGGATATTGCCCTCGGGGTTCAGCGGCTGCACGAAACCACCTGCTTCTTTCACAATGATGATACCTGCGGCCATGTCCCAGGCGTTCAGGCGGCGTTCCCAGAAACCTTCGTAGCGACCGGCCGCCACATAGGCCATGTCCAGCGCGGCAGAGCCGAAGCGGCGCACACCGGCGGTTGCGGGCAGCAGGCGCGCGAGGTCTTGCAGGGTTTGGGGCAGATCACCGCGGCCACCGAACGGCAGGCCGGTGGCAAAGATCGATTCAATCATCCGCGAACGGCCCGACACGCGCAGGCGCACCTTGTCGTTCAGCCATGCGCCCTCGCCCTTCTCGGCCCAGAACATCTCGTCCTTGGCGGCGTCATAGATCACGCCAGCCACCACGTTGCCCTTGTGCTCGAGCGCGATCGAAATCGCCCAGTGCGGCAGGCCGTGCAGGAAGTTGGTGGTGCCGTCCAGCGGGTCGACAATCCAGCGGCGGGTCGGGTCCTGCCCTGCTTCCTCGCCACCTTCCTCGGCAACCCAGCCATAGGTCGGGCGCGCGCCCATCAGTTCTTCCTTGAGGATTTCCTCGGCGCGCAGGTCGGCGCGGCTCACAAAGTCGCCTGCCCCTTTCATCGACACCTGAAGGTTCTCGACTTCGGTGAAGTCCTTGACCAGCGAACGCCCTGCTTTACGGGCGGCCTTCATCATGATGTTCAGATTTGCGCTGCCCGGCATGGCACGGCTCCTATAAGATGTTCAGGGCGCGCGTATACGCGTCTAAAGTCCGCTTGCCAAGCCTTTAGACCCTTGTTTCCCGCGCGAATCCGCCATGCGCAGGGCTCAAGCCTCCTGAAGGCGGCGGGCTTCTTCGCCTGCGAGGCGGATCAGGTCGCGCATATAGGGTTTTTCGAGGTCGTCATCGCGGGTTGCGGCAAAGAGTTGACGGGTGAGTCCCTCCTTGGTCAGGGGCCGGGTGACATAGTCGGACGAGTATTTCACCTCGCGCACCACCCAGTCGGGCAACACCGAAACGCCGCGGTTCGAAGCCACCAGCAGCAGGATCACCGCCGTCAGTTCCGCCTGACGCACTGAGGCGGGTTCGACCTTGGCCGGCGTCAGAAGCTGCGAGAAAATGTCGAGACGCGCCCTTTCGACCGGATAGGTGATCAGGGTCTGGCCCCGGAAATCCTCGGCATCGATGTAGTCTTTCTGCGCCAGCGGGTGCTGGGCGGCCGCCACGAACACCGGGGAATAGTCAAACAGGTGCGAAAACGAGATACCGGGCAGGTTCTCGGGGTCGGAGGACACCACCAGATCGACCTCTTCTTTCTGAAGCGCCGGCATGGCCTCGAAGGCCAGCCCGGGGCGGATGTCGACATCCACATCGGGCCAGATCTTGCGGAACTTCTCGAGCACCGGGAACAGCCATTCGAAACAGGCGTGGCATTCGATGGCGATATGCAGGCGGCCGGAACTGCCGTCGCGCAGCCCGTTGAACTCGGCCTCAAGCGCGTCGATTTCAGGCAGGATCTTGTTGGCCAGCCGCAGCAGGCGCAACCCGGCCGCCGAGAGTTTCATCGGTTTCGAGCGGCGCACGAAAAGCTCGACCCCGGCCTGCGCCTCAAGCCCCTTGACCTGGTGGCTCAGCGCCGACTGCGTGATGTTGAGCTGTTCTGCCGCCTTGGCCAGACCGCCTGCCTCGTGGATCGCCCGCACCGTTTTCAGGTGACGAAGCTCAAGATGCATCTTCATGTGGAACTCATATTGTTCTTGAGGATTATGAATTTGCCGTAAGGTGTCACGTCTGCAATATGAGTGCAACAGCAAGATTGGACCAGAGATCATGACCGCACCTGCAATATCCTTCGAATTCTTCCCGCCTCAGAACCTTGAGGCCTCGTTTCGTCTTTGGGATACCGTTCAGACTCTGGCACCGATGGACCCGCGCTTTGTGTCGGTCACCTATGGCGCCGGTGGTACCACCCGCGATCTGACCCGCGATGCGGTGGCAACCCTGCACAAATCCAGCGGCCTGAATGTTGCGGCGCACCTGACCTGCGTGAACGCCACCCGCGAGGAAACCCTGCGCATCGCCAACGACTTTGCCGCCGCCGGTGTTTCCGAACTGGTTGCCCTGCGGGGCGATCCGCCCAAGGGCAGCGCCAACTTCGAACCCCACCCCGAGGGCTTCGCGAACTCGGTCGAACTGATCGAAGCCCTTGCCGAGACGGGCAAGTTCAACATCCGCGTGGGGGCCTATCCCGACAAACACCCCGAAGCTGCCAGCGCGCAGGCTGACATCGACTGGCTCAAGCGCAAGATCGACGCCGGTGCCTCGGAAGCCATCACCCAGTTCTTCTTTGAGCCCGACACCTTCCTGCGCTTCCGTGACGCCTGTGCCAAGGCTGGCATCGACGCGCCGATCATCCCCGGCATCCTGCCGATCGAGAACTGGAAAGGCGCGCGCAACTTTGCCAAACGCTGTGGCACGGAGATCCCGGCCTGGCTCGACAATGCCTTTGCCAAGGCCGAACGTGACAACCGTCAGGACCTTCTGGCAACCGCGCTTTGCACCGAACTGTGCTCGGACCTGCTGGATGAAGGTGTGGAGTCGCTGCACTTCTACACGCTGAACCGCCCCGAACTGACCCGCGACGTGTGCTTTGCCCTGGGGATCACCCCGCAGATCACGCTTGAGAACGTTGCGTAAATCCCCGCCGGACCGCTTGTAGCGGCCCGCAAATTGCGGCCTTCTGAGAGAGGAGACTCAGGAGGCCGCAACCATGTCCAACCATTTCTTTGCCACATCCCCCGACCAGCTTGCCACGATGGACGACATCCTGGACTGTACCGGGCTCGAGTTCATGCAAGGCATTCTGGATGGCAAGTTCGCCGCCCCACCGATTGGCCAGACCCTCGGTTTTCGCCTGCACCACGTCGAAGACGGGAAGGCCATTTTCGAAGGCGTGCCGGAATTCAAGGTGATGAACCCCATCGGCACGGTTCATGGCGGCTGGTATGGCACGATCCTGGACAGCTGCATGGCCTGCGCGGTTCAGACCAAGCTGAAAGCGGGTCAGATTTACACAACGCTGGAATACAAGATCAACATCATCCGCCCGATCCCCCTTGGCACGCGGGTACATGCGGTGGGGACGGTGCATCACTCCGGCCGCTCGACCGGGATTTCCGACGGTGAAATCATTGGCGCAGACGATGGTCGCCTCTATGCGACCGGCTCGACCACCTGTATCATCATGGACGGACCGAAACGCGCCTGACGAAAGCCCTGCCATGATCCTGACCTGCGGCGAAGCCGTGATCGACATGCTGTCAGCCGAACTGGCGGATGGTGCATCCGGCTTCCGCCCCGTGACTGGGGGCGCGGCGGTCAACTGTGCAATCGCCCTTTCGCGACTTGGCCAGAGCGTTGGCTTTTTCGGCGGGATGTCGAACGACACCTTCGGGCAGTTCCTGATGCAGGAGATGCAACGCGAAGGCGTTGACCTGTCGCGCATTTCCCCCGTCGCGCAGCCATCAACGCTGGCCTTTGTGCACCCTGCCGGAGAAAGTCAGGGGTTTTCGTTTTTTGACACCGACAGCGCCGGACGGTCCCTCGCGGTGACCATGCTCCCCGACCTAACCGGCGTTCAGGCGCTGGTTTTCGGGGGGATCAGCCTGATCCATCGCCCTGCTGCCGGGGCCTTTGAGGCGCTGATGCAGATGGCGGGCCACGATCGCCTGATCCTGATCGACCCGAACATCCGCCCTGCCCTCATAGGGGAGGAGGAAGCCGGCTATCGGGAACGGTTACAGCGCATGATGGCGATGGCGGACATCATCAAGCTGTCGGATGAAGACATCGACTGGCTGCACCCCGATCCGCCGGAACACCTGCTGACTGGCCGTGCCGCACTGGTGATCCACAGTCATGGCGCACAGGGCGCCACGCTTTATTCGCGCCACGGAGCACAGCATATCCCCACCTCGCCGGTCGAGGTTGTCGACAGCGTCGGTGCCGGAGACACTTTGGTGGCGGGTCTTCTGGCCTCATTGTTCGAACAGGGCATCACCACGCCGGCGCAGCTCGCTCGGACAGACATGGGCACCTTGAACCGTGCGCTGGCCTATGGCATTCGCGCGGCCACCTATTCCGTCACCCGCGCCGGGGCCACCCCGCCAACCAAGAAAGACCTCGCATGAGAGCCCTTATCCAACGTGTCAGCGAAGCCTCGGTCACCGTAGAGGGC
Source organism: Shimia sp. CNT1-13L.2 (assembly GCF_024331145.1). Taxonomy (GTDB): domain Bacteria; phylum Pseudomonadota; class Alphaproteobacteria; order Rhodobacterales; family Rhodobacteraceae; genus Shimia. The sequence continues at coordinate 58,718 of NZ_JANDJO010000003.1, read as the reverse complement.
GAGGTTGTCGGAGAGATTGGCCAAGGCCTTCTGGTTCTGATTTGCGCGATGCAGGGCGATGGCGAGGCACAGGCCGACAAGCTCGCGGCCAAGATCGCCAAGCTGCGCATCTTTCAGGATGACGCGGGCAAAATGAACAAATCGGTCCGCGATACTGGCGGCAGCGTGCTTGTGGTCTCGCAGTTCACCCTTGCCGCCGACACCCGCAGCGGCAACCGTCCCGGGTTCTCGACCGCCGCCGCCCCTGCTGAGGGCGAACGGCTTTACGAATACTTCGCAGATCGCATTGCGTCCGAAGGGTTGCCCACCGCGAAGGGCCGGTTCGGGGCAGACATGAAGGTGCGCCTGCTGAACGACGGCCCGGTCACGATCTGGATGGATACCGACAGCTAACCGTCAGGATTTCTTGACAAACTTGGTGAGGATCACGATCCGCTGGCCTTCGACGCGGCCTTCAATGTGTTCGGCATTGTCCGCCACGAGCGAGATGTTGCGCACCGCCGTCCCGCGCTTGGCGGTAAAGCCCGCACCCTTGACCGGCAGATCCTTGATCAGCACGACCGTATCGCCGCCCGCCAGCACCGCGCCGTTGCTATCGCGGTGCGTGAGAGCGTCCGGATCGGGCAGGCCTGCTTCGGCCCAGGCCAGGACATCGGGTTCAAGATAGGCAATATCCAGAAGGTCACGCGCCCAGGGTGCCGCCGTCAATGCGTTCAACAGACGCCATGCCACCACCTGCACCGCAGGTTCCGTGCTCCAGATGGCGTCGTGCAGGCATTGCCAGTGCGGCGCGTCTTCGAGCGTTCCTTCGACACCGGCCAAACATGTCGCGCAAAGCGCAATTTCTTCCGTTTTGGGCGCGACAACATGGGGCGCGATCCCGTCAACTGCCCCGCAAAGGGCGCATTGGTCTGACATGAGGTGATCCTTGCGTGTTTGCCCCGCTTATGGCCCTGCCCCCTGCCCCCGTCCAGAGCTTTCCTCTGGTGCGGGAACAGGATATGAAGCGACGTTAGCGTTAACGTGTGAGAGGAGACACGGATGAGCGAGATTGCCCGGCAGCAGGCCCAGGATATCTGGTGGCACGGTGTGAACGCGGTGCGCGGCACCGAGGCCGTGAAACGTGCGCTTCTGGCGGAACAGGTGGCGCGGCCGGATCATATCATTGCCGTGGGCAAAGCCGCCTGCGCCATGGCCGCGGGGGCGTTCGAGGTGTTCGGTGGCGATATTCCGGCGCTTGTGGTCACCAAGTATGATCACGCAGAGCCCCTGCCCCCCTCGGCCCGGATCATTGAGGCGGCCCATCCGGTGCCGGATGAAAACTCGCTGATTGCTGGTCATGCCTTGCTGGCCGCCGTCCGCGACCTGCCGGAAGAGGCCCACCTTCTGGTGCTGGTCTCTGGCGGGGCATCGGCGCTGGCGGAACTGCCCGAGGACGGCCTCTCGCTGGCCGCGCTGCAAACCGAGAACACGCGCCTCCTGTCACAGGGGCTCGACATTCATGCGATGAACGCACGCCGCAAAGAGCTTTCGCAGATCAAGGGCGGCAAGCTGCTCGCGAACTTCAACGGGGCCCTTGTCACCACTCTGGCAATCTCGGACGTCGAGGGCGACGCGCTGTCGGTCATCGGGTCGGGCATCGGCGATGCGCCTGAATTCTATCGGTTTTCCTTTGATCCCTTCATCGTTGCCTCGAACGGCATCGCCCGCGCGGCGGCGGCGGAAAAGGCAACCGGCCTCGGGCTGAACGTGCTGTCGGACAAGGAAACCCTTTATGCCGATGTCTTCGCACTGGCCGAAGAGATCGGACACTACCTGCGTGATGCGCCCTCGGGTGTGCACATCTGGGGCGGTGAGCCGACAGTCGTCCTGCCGCCGGACCCCGGTCAAGGCGGTCGCAATCAGGCGTTGGCGCTGGCGCTGGCCCGCGAGGTATCAGGCGTGGTTGGCCTGACTGTTCTGGTTGCCGGGACCGATGGCACCGACGGGCCAACGGCTGCGGCAGGCGGGATCATCACCGGGGCAACCTGGCGCGAAGACGGAGATCGCTATCTGCGACAGGCAGACAGCGGACGGTTCCTCGAACAGCACGGGGCGCTGTTCACCTCCGGCCCGACCGGCACCAACGTGATGGATCTGGTGATCGCGATCCGGGACTAAACCGCCAACGTGGCCGCAACGGCGCGTTTCCAGCCGTCATAGCGATGCGCGCGGTCTTCCGGTGTCATCGCGGGCTGAAAACGGCGATCACGCGCCCAGGTTTCGGAAAAACCCTGCATATCCGGATAGATACCGGCCCGCATACCGGCAAGCCATGCCGCCCCCATCGCGGTACTTTCGAAAACCGTCGGACGGTCGACCGGCGCGCCGATGATGTCGGAGAGGAACTGCATCGTCCAATCGCTCGCCGTCATGCCCCCGTCGACGCGCAAGACGGTATCCGGTGCGCCGCTCATGTCGGCAATCATCGCCTCGATCAGATCACGGGTCTGGAAACCGACGCTTTCCAGCGCAGCGCGGGCGAATTCGGCGGGGCCGGAGTTTCGGGTCAGGCCGAAAACAGCCCCACGGCAATCGGGCGCCCAATACGGCGCACCAAGGCCGGTAAAGGCGGGCACCATGATCAGTGACTGCTCCCTGTCGCTGGCCTCGGCAAGGGCCTGCGTCTCGCTGGCGGTCTCGATGATCTTCAGTCCATCGCGCAGCCACTGCACCACCGCACCGGCAATAAAGATAGCACCTTCAAGGGCATAGGTGGGTTTTCCGTCCAGTTGGTAGGCCACCGTGGTCAGCAGGCGATTCTTGGACGCCACCGCCGTATCGCCGGTGTTCAACAGGGCGAAACAGCCGGTGCCATAGGTAGATTTCATCATGCCCGGCGCAAAACAGGCCTGCCCGATGGTGGCGGCTTGCTGGTCGCCGGCGACGCCCATGATCGGAATTTCCGCCCCAAGGATGGCGGCATCGCTCACACCATAATCTGCTGCACAATCAAAGACTTGCGGCAGCATTCCCATCGGCACATCCAGCATCTCGCACATCTCGGAGCTCCAGCCGCCGGCGTGGATGTCATAAAGCATGGTGCGCGAGGCATTGGTGGCGTCGGTGGCGTGGGTCTTGCCGCGGGTCAGACGCCAGATCAGGAAACTGTCGACCGTGCCGAACAGCAACTCACCCGCCTCGGCCCTCTGGCGGGCACCTTCGACATTGTCGAGCAGCCAGCGTAGTTTGGTGCCGGAGAAATAGGGATCAAGCAGGAGGCCGGTGGTGGCGGAGACTTTGGCTTCATGCCCCAGCTCCTTGAGATCACGGCAGAAATCTGCGGTGCGGCGGTCTTGCCAGACAATGGCATTGTGGATCGGCTGGCCGGTGGTGCGATCCCAGACAAGGGTGGTCTCGCGCTGGTTGGTGATGCCGATCGACACGATGTCAGAGGCGGAAATCCCTGCCGTCTCAATGGCTTGCCGACAGGTCGAGACCACGGTGTTCCAGATATCCTCGGGGTCATGTTCCACCCAGCCGGAGCTTGGAAAATGCTGGGCGAACTCCTCTTGTGCGGTGGCGACGATCTGCATGTCGGCGTCGAACACAATGGCGCGGGAAGAGGTGGTGCCCTGGTCGATGGCAAGCACAAAAGTCATGTCGGTATCACGTCGGTATCATGGTGGTATTGCGTAGGTGCCAGATTGGCTGCAAATCCCCGGCTTGCCAATCAGTTTTGCAGCGTAAACCACGCCCCGACCGCATCGCGTTCCGCCTCGGAGAGGCGCAGGCCGAGCTTGGAGCGCCGCCACAGCGCATCGTCGCCCTTGGTGGCAAACTCGCGCGCCTTCATCCAGCGCAGTTCGGCCTCGTAGAGGGTGTCTCCGAAATGCTGGCCAAGGTCTTCAACCGTGGCCGCCGCGCCCAGAACCTCCCAAGCGTCACGGCCATAAAGCCGGATGAGACGGGCCGCCCAAGGCGCGCTCAGAAACGTATAGTCATCCTGCAAGCGGGCGGTCAGCGTGGCGACATCACCCACCGCAAAGTCCCCCCCCGGCAGGGCCACGCCCGCCGTCCAGTCGGGTCTCGCTTGCGGGAAATGCGGCACCAGCCGCGCCAGCGCGGCTTCGGCCAGTTTGCGATAGGTGGTGATCTTGCCACCAAAGACATTCAGGAGCGGCGCACCACCCTCGTCCAGCGTCAGAACATAGTCGCGGGTCGCCGCCGTGGCCGAACTTGCCCCGTCGTCATAGAGCGGGCGCACCCCCGAATAGGTCCAGACCACATCGTCGGGAGTGATCGGTTGCTTGAAATACTGGGCCGCGAAATCAATCAGATAGTCGCGCTCGGCGTCCGTACAGCGCGGCGGCGTATCGGGATCTGTATGCGGTTCATCTGTGGTGCCGATCAGGGTGAAGTCCTGCTCGTAGGGGATGGCAAAGATGATCCGCCCGTCGCTGCCCTGAAGGAAGTAAGCGCGATCGTGATCGAACATCCTGGGCACGATGATATGGCTGCCGCGCACAAGGGTAACGCCCTCGCGACTTTGGGTGCCAACAACCCCCTTGATCACGTCGCCCACCCACGGCCCCGCCGCGTTCACAAGGGCACGGGCCTGAACCACGCGCTCCCCAGAGGCGCCGCGCAGGGTGACCTGCCACAGGTCCCCTGCCCGTTCGGCGCGGATCACCTCGGTCTGGACATGGATCGCCGCGCCGCGCGCCTCGGCATCGCGAGCATTCAGCACCACAAGGCGGGCATCATCCACCCAGCAATCGGAATATTCGAAGGCCCGCCGCATTTCAGGCCGCAACACCGCGCCTGCTTCGTCCCGCGTCAGGTCAACCGAGCGCGTTCCGGGCAGGATTTCGCGCCCGCCCAGATGATCGTACATGAACAGGCCAAGACGGATCAGCCAGGCAGGCCGCCGCCCCTTGGCCCAGGGCATGACAAGGCTCATCAGGCGCGACGTCGGCGTGCCACCGGGAAAGCGCATCTCGGGGTGCAGCGGCAGGATGAACCGCATCGGCCAGCTGATGTGCGGCATCGCGCGCAAGAGAACTTCGCGCTCGATCAGGCTTTCGCGCACGAGGCGGAACTTGAAATACTCAAGATAGCGCAGCCCCCCGTGGAACAGCTTGGTCGAACCGGACGACGTGGCCGAGGCCAGATCGCCCTTTTCCGCAAGCATCACCGACAGGCCACGGCCCGCTGCGTCACGCGCGATGCCGGTGCCATTCACGCCGCCACCGATCACGAAGATGTCCACGATATCCAAGTTGTCCGTCATGTCTCTGATCTTTCCTGAACAGGAAAACCGTTAGCGCCCAAACACGTCGCTTGAAAGCCCCAAGCGACACCGGGTGGCAGGTCTCCCCGCCACCCGGCAAAAATTCATCGAACTGTTACGCGCCCCGCCTTTTTCGGGGTCGCGTCACGGTGTTTCAGACCTGCTCGCTTTCCTGCGCCCATTCCCACGGACGGATGAAATCGCCAAGCACCTTGCCCACTTCCTCGTCCGAGGCATCGCCGTTGTTGGTCAGCTGGGCCACCAGACCGCGCTTCTTGTCATCAAGAACCGAGGTCACGCGGGCCGGCACACCCTCTTTTTCAAGAGCCGCATTGTAGATGCGCGTGATCGCCGATTTGCGCAGGTCGGGTTTGAAGATCTTGCCGACAGCGGTTTTCGGCAGTTCCGGCATGACCTCGACGTGCTTGGGCATGGCCGCGCGTTCGTGGATGTGGACCTTGGCGTGTTTCTCAAGCTCTTCCTGCGAAACACTCGCGCCCTCAACCAGTTCGACATAGACGCAGGGCACCTCGCCGGCGTAGGCGTCCGGCTGACCGATGGCACCGGCGAAGGCAACATCGTGGTGCGCCAGCATGGCTTCTTCGATCTCGGCGGGATCAATGTTGTGACCGCCGCGAATGATGAGATCCTTGGCCCGGCCGGTGATCCAGAGATAGCCGTCTTCGTCAATGCGCCCGAGGTCACCGGTCCGCAGGTATTTCTCGTGATGATAGAGATCGGCGTTCTTGTCGGCTTCGGTATAGGTGTTGCCTGCATAGACGCCCGGGTTCGAGACACAGATTTCCCCGACCTCATCGGTGGCGCATTCCACCGGACCATCGGGAGTATCTTTGAAGATGCGCACGTCGGTATGCGGGAACGGCAGGCCGACCGACCCGACCTTTTTGGCACCGGTGGGCGGGTTGCAGGACACAAGGCAGGTCGCCTCGGTTAGGCCGTAGCCTTCGACGATGTCCACACCACAGGTGCTCTCAAACCGTTTGAACAATTCAAGCGGCATCGGTGCAGAGCCGGAGAAGGCGGTTTTCACTGTCGAGATATCGGCGTCCACCTCGCGCTGCATCAGGGCGGCAACGGCGGTGGGCACGGTGATGATGAAAGAGGTTTTCCAGCGTTCGATCAGCTTCCAGAAGTTGTCGAAAACGCCATCCCCACGATAGCCCTGCGGCGTCGGAAAGACCACGTGGGCGCCGGACGAGATCGCCGCCTGCATGATGACGTGTACCGCGAAAACGTGGAACAGCGGCAGCGGGCACATGATGCTGTCTTTTTCGGTGAACAGCAGGCGATCCCCAAGCCAGCCATTGTAGATCATGCCGGAATAGAGGTGCTGGGCCACTTTCGGCATCCCCGTGGTGCCGCCGGTGTGGAAATAGGCGGCCACCCGGTCACCATCGGAATCGGCGAAATCCAGGGTGGTGTTCTGCCTGGCGATTTCCTTGTTGAAATCCTTGTAGTCGGCGTGCGGCTTGCCCTCGAGCTTGGGGCGGATCAGCGGCACGATCCAGGATTTCGGCGGGGTCAGATAGCGGTTGAGATCAATCTCGAGGACGGTGTGCACATGCGGTGCGTGGCGCACGGCCTCGGCCACTTTCTGGGCAACGTCGGTCTTGGGGAACGGTTTCAGCGTGACCACGACCTTGGCATCGGTTTCGCGCAGGATCGCACCGATCTGCTCCGGCTCGAGCAGCGGGTTGATCGGGTTCACGATGCCCGCGATCATGCCGCCCAACAGCGTGAACATGGTCTCGTTCGCGTTCGGCAGGATATAGGCGATGGTGTCCTTTTCGCCCACACCCAGATCGCGGAACAGGTTGGCCGCCTGCACGCTCTTGCTGTGCAACTCGGCCCAGGTCAGGGTTTCGGCCTTGTCCTTGGCCCCCGACAGAAGCTGGTAAGAGATCGCGGGACGGTTCGGGAAGCGATCCTTAGTATGGGTCAGAAACTCGTAAAGAGTCGTGGGAAGCTCCCGCTCGGACCAGGGCATTTCCTGTTCAATCTTTTGCAAGTCTTCAACCGATGAAAACGTCATATGTGATACTCCTCCCGTATTGCCCGTCACGCGCGCATCTATTGCGCCCAACGATGGGGGCAAAAACACCATCCCGCAAGTGTTTGGCCACAGCCTACGCAGGGTCAAGCGAATTAGAAACGTTGCGTTAAAACACTTGTAGTTGAACTAAATATGCCAAGTTTGCGCTATCGCAATGGCAAAGGGGCCGCTGCCTTGCCGCAGAACGCAAAAAGGGCGGCCGTGTGGCCGCCCCCGAGAATGCGCATGTCTGCCCCTCTCAGCCGTCCTGCGGAATGCGCAGAACCTGGCCAGGATAGATCAGGTCGGGATCTTTCAGCATCGGGCGGTTGGCCTCGAAAATCTCGGTATAACGCGAGCCGTTGCCAAGGGTCTTCGTCGCGATGGCCCAGAGGGTATCGCCCTTCTCGACCGTGTGGAACACCGGCTCGGGGCCGCTCACGTTGTCCTCGACAGCCGACACACCCTCGACGTTGCCGACGGCAAGGATCACCTTTTCACGCATCTCCTGGCTTGCGGCCTCGCCGGTCACCTTGACGGTGTCGCCCTCGACGGTGATGTCCAGACCTTCGGCATCCAGACCCAGCTCATGCACCTCTTGCTTGAGCGCCTCTGCGTCCGGCGTGTCGTCTCCGCCCACCAGCGATTTGCCCGCGCCCTTCAGAAAATTCCACAGTCCCATGTCTCTTGTCTCCCAGAGTGTTTCGTGGCGCGACCCTGCCGGAGGAGAGAGAGGGAAGTTAGGGGGAATTCAGAGCCCGTTGGCCCCGTCTGTGAACTGAAGCCGGGCCAGTTTGGCATAAAGCCCGCCCTCTGCAACGAGATCGTCGTGTTTGCCCTGCGCCACGATGCGGCCCCCTTCGAGAACAATGATCCGGTCGGCCTTTTTCACCGTCGCAAGACGGTGGGCGACAATGATCGTGGTCCGGGTGCGCGCCATTTCGTCAACCGCGTCCTGCACGAGACGTTCGCTTTCCGCATCGAGCGCCGATGTGGCCTCGTCCAAGAGCAGAACAGGCGCATCGCGCAGGATCGCGCGGGCAATGGCGATCCGTTGCTTCTGTCCACCGGACAGCATCACGCCGCGTTCGCCGACGAAACTGTCATAGCCTTCGGGCAAGGCGGTGATGAAGTCATGCGCAGCGGCGGCACGGGCGGCGGCCTCGACCTCGGCGTCAGTGGCATCAAGACGGCCGAAACGGATGTTCTCGCGGGCGGTGTCGGCAAAGATCACCGGATCCTGCGGCACAAGGGCAAGATGGCGGCGGAAGGTGTCGCGCGACACATCCGTCAACGGAATGCCATCCAGGCAGATGCGCCCGTGATCGGCGTCATAGAAACGCTGGATCAACTGGATGACCGTGGTCTTGCCCGCCCCGGACGGGCCAACAAGCGCCACGGTTTCGCCCGGCGCGATGGTCAGGTCCACCTCGGACAGGGCCGAGATATTGGGCCGCGAAGGATAGGCAAAGGACACGCCTTCAAAGCTGATCTCTCCCCTCACCGGCGACGGCAGGGCCTTGGGGGCGGCAGGATCATTTACGCTGTCTTCGGCGTGCAGCAGTTCGACAAGACGTTCGGTGGCGCCGGCGGCCCGCTGGAGTTCGCCCCAGATTTCCGACAGCGCGCCAACCGCGCCCGCCACCATAACCGAGTAGATCACGAATTGCACCAGCGCACCGACGCTCATGCCCCCTGCCCGCACATCGCGGGCCCCGATCCACAGCACGCCGACCACGCCGGTGAAGATCAGGAAGATCACGATCATCGTCATCACGGCGCGGGTGTTGATGCGCCGCTTGGCCGCCAGCAGCGACAGGTCGGTTACATCGGCAAACCCGTCCTTGGCGCGGGTCTCGTTGGTAAAGGCCTGCACGGTCTGCACCGACAACAGCGCCTCGGAGGCATTGCCCGAACTTTCGGCGATCCAGTCCTGGTTTTCGCGGCTGAGCTTGCGCAGGCGGCGGCCCAGAACAAGGATCGGCACGATCACGGCAGGCACGATCAAAAGCACCATGCCCGTCAACTTGGCCGAGGTGAACAGCATCAGGACAAGGCCACCGATAAAGATCAGCACATTGCGCAGGGCCACCGAAACGGACGAGCCGATCACCGACTGGATCACCGTGGTGTCCGTGGTGATCCGGCTCAGAACTTCGCCGGTCATGATCTTTTCATAGAAAGCCGGGCTCATCCCGATGACGCGGTCAAACACGGCCTTGCGGATATCGGCGACCACGATTTCGCCAAGACGGGTGACCAGCAGATACCGAAGCGCGGTTCCCACCGCCAGCAACCCGGCAAAGGCAAGTGCGGCAAAGAAATAGCGGTCGAGCAGCATATCGCTTTCGGTGCCGAAATTGTCGACCACGCGGCGCACCGCCACCGGCAGGATCAGCGAGACACAGGCGGTCAGCGTTAGGGCAAGACCGGCCAGCGCCACCATTTTCCGGTAGGGGGCAAGGAACGGGCCAAGGCCGCGCAATGCGCTGACGCGTTTGGATTTCTCGCGTTCCGCTTCACCCTGCTGAGGTGTCGGAGTTCTGGCCATGATCTGTTCCCCAAAACGTTTTCCTGCCGGTTGTAGTGGCGAAGCCGACCCCAAGGGTCAACCCGCCAGTTTCCAGCGCTATGCGGTGTCAGGTGGGGAAACCATGACAAAAGGCAAGAGGGGCGACGATTTGCGCAAGCCACTTACAGACGTGTTGCGGAATTGGCGGGTGGGGCAATGTCTGGTGTGAGCCTTTGTTGACAGCATGCTGCGGTGCGACCAATGTCGCTCACGGAAAATATATCGTTACGCTGAAGGCCAGAACAGATGGATGTTCGTGCAACAGACATAGTTGAAGAAATTCAGGAGTGTTTGACGGATACGCCTAATGCTCCAGCGGTGAAACGCATTTTGGCAGAACTTCAAAGGATGGCAGTTCAGCTTTCGGACAACGAGAAATCCGCAGAGTTTCACAATACGCTCCGGGGGTTTGTCCGCGTCTGGGGCGACATGTTTTCACCGTCAGAAGAAAAAATTTCACCACTCTTAGACGCGCTCTTTAGTCTCATGGTTACCCAGAAGATAGATCCAGACCGAAGTAGCTTTATAGTCATTTGATGACTTTTGTTCGCGGCGGCTTCGTCCCGCCAAACAGACCTTCGGGACAGTTCAGGCCTTCGCGCCTGCTTTAAGCCCATTCCACCGTATGAAGTCTCTCCGTTGCACACATTCGTAATTGGTGAGAAGAAGAACAACATGATCAATCGCGACCAAATGTTCGAACCCATTCTCGTGGCCTATCCTAACTTTTCTAGTAAGTGGCAAGAATTTGTAGATGAATGGGCTGGCGATCCCGAGGGGCTTCCTAACTACCTACTTATCTCCGATTTGGTTCGCGAGTGTTCGGGGTTGTTGTCATCTGGACGAACAAAGGAACTAGGCCAGATTTTCGAAGTTGTTGAAACGTGGCTGATAGAGGGGGAGCCCTATGTGAAAGAGGCGGCGACCGTCGGTTTTATCGAAGACCTCCAAAACGAAAACTTGCATGTCGGGACCGAACCGAAAGATTTCGTTCAGTATCTGAAACCAGAAAGTGCATTCTGGTGGAGAAAGGTGGAGGACTTTTGGCAGCGTGGCACTCTTTTAGTCGATGACCGCCACTAGCAAAGCAGAGGCGTCAACGGAAGCAAAGTCCGCATAGCCGCCGCTCCGAAAACACCCCTCGCGGAAACCTGCGAGGGGTGGTTTGTTGCAAGCGCCTGTTGTGCTTTGCGGTGTGTCTGGCATTACAACACGTCCGGCAAGAGGCTTGCGATATGCGCCGCCTCTTTTGGTTTCAGAACCACTGAACCATCTTGTCGGTCTCGCGGCGGGTCTTGCCAAAGGCGGGTTCCGCGGCGCGGTAGCCGAAGGCGAACATCACCGCCGGACGGTAGGCCTTGGGATCGACGCCGAAGTGTTCCTGCAGAACGTCTTGCGTGCGCGCGATCTCGAAGCCTTCGATGGGGCAGGAATCGATGCCCATCAACGCGCCGGCCGTCATCATGTTGGCCAGAACGATATAGGCCTGACGCGCCGACCAGTCGGTGATCTGGCGGTCGCCGTGAATGTCGAAATCCTCGGCCTGGAACTTGCCATAGGCGCCGTTGAACAGCTCGATGACCTCTTCCGGCAGCAGTTTCACGTCGCGATAGAACGACTGAAGATAGGGCGACCCGGCGGTCATGGTTTCGGAGGTATGGGCGAGGATGATGCCGAAATGGCTGGCGGTGCCAAGCTGCCCGCTGGTGCCGTGCATCGAGCCATTGGCGCCCCAGGCAAAATCGCGGAACAGCTCGCGCTTGTCCGGGTTCTGGATCATCAGGATCTGGAAAGGTTCGTGCCCGAAGGATGTGGGCGACAGGCGGGCGGCTTCGAGGATGGTGTCGAACTGGTCGTCCGGCACCTTGCGCTCGGCGTCGAACAGTTTGCAGGCGTGGCGGAAGGTGAAGGCCTCGATGATCTGGGCCTGAACGTCCTGAAGGGTGGCGATGTCTTTCATGGGAATGCTCCGGGTTCTTGTTCGAAGCGCATATAATCCCGCAGCGGAACCAGAAAAATCGGGGCAAATGCGAATTGATTATTCGCGTTTCGCGAATACTGCACCCCAATGCCAAGGTCGCGCATGAAACGATTGCAAAGCATATGCCTTCCGGGCCACAACAGGAGCTGAAAGCGCGGAGGCACACCATGGCTGGTCAACCCACACCGTTCAACATCATGACCAAGCCGATTGGTCCGCGGTGCAACATTGATTGCACCTACTGCTATTATCTTGAAAAGGAAAAGCTTTTCCCCTCGGAAAAGAAGTTTCGGATGTCCGACGAGGTGTTGGAGAGCTATATCCGCCAGACCATTGAGGCCTCGCTAGAGGCGGGCATGCCCGAGTTGCATTTCGCGTGGCAGGGCGGGGAACCGACGATGCTGGGGGTGGATTACTTCCGCAAGATCGTGGCACTTCAGCAGAAATACCTGCCCGACGGCGCGACCTGTTCAAACGCCTTCCAGACTAACGGTATGCTTCTGGACGACACCTGGGGCAGCTTCCTGAAAGACAACCGCTTTCTTGTCGGGCTGAGCATCGACGGCCCCAAGAAAATCCACGACCGTTACCGCATCGACCGGGCGGGTCGCCCCACCTTTGACGCGGTGATGCGCGGTCTTGATGTCCTGCAGCGCCACGGGGTAGAGCACAACGCGCTGACCACCGTGCATCGCGCCAATGGCGGCAAGGGGCGCGAGATCTACAAGTTCCTCAAGGGGGCGGGCTTTGACTATATCCAGTTCATCCCGATTGCCGAACGCAGCGCCGGTGACGGGCTGGCGAGTGCGCCGCAGGTCGATATGGACCCCGGCAACGCCGTGACCGAATGGAGCGTTGCCCCTCGCGCCTATGGCAAGTTCCTCTGCGATGTCTTTGACACCTGGTTCAAGGCCGACATCGGCAAGGTCTTTGTCCAGTATTTCGACACCCAGGTCGGGCTCTGGCTGAACGGGCAATCTTCGCTTTGCGTCTATGCCGAAACCTGCGGCAACGGCCTTGCGCTTGAGCATGACGGCAGCCTCTATTCCTGTGACCACTATGTTTACCCAGAGTACCGCCTTGGCAAGATCACCGAAACGCCCCTGCGCGAGATGCTCTGGACCGAACGGCAACAACAATTCGGACGCGACAAGAAAGAGACGCTGACCAAACAGTGCCAGTCCTGCTCATTCCGCTTTGCCTGCAACGGTGGCTGTCCGAAACAGCGGTTTGCGACCTCGAAAGATGGTGAGGCGGGGCACAACTATTTCTGCGAAAGCTATACCATGTTCCTGCGCCATGCAGGCCCGCGCATCAAGACGATGGTGGATCTGATCGCACGCGGCCGGCCGGCGTCCGAGGCCGCGCGCTAGGACTGCGCCGCGTCGAGGAAAGACCGTGCCTGTTCGCTTGTCTCGAAGATATGCGGGCGGGCATGTGGGAAAACCTCGTGCAATTTCATACGCATGAAGGCCGATCCTGAATAGCGTGAAACCGTGCGGTAGTATTGCGCATCCAACGCCGCCACCATCCGCGCCCATTCGTTTTCCAGTGTCTCGTCGATCTTGAACCCGTCATAGTTCACGATCACATCCACCTTGTCGGCCAGCGGCGCGCAGGCCGCAGCCACCAACTCGCCAACCCGGTCGACCTCGGACTGGCGACGCACCCGCATCTTTTCAAAGTTGAGGTACAGACGGCCCACGCTCGGGTCGACGGCAATGCGGTCGGGCAGATCGAGGTGAAGCAGATCGGTGCGCAGCCCCATTTCACCCTCGCGGAAAATCCGGTCATCCATCAGGCGCAGCTCGTCGTCGATCACTGGCGGCACGGCCATCTGGCCGATGATGTCGCGCTCGAGATCAACGCCCGGCGCGATTTCCATGAGCTTCAACCCCTGCCCCGACAGTTCGAACACCGCGCGTTCGGTCACATAAAGCACGGGCTGGCCCAACTGTCCGGCACGCGCGCCTGAGAAGGTGATCTGCTCGACATCGGCAAGAAACTTCTGCGCCTTGCCCTCCTCGCGCACCGCAATCTGCCCGTTCTCGATGGCAAGATCGAGGCCGGAGGCCGTGAAGGTGCCGGCAAAGACCACGCGCCGCGCGTTCTGCGAGATATTGATAAAGCCCCCGGCCCCGGCCAGACGCGGGCCAAAGCGCGAAACATTGACGTTGCCGTGGCGGTCGGCCTGCGCAAGACCAAGACAGGCCATATCGAGCCCGCCGCCATCGTAGAAATCGAACTGGTTGTTCTGCGGGATCACCGCGTCGGTGTTGATCGCCGCCCCGAAATCCAGCCCCGAGGCAGGCTGCCCCCCGATCACCCCCGGCTCTGCCGTCAGGGTCATATGCTCCAGAAGCCCCTCTTCCGCGGCCACGGCGGCCACCCCTTCGGGCATGCCGATGCCAAGGTTCACAACCCCGTTGACCGGCAGTTCGAACGCACAGCGCCGCGCGATGATCTTGCGCGCATCCAGCGGCATCGGCGGGATTTCCCCCTGAGGAGAGCGGATGCGGTTGGTGAACCCGTGGCTAAAGGCCGTGCGATAGGTCTGAAGGTGATTTTCCGGCTCGGCCACCACCACGGCATCAACAAGGATGCCCGGTATCTGCACCTCGCGCGCGGGCAATGTGCGGGCCTGCGCGATGCGTTCCACCTGAACGATCACCACGCCGCCCGCGTTATGCACCGCCATGGCCTGTGCAAGGTTGTCGATGGTCAGCGCCTCGCGCTCCATCGTGATATTGCCCGCCTCATCCGCCGTGGTGCCGCGCAACAGGGCCACCGTCAGGCGTGGTGCGGGATAATACAGCACCTCTTCCCCGCCGATCTCCATCAACTCGACCTGCGGTTCGGTGCTGATCTCGTTGATCGCGCCGCCACCGAGACGCGGGTCGACAAAGGTGCCAAGCCCGACCTTCGACAACATGCCCGGCTTGCCCGCCGCAATGTCGCGATACAGTTGGCTGATACAGCCCTGCGGCAGGTTCCAGCCCTCGATCTTTCCCTGCGTCGCCAGCTGCGCCACCTTGGGGATCAGCCCCCAATGCCCGCCGACAACTCGTTTGAGCAGGCCTTCGTGGCCAAGCCGGTTCAACCCACGCTCCTTGCCGTCGCCCTGACCGGCGGCAAAGACCAGCGACAGGTCACGCGGGTGCCCGGTCTCGACAAACCGTTTTTCAACAGCCGACAGGAGTTCATCCGGCACGCCGATCCCGACGAATCCGGAGGTGGTGATGGTGTCGCCATCCTTGATCAGGGCGGCAGCTTCGGCGGCGGAGACTACTTTGCGTTTCATCCCTTCACTTCGCGCAAGCCCGCCCCCGCCGTCAATCGTAGGACTACGGGATCGTATTTTTACGGAACCCCCCGCATCGCGGTTTCTTCCACTTGGCAGCCCCCCTGCACGCCGCTATCAAGACCCTCCCAACAGTCGGAGAAAAGAAGCCTTGGACACCACCGCCGCCCGCATTGCCCGCACCATCGCCACCGAGATCGGCGCCGCCGCAACCCAGGTTTCGGCCGCTGTGACCCTTCTGGACGAAGGCGCAACCGTGCCCTTCGTGGCCCGCTACCGGAAAGAGGTGACCGGGGGTCTGGACGATACGCAGCTGCGCACGCTGTCTGATCGCCTGACCTATCTGCGTGACATGGAAGCCCGCCGCGAAACGATCCTGCAATCGATCAAGGATCAGGGCAAGCTGACGGATGCGCTGGCGAAATCCATTGCCGGTGCCGACACCAAGGCGGCGCTGGAGGACATCTATCTGCCCTACAAACCCAAGCGCCGCACCAAGGCGATGATCGCGCGGGAAAACGGGCTGGAGCCGCTGTTGCAGGCCATCCTTGATGACCGCGCCGCCGTGCCGGAAACGCTGGCCGAAGGGTATCTGTCCGAAGCGGTGGCAACCGTGAAAGACGCCCTCAACGGCGCGCGTGACATCCTCGTGGAAACGCTGGCGGAAAACGCGGGCCTTCTGGGATCGCTGCGGGATTTCATGAAGAAAGAGGCCTTTGTCTCGGCACGGGTTCAGGAGGGCAAGGAACAGGCCGGGGCCAAGTTCTCGGACTATTTCGATCACCGCGAGGCCTGGGCGACGATCCCATCGCACCGCGCGCTGGCGATCCTGCGGGCCTCGAAAGAGGAAATCGTCAGCATCGAGATCGCCCCTGACGCCGACACCGGTGTTCCCCGCGCGGTCGACATGATCGCCGCCGAGATCGGCATCCAAGGCGATGGCCCGGGCGATCAGTGGCTGCGGGCTGCGGCCTCGTGGACCTGGCGGGTCAAGCTGAGCCTGACCATGTACCTTGACCTGATGACTGAGATGCGCCGCGCCGCCCATGAAGAGGCGATCACGGTTTTTGCACGCAACCTCAAAGACTTGCTCCTCGCTGCTCCGGCGGGTGCGCGGGCAACACTGGGCCTTGATCCGGGTATCCGGACAGGTGTCAAAGTGGCCGTGGTGGATGCCACGGGCAAGCTTCTGGATACGGCAACCGTCTATCCCTTCCAGCCCAAGAACGATCTGCGCGGCACCGAGGCCAAGCTGATCGAGCTGATCCGCAAACACGACGTGGAACTGATCGCCATCGGCAATGGCACCGCAAGCCGCGAGACCGAACGTCTTGTGGGCGACCTTTTGAAACTGCTGCCGGCCAGCATCAAGAAACCCACCAAGGTCGTGGTCTCGGAAGCGGGTGCATCCGTCTATTCGGCCTCGGAAACCGCCGCGGCCGAATTCCCCGATCTCGATGTGTCGCTGCGTGGTGCGGTGTCGATTGCCCGCCGCCTTCAGGACCCGCTGGCCGAACTGGTGAAGATCGAACCGCAGTCGATCGGTGTCGGCCAGTACCAGCACGACGTGGACCAGCGCCGCCTGTCACAGGCGCTTGAGGGCGTGGTCGAGGACGCGGTGAACGCGGTTGGGGTGGATCTCAACATGGCCTCGGCGCCGCTGCTGTCGCATGTCGCGGGCCTAACGCCGTCGCTGGCTCATGCGGTGGTGATGCACCGCGACATCCACGGCGCGTTTTCGGCGCGTAAGGACCTTCTTGATGTGCGCGGGTTGGGGCCGAAGGCTTATGAACAGTGCGCAGGCTTCCTGCGCATCCGCGAAGGGGCCGAGCCGCTGGATGCCTCATCCGTCCACCCCGAGGCCTATGGCGTGGCCCGCCGCATCGTCGAGGCCTGTGGCCGTGACCTGCGCAGCATCATGGGAGATGAAGGCGCGTTGAAACGCCTGCGCGCCGAGGATTTTGTTGACGACAACTTTGGTCTACCGACCGTGCGGGACATCCTCTCCGAACTTGAGAAACCGGGCCGCGACCCGCGCCCGAGCTTCAAGACCGCCACCTTTACCGATGGTGTCGAAGAGATTTCCGATCTCAAACCCGGCATGGTGCTGGAAGGCACCGTTACCAACGTGGCGGCCTTTGGGGCCTTTGTCGACATCGGGGTGCATCAGGACGGGCTTGTCCACATCAGTCAGCTGGCGGATCGCTTTGTCAAAGACCCGCATGAGGTGGTGAAAACCGGCGACGTGGTCAAGGTCCGCGTGACCGAGGTGGACGCGCCGCGCAAACGTATCGGCCTGTCGATGCGCAAGGACGGCGGTGGCCGGGATGCGGGCGGCGCCGGAAACCGGGGCGACAAGCCCCAACGCGGCAAACCGCAGGGCGGACAGCGCACCTATCAGGGCAAGGGCAAACCCCAAGGCGCGGGCCGTCATCAGGGTGGCAAACCCCAGGGCGGTGGCACGGGCGCCTTGGGCGATGCCCTGCTGAACGCGATGAAAAACAAACGCTGACGGGTCTGCCCGCCCCTTGCGGGCGGGCGCGCGCCTAAGCCATACGAAAACGGCCACGCCCGCCATTCTTGGCGGCATACAGCGCGGTGTCGGCGCGCGCCCACAGTGTTTCGCCTGTATCGCCACTACCAAAGGCGTTGGTCGCAATACCGATCGACGCCGAGATTTCACAGGTGTCACCACGCCAGCGGATCGGGGCCTCGATCCGTTCAATCAGGCGTTGGGCGATATGGGCAACCGCGGCCTCGTCCACCTCACCAACAAGGATGATGACGAATTCGTCACCGCCCACCCGCGCCACGCAATCCCCCTGTCGGGTTTCCTGCACCAGCACGTGGGCGACGCTTTGCAACACGTGATCCCCCGCCGGATGGCCATGGGTATCGTTCACCGCCTTGAAGAAATCGAGATCCACCTGCATCAGCGTCACCGCTTCGCCCCGGTCGATCAGGCGGGGCAGAACGTGATCCACCGCGCGGCGGTTCTTGAGGCCGGTCAACGTGTCGGTAAAGGCCTGTTCCTCAGCTGCGATTTTTGCCCCCTGAAGCCGCTGGTTAAGCTTGCGCGACACCTCCATCGCTGCCGATTTGGCCTCGATCAGGTAGAGCATCTCGATGGCGAGGTCGGTCACCGCGAAATCAGAGGCGCTGAGTTCGAAGTCGCGGACCCCATCCATGATCGCGATGCCAAAAGAGAGGTCGAGGATTCCACCCTGCCCGGGCACGGCCACGAACACCCCCTTGAAGGCATGCCCCCCATGCCCGCGCAGACGCAGAGAAAGTTTCTGCCGCTGTCGTGCCAGCAGGGCGTTCATATCGCACACACCGCTTGGCCGGCGCACTTCGATCAGGTCAAACAGGCAGGCGTCCTCCTTGCGCTTGTCCGGCAAGAGCTTGGCAAGTGTCGGCCCGATGTGCATCACCCGCCCCTGCTCATCCACCGCAAGGTGCATGGGGCACAGCCGCGCCAGAAGCTGCGCGATATCGCGATCATGCAACATACCCTAAACCGCCCGCGCCCCGATCTCGAAACTGCGCCCCTTGGCAAAGGCCGTTTCGATCAGGGTAATGTCGATTTCTTCTGCACCGGCCAGAACCCCGTTATGTTCCAGAAAGACAAGCGCCCCATAGTCATCAGCCAGCGTGCGTAGAATACCGACAGCCACATGCCCGAACCCCGGGCGCGGAAATCGGCAGGTGAGACGGAAATGATGCGGGTCGACTTCGCGGACGTCCAGTTGCGGCAGAACCAGATCATCCACCGCCAGCCGCGCCCGATCGGGAAGTTCCTCAAGCGAATTCAGGAAATCAACAAAGGTCTCGCCCCCAAACCGCAGCAACCTGCGCAAGGCTTCGACGTTGGGATGCGACACAAGGTAGGTTCCGATGTCTTCCAGAACCGTGTCACGGGGGGATTTCAGCGCGGCCGAGACCATATCAAGCAGCTGGTCCGTCAGCTCATCCTCGTAGTGCAGCATCGCTTCGAACTCGACCTCGTCCAACCCGGCGGCAAAGCACATGCTCTGCCAGCGATCAAAGCCGTAGTTGTCCTGAACGAAACACTGGATCGCCCTGTTGATCAGACCATGCATGCCTTCTGCCCCGACTGTTCGAGGCCGATCCTGCGATCAAAGGTTTAAGAAGCCTTCAATAGCTTCAATTGTCAGGACTTATTTCCAGATCGTCCAACCAGAGCGATTTGCGGCTTGAGGGGGCGATTTCAAAGTCACCCGCCTTGATCCGCGCCACGTCGTCCTCCGTGATTTCGGCCACACCGTCGCGGCTCTGGTTGCGCAGGAAGGCACCGGCAATCAGCCTGTCCTCTTCGAAGCGCAGCTGGATGGCGTCATAGTGCACCCCTCGGCGCGGCAGGAACAGGATGCCTTCCGCGCCCTCGGCCCCGCCAAAATCCCCGATCACCACAACACAGCCGGGATCGCTGGCCCGGGCACAGACCTGCCCCCAGTCGTCAAGGCGGAAGTCTGGCAGAATGGACAGCGCATCCGCGGTCATCTCGGCACCGGAGCCGACCACCGTCAGGTTCGCCAGCAGATCGGCCACCTTGATCTCGCGCGCCTTGTCACCAGAGCGCCGCTGAAAGACATGGCGGCGGTCGGTCTGGCCCGCAAGGTCAATCGCCTTGCGAATATCGGCGTGTTCTTCGCCTTCCAGCGCGGCCAGACGCGCAAGGCCCACCTGCCCGGCCCGCCCCCAATCATGCGCCATTTCCCAGACCGCGGCATCATCGGCAGACACGCGGCCGTCAAGGTAGCGCGCAACCTGGCTGTTGGTGGCGATCCGTTCGGGATTGAGGACCGGTGTCAGCCAGAGAAAAGCCACGCCGATCACCCCCAGCGCCACCCAGACATTGGCATCACGCACGTGCTGCATCCAGCCGCCACGCCGGGCAACGGCAAGGGCGTAAACCACGGCATAGGTCGAAACGATGCCGGCTGCGATGGCCGCGGCAAGGCGTTCGGGCGTCCAGCCATGCTGATCGACCCTAAGCCAGATCGCATAGACCGTCAGCCCGGCCAGAACCACGAGCAGAATGGCAAGCGCTTCGGTTGCCAGACGCATGAACCGCAGCGCCACGGCACGATCATCACTGCGGTCGACGGCGACGCTGACCAGGGTGATGCTGCCGATGGCAACCACCAGGAGCGTGGCCGAGGGGGACAGCCCGCCAAATAGGTTGTTCATGTCGCGAAACGGCAGAGCAAGCGCAAAGACGCCAACCACGACGACCATCACCGGCACGAGGATGCGCATCAGGCGCAGCACCATGAAGGGCGAGAGATATTCCCGCATCTCGTAGACCACGGTCAGCGCAAGACCCAGAACCGCGCCGGTCAGGACATGGGGTACGGGATCGATGTCCAGAAGGTCTTCGATAATGGTGATCGCGACGATCTCGAACAGGGCGTTCGAAAGCAGCAGAATACCCCAGAACACGCCGGCAAACAGCCAGGCCGCCGAATAGCGCACCACCACCGACCAGCTGAAATCAAAGAGTTCGCCATAGTTGCGCCAACGATCGGGGTGAATCAGGCGCACGGCCATGAACGGCGTTCCCACGAAGAGGATCACCGCCCAGGCCAGCAGGGCAAGCCCGTCGTCTCCGAACCCCTGAAGCGTCTCGTGGCGCAGACTGGCCCAGCCCAGCGCAAGGGCCGCCGGTATCGCAAGCCCAAGAGCGCCCGGCACCGCTCGCCGCAATGGCACCGGCCCGACAATCCCGAGCAAAACGCCGCTGAAGCCCGCCACCGCCGCCGTGACCGTCACAAAGACATGCGGGTTGGTCAGGACATCTGGCACCACGTCGATCAACATCCACATCGCAAAGCCCACGACGCCTCCGATCAGGGCCATCGTTGCGCGGCTCGAAATATCCTTGCTGTCGGCTGGTGTCATGCCAAGTCCCCCTTAACCCGCTTTAGTTTAAAGCCTTTTGCCAAAAACTTGAAAGCGAAGTTTCCACGGAATGCCGTGGCGGCATGACGGCGCGTGGTGGGTGCAACAGCTCCAAACGCAAAAGGGCGCCCCACGGGGACGCCCTTTCCAGTCGGTAACAAACCCTGCTCAGAAGTCGGTGGGGGCCCCGCCCTCTGCCTTTCGGCGGGCCACGAAATCGGCGAGTTCCTCGCGGATCGCCTCGTCCATGGGCGGCGCTTCGAAGCTGTTGATGATGTCCTTGTAGACATGGTGCGCGCGTTCCGGCGTCCAGACCGATCCGGCCGCTTCCCAGGCCTCGTAGTTGCGCCAGTCCGAGACAAACGGCTGATAGAAGGCGGTGGTATAGCGGTCCTGCGTGTGCTGGATGCCAAAGAAGTGGCCCGCGTTGCCCACATCCTTGATCGCATCCAGCGCGATTTCGTCGGGGCCGGTTTCGGTGATCACCGGCTCCATGTAGCGCTGGATCATTTGCAGGACTTCGCAGTCCATAACGAATTTCTCAGGGCTGGCAATTAGCCCGCCCTCAAGCCAACCAGCCGCGTGATAGACCATGTTGGCCCCGGCCTGTACCGCAGACCACAGCGAATTCGAGGTTTCCCACATCGCCTGACCGTCCGGCACGTTGGCGGCGCAGACACCGGAGGCTCGCATCGGCAGGCCGTAGAACCGCGCCATCTGACCGGTCATCTGGGTGGCGCGCATGTATTCCGGCGTGCCAAAGGCCGGTGCACCGGATTTCATGTCGACATTCGAGGTAAAGGTGCCAATCGCGCAGGCTGCGCCGGGGCGGATGTACTGGGCCAACGCCACCGCACAAAGACCTTCGGCCAGAGACTGCGCCACCGCACCCGACATGGTGACCGGAGCCATCGCGCCCGCCAGCGTGAAGGGGGTCACCACGAGGCCCTGGTTGCGACGCGCCATGCGCATCCAGCCATCCATCATCGGTTCGTCATGCTTGAGCGGCGACGTCGAGTTGATGTTGGTGTACATTTTCGGGCTGGCTTCGAATTCCTCGTCACTCCAGCCGCCGGAGATCCGCACCATCTCCATCGAATCCTCGACCCGCTCTTTGCCAAGCGAATAGGTGTGCGCCACCTTGTCGGTCAGCGTGAGCTTGTCATAGAGCACGTCAAGGTGACGCACGCTGGCGTGGATGTCCTGCGGTTCCACCGGATAGCCGCCGACAAAGTGGATACAGTTGAAATACTGGCTCAGCTTGAACAGGTTGGCGCACATCTCGCGTGTGCCCGGCACCTTGCGGCCCAACTCCATGTCCCAGTAGTTCGGCGGCGAAGACACGTTGCCGAACAGGATGTGGTTATCACCCAGCGTGATCTGGCGCTCGGCATTACGCGGTGTCATGGTCCAGCTCGACGGCGCCTTGCCGACCATCTCCATGACGAAATCACGGCCCATGCGCACGTTGTCACCATCAACGGTACAGCCGGCTTCCTTGAGGATGCCCTTGGCTTCCTCGTTGTAGAACTCGATGCCGATCTCTTCGAGAATGCGCATCGCGCCGTCGTGGATCGCCTGAACGCCTTCCTCGGTCAGGGGTTCGGTCGGCCGATCGATATTGACCGGCTGACGCCATGGCATCTGTTCGATAACCCCCGCGCTTGTGCGCCGCGCCGAATTGCCCGCGCGGCCACCACCGCGCCGCCTGCGTCCACCTGTGTCACTCATGACAGTCTCCTCATGCGTTGTTCCCAACAGCAAACACGAGGGCCGGATCGATTAATCAGACCTTTACGACAAAACTCGTCGTTTTTTGAACAGGCACCATTTCGAGACGCAAAGGAAGGCACAAAAGGAAAGGGCGCGCCCCTTGGCACGCCCTGTTCAAAAAGATGGATTCGCTTGTGGCCTAGCCCTGCACCCAGGCGGTCAGATGGCCGATATCGGGAAAGACCGCATCGGCATAGGGCGCCAGTTCATCCTCAAGTGCAACGCCGGTCAGAACCGCGACGGTCTGCATCCCGGCCCGCCGTCCGGCAACGAGATCATGGGTACTGTCGCCCACCATCACCACACGTGCCGGATCAAGCGACATCTGATCGGCAAAGGCCAAGAGCGGCGAGGGATCGGGCTTGGCACCGAATCCGCTGTCAAAGCCCGCCACGAAATCGAATTTCTCGACCACGCCGGCCTCGCCCAGATGCGCCCGGGCCGCATATTCCGTATCGTTGGTCATCACGCCAAGGCGCATGCCAAAGCCCGCCAGATCATCCAGAAACGCGCCCAGAGGCACTGCCTCGACCAGAGGGGCCGTGGCCGCCGCCCGCATCAGGCGCTCTTCCAGCGCGGCCACGTCGGCCCCGGGCAAGGCACTGGCCACCGCTTCGGCTGCATCGCGGTTGGTCCCGGCAATGATGATGCTTTGCGGCAGGAAGGCACCGGTGCCAAGATCGAAATCCATTGCGCGGGCAATGCGTTCGGCCAGGGCGTCGTCGCCATTGGCAAAATCACGGATCATGCCGCCTGCCCAGCTGTTCCAGGTGGCCCCGAAATCAAAAAGCGTCCCGTCCTTGTCGAACAAAAGCCCGTCTACACGCATTCTACTCGCTCCCCGTTTTGGCGGCTGTCCCGCCGCGCCGCGCCCATTGGCACGATTCTATTGCAGTTTGATGTCAGAAAATCACGTCCAATGACGCCCCGCTTCGCCGCGCAGGGCATTCAGGGCCATCATCGGCGTCATGTAATCCTCGCTGATGGTGTCACAAAAACTGACAACCCATGCGTCGTCCATGGTCAGGAACTCAAGCACCGAAGCCTGAAACCCCGGATCGGCCGCCTGCGCACGCAGATCATCCTCCGAGGCGCCCGTCGCCCCCATGAAGACCGGCATCAGCTCGTCATTGCTGACCAGCCAGGCCAGCGCTTTGAGGGCAATCGTGGAAGCGGCTTCCTGGGAAAGGGTCATGTTTCGGCTCACTCGCAATCTTTTCTTAACCAATGCGAATACAGAGTGAATCATCCTTAATGCAACCTTCCAGGGCGACCCATGCCAGGAAAGATCCTGATCATCGACAGTGTCCCGACCAATCGCATCCTGCTCAAGGTCAAACTCTGCGCTGCGTCCTACCATGTCTGTCAGGCCAGTTCCGAGACCGAGGCGCACGCCGCCTTGGAACGGGAACGCCCCGACCTTGTGGTGATGAACGGGGATTGGCAGGATCAGAGCAGCGGAACCGAGATTTGCCGACGGCTCAAGGCCTCCCCTGCGGGCGCACAAACCCCGATACTGATGCTGTCGTCCGACACCAGTCTTCCACGCCGCAAGGCGGCCCTGCGGGCACGGACAGACGACATCCTTCTTAAACCCGTGGACGAACTCGAGCTGCTGGCCCGGATCCGCAGCCTGATCCGCAGTCGAGACCCGTCTGACGGACTCGCGCTGCAGGACGGCGCGGCCGAGGCGTTGGGATTTGCCGAGCCGGCAAGCACGGCCTTTGTCCCGCAGGCCCGCGTTCTGCTTGCCGCGCCGGACGCGATCACCGGCGCGCGCTGGAAACTGGGGCTGCAACCGATGGTGCCCTTCGCGGTTGCAAGCCACCCGGTCGCTGATCTGCTACGCGGCCTGTCCAAACAACCCCCGCCGGATGCGCTGGTCATTGCGCTGCCGCCCGATCACCTCGAAGAGGGGCTGCGCCTTCTTGCAGAGGTGCGCGCACGCCGTGCCACGCGCCATGCGCG
Source organism: Shimia sp. CNT1-13L.2 (assembly GCF_024331145.1). Taxonomy (GTDB): domain Bacteria; phylum Pseudomonadota; class Alphaproteobacteria; order Rhodobacterales; family Rhodobacteraceae; genus Shimia. Next base: position 33,873 of record NZ_JANDJO010000003.1, on the reverse strand, counting down.
GGTTCTTGTTCTCTTGCCGCCGCAGGGCCGCGAGCTTTATGCCGATGCGCTCGACCTTGGCGCGGACGACATTGTCACAGACGGTTTCGACGCCGAGGAAATCGCCCTGCGCCTGTCGCGACTGGTGCAGCGCAAGCGCCTGGCCGACCGGTTCCGCCAGAACGTGCGCGAGGGGCTTGAGGCTGCCATCATCGATCCCCTGACGGGGCTGCACAACCGTCGCTATGCCCTTCCCCATCTTGCGCGGATTGCCGAACTGGCCCATGCGACCGGACGCGACTTTGCTGTCATGGTCGCCGATCTGGACCACTTCAAACAGATCAATGACCGCTATGGCCACGGGGTCGGCGACAAGGTGTTGCGCGCTGTCGCACGCCGGTTGCGCCGCAGCCTCACGCCGTCGGATCTGCTGGCGCGGATCGGGGGAGAAGAGTTCCTGATCGCAATGCCCGCAACCTGCCCCGCGCGGGCCCAGTCTGCAGCCGACACCCTCTGTCAGGCGGTGCGCAGCGCGCCCGTGTTGATCAAGGAGCGTGAATTGAACATTCCAGTCACAATCAGCATCGGCATCGCCATGGCCCGCGACGTGGATCTTTCCTCTGCAGAGGTGGCCGAAACCCTGCTCGACCGGGCAGACCGCGCGCTTTACGGAGCAAAATCAACCGGGCGCGACCAGGTCACGATCAACTCACCCGCCGCATGAGAAAGGCCGGGAATCCCCCGGCCTGAACAGCGCTGATCGCAGACCGTCAGTCGTGATCGTCCTTGTCACGCTTTTTCTTGGTCAGCGAATGGCGCAGGCGGTCGGCATAGGCTGCCCGCTCCCGGTCCGTCATGCTCTCGACGTGATCTAGCCAGATATCACGGGCACGACCAACCCGGCGAGACATCACGCTTTCAAGCTCGACCTGCACGGCCTCAAGACTGGCGCGGTCAAAGGGGCTGGCTTCGATCGCGGCCGCCATCTTTTCAAGCTGGCTTCGTTCGGTGCGCGCGCCCAGACCGTCTGCGCGATAGGCCTTGCGGATCGCCTTACCGATCTCGCGCCGGTGGTCCCAGTCCAACGCGCGTACGTGGGGCGGCAGGCTGATATTCGGCCGACGGCGGTCATCATCACGGGAATGACCAACAACCGCCCCGATGATCAGGCCGACAACAATCACGTTGAGCGCCAGCGAGGCAATCAGGATGATCCGCATCCCCCGGCGCATACGCGGCTTTTCGGTCGATGTTGGCTGGGTGTCTTGTGTCATTTGGTCATTCCTCACCGGCGAGCGCATAGCTGGCATCGACATAGGCCAGGTAGGTCTGGCTGTCGCCCTCAATCAGATCGGCGACGCTTGAGGGCACGATGGTGCCATAGGCGCTGAACCCGATCCAGACACCGGCCACGGTTGCGGTAGCCAGCCCTGCCAGCGACGGCCAGCCGCCAATGGCCTGCATGAACTGGGAAAACAGCCCTTGGCGTGCGGGTCGTGCCGCCAGCGCCGCCGCGGTGGGTTGCATCGCCTCGGCATCCGCAAGGATGCGTGCCATAAGGTCGGCAGACACCTCGGGCTTTCCGTCTCCGGCCGCTTCCGCAAACAATGCATCAAGCAATGCGTCGTCCTGATGTTTCTCAGCCATCGCTATACCCCAGTTCTTCCCGTCGGCCGGCCAATACCTTGGCCAAGGCCCGTTTTCCCCGTGCGGTGAGGCTTTCGACGGCCTCAACGCTGATCTCCATGATCTCTGCAATCTCGGGATTGCCAAGACCTTCTATATGGCGCAGCACAACCGCCTGTCTCTGGCGATCCGACAAGGTGCCCAGCGCCTGTTGCAGCGCATCCATCCGGGCGCGCTCCTGCATCATGTCCGCCGCCGAGGCCGTATCGTCCTCTGGCTCGGGCACCGTATCGAGATCAACCCCGCGCCGTTTGCGCAGGCGATCCGTGCACAGATTGGCCACCACCCGGAACAGCCAGGTTGTCACCTTCGCCTCGCCGCTGCGCCAGTCCGGCGCGATCTTCCACAGACGCATCAGCGCCTCCTGCGCGACGTCTTCCGCCTCGGCCCGATCCCCCAGTACACGATAGGCATGCGAGAAAACCCTTGGCGTCATCCGCAGGGTCAGAATACGCGCGGCCGACGGATCACCATTGGCATAGAGCACCAACAGCGCCTCGTCCGGCACCTCCTCCTGCGCATCATACGGCATGTCCATGGTCCAGTTGGCTAGCCCGATTTTTCTTATCTTTCAATGACGGCCACGTGCTCACCTACTGCGCACGTGGCCGACGAGGGACTTAGTTGTCCTGCTGCTTGTGGCGTTTCTTCATCTTGTGGCCACGCTCTTCCATGTGGGCGCGCGCCTCTTCGAACTCTTCCTTCGAAATGGCACCATCGCCGTCACGATCGAGGCGGTTGAACATCTTGTCCTTGCGCTTCTCGTTGGCCGACATCTCTTCGAAGCTCAGCTTGCCGTCCTTGTCGGCATCCTTGCGCTCGATCATCTTGGCCGACCGCTCTTTCATACGCTTCTGCGCTTCTTCCAGCGCCTTGGCCTGCATCTCTTCCTGGCTCAACAGGCCGTCGCCATCCGTGTCAGCCTCGGTGAACTTGGCCTTGGCAAAGGCTTCCATCTCGGCCTTCGTCACCTTGCCGTCCTTGTCGGCATCGAATGCCTCGAAGTTCATCATCGGGCGCGGCCCATGATGGCCGCCCGGGCCCCAACCCTTGGCCGAAGCCGACACCGCCGTCAGGCCCATCGCTGCTGCCAACACACCGGAAATAATCATTGCACGTTTCATCTACTCGTCTCCTTTGTCAGGTCAGGAACCGGCTTCATTTCCCGTTTCCTGACCATAAAACGCACCACCCCAGCCTTTCCGTCGAAAAAAGTTTCCCGCGGGTTTCAGAGGCTTCCGCGACGGTTTTGCGACATCGGGACGCGGGGCGGTTTTGACCACTTTCAAAGAACCCGATGCCGTCACATCTTGGATACGGGATAAGCGAGGAAACATTGATGACTTCTGTAGCCAAGGCACCGGAGCGCGCCTTGTGGCCTGCCCTATTCAAGGGCTGGCGACGAAAGTGCCCCAATTGCGGCAGCGGCCCTATGCTCAAGGGCTATCTCAAGGTGCGCAGCACCTGCTCGGTCTGCCGTGAAGACCTGTCGCCGCAACGGGCCGACGACGGGCCTGCTTACCTGACCATTCTCATTGTCGGTCACCTGATGGCGCCGCTGCTGCACATCGTGTTCGTCCGCTGGCGTCCCGAGCCTCTCATCATGTTCACGATTTTTGCGGTTGGCTGTGTCGCTCTCTCGCTCTACCTTCTGCCAAGACTGAAGGGTGTGGTTGTTGCCTTCCAATGGGCACGGCGCATGCACGGCTTCGGAACCGACGACCGCTGACATAACAAGACCAAGGGGCGCAGAATGAGCGAAGACAAGACGGCAATCCGCAATGCGGCCACGGTGATCGTGCTGCGGGATCGTGAAACCGATCCGCAGATCCTGATGGGCCAGCGCGGTGCCAAGGCCGCTTTCATGCCCAACAAGTTCGTCTTTCCCGGTGGCGCCGTGGATGCCGAGGACTTCGACATCCCCCTGGCGCTTGGGATCGAGGCCCCCTGCGACGAACGCCTTGCCGAAGACCTGCGCGACGACACGCCGGAAACCATCTCGCACGCGCTGGCCGTGGCTGCGGTGCGCGAGCTGTGGGAAGAAACCGGTCAGATCCTTGGCACCCCCGGCAACTGGGAGGGCGAACCACCCGCCGACTGGAAGGGCTTTGCCGAAACCGGCCACCTGCCCGTCGCGCACGGCCTGCAATTCGTGTTTCGCGCCATCACCCCTCCGGGCCGACCGCGCCGATTCGACGCCCGGTTTTTCCTGATTGATGCAACCGCCCTGCAAAGCGATCTCGACGATTTCTCGCAGGCCTGCGAAGAGCTTTCGCACCTGCAATGGGTGTCGTTGCGCAAGGCGCGGGAATATGACCTGCCCTTCATCACCGAGGTGGTTCTGGCCGAGGTCGAAGCCCGCCTGCATGATACCTCGCCGCCGGATGCGGTGCCGTTCTTCAAGAACGATGACGAGGCCAGCCTGTTCAAGCAACTGAAAGGCCGCACGCCGGACTGGCGCGACGACTGATCGCGCCGTCAAAGCACCAGCACAAGCGCCAGGATGCTGCCTGACAAGAGCGCCATGCCCAGCCATTCGCGCCCACTGATCCGCTCGCGGAAGATCAAAACCGTGCCAAGAATGCCAAAGATCAGCTCGACCTGCCCAACCGCTTTGACATAGGCCGCGTTCTGCAAGGTGAAAGCCGTAAACCAGCAAAAGGTGCCGGCCATGCTGGTCAACCCGATCCAGCCGGCACTGCGCCACGCGCCAATCACGCGGGTCATCTCGCCCGCTTCGCGCAGCCGCAGCCAGATCGCCATGCCGACCATCTGCATCGAAGTGACGGCCGCAAGCGTGATCACCGCCCGCAGGACCGGATCTTCCCCAACCACCTCAAGCGAGGCCCCGCGATAGCAGACCGCCGAGACCCCGAACAAGGCGCCCGCCGACAGGCCCAGCGCCGCAGAGGGGCTGATCAATCGGCGCAGCAAGGGGCCGCTGCTTTCGACCGGGCCACCCAGCACCAGAACCCCGGCGATGCCGACGATCATCGCCAGCAGACCCGCAGGGCTCACGGTTTCGCCAAGCACCACCATGCCAATCAGGGCGGTCAGCAGGACTTCGACCTTGATAAAGGTCATCCCCACCGCAAGGTTACGCCGCCCGAACAGCATCACGGTGCAAACCGTCGCCGTGATCTGCGCCGCCCCGCCGACGATGCCAAAGCCCCAGAAGGTCGCCCCCGGCAGAACAGGCAGACCGCCATAAAGCAGCATCAACACCACCGCCACCGGTGCCGAATAGACAAACCGCGCAAACGTCGCCCCCGCAGCCGAGAGCGACACCTGGCTCAGATGTTTCTGAAGCATGAAGCGCACGGTCTGAAACAGTGCGGCTGCAAGCGCGGCGGCAATCCATAAATCCATGCCGCCGTTAGATCACGGGTTCACTTTCGCCGCCAGAGCGGATGCGGCACCGGATCTTTGGCACGCAGGAAATAGAGGCTGAAAATCTCGCGGTAAGACCGGAAATAATAGCTGTCGTTGCGCGACATGTAGCGGTCGCGGTTGTCGCGGAACAGGACCGGCAGGTTGTACCAGGCGACCTTGGGATGCATGTGATGCACCACGTGCAGGCTGTTGTAGAGGAAAATCCACGCAAGCGGCCCGTGATCCTCGATGATGACGGTGCGCCCGCGTGCCCGCTCATGCGCCTGATGTTCAAGGAAGGTTCGGATTTTCAGGATCGACAGCGCCATGTAGGCCGACAGAAGATAGGCCCAGATCGGCAGAACCGAGACCGACACCATCCACCAGACCGCGATGGCCAGTGCCGGAACATGCCAGAGCCAGCCCGTCAGAACCGCGTGGTCGCCCGCCCTGATCGCCTTCCAGTCGGCGGCCATGAAACAGACCTGCCCCAGCGCCGGCCCCAGCACCAGCCGCCCCAACAGCGTGTTGTTCATGCGACGGATCACCTGCAACCAGCCCGGCATCGCCTCCCAGTCGGACGCGTCGAGATAGTTGCTCTCGGGATCGTCGTAGGGATCGGTCAGGATCGAGTCGTTGTGATGTGCGAGGTGGGTATCGCGGAACCGGTAGTAGGGAATGGCCAGTCCAATTGCCGGGAACACCGTCAGGTCGCTCAGGCGCTGGTTGCGGAACGGATGGCCGTGCAGAACCTCGTGGGTCAACGAGGAATGCAGCGCAATCGCCAGCGTGGTCAGGACAATACCCAGCGGCAGGAACACGGCTCCGGCCCAGGTGGTGCCAAGGATGAAGGTACCATAGCACAGCATCAGCATGGCCAGCGTCGGCCATTCGATCATCGGGCGGTGACGACGCGGATCAGACATGACGCCCCCAGCGGATCGCGGACCAGACGCGTTCGTAGAGCACATACATCGTGAGACCGATCCCGGTGTTGACCACCGCAAGTTTTCCACCGACGGCCGCAGACCCCGTTGCCAGGAACCCCACAAGGCTCATCGTGCAAAGCCCCATGATGTTCCAGATCACCGCCTTGACCAGTGAACGCCGACGCGTTTCCATCTTCCCTCCATGTCGTTGAAATCGGGGCAAAATCCCCTGCTCACGTTTTTGTTACCCCAGCAGGGGGCATGCGGGAATTCTGAATGTAATTCACAAAATTCCCAGATGGTGATATTAGTCACCATATGACGCAAAACATCGACAAACGCCTGCGCGCCGACCGCTTCCGCCAGCGACTCGCCACCGCCCTGCGCGACAAGGCCATGAGCCAGAGCGAACTGGCCCGCAGAATCGCGGTTGACCGCTCGACCATCTCGCAGCTTCTCAAGGATCAGGGCGCGCGCCTGCCCAATGCACAGGTGGTCGGTGAATGTGCCGCCGCGCTGGGGGTTTCCGCCGACTGGCTGCTCTCTCTGACCGACCGGCCCGAAAGCGCCGCCGACATCCTCGCCAACTCGCTCACCCTCACCGCCGCCCCGCGGGCGCTGGTGGACGAACAGATCTTCAACTGGCACCTCGAGGCACAGGGCTACAAGATCCGCCACGTCCCCGCAGGCCTGCCCGACATGCTGAAAACCCGCGAGGTTCTGGAATGGGAATACTCCCCCCACCTCGGGCGCACCACCTCACAGGCCATCGGCGCCTCGGAGGACCGGCTGAACTGGATGCGCGCCTCGCAGTCCGACTATGAAATCGCCCTGCCGCTCTATGAACTGGCCAGCTTTGCCAAGGGTGTCGGCTATTACGAAGGCGTGCCGCGCGACCTGCGACAGGCGCAGCTCAACCACCTCTCGACCCTCTGCTCGCAGCTCTATCCGCGCCTGCGTGTCTACCTCTACGACGCCCGCAAGCTGTTCTCTTCACCGGTCACGGTCTTCGGCCCCCTGCTCGCCGTGCTCTACCTCGGACGCAACTACCTCGCCTTCCGCGATACCGAACGCGTTCAGGGGTTCACCGAGCATTTCGACAATCTGGTGCGCCAGGCCTCGGTCACTGCCCGCATGCTGCCCGACCATATCGCCGAGCTGCAAAAAGAAATCTGATCCGGCCCTTCTTCTTGGCCCAAATACCCCGGGGGGAATTGCCCCGAAAGGGGCAAGAGGGGCAGCGCCCCTGCCCCGGTCAGACCTGCGGGTCCGGGTTCACCGTGTGGCCATCCACCGCGATCACCTGCCCCGACACGGCCTTTGCCGCGTCCGAACCAAGAAACACCGCCATGTCGGCGATCTCGCTGGCCTCGACAAACCGCCCCAGCGATGTGCCCGAGGCATAACCCGCATAGACCGCGTCGCGGGTCATGCCCTTGGCCGCCGCCTCGCGTTCCAGCACGCCCTCCATGCGCGGCCCGCTGACCGCTCCGGGGCAGACCACGTTGCAGCGAATGCCAAACGGTCCCAGTTCCATCGCCAGCGTCTTGGCAAGACCGATCACCCCCCATTTCGACGCCGCATAAGGCGATCGGTTGGGATAGCCATACTGGCCTGCGGTGGACGAGGTCACGACGATGGAACCTTCCCCGGCCCGTTTCATCAACGGGGCGGCAAACTTGGCACAAAGGAACACACCGTCCAGCGTCACCGCCGTGCAGGCGCGCCACTGGTCCAGCGTCACATCCTCAACCGCCGCCGTCGGTCCGGCCACTCCGGCGTTTGCGCAGAGCGCATCCAGACCGCCCCAGACGGTTTCGATCTCGGCAAAGAGCGCCGCCATGGCCGCCTCGTCCGAGACATCCACCTCGGAGGCCCGCCAACCGGCTGGCACCGAGGCCAGCGCGGCCCTGTCGACGTCGCTCACCCAGATGTCATAGCCCGCCGCGGCAAAGGCCTCGCCCATGGCAAGGCCGATGCCAGAGGCCCCGGCTGTGATCAGAACACGGCGCGTCAACGAGGCTGCCCGACGTAGCGCCCCACACCTTCGGGCGCATCCAGCCCGGCCTGCGCCTCGCTGATCATCTTGAGGTTGGCCGCGATTTCAGGACTGAAGGGCGCCGGACGACGGGTCTCGAGGCTGACGTGGATCAGGATATGCTCGCCGGTCGCCAACAGCTTGTCGCCCGCATACATCTCGTGCCAGAGGTGCATCTTCTTGCCTTCCGCCATCAGAACCCGCGTCCGCACCTCGATACGTGCGCCCAGATGGGTTTCGTCGATATGGCGAATGTGGGTTTCGGCGGTAAAGAACGACCCGCCGGTGGCGATATAGTCCTGATCACAGCCAATGATCTCCATCAGCCGGTCCGAGGCATCCGCAAAGGCCTGCAAATACCGGCTCTCGGTCATGTGGCCGTTGTAATCAAGCCAGTCGATCGGCACCGCACGGGCCACGGTCACGATGGGTTGCGACGGATCGGCAATATCGGCGGCTTTGCGCACCATGCCCGCATCCGCCATCAGCTTGGCATCGTGCTTGTTCAGAACCGCGCCCGAAGCCCAGTTCTGCGCCTTCAGCGCGCGCATCATCGCCACCACGTTGTTGTCGCGGATACGTTCCATCTCGCGGATATCAAGATGGCCGGACTGTGCGTCCGACTGACCAGCGATCAGGTCGACAAGCTCATCATTGAATTCGGGCACATCCATCAGCTTGGTCCAGGGCCATTTCAGGGCCGGGCCGAACTGGGCCATGAAGTGCTTCATGCCCGCTTCGCCACCTGCCACACGATAGGTGTCAAACAGGCCCATCTGTGCCCAGCGGATGCCAAAGCCCATGCGGATCGACTCGTCGATCTCTTCGGTGGTGGCCACGCCATCCTTGACCAGCCATAGCGCCTCGCGCCAGACCGCCTCGAGGAAACGGTCGGCGATATGTGCGTCGATCTCCTTGCGCACATGCAGGGGATACATGCCGATCTCGGTCATGATCTGCTTGGTCCGCTCGACACGCTCGGGCGCGGTCCTGTCGCTTGGCACCACTTCGACCAGCGGCATCAAGTAGACGGGATTGAACGGGTGGGTCACAAGGATCTGTTCCGGGCGCGGTGCCACCTCCTGCAACTCGCTGGGTTTGAACCCCGAGGTCGAAGAGCCGATGATTGCGTCCTCACGGCAGGCCGCCTGAAGGCCAGCATAGACCTTCTGCTTGAGGTCGAGCCGCTCTGGCACGCTTTCCTGAATCCATTCGGCACCGGCCACCGCGTCTTCGATGGCATCATGGAAGGTCAGCTGCCCTTCGGCAGGCAGCGCCGTATCGCTCAGGCCCGGCATCGAGCGGCGGGCATTGTCGAGCACCTCGCCGATCTTGCGTTCGGCTTCGGGGTCCGGATCGAACACCTGAACATTCCAGCCATTCAGCAGGAATCGCGCGGCCCATCCGCCGCCGATGACCCCACCACCGATGATTGCCGCTACTCGCGTCATGAAACTCTCCTAGTCGATACAGATCTCGGCATGGCTGCCGTCGTCCAACAAAATGGGGTGACAGCCGAACATCGGTGTCACCGCTGAACAGGTGCGGGTTTCGGCCATGCAGAACCCGCTACAGTCGCTTTCGGCGGAACAGGATTTGCCCGCGTCCACCGTGGGCCGGATGCAGACGTACTGTCCCGCGATACCGGCGATTTCATAGGTGCCCCCCTCCGCCAGACAGGCCGCTTGCGCAGCCTTGTCCGGCGTGGGGCCACGGGGGGAAGACGGCGTTTCGGGAATGCAGGCCGCTACAGAGGTAAATGCACCTGCCACCAGTGCTGCGCGGCAGCACCGTCGCAATACCGACGTAATACCGACGTGATACCGCATGGTGTTTTTCCCGAAAACGCCGCCCCGCAGCATTACTTGGCCACCGGCGCGCGCTTGGTCAGACCGAGCTTTTCACGCACCTCCTGCGGGCCGATCACGCGGGCGCCCATGTTCTCGATGATGGTCACCGCACGCTCGACCAGTTGATAGTTCTCTGCCAGCACGCCCTTGTCGAGCCAGAGGTTGTCTTCGAGGCCAACCCGCACGTTGCCCCCCGCCAGAACGGCAGCAGCAACATAGGCCATCTGGTCGCGGCCAAGGCTGAAGGCCGACCAGTCCCAATCGCCCGGCACGTTGTTGACCATGGCCATGAAAGTGTTCATGTCGTTCGGCGCGCCCCACGGCACGCCCATGCACAGCTGCACCAGCGCGGGCGAGGTCAGGATACCTTCCTTGACCAGTTGCGTTGCGAACCAGAGGTGGCCGGTGTCGAAGGCTTCAATTTCGGGTTTCACCCCAAGATCTGTCATCATCTGGCCCATGGCACGCAACATGCCGGGGGTGTTGGTCATGACATAGTCGGCTTCGGCAAAGTTCATGGTGCCGCAATCAAGGGTGCAGATTTCGGGCAGGCACTCGGCGATATGGGCCATGCGCTCGGTCGCGCCGATCATGTCGGTGGCCGCTTCATTCACGGGGAACGGGTTCTCGGTATCGCCGAAAACGATGTCACCGCCCATGCCGGCGGTCAGGTTCAGAACCACATCAACCTCGGCGTCACGGATGCGGTCTGTCACCTCGCGGTAGAGGCCAAGATCACGGCTCGGTGCGCCGGTTTCCGGGTCCCGCACGTGACAGTGGACAACGGCGGCCCCCGCCTTGGCCGCGGCGATCGCGCTGTTGGCGATCTGTTCAGGCGAACGCGGTACATGGGGGCTACGGTCCTGCGTGCCGCCCGATCCGGTGACGGCGCAGGTGATGAATACTTCGCGGTTCATTTGCAAAGGCATGGCGATTCCCTTCTCGACTTTCCCCAATCATCCCCCCACTTGCTGCCGCTTAATTTACACTTTACGAAAGATAATTGATGAAAGGCGCAAAAAACCTCCTCCCCGACGGCCGTGAACCTCTCGAAATGGCGGTTCTGGTCATGAACGACAGCAACACGCTGAGCTTTGCTGCGGCGGTCGATCCGATGCGCGCCGCCAATCGGCGCGCGGGTCGTACCTTGTTTCGCTGGCACTTTCGCACCCCCGAGGGACGGCCTGTTCACCTGACCAGCGGGTTAAAGATCGAAGGGGAGCCGATTGCCGAACTGGCGCGTTGCGACGTGCTGGTCATGGTGGCCGGTTTCGACCTCGAGGCGCAGGCGACGCCGCGGTTAATGGCGTCGCTCAGGCGATTGCACGGTGCCGGAACCGCAGTGGCCGCGATTGACGGTGCCCCCTGGCTGTTGGCACGGGCGGGCGTTCTGGATGGACATGCCGCCACGACCCACTGGGAAGACCTTGAAGAGTTTGCAACCCGTTTCCCCAACGTCGACACCCGTCGCGACCGCTATGTCATCAGCCCGCCCTTCGCGACGTCCGGCGGGGCGGCTCCGGGGATCGACATGATGCTGCACCTGATCGGCACCCGCTTCGGGGCCTCTCTCTCCAGCCGCATCGCCTCGGCCTTCCTGCATGATCCCGCCCCCGCAGGGGCGCTGGGGGCTGTCAGCATGGATCGAAGGGTACGCCGTAACCCGTTGATCTCCAAGGCGCTTGACCTGATGGAGACGCATCTGGAAGAACCGCTCAGCATCGCTGACATTTCTGATATTCTGAACGTCTCGCCACGCAGCCTGGAGCAGAAGTTTAAGACCCACCTAGGCCAATCGCCGCGCGATCACTATCTGCAACTGCGCCTTGGCGAAGCCTTTCGTCTTGCCAGCGACACGTCCATGACGGTTCAGGACATCGCGGTCGCAACCGGCTTTTCGTCACTGGCAAGCTTTGCCCGCGCGTTCAGACGGGTACACGGCCTGTCTGTCAGGGAGCTTCGGGCCGGTCAGGCGCGGTAGTCAGCCGCCAACATCGCCCTGTGCGACAGACACAGATTTCACGATGGCGTGGATCATATCGCCTTCGGACAGGGACATCGCTTGCGCTGATCGGCGGGTGATCCGCGCGAGGATATGCTCGTCACGGCAGGCGATGCGCACCATGACACCCGGACCCTGCCCCTCGCGCAGCGACACGATCCGGCCGTGCAGGATGTTCAGGGCCGAAAGCCCCTCGGGCGCGGTGCGGGAAAGGATCACATCGTGCGCACGGATGCGGACGCGAATGACCTGATCAATCTCGACACCCTTGACGCGCGGCAGGAACAGGGCACCGCCACAGGTCTGCAACTCGCTCAGACCGTCGTCGTGATGCGCAACGAGTTTACCGCGGATCACCGCCCCGGCCTCGCGCACGCCCAGCGCGGGCACGGAGTCGGGATCGGAAAGAACAGAGGCCGTCGGACCAACCTGCGCCACGCGGCCATTGTGCAGCGCGACAACAGTTGTGGCGAGGCGCGCCACCTCGGCGATGGAATGGCTGACGTATAAGATCGGAATGCCGGAATGATCGCGAAGGCGTTCGAGAAACGGAAGGATCTCGGCCTTGCGGGCCTCATCCAGCGCGGCAAGGGGTTCGTCGAGTAGCAGAAGCTCGGGGGCCGCCAGCAAGGCACGCCCGATCGCGACGCGCTGTTTCTCACCACCCGAGAGACGGCCCGGGCGGCGTGACAAAAGATCGCCGATACCAAGCATCTCGATGATGCGTTTTTCGTGGGCCACGTCCCTTTTGGTGCGCTGAACTTTGGCCCCATAGGCAAGGTTCTGCGCGACAGTCATATGTGGGAAAAGGCGAGCGTCCTGAAAGACATAGCCAAGATGACGCTTGTGAACCGGCAGGGAAATTCTTTTGCTGCTGTCGAAGAGAACCCGATCCCCGACAGAAATGCGCCCCTTTGTTGGCTGCATCAGTCCGGCCACGGCATTCACAACCGTCGTCTTGCCCGCGCCAGAACGACCAAACAGGGCCGTGACCCCGTCGGGCGCATTGAAGGTCACGTCAAGTTCGAACCTGTCCAGCGTGTGGCGAAGGGAAACCGAAAGCGTCATTGGCCGGCGATCCTCCGGGCAACGCGCCGCGAGATCAGCTCGGACAGCAAGAGCGCCGCCATGGCCACCGCGACCGATACGATTACCAGGCGAAGGGCCTGTGTCTCTCCGCCGGGAACCTGCAGGAAGCCATAGATCGCCGATGGCAGGGTTTGGGTCCGTCCGGGGATGGCCGAGACAAAGGTGATCGTGGCGCCGAATTCGCCCATCGCCTTGGCAAACCCAAGAACCGCGCTAGTCAGGATACCCGGCGTTATCAGCGGTAGCGTGACCGTCGAGAAAACCCGCCAGCGGGGCGCGCCCAGCGTGGATGCCGCGTCTTCAAGGCCGGGATCAACCGCGTCGATGGCAAGGCGGATCGCCCGCACCATCAGGGGAAAGGCCATGACCGCAGCCGCCACGGCAGCGCCGGTCCAGCGGAAGGCAAGGACAAGGCCCAGCGTGTCTTCCAGAAAGCTGCCAATCGGGGCGCGGCGGCCAAAGACCATCAGGAGCATGTAGCCCGTCACAACAGGCGGCAGGATCAGGGGCAAATGCACGATGCCGTTCACAAGCTGCTTACCGGAGAACTCTTTCCGCGAAAGTACCCAGGCGATGGCGATGGCGAACGGCAGGCTGATCAGGGTGGCCCAGAAGGACACCTTGAGCGACAGGAGCACCGCCTGCCAACCTTCTTCTCCGAGCCAGGCTATCATTCATCCCTCACTGAAAAGCCGTTCTGGATGAATACGTTACGCGCCGAAGATGACGCAAGATAGGTCACGAGATCAGCGGCGGGGGCACGCGTGGTCACCTGCGCGACCGGATAGACAATCGGCGCGTGTGTTGTTTCGGCAAAGCGGGCGACGACGCTGACGCGGGGTTCGGCGACGGCGTCACTGCCATAGACAATGCCCAGCGGGGCCTCTCCCAATGCCACGAGGGCAAGCGCCGCGCGGGCGTTGGAGGTTTGGGCCACCATCGGGGCAATGTCCCCCCAAAGGCCCAGCGCGGTCAGGGCCTCTTTGCCATAGAGACCTGCGGGCACGGAATTGACCATTGCCATGGCAAGGGGGCCAGTCTCCAGACGTTGCGCGATGGTCTGTGCTGTCAGGTCCAGCGGTTCCGCCTCGGCGCCGACCACGACCAGATCGTTGCCAAGCAAGGGACGCGGGTTTGCTGCCAGCAAGCCATCGTCAACCAGCACATCCATCCATGCTTGATTGGCCGAAAAGAAAATGTCGGCAGGTGCCCCCGACTGAATCTGCCGCGCCAGTGCAGAGCTGGCACCATAGGAGACCAGAACCTCGTGCCCCGTCTCTGCTTCCCAAGTGGTCACGATCTCGTCCAGCGCGGTTTTGAGGCTGGAGGCGGCGAAGATCGTCACCTCTTCGGCCTGCGCGGCAAACCCGCCCAGACAAAGGGAAAAAGCCAGAAGGACGCGACGCATGTTCATGCGCCGACTATCCCCCAAGGTGTCGCAAGGCACAAGATGAAGTTCAGCGCGCCGCCGCGAGGATCGCCTCGACATCAAGGTGCGCTTCCATGTGGTCGGCGAGATCGTCCAGCACGGCTTCGACCGAGGCCTCATACCCCACGTCGCTGGTTTCCGCGCCCAGCGCCGAAAGCCACGCCTTGCGGAAGCCATCATCGCGGAACATGCCGTGCAGATAGCTGCCGGAGACCTTGCCGTTGTTGCTCGTGGCCCCTTCCGGAGCGCCGTCAACATGTGCAAAGGGGCGCGCGCGGGCCGGGCCTTCGGTGCGGCCGATGTGGATTTCATAGCCCGTGAAGGGTTGCCCCGAAGCCGCGTGCACCGCTTTGGTTTCGGTCAGTCGCTTGTCTGGCGTCATGGTGGTTTCAACGTCCAGCAGACCAAGACCGACCGTTTCGCCGGCAGGACCTTCGATGCCTTCGGGGTCATGAACGCGATGGCCAAGCATCTGGTATCCACCGCAAATCCCCAGCACATGCCCGCCGCGCCGCACATGCGCCTGAAGATCCACGTCCCAGCCCTGTTCACGCAGGAAGGCCAGATCACCGCGGGTGGACTTGCTGCCGGGAATGATCACGAGATCGGTATCGCCCGGTATCGGCTGCCCGGCGCGCAGCATTGTCAGGCGCACGCCGTCTTCCTGCGACAGGGGATCGAGATCGTCGAAATTGGCAATGCGCGACAGGGTCAGGCAGGCAATCTTAAAGTCGCCCGCACCGCGCCCGTCGGCAATGTCGAGTGCATCTTCAGCAGGAAGTTTCCAGGCCTCGGTGAAGTAGGGCAACACACCAAACCCGCGCCAGCCGGTGCGTTCTGCGATCAGGTCGTAACCGTCGTCGAACAGGCGCGGATCGCCGCGAAACTTGTTGACCATGAAGCCCGCGACCATCGCGGCATCTTCGGGATCAATCACCGCCTGCGTGCCGATGATCTGGGCAATCACGCCGCCCCGGTCGATGTCACCGGCAAGGATCACAGGCACGTCCGCCGCCACGGCAAAGCCCATATTGGCGATGTCGCCCTTGCGCAGATTGACCTCGGCAGGGCTTCCGGCGCCTTCGACAATCACTAGATCGTTCTGCGATTTCAGGCGATTGAAGCTTTCCAAAACGCTCGCCATCAACTGCGGCTTCAGCTTGGCATAGTCGCGTGCCTTGGCCGTGGTCAGGCGCTTGCCCTGCACGACAACCTGCGCCCCAACATCGGTTTCGGGCTTGAGAAGAACCGGATTCATGTCCACTGTCAGCGGCTTGCCACAGGCCAAGGCCTGCATCGCCTGTGCCCGGCCGATCTCACCACCATCCGAGGTGACGGCCGCATTGTTCGACATGTTCTGCGGTTTGAATGGGGCCACCGAAAGCCCCCGTCGCACCGCGGCACGGCAAAGCCCCGCAACCAGCATCGACTTGCCGACATTCGAGCCGGTGCCTTGGATCATGATGGATTTGGACATGGTTCACACCTGTTTCGGCAGAAAGGCCTCGACGGCGGCGCTGGCGATAACGAGGGTGTTGCCGCTGTCTGGATTGGTGACATTCAGGCCGCCATGGACGGCGGTCACGGTTGCCTGACCGCGTGGAAGTTTGGCAACCAAAGCATCGCAATCCACCTTGTCGGGTTCCTGAACGCCTACGGTGACCTGCACCCGCATTTCGGCGTGATCGAGGCCGAGCGCATCGAACATCGGGATCGAGGAATGGCGGATGGCGTCTTCGATCGCGCGGGCCGCAGCCTTGGTATAGTCCTGCCCGTACTGGTCGTTGCCCATGCCCATTTCGATGATGAAACGTTGATCACCCATGGCCTAGCCCTCCAGATCCAGCGAGACATTGATCGCGACATTGGCAATCACCGTTGGCTTGCCACCATCGGCGCGCGGCACGTCCAATCCGCCGGGAACAGCGGTCACGGAGACCTGCCCATAGGGGAAAATCTCGGCGATGGCAGAGGTATCGATCTGGTCGGGCTGACCCACGCCCACTTCGACGTCGATGATCATCTCGTGCTTTTCCTTGCCGAACAGTTCCGCAAGGTTGATCGAGTTGTGCCAGAGCGCATCTTTCACCGCCCGCCGTGCGGCCTCGGTATAGTCCTGACGGCGCAGGGACGAGCCCATGCCGAATTCTGTGAGAAGGCGTTTTTTCATGTCGAGGCCTTTGTCATACGGTCGCAGGGCACAGAAGGGTCAAAACTCCACCCCGGCCTGCGCCTTGATGCCATCGCGGAAGGGGTGTTTCAGCAGGGTCATTTCGGTGACCAGGTCAGCCGCTTCGATCAGTTCCGGCTTGGCGTTGCGGCCGGTGAGCAAGACGTGGGTCATCTCGGGTTTTTCTTCCAGCAGGAAATCCACCACGTCGTCGATGTTGAGATAGTCATTGCGCAGGGCGATGTTGATTTCATCCAGCATGACGAACCGGTTGGCGGGGTCGCGGATCAGCTCCTTGGCCAGTTCCCAGCCCGCTTCGGCCTTGGCTATGTCGCGCTCGCGGTCTTGGGTTTCCCACGTAAACCCTTCGCCCGACACATGGAATTTCACCTCTTCGGGGAAATGTTCTTCGAGGAAGGCGCGCTCGCCCGTCGCCATTGCGCCCTTGATGAACTGGACCACGGCAACCGGCATCTCGTGGGCGATGCAGCGCATGATCATGCCGAACCCCGAGGATGATTTGCCCTTGCCGGGGCCGGTATGCACGATGATGAGCCCCTTTTCCTCGGTCTTGGTGGCCATCATCCGATCACGGGCAGCCTTGATTTTCTTCATCTTTTCCGTGTGACGGGTGTTCTGTTCGCTCATGTCCGGCCTCGTTCAACGCGCGTGTTCGGGCGCACGAAACCACAAGGGCCAGCCAATCACAAGCCGATCCGCGACATGCCACTAGCGACGTGCGCCACTGAAGACGGGGCGCGGCAGCGGGCCAAAGGCGTGACGCAGGACAAGCCAAGCGTAGAGCCCCCATCCCGCGCACCACATCAGCGCGGCCGCATCGAGAAGACCGCCCATGCGGAGGGGCACCGACACCATGACCAGTGCAAAGGCCAGTCCGGTGCCACGACGGGCCTTGAGGCCATCATCGCAGCGACGGGCAAAGCTGCGCGCCGAAATGGCAAGGATCAAGCCGCCCATCGCGCCCATCATCAGGGCGTGCTGCGCCTCAACCGGGGCAAGGAACAACTCAAAGGCAGCCCCCCCCCAGAGGAGGAGCCCAAAGGGGAGCCAAAGGAAGGACAGGACCAGCATGGCGAGGAGCAGATCGGTTCTGGCCGGAAAGAGCGGCCAGCGGGCGACGAAGAGCGCAAGGCAGGCACCGGCAGTGATCAGAGCTAGGGCGGCAGGAGCCACGCTTTGAGACAAGAACAGACCGGCGGCGGTGACGATCAGTCCAAGGACGGCCAGGCGTGGCCAGTCGGGAACGGTGGCGACGCGACGTGTGGTCCATTTCGCGGAATGAACAAGAAAGGCGGGCACCATCCTGCCCCCTACGAACACCAGGAGAAACGCGAAGCCAAGCACGGGAGATACCGACCAGACCGGCGCGGGACCGCCGGTGAACATGGCCGCGATCCAGCTAGCGGAACCAATACCTGCCAGCAGGCAGAAGGCCGTGAAGACAGGTTCGTGCCCCCTGCCCGCTGCACGCGCTTCCAGCCACAGAAGGAGCGCGATTGACCAGAAGAATGCGACCGCCGGAACCATGACAAGCCAGTAGGAGACCGCATCGCCCACGATCAGCCCGATCCGCACCGAGACCCAGAGGCAGGCCACCACCATCAAGGGCCGGCCATTCACCGGGGCGCGGCCCGTCCAGCTGCTGACGGCGGTCAGCAGGTATCCGGCCACCGCAGCGCCCGCGAAGCCAAAGGTCATCTCATGCAAATGCCACATCACCGGGGCAGGCAGATTCGACCAGAGACCGGGCAGCCATTGCCAGATGGCAACCGCCAGTACCGCCCAGACCGCCGCCAGCGCGAACATCGGGCGCGCCGCAGCGGCCCAGAAGCCGCTTTTGGGCCAATGGCGGTCGGATGTGGGCTCTGCACGGGTCAAGTATCCACTCTCCTGCTTGACAAACCCCTGTGCGCTCCTTCACTTGGGCGCGCTGGTGCCTGTCCTACGACAGGTGAAAAGGGAATGCGATACGGGTTCTTGCCGCAAGGCCCAAAGCGCAGCCGCCCCCGCGACCGTGATCGGAGAGGTTGCCCGTTGCCACTGGAGACAGTCCGGGAAGGCAGGATGACCAACAGGGAACGCCCTGAAATCCGTAAGCCGGGAGACCTGCCAGCAGACGAGACTTGTAACCGGACGGGGTGTTTCCGGTGTCGGGCTGGCGCTGCCAGAGGATCCCGCACACTGCCCTGTCCCCGAATTGGGATGGACGCCATGACCGACGCACCCGCCCCGGTCGAACTTCTGGTCTGCACCACATGCCGTGCAGGACAGCCGACCGACCAGGAAGGCCCTCGCCCCGGCGCGCTTTTGGAGAGCGCCCTGCAGGGCAAGGACTGGCCCGAACACGTGACGGTAAAGGCCGTTGAATGTCTGTCCAATTGCGACCACGGCTGTTCCGTCGTGGTGCGCGGCGGCAGCGACCGCTGGACCTATGTCTACGGCAACTTCACGGGCGCCGATGATGTCGATCTCGTCCATGATGGTATCACGAAATACGCGGCGACCACCGATGGCCTTGTGCCGTGGCGCGAACGTTCCACCCATTTCCGTAAAAACTGCATCGCGCGCATCCCGCCGCTTGTTCTTCCAGAGTGAGACCCGACCAACATGTCCAACCTCGAAAAACTTCCCGTCACCATCATCACCGGCTTTCTGGGATCGGGTAAGACGACCCTGATCCGCAACTTGATGCAGAACCCGCAGGGCAAGCGCCTTGCCGTGGTCGTGAACGAATTTGGCGACGTCGGCGTTGACGGTGAAATCCTGAAATCCTGCGCCATTCCGGATTGCCCGGAAGAGAACATCATGGAACTGGCCAACGGCTGTATCTGCTGCACCGTTGCCGATGATTTCATTCCCACCATCGAAGCCTTGATGGCGCTTGAGCCGCGTCCCGAGCATATCGTGATCGAAACCTCGGGCCTTGCCCTGCCTAAGCCCCTTCTGAAGGCATTTGACTGGCCGGATATCCGTTCGAAAATCACCGTTGATGGCGTGATTGCCCTGGCCGACGCCGAAGCGGTGGCTGATGGCCGCTTTGCGTCAAACGTTGCGGCGGTGGACGCCCAGCGCGAGGCCGATGATAGCCTTGACCACGAAACCCCGCTTTCGGAGGTCTTCGAGGATCAGGTCTCCTGTGCCGATATCGTGTTGCTGACCAAGCCTGATCTTGCAGGGCCGGAAGGCGTTGCCAAGGCAAAGGAAATCGTTCTGGCCGAGGCCCCGCGCGCCCTGCCGGTGGTGGAAGTGGCCGAAGGTGTGGTTGACCCGCGCGTTATCCTTGGCCTCGAGGCCGCAGCGGAAGACGACATGGACAGCCGCCCGAGCCACCATGATGGCCACCACGATCACGAACACGATGATTTCGAAAGCGTTGTCATCGACGTTCCCGAACAGACCGATCCTGCAGTCCTTGCGGCACGGATCGAGAAAATGGCCAAGGAACAGAACATCCTGCGCGTCAAAGGCTATGCCGCCGTCGAAGGCAAACCGATGCGCCTTCTGGTTCAGGCCGTAGGTGCGCGTGTACGTCACCAGTTCGACCGTCCCTGGAAGCCAGAAGAAGGCCGCCGTGGCCGGATGGTCGTGATTGCGGAACATGATGACGTAAACGTGGAAGCCATCCGCGCCGCGCTGGTGGACTAACGTCAAATGCACGTCATTTTCCGCGAAAGCCATGGGCTCGACGAGACCGAAACACCAACCGATCTGGGGCAGTCGCCCGCAGATATGGTGGTGTTGTCTTTCTCGGATTCCGATCTCGGCGCTTTCGCGGCAGGATGGCAACGTGGGCGGGACAGCCTGCCCACGCTACGGCTTGCCAATATCTCGGCACTGAAACACCCGCTGTCTGTCGATACCTACGTGGAACAGACGCTGGAGGGGGCCAAGGCGATCCTGATCCGCCTGATTGGCGGTATTTCCTACTGGTCATACGGCATTCAGCAGATCGAAACCCTGTGCCGCCAGAAGGGGATCGCGCTAGCGGTTCTTCCGGCGGATGGCCGGCCTGACCCGCGGCTGGACGAAGTTTCGACCCTACCAACATCGACGCTGCACCGCCTGACCCACCTCTGTGATACAGGGGGCGCAATTGCGGCGCAGGCGGCTCTGGCGCAGCTTGCCTTGGCGGCGGGCCTCTATGCCAGCCCGGTAATCGGCAAGAAAGTTCTGCCAGACGTCGGCGCCTGGACGCCGGAAACGGGTGTCTGCGACCCGGAAGAGGTGCGTGACACCTCAAAGCCATTGATCGCCCTGACGTTCTACCGCGCTTACCTGAGTGCGGCCGACACGGCCCCGATCGAGGCCATGTTCAAAGAATTCCGCGCGCGTGGGTTTGACGTGATCGGGCTTTTCGCCCCGTCACTCAAGGCGCCTGTTGCGCGGCGCGAAATAGCAGATCATCTCGTCGCGCTCGAGCCGGTGGCCATCGTGAATGCCACATCGTTCTCTGGCAAAGGCAAAGACGGGGTGTCGCCGCTGGATGTGACCGGTGCACCGGTTTTCCAAGTTGCGCTGGCGACATCGAACCAGAAAGCATGGGCAGAAGCCGAGCGCGGGCTGTCGCCTGCGGACCTTGCCATGCACGTCGTCCTGCCCGAGGTGGACGGCAGATTGTTTGCCGGCGTGGCATCGTTCAAGGAACCGGGTGTTCGTGACGACGACCTGCAGTTCACGCGCCTTGCCCACCAGCCGAACGCCGATCGCATCCGCGCCATTGCCGACCGGGTCGTGGGGTGGATCAACCTCAGCATGACCGAGAATGCCGTAAAGCGGATGGTTTTTGTCTTGTCGACCTATCCCGGACGCGACTGGAACATGGCGCATGCCGTGGGTCTTGACCCTCTGGCCTCGGTCGAGGCGATGCTGGCTGACCTGCGGACGGCGGGATATGACATTGCCGAAGGTGCGCCCCTGTCCGATGCCCTTGCGGATGAGAACATTTCCTGGCCTGTAGAAGACTATCTTGCGGCGCTGAAGTCGCTGCCGCAGGAGTTGCAGGCGGACTTGCACGACACCTGGGGCGACGCGACAAACGACACCGCGGTTAAGGACGGTGCCTATCACTTTGCCGCCACCCGACGTGGATCGGCCCTGGTCGCACTTCAGCCGGAACGCGGCATTCCCGAAGAACGGGATGACGAGTATCACGATCTGTCCCGCACTCCGCGCCATGCCTATGTGGCGTTTTACCTTTGGCTGCGGCACGTGCATCAGGCACATGGGCTGATCCATGTTGGGGCGCATGGCACCCTCGAATGGTTGCCCGGAAAATCCGTTGCCCTTTCAGACGATTGCTGGCCCGAGGCATTGATCGGCAACCTGCCCGTCATCTATCCCTTTATCGTGAACGACCCCGGTGAAGCGGCGCAGGCCAAACGGCGCGTCGGCGCTTTGACCCTTGGCCACGTTCCACCGCCCTTGAAGGCCAGCGCGACGCCACAACGGTTTGCCCGGCTTGAAAACCTGCTGGACGAATTCTCGAACGCGGACGGGCTTGATCCGCGCCGCCGTGACCGGTTGCAGGAAAACATCCGCGACGAAGCCAACGCCTTGGGCCTGCAATCCGAGCTGGGCTTGGACGAAGTCACGTCGCTCGCTGAGACCATCACCCGCATCGACACCTTTGTCTGTGACATCAAGGAAAGCCAGTTTGGCGACGGGCTACACATCTTCGGGCGTACGCCGGAGCAAGCGGGCAGCTTTGATGTGGCCCCTTCGGCCGAGGCGGAGCGGAGAGCGCTTCTGGATGCGCTGGATGGCAAACGTATTGCGGCAGGTCCTTCGGGGTCGCCGTACCGTGGGCGCACTGACGTGCTGCCAACCGGGCGCAACCTGTTCACCACCGATCCGCGATCTGTTCCGACACGCGCGGCCTATGCACAGGGCGTCAAGCTTGCCGAGGAACTGGTGCGGCGCCACCTTCAGGAAGAGGGGGATTATCCCAAAAACCTGATTGTTGACCTTTGGGGGTCGGCCACGATGCGGACGGCGGGTGAAGAGTTTGCCATGGCGCTGCATCTGCTTGGGGCCAAGCCGGTCTGGGATGAAGGCAGCGAACGCGTCTCGGGTGTGGAAATCCTGCCCATCGCCATGCTGGACCGCCCGCGCCTTGACGTAACGCTTCGGGTCTCCGGCCTGTTCCGCGATGTCTTCCCAACCCTTTCGGCGCTGTTCAGCCAGGCTGTCAAGGCACTGGCGGCGCGCGACGAAGCACCCGACTGGAACCCGTTTGTCGACCGGCAAGCCGGACCGCGCGTCTATGGGCCCGCACCGGGCAGCTATGGTCTGGGCATGGGCAACAGCGTCGACAACTATTCCGACGACGGCCGCAAACAGGCGGGCGAAGCATGGCTCAACGCCTCGGCTTTTGCCCTCGACGGCGAAACCATCACCCGTGACCGCGAAGGCATCACCGAGCGGGTCGCCAACGCCGACAGCTTTGTGCACCTTCAGGACATGCCCGAAACCGATGTCCTGCTGGCCAGCGACTATGCCACCCACGAAGCGGGGTTCGCGGCGGCCCAGAAGGTGGCGGGCGGCAAGACGGCAGCCCTCTATCACGTGGATAACACCAATCCGGAAAACCCGCGCGCACGGACCCTGACCGAAGAAATCGCGCGTGTGGTTCATGCCCGTGCTACCAATCACGACTGGCTGTTCGGCATGATGCGGCATGGCTTCCGTGGCGGTGCCGAGATCGCGGCGACGCTTGAGCATATGGCCTCGTTCGCCAACCTTGCCGAGGCTGTGCCGCCGCAGTTGTTTGACGCCTACCACGAGGCAACGCTTGGGGACGACGAGGTGCGCGCCTTCCTTGAAAAGGCCAACCCACAGGCCCTTCAGGCGATGCGCGACAGGTTTGCCGCCCTCTATGCAGCGGGTCTCTGGCAAACACGCCGCAATTCGATCCTTGCCGAACTCGAGGGGCTGGCATGACGCGTCCCGAAGCCAAAGGATGGTGTCCGGGTGCCTATCGCCCGATGATGTCCGGCGACGGCCTCGTGGTTCGTGTGCGCCCAGAATTCGCCCGCCTCGACCGCGATCAGGCATTGGGTCTTTGCGCGGCCGCCAAGGCGTTCGGCTCGGGGGTCATCGATCTCACCAGCCGCGCCAACCTGCAAATTCGCGGGGTTTCCGAGGCGCAACACGAGCTGTTGCTTCAAGAGCTCGATGCGCTTGGCCTTTTGAACGATGATCCCGAACTGGAAAGCCGTCGCAACATCCTGATGCCGCCCTTGTGGGAAAAGGGCGATGACAGCCACCGCATCGCCAAAGACCTCATGGCACGGCTTGGCGATCTCCCTGCTCTGCCCGCGAAAGTTGGTTACGCGGTGGATGCCGGACCGGCTCCGGTCATGCAGCAGAACTCGGCCGATTTTCGGATCGAAAAGGACACCGAAAGCGGGCTGATCCTGCGTGCCGACGGGGCTAGTGCCGGACGTTCCGTGACCGTTGACACTGCGGTTGATGCCATTGTGGAGATGGCGGACTGGTTCGTTGCAACCGGTGGGACGGCCAATCGCCGAATGGCGGCGCATCTTTCGCACAGGGCGCTGCCTGCCGAATGGCAAACGCACGCCCCCGCCCCTGCTGCGGCGCGGCTTGTTCCCGGTGAGACACCTGTTGGAACCGTTTTCGGTGTCGCCTTTGGGCAAATTAATGCCGCGGCACTGGACCACCTGTTGCGCGCCACAAAGGCCGAAGGGCTGCGGGTCACGCCCTGGCGTTTGTTCCTTCTCGAAAATGCCGTAGGCGAGACGACGGAAGGCTTCATTACCGACGCCGACGATCCCCTTCTCCTAGCCGATGCCTGCCCCGGTGCACCTCTTTGCACCGCGGCCAGCGTCGAAACCCGCAGCATCGCGCGCCAGCTGGCGCAGCATATCAAGGGACCTTTGCATATTTCGGGCTGCGCAAAGGGCTGCGCGCGTCCGCGCAAATGTCGCACCACTCTTGTTGGCCGCAACGGCAAGTTCGATCTTGTCCGCGATGGCCTGCCGTGGGATGAGCCTCTTCTGACGAGTCTCGCCCCGGATACACTTCCACACAGCATCGGAGACCATTGATGCCGTATGAATACGAAAAAAACGGCCAGGCGATCTATGACGAGAGCTTTGCCACCATCCGCCGCGAGGCAAACCTTGGCAGTTTCGACAAGGACGAAGAACAGGTTGTGGTGCGTATGATCCATGCCGCCGGTATGGTCGGGCTTGAGGAACACGTGAAGTTCACCCCGGGCATGGTGGCCAAGGCCCGCGAAGCCATGGAGAACGGCGCGCCGATCTTCTGTGACGCGCGTATGGTTTCAGAAGGCGTGACCCGTCCGCGCCTGCCCGCAGACAACGATGTGATCTGCACCCTGCACGCCGACGGCATCTATGAGCTGGCCAAGGAAATCGGCAACACCCGTTCCGCTGCTGCGCTTGAACACTGGCGTGACAAGCTGGAAGGGTCGATTGTGGCAATCGGCAACGCGCCGACCGCGCTGTTTCACCTGTTGAACATGCTGGAAGACCCCGACTGCCCGCGCCCCGCCGCGATCATTGGCTGTCCGGTGGGCTTTATCGGCGCGCGCGAATCCAAAGACGCACTCTGGGCCGACCAGCCCGTGCCCTGCATGATCGTCGAAGGCCGCCTTGGTGGGTCCGCCATGACCGTGGCCGCCATCAACGCGATTGCAAGCCGCAAGGAATGACCCCCGATATGACCACTGGCACCATCTATGGCGTCGGGCTTGGCCCCGGCAACCCGGACCTCATGAGCGTCAAGGCAGACCGCCTGCTGCGCAATGCCAAACACGTTGCCTTTTTCCGCAAGGCAGGCCGCAAGGGACAGGCGCGCCAGATTGCCGATGGCATGTTCCGCGAGGACGTGATCGAATTTCCGATGGAATATCCGGTCACCACGGAAATCCCGGTGTCCGATCCGCGCTACAACGAAGTGCTTTCGGCGTTTTACAAGGAGGTCACCGACCACCTTATTGCCCTGGCCCAAAGCGGCGAGGATGTGGTGGTTCTCTGCGAAGGTGATCCGTTTTTCTATGGCTCGTTCATGCACATCTACACCCGCGTCAAGGATGTGGTCCCGACCGAGGTGATCCCTGCGATCACCGGCATGTCCGGCGCATGGACAGCGACCGGCACACCAATCACCTGGGGCGATGACGTGCTGACGGTAGTTGCAGGCACGATGGATAAGGACAAGCTAGTCGAGCATATGTCCGCCACCGATGCGCTTGTGGTCATGAAGATCGGGTCGAACTATGACAAGGTGATCGACGCCCTCAAGATTTCGGGGCTCTACGATGCGGCCTGGCTGGTTCAGTTCGCGACGATGGGCAAACAGACCGTCAGCAAGCTCTCCGAAGTCACCGACAAGGTGACCCCGTATTTCTCGATCATCATCGTGCATGGTCATGGACGGCGTCCATGAGCGGCTGGGTTGTGATCGCCGGGCTTGGCCCCGGCAATGAGGCCCTGGTGACACCCGAAGTGCAGGACGCACTGGATCAGGCCACTGATATTGTTGGATATATCCCCTACGTTGAGCGGGTCGAACCGCGCGAGGGCCTGACGCTGCACCCGTCGGACAACCGGGTCGAGATCGACCGGTCGCGCCATGCGCTTGAAATGGCGGCCGAGGGCAAACGCGTTGTGGTTGTCTCTTCGGGTGATCCGGGCGTCTTCGCGATGGCGGCGGCCGTTCTGGAAGCTGTGGAACATGGTGAGCCAGCCTGGCGTGATCTGGACATTCGCGTCTTGCCGGGCATTACAGCGATGCTAGCTGCTTCGGCGGCCTGCGGCGCACCTCTGGGGCATGATTTCTGCGCGATCAACCTGAGTGACAACCTCAAGCCATGGGAGCTTATCGAAAAGCGCCTGAAGCTGGCGGTTGAGGCCGATTTCGCGATGGCTTTCTACAACCCGCGCTCAAAGTCGCGCCCCGAAGGGTTCGTGAAGGCGCTGAAACTATTGCAGGACACCGCCGGAGATTCCCGCCCGATCATCTTTGCCCGCAACGTCAGCCGGCCGGATCAGCGGATCAACATCGTGCCGCTGGACAAGGCGACGCCGGACATGGCCGATATGCGCACTGTTGTGCTGCTTGGATCGTCGCTGACGCGGATCATTGAACGTGACGGGGCGCCGCTGGTCTATACGCCGCGCTCGGTAGAGAAGTGATGCGCTTCCTCACTCTCGGTGAGGGCATGGCCCGACCCGGGGGTGGGCGTAGAGCGCCCGCCCTGCGCGGCGCGTCGGGGGCGGTCAGGCATCCATTAGTGCGCATCAATCCAGTCAAACACCGCCTTGACCGTCGCGACCTCATCGCGCGGCGGCAGGTCTGGACGGTCAATCATGACCATCGGCAAACCCAACTCGCGCGCGGCGTGAACCTTGGCCTCGGCCCCCTTGCCACCGGCGTTCTTACACACGACCATGTCGATCCGCTGTTCCTTGAACAGTGCGATATCGGCCTCGGTCGTGAACGGACCGCGCGCGACGATCACGCTATGATCGGGCAGTTTCGGGGCAATCTTCGGCTCGTCGACCAAGCGCAGGACATAGTGGTTGTCGGGCGCGGCGGCGAACTCTTCCATGTGCAGCCGGCCAAGCGCCAGCATCACCCGTTTGGGAGTGCCGGACACCGCCGCAACAGCGCCGTACATGTCGGACACATGCACCCACTCGTCCCCGGCCTGCGCCACCCAGGGCGGGCGCGTGAACGCAAGCAGGGGAACCCCTGCCTCGGTACAGGCGTTGTAGGCGTTCCAGCTCATCTTCGCGGCGAAAGGATGTGTGGCATCAATGACATGGGTGATGTTATTGTCGCGCAGATAGGCTGCAAGCCCGTCGACACCGCCAAAGCCGCCCACCCTTTGCGGGATCGGCTGTTCGCGCGGAGAATTGACGCGGCCCGCATAGGAAAACACCGCCTTCAGCTTTCGCTTGGCCACGGCCTTGGCAAGACTGCTGGCCTCGGTCGTTCCGCCAAGAATAAGGAGATTGGCCGACATGTCTGAAACTCCGTGGTTGACCATCGTGGGGTTGGGGGAAGATGGACCGGATGGCCTATCGCCCGCAAGCCATCAAGCACTCAAAGACGCCGAAATCGTGATGGGCGCGGAACGGCATCTGTCGCTGTTGCCGGACTTGGGCGCGGAAACCGTCGAATGGCCTGTGCCCTTTGCGGATGGGGTGGATATCCTGCTGTCTTACAGGGGCCGGAAAGTGGTCATGCTGGCCTCGGGCGATCCGTTCTGGTTCGGGGCGGGGTCCGTCATGGCGAAGCACTTGGACCCAGGCGAATGGCAGGCGCTGCCTGTGCCTTCGACCATGTCGCTGGCGGCGGCCGCTTTGGGCTGGCCGTTGGAGAGGGTTCTCACAACTGGCCTTCACGCGGCTCCCTATGCACAGCTAAAGCCGCATCTGTTTCCCAACGCCCGCATTCTGGCGACGCTGCGTGACGGCGAGGCGGTTGCCGACCTTGCGGCATGGCTGTGCGACGAAGGGTTTGGGCCCTCGACGTTGCATATTCTCGAAGCTCTTGGCGGTCCGAGACAGCGCATTCGACAGGCAACGGCCGACGGCAATTTGCCATCCGATATTCAGCATCCGGTCAGCATCGGGATCGAGGTTGCAGGCGGTGGGGCCGTGATCCCGCTATCGTCCGGGCGTCCGGACCACCTGTTTGACAACGACGGCCAGATCACCAAGCGGCCCGTGCGGGCCTTAACCCTTTCGGCCCTCGCGCCCTGTCCGGGGGAACATCTCTGGGACATTGGCGGCGGATCGGGATCGATTGGCATAGAGTGGCTGTGGGCGCACCCCACAACCCGTGCCACCGCCGTGGAAATCAACGCAGATCGCGCGGATCGCATTCGCGAAAACGCGGCGCGCCTTGGTGTGGATCGCCTCAACGTGGTGACCGGCGCCGCTCCGGATGCACTGGAGGGGCTGGAGCACCCCGATGCCGTCTTCATCGGTGGCGGCATCAGCCAGGAGATGCTGGAAATTGTCTGGGCCTCGATCCCGCAAGGCACTCGGCTGGTGGCCAATGCCGTGACACTGGAGGCCGAAGTTCTTTTGGCCAACTGGCAGGCGGAAAAGGGCGGAGATCTTCTGCGCATCGAACTTGCACAATCGCACCCGCTTGGGCGCAAACGCGGTTGGAAATCGTCCTATCCGATCGTGCAGTGGAGCGTTGCCAAATGATTGTCGCGGGGTTCGGATTTCGCGGTGCCGTGACCGAAGCGGCGCTGGCGGATGCGCTGGCGCAGATGGGCGATGTCGTGCCTGACGTATTGGCCGCGCCGGATGACAAGATCGACACCCCCGCCTTTCGATCCTTTGCCGCGAAGACGCAGGCGCAGGTCGTGCCCGTGACAGCCGAAGCCCTGCAATCCGTCCATACCCCGACACAGGCGGAACGCATCCTTGAGAAACGCGGCACAGGCAGCGTGGCCGAGGCTTGCGCTCTGGCCGCCGCTGGGCCAAAAGCGGCTCTACTCACGACCCGGCACATCTCGTCTGACCGAATGGCGACCTGTGCCCTTGCCAAGGGAGAACGCGCGTGACCGTGCATTTTATCGGCGCTGGCCCCGGTGCCCCGGACCTCATTACCCTGCGCGGGCGCGACCTGATCGCCTCCTGCCCGGTCTGCCTCTATGCGGGGTCGCTCGTGCCCGAGGAAATCCTTGGCCATTGTCCGGACGGCGCCGAAATCCACAACACCGCGCCGATGGACCTTGATGCCATTGTCGCCGCCTGCCGCAAGGCGACCGACGAAGGCAAGGATGTGGCCCGCCTGCATTCCGGCGACCTGTCGGTCTGGTCCGCGATGGGCGAGCAAATCCGCCGCCTGCGCGAAGAAGGCATTCCCGTTTCGGTCACACCCGGCGTGCCGTCATTCGCGGCGGCGGCTGCGGCCCTGGAGACCGAGCTGACCCTGCCCGGGCTGGCCCAGTCGGTGGTTCTGACCCGCACGCCGGGACGCGCCTCGACCATGCCCGAGGGCGAGACGCTCACCAACTTTGCCGCCACGGGCGCGACCCTTGCGATCCACCTGTCGATTGGCAATCTCGATCACGTCATCGCGGAGCTGGCCCCTGCTTATGGCGAGGGATGCCCCGTTGCGGTGGTCTACCGCGCGAGCTGGCCGGATCAGCAGATCATCCGCACCTCGATTGCCCGCCTGAAAGACGACGTCACCGAGAACATCACCCGTACCGCCCTGATCCTTGTGGGGCCGGCGCTTGGCGGTGAAGGGTTTGACGAAAGCTGCCTTTACGCAACCGATTACGACCGCCGCTATCGCCCGCAAACGGCTGATAGCCCGTGGTCCAGCTGGAGACATGGCGATGACTAGTGCCCCCGGTATCCTGATTTCCGCGCCCTCCTCGGGCACCGGCAAAACCACCGTGATGCTTGGGCTTCTGCGGGCCCTTGCAGAAGATGGCCTGACAGTTCAGCCCTTCAAGTCCGGCCCCGACTATATCGACCCGGCCTTTCACCGTGCCGCGGCGCATCGCCCGTCGTTCAACATTGACAGCTGGGCCATGCACGAAGGCCTGATCGGCGGCATTTCCGAACAGTCGCAAGGTGCGGACATCATCGTTGCCGAAGGCTCGATGGGGCTTTTCGACGGGGTTGCAACACGTGGAGAGAGCGGCTTTGGCTCTTCTGCCGAAACCGCCCTGATGATGGGATGGCCGGTTGTTCTGGTGATCGACGTTGGCGGACAGGCACAGTCTGCTGCGGCCACCGCTCTGGGCTTCAAGGCCTACAATCCCGACCTGCCCTTTGCCGGTGTGATCCTCAACCGTTGCGCCTCGCCGCGTCACGAACGTCTGGCACGGCTTGGGATGGACAAGGCCGGGATCAACGTGCTGGGCGTCTTGCCGCGTCGCGGTGACCTTGCCCTGCCTGAACGCCACCTTGGCCTGATCCAGGCGGTTGAACACCCCGACCTGGAAGCCGCAATCCAGGGCTATGCGACCTTCCTTCGCGATCACGTGGACCTTGAGGCCATCAAGGCCGCCGCCAAGGCGGGCGCTGCGCGCACGGGCACCCTGCCCAAGCCGCCGGCGCAACGCATTGCGCTGGCACAGGACGCGGCCTTCAGCTTTACCTATCCCCACGTCCTGAGCGGCTGGCGTGCGGCAGGTGCCGAAATCCTGCCCTTCTCGCCTCTGGCCGATGAAGCGCCGGCAAAGGATGCCGATCTGGTCTGGCTCCCGGGTGGCTATCCCGAACTGCATGCCGGCACCCTTGCCGCGGCATCGACCTATCTGGCGGGCCTGCGCGAGCACGCAGCAACCAAACCCGTTCACGGCGAATGCGGTGGCTACATGGCGCTTGGCGAAGTCCTGATCGACAAGGAAGGCACCCGCCACCAGATGGCAGGCTTGCTGGGCCTCGTCACCTCATACGAAAAACGCAAGTTCCACCTTGGTTATCGTCAGGCCGCGCTCAAGGCACCGATGCCCGGTTTCGAGACCGGCGCTCGCCTTCGCGGCCACGAATTCCACTATTCCACCATCCTGGAAGAACCGGATGCCCCACTCGCCGAGGTTGGCGACGCTGACGGCAATCCGGTGCCCGAGACCGGCTCGGTCAAGGGCAACACCACCGGCACCTTCTTCCACCTGATCGCAGAGGCAAGCGCATGAGCGGATTTGTCAGCTTCGTGGGCTCCGGCCCCGGAGACCCGGAACTCCTGACCCTGAAGGCCGTGGATCGCCTCAAGAAGGCCGACGCCATCCTGTTTGACGATTTGTCCTCTGGGCCAATCCTCGAGCACGCCTCGCCGGATGCCGATCTGGTTGGCGTCGGCAAACGCGCCGGTCGCCCCTCTCCCAAACAGGACCACGTCAGCCGCCTGCTGGTCGACTATGCCAAGACCGGGGCGCATGTGGTGCGTCTGAAATCCGGCGATAGCGGTATCTTCGGCCGTCTCGAGGAAGAGATCACCGAGCTGCGCGCCAATGGCATCAACTTCGAGATCATCCCCGGCGTCACCTCGGCCTGTGCCGCGGCCGCGGCGGCCCAGATCCCGCTGACCCGTCGGCTGGTGGCCCGTCGCGTGCAGTTCGTGACCGGCCATGATGTTGCAGGGGCCCTGCCCGGTGACCTGAACCTTCAGGCGCTGGCTGATCCGGGAGCGACAACGGTTCTCTTCATGCCCAAGCGAACATTCCCGGCCCTGGCTGAAAAGCTGTTTGAAACCGGCCTGCGCCGCGATTGCCCTGCCCTGCTAGCGGAAAACGTGAGTCATCCGGAACAGACCCTCCAGCGCACCACGATGGAAGACCTTGCCAAACAACTGGCCGAAGAGATTTCCACCGCCCCCGGCCTGATCCTCTTTGGCGAATTGGCTGAGCAGGAGTAGAGCCGCAAAATGATCGACCTTTCTCTCGTTGGTATCGGTTCGGGCAACCCCGAACACCTGACACTTCAGGCCATCCGCGTTCTGGAAAACGCGGATGTGATCCTCTTACCCCGCAAGGGGGACGAAAAAACGGAACTGGCCGATCTGCGCCGGATGATTGCCGCCGACATCCTCAAGACATCGCCAAAGATTGTCGAATTCGACTACCCGGTGCGCGATGCCAAGACGCCAAAGTACCTTGATGGCGTAAACACTTGGCACGATGCCCTGGCGAC
This sequence comes from Shimia sp. CNT1-13L.2, assembly GCF_024331145.1. Lineage (GTDB taxonomy): Bacteria > Pseudomonadota > Alphaproteobacteria > Rhodobacterales > Rhodobacteraceae > Shimia. Next base: position 1,643 of record NZ_JANDJO010000003.1, on the reverse strand, counting down.
CATCTGGGGTGACCTGATCCGCGACCATGTGGTTGACGGTGGGAAAGTTGCGCTCATGGTGTGGGGCGATCCCTCTCTCTATGACAGCACGCTGCGCATTGCCGATCGCCTGCTTGCACAGGGCTTTGACATCGCGGTGAATGTCGTGCCCGGCATCACGTCCCTCCAGATGCTGACCGCAGCCCATGCCATCCCGCTCAACTCGCTGGGCGCACCGGTTCAAATCACCACGGGCCGCCGCCTGCGCGATCATGGCTGGCCCGACGGGGTGGATACGATTGCCGTGATGCTGGACGGCGAGTGTTCGTTCCAGAGCCTTGAGGGCAACGGTTTTCACATCTGGTGGGGGGCCTATGTCGGCATGCCCGACCAGATCCTGCTGGACGGTCCCTTGGCCAAGGTTTCGGAGAAGATAGTCCAGACCCGCGCCAGCGCCCGCGAACGGCATGGCTGGATCATGGACATCTACCTGATCCGCAAGGGATAATCGGCACTAGAGCGACGCAAACCACGCAGGCAGAACCGTGCGCTGACGCAGTTTCACCGCCCGCACCTTGACGATGTTCCGCTTCTCCTTGCGGCTCGCTTTCGAGGAATAGGTCGAATAGGCATGTGCCTCGGCCTTGTCCCACGGCACCTTGCGCTTCTGTTCGAAATCCAGAAAGAAGCGCATGGTCTCTACATCTGCTTCCTGCCACGCGGTTCCGGGCAGGCCCTTGCCTTCCCGATTGGCCACCGCCATCCGCACGGCATTGGCCTCATCCAGGACATCCCGATTGGCGTATTTCAGATGCACGAGGTAAAGCCCTCTTGGCAGGCGGAATGGGAACGTCTCCAAGTCTTCGGATGCAACCTTGACCCCGTGCAAGGCAAAGGGAACCGCGCGCGCGGCCGCTACCGGTTTGCTGTAATGTCCCGAAAAGGCGGCATCCCTGATCTCCGAGAAAATCCCTTGCCCGCCCTGTCCCAGGTCGACAAGGTCCATCCCAAGCGCCGTCACGACGGGGACATCGGCGTTCTCTTGGAAAACCTCTTCAAGGCCAGCGTAACGCTCTGAATCCCAACACAAAAGCTCATCGGCATCTAGCCTGATGACCCAGTCGTATTCGTCTAGCAGCCTGGCCTGCAAATCATCGAGAAAACGCCCGCGCTTACGATCAAAGCCTTCCAAGCTATCCCGCGGATAGACCGAAACATGCGCGCCGATGCAAATGTCGCGAATACGCGGATCTTCCCCATGCGACACCACGAACAGGTTTTCTACCCCCAAATGGCGGGCATGGTGTTCATACCATCTCTCAAGTGCCCAATAGTCCTTGTAGACCATGGTCATGGCAGCAATTCGCATGGACCCTCCATCCTTGGCAGGGATGTTCCTGCGCTATACCTCTCTACGTGGATTTGTTGCCTCAAGAAAGCGCGGCGACACTCATATTTCTCTGGATTGGCAGATCTCTTACAAATCTGATTGGCCCAGTCCATTTCAGTTCAAACGTCAAAAAGCGCCCCATGGGGCGCTAAGTGTTTGATATTCGACGCAGGAATTTGGTTGCGGGAGCAGGATTTGAACCTGCGACCTTCAGGTTATGAGCCTGACGAGCTACCGGGCTGCTCCATCCCGCGACGCTTTTGCCTTTTGCCTT